>NZ_JAGQAG010000001.1:0-3507500 GCF_021405525.1 Ruegeria pomeroyi
GTATTTATTAGGTTTGGCGGTGACCTACTCTCCCGGGGCTTGAGCCCGAGTACCATTGGCGCGGAGGCACTTAACTTCCGGGTTCGGGAAGGGACCGGGTGTATTGCGCTCGCTATGACCACCAAACCGAATAAATACTCACTGTCCGCGTTGCGGACAGTGAGAGTGGCAGGCAGCGTTTTCCGCAGGAAAGCGCGTTGCCACCCGTTTTGTCCGGGCGGAGGGTATCAATCGGGTGCAATCCAGTTCTGGATTGTCACGTGTTGTCCAAGTTTTTTGGTGCTTTTGGTTCTTGATTTGGCCTGGCGCGCGGAGCGCTGGAGGCCATTTGATCAGTCTTTCTGTTACTGGATCGGATCAAGCCTATCGGGCGATTAGTACCGGTCAACTGAACGCATTGCTGCGCTTACATCTCCGGCCTATTGACGTGGTGGTCTTCCACGGCCCTCAGGGATACCTTGTTTTGAGGGGGCTTCCGCTTAGATGCCTTCAGCGGTTATCCTGTCCGATCATAGCTACCCTGCACTGCTGCTGGCGCAACAACAGGTCCACCAGTGGATCGTTCACCCCGGTCCTCTCGTACTAGGGGCAACTCCTCTCAAGTATCCTACACCCACGGCAGATAGGGACCGAACTGTCTCACGACGTTCTAAACCCAGCTCACGTACCTCTTTAAACGGCGAACAGCCGTACCCTTGGGACCTGCTCCAGCCCCAGGATGAGATGAGCCGACATCGAGGTGCCAAACACTGCCGTCGATATGGACTCTTGGGCAGTATCAGCCTGTTATCCCCGGCGTACCTTTTATCCGTTGAGCGATGGCCCTTCCACTCGGGACCACCGGATCACTATGGCCGACTTTCGTCTCTGCTCGACTTGTCAGTCTTGCAGTCAGGCTGGCTTCTGCCATTGCACTCAACGAGCGATTTCCGACCGCTCTGAGCCAACCTTCGCGCGCCTCCGTTACGCTTTAGGAGGCGACCGCCCCAGTCAAACTACCCGCCACGCAGGGTCCCGGATCCGGATGACGGACCGCGGTTAGACATCAAGAGTGCGAAGGGTGGTATCTCAAGGGAGGCTCCACGGGAACTGGCGTTCCTGCTTCAAAGCCTACCACCTATCCTGCACATCACAATCCTGATGCCAGTGCGAAGCTGTAGTAAAGGTGCACGGGGTCTTTCCGTCTAACCGCGGGAAGCCTGCATCTTGACAGGCAATTCAATTTCGCTGAGTCGATGTTGGAGACAGCGGGGAAGTCGTTACGCCATTCGTGCAGGTCGGAACTTACCCGACAAGGAATTTCGCTACCTTAGGACCGTTATAGTTACGGCCGCCGTTTACCTGGGCTTCAATTCGGAGCTTGCACCCCTCCTTTTAACCTTCAGGCACCGGGCAGGCGTCAGACCCTATACGTCGTCTTGCGACTTCGCAGAGCCCTGTGTTTTTAATAAACAGTCGCCACCCCTGGTTTGTGCCCCGGATCCAAGTTGCCTTGAACCCGGGCCTCCTTCTCGCGAACTTACGGAGGTATTTTGCCGAGTTCCTTCAACATCGTTCTCTCAAGCGCCTTGGTATTCTCTACCAGTCCACCTGTGTCGGTTTAGGGTACGGTCTGATGGAGGGCTATTTCGGGGACCACTCAGCAGCCCGACCAATCCGATAAGGTCGAACTACATCCGTGATCCGTCACATCCTCCTGGCCCAGGAATATTAACCTGGTTCCCATCGCCTACGCCTTTCGGCCTCGGCTTAGGGGCCGGCTTACCCTGCTCAGATTAGCTTTAAGCAGGAACCCTTGGACTTTCGGCGAGAGTGTCTCTCACACTCTTTGTCGCTACTCATGTCATCATTCTCGCTAGTGATCTCTCCACCGGATGGCTCACGCCCCGGCTTCATCGAAAGGACTCTATCCTGCGCTACCGCCTATTCGGCTACTTGAGCGCGATTTCTCGCGTCAAATGACCGGCGGCAATACAGGACAAGTCCTATGTCACACTACGCTCCGCTACCATGCCTTGCGGCATCCTCAGCTTCGGCTCATGGCTTGAGCCCCGTTACATCTTCGCCGCAGGACGTCTTGATTAGACCAGTGAGCTGTTACGCTATCTTTAAAGGATGGCTGCTTCTAAGCCAACCTCCTGGTTGTTTTGGACATCCCACCTGCTTTCCCACTTAGCCATGAATTGGGGGCCTTAGCTGGAGGTCAGGGTTGTTTCCCTCTCCACTACGGGCGTTAGCACCCGCAGTGTGTCTGCCATCTAGTACTCCCGGGTATTCGGAGTTTGGTTAGGATCAGTAAGCCTGTGGGGCCCCATTACCCATCCAGTGCTCTACCCCCCGGGGTATTCGGATGACGCTCTACCTAAATAGATTTCGCGGAGAACCAGCTATCTCCGAGTTTGATTGGCCTTTCACCCCTAGGCACAGCTCATCCCGATCCTTTTCAACGGATGTGGGTTCGGTCCTCCAGCAAGTGTTACCTTGCCTTCAACCTGGCCATGCCTAGATCACTCGGTTTCGGGTCTGATCCCACGAACTCGACGCCCTATTAAGACTCGCTTTCGCTGCGCCTACACCTAACGGCTTAAGCTTGCTCGTGAGACCAAGTCGATGACCCATTATACAAAAGGTACGCCGTCAGGACGCTAGGTCCCTCCGACTGCTTGTAGGCGTCCGGTTTCAGGTACTGTTTCACTCCCCTCGTCGGGGTGCTTTTCACCTTTCCCTCACGGTACTGGTTCGCTATCGGTCAGCAAGGAGTACTTAGCCTTCGAAGGTGGTCCTCCGATCTTCAGACAGGATTTCACGTGTCCCGCCCTACTTAATACGTCCCATCGAACTTCGAATACGGGGCTGTCACCCGCTATGGCCATGCTTCCCAACATGTTCTTCTCATTCTCAAGGCTCGGCTGGTCCCCGTTCGCTCGCCACTACTAGGGGAGTATCAATTGATTTCCTTTCCTCCGGGTACTTAGATGTTTCAGTTCCCCGGGTTTGCTCTTAAAACCCTATGTATTCAGGTCTTAAGTACCTGTTCATGCTCATTATTGATAGCGAGGCTAACAATAACAAACATTCAGGTGGGTTGCCCCATTCGGAGATTCATGGATCAAAGCCTATTCTCGGCTCCCCATGACTTATCGCAGAGTATCACGTCCTTCATCGCCTCTTGCTGCCAAGGCATCCACCAAACGCCCTTCTCGCGCTTGATTCGATCCAGAAAAAGAGAGACTGATTAGCGCCCTACCGCCTTGCGGCTACTTGAGGGCTCCAACTCTCACGGCCCGGGCTGGTTCGACCAGGCCTTGTTTCTGAACCAAAAGTCACTTTTCCCGCTCAGCCCGTCAGGGCTGAACATATTGGTGCGTATCCTCGCGGACCGCACCGGGTTAGTGTACTTGACTTGGACAACGTCTGTTCGTTTCAACAGGGATACGTCAGATCGAGCCGGCTAGACCCAATCCACGCCTTCCGCTCTCTTCACCTGCCCTACCGCCTTGCGGCTACTTGAGGACATGTGCCCCACCGCCTTGCGGCTAGTTGAGGACGAAAGCAGAACCCGCTGAGATCGACACCTCACGCGGTGCGATCAAACAGAGTTGATTGATTTCTCTCTAAACGATGTCAATTCCGTCGCTTCCTCTGGAAGCGACGAGCGCGAGGCAGCGTATTCTCGAAGAGAATGCGCGTTCGCGCCGCGTATCTGTTGGAACAGATATCAAAACATTCAGCCAAATGCTTTGATCTCGGTTCCCAGGAATTTGGTGGAGCCTAGGAGGATCGAACTCCTGACCTCCTGAATGCAAATCAGGCGCTCTCCCAGCTGAGCTAAGGCCCCATAAAGGCGATCCTGAAGGCCGCTCTCATTGATTGCTGCGCAATCAACTGCCGCTTGCCATCAAGAGGCACCGTTGGTCCGCATCTTTTGGCACAGCCAAAAGAGCGGATGGTGGGTCGAGGAGGACTTGAACCTCCGACCTCACGCTTATCAGGCGTGCGCTCTAACCACCTGAGCTACCGACCCAGCTGATTTTGCTTTGCAAAATCGGCGTCGCCCGGCAGGCGATTTGCAAAGCAAATCTGCCGAGAGGGCCAGCTTGCCTGAAGCAAAACCGATGTTGCATGAGCAGGCGCTCACGCGGTTGTCTGAAGAGATATGAGGACGGTCCGGTCCATACAGTGTCCTATCGCCTTGCGGCTACTTGAGGACCTGCTGAGTTTGATCAACTTTGTTTGTTGATCTTCTGCTAAGTGTATCACGAGATTTGCGAACAAATCTAACTAGATACATCCTTAGAAAGGAGGTGATCCAGCCGCAGGTTCCCCTACGGCTACCTTGTTACGACTTCACCCCAGTCGCTGAGCCTACCGTGGCCAGCTGCCTCCTCGAAAGGTTGGCGCACCGTCTTCGGGTAGACCCAACTCCCATGGTGTGACGGGCGGTGTGTACAAGGCCCGGGAACGTATTCACCGCGTCATGCTGTTACGCGATTACTAGCGATTCCGACTTCATGGGGTCGAGTTGCAGACCCCAATCCGAACTGAGACAGTTTTTTGGGATTAACCCATTGTCACTGCCATTGTAGCACGTGTGTAGCCCAACCCGTAAGGGCCATGAGGACTTGACGTCATCCACACCTTCCTCCCGCTTATCACGGGCAGTTCCCCTAGAGTGCCCAACCAAATGCTGGCAACTAAGGGTGTGGGTTGCGCTCGTTGCCGGACTTAACCGAACATCTCACGACACGAGCTGACGACAGCCATGCAGCACCTGTCACCGAGCCACCGAAGTGGAAACCAGATCTCTCTGGCGGTCCCGGGATGTCAAGGGTTGGTAAGGTTCTGCGCGTTGCTTCGAATTAAACCACATGCTCCACCGCTTGTGCGGGCCCCGTCAATTCCTTTGAGTTTTAACCTTGCGGCCGTACTCCCAGGCGGAATGCTTAATCCGTTAGGTGTGTCACCGAGCAGCATGCTACCCGACGACTGGCATTCATCGTTTACGGTGTGGACTACCAGGGTATCTAATCCTGTTTGCTCCCCACACTTTCGCACCTCAGCGTCAGTATCGAGCCAGTGAGCCGCCTTCGCCACTGGTGTTCCTCCGAATATCTACGAATTTCACCTCTACACTCGGAATTCCACTCACCTCTCTCGAACTCAAGACTGGGAGTTTTGGAGGCAGTTCCGGGGTTGAGCCCCGGGATTTCACCCCCAACTTTCCAATCCGCCTACGCGCGCTTTACGCCCAGTAATTCCGAACAACGCTAACCCCCTCCGTATTACCGCGGCTGCTGGCACGGAGTTAGCCGGGGTTTCTTTACCTGCTACCGTCATTATCTTCACAGGCGAAAGAGCTTTACGACCCTAAGGCCTTCTTCACTCACGCGGCATGGCTGGATCAGGGTTGCCCCCATTGTCCAAGATTCCCCACTGCTGCCTCCCGTAGGAGTCTGGGCCGTGTCTCAGTCCCAGTGTTGCTGATCATCCTCTAAAACCAGCTATAGATCGTAGGCTTGGTAGGCCATTACCCCACCAACTACCTAATCTAACGCGGGCCGATCCTTTGGCGATAAATCTTTCCCCCGAAGGGCTCATAGGGTATTACTCACCGTTTCCAGTGGCTATTCCCTACCAAAGGGTACGTTCCCACGCGTTACTAACCCGTCCGCCGCTCACCCCGAAGGGCGCGCTCGACTTGCATGTGTTAGGCCTGCCGCCAGCGTTCGTTCTGAGCCAGGATCAAACTCTCAAGTTAAAATGCCGTTACCGGCATTCCATGACAGTCGAACCTCTGCACATCTTTGGTTGCGCTACCGCCTATCCGGCTACTTGAGCACGTTTAAGCGACACCCTCGGCCGGCTAGCCAAGAATACAACCAAAAGTCATCTGTCTGATGTACATCCGTTCCAAAAGAAACGTTGCACCACCAAACAGTGAAGCTGACACTCCATCATCGCACTACCGCTTCGATACTTGAGCGCAGGATCATCGACCCCAACCCAAATACAAAACGCAGCGCTAAGAGCGCGATATACAGACGATCAATCCGTCGAAACGAACCAAACCGCCCACATATCTCTTCAGTCATCCATCAATGTCAAACAGCACTGCCACCCGAAGGCCAAAAACAAGACCGATGCGCCAATCCCTCAGCGCGCCCGCCCCGCTCATTCCTCGAATGCCGCCGTCTCTCCAGCGTGTCCGGCCGTCTCTCCGACCCGTCCGCAGCACCTCAGCGCCGCCGGTGAAGGGGGTTCTAGGCCCAACCAAAAAGAGTCGCAAGCACAAAAATACAAAAATAGAAAAAAATTGAAAAACAATCTATATGTTTGATTTAATTATACTTTATGGCCTTCGAGCCTAGGAGAACGAGTAGCTGCAGGCTCACCGTTTCGAAATAGTCCAAGCAACCGCTATTCGGGGCCTCGCCAATACTACCGGCGAAGCGTGACCGTCTGCTCCCCGGCCCCGCCCTTAGGCGGGGCCGGGGTCATTCAGAATTAGATGTCGAACTTCACGCCCTGAGCAAGCGGCAGGTCAGCGGAATAGTTCACGGTATTTGTTTGTCGGCGCATATAAGCTTTCCACGCGTCCGAGCCACTCTCTCGACCGCCACCAGTTTCCTTTTCACCGCCGAAAGCTCCGCCGATTTCGGCCCCTGAGGGGCCGATGTTCACATTGGCAATGCCGCAATCCGACCCCGCCGCCGACAGGAACTGCTCAGCTTCGCGCATGTTCAGTGTGAATACACAAGAGCTGAGGCCCTGAGGGACGTCGTTCTGGATATGAATCGCCTCTTCGAAACTATCATAACCCATCACATAAAGGATCGGCGCAAAGGTCTCGGTCTTTACGGTGGCGCTCTGTCCCGGCATTTCGACGATCGCGGGTTGCATATAGACACCACCCGCAGGCATGCCCTCGGTGACACGCGCGCCGCCAAAGACAACACCGCCTTCAGCCTGAGCCAATTTCAGCGCCGCAGTCATCGCGTTGCCAGATGCCTCATCCACCAGCGGCCCAATCAACGTGCCTTCGGTCAGCGGGTTGCCGATCGGCAAACCTGCATAAGCCTTCTTCAAACGCGCGACCAACTCGTCCTTGATCGAGTTATGCGCGATCAAGCGGCGCAGCGTGGTACAGCGCTGACCCGCGGTTCCCACCGCCGAGAACACGATGGCGCGAACCGCCATTTCCAGATCGGCCGAGGGGCCAACGATCATCGCATTGTTGCCGCCCAGTTCCAGGATGCACTTGCCGAACCGTGCCGCCACAATGGGTGCCACGGCACGACCCATGCGCGTCGAACCGGTGGCCGAAATGATCGGCACATCCTCGCTCTCGACCAGCGTGCGGCCCAGATCGGCCCCGCCGATCAGGGTCTGCAACAGCCCGTCCGGCGCATCGCCGAACCGGGCCAGCGCGCGGTCAAAGATCTTCTGACAGGCCAGCGCGGTGAGAGGCGTCTTTTCCGACGGTTTCCAGATCACCGGATCACCGCAGACGATGGCCAGCGCCGCGTTCCAGGACCAGACGGCAACGGGAAAGTTGAAGGCCGAGATCACGCCGACCGGTCCCGCCGGATGCCAGGTTTCCATCATCCGGTGACCGGGGCGTTCGGATGCGATGGTCAGGCCATAAAGCTGCCGCGACAGGCCGACAGCGAAATCGCAGATGTCGATCATCTCCTGCACTTCGCCCAACCCTTCGGAGGTGATCTTGCCCGCCTCCCAACTGACCAGCGCGCCCAGCGCCTCTTTCGAGGCGCGCAGTTCTTCGCCCAGCAAGCGGATCAACTCACCCCGGCGCGGCGCAGGCACGCTGCGCCAGATCTTGAAGGCCGATTTGGCACGATCCAACACCGCACCCATCTCGGACAACGGCGTTTCGTGCACCTCGCCCAGCACCCGACCATCAATCGGAGAGGTGACGCGGATGCTGCCCCCGGTCAGATCGGCGGCACCAAGGCCCAGTTGCTGCAATACGGTTTCAGCGGTCATGACGATATCTTTCATGTTTCAAGCTGCCTTGTTCTGTGCAGTCAGATCGCCCGCCCGATACAGGCGGCCGAATTCGGTTTCGAGGAAATCGGCGAACTTGACCTGTTCCTGCCGGACAAACCCCTTGGCGGGCAGCGTTCCGGTCCGCATCAGGTCGACCACGCCCAGCACACCGGCGGCGGTGGTGATCTGGATCGCGCTCCAGACCTGGCCGTCGATGACGCGAGAGTAGGACTTGTTGATCAGGCTCTTTTCACGCAGCTGGCCGCCAATCCGCCCCTTGGCGGTGCAATAGACCAGCACCACATCCTGATCGGTGCGCGGCAACGCCGTTTCGAAGATATCCTTGAGCAGGTCGCGGCGACGCTCCAGACCCAGATCGTTCAGCAGCAGGCGCAGGATATCGCGGTGACCCGGATAACGGATCGAGCGGTACGAGACCGCGCGCGCCTTGCCGTCCAGCGTCTCGGGCAGCGTGCCCAGCCCGCCCGAGGTGTTGAAGCATTCGTACTCCACCCCGTCATGGCCGAGGATCTCGTAATCCTCCAGCGGCGCGGTCTTGACCAGCTGGCCATTCACGATGGCATCGCAAGGGTTGCAGTATTCGTTGATCAGCCCGTCGGTGGACCAGGTCAGATTGTATTTCAGCGCATTGGTCGGATAGAGCGGCAGCGCCCCCACCCGCATATGCAGGCTGTCGATCTCGTCGAATTCAGCCGCCAGCGCCGCCCCGGCGATGCCGACAAAGCCCGGCGCCAATCCGCATTGCGGCATGAACGCGGTCTGGCTGTCCTCGGCCAGGGCGCGCACTGCGTTTGTTGCGGCCACATCCTCGGTCAGGTCGAAGTAATGGGCGCCAGCGACCTTGGCCGCCTTGGCGATGACCGGCGTCAGAAAGAACGGTGCGGCCGAAATCACTGCATCGAACCCGCCCAGCGCCTTGGCCAGCCCGGCCTCATCCTTGGCATCCACCTGTTTGGTGGCAACCCCCATCCGATTCAGCACCGCCAGCGCGGCCAGATCATGATCGGCCACGGTGACCGAATAATGGGATGAAGTCTTGAGCAAAGCGGCGATCATCTGGCCGATCTTCCCGGCCCCGACGACACAAATATTCCAGCGCATGGCACGTCTCCTTGATACTGACATCAGGATGGCTTGGCGGCTGTTCGATCTGTAGGGAGCAGAGTGTCGAAACGACTCGGATATCCGTTGTTATGACGGGTTTCTTGACATTATGTCAGGTTCGATCAATCCGCTGCCCAAAGACCACAAATGTATTTGTGCGCAAGATGCCGGGAATGGCCCCAACTTCGTCGACCAGAATGTCCAGATCCTCGATCCTGGGCGCCTCGGCCGAGAGCAGCAGGTCGTATTCGCCATTGATCGACAGGCACAGCTTGATCTCGGGATAGGATTCGAGCCGCTTGACGATGCGCGTGGTCTCTTTCTGCTGCACTTCCAGCAGCACGACGACCTGAACCTTGCTTTCATCCTGGGGTTCGCGCAGCACCACGGAATAGCCCGCGATCACGCCGCGCGCCTCCATCCGGGTGATGCGTTCGTGCACGGTGGTGCGGGCCACGCCCAGGCGCGCGGCGATCTTGGTGGTCGATTCGCGCGCATTGTGTTGCAGCGCCGCGACGATCTGACGGTCAAGCTGATCCATGCCACTTCCTTGCCCCGCCGGATGGGGCGGCGCAAGGATTATCACGTATGGCTTACAGTTCCAGAATGGTGCTGCCGGTGGTCTGGCGCGCTTCAAGTGCGCGATGGGCATCGGCCACCCGATCCAGCGGGAAACGCTGGTCGATCCGGATCTTGACCTCGCCGCCCGTCACCTTGCCAAACAGACGCCGCGCCATCGCCTGACAGGCGGCATGGTCGGCAATATGGGTAAAGAGCGTCGGGCGGGTGATCTTCAGACTGCCCTTTTGACCAAGGATACCAATGCTGATTGGCGGCACCGGCCCCGAGGCATTGCCAAAGGAAATCATCATGCCCAGTGGCTTGAGGCAGTCCAGCGACCCTTCGAACGTGTCCGCGCCGATCGAATCCATCACCACGTCGACACCCTTGCCACCGGTCAGCTCTCGTACCCGATCGGTGAAATTCTCGGTCCGGTAATTGATGACATGCGTCGCGCCATGCGCCTTGGCCAGCGCGCATTTCTCGTCGCTGCCCGCTGTGCCGATCAGGGTGATGCCTTCGGATTTGGCCCATTGGCAGGCGATCAGGCCAACGCCGCCCGCCGCCGCATGGAACAGCACGGTATCGCCCCGCGACAAAGGTGTGGTGCGATGGAAGAGGTAGTCGACCGTCAACCCCTTGAGCATCATCGCGGCCGCCTGATCGAAGGAGATCTCGTCAGGCAGCGGGCAGACCTGCGCCGCCGGCATCACCCGCGCCTCGGTATAGGCCCCCGGAGGGGTGGCGGCATAAGCGGCCCGGTCGCCCGGTTTCAGATGAGTGACCCCCTCGCCCACCGCCTCGACCACACCGGCCGCCTCCATCCCTAGCGCATGGGGAAGCGCCAAGGGATATAGCCCCGTGCGCTGATAGACGTCGATAAAGTTCAGCCCGCAGGCATGATGCCGGATACGCAATTCTCCCGGCCCCGGATCCCCCACGGGCAGGTCACGCAATTGCAGAACCTCGGGGCCGCCAAAGGCCTCGATCACCACGGTTTTTGCCGTCTCGCTCATCTGGGTCCTCCCTCGTTCGGAATAACCCTAGCAGGCGCGCCCGCCGGGACAAGCCGGACGGGCGGGGTTTCAGGCGACCTTGAGAACGATCTTGCCGATATGGCCCGAACTTTCCATCCGCGCATGGGCGGCGGCGGCCTCGCTCAGGTCGAACTCGCTATCCATGACCGGTGCAACCCGCCCCGCGTCAAGCAGCGGCCAGACCGCCTCGCGCAGGTCGCGGGCGATATCCGCCTTGGCCAGATCGCTTTGCGGACGCAATGTGCTGCCGGTCAGGGTCAGCCGCTTGACCATCATCAGGGCAAAGTTCAGCTCGACCACAGGCCCCTGAAGGAAAGCGATCTGCACCAGCCGTCCATCCTCGGCCAACGCCTTGACATTGCGAGGAATATAATCGCCACCCACCATGTCGAGGATCAGATCGGCGCCACCCTCGGCCCGCATCACCTTGACGAAGTCCTCGTCGCGATAATTGATTGCCCGCTCGGCACCCAGGTCCAGGCAGGCGCGGCATTTGTCATCCGATCCGGCCGTGGCAAAGACCCGCGCGCCAAAGGCATGTGCCAGCTGAATCGCGGTCGTGCCGATCCCGCTGGACCCGCCATGCACCAGAAACCGCTCGCCCGCCTTGAGCCCGCCACGGGTAAACACATTGGACCAGACCGTGAAATAGGTCTCGGGCAGGCAGGCCGCCTCGCGCAGGGCCATGCCTTGCGGCACCGGCAGGCAATGGGCGGCGGGCGTCACCACATAATCGGCATAGCCACCACCGGGCAGCAGCGCGCAGACCTTGTCGCCCACGGCGACATCTTCGGCGCCGGGACCCACGGCGACCACCTCGCCAGAACATTCCAGCCCTGGCAGGTCACTGGCACCGGGTGGCGGATCATAGGCCCCGGCCCGCTGCAACGCGTCGGGCCGGTTCACGCCGGCATAGGCGACCTTGATCAGCACCTGGCCATGGCCCGGTTCGGGCCGCGGGCGCTGGGTCAGCTGCAGAACCTCGGGCCCGCCGGGCTTGCTGATTTCAACCGCACGCATCTGCTGGGACATGGAAACTCCTGTAGTTTGCTATTTGCAATCATCGCGGCCGTGCGCTCATCAAGCGCTTGCGGGCGTTCTTCGCGCGTCAGCCCAGCGAGCCGGGCAGATCATCCTTGGCCCGTGGCGCCCGCATTTGCGAGGCCAACCAGTTGGGACCAGCCAGAAACGGTTTCAACAGCGGGTTCTTCTGCACATCCGCCTTAAACTTTTCGAACTGCATCACATTGTCGATGCGCCGGTCGAGGAATTCCCAAGTCGCCTCGTGCGCCGGGCTCTCATCCCCCAACCAATAGAGCACGGTCGCCGAATAGACCGCCGATAGCGTGGCACGTTTGGTATACCAGTTCACGTCGTCCGAGGTATCGCCCAAGGCGGTCCAGATCGCATCGCAGGTCTGCCAGATCGCCTTTGCCCCTTCGCCCGCATGGGCGGGCAGGGCAAAGAGGGTCACACCACGGCGCACCGCCTCTTTGTCCTCGACCGCCTCAAGCCGGAACCGCACCGCCGTCGCAATCCGATCGCGGAATCGGAGGTCCGAGAGATCCTCCCCAGCGAGCCGTTCCAGCATCGCCACATCACCCCGCGCATGATAGGCCAGCGCCAGATCGACCGCCCCACGCGGGCAGATGGCGCGGGCGAAATCCATGTCCAGCCCGGCATCGGCGACCGCCGCACGAAAGGTTTCCTCGGTCCAGCCGTCAAAGGCGACATGGGCCAGCGCCGCATCCAGCAGGCGGTTCCGGGCCTCTTCATAGGTCAGGGACATGGGTGATCTCCTTGTTCTGATCCCTATCTAGACAACTTGGTCCCGCTTTGCTATACGGCGGGCTCCTGCAAATCCTTGCAACTCAACTTAGAAAGGTGGTGAAAACCACATGCAGGTTAGTGTTCGCGACAACAACGTCGATCAGGCGCTCCGTGCCCTGAAGAAAAAGCTGCAGCGTGAAGGCGTCTTCCGTGAAATGAAGCTCAAGCAACATTTCGAAAAGCCGTCCGAGAAAAAAGCGCGCGAGAAAGCTGAAGCGATCCGCCGTGCCCGTAAACTGGCACGCAAGAAAGCCCAGCGCGAAGGGATGCTGTAAGCGCCTTCGATCCAGCTTGGACACGAAAGAATTGACGACCCCCGCGGCCCCGCCCCGGGGGTTTGTCTTTTGGAAATCAGCGAATTTGGCTTAACGTGCTGTCATTACCTTCCGCCCTTCGGAACAAAGCAACCGATTAAGCAATTTCCTGACCCAACTGGTGACATGCGCCGCGACCCGATTCTGAGAAAACTGATTTCCGCGCTGCTGGCCGCACCCAGCCACTTCGACAGCTTGACCGCGCGGGCCTACATACTTCTCAAGATCGGGATGCCCTTCGCGACCTTCCTGCATGTTTCCCTGTTGATCATGACCTTCCAGACATCCGCGATGCCACTCGTCTACTGGAACCTCGTGGCGATCCCAGGGTACCTGCTCTCGCTGTATATGTTGCTCCGGCACGAAAACCTGCTGTTCGCACTCTACTACACGATCATCGAACAGCCCGCGCATGCTCTCTTGGCCACGATGGCATTCGGCATGTCTTCGGGCTTGTTCCTGTTCGCCCTCGGGCCAGTCGCCTACGTGCTGTTCTCTCCGTACCATCAATGGCGCACACGGATTCTTCTGAGCATTTCATTCACTTTCATTTTCACCGAAATTTTTCTCGTCGGTGTCTTCCAAACTCCCTGGTACAGCCCGCCCTCTGGTTGGCTGACCTTTATGGCTACGTTCAGCGCTTTCGGAATTGCAGTGGTCGTCGGCCTGTTTGTCGGTTTGAACCAATGGAAAACCGAACGCGCCGAAGACGCCCTCGAAGCCGAGCACGCGCGCTCCGAGGCGCTGCTCTACAACCTCCTTCCCACCGAGATCGCCGCCCGCCTGAAAGACGCCCCGGACCAGACCATCGCCGACAGCCTCGACCACACCGCGATCCTCTTTGCCGATATCGTGGACTTCACCCCCCGATCCGCCAGGATGACGCCCGAAGCCCTGGTCGAATTCCTCAACCGCATCTTCTCCACCTTCGACGAACTGGCCACCAAACACGGGCTGGAAAAGATCAAGACCATCGGTGACGCCTACATGGTCGCCGCCGGCCTGCCCCAGCCCGTCGACCGCCCCGTCCACCGCGTCGCCGAAATGGCCTTCGACATGCTCGCCGCCCTGCGCGACCTCTCCGCCGACCTGAACGACCCCATCGACATCCGCATCGGACTGCACGCCGGCCCCGTGGTCGCGGGCGTGATCGGGCACAAGAAGCTGTTCTACGACGTCTGGGGCGACACGGTGAACACCGCCTCCCGCATGGAAAGCCACGGCCAGCCTGGCCGTATCCAGGTCACCGCCGCCGCGCGTGAGGCGCTGAAGGACGCCTATGACTTCGAACCGCGCGGGGCGGTCGAGATCAAGGGGATCGGCAGGCTGGAGACCTGGTGGCTGACCGCGCGCGGGGCGCCTATCGCTGACGCATGACGCCGAGGCCGCGCCGGCGGACGATGCGGCGACCGCGCATCGTCTCGCGGAACAGGATCAGAAGGCCCGAGCCAACGATCAGCAAGAGCCCGATCCAGGTGGACATCACCGGCAGCACCCCGAACACCACATAGCCCCATAGCACCGCCCAGGGCAGATAGGTGTATTCGAACGGGGTGACGACGCTGGCCTCGGCCATGCGATAGGCCTGGCTGAGCGCGAAGAAGCCGATGCCCGAGGTCACGCCAAGTGCCGCCAGCGCCAGCCAGTCCATCGGCGCGGGTGCGATCCAGTCGCGGTAGAGGAAGGCAAGGCTCGGGTGCGGCGAGGCGGTTTCCAGCCCCGAGAATACCAGCCCCAGCACGGTGCCGCCGACGATATAGACCAGCAGGGTCACCAGCGTCATGGTGCCACCATTGGTGCGGTTGCCCAGTCGCCGGGTGGCGATGATCGAGACGGCATAGAACAGCGCCGCCGCCAGTGCCAGCAGGGCTGCCGGTTCGAACACCGCCGCCCCCGGTTGCACGATCACCAGCACCCCCGCCATGCCGAGAAGCACCGCCAGCCAGCGCCAGATGCCGATCCGCTCGCCCAGGAACACCGCCGCCAGCAGGGTGACAAAGATCGGGGTGGAGAAGGTAATGGCGGCGGTCTCGGCCAGACCTATGGCGGCCAGCGCCATGTAATAGACGAGATAGGAGGAAAACGCCGCCACCGCACGGGTCAGTTGCAACGGCCACGACCCGATCTTGAGTGGCCAGGGCGCGCCTTCGTAACGGGCCATCGCAAGCGCAACCGGCAGGGCAAAGACCGAGCGCCAGAACACGATCTGATGCACTGCGAAATCGTTGCTGAGGCTCTTGATGATCACGTCCTGGATCGGAAAGATCGTGGTGGCGAGCAGCAGGAACAGGATACCTCTCAGCGTGGTCGCGCCCTCGGGCTGGTCCGCCCCCGCGGAAAGATTCGGATCGGCGGCGGTCATCGTGCATGTCTCCTGAGGCTACCGTCATCACGCCCCAGATCGAATCGCCGGTCTTGTCGCGGGGCGACAGGAGGGTCGCGAACCGGCCCCGTCCTAGCCGCCGGAGCCGGTTTTCTGCCGAACACAGGGTCGTGCGCGCGCGACGCTCCGCCGGGGCCGGATACGGGGTGTTGGCCGTGCACCTTCCCGCGCAGCGGATCGGCATCCTCTGGCAAGGCGGCGCCGCGAATCCCCTTTGGAAGCTGTCCGTCTATGCCGCCGCGCGCTCCTGCGCCAAGACGTAGCCACTCAACACAGCAACAGGACTTTTGACCATGTCACAGGCAAGTACTCTCGAAAGAGAAATGCTGGAACTTATCAATGACGAGCGGACATCGCGGGGATTGAACCCCGTCCAGCTCGAACTCAAGCTCAACGACGCTTCCGAGGATCACAGCCAGTGGATGCTGGACCGTGATGTGTTCTCGCATACCGGCGTCAATGGCAGCTCGCCGGGGGATCGTATCGAAAAGACCGGTTTCAAGTTCGAAGGCAACTCGATCTGGGCCGAGAATATCGCCTGGCAGAGCGAGCGCGGCGCGCCGGGCCTGTCGGATGATGTGCAGAACCTGCACGATTCGCTGATGAACAGCCCTGGTCACCGGGCCAACATCCTTAACCCCGACGTGACGCTGGTGGGGATTGGAATCGAGCGCGGTGAATTCGAAGGCTATGACGCCGTCATGGTAACCCAGAATTTCGCGCGTACCGATGCCGAGGTGGAATTGGATACAGGTGCGCCGACGCCCGCGCCCGAACCGACGCCTGAACCGACACCCGAGCCGGAGCCTGAGCCGGAGCCTGAGCCGACGCCCGAGCCGGAGCCGACACCCGAGCCGGAGCCGACGCCCGAGCCGGCGCCGGAACCCGAGCCGACGCCGGAACCCGAGCCGACGCCGGAACCCGGAAACGCTTGCGACGGGGGCGATGGGCCGGATTTGATCATTGCCGATAAGGCCGGCGGACAGGCCCGTGGCAATGGCGGCAACGATATCATGATCGGTAGTCGCGGCATGGACATCTTCTGGGGTGATGCGGGCGATGACATCATGATCGGTGGCCACGGCAAGGACAAGCTTGCTGGGGGTGACGGCGATGACATGCTCTTTGGCGGCCGGGGCAAGGACATGCTCGCCGGTGGCAAGGGAGATGACTTCATAGCCGGTGGTCGCGGCAAGGACGTGATCGATGGCGGCGAAGGCGACGACCACATGCTGGGCGGCGCAGGGGCGGATACCTTCCACTTCTCGACCGGCAAGGATGTCGTCTTTGACTTCGGCGAACGCGGTCAGGCCGACATTGTCGATCTCGGCAAGGCTGATGGCATCGCCGACTTCGATGATCTCAAGGCCAACCACCTTAGTGAAGTGGATGGCGACTCGGTGATCACCGACGCTGCGGGCAACAGCCTGACCCTGTGCGGTGTCCAGATGGACATGCTGGACGCGCAGGACTTCCTGTTCTGATCAACCCTCCCGCGGTGCCGGTTCCCAGCGAACCGGCACCGTGATCGGACCTCGGAAGGCCCAGCCGCCGAACCGGGCCTCGCCATCCAGTGCGAGGCCCGGAAACCGCTTGAAGAGGAGCGGCAGCGCCACTTCTCCGATCAGCGCTTTTGATGCCCAGGCCCCGGCGCAGAAATGCGGCCCGGCGCCAAAAGAGATCGCCGCAGCAATATCCTGATCCAGGTCGAAGCGGTCTGGATTGGTGAAAACGCTTTCGTCGCGATTGCCCGATCCGAACATCAAAAACACCCGGTCCTCGGGCTCCAGTGTCACACCCTGCACCGTGGCGCGCTGTGCCACCCGGCGCGGCGACATGCCAATGGGCGATATCCAGCGGGCATATTCCTCGAACGCGCGCAGCCAGGCCACCGCGCCCGACCGCAGCCGGGCCAGCGCCTCCGGGTGGCTGAGCACCGCCCAGGCGGTGCCGGCGATGGCGTCGCGCGGCTCGTTCTGGCCGCCGGATATGGCCAGCTTGATATTGGCGCGGGTCTGCGCGTCGCTGAGGCCCGCGCGGCGCTGGACCGAGAGCAGCGAATGGTCCGGGGCGGCATCCAGCACCGGGATCATCGCGTCGATATGGGCATCGATCGAGGCGGTGCAGTCGTGACAGCGCGCCTCGACCGCTGGATCACCCGCGTAATTGGCGCAGCCGTCGATCATGCCCTGACTGACCCGATCCATCTCGGCGACGGTCATGTTGGTCAGCCCGGTGATCACCTTGAGCGCCTCGGCCGAGACCGGCATGGCATAGTCGCGCACCAGGTCGCAGGCGCCGCGCGGGGCCAGATCATCCAGAACCCGCTCGGTGGCAGCGCGGAACTGCGCGGTCCATACCTGTTTCACCGTCTTGGGCGAGACCGTGGGAAAGATCGCCTTGCGCTCGGCCATATGCGCCGCGCCATCCTTGCGCATCATGTTCTGGCCCATCAGCACGGTCATCAGCCCCTGCGGCTGGTCCGAGGAGAACACCTCGACCCGCTTCTCCTGCTCGAAAATGTCATCGCGCCGGGTAATCAGCGTTGCGCCCAGTTGCGGCACATAGGCGATGGGCGCCTCGGCCCGCATCCGTTTCAGATCGGGATAGGGATCGGCCCAGAAGGCGCCCGGGTCGATCTCGTAGACGGGTGCATCCGACATGGCGCGGCTCCCTGTTGTCATGTCAACATATGATCACTCTGCGCAGAGCCTGTTGTCGTGTCAACACAAACGCATTACGGTGCAACGGCATCAGGATCAGGAGCCCATGACCACCGACCTTTCCGACGACCTGTTCCTTGTCCACCCCGACGGAACGGCGGATGGCCCCGCCGCCGCGACGCTCAGCTTTACCCGCTCGCCCACGGTCCTGCTCACCTTTGCCGGTAACCGGTTCACTCGAGCGGCAGCGCGGCATTACCAGTCCGAATTCGGCATCGGCGCCATGGACTGGCGCATGCTGGTGATGCTGACGCGCGAGCCGGACAGCTCGGTCTCGCATGCCGCGCGCACCATCGGAATCGACAAGGCGGCAGTGAGCCGCTCTTTGCGACGTCTGGAAACGCTGGGGCTGGCGGCGGCCCGAGACGGCGACGAACGGCGCCGCCACTGGACCCTGACCGAGGCTGGGCGCCGGATGCATGGCCGTATCCTCGACAGCGCGCTGGAGCGCCAGCGCCGCCTGCTCGACGGCTTCACGCCAGAGGAGGTCGACGCGCTCACCACCTATCTGCGGCGCATCCTCGACAATATCGAAACGCTGGGCGCCACCGACCCCTAAACGCGCCCGCCTCTTCATTTCGCTCAAAATACTCTGGGGGGAGCGCCGCAGGCGCGGGGGGCAGAGCCCCCTGCCCGGCCTATTCCAGCGCCTTGGCAAAGGTCGCGGTCAACCGTTCGTCCAGCATCGCATGCGGCGGCGCCGAGGTGCCGTAGTGCAGCTCGGCCAGCGCCACGATACTGTTGAACAGCACCACCGAACCGCCTTCGGGCGCGGCATGGACAAAGAGCTTCTGGCAGAAGGCGTCGACGCCGATCGACGGGAACTTGGCCATGGCAACGCCACCGGGCGCCGGTCCGCCAAAGAGCAGCAGCACAGCGGGCGGCAGATCGACGCCAAGCGCCGCCGCCTCGGCGGTGAAATCGACCTCGCCGAACCAGACGGTATCGGATTGTGCCGCGACGATGGCGCGCAGGCGGGCAACGGTTTCAGGTACGTCATGGGCGCTTTGCAGGGTGAGAATGCCGTAACCGTCGGCCAGACCTTCGGTCGGCACCGGCACTGGCGCGACCCCATCCAACCCCTCAAGCGCGGGGGCCAACGCGGCATCAAAGCCGGCCAGCGCCTCGGTGTCGGCGAGGCCATACCGACGTTTCAGGAAATCGGCGGATGTATAGACAACCTGCACCGCGTCGGCCCCGGCATAGGTCAGCGCCCGGAACGGCAGATCAAGCCCGGTGCTGAGGTCCTGCGCCAACAGGGCCGAGTTGACTGCGGCGTCCGAGAACAGTTGGACCCGAGAGGGCGGCATCTCGACCCCCGCTTCGGCAGCGAGGCGTGCGTGGTCGATATCGACAACCGGTTCAAGGCCAGCTCGGCTCACACCGGCAGCAATCCGTTCGAAGGTCCGATCCACGGCCTCTTGTGCCGGCGCCGCAAATGCCGGCGCCAGAAATGCCCCAAATGCCAATCCAACGATGGCCACCTTGCTTGCCTGAAACATGCTCGTTCTCCCGGTTTGATCGCTCCGATCTGCCTATGGCGATGGCGCGAGTTGACAAGGACATTCGAGGCAATGAAACGCTCTGGGTCAATAGACCTTTGGAACGTAGAGCTCGTCCGGCAGCACCTGGCGCTCGTAGTCGGGGTTATAACGGCGGTCGGGCAGCGTGACCTTTTCGTGCGGGATGTCCTCGTAGGGTATCTTGGACAACAGATGCTCGATACAGTTCAGCCGCTCGCGCTTCTTGTCGTTGCCCTCGACGATATACCACGGCGCTTCGGGGATGTTGGTGCGCGCGAACATCTCTTCCTTTGCCTTGGTATACTGTTCCCAGCGGATCCGGCTTTCCAGGTCCATGGGCGAGAGTTTCCACTGTTTCATCGGGTCATGTACCCGCATCAGGAAGCGCAGTTGCTGTTCCTCGTCGGTGATTGAGAACCAGTATTTCAGCAGGATGATCCCCGACCGCACCAGCATGCGCTCGAATTCGGGAACGTCCTGGAAGAATTGTTCGACCTGATCCTCGGTGGCAAAGCCCATCACCCGCTCGACCCCGGCACGGTTGTACCAGGACCGATCGAACAGCACCATTTCCCCGCCCGAGGGCAGATAGGGCACGTAGCGCTGGAAATACCACTGGCTCTGCTCGCGGCGCGACGGGGCGGGCAGCGCAACCACCCGTGCAACACGGGGGTTCAACCGCTGGGTAATCCGCTTGATCACCCCGCCTTTGCCGGCCGCGTCGCGGCCTTCCATGATGATCAGCACCTTGGAATTCGTATGCTGGACCCAATCCTGCAGCTTGATCAGTTCGGCCTGAAGCCGCAGCAGGTTGCGGAAATAGACCTGACGGTCGAGCAGATCGGGGCGCTGATCCTTGTAGATCCGGCGGATTTCCATCGACAGCATCGGCTCGCTGAATTCGATCTCGAAATCCTCGTCCAGCGAATCCTCCAATTCGGCCTCGAGCCAATCCAAGCTGGGGTCGTCGGATTCATGGGTCAAAATGCGCTCCTCTCAATACAGTTGCTCCGTCTGCCCTTGCTGGGCGCGTATGACCCTTGCATGTCACAGACAGATGGCAATTTCGTTGCGGGAAATCAAAAACCGGCCACTGTTGGTGCAAAAATATGCGCCTGCTCCTTGCGGATGCAAGGGTGCTGCAATGCTCAGACCGGTAGCGCCGTTGTCTTGAAGACGGTTCGAAGTGCGAACGAGCTTTGCATCTGCGCCACCCCCGGCAGGCGGGAGAGGTGCTGGCGGTGAATGCGGGCGAAATCCTCGGTGTTTTCGGCCACCACCTTCAGGATGTAATCCGCCGTGCCGGCCATCAGGTGGCATTCCAGCACATCGGGGATGCGGGCCACCGCTTTTTCAAAGGCGTCCAGCACTTCGTCGGCCTGACCTTGCAGGGTGATCTCGACGAAAACCGTGGTGGGCAGGCCCATCTTGCGGGCATCCAGCAGGGCCACGTAGTTGCGGATATAGCCCTCGGATTCCAGCCGCTGGACCCGCCGGTGACAGGCCGAGGGTGACAGGTTGGCCTTGTCGGACAGTTCGGCATTGGACATCCGGCCCTTCACCTGAAGGGCGGTGAGAATCTTTCGATCTGTCGCGTCCAGGCTCATTGGCGCACATCCTTTGCAACACTTGGCTCAGAGTTCGAAGAATATCCCGAAAACTCTCGAAATGGCGAGTGGAGTTTCACAGAAATTGTTTCCCGTATCTGCCACATATTTGGGCAGATTGCGAACGGAGGACGCAGAAATGAAAATCGGATGCCCCAAGGAGATAAAACCTCAGGAGTTCCGTGTCGGCATGACCCCGAATGCAGCGCGCGAGGCTGTCTCGCACGGGCATGAGGTCATCATCGAAACCAATGCCGGTGCCGGTGCCGGGTTCGACAACGCCGCCTATGTCGATGCCGGCGCCCGGATCGTCGACACCGCGGAAGAGGTGTTTGCCACCGCCGACATGATCGTCAAGGTCAAGGAGCCGCAGGCCATCGAGCGCAAGATGCTGCGCGAGAACCAGCTGCTGTTCACCTATCTGCACCTGGCACCCGATCCGGACCAGACCCATGACCTGCTGGCCTCGGGCGCGACCTGCATCGCCTACGAGACAGTGACCGACCGCAATGGCGGCCTGCCGCTGCTGGCCCCGATGTCCGAGGTTGCCGGCAAGCTGGCGCCGCAGGTCGGCAGCTGGACCCTGCAAAAGGCCAATGGTGGCCGTGGTGTGCTGATGGGTGGCGTACCCGGTGTGGGCCCGGCCAAGGTTGTTGTGATCGGCGGTGGTGTTGTCGGCACCCATGCGGCACGTGTGGCCGCTGGCATGGGCGCGGATGTGACCGTACTGGACATGTCGCTGCCGCGTCTGCGCTATCTTGACGACACCATGCGTGGCGAGTTCAAGACCTCGTATGCCTCCAAAGGCAACACCGCCGAGCTGGTGTCCGAGGCCGACATGGTCATCGGTGCAGTCCTGATCCCCGGTGCCGCGGCGCCCAAGCTGATCAGCCGCGCGCAACTGTCGACCATGAAGCCGGGTGCGGCGCTGGTCGATGTGGCCATCGACCAGGGCGGCTGCTTCGAGACCTCGCGCGCCACCACTCATGCCGACCCGATCTACGAGGTCGACGGCATCATGCATTACTGCGTGGCCAACATGCCGGGTGCGGTCGCGCGCACCTCGACCATCGCGCTGGGCAATGCCACCATGCCGTTCATGCTGGCGTTGGCCAACAAGGGCTGGAAACAGGCCTGCGCCGACGATGTGCACCTGCTCAACGGTCTGAACGTCCATGCCGGCAAGCTGACCTATTACGCGGTCGGCGAGGCGCTGGGTCTGGACGTCGTTTCTCCCAGTCTGATCGTGAAACAGGCGGCCTGACCGTCCGATCCCGATTGGTTCTCACTCCCCCCGTCGGCCCTGGCCGGCGGGGTTTTTCTTGGTCACGAGACGCTCGGCATGAAACCAGACAGATTTCAAACGGCAACAAGGTTCTCGGGCGCATGTGAACCAGGATTCAAAATCTCACCCCTTGATCCTTTTGCTGGTCACTGGCGCTCATGTGTTCGCGCGCGCGTTTTTCGGCCTCGACAATCTCGTCATAGGTCATCTCGTCTTGGATCTCTTCGAGGAAATCTGCCGTGTTACAGCCGTTCGCGTTTGAAATAAGGTACCACATATAGGCAATGGTGCAGTTCTTCGGGACGCTATCACCTACCGCATAGATATGTCCGATCAGGTATTGCGCCTGGGCATAATCTTGTCTCGCTGCCAAATGATACCATCGCAACGCCTCTTGCGCGTCCTTTTGCACATGGTCCGTGCCCCAGTGATACATTTCACCGATGTTCGTCTGGGCATGGGCGTATCCCTGGTCGGCGGCACGCAGATACCACCGCTTGGCCTCTGCCTCGTCTTTGTCCACGCCAATGCCCATGGAGTAGGCAATGGCCAATGCGGTCTGTGCCCGCGCATTGCCCTGCTCCGCCGCGAGGCGAAACCAATGTGCTGCTTCCCGAGCTTTACTCTTGTTGAACAAGGCGCCGTCGGAGATCAGCGTGCCCAATCCGCATTGGCCGCTGGCATTGCCCTGCTCGGCGGCCAGTCTGTACCATCTCTCCGCCTCTGCCTCGTCCCGATCTGAAAAGCTGATCAGCGGCAAACGTGCGCTTTGCCGGTACTTGTTGTGTTTCATATCGCCAAGATTGACCTGGGCGTCTGCATTCCCCTGGATGCTGTTGAAAAAGTCGATGTGTAAGCGCGGCGAAAATAGCGGCTGAAGTCTTCCTGCTCGGCTCTTCACGCCGAGATTGGTCTGAGCTTTGCACGTTTGCGGAGGTTCTGGACTGTTGCTGCGAGGTGGAACTCATCCTTGGCGCCGTTTGGTCCTCTAAGGCGGAGGCGGTCGAGGCCGATGATGCGTTTGAGGTGGGCGAAGAGCATCTCTACCTTCTTTCTGGCGTAGCTGGAGACGACATAGGCATCGGTCTTCGCGATATCCCGTGCTTTTTGGCGGGCGTCTTCATGCCTGGATCGGGCGATTTTCCGGGTCGCCTGGTTGGGCGTGCATCGGGGCTTCAGCGGACACGCCGCGCATTCCTGTTTCCGGGCGTAGTATTTCTTGAAGCCATCCTTGCCGAACGCCGGGCGCCCCTTTGAGATGTTCCGCCAGTACGGCTTCAGCTCCTTCCCGCCGGGACATTTGTAAGCATCGGTGTCCGGATCGTAGGTGAAGTCGGTGGCAGGAAACGCGCCGTCCTTGCGCTCGGACTTGTCGAAGACCGGGATGTGGGGTTCGATACCTTGCTCTTTCACAAGCCAGCCAAGCATCTCCGCCGCACCATAGGCCGTGTCTGCGGCCAGCAGCCATGGGTGCAGGTCGAAACGGTCTTGGGTTCTCACCAGCATGTCTCGCACGGCACCCACTTCCGCCTGACGTATCGGCGCAGTCGCTTCGACATCGACGATGATCGCATGGTCCAGATCGACCAGGTAGTTGGTGCTGTAGGCAAAGAAGGGCCTGTCGCCATTGGCTCCAGTCAACCGCGCGGCCGGGTCGGCGGGCGAGATCGCCTTCGGCTTTACCGGTGTCGCAGCGCCGAAGGCCGCATCATCGAGCGTATCAAGGTATTCCTGCGCCGCCCGGTTTGCAGCGTCTGCTGCAGACCATTCTGAGAAGTCCACCTTCGTATAGCGGCTGGCATCAGCCTTGATGAGCGAAGCATCTGCTCCAAAGCTCTCGCCGCCGACCAGTCCCTCGGCAATGCAGCGCGCCAGCACCTGCTCGAACAGATGCCGGAAGAGGTTGCTGTCCCGGAAACGTCCATGTCGGTTCTTGGAAAAGGTGGAATGATCGGGCACCGGATCGGCCAGATCGAGGCGACAGAACCAGCGATACGCCAGATTCAGATGCACCTCTTCACACAGCCGCCGCTCTGACCGGATACCGAAGGCATAGCCCACAATCAGCATTCGGATCATCAGCTCGGGATCAACCGAGGGCCTGCCTGTTGAACTGTAGAACGGCGCGAGATGTCGGCGCATGTCAACAAGGTCTACAAACCGGTCGATCGCGCGCAAAAGATGATCCGTCGGAACGTGATCCTCAATACTGAACTCGTAGAACAGCGCACCCTGCGCAACTTGCCTCGGTCCCATCATCAGCAACTCTCCTGCAAATCAAGAGAATTGAATCAGCAGCCAAAGCATCGCTCAAGCAGAGTTTTTCAACAGTATCCCCTGCTCAGCAGCCATTCGGTACAGGTCTTCTGCCTTGGCCTTGTCACGAGGTGTTCCAAGGCCTCTCCAGTACATGTTTCCAAGAGCGTTCTGGGCGGCGCTGTCTCCCAGCTTCGCAAGTTCGGTCAGCAATTGAAACGCGGTCGGAAAATCGCCCTTGTTGCAGGCACCCATGGCCTTGAGAAAGCGATAGGTGTTACCCTGGGTATCTGGATCTTCCATGAAGCCTGCTCTTTCGTTCTTTGCCTCCAGGCATGAAAACGTAACTTGATGGGAAATCAAAATGAATCCGGCGCTTGACGCGCTTCATCTCCATTTCAACAAAAGCTCTGCATGGCAGAGCAATGCCAGATCAAGCGACCTTCCTCACATCAGAGAGGCCGCCGGCAGATCAGAACATTCCCATCGCCAGACCCGCACCCAGCGCCTGACCCAGGTCGCGGCATTGATCAAGCTCGGCTTCGGGAATGTGCTTGGGCGCTAGAATCGCCTCGGGCGTTTGCGCATGGGTGCACAGGATCAGCGGCGGCTGAACCTCTTTCAGGCGCCAGCCGGTGGCGATGCGCGCCACCTGCCGGGCGGCGTTCTGCCCGTCCGATCCGGCACAGATCATCTGCGCATAGGCACGCCCCTCGATCCGTTCCAGAACGGGGTAGTAGCAGCGGTCAAAGAAATCCTTCATCACGCCCGAGATCGCCGCCAGGTTCTCGGGGCAGCAGAACACATAGCCACTGGCGCGCAGCAGGTCCTCAGGGCCTGCCGCCTCGGCCGTCAGCAGCGTTGTGGCGATCTCGTCCTCAGCGCCCGCGGCGCAGGCTTCGGCCATCTGGCGGCTGCCGCCGGTGCGCGAGTGATAGACGATCAACAGCTCTGCCATAGCTCACACCCGATGATAGGGGCTGCCGGCCAGGATGGTCGCGGCGCGGTAAAGCTGCTCGGCCAGCATCACCCGAACCAGCATGTGCGGCCAGACCATCGCGCCGAAAGAGATCGAGAAATCCGCCTCGGCCCGCAAGCCGGGATCAATCCCATCGGCGCCGCCGATCACAAGCGCCAGATCCTGACGGCCCGTGTCGCGCCAGTTGGCCAGCCTGTCCGCGAAATCTGGCGAGGATAGCTGTTTGCCACGCTCGTCCAGGGTGCACAGAACCGCGCCCGACGGCATCGCCTTGCGCAGCAGTGCCGCCTCGGCGCCCATGCCGGCATTCTTCTTGTCTTCGACCTCGATCACGCGCGCGGGCCCCAGGCCCAGCGCGCGACCGGTTCTGTCGAACCGGGTCAGGTAGTCGTCGATCAGGGATTTTTCCGGTCCGGCCCGCAAACGGCCGACCGCGAGGATGCTGACACGCATGGGTCATTCGCCCACCGGCCCCGGGATCAGGGCCGGGCGGACGCCTTTAGTTGGCCGATGTCTTGGCGCCCTGCGGCATCCACATCTTTTCCAGCTGATAGAACTCGCGCACTTCCGGGCGGAAGATATGCACGATCACATCGCCGGTATCGATCAACACCCAGTCGCCGGCATCCTTGCCCTCGATCTTGGAGTTGAGGCCGAAATCTTCCTTCAGCCGCTGCACCAGCTTCTCGGCCATGGCCGAGACCTGACGGGTCGACCGTCCCGAGGCGATGACCATGTAATCGCCCATCGAGGTCTTGCCCCGCAGGTCGATCTGCACGAGGTCTTCGGCCTTGTCATCGTTGAGAGAGGTCAGAATGCGGTCCAGCAGCTGTTCGCTGGTATAAGTGCCTTGGGCCATCATTTTGGCCCCTGCATGGGCGGGCATGGCCGCCTCTGTATGAGGTAACAGGACATCGTCCTCCTATAGGGCGCGCCGACCGATCCCCGGCGCTGGGTCAGGTAGAATTTAGCAACCCGTCTGTGACTTTTCAATGAATCGCCATACGGTATGCATGGTACTGGGGTCAATCGGCACCACCCTGTCCGGCTGCCGGGACAGGCGTGGCCGCATCCTCCAGCATCCGAACCTCGCGTTGCGGGAAGGGAATCGAGATACCCTCGGCCTGGAACGCATCCCAGAGTGCCAGGAACACATTGCCGCGAATATTGGTCAAACCAGCGGTCGGGTCGGTGATCCAGAAGCGCAGCACGTAGTCCACACTGCTGTCGCCGAAGCCAACGACATGGCAGACCGGGTCGCGCCCGCTTCCGGCCAGGACCCGCCCGACGGACCGCGCAGCGGCAATGGCGACCGCGCGCACCTTGTGCGGGTCGTCGCCATAGCTGGTACCGAAATTCAGGTCGAGCCGGACAAACTGGTCCGAATGCGACCAGTTCACCACCTGGCTGGTGATCAGATCCTCGTTCGGGATCAGGTATTCGCGCCCGTCGCGCGTGACCACCGAGACATAGCGCGCGCCCAACGCATTGATCCAGCCAAAGGTCTCGCCCAGCGAGATCACGTCCCCCGGTTTGATCGAGCGGTCCATCAGAATGATGATGCCTGAGATCAGGTTCGACACCACCTTTTGCAGGCCAAAGCCGATGCCGACACCGATGGCACCCGACAGAAAGGCCAGCCCGGTCAGGTCGAACCCCAAGGTGCGGATCGCAACGATGAAGACCCAGCCATAGAGCAGAACCTGCACTGCCTTGGCCAACAGCACCTGCATCGAGGGCGAGATATCGTCGTTGCGGGCCAGCGCGTTCGATGCGCCCTGCGACGCCAGCCGAACCAGTACCAGCAACGCGCCGACCAGCAGCACCGCCTTCATCACTCCCAGTACCGAGATATGCAGCGCGCCGATCTCGATCGATATGCCATCGAGGAAGCGGGCCACATCGTCGGTCAGATTCAGTGCCACCAGCGTGGCATAGACCCACATCGACCAGCGGAAGACCAGCCGGATGGTGCGATTGCGCACCGCCCGCGCCACCAGCGCGATCACCAGCAGCGCCGTGGCCAGAGTCGCCACCACCCCGATCACATAGCTGCGCGAAGGCCAGGTCATCTGTTGCATGACCAAATAGGTCAGCCAGCTCAAAGCCACGAAATAAAGCAGCGACAGCCGCCGCATCAGCAGCACCAGCGTTCTGAGCCGCCACTTAGGCCAGCCCTCGCGCGAGCGGGCCCAGGCATCCCAATGGGTGCGCGTCAGCAGCGAAAGCAGCAGCGCTGCGCCGATCAGCAGCGCGATGAGCAGCAACTGGTACTGGCGCCAGCCGGGCGTCAGGAAAAGACCAACCAGCCTGTGCCCCTCGGTCAGCAGGGTCGCGATCAGTTCGTCCAGCGTGGCCGGGAGAATGTCTTCGTTCATATATAGGCTCCGCCGCCAGCTTGGCAGGCTTGCCGCCGGAAACGCAAGACCTTGCGAGACTCGGGACGGCCATGTATCTGGACAGAATGACACCCCACGACGCCCCGACCATGGACCTGCAAGACCGCGCCCGCCTGCGCGAGCGGTTCTTTGGCGCGACCCGTTCGGTCCTCGCCCGCCTATAGGCCGGGTTCAGCCACGTCTTTACAGCCATTTCTCTAGAACGGGAGAGGACACATGTCCCCCAAGACACTCTATGACAAGATCTGGGATGCCCATCTGGCCCACGAGGCCGAAGACGGCACCTGCCTTCTCTATATCGACCGTCACCTCGTCCACGAGGTGACCAGCCCGCAGGCCTTCGAAGGTCTGCGCATGGCGGGCCGCAAGGTGCGCGCGCCGGATAAGACCATCGCCGTGCCGGATCACAACGTGCCCACCACCGAGGGTCGCGAAGACCCCGCACAGATGACCGAGGAAAGCCGCATCCAGGTGCAGGCGCTCGACAAGAACGCGCGCGATTTCGGCATCCATTATTACCCGGTCTCGGACATCCGTCAGGGCATCGTGCATATCGTCGGCCCCGAACAGGGATGGACCCTGCCGGGCATGACCGTGGTCTGCGGTGACAGCCACACCGCCACCCATGGCGCATTCGGCGCGCTGGCCCATGGCATCGGCACCTCCGAGGTCGAACATGTGCTGGCCACCCAGACGCTGATCCAGAAGAAATCCAAGAACATGAAGGTGGAGATCACCGGCAAGCTGAACCCGGGCGTCACCGCCAAGGACATCACGCTGGCCGTGATCGGCAAGACCGGCACTGCCGGCGGCACCGGCTATGTCATCGAATACTGCGGCGAGGCGATCCGCGACCTCTCGATGGAAGGCCGCATGACCGTCTGCAACATGGCCATCGAAGGCGGCGCCCGCGCTGGCCTGATCGCACCGGACGAAAAGACCTTTGCCTATGTGCAGGGCCGCCCGCATGCGCCCAAGGGCGCCCAGTGGGAAGCCGCGCTGAACTGGTGGAAGACGCTCTATTCCGATGACGACGCCCATTGGGACAAGGTGGTGACGATCAAGGGCGAGGATATCGCGCCCGTCGTGACCTGGGGCACCTCGCCCGAGGACGTGCTGCCGATCACCGCGACCGTCCCCAACCCCGAGGATTTCACGGGCGGCAAGGTCGAGGCCGCGCGCCGCTCGATCGAATACATGGGCCTGACCCCCGGCCAGAAACTGTCGGATATCGAGATCGACACCGTCTTTATCGGATCCTGCACCAATGGCCGGATCGAGGACCTGCGCGCCGCCGCCGCGATCCTGAAAGGGAAAAAGATCAAGGACGGCATTCGCGCCATGGTCGTACCCGGCTCGGGCCTTGTCCGCGCCCAGGCCGAGGAGGAAGGCATCGCCGACATCTTCAAGGAAGCCGGTTTCGAATGGCGCCTTGCGGGTTGTTCGATGTGCCTGGCGATGAATCCCGACCAACTGGCACCGGGCGAGCGTTGCGCCGCGACCTCGAACCGCAACTTCGAGGGTCGTCAGGGCCGGGGCGGTCGTACTCACCTGCTCAGCCCCGCGATGGCCGCCGCCGCTGCCATTACGGGAAAGCTGACGGATGTGCGGGAAATGATGTAGGCTTCGCTCATACTTCATTTCTAGGGAGAGAATGAAATGAGTGACTGGCTGAAACTGATGTTGCTGGGCCTCTTGTCGGTCGTGTTCGGGATTATCATCCTGGGCGCGCCGGTGATGGCTTCGGTGGCCATTACCACCCTGACCGGAATCATGCTGCTGATAGGTGGCGGGCTTCAGGCAGTGGGTGGTTTCACCGTCGAAGGGGCAGGCAACAAGATCCTGTCGATCATCATGGGTCTCATCATGGTGTTCCTCGGCTGGTCTTTCCTGTCGAACCCGCTCGAAGGCACGCTGACGCTGGCCTCGGTTGTGATGATCCTGTTTGCCGCCGGCGGCATCGCCCGGATCATTCTGTCGTTCCAGATGCGCGGCACCGGTCTGTTCTTGCCGACACTCATTTCCGGCATCCTGTCGCTGGGCCTTGCCGCCTATGTCATGGCGAATGCAGGGGTCGGTCTGGCGCTCAGCCTTCTGGGTATCCTGATGGGTATCGAGATGCTCTTCAACCGCTTCGGCCTGATTTTCGCCGCGCTCTTCGTGCGCAGCGCGGGAAAACACGCGTAACCGGGGTCACGGGACCGAGGACTGTCCGTCCACGCCTGTGACTCTTTGAAACTGGTGCCGGACCGCGCGCTTGCGCGGGTCCGGCACCGCTCAGAGATCTAGCGCCCGCATCAAACCCGGGCCCAAACCAGGAGACTGGATATGGACAAGTTCGAAAAACTTCAGGGCATCGCCGCGCCGATGCCGCTTATCAACATCGACACCGACATGATCATCCCCAAGGTGTTTCTCAAGACCATCAAGCGGTCGGGCCTTGGCGTGAACCTGTTCGACGAGATGCGCTATAACGCCGACGGGTCCGAGAACCCCGATTTCGTGCTGAACAAGCCTCAATACCGCGACGCCGAGATCCTGGTGGCCGGCGACAACTTCGGCTGCGGTTCGTCGCGTGAACATGCCCCTTGGGCGATCAAGGATTTCGGCATCAAATGCGTGATCTCGACTTCGTTCGCCGACATCTTCTTCAACAACTGTTTTAAGAACGGCATCCTGCCCATCGTCCTGCCGCAGGAGCAGGTCGATTTGCTGATGAAGGATGCCGAGAAGGGCGCCAATGCCCGCATGATCGTGGACCTGGAAGCGCAAGAGATCACCACCTCGGATGGAGAGGTGATCCCGTTCGAAGTCGACGCCTTCAAAAAGCACTGCCTGCTCAATGGCCTCGACGATATCGGTCTGACCATGGAGAAGGCGACGGCAATTGATGCGTTCGAAGCGCAGGCGGCACAGTCGCGTCCCTGGGTCTGATCCCTTTTCGATCGCTGAACCGCGGGGCTGTATCCGGTTGATACAGCTCCGTTTTCAATTCTAGAACCAGTATTACATCGCTCATTAGTGATCGCGGATCGCGCAACCACAAAATGTGGTCACCTCGGATAACTTGCCAAAAAATTACACCATCTCTGATGCAAGAAGGCACCAGTTAAGCCATGTTTTTGCCTTAAATCGGGGGTCTCGTGACTCGGTGACTTGAGTGAATGGCCGAATAACGGCACAAATGGGGCCAAAATGAGGCACTCCGCCCAACCGGGTGGACTCAAGTTGGAACAAAGGCTCGGCAACGCATCGGCCTGTCCAGTTTGAAGGGATCGGACAGTGATTGCACGCATCACAGGCGCGGCTCTGCGCGGAATCTTGGTGGCGCTTGTCGTCGTGATTCCGGCGCTCTATTTGCCCAGCGCGGCCACGACATCGACCGAGATCGTCGTCCTTCTGGCGATCCTCGGTTTTGTGCTGACCTTTGCTGAGTACAACTCGACCTTTCCCAGTTTCATCGAATTCAGGGATGCGCCGCCGCTGAACCGGATGCGGTTCATTGCCCTTATGACCATGATAACCATGCTCACCCTGATCAGCAAAGATCGTATTGATCCGACCAATATCACCGCGCTGTTTTCGGGATTTGGCCTGCTTGTCGCACATCTGATCGATTTCCCCTATTCGCCGGTACGGTTGGTGGTGTTGATGCTGCCGCAGGGCGCTGGAGTCGATCTGGTGTACAGTGTACGCGTGGCGGCGGCTGTCGCCTATGTGATTGCATTGCTGACAGTTTTTGCCTTCTGGGTTGCAGTGCGCATCCGCGGCTGGCCCACCGGCAACGGGGCATTCAACGTCTGGATCAACCTGCCGTTGTTCGATCCGACTACGGGCGGCGATGTCGTCGCGCGGCTGCAACGTGACGGCCGGATCAACATGATCCTAGGCGTCCTGTTGCCATTTCTCATTCCTGCCATCGTCAAGATGGCCTCCGACATATTTGATCCGATCAACCTGTACAGTCCGCAAACGCTGATCTGGACTATGAGCGCCTGGGCATTCCTGCCAGCGTCTATGATCATGCGGGGATTAGCGATGATACGGATCGCAGAGTTGATCGAGGAAAAACGCCGTCGCGTCTATTCCAACGCCGAGGCGATGCAGACCGCATGATCCGGCTAGCCGCCCTGGCGGTCCTGTGTCTGTTGCCGGTTGCGGCGACGGCCGAGGCGCTGCGGGTGGCGACGTTCAACACCGAACTCAGCCGTAAGGGGCCCGGGCTTATGCTGCGCGATATTGCCGGTGGCCGCGACACGCAGGTCGCCGCGGTAGTATCGGTGATCGCGTTTGCCCGCCCCGATATCCTTGCGCTTCAAGGGCTGGATTGGGATCACGAAGGCCGGGCGCTGGATGCGCTGGCCGTGCAGTTGGCCGCCGCCGGATGGGAGATGGCACACAGATTTGCCGCCCAACCCAATAGTGGCCGCGCCATCAACTTGGACCTGGATGGCGACGGACGGATCGGCGGCCCGGGTGATGCGCAGGGCTATGGCCGCTTCAGCGGTCAGGGTGGTATTGCGATCCTGTCCCGTCACCCTATTGCGCAGGCCAATGTACAAGATTTCTCTGCCTTGCTCTGGCGCGACCTGCCCGGCGCAACCTTGCCTGAGAGCAACGGTTACCCCTTCCCCACGGCCGAGGCGCAAGCAGTCCAGCGCCTGGCCTCGACCGGGCACTGGCTGGTTCCGATCGACACCGATCAGGGGTGGATGGTGCTGCTGACCTATCAGGCCGGGCCGCCGGTCTTTGACGGGCCCGAAGACCGCAACGGGCTGCGCAACCGGGACGAAACCCGCTTCTGGCAACTGCTGTTGGATGGCGCGGTCGGGACGATGCCGGACCTCCCCTTTGTGCTGGCCGGGGGCGCCAATCTAGATCCGCAGGATGGCGAGGGCCACCATGGCGCCATCGAAACACTTCTGACTGACCCCCGGCTACAGGACCCGGCGCCAGTAAGTCCCGGCGCCGCTAAGGCGGGTTCTCAGGGTCACAGGGGGCCGGATGCACAGGACACGGTCGATTGGCCCGGTATAGGCAGGTTCCGGGTCGATTACGTGCTGCCTTCGATCCATTGGCGCGTGACGGGATCGGGTGTGATCTGGCCAGCGCCGGATGACCCGAGCGCAGGCCTGGTGTCACAGGCCAGCCGCCACCGCCTGGTCTGGGTGGACCTGATCCGCGAGTAGCTCGACAGGGATCGCAGAAGCAAGCGCTTGCTCGAACGGTGTTGGCACAAACGTCGGCAGAACCTTTGCAAACGCGGCCCCGTCCAGACTGTGCGGTGTGCTCCAGAGATAGCGCATCTCCAGCAGTGAACGCGCCATCGGCCAGACGGGCCGGGCCAGATGCAAGGGCAGCCAGTTCATGCGCTTGAGCGTGATGCGTCGGCCCGTTACCTGCTCCAGTGCGGCCGCTATCTGGCGACCTGTCAGCGTGTAGCCGGGATAGGTGAGATCGCAGAACACCGGCAGCGTCTCGCGCTGCTGGGACAGGGTAACGGTGACGCGGGCGAGATCGGGCAGATAGGCCCAGGCATGTGCTATGTCGGGATCGCCCGGATAGATGAACCGGCCCTTGTCGAGCCGCTTGATCATCACCTGATCGAACCAGTTGCCCGAGGCGCAGGTATCGAGGAAATCGCCCGCCCGCAGGACGATGGTACGAACGCCCGAGGCGCGATAGGCGGCCTCCATGTCGATGCGAATGCGGCCCAGCGGATTGGTCGCGGCATGCGGACTGTCAGGCCCCCAGGGAGCCGGAGTGTTGGGGCCAAAAACATAGACATTTCCGGGGATGATCACCGTGGCGTTCGTCGCTTGCGCTGTTTTGATCACCCGTGCATGCAGGCCGGGAACCGTGGCGGCCCAATCGGGATAGGGCGGGTTCCAGGCGTTCACGATCACCTCGGCACCGCGTGCGGCAATGTCCAGGTCTTCGCGCTTTCGATCAAACGAACGTACGGTCCAACCCGCCCGCCCAAAAGCCTCGGCCGCGTTGCGCCCGAACCGGCCCGAGGCCCCGAGAACAAGAACTGTCTGTGTCATGCTGGCTCTCCATCACTGTTCCTATTCAAATAGTCATTCAAATGTATCGAGAGAATTGCCCAAAAACGTAGATCATGTATTCATCAATGAATGGATGAGCTTTCAGATATTGGTGACTGGTCCCTGATCCAGAGCTTTCTGGCTGTGGCCGAGACCGGCACTTTGTCAGCGGCGGCGCGGCAGCTCGACCGCAGTCAACCCACATTGGGCCGACATGTGCAGGCGCTGGAGCAGGCGCTGGGCCTGTCGCTGTTCGATCGGCACGCGCGCGGCCTGAAGCTGAGCGCGGACGGCGCCCGGATCCTGCCGCTGGCGCAACAGGCGCATCGGGCGATGACGGCGATTTCGGTCACCGCCGCCGGGCAATCGCAATCGCTGGCAGGCACCGTGCGCATCACCGCCTCTGTCTTTGCCTCGCATCATATCCTGCCGCCGATCCTGGCGAGTATCCGGGCCGCCGAACCCGCGATCGAGCTGGAGCTGGTGCCCAGCGACACCACCGAGAACCTGCTGTTTCGCGCCGCCGATATCGCCGTGCGCATGTACCGGCCCCGGCAGGTGGATATCGTTGCCCGGCATATCGGTGACATACCGCTCTGCGCCTGCGCCGCCACCAGCTATCTGGAGCGCAAGGGTCGTCCCGCGCGGGCCGAGGACCTTCTCGATTTCGATCTGGTGGGCTATGACGCGGACCCGATCATCGTCAAGACGATGCAGGCGCTGGGCTGGCCGGCGACACGGCACAGCTTTGCCATCCGTTGCGACAATCAGAGCGCCTATTGGCAGTTGATCCGGGCCGGGTGCGGCATCGGTTTTGGCCAGCGCAGCATCGTCGCCGCCGATCCGCTGGTCGAAGTGCTGCCCTTTGACCTGCCGGTGCCACCGCTCGAAATGTGGCTCGCCGCACCGCAAGCGATGCGGCTGACGCCCCGGATCCGCCGGGTCTGGGACCTCTTGGCCGAAGGCTTGCTGGCCGCGCCCCTTTGATCCCCGGTTTTCCCCTGTCAGGACAGCGCAGATGACCCGCGCCACATTGACCGCCCGCCTCTGGCGCGCTAGGGCCTTTGCGACGAAACGCAAGGAGAGTTCCATGTCCAATCCCTCGCTCCTCATCCTGCCCGGTGACGGAATTGGCCCCGAAGTCATGGCCGAAGTGCGCAAGATCATCGGCTGGTTCGGCGACAAGCGCGGCCTGAATTTCGACGTCAGCGAGGATCTGGTCGGCGGTGCCGCCTATGACGTGCATGGCGTGCCGCTGGCGGACGAGACCATGGCCAAGGCGCAAGAGGTCGATGCCGTGCTGCTGGGCGCCGTGGGTGGCCCGAAATACGACGATCTCGATTTCAGCGTCAAACCCGAACGCGGCCTTCTGCGTCTGCGCAAGGAGATGGACCTGTTCTCCAACCTGCGCCCGGCCCAGTGTTTCGACGCGCTGGCCGATTTCTCGTCGCTGAAAAAGGACATCGTTGCCGGTCTGGATATCATGATCGTGCGCGAGCTGACCTCGGGTGTCTATTTCGGCGAGCCGCGCGGCATCTTCGAAGAGGGCAACGAACGGGTGGGCATCAACACCCAGCGTTATACCGAAAGCGAGATCGAACGGGTCGCGCGTTCGGCCTTCGAACTGGCGATGCGCCGCAGCAAGAAGCTGTGCTCGATGGAAAAGGCCAACGTGATGGAATCGGGCATCCTGTGGCGCGAGGTGGTGACCCGCGTGGCCAAGGACTATCCCGAGGTCGAACTCAGCCACATGTATGCCGACAACGGTGCCATGCAGCTGGTCCGCGCGCCGAAACAGTTCGACGTGATCCTGACCGACAACCTGTTCGGCGACATCCTGTCGGACTGCGCCGCGATGCTGACCGGCAGTCTGGGCATGCTGCCCTCGGCCTCACTGGGCGCACCGATGGCCAACGGGCGTCCCAAGGCGCTGTATGAACCCGTGCACGGCTCGGCCCCTGATATCGCGGGCCAGGGCAAGGCCAACCCGATCGCCTGTATCCTCAGTTTTGCGATGGCGCTGCGCTACAGCTTTGACCAGGGTGCCGAGGCCGATCGCCTTGAAGCGGCAGTCGAACAGGTTCTGGCCGACGGTGTACGCACCGCCGACCTGCTGGGCGAAGAGGGCGTGACCCCGGTTTCGACCACCGAGATGGGGGCGGCGATCCTGGCGAAACTCGACGCCAGCCTCTAATCCGTTTCTGCCCGCGGCGGCGCGTCTGCCGCGGGCAATCGTGCCGCCGCCGCGCGGTGGTAATGCGCCACCCGTTCGGCATGGTGCAATACCCGGTCCAGCCAGCGCATCGCGTCGGTATGGGCAAAAACCTGGTCCAGCGCAAACAGCCCCGCATGTTCGCCCAGCATCATCGCCCGGCGATGGCGCTTGCGTCGCGCGGCGATCAAGAGACGCAGCCGCTCCAGCCGCTTTCCTTCGGGCACCCCGCCCACTGCCCCGCCAGAGCGCCGCAGCGCCGCCCCGGCCCCAAGGGCAGAGCGCCGCAACAACCTGTCATGCAGCAGGGTGTCGATATTGCCGGTCTGCCGCGCCCGATCCAGCAGCCGGGTCAGATGGTCGATCTGGTGCAGGATGTCCGAAAAGGTCTCGATATCCTGTGCGCGATCGGGTGGCAGCCGGATCTCGGACAGAAAGGCACGTAGATCCTCGAGCGCGCGCGTGCACGGCGTCAGTGCCGCGATGCGCCGGTAATCGGGCGCGGGGGCCAAGCCGGCACCCAGAGCGAGAAACAACCGTTCGGCAATTGTCCGCGCGCCGGACTGTGCCGCCAGCAACGCGGCGTTTGCGTCCTTGAGCAGGCTGCGGTCGGCAACGAACAGCTGTTCGGTCTCGCGTTCGGGCAAGAGCCGCGCCACCAGCCCGGCAAAGCGCCCGGTCAGCGGCAGGAACAGCGCCGTTCCAACCAGATTGAACCCGGTGTGAAAAATCAGCAGAACGCTCAGATCGTCACCCAACTGCGTCGCGTCATCGAAGACCGGGCGCAGAAGAAGCAACATGGGAAAGGCCAGGACCGAGGTCACGATGTTGAAGATCAGGTTCGCCAACGCGGTCTGCCGCATCGGCACCGAGCCACCGGTCGAGGCCAGAACAGCGGTAAAGGTGGTGCCGATATTCATGCCGATCACGATTGCGGCTGCCTGCAACAGCGTGATCGCGCCCCCCGACAGCATCACCAGCGCCAACGCCATCGCCGCGCTGGACGATTGCATGACGATGGTCACCGCTGCCCCCAATCCCACGAGTAGGAGCAATCCTCCGGGCCCGCTTCCCGGCAGGCTTTCGGGCGTCAGAAACGAAGTCAGGTCGCTTGCCCCCGATTGCATCAGGTCGAGCCCGATCAGCAACAAGCACAATCCCGCGACCGTGCGTCCGGCCCGTGCCAGCGCTCCACGCGCCAGGAGATCGGCAAGGGCTGCCGGAAACAACAGCAGTAGCGCCAGATTGCCAAGTTTGAGCTTGAAGCCCAACAGCGACACCAGCCAGCCGGTGGCCGTGGTGCCGATATTGGCCCCGTAGAGAATGCCCAATGCCTGCGGCATCGTCATCAGCCCGGCCCCGACAAACCCCACCGTCATGACTGTCGTGGCACTGGACGATTGCACCACGGCGGTTGCGGCGGCGCCGGTCATCACACCGCGTAGCGGCGTGGTGGTGAAGCGCGTCAGCACGCCGCGCAACTGACTCCCCGCCGCATCGCGCAAGGCAGTAGTCATCAACTCCATTCCCAGCAGGAACATGCCGATGCCACCAATCAGGTAAAAGAGATTTCCCACCATTTCCCGAGCTCTGCGGACCCTCTCCGGACCCGCAGTCTTGCCAATGATCGGCGCCGGGACAAGTCGATGTTTTTCAAACTGCTGCGGCGGAATCCCTCTTGCATGTCGTCCGGGGCAGGTATAGATCACCCGCCACGGTCGGAGTGTAGCTCAGCCTGGTAGAGCACTGTCTTCGGGAGGCAGGGGCCGGAGGTTCGAATCCTCTCACTCCGACCAATAAAACAAGGCGCCCTCGGGCGCCTTTGTTGTTCTTAGTTTATGCCTCAGCCCAACACCGACCTGGTTTCCAGATTATCCCCGGCATGGAGCCGATGGCAGGTAAGCTCTTCAAGATTGAACACCAATCTCGACAAATCTGTTGCATGGTAATAACCCGCCACAGCCCCATTTCGCGATTCATCTAGTATGCAACAGGCTCGGATTGCCTTCTCTTTCTCGAGCTAAGAAAGACATCTTAACCAAGCGCGCATTTCTAGCATTCGGATGCCCAGCATCGCTACGGGGCACCCGAACAATAGAATCAGAAATCGAGGTTTTCGACGTTCAGCGCGTTCTGCTGAATGAACTCGCGGCGTGGTTCGACGGAATCCCCCATCAACTTGGTAAAGATGTCGTCGGCCTCGACCAAGTCATTGACCCGCACCTGCAACAATGTGCGCGCATCGGGATCCAGCGTTGTTTCCCACAGTTGTTCGGGGTTCATCTCGCCCAACCCCTTGTAACGTTGCAGCGTCAGGCCCTTTTCGCCCTCGTCCAGGATCGCCTTGAGCAGGGTCAGCGGGCCGTGGATCGCCTGCGTCCGGTCGCGGCGCACCAACATCGCGGGCTGGGTATAGATCTCCTGCAGGCTGCGGGTAAAGCTGCCGGTCTTGCGCGCCTCGCCCGAGCGCAGCATCGGGCCGTCCAACGTCCGCACCTCTTCGACGCCGCGCAGGATGCGGGCCAGCCGGATACCGTGATCCTGAGTGATCCGGCCCAGCCAACCGCGCTCATACTCCAGCGCGATCAGGTCGAGCCGCGCGGCAACCTTGTCGGCCACACCTTGCAGGTCGGCGTCGACCGCTCCGGCGACAAAGGCACCGGCCACGGCGGCCTGTTCCAGGATATGGCGGGGATAATGGGTCGGGAAGGCGTCGAGCACGCGTTTCAGCTGCCGCGCCTCGTCCACCACACGGGCCAGATCCTGGCCGACGATCTCTTCGCCATTGCCAAGCTTCAGTACCGCGCCCTCGACGCCCTGCTGGATCAGATAGTCATCCAGCGCCGCCTGATCCTTGAGATAAACCTCGGACTTGCCGCGTGCGACCTTATAGAGCGGCGGCTGCGCAATGTAGAGATAGCCGCCTTCGATCAGTTCCGGCATCTGCCGGTAGAAGAAGGTGAGCAGCAGGGTGCGGATATGCGCGCCGTCGACATCAGCGTCGGTCATGATGACGATCTTGTGGTAGCGCAGCTTCGAGATATTGAACTCATCACGCCCGATACCGGTACCCAGCGCCATCACCAGGTTGCCGATTTCCTGACTGCCCAGCATCCGGTCGAACCGCGCCCGCTCCACGTTCAGGATCTTGCCGCGCAGGGGCAGCACCGCCTGCGTGCGACGGTCGCGCCCCGTCTGGGCCGACCCGCCGGCGCTGTCACCCTCGACCAGGAACACTTCGGTCTTGGACGGGTCCTTTTCAGAACAATCCTTGAGCTTGCCAGCGAGGTAGTTCACATCCATCGCTGTCTTGCGCCGGGTCAATTCACGCGCCTTTCGGGCGGCCTCGCGGGCCAGCGCGGCCTCGATGATCTTTCCGACGATCTGTTTGGCCTCGTTCGGGTTCTCCTCGAACCACTCGGCCAGTTTCTCGTTCACCAGGTTTTCGACCGCCGGACGCACCTCGGACGAGACAAGCTTGTCCTTGGTCTGGGATGAGAATTTCGGATCGGGTACCTTCACCGACAGCACACAGGTCAGCCCCTCGCGCGCATCATCACCGGTAAAGTTGATCTTCTCCTTTTTCGCAATGCCGCTTGATTGAGCATAGTTGTTGATGGTGCGCGTCAGGGCACCGCGAAAACCTGCGACATGGGTGCCGCCATCGCGCTGCGGGATGTTGTTGGTAAAGGGCAGTACCGTCTCGTGATAGCTGTCGTTCCACCACATCGCGATCTCGACGCCGATATCGTCGCGCTCGCCCTTGAAATAGATCGGCACCGGCATGACCGGCGTTTTCGAGCGGTCCAGATACTTGACAAACTCGCGCACGCCGCCTTCGTAGAACAGCTCGGTTTCCAGCCGCTCGGCCGGGCGCTCGTCGATCAGGATGATGCGCACGCCCGAGTTCAGGAAGGCCAGTTCGCGCAGGCGTTTTTCCAGCGTCTCGAACACATAGTCGAGGTTCGAGAATGTTGTGGTCGAGGCAAGGAAGCGAACCTCGGTCCCTGTGCGGTCGCCGCACTCTCCGACCACCCGCAGATGTTCGACCGTATCGCCCCGCTCGAACCGGGCGACATGCTCCTTGCCGTGGCGCCAGATACGCAATTCCAGCCAGTCGCTGAGCGCGTTCACCACCGAGACACCCACGCCGTGCAGACCGCCCGACACCTTGTAGGAGTTGCTGTCGAACTTGCCGCCCGCATGCAGCTGGGTCATGATCACCTCGGCGGCCGAGACCCCCTCTTCGGCGTGGATATCCACCGGAATCCCACGACCGTTATCGGCGACGGAAACGCTGCTGTCGGCGTGAATTTTCACCGTCACGTGGTCGGCATGGCCCGCAAGCGCCTCGTCGATACCGTTGTCGACGACCTCATAAACCATGTGATGCAGGCCCGAGCCGTCATCGGTGTCACCGATATACATCCCGGGCCGCTTGCGCACGGCCTCCAAGCCCTTGAGAACTTTGATGGAATCGGCACCGTACTCATTTCCGGGTTGCTCGATTTCGGACATTCGCGCCTTCCTTCGTATTTTTGTGATTTTATACGAAACCCGCAGGGGAATGTCACGGCCCGGGCCTGATTTTCAGCAATTGTTTCAGGCCGCTTTTGCACCCATCTGCGCGGCCTTGCGCAGCCATTTCTGGACCCGGTCGCCCTCGGCACCGGTGGCGGGGGCAAATGTCGAGAAGCGGGCCGGCTTGATCCCGACAAAACCCAGGATCTGTCGGGCCAGAACTTTCTTGATCGCGTTCGAGTAAAACAGCCCCAACAACATCGCCGGCGTGTCCGATGTCATCAGCACCCGCGCCGTGCGCCCCTTGAGCAGCGGCGCTGGAACCCCCATGAAATTGGTGTTCCGAGTGTCAAAGGCCCGCCCCGGCAACAGTGAACGGTCGAACAGCCCCTTCAGCTTGGCCGGGATCGCCCCCCACCAGAGCGGCGTCGCCAGCACCACGTGTTCGGCCCATTCCAGATCGGCCAGAAACGCCTCCAATTCAGGCTCCAGCGGTTTGGTGTTCTTGTAGCCGCCCTCGCCGTAATCCATGTCGAACCGCATCTGGGACAGATCGTGATAGCGCACCTGATGGCCGCTTTCGCGGGCCGCGCTTGCATATGCTTCGCTTAGCGATTTCGACAGCGACGACTGACCCGGGTGACCGTTGAGAATGATGATTTTACGTGTGGACATTTTCCTGTTTCCTCTGCAAAAGTGACCTTGGTCAATTTAAATATACAGAAATTGACCAAGGTCAATATTTATTTTTGACCATGGTCATTTTTTTGAAAGGACAGCCATGGCCCGCCCACCGCAAAAACGCCGCCTGGAAACCCGCGCCCGCCTGCTGGCCGAAGCCGCGCGCCTGGTTGACGCTCAGGGATATGCCGGATTGCGGGTCGAGGATGTGGTCGAGGCCGCCGGCGTTGCCAAGGGTACGCTGTTTTCGCATTTCAGCGACAAGGACGGATTGCTCGCCGTTCTGATCGGGGCCGAGGTGATGCGCCTCATCGACGAGATGGAGAACGCCGCCCCACCCGCCGATCTGCCGCAATTGATGGAACGTCTGGTGCCCCTGCTCGACTTTGTCGCCAGCGACCGGGTGATCTTTGATCTGTTGCTTCGCTATTCCGGCTCGACCGGGGCCGAGCGGGATGAGATTGTGACCCAGGGCTTTTACCGTCAGATCGACCTTTGGGCGGGTTGGATCGTGAGCATGCAAGCGGCGGGCACAGTTCGCGGCGATCATCCCCCTGCCCTTTTGGCCGAGGGCATTCAGGCCTTCCTCAACCAGGTTATCGCGATCCGCTTCTGTCAGGGCGGTCAGCCCACCGGCACGCCAGCCGAGGCGCTCTATCCCTTTCTGGCAGCTTGGCTGATCACGTAAAGGGCAGGATCAACCCGACCACGATCAGCATGCCACCCGCCATCAAGTTCATCCGCCTGAGCGCACGGGGCGAGCTCAACACCCGCCGCACCCGATCGACAAAAGCCGCCAGCATCAGATTGCCCACCAGCGGCACCACCTGCGACACCGCCACGATGGCAACGATATCGGTGGTGGTGACGTTCGCCAGATCGAAGAAACCCGGCAAGATTCCCATATAGAACAGCACCGCCTTGGGGTTGCCCAGGATCACCACCAACCCCGCCAGAAACCCGGCCCAGATACTAGGCCGGGTCAACCGGCTGTCACTGGCGATGGTTCGGTCGGCGTTTCGGATCGTGACGATCCCCAAAGTGACAAAGACCAGCACTGCAACCACCTTGAGCACCAGCGCGATCTGGGTCGAGGCAGCCGTGATCCAGCCGATGCCCAGAACCGCCAGAACCGGCCAAAGGCTGTCGCCCACCACCACGCCCAGGGTCAGCGGCCAGGCGGCTTGAAACCCGCCAGAAAGGGTGCGCGCGGTCAATGCCAGCCAAACCGGCCCAGGCGTCAGGAACAGCACGAAAACCGCCCCCGCATAAAGTATCAGGTCAATTGCCGACAGCGTCATGTCTCTACAATCTCCGACTCGCCGTTGTGCTCGATCAGCGCAATGGTCTGCGCCCGCGCGCCCAGTTCGGAAAACAGTTCCGGCCCGGTGCCCGTCATCCAGGCCTGCGCGCCCAGCGCACAGATCTCGTCATAAAGCGCCGCGCGGCGCCCCGCATCCAGATGGGCCGCGATCTCATCCAAGAGCAACACCGGCGGTGATCCCACCTGTTCGGCCAACGCGCGTGCGTTGGCCAGGATCAGCGAAACTAGCAGCGCCTTTTGTTCGCCGGTCGAACAGTCGCTGGCGGGCACCCCCTTGGCGGCATAGACACCGTACAGATCGCTACGATGCGGCCCCACCAATGTGCGCCCTGCAGCCAGATCGCGAAACCGGCTCTCGGCCAATGCCTCGCGCAGATCGCTCTCGCTTTCGGGCAGCGCACCTTCGGTCTGGGTCAACTCAAGATCGGCGGTAGGAAAGGCGGTTTCGGCCTGGGTCTGCGCTGCGGCCAACGCGGTCAGGGCGCTCTGGCGCGCAGCGTGAATTCGGTGTCCAGCCGCCGCCATCTGGGTTTCCAGCGCCAGATACCAATGGGCGTCCCGCACCTGTTCACGAAGCAGACGGTTGCGCTCGCGCATGGCCTTTTCATAGGTCAGTACAGCCTCGGCATGATCGGGCTCGAAACTCATGGTCATCCGGTCCAGAAAGCGCCGCCGTCCCTCTGGCCCCTCGATCCACAAACGGTCCATCGAGGGTACTAGCCAGACCATCCGCACCAACCGCCCCAGCGCCACCTGGCTGGCCGCCTTGTCGTCGATGCGCACCTGCCGCGCGGCGCCGCCTTCGGACCAGGTTTCGATCTCGTGGCGCTGATGCCCCGCGACAAGCTCGGCGCTCAGCTTCCAACCCAGCGCCTCGGGGCGCCGGGTCATCTCGGCGGCGCTGGCCCGGCGCATACCGCGCCCGGGCGAAAACATCGACACCGCCTCAAGAATGTTAGTCTTGCCCGCCCCGTTGGGCCCATGGATCGCCACGGGCCGCTCGTCCAGGCTGAGCCGCAGCAATCGATGCGACCGGAAATGCGAGATCGTGATTGCGGTCAGGGCCAATGCCATGACCCCTCCCTTCTTCTGTTCGAAAATACCTCCGCCGGAGGCATCGCGCGTCAGCGCGATCAGACGCGCATCGGCATGACCACGTAGACCGCGCTCTGATCATTGCCTTCGCGCATCAGGGTCGGATCCCCCGAGGAATTGAACAGGAACACCGCGTTTTCGCGATCCACCTGGCTGGCGATCTCCAGCAGGTACTTTGCGTTGAACCCGATCTCGAGCCGTTCGTCGCCATAGGCAACAGCCAGTTCCTCTTCCGCAGCTCCACTATCAGGTGCATTCACCGACAGGACCAGTTTGTCTTCGTCCAGCTGCAGCTTGACCGCGCGCGAGCGCTCCGAGCTGACGGTAGCAACCCGGTCCACAGCCTTAGCGAACTCCGAGGCGTCCACCTCGAGCCGCCTTGTATTCCCCTGCGGGATAACACGGGTGTAGTCAGGAAATGTACCGTCGATCACCTTGGAGGTTAGCGTTATATCGGGTGTGGCAAAGCGGACCTTGGTCTCACTCACCGACACCGCGATATCCATCTCGTCATCGTCCAGCAGCTTGCGCAGCTCGCCCACGGTCTTGCGGGGCACGATCACGCCGGGCATGTCCGTCGCACCCGCCGGCAGATCGGCGTCGATCCGTGCCAGACGGTGGCCATCGGTAGCAACGCAGCGCAGCACCTTGCCGCCATCGCCATCGGCCACATGCATGTAGACACCGTTCAGGTAATACCGGGTCTCTTCCGTCGAGATGGCGAATTTGGACTTGTCGAACAGACGCCGCAGAACCGCAGCGTTGGCGGTGAAATTCGACTGGTACTCCGACGACGCCATCACCGGGAAATCCTCGCGCGGCAGAGTCGCCAGCGAGAAGTTCGAGCGACCGGCATCGACGGTCAACCGGCCAGCCGCCGCATCTGCGGTAAGGGTGACCAGCGCTCCGTCCGGCAGCTTGCGCACGATCTCGTGCAGCGTGGTGGCCGAAACGGTGGTGGCGCCAGGCCGTTCGATCATGGCAGGCGCCTTGTCGACCACTTCGATATCCAGATCGGTCGCGCGGAACTGTACCCCTTCGCCCTCGGCCTCGATCAGCACATTGGCAAGGATCGGGATCGTGTTCCGGCGCTCGACAACCGATTGCGCTTGCGCAACGGCCTTCAGCAGGGCGCCGCGTTCGATGCTGATCTTCATGTCCCTTCATCCTCCGAATGGGCCGGGAAGGGCAAACTAGCGGGTTCCCCCTTCGACACAAGGCTTTTTTGGTTTTCTCGGGCCTAACGCCAACAGCGTCAAGAGGGCGCCCCCAGATGGGACGCGATTATGGCATGGTTGCAATTCGGGAAAAGCGCTCGCGTAGCAGAAGCCCAATGGGCTTGCTGCGCGCACAGCGAAGTGCGGGATGGCCTTGCGGCCACCCCGCCTGGCCTCACGCCTCCAGCGCGCGGCGCAGCATTTCGACGTCTTCGGCAATCTGACCGTCGGTCAACTTCAACTCTTCGATCCGCTTTACACCGTACATCACCGTGGTGTGGTCACGGCCGCCAAAGCGCCGCCCGATCTCGGGCAGTGACCGGCTGGTCAGCTGCTTGCACAGATACATCGCCACCTGACGCGGCCGTGCGTAAGAGCGCAAACGCTTAGGCCCAATGATATCGCTCAAACGGATATTGTAGTAATCCGAAACCTTGCGCTGGATCTCTTCGACCGTGATCTTGCGTTCCGAGGCGCGTAGGACATCCGCCAAACAATCCTGGGTCAGCTCCATGTCGATCTCGCGCCCAACCAGCGAGGCAAAGGCAAAGAGACGGGTCAGCGCCCCTTCGAGCACGCGCACATTGGTCGAGATTCGATGCGCCAGGAATTCCAGCACCCCATCCGCGATGACCAGATCGGGATAGGTGGTACGATACATCTGCACCTTGGTTTGCAGGATGCCCAAGCGCAGTTCGTAATCTGTGGGATGCAGATCCACCACCAAGCCGCATTGCAAACGCGATTTCACCCGGTCTTCGAGATCCTTGATCTCGCCCGGCGCGCGGTCGGCCGAAATGATGATCTGCTTGTTCTGGTCAACCAGCGCATTGAAAGTGTGAAAGAACTCTTCCTGAGTGCTGTCCTTGCCGGCAATGAACTGCACATCATCCACCATTAGAACATCGACCGAGCGGAACAGATGCTTGAAATCCATCATCCGGCGCTCGCGCAGCGCCTGTACGAAACGGTACATGAACTGTTCTGCCGACAGGTAGAGCACGTTCAACTCGGGGCACTTGGCCTTCAGCTCCCAGGCGATGGCATGCATCAGGTGGGTCTTACCCAGTCCTACCCCGCCATAAAGCACCAGTGGGTTAAACGTGACCGGCCCGCCCTCGGAAACCCGGCGCGCTGCCGCATGGGCCAGCTCGTTCGGTTTGCCAACCACGAAACTATCAAAGGTGAAGCGCGGGTCGAGCGGTGCGGCCTGCAACCCATCTAGCGGCTCGGAAATCTCGGCAAACCGCCGGGGGGACATTTCGGACGCAGCGGCAGGAATAGCGGCTGGCTTGGCTGTTTGCGCCGGGCGCGCCGGCAAATTCGCCGCCACACGAAACGCCAAACGCCGTGCGGGTTCGCCGGCATTGTTTAGCTCGTACAGGATCAGGTCAGAGAAGTTCTGGCTTACATAGTTTCCCATAAAATTGGTCGGGACCGTAAAGACCGCAACCCCATCCTCAAGCGCCTGAAACTCAAGCGGTTCGATCCAGGTCGTGAAATTGTTCTGCCCCACCGTCTTGAGCAATTTCTGACATAGCAATCCCCATTTTTCTTGTGTCATCCAGCGCCTCACGCCATCCCGTTATTTGGCCGACTTTCGGCCTTATTACCCATCATTTCTGAGCCATGCCTGGCCTCACGATCCACTTGTGCCGCACGTCACAAAACCAGTCGCCCCGAAAGGAACGCCAGTCATCCGACGAACAATTGTCATGCATAGCAACCTGGTCCCGGACTGCCCCGACAAGGCACAGCTCAAAACCAGATACCAACATAACACACTCAAATAGACAGGGTGGTAGCCCGAGCAGCTCGAACCCCACAGAGATCGAAAGCGATAGTGACAAAGCGCTTTCGACCATCTTCACAAAGCCCGATGCCCGTCGGACCGTGCTGAAGAGTGCCTGTCCCCCCAAGCGAGTGAATCGCTGAGACAGTGGTAGCAAGTCGGTCTGCGGAGCGGCAACGAAACTATGATGTTGACTCGGGATTCACCTGCAAAGAATCTCTTGCCGCCGCTGTAACGGGGCCTGGTTGCAACAGGCACGAAAAAAGGCGCTGCCATTGCAGCGCCTTCTTGAAAACCCCTTTTTGGGGGGATTCGGGGCCGTCTTAGCCCAGCGCTTTGACGCGCGAGGACAGGCGGGACATTTTGCGGGATGCAGTGTTCTTGTGGAACACACCCTTGCTGACGCCGCGCATCAGTTCAGGCTGAGCCGCGCGCAGAGCTGCGGTTGCCGCGTCCTTGTCGCCCGAGGCGATGGCCTCTTCGACTTTGCGCAGATAGGTGCGGATGCGCGAACGACGGGCTTTGTTGATGGCGAAGCGTTTTTCGTTCTGACGGGCACGCTTTGCTGCCTGGGGCGAATTTGCCATGTTTTCTGACCTTTATTCGGGTTCGGTTCTGTTCATGTCACGCAATGACGCCCCTCTCCCGGATCAGTCTCACCGGTGTGATTCTAGCCAGAGCGGGCCCCACGCGCATGTATGACGGCGGCATTTAGCGAAAAAGGCGGCAAAAGCCAAGCCCCCATCCGCCGAAACGCAAACAGGCGGGCATGCGCCCGCCTGCTGCACTGATTCCATAACGCGACGTCACTTGTCGCGAAACTGGGCGGCGCGTTTTTCCAGGAACGCGGCCATGCCCTCTTTCTGGTCCTCGGTGGCGAACATCGAATGGAATACGCGGCGCTCGAACAGCAGCCCCTCGCTCAGCGTGGTCTCGTAGGAGCGGTTGACCGCCTCCTTGACCGCAAAGGCGGTAATCATCGACTTCTCGGCGATCTTCTGGGCCGCGCTCAGCGCCTCCTCGACCAGCTTCTTGGCAGGCACCACGCGACTGACCAGCCCGGCGCGCTCGGCCTCTTCGGCATCCATGAAGCGCCCGGTCAGATTCAGGTCCATCGACTTGGACTTGCCCACCAGCCGGGTCAGGCGCTGGGTGCCGCCGATACCGGCGATCACGCCCAGATTTATCTCGGGCTGGCCGAACTTGGCGGTGTCCGCCGCAATGATGAAATCGCACAGCATCGCCAACTCGCAGCCACCGCCCAGCGCGTAACCCGCCACTGCCGCGATGATCGGCTTGCGGATGGCGCTGACGCGGTCATTGGCGGCCGCGAACAGGTTCTCGCTATACACCTCGACATACGTCTTCTCAGACATCTCGCGGATATCGGCCCCGGCGGCAAACGCCTTGTCACTGCCGGTGATCACGATGCAACGCACCTTGTCATTGCCATCGGCCTCTTCCAGCGCGGTGCAAAGCTCGCCCAACAATTGCGTGTTGAGCGCGTTCAGCGCATCGGGACGGTTCAGCTTGATCAGGGCTACGTGGTCTTCAACTTCGACGATGATCGTCTCAAAGGCCATGGGGCTTTCGCTCTCGGTTGTTCCGTTTCGAAACGATTCCTTATCATGGGCGAGAGATGGTTCAAGTTATCTTTGGCATTGCGCGCAGTAGAAGGATGAGCGACCCGACTGGGTGATTCTCTGCACCGTGCCGCCGCAACCCGGACGGCGACAGGGTTCTCCCTCGCGCCCGTAGACGTCGAAACTGTGCTGAAAATATCCAAGCTCGCCATCGGCTTGCCGAAAATCCTTCAGCGAGGATCCACCCGCTTCGATCGCCTCGGTCAACACCTGACGGATGATTGGCACCAGCGCGGCCACACGGACGGCAGCGATCTGTCCCGCCTTGCGACGCGGCGACATCCCAGCGCGGAACAGCGCCTCGCAGACATAGATATTTCCCAGCCCCGCGACGATTCCCTGATCGAGCAGGGCGGATTTGGCTGGGGTGTTCTTGCCCTTGAAGGCGGCGATCAGGTGGTTTTCGTGGAAATCGTTGCCCAACGGCTCAGGTCCCAGCACCATCAACAGCTTGTGATCTTCGGCGGTCGCGGTCGGCATCAGGTCCATCGCGCCGAACCGGCGCGGGTCGTTGAAGGTGATGCGGGCACCGTTGTCCATGTGAAACACCACATGGTCATGTTTCTGCGCCGCAGGGTGGGTGTGCACGAACTGCCCCAGCGGATCGCCCGAGACGGTCATCCGCCCCGACATGCCCAGATGGATCAACAGCGTCTCGCCCCCCGACAGATCGGCCAGGATGTATTTCGACCGCCGCCGCAACCGTTCGACCCGCTGACCGGTCAGCCGCTCGGCCATCCGCGCAGGAAAGGGCCAGCGCAGGTCGGGCCGGTTGACCTCGGCCCGCGCGATCACCGCCCCCTCCATCGCGGGGGCCAATCCGCGCCGCACGGTCTCGACCTCGGGCAATTCAGGCATTAGACGCTCCTCATCCAAAGGGCCGCATTGTGCCCCGGTCTCAGCACCCTATAACAGGGGCGAAATGCGAGGAACGGCAAGACCCATGTCCGACAGATCCGACAAGACCACCCATTTCGGCTTTGAAACCGTGCCCGAGCATGAAAAGGCGGGACGGGTACAGGGCGTGTTCGGCTCGGTCGCCTCGAAATACGATGTCATGAACGATGTGATGTCGATGGGCATTCACCGGGTCTGGAAAGACGCGATGATGGACTGGCTGGCGCCGCGACCGGGCCAGCGGCTTTTGGATGTGGCGGGGGGTACCGGCGATATCTCTTTCCGGTTCCTGAAACGCGCGGGCCATGGCCATGCCACCGTTCTGGATCTGACCGAGCCGATGCTGGTCGAAGGCCGCAAACGGGCCGAGGCCGAGCGCATGGCCGACAGTCTCGACTGGGTGGTGGGCGACGCGATGGCGCTGCCGTTCGAGGATAACACGTTCGACGTCTACACCATCTCTTTCGGCATCCGGAACGTGACCCGCCCACAAGAGGCCCTGAACGAGGCCTACCGCGTGCTGCGCCCCGGTGGACGCCTGATGGTGCTGGAGTTCAGCCAGTTGCCCAATGACGGGCTGCAAAAGCTCTATGACCTTTACAGTTTCAACGTGATCCCGCGCATGGGTCAGCTGATCGCCAATGACAGCGCCAGCTATCAGTATCTGGTGGAATCGATCCGCAACTTCCCCGATCAGGAAACGTTCCTGGGCATGGTCAAGGCGGCGGGTTTCGGCAATGCCAAGTACCGCAACCTGAGCATGGGCATCGCCGCGCTGCATTCCGGCTGGAAGATCTGATCCATGCGCGGCCCCCACAATATCATCCGCCTGATCCGCACGGGCGCCACGCTGGAGCGCAACGGCGCCATGGGCGCGGTGCTGGATGCGTTTGACGCGCCGCGCCCGCTGCGCATTCTGGCCCGCGCGCTGGGCAAACCGTTCCAGTGGCTGGGCTTCAAGGGCGACCCCAGCCTGCCGCCCGCCACCCGCGCGTTGATGGCGATGGGACCGGCCTATATCAAGTTCGGTCAGGTGCTTTCGACCCGGCCCGACGTGGTGGGCCAAGATCTGGCCGATCAACTGCGCGTGTTGCAGGATCAATTGCCGCCCTTTCCCCGCGCCACCGCCATGCGCGAGGTGGAGCGGGAACTGGGCCGCCCCTTGCCCGAGATGTTCAGCGAATTCAGCGAGCCGATCGCGGCGGCGTCCATCGCCCAGGTGCACCGGGCGCGTCTGGCCGACAGCGGCGAGGATGTGGCGGTCAAGGTGCTGCGCCCTGGCATCGAGCGCGCCTTTCGCAAGGATGTGGACGCGTTCTATTTCGCCGCCCGCATCGTCGACCTCTTTGCCCCCGGTGCCCGTCGCCTGCGCCCGATCGAGGTGATCGAGCATTTCGATGGCGTGGTGCGCGGAGAGCTTGATCTGCGGCTGGAAAGCGCCGCCGCCTCGGAATATGCCGACAATACCAAGGGCGACACGGGCTTCCGCCTGCCGCCGGTGCGCTGGTCGCTGTCGGCACGGCGGGTGATGACGCTGGGCTGGGCCGATGGCGTGGCGCTGGGTGACAATGCCGCGCTGGATGCCGCCGGGCACAACCGCCGCGATCTGGGCGAGCGGGTGCTGCGCCTGTTCCTGCTGCACGCGCTGCGCGATGGCTATTTCCACGCCGACATGCATCAGGGCAACCTGAAGGTCGCCGCCGATGGCGATATCATCGCCTATGACTTCGGCATCATGGGCCATATCGACGAATATACCCGCCGGGTCTATGCCGAGATCCTGTTCGGCTTCATCCGCCGCGATTACAAGCGCGTGGCCGAGGTGCATTTCGAGGCCGGTTACGTGCCCGCCACCCAGGATGTCGACGAGTTTGCCCGCGCCTTGCGCGCGGTGGGCGAGCCGATCTTTGGCATGGATGCGACCCATATCTCGATGGGCCGGCTGCTGAGCTACCTCTTCGAGGTCACCGAACGGTTCGGCATGGAAACCCGGACCGAGCTGATCCTGCTGCAACGTACCATGGTCGTGGTCGAAGGCGTGGCCCGTTCGCTCGACCCGCATATCAACATCTGGGAGGTCGCCCGCCCGGTGGTCGAGGATTACATCAAGCAATCCATCGGACCGCGCGCGGTGCTGGCCGATCTGGGCAAGACCGCGCTGGTGGTAGCCCGCTTCGGCCCGCGCCTGCCCGATCTGGTCGAACGGGCGCTGGTGGCGCAGTCGCAACCGGGTCTGGACGAGAAACCGGGCCGCAGCGCAGCGTTCTGGCCTGCCCTGGGTGGCGCGCTGATCGGTGGCGGCGTGGTGCTGCTGGCGAGCCTGCTCATGTGAGCGAGTGACAGGCGACGCCATCGTGCTAGGCTGCGCCCATGGCTCGCACCAATCCACATCGCCCCTTTACCCCCGATCCTGAACAGGAAGCCCTTGCGCCCGGGGTCAGCGGCAATGACATCAACGGGCTGGGCGAAACAGCGTTTCGCCGCCCGCGCATGGTCTATTGGGCACCCGATCCGGGCGACATCCCCCACGGGCCGCTGCAACACTATTTCTACCGGCAATCGGCAAAAGAGCCTGACTTTGCCACCAGACGCGCCGCGCGACAGGCGGTGCTGGACGCCCCCCTGCCACCACTGGCCGACACCGCCGCCATTCGCGCGCCCGCAGACTGGACTGCCGCGCTGGTGCAATTCGTGGACAGCGGCGCCTGCGACCTGACCGGCGTCGCCGAGATGAACCCCGACTGGGTCTTCGAAGGCCACGAAATAACGCAATCCCGCGTCATCATGATCGGCGTGGCCCATGATTACGACGCCATCGCCACCGCGCCCAAGCCAAGCGCCGGGCTTGAGGTTATGACGCAATATACTCGCGCCGCACAGGCCGCCAAAACCATCGCCGGATGGCTTCGCCTGCAAGGCTGGCAGGCCGAGCCGCTGACTGGCCCGATGACCGGCGCGCTGGCGATGATCCCGCCCGCGCTGGCCTGTGGCTTTGGCGAGTTGGGCAAGCACGGGTCCATCATCAACCCCGATCTCGGCGCCTCGTTCCGCCTGTCGGCGGTGCTGACCGATGCGCCTTTTGCTCCAACGCCGGCGCAGGATCACGGTATCGACGGCTTTTGCCAGAACTGCCGCATCTGTCAGGACGCCTGCCCGCCCGAGGCGCTGTTCGCGGACAAGCAGACCGTGCGCGGCGCGCGCAAATGGTATGTCGATTTCGACAAATGCCTGCCCTTCTTCAACCAGACCCACGGCTGCGCCATCTGTATCGCCGAATGCCCCTGGTCGCGTCCGGGCATCGGCCCGAACCTGGCCGCGAAGCTGGCCCGGAAACGAGAAAGGGACGCGACCGGCTGATCGCGCCCCTGCTTCATTTCGCCCGAAATACTCCGGGGGTCTGGGGGCAGCGCCCCCAGCCTCTCCGCTCAGAGCCGCTCGATGGCGATGGCGATGCCCTGACCGCCGCCGATGCACATGGTGATCAGACCCTTGGACCCGCCGGTGCGCTCCAGTTCATAGAGCGTTTTCAGCGTGATGATCGCACCAGTCGCGCCGACCGGGTGACCCAGCGCAATCGCGCCACCATTGGGGTTCACCTTGGCCGCATCCAGACCCAGTTCCTTGTTCACCGCCAGTGCCTGGGCGGCAAAGGCCTCGTTCGATTCGATCACGTCGAAATCACCGATGCTCAGGCCCGTGCGGGCCAGCAGGATCTGCACCGCCGGAACCGGGCCGATGCCCATCACCTCGGGGCGCACACCGGCATGGGCATAGCCCAGAATGCGGGCCTTGGGCTTCAGCCCGGCCTTTTCCGCCGCATCCGCCGTGGCCAGCACCATCGCCGCCGCACCGTCGTTGATGCCGCTGGCGTTGCCCGCCGTGACCCGGCCATCCTTCTTGAACACCGGCTTCAGCCCGGCCAGCACCTCGACCGAGGTCGCCTTGGGGTGCTCGTCGACCTTGAAATCGACCATGTCGCGCTTGACCTTGACCTGCACCGGCGTGATCTGGCCATCGAAATGCCCCGCCGCAATGGCTGCGGCCGCGCGCTCCTGCGAAGTCATGGCGAACTGGTCCATCTGCTCGCGGCTGATCTGGTGTTCATCGGCGACATTCTCAGCGGTCACACCCATATGCCCGGTACCAAACGGGCAGTTCAGCGCGCCCAGCATCATGTCGAGCGATTTGACATCGCCCATCTTGGCGCCCCAGCGGGCCTGGGTCATGATGAACGGGCTGCGCGACATGCTTTCGGCACCACCGGCCACCGCAAACTCCGCATCCCCCAGCATCAGCGACTGCACCGCCGAAACGATGGCCTGCGCACCGGACCCGCACAGGCGGTTCACGTTCATCGCGGGCGTGCCGTTCGGGATACCCGCCTGCATCGCGGCAACCCGGCTCAGATACATGTCGCGGGGTTCGGTATTGATCACATGGCCGAACACCACATGGCCGATCTGGGCGCCGTCGACGCCCGAACGTTCCAGCGCCGCCTCGGTCACGACGGTGGCCAGGTCGATGGGCGCAGTCGAGGCCAGCGCCCCACCAAAAGTGCCGATGGCGGTGCGGGCACCGTCCAGAATCACGATATCGGTCATGTTATCCTCCTCAGGGTTTCGCCCATTATGCACCCGCAGCATGGTTTGTCGCCTGAGACGTGTCGTCATTTTGTCGCGCCAGTCGGTTCCGACTTCACGGGCCGGGATGGTCCCCGCCCCAAAGGCGCGGCGCGTCTTTTTCGAGCAGGCATCTCTCGATCTCGTCCAGGCGGTTCAGGACGGCGCCGATGTCTCCGCCATGACGGCGCAACTCCTTGAACCAAACGCGTTCTGCCGATCGGACCGACCAGCACAAGGCGGCCTGGCGCAGCCAACCGCGCAGGTCCGGCGGCAACCGGTCGAACCGGCGCATTGGTGACGCCTTGTAACGGCGCAGTGTTGTCGAGATATTTCGCGGCATCAGGATGGGTATAATGTTATAACATTGCATCCTCTAATATCATGCCCGCAGATTGACAATCCACAACAGCAGGCGCAGAGATTCCGTCATGACGGAAAACCCCGACGATATCCTGAACCGCCTGCCCGCCCGCCTGAAAGAGGCGCGTCGTGCACAGGGTCTTTCGCTTGAGGCGGTCGCCAATCTCAGCGGCGTCTCGCGCTCTATGGTCAGCCAGATCGAACGGGGTGAAAGCAGCCCGACCATCGCCACGCTGTGGAACCTGACGCGCGCGCTTCAGGTCGATTTCGCGGGCCTGCTCGAGGCCGCCGAGGCCGCCGACCGTATCGACACCCTGCGTGCCTCCGAGGTGCCCAGCATCGACAATATGGGGCAGGGTTGCCGCATCCGCATCCTGTCCCCACCCGAGGATGCCGGCGGGCACGAGGTCTATGACATCAGCTTCAAGCCCGGTGGCACGCTGAACAGCCAGCCCCATGCGCGCGGCACCCGCGAACAGCTGACCGTGCTCGATGGCGCAGTGCGTGTAACCTCGGGCGCCGCGATACAGGATCTGGGCCCGGGCGATACCGCGCGCTATGCCGCTGACATTCCACACAAGATCAGCGCCACCGGCGACGGACCGGCGCGGGTGTTCCTGATCGTCAAGACCGCCTGAGTGCCACGCAGGCGGGTCAGCCGCGCTCCAGCTCCTCGACCGTCATCAGGGGAAAGAAGCTGCCCGAGGACCACAGGCCGAACCAGCCATCCTCGACCGCGCCCAGATCCATCAGCCGATAGAAACTCTTGCGGTCGATCAGCGCCTCAAGCCCCGTGCGGATATGAACATAAGGCGCGGGTTCCCCGGTCGCGGGGTCCTGCGCCATCCGGATCGGGTTGCCTGCTCCCGCCACCGCGCTGTCGCCCACATGGGTGGTAAAGGTCAGCACCTGATCGCGCCCCTGCCCAGCCGCCTCGACATCCACCGCAACAAAAGGCGCGTCATCGACGCGAATCCCGACCTTTTCGACCGGGGTGACCAGATAGTACCGGTCCTCTTCACGCTTCAGGATCGACGAGAACAGCCGCACCATGGCCGGCCGGTTGATCGGCGTGCCCTGATAGAACCACGTCCCGTCCCGCGCGATGCGCATGTCGATATCGCCGTTGAACGGCGGGTTCCACAGATGCACCGGGGCCGGCCCCTTGGATTTGATCGCCCGGGCCGAGGCAAGAAGGCTGTCCGCCGAAGGTTTCACAGGCTTTTGTCCGCTCATTGTTTTTGCCATTTGCTGTCAGCGCGATACACTCATACCCATATAGTTGCCGCGGAGGGAAAACCATGTCCGAACCTGCCGACCTGCTCGGGGAAATCGACGCGCTTGGCATCAAGCTGCAAGAAGCGCGGGCCTCGATCACCCGCCGCTTCATCGGCCAGGAGCGGGTGGTGGACCTGACCCTGACCGCGCTTTTGTGCGGTGGACATGCGCTGCTGATCGGCCTGCCGGGGCTTGGCAAGACGCGACTGGTCGAGACTCTGTCGACCGTCATGGGCCTGCATGGCAACCGCATCCAGTTCACGCCCGACCTGATGCCCGCCGATATTCTTGGCTCCGAGGTGCTGGACACCGCCGAGGATGGCAGCCGCCGGTTCCGCTTCATTCCCGGTCCAATCTTCTGCCAGCTTCTGATGGCGGACGAGATCAACCGCGCCAGCCCCCGCACCCAGTCGGCGCTGTTGCAGGCGATGCAGGAAAAAACGGTCACCGTGGCGGGCGAGAACCGGCCGCTGGGCACGCCGTTTCACGTGCTGGCGACCCAGAACCCGATCGAGCAGGAAGGCACCTATCCCCTGCCCGAGGCGCAGCTGGACCGGTTCCTGGTGCAGATCGACGTCGATTATCCCGACCGCGCGACCGAGCGCGAAATTCTGCTTGCCACCACCGGCGCCGAAGAGGCCGAGGCGCATCAGGTGATGACCCAGGCCGATCTGCTGGCCGCGCAGGTGCTGCTGCGGCGGATGCCGGTGGGCGAGTCGGTGGTCGAGATGATCCTCGACCTTGTGCGCGCCTTCCGTCCTGACGAGCCGGGGGTCAGCGACCGGGTGCGCGACACCGTGGCCTGGGGTCCCGGCCCGCGCGCGGCGCAGGCGCTGATGCTGACGGTGCGGGCGCGGGCGCTGCTTCAGGGACGGCTGGCGCCCAGCCCCGAGGATGTTCTGGACATGGCCCGCCCGGTGCTGAGCCACCGGATGGCGTTGAACTTTGCCGCCCGGGCGCGGGGCGACACCCTGGCCGACCTGATCGACGAGACAGCAACCAGCCTGACCCGAGCCGAGGCCGCCGCGTGAGCGTCGCCCCCGCCCTCAGGCATCGTGCCGAAACCGCCGCCGCCCCGCTGCCGCCTTTGCTGGCGCGGGCCGAGCATCTGGCGGGCACCGTGCTGCTGGGCGACCACGGGCGCCGCCGCGCCGGGCTGGGCGATGATTTCTGGCAATACCGCCCGGCCCAGCCGGGCGACAGCCGCCGCATGATCGACCATCGCCGCTCGGCCCGTGGCGACCAGCAATATGTGCGCGAACGCGAATGGCAGATCGCGCAATCGGTGATGCTGTGGGTCGATCAGGGCGCCTCGATGCGTTTCAGTTCGGACAAGCGGACCGAGACAAAGGCCGACCGCGCCCGGCTGCTGGCGCTGGCGGTGGCGATCCTGCTGGTGCGAGGCGGCGAGCGCGTCGGCCTGACCGGCACCACCCTGCCGCCACGCCGCGGCAATGCCCAGGTGCACCGGCTGGCCGAAGCCTGGTCGCGAGATGCCGAGGCCGACTATGCTCCGCCCGAACACCGGGCCATGATCCCGCACGCCCGGGCGCTGTTCGTTTCCGATTTTCTGGGTGATCTCGGTGAAGTCGAGCTGGCGCTGTCCAAGGCCGCCGATCGTGGCGTGCGCGGTGTGCTGATGCAGGTGCTCGACCCCGCCGAGGAAAGCTTTCCCTATCGCGGGCGCACGCTGTTCGAAAGCGTGGGTGGCACACTCAGGCATGAAACCCTCAAGGCCGGAGAGCTGCGCGAGCGCTACCTGATACGGCTGGCCGAACGTCGCGACGCATTGATGGCGCTGACCCGGGCGACCGGCTGGCAACTGGGCCTTCACCATACCGGCGACAGCGCGCAATCGGCGCTTTTGTGGCTGTGGCGCGCCCTGGACGGGAGAGTGCGATGACGGTTCTGGGCGGCATCGGATTTACCGCGCCCTGGCTGCTGCTGGCGCTGGTGGCGTTGCCGATCCTCTGGCTGATCCTGCGCGCGGTACCGCCCGCACCGATCCGTCGGCTGTTCCCGGCGGTCAGCCTGCTCTTGGGCCTGCGAGACGACGAAAGCGTGTCGGACAGAACGCCCTGGTGGCTGCTCTTGCTGCGGGTTCTGGCGGTGGCGGCGGTGATCCTGGGTCTGGCCGGACCGGTGCTCAATCCCCGGCAACAGGCCGAGGGCGACCAGCCTCTGCTTGTTGTGCTGGACGCCAGCTGGGCCGGGGCGGCGCGCTGGACGCAACAGATCGACCTGCTCGAAGCACGGCTGACCGAGGCAGGTCGGGCCAACCGTCCGGTCGCGGTGCTGCGGCTGGGTGCGCCTGAGGATCTGGTGTTTCAATCCGCCGCTGCCTGGCGCAGTCGGCTGCCGGGTCTTTCGCCGATGCCCTGGCAACCGGGTCAGGCCGAACTGGCCGCCGCCGCGCAGGCAGTCGGCGCGCAGGCGGGCGGGTTCGATACACTCTGGCTCGGCGACGGGCTGGATTACGCGGGTCGGACCGAGTTGCTCGAAACGCTCAGCGCGCGCGGCGCGGTGACCGTTTATCAGTCCCCCAACCCGGTGTTGGGTCTGCGCCCGGCTACATTCGCCGATGGCGCCGTTCAATTGACGCTGCTGCGGGCCGAACCGGGGCCCGAGCGTATCCAGGCGGTACTGGCGCTGGGTCCTGATCCCGCCGGAACGGTCCGGGTGCTGAACCGCAGCGAGGCGCGCTTTGCCGCAGGTGAAACCGAGGCGCAACTGGCGCTTTCCCTGCCCTCGGAACTGCGCGCCCGCGTCACACGGTTCGAGCTTGAGGGCCAACGCGCCGCCGGGGCGGTGGCCTTGACCGATGACAGCCTGGCCCGGCACGAAGTCGCGCTATTTGCCGGACGGCAGGATCGCGAGGGGCTGGAACTGCTGTCGCCGCTGCACTACCTGACACAGGTGCTGGTGCCCAATTCCGATTTCATCGACGGCGCCTTGTTGGATGTGCTGCCCGCCAATCCCGATATCGTGGTACTGGCAGATGTGGTGACACTGGCCACGCTGGAACGGAGCGCGCTGACCGAATGGGTTGAACAGGGCGGCATCCTGGTCCGCTTTGCCGGACCGCGCATGGCGGCCAGCGATATCGGCCGCGACGAGATCGACCCGCTGCTGCCGGTCCGCCTGCGCAGCGGCGGTCGTACCGTCGGCGGCGCGATGAGCTGGGGCGAGGCCAAGACGCTGGCTCCGTTTGCCGATACTTCGCCTTTCTACGGGCTGACGATCCCTGACGACGTCACCGTTTCGACCCAGGTCATGGCGCAGCCCGATCCCGATCTGGCCGACCGGGTGATCGCCGCGCTCAGCGATGGCACGCCGCTGGTCACCCGCAAGGCGCTGGGGCTGGGGCAGGTGGTGCTGTTTCATGTCACCGCGGACGCGGAATGGTCGAGCCTGCCGCTGTCGGGCCTTTATGTAGAGATGCTGGACCGGCTCGCCGTTTCCTCGGCCGCAAAAAGCGCCGATGCCATCAACCTCGAAGGTACGGTCTGGAGCCCGTTGCGGGTGATGGATGGCTTTGGGCAATTGGACGATGCCGGCAACCTGCCCGGTGTAGACGGCACCGCGCTGGCCAGCGCCGCCATCGGGCCAGAGCTGCGCCCCGGCGTCTATGCAAACGAGAGCCGGCGGCTGGCGCGCAACGTATTGGGCGCCGATAGCCTGCTGACCCCGGCGCAATGGCCCGCATCGATTCCGGTGCTGGGGCTGAGCATCGCGGCAGAGCAACCGCTGGGTGGTTGGCTGTTGTCGCTCGCGCTGGTGCTGCTGGCGCTGGATGTCGCGGCCTCGCTGGCCCTGTCGGGCCGGCTCGGCCCGCTTGGCCGTGCCGCTGCGCTGCTGGGCTTGCTTCTGCATGCGCCCGGGGCCGAGGCGCAACAGGCCGAGGCCGACCGCTTCGCCCGTGACGCCACGCGCGAGATGGTGCTGGCCCATGTGCTGACCGGCAATCGCGCGGTGGACGATCTGGCACTGGCCGGGCTGCGCGGCCTTTCGGACACGTTGTTCTTTCGCACTTCGGTCGAACCCGCAGCCCCGTTCAGCGTCGACCTCGAACGGGACGAGCTGGCCTTTTTCCCGCTGCTCTATTGGCCCGTCACCCCCGATCAGCCGCAGCCGTCGCATGCGGCCTATGCGCGGCTCAACACCTATCTTCGGCTGGGCGGCATGATCCTGTTCGACACCCGCGACGCCGATATCGCTCGCTTTGGCGCTGGCAGCCCGAACGGGCAAAAGCTGCAACAGCTGGCCGCGCCTCTGGACATTCCGCCGCTGGAACCGGTGCCGGGGGATCATGTGCTGACCCGAGCATTCTACCTGCTCCAGGATTTTCCGGGCCGCCACGCCAGCACCGATATCTGGGTCGAGGCCGCCCCCGCCGATGCCGAGCAAATCGAGGGAATGCCCTTTCGCAACCTCAATGATGGGGTCACCCCGGTGGTGATCGGCGGCAACGATTGGGCTGCCGCCTGGGCGGTCGATGACAATGGCCGCTCAATGCTGCCGGTGGGGCGCGGCTACGGGGGCGAGCGGCAGCGCGAGCTTGCCTATCGCTTTGGCGTCAATCTGGTCATGCATGTGCTGACCGGCAATTACAAATCCGATCAGGTCCATGTGCCTGCGCTGCTGGACAGGTTGGGCCAATGACCGGGAACCTCTTGCTTGATCCTCTTGTTCCGCTGCCGCTGCTGATCGCGCTGGCCGTCCTGTCGCTGGCCGGGATTGCGCTGGCGCTGTGGCGAGGTCTGTCGGGCTGGGCCCTGCGCGGGCTGGCGGCGCTGGTGCTGCTGGCCGCGCTCGCCGGTCCGGTCTGGCAGGTCGAGGACCGAGCACCCCTTTCCGATATCGTGCTGATGATCGAGGATCAGAGCGCCAGTCAGGGCCTGTCCGACCGACCGGACCAGACCACAAGCGCCGCCGACCAGCTGGCCGCCAGCATCGAGAACCGCCCCAATACCGAGTTGCGCCGCATCATCGTCGGCGATGGCGAGAGCGATACCGGCACCCAGCTGATGGCGGCCCTGACCGAGGCGTTGAACGAAGAGCCCCGCGCCCGGATCGCAGGTATCCTCGCCCTGTCGGACGGGCAGGTACACGATCTGGACCGCGCCCCCGCCCTGCCGGCGCCGATGCATCTGCTGCTTTCGGGCCGGTCCGATGACTGGGACCGCCGCCTGATCGTGCGCAACGCCCCCGCCTTTGCCATCATCGGCGAGCCGGTGACCCTGAGCCTCAGGATCGAGGATGCCGGTGCGGTTCCCGCCGGTCAGGGCGCGGTTGCAGAGCTTGAAATCTCGGTCGATGGCGGCCCGCCCGAGCGGCTGACGCTGCCGGTGGGACAGGACCTTGAGCTGCCGGTGACCCTTCCCCATGGTGGGCGCAACGTGGTGCAGTTCTCGGTCCCCGTGGCCGAGGGCGAGCTGACCGACCGCAACAACACCGCGCTGATTCAGATGAACGGCGTGCGTGACCGTCTGCGCGTGCTGCTGGTATCGGGACAGCCGCATCCGGGCGGGCGAACATGGCGCAACCTGCTCAAATCGGACAGCTCGGTCGATCTGGTGCATTTCACCATCCTGCGCCCGCCCGAGAAACAGGACGGCGTGCCGGTGGACGAGTTGAGCCTGATCGCCTTTCCCACCCGAGAGCTGTTCCTGGAAAAGATCGACGATTTCGACCTGATCATCTTTGACCGCTACAAGCGGCGCGGCATCCTGCCCGCGATCTATCTGGACAATGTCGCCAATTACGTGAACCGGGGCGGCGCGGTGCTGGTGGCGGCGGGGCCGGATTTTGCCACCGCCGACAGCATCTATCGCACCCCCTTGTCGCCGGTCCTGCCCGCCCATCCGACCGCCCGTGTGATCGAAGAGGCCTATCGCGCGCAGGTTACCGAAGAGGGCGCCCGCCATCCGGTCACCGCCGAGTTGGGCAGTGCCGACGAATGGGGCCGCTGGCTGCGCCAGATCGAGGTCACGCAGGATTCGGGCCACGTGCTGATGAGCGGGGTCGAGGGACGGCCCCTGCTGCTGCTCGACCGGGTCGGCGAGGGGCGGGTGGCGCTGCTGGCCAGCGATCACGCCTGGCTCTGGGGGCGCGGATACGAAGGCGGCGGCCCGCAGCTGGAACTGCTGCGCCGTCTTGCCCATTGGATGATGAAGGAACCCGAACTGGAGGAAGACGCGCTCTGGGCCGAGGCACAGGGCCAGACCATGCGGATCATCCGGCGGACGCTGGAAACCGAGGTCGGTTCGGTCACGATCACCCGTCCCGATGGCGGTGAGGATGTGCTGCCGATGGAGGAGGTGTCTCCGGGCCGGTTCGAGGCCCTGTATCAGGGGCCCGAGATCGGCCTTTACCGGCTGCGCGAAGGCGATCAGATCGCGGTCATCGGCCTTGGGCCCGCCGCCCCGCGCGAGTTCGAGGCGACCATCGCCACCGCCGCCCTGATGGAGCCGCTGATCACCCCGCTCAAGAGCGGTGTCTTTCGCCTGGAGGACGGCTTGCCGACCATCCGCAACGTCCGCGAAGGGCGGCCCGCCGCCGGGCGTGGCTGGCTGGGCCTGACCCCGCGTGGCGCCTATGAAACCCGCGACGTGCGGCAGACGCCGCTGGCCCCGGCCTGGCTGGTGCTGCTGCTGGCCTCGGGCTTTGTCATTGCCGGCTGGCTGCGCGAAGGGCGTCGCTAGCGCCCCTCAATCCAGCCGCAGCTCTGCCCGGCTGGCCCGGCCCCGCGCATCCAGCAAGATCAGTGTTGCAAACCCCTTGCCGGGCGAGGGAACATCGAATTCGCGGGCAAAGATGCCTGTGGCCAGCGGCAACCCGTTGGCCAACAGGGTAAAGGGCGCCTGACCGCCCCGCAGCTTGACCGTGACCGACCCGCCGTCGATGGCCAGCACCGCGCCATCGGGCGGAAACAGCAGTTCGGGCGCATCGGGCTCGACCTCGAACACCGCACCTCTCGGGCGATGGCGTTGCAGTGGCAACGGCAATTCTGCCGTGGGCAGGATCAGCGTGTCGGGCGGCGGCGGAGGCAACGGGTCAAAGGCGGGTTTCAGCCGCCCGAACGCCTCGAACAGGACCGGTGCGGCCAGATCGCCACCAAAGGCGCCCGGCACCGGGGTGCCGTCGGCCCGGCCCATCCAGACCCCGATCACATGGGCGCCGTCGAACCCCACCGCCCAGGCATCGCGATGGCCATAAGAAGTGCCGGTCTTATAGGCCAGCACACCACGCCGCGCCCCGGGCGGTGGCGCCAGACCCGCAAGGATATCGCTCACCTGCCACGCGGCAGCCGGGGAAAACAGCCGCCCCGCCGGTTGACGTGCCTCGCCCAGAGCATGGCGCAGCAGCGGCCCCTGCCCGCCCTGCGCCAACCCTGCATAAAGCTGCACCAGATCCTGCAGCGTCAAACCAACCCCGCCCAGCGCAATTGCCAGTCCGGGTGTAGCGCCCGGCAGGCGCGGCGTGGCCCCGCCCCGCCGCAGCGCCGCCATCAGCCGCACCGGGCCCAGATCGTCGGTCAGCCGCACCACGGGGATGTTCAGCGACAGCTGCAACGCCTCACGCACCCGCAACTCTCCGCGGAATTCGCCGTCGAAATTGCGCGGCGCATAGCGGCCGAACATCACCGGACTGTCCTGGATCAGGGTTTCAGGATGGGCCAGCCCCTGATCGAAGGCCAGCCCATAGACAAAGGGTTTCAAGGTCGAACCGGGCGAGCGCAACGCGCGGGTCATGTCGACAAAACCCTGCCGCTCGGCGCTGTAACCCGCCGAGCCGACCGAGGCGAGGATCTCTCCGCTGCGGTGATCGGCCACCATCAGCGCCGCCGACAAACGCCCTCCGGCCTCCAGCGCCGCCTTGGCCAGCAGGTTTTCCAGGCGCGATTGCAGGCCCACCTCCAGCGTGACGTCGTGGCGCTGCGCCGTTGGGTCGACCGCGCGCAGACGGTCAGCCAGATGGGGCGCCAACAGCGGGAAGGGGCGCTGTACCTGTGGAACCGCTTCGCCCACCGCCGCCTGTGCCGCATCCACGCTCAACACGCCCTGCGCCTGCATGCGGTGCAACACCCGGTCGCGTGCGGCCCGCGCTGCGCGCGGATGGCGGTCGGGGCGGCGTGCCTCGGGCGCTTGTGGCAGCGCCACCAGCAGCGCCGATTGCGCCGGGGTCAGGCGATGCGGTTCCTTGCCAAACCACGCCAGCGCAGCGGCGCGAACACCTTCGAGATTGCCGCCATAAGGCGCATGAGTCAGGTAGAGCGTCAGGATTTGCTGTTTGTCCAGCCGCCGTTCCAGCGCCAGCGCCACGCGTATCTGTCGCAGCTTACCCGCCCAGCGCCCGGTAGGGCCATCTTCGATCAGCCGCGCCACCTGCATCGTCAGGGTCGACCCGCCCGAGATGGGGCGGCGATACCGCAGTGCCTGTCCAGCGGCGCGCAACATCGCCAGCGGATCGACACCGGCATGATCGGCAAAGCGCTTGTCTTCGTAGCGGATCAGCATACAGGTAAAGTCCGGATCCACCGCCCCCGGCGCCAGCCGCCAGATACCATCCCCCACCTGATAGGCTCGCAACAGGGCGCCGTTGCGGTCGCGTATCTCGATCCCCGTTTCGACCAGAACCGGCGGCAGTTGGGTGGCGTCGATCCAGCGATCCGCCCCATCACGCAGCGCCGCGCTCCCCCACAGGATCAGCGCCAGCACCGACAGCCAGCGCGCGGGCCTAGGCATCATCGACCCAACCCTGCCAGAGCCCGGGATATTGCGTGGCAAAACCGCTTCCATGCAGGTCGAGTTCCGCTGCAAACCCGGCCGAGGCATAATGCACCCGACCATCCGGCAACCGGGTATAGATCTGGTCCAGCCGCGCCACGCAATCCAGATCGGGCATCAACCAGGCAGCCGCAACGCGCAATTCGTCTCCGGCAAAGGCCCCCAGCCGCCGTATCGGCATCAGGTTGGTGGCAGGGGTAAAGCTGAGGTCGAGATCGGTGCAATCCTCGGTTCCCGGTTGCAGCACATCGTCCATCCGCCAGCCCAGTGGCGTTGCCTCGATCCGAATCGACAGGGGGCGACCGCCGCGCTCTCCGGCGACATCCGCCGACAGGCTGCGCCAGTCGGGTGCGCAGCGGATGTCATAGCTGAGCGTGGTATCACAGCCCTCGTCGCGCCAATGGGCGTGGCCCACCATGATCCAACCCTGCGCCACCCGCGACAGGGTGCAGCGGTCGGAGCCTTCGCCATCCAGCCGCCGCCAATGGGCGGTGGCCACCGCCTCGCGCCCGCTCATTGCCCGACACGGATGCGGCCCGTGTCGGTGCGGGCACGATAACGGGGGCGGTACATGTCCTCGACCGAGGCCGCCGGGTGATGGAACTCACCCGGGCTGACCGCACGGGTGACATAGGCCAGCGTGACGGGGCGGGTGCCGGTCAGATCGATGGCCGCGAGGAAGCGGTCGCTGCGGAACTCGGTATGGGTGGCCTCGTCCAGCGACAGCCAGTCCAGCGCCCGCACATCGCCCGAACGCAACAGCGAGGGGTTGTCGATCTCGAACCCCGCAGGCAGCGGATCGTTCACCATCAGCCGCCCGCCCGAGGCCTCGAACGGGGTCACCGTCAGCACCGTTACGAACCGCTCGCCAATGGCGAAAGCGTCACGGGCGATGGGCGCCCCGTCCATCGTGTAGCGGGCGCGGGTGATGGTGTAGCCGGTACCACCGGCGGGCGGCGGAACCTCGGGTACACCCAGCATGGTCAGGGTGATATCGGTGGCGCCACCATCGACAGCGGTGATGTTGAGCACCTCGTCGCTGGTCCCGTCGAGCACCTGCACAAAGGGCCCATCCACCGCCGCGCCATTCACCCGCAGGCCCGATTGTTCGGGCTGCTTGACCAAGGCCTGCGCCGCAAGCAGGCTCCAGGCCGCTTCCTGGGTCGACATCTCACCCGCAGGCTGGCTGATGCGGCTGATCAGGGAATCCCGGTCGATCACCGCACTGCCGGCCTCGGCGGCCAGCGTCAACAAGCCCGCCGCATCCCGCAGGCTGGTGCCGTAATCGGCCCGCCAGACGGGTGTCTCGGGCCGCTGCCCCGCGACCATGCGCGCGGCGCGGGCAAACATCGCGTCGGCCCGCGTCTGGTCGCCATACATCGCCAGCGCCGAGGCCAGCTGCGCCGCGCCAAGTGGCGTGGTAAAGGCATCCGCCTTGACGTCGGCGTAATAGCGCAGATCGCCCATCGCCGCCGCGCCCTCGCGCGCCAGCACCATCAGGGCATAGGCGATATCCTCGCCCCCTTCGTCGAAATCGGGAGCATAGTTCAGCCGATTGCGCAGGTTGTCCATCGCCATGGCAAAGGCGCGGTCCGGCACCGAATAGCCCTCCGCCCGCGCCCGGCTGAGAAAGTCCGAGGCATAGGCGTCGAGCCAGAAATCACCGCTCTCGGCTCGCCACAGGCCAAAGGCGCCATTGGCGCTTTGCCGGGTCAGGATGCGCCGGATCGCGGCGTCGATCCGCTCGGCAACCTGCGGGCCGGTGCCCAGCCCCGCCGCCTGCGCCACCGCACCAAGGTAAAGCAGCGGCATCGCCTGCGAGGTCACCTGTTCCGTGCAGCCATAGGGATAGCGGTCGAGCATCCCCAACAGGCCCGGCGCATCGAAACGCGCCAGCGGACCGGCGGACAGGATGGCGCGCGCCGATCCGGGCCTGAGCCCGGTGAAGACATCACGCGAGAACAGGAAACTGTCACCCGCCCCAAGTGCAAAGCGCCGGGTCTGGGCCACCACCGGGTCATTGGCACGCACCGGCAGTCGCAACACCTGGCGCAGCTCTTGCCCGCCCGGCGTCTCCAATTCGACCGTCAACACCGGATCGCCCAGCGCGGTGGCGGTGACGGGCACCTCGAACACGGCCTTGCCACCCTCGGTCAGGGTGAACCGGTCGGGCGCGGCGCCCAATTGCAGGCCCGGCGCGCTGGCCAGCTTCAACGTCATCTCGCCCGGCGGGCCATCGGCATGCACCACCTCCAGCCGCACCCGGCTGCTGTCGCCGGGGGCAAGGAAGCGCGGCACCGTCGCCGTCACCACCACCGGGTCGCGCACGATCATGTCCCGCTCGGCCTGTCCCACTGCGCGGTCGGACCAGGCCACCGCCATCAGCCGCACGGTGCCGTTGAAGGCGGGCAAGGGCACATCGACCGAAACGCTGCCATCGGCATCCACCTGCACCGGGCCACTGAACACCGCCATCAGGTCCTGGGTCGGCGGCGGCGATTGCATCCGCAGGCCATTATCCGCATCCCCGCCCGAGCGGACGGTCCCCATGGCGCCGTTCATGCCGTCGATCAACCGTCCATAGACATCGCGCATCTCGACCCCCAGCCGCCGCTGGCCGAAATAGTGGCCCTGCGGATCGGGGCTTTGGAAGCCGGTGAGGTTCAGAATACCCAGATCGATCGCCGCCAGCGTCAACCAGACCTCGTCACCCGCCTGCGCGCCCGCAACGGTCAGACGCACGGGTTGGGTGGCGCGCGGTTTGGCCACCTCGGGTGCGTCGATTGCAACCGTCAGTGCCTTGCCCACCGGTTCGACCGTCGCATGGGCCAGACCCAGCGCACGCGCCGGGTTCTGCCCGGCGGCGACGTCCATCGGTCGGATCACCGTGGCGGTGACATAGGCGCCGGTACCCCAGTCCTCGGTCACGGTCAGCGGAATCACGCTTTCACCCGCCGCCACCTCGACCGCCTGCCGTGCGATCACCCGGTCCGACAGCACGGTGACCAGCGCGGTACCCGCCATGCGCGGCACGATCCGCAGTCGCGCGGTGTCGCCCGGACGATAGCTGTCCTTGTCCAGCGAAAGCTCCAGCCGGTCTGGCGTCGCCGCCGCATCGGCGGCCTGATACCAGCCGGCATAGAAATCGGCAGACGCGGCGACATAGGCGCCATCCAGCCGCTCGACCAGCAATTCGTATTCGCCCCATTCCACCGGCTGGAACAGCGACAGCGGATCGCTGCCCAGATCGGCCTCGCCGGTAGCGATGCGGGTGCGGCGGGTCACCGGCTCCCAGTTCCAGTTGCCGTAAAGCTGGTACCACTGATACCGCGTCTCGACCCGGTTCAGCGTCCATTTCACCCGCATCGGTTGCGGCGTCAGGTCCGGGGTCAGGCCGATCACTTGGAACCCGGCCTCGGTACCCTCGCTCACCACATCCTCGAACAGCGGCTTGATGCCGATGACGGGGGTGGCGGGCGAAACCGGCACCGAGATCCGGCGTTCGACCGGGCGGGCGGCACCATCGGCCAGCCGCGCCGTCACCACCGCCTCGAGCGGTTTGCCCTCGGCGTCGATCTGCGGGATCTCGACCGCCAGTCGGGCCTGCCCCGCCGCATCGGTGCGGGCATCGCCGAAATGGCTGGTGCGGGTCTGAAGCGCGGCGTCATGGCGGCCAAACCGGTATCCGGGCCAGCCCGCGATCTGGTCGGCGGCGCGCAGTTGCACCTGCCCCTCGATGCTCAGATCGGCGCCCGGCGCCCCGAACAGGTAACGCGCCTCGATGCTCAGCGGCGGGCTGTCGCCGGGCAGGATCGGCGCATCGGGCAGCGCCAGGTCAAAATCGATCCGCTCGGGCAGGAAATCCTCGACCAGCAGCGTCTGGCTGGCCAGCGCGGGCCCGCCGGGATCGGTCTTGATCTCCAACCGCCAGGTGCCGCGCGGGGCGCTGGCACCGGTGGCCAGTGCAAAGACATGCCCCCCCGCCACACCGCCATCCGAGACCTTGCGGCCATATTCCACCCCGTCGGGCCGGGTGAGAATCGCTGTGAGCGGCAGACCGTCGATGGCGCGCGCAGTACCATCGCGGCTGAGTACTGTGGCACGAATGGTCTCGCCCGCGCGATAGGCGCCCCGGTCGGTGGTCAGGAACACATCGACGGGGCCAGCGGGCTTGCGCCCTTCGACGCCCCGGTCGGACAGGTCAAAGGCCGGGTCGATCAGCGACAGAAAGCCCAGATCGGTGTCCCCCGCCGTTGCCAGGATCAACGCGGGCGCCGCCGCGCCCGTGCCGCGCGTCAGCCCCGGTTCGAACCGCGCCAGCCCCTGCGCATCGGTCTGGGTCCGGCCCAGCACCGCATTGGCGCGCGAGATCAGGGTCAAGTCGACACCAGCGCGCGGCGCCGCGTCGGAAAGACCGCGCACCGTCACATGCAAACCGTCATTGCCCGAGATCGAGGACAGGCCCAGATCGGACAGCACGAACCATTGGGTCGCGCCGGGGTTGTCATAGGGGTCGGCACCTGGCACCCGCGCCGTCAGCGTATAGATGCCGGCAGGCTGGCCCGAGATCGCCTCGGCCAATGGCAGGCGGGTGGTCATGTCGCGGTTGAGCGTGCTGGCCACCTCGGCACTGCCGGTCCAGACCTCTTGCGCGATATCGGCGGCAAAATACTCGTCCTCCCAATAGGACAGCGGGCGGGCGAAATACCCTTCCTGCACCGCGCGCAGCAGGTTGCGGTCGCTGACCCGCCGCAACACCAGGTCAAGCGTGGTGGCGTTCACCGTCTCGACCGGCACGGCGGCATCCGCCGATTTCGGCAGCACATAGGACCGGCCCGGAAAGCGGACCGCCGGGCTGCGGTCGCGCACGTAATGGGTCAGCGTCACGTCCTTCCACAGCGCTTCACCTGAACCGGCGGGCAATCCCTCGCGCAGGGTGATGCGATAGCGTTTGCCATGTTCGACCCCATCGAGGCAAAGCTGGTTGCCATCGGCCTGTACCACCAGCTCCCCTTCGGGCGAGTGCACGAAAGGCTCGTAATCGACCCCGCTGCGCGCCAGCGGATCCGAGAACTGGGCACAGATGCGCGGCTGGGCGCTGTCGCTTTCGACCGTGCTCTCGACCACGCGGAATCCGTATTTGCCGATTGCCGTATCCAGAGCCGCCAGCACGTCCTCGCGTGGCTGAATGGTGCTGGCCAACCGCAGCACCGGCACCATGTCACGGCCGCGCCCGTCCCGTTCAAGCGCCTGCGCGAACAGGTACAGCGCAGAAACTTCGGCCCCCGGACCCTCGGCCCGCAAATAGGCGTTGAGCGCAGCCGAAACCGCACGGCGCGCATGATCACGCTTCACGCTGCTGTCATCGCTGCGTACGCTCAGCAGCAGGCGGGCGTATTCCGCCCACAGATCGGCACGATCCGACAGCGACACCGCCAGCCCGGCCCAACCAGCGGCCTGTGCCCCCGCACCCGCATTGCGCATCGCGGCGATGACCTGATCCAGCTCCATCCCGCCGGCGGCATGGCGCAGCCCAAGATCACGCGCCTGCGCGACAGCGCGGGTCAGGTCGCGGTCCGGCAGAAAGGCCAGTCGCGCCGCCTGTTGCTGCGCCCGGTTACGCATCGCCGCCGAGCTGGGCAGTTTCACCGCCGAAAGCGCCCCCTGATACGGCGTCTGTTCGCTGACACCTCTTTTGGGGAAACAGGCGTTCGAACGCGCGTTGAAAGTGAAGGCGTTGCAGGCATTGTTTGCCGAACAGGCCCGGATGCAGGATTGCAGATCGGTGTCGAACAGGGCGTCGAGATCCTCGCCATAGAAATCCATGTCACGGGTGGCGAGGTAGCGAAAACCAGGCGCGGCCTCTTGCGCAGAAAGGCCTGACCCACCGAAAAAAGCCAATTGAAGAGAAAGAACTGCAAGAAATCCAAAACGCCGCATGCCGACCTCCTGTTTGAGTCAAGGGTCGCATGGGCGCCTGACCCATTGCAAGGATTCAGGCTTGACGGGCTTAAGCTCTTTTTCACCGATCTGACGGATGCTGACGCCACTGAGCGTTGGGGACTGTTACGAATGAGCCTGGTAAACAAGCTTGCCGAAGAACGGCGCGCGCGTTTGGCCGCGGAAAGACTGTTGGAACTGAAGCAGGCCGAACTGTCGGCGGCAAACCGCAAGCTGGGGCGCCATGCATTGGCGCTGACCAAGCAGATTGGCGAGAAACAGGCCGAGGTGGCCACCGTCCGTGACGAGAACGAAAAGGTCAAATCGGACCTGACCGTCGCCAACGCCAAGATCGAGGTGGCCGAACGCCGGCTGTGGCACTCGATCCAGACCATTCAGGACGGATTTGCCTTTTTCGATGCGGACAGCAAGCTGATCGGCGCCAATACCGCCTATCTCAACGTCTTTGACGGGCTGGACGAGGTGGCGCCCGGTATCTCGTATATGCGGATCCTGCAACTGATGACCGAGGAAGGCATCATCGACACCGGTGAACTGGCCGCCGATGAGTGGCGGCAGATGATGCATGACCGCTGGATCGCCCCCACCCCCGAACCGGTGGTGATCCGCCTGTGGAACGACCAGTATGTCAAGATGATCGACCAGCGCGGCCATGGCGGCGATGTGGTCAGCCTGGCGCTCAACATCACCTCGACCGTGCGCTACGAGGCCGAACTGCGCGCCGCCCGTGAGCGGGCCGAGGCCGCGAACCGTGCCAAATCGGCCTTTCTCGCCAATATGAGCCACGAGATTCGGACGCCGATGAACGGCGTGGTCGGGATGGCCGAACTGCTGTGCGACACCGCGCTGGATGAAGAACAGCAGCTTTATGCCAGTACGATCAAGAACTCGGGCGAGGCGCTGCTGGTGATCATCAACGACGTTCTCGATTACTCCAAGATCGAGGCCGACAAGATGGTGCTCCATCCCGAACCGTTCGATCTGGAACGCTGCATTCACGAGGTCGCGATGCTGATGCAGCCCATCGTACGCGACAAGGGGCTGACCCTCTTGGTGGATTATGACCTGTTCCTGCCCACCCTGTTTGTCGGCGATCCGGGCCGGATGCGGCAGGTGCTGACCAATCTTTTGGGCAATGCAGTCAAGTTCACCGCCAAGGGCCACATCCTGATCCGCGTCACCGGTGTGCCCGATCCCGCAACCGGCCGCTGCGCCATCCATGTCGCAATCGAGGATACCGGGATCGGCATTCCCCGCGAAAAGCTGGCGCATATCTTTGGCGAGTTCAATCAGGTCGAGAACGAGCGCAACCGCCAGTTCGACGGAACCGGGCTGGGTCTGGCGATCTCGCAGCGACTGATCCAGATGATGGGCGGCACCGTCTGGGTCGAAAGCGAAGAGGGGCGCGGATCGTGCTTTGGCTTCCGCGTCACCCTGCCGATGAGCGAGGAACCGCAACCGGTTCTGCCCAACCTGCCAGTCCGCCTCCAACATGTGCTGATCGTCGACGACCTGGCTGTGAACCGCGCGATCCTTGAGAAACAGTTGGCCCAGCTGGGCGTTCGGGTGACCTGCTGCGCTTCAGGCACAGAGGCCCTGAAACAGATGAGCAATTGCGTCGATCTGGTAATTAGTGATCACAAAATGCCCGAGATGGATGGGCTGGAACTGGCCGAGGCTCTGCGGGGTGCGGGTTGGTCGGACGTACCGGTATTCCTCCTCTCATCCAATCCCGGTGTGGCCCATGCGGACCCGGCCAAACGATACGTGCAGGGCATTTTGCAAAAGCCGATTCCAAGGGCCGAACTGTTCGCCCGCTTGTCGGATATGACGACCGAGATCACATCGGTGCAGGACCCCAGGAACATAACGGAACCTGAAGCCAAGCCATCCCGGGACGCCGCCGGCGAACCGACCGAGCGCCGGCAGATGCGGGTGCTGGCCGCCGAGGACAACCGCACCAACCAGCTGGTGTTCCGCAAGATGGTCAAGACGCTCGATATCGACCTGCGCTTTGCCAATAACGGGCTCGAGGCGGTGGAGATCTGGCAGGATTTCCAACCCGACCTGATCTTCATGGATATCTCAATGCCCAAGATGGACGGCAAACAGGCCACTGGCGAGATTCGCAGGCTCGAGGCCGGAAACGGCCGTCATGTTCCTATCGTGGCGCTGACCGCACATGCCATGGCCGGCGATGCCGAGGGTATTCTGGCCGCCGGGCTGGACCAGTATCTGACCAAACCCCTGCGTAAGGCGCTGATTCACCAGCACATCGCCGAGGCCTGCCCGGCGGATGCACTACCGGTCAAAACTGAAAACGGAGAGTGAGCCAACCCCGTCTCAGGCCTTGGCCGAGATGATCAGATCGGGGCCGAATATCGTGTCGGAATGGTGGTGCAGATAGATCTTGAGCCAGGGCGTGAACCGCTCGGGATAGCGCTGCACCTCGGCCAGCAGGTCGTGATAGCCGATCCAGCGGATCTCCATCACCTCTTCGGGGTTGGGAACCACCTGCAAAGGGCCGCGTACATGGGCAAGGAAGACGTCCACCACCTCGTTCTCGACCATGCCGTTACCCACATCCGCATGGTACTCCAGCCTGTGACGGTACTCGGGATAAAGCCCACCGATCCCCAGCTCCTCGCGCAGACGCCGCACTGCACAGGTCGAGGCGCTCTCACCCCAGTCAGGATGGGTGCAGCAGGTATTCGCCCACAGACCGGGTGTGTGGTATTTGCCCAGCGCCCGGCGCTGGATCAGGATGTCCATATCGCGCACCGCAAAGACCGAAACCGCCTTGTGTTTCAGACCCTTCTCATGCGCTTCCAGCTTGTCCACCGGAACAAGCGTATCGTCGACCCAAGCCGGAATCAGGATGCCCATACCATCCTCATGTCGTGTTCTCCCGTGACCGCGGCGCCAAGGGGCGGCCGCCCTGCCGGTCTCATGCCGACTTGCCGGACAAACCTGTGCGCGTTTCTCGCGACGATCAAGCGTGTAAAAGGCCGCAGTCTGCACTGCGGCCTTGCTGGTACTTTTGTACCTGATCGCGCTACTTAATCGGCAGCGACGCTTTGCAGATAGGCAAACACGTCCTCGCCACCCGATTTCAGCTTGAATGTCATTTTCGACTTGGCCGCCGTTTCACCCAGATAGGTGTTCAGGAAGCTTTTGGGGTCATGGGTGAAGGCGACAAAGCTCTCTTCGTCCCAGACCAGACCCTTTTCGCCGGCAGCAACCAGGCTGTCACCGTATTTGTACCCTTCATAGGTGCCCGCGGCCCGGCCCACGACGCCATACAGGTTCGGCCCGGTCTTGCCGCCCTTGACGATGGTTTCACCGGCGGGGGACTCGATCATGTGGCAAGACTTGCACTTGTTGAAACCCTTCTCACCCTTGGCGGCATCGCCCTCTGCAAGGGCGGGAACGGCAAGAACGCAGGCAAAGGCGGCGGCGACAAATCGGTTCATGTTGGGAACTCCACAGATTTTTGGCTGACCCAAATGAGAAGACAGAGCGCGCCGGAGTCAACACCACCATCGTCGGATTCAGGCACTGTGTCGCACCTTCTCACGCGCTTGTCAGAGGGATTGCGCCTGTTTCCAACAGGGCAACAGGTCACCCGGTGCCGGACGCGCCAGATAGATGGCGCGGCCAATGGCACGGGCAAGGCACAGCGCGGCGGCGTGGCCAAGCAGGGTCAGGTCGCGCTCGGGCGCGGCCATCGGGCGGGCGCCGGTCGAGACCGAGAAAACCAGATCGCCATCGCCCGGCGAATGGGCCGGAACCGTGGCCCGGGCGATACCGTCATGGGCGGCGACCGCCATGCGCTGGCATTGCGCCTTGGTCAGGTCGGCATCGGTTGCAACGATGGCGATGGTGGTATTGGCCCGCTCCTGCGCTTGGGCGGCCATGGTCCTCATCTTGCGGCTTTCAAGCTGCCGGCCCAGCCCGCAGCTGGGGTCGGGACCCAGCCCGCCGAACTCACCATCGATCTCGAACGGGGCGGCCCAGAAGTGACGGTCGCCGGGGGTGGTGACGCTGCCCATCGGGTTGGCGGCAACCAGCGCGCCCACCGTGGTTCCGTCGGGCAGCACCAGCGAGGCCGAGCCGAGCCCGCCTTTGAGCATTGCGGTCAGCGCCCCGGTACCGACCCCGGCGGTGCCCAGCGCGAAATCCTCGCCCGCCGCTTCGAACGCCGCACGGCCCAGCGCACGATAGGGGTTGTCGAGCCAGTCCTTGTCCCCGCCATTGAGCAGGTCAAAGATGATCGCGCCCGGCACGATGGGAATGACCGCATCGGCAATGCGATAGCCGCGCCCGGCGGCGCGCAGTGCATCGGACACGCCCGAACAGGCATCCAGCCCATAGGCCGAGCCGCCCGAGAGCACCAGAGCGTCGATCCGCGCCACCGATTTGTCGGGCGCCAGCAGATCGGTCTCGCGCGTGCCCGGCGCCCCGCCCATCACATGGACCGAGGCCATGAACGGCGCATCGGCGGTCAGCACGGTGGCACCGGATTTCAACGCATCGTCCTGCGCATTGCCGACCAACAGGCCGGGCACATCGGTGATCAGGTTGCGGGGGCCGGGAACCATGGCTTGCCTTTCCTCGGATGCGGGCGCTCAGATGCAGCGGCCGCCATCCACCTCCATCGCGACGCCGGTGATCATCGAGGCCTCGTCCGAACACAGGAAACAGGCAGCATTGCCCATGTCCTGCGGGGTCGAGAACCGGCCCAGCGGGATGGTGGCCAGGAACTTGGCGCGCATCTCGGGCGTGTCCTCGCCCATGAAGGACTTCAACAGCGGGGTTTCGCCCGCCACGGGGTTGAGCGCGTTGACCCGCACGCCATCCGGCGCAAGCTCTACCGCCATGGTGCGGGTCGCGGTGATCATCCAGCCCTTGGAGGCGTTGTACCAGTTCAGCCGGGGTCGCGGAGAAACGCCAGCGGTCGAGGCGACATTCAGGATCGCGCCCTTGCCACGTTCCTTCATATGCGGCACCAGCGATCGGGCGGTCAGATAGACCGACTTCATGTTGACGCGAAAGACACGGTCGAAATCCGCCTCGCTGACATCTTCCAACGCGGCCGGCAGGTGAGTTACACCGGCATTGTTGACCAGAATATCCACATGCCCGAACCTGCGCAGCGCCGCGGCTGCCATCGCATCGACCGAATTGCCGTCGGACACATCGACCTGGTGGGCAAAGGCATCGCCATCCATCTGCGCGGCGGTCTCGCGCGCGGTGTCGAGGTTGATATCGGCCACCAAGACACGGGCGCCCTCGGACACGAATTTCGCCACGATCCCGGCGCCGAACCCTTGCGCGCCACCGGTGACGATGGCTGTTTTTCCGTCCAGTCTCATATGGTTCACTCCCTCTTGGCCCGAGATTAGCAGCGGCGCGGACAGACGCCAGCCTATTCGTCGCCGATCTTGCCGCGCAGGGCCTTGACCTCGCCGCGCGCCTTCTTGGCGTCGAGCCGGCGCCGGACCGAGCCGCGCGTCGGCTTGGTCGCGATGCGGCGTTTCGGGGCCACCAACGCGCGCGCGATCAGGTCGACCAGCCGGGCGCGGACGATCTCGCGGTTGCGGGCCTGGCTGCGGGTCTCGTCGCATTGCAGGACAATGGCCCCCTCGCTGGTCCAGCGGCGCCCTGCCAACCGCTTCAACCGCGCCTTGACCGGTGCGGGCAAGGAAGGCGAGCGCGCCGCCTCGAACCGCAATTCGACCGCCGAGGACACCTTGTTCACATTCTGCCCGCCCGGCCCAGAGGCGCGCATGAAGCTCTCGCTCAACTCCCAGTCCTGGATCGCGATATCGTCGGTCACATACAGCATGGCGGCACCTTAGCGGGCCTCGCGGGTATGAAAAAGGCCGCCCATCGGGCGGCCTTTCGAAAGTTCAGGAAGCTGTGCCAGTGGGCCAACAGGCTCGACCGGGGCGGGGACCCGCCAAGGACTGCCTTGACCGGCGCCTGCCCCTAGGTTCCGGCACCTCTTACCAATCCCTTTCTCGACACTGGACCACCTCCTTTGCTTTGCTGTTGAACTCATCTTCAGCCTGCCACAGGAAGTGATTTGCGCCAAATGAAATCTTCAGGCGGCGGCGCGGGTCGGGGCAAGTCGTTGAACGATAACGCGGAACGGGATCAGCGCGATCAGGGCAAGTGAGAGTTTGACCAGCCAGTCGGCAAAGGCCAGCGTGACCCACAGCGGCACCGGCGCGCCCGTGTTCATGAAGGGCACCGCCTCCCACGCCCAGTTGACGGCGGCGTCGGCATCGGGGCCAAACAGGGTGATGCTGGCCGAAAAGGCGATGGTAAAGAACAGCGCGGTGTCCAGCGCCGAGCCGATCAGGGTCGACACCAGCGGCGCCCGCCACCAGCGCCCGCCCCGGAACCGGTTGAACACCGCCACATCGGTCAGTTGCGCGATCAGGAACGCGGTGCCCGAGGCGACCGCGATCCGCAGCGGCACGGCGGCATAGGTATAGCCATCGCCTTGCAGCATGATCTGGCTGCCGATCAGCGAACAGATCACCCCGGTCACAAAACCGGCAAACACCACGCGCCGCGCGGCCTCGGTTCCATAGACGCGGTTCATCACATCGGTGACCAGAAAAGCCAGCGGATAGGTGAAGGCGCCCCAGGTCAGCAATCCGTCGAGGATCAGGAACTGGACGAGGATGTTCGACGCCACCACGATGGCGGCCATGGCAAGAATGCCGGGAAGGAATGCGCGGGTCATGTTTCGGGGTCCGTTTTGACAAGGGTGCGGCGACTTGGTCCGCCTGTGTCGCGGACAAGCCGGGCGTTTAGCCCGCAACACCCCGTCCTGTCAATCCGGCAGCAGGTATTCGACCAACTCGGTCCGTTGCAGCATCAGGAAATTGTTGTCGGACACCATCGTCGCGCGCAGCCGCCCCTGCCCGTCGCGCCAGACCGACACTCCTTCAAGGTTGTCATGTGCCGTCAGACGGCTCTGGAACAGGATCTCTTCGCCAGTGACCCCGTTGGCTGTCACGTTCCAACGGCGCAGGCGCGAGCGGAACCCGATGGCGCCGGTATCCCGCTCCAGCACATAGAACCGCCCGTCAGGTCCGAAGTCGGCAGCCACGGGCAGGTACTCACCCAACTGCTCCAGGTGAAACGCCGTGCGCCAGGCCCGACCGTCCCAACGATAGACCGGGATCGAACCATCGGCGGCGCGGCTGCTTTCAGGCAGGGTATAGAGCCGCCCGCGCGCATCCATCGCCAACCCCTCGAAGGCGCCGTTGCGGGCCATGTGGCGAAACGCGTCCGGGCGCGGCAGAACCTTGGCCGGGCCATCGGGGCGGGTGTATCGCGCCACACGCGCCACGCCTTCGAACGAGATGTAGATCACCCCGTCCGGCCCGATCGCCAGCCCCTCGCTGTCGCCGACCCGGCCCTTGAGTACCTTGTTTTTGCTCGACCTGACCTTGTGCACCGTGTCGATCTCGACGCCGGTGATCTGGTCACCGTCGCGCTGCACCCTCGCGGTCAGAATCGTGGCGCGGTCGGACAATACGGTCATACCCATGCCGTCCGGCGCCATTTCGATGGCCGAGAAACCGCCGAACCAGGGCTGAGACCCGCGCCAGGTGAAACTGCCCAGATGCTGTGCCTCGCCCCGGTCCACGGCCAGGCCGGGACCGGACAGCACCAGCGCGGCCGCTATTGCGAACGCAAGACGGAGGCGCATTGCTTCGGCAGGTCGGCCAGCACGTATTCGCGGCGTTTCTTGGGCGGTGGCGCATTGGGGTCACGCGGCTTCGGCGGCGGCGGGTTCAGGATATTGTTCACCCATTCCTGCGCCTCGGCACAGCCATCCCCCTGCGGCGGCGGGGTCTGGTCGACACAGCCGCGCGAGCCGCGCGGGCAACTCAGCCGAACGTGGAAATGATAGTGATGCCCCCACCAGGGCCGGATCTTGCGCAGATAGGACCGGTCGCCCTTTTCGTTGTTGCACATCCAGACCTTGGCACCGGGAAAGACGAAGATGCGCGCCACCCGCCTGTCGCGCGCCGCCTCGCGCATGATCGCATGATGCTGGCGGGTCCAGCTGTCGTTGACATAGGCCCCCTTGGCCCGGCGCAGCGAGACCGAGGAGATGTTTTCGCGATGCTGACCCGAAAGGCGCAGATTGTTGGCCTGCAGCATCCAGATGTCGATATCCAGCCCCAGCTGGTGGCTGCGATGCCCGGTCAGCATCGGCCCGCCGCGCGGCTGGCTGATATCGCCGATGTAAAGCCCACTCCACCCTTTCTGCCGGGCGGCAAAACCGCTCAGGTCGCGGATGAAGTCGATGGTCTCGGGGTGGCCCCAGTTGCGGTTGCGGCTCAGCCGCATCGCCTGCCAGGTGGGGCCGGTCTCGGGCAGTTGCTCCAGCCCGGCCGCGCAGCCCTTGGCATAGCTGCCATAGGCGGCGGGTTTCTGCCGAGAGGCCTGCTTTTGCGCCCCGAAAAGCTCTTTGGCCAATGGCTCGGCCTGCGCCGGAGCGGCACCCAGCATCGGACTCAGCATCAATAGAAGAACGGCAATGATCTGAATAAACACTATTTCTGGTCCCCTTTTGGATTCACCCAAATCAACAGGATCAGTCCCAGAATAAACAAGCCGACGACCGGTGAAACCCCCAAGCGTGCAGACCCGGTTGCCGCCGTGGCCGCCCCGATCAATGCGGGTGCAAGGAACGCGGTCGCGCGCCCCGACAGACCGTATAGACCAAAGCTTTCGGTTGGGGTCGCGGGATCGGTATGGCGCACCATCATCGACCGGCTGGCCGCCTGAACGATACCACCGAACCCGCCGATCAGCACGCCGCAGAAGAAGAAGACGAAATCGGGCAGGCCCGCCCCCTCGGCCAGCGGGATGCCAAAAATCTGGGTGCGGTCCATGCCTACGATGGTGGCACAGACCAAGATCAGCACCAGGATCGAGCCGACGATGACCGGCTTTGGCCCTAGCCTGCGATCCGCCAGCCCGCCCAGCCAGCTGAACGCCGCCGCCGAAATGGCCGCGATGATGCCGAACACACCGATCATCGTGATCTCCCACCCCAGCACCAGCCGGGCATAGACCCCGCCAAAGCCGTAAAGCCCATTGAGCGCGTCGCGATAGAACATCGACGAGGCCAGATAGCTCGCCAGGCTGCCCCGGTGACGCAGGTTCTTGACCGATTGCACCACCAGCGCCACCGCCTGCCCGAAACTGCCGTGCCGGCCGCTGCCGCCGGGTTCGCGCACCCAGAGGAAATAGGGGATCATGAAGATCACGAACCAGAGCGCGGTGAACGGGCCAACGGCGCGGGTTCCCTCGCGGGTCGCGGGGTCGAGTCCCAATATTGGATCGAGGCCGATCAGCGTCTTGCCATTGCCCTGCTCGACAAAGAGCAGCAGCATGATGAACAGCGCCACCACGCCGCCGAGATAGCCAAAGGCGAAACCCGAGCCCGAGATCTGGCCCACTTCCTCTTTGGTGCCGAGAGAGGGGAGCTGCGCGTTGATGAAGATCAGCGCATACTCGGCGCCGATGAAACCGATGCCGAAACTGGCCATCATCCACCACAGGTTGCCGCCGGTCGGATCCATGTACCACAGGCCCCAGGCGCCGACGACATACATGCCGCAGAACAGGGTGATCCAGGTCATGCGGCGGCCCGAGATATCGGCCATCGCCCCCAGGAAAGGCGCGCCGAAACCGATGATCAGCCCGGTGATGGTCAGGCATTGCGACCAAACCACTTGCGCCTGCGCCTTGGCGGCCTCGTCCGCCATCCCCTGACCCATGAAATAATCCGCCGCTACAGCGGCGAAGAACGGGCTGAATACAAAGGTCACAAGAAGCGTGTGATAAGGCTGGCTGGCCCAGTCAAAGAAATACCAGCCCCAGATACGCTTGCGCGCCGAGATATCCGCCATGCCTGTCCCCGTTTCGATTTGTTTGTGTTTGGTTCGGTTATGAAGGCTGGCTCGGGGGCGAGGCAAGTCTTTCCTGTGCCGGACCGCGTGAACCCTTGCGTCTTTGCCCTGCTGCTCTTAGGTCTGTTCGCGGTTCGTGCGCGAGGAGGCCCCATGCAGTCGCTGTTTCAAATCCTGATGTTGATCCTGGATGTGGTCTGGTTCTTCATCCTGGCGCATGTGATCATGAGCTGGCTGATCAACTTCCAAGTGCTGAACACGCGCCAGCAACTGGTGGCGCAGATCTGGTACGGGCTGAACCGGGTGCTGGAGCCGATCTATGGCCCGATCCGCCGGATCCTGCCGCCGATGGGCGGGCTCGACCTGACCCCGCTTGTGGTGCTGCTGGCGATCATGGCGCTGCGGATAGTGCTGATCAACAACGCGGCGCTGTTCTATTGAGTTCGGCGAGGGGGTGCCGCCCCCTCTTGGCCTGATGGCCAATTCACCCCTTACCGACTACGAACCTTCACTGCACCGTAGGCAAACAGCAAAGTTGCGGGACGGAGCGGATTTTCGCTATAAACAGATCAACGTCCGCTTTTCAGATCAGTATGGCCGCGTCGGAGGACGCGTACGTCGATATCACATCGTGCTGGTTAGGCACCGGTGACGCAGGGTCGTTTGAATCTGATCTTGTCAAAGTGACAAGAATATTGCATCTCGTTTATTGTCATAGTGACGGGAAACGGTGAGCGGGGTTCTCATGGCGCGTCCGAAGATGGAAGAAGAGCGTAAGGCGCAAATCTTAGACGCACTTGAAACCATGGTTCTTCGGGATGGCTTGGCGCAATTGACGCTGGCAAAAGTGGCGCAAGAGGCGAAACTGCCTCGCTCATTGCTACGCTACTTCGCTGGCAACAAAACTGATCTGATCCTTTTGCTGTTCGAGCGCATGATCGAACGAGGAGAAGCCAAGATAGAGGGGCTGACAACTTCCCAACAGGATGAACTGAGTGTCGAGCAGGTCCTTGATCTCGTGTTGGACGAGCTGCTGGGCGACGAGAATCTAAGCGTCATGGTCGATGAGCTTTGGCCTTACGCAGCATTGGATCGCCGCATTCAGGAACGTCTGCGTGGACTGTACCAACGGCTCTGTCAGGAACTGGTGGATCGCATGAGCTCGGAGCTGATCGGTGCTGATGACGACGATCGCTTTCGCCGTGCTTATGGGATTGTTGCCATGGGTTTCGGCGCCACCTTCTTTTCAGATATCAGCTTTGTTCCCAGGGACCCCGATACAATTCGCAATGTCGCACGAGAATTGCTTCGACCAAACTTATCAACCTGAAAATCGAAGGAGACCATCATGAAGTGGATCAAACGCGGGGTCCTGGCCACTTTGGCACTGGCCCTGATCGGCGGAGCTGTGTTCTGGGGCAAGATTCAAGATGTGCGCGCCCTGATGGCCTATGCTGCCATCTTTGAGCCGGACGCTATCGACCAGAATTTCCGGACGCTCCACAAGGTTTATCCCTCCATCTCCATCGAACGTTCCGGGCCAGTGGCCGAGTTTGAGAACGTGCAACAAGAGGACATCTTTCCCGCGACATACAGCTATGACGGCCAGAACCTGTCAACGGTTGATCTGTTCGAAGAATTTCACTGGACTGGCATGGCTGTATTGCGTGATGGCAAGCTGATCCACCAAGCTTATGCCCGCGGCAACACCGCTGAAACAAGTCACATCGAAATGTCCGTGACTAAGTCGCTGACCTCGATACTGGTCGGAATTGCGCACGACGAGGGCGACTTGCCGGATCTGGACGCTCAGGTGACCGATTTTGTTCCGGAACTGAAAGGAACTGGCTACGACGGAGTTACGGTGCAGCAAGTGCTCGATATGACTTCGGGCATTCGGTATGTCGAGGATTACGACGATTTGGATTCGGATATCGTTCAAACCGTCGTTGCGACGCTGCGCGGGTCCCTGGACGAGTTTTCGACCACCATCGTCCGTCAGCGTGAACCCGGCAGTTACAACCAATACGCCAGCATTGAAACGCAGGTTCTGGCTTGGGTTCTACGGCGAGCGACCGGTCAGAAATATGCTGACTACTTCCGAGACAAGCTTTGGAGCAAGATCGGCGCAGAGGCGGACGCGCAGATGCTCGTTGACCAAGAGGGCGAACCGGTGGCTTTCGGAGGAGCGAACCTGCGGCTGCGTGACTTGGCCCGTGTGGGACAGATGGTACTAAATGGCGGTGTCTCCATGACCGGTGAGCGGGTAGTGTCCGAAAGTTGGCTGCGCCAATCGACCACCACGGACACACCGCAATCCAAGGCAGGCAATCATGACAAATCGGACTTCGTACTGGGGTACAAGAACCAGTGGTGGATTCCGGTGGATCGCGATGGGAACGACTTCACTGCTATTGGGATTTATGGGCAGTTTCTCTACATCAACCCCGGTCGTGGCGTGGTAATCGCGATGAACTCGGCTTACCCCGAATACAATGAGAAACCAGAAACTGAACTGAAAATGGTCGTCGCGCTTCAGGCAATTGCCAAGTATGTGAGCCCGGACAGCTAATCAGGTCAACAATCAGGGTGTCGAATACTCAGGCCCGACAACCCGTTTTGGTTCAACGCCGCTTGCCCGATACAACGCTTGCTACCCCGACGGAGCGGAACGGCTCGCATGAGCGCCAGTGATGACGTAACAGTTTCGCTCCAGAATTTCCTTTCTGGCGCATGCTCAGCGGACATTCAGGCAGATCGCAGCATCAGGCACTTTGGGCTCTATCGTTGAATCCGCTGCGCGAAAGACAAATGACTGCGCTGCAGAAAACCGCATGATCAAAGTGACACGATAGATGTTTTCGAACAGAAGAAGACGGGCGCCGGTGCTCTTGTTCCCGGCGCTTTTGCGCGTGTAAGGTGGTTCCAAAGAGCAAAGCGCAAAAATCAGGACAGGCCACCCTCAAGATGTTCGACGCCGCACCGCTGTTGCGAGATGTGTTTGGATTCGACGCCTTCCGCCCCGGACAGGAAGAGATCGCGCGGGCCGTGGCCGAGGGCGAGAACGTGCTGGCGATCATGCCCACGGGGGGCGGCAAGTCGCTGTGTTTCCAACTGCCGGCGCTGATGCGCGGCGGGGTGACGGTGGTGATCTCACCGCTGATCGCCCTGATGCGCGACCAGGTGCGCGGCCTGCAAGAGGCGGGTGTCGAGGCGGGAGCCTTGACCTCGGGCAACACACCTGAAGAAACCGAAGCGGTCTGGGAGGCGCTGGAGGCGGGGCGGCTGAAGCTCCTTTACATGGCCCCCGAACGGCTCGCCTCGGGCGCGGCGATGGGGATGCTGCGGCGGATCGGGGTGAGCCTGATCGCGGTGGACGAAGCCCATTGCGTGAGCCAGTGGGGCCACGATTTCCGCCCCGACTACCTGCGCATCGGAGAGCTGCGCCGGGCGTTGGGCGTGCCGCTGGCCGCCTTCACCGCCACGGCGGATGCCGAGACACAGGCCGAGATCGTCGCGAAACTGTTCGACGGAAAAGCGCCGCGCAGCTTTCTGCGCGGGTTCGACCGGCCCAATATCCACCTTGCCTTTGCCGCCAAGGACAGCCCGCGCCGCCAGATCCTGGATTTCGCGGGCGCTCGGCGCGGCCAGTCGGGCATCGTCTATTGCGGCACCCGCGCCAAGACCGAGACGCTGGCGCAGGCCCTGCGCGAGGACGGCCACAGCGCCTGTCACTATCACGGCGGCATGGAGGCCGAGGACCGCCGCATCGTCGAGACCCGCTTTGCCCGCGAGGACGGGCTGATCGTGGTGGCGACGGTCGCCTTTGGCATGGGCATCGACAAGCCGGATATCCGTTGGGTCGCCCATGCCGATCTGCCGAAATCCATCGAGGCCTATTATCAAGAGATCGGCCGCGCCGGGCGCGATGGCGGGCCGGCCGAGACGCTGACCCTGTTCGGCCCCGACGACATACGCCTGCGCCGCAGCCAGATCGACGAGGGGCTGGCCCCACCCGAACGCCGCGCCGCCGACCATGCCCGGCTGAACGCACTTCTGGGGCTGGCCGAGGCGCTGACCTGCCGCCGACAGACCCTGCTGGGTTACTTTGGCGAGACCGAGGTCAGTTGCGGCAAATGCGATCTGTGCGACAGCCCGGCAGAGCGCTTTGATGGAACCACCGCCGTGCGCATGGCGCTGTCGGCGATGCTGCGGACCGAGGAATGGTTCGGCGCAACCCATCTGATCGACATCCTGCTGGGCAACCAGACCGACAAGATTCGCGAACGCCGTCATGACCAGTTGCCCACCTACGGCGTTGGCACCGAATGGAACCGCGCCCAGTGGCAGGCGATCTTTCGTCAGATGATGGGCCGCGATCTGGTGCGCCCCGATCCCGAACGCCATGGCGCGTTGCGGATGACCGAGGCGGCGCTGCCGATCCTGCGCGGCGAGGCCGAAATCGAGTTGCGCAAGGATACGGTGCGCAAGGCGGCGCGGCGTCCGGCCGTCAAGGCCATGGTCAATGACGAGGACGCGCCGCTGCTGTCCGCGCTCAAGGCCAAGCGCCGCGCTCTGGCCGAGGCGGCGCGGGTCCCGGCCTATGTGATCTTTCCTGACCGCACCCTGATCGAGATGGCCGAGAAGCGCCCCGCATCGCTGGACCAGATGGCCCGGATCGGTGGTATCGGCGCCAAGAAGCTGGAGCGCTACGGCGCCCTGTTCCTGGAGGTGGTGAGCGGTGCGGCCGAAGCGCTGCACCCCGCCCGCCGCAAGCTGGCCGGTCGGCAGACCGGCAACATCTATGACCGGCTGCTGGCGGTGCAGGCCGATCTGGCGCGCGGCCCCGACGGAATCGACAAGCCGCTCAGCTGTTCGGCATCGCAGCTGGCCAAGGTGGCGCAGATGCGGCCCGACGACCGGCACGGGTTGGAGGTGCTGTTGGGCGACCGGCGCTGGGAACGTTTTGGTGAGGCCTTTCTGGACGTGCTGGGCCAGGCGTCCTAGATACGTGCGAAACCAAGGACGAGGGGGCAAGGACATGCTGGTGGTGATCTCTCCGGCCAAGCGGCTGGATTGGGCGGAACGTGACATAGCGGCGACCGAACCCGCCTTTCAGGACGATGCGGTGCGGCTGGCCAAGACCGCGCGCAACCTGACGCTGGGCGATCTCAAGAAACTGATGGGGCTGAGCGACGATCTGGCCCGGCTCAATCGCGACCGGTTCCGCGAATTCGCCGATGCGCCTAGCGCTGATGTGACCCGCCCTGCCGCGCTGGCCTTTGCCGGGGACACCTATCAGGGTCTCGAGGCGGCCTCGCTCGACCCCGAGGAAATGGACTGGGCGCAACAGCATCTGCGCATCCTGTCCGGGCTTTATGGCCTGTTGCGTCCGCTGGATGCGATCCAGGCCTATCGGCTGGAAATGGGCAGCCGGTTGAAGACGCGTCGGGGGACCTCTCTCTATGACTATTGGGGCGATCAGCTGTCCAGAACGCTGAATGCGCAGGCGGATGCGATCGGCACCGATGTGCTGGTCAACTGCGCCAGCCAGGAATACTTCGGCGCCGTGGACCCCAAGGCGCTGAAACTGCGGGTGATCACGCCGGTGTTCATGGAGGACAAGGGCGGCGCGCCCAAGATCGTGAGTTTCTATGCCAAGAAGGCGCGCGGTGCGATGGCCCGCTATATCGTGCAACGCCGTCTGACCGATCCGCAGGCGCTGAGTGAATTCGACAGTGGCGGATACCAGTTTAACGCAGAAATGTCCGAACCCGACAAACCGGTGTTCCTGCGCCCTTATCAGGGCTGATTTTCTCTCGACCTCTTGCGCGGCGCCGGGCAGTCTGTCGCCACGAGAGAGGGAGAAGGCCATGACCGTATTGATCGCCGGTGCCGGTATCGCGGGGCTCAGCCTGGGGCTGACGCTGCACCAGATCGGGGTGCCGTTCCGCATCTACGAGGCGACGGCGGTGCTGCGCCCGATGGGGGTGGGGATCAACCTGCAACCCAATGCGGTGCGCGAATTGCTGGATCTGGGGCTGGAGGCGGAGCTGGACCGGATCGGGGTGCGGACGCGCCAACTGGGGTTCTATTCGAAACTGGGCAAGACCATCTGGGAAGAACCGCGTGGCACCTGGGCGGGTTATGCCTGGCCGCAATATTCGGTGCATCGCGGCGCCTTGCAGATGATGTTGTATGAGGCGTTGATCACGCGGGCCGGGGCGGATTGCGTGGTGACGGGCGCTCGTGCCACCGGGTTCGAAACCGAGCCAGTGGGCGCCATTCTGATCCTGAGCGATGGGCGCCGGGTCGAGGGGCGGTTGCTGATCGCCGCCGATGGCATCCATTCGGCGCTTCGGGCGCAGATGTACCCAGACGAGGGCGAACCGATCTGGAACGGACGCGTCTTGTGGCGTGCCACCACCCGGGCGCCCGCCTATTTCGGTGGCGGCGCCATGGCGATGATCGGGCATGACGACCTGCGGCTGGTCTCCTATCCGATCTCGGACCCGGATAGCGACGGCATGGTCGAAATGAACTGGATCGCCGAGAAACGCTTTCCCCTCGATGCCGCATGGAAGAAAGAGGATTGGAACCGTGCCGCCGATATCGGTGACTTCCTGCCCGATTTCGCGGACTGGCGGTTCGACTGGATCGACGTTCCCGCACTGATCCGGGGGGCCGAGGTGGTTTATGAATATCCGATGGTCGATCGCGACCCGCTGCCCCGCTGGACGGATGGTTCGATGACCCTGATGGGCGATGCGGCGCATCCCACTTATCCGGTGGGGTCGAACGGGGCCAGTCAGGCGATTCTGGATGCCCGCATCATCGGTGCCCGGCTGCTGGAGCATGGGATTACGCCCAGGGCGCTGGAAGCCTATGAGGCCGACACCCGCCCGGTGACCACCGCCGTTGGCAAGGCCAATCGCGCGGGCGGGGGGCCGGACGGGGTGCTGCAACGGGTCGAGGATCTGTGCGGCGGGGATTTCGACGATATCGACACCGTGATCCCCCGCGCGGATCTGGCCGCACATGCGGCCAGGTACAAATCCATCGCCGGGTTCTCGATAGAAGAGCTGAATGCGCGCCCCCGGACCATCGCCGAAGGCGCTCGGGTTACAGCCTAGACCGTCATCGCCGCTGCGACCGCCGCTTTCCAGCGGCGATAAGCGGCCTCGCGGTTGCCCTCGGGCATCTTGGGGGTGAACCGGGCATCCAGCGCCCAGGTCGCGGCAAAGCCCGCCTGATCGGGATAAAGCCCCGCCCGCATCCCGGCCAGCCAAGCCGCGCCCAGCGCCGTGGTCTCCTGCATCACCGGGCGGTCCACCGGCGCGCCCAGACGGTCGGCCAGTCCCTGCATCGCCCAGTCAGACGCGCTCATGCCGCCATCGACGCGCAGGATCACATCCGCATCCGCGCCCCAATCGCCCTGCATCGCCTCCCACAGGTCGCGGGTCTGATAGGCCACGCTTTCCAGCGCTGCCTTGCAGAACTCGGCAGGGCCCGAATTGCGCGTCAGCCCGAACATGGCGCCCCGGCAATCGGGTTTCCAATAGGGGGCACCAAGACCGGTGAAGGCGGGCACAAGAATGACGTTCTGGGCCGGATCGGCGCGGGCGGCCAGTTCACCGCTTTGCGCCGCGGTCTCGATGATCCCCAGCCCGTCGCGCAGCCATTGCACCGCCGCCCCGGCGATGAATATCGACCCTTCCAACGCATAGGTCCGCTGGCCGTCCAACTGATAGGCAATGGTCGTCAGCAGCCGGTTTTGCGAGGCGACCGGCTGTGTCCCGGTATTGAGCAGCGCGAAACAACCGGTGCCATAGGTGGATTTCATCATGCCGGGCTGGAAACAGGCCTGCCCTATCGTGGCCGCCTGCTGGTCGCCGGCAACGCCCAGGATCGGCACCTGCCCGCCAAACAGATCCGTGATACCGAAATCGGCAGCACAGTCGCGCACCTCAGGCAGCATCGCCATCGGCACGTCCAGCAATTCGCAGATCTCCTTGCTCCATTCCCCCTGATGGATGTCGAACATCAGCGTCCGCGCGGCGTTGGTGGCATCGGTCGCGTGAACCCGCCCGCCGGTCAGCCGCCAGATCAGGAACGAATCGATGGTGCCGAACAGCAGCTCTCCCGCCGCGGCCCGATCGCGCGCGCCCGGCACGGTGTCGAGGATCCATTTCACCTTGGTGCCCGAGAAATACGGATCGAGCAGCAGGCCGGTCTGGGCGGTAAAGTCATCCTCGCAGCCCGCATTGCGCAACCGCTCGCAGATGGCGGCGGTGCGCCGGTCCTGCCAGACGATGGCGCGATGCACAGGGGTGCCGCTGGCCTTGTCCCAGACCACGGTGGTTTCGCGCTGGTTGGTAATGCCGATACCGGCGATCTGTTCAGGTCCGATCCCCTGAGCAGAAATCACTTCGCGGCAGACCTCGACCGTGGTTTGCCAGATCTCTTCGGCGTCGTGTTCCACCCAGCCCGCTTCGGGAAAATGCTGGGTGAATTCGCGCTGAGCGGTCGCCACCCGCCGCATCTCGCCATCGAACAGGATCGCCCGGCTCGAAGTGGTGCCCTGGTCGATCGCCAGAATAAAGGTCATTCTCTGCCCCCTGTCATCTTCTCTTGACCCGGGACTGTAGCCGCATTTCCGACCTGTCAGGAAGCCCCTACTAATCGTTTAGTTGAGGAACCGCGATATTGTCGATCAGCCGGACCCCGTCGAGCCAGGCCGCCACCAGCAGGCGCGCGGGTTCGGTGGGCCGGTCGAGCGCGCGCAGACTGTCAGCCGCGCGCAGATCGAAATACTCGATATCGACAAAACCGGCGGCGCCCAGCGCCTCGCGCGCCGCGGGCGCCAGATCACCAAATGAGGCGCCAGCCGCCAGCTTCTCGGCCACCTGCCGCATGACGGGATAGAGCCGACCCGCTCGCTCCAGCCCGTCAGCCGAGAGCCTCATGTTGCGTGAGGACATCGCCAGTCCCGAAGGCTCGCGCACCGTGGGGCAGCCAATCACGGTGATCGGGATATCCAGATCCCGCGCCATGCGGGTCACCAACATCATCTGCTGGTAATCCTTTTCGCCGAAATAGGCCCGGTCGGCCGCGGTTTGCAGGAACAGTTTCGCCACCACGGTCGCCACGCCGTCGAAATGGCCGGGGCGGCACGCCCCCTCCATTACATCGGTCAGACCCGAGACCGAAACGGTCGTGGCAAACCCCTCGGGATAGATCTGGTCGGGATCGGGCACATAGATCGCATCGACCCCATAAGGCGCCAGCTTGGCCGCGTCGGCCTCTTCGGTGCGGGGGTATTTGGCCAGATCCTCGGGGCTGTTGAACTGTTTCGGGTTGACGAAAATGGTCACCACCACCCGGTCGCAAGCCGCCTTGGCCGCCGCGACCAGCGACAGGTGGCCATCATGCAGCGCGCCCATCGTGGGCACCACACCGATGCGTTCGCCCGCACGCTTCCAACCGGCGGTGGCGGCGCGCAGATCGGCCAGTTTGCGCAGGATCGGCGCGCTCATGCCTTGGGACCTTTGACAGGGGCCTGATCACCAAACACATGTTCTGCCGCCGGAAAGCTGCGCGCGCGGACCTCGGCGGCATATTCGGCAATCGCGGCCTCGGCCATTGGCCCCAGATCGGCATAGCGTTTGACGAATTTCGGTTTGAACGCGGTGAAAAAGCCCAGCATGTCATCCACCACCAATATCTGTCCGTCACACCCGGCCGAGGCCCCGATGCCGATGGTGGGAATCGCCACCTCGGCGGTGATCCGGTCGGCCAGCGTCGCGGGCACCTTCTCCAGCACGACCGAGAACGCGCCCGCATCGGCTACCGCATGCGCATCGGCCAGCACCGCCTGGGCCTGATCGTCGCGGCCCTGCACCTTGTAGCCGCCCAGCGTATTGATCGACTGCGGCGTCAGCCCGATATGGGCCATCACCGGAATGCCACGCTTCACCAGAAACCGGATGGTTTCGGCCATCTCGACCCCGCCTTCCAGCTTGACCGCGCCGGCACCGGTCTCGGCCATCAGCCGGGCAGCATTGCGGAACGCCTGTGCCGGACCCTCCTCGTAGCTGCCGAATGGCATGTCGATGACCAGCATCGCGCGTTCCAGCCCGCGCGCCACCGCCTGGCCGTGCAGGATCATCATCTCCATGGTCACACCCAGGGTGGAACTGAGCCCATGCAGCACCATGCCGACACTGTCGCCCACCAGCACGAAATCGCAATGCCCATCCATCAGCCGCGCCATCGGAGTCGTATAAGCGGTCAGGCTGACCAGCGGCACGCCCCCCTTTTGCGCCCGGATATCCTGGGCATTGGGGGCGGTCTTGCGGGCAGTCGCACTCATTTCCAGTCCTCCACGGAAAATGTTGCATCGCAGCATAGATATTTCGCAATCGCAGCGAAAGCCCGATTGCGCCAACAATTCCTTGATTGCCCCGGGATTTGCGGAAACAGTGAGGCAAGCCGTGGCGGGGTCACGATCCCGTCAGACGAAACCAAACGGGGAGAGTTGGAATGAAACGGTTTGTAAAACAGGGGTTTGTCTCTGGTCTGGCGCTGAGTGCCGCTTTGATCGCCGGGGCCGCCTGGGCCAAGGATGACATCACCATCGCAATGCAGTTGGAGCCGCCGCATCTGGACCCAACCAGCGCTGCGGCGCAGGCCATCGACTCGGTGGTCTATGTGAATATTTTCGAGGGATTGACCCGCTTTATGGGCGATGGATCGATCGTCCCCGCCTTGGCCGAAAGCTGGGAGATCTCGGAGGATGGCACCGTCTACACCTTCAAGCTGCACGAGGGCGTGACCTTCCATGACGGCTCGGCGATGGATGCCGAGGACGTCAAGTTCAGCCTGGATCGCGCCCGCGCCGAAGACAGCGCCAATGCGCAAAAGGCGCTGTTCGCCGGGATCGACAGCGTTGATGTGGTCGATCCGCTGACCGTCAAGGTGACGCTGACCGAACCCAACGGCAATTTCCTGTTCAACATGGCCTGGGGCGATGCGGTGATCGTGGCGCCCGAGAGCATCGAGACCATCAAGACCGCGCCGGTGGGCACCGGCCCCTATACGTTTGGCGAATGGGTGCAGGGCGACAAGATCGTGCTGAACCGCAACACCGGTTATTGGGGTGACCAGCCGGCGCTCGCGCAAGCGACGTTCAAGTTCATTTCGGACCCCACAGCCGCCTTCGCCGCAATGATGGCCGAGGATGTTGACGTGTTCACCGGCTTCCCCGCGCCCGAGAACCTGCCGCAATTCGAAGCCGACCCCCGGTTCCAGGTGCTGGTCGGGTCGACCGAGGGGGAAACCATCCTCTCGACCAACAACAAGCAGGCGCCATTTGACAACGTCAAGGTGCGCCAGGCGATGGCCCATGCCATCGACCGCCAGGCGATCATCGACGGCGCGATGTTCGGATATGGCACCCCGATCGGCACGCATTTCGCACCGCACAACCCGGCCTATGTCGATCTGACCGGCAACTCTGCCTATGACCCGGACAAGGCCAAGGCACTGTTGGCCGAGGCCGGTCTGCCGGATGGGTTCGAAACCACGCTGCATTTGCCGCCCCCCTCTTACGCGCGGCGCGGCGGCGAGATCATTGCGGCCCAGCTGGCCGAGGTCGGCATCAAGGCCGAGATCATCAATGTCGAATGGGCGCAATGGCTGGAAACCGTGTTCAAGGGCAAGAACTTTGGCCTGACCATCGTCAGCCATACCGAACCGATGGATATCGGCATCTACGCCCGGCCTGAATACTACTTCCAGTACGACAATCCAGCGTTTCAGGAACTGATGACGACGCTGAACTCGACCACCGACCCGGACAAGCGGACCGAGCTGATGCAACAGGCGCAGCGCATCATCTCCGAGGATTACGTGAACGGCTACCTGTTCCAGCTTGCCGCACTGAGCGTGGCCAAGGCCGGTGTGCAGGGCCTGTGGGCCAATGCGCCCACCGCCGCGACCGATCTGTCGGCGATCAGCTGGTCCGAGTAAGGCGCGGGACCATTTTCTGACCCAGAAAATGGCTCAGAAAATCTGCGATTTTCTGGCTCGCCGCTCCGGCGGCGGGTCTTTTTTCCGAATGGGTGGCATCGACCCGACATGCTCCGCTACAGCCTGAAACGCGCGCTCTCGCTGACGATCAGCCTGGCCATTGCAAGCCTGGTCATCTTTGCGGTGATCGAGATCGCCCCGGGGGATCCGGCCTCGTTCATGCTGGGCGTCAACGCGCAACCCGATACGCTGGCCGCGCTGCGCACAGAGCTGGGTCTGGATCAGTCAAAGGCCGAACGCTATGTCAGCTGGGTGACCGGCATGCTGCGCGGCGATTTCGGTACCTCTTATACCTATCGCACCCCTGTCTCGCAGATGATCGCGGACCGGCTCTGGGTGTCGCTGCCGCTCGCGCTCTACGCGCTGGCGCTGTCCACCGCCATCGCCCTGCCCGCCGGTATCTATGCCGCAGCCCGCCGGGGCAAACCCGGCGATCTGGCGGTGATGGGCGCGACCCAGCTGGGCGTCGCGGTGCCTAATTTCTGGTTCGCCATGATGCTGGTGCTGATTTTTGCGATCAACCTGCGCTGGTTCAACGCGGGCGGCTTTGCCGGCTGGGACAAGGGGCTCGTCGCGGGCCTGCACTCGCTGACCCTGCCCGCCATTGCGCTGGCCCTGCCTCAGGCGGCGATCCTGGCTCGGGTGATGCGCTCGGCCCTGCTCGACATTCTGGGCGAGGATTTCATGCGCACCGCGCGGGCCAAGGGCCTGACCCGCCGCCAGGCGCTGTGGCGGCACGGGCTGCGCAATGCGCTGATCCCGGTGCTGACCATCATCGGCCTGCAATTCTCGTTCCTGCTGGCGGGATCGATCATCATCGAGCAGGTGTTCTATCTGCCCGGCCTCGGACGGCTGGTGTTTCAGGCCATCTCGGCGCGCGACCTGATCGTGGTGGAATCGGTCGTCATGCTGCTGGTCTTTGCGGTGATCACCGTCAATTTCCTGGTCGATCTGGCCTATGCAGCGGTCGATCCACGCCTGAGGTCCCGGACATGAGCCGCAACCTGATCCTGGGCGCGGGCCTGTCGTCGCTGGTGGTGCTGGCCGCGCTCCTCTCGTTCGTCTGGACACCCTACGACTACGCGGCGCTCAACATCCCGGCCAAACTGCAAACCCCGAATGGGCAGCACTGGTTCGGCACCGACCATTTCGGGCGCGACATGTTTTCGATGATCATGGTCGGTGCGCGCACCTCGATTGCGGTGGCCCTGTTGGCCGTGGGCATCGGCATGAGCCTGGGCGTACCGCTGGGCCTGACCGCCGCGGCGCGCAAGGGGTCGTGGCTGGACGAGTTGATCATGCGCGGCAACGATCTGGTCTTTGCCTTCCCCTCGCTGGTGATCGCCATCCTGATCACCGCGGTCTTTGGCGCTGGCGCCGTCAACGCCATCATCGCGATCGGCATCTTCAACATCCCCGTCTTTGCCCGCATCACCCGTGGCGCGGCGCTCAGCCTGTGGGAGCGCGAATTCATCCTGGCCGCGCGCGTCGCGGGTAAGGGTGCGGCGCGCATTTCGGCCGAACATATCCTGCCCAACGTGGCCAACCTGTTGATCGTGCAGGGCACCATCCAGTTCTCGCTGGGCATTCTGGCCGAAGCGGGGCTGAGCTATGTCGGACTTGGCGCGCAACCGCCGACGCCCAGCTGGGGCCGGATGCTGGCCGATGCACAGACCATGGTCAGTTTCGCGCCGCATCTCGCACTGATTCCGGGGCTGGCCATCATCCTGACCGTGCTGGGGCTGAACCTGATGGGTGACGGGCTGCGCGACTGGCTTGACCCCCGGCTCAGGGTGGCCCGCACATGAGCCTGTTGCAGATCACCGACCTGTCGCTCTCGATCCATGCCTATGAGATCCTCAAGCGCGTGAACCTGACCATCGCGCCGGGTGAGATCGTCGCCGTCACCGGCGAGAGCGGCTCGGGCAAGTCGATGACGGCGCTGGCAGTGATGCAGCTGTTGCCCGGAGGCGCGCGCGCCAGTGGCTCGATCCAGCTGGACGGTCAAGAAATTCTGACCCTGCCCGAGGCGCAGATGTGCGCCCTGCGCGGCGCGGCGGTCGGCATGGTGTTTCAGGAACCGATGACGGCGCTGAACCCGGTCAAGACCATCGGCGATCAGGTGATGGAGACGATCCTGATCCACGAGGCGATGACGCCCGACAGGGCCGAAGAGCGCGCGCGCGAGGTTCTGACCCGCGTCGGGCTGCCGCCCGACCGGTTCCCGCTGTCGCGCTATCCGCATGAGCTCAGCGGTGGACAGCGCCAGCGCGTGGTCATCGCCATGGCCATCGCGCTGCGCCCGAAACTGCTGATCGCGGACGAGCCGACCACCGCGCTCGACGTCACCACGCAGGCGCAGATCCTCGACCTGCTCAAGGGGCTGGTGCAGGAATACGGCATGGGCATGCTGATGATCACCCATGATCTGGCCGTTGTTGCCGACATGGCCGACCATATCACCGTCATGCGCCATGGCGAGGTAGTCGAGGCCGCCCCGACCCAGCGCCTGCTGACCGGTATGAGCCATCCCTATACCAGGATGCTGTTCGCTGCCTCGGACCACCGCGTGACCCTGCCGGCGCCACCACCACCCGCGCCGCTGCTCAAGGTATCGGATGTGGTGCGCGACTATGCCCTGCCGCGCACCCGGCTGTTTGCGCGCCCGGGCCATCACCGCGCCGTCGATCATGTCAGCTTTACGCTGAACCGGGGCGAGCGGCTGGGCCTGGTCGGGGAATCCGGCTGTGGCAAGTCCACCCTGACCCGCGCCATCCTGGGGCTGGAACCGGTTCAGAGCGGCGAAATCCGTCTGGCGGGGCAACCGGTCTTTGACGGCAAACGTGCCAATCCCGAAATCCGCCGCCGCATGCAGGTGGTGTTTCAGGATCCTTACGGCAGTTTCAACCCGCGCCACCGGGTCGACCGGCTGGTGACCGAACCGTTTCACCTGCTCGATACGCCGCCCACCGGGTCGGAGCGCAGCGACCGCATTGCCGAAATGCTGACCGCCGTCGGCCTGTCGCCCGACGACGCGGGTAAGTATATCCACGAGTTTTCCGGCGGCCAGCGCCAGCGCATCGCCATTGCCCGGGCGCTGATCATCCGGCCCCAGTTGATCCTGTTCGACGAGGCGGTCTCGGCGCTTGATGTCTCGGTCCGGGCGCAGATCCTCGACCTGCTGGCGCAGCTTTGCTCCGAATATGACCTGACCTATCTGTTCATCAGCCATGATCTGAGCGTGGTTCGCACGATCACCGACCGGGTGCTGGTGATGCAATCGGGCCGCATCGTGGAGCAAGGAGATACAGAACAGGTCTTTTCCGACCCCGCGCATCCCTATACCCGCGCCTTGATCGCCGCCGCGCCGCAGCTTCCCGAAACCGGAGCGCGACAGGCATGACCCTTCTTCTGGCAATTATTCCCCAAGCCAGGGAACACAGCCGCGCAACTGCTCTGACCAATCAGTCCGACCTGCCCCCGAACGATAGCCGATTTCGAAAACCTATTGCTTTGCCATCGACAAGGAGACCGCAATGACCCTTCCCCTCTGGTTCGATCCCACGCTCTGCCTCATCCGTGGCCAATGGCAATCGGCTGCCAGCAGTGACACACTGCCACTGATCAACCCCTCTGACGGCTCCGAGATCTGTCGCATCGCCCGTGGCACCGCGCCTGATATCGACGCTGCCGTAATCGCGGCAGAGACTGCACTGGCTGGTGACTGGGGCCGGATGACCGCGACCGAACGGGGCCGTATCCTGTCTCGGCTGGGCCAGTTGGTGCTGGAGCGGGTCGAGGATCTGGCAGTGATCGAGGCCGCGGACGTGGGCAAGCCGCTGACCCAGGCCCGCGCCGATGCGGTGGCGCTGGCGCGGTATTGCGAATTCTACGGCGGTGCCGCCGACAAGGTGATGGGCGAGACCATTCCCTATCTCGACGGCTATACCGTCTATACCCTGCGCGAGCCGCACGGGGTCACCGGCCATATCGTACCCTGGAACTATCCGATGCAGATCATCGGCCGCTCGGTCGGGGCGGCGCTGGCCATGGGCAATGCCTGCGTGTTGAAACCGGCGGAAGAGGCCTGTCTGACCGCGCTGGTCTTTGCCGATCTGGCGATGCAGGCGGGGCTACCCGCCGGCGCGCTGAACGTGGTTCCGGGGCTGGGGGCCGAGGCGGGCGCGGCACTGTCGGCGCATCCCGGCGTGCATCATATCTCGTTCACCGGATCGGTCGCCACCGGCGCGCTGGTGCAACAGGCGGCGGGGCGTAACGTGGTGCCGGTGACGCTGGAACTTGGGGGCAAGTCGCCGCAGCTGGTGTTCGACGATGCCGATCTGGATGCTGCGCTGCCATTCCTGGTGAATGCCGGATGCCAGAATGCCGGCCAGACCTGCTCTGCCTCTTCGCGGATTCTGGCCCAGCGCGGTGTGTATGAAGAGGTCAAGGCGCGGATGGCTGCCGCCTATTCCGAGCTGACCGTAGGCCCGGCGATGGAAGACTTGCGCGTCGGTCCGCTGATCTCGGCCCGGCAAAAGGAGATCGTGACCGGGTTTCTGAGCCGAGGCGCCGACCTGACCATCGCGGCGCAGGGCAGGATCGTGGACCACGCCCCCGAAAGCGGGGCCTATGTCCGCCCGACGCTTTTTGCCGATGTGCCCCCCGATCATGCGCTGGCCCGGGACGAGATCTTTGGCCCGGTGCAGGTCCTGATCCCGTTTGACACCGAAGAACAGGCCGTCGAGATCGCCAATGGCACCGATTACGGGCTGGTCGCGAGCATCTGGACCCGCGACGGCGCGCGCCAGATGCGACTGGCCAAGCGGCTGCGGGCCGGACAGGTCTTTGTCAACAACTACGGCGCCGGAGGTGGGGTCGAGCTGCCCTTTGGCGGGGTTGGCAAGTCCGGTCACGGGCGCGAGAAAGGGTTCGAGGCGCTTTACGGCTTTTCGCAGCTCAAGACAGTCGCCGCGCGGCACGGCTGAGGATGAGCGCGCGCAGCGGAGATAACGTGGTTCTTGCCATCCTGCTGTCGCTGCTGGCGCTGGTCCTGTTCGACATGATGGGGCTGATCATCAAGTACCTGTCGCCGCGCTATGGGGCGGCGGAACTTTCGGCCTATCGCAACTTCTTCGGGGTCTTTCCCAGCTTGATAGCACTGTGGTCATCGCGTGCCTGGCACAGTGCGGGGCGGCCTCTGCGGATCCGGCAGTGGCGCCTGGGGCTGATGCGCGGGGTCTATGTGACCTTTGCCCAGTTCCTGTTCTACTATTCGCTGGGCAAGTTGGCCTTTGCGACCGCCTCGACCATCACCTATGCCAATGCGGTGTTCATGACCGCGCTTGCGGTGCCTCTGCTGGGTGAGCGTGTCGGCCTGATGCGCTGGGCCGCGGTGCTGCTGGGCTTTGCCGGGGTGCTGATGGTGATGAAGCCTGGCAGCGACAGTTTCTCGCCGGATGCGCTGGCGCCGCTGGGGGCTGCGTTCCTCTATGCGCTGACCGGGGTGTCGGCGCGGCAGATGGACAGCGCGGTGCCAAGCGCGCTGATCAACCTCTATTCGGTTGTGGCCGCTCTTTTCGGGGCGCTGGCGCTGGCGCTGCTGAGCGGCGGGTTCACCCCGCTTGTCCAATGGTCAGACCTGGGATGGATCGCTGCAATGGGAGGGTTCGGAGGAACAGCGGTGCTGTGTCTGGTGACCTCCTACCGGATGACCGAGCAGAGCAATCTGGCCCCCTTCAGCTATTTCGGCATTCCCATCGCCTTTGTCGCGGGCTGGCTGGTGTTCGACGAAACCCCTTGGGCCGATCTGTTCCCTGGCGCGCTTCTCATCGCGGGTGGTGGGCTGATGATCGTTTGGCGCGAAAGGATCAGATCGCGGGCAGGGCGACGAATTTCAGAATGAAATTCGTCCCGTTTTCCGGGTCGGAAAACGACCCGAAATCCGTGCCGGATTTCGGTTTACACCTCAACGGCATAACTGGTTTGCCGACCCACTCCGAACACTCGCTTGTAACGCGCGATTTCTTCTGCGGGACCCATCGCCTTCTCAGGATTGTCGCTCAGCTTCACAGTTGGGCGCCCATCGGCCGAGATAGCCTTGCAGACCAGCGAGAAGGGGGCCAAGCCATCATCGGCAACCAACCCCCTGAAATCATTGGTCAATAGGGTTCCCCAGCCAAATGATATCTTGGCCAGTCCTGCAAAACGGGCATGCAACTCGGCGATCTTGTCCACATCCAGCCCGTCCGAGAAAATGATACGCTTCTCTGTCGGGTTCTCGCCGCGCTCCTTCCACCAAGCGATGGCGGTTTCCGCCCCTTCCACCGGGTCGCCGCTGTCGATCCGGATGCCGGTCCAGCCAGCCAGCCAATCCGGCGCGCGCTCGAGAAAACCTTTGGTGCCGTAGGTGTCGGGCAGGATGATGCGCAGGTTGCCTTCGTGTTCCTCGTGCCAGTCACTCAGCACATCATAGGGTGCGCGGGCCAGTTCGGCGTCGTTTTCAGCAAGGGCGCTGTAGACCATCGGCAGTTCATGCGCGTTGGTTCCGATCGCCTCGACCTCGCGCCGCATTGCGATCAGGCAATTTGATGTGCCGGTGAATTTCGCCCCCAACCCTTCGATCATGGCTTGCACACACCAATCCTGCCACAGAAAGGAGTGCCGCCGACGGGTGCCGAAATCAGCGATTGTCAGCCCATCGATCCCGCGCAGGCGTTCGATCTTCTCCCAGACCCGGGTCATCGCGCGGGCATAGAGGATCTGCAATTCGAACCGGCGCATATCATGCAGTACCGCGCGCGAGCGCAGTTCCATCAGCACTGCCAGCGCCGGTATCTCCCACAGCATCACCTCGGGCCAATTGCCCTCGAAGGTCAGCTCATATTGATCGTCACGGCGTTCCAGATGGTAGGGCGGCAATTGCAGCCCCTCGAACCATTCCATGAAATCCGGACGGAACATCTGGCGTTTGCCATAGAATGTGTTTCCGCGCAGCCATGTGCTTTCACCCCGGCTCAGGCGCAGAGACCGGATGTGGTCAAGTTGTTCGCGCAACTCTCCCTCGTCGATCAGCCGGGCCAGCGGGATCCGCGTCGTGCGATTGATCAGGGAAAAGGTGACCTGAGTGTCGGGCTTGTTGCGGAACACCGATTGGCACATCAGCAACTTATAGAAATCGGTATCAATCAGCGACCGGACGATCGGATCGATCTTCCATTTGTGATTATAGACGCGGGTTGCGATGTCCACGGATAGCCCTCGTTCGGAAAAGGTCACCCATGGATACGCCAGCCGAACCGCCATGGCAATTCACCCGGGAATTGCGGTGCGTGCTCAGCCAGATGCGGTTTTTGGGTTCGCGTCAGGGGGCGGCAAATGGTGCAATAGGCAACGAAACAGATCGGCCCGACCCACCGGTTTGCTGAGGAAATCATCCATCCCGGCGGCAAGACAGGCCTCGCGGTCGCTGTCGAACGTGTTTGCGGTCAACGCTACGATCAGCGGTTGCCTACCCTCCGAGGCGCGGATCTGCCGGGTCGCCTCAATACCGCTCATCACCGGCATCGACATATCCATGAACACGATATCCGGCTTTTGCCGCTGCGCCATGGCAACCGCCTGCTGACCGTCATGGGCAAAATCCAGACGAATCGGCAGGTCGGCCAGGAACTTGCCCATGAGCAATCGGTTGACCCGGTTGTCGTCGGCAACCAGCACGCACAGGCCGCGAAACCGGTCAATCTCTCCCTGTGACAGCAGTTGTCCGCCCGATTGCCCGGCGTTGTCGCCGGGCGGTCCCAACGGCAAGCGGAGCGTAAAGCACGACCCCCGCCCAAGCGTCGAGTCAACGGTGATCCGCCCGCCCATCAACGCGACCAATTCGCGCGAGATTGTCAGCCCAAGACCGGTTCCGCCGTAAAGGCGCGTGGTGTCGGCATCCGCCTGCGAGAACCGCTCGAACACCCGCTCGATCTTGTCAGCGGCGATGCCAATGCCGGTATCCTCGACCTCAATCGTCAACAGATATCCCTCGCCCTGCGCCTCGGACCGCAAACGCAGGACCACACCGCCGCGTTCAGTGAACTTGATCGCGTTACCAAGCAGGTTGATCAGAACCTGACGCAAGCGCCCATCGTCACCAAGCACGAGGGGAGGAACCTCGGCCCCCGTTTCAAGCGCCAGCCGCAACCCCTTGGCCTGGGCCTGCGGCCTAAGCAGGCGCATAGTATCCCTGACACAGGCCACCGGATCGAAATTCACCGGATTCAGTTCCATTTTGCTGGCATCCAGACGCGACAGTTCCAGAATGTCATTGATGATCGCCAACAAGGCGGTCGAAGAGCTTCGGATCGTATCGACATATTGCCGCTGCTCGATAGAAAGCTTGGTTTCCGACAACAGCTCGGCCATGCCCACGACACCGTTCATAGGCGTCCTGATCTCGTGGCTCATCGTGGCCAGAAACTCGGCCTTGGCGCGCGCGCCCTCTTCGGCGGCGACACGCGCGGCGGCCAACTCCTCAGCCTGTGCCTTGGCGGCTGTTACGTCACGCTCGATGGCAACGGTGACTTCGACCTTGCCGTCCTTATCCAGCACCGGCACCAGATTGGTTTCCATCCAGATCTCGCGGCCGTCCTTGGTCACATTCAAAATCTCGGTCCGAAATGGGCGGCCGGCCTCAACGGCAACGGCTATCGCATTCGAGACCTCAAGGTCTGTCTTGTCGCCATTCAGCAACTCGCCGGGATAGCGCCCCTTGGCCTCGTCCAGAGTGTAACCGGTGGTGCGGGTAAAGGTCTCGTTGGTCCAGACGATATGTCCCTGGTTATCGGCCAGAATGACACTGTCATTGGCATTGCGGGCAACCAGCGACAACAGTTGCGCCTCTTTCTGATGCCGGACCAGATCGCGCCCTTGTTCAATCAGGTCCAGCGTGGTGCGCCGGTGCTGACGAAAGCCCCAGTTCACGAAGTTCAGGAACAACCCTACCATAAAGGCCAGCATCACCGCGCCGGCCGCGTTCAGGAACAGGGCATCCCCGGCCCTGCCCGGCTTTATCGCTTCGATCAGGAAGAGGTATTGCGTGATCCCGGCGTAGACCGCCAGCCGCGCCACGGCGGCGGGGCGATGAAACGGCAGCACAAGCCCGGCATTGATGGCCGCCCCCGCCAGGAACGAGCCGATGAACAGCGGTGACACCCCGCTGCGCGCACCCGTCCATGCCAGCCAGACGCAATAGCTGATCGTCAGAGCCTGAACGAAGGCGGTGAGGGTGCTGCCGATCAGAAGCCGGCGATATCCGTACCCGTTGCGCAATCGTTCCGGCAAACGATTGAGGTACAGACAATCTATCACCTCGCCCAACAGGGCAACGATCACCGCCAGGCTGGCGGTACGCAGCCCCTCGGTCATGGCAAGGACGAAACCACCTGCAAAAGTCATGATCTGGCGACTGGCGAAATTCTTGACCCGCCCGCGCGCGTAGCGGATCAGCAGGCCGCGCCTGCTGTATCTTCGTTCATAGTCAGATAGGTGGTCGACATCGGGCGACCCGGCAACATGCATCGGCGACCCCAAGGATAGATCATGACCTTTCGCTCCGAATCTATACCTTTCAGTCCGTTAACAAATCGCAACCGTGCCTCAGGTCAGCGTGACTCCGGCCGCCTTCATCGCGGAAACAGCCGCGGCCAGAGAGCCGTCCAGATCAATCGCGCGGCAGGCCTGCATCCGCACCTCGACGGCAAAGCCCAACCGCGCTGCATCCAATGCGGAATACTGAACGCAGAAATCGGTGGCGAGCCCGACAAGCGTCAGCCGGGTGATGCCCCGGCTGCGCAGATAGCCCTCCAGGCCCGTGGGCGTGCTGCGATCGTTTTCGAAAAATCCCGAATAGCTGTCGATCGCGGCGCGGAACCCCTTGCGCAGGATCAGGTCCGCATCGGTCCGCAGCGCCGGGTGAAACGCGGCGCCCGGGCTGCCCTGCACGCAATGATCGGGCCACAGCACCTGCGGCCCATAGGCCATGTCGATCATCTCGAACGGAGCCTTGCCCGTATGGGACGAAGCGAAAGAGGAATGCCCAGCCGGGTGCCAATCCTGCGTCAGGATCACCGCATCGAAATCCGCCATCACGGCGTTGATCGGCGCCACCACCACATCACCCTCGGGCACCGCCAGCGCGCCGCCGGGGCAGAAATCGGTCTGAACGTCGATCACGATCAAGCCATGCATTTGCGCCTCCCTTTTGGGGCCGAGCCTAGCGCGTGGCGTGATCGCCGAAAAGCTCCCTTTGCGCCGGGCGGTGTGCGAAAACCCCCGTTGCCTTGTCTGCCGCCCTGCGATATCCGGGCGCCTTTCGCAAAAACCGGGAGGGAAGTCATGGCACGTCTTGGCGTGGATTTCGGAACGTCGAACACGGCTGCGGGGCTGGTGCAGGCAGGACATCCCCGGGTTCTGCCGCTGGAACCGGGCGCGCAGACCCTGCCGACCGCCGTGTTCATCGACTTTGCCGCGCGCCGCTATGTCTATGGCAGCGACGCCGCCCGCGCCATGATGGACGGGCAAGAGGGCCGTTTTCTGCGCGGGCTGAAAAGCATTCTGGGCACCCCGTTGGCCCGCGAACCGCGCATGTTCCTGAACGAGCGACTGACCCTGATCGAGGTCATCGCCCGCTTTCTGGCCGAGATCCGAACGCGTGCCGAACGGCTGAGCGGAGAGCGCTTTGACCGCGCCCTGTCGGGCCGTCCGGTGCATTTCCACTCTGCCTCTGCTGCGCGCGATGCACAGGCCTGTACCGACCTGCGCGACGCCTATCTGCTGGCCGGGTTTCACGAGGTAAGCTTTCTGCCCGAACCCGAGGCGGCGGCGCTGGCGGTGGCGGGTCAGGGCCGCATGCTGATCGTCGATATCGGTGGTGGCACCTCGGATTTCACCCTGTGCGACCGCCAGGGAACGGCCACACAAGTGTTGGCCAGCCGGGGTCTGCGCATCGGCGGGACCGATTTCGACCGGATACTCAGCCTTGATCACGCCATGCCCTTGATGGGGTACGAGACCCGGATCGGGGCCGAGCTGGGCGAGGCCAGCCACAGCGCCCCCCGGGCCCTGTTCCACGATCTGGCCAGCTGGGAAAAGATCGCCTTTGTCTATGACCCCGCCACCCTGCGCGAGGTGCGGCGCTGGGTCCGTCTGGCCGAACAGCCCCGCCTGTTCGAACGGCTGGCCGATGTGCTGGAATCGCATCTGGGCCATGACGTGGCCTATGCGGTCGAGGCGGGCAAGATCGCCGCAAATGGGGCCGAGACGGGCCGCATCGCGCTGGATATCGTCGAACGTGGGCTGGGCGCCGATCTGAGCAATGCGGCGATGCAGGCGGCATTGGCCGGTTGCGCCGATGATATCGCCACCTGCGCCATGCAGACGGTACAAGATGCGGGTGTTGCCCCGGACAGCGTCGATCAGGTCGTGTTTGTCGGCGGCTCCAGCCTGATGGGGGTGATCCGCGCCGCGCTGGGCCGCGTCCTGCCGGGCGTCCAACAACAGGATTCCGAAGTATTCACCGCCGTGGTTCACGGCCTCGCACTGGCCAGCGAAGACCAATAAAACAACATCGAAAACGCATGTTTCACCCCTTGCCGCGCCTCTTGAAATCGGGCGCGGCGCGGCGTATGGCGCGGGCATGTACACGATCGCCGCACTCTACCACTTCACCCGGTTCGCCGACCCGGCCACCCTGAAACCCGCCCTGCTTGACCTGTGTCTGGCGCAGGGGGTCAAGGGCACGCTGCTGCTGGCCAAAGAGGGGATCAACGGCACCATCGCCGGACCGCGCACCGGGATCGACGCAGTGCTGGCCCACATCCGCGCCTTGCCGGGTTGCTCTGATCTTGAGTGGAAAGAGGCGACCAGCGACCACCCGCCCTTTGGCAAGATGAAGGTGCGGCTGAAGCAAGAGATCGTCACCATGGGCCAGCCGGATGTCGACCCGCGCGCGCGCGTCGGCCACTATGTCGAGCCTGAGGATTGGAACGACCTGATCCGCTCGGACGATGTGGTGCTGATCGACACCCGCAACGATTACGAGGTCGCCATCGGCACCTTCGAAGGCGCCATCGACCCGATGACCGAAAGCTTTCGCGACTTTCCCGCCTGGTGGGAAGCCAACAAGGAGCGGTTCCACAACAAGCGGGTGGCGATGTTCTGCACCGGCGGCATCCGCTGCGAGAAATCGACCAATTACCTGCTGGGTCAGGGGGTCGAGGATGTCTATCACCTCAAGGGCGGCATCCTGCGCTATCTCGAAGAGATACCCGCCGACAACAGCACCTGGCAGGGCGAATGTTTCGTCTTCGACAACCGGGTCTCGGTCGGGCATGGGCTGGTCGAGGGGCCGCACGAGCTGTGCCATGGCTGCCGCCGCCCGATCCTGCCCGAGGATCGCAATCGCCCGGAATACGAGCATGGGGTCAGCTGCCACCTGTGCATCGACGAGACCTCGGAGGCTGACAAGATGCGGTTCCGAGAGCGGCAGAAACAGATCGCCCTGGCCCGTGCGCGGGGCGAGGAGCATCTGGCCTCGCATTAAGCGTCTGAATGCTTGCTTGAACTCGGCCGGCAAGAGATGATCGAAGCCGGAAATCGAGGAACAGCACATGACCAAACCGCACTCCCTGACGCGCGAGTGGCGCGGCACCATGATCGCCGCGGCCGGAATGGTCATCGTCAGCAGCTTGGCCTTCCGTATCCTGTCACAGGTAGACGAAGGGGTCGCGGGCGGGACCTTGGGTTCCATTTCCACGATCGTTCTGGCGGCATGGCTGCTGATGCAGCTTTGGACCTATGTCGTTCGGATCGGTCAGCCCAAGCATCAGGTCGTGCTGATGGGCATATCCTTCATCCAGTCCGTGCCCTTTCTCTATGCTGCCGTCTATGCGTCCTTCGGGTATTCGGACAATTGCATTATCGGAGCGCAGCGTCCCTCGGAACTGCTGTACTTCTCGTATGTCACGTTTACCACGGTCGGCTACGGCGATCTGCAACCAGTCGGGACGTGCCGCGGCCTGGCTGTAGCCGAGGCTGTGACCGGTTACATTCTGCTCGGCCTGTTTGTCTCGGCGGCGGTGGCTGTCGCCTCGCACGAAAGGAATTCCAAAGAATAGCGCGGCCTCATCCTCCGTTGACCGCCACCAGGTGATTGTCCCAGGCAATCGCGGACCGGCTGGCGACCTCGCCGCCGACGCGGGTGAAGACACCGCTGCCCGACGAGGCGACCAGCGCGCCGCCGGTCACGCCCAGCCCGCAGACATCGGTGATCGCGACCTCGCCGGTGATCCGGCCCGTCGCCACATCGCTCAGCTGCACCAGCCCGCCGCGGGGGGAGGACACCGCGACGCGCCTGCCCCCGTCGTAGAAGATGACGCTGCCGCCATAGCCGCTCATGGCGCGCATCTCTGCCTCGGGCCCTGTCACCGCAATCGGCGGAGCGCCGCGCCGATGCAGGCCCAGAACCGGGCGCAAATCGCTCGTCTCGCCCTGCCATTGCATGGCAAATGCCACCAGCCCGTCGGCGCGCAGATCAAGGTGACGGATCGAGTTCATCCGGTGCTCGGGAGGCATCTGGGCCACCTCCAGCACCTCGCCCGTCAGCGAAAGATAACTCAGGTTGGGCTGCATCACCGGCAGGTTCAGCTTGACCCGGCCGGTGTCGGGATGGGTTTCCACCCCGCCATTGGCCACCACCAGAGACTTGCCGTCCGGCATCAGGCGGATGTCATGCGGGCCGACCCCGCCTGAACCAAACTCGCCGATCCGCCGATACCCTGCGCTGGCGTCCCACAGCCCGATCCGGCCCTGTCCGGCCTCGTAATCGTTTTCGGTGGTGAACAGGGTCCGGCCCTCGGCATCAAAGGCGCCATGCCCGTAGAAATGCCGCCCCTCGGGCGCGCTCAGCCGGGCGATTTCCGCTCCGCTCACACAGTTCAGCACCAACGCGAACCGACCCGGTCGGCGCGCAAAGGCCACCGCCTCGGCCCGTTCGGGATGGGCGGCGGCGGCATGGCCCCGGTCCGGGATCGGCAACTGGAACAGCGGCCTGCCATCTGTATCCAGACCATAGAGGTTATAGCTGCCATCCGCGGCGCGTCCGGCGCTCAGGAAAGCGGGCGCACCCGCATCGGCCCAACTGGCGCGCGGGGTCAGACCCGCCGCCGCCAACCCGACCAGAAATCCGCGTCGTGTGGTCATCGCTCAATCCCCGTCCAATGCGTTGAACCCGGCCGAAACCCCCAGTTCCGGCCCCAGCTCCTGCGCCACCAATTCACGGATCTCGTTGACCCGTTGTTGCAGCGCCTCGACCCGGACACGTCCGTCAGGTGTGGCGACACCAGCCAAGGCGGGATCGTCCAAGGCCGCCGCGCTGGCCAATGCACGGTCAAAGGTTGCGCCAAGCCGCTCTTGCAGCCCGGCGTCCCCCTCGGCCAGCATCAGGGCAAGCTGCTTCTGAGAGTTCAAAGCGGCGATCACCAGAGACAGGGAAAGACCTGCGCGCCAGGCCTCGGCCCGCTTTGGGCGCGGCTTGTCGAATGTCCCCATTGGCCGCCCCAGACGCAGATCGGCGGTGATCTGCAACCCGGTGCCCAGCGCCTTGAACAGCTCCTGCATCGCCTCGTCTTGGCTGCGATAGGGGCTGTCCGGCCCCGGTGCGCGCATCAGCGCCGCGTAGCGGTCATGCCAATCCGCCGCCATGGCCTGTGCCAGCCCGGCACTGTCGCGCGCGATGGCGCGGATCAGCGCGCAGCGATAGGCGTCGCTGCCCGCCGGATCCTCGTCATAGAGCAGGAACTCAAGCGCATAGAGCCCGCGCGCAGCGACCGAGACCTGGGCAAACGTCTGTGCATCCCGCACCACCGGATCCTCCGCCGCGATCAGCCCGGCCAGCGCCTTGGGGGTCATGCCCCGGCTGTCGGGCCAGAAGGCCAGCGCAAAGGCGCGGTTCTCTGCCTCGGTCGGGCCAAAACGTAGGTGACTGACCCCGGCCCAGGCGCGAAGCGCGCCGTTGAGCGCCGCGCGCAAATCAGGGTCGCGCTCGTCGCACCCGACCTCGGCAGCAGCGGCCAGCGACGCTGTCTCTTTCGCCAGCCGCGCGAACCCGGGTAACACATGAGAGTCGAGCACCCGACCGACCGGGTCGGCGGATGCCGTTGCGGCGACAAGGCATAGGATCAAGGCAACAAGCTGTTTCATCTCAAAGACTCTCCAGAAACCGGATCAGGGCGGCGCGGTCCTCGGGCGTCAGGTCGATCACGCGCTCGCGCTGCGCCGCCGCCTCGCCCCCGTGCCAAAGCACCGCCTCTAGCAATGTGCGCGCGCGACCGTCATGCAGGAAACGCGCCTGCCCGCTGACCTGTTCGGTCAGGCCGATCCCCCAGAGCGGCGCCGTGCGCCATTCGCGCCCGGTGGCCACGCCACGCGGCAACCCGTCAGCCAACCCATCGCCCATGTCATGCAGCAACAGATCGGTATAGGGCCAGATCAGCTGAAAGCTTTGCTCGGGCCGATCGCTCAGCCGGGCAGTCACATGTTTGGGCACATGGCAGGCCGGGCAGCCGATGCTGTAGAACACCCGCTTGCCCCGCAACACGTCGGGGTCATCCACATCCCGCCGCGCCGGAACCGCAAGGTTGCGGCTGTAAAACGCAGTCAGCGCCAGCGCCGGGCCGTCGATCTCGGTCCCGCGCGGATCGCCATTGCCATGAGGAGCATTCCGGCATTCCACCTGCAACGCGGTGCAGTCGCCCCACGGCGCGGGCAGCAGTGGCGAAGAAATACCGATATCCGTGGCAAAGGCCGCTGCCGTCTGGTCAAGGACCGTGACCGCGCCCGCCTTCCACCCGAACCGGCCCAGCGCCTCCTGCCCGGTCTCCAGATCAGCTACCCGGTTGGGTCGCCCCGATATGCCGTCGCCATCCCGGTCGTCCGCATCGGCATATGCCAATATCTCCGTCTCGGGGATCGCCTCGAGCAGGCCCAGCCCGATCATCTGAGGCGCAAGCCGGACGCTAAGTGCGCTATCAGGGTGCAGCGCCCCCTGCATGGCGTCCAATCGATAATCGGGTCTGTGCAAGACCGCCACTTCGCCGCCATTCAGAGCCACCTCTGTCTCGGTATATGTCATCCTGACGCTTGCCTCGGGCCGCAAGCCGGGAACGGCACTGTCCTGTATCTGAAGACCGAACAGCGGATCGGGCAACACCCCGTCGTCCCGGACCCTGCCCACCCGCAATACCAGCCCCGGTCCGCCCGAAACCTGGCCGCGCCCGTCACGGATATGGCAGGCCTGACAGCTGCGCGCGTTGTAAAGCGGCCCCAGCCCGTCGGACGCTTTGGTCGAGGCGGGAGAGGCCACCCAAAGCTTGTCGAACAGGGCCTGGCCAAGGTGAAAATCAAGCTCTCGCTCGAAACTCATATTGGCCGAAGGGCGCGAGAACGCCTCGCGCCCGAGATCCCCAGAGACGGTAGCCGCCCCACCGGGCAACTGCTCGAATGCTTCCGCCGCTGTAAACCCGGTTGTCGGGGCGGTGACCGCCTCGATCCGCCTGCGTTCGGATTCTGAACGGGTCTGGCCCTCGGCCACCGGAGCGAGCAAGGCAAACGCCATCGTGAGCGGCAAGACAAGAGGACCCCGGCATCGGGAGGGGATCACCCGGCACATCTTGACGATATGAGGTCCTCTTCCACTCATACACCCAACGCGATCTCGAAGTTCACGCCAAACACATGATCCACTGCTCCTGCCTCTTCGATCCGCGCCAATGCAGCACCGACAAGGTAGCGTTCACCAAACTCGTATTCGGCGCCGACCGAGAAGAGTTCGGTCCGACCGGTGCTGTCGATATCACGCCGGGCATAGGTGCCCGACAGGGTGACGTCGCCCAGCGTATAGGCAGCGTTGAGCGTGGCATAGGTGGCATCGTCGGCGGTGCCGCCATAGCCGCTGAAACTGGCCACTTCGGCAAACAGGTCGAGCGGCATGTTATGAAACGAATGAAATACACTGGCCACCACGCCGTTTTCGGATTTCACGTCACCAGCGCCCCGGCTGAGATGGCGCACACCCAGTCGCAGCTCGGTCTCGCCAAAGGATTTGATCCAGGTGAGCGCACCGTTATCGAGCCGCCCGGTATTGCCCGCGCCACCCGCCGCACTGGTGTTGCGACCCCGGCGGAACCCGGCAGACCGGCTGAGCGCGGTGTCATCGGCATAGAACAGACCCGCATGCAGCATTCCCGCGGATCCGAGATCAACGGCGACCAGAGCACCCAGCTGCTCGGTCAACTCATAGTCCTCGGCCAGATCGGCGGCAAAGAACCCCGCCGTCTGATCCCAGCCGATGCCGAAAACAGGCGAGACCTTGCCCAGTTGGAAGCTGGCCGCGCCGGTGTCGAACTGCACGCCCAGTTCTTTGATATAGAGACCCCAGTCGGTGAAATACCGGTCACCCGGAACCGGGTCATTCAGACTCTCCCCCGTCAGCGCGGCAAAGACGCTGATGGTGTCGTTGAACCGATAGGCGCCCGACAGGTCCAGCGTGCCGGTGGCGGCACCGAATTCATTGCCCGGCGTGTCCGATTTGAAAATGCGGGCATATTCCAGCTCCAGTGAGCCTTCCCAGGTGAAGCCAGGCGCCTCTTGCGCCTGCGTTGCTCCCGCAAAAAGCACGGCGACGCCGATCAGCGCCGCAAGATGTTTGTAAGTCATGATGCTACTTTCTTGGATGAGCAGCTTGGCGGGCATGTGTCGCTTGCTGTGCTGAGGATGGGGTTAGTGAAACACAGCGCCGGGGTTGTCGAGTGACTCCGAGCCTTCGAAGGCGATATCGTCGAGGCCCAGCACCGGGAACAGGCGCTGGAACGAACGGGCCTGTTCGATCAGCCCGTCGACGCCCGCCATGATCAGCGCCTCGCCCTCGGCATTGCCGCGCGCCAGCATCTGGTCATAGGCGAACCCGCCCTCGGCGGCGTTGCGGATGGCGCCCAGCGCCTCCATCGTGATGTCGAGCCTGTCCTTGACCTCGGCATCCAGCGCCGGGTCGGCATCGGCCACCAGATCGGACAGCGAGGCGCCTGAGATCACCGTGCCGTCAACACGGGTATAGCTGCCGAGATAGACGTTCCGGATACCCAGGCCATCGAAATAGTGACTGTTATGCGTGTTATCCGAGAAACAGTCGTGCTCTTCTTCGGGATCGTTCAGCAACAGGCCCAGCCGCATACGTTCGCCCGCCTGTTCACCATAGCTGAGACTGCCCATGCCGGTCAGCATCGCCACCAGCCCGGCTGTTTCATCCGCCAGGACGGACGCACGTGCATCGCCGCCTTGGGCCCATTGCGCGGCCATCCATTCCAGATCCGAGACCAGCAGGTCGGTGGCCGCCTGCAAATAGGCGCCACGCCGGTCGCAGTTGCCACCGGTGCAATCGGTGCCGGCCGCGTAGTCTGTCCAGGGCCGGTTGCCCGCGCCCGGGCCGGTGCCATTCAGGTCCTGACCCCAGAGCAGAAACTCGATAGCGTGATAACCGGTGGCCACATTGGCCTCGACACCGTCCGCCTCGTGCAGGGTGCCCGAGAGAAGCTCGGGCGTGATCTGGTGGGCGTCGATGGGTATGCCTGACAGATGGAACACGGGCGTAGCGATCACGTTCAACGCAGCATAGCCGTTTTCATCGGTCGCGCCGGGGTAAGAGGCGTCGACATAGTCGATCAGACCCTCGTCCAGAGGCCATGCATTCACCTTGCCCTCCCAATCGTCGACGATGGCATTTCCGAATCGATAGACCTCGGTCTGCTGATAGGGGTCGCGGGCAGCAAGCCAGGCCTGTTTCGCGGCCTGTAGTGTCTGGGCCGACGGGTCGGCGATCAACGCATCGACAGCGGCCTGCAGCGCGCGGGCGGTGGTCAGGCTGTCTTGATACTTGGCCTCGGCGATATCGGCATAAGTGGTCAGAACGGCGGATCGGTCGGCCGCCCAAACAGGCGCGGAACACGAGAGAGCCAGCGCCGTAGCGGCGAGCACGCGGGTTTTCATGGCGAATATCCTTGGGATGTTGTCAGGCGCGGCTGGATCCGGCCATACGGCCAATCTGGCTTCGCTTTTATCTGACTAAATCTGTCAGATAAGTCAACACCCCTGTCCGCCGGTCACTTGTTGCGGTCGATCCAGGCCGACATTGCCGCCTTGTCATGAAAGCATTCCGGCGGCACCGCACGGCGTTTGGCCCGCGCGATCCGCTCGGCATAGGCGACCTGCTTGCCCGACGGATACCTGTCAAACCGAGAGGTCTCGGGCGCGCGATGGGCCGAGATCCAGGCCGACAACATGCGCCGGTCGCGCTGCGCCTCAACCGGGATGTCGAGCGAGGTGCGAGCAGCGATTGAGCGCGCAAAGCGCAACTGCTTCTCGGTCACCGGCAGCAGGTGATAATCGTTGCTGGGCCCCATCTGGGGCATGGCGTCGTAATGCTGAGTCATGGCATCCACCCTCCACGTTCCTTGGAACTAACATAGAACATTTAGAGAACATTTTCAACTCTACCCATCTTTTCCACAGCTCCGTTCGTCTGAATCTTTTTTTATTGACTGGCCAATCAAACAACTCGTAGAAGATCCGCGACGACTCCCCAACATCTCCGGCACCGCATCAAAGGACGCATCATGAAGTTCCAGCCTCAAGCGAGCCATTTCATCAATGGCGCCTATGTCGAGGACACGGCGGGCGCCGTGATCGACGTGATCTATCCGGCCACCGGCGAAGTGATTGCCCGGCTGCATTCGGCCACGCCTGCGATCATCGATCAGGCGCTTGAGGCCGCGCGACAGGCGCAGGCGCAATGGTCTGCAATGACCGGAACCGAGCGCGGGCGCATCCTGCGCCGTGCCGCCGATATCATGCGGGACCGCAACCATGATCTGTCGGTGATCGAGACCCATGACACCGGCAAACCCATTCAGGAAACCACCGTGGCCGATGCCACCTCGGGCGCCGATGCACTGGAGTATTTCGGTGGGCTGGCCGGCTCGCTGACCGGCGAGCATATCCCGCTGGGTGGCGGTGATTTCGCCTATACCATCCGCGAGCCGCTGGGCGTCTGCGTCGGTATCGGAGCCTGGAACTATCCCACCCAGATCGCCTGCTGGAAGGGTGCGCCCGCGCTGGCCTGCGGCAATACGATGGTTTTCAAGCCATCGGAAACCACCCCTCTTTCTGCCCTGAAGGTCGCCGAAATCCTGGTCGAAGCCGGGGCCCCCAAGGGTATTTATAACGTCGTTCAGGGCTATGGTGATGTCGGCGCGTCCCTGGTCACCGATCCGCGCGTGGCCAAGGTGTCGCTGACCGGTTCGGTCCCGACCGGGCGCCGGGTCTATGCCGCCGCCGCCGAAAGCATCAAACACGTGACGATGGAGCTGGGCGGCAAGTCGCCGCTGGTCGTGTTCGATGACGCCGATCTTGAAAACGCGGTCTCGGGCGCGATTCTGGGCAACTTCTATTCCTCTGGCCAGGTCTGCTCGAACGGGACCCGCGTCTTTGTGCAGAAGGGCATCAAGGAGGCGTTCCTGTCCCGCCTGTCCGAGCGTCTGGCAACCGCGGTGATCGGCGACCCGATGGACCCGGCCACCAATTTCGGCCCCATGGTCAGCGAGGCCCAGATGAACATCGTCCTGGGATATGTCGAAAAGGGCAAAGCCGAGGGCGCGCGACTGGTTCATGGCGGCACCCGGCTGGCGCGCGATGGGTTCTACATTGAGCCTGCGGTGTTTGCGGATGTGACCGATGACATGACCATCGCCCGCGAAGAAATCTTTGGCCCGGTCATGTCGGTGCTCGACTTCGACACCGAAGAAGAGGTGCTGGCGCGCGCCAATGCGACCGAGTTTGGCCTCGCCGCCGGTGTCTTTACCCGTGACATCACCCGTGCGCACCGGATGGTGGCCGGGTTCGAGGCCGGCACCTGCTATATCAACACCTATAATCTGGCCCCGGTCGAGGCGCCCTTTGGCGGTTCGAAACAGTCGGGCGTGGGGCGCGAAAACTCGAAACTGGCGATCAACCACTTCTCGGAAATGAAGACGGTGTTTGTCTCGATGAACGATCTCCAGGCGCCATATTGAACGCGGCGAGCGCACAAATCCCTCTTTGCCCCAGCGCCAACCGCAAGGGCAGGAGCCTCCGGCGGGAGTATTTTGAACCAGAAAGAAGCCCAAGCGCTGGTGCTTCTTTCTGGTCATAAATACTCATTCCCAACGCGCGGCATGTGGTCCGCCGCAAGAAATGTCCGACCAACAAGACCTTGGAAGCGACCTGACCCGCACCCACAGTTGAGTTCGGCGCCCAAAGCGCCTATTTCGGGGCCGGTACGGCGCAAAGGACTTTTCCGTGGTAAATCACCTCTACAAGAACGACCTGCCCGACGGGCTGGATCTGGGCCCCGTGGTGGCCATCGACTGCGAGACCATGGGGCTGAACCCCCATCGCGACCGTCTTTGTGTGATCCAGATGTCGGGCGGCGACGGAAATGCCCATATCGTACAGGTGGAAAAGGGCCAGACCGCCGCGCCCAACCTGTGCGCGATGCTGGAAAACCCCGATGTGCTGAAGCTCTTTCATTTCGGCCGTTTCGACATTGCCGCGCTCTATCACGCGTTTGGTGCCCTGACCGCGCCTGTCTATTGCACCAAGATCGCCAGCCGCCTGGTGCGTACCTATACCGACCGGCATGGCCTCAAGAACCTGTGCCAGGAACTGCTCGGGGTCGATATCTCGAAACAGCAGCAGATGAGCGACTGGGGCGCCGAGACGCTGACCGAGGCGCAGCTGGACTATGCCGCCTCCGATGTGCTCTATCTGCACCGCCTGCGCGAGGCGCTGGATGGTCGGCTGGCGCGCGAAGGCCGCGCCGATCTGGCACAATCCTGCTTCGATTTCCTGCCCACACGGGCCCGGCTCGACCTTGTGGGCTGGCCCGAAACCGATATCTTTGCCCACTCATGACCGATCGCAGTTCTTTCATCGATACCGCGCGCCAGGTGGTGCTGGACGAGGCCCGGGCGCTTGATGCGCTATCCGAGAGCCTGGGCGACGGTTTCGCCGAGGCGGTGGAGCTGATCCTGCGCACCAAGGGGCGCGTGATCGTTTCGGGCATCGGCAAATCGGGCCATATCGGCCACAAGATCGCCGCGACGTTGGCCAGCACCGGCACGCCCGCCTATTTCGTGCACCCGGCCGAGGCCAGCCATGGCGATCTGGGAATGCTCTCCGGGGATGACGTGGTGCTGGCCATCTCGAACTCGGGCGAAGCGCCTGAACTGGCCAATCTGCTGGCCTTTACCCGCCGCTTCGGCATCCCGCTGATCGGCTTGTCGAGCAAACCCGAGAGCTCGCTGATGCAGCAGGCGGATGTGCACCTGCTGATCCCGGCGCTGGGTGAGGCCTGCGGGTTCGGCATGGTGCCGTCGATCTCGACCACGTTGACGCTGGCGATGGGCGACGCGCTGGCCATCGCGCTGATGAAATATCGCGATTTCCGGCCCGAGAATTTCCGTGTCTTCCACCCCGGTGGCAAGCTGGGCGCGCGGTTGAGTCGGGTCTCGGACCTCATGCACGGCGGCGAGGCGGTGCCGCTGATCGCAGCCGACACCCCGATGAGCGAGGCGCTGCTGGAGATCAGCCGCAAGGGATTTGGCGTGGTCGGAGTCACCGATGATGCTGGCCATCTGGCCGGTATCGTCACCGATGGCGACCTGCGCCGCCACATGTCCGGCCTGCTGGACAAGACCGCCGCCCAGGTGATGACCGCCAAACCAACCACCATCGCGCCCGATGCGCTAGCCGAGGAGGCGGTGGCCATCATGAACGCGCGCAAGATCACCTCGCTTTTCGTGGTCGACCCGGCCGAGCCGGGCGTGGCACGCGGGCTGCTGCATATCCACGACTGCCTGCGCGTCGGACTGGGCTAGGCGATGGCGGTCGACAGCTATTCCCGGGTTGTCCAATACCTCAAGGTGCTGTTGCCGCTTACGGCACTCGGCCTGCTGTCCGCCGTGTTCCTGCTTTCCTCGCGCGGGACAGATAACGTTAGCCCGATCCCCTTTGCCGAGGATGAGATTGCCGACCGAACCCGAGGCCAGCAGGTCACTGGTCCTTTCTTTTCAGCGGTCACCCCAAAGGGCGAACAGATCCAGGTGCAGGCAACGCTGGCCCGACCGGGTGGCGATAACGCGCCCGCCGAGGCCACCGACCTTGTCGCTGAACTGCTCTTGCTGGGGGGAAGGCGGATCCGGCTGACCTCTGATCTGGGCACCGTGCAAATGGAGAAGGATCTGGCGATCTTTACCGGAAACGTGGTGATCACCACCTCGGATGGGCTGACATTGACCACCGATCAGCTCAATGCAGGGTTGAGCGGAATATCCGGTGAAACCCCCGGCAGCGTGCGCGGAACCGGACCTATCGGAGAGTTTACAGCAGGTTCTATGCAAATGGGGGCTGAAAACGAGGGTGGCCCTATCCATATTCGTTTCAAGAATGGCGTGAAGCTGTTATATGACCCCAAAGCTGCGGAAAGATAACGTGTGATCGAAATTCGTGCATTGATCCTGGGCCTCGTCCTTGCCCTTGGTGCCGTTGCGGTGCAGGCCGAGGGCACCAAGGTTGCTTTTGGCACGGTCAAGGCCGACCCGACGCTGCCGGTCGAGGTGACCGCCGACAGTCTGGATGTGAGCCAGGAAGACGGCTCGGCCGAGTTCCAGGGCAATGTGCTGGTCTCGCAGGGCGAGATGCGACTATCGGCCAAACGCGTTCTTGTCATCTACAATCAACAGGCCTCGGGGATCGAGCGGCTGGAGGCAACCGGCGACGTTGTGCTGGTCAGCGGCCCCGACGCCGCCCAGGCCCAGCGCGCCGATTACACCATCGGTACCGGTGTCATCGTGATGACAGGCGATGTCTTGCTGACCCAGGGCAAGAATGCGCTGAGTTCGGGCAAGATGACCGTCAACCTGACCTCGGGCACCGCCCAGATGGTCGGGCGCGTGAAAACCATCCTCAACTCGGACGGCGACTGATGAGCAAACCTCAGTTGACCGTGACCGAAGGGTCCTCGGGCCTCAGAATCGAGAAGCTGCGCAAATCCTATCGCAAGAAGACCGTGATCCGCGACGTCACGATGACCCTTGGCCGATCCGAGGTGGTGGCGCTGCTTGGACCGAACGGGTCGGGCAAGACGACCACGTTCTATTCTGTCGCCGGGCTGGTTTTTCCCGAGGCCGGAAAGGTCATCATTGATGGCCAGAATGTCACCACCCTGCCGATGTATCGCCGCGCGCGGATGGGGATCGGCTATCTGCCGCAGGAAATGTCGATCTTTCGCGGACTCAGCGTCGAAGACAACATCCTTTCGGTGCTCGATATCACCCAGAAACACGCCCACAAGCGGCGCGAGCGGCTCGAAGAGTTGCTCTCGGATTTCTCGATCGAACACCTGCGCCGCGCCCCGGCGCTAGCGCTGTCGGGCGGTGAACGCCGCCGGGTTGAGATTGCCCGCTGCCTGGCCGCCGATCCGAAATACCTGCTGCTTGATGAACCCTTTGCCGGGGTCGACCCGATCAGTGTCGGCGACATCCGGCACCTGGTCTCGGACCTCAAGACTCGGGGCATCGGCGTGCTGATCACCGACCACAATGTGCGCGAAACGCTTGAGATCGTCGACCGTGCCTATATCCTGCATGACGGGCAGGTTCTGATGTCGGGCAGCCCCGAGGAAGTGGTGGAAAACGAGAATGTCCGCCGCGTCTATCTGGGCGAGAACTTCCGCATCTCCTGAACCTTCGCAAAGACCCGCCGACTTGTGGAAATCATGTCGCGCCCGCGCGGTTGCCATTGACAGCGGGCGCGTCTCTTGCCTCAATTGGGCTATGGCAAAGCACCGGATCGAAGCTGTTTCTGGTCACCCCTTCAGAGAAGGGAACAAACAGCCGCAACCCGGCGCCGCGTCAATTCCCGTCACCCGAAAATAACAGGCAAGCCGCATTTCGCGGCGTCAATAAGGGTGAAATTTGTGAAGGAGATCACATGCGTTATCAAATCAGCGGAAAACAGATCGACATTGGTGCGGCGTTGCAAAGCCACGTTCAGACCGAACTGGGTGAGGTGGTGTCGAAATATGCGCAGCGTCCCACCGACGCTCATGTCGTGTTTTCCCGTTCGGCGCATGAATATGTATGCGAAGCCACCGTTCATCTGTCGACCGGCCTGACTGCCCAGGCCAAGGCCCACGCAACCGAGATCTATGCAGCGTTCGATGGCTGTTGCGAGAAGATGGACAAGCAGCTGCGCCGCTACAAGCGACGACTAAAGGATCACCACAAGGACCGGGCCGAGCCGGTTGAACTCTTCGGAGCCTCGTCCTATATCCTCGCCTCGGAAGAACCGGACGCGCAAAGCGAGCCCGACTCGCTGCAGCCGATGATCGTCGCCGAAATGGAGACCAAGATTCCATCGCTGTCAGTTGGCGAGGCCGTGATGCAGATGGAACTGGCTGGTGCCCCGGTGCTGGTGTTTCGGAATGAAAGCAAGGACGGGTTGAACGTCGTGTACCGCCGCGAAGACGGCAACATCGGCTGGATCGATCCGTAATAGGCAAGACACGAACTGCGCGCGCCCGGCCACCTCGCGGCGCGCGCGAGGAGCAAGACTTTATGGAGCTTTCGAGCATCCTCAAACCAAACGCGGTCCGCGTTATCGGTGCCGCGTCGAGTAAGAAGAGATTATTTCAGGAAATCACGGACTTGGCCGAGGCGACCCTGAAACTGGACGCCCAAGAAACCCTTGAGGCCCTGCTCGAGCGTGAAAGTCTGGGACCGACCGGCGTCGGCCATGGCGTGGCGCTGCCGCATGCACGCGTTGCGGGCCTGGATCAGGTGGCGGGCGTGTTTGTCCTGCTGGAAAAGCCGCTGGATTTCGGCGCTGTCGACCGCCAGCCGGTCGACCTGGCCTTTGCGCTGTTTGCTCCTGAGGACGCCGGTGTCGAGCATCTCAAGGCGCTGGCGCTGGTCTCGCGCACCCTGCGCGAGCAGGCGGTCTGCACCAAGCTGCGGGCCAACCCGGATCCGACCAAGCTCTATGCCATCCTGACCGAATCACACCCGCTTCAAGCGGCGTGACAGGCGAGCGCAGAAACGACAAAGGGCCCCGACGGGGCCCTTTTCGGTTGGTGACGTTGCGTCGGGGGTCAGGACCCCATTTCCAGCGCCCACCAGATCTTGCCGTTGTTCTCCTGGAACCAGGCAAAACCCATCATGATCGCCTTGGGGTCCAGGATGACCGACCGCGAACCCGGCTCCTCCATCCATGCGGCCAGGGTCTCGACCTCGGTCTCGTACGTCTCCGAGATCGCCTCGCCGAGGAAGATGCCGGTGTATCCAGCCCGGCGGGCACGGTCGATCGGCGATGACCCGTCCGAGCCGAAGTGCCAAGGCCGGTTCTGCACCGACATATCGCGAGCATGGGTGGCTGCGGCGGCGTTCAGCTCGGGGCTGAGCTGCACGGCACCCAGACCCGAGGCCTGGCGCAGCGCGTTGACCGAATCGAGCATTCTGAACTGCAGTTTCGAGGCATCACCGCGAATCCGGTAGACCTTGGGCAAAGGTTTGCCGTCCGAGCCAAGCTGCGTCGGCCCGCCGGTATCTGTACAGGCGGCCAGTGCCAGCAAACCGGCAAGGAGAAGAGAAATCAGTCGTGTCATGGTCGCACCGCATCCTATTGTCGGCCACTCAGATAGCCTTTGACAGAGGCCGATGCAAACCCTGCCTCCAATGCGGTGCCAGTATCGGCGCAGATTGATTTGCGACTGCGTCCCTTAGGCCATATTATGTAGCTCGTCCTGTGAATTTCTGCGTAAAGGTCCTTTTGATGGTCAAGAAACCCACCTCACTTTCGACCCGGCGTAGCTTTCTTGTCGGTGCCGCCACTGCGATCGGCACACCTGCGCTGGCCCAATTCACGCCCGAAGACCCCCTGCGCCCCGCGCCCGAGCCTGAAGCGCCAGTGCGCCGGAATGTTTCCAGCTTTCGTGCGCTTGACTGGCAGCCCTATTTCTCGAACACACGCAACGGCGCCATTCTCGTCGATACGGTTTCGCGGGCGCTGCATTACTGGTCCGAGGATCAAAGCATCTATCGGCTGTTCCCCTCGTCGGTGCCGCTGACCGATGAACTGACCCGCCGGGGCCGCACCAGCGTGATTCGCAAGGTCGTCGGTCCAAGCTGGGCCCCAACCCCGTCGATGAAGAAGCGGAACCCGGAATGGCCGGACTACATTCCGCCAGGGCCAGACAATCCGTTGGGCACCCATGCGCTCTATCTCAGCTGGAAGTATTACCGCATCCACGGCACCCATGATACGCGCAAGATCGGCCGCAGATCATCCAACGGCTGCATCGGGCTTTACAACGAGCATATCGCCCAGCTGTTCGATCTGGCCAAAGTTGGCACTCAGGTGTTGCTAATTTGACGACATTTCGGCGGGCAAAGCAGCTTGTCGCGCAACAACCGTTTGCATTCCAACCGCATAGCTGATTAGAAAAAGCTCACGAGGTAAGTCTTGGGTGCGCGGTTCAAAAATTGATGAATCGCGCAAATTCTGGAGGTTAACATGAAGAAACTCGTTCTCGCCGCTGCTCTGTCCGCTGCCGCATCGACCGCTTTTGCCGGCAACCTGGCCGAGCCGGTTGTCGAAGCACCGGTCATCGTCGAAGAGACCCAGAGCTCGTCGAGCGGCATCCTGCTGCCCCTGATCCTGCTGGTTCTGGTCGGCGCCGCTGTTGCAGCCAACAACTAATAGATTGGCCTAGCGCCAGTTGTAAGAAAGGCGGTGGTCTCCACCGCCTTTTTTATTGCCTGCCCAACATGTTGCCCCGCAGGGCAAAGCTTGGCTGTCAGTCCAACCACCCGCCCAGATTGCTTTCCACCACCTTGGCCAGCGCCGCGATATGGGCATCCTCGTCGTTGAGACAAGGGATATAGGTAAAGCTCTCGCCGCCCGCGTGCTCAAAGCTCTCGCGAATCTCCTCGTTGATCTCTTCCAGTGTCTCGATGCAATCGGAAGAAAAGGCCGGCGCGACCACGGCGATGTTGCGCTTACCCTGCCGCGCCAGTTCTGCCACGTGGTCGACCGTATAGGGTTTCAGCCATTCCTCGGGGCCGAATCGCGACTGAAAGGTCGAGATAACCTCGCTCTTGTCCCAGCCCAGGCGCTCGCGCAGCAGCCGCGTGGTTTTTACACACTGGCAATGATACGGGTCGCCCTGCATCAGATAGCGCTCGGGCATGCCGTGATACGAGCAGACCAGAACGTCGGGCCGACTGTCCATCGCCGCATAGGCGCGCTCGATCGATTGTGCCAGCGCGTCGATATAGATCGGTTCGTCGAAATAGGCCGGCACGGTGCGCGCGGCGGGTTGCCAGGCCTCGTCCATCAGCGCGCGAAAGAACTGGTCGTTGGCCGTCGCGGTCGTGGCCCCGGCATATTGCGGATAGAGCGGAAAGAACAGGATACGGTCGCAGCCCTCGGCCACCATCTGGCGCACCTTGGACTTGGTCGAGGGATTGCCGTAGCGCATGCAGAAATCCACCAGAACCCGGTCGCCATAGCGCTCGGCCAGCGCCGCGCGCAGCTTGGCGGTCTGGTCCTTGGTGATCGTCATCAGCGGGCTTTCGCCCTTGTCGTGATTCCAGATGGATTTATAGGCCGCGCCCGAACTGAACGGCCGCTTGGTCAGGATGATCCCCTGCAGGATCGGCTGCCATTTCCAGGCCGGATAATCGATCACCCGCTTGTCCGAGAGAAACTCGTTCAGATAGCGGCGCATCGGCCAATAGGAATAGTCGTCGGGCGTGCCGAGATTGGCCAGCAACACGCCAAAGCGGCCCATTTTCACCTTGGGGTGGTCAGCGGGCGCATGGGCGGGGCGGGTGGCGTCGAACATATCTGGCTTCCTGAATTTCTACGGGTTTGCACTGAGATAACGGGAAATCCCCTGCCGTCAATCGGGCAAGGTCGTTTCCGATGTACCCAGAGCAGCCGCCAGCCGGGCGCTGGCCGATCCCGGACGCAGCGGTTTGGGCTGGCTTTCATCCGGCGCCCAACCTGTCAGACAGATCAGCTCGAACGTGGCGGGCAGGCGGTTTTCGGACGTGGCGAAATGGGCAGCATATATGTCCTCTGCCCGTGTGAACACTGCACGCCGGGTCGGGTGACGCAGACGCGCGGACAGGGCATTGGCCTCTCCCATCTCGCGCAGATCGCGCATCAGATGGGGCAGGTCGCGGTATTCGGCAGTGAGCGTCAAGCTATCCGCAACCGGCAGCGCCAGCCCGGCCCGCTGGAGCAGCGCGCCCAGATCGCGAATCTCGGCCATCGGCGCCACCCGCGGACTGATACCACCGGTGACCAGGGATTCAGCCTCGGCAAGCGATGCGCGCAGTTGATGCAGGGTCTGGCCGCCAAAGCAGACCGCCAGCAACAGCCCGTCGGGGCGCAACGCGCGCCGACACTGAATCAGTTGCCCAACCGGGTCATTGGCCCAGTGCAGTGCCATCGCATGTACCACCAGATCGCAGCTTTGCGGGGCCAGGTCGAGTATCTCGCCCTCTGCCACGATCCGGGCCGTCGGAAAGTGCTCGGCCCAAAGCGCCGGCGCCGGGGTGACAACCGCCATATCCGTAAAGGACCTGTTAACCAAAGACAGGCGATCCTGAACCTCGTCCAGCGCGGCGTGGTGCAGGAAAAGCGCCGTGTCCCGCATGCGGGCACGGCGCGCGGCCAATGCGGCGCGATCGACCAGCGCGGGGGGCAGTGAGGAACCGGGTGTCGTCATGAGGCGCAGTTAACCCATGTGGCAACAGATTCAAACCGCGATCGAAACGGTCTATCCGCCGCGCTGCCTGGGTTGCGGCGATCTGGTAACATCCGATTTCGGCCTGTGCGGCAAATGCTGGCGCGACACGCCCTTTATCGACGGCACCGTCTGCGACAGTTGCGGCGCTCCCCTGCCCGGCGCCCGTGACGGACACCGGATCGAATGTGACGACTGCATGACCCACCCCCGCCCCTGGTCGGATGGGCGCGCGGCGCTTCTCTATACCGGGCGGGCACGGCGTATGGTGCTGGCACTGAAACATGGCGACCGGCCCGAACTGGCCCGACCCGGCGGCCTGTGGATGGCCCGCTCGGCAGCGCCCCTGCTACGCCCCAACATGCTGATCGCGCCGGTCCCACTGCACTGGTCGCGCTTGCTGCGCCGCCGCTATAACCAGTCCGCCCTGCTGGCGCAGAGCGTCGGGCGCCAGACCGGCCTGCCGGTCTGTCCCGACCTGCTGGTTCGCGAGCGCGCCACACCGATGCTTGAAGGGATGAGCACCACCCAGAGGGCCGAAACTCTTGCAAACGCTATCTCGGTCCATCCGCGACGGCGCCAAGGGCTGACGGCGCGCAAGCTGTTGTTGATCGACGATGTTATGACCTCGGGAGCCACTTTGTCGGCAGCGACACGGGCCTGCCTCGACGCGGGCGCCGATCAAGTTTTCGTTTTGGTACTGGCGCGGGTCACCCGCGAGGCATAGCTGCGCAATCACCAGACCCGCGCCTGTCAAAAACCGGTCTCCACTTTCGCCGGAAATGATCTAGATTGGCGCGAAACGAAGGATACCCGGATGAAACCCGTCGAAATCTATACCTCGCCGCTTTGCGGTTACTGCCACGCGGCCAAAAGGCTGCTGGATCAGAAAGGCATTGCCTTTACCGAAATCAACGTGCTGACCAACCCCAAGCGCAAACCCGAGATGATCCAGCGCGCGGGCGGGCGCCGTACGGTGCCGCAAATCTTTATCGGCGGTCAGCATGTGGGTGGCTGCGACGATCTCTATGCGCTGGAACAGGACGGCAAGCTCGATCCGCTGCTGGCCTCCGGATGAAAACCGCGCTGCTGCAACTCACCTCGTCGGACGACCCGGCGGCCAATCTGGACATGGTTCGGGGCATGGTCGCCGAGGCCGCCGCGCGGGGCGCCCGCTGGGTGCTGACACCAGAGGTGACCAATTGCGTCTCGAACAGCACCACACGCCAGCGCGAGGTGTTGCAGCACGAAGAGGACGACATCACCCTGGCCGGGCTCAGGGAACAGGCGGCCGAGCTGGGAATCTGGCTGCTGATCGGCTCGCTCGGGCTCAAGACACACGATGCCGACGGGCGGTTTGCCAACCGGTCATTCATGATCGGGCCGGATGGTGGGATCGTGGCCCGCTATGACAAGATCCACATGTTCGACGTGCAGGTGACCGAGACCGAGACCTTTCGCGAATCGGCCAATTACCGACCCGGTGATCGGGCCGTGCTGGCCCCGACCGAATTCGGCACCGTGGGGATGACGATCTGTTATGATCTGCGGTTTCCGCATCTGCACGCGGCGCTGGCACAAGCGGGGGCGACCGTCCTGACCGTTCCGGCAGCCTTTTCGCCGGTGACCGGTGCCGCGCATTGGGAATCGCTCCTCAGGGCGCGCGCGATCGAGACGGGCTGCTGGGTATTGGCCCCGGCACAGACCGGCACCCACCCAAACAGCCGCGGCAAACCGCGCCGCACTCACGGTCACAGCCTGGTCGTTGCGCCCTGGGGAGAGGTGCGGATCGACGCAGGCAGCGAACCGGGGATTCACATCTTCGATCTGGATGATACATCTGTTACAGAGGCGCGACGCAGAGTCCCAAGTTTGACTCACAAACGCGCCTTCGATGGACCCTGACCCTGTGGCGAGATGGCTGACGAAATCCACACCCTGGCGGTATCGCTGTTCAGCGAAATCCTGACAGCAGATCAGCTGTTGCGCAACCGGCTCAGCCGGGTGCTTCCCAAAGGTATGGAAATCTCGCATTTTTCGGTCCTGAACCATCTGGTCTTTGTCGGAGATGAGCGCACCCCGGCACAGCTGGCCAGCACGTTTCACGTGACCAGGGGGGCGATGACCAATACGCTCGCCAAGCTGGAATGGGCCGGGTATATCCATATCCGCCCGGACTGGGACGATGCCCGGCGCAAGATGGTGGCGATCAGCCCGGCGGGACGGCAGGCGCGCGATCAGGCAATCTCGATGATTGCGCCATTGATCGACCAAGTGGTGGGCGAACTGGGTACCGAGCGCGTTCGGCTGGCCCTGCCGGTGCTGCGGGATCTGCGGATCAAACTGGAAAACAACTGAACCGGAACCAAACCGGAAATCAAAGATTTCCGGCCAGGAAAATTCTCAATTTTCCTGGCCGTTTTCCGTATCGGAAAACGGCGCGCCTAGCGCGGCCGCAGGCTGGCGGTCACGTAGTTGACGCTCAGATCGCGATCCGAGATAGACCACTGCCACGAGATCGGATTGAACACGAATCCCTTGCGATCCACCGGATCCAGCCCCGCCTGCCGCAGCAGGTCGAACAATTCATCCGGGGTGATGAATTTGGACCACTCATGCGTTCCCCGCGGCAACCAACGCATCACCACCTCGGCCCCCAGGATCGCCATCGCATAGGATTTGGGATTGCGGTTGATTGTCGAGCAGATCTGCAGGCCGCCCGGTTTCAACAGATCATGGGTCGCCCGCAAATAGGAGAGCGGATCGGCCACATGCTCGACCACCTCCATGTTCAGCACCACGTCGAACAGCTCGCCCGCCTCGGCCAACGCCTCGGCTGTGGTGTGGCGATAGTCAACCTCCAGGCCCGACTGTTCCGCATGGATGCGCGCTACCGGCAGATTGCCTTCGGCGGCATCTGCTCCAACCACCTCGGCCCCCAGCCTTGCCATCGGTTCGCTCAGTAGCCCGCCGCCACAACCGATATCGAGCAGCCGCAATCCGGCAAAGGGTTGGTGCCCGGTCAGGTCCCGGTCGAATTCGCCGGCAATCTGCCGGGTGATATAGTCCAGGCGGCAGGGGTTGAGCATATGCAGCGGTTTGAACTTGCCATGCGGATCCCACCATTCGGCGGCCATCGCCTCGAATTTCGCGATCTCTGACGGGTCGACCGTGTTCGGATGCGCTTGCATTCCTGTCTCCGTATGCTCTTTTACCCATTGCGGACTATATAGGCCTGTAATGGACAAATACCCGGACCAAAAGCGCGCAATGCAATATCTCTATCCGCCGATCGACCCGTTCGACCAGCGGATGCTGGATGTTGGTCAGGGTCACCGCATCTATGTCGAGCAAAGTGGCAATCCCCGCGGGATCCCTGTCGTGGTTCTGCATGGCGGTCCGGGCGGTGGATGCAGCCCGGCGATGCGGCGCTATTTCGATCCTGCGGTCTACCGGGTGATTCTTTTCGACCAGCGCGGTTGTGGCCGGTCCCGACCTCATGCCTCGGTCACCGACAACACCACCTGGCATCTGGTTGCCGATATCGAACGCATCCGAAAGGCGCTGGAGATCGACAGCTGGATCGCCTTTGGAGGCAGTTGGGGCGCGACCCTGGCACTGGTCTATGCCCAGACCCATCCCGATCGCGTTACCCGGCTGGTGCTGCGCGGCGTATTCCTGATGACCCGCGCCGAGCTTGACTGGTTCTATGGCGGCGGCGCCGGGCGGTTCTGGCCGGAACCCTGGTCGCGCTTTGCCGCGCTGATCCCGGAAAATGAACGCGGCGACATGATTTCCGCCTATCACAAGCGCCTGTTCTCGGGGGATATGGCGCAAGAGATCCGCTATGCCCGCGCGTGGTCGGCTTGGGAGAATGCGCTTGCCTCGATTCACTCCAACGGCACCACGGGTGAAAGCCCCGGCGATTATGCCCGTGCCTTTGCCCGGCTCGAGAATCACTATTTCATCAATGACGGCTTCCTGGAATTCGACGGCCAGATCCTCGCCAATATGGGGCGCATCTCGCATATCCCCGGCCATATCGTGCAGGGGCGCTATGACATGATCTGCCCACCCAGTTCGGCCTGGAAGCTCAGCGAGCTGTGGCCCAGTTGCGAACTTCGGATGATCCGCAATGCCGGCCACGCCCTGTCCGAACCGGGCATCAGCGCCGAGCTGGTGCGGATCATGGACGGCATCGCCGAGGAGGCCGACGCATGACCCGGATCGACCGCCGCGCGCTGTTCGCCTCGGGTGCCGCTGCCGCACTCCTCGCCTCGGCGGGCATGTCGCTGGCCGACCGGCCCCGGGCGGGGGGCACCCTGCGTCTGGCGGTACCGCGAGACGACAGTCTGGAACGGATCGCGCGCGGTGCCGTGTTCGACACCCTGACCGAGATCGCGCCCGACGGCACCCTCAGGGGAGAGCTGGCGACCGGCTGGCAACCCGACGACAGCGCCCGGGTCTGGAGCTTTGATCTGCGCGACGACGTCACCTTTCACGATGGCACGCGGTTCTCTGCCAGCGATGCCGCCGCGTCGCTCGCCGAAATCGGCCTGACCGAGGCGCTTGGCCCCACGCGGCTGCGGCTGGAACTGGCCGAGGCCGATCCCGGCCTGCCCTTTCGGCTGGCCGATATTCGCTTTGCCATCACCCGCGCGGGCGGAGCGGTCACGCCGCTGGAACAGGCCAACGGCACCGGTTGTTACCGGGTCGAACGGGCCCAGGACGGGCGGCATTTCCTGGGCCGCAAGGTTGCGGATCACTACAAGCAGGGTCAGGCCGGTTGGGCCGACATGGTCGAGGTGATCGTGATCCCCGACCCCGCCGTCCGGGCCGAGGCGCTGCGCGACGGCTATGTCGATGTCGCCGCCCTGCCCCTGCCCGACGGGCTGCGCGACCGCACCCGGTTCCGCTATCACCCCTCCGAGGACGACATGACGCTCGCCGCCGCCGTCTCGGTCGGCCTGCCGCGCCAGATCAGCCGCGGTCCGCTGGACGATGGCCGCATCGCGGAACGCTGGTGGGTGGGGTAATCCAGCTTTCGAATCCCACCCCCCTTGCAGACTCACCCCATCCCGCGTATATGCCTTGACAACAGCGGCGCGTCGGGCACTGGCCTGGGGTTCCACCGGAATAGATCGACGGGCCGCGCGCCCGTTTTTTTGTGCCCGGAGCTTGGGTAAGACACGAGATGACCAACAACCTGATAGCAAAGGCCGCCATCGACCGGCGCCTGGCCGAGATCGTCAGCCCCGTGATCGCGGATCTGGGATACGAGCTGGTGCGCATTCGCCTGATGAGCGGCAAGAGCACCACGCTCCAGATCATGGCCGACAAGCCCGATGGCGGTATCGAGGTGGACGATTGCGCCGCGATCTCGAACGCGGTCAGCGCCACGCTGGATGTCGAGGATCCGATTCTGGATGCCTATACGCTCGAAGTGTCGAGCCCGGGCATCGATCGGCCGCTGACCCGGCTCAAGGATTTCGAGATGTTCGAAGGCTACGAGGCCAAGATCGAAACCACCGAGTTGATCGACGGCCGCCGCCGGTTCAAGGGTGAACTGGCCGGTGTCGAGGGCAACGAGGTGCTGATCAACATCGACCAGAATGGCGAAACGGTGACCATCGGCCTGGAATTCGACTGGCTGAGCGATGCCAAGCTGGTTCTGACCGACGACCTGATCAAGGAAATGCTGCGTCAGCGCAAGGCCGCCGGCGTTCTGAACGAAGACCAATTCGACGAAATCGTAGAGGAAGCGCCCGAAACGGGCGCCACGACCATGGCCCGCGACGGGTCCGAAGAGGAGACGAACTAATGGCAATCACCTCTGCAAACCAGCTGGAGCTGTTGCAAACCGCCGAGGCCGTGGCCCGTGAAAAGATGATCGACCCCGGTCTGGTGGTCGAGGCGATGGAAGAATCCCTCGCACGCGCCGCCAAGAGCCGCTATGGCGCCGAGATGGACATCCGCGTCCATATCGACCGCAAGACCGGCAAGGCGACCTTTACCCGTGTCCGCACCGTTGTCGCCGATGACGAGCTGGAAAACTACCAAGCCGAGTTCACCGTCGAACAGGCCAAGCAGTACATGGAAAATCCGCAGATCGGCGATACTTTCGTCGAAGAGGTGCCGCCGGTCGAGATGGGTCGTATCGCCGCGCAATCCGCCAAGCAGGTGATCCTGCAAAAGGTGCGCGAAGCCGAGCGGGATCGTCAGTACGAAGAATTCAAGGATCGCGCCGGCACCATCATCAACGGCCTCGTCAAGCGCGAGGAATATGGCAACGTCATCGTCGATGTGGGCGCGGGCGAGGCGATCCTGCGCCGCAACGAGAAGATCGGCCGCGAAAGCTATCGCCCCAACGACCGTATCCGCTGCTACATCAAGGACGTACGCCGCGAGCCGCGTGGCCCGCAGATCTTCCTGTCGCGCACCGCGCCCGAGTTCATGGCCGAGCTGTTCAAGATGGAAGTGCCGGAAATCTATGACGGCATCATCGAGATCAAGGCCGTGGCCCGCGACCCCGGTTCGCGCGCCAAGATCGCCGTGATCTCTTACGACGGCTCGATCGACCCGGTCGGCGCCTGCGTCGGTATGCGCGGCAGCCGCGTGCAGGCGGTGGTCAATGAATTGCAGGGTGAAAAGATCGACATCATTCCGTGGAACGAGGATCAGCCGACTTTCCTGGTGAACGCGCTGCAACCGGCCGAGGTGTCGAAGGTGGTGCTGGACGAAGAAGCCGGCAAGATCGAGGTCGTGGTCCCCGAGGAGCAGCTGAGCCTGGCCATCGGTCGTCGGGGCCAGAACGTGCGCCTTGCATCGCAGCTGACCGGTCTGGACATCGACATCATGACCGAGGCCGAGGAATCGGCACGCCGTCAGAAGGAATTCGAGAGCCGCACCGCGCTGTTCATGGAAACCCTCGATCTGGACGAGTTCTTTGCCCAGCTGCTGGTCTCCGAAGGCTTCACCAATCTCGAAGAGGTCGCCTATGTCGAGCTTGACGAGCTTCTGGTGATCGACGGGGTCGACGAAGGCACCGCCGAAGAGCTTCAGGCCCGTGCCCGCGACTATCTGGAGGCACAGGCCAAGGCGGCGCTGGACAATGCCCGCGCCCTGGGAGCCGAGGACAGCCTTATTGAATTCGAGGGCCTGACACCCCAAATGGTCGAGGCATTGGCCAAGGACGACGTCAAGACGCTGGAAGATTTCGCGACCTGCGCCGACTGGGAACTGGCCGGAGGCTGGACCACGGTCGACGGTCAGCGCGTCAAGGATGACGGCATTCTGGAGCCCTTCGACATTTCGCTGGAAGATGCGCAGGACATGGTGATGACCGCCCGCGTCATGTTGGGCTGGGTCGATCCGACAGAACTCCTCGAAGAGGCGGAAGAGACCGACGAGGGCGAAACCGCAACCGACGAGGAGGCCGAGGCCTGATTCCGGGTCGACGGAGATAAAACATGACACGTGGCGGTGCACATAAAGACCGGACCGAGGGTCCCGAACGCAAGTGCATTGCCACGGGCGAGGCACGGCCTAGATACGGGCTTATCCGTTTCGTGGCCGGTCCCGACGGGCAACTGGTGCCCGATATCGCGGGCAAACTGCCCGGACGCGGCACTTATGTGGCCGCAGACCGGGACGTGCTGCAAAAGGCCGTGGACAAGAAACTCTTTGCCCGCGGCCTGAAACAGCAGGTGCAGGTGCCCGACGGGCTGGTGGACGAGGTTGAGCGACAACTGGTCCGCCGCGTTGTCGACCTGCTCAGCCTGGCACGCAAATCCGGCGACGCGGTCGCGGGATACGAAAAGGTCAAGACCTGGCTCGACAAGGAAGAGGCGCAGGTCCTGATCCAGGCCTCGGACGGATCGGGCCGAGGCAAGACCAAACTGAGCACGCCACATTTCGGCAAATACATCGGTTGGCTCACGGCGGATGAATTGGGCATGGCTTTTGGCCGCCAAACAGTGATACATGCGGCGCTGGCCTCTGGTGGACTCGCCAAACGTGTTGTAGAGGAAGCGCAACGCCTTCGTGGAATGCGCAAAACGGATGACGGCGGCAAGGGCCGCGCGGAAGGGTAAGAAGCTTTATGAGCGATACTGACGGCAAAAAGACATTGGGTCTGCGTGGTTCCCGCCCCGGGAACGTGAAACAGAGTTTCAGCCACGGACGGACCAAGAATGTCGTGGTGGAAACCAAGCGCAAGCGCGTGGTGGTCCCCAAGCCAGGTGCCGGAAAGCCCAGCGCCGGCGGCTCCTCGCCGGCCGGTGACCCTTCGCGCCGCCCTGCTGGGATCTCTGACACCGAGATGGAGCGTCGGCTTAACGCGCTGAAAGCCGCCAAGGCCCGCGAATCCGAAGAAGCGGCGCAGCGAGAGGCCGAAGAAAAGGCGCGCGCCGAAGAGCGTGAACGTCGCCGGGCCGAACAAGAGGCCAAAGAGCGTGAACAGCGCGAGGCCGAACAGCGTGCCCGTGAAAAGGCCGAGGAAGAAGAACGCCAGCGCCGCGAGGCCGAGGAAGAGGCCAAGCGTGCCGCAGTGCGCGCTGCCGCCGAGCAGGACGCTCCAAAGGCCGAACGCAGCGCCGAGCGTGCGCCGGCCTCTGCCCGCCCCGACAGCGGCGACAATGCCCGCCGGGTCGACCGCGAACGCGAACGCGAGCAGCGCCAGACCCGCGGCAAGGGCCGTCAGGATGGTCGCCGCTCGGGTAAATTGACGCTCAGCCAGGTCACCGACGGCGAAGGCGGACGCCAGAAATCGCTGGCCGCGATGAAGCGCAAGCAGGAACGCGCCCGCCAAAAAGCAATGGGTGGCGGCGCTGAGCGTGAAAAGGTGATCCGCGAGGTTCAGCTGCCCGAGGCTATCGTGGTTTCGGAGCTTGCCAACCGCATGGCCGAACGCGTGGCCGATGTGGTCAAGGAACTGATGAAGATGGGCATGATGGTCACCCAGAACCAGACCATCGACGCCGACACCGCCGAACTGATCATACAGGAATTCGGCCACAAGGTCGTCCGGGTTTCGGATTCCGACGTCGAAGACGTCATCTCGGATATCGAGGACGCCGAAGAAGACCTCAAGCCGCGTCCTCCGGTCATCACCATCATGGGCCACGTGGACCACGGCAAAACCTCGCTTCTGGATGCCATCCGCGACGCCAAGGTTGTTGCAGGCGAGGCCGGTGGCATCACCCAGCATATCGGTGCCTATCAGGTCAAAACCGATGGCGGCACAACGCTCACCTTCCTCGACACGCCGGGCCACGCCGCCTTTACCTCGATGCGCTCGCGCGGTGCTCAGGTGACCGATATCGTGGTTCTGGTTGTCGCTGCCGATGACGCGGTGATGCCGCAGACCGTCGAGGCGATCAACCACGCCAAGGCAGCCGGTGTGCCGATGATCGTGGCGATCAACAAGATCGACAAACCCGAGGCGAACCCGACCAAGGTGCGCACCGATCTGCTGCAACACGAAGTGGTGGTCGAGGCGATGTCGGGCGAAGTGCAGGATGTCGAGGTTTCGGCCAAGACTGGCGAAGGTCTGGACGAGCTGCTCGAAGCGATCGCACTGCAGGCCGAGATCCTGGAGCTGAAGGCCAACCCCGACCGCCCGGCACAGGGTGCGGTGATCGAGGCGCAGCTGGATGTGGGCCGTGGCCCGGTTGCGACCGTGCTGATCCAGAAGGGCACACTGCGCCAGGGCGACATCTTTGTCGTGGGCGAGCAGTACGGCAAGGTTCGCGCCCTGATCAACGACAAGGGCGAGCGCGTCACCGAAGCCGGCCCCTCGGTTCCGGTCGAGGTGCTGGGTCTCAATGGCACGCCCGAGGCGGGTGACGTCCTGAACGTGACCTCGACCGAGGCGCAGGCCCGCGAGATCGCGGAATACCGCGCTCAGGTCGCCAAGGACAAGCGCGCCGCCGCCGGTGCCGCCACCACGCTGGAGCAGCTGATGGCCAAGGCCAAGGCGGACGAGAATGTCGCCGAACTGCCGATCCTGGTGAAGGCCGACGTGCAGGGCTCTGCCGAGGCCATCGTTCAGGCGATGGAAAAGATCGGCAACGACGAGGTGCGCGTGCGCGTGCTGCATTCGGGCGTCGGTGCCATCACCGAAACCGATGTGGGCCTCGCCGAGGCCTCGGGCGCGCCGATCATGGGCTTCAACGTCCGGGCGAACGCAAGCGCGCGTAACACCGCCAACCAGAAGGGCGTCGAGATCCGGTATTATTCGGTGATCTATGACCTGGTCGACGACGTCAAAGCGGCCGCGAGCGGCCTGCTGAGCGCGGAAATTCGCGAGAACTTCATCGGCTACGCGAATATCAAAGAGGTGTTCAAGGTCTCCAACGTCGGCAAGGTCGCCGGTTGTCTGGTCACCGAAGGTGTCGCCCGCCGCTCTGCCGGTGTGCGTCTGCTCCGCGACAACGTGGTGATCCACGAAGGCACGCTGAAAACCCTCAAACGCTTCAAGGACGAAGTGGCCGAGGTTCAGTCGGGCCAGGAATGCGGTATGGCCTTTGAAAACTACGACGATATCCGCCCCGGCGACGTGATCGAGATCTTCGAGCGCGAGGAAGTCACCCGGTCGCTGACCTGATCGGAGACGGAAATCAGACTGATGGGGCGGCTCGCGAGAGCCGCCCTTTTTCATTTCGAGATCAGGGAGTTACCCAAAAAAAGAGGCAAGAAAAGGCCCCATGCCTCTTCTTGCCCTCAAGACCCGTGTGAGTGGTGGTCTTTAAACTCTCGAACTTTCCACGTTACGCCTTGGGCTGCCAGCCTTGCGACATATCCGCTTCGGATTTCTTGCTGCGAACCATGGCTTCTCCGTACAGAAGCGCGCCGCATCAAACATCCATATCCTCCGGCAAGGAAGGGATCGACACAACGTTCTGACCCGATACTTCCGGCATGCCACATATACACCATCGCGCACGAGGAATCACATGAGAATTCGCCCGAAAACAGTGTTCAAAGCGCCGCAAGAAAACAGTATCTAGCTTAAATGTTTGCTTGGAATGCCAAATTTGCACAGATTACCAAGCGTCAAGATATGATGAATGTGACAAGAACCCGTTACAACCAGTCGCGCAGGATCGGGATCAGGGGGATATCCGCTGCTGGCATCGGGTAGTTGCGCAGTTCGTTTGCCCGTACCCATGTCAGCGCCTGCCCTTCGCGAGATTGCGGAATCCCCTCCCACTTGCGGCAGGCAAACAGCGGCATCAGCAGATGAAAATCATCATAGCTGTGGCTGGCAAAGGTCAGTGGCGCCAGGCATGAGGCCCAGGTATTGATCCCCAGTTCCTCGTGCAGCTCGCGGATCAGCGCCAGTTCGGGCGTCTCGCCGGGTTCGACCTTGCCGCCGGGAAACTCCCACAAACCGGCCATCGACTTGCCTTCCGGGCGCTGCGCCAGCAGCACCCGGCCATCCACGTCGATCAGCGCGACGGCGGAAACAAGGACGGTTTTCACGAGCGGTAATCCGCGTTGATCTCGATATATCCGTGGGTCAGATCGCAGGTCCAGACGGTGGACTTGCCTTCGCCAAGGCCCAGATCGACACCAATGACCAACTCCTGCCCCTTCATATAGGCGGCGGCGTCCTCTTCACGGTAACCCGGGCTGACCCAGCCCTTTTCGGCCACCAGGATATCGCCGAACGAGATGCTCAGCAGGTCACGGTCAGCAGCAGCGCCGGATTTGCCGATCGCCATCACCACCCTGCCCCAGTTCGGATCCTCACCTGCGATCGCGGTCTTGACCAGCGGCGAGTTGGCAATCGCCAGACCGTGCACCCTAGCATCGGTATCGCTGGCCGCGCCGGTCACCCGGATCTCGACGAACTTGGTGGCACCTTCTCCGTCGCGCACGACCTGCTGGGCCAGGTCCAGCATCACCTCTTCCAGCGCGGCGGCGAACTCTGCATTGCCCGTCGCATCCACGCCCGAGGCACCGGTCGCACACAACAGCAACGTGTCCGAGGTCGAGGTGTCGCTGTCCACGGTGATGCAGTTGAAGGTGCGGTCGGTCATTGCCGACAGCATCGCCTGCAACGCACCCTGTTCGACGCGGGCATCGGTAAAGATATAGACCAGCATCGTCGCCATGTCGGGGGCGATCATGCCCGAACCCTTGGCGATCCCGGCGATCTTGACCATCTTGCCGTCGATCCCGACGGTCCGGCTGGCGCCCTTGGCAAAGGTGTCGGTGGTCATGATGGCGCGGGCGGCATCCTCCAGCGCGTCGGGGCTGAGCGCCGCATTCAGATCGCCCAGCTTGGCCACGATACGCTCGTGCTTCATCGGCTCGCCGATCACCCCGGTGGACGAGGTAAAGACCCGCCCGACCGGCACACCTGTCACATCTGCCACCGCCTGCGTCACCTCGGCCACCGAGGTCTGGCCGTAATGGCCTGTAAAGGCGTTGGAGTTCCCTGAATTGACCAGAATCGCGGCCGGCCCGTCGCTGGCGCCGCCGATCTTGGCCTGACAGTCCAGCACCGGCGCCGAGCGGGTGGCCGACCGGGTGAACACCCCCGCAACCGAGGTACCCGGAGCCAACACCGCCAGCATCACATCGGTGCGACCCTGATAGCGCACCCCCGCCGCGATACTGGCCAGCTGCACACCGTCGATGACGGGCAGCGTCGGAAACGCGGCCGGGGCCAGAGGGGAAACCTTGGTGATCTTCGCCATTTCGGCCTTACTCCTGCACCAGTTCCAGCTGCCGCAGCACGCCGGGTTCGATCCCGTTCAGATCGGGCTTTTCAATCTCGCTGTCCTTGGTCAGCTCGGCCAGTCGCGCGTCGATGGCATCCTGCTGGATGCGGCCTGCCAGTTCGTCGCGCACCTCGTCCAGCGCCGGGGCCTCGGACTTGCGCTTGTCATTCAGGATGATCACATGCCAGCCGAACTGAGTCTGCACCGGGTCCGAAATCTGGCCCGCGGTCAGCGCCACGACCGCCTGTTCGAATTCCGGCACCATCGCGCCCGCTCCGAACCAGCCCAACGCGCCGCCATTCGGCCCGGACGGACCGGTGGATTTCTCCTTGGCGGTGGCTGCGAAATCAGCGCCGTTGTCGAGCAGCTCCTTGACGGCCTTGGCCTCGTCCTCGGACGGGACCAGGATATGCGAGGCATTGTATTCCTCGCCACCGAACCCGTCGGCATATTGCGCGTCATAGGCCGACTGGATCGCCTCGTCGGTGGTGGCGGCGGCCATGATCTCTTCGATGGTCTCACCCGCCAGCAACGAGCGCTCCTCGTTCTCCAGCGACAACACGACCTGTTTCGGGGTCTCACCCGTCTGTTGCTGTTTCAACAGGGTCTGCTGCACCAGCTGGTCCAAGATGCCGTCGAACAACACATTGTCGGGCAGTTGCTGATACTGCTGCGGCAGCGAGGCACGCGCGATGATCATGTGACCCAACGTGATCTCTTCGCCATTGACGCGGGCCACAACCGTGTCCGCCTCGGCCTTTGTCTCGGCCGCGACCGGCAGGGCCAGCACCAGCGCAAGCGCCAGCGATGGCAAGATTGTGAGACCTTTGGGCATTGATTCATCCTATTTCCAGGCCGCAACGGGTCGCGGCGTTGACACTCTGGACCCTGCCGCTTACATCGCTTGAAGCCTTTGACAGGACCGCCTTCACCCCCCGTATCTATGGGTTGCGCGCAAGGCGGACAAGCCTGTCGTAACCATGACAGAACAAATCCGCTGGAGTGCACATGCTGGGACTTGGAACGCTTGCCAAAAAGGTGTTCGGAACGCCGAATGACCGCAAGATCAAGGCAACCCGCCCGGTGGTCGCCCAGATCAACGCGCTGGAAGAAGAGTTTGCCAAGCTTACCGACGAGGGGCTTAAGCAAAAGACCGACGAACTGCGCAAACGCGCGCTGGACGGCGAAAGCCTGGATGCGCTGCTGCCCGAGGCATTTGCAAACTGCCGCGAAGCCGCCAAGCGGGCGCTTGGCCTGCGCGCCTTCGACACCCAGCTGATGGGCGGCATGTTCCTGCATCAGGGCAATATCAGCGAGATGAAGACGGGCGAGGGCAAGACTCTGGTCGCCACCTTTCCCGCCTATCTGAACGCGCTGACCGGCAAGGGCGTGCATGTGGTCACGGTGAACGAATACCTGGCCAAACGCGACTCGGAATGGATGGGCAAGGTGTTCGCCGCGCTGGGCATGACCACCGGCGTGATCTGGTCGGGCCAGCCCGATGCCGAGAAGATGGCCGCCTATGAAAGCGACATCACCTATGCCACCAACAACGAGCTTGGCTTCGACTATCTGCGCGACAACATGAAGGGCGAGTTGAGCGAGGTCTATCAGAAGCAGCACAATTTCGCCATCGTGGACGAGGTCGACTCGATCCTGATCGACGAGGCGCGCACGCCGCTGATCATCTCGGGCCCCGCGCAGGACCGCTCGGACCTCTACGTCGCCATCGACGCGCTGCTGCCCGCGCTGTCGGACGATCATTTCGAACTGGACGAAAAGACCCGCAACGTCACCTTTACCGACGAGGGCAACGAGTTCCTCGAGGCGCAGCTGGTCGCGCGTGGCCTGCTGCCCGAGGGTCAGTCGCTCTATGATCCCGAAAGCACGACCATCGTGCATCACGTCAACCAGGGCCTGCGCGCGCACAAGCTGTTCCAGCGCGACAAGGACTACATCGTGCGCGATGGCGAAGTTGTGCTGATCGACGAATTCACCGGCCGCATGATGCCGGGCCGCCGCCTGTCCGATGGCCTCCACCAGGCCATCGAGGCCAAGGAAAACGTGCAGATCCAGCCCGAGAACGTGACGCTGGCCAGTGTGACCTTCCAGAACTACTTCCGGCTTTACGACAAGCTTTCGGGCATGACCGGCACCGCGCTGACCGAAGCCGAGGAATTTGCCGAGATCTATGGGCTGGGCGTGGTCGAGGTTCCGACCAACAAACCGATCGCGCGCAAGGACGAGGACGACCAGGTCTATCGTACCGCGGCCGAGAAATACGCCGCCATGATCGCCGAGACCAAGAAGGCCCATGGGAAGGGCCAGCCTGTTCTGCTCGGCACCACCTCGATCGAAAAATCCGAGATGCTGAGCCAGATGCTGACCAAGGAAGGCATCGAACACAACGTCCTGAACGCCCGCCAGCACGAACGCGAGGCGCAGATCGTGGCCGAGGCCGGCCGCTATGGCGCGGTGACCATTGCCACCAACATGGCCGGTCGCGGTACCGACATCCAGTTGGGCGGCAATGTCGAGATGAAGGTTCTGGCCGCCTTGGCCGAAAACCCAGATGCCGACCCGGCAGAGCTTCGCGCCGCCGAGGAAGCCCAGCACGCCGAGGAAAAGCAAAAGGTGCTGGATGCCGGTGGTCTTTATGTGATGGCATCCGAACGGCATGAAAGCCGCCGTATCGACAACCAGCTGCGCGGCCGCTCGGGCCGTCAGGGCGACCCGGGGCGCACGGTGTTCTACCTCAGCCTCGAAGACGACCTGATGCGTATCTTCGGCTCGGAACGGCTGGACAAGGTGTTGACCACGCTGGGCATGAAGGAGGGGGAGGCGATCGTCCATCCCTGGGTGAACAAGTCGCTCGAACGCGCCCAGGCCAAGGTCGAGGGCCGCAACTTCGACATGCGGAAAAACGTGCTGAAATTCGACGACGTGATGAACGATCAGCGCAAGGTGATCTTTAACCAGCGGCGCGAAATCATGGCGACCGAGAACCTGTCGGACGTGGTCGCGGATATGCGCGAGCAGGTGATCGACGACCTGATCGACCAATACATGCCACCCAAGACCTATGCCGACCAGTGGGATACCCAGGGCCTCTATGCCGCGGTAATCGAGAAACTGGGCATCGACGTACCGGTGATCGAATGGGCCGCCGAAGAGGGCGTGGACGATGACGAGATCCGCGAACGCCTGATCAAGGCCTCGGGCGAATACATGGAAAGCAAGGCCGCCGACTTCGGTGCCGAGAACATGCGCAACATCGAAAAACAGGTGTTGTTGCAGACCATCGACAGCAAATGGCGCGAACACCTGCTCAAGCTGGAGCACCTGCGCTCGGTCGTCGGTTTCCGCGGCTATGCGCAGCGCGATCCGCTGAACGAATACAAGACCGAGAGCTTTCAGCTGTTCGAGGGGCTGCTGGACAGCCTTCGCGAGACCGTCACACAGCAATTGTCCCGCATTCGCATGCTGAGCGAAGAGGAACAACGCCAGATGATGGCGCAGATGATGGCCCAGCAAAACCAGGCGGAACAGGCGGCAGAAAAGGCCGAAGCGGTCGCCGAGGCCAAGGCCTCGGGCGATGCGCGCCCCGGCTTTGTTGAGGACGACCCCAGCACATGGGGCAACCCCTCGCGCAACGACCTGTGCCCCTGCGGGTCTGGCAAGAAATTCAAGCATTGCCACGGGCGGCTGGCCTGAGGCCCCCGCCACAATGACTCCCCCCGGCGGCCATAAACTGGCCGCCTTCTTTAACGACACTCCTCGCGGACCAATGGGCGATGGAGTGTGGTTATGGCACAACGACGCAAGATTCTGACAGCTGGCGGGACCGTTCTCTGCGCGGCGCTGATCGGATTCCTGATGCAGCAGAACGCCGCGCGCGAGACGCAGCAGATTGCGGCACGCAAATCGCTTATCCAGCAATCGGTTCTGAAACCGTCGGGCGCGTCAGATGTGGATGACTTTGCCCAGTTCGAACTGCACGCGATCAAGCTGACCTCGGCCCAGCCCACCCTGGAACAGCCCCGCCGCCTGCCCGAACCGGCGCTCGAAGGCGCCCTGCCCCTGCCCGCGCGGGACATCCTGCTGCCCGACGCGCCCAGCGACCCCGAAGAGCCGCAGCTGGGCTGCGCGATTACCGCAAACGCCGCGCCTGCCCCTATGGCCAGCATCGCCCTTGACGTCAGCGCGCCCTGCTATGGCAACCAGCGCGTCACCGTGCATCACAGCGGGTTGATCTTTACCGATACCACCGATGACGCGGGCAACCTGTCGGTTACCGTCCCGGCCCTGTCCGAAACCGCCGTTTTTGTCGTGGCCTTCCAGAATGGCCGTGGCACCGTCGCCATGAGCCCTGTCGAGGGGCTCGACCGGATCGACCGGGTCGTGGTGCAATGGTCTGGCGCTGCGGGCTTTCAGCTGCATGCCCGCGAGTTTGGCGCCGGTTATGGCGAGACCGGCCATGTCTGGTCCGAAGCATCAGCCGGCGGGGTCGGCCAGGTGATCCGGCTGGGTGAACCCGACACGTTGGAGCCGCAACTGGCCGAAATCTACAGCTATCCCTCCGGCGAAAGCGACACCGCAGGCACCATCGCCCTATCGATCGAGGCCGAGGTGACAGCCAGCAATTGCGGGCGCGACATCTCGGCCCAGTCGCTGGAACTGCGCGGCGCCGGATCGCTCACAACCCATGATCTGGACATGTCCATGCCAGATTGTTCAGCTGCCGGTGATTTTCTGGTGTTGAATAATCTGGTCGAAGACCTGAAGATCGCCGCCAGGTAATCCGCAGGCAATTTTCAGGTATCACATGAATTGGCTTCGTGCGGCGGCTTTCGCCGCACTTTCCGTTTTCCCGGCCCTCCCGGCCACCGCTCAGGACATCACCCTCACCTCGCATGACGGCAAGGTCGAGATCAGCGGAAACTTGCTTGGCTTCGACGGAGAATTCTATCGCGTCGAAACCCGGTTCGGCGAACTGACGGTGGACGGTTCGGGCGTCACCTGCGACGGTCCGGCCTGCCCGAACCTGACCGACTTTGTCGCCGAACTGGCGCTCAGCGGTTCCTCGACCATGGCCGAGGTGCTGCTGCCCGCGTTGATCGAAGGCTTTGCCCTGCGCAACCGCATGCAGACCCGGCGCGAAACCGAAAGCGAGGCCCGGTTCAGCTATCTTCTGTTCCAGGCCGGCAGTGACAGACCTCAGGCCAGATTCACCTTTCGCGTCAGCACCACCGACGAAGGCTTTGCCGACCTGCTGGCGGACGAGGCCGATCTGGTGATGGCCCTGCGCGAAATCCGCCCCGATGAACGCAGGCGGGCGCTCGAACTGGGCCTGGGCGACATGACCGACAGCAACCGCTCGCGCGTGCTGTCACTGGATGCGATGGTGCCGGTGGTGGCGCCCCTCAATCCGGTGCGCCAGATCTCGGTCCCGCAGCTGGCACAGGTCTTTGCCGGTGAGATCGACAACTGGGCGCAGCTTGGCGGGCCAGAGGCCCCCATCACGCTGCATCTGCCGGCGGCGGGTTCCGGGTTGGCGCAGGCGGTCGAGGACCGTCTGCTGCTGCCCACCGGTAAAACCCTGCCCGAAGCGGTCGCCCGCCATGACCGGTCCAGCCAGCTGGCCCGCGCGGTTGCTATCGACCCGTTTGCCATCGGCATCGCCAGCTATTCCGAGACCGGCACCGCGCGGGCACTGACCCTGACCGGAGATTGCGGCTTTTCCCTTGCTGCCACGCGCCGCAACATCAAGACCGAGGATTATCCGCTCAATTCGCCCATGTTCCTCTACATGCCCGCGCGTCGCCTGCCCAAACTGGCACGGGAGTTCATGGCCTACATGCGCAGCCCGGCGGCCCAGATCGTGATTCGCCGTGCCGGTTTCGTCGATCAGGCGCCAGAGTTGATCCCGGTCGCGGTCCAGGGAAACCGGCTTGCCAATGCCATCGCAGCCGCTGGTGCCGAGGTCCCTCTCACCGAGTTGCAACGACTCGTATCCACGCTGTCTGGGATGCAACGGCTCAGCCTCTCTTTCCGATTCGAGACCGGATCCTCGCGCCCTGATGCGCAGTCGCGGACCAATATCTCGCAACTGGCTCAGGAACTTGAAAGCGGTGCCTATGACGCGCGCCAAATGCTCTTTGTCGGGTTCAGCGACGGTGATGGCGCCGCCGAGGGCAACGCCCGCATTGCCCTGAAACGGGCCGAGGCGGTGCGTGACGCGGTGTTGCAGGCGGCCGAAACGCTTGACCCGGCGCGGGTCGAGATCTCGGTCGATGCCTTTGGCGAGGCGCTGCCGATGGCCTGCGATGACAGCGCCTGGGGCCGTCAGGTCAATCGCCGGGTCGAGGTCTGGGTCAAGTAACCCCTTCATTTCGCCTGAAATACTCCGGGGGAGTCGCGGCCCCTATAGAAACCCTTCGGAGCGGAAGCTCAACTCGACCGATTTTCCGATGATCAGGTGATCGTGCAGCGTTATCCCCAGCGCCTCACACGCAGCCCGGATCCGCGCCGTCATGTCGATATCCGATTGCGACGGTGTCGGGTCTCCTGATGGGTGGTTGTGCACCAGGATCAGCGCCGAGGCGTTCAACTCCAGCGCCCGCTTGGCAACCTCCCGCGGATAGACCGGCACGTGATCGACCGTCCCGCGCGCCTGTTCCTCGTCCGCAATCAGCACGTTCTTGCGGTCGAGGTAGAAGACCCGGAACTGCTCGGTCTCGCGATGCGCCATGGTGGTGTGGCAGTAATCCAGCAGCGCATCCCAACTGGAAATCACCTGCCGCTGCATCACCCGTGCGCGGGCCATCCGGTGGGCACTGGCTTCCAGTATCTTGAGGTCGGTGATCACCGCCTCGCCCACGCCTTTGACCTCGGCCAGCCGCTCCACAGGGGCGGTCAGCACCCGGTTGAAATCGCCAAACGTATCAAGCAGCAGCCGCGCCAGCGGCTTGACGTCCTGCCTGGGGATCGATCGGAACAGCACCAGCTCCAGCAACTCGTAATCCGGCAGCGCCGCCGCACCACCGGCCATGAACCGTTCCCGCAAGCGCTTGCGATGATCCCGGATATAGGACGGCAACCGCCCCGAGGGCAGCGGCATCTCCGGCGCTTCGTCCATGTCGAACAGCATCGGGGCCTCGGACAGACCAGTCTGGCGCATGGCAATCAACCTCGCCCCGAATCGGTTTCCGAGAGGTTAACGCTCGCCCGCCATTTGCCGTGTCGCCCGTCGCATCGCCAGATGCAGCAGCACCGACAGCACGCCCAGCGTCAGCATGGCGGCAAACATCAGGTCGGTCTTGGCGCGGCCATTGGCCAGGAGCATCAGGTACCCCAGCCCTTTTGACGCACCCACCCATTCCCCGATCACCGCGCCGATCGGCGCATAGACCGCCGCCAGCCGCAGGCCCGAGGCCAGTTGTGGAAGCGCTGCCGGCACCCGGATATGCCAGAGCACCGCGCGCGGGCTGGCCTGCATGGTGCGGGCAAGGTCCAGATATCCCACAGGCGTCCGCATCAGCCCGTCGAAGAATGCCGCCGTGATCGGGAAGTAGATGATCAGCACCGCCATCGCGACCTTGGACCACAATCCATACCCCAGCCACAGCGTCAGGATCGGCGCCAGCGCAAAGACCGGCAGCGCCTGGGTAAAGACCAGCATCGGCTGCACCAGTACCCGTGCAATCCGCGAACTGGCCAGTTGCAGCGCCGTCGCCACGCCCAGCACTGCACCGCAGGCAAGGCCGATCAGAACCTCGAGCGCGGTCACCGCCGTATGCTCGGCGATCAGCCAGCGGCTCTGCCACCAGGTTTCGGCCACCAGAGCAGGGCCGGGCAGGATGAATCGCGGCAGGTCGGTCAGGCTGACCACCGCCTGCCAGATCGCCAGCGCAAAAAGGGTCGCGGCCAGAGCAGGGAGCCAGCGTATCATTGCCCACCTTCCCGCAACATCCTGAGCAGCGCGCCCTGGCACAGCAGCGTTTCGGCATCGTCCACCGCGCGGGGCATCGGCGCGGTCGGCGGTGTGACCGGTGTCAGCCCATCGGCGGTCATCACCTGGATCGAATGCCCCAGCCGCGCTGCCTCGGCCGGGTCGTGAGTCACCAGCAGCACGGTCCGCCCCGCCAGCAACTCTGCGGCAAGCTCCTGCATGTCGGCGCGGGTACGAGCGTCGAGCGCCGAGAAGGGCTCGTCCAGCAGCACCACCGGCTTGTCCTCCATCAGCGTCCGCGCCAGCGCCACCCGCTGGCGCTGCCCACCGGAGAGTTCCGCCGGGCGCTTCGCTGCATGGTCACCCAGCCGCACCCGGCGCAACAGGTCGTCCAACCGTGCGCGGTCCACCTGCTCGCCCCGCAGCCGTGCCCCCAAGCCCACATTCTGCGCCACCGTCGCCCAGGGCAGCAGCAGGTCGTCCTGCGCCATATAGGCCACCCGTTCCACCACCGGTTCAGCGTCCGAGGCCGCAATTCGGCCGTCGAACGCCGCTCCTGTTTCCAGCCCCGCGATCAGCCGCAACACCGTCGACTTGCCGACGCCGGACCCGCCCAAAAGGCAGGTCCATTGCGCCGCTTCCAATGTCAGGGCCAACGGCGCGAACAAAGACCCACCGTCGATGCTGGCGCTGCCGGCAACAGTTATCGCGGGGGCCGGGGTCACGGGGTAAGCCCCATCTGCCAGAAACCGACCTCGAGTTCCGTTGCGGTGCAGAAGGTTCGGCACAGACGTTCCCATCGCGGCGAGGCCTCGAAATTTACGCCAATACGTCTTGTTAGAGCCTGATCCATCAACTCACCCGCAGCCTTGCAAGCCGCTTGATACTCGGCCCCGGCATAGGTGTCGATCCAATCCCTGTAACGATCACTCGTCGCCTCTGCCGCCAGCCGTGTGCCGATCTCGCCATAGCCCATGACACAGGGCGCCAGCGCAGCCAGCAGATCGGCCAGATCACCGCTATACCCGGCCTCGAGCACAAAGCGGGTATAGGCGAGGTTTTCGGGCCGTTCCGGGGTAGCAAACAGCGCGTCCTTCGAGATCCCCGCCGCCTCGCACACCCCGATATGGAGCTGCATCTCCTCGGCCACCAGCGCGTTGACGGTACCAACGGCGGCCAGCATCTCGGCATGGGTCTGGCCCTTGACCACCGCCAGCGCCCAGGCCCGCGCGAAATGGATCAGGAACACGTAATCCTGCCGCAGGTAATGCAGGAAAGCATCGTGCGGCAGGCTGCCGTCCTTGATCCCTTCGACAAAGGCGTGGCGGGTATAATCCCGCCACGGCTGCCCTGCCGCCGCACGCATCAGGCCAAAGGCGTGGCCATAATCCGGCGCGCTCATTCAGCGGTCACATCGATGGTGATGGCCGAGACCGGATTGACGCTGTCGATCAGGCCGGTGTCCTTCAGAAACGCCTCGAACCGGGCATAGCGGCCCGCGTCGAACCCGGCGGGACGCAAGGCAAAGCGCGACAGCGTATCGACCCAGGCGCGCTTGTTCAGTTCGTCCTGCAATTCGGGCGAGGTGGCGGCGAAGATCTCCCAGCTGGCCTGCGGGTTGTTTACGATGAATTGCGTCGCCTTCTCGGTCGCCTCAAGGAAGCGGGCGATCTTGTCGGCATCCATCCGCTCGGGGTTGGCGACATAGATCAGCTCGTCATAAGACGGCACACCCTCTTCCTCGATATAGAAGCAGCGGCCCGGTTCACCTTCGATATCCATCTGATTCAGCTCGAAATTTCGATATGCACCGATCACAGCATCGACCTGCCCGCTCATCAATGCGGGCGAGAGAGAGAAGTTCACGTTGATCATCTCTACATCGCTGAGCGCGACGCCATACTTGCCCAATACCGTGGTCAGGATCGCCTCTTCGACGCCCGCGACAGAGAAGCCGATTTTCTTGCCCTTGAGGTCGGCAGGCGATTTGATCGGGCCGTCCTCAAGCACCAGAAGGCAGTTGAGCGGCGTGGCGACCAGCGTGCCCACGCGCTTGAGCGGCAGGCCTTCGTGGATTTGCAGGTGCAGCTGCGGCTGATAGCTGACCGCCAGATCGGCCTGCCCGGCGGCCACCAGACGCGGTGGGGCGGAGGGGTCGGCGGGGGCCACAATCTCGACCTCCAGCCCGCGTTCGGCGAAATATCCCTTTTCCTGCGCCACGATGATCGGGCCGTGATCGGGGTTGATGAACCAATCGAGCAGCAGGGTCATCTTGTCCTGCGCCAGGGCTGGCGTGGCGGCCAGCAGCGCCAATGCGGTTACCAAATGTTTCATGTCGCGTTTCCTTTCATGATGTGGCAGCCGCGACGAGGACGATCTCGCCGGGCCAATCCGGTTGCAACTGTTCCGCAGCGCGCCAGGCCCGGAGGCCGGTGGCGCAGCACAATACCAGTCGTTTTCGTTGGTTAGTGTCTGTTATTTCTATTTCGGATGTTGTCATGCGGCGGGCTGACGGGTGTGCTGGATGGGGCGCTTCGGACTCGCTGCGCAACTCGATGACGAGGTCATCGGCGGTCAGGTCCGAGGGCGCCACAAAACGGAAGGCGGTCTCTGGTTCCGGTGCGTGATCAAATCGGAACGCGATATTGCGCCAGGTTTGCGCGTCGATCTGCACCATCTGGCCAAGCGGCGAAGGCTCCAGCCCGAGAAGCGCAGAAAGCGTCATTTGCGCCTGTATAGAGCCTAGTATTGAGACAACCGGCCCCAATACACCAGCGGTCGCGCAGCTTGCTGCGCTGTCCGGTGCCTCGGGGAAGACCGCGCGCAAGCTGGGTGCGCCGCCGCAGAAACCGCCGGCATAGCCGCCCAACCCCAAGACCGAGGCGCTGATCAATGGCTTGCCAAGCGCCATACATGTATCGCTGAGAAGATAGCTGGCAGCGTAGCTGTCGGCGCAATCCAGCACCAGATTGGCGTTTTGACTGTTTTGTACGGCGTTTTCCGGGGTGATTGACCGTTTTGTACCGGTCACGACAATCCCGGAATTGAGCGCGCGGCAGCCTTCGGCGGCGACCTCGGCCTTGGCCCGGCCGACATCAGCCTCGGTGAACAGCGTCTGCCGGTGCAGGTTCGACAGCTCGATCACGTCGCCGTCGAAGATGTCGATCTGCCCGACCCCTGCCCCGGCAAGTAGGGGCAGCGCCGAGGCCGCGAGGCCCCCGGCCCCGACCACCAGCACGCGGGCGACGGCGAGCCGGGCCTGCCCCTCACCCCCGACCTGCGGCAGCATCATCTGGCGGGCATAACGGCTCATCTGGTGGCCTCGACCCACTGGCGCACGCGTGCCTCGGGGTCGGCGTTCAAGGTGATGTCGGTGACGACCGATACGATATCCGCACCGGCGGCAAGCACACCCGGCGCACGCTCGACGCTCATGCCACCGATACCGACCAGCGGGATGGCACCGACACGCGCCTTCCACTCGGTGACGCGCGGCAGGCCCTGCTGGTGCCATTTCATCTGTTTCAGGATGGTCGGATAGACCGGGCCAAGCGCCACATAGTCGGGATCCATGCCCAGAACCCGCTCCAACTCGTCATCGTCATGGGTCGAGACGCCCAGCCGCAGACCCGCCTTGCGGATCGCGGGCAGATCGGCCTGATCCAGATCCTCTTGCCCCAGATGCAGCCAATCGCAGCCCGCGTCGATCGCGATCTGCCAATAGTCGTTGATGACCAGCACCGCGCCATGCGCGCGGCAGAGGTCGCGCGCGATGGCGATCTCGGCGCGGATCATTGCGTCGGGCTGGTCCTTGATCCTCAGTTGCACCAGCTTGACCCCCAGCGGCAGCATCCGGCGCAGCCAGTCGGTATGGTCGAAGATCGGATAGAACCGGTCGAGCGTCATGACAGGAATGCCTTTCCTATGACAGGGGTCGAGGCACTGGCCATATCGCGCGCTTCGATCGGATCGGCGCGATGCGCCAGTTGCCCGGCCTGAATGGCCAGCGCCATGGCGCGCGCCATATCCGCCGGATCGCCCGCCCGCGCCACGGCGGTGTTGAGCAGGACGGCGTCATAGCCAAGCTCCATCGCGCGGGCGGCATGGCTGGGCAGGCCGATGCCCGCATCGACCACCAGCGGCGTGTCGGGAAACTCGGCCCGCATGGCGCGCAGCGCGTATTCGTTGTTCAGCCCCCGGCCCGAACCGATGGGTGCACCCCAGGGCATCAGCACTTCGCATCCTACCGCCAGCAGGCGCTCGCCGACGATCAGGTCGTCGGTGGTGTATGGGAACACCTGAAACCCATCCTCGGTCAGGATGCGCGCGGCCTCGACCAGGCCGAAAACGTCAGGTTGCAGGCTGTCGGTATGGCCGATCAATTCCAGCTTGATCCAGGGTGTGCCGAACACCTCGCGCGCCATATGGGCGGTGGTCACCGCCTCTTTCACCGTGTGGCAACCGGCGGTGTTGGGCAGGATCAGCACGCCCAGATCGCGGATCATCGACCAGAAGGTCTGTCCCGCCCCGGATTCGCGCCGCAGCGACACGGTGGCCACCCCCGCTCCGCTGGCGCGGAACGCCTGTTCCAGGATCGCGGGGCTGGGATATTGCGCGGTGCCCAGCATCAGCGGGTTCGGCAATTCGGTTCCGTAAAAGGCGCGCATGTTTCAACCCCCTTGCATGGGCGCGAGCACCTCGACCCGGTCGCCATCGTTCAGCCGGTGCCCGCCGCGCAGGGACGTGGGCACAAAGCTTTCATTCACCGCCGTGGCAACGCGACCCGACAGGCCACATTCCACCAGCAGTGCGGCGAGGGTTTCGGCCTCGACCTCGCGCGGTTCGCCGTTAAGCACGATCTTCATCGACCAACTCCGTATGTGTGTCGTTCAGCGCCAGGTCGGCCACCCCCTGCGCCAAGGCGGGCGCCAGAAGATAGCCGTGGCGATATAGGCCATTGGCATAAATGGTCCGCCCCAGCCGCCGGATGCGCGGCAGGTTGTCGGGAAAGGCGGGGCGCAGATCGACGCCGATTTCCAACACCTCGGCCTCGCCAAAGGCGGGGTTCAGGGCATAGGCGGCGCTAAGGAGTTCCAGCATCGAGCGCACGGTGATGCGACCGCTGTCCTCACTCTCGATCATCGTGGCACCCAGCAAATAAACATGGTCGCTGCGCGGAACGACATAGAGCGGCATGCGCGGGTGCAACAGGCGAATGGGCCGTGTTAGAGCCACATCTGGTGCACGGATTACCAGCATCTCGCCCTTGACGCCACGCAGGTCATGCAGGACCTCGCGCGCGTGCAGGCCACGACAGTCGATGGCATTCTTCAGCCCGGCGGGGGCGGGTTTGCGGTGAAACTGGACCCCCTTGTCAGTGAGGCCGCGATAGAGGTCCGAGAGCGCGCGACGCGGGTCCAGATGCGCCTCGTTCGGGAAGTGCAAGCCGTTGGAAAAGGCGGTCAGATCAGGCTCTAATTGGGTGATTTCTTCTTGGATGACTTCGGTAAACCCCTCCGTCCGGCGGGCAAAGCGGCGCAAGTCCGGCAGGTCGCGCGGATTGGCCACCACCAGGGTGCCGCGCCGGGTGACGGTGGTGTGCTCTTCCCACCAGCCGATCGCCTGTTGACCCAGGCGCAACACCGGTTCTTCGGCGTTTTCGTACTCGCACCAGGGCGCCAGCATACCGCCCGCCCACCAGCTGCACCCATGCGGGCCGGGAGGGCCGGAGGGGTCGAACACCTGCACCTGTGCGCCGCGCGCGACCAACTCGGTCGCCACCGCTAACCCAGCAACGCCCGCGCCTATGACCGACCAGAGCGTCATGCGGGCCAGACCCGATGGAAATGATGCACCGGGCCGTGACCCTGCCCCACTTGCAGATCATCGGCGGCAATAATCGCGCCTTGCAGATAGGTATGCGCCTCTTGCACCGCGCTTTTCAGGGTCAGCCCCTTGGCAAGACCGGCGGCAATCGCCGAACTCAGCGTACAGCCTGTGCCATGGGTGTTCTTCGTTGCCAGGCGCGGCGCGGTAAACTCGGCCAAAACGCCTTCAGGGCCCACCAGTAGATCATGACAGATCGCTCCGCTGGCATGCCCACCCTTCATCAGAACCGCATCCGCGCCCAGCGCAACCAGGGCACGACCTTGAGCGGTTACCTCGTTCAAGGATCTGGCGTCATTGGTCTCCAGCAAGCGCGCTGCTTCGGGCAGATTTGGGGTCAGCACCGATGCGCGCGGCACAAGCAGACGCCGGAGCGCCCCGATTGCCTCTGCCGCCAGCAACGCGTCACCCGATTTCGCAACCATGACCGGATCCAGCACGATTGCCCCGTCAAACCCAGCAATGGCATCGGCCACGACCCCGATGATCTCGGGCGTCGCCAGCATGCCGATCTTGATCGCCTTCACGTCAAGATCGCCCAGAACCGCGTCGATCTGCGCCCGGATCACTTGCGTTGGGATACCATGCACCGCCGTCACCGCGCAGGTGTTCTGCGCCGTCACCGCCGTGATCACCGAGGCGCCATAGACGCCCAGCGCCGACATCGCCTTCAGATCGGCCTGGATCCCCGCGCCGCCGCCGCTATCGGATCCCGCTATTGTCAGGGCAATCGCTGCCATGTCCGCTACTCCGGTTCAGGGGCAACGGGGGCATGGAAAACGTCCGATAGCGATAGACCGTTCCCTACGCCGGTATTGCCCGGATCAGGTTCGATGGGTTGACGCAGCCGCGCCTCTCAGCCCCAAACGGGGCACCCCAACGGTTATGCGCACCTTCTCAGGTGACGTCGCGGTAATCAAGAGGAAATTGACCAACGGAAAAGGGCGGGCACCACATGGCACCCGCCCCTGTCTTCATTCCGCCCAAAATACTCCGGGGGAGTCGCCGTCAGGCGGCGGGGGCAGCGCCCCCTAGCCTTTCATCCCGTCCCAGAACGACTTGACCGAGGAAAAGAAGCTCTTGGTCTCGGGATTGTTGTCCTCGCTCAGTTCCTCGAACTCGCGTAGCAGGTCTTTCTGCTTGCTGGTCAGGTTGACCGGCGTTTCCACCGCCAATTCGATGAACATGTCGCCAATGCCGCCGCCACGCAGGGCGGGCATGCCCTTGCTGCGCAGGCGCATCTGCCGGCCTGACTGGCTGCCGGCGGGCACCTGCACCCGGCCACGACCGCCGTCGATGGTCGGCACCTCGATGGCACCGCCCAGCGCCGCTTTGGCCATGCTGACCGGCACCCGGCAATAGAGGTTCACACCGTCGCGTTCGAACAGATCATGCTTGGCCACCTCGACAAAGATATAGAGATCGCCCGGAGGGCCACCGCGCATCCCGGCCTCGCCTTCGCCCGCCAGGCGGATACGGGTGCCGGTTTCGACCCCGGCGGGGATGTTGACGCTCAGCGCGCGGTCCTTTTCGACCCGGCCCTGCCCCCGGCAGGATTTGCACGGGTTCTTGATGATCTGACCCAGACCGGAACAGGTCGGACAGGTCCGCTCGACGGTAAAGAAGCCCTGTTGCGCGCGCACCTTGCCCATGCCCGAACATGTCGGGCAGGTGGTGGGTTCAACCCCGCCTTCGGCGCCGGTTCCCTCGCAGGCCGAACAGGCAACCGCGGTGGGCACGTTGATGGTCTTTTGCAGACCCGAGAAAGCCTCTTCCAGCGTGACCCGCAGGTTATAGCGCAGGTCCGAACCACGCGCCGCGCGACGACCGCCGCCACCCCGCTGACCGCCCATGAAATCGCCGAACAGGTCCTCGAACACATCCGAGAATGCGCTGGAGAAATCGCCCGATCCAAAACCGCCGCCGGGACGCTGGCCGCCGCCCATCCCACCTTCGAACGCGGCATGACCGAACCGGTCATAGGCCGCCTTCTTCTCGGCGTCTTTCAGGACCTCATAGGCCTCGTTCACGTCCTTGAACAGCGCCTCGGCATCCGGGTTGTCCTTGTTGCGGTCGGGGTGCAGTTCCTTGGCCTTGCCGCGATAGGCCTTCTTGATCTCGTCAGCCGAAGCGCCCTTGGACACGCCGAGCACATCATAATAGTCGCGTTTTGACATCCGAATTCCCTTCTGCCTCAACGAATGCGGGCCGGCCCGGTTACCGGACCGGCCCGTTCTGGCCCGGATGACCCGTTACTTGCGCTTGTCTTCGCCGAGATCTTCGAACTCGGCGTCGACGATGTCGTCGTCCGACGGACCGGCATCCGCCCCTGCGGGCTCGCCATCGCCGCCTTCGCTCTGCGCCTTATAGATCGCCTCGCCCAGCTTCATGGCCGCTTCGGTCACGTTTTGCAGGCCCGACTTGATCTTCTCGGCGCTCACGCCGTCCTTGTCCAGATCGTCCTTCAGCGCGGCAATGGCCAGTTCGATCGCCTCGACAGTGGTCGGGTCGACCTTGTCGCCATGCTCTTCGATCGATTTCTCGGTCGAATGGATCAGGCTTTCGGCCTGGTTGCGCGCCTCGACCAGCTCTTTGCGGGCCTTGTCGGCTTCGGCGTTCTCTTCGGCATCCTTGACCATCTTTTCGATGTCCTCGTCCGAAAGACCGCCCGAGGCCTGGATGGTGATCTTGTGCTCTTTGCCGGTACCCTTGTCCTTGGCGGAGACGGACACGATGCCGTTGGCGTCGATGTCGAATGTCACCTCGATCTGGGGCATGCCGCGCGGTGCCGGCGGGATGTCCTCGAGATTGAACTGGCCGAGGATCTTGTTGTCAGCAGCCATTTCACGCTCGCCCTGGAACACGCGGATGGTCACCGCGTTCTGATTGTCCTCGGCGGTCGAGAAGACCTGAGACTTCTTGGTCGGGATCGTGGTGTTGCGGTCGATCAGACGGGTAAACACGCCGCCCAGGGTCTCGATACCCAGCGACAGCGGGGTCACGTCGAGCAGGACCACATCCTTGACGTCGCCTTGCAGAACACCGGCCTGAATGGCGGCACCCATTGCGACAACCTCGTCGGGGTTCACACCCTTGTGGGGTTCCTTGCCGAAGAACTTGGTCACTTCCTCGATGACCTTGGGCATGCGGGTCATACCGCCGACCAGAACCACCTCGTCAACGTCAGAGGCCGAAATGCCGGCATCCTTGAGCGCGGCCTTGCAGGGGTCCATCGACTTCTTGATCAGGTCGCCCACCAGGCTTTCCAGCTTGGCGCGGGTCAGTTTCATCACCAGGTGCAGAGGCTGACCATTGGCGCCCATCGAGATGAACGGCTGGTTGATCTCGGTCTGGGTGGTCGAGCTCAGCTCGATCTTGGCCTTTTCCGCAGCTTCTTTCAGACGCTGAAGCGCCATCTTGTCGCCGGACAGGTCGACACCGTGCTCTTTCTTGAACTCGTCCGCCAGATAGTTGACGATCCGCATGTCGAAATCTTCGCCACCCAGGAAGGTGTCGCCATTGGTCGACTTGACCTCGAACAGGCCGTCGTCGATCTCCAGGATGGTCACGTCGAAGGTACCGCCGCCAAGGTCATAGACGGCGATGGTCTGGCTGTTCTTCTTGTCCAGGCCATAGGCCAACGCGGCCGCGGTCGGCTCGTTGATGATGCGCAGCACTTCCAGACCGGCGATCTTGCCGGCATCCTTGGTGGCCTGGCGCTGGGCGTCGTTGAAATAGGCGGGCACCGTGATCACTGCCTGGGTCACATCCTCGCCCAGATAGGATTCTGCGGTTTCCTTCATCTTGCCGAGGATGAAGGCCGAAATCTGCGACGGCGAATACTTCTCGCCCTTGGCTTCGACCCATGCGTCGCCATTGCCACCGTTGACGATGGAAAACGGCACCATCTTTTTGTCCTTGGTGACCTCGGCATCGTCGACCCGGCGGCCGATCAGGCGCTTGACGCCAAAAATGGTGTTCGAGGGGTTGGTGACCGCCTGGCGTTTCGCCGGCTGACCGACCAGTCGCTCATCATCGGTGAAGGCGACGATCGAGGGCGTGGTCCGCGCCCCTTCAGAGTTTTCGATGACTTTCGGCTGGGCGCCGTCCATGATGGCAACACACGAGTTGGTGGTGCCCAGGTCGATACCGATAACTTTACCCATTTGTTCGATCCCTTTCTCTTCAAGGCGATGGCTCGAGACCTGAACCCGTTTTGGCATTCCGGCCCCGATCTGTTTGCGCAATGGCCTACACCACGGCGCGTCCCGGCGTATATAGGGGGCGGAAACAGGTGCTGCAAGCATGCAGAATTGCAGGTTTTCGCGAATCTGCATGCTTTTTGACAAGGCTTCGTCAAGGAAAGGGTCTGGCAGGGAATGACCATGTTGAACCTGCGCGGTGTCGAAATTCGCAAGGGCGCGCTCGACGGACCGGCCCAGGCACGGCTGATCGAGGCGCTGCGCCCGGTTCTGAAGGCCGCGCCGCTGTTTACGCCCACCATGCCGAACGGCAAACCGCTCTCGGTACGCATGACCTCGGCCGGGCCGTTGGGCTGGGTGACGGACAAGGGTGGCTATCGCTATCAACCGACCCATCCCAAGGGCATGGCCTGGCCCGCGATCCCACCCGAAGTGCTGGATCTGTGGCATGGGGTCACCGGGCAGGACCGCGCTCCGGATTGCTGCCTGATCAACTATTATGGCGAGGGCGCCCGAATGGGCCTGCACCAGGATCGCGACGAGGCCGATCTGAACTGGCCAGTAGTTTCTCTGTCACTGGGCGATGACGCGCTGTTTCGCATCGGCAATACCAGCCGCGGCGGCAAGACGGAATCGGTCTGGCTCAACTCGGGCGATGTGGTGGTGATGGGCGGACCTGCGCGGTTGATCTATCACGGGATCGACCGTATCCGGTTCGGTTCGTCCCGGCTGTTGCCCAAGGGCGGGCGGCTGAACCTGACGCTGCGGGTGGCGGCCTAGTCCGCCAACAGCGTGCAGCAGCCAGCATAAAGCGATCCATTCAGCATCAGCCCCACATCCAGCCCATAGGCCCGGTCGGACATGCCGTCATGGCACTGCATTTGCCGCAGGATGGCAACGTTCTGACCCAATGTCAGGGCGTAGCGATCGTTCACGCCGGCCCCGGGCTTGAGCAGACCGGCCGGCAGAGCCTGCTCCGCCTCACCCAAGATCTGGAACTGCGCCCCGACTCCCTGCTCGACGGTCAGCGACCAGAACGGCTCGTTCCCGGAACAGATGAAACGCTGGGTCATCCAGACCCCGTCGGCCTCGGACTGCTGCTGCATGTAACGCATCGAGACCCAACCGCTCATCTCGTTCACGTTCACCCGGCCCCAACCGCCGCCAAAGGTCAGGTCGACAACTTCGACCCCAACCGCATCGGGCGCCAGCGTGCCGATCACCTCGGACCCGGCCGAAGGTTCTTCGCGCACGTTCAGCACATCGTCCGCCGCAACCCCGATCACATCGAACAGTGCCGGTACCGGATCGGCGGCAAGCGGTGCGGCAAACACCAGCAGCAGGGCGAAAAGCCACCTCATCGCCGCGCGTACCAGCTAGCCGAGACATGGCGACGGGTATAGAATTCGCCCATCAGCCCGATCATGATCAGGATAATTCCCAGCCACAACGAATAGTGCCAATTGCTGTTATGCGGGAAATAGTTGCGGAATACGAAGCCGCGACATTGGTCGATTGCGTGAAACAACGGGTTCCAATCGAACATGGCCAGCATGTAACCTGGTAACGTGTTTGCCACGAACATCTTACCCGAGGCGATCATGTTGGCGCGCTGGTAAAGCGTGGTCATAACCCCCACCAGCATCGGTGCCCAGGGCTTGATCGACAGAAATACCAGCCCGACCGCACAGCCGGTGAACCAGGCCAGCATCAGCATTCCAAACGCGCCCGCAGGATCCTCCACCTCGATCGGCTTAAAGGCAACATGATAGCCAAAGAGAATCAGGAACAGCGTCAGCAATTGGGTATAGAGCGACCCCAAGGCCGCAGATAGGATAGCAATGATCGTATTCATGGGTGCATGCTTCATCATTGCGCTGTTGGGCCCCTCGGCCCCGGCAACCGCACCCACCGTCTTGATGTGCACCATGAACAGGAAAATGCCCGACATGATGTAAAGCAGGAAATCGCCCCGGATCGCCGAACCGCGAAGCCCCAGCATCGAAAACATCATGTAGAACACCAGCACAAAGACCAGGATCTGCATCATGTTCTTGCCCAACGCCGCGTAGGCATTGGAATGGCCCTGACGGACACCCCGCACCACGTTGTGAAAGATGAGCTCTGCCATGGTGATGGCGCCGCTCAATAGGGATTTGTGTTGCCGGTATCGAAACACGGTGCTGCTTTCCGTTGAATTGCCCAAGCCTTGCACGGAATTCTTGCCGTTCCGTTGCCATCACAGCATAAGGGCTCCTGCATCTTGGATCAACAAATCCCACGATCGGAGCATTTTTGTGACCTACGAGGAACTAATTCCTGTCATCCGCCGCCTGGCGCTCGAGGCGGGCGACCAGATCATGGCGATCTACAACGCCGACGATTTCGCGGTGAAGGTGAAATCTGATTCCAGCCCGGTGACCGATGCGGACGAGGCCGCCGACGCGCTGATCTCAACCGGTTTGCGGGCGGCCTTCCCCGATATCCTGCTGGTGACCGAGGAACAGGCGGCCTCGCACAGCCAGACGGGCGATACCTTCCTGATCGTCGATCCGCTGGACGGGACCAAAGAATTCATCAACCGGCGCGGCGATTTTACGGTGAATATCGCGCTGGTGGAAAGTGGCACGCCAACGCGCGGGGTGGTCTATGCCCCGGCCAAGGGGCGGATGTTCTATACTCTGGCCGACGGTTCGTCGGTCGAGGAGACCGGCGCACTGGACAAAGAGACCCCCGGTGAACTCTCTCCGATCCGAGTGGCGCAAGCGGATAATGCCGCGTTGATGGTGGTGGCGTCGAAATCGCACCGCGACCAGGCGACCGAGGATTACATCGGCAAATACGCCGTCAAGGACAGCAAGAGCGCCGGTTCCTCGCTGAAATTCTGTCTGGTGGCCACGGGCGAGGCCGATCTTTACCCGCGTGTTGGCCGCACCATGGAATGGGACACCGCCGCCGGTCACGCCGTTCTGGCCGGAGCCGGGGGCAAGGTGGTACGTTTCGACAATCACCAGCCGCTGACCTATGGCAAGGAAGGCTATGCCAACCCGTTCTTCATCGCCTACGCGCCCAGCGTCACCCTCAAGGAAGCCTGAATGTCCGTGCTCATCGCCATTCCCGCCCGCTATGCCTCGACCCGCTATCCCGGCAAGCCGCTGGTCAGCCTGACCGGCGCCAGTGGCAAGGAAATGACGCTGATCGAACGCTCGTGGCGGGCGGCGATGGCGGTACGTGGCGCCGACCGGGTGGTGGTCGCCACCGATGACGACCGCATCCGCGAGGTGGCCGAAGGGTTCGGGGCCGAGGTCGTCATGACCTCGTCCAACTGCGTCAACGGCACCGAGCGCTGCGCCGAGGCGCATGCTGCGCTGGGCGGTGGGCACGACATTGTCGTGAACCTGCAGGGCGACGCGCCGCTGACGCCGCACTGGTTTGTCGAAGACCTTATTTCGGGGCTGCGCGCCGCGCCCGGGGCCGACATCGCCACGCCGGTGCTGCGCTGCGACGGGATGGCACTGAACAGTTTTCTGAACGACCGCAAACATGGCCGCGTCGGCGGAACCACGGCGGTGTTCGCCGCCGACCGCAGCGCGCTTTACTTCTCCAAAGAGGTGATCCCCTTCACCTCGCAGATCTATGCCGACGACGCGCCTACCCCGGTGTTCCACCATGTCGGCGTCTATGCCTATCGCCCCGGCGCGCTGGCGGATTATCCGACCTGGCCGATGGGGCCGCTGGAAACCCTCGAGGGGCTGGAACAGCTGCGTTTCATGGAAAACGGGCGCAAGGTTCTGTGTGTCGAGGTCGAGGCGCGCGGGCGCCAGTTCTGGGAGCTGAACAACCCCGAAGACGTGGCCCGGATCGAAGAGATGATGGCCGCCATGGGGCTGGACTGACACGAGGGACCGGATGACCAGCAGCCCCGCACCGCCGCTCTCGCCGATCGGATGGGCCGATGCCTATCGGTTGCGGTGGAAGCGGCGGCGGTTGCTCTGGCGCGCATTCCGCAGCCGCCACGCGCTGACGGCGCTGTCCGACCGCACTGCGGCGATCCGTCCGGGTCAGGTGTTGGCGGTCACCACGCTCAGGAACGAGGCGCTGCGCCTGCCCTGGTTCCTGGACTATTACCGCACCCTCGGTGTCGATCACTTTCTGATGGTCGACAATGGCAGCGATGACGGCAGCGTCGAGATGCTGGCGGCACAGAACGATGTCTCGCTCTGGCTGACAGGGGCCAGTTATCGCGATGCGCGCTTTGGGCTCGACTGGATGACATGGCTTCAGATGCGCCACGCGCACGGGCATTGGTGCCTGATGGTCGATGTGGACGAGCTGCTGGTCTATGCACATCACGACCGCCGCGACCTGCATGCATTGACTGGCTGGCTGAATGGGCAAGGGCGGGACAGCTTTGGCGCCCATATGCTGGACCTTTACCCCAAGGGGCCGGTCGCGGCGCAGATCCATGCGCCGGGCGACGATCCGCTGGATATCCTGCACTGGTTCGATGCCGGCCCCTATCGGGCCCAGCGCCAACAGCCACTGGGGAACCTGTGGGTTCAGGGCGGCGCGCGCGAGCGGATGTTCTTTGCCGATGAGCCGCGCCGATCACCGACATTGAACAAGATACCGCTGATCCGCTGGGACCGACGTTATGCCTATGTGAACTCGTGTCATTCCGCCCTGCCCCGCCGACTGAACGCGGCCTATGGCGGGCCGGGGGACAGCGCGCCCTCGGGCGTGCTGCTTCACACCAAATTTCTGCCCGACATTGTTTCCAGATCGGCCGAAGAAAAGACCCGACAGCAGCATTTTCACACGCCTGCCGATTTCGACCATTACTATGACGAGCTGACCGCCTCACCCGATTTCTGGACATCATCCTCGACCCGGTTCGCGGGCTGGACGCAATTGAGCGCGCTCGGGCTTCTTTCGCCCGGAGGTTGGAATTAGAGCCAGAATACAACCGAGACCTGGGGAAAGTCACGGTTACGGCATCAGGATTGACGTAACGCTTTCTAAACCCGTTGCTTCCATAGATGTTTCAGTGACATAAACGGTCAATACCAATAGGGTTTGTTGGTTATAAGTACCGGGCATGCTCGCGTCATAAGAAGAGTGGATAGCAGCGTGAGCCTTTGGGACTCCTATCGGATGAGAGTGCGGCGCAAGCGCCGTCTTTTGCGTTGCATCCGCAAATCTCGGGAATTGCGCGCCGTTCAGAACAATACCGCTGCAATTCGACCCGGCGATGTTCTCTTGGTCTCGACTGTCCGGAACGAAAAGATCCGCCTGCCCTACTTTTTGCGTTACTACCGCGAGCTGGGTATCGACCATTTCCTGATCGTCGACAATGACAGCACCGATGGCACGCTCGATTATCTCAGCGGGCATTCCGATGTGTCGGTCTGGCACACCACGCACAGCTATAAATCCGCCACCTTCGGCGTCGACTGGATGAACTGGCTGAAGCGGAACTATGCACATAACCATTGGGTCCTAGTCGTCGATCCCGACGAATTCTTCATTTACCCTTTCTGCGACACGCGCCCTATCCAGGCGCTGACCGACTGGCTCGACAATTCCTCGATCCGGTCATTCAGCGCCATGCTGATCGATGTCTATCCCAAGGGCCGAATCGACGATGTCCCCTATGCCGAGGGGCAGAACCCGCTAGAGATTGCGAATTGGTTCGACAGTGGCAACTATTCGATCAAGAAGAACCCCGAATACGGCAATCTCTGGATCCAGGGCGGTCCGCGCAGCCGGGTGTTCTTTCCCGACAACCCTAAAAAGGCACCCGCACTGAACAAGACTCCGCTGGTTAAATGGAACCGGCGGTATGCCTATGTAAGCTCGACCCACGCCTTGCTGCCGCGCGGCCTTAATCAGGTTTATGACGAGTGGGGCGGTGAAAAGGCCAGCGGCGCGCTGCTGCATACCAAGTTTCTGAACACGTTCACTGCCAAGGCAGCCGAGGAGCTGACACGCCGCCAGCACTACTCCAACTCGGTTGAATACAAGGCCTATGCGGACCGGGTGCAGGACCAGCCCGACCTGTGGTGCAAATGGTCCGAGAAATACATCAACTGGCGCCAACTCGAGATCCTCGGCCTCATGTCCAAGGGGAACTGGGCATGAGCACGGTCGGTATCGTCATGCTGGTTCATACTGCGCTCGATCGTGCACAGCAGGTGGCACACCACTGGACCGCCTCTGGCTGTCCCGTAGTGATCCATGTCGACCGCAAGGTGCCCCGGAAGGCGTTCAAGGCGTTTCACGATGCCTGCATCAAGGACCCGCTGATCCGGTTCAGCACCCGACACCGCTGCGATTGGGGGACCTGGGGGATCGTCGCGGCATCTCAATCGGCGTCCGAGCAACTGCTCGAGGAATTCACCGATATCCGGCATGTCTATCTGGCTTCCGGTTCGTGCCTGCCGCTAAGACCTGTGCAAGAGCTGATCGACTATCTGGCCGCCCGGCCACGCACCGATTTCATCGAAAGCGCCACCACCGCCGATGTACCCTGGACCGTCGGCGGCCTCGATCACGAACGCTTCACCCTGCGCTTTCCCTTTTCTTGGAAAAAGCATCGCTATCTATTCGACAGATACGTCAGCTTTCAGCGGCGCTTGGGATTCAAGCGCAAGATACCCGCTGGGCTGGTGCCACATATGGGCAGCCAGTGGTGGTGCCTGACGCGGCATACCTTGTCTGCGATCCTTCAGGACCCCGAGCGCGACACTTATGACCGCTATTTCCGCAAGGTCTGGATCCCCGACGAGAGTTACTTCCAGACGCTGGCCCGACAGTTCTCGGCCAATATCGAAAGCCGCTCTCTGACGCTGAGCAAGTTCGATTTTCAAGGCAAACCGCATATTTTCTACGACGATCACCTGCAATTGCTGCGCCGGTCCGACTGTTTCGTCGCGCGCAAGATTTGGCCACGGGCCGAACGCCTGTATCAGGCCTTTCTGACCGACCAGGCCGGTGCCATGAAACGAACCGAACCGAACCCGGGCAAGATCGACCGGATTTTTGCCAAGGCGGTCGAGCGTCGAACGCGTGGACGCGACGGGCTGTATATGCAAAGCCGCTATCCCCGCCATGGCAACGAAAACGGCCTTACCTCGAACCCCTATTCGATGTTCCAGGGCTTTACCGAACTGTTCGAGGATTTCGAGCCCTGGTTGTCCAGGGCCACCGGAACCCGGGTACATGGGCATCTCTTTGGCCCCGACCGCGCCGAATTCTCCGGTGGTGAGCGGCTGATCAACGGCGCGCTTAGCGATTGCGCCCAGCTACGAGACTATAACCCTACCAGCTTCCTTACCTCACTGATCTGGAACACAAGGGGTGAGCGACAGTGTTTCCAGTTCGGCCCCGCCGACAATCAGGAAATCAACTGGCTGCTGGCACGCGACCCCAACGCTCAGATCTCGGTCATTACCGGCGCCTGGGCGGTGCCGCTGTTCAAGTCGAACCGCAACTTTGCCGACCTGCGCAAGGAGGCCGCGCGCCTGCAAAGGATCGAAAGCAAGCATCTGGAGATCCTGCGCTCGGTCTGGACAAAGGCGCGGGTGCGGATCTGGACCATGGCCGAGTTTGTCGAGGCCCCGATGGAACCCATCCAGACCATCGTCGATGAAATCGGGCAATCCAGCCCGCGCCGCCTGACCGAAGCGCCGACAATGGTCGATCTGACCGGCTTTGGACAGTTCCTGCAGAACCTCAAGAATCAGGGCATGCACCCCTATTTGATGGGCGATTTTCCGGTCGAGCCGGCCCCGGTCAACAACCCCAAACCCAACCGCAAACCCTATCTGGTGCGATAAGGACGTATGAGCAGCCCTTTCGATTACTTTGTCGTCTTCGCCGAAATGCGGACCGGCTCCAACTTTCTCGAGGCGAACCTGAACGCGCTGGACGGGGTGGCCTGTGTCGGCGAGGCGTTCAACCCGCATTTCATCGGCTATCCCAACAAGACCGAGATACTGGAAATCAGCCAGCAGATGCGCGACGCCGATCCGCAATGCCTGATCGACGCGGTGCGGGACGCGCGCGGGGTTCTGGCCGGGTTCCGGTTCTTTCACGATCACGATCCGCGCGTTCTGGGCCTTGTCCTGTCCGATCCGCGCTGCGCCAAGATCATCCTGACCCGAAATCCGCTCGACAGCTATGTCTCGTGGAAGATCGCCAAGGAAACCGGACAGTGGAAACTGACCAACATCAAGCGTCGGAAAGAGGCACAGGCCCACTTCAATGCCGAGGAATTCGCACGCCACGTCGAGGCGTTACAGGATTTCCAGGTCTTTCTGCTCAACAGCCTTCAGCGCAGTGGCCAGACCCCGTTCTATGTCGCCTATGAGGATCTTCAGGACCTGGCGGTGATGAACGGGCTGGCGCAATGGCTGGGCGTGCCCGCGCGGCTGGACCAACTGGATGACAACCTGAAGCGCCAGAACCCCAGCCCGGTCACGTCCAAGGTGGTGAATGCGGGTGAGATGGTCGAGGCCCTGAGTGGGCTGGACCGTTTCAACCTGACACGGACTCCCAATTTCGAACCGCGCCGCGGCCCTGCGGTACCGACCTATGTTACCGGCGCGGTGACACCTTTGATCTATCTGCCGGTGCGTGGCGGCCCCGAGGACGAGGTTCGCCGCTGGATGGCAGATCTGGACGGTGTTGTCGATGCGGCACTGGGCACCGGCCTGAACCAGAAACAGGTACGCGGCTGGCTCAAGGGTAACGAGGGACACCGCTCGTTCACGGTGCTGCGTCACCCTCTGGCACGTGCGCATTCGGCCTTTTGCCATCGCATCCTGAACAAGGGGCCGGGCTGTTTCACCAAGATCCGCAACACCCTGCGCCGACAGTTCAACCTGCCGATACCCGAGGACAGCCCCGGCCCGGATTACGGGCGCGCCGATCACCGCGCCGCGTTCGAGGCGTTTCTGGAATTTGTCCGCATGAACCTCGCCGGACAGACAGCGATCCGCATTGACGGATCCTGGTGCAGTCAGGCTCAGGCGCTAAACAGCTTTTCCGACTTCGTCAGTCCAGACCTGATCCTGCGCGAAGACGAAATCGCGAGCGATTTGCCTGCGCTGGCCCGCCGCTTCGGCCATGCCGAACCACCCGAACCGCCTCGTGCCGCCCCCGATACGCCGATCCCGCTGGGCGATATCTATGATGACGCGCTCGAGGCGCTGGCCGCCGACATCTATCAGCGCGACTATATCCTGTTCGGGTTCGGGAAATGGGCCGGCAGCCAGGCGTGACACAGATTGGCTAGGCTCCGAGATCTGGCATGAGATCAGCGCAGTCTTGCGCCACCTATTCCCGAAACGCCCGCAGATGGGGTTCGTCCCAACGGTCACGCATACCGATCAGGACATATCCCCCTTGTGGTGTGACACAGGTCATCTCGGGAAAGGGAAGCACAAGCGCTCCATTCCGCAGTTCTTCGTGACACAAAGCCAGGTCCGCCATCACAACGCCTGACCCCATCGCCGCCGCCCTTGCGGCCATATCCAGATTCGGAAATGTCGGTCCGCTTGCCGCATCAATCCCGCGTATCCCAAAGCTGGCCAGCCAATGCGCCCAGTCCCGGCGCTGCGGAGATTCATGCAACAAGACCATCCGCGCAAGATCTGAAGGTGTCCTGAGGAACTGTTGACGTAGCAAAGCCGGGGAACAGGCCGGGGACAGCACCATTGGGAACAGCGGCATGCTGGTGATACCCGCTGGCCGTCCGTGGACATGTTCGACCGACACACCGAGATCATATTCGGTACCATCAAATCCCTTGGCGCCGTAAAACTCTGTGGTCATCCGGACACGGATGCCGGGATGCGCTGCCTGGAAGTTCTCCAGTCGTGGAAACAGCCAGCGAATTGACAACGCCGGCGGACAGATGATCCGGATGTCCTGAGTCATGGCAGAGATCTGTTCGGCTTCTCGTCCGATCCGGGCAAACGCCTCGGTCAACACAGGCAGCAACTGCCGCCCCGCCGCGGTCAGAACGACCCCGCGGTGGTTTCGGTGGAACAGGGCAACACCCAGATGCTCCTCCAACAACTTGATGTGACGGCTCACAGCACCTCGGGTCACGCAAAGCTCCTCGGCGGCCGCAATGTACCCATTGTGACGCGCGGCAGCTTCAAATGCGCGCAGAGCATTCAGCGGCGGCAATCGCATGTGCAAACCCTTTGGATTAGATTTCTTAATCCAAGTTACGAGAAAGCTTGCGTTGAAGGCAAGAGATCGAGGGTCCAGCTTTGGTTGTGACCAGATAACCAAGGGGAAAATATCATGAATTCTTGCGGCGTTTACGAAAGCCCTGTGAATGCCACCAAGCCGGGATTGCGCGCCTGGTTCTTTCGTTGGATCAGCATTATTGATCGAAAGAGAGAGCGGGAGCGTGCGGTGCTCGAAGCGGATCTGATCCGCCTCGCGGAAACCGCGCCGCATCTGCTGGCGGATATCGGATTTGCGGTGGATCCGCTGCGCAGCAACACAGCAACAACAGTGTGGGTCTCGCCCGACAACGATCTGGCCTTTGAACAACCGGGGCCAGCTGCGATCACGCGCGCAGGGTGATCACCGTTCCGTCGCGCACCATGGCATAAATCTCTTCAATCTCTTCATTCCTGACGGCGATGCAGCCTGCGGTCCAATCCGGTTGTTTCTTCGCCTTCTTGCGGTCGCGCAACAGGTTGGGCTGCCCATGAATGAAGATCTCGCCGCCCGGCTTCTTGCCCATCGCCTGGGCATAGGCCACGTCGCGGGCATTGGGATAGGATATGCCCAGCGACAGGTGGAACGCACTGTTGGGATTGCGGCGGTCGATCAGATAGGTGCCTTCGGGCGTCTTGCCATCGCCTTCGAACTGTTTATGCCCGGCCGGGGCAAAGCCCAGATCGACCTTGTATTCCTTCAGCACCGTTTCGTTGTTCAACAGGTACATCTTGCGTGCACCCTTGTTGATCACGACCGAGGTGACCGCAGGTCCGTAATAGCGGCGGAACTTGCTGTCCTGACTGCCGCAGGCCGACAGGCCAAGCGCGGCAACCGCACCAAGACCGAAATGCCGACGATCCATAATCACTGCCTCGTTCTTTTTCTCAATGGTCCCCGGAATACCCCGGAATCGGGGCCGGGCAAAATCACTTTTTGGTTTCACCCAATGCGCCAAGCCGCTGTTCGATCTGCTCCAGACGGGCCAGAACCTCGTCCCGATAGGCATCGGTGCGGACACCGTCCTCGGCATGATGGGCGTCCTGCATCGAGTTCACGATCAGACCGACCAGCAGGTTCACCACCGCAAATGTGGTGATCATGATGAAGGGGACAAAGAACAACCAGGCATAGGGATAGACCTGCATCACCGGTCGAACGATGCCCATCGACCAGCTTTCCAGCGTCATGATCTGGAACAGCGTATAGGCAGACAAGCCCAGGTCGCCGAACCAGTCGGGGAAAGAGGCGGCAAAGAGCTTGGTCGCGATCACCGAACCGATGTAAAAGATGATGGTCATCAGCAGGAAAACGCTGGCCATGCCGGGCAGCGCGGTGATGAAGCCCTCGACCACGCGACGCAGGCGCGGTGCAACCGAGATCACCCGAAGAACCCGCAGGATACGCAGGGCCCGCAGCACCGACAGGCCGCCGGCGGCGGGGATCAGGGCGATACCCACGATCACGAAATCGAAGATGTTCCAGCCGTTCAAAAAGAAACGCTGCCGCTGCGCCACCAGTTTCAGAACGATCTCGACGATAAAGATGCCCAGACAGATGCGGTCGGCGGTCAGGATCAGACCACCCCACCGCTCCATCAGATAGGGCGAGGTCTCCATCCCCAGAACAACGGCGTTCAGCATGATCACGGCGGTGATGAACCGGCCAAATCCGGGCCGGTCGATGAATGCCTGCAATCTCTGCATCGCGCGCTCCTTGTTGCTCAGCCGCCGATATGGACCCGCGAGAAGGACGCCGCAAGCTCCACATGCGCCGACCAGCGGAACTGATCGACCACCTGCACCCAATTCAGGCGATAGCCGGCCTGAACCAGCGTTTTCGCATCACGGGCAAAGGTCACCGGATTGCAGCTGACATAGGCGATGACGGGTGGCTTGGCACGGGCCAGTTCCGCCACCTGCGCCTCAGCCCCGGCTCGGGGCGGGTCCAGCACCACCGCGTCGAATGCGGCAAGCTCGTCGGGCAGCAGCGGGCGGCGAAACAGGTCGCGCGCCTCAGTGGTCACACGTTTCAAGCCCGCCGCCCGGCGCCAACCCTGATCCAGCGCCGCAGTCATCGCGGCCTCGCCCTCGACCGCATGTACCTCGGCGGTCTCGGCCAGCGGCAAGGCAAAGGTGCCGCAACCGGCAAACAGATCGGCGACCCGCCTGGCACCCGCAACCGTTTCCTGCACCGCCGCCAACAACGCCTGTTCGCCGTCGCGGGTGGCTTGCAGAAAGGCGCCCGGCGGCGGCGCAACCGCCGCCTTGCCAAAACGTTGCGTGGGCGGGTGTCGCATCGCGATCACCTCACCCTCCCACGCCAGCCGGGCCAGCCCCTGCGCCTCGGCCAATTGTCCCAGCGCCACCTCAAGAGGGCCATCCAGCGGTTTGCCACCGCGTACCGCCACATCCAGCCCGGCGTCCGAAAGGGTCAGCGTCACCGCCATGACACCCTTGCGACTGCCACCCAGCATGGCCAGCGCCTCGGCGACCGGAATGGCGGCAAGCAGCGCAGGGTCCAACAACTGGCAATCGGGTATTTCGGTGATCACGTCCGACGCTCGGCCATGAAACCCGGCAAGCGCTCCCTTCTTGGTGCGTCGCACTGCGATGGTTGCGCGGCGGCGCGAGCGGGGCGGCGAGGTATGAACGGGGCGCATCTCGGCCTCGATACCCTGAGCCGTGAGCGCGGAATGAACCACTTCCTGCTTCCACTGGGCAACAAATCCGTCCGAGGCATGCTGCAACTGGCAACCGCCGCAGGCGCGATAATGGCGGCAGGGCGGCGTCACCCGGTGCGGCGACGGGGTCACAACCCGCATATCGGCCAGCCTGTCGCCCTCGGGCGTTCCGCTGACCACTTCGCCCGGCAGGGTACGTGGCACATAGATCGGGCCCGGGGCGATCCCGTCACCCTGATGGCCCAGCCGCGTGATGGTTATCTCTTGTGTCATGGCCGCCTGATACAGGGGCGCGCGCAAGGCGAAAAGCCCTTACTCGGCCGCTTGCGTGCGGATAAACCCGCCGGATTGCCTATGCCAGAACCGCGCATAGAGACCATTGCGGGCCAACAGCGCCTCATGCGTGCCGCTTTCGACGATCCGCCCGCGATCCAGCACCACGATCCTGTCCATTTCCGACAGGGTGGACAGGCGGTGCGCGATGGCCAGCACGGTCTTGCCCTCCATCACGCGATGCAGCGCGCTCTGGATCGACGCCTCGACCTCGCTGTCAAGCGCACTGGTCGCCTCGTCCAGCACCAGGATCGGCGCGTCCTTGAGGATGGCGCGGGCCAGCGCGATCCGCTGCCGCTGACCACCGCTCAGCTTGACCCCGCGCTCGCCCAGATATGCATCGTAACCCTTGCGCCCCTTGGCGTCGGCCAAATCCTGAATGAACTCATGCGCCTCGGCTTTTTGGGCGGCGGCTATCAATTCGGCCTCGGTCGCGTCGGGGCGACCATAGAGGATGTTGTCGCGGGCAGACCGGTTGAACATTGCGGTTTCCTGCGTGACCAGCCCGATCCGTCGTCGCAGGCTGTCTTGCGTCACGGTTGCAATGTCCTGTCCGTCAATGCAGATTTGACCGGTTTCCGCCTCATAGAGCCTTAGGAGAAGCGAAACCAACGTCGATTTTCCCGCCCCCGACGCACCAACGATCCCCAGTTTCTCGCCCGGCTCAACGGACAGCGTCAAGGCATCCACCCCACCGGTTTCGCGCCCATAGGCAAAGCCGACATTGACGAATTCGATCTTTCCACTGCCTGCAACCAGCGGTTGGGCATCGTGCATATCCTCGATCCGCTCGGCCCGCGCGAGGCTGTTCATGCCGTTCTGAACCTCGCCCAGGTTGGCATAAAGGCTCATCAGCGTGAAACTGACCCAGCCGGACATCTGCGCGATACGGATCGAAACCGAGCCCGCAACCACCACATCGCCGGCACTGGCGCCCCCTGCTCGCCATAGAAGCAGCGCCGATCCAAGCAGGATTACCGGCAAGACGCCTGCCAGAAGCATCAGGACGAACCGGAAACTGGCAGAAAGCCATCCGAAATCCAGCGACCGCTCGCGCAGGTCGGCCATGGCGTTGCGCGCCGCCACATCCTCGGCCTTTGCATGGGCGAAGAGCTTGACCGTCTTGATATTGGTGATCGTGTCGACGACCTGGCCCGACACCATCGCCCGCGCCCCCGCTCGTGCCGCCGACCGTCTGCGGACCCGTGGCAGATACCAGCGGATAAGCAGGAAGTAGGCGCCGAGCCACAGGGCAAAGGGCAGCATCACCAATGGATGAATAGACCCTAACAAGGCCAGACTACCGACCAGAGAGGCCAAGGCGAACACAATCGCGCTGATCGTCTCGGACACAACCGAAGTGAGCGCACTTGCGGTTTGCATCTGTTTTTGCGCGATCCGACCGGCAAAATCGTCGTCAAAGAACCCGACCGACTGACCCAATGTCCAGCGGTTCAGCCGGGCCAGCACCAGCGGCGGGATATTGGGCATGACGACATAGTTGTTCGACAGCGCCGACAGGCCGAATGCAACCGGTCGGATCAGCACAAAGAACGCCACTGCCGCCAGAATTGCCCCCAGATTGGTCCCGTCAAAAAACCCTTCGGGACCCAGTTCGACCGCCCGGTCGACCACCTGCCCCAGTATCCACGCGGTTATCGCCTCGAACATGCCCGCCATTGCCGAAAACAGCGCGGCGGCAAACAAGACCGGCCAGGCACCATTCAGCGCCCAGCGGATGAACGCCCCCAGCCGCTGGGGCGGGGGCGTATCCGTGTCGCGGAACGGGTCGATGAGGTCGGCAAGCCTCATCCATCGGCCTCGACATTCAGGAACCCGCCCGACTGTCGCGCCCAGAACTGGGCATAAAGCCCGCCCTGCGCCAACAGATCGGCGTGACCGCCTTCCTCGACGATCCGGCCCTGATCCAGCACCAGGATACGGTCCATCTGCGCGATAGTGCTCAGCCGGTGAGCGATGGCGATCACGGTCTTTCCTTCCATCATGCCGTAGAGCGTGTCCTGTATGGCAGCCTCGACTTCGGAATCTAGGGCGCTGGTCGCTTCGTCCAACAGCAAAATCGGCGCATCCTTGAGAATGACACGCGCCAGCGTCACCCGTTGACGTTGCCCGCCGCTCAACTTGACCCCGCGCTCGCCCACATGGGCGTCATAGCCGCGCCTGCCTTGCGGGTCTTCGAGATCGAGGATGAACTCATGCGCCTCGGCCTGTTTGGCGGCGGCGATCATCTCTTCCTCGGTCGCGTCGGGACGCCCGTAAAGCAGATTGTCCCGTACCGAGCGGTGCAACAGTGCGCTGTCCTGCTGCACCATGCCGATATGGCTGCGCAGGCTGTTCTGGGTCACTCGGGCGATATCCTGCCCGTCGATCAGGATACGACCGCTATCCGGGTCGTAGAACCGGAGCAGCAGTTTGACCAGTGTCGACTTGCCCGCGCCCGAACGCCCGATCAGCCCGATCTTTTCGCCCGGCGCAATGGTCAGGTCCAACCGGTCCAGCCCGCCCGCCCCCCGCCCATAGTGATGCGACAGCTGTTGCAGTTCGATCCGGCCCTCGCTCAGCTCGAGCGGCCGGGCATCCGGCGCATCCACCAGGTCGATGGGCTGGGCGATGGTCTCCATCCCTTCGGCCACCACACCCAGCTGGCGGAAAAAGCTGGTCAGCGCCCACATGATCCAACCGGTCATCGCGTTGAGCCGCAGGGTCAGGGCGGAAGCGGCGGCCACCAGGCCAACGCTGGCCTGCCCCTGCATCCAAAGCGCGATGGCCCAGCCAACCACACCGACGATCAGCAGCCCGTTCAGGGTAACCAGCACCACATCCATGATGGTAAAGATCCGCATTTCCACCTGAAAGGTGCGGCGCGTTTCCTCGATCGCCTCTCGCGCATAAGCCAGCTCGCGGTCGTCATGGGCGAACATCTTGACCGAATGGATGTTGGTATAGCTGTCCACCACCCGGCCGGTCACGGTCGACCGCGCATCCGAGGCCGCCTGCGACGCCGGCCCCACCCGCTGGATCGTCCAGCGCACCAGCAACGCGTAAAGCGCAAACCAGATCAGCAGCGGCAACAACAACCGGGCATCCGCCGCCATGAGCAAAACTGCTGCTCCAACCAGATAGGCCAGCGAAAACGAAATGGCGTCGAACACCTGGAACACCACCTCGCCCGCCGCCGGAGGGGTCTGCATGATCCTGTTGGCGATACGCCCGGCAAAGTCGTTCTCGAACCAGCCCACCGACTGGCGCAGCACATGTTTATGCGCGCGCCAGCGGATAAGGGTGCCAAAGTTTGGCAAAATCGCGTTGTTCAGGACCAATACATCCAGCACATGCAGCGCCGGACGGATCAGCAGAACAAACAGGGCCAGCGCGATCATCTCGGTACCGTAGCGCTCCCACACTTCGGCGGGTGAGCCGTTCAGCACATCGACCACGCGGCCCATGTAATAGATCAGCCAGACCTCGACCCCGGCGACAACGATCGACAACAGGCCAGCCCAGATGAAGACACGCAGAAATGGCTGTGAATAGTCCAGCATGAAGGGCCACAGCCGTGTGGGCGGCGTGTCCGTCTCATCATAGGCGACAAAGGGATCGACAAGATTTTCGAAAAAGCGAAACATGAAGGATGCTCCGTTGAGCAATTAGGGAATATGCGAAAGAGGCGGCGTGCAGGACACCACCCGAACGGGTCGGTTATCCCAGCCTCAGCTGAACCAGAGCCCGTAATACATTCGCATCCCTCCTATTGGTTTCGCGGCAAACCTAACCTCGCAAGGTTCAGCATGTCACGCAGGATTTGATTGACCTTACGTCAATCATCTCGAGCCAGCAAAGCTGTCCGGCTCAGCGTGAAATCGGATGCGATCCAGTGCGCTTTCAGCGTGGCAAGCCGCGCGCCCAGCGCGGGGCCCGAAAACGCTGGCATCAGGTCGCGAGCGGTGACCGGAAACACCGCCGCAGCCCCCCGCGCTATGGCCGCGGGCGCATGCGGGTCAAGCGGTTGATCCAGCAAGGCGGCCCGCAAGAGAAGCGCATCGCGCGCTGCTTCGACGCCCAGATCATGCCCCAACTCTCCGGCTCCGGCGGTGCCCAAAGCAGCGTGGCGCAGAGTGTCCAGCGCCGCCATCTGCGCCTTGCTCAACCGGAGCGAGGCCAGTGTTTCGCCGTCGCCCAGCGCAGCCAGCCGCCGGATCGGGTCGGCGCTCAGCCCGTCTTCCAGATGCACCAGAGGCGCCAGCGCTCGATCGTCAGCGCCGGGCAAGAGCTGCGCCAGAACCCCGGCGGCGCGCATAGCGGCGACCGAGGGCGCCGGATCGGGCGCAGCGAGCAACTTCAGCATCTCGGCCCCCACCCTCTCGCGCGAGAGGCGGGTCAGCCCGTCGAGATTGCCGGCAATCGCCGCCAGCGCTTCGGCATCAAAACCGGCATCGGCATCGCCATACCAGGCGTGAAAGCGGAAATAGCGTAGTGAACGCAGGTAATCCTCGCGGATGCGGTCGGTCGCATCGCCGATGAACCGCACGCGCCGCGCCTGCAGATCGGGCAGGCCATCCAGCGGGTCCAGTACCGTGCCGTCCGGCCGGGCATAAAGCGCGTTCATCGTGAAATCGCGTCGCGCCGCGTCCTCGTGGATCGAGTCGGAAAAGGCGACCACCGCACGGCGGCCATCGGTTTCCACATCCCGGCGAAAGGTGGTCACCTCATGCGGAATACCGCCCGCGACCAGCGTCACGGTACCATGGGCGATGCCGGTGGGCACCGCCTTGATCCCGGCCGCCGCAGCCAGCTCCATCACCCGCTCGGGACGAGCATCGGTGGTGATGTCGATATCGCTGACCGGTGCCCCCAGCAGCGCATTTCGGACACAGCCGCCGACGAACAGCGCCTGCGCACCGCCATCTGTCAGGGTCCGGCAGACCTTTTGCGTTGCCGGGTGGGTCAACCAGGCCTCGTTGATGCGGGTCACGGCTGCATCCTTTCGGCCAGCCCCCTCAGCATCCGAGCGGTGGCGCCCCAGATATAGTAGGGCCCGAAGGGTACGGTGAAATAGTGCCGCCGCTGCCCGCGCCAGCGGCGTGATTGCACCGAGTAATTTTCGGGCCGCATCAGATGCGCAAGCGGCACGCTGAACACCTCTTCGACCTCACCCGGCTCTGGCCGGATGTCGAACGCGCGTTCGATCACTGCCACCACCGGTGTCACGGTAAAGGCGGTCACTGTCTCGTGTGACGGCAGGGTCCCCAGCACGCGCGGCAGGTCGCGTGGCAAACCGATCTCTTCCTGTGCCTCGCGCAGCGCGGCAGCGATCACATCCACGTCGCCTTCGTCCTGCTTGCCGCCTGGAAAGGCGATCTGGCCGGGATGATGTTTCAGCGCCGAGGAGCGTTTGGTCAGGATCACCCGGGGTGCGCCGTGGGCCAAGGTCACCGGCACCAAGACCCCAGCGGGGCGCAGTTTGCGCCCCTCGGGCAGGACCGTACCGGGATTGAGGTCAAAATCGCTCGACCCCGGCCCGGTCCGGGCCAGCGCCGCAAGCAGAGGGCTGACCGGGTCAGTCACCCTGATCCGCCTCGAACCCGACCGAGGCCGGGTCCAGCACGTAATGTGCGCCGCAGAACTGGCAATCAGCGGTCACCGTTCCCTCATCCGTGGTCATGTGCCCGATATCCTTGGCGGAATAGATCGACAGGCTCTGGCGCACCCGCTCCTCGGAGCAGGTACAGCCAAACCGCACCGACTGCGCATCGTAGACACGCGGTTGTTCCTCGTGAAACAGCCGTACCAGCAGGTCGGTCGGCGGCAGCGCCGGGCCGATCAGCTCCAGATCCTCGACCGTGTCGAGCAGGATATTGACCCGGTTCCAGTTCTCGCCCTCGGCGCCGTCCACCAGATCGGCGGCGGTCAGAATATCGCCAGAACCCGGACCGCCGGCGGCAAAGGGCGAGGCCTTGGGCATGTGCTGCAACATCACGCCACCTGCGCGCCAATGCTCTGGCACACCCGGTTCGATGGACTTGCCAAAGCGCAGCTGAAACCGTGTCGGCAGCTGTTCGGATTGCGCGAAATAGGCCTCGGCACAGGCGCTCAGCGACCCGCCCGCCAGCGGGGTGATGCCTTGATAGGGCTGGGTCCCCTTGCCCTGATCGATCAGGATCGCGAAATAGCCCTCTCCCACCTGGTCGAAGGGGGCGCCATCGGTCAGCCGGTCGCGGTCGAAACTGGCATAGGCGCGGATGCGCGCCGGCTCGCCCTCGATCTGCGGGGCATAGTAATCGGTGGCGATCATCCGCACCGCGCCCTTGGACTGGACCTGCAACGAGAGTTTCCAGCGCAAGCCGATGGTCTGGCCGATCAGCGCGGTCAGCAATGCCATCTCGGCCACCAGGGCCTCGACCACGGTGGGATAATCATGCTGTTTCAGAATGCCGTCCAGCACACCGTCCAGCCGCGCCACGCGGCCACGCATGTCGGGCAAATCGAGCTGAAAGGGCAGGACCGTGTCGTCCCACGCGATTTTGGTTCCGAGTGTCATGGGTTTCCTTGCACGCCAAGTCTTGGCATATCGCGACCATATAGGGTCGGACAAGCCGCGTTGAAAGGGCCTCTACATGATCAGACGTTTTGGGGAAAGCCCCGAGCCGGGGCGCCGCTATATCCGCCGGGTGGGGGCCTATGCCCTGCTGCCGCGCGGATCGGACCTGCTGCTGACCAGCCAGTATGACCCCGATCCCGATCTGCAACTGCCCGGCGGCGGCATCGATCCGGGCGAATCGCCGGTCGCGGCGCTGCATCGCGAGGTTTACGAGGAAACTGGCTGGCTGATTGCCGCACCGCGTCGGGTGGGGGCTTTCCGGCGCTTTGCCTATATGCCGGAATACGATCTCTGGGCCGAGAAGATATGTCTTATATACCGCGCCCGGCCCGTGCGTCGTATCGGCCCGCCGACGGAACCCGACCACGCTGCTCTGTGGATGCCGACGCTGGACGCTGCGGGCTTGCTGGGGAATGCCGGTGATCGCCATTTCGCCGCGTGGCACCTGGCGCAGATCAGGGCCCGTTGAACTCGAAGAACGTGGCCGAGACATCGTCCTCAAGCCCGTGTTCGGGCGACATCACCTGCGTCAAGCGCCAGAAAAGGTCGTCCAGAAACTCCTGCCCGCCCTGTTCCGGATTACACTCGTTGACCAGTGCAAGCAGCCCCTCGGGCTCCAACATCTCGCCATTGGCGAGACGGCATTCGGTAAACCCGTCGGAATATAACAACAGCCGGTCGCCAACCTCCATCTGCGCCTCGACCTGCGTATAGGGAATGCCCGGCAACAGGCCGATGGGTACGCCGCCCTCGCCGATGAATTCCGCCGTGCCGTTCCGGCGCAACAGCAGAGGATGCGGGTGCCCGGCCTGCACCATCCGCAACATGCCGCTGCGCAGGTCCATGATCGCATAGACCATGGTAAAATACTCTTCGATCCCGGTATCGGCGATCAGGCGCGAGTTCAGGGTTTCGGCCACATCCTGCGGCTGGCGCAGCGCATAGAACTTGTTGAACCGTTTCTCCATCGCGACGTTCTGATCGAAGTACCGGCTGGACAGATAACCGCCTAGCCGCGCGGTCATCATCGCCGAGGTGATACCGTGGCCCGAGACGTCGATGCTGTAGAATCCGACGCGATTCGGCCCGGGCGAGAACATGCCCACCAGATCACCACCGATATGACCGCACGGTTTCAGCAACAGGCTGATGCGTGACGAACCAAAACCCTGGCTGAAATCGGGCACCAGCGATTCCTGGATCTTGCGCGCCTGGATCAGGTCCTTGTCGATGGCGTCATGGGCGCGTTTCAAATCGTCCAGAGCCTGTTCGATAACCTCGTTCTTGGCCGAAAGCTCTCGCTGCATGCCGATCACGCGGTCCCCGGCCGAAATCCGTGCGCGCAGCTCGTCCGAACTGACCGGCTTGATCAGGAAATCGTCGGCACCGGCGTCAAGCCCTTGCGCCACCTCGTTCTTTTCGCTCTTCGATGTCAGCAGGATGAAATAGCAGTATCGGTCAGAGTTCAGCTGCCGGAACGCCTCGCAGAATTCTACACCGCTCATCCCCGGCATGACCCAATCACTCAGCACCAGATCGGGCATGGCGCTGGCGCAAATCTCCATCGCCTCCTCGCCGCTATCGGCCTCGATTACCTCGAACCCCCATTTTTTCAGAGAGCTCGACAGGATGCGACGCTGTAACCGGCTGTCATCGACAACCAGCACCCGGCGGATTGCGCCCAGTTCCATTTCGGTCTGGGCCTCCATTTCCCTACCATGCAACACTGTCGTTTGTCCCGAATTCACCAAGGCCAAGGATACTGACACGCTAGACAGGCCCCCGTTAACATCTCATGAAAGTGCAAATTGCCGCTTATGCACCTGCTTCTCTTTACCGGCTGTTTACCCTCGATCTCCTAATGATGGGTGAATGGGGCAAATAGAACGGAGGTGCGCCATGATTCACTGGCCCCGCGTGACCCAATTGCGGGAAGAGGTCGGTGCAGAGGATTTTGACGAGGTTGTAGACCTGTTCCTGGAAGAGGTCGAAGAGGTGATCACGCGTCTTCGCCAGACACCGGACCGCAACTTGCTTGAAAAGGACCTGCATTTTCTTAAGGGCAGCGCGCTCAGCCTTGGGTTCGAATCCTTTTCCGCCCTGTGCCAGGATGGCGAGCGGCAATCCGCCGCCGGTCATGCGGACGCGGTCGATCTGGACGCGATCATCAACAGTTTCGAGGCCTCGAAATCGGCCTTCCAGTCGGAGCTGTCCGACCATATCTGAGCGCGCTCAGATCACGAATTGCGCCAGCGTCTCGTTGCGGGTGATGTCGGTATAGGTGAACCCGGCCTCGTCCAGACGGGCATAAAGGCGCTCGAAATTCTCAGGCTTGGCGGTCTCGATACCGATCAGGACAGACCCGAAATTGCGTGCCGATTTCTTCATGTATTCAAACCGGGCGATATCGTCATCCGGTCCGAGGATGTTCAGAAACTCCTTCAGCGCGCCGGGCCGCTGCGGCAGTCGCAGCAGGAAGTATTTCTTGACCCCCGAATAGCGCTGCGCCCGCTCCTTCACTTCGGGCAGACGCTCGAAATCGAAATTGCCGCCCGAGGTGACACAGACCACGGTCTTGCCCCTGATGAAGCTTTGCACATCCGCCACCGCCTCGACCGACAGCGCGCCCGCGGGTTCCAGCACGATACCCTCGACATTCAGCATTTCGATGATGGTGGTACAGATCCGGTCCTCGGGCATCACCAGCACATCCGACATGTGCCGCGATTTCAGCAGTTCGAATGTCTTTTCGCCGATCCGGCCCACCGCCGCGCCATCAACGAAATTGTCCACATGATCGAGCGTCACCGGATGCCCCGCCGCCAGCGCCGCGCGCAGACAGGCGCCGCCCTCGGGCTCGACAAAGATGCAGTGGCTGCGATCCCCGAACCATGTGGCCACCCCCGCCGACATGCCGCCGCCGCCGACCGGCAGCACCACATGATCGGGCACGCCGCCCAGCTGTTCCTCGATCTCGACGGCCAGCGAGGCCTGCCCCTCGATCACATCGGCATCGTCGAAGGGCGACAGGAAATGGCCGCCCTCCTTCGCACACCAGGCCTGTGCGGCCGCCAGCGTCTGGTCGAAATAGTCGCCGGTCAGGTGAATTTCGACCTGATCGCCGCCGAACATCCGGGTTTTCTGGATCTTCTGCTGTGGAGTGGTCACCGGCATGAAGATCACACCCCGCACCCCCATGTGCCGGCACATATAGGCCACGCCCTGGGCATGGTTACCCGCACTGGCACAGACGAACAGCGCCTGCCCCTGCTGCTTGCGCATCGCGTTGAATGCACCGCGGATCTTGTAGGATCGGACCGGACTCAGATCCTCGCGCTTGAGCCAGATATCGGCACCATAACGCGCCGACAGATGGTCATTGCGCTGCAACGGCGTGGCGGGAAAGACATCGCGCATCGCCTGTTCGGCGGCGCGGGCACGGGTCATGAAATCGCTCATTCCGCCTGACTGCCGCAACCCCGCGCCCGAGGCAAGGAATACATTGGTGTGCTGGATTACACCCACCGATTTCGCCACAGTTCCGATGCCGCAACTTGCCCCCAACCGCAAAAACCGCTACGGCCCTTGCGTCATACGTAAATGGGGAAGTCCAATGTCCGCGCCCAAGAAAGTTGTCCTGGCCTATTCCGGTGGCCTCGATACCTCGATCATCCTGAAATGGCTGCAAACCGAATATGGCTGCGAGGTTGTCACCTTTACCGCCGATCTCGGTCAGGGAGAGGAGCTGGAACCCGCCCGCAAAAAGGCCGAGCTGCTGGGTATCAAGCCCGAGAACATCCATATCGAGGATGTGCGCGAAGAGTTCGTGCGCGACTTTGTCTTCCCGATGTTCCGCGCCAATGCGGTGTACGAGGGGCTGTATCTGCTGGGAACCTCGATCGCGCGGCCGCTGATCTCGAAACGTCTGGTCGAGATCGCCGCCGAGCATGGCGCCGACGCGGTGGCCCATGGCGCCACCGGCAAGGGCAACGACCAGGTGCGGTTCGAACTCAGTGCCTATGCGCTGAACCCCGAAATCAAGGTGATCGCGCCGTGGCGCCTGTGGGATCTGACCAGCCGCACCCGTCTGCTGGAATTCGCCGAAGCACATCAGATTCCGATTTCCAAGGACAAGCGCGGCGAGGCGCCGTTCTCGGTCGACGCGAACCTGCTGCACACCTCGTCCGAGGGCAAGGTGCTGGAGGATCCGGGCGTCGAGGCGCCCGATTACGTCGCCCAGCGCATCGTCGCGGTCGAAGACGCCCCCGACACGCCCGAGTTCATCGAGATCACCTTTGAAAAGGGCGACGCGGTTGCGATCAACGGCGAGGCGATGTCGCCCGCGACCATCCTGACCCGCCTGAACGAGTTGGGCGGCAAGCACGGTATCGGCCTCTTGGATTTCGTCGAGAACCGCTTTGTCGGCATGAAGTCGCGCGGCGTCTACGAGACCCCCGGCGGCACCATCCTGCTCGAGGCACATCGCGGCATCGAGCAGATCACGCTGGATAGCGGCGCGGGCCACCTGAAGGATTCGATCATGCCGCGTTATGCCGAGCTGATCTATAACGGCTTCTGGTTCAGCCCCGAACGCGAGATGCTGCAAGCCCTGATCGACAAGAGCCAGGAGCATGTGTCGGGCACCGTCCGGCTGAAACTCTACAAGGGCTCGGCACGTACCGTCGCCCGCTGGTCCGATCACTCGCTCTACTCCGAGGCCCACGTGACCTTCGAAGAAGACGCAGGCGCCTATGACCAGCAGGATGCCAAGGGCTTCATCCAGTTGAACGCGCTGCGGCTGAAACTGATCGCCACCCGCAACCGTCGCGTCGCGGACAAGTGAGCGGCGAAGACAACTTTGACGAAGACGACGAACTGGAGATGTTCGTCGAGGCGCAGGACACCGTTTGGCCGGATGTCCTGCGCGAATTGACTGCGGGACAGAAGACGAGCCACTGGATGTGGTTCGTCTTTCCGCAACTGGCCGAACTGGGCCGGTCGCATATGGCGCAGCTTTACGGGATCGGGGATCTGGACGAGGCCGCCGCCTATCTGGCCCACCCCGAATTGCGTGCCCGCCTGATCGAAGTCAGCCGGCTTATGCTCGGCCACACCGGCAAACGGCCCGAGGATATCCTGGGCAGCATCGACGCCAAGAAACTACGTTCCTCCATGACCCTGTTCGCGATGGTGCCCGACGCACCGGGCGAATTCCGTGCGGTTCTGGAGGCGTTCTATGGCGGGTCGCCCTGCCCCCTGACCCAACGCGCGCTGGGCGCCTGACCCTGCCGCTTGGTCAGGCTTGCCAAGCGCGGGCCGGTTTCTTACCGCTTTTCCAGCAACATGAGGGGCGCGACATGCTTCAGGATATCGCCGACAAGATGCAGGCCGAACTGGCCGGCAAAAGCTTTGACGGGTCGCTGAAATTCGACTGCGGCCAGGATGGCGTGATCGTTCTGGCCGACAACACCGCCAGCACCCAGGACCGAGATACAGATTGCACCATCCGCCTGAGCCAGGACAACCTGGTCAAACTGCTGACCGGCAAGCTGAACCCGATGACCGGTGTGATGATGGGCAAGCTCAAGGTCAGCGGCAACATGGGCGTGGCGATGAAACTGGGACAGTTGCTGGGCTGATCGCGCCTCAGATCTTCTTGGCCCGCATGCGCTCGTAAAACGGCATTGCGGCCTGCAAGACCGGCTGAAGCGCCTCCGGCACCTCGGGTAAATCGCCCTCGGGTCCGGCAAAGCCGGTCGAATTCCAGACCGCTCCGTACCAATGCCGCGCCCAGATACCGTCGTCCTTGTGGCCACCCCTAGGCCAGCTCAGCATATGCGGTGACCAAGGCACACCGATCCGGTCGCAGAGTTGTTCCAGCATCCGGGCCGGGTTTTCGCGAATGGCATGACTGTCGATCACGACCGGATCGCCGCCCCAACCGGTGACCTCGTCGAACAATTCGGCCTGCTGGACGAAGCCGATATCCTCCAGCGTCGGGTTTTCGCGCTTTTCGGCATAACTCGCGATCACCCGCGCCGGATGGCGGATCAGGAACACGTTGCGCACCGCCCGCATCCAGTCGCGCGGGATGCCGGGGATCATGTGCTGGGTCATGTGTTTCTGATACCAGAACGGCCGCGCACCGGGATTGGGCCCACTCAGCGCCGCCGCCACTACCTTTGGGTCCTGTGGTTGTGCGGCCAGAACCTCTTCTCGCATCGGGTGGTTCAGCCCGGTCATCGCCAGATAAGCAGCATAGAACGGCTCGTCGATGACAGCGCAATCGGTCCGGGCGCCGAAGGCATACATCATCGCCGTCGACAGGTTGCGCGGTCCCGACCACATGGCGATTTTCATCTACTGCCCTCCGTTTACGGGTATTCGCCGCACGCTATCGCCCCGCCCGCCGCGTTCCAAGGGGTAAACACCGCATCAACAGCGCGTGACATTCGATGACGGAACCTTGCCGCAAATCCGGTTGCGGGGCAGCCTGATCGGGACCGGAAATGGAGGATCATCATGTACCCGATCCAGACACTCAAACCCGTCGCATTGGTGGTTGCCATGGTGCTGGCAACGATCCTGCAAGGGGGCAAGACCGAGGCCGCAGAGACCGAAACCCTGACCGTTGCGGGCGGTTGTTTCTGGTGCGTCGAGGCCGATTTCGAGAAAGTGCCCGGCGTGCTGGGTGCGGTGTCCGGCTATACCGGCGGGACGCTCGATAATCCGACCTACAAGCAGGTCTCGCGCGGGGGAACCGGGCATTACGAGGCCGTGCAGATACTGTTTGACCCCGACAAGGTTTCGCGCGAACGCCTGCTGCATCTCTTTTTCCGCTCGGTCGACCCAACCGATGCAGGCGGTCAGTTCTGTGATCGCGGTGAAAGCTATCGCACCGCGATATTCGTCTCTAACAAGGCGGAAGCCGCGCTTGCATCCCAGGCCAAAGCTGCCGCTGAGGCAGATCTGGCGCAGTCGGTCGTGACCCCCATCCTGGAGGCGGGCCGGTTTTATCCAGCCGAGGCCTATCACCAGGATTATGCCCAGGGAGAAAAGCTGGTGCTGACCCGGTTTGGCCCGAAACGGCAAAGCGAGGCTTACAAGCTCTATCGCAAATCCTGTGGTCGGGATGCGCGGGTGAAACAGCTTTGGGGTGATGCGGCGCCCTTTGCGGGCAGCTAGAACCGCGCCTCCAAAACCTCTTTCAAATCGGGGATCACATCGGCCGTGCCGTGGCGCATCACCATCAAAGCGGCCGCGCGCGTCGCCTGGGTGATCGCCTGCGGCATCGGCAAGCCCCGGTCCAGACCGGACAGGACATAACCGGTAAAGGTATCACCTGCCCCGGTGGTATCGACCGCCTTGACCTTGTGCGCGGGGTATTCCGCCGTTTTTCCCTGATTAGTGTCGAAATAGCGTGCGCCTTTCGACCCCAGGGTCACGATGACATGCTGCACCGGCAACTGATCCGGCGACAGACCGGTCGCCTGTTGCAACTGCTCGGCCTCGACCGCGTTCAGGATCAGGAAATCGAGCCAGGGCAGGACATCGCGCACCGCCTGAGCATCAAAGGGGGCTGCGGCGTAGCACACGGTCAGGCCGCGTTCGCGACCCAGCCGCGCCGCTTCGACTTGGGCACTGGTCTCATTCTGCATCACCAACAGGTCGCCCGGCGCGGCATCGGCCAGCACGCTGGCGACCCGCTCGGGCGAAATGGACCGGTTGGCACCGGGCAACAGAACGATCAGGTTTTCGCCGCCCGGCTCAACCGCGATGATGGCATGGCCGGTGGGCGCGTCGAGCGTCGCGATATGGCGGGTATCGACGCCATATTCGGTCAGCCGGTCGATGGCCCACCGCCCATCAGGCCCCACCGCGCCGATATGATGCACATGCGAACCCGCACGGGCGGCGGCCACCGACATGTTGGCGCCCTTGCCGCCCAGAAACCGCTCCATCCCCGAGGCGGCCAACGTCTCGCCCGGCCCGGGCAGATGCGGCACGGCATAGACCATGTCCGCATTGATTGAGCCGAGGTTCCAGATCGCCATGGCCTAGCCGATCTCGGCCGAGGCCAGCACCGCCATGTTCAGGATGTCATTGGCGGTGGAGACGGTCGAACAGATCTGGATCGGCTTGTCGACACCGGTCAGGATCGGGCCGATCACCGTGGCGCCCGCCATCTCCTGCATCAGCTTGGTCGAGATCGAGGCCGAGTGCCGCGCCGGCACGATCAGGATATTCGCAGGACCCGTCAGGCGCGAGAAGGGATAGGCCTCTTTCGAGCGCGGGTTCAGCGCCACATCGACGGTCATCTCGCCTTCGAACTCGAAATTCACGCCGCGCTCTTCCAGCACCTTGGGCGCCTTCGTCAGCTTCTCGGTCCGCTCCGAGATCGGATAGCCAAAGGTCGAGAAACTGACAAAGGCCACGCGCGGCTCCAGCCCCATATGACGGGCCACGTCAGCGGCGCGTTCGGCGATGGTGGCCAGGTCATGTTCGTCGGGCCATTCGTGCACCAGCGTGTCGCCGATCAGGACGATCTTGCCCTTGTGCAACAGCGCGGTGATCCCTGCCGCCCCATGCGCGGCGTCGGCGTCGAACACATGGCTGATCTGGTGCAGCACATGCGCCGATTTCCGGGTCGCGCCGGTTACCAACCCGTCGCCATGGCCATGTGCCAGCATCAGCGCCGAAAACACGTGCCTGTCGCGCGCCGTCAGCCGGTGAACGTCCTTGTGATCGAAGCCCTTGCGTTGCAGGCGCGAGTACAGGAATTCCTTATAGGTCTCCAGATACGTGGTGTTGGCGGCATTCACCACCTCAAGCTCGCGCACCGCATCGCCCAGGCCAGCAGCTTCAAGTTTGGTCTTCACGTCGTCATGACGGCCCACCACCAGTGCCTTACCATAGCCCGAGCGCTGATAGGTGACCGCCGCGCGCAGCACGCGGGGGTCATCGCCTTCGGCAAAGATCATCCGGCTTTGCGCCTTGCGGGCGCGGGCGTTGATGCCGCGCAGGATGCTGGCGGTCGGGTCCATCCGCGATTTCAGGCCCAGCTCATAGGCATCCATGTCGATGATCGGCCGCCGCGCCGCGCCGGTATCCATACCCGCGCGCGCCACGGCGGGCGGAATGCGGTGAATCAGGCGCGGATCGAACGGGGTCGGGATGATGTAATCGCGGCCAAAGGTCAGGCTCTTGCCATAGGCCATGGCAACCTCGTCCGGCACGTCCTCGCGCGCCAGCGCCGCCAGCGCATGGGCACAGGCGATCTTCATCTCGTCATTGATGGCGCGCGCATGAATATCCAGCGCGCCGCGGAACAGATAGGGAAAGCCCAACACGTTGTTGACCTGATTGGGATAGTCGCTGCGCCCGGTGGCGACGATGGCGTCGGGGCGCACCTCATGCGCCTCTTCGGGCGTGATTTCCGGGTCGGGGTTGGCCATGGCAAAGATGACCGGGTTGTCGGCCATGCTCTGCACCATCTCTTGCGTCACCGCGCCCTTGACGCTGACACCCAGGAACACGTCGGCCCCTTTCATCGCCTCTTCGAGGCTGCGCAGCTCGGTCTTGATGGCATGGGCCGATTTCCACTGGTTCATGCCCTCGGTACGACCCTGATAGATCACGCCCTTGGTGTCGCAGACAATGCAGTTCTCATGCCGCGCGCCCATGGTTTTCAGCAGTTCGATACAGGCGATGCCCGCCGCCCCTGCCCCATTCAGGACGATTTTCACATCTTCGATCTTCTTGCCCGAAATGTGCAGCGCGTTGATCAGCCCCGCCGCGCAGATCACCGCCGTGCCATGCTGGTCGTCGTGAAAGACCGGGATGTCCATCTCTTCCTTGAGCCGCTGCTCGATGATGAAACACTCTGGCGCCTTGATGTCTTCGAGGTTGATGCCACCGAATGTCGGCCCCATCAGCTTGACCGCGCGGCAGAACTCATCCGGATCCTCGGTGTCCAGTTCGATGTCGATCGAGTTCACGTCGGCAAAGCGCTTGAACAGCACCGCCTTGCCCTCCATCACCGGCTTGCCGCCCAGCGCGCCTAGGTTGCCCAGGCCCAGAACCGCCGTCCCGTTCGAGATCACCGCAACCAGATTGCCCTTGTTGGTATAGTCATAGGCCAGCCCGGGATCGGCCGCGATCGCCTCGCAGGGAACCGCCACGCCCGGGGAATAAGCCAGCGACAGATCGCGCTGGGTGGTCATCGGAACGGTGGCCTGCACCTCCCACTTGCCGGGGGTCGGTTCCAGGTGAAAGGCCAGCGCCTCTTCGTTTGTGATTTTCGCTTTGGGCATGGGATGGGTCGTTTCTCTGCTATGCGGGCTTTCAGCCTCATAGCGCAGGCAATCGCGCGCCTCAACGACAATGCGTTTTCGCCTTTCACCGCAGGGGCCGGATTTGTAAGGTCGCGCGCACCAGCCGCCGGAGAACAAAGCCTTGACCACCGTCACGCCCATGATGGCCCAATACCTCGAAATCAAAGAGGGCCATACCGATGCCCTGCTGTTCTACCGGATGGGCGATTTCTACGAGATGTTCTTTGACGACGCGGTGGCCGCGGCCGAGGCGCTGGATATCGCGCTGACCAAGCGCGGCAAGCACGAGGGCGAGGATATCCCGATGTGCGGCGTCCCGGTTCACGCCGCCGAGGGCTATCTGTTGACCCTGATCCGCAAGGGGTTCCGGGTTGCCGTCTGTGAACAGATGGAAAGCCCCGCCGAGGCCAAGAAACGCGGATCAAAATCCGTGGTGAGGCGCGATGTGGTGCGGCTCGTCACCCCCGGCACCCTGACCGAAGATGCGCTGCTCGAGGCGCGCCGCCACAACTTCCTTGTCGCCTATGCCGAGGTCCGCAGCGGCGCCGCGCTGGCCTGGGCCGATATCTCGACCGGTGATTTCCATGTGATGCCTGTGACCCGCCCTCGCCTCAGCCCGGAACTGGCGCGGCTGGCCCCCTCTGAGCTGCTGGTGGTCGATGAGCCGGTGTTTCAGCAGCTGCGCCCGCTGGCCGACGATCACCGCATCCCGCTGACCCCCCTGGGCAAGGCCAGTTTCGACAGCATGGCGGCTGAAAAGCGGCTGTGCGAACTTTACAAGGTCGGCTCGCTGGAGGGGTTCGGCTCCTTCGCCCGCGCCGAGCTGTCGGCCATGGGTGCGCTGATCGACTATCTGGAAATCACCCAGAAAGGCAAACTGCCACTGCTGCAACCCCCGGTGCAAGAGGCCGAAGACCGGGTAATGCAGATCGACGCCGCCACCCGGCGCAATCTGGAACTGACCCGCTCGCTCTCGGGCGAACGCGGCGGCTCGCTCCTTTCGGTGATCGACCGCACCGTCACTCCCGGTGGCGCCCGTCTGCTGGAACAGCGCATTGCCAGCCCGTCGCGCAATCTGGACGTCATCCACGCGCGGCTCTCGGCGCTCGACTTCTGTATCGACCACACCACGCTGGCCGCCGACCTGCGTGGGGCCCTGCGCAAGACGCCCGACCTGGACCGTGCCCTGTCGCGGCTGGCGCTGGACCGGGGCGGCCCGCGCGACCTTGCCGCAATCCGCAACGGGCTGGGTCAGGCCGAGGCGATTGCCGCCCGCTGCGATGGGTTGGAACTGCCCGACCTGATCGCAAGCGCCTGTGCCGACCTGAACGGTTTCGACGACCTGCTTGGCCTGCTCGATACCGCGCTGGTGGCCGAGCCGCCGCTGCTGGCCCGCGATGGCGGCTTCATCGCGCCGGGTTACGACAGCGAGTTGGACGAGGCGCGCGAGTTGCGCGACAAGGGTCGCGGTGTCATCGCCGGGATGCAACAGAAATATGCCGAACATACCGGCATCGCCTCGCTGAAGATCAAGCACAACAACGTGCTGGGCTATTTCATCGAAACCACCGCCACCCACGCGGCCAAGATGCTGAACCCGCCGCTGAGCGAGACCTATATCCACCGCCAGACCACCGCCAATCAGGTGCGGTTTACCACGGTCGAGTTGAGCGAGCTGGAAACCCGCATCCTGAACGCGGGGAACCACGCGCTCGAGATCGAAAAACGGCTCTATTCCAGCCTTTCTGGCGCAATTCTAGAGGCCGCCGCCCGCCTCAACCTCGCCGCGCGCGGGCTGGCTGAACTTGATCTGGCGACCGCGCTGGCCGATCTGGCACGGGCCGAGAACTGGTGCAGACCCAGCGTCGACACCTCACGCATCTTTGCCATCGAAGGTGGCCGCCACCCGGTGGTCGAACACGCCCTGCGCCGGCAGGGCGGAGAGCCGTTCGTGGCCAATGACTGCGATCTCACCGCGGACAAGGGTGCCGCGATCCGCCTGCTGACCGGCCCCAACATGGCCGGTAAATCAACCTATCTGCGCCAGAACGCGCTGATTACCCTGCTCGCCCAAATAGGCAGCTACGTACCCGCCGACAGAGCCCATATCGGGGTGGTCAGCCAGCTTTTCAGCCGCGTCGGCGCCTCGGACGATCTGGCACGGGGCCGCTCGACCTTCATGGTCGAGATGGTGGAAACCGCCGCCATCCTGAACCAGGCGGACGACCGAGCGCTGGTGATCCTGGACGAAATCGGCCGTGGCACTGCCACCTATGATGGTCTTTCCATCGCCTGGGCCACGCTGGAACACCTGCATGCGGCCAATCGCTGCCGCGCTCTGTTCGCCACCCACTACCACGAACTCACCGCCCTTGCCGGAACGTTGGATGGTGTCGAGAACCTGACCGTTGCCGTCAAGGAATGGGAGGGAGAGGTCATTTTTCTGCACGAAGTGAGGAAGGGCGCCGCCGACCGGTCCTATGGTGTGCAAGTGGCGCAACTCGCCGGCCTACCCCCGTCCGTTGTGGCGCGCGCCCGCGTGGTTTTGGACCAGCTGGAGAAGTCCGAACGCGAAGGCGGCAAGCAAAAGGCGCTGATCGATGATCTGCCGCTGTTCTCAGTCGCGCCGCCACCGCCGCCGCCCGCACCAAAAAGCTCACCTGCCGTTGCGATGCTGAAGGACATCCACCCTGACGAGCTGACCCCCCGCCAGGCGCTTGAGATGCTGTATAAACTGAAAGAGGCGGCCAGATCCTGACCGCCCCTTCATTCCGCTTAAAGTACTCCCGCCGGAGGCTTGGCTTCGCCGGGCGAAGCCAAATCAGCCCGCAGGCATCGACGACACGCCAACCTGCGCCGGGCGCAGCAGACGGTCGTGCAGCATGAAGCCTTCGGCCGAAACCTGGATGATATCGCCCGCCTTGGTGCCGGGCACCGGCGCCTCGAACATCGCTTCGTGCATCTGCGGGTCGAACCTGTCGCCGACCTGCGGCGACAGCACCTGAATGCCATGCTTGCCGAACACATCCAGCAGCGCACGCATCGTCAATTCGATTCCCTCGATCAAAGCACCCGAAACTTGGCGCTGTTCGTCGGTCATGGAGTCCAGCGCACGCTTCATATTGTCATAGACCGGTAGCATATCGCGGGCCAGTTTCGAGCCGCCATACTGCTCGGCCTCGCGCCGGGCGCGCTCGCCCCGCTTGCGCACATTCTCGGCGTCGGCCAACGCGCGCATGAACTTGTCCTTGAACGCATCCCGCTCGGCCCGCAGCGTATCCAGCTCTGCCGCCTCTTCGCTGATCTCGGCCATTTCCTCGGCCAGTTCTTCGGCCTCGGCGGTTGCGATATCGTCCAGAAACTCTTCGTTGTTCGGCTTTGCCATCTTTCTACCTCTAACTCCGGTCGGAAATCAGACGCCCGACCAGCTGTGCCGTGTAATCCACGATCGGAACGATGCGACCATAGTTCAGGCGCGTCGGGCCGATCACCCCCACCGCACCGATAACCTTTCGATCCGCGTTCATATATGGAGACACCACCAAAGAGGAACCCGAAAGTGAGAAAAGTTTGTTCTCAGAGCCGATAAAAATTCGCACACCATCGCCATCTTCGGTCAGTTGCAGGAACTCGGCGATGTCGCGCTTACGCTCCAGATCGTCGAACAGCACCCGAATTCTCTCCAGCTCCTGTTCCTGGCCAGTGCCCTCTAACAGATTCGCGCGCCCGCGCACGATCAGGCGGTCTGCGCCTTCACCCTCGCGGTCCCAGACCGCCAGACCGCTTTCGACCATCTGGCGGGCCAGCTGGTCGATTTCCTGCTGGCGGGCGCCGATCTCGGTCTGCATCAGCCGGCGGACCTCGCTCAGGGTCTTGCCCTCGATCAGTGCGTTCAGGAAATTGGCCGCCTCGCGCATCGAACTGGGGGTCTGTCCCGGGGGCGGCGCAAACAGGCGGTTTTCCACATGACCGTCCGAAAACACCAACACCACCAGCGCCCGGTCCTGTGCCAGCGAGACAAACTCGATATGGCGGATCTCGGCCTCGTGCTTGGGCGTCAGTACCAGCGAGGCGCCTTGAGTCACCCGGCTGAGCGTGGCGCTGATCCGGTCCAGTGTTCCGCCCACATCGCTGGCATTTGCGCCCAACGTCGCGTCCAGCTTGGCCCGGTCATCCAGGCTCAGATCCGCCACCTCGAGCAACCCGTCGACAAACATTCTCAGCCCCATCTGGGTCGGGATCCGCCCCGCACTGACATGGGGACTGTCGAGCAGGCCCAGATATTCCAGATCCTGCATCACGTTGCGCACGGTTGCGGCGCTGACTTTTTCACTCAGAGTGCGGGTCAGGGTGCGGCTGCCGACCGGCTCGCCACTGTCCAGATAGGACTCGACGATCAGGCGAAACACCTCGCGCGAGCGGTCGTTCAGATCGTCCAGTATTTTGCGCGCATCGCTCATGGCATTCCTTGGGCAATCCCCGGCTGAGTGGCCATTAAATCCCCTGCCCCGAAAAGGTCAATCGGGCTTGCATCCACGCCCTTGCGGGCGGTATCCCCAGCGCAACAGACAAAGGATGACCCATGCGACCCTCTGGACGAGAACTAAGCGAAATGCGCCCGGTTTCAATCGAAACCGGTTTCACAAAACATGCCGAAGGCTCGTGCCTGATCAAGATGGGTGATACGCATGTGCTGTGCACCGCCACGATCGAAGATCGTGTGCCCCCCTTTATTAAGGGCTCGGGCCTCGGCTGGGTCACCGCCGAATACGGTATGCTGCCACGCGCCACCAACACCCGGATGCGGCGCGAGGCCGCCAGCGGCAAGCAAGGCGGCCGCACCGTTGAAATCCAGCGCCTGATCGGCCGCGCCCTGCGCGCAGGTGTTGACCGGGTGGCCCTGGGCGAACGCCAGATCACCGTCGACTGTGACGTGATTCAGGCCGATGGAGGCACCCGCTGCGCCTCGATCACCGGCGGTTGGGTCGCCTTGCGCCTGGCGGTGAACAAGCTGATGAAGGCGGGCGATGTCATTTCCGACCCACTGATCGATCCGGTCGCCGCCGTGTCCTGCGGCATCTATGCCGGTCAGCCGGTGCTGGACCTCGATTACCCCGAGGACAGCGAGGCAGGCGTCGACGGCAATTTCATCATGACCGGGTCCGGCAAGCTGATCGAGGTACAGATGAGCGCCGAAGGCTCTGTCTTCAACCGCGCACAGCTGGATCAGCTGCTGGGTCTCGCCGAAAAGGGCGTGGGCGAACTGGTTGCCGCGCAAAAGGCCGCCACCGCATGACCCGCAGGTTCACAGGCGACACGCTGCTGATCGCGACCCACAACAAGGGCAAGCTGGAAGAGATGGCGCATCTCCTCCAGCCCTTTGGGGTCAAGGTCGTTGGCGCCGCCGAAATGAACCTGCCCGAACCGGAAGAGACCGAGGATACCTTTGTCGGCAATGCCCGGATCAAGGCACATGCCGCGGCCCGGGCCACCGGGCTGCCCGCCCTGTCCGATGACAGCGGCATCACCATCGACGCGCTGGATGGTGCGCCGGGGGTCTATACCGCCGACTGGGCGGAAACCGGCAATGGGCGCGATTTCCTGATGGCGATGACCCGCGCCAATGACCAACTGGAGGCCAAAGGCGCCCCGCATCCCCGGCTGGCACAATTCCGCTGCACGCTGGTTCTGGCCTGGCCCGATGGTCATGACGAGGTGTTCGAAGGCGTCGCCCCCGGTCATCTGGTCTGGCCTATTCGTGGCGCGGCCGGGTTCGGCTATGACCCGATGTTTGTACCCGAGGGCTACGACGTGACCTTTGCCGAGATGGATCGTTGGGAAAAGAACAAGATCAGCCACCGCGCACGGGCGGTTGAGAAGTTCGTGAAGGGCTGTTTTGGCGGATGACTGGCAGCATGGAGGCTTTGGCCTCTACGTGCATTGGCCCTTTTGCCAGGCCAAGTGCCCCTATTGCGACTTCAATAGCCATGTTGCCCGTGAAATAGACCAGAAAGCCTGGGTTAGAGCCTATATCTCCGAACTTGAGCGCTCTGCTGCCGAGCTAAACGGCCGGGTTCTGAACACGATCTTCTTTGGCGGCGGCACCCCATCGCTGATGATGCCGGAAACGGTCGCGGCGGTGATCGAAACCGCCCGCCGGCTTTGGCCCACCTCCAACGACATGGAAGTCACGCTCGAGGCCAATCCCGGCTCGGTCGAGGCGGGGCGTTTTGCCGCCTATCGTGATGGCGGGGTCAATCGCATCTCGATGGGGGTGCAGGCGCTCAAAGACCAGGATCTGCACCGGCTGGGCCGCATTCACAGCGTGGCCGAAGCGCGCGCCGCCTTCGACATAGCGCGCCGCTGTTTTGACCGGGTCAGTTTCGATCTGATCTATGCCCGGCAGGATCAGACGCCCGAGGCCTGGCGCGCAGAGTTGAACGAAGCGCTAGCCATGGCCGTCGATCACCTGTCGCTCTATCAGCTGACGATCGAGGACGGCACCGCCTTTGGCGACCGTTACGCCCGTGGCAAGCTGCGCGGCCTGCCCGCCGATGACGATGCCGCCGACATGTACCTGATCACGCAAGAAGTCTGCGCTGCCCATGGCCTGCCCGCCTATGAGGTTTCGAACCACGCCCACCCCGGCGCCGAATCCCGCCACAACCTGATCTATTGGCGCTATGGCGATTATGTCGGCATCGGTCCCGGCGCGCATGGCCGCATCACCATAGATGGTCAGCGGTTTGCCACCGAGAGCCCACTGAACCCCGGTGCCTGGCTGGGTGCAGCGGCAAAGGGAAACGGTGAGTTGAGCCGTGTTGCACTATCCCTACAAGATCAAGCCTATGAATACCTGATGATGGGGCTTCGCATTACCGAAGGACTAGATATTCGCCGATACGAGGCACTTTCACCACAACCCCTGGACCGGAACCGCCTTGCCCATTTGGCCGAACTGGGCATGATCGACATCGACGGGGCGAGACTAAGGGCAACGGCCCAAGGGCGCGCGGTGCTGAACGCGGTCATTCTGGACCTGATGTCGGAGTAGAGAATGCAGTTTATCTGGGCGGCTCTTGGACTGGTCTGCGTTGCCCTCGCCCTGATTGGCGTTGTCCTGCCGCTGCTTCCTACTGTGCCGTTCCTTCTGCTGGCCGCGTTCTTCTTTGCCCGTTCGTCCGAGCGCCTGCATACCTGGCTGCTGACACATCGCCTGTTTGGCCCGATGATCGTTGACTGGCAGCAATCTGGCGCCATCCGTCCAGGCGCAAAAAAGGCGGCAACCCTGTCGATTGCCGCCGTCTTTGGCCTGTCGCTTCTTCTCTCGGCCCCCTCCCATGTCCTGGCCATCCAAGCCGTGGTTTTAGGGGGAGTGCTGATCTTTATCTGGACCCGCCCTAACGGCTGAGCTTGGCGCAAAGATCGTCCAACTGATCCAGATTCTCATAGGTCAGGACCACTTGACCGGTTTCGGTTCCCGCCTTGTGGTTGATCGTCACCTTCATCGCCAGGATCGCCGACAGATCCTTTTCCAATGCGCGGGTATCGGCGTCCTTGTCGCTTCCGGCCGATTTCGGGCGCGTCGTCGCCGCGGGCTTCTCGCCTTCCACCTGCTTCTTGACCAAAGCCTCAGTCGCGCGTACCGACAGCCCGTCACGCACCACGATCCTGGCCAATTCCGACGGATTTTCGCTGGTAATCAGGGCGCGGGCATGTCCGGCCGACAGTTTTCCTTCGACCACCATCTGTTGAACGTCATCCGGCAAGGACAGCAGGCGTAGAAGGTTCGCGATATGACTGCGGCTTTTGCCCAGCGCTTCGGCCAGCTTTTCCTGTGTATGGCCGAACTTGTCCATCAACTGCCGATAGCCTGCGGCCTCTTCTACCGCGTTCAGGTCGGCGCGCTGGATATTCTCGATGATCGCGATTTCCAGGACTTCGGTATCGTCCAGCTCGCGTACAAGAACCGGAACCTGATGCAGTTGTGCCAGCTGCGCCGCGCGCCAGCGACGTTCACCGGCGACGATTTCGTACATGTCACCCTCAACGGGACGCACGATCAGCGGTTGCAAGATACCCTTCTCTTTGACCGAGGCTGCAAGCTCTTGCAGCGCCTCTTCGGTAAAGGTGCGGCGCGGCTGGTTCGGGTTTGCGCGCAGCTTTTCGATAGGCACAGTACGATCAGGGCGACGCGAGGACTCACCACTGGTCGCCTCTGGCGTCTGCGTCACATCGGCCATCAAAGCGGACAGTCCGCGTCCCAACCCCCGGGGCTTGTTCGAAACCATGTGTCGCTCCTCTCTACCGCGTTCAGGCGGCGATCTTTTTATGTTTCTTCATCAATTCAGCGGCCAGGTCACGATAAGCCATCGCGCCCAGAGAGTTTGGATCATAGCTGAGTACCGGCATTGCAAAAGACGGCGCCTCGCTGACCCTCACGTTACGCGGTATCTTGGTTTCGAAAACCAGATCACCCAGATTGTCGCGTGCATCCTTTTCGACCTGCTGCGACAGGTTGTTGCGGCGGTCATACATGGTCAGCACGATCCCCTCGATCCGCAGATTGGGGTTGGCCGCCTGACGCACCTCGCGGATGGTCAGCATCAGTTGCGACAACCCCTCCAGCGCAAAGAACTCGCTCTGCAACGGTACCAGTACGGAATGCGCGGCAACCATTGCGTTGACCGTCAACAGGTTCAGCGACGGTGGGCAATCGATCAGGATGTAATCCCACAAATAGGCGTCCATTGCTGTCTGACGCAGTGCATCATGAAGCAGAAAGCTTCGCTTCTCGTTCGAGATCAGTTCGATATCCGCCGAGCTGAGATCGACTGTCGCCGGAACGATCGAAAGCCCCTCAATGTTGGTTTTCTGGATCACGGAGTTCAGTGGCGCATCATCCACCAGCAACTCATAGGTCGTCAGGTCACGCTCATCCACGCCCAGCCCGGTCGAGGCGTTCCCTTGTGGATCGAGGTCCACCACAAGAACACGCTGGCCCGCTTCGACCAGCGCTGCCGCAAGGTTGATGGCTGTTGTGGTCTTTCCCACGCCGCCTTTCTGGTTGGCGACCGCTATGATCCGGGGTCCGACTGGACGGGAAAGATCAGACACGCGTGACTCCTGTTATCTTCAAAAGAACGGCCTGGGGCTCGGTTAAACTAGTAACCGCGTCATAGGAGAAATTCCATTGCTTCGCGGCCTCTTGCATCTCTTTTTTCCAGTTGGCGCCCTTGGGGAACAGCGCAGTTCCGCCGGGTTTCAGGTGCCTCTCGGCAAAACCCAGCAACCCTGTCAGATCGGTCAGAGCACGGGCAGAAAGGATATCTGCGTCCAACGAGTCAAGATGCTCGATACGCTCGGATATCACCTGACATTCGATGCCGCATTCGCGTGCAGCGCTACGCAGAAACGCCGATTTTCGCTGATCGCTCTCGACACAGATAAACTTGGTTTCGGGTTGCTCTTCGGCAGCCAGAATTGCACAGATCAAACCTGGAAAGCCGCCGCCACTGCCAAGATCGGCCCACAGATCGCCTGTATGGGCGTTGCGGAACACCTGAATGGAATCGACTATGTGACGAACCCACAGATCGTCCAAGCTACGCTTCGATACCAGGTTGATCCGAGGATTCCACTTGTGCACCAAATTGGCAAAGGTCCTCAGCCGCTCGGATGTTTCACGTGAAACATTCAGCGCGTTCGCATCGGGCACCGTCATGCGCTTCGCGCTCGGTCGCCACGGCGCAAGCGGGCCAGAATCAGTGCAAGCGCCGCCGGGGTCATCCCCTCTACCCGTCCTGCCTGCGCAATGTTCTCAGGTCGCGCGGATGTCAGCTTTTGTTTCAGCTCATTTGACAACCCATCGAGCGAGGAAAAGCTGAAATCGGCCGGGATGACCATAGCCTCATCCCGTTTCATAGCCTCGACATCCCGTTCTTGTCGCGCGATATAATTGGCATAAAGTGCATCACGTTCCACTTGGTCGCGGGTTTCAGCGTCAGTCTCTTCTAACCCTGGGATCAGCGGCACCAATTCGTCAAACCCGACATCGGGAAACGCGAGAATAGCAAAGCCATTTCTCCGACTGCCATCCTGACTGATCTTGATACCAGCCGCGGCAATCTCTTTTGGGGTAAAGCTGCTCTGATCGAGTAGAGCTGAAGCTTTCGCCAGATTTTCGGCCTTACGTGTAAACGCATCACGCCTCTCATCACCAACGCAACCCAATTCCAGGCCCAGTGGTGTTAGCCGTTGATCTGCGTTATCCGCACGCAAGGACAGACGGAATTCCGCCCGCGAGGTGAACATTCGATATGGTTCTGCTACACCGCGCGTGGTCAGATCGTCAATCATCACACCGATATAACTGTTTGACCGGCTGACAAGGACAGGGTCACGACCCAATATCATGTTGGCAGCGTTCAACCCAGCTAGCATCCCTTGCGCCGCAGCCTCTTCATAGCCAGTCGTTCCATTGATCTGGCCGGCAAGGTACAAGCCCGGAACATTCGGTAGCGACAGTTGGGACGTCAGGGCACGTGGATCGACATAATCGTACTCGATCGCGTAACCAGGTTGCAGAATTTCGACTTTTTCCAGTCCCCGGATCGAGCGGACATAATCCTCCTGAACATCTACCGGCAGCGAGGTCGAAATACCGTTCGGATAGACAGTGTGATCTTCCAGACCTTCGGGTTCTAGGAAAATCTGATGCGACTCTTTGTCAGAAAAACGAACAATCTTATCTTCGATCGACGGGCAATAACGGGGGCCGACACCTTCGATGTGCCCGCCATACATCGCGGAACGAGTCAGGTTCTCGCGGATAATCTCGTGCGTCCGCGCGTTGGTGTGCGTGATACCGCAAGCGATCTGACGCGCATAAACCCCTTTAGACAGGAACGAGAACAAGACAGGGTCCTCATCCCCTTCCTGTCGTTCTAAGATTGACCAGTCGATGGTGCGCCCATCCAGTCGGGGCGGCGTTCCCGTTTTCAGCCGTCCCATCGGCAACGCGAACCCGTCCAGCCTTTCGGCGAGCGGAACCGAGGGTCGGTCTCCTAACCGTCCACCAGAGCGCGAGACATCACCAATGTGAATGATTCCGCGCAGGAACGTACCCGAGGTCAGGATCACGGCTTGCGATGCAATCTCGGAGCCATCCGCCAAAACGACACCAGCAACGCGATACCCTTGCATGCGGAAATCGATGACTTCGCCCTCGACAATGGTCAACCCAGGGCGACTACGCATTTCTTCCTGCATCGCCAGTCGATAGAGCTTGCGATCGGCCTGAGCGCGCGGCCCCTGTACAGCAGGTCCTTTGCGCCGATTAAGCAGACGAAATTGAATCCCAGCCTTGTCGGCCACCCGTCCCATGACCCCGTCAAGCGCGTCGATCTCGCGAACAAGATGTCCCTTTCCCAGACCGCCAATGGCAGGGTTGCAGGACATCACACCGATGTCGCGTTCGGACAGGGACACTAGGGCAGTCCTCATACCCATGCGTGCCGCAGCATGTGCCGCCTCAGCACCGGCATGCCCGGCCCCGATCACCACGATATCGAAATCCGAATGTTTCACGTGAAACACTCCTCACTTTCCCAAGCAAAAGGACGCAAAGATTTCGTCCAGCAACGTTTCCACACCGATCCGACCGACCAGCGATTCCAACGCACGGATCGCAGTGCGCAGTTCTTCGGCAGCGATATCATACAGGTCCGGGCCCGATTCCAGAACAGTGCCGGTACGATCCAGGGCGTCCAATGCTGTTCTCATTGCCACACGATGACGTTCGCGGGTTGCGATACCGGCGCTGGCGGAACGGGTCGTCAACACACCCGAGATGCGCTGCACCAGCTGATCAACCCCCTGCCCTGTCACGCCCGAAATCGCGTTTGCCGTATCCGTGCGCTGATCAGCCTTTGGGAGGACATGCAGGTCGCCGGGCTGCAATACCACGCCCGTGGCGATGACATCCTCTGTCAGGAACACCCGAAGATCGGCCTGATCCGCACGACGCCGAGCCAAGGCAATACCCATCCCCTCGACCAGATCACCGGTTTCGCGCAGGCCAGCAGTGTCGAGCAGAGTGACCGGCAGCCCGCGAAGGTCCATACGTACCTCGATCACATCACGGGTGGTTCCTGCCACCTCGGATGTCAACGCTGCCTCACGGCCCGCCAACATGTTCAACAAGGTAGACTTGCCCGCATTTGGCGGCCCGATAATCGCCACTTCGAACCCGGTTCGAATGCGTTCCGCGATACGAACGCCGGCGATCTCACGTTCCAGATCCGCGCGCACGTCAGCCAACAGCGCCCGCACCTCGGGGCTGACATCGGTCGGAACCTCTTCATCGGCAAAGTCGATCACCGCTTCTAGCAGCGCGGCGGCGCGAATCAGTTTGGCACGCCATCCTTCGGCCAACCGGCCCAGTGCGCCATTCAGCACCGCCTGCGCCTGCTTGCGCTGCGCCTCGGTCTCGGCGTCGATCAGGTCGGCCAACCCCTCGACCTGGGGAAGCGACATCTTGCCGTTTTCCAGCGCCCTCCGGGTGAATTCCCCGGGCTCAGCTAGGCGCAATCCATTAAGATCGCCCAGGCAACGCAGCACCGCTTCGGTGGTAGCGAGGCTGCCATGTATCTGGAATTCGGCAACGTCCTCGCCAGTGAAGCTGGCAGGTGCCGCAAAGGTCAGCACCACACCGTCATCCAGGCGGGCACCCTGCGCATCCTTCAGCTGCCGGACCGACAGGCCCCGCGACGGCAGGTCGGGCCCCGCCAGCAGGCAGGCGGTCTGATAGGCACGCGGACCGGACAGGCGGATGACTGCAACACCCGCCTTGCCCTGCGCCGTGGCCAAGGCAAAAATCGTGTCCATATCCTTGCCCTCGCGCTGCCTGGATACCGGATCAGGTATTCATCGAATCGAAGAATTCGCCGTTTGTCTTGGTCTGTTTCAGCTTTGACAACAGGAACTCGATCGCGTCGGTCGTGCCCATCGGATTGAGGATCCGACGCAAGACAAAGGTTTTTTGCAGATCGCCCTTATCGACCAACAGATCCTCTTTCCGGGTACCGGATTTCAGGATGTCGATAGCCGGGAATACCCGCTTGTCGGCGATTTTCCGATCCAGCACGATTTCAGAGTTACCGGTGCCCTTGAACTCTTCAAAGATCACTTCGTCCATCCGGCTGCCGGTATCAATCAGCGCGGTTGCGATGATGGTCAGCGAACCGCCCTCTTCGATGTTCCGGGCCGCACCGAAGAACCGCTTGGGCCGCTGCAACGCATTGGCATCCACACCACCGGTCAGAACCTTACCCGAGGACGGGACAACTGTGTTGAATGCCCTACCAAGTCTTGTGATCGAGTCGAGCAAGATAACAACATCTCGTTTATGTTCGACCAGGCGCTTGGCCTTTTCGATCACCATTTCCGACACGGCTACGTGGCGGGTCGCTGGTTCATCAAAGGTCGAGGACACCACCTCGCCCTTGACCGAGCGCTGCATGTCGGTGACTTCCTCGGGGCGTTCGTCGATCAACAGAACGATCAGATAGCACTCGGGGTGGTTACGCTCGATCGAGTGGGCAATGTTCTGTAGGATCACCGTCTTACCGGTCCGCGGCGGCGCCACGATCAGCGAGCGCTGGCCCTTCCCGATAGGCGCGACCAGATCGATCACCCGGGCCGAACGGTCCTTGATGGTGGGATCCTCGATCTCCATCTTCAGCCGTTCATCCGGGTAGAGAGGTGTCAGGTTATCAAAGGCAATCTTATGACGCGCCCTTTCAGGGTCTTCAAAATTGATCTTGGTGACATTGGTCAGCGCAAAATAGCGCTCGTTGTCGTCGGGCGCCTTGATCGCACCCTCGATCGTATCGCCGGTGCGCAAGCTGTACTGGCGGATCATGTCCGGCGAGACATAGATGTCATCCGGACCTGGCAGATAGTTCGCTTCGGGCGAGCGGAGAAAGCCAAAGCCGTCCTGCAGCACCTCAAGCACGCCATCGCCGCCGATGGTCCATCCCTCATCCGCGCGCTCGCGCAGGATCTGGAACATCATCTCGCCCTTGCGCATGGTCGAGGCGTTTTCGATCTCCAGCTCCTCGGCCATGGACAACAGGTCCTTGGGACTCTTTGCCTTGAGATCGGCGAGATTCAGGGATTCGATCGTCATCGTATACGGACCCTCTGCCGCCCTGTGGCGGCACTAGAACGGAATATGTGAATAGGAGACGCGGATGCCCGGACGGGCGCGTTGGCCCATAGATAAGCGCGCTGGCAGGCAGAGTCAAAGGGGGATCAGAATTTCACGATCACCGACAGCACGATCACCACCATTAGCAGCGTCGGCACCTCGTTCATCATCCGGTACTGGCGCCCGGTCAATCGGTTTTGCCCTGACAGGAACGCGCGACGGCGGGCGTTGAGCCATTCATGGAACCAGGTCATCGCAATGACGGATACACCCTTGGTCCAGGGCCAGACCTCGCCCCAGTCGACGATACCCGGCGTCAGAACCATGATCAGACCACAGACCCAGGACACGATCATTGCCGGTCGCATGATCACGCGCATCAGCTTTTCTTCCATCTCGTGAAAGATCGCCGGTGCGTTCTGCACCTTCTCAGCCTTTTCGACGTGATAGACAAACAGCCGGGGCAGATAGAACAGACCGGCCATCCAGCTGATCACCGCCATGATGTGCAGGGATTTGACCCATGGGTACAGGGTGAACAGAAGGTCGGTCATTATGTCTCTCTTCGGGCGATTGGTCTCGTATCTAATAATAAAAAAGAAAAGAAGAAAGATTGATGGTTTTGTAGGTAGCTCCGTTTTCGTGGATAACTGTTCTCTCCCTGCGGTTTTCCCCAATGTGAGAAACTTTGCGCGTATGTTCCATGTTCTGTGGAAAATTCAAGCATTATTCTTTTTTAACAATGTCTTATGTCACTATCATTTGCCGGATTAAATCGGGGAGCGCACGGGGAGGCCCATGAATAGGTCGGATTATCCCAACTGTCGCGGTTATCCTTGTCCAGATGGGACGGAACTCGGGCGACTCGGGTGAGATTTCTGCAATTTCACCGGACTTGCACGTCAAGGCGAAAAGCATGAAAACCCATACTTGAGCAATCACCAGATTTCCCACGGGGTTTTCCACATGACTGTCCCCCTCATCCTGGCATCGGGTTCCGCCATCCGGGCCCAGTTGCTGGAAAACGCGGCCGTCCCTTTTACCAAGGATGTACCGCGCGTCGATGAAGAAGCGGTAAAGGCAGCCTTGCTGGCCGAGGGCGCGCCACCGCGCGATATCGCCGATGCGCTGGCCGAGATGAAGGCACGCAAGATCAGCGACAAACATCCCGGCGCCATGGTGTTGGGATGCGATCAGGTGCTCGACTTTCAGGGCAGGCTGTTGTCCAAGCCTGACAGCCCCGAGACCGCACTGGCCGAGCTGAAACAGATGAGCGGTCAGCGGCACATGCTCTTGTCAGCAGCAGTGATCTATGAAAACGGGCAACCCGTCTGGCGCCATGTCGGGCAGGTCCGTCTGCGGATGCGGGCATTGTCCGACAGCTATCTGACAGGCTATGTCACCCGCAATTGGGACAGCATTCGCCACGCGGTCGGCGGTTACAAGCTCGAGGAAGAAGGCGTGCGCCTGTTCTCGGCCATTGACGGGGATCATTTTAACGTTTTGGGTATGCCCCTATTGGAACTACTGAATTTTTTTGCATTGCGCGGAGTGATCGACACATGACCGAGAACCGGATTCCGCTGGCTGGCGTGATCGGCCACCCGATTTCGCATTCGAAATCCCCCCGGTTACATGGCCACTGGCTTAAGACCTATGGCATCAACGGCCACTATATCCCGATGGATGTCGCGCCACAGGACCTGGCGCAGGTGGTGCGTACCCTGCCTAAGGCCGGGTTCGTGGGTGTCAACATCACCATTCCGCATAAAGAGGCGGTGATGGCGGTAGCCGATCAGATCACCGACCGCGCCACGCTGATCGGCGCGGTCAATACGCTGATCTTTCGCGAAGACGGGCGGATCCTTGCCGACAACACCGATGGCTACGGCTTTATGGAAAACCTGCGTGCCGGGGCGCCTGACTGGGACCCGAAATCGGGGCCGGCGGTGGTGTTCGGCGCAGGTGGCGCAGCACGGGCGGTGATCTCGGCCCTGGCCGAAGCAGGTGTGCCAGAGGTGATCGTCACCAACCGCACGCGGGTGCGGGCCGACAAGCTCAAGGATGATTTCGGCCAGCGGGTCACAGTGGCGGACTGGGTTCAGGCCGGCAACGTGGTCGAGGACGCACGCCTGGTGGTGAATACAACGTCTCTTGGAATGATCGGAAAGCCTGAGCTGCGGGTGCCGCTGGATGGGCTGCGCGCGGATGCGGTGGTGACCGATCTGGTCTATGCGCCGCTCAAGACCCGTCTTCTGGCCGAGGCTGAAGAGATGGGATGCACCACGGTCGATGGCTTGGGCATGCTGTTGCATCAGGCGGTGCCGGGATTCGAGCGCTGGTTCGGCGAACGACCGGTTGTCGATGCGGCCACGCGCGCGGCTGCGCTCAGATGACATTTCGACTTGGGTTGACCGGCTCCATCGGCATGGGCAAATCCACCACGGCGCAGATGTTCGTGGACGAAGGTTGCGCGCTGTGGGACGCGGATGCGGCGGTGCACAGGCTCTATTCCAGCGGCGGCGCGGCAGTTGCGCCAATGCGGGCGGCCTTTCCGGATGCGGTGGTTGACGATCAGGTCAGCCGCCCGGCGCTGAAACGCATCATTGCCGAGGATCCGCAGGCTCTGAAACGGATCGAGGCAATTGTGCATCCACTGGTGGCCGAGGACCGTGCCCGGTTTCGCGACAGCGCGACGGCGGATATCCTTGTTTTTGACATTCCGCTTCTGTTCGAAACCGGGGGTGAGGCTGCGATGGACGCGGTTGCCTGTGTCTCGATCCCGCCCGAGGAACAAAGGGCCCGTGTCATGGCGCGCGGCACCATGACCGAGGCACAGTTCGAACAGATCCGGGCCAAGCAGATGCCGAACGAAGAAAAATGTGCGCGATCCGATTTCGTGATCGTGACCGACACACTGGACCATGCCCGCGCCCAGGTGCAGGATATCGTCAGGCAGATACGGGCGGGGATGAACCATGCGTGAGATCGTACTCGACACTGAAACGACCGGATTCGACCCTGAAACCGGCGATCGTATTGTCGAGATTGGTGCAGTCGAACTGTGGAACCACATCGCCACCGGCAACACCTATCACCAGTATATCAACCCCGAACGCATGATGCCCGCCGAGGCCTTTGGCGTGCACGGGATCGGACCCGACATCCTGGAGCCGCCGCAACAGCCCGAACCGGGTCAGGTGACCCTGCGGGACAAGCCGGTCTTTGCCAAGGTTGGGCAGGCGTTTCGCGATTTCGTGGCGGATTCCCATCTGATCATCCACAACGCGTCCTTTGACATGAAGTTCCTGAATGCCGAACTGCGCTGGATGGGTCTGCCTGAAATTCCGTTTGACCGGGCCATCGACACGCTGGGCATGGCGCGGCGCAAATTTCCGGGTTCGCCCGCCACGCTGGACGCGCTGTGCCGCCGGTTCGGTATCGACAACTCGAACCGGGTGTTGCACGGCGCCTTGCTGGATGCCGAGATTCTGGCCGAGGTCTATCTGGAGCTGATTGGCGGCAAGCAGCCCGATTTCGGACTGTCGACTGTGGCAAGCAGCGGTGGCACCGGTGCAGAGACTGCCTGGCGCCCGATGCCAAGGCCAACCCCCCTGTCCGCCCGGATCACCGAGGCAGAGCGCGCGGCGCATGCCGAGTTTGTCGAGAAACTGGGGGAAAACGCGGTGTGGAAACGCGCCTGACCGGGGTCAGGCGCGCGTTCCGGATCAGGCGTCGGCCTTTTGTTCGGCCTGCGCGGCTGCCTGCTGGCGGGCCAGTTCGGAGCGGTACAGCGCCATGAAGTCAATATTGTCGAGGTTCAGCGGCGGATAGCCACCGTCGCGGGTGATGTCGCTGACGATACGGCGCAGGAACGGGAACAGCATCCGCGGGCACTCGATCAGCAGGAACGGGTGCAATTGCTCGTTCGGCACACCCTCGACATGGAAGATGCCACAATAGTCGATCTCGAACACGAACAGCACATCGTCCATGCCTTTGGCCTTGGACGTGATGTTCAGCTTGATCGCAACCTCGTACTGGTTTTCGGTGCTGCGCTTTTTCGCATCCAGATTGACCTGGACATTGACATCGGGCTGCACGTCGCCCGAGGCGCCGCGCTGTGCCATGACGTTTTCAAACGACATGTCACGAATGAACTGACCCAATACACGCATCTGGATCTGGGGCGGCTGCTGTGCAGCGGCGGCGTCGGTCTCGGCCATGAAATCCTCCGGATTAGCAAATTCGCCACTGCTTATCAGCTTGGCGCGGTCGGCTCAATGGCGGTCGGGCCCCTCGACCCAGCCAGACGGCCCGGCACCTCTTTCGCGATGCGGGCGCACCTCTTCCCATTCGCCGTCGATCACGTCGCCAGTGTCATGATGCGGTTGGCGCATGCCTGGCCCCGGACCCACCTGAAAGCTGGAAACCTGAACGCGGGCGCGAAGATAGCGATAGACGGCAACCCGCACGCCCGGCACCAGCAAGGCAAATCCAAGCGCATCGGTGAAGAAGCCCGGTGTCAGCAGCAAAGCACCGGAAAACAGGATCATCGCCCCATGGGCCAGCGGTTCTGTCGGGTCGTCCAACTGGTTGAAGGCACGGTTCAATTGACCCAGCGCCATGCGGCCTTGTGTCCGGACCAGCCATGTTCCCAGCACCGCGGTCAGCACCACGATGGCAAGGGTCGGCCACAGCCCGATCAACCCGCCAACCTGAATGAACAGGGCGATCTCGATGATCGGAACCAGCAGGAAGGCCAGAAACAGATACATGCAGCGCGTCCTTTCGCCTGTCGTCAATGGTGGACTTGCCCCCAACCGTTGCCTACATAGTGGTTCTAAGACCAGGTTACAAAGTTTCTGGCCCGAGACCGAGGACATAATGAACTCTCCCCTGATCCAGCTTCTTGTGCTGGCCGGCATTGCCATTTTCCTGATTCTGCGCCTGAAAAGCGTGCTTGGAACCCGTGAAGGGTTCGAAAAGCCGCCGGTGCCGAAGCAGCCGGATAACCGCGCGCGGCGCGATTTCGAGGTGATCGAAGGCGGCCCCGATCGCGACATCACCGACCATGTTCCCGAGGACAGCCCGCAAGCCCAGGCGTTGGCAGCGATGAAACGGATCGAACCGGCCTTTTCGGTCAGTGAATTCGTACAGGGAGCGCGCGGCGCCTACGAGATGATCGTAATGGGGTTCGAGCGCGGCAATCTGGACGAGATCGAGCCGTTTCTGGCCGAAGACGTCTTTGAAACCTTTGTCGGCGTCGTTGCAGCGCGCGAGGATCAGGGTCTTACGATCGAGGCGGAATTCGTCGGTGTGCGGGAAACCGCAATTCAGGACGTTCATTTCGACAAGGATGGCAACCGGGCCGAAATCACCATGCGTTTCGTGGGCGAACTGACCTCGGTTGTCCGCGATCGCGGCGGCGATGTGGTCGAAGGTAGCCCCACGACGGTGAAACGGCAAAAGGACGTCTGGACCTTTGCCCGCGTCATGGGCACCGATGATCCGAACTGGCTGCTTGTCGCCACGGACGCATGATTGGCGCGCTCCGGTCGGCTGTTCTGGCAGGTGCCATGATGACCGCCTCGGCCGGAGCGGCAGAGATAACGCATACCGTCTTGTCCTTTGACCAGCTGGACGGTTGGGTGGAAGACGACCACGCGGCCGCGCTGTCGACATTCTTGAACACCTGCGACCAGTTCAATGATCCGGATTGGCGCAGCCTGTGCGCCATGGCGCGCGAGGCAACGCCCGAGACCGCGCGTGGGTTTTTCGAGCTGCTGTTTCGCCCCGTCCTGATCGAGGATGGCGAGGATGCGTTGTTCACCGGGTATTTCGAACCTGAACTTGAGGGCGCCCGGTTCCCTTCGTCCCGCTATCGGTATCCGGTTTACAAGATGCCGCCCGAGGCGCGCGCCAGCAATCCATGGCTGGACCGGCGCCAAATCCTGACCAGCGGCGTGATGGACAATCGCGGACTCGAGATTGCCTGGGTCGATGATCCGGTCGAGCTGTTCTTTCTGCAAATCCAGGGGTCAGGCCGCATCCGCCTGCCGGATGGGCAAACCTTGCGGCTGGGATATGGCGGCGCCAACGGGCACCCCTATCGGTCGATCGGGGTCGAACTGGTGCGGCGCGGCATCTATTCCGCCCATCAGGTGAGCGCCCAGGTGATCAAGAACTGGGTTCGGCGCAATCCCGAGGCTGGCGAAGAGTTGCTCTATCACAACCCGTCTTATGTTTTCTTTCGCGAGTTGAAGCACCTGCCCTCGGATCTGGGACCAGTCGGGGCGATGAACCGGTCGGTGACGCCGCTGCGCTCGATCGCGGTCGATCCAGCCTATACGCCGCTTGGTGCGCCGGTCTGGGTCGAAAAGAACGGCGCCGGCCTGATGCGGCGACTGATGATCGCGCAGGATACCGGATCGGCCATCAAGGGGGCGCAGCGGGCCGATATCTTTTTTGGCACAGGCGATGCAGCGGGACAGGCGGCAGGTACGTTGCGTGATCCGGGCCGCATGGTGGTTCTGCTACCGATCCAGCGCGCCTATGCCCTGTTGCCGGACGGGTACTGATGACCCGGAGAAAGCTGACACGGGATGAAATCGACCTCTGGCGCAAGGTCGTCCGGCAGGCCGACCGGCTGCACCCGGAACGTGTCGACGGGGTTCACCCGCAGACGCTGCCCAAGCCGAAACCGACCAAACCGCTGCCGATGTCGCTGGAACCTTTCGAACTAGGTCAAGCCGCGCGCGTCAAATCCGCACGCCATGTGCTGACACCCTCGGTCACAGACCGGTTGTCGCGGGCGCCGGTGCAGATGGATCCCAAGGCTTATACCCGGATGCGCCGGGGCAAGCTGAAACCCGAGGGCAAGCTGGACCTGCACGGCATGCACGTAGATACCGCTCACCCCGCCCTGACCCGCTTTATCCTGACTGCCCAGGCCCAGGGCAAGCGGCTGGTACTGGTGGTGACCGGAAAGGGCAAGTATCGCGACGACCCCGGACCCATCCCCACCCCGCGTGGGGTGTTGCGTCATCAGGTGCCTCAATGGCTGTCGCTACCTCCATTGGCGCAGGCGGTGCTTCAGGTGACGCCCGCCCATATCAGCCACGGCGGCGAAGGTGCCTATTACGTCTATCTCAGGCGCAACCGCGGCTAGCGGTCGTTATTTTCCATTACGACGTCGAGGTTGTCACGCGCATAGGTGACGATACCGGGAAATGCGCGCTCCAGCGGCACATTTCCTGCCTCAAACAGATCTGTCATGTTGCGTGCCTCGGCGATCATTGCCAGCAGAGTAGGAGAGGTAGCGGCGACGAAATGACCCGATTCAGCCTCGTCCGAAAACGTGCTGGTATCGATCACCGACACCGGCAAATCGGCGATCAACGCGGCCGAACTGATTTGACCCAGCCGCTCGCTGCTTTGCTTGCCGCGCAGCCGGCGCGAGAGGTTCAGCACATTGTCCTTTTCCGAGGCCATAACCACGAATGGTTGTGGCACGGTCTTGATCCGGCGCATCTGGCTGCGGAACACGTCGAGATCCAGATCGGGCGAGATCAGAATAATTCCGTCCAGATGTTGCGCCGACCAGCCCGGGCTGGCGATCTCGATCTGGCGCAGCGCTTCCATCAACAGGAAAGACCCCATGGAATGCGCAACGACCGAGATCCGGTCGATCCGCTCATTTCCCAGACTGCGCAATAAGATTTCCAGACCATCGCGGGCAAACACCGTGCTGTCGGCATCATAGGCATAACCCAGGGCATGGCCCTTGCTGGGCCAGGAATAGACCATCAGCGACCCGGACATGTCGATGTCATGCGCCAGTTGTGCCGCGCGATAGGCGGTTTCGGTCTGCGTGGAATTGAACCCGTGCACAAAAAGGGTCAACTCGCGATTGCCGACCGGTTGCTGGGACAGGTCTTGCCGTAGCCGGTCGTGAAACGCATCGGCACGGGCGAACAGGGTCTGGCCCGCAAGGATGAACTGCTTTTCCGGGTTGGCCTGCCCATAGCCGAAATCGAGCCGACCGGGACGACGGTCGGGCGGGATCGAGACAGTCAGCTCCAACAGGCTCAGGCTTTCGCTCCGGTCAGGACCAAAGGAGCCATCGACCTGCTGCACCCGGGTGGTTGCGGCAAACACGGTGGCGGGGCTGCCAACCTTCAACGCATCCGGCGTGATCGGCGTGTAACTGCGGTCGGCACAGCCAGTGAGCAGCGCGATACACAAGATGATCGCAACCCGAATCCGCATCTCAGTTCCTCTTGCTGGGTAAACCCCGGTCGTTACAGAACGTATCGGCTCAGGTCGGTCGAGCGTGTCAGCTCACCAAGGTTGGTGTCGACAAACGCCGCATCCACTTTCACCGTCTCGCCCGAACGGTCGGGCGCGGTAAAGGAGAGTTCCTCGAACACCCGTTCCATCACCGTATAAAGGCGCCGCGCGCCGATATTCTCGACGCTTTGGTTCACCTCGGCGGCGATCCGGGCCAGCGCTTCGATGCCGTCCGGCGTAAAGGTGACCGTTACGCTTTCGGTGCCCATCAGCGCGGTATATTGCCGGGTCAGGGCATTGTCGGTCTCGGTCAGGATGCGTACGAAATCCTCTTCGGTCAGCGCGCGCAGTTCCACCCGGATCGGCAGCCGCCCCTGCAATTCGGGCAGCAGGTCGCTGGGCTTGGCAATGTGAAAGGCGCCGCTGGCGATGAACAGGATATGGTCGGTCTTGATCGGCCCGTATTTGGTGCTGACGGTGGTGCCCTCGATCAGCGGCAGCAAGTCGCGCTGCACGCCCTCGCGGCTGACATCGGCCCCGCGCGCGTCCGAGCGGGCGCAAACCTTGTCGATCTCGTCCAGGAACACGATGCCGTTCTGCTCGACCGCCTCGAGCGCGGTCTTGTTGACCAACTCGTCATCCAGCAGCTTGTCGGCCTCTTCCCCGATCAGGATATCATAACTGTCGGCCACGCGCAGTTTCTTGCGGGTGGTCCGCCCGGCAAAGGCTTTGCCGAACAGGTCACCCAGATTCATCATGCCCATGTTGCCTCCGGGCTGGCCCGGGATCTCGAACATCGACATCGGGTTCGAACCGTCGGCGACATCCAGCTCGATCACGGTATCGTCCAACTCGCCCGCCTTCAGCTTCTTGCGGAACATCTCGCGCGTGCCCTCGCGCGCATCCTCGCCGGCGATGGCGGCGATCACCCGATCCTCGGCCGCCTTGTGGGCGCGGGCGCGCACTTCGTCCCGCATATACTCGCGGGTCTGCACGATGGCCGCATCGGCCAGATCGCGGATGATCTGTTCCACATCGCGCCCGACATAGCCAACCTCGGTGAACTTGGTCGCCTCGACCTTGATGAAGGGCGCACGCGCCAGTTTCGCCAGGCGTCGGCTGATCTCGGTCTTGCCCACGCCAGTGGGGCCGATCATCAGGATGTTCTTCGGGTACACCTCGTCGCGCAGATCGTCGGCCAATTGCTTGCGCCGCCAGCGGTTGCGCAGCGCCACGGCGACGGCGCGCTTGGCGTCCTTCTGGCCGATGATGAAACGGTCAAGCTCCGAGACGATCTCGCGCGGGGTCAGGTCGGTCATGTGCTCTCAATCTCGTTGTGTCAGGCGGGAACCTAAGCATGGGGGCTGAAAACACAAGCGGGTCCCGTGTCGCGGCGTCAGCACACGGGCCGCGCACGGTGGATCAGAGATTTGTGAAAGCATCTTTCCGCGCAATTGGGCACACACCATTTCAACCCTGTAACAACGGGCGCCACCACTCACTCTCTCCGCCCGCGAGGCCGCGCCTAAGGCGCGGCCTCATCTATTTCGAAATTGTCTCAACCGTCAGGTTGCCGTTGGTATAGACGCAGATATCGGCGGCAATCGCCATGGCGGCGCGGGCCACCTCTTCGGCGCTTTTTTCGCTGTCCATCATCGCCCGCGCGGCGGCCAGTGCGAAATTCCCGCCCGAGCCGATGGCGGCCACGTCATGTTCAGGCTCCAGCACGTCGCCCGCGCCGGTGATCACGAACATGTCCTGCCCGTCACTGACGATCAGCATCGCTTCGAGCTTTTGCAGGTACTTGTCGGTGCGCCAGTCCTTGGCCAGCTCGACCGAGGCGCGGGCCAGTTGCCCGGGGGTCGCCTCCAGCTTGGCCTCCAGCCGTTCGAGCAGGGTAAAGGCATCCGCCGTCGATCCGGCAAAGCCCGCGACCACGTGATAGCCTCCGGGCGACAGGCGCCGCACCTTGCGAGCGGTGCCCTTGATCACGGTCTGGCCCAGACTGACCTGACCGTCGCCCGCGATGACAACCTCGCCGCCCTTCTTGACGCCGATGATCGTGGTGCCGTGCCAGCCCGGGAAATGATCGTCTGCCATGAATGCCTCCATCCTGTGTTGCGCCCGTATATGGGCCGTCGCATGCGCGAGGGCAAGTTATGCATTCTGCCTAGAAGTTATGCACGGATTGCATTTCGGGGCTGTCGAGCGGGCATTTGTAAGACTCGGACCCATCCCCTAGATGAGCCTCACAACCGACGCAGGGTCGGCTGTTTCATTCAAAGGAACGCGCAAATGGCATATACCACCAGCACCACAGCGCCGCTCGGAGCAGTCACCGTTCTCCGCGTGGTGGATTTCTTCTACTCGGCGAAAGAGGCCGTGGCATCCTGGAACGATTCGCGCCGCACCCGCAAGGCGCTGTCGGTTCTGACCGACGCCCAGCTGGACGACATCGGCCTGACCCGTGCCGACATCGCCAAGATCTGATCCAATCCCCACGGATCGACGTTAGAATGGCCGCTCGTGTTTCGGGCGGCTTTTTTCTATTTCAGGGGGCCGCCCTGTTGGAAGTTGCAGCACGCAACTGTCCGGCGGCCAGCGCGCTGAGCGCGACCATCACCGCCGCGGTTCCCAGGCAGGCGGGTACCCCGGCCAGCTGATAGGTCAGCCCGGACAGAAGCGTCCCCAGCAGCCGCCCCGCCGCATTCGCCATGTAGTAGAACCCCACATCCATGGTGACCCGCTCGTCCTTGGAAAAGGCGAGGATCAGATAGGAATGCAGCGAGGAGTTGATGGCGAAAAGCGCACCAAACACCAGCAGGCCCGATACCAGAACCACCGTCAGCCAGGGCTGTGGCCCGCCGGCCATCAAGGTCGCGCCCGTCAGAAGTGCCGGAACGAGGGCCAGCCACGCGGCCCAGTTGCGGGCTGCAGCGATCAGATCACCCTCGCCCCGCGATGCGGCGCGCAGCAGGCGCGGGGCCGAGGCCTGAATCGCGCCGTAGAACACGATCCACCCCGCCATGAACCCGCCGATCATGAAAAACGCGGCGCGGTTGCCCGCTGCGCTGCCGTCGGAAAGGACCGCGTAGAAGTAGACCGGGATGCCGACCACGAACCACACGTCGCGGGCGCCGAACAGGAACACCCGCGCCACCGAGAGCCAGTTGATATTGGTGGATTTCGAGAAGACCTCGGAGAATTTCGCACCCTTGCGGCCCTTGGGCAGGCCTGCGGGCATGGCGACCAGCACTGCCAGCAGGATTACGGCCAGGATGGCGGCCATACCCAGCGTCGCCGCTGAGAAGCCAGCCAGCGCCAGCAGGACAGCGCCGAGCAGAAAGCCGATCCCCTTGACCGCGTTCTTTGACCCGGTCAGCAGGGCGACCCAGCGAAACAGACCATCGCCTTCTTTCGGCGCCAACAGCTTGACCGCCGATTTCGATGACATCTTGGCCAGGTCCTTTGCCACGCCGGACAGGCCTTGCACGATCATGACAAAGACCACCGATGTGGCGATCTGCCAGCCCGGATCCAGTTGCGACAAGGCGACCAGCGCGCCCACCTGAAGTGCCAGCCCGGCATAGAGCGTCGCCGCCAGCCCGAACCGCGCCGCGATCCAGCCCGCCGACAGGTTGGTGACCATGCCCGCGACCTCGTAGAGCACAAACAGATAGGCCAGTTGCACCGGGCTGAAGCCCATCATGTGGAAATGGAGCAGCACCAGCATGCGCAGCGCGCCATCGGTCAGCATAAAGGCCCAATAGGCGGCGGTGACGGCGATATAGGCCGACAGCCCGCCGCGCTCGGACGGGGCCCGCGTCACAGGCTGTCACCCACCATGCAGGCCACATCCACCAACCGGTGGGCATAGCCCATCTCGTTATCATACCAGGCATAGATTTTGACCTGGGTGCCGTTCACCACCATGGTCGAGGGCGCATCCACGATCGAAGAGCGCGGATCGTTTGTATAATCGGCCGAGACCAGTGGCCGCTCTTCATATCCCAGGATACCGCTCAGCGGCCCTTCGGCCGCGGCCTTGAACAGCGCGTTGACTTCTTCGGCGCTGGTCTCACGGGCAACTTCGAACACGCAATCGGTGATCGAGGCATTCAGCAACGGCACCCGCACTGCATGGCCGTTCAGCTTGCCCTTGAGCTCGGGATAGATCAGCGTGATCGCGGTGGCGCTGCCGGTGGTGGTGGGGATCAGCGAATTCAGCGCCGAGCGCGCCCGGCGCAGGTCCTTGGCGGGGCGGTCGACGATGGTCTGGGTATTGGTGACATCATGGATCGTGGTGATCGAGCCGTGCTTGATCCCGATCCCCTCGTGCAGGACCTTGACCACCGGCGCCAGGCAGTTGGTGGTGCAGCTGGCGGCGGTAATGATCCGGTGGCGCGCGGGCTCGTAGATATCGTGGTTCACGCCATAGACGATGTTTGCCGCGTCACCATCCTTGACCGGGGCCGAGACCACCACCTTTTTGACGCCAGCGTCGAAATAGGGGGCCAGTTTCGCCTCGGTCTTGAAGACGCCGGTACAGTCGATCACCACATCCACCCCATCCAGCGGCAGATCCTCGATCCGGCGGCTGGTGTGGACCGGAATGCGGGTGCCGTCGATGGTGATCGACTGGTCATCCCAGCCGAATTCGGCCTGCCAGCGCCCATGTACGGTATCAAATTCCAGCAGATGAGCGAACATTTCGGGGCTGCCCACCGCATCGTTGATCCACGCGATTTGCGCGCCACGTTCCAGCAACGGTTTCAGGGCCAACTTGCCCATGCGGCCAAGTCCATTCAGGGCGTAAACGGTCATGATAATTCCTTTGTGAAAACAGGTCGGTCGGGGTCAGGCCTCGCGGCCCAGATCATCGACCGCGCGTTGCAGGGAAATCCGGTCAAGCTGGTCGAAAGGCAGGTTGGCAAAGGCCTGAATGCGGTTCTTCAGCGTGCCATAGACCTGTTGAAAGGCGAGGTTTTTCTGTGCGTCGTTGCCTTCGGCGCGAACAGGGTCCGGCAGGCCCCAATGGGCCGAGATCGGTTGCCCCTGCCAAGCCGGGCATTCCTCGTTTGCGGCACGGTCGCAGACGGTAAAGACAAAATCGAACTTTGGTGCCTCGGGGGTGGTGAACTCGGCAATGTTCTTGGCGCGCAATCCGGTCACGTCATGACCCTTGGCGCGCAGCACCTCGACCGCGTGCGGGTTCAGCTCGGAATAAGGCTTGGTCCCTGCAGAATAGACGTTGAACCGGTCACCGCCTTCGGTTCGCAACAGGGTCTCGGCAAAGATCGAGCGGGCGGAATTGCCGGTGCAGATGAACAGGACATTGTATTTCGGGTGGGTCATGGCTGAACTCGTCGCAACAGCAGAGAGAGCGTTGGGCAGGCACAATTCAGGGCGGCCCCGGCAGCAATCGAGGAACAGCGCATTCATCGTCTCGCGCATGCCGTCCATATCCACCTGGTAAAGCAGCGAGGTGCCCTCGCGGGTCTGGGTCACCAGCCCCACCTGCACCAAAGCAGAAAGATATGACGATAATGTGCTGGGTTTCACATCCAGCGCGGCGCCGATTTCACCGGCGGCGACGCTGCCCGGATAGCGGCGCATCAGCAGCCGGAACACGGCCAGCCGCTGCGGGTGCCCAAGGGTGGACAGGCGGAGGGGAATCGTTATTTCCATATTTCGCGTTTTATCGAAATAAAGGATTCGGTCAAGCCCCTTTGCGCCGTCCCTCCTGTTCCCGCTTGGCTGGAAGTGCTCAGGCCGGATCGTCCGTTGTCAGCTGATATTTGCCCGCAAGGGAAGGCAGGTAAGCTTCGATCGCCGCAGTCGCGACAACGTGGCGGGTTCCGGCATCCGGGTCCGCCACATCCAGCCCACCCAGCACAGCGCGCACCGTGGCAACCCCGCGCGGCAGCTCGGCGGCGACGGCCTCGCAATCGACCTCGTCGGGCTGCTGTACGCCGATGGTTACCTGCACCCGCATCTGTCCATGATCGATCCGCAGCTTCGAAAACAGCGTGATCGAGGAATGGTGCAGCGCGTCCTGCACCGCCCGCCGCGCCGCCTTGGTATAATCCTGACCATAGAGGTCATTGCCGGTGCCCATCTCAAGGATCATCCGATGATCGCTCATCCCGCCGCCTCCATGTCAAAGGAAACGACCACCGCCGCATTGGCGATGACCGTGCGCCCGCCGCCCTGCGGCTTGTCGATGTCCAACCCGCCTTGCCGGACCGTGATATTGGGCTGGCCATAGGGAAACACCGCAGCCAGCGCGGCTGTATCCACCGCCTCGGGCCGCTGCACGCCAATCTCGGCATCGACGATCATCGCCTCTTTCGGAAAGCCGAACAACTCGGCCATGTTGACCGAGTTGTGCCACAGCGCGTCCTTTAGTGCGCGCAGCGCCGCCTCGGTATAGTCCTCGCGCCTGAGCGACGTGCCCATGCCGAATTCCACCAGTACGCGCGTCTTAGCCATTCTGCCGCTCCTGCCATCGCCCGTAATCGGAACGAAAAAGAGGCGCCCGATGCGGGGCGCCTCTTGGTTCATAGCGTGAAACCGGCCTCAGATCGAGCTGTCGATCCAGTTTTGCAGGGCGGCCTTGGGCGCCGCGCCGGCACGGTTCGACACGACCTGACCGTCCTTGAAGATGAACAGCGCCGGAATGCCCCGCACGCCCATGGCCGCGGCGGCGTTGGGGTTGCTGTCCACGTCGACCTTGGCGATCTTCACCTTGCCGGCATATTCGGTTGCCAGCTCTTCCAGGGCGGGGCCGATCTGTTTGCACGGGCCGCACCATTCGGCCCAGAAATCCACCACTACGGGGATGTCCGAGTTCTTGACTTCGGCGTCGAAGGTTGCGTCGGTGACGGCTACGGTGGACATGGTCTGTCTCCAAAAAGGGATGCGCTTGGGCCGGAAAGGTAGGTTCCCGACGGGGGGAGGTCAAGATATCTGGATGCGACCCAGGGCAGCGGCCACAAGATCGTGAGGCAACCACATGATCTGTGCGGTGCGGGTCCAGAGGATGCCGGTGCGGATGGTGCGTCCGGGATAGACCTGTTCCAGCGCGTGGGCATAGGCGCCCATCTGCCGCAACAGCCCCTCGGGGCAGGCTTCGGGCCGGTCTGGCACCACCGCGTTGCTCTTGAAATCAACGACGCCGATCTCGTTCTCACCGATCAGCAACCGGTCGATCACTCCGTGCAAGCGCCTTGCCCCCAGCGGTGCAGAGATCGCCACCTCGGCCAGGGTGCCGGGGGCAAAGATGTCAGCCAGCGCCGTGGAGCTGAGCACGCCGCGTGCCTCGTCCAGCAGTTCGTCGCGCAAGGGGGCATCAAGGTCTGGCAACAGGCGCAACGCGTGATCGGTCCAAGCCGCCGGTTCGGTTCCGGGCAGATGCTCCAGCAACAGGTGCAGCCAGCTGCCACGCGCTTTGGCGGCTTCTTCGTTCAGACCGGCTTCTCCCGGCAGGGCTTTGGCGCCGCCCAGATCCGAGGGCGCAATGGTTTTGACTGCGGATACGGGATCGGGCGCCGGGCGGGCCGCCCAATCGGGCAGAGCCACTGTCGTCTCGGGCGTGGTGCTTTCCTCGACCAGTGGTGGCCCGGTCCAGTCGCCATGTTCCAGCCTCAGGATATCGCCCGCGACTCCGGTTGCCCCGGCCTCGGCCATCGCATCCGCAACCGCCTGATACCAGCTGTTGCCATCGCTGCCCAGATCGCCCGCCGCCGCCACGATCAACCACTTTTCCGCACGCGTCAGCGCCACATACAAGAGCCGTAGCCGTTCGTTCATCTCGCGCGTCTGCGCTGCCTCGCGCGCGGTCGAGAGCAGCGCTGGAGAGCTGTCACGCGGCACCCGCCATAGTGGTGTGCCCTCGGCCAACATGATCTCGGCATCGCGTGGCGCGCGGCGTTGGGCAGTGTCGGGCAGGATCACGATGGGCGCCTCCAACCCCTTGGAGCCATGTACCGTCATCACCCGGATCATGTCGCCCACCCCGGTCATCTGGCGCTTGATCTCCAGATCGTCGGTCTGCATCCAGACAAGGAACCCGGTGAGACTGGGAATGTCCGAGCGTTCATAGGCCAGCGCCTGGCTGAGCAGGGCGTTGATCCCGTCCTCTGCCTCGGCGCCCAGCCGGCCCAACAGCTTGCGCCGCCCGTCATGCCGGGTCAGGATCCGCTCGATCAGGTCATAGGGGCGCAGGAAATCGGTCTGCCCGCGCAGGTCGTCGAGTATCTCGAGTGTCTCGGGAAATTCGGCGCGACGGGCGCGCAGTGCCGCCCACAGGTAGCGGTCGCTCCGGCGATGCGCCAGATCGAAGAGCTGCTGTTCGCTCCACCCGAACAGAGGCGATTTCAGCACCGTGGCCAGCGACAGATCATCCTCGGGCGTGGCCAGAAAGTTGAGCAGGGCGGCAAGATCCTTGACCGCCAGTTCGGCCCCGACCTTGAGCCGGTCGGCCCCCGCAATGGGCAGGCCCGCCGCCTTGCAGGCGCGGATGATCTCGGCAAACAGATCGGATCGGCGCTGAACCAGGATCAGGAAATCGCCGGGCCGCACCCGTCGCCGCGCGAATGTGCCAGGTGTTTCGCCATCAATCGGGATGGTTTCGCCCCGGTCGATCATCTCGCGGATCTGCCCGGCCACCTGCTCGGCCAGGATCACCGTGTGATGGCGCGCGCCGGGCCGGTCCACCGGGTCGGTCCAATCGCCGTCTTCCTCTTCCTCGACCTTGTCGATCAGGGGCCAAAGGTCGACCCGCCCCGGCAGGTCGGATTTGAAGGCCCGGTGCAAGGACTCTTTGTGAAACCCCGCCTGAGACCGGTCCCGGAAAACCAGATCGACCAGCCCAAGGATCGCGCTGGACGAGCGGAACGAGAATTCCAGCGTCAGATCTTCCAGGTTAGAGCCTGAATCGTGCAGCTTGCGCCCGAATTCGGCCTGCATCCGGTCAAACGCGTCCGGGTCGGCGCCCTGAAATGAATAGATCGACTGTTTCTTGTCACCGACGACAAAAATGGTGCGCTCGACACCCGAGCGCGCGCCTTCGCCGCTGGTGAATTCCTGCGCAAGCTTCTCGATCACGTCCCATTGTTCGGGGCTGGTATCCTGCGCCTCGTCCACCAGAATATGATCGATGCCACCGTCGAGCCGGTAAAGCACCCAGGCCGCGACGCCCGGATCGGTCAGCAATTGCCGCGCCTTCAGGATCAGGTCGTCAAAGTCGAGCCAGCCGCGCAACTGTTTGCGCCGGGAATATTCCGGCAGAAACGCGGCCGCGAACCGGTGCAGCGCCAGAGATTTCTCAGCGGCAGCCAGCGCAAGGCGCTGGTCGCGCGCAGCCTCGACCCGCAGCATCAGCGCTTCGAGCTGGGGCATCTGTGCGGCCAGCACGCCTTGGCGCAGACCCTTGGTGGGAAAGCCGTCGATCTTGGCCGAGAACGGCGATTTCGCGCTGGCACCGGTCAGCAGCACCTGTTCCAGCACGATCAGCCCGTCAAGTGTCGGCCGGGTAAAGGCAGCAAGCCGCGCGGCGGCTTTCTGGTCATTGGAACCGCCGCCCATCAGCGCAGGCAGGAGGGAGCGGATCAGCTCTACCTCGCCACCCAGAAAGACCGAGGTCAGCAGCCCCTGGGTACCGAACTCCTCGGGCAGGTCGAACAGGGCCAGCAGCCCGGCCCAGTCCAGCGGTTGCGCAAAGGCCGCGCGCCTTTGGCAGATGGCGGCGGTCAGGCTGGCGAAATCGGTATCGGTGATATGGCGGGCCAAATTCGAGATCAGCGCAGCCTGCGGGCCAGCGGCCATGTCTTCGACGATCTCTTCGCGCAGCAGGGCGGCGGCGCGGTCCTCCATTTCCGAGAATTGCGGGCTGACCCCCGCTTCCAGCGGGAACCGGCGCAAGAGCGTGGCACAGAACGAGTGGATGGTCTGGATCTTGAGCCCGCCGGGTGTTTCGATGGCGCGGGCGAACAGGGTGCGGGCATGGGCCAGCCGCGCATTGTTGATCGCCCCTGGCACCCCAAGATCCGACAATTGCGCCCTGAGCGGCGCATCCGCCAGCATCGCCCATTCGCCCAAACGCTTGAACAGGCGGTTCTGCATCTCGCTGGCTGCGGCCTTGGTATAGGTCAGGCACAGGATGTGCTGAGGCTGCACATCGCTGAGCAACAGCCGCGCCACGCGGTCGGTCAGCACCTTGGTCTTGCCCGACCCGGCATTTGCCGCCAGCCAGGTCGAGGCGTCGGGCCGCGCGGCCTGTACCTGACGTTCGGTCGCTGCGTTGCGGGTGCTCATGTCAGATCCTCAGGTTCGGGCGTGGCGCTGCGATCCCATTCTCCGAACCGCGCCAGATGATCGTAATCGCCGATATCGCTGTCCTTGTGCAGCATACGGCGCGAGGTAAAACCCTGATCTGGCTCGAAATAGGCGCCGATCAGCTGGTGCAGCTCGGCCCAGACTTTGACCGGGGGCTCGGCGTCGAGCGGGGCCGGCACCTCTTTGTAGCTGCCACCCATGCCGATAAAGACCGCGCGCGCCACCGGGGCCGGGTCGATCCCCTCGAAGCCGCCCTCTTCGGCCAGCGCAGCCTCGATCAACAGCTGCCGGTCGAATTTCGCCTGCTGCTTTTCGCTGGGCGGTGCCCCAGTCTTGTAGTCGTAAAGACAGAGCGAGCCGCGTTCGGTGCGGTCGATCCGGTCGGCCCGCCCGGTCAGGGTGAAATCCAGCCCGTCGAGCTGTTTGTGCATCCGCGCCTCGAAGGCGATCGGGCCTGCATCGGCGCGCCGGGCCTCTTCGGACAGCAAAAAGGCATCGGCCACCCGGTCGAGCCGCGCCAGCCACAGCGCCCGCGCCGTGGGCCAGGCGACCAGCTCCTCCAGCATCGTGGCCGCGCGTTTCAGGAAGGTGTCGCGGTTGAGCAGGGCCATGTCCAGCACGCTGTCGCGCACGAAACTCTCCAGGATCTCGTGGATCACGATCCCCCTCAACAGCGCGTCGGGTGCCTGCACCAGCGGGTCCAGCGGTTTGAGCCGCAGCACATGCCGGGCATAGATCGCGTAAGGATCGCGGATCAGTTTCTTGATCTCGGTCACCGACAATTGCCGGGGCCGCGCGGCCAACGGGGGTCGGGGCGAGGGGCGCGGGGCCGGGGCGCTGCGCGGCGCCTCCTCCAGCGCCTCGGCCATGGACAGCCAGCGACGGCCGCGCGCCCGCATTTCGGACAGCGCCACTGCACCGCCCTGATCGGGCAGGCCCTGCAACAGGTTGGTCAGCCGGTTCAGCCAGCGCGAGGGCACGGTTTCGGCATCGTCCGAGCGTTTGGCGCGGGTCAGCCAGACCTCGGGCGCGCCGATGGCCTGCTGGAAATCATGCGCCGACAGGCCGATGCGGCGTTCCGGCAGCAACAGGCCCGCATCATGGCGCATGCGCCGGTTCAGCCAGGGGTCGGGGGCAGGGGCTTCGGGCCAGCTGCCCTCGTTCAGCCCGCCCAGGATCAGCAGGTCAGCCCCCATCACCCGCGCCTCGAGCGTGCCCCAGATCATGATGCCGGGATAGGGGGCGTCGCGGTCGCGCACCTCGCCCGTGGACAACAGCCCGCCCAGCAGGTCGGCGAAATCGCGGGCGTCCATCTCGCCGCCATGCGGGGCCTCGTCGGCCAGAGCGGTGACAACAGCCAACGCCTCTTGCCCGGCCTTCTGTTCCCAAAGGTTGCCGCTGCCGCCCTCGGCGCCTGCCGACAGCGCCTCGGCCAGCTGGCGCAGGCGGTCGACCCAATCGGACAGCGGCAGGGCGCCGATGACATGCTGGTCGCAGAAACAGCGGGCGACCCAGTTGGTCCAGCCCTCGGGCACCTCGCGGCGGGTGGCGAAAGCGGTCAGGTCTTCGGCACCGGGAAAGGGCGGGCCGTTGCGGCGCAGGTCCAGCTCCAGATCGCGGGTGTGGAGCAGGTGTTCGTTGCGGCCCTCTCCGGTGTGACACAACGGGTGTTTCAGCAGCGTCAGCAGTGCCTCGCCATCCAGCCGGGACGAGAACAGCCCCGCGACATGGCGCAGGAACCGGCCCGGTGGTGACAAGTGCAGTGGCAGGCCGGCGCTGTCATCGGGCAGGATGTTCCAGCGATCAAGCGCGGCGCTGACCTGCCGTGTCAGCATCCGGTCGGGGGTGATCAGCGCCGCGCTTTGCCCATCCTCGGCCGCCTGGCGCAGGCGCAGGGCGATGGCCAGCGCCTCGTCCCTTGGGCTCGCCGCCTCGATCAGGGTGACGTCGCGGCTGGCGGTGTCGATGCCCCCCAGCTGTGGCCCCTCGCTCATCCAGGCATCGGTCACCGGCGCGGGGCGAAGTGCCAGCGACACCAGCCGGTTGCGGCTGGGGCAGGGGGCCACGTCATCCGACCAGGGTGCGATCTGATCCGGCGTCAGGCCCAGCCGCGCCATCAGCCGGGCAAAGCGGAACTGGGGATGGTCCTCGGCGGTCAGCGCGTCCTCGAGCCCGTCCCAGACCCGCCCCGGCTGGTCGAAGTCAAAGCCGGGCAGCACCACGGCGCCCTGCGGCAGGCGGGCAACCGCCTCCATCAAGAGCATTGTGGTCCCGCGCGACCCGGTGGAACCGGCCAGGATCACCGGATGTTCGGGCGGGTGCTGCGCCCATTCCGCGATCAGCGCCTCGACCACCCGGCGTTGCCGGGCCTGCACGTCCAGTTCGTCGTCACCACTGCGCAAATAGCGCTCGGCTATGGCGATGAATTGCTGCGCACGCGCCCAGTGCCCCGACTGGTCGCTGACATCCAGCGCCCGAATGGCAGCGGGTGTGACCCCTTCGCCCTGCATCTCGTCGATCAGAGCGGCCAGGCTATCGGAAAGGTCGAAAATCGATGCCCGCGCTGCCAGATCGGGCTGCTGGTCCAAAAGGCGCGTGATCAGCTGCACCAGTTCCAGCCGCCGCCGCAATGGTGGAACGGCGGGTGGAAGATGGGTAGCCGCGCCCAGCGCCGTCAGGTCGGTGACCAGCGACACCCGCGGCAACAGTGCCGCCGGCCCGGCATCGAACAACGCGCGGATGCGCCGCTCCATCCGGTGGGTGTTGACCACCAGCTGCACCCCCGCCAGCACATGCGGCGGCTGCCCGGCAACACGTTGGTGCAGCCCCTGCACCAGCGCGCGCGGGAAATCGACGCCGGGCGGCAGGGCAAAGACACGGGGGTGCGGGCAGGGGTCAAACATCGCGCAGCATCTCCTCGGCCAGGGCGATCCCGCCGGGATGGCCGACATCGCACCAGCGCCCCGGATATTCCAGCGCAAAGAGCCGCCCGGCCGCCCCGATCCTGTTCCAGAGGAGGTTCAGCGAAAAAGCAGGCACGTCAAAACCATGCAACCCGCCCGTCTTGACGATCTGCACCCCGCCATAGACCAGCCCCGGTCCGCGTTCGATCCGCCCCTGCGCATCAAGGCTGAAATCGCCAGTCCCTGCATGTCCGATGGCCTGTTCCAACGGCACGCACATCAAAAGCGCATCCATATGTACCGGATCCCAAGCCTCGGCCAACAGGGCAAAGGGATTCGGCCCCGACCAGATCGCATCGGTATTGCTTGTAAACACCGTTTCGGCTCCAAGCATCGGCAAGGCTTGCCGCAACCCACCGCCGGTATCCAGGATATCGGGCTGCTCCTCGGACAAGAGCACCCCCCGTGGCGCCAGATGCGCCGCCAGCATCGGGGCAAGGTAATGCAGGTTCGCTACGATCCGAGGCGGGGAAACTGCGCGAGCCAGATCCAGCGTGTGATCGACCAGAGGGCGGCCCGCCACCTCGATCAGAGGTTTCGGGCGGGTGCGGGTCAGGTCGCCCATGCGGGTGCCGAACCCGGCGGCGAACAGCATTACGGGCAGGTCGGTCTGTGTCATCTCGGGTGCAGTCGGGCCAGGTTTTCGGGTGAGGGAGGCGGCAGCGTTTCGCGCAGCAAGTCTGCGATACCCGCCATGGCCGGATGCTCCAGATCGCGCATCACATGGCGCCAGACCGCGGCCATCAGCGCCAGATACCGGGTCTTGCCCATCTCGCGCGACAGCCGGGCAAAGACGCCCAGAATGCGCAGATTCCGCTGTACGCCCAGCACGGCATAGGCGGTGCGGAATTCGTGGTCGTCCGCACCGGTCTCGGTTATGAACCGGTCGATCATGCGCATTTCGATCCGGGCCGGCACATCTCGGCGGATGTCCTGCAACAGGCTGACCAGATCATAGGCAGGGTGGCCCACGACCGCGTCCTGGAAATCGAGCAGCCCGACCCGGGCCATCCCGGTGCGATCCGGCAGCCAGAGCAGATTCTCGGCGTGATAGTCCCGCAGGATCATTACTTTGGGTCCCTGGATCGTCCGGTGCAAGACGCCTCCGAACCGGTCTATGAACCGATCCCGCATCTCGGTGGTGTCTGCGCCTGTGATCCCGCTCACATAGTGATCAAAGGCGATATCGGTCTTTTCGGCCAGCGGCGCCGGGCCATAGCTGTCGAGACCGGCCATCAGCGGCATGTCGCTCAGCGCCACCAATAGATCGGTCGCAGCCTCGTAAAGCGGCACTTCTTGTGACAGGTCGCGGGCGATGACGCGGGTAAAGAGGTCGTCGCCCAGGTCTTCGATCAGTAAAAAGCCCTGCGATGGATCCTCGGCCAGGATCTCGGGCGCGCTCAGGCCCTGGGCGCGCAGATGCCGCGCCATTTCGACAAAGCGGTGTACCGTTTCGCCCTGCGCGGGCGGAGCGTCCATCAGCACGGCGGTCTGGCCGGTTTCCGGGTCGCTCAACCGCTCATAGCGGCGAGCCGAGGCATCGCCTGCCAGCGGCGTTCGCGAGGCGCCGGCCCAGTCGGTTTCGGCCACGAAAGCGGTGGCAAGCGCGCTTCGGTCACTCATTTCAACGCCTCGATGCACGTGGTCCATTTTGGATCGGTCCAAGACAGGGTCAGGCGGCGTTTCAACTCGTCCTGAGGGTCGGTTTCGAAATGCAGATGCAGGGCATGGTCCGGTGTCAGAGGGCCCAGCCGGTCTGGCCATTCAACCAGCGTGATCGCGTCCGAGAAGGCCTCGGACAGGCCCAGTTCCTCGATCTCGTCCAGCCCGGTCAGTCGGTAGAGATCGCTGTGCCAGATCTCGCCCCGGGTGCTGTCATAGACCTGTACCAATGTGAAGGTGGGCGAGGGGATATCTTCGGCCACGGGTAGCAGGGACTGGATCAGGTGACGGGCGAAATGGGTCTTGCCGCTGCCGATCTCGCCCGACAGCAACAGGCAATCCCCCGCTGTCAAAGCGGCACCGAGAACCACTGCCAAACGGGCGGTTTCATCGGGGCTGTCAGGGTGCAGGATCAGGGGCGAAGCGGTCATGGCGCCACAATGACCGCGGTGCATTCCGGCTGCAAGGCGGTATCACCCCCCGGCGTGGGCGGGGCCGCGCGCGGCTGTCTCTGCCGGTGCAGAAAAGGATACCAGGGTAGAGCCGTTCTGGATCGGGCTGACAGTGCAGATCAGATGCGCGCCGCTGCGCAATTGCACGCGCGCGCCCCATTCGGCCCGGTTTTCGCGGCTTTCGACAAAGTCTCGGATCTCGCCCCAGAGAGGTGTCGCGGCGCAAAGGTCCTGCCAGGTTCGGGTCGCATCCACGATCGTCACCTGTGCAAAGCTGAGATCGGGATCGGATTTCCACAGCCGGTGATAGGCGGCGTTGGAAAAGGCCAGCGACCCGTCGGCGGCGAACACCGCTATCGCCGCATCCAGATGGTCCAGCACTGCCTGCCCCAGTTCCAGTTCCGAGCGGAACCGGCGGGTCAGGGTGATCTCGGCGGTGATGTCCTCGAACAGGAAGGCCACCGCGCCATCAGGATGGGGCCGCCCGCTGACCGAATAGACCGAGCCCGAGGGTAGCGACCAGGTTTCCTGATAGTTGCCGCTCGATGCCGCTTGCAGCAGGTCGTTCATCTGCTGGCGCCAGCCGCCGTAATTCTTGGGCTCCGGCATCATGTTGAGATTGCGCAGCCTGTCAAAGAAGCTCGACACCTCGGGTCGGCTGCTGAGGAAATCGGCTGGCAGGCAAGTCAGGTCGATCAGCGCAGGGTTGAATAACGCCAGCTGTCTATTGCGGTCAAAAATTGCCAAACCGATAGAGAGCTGGGCAAATGTCTTGGCCAGGGTCTGGACAAAATTGCGTTGGGCGATTTCTGCATCCACGACTGCATTGATGTCCATTGCATAGCAAAGGCAGCCTGCATTCTGTTTTACGATCACCACGTCGAACCACAGCTTGGCATCGGTTTCACCTATCGCGATCGAGATACGTGCTTTCTTGGCCGGTGCGCCAATGTCGACTCTGTCTGGAAACAACGGGTCGAAAAGCTCCGGGTTGCGACCGCGCACCTTGCGAGCCAACATCACATAGGCAGCATTGCACCATCGGATATTGCCATCGCTATCCAGATACCAGACAGGATAGGGCGCCTGGTCCATCGCAAGCCGCAACGGGTCTGCATCTGATGCACGCGGGTCGTTGGCCAGAGCATCGCAATGCCGGCGCAGTTCGACTCGGACGATGCCGTCGATCCATTCGCAAAACACGTCACGATCATTGCGCCCGTCGATCGGTGCAACCACCAACTGTCCTTGCCGTTCTATATGGTCGGGATCGGAGGGGAAGCCGGGAAACTCGTTTGCCAGACGCTCGCGCAAGTCATGCCAGTCCTGAATGTCCTTATCTTCGCCGGCATGCGAGGCGCCAATCATGTCGGTGCCATCGAAAAGGAACACATGACCCAGGCCGCTACCGGGTTCAAAAACAGGGGCGATCGGCTGTCTGGATTGAGCGGGTTTAGAGAGCAATCGCCCAGTCAGCCCTGCCGACAGTAGGCATATCGCGGCCAAAGCCAACCATTCCACCATATTCGTATCCCGCCTTGCCTCGTCCGAATGGATCGATCCTGCGGGCAAGAAGTTAACACAAGTTTAACTAAACTTGAAACTGTTCATTCAACCCTAGCGGGATCGAGTTTTCGCCGATCTGGGCGTCGATCTGCGACCGTGGCCATACGACCAGAACGATGGCGCCTCGGCGTTCGGACTGCTCGGTCAGGGTCTGGTAGGGATCCGAGCCATTTGCAAAGCTTAGCTCGGCGCCGCTGCGTTCCAGCAGGGTCTTGGCAATGAAAAGGCCCAGGCCCATGCCTTCGTATTCCGGCCGGGTGCGGCGGTCGATCTCGGCTCGGCGGCGGCGCACGAACGGATCGCCGATGCGCCCGATCATGTGGCCGGGATAGCCACGACCATCATCCATAATCGAAACCGTGATCGTCTCGGCGGTCCATTTCGCCTCGATCCAGACATTGGTGCGGGCAAAATCGACCGCGTTCTGGATCAGGTTGCGCAACCCGTGGATGACTTCGGGCTTGCGCAGGATCGACGGCTGTTGCAGGTCGCCACCCTCGCCCGGACCTTCGTCGAAATGCACGGTTTTGCCGCGGTGCACATGCGGTTCGGCCGCCTCGTGGATAACAGTCGACAGTGGCGCCTGGCGCAGATGCAGATCGTCCTTTCCCGCCCGTCCCATGTCACGCAGGATATCGCGGCAACGATCCGCCTGCTCGCGGATGAGTGCCGCATCCTCGCGCAGGTCGGGGCGGTCATCCAGCTCTTCGACCAGCTCGGAACTGGCCAGTTTGATCGTGGCCAGCGGTGTTCCCAGCTCGTGCGCGGCGGCGGCCACCACCCCGCCCAGATCGGTCAGCTTCTGTTCGCGCGACAGCGCCATTTGCGTCGCGGCCAGCGCCTCGGACATCGATTGCACCTCGGAGCTGATGCGATAGGAATAGGCGCCCAGAAAGATGATCGCGATGATGATCGCCGTCCAATGGCCAAAGACGAACACATCCGGGATGCGCAGGATAAAGCCCATCTCGGTTCTCAACGGAACGTGATAGAGCCCCAGCAGCGTGACCAGAACGATGGCGGTGGTACCTATGAACAGGGTCGAGCGCAGGCCCATCACATTGGCCGAGATGATCACCGGCCCGACCAGAAGCAGCGCGAACGGGTTGTGCAATCCGCCGGTCAGATACAGCAGGAAGCCCAGCTGCAACAGGTCGAACAGCACCATCAGAAAGTTCTCGAACTCTCCCAAGCGCTTGTTTTCAGGGAAAAGAAAGATCGCCAGCAGGTTGCCGACGGCCGAAATGCCGATGGCCAGATAGCACAGGCCCAGGTTCAGTTGCAGGTGATAGCTGTGCTGCGCCACCAGAATAGCGGCGACCTGCCCGGCAATGGCCACCCATCTGAGCAGGATCATCGTGCGCAGACGGATCCAGCTGCTGCGCTCTTGTCCGAGCACGAGGTTCATGTTGGAGTCCGGCATCGCGCGCCTATGTCCAGTTGCAACGGCTGGCTATCTTGATAGGTGTCCGGGCCGAGACGATCAACATCTCTGACCTTGAGGCCGAAAATGACCCGACTCTATGCCTTTCTCGCCGCGGTGGTCGCTGCCACCGCACTGGGCGCCACCTGGATCGCTACCCGAGGCGGTGATGGAGATGATCGGTTCGCCCAATGTCGCGCCGGGCAGATTGCCGGCGGGGCCGAGACCATCGGCGGCCCGTTCGAACTGGTCAATGCCAAGGGCGAGACCGTGACCGACAAGGATGTGATCACAGAGCCCTCGCTGCTCTACTTTGGCTACACCTTCTGCCCCGATGTCTGCCCGCTGGACAACTCGCGCAATGTCGAGGCGATAGACCTGCTTGAAACCCGTGGGCAGATGGTAACCCCGGTCTTTATCTCGATCGACCCGGACCGCGACACGCCCGAGGTGGTCGGAGACTTTGCCGCCAACCTGCACGAGCGGATGATCGGCCTGACCGGTTCGCCTGAACAGGTCAAGGCGGCAAGCCTCGCCTACAAGACCTATTACCGCGCGCAGGACAAGAGCGACGAGTATTACCTGGTCGATCATTCGACCTTCTCTTACCTGGTGCTGCCCGAACATGGTTTTGTCGAGTTCTTCCGCCGTGACGAGACGCCCGAGCAGATGGCCGACCGGATCGGCTGTTTCCTAGACGCGATGTGATCACGACAGAGGCGTTTGACCTTGCCGCAGTCGCTGTTAATACTCGCCCTTAGGCAAAAACACGAAAAACAGCGGAAAGAATGAGCATGGTCGACGCCCCCCAGCCCGATATCGGACCCGACAAGTCGCTGTTGCTGGTCGATGACGACGAGCCGTTTCTGCGCCGGTTGGCCAAGGCGATGGAAAAACGCGGCTTCGAGATCGAGACCGCCGGTTCGGTTGCCGCCGGGCGCGCCATCGCCACCGCCCGGCCACCGGCCTATGCGGTGGTCGATCTGCGGCTCGAGGATGGTAACGGGCTGGATGTGGTCGAAGTGCTGCGCGAGAAGCGGCCCGATTGCCGGGTCGTGGTCCTGACCGGTTACGGTGCCATCGCCACCGCGGTCGCAGCGGTCAAGATCGGGGCCACCGACTATCTATCGAAACCTGCTGATGCCACCGACATCACCAACGCTTTGCTGGCCACCGGCGACGAATTGCCACCGCCGCCCGAAAACCCGATGAGCGCGGACCGGGTGCGGTGGGAACACATTCAGCGTGTCTATGAACTCTGTGATCGTAACGTTAGCGAAACCGCGCGCCGGCTAAACATGCACCGCCGGACCCTGCAAAGGATTCTGGCCAAGAGAAGCCCGCGCTGAGAGGTTCGTTATGGCGCAAGCGCCTGAACTTGACCCCAATGACCCTACCACCCAACCACAGCCCGATGGTGGCTGGTCCGAGGGACTGGACACGCTGAGCGGCGCCATCGTCGTGCCGCCCGAGGTCAGTGGATTCACCCAAGAGGCGGGCGTGCTGCACAGCGATGGCCGCTATTGTCCGCAAGGCGCGCTCTGGCGTCGGTATCGCCCGCTGACGACCGAGCCCCCGATGCCCGAGAATGTGTCCGAGGTTCTATCGGGCCGCTGGCTGTGGGGTGGGGTGCTGTGGGCTCATTTCGGTCATTTCCTCGTGGAAAGTACTGCGCGGCTCTGGGCGCTGAACCATATCGACGGGCCCATCGACGGCGTGTTGTTCATCCCCAAACGGCCGCGCGTCGGCGATCAGATTCGCGGGTTTCAGCGCGATTTCATCGACCTGATGCACCCGGGTCTGCCGATCCATGTGGCCACGGACCCAATCCGTGTCGAGGAATTGATCGTTCCCGGACAAGGCTTTGGCCTGGGGCCGATCACGCAAGGTACTCAGAAGTTCCGCGATGCGATCCATGCCGGGTTCGGCAAGGCGGTCGAACCTGATGGGCCCAGCAAGATCTATATCTCGCGCTCGGCGCTGGGCCTGGGCAAGGGCGGAATGCTGGGAGAGGAGCGGCTGGAGGATCTGCTGCGGGCCGAGGGCTATGACATCTTTCACCCCGAGAAATACAATCTCGAAACCCAGCTGGCCCGCTACAAGGCCGCGACCCATGTGATTGCCGCCGACGGCTCGGCGCTGCACCTTTACGCCATGGTCGGACGGCCCGATCAGAAAGTGGCGATGATCCTGCGCCGCAAGGCCGGGGCCACCAACCTTCTGGCCAAGAATGTCGCTCATTTCTGTCGCTGCAGCCCGATGGTGATCGACGCGCTTTATACCGAATGGGTGCGGGGCGAGGGAGGCAAATCGAACCGGCTCTCCTTTGGCGAGCTCGATCATGCCGTGATCGGGCGCGGCCTGGCGATGGGCGGTTTCGTGCGCCCGGACGTGGACTGGCTGCGCGCAACCGACGAGGAGCGCGCCCAGATGTTCCGCGACAAGGGGCTGGATCAGGCCGGCGATTTTGTCGAGAGCGAGGAATATCAAAAGCGCCGGCGCCGGATCATGCGGCAGGAGCGGCGCGCACGCCGTGCCGCGCGCGATGACGCCGCAGCGGATCAGACTTCGGAAATCAAGGCCTCATAGCGGGCGGTAAAGGCGGCGCGCGTTTCCAGCGGTGGTCGCAGGCAAATGTCCAGACCCTGCATCAGCTCGGGTTTCTGCCTGCCAAAGAACTTGTTCGCCTCGGCCTCGGTAAACCCGGCGATCCGTGTGGCCTCCATCCAGGCGCTGACCCGGTCGGCGCGCTTGATCTGTTTCTTGATCTGCACCGGCAGCACGGCGGGCAGGCCGAACCGTATGTGGATTGCCGCTGTCAGCCGTGCGTCAAGCAGCCCGTAATCGGCCCCGACCGCTGCCTTGACCGGAGAGATCATGTCGCCGATCACATATTCAGGCGCGTCGTGCAGCAGCGCCGCCAGCCGCCACTTCGACCCGGCGCCGGGCACGATGCGGGCAAAGATATCCTCGACCAGCAGCGAGTGTTCAGCCACCGAATAGGCGAATTCCCCTCGTGTTTGCCCGTTCCAGCGTGCGACAAAGGCCAACCCATGAGCGATATCCTCGATCTCGATGTCGACCGGTGTCGGGTCCAGCAGATCCAGCCGCCGCCCCGACAGCATCCTTTGCCAGGCTCTGGGTTGTGTTGCCATTGTGCCACGTCCCCTTTGCGTGCCATGTTTTTGCCACATTCCGGGCGCAGCCTGATCCCTGTTCCGATCACATGCTGCCAGCCCAACGATCAGGTGTCGCGTTCGCGGCCCGGTGGCTTGATCGGTCTATCGAAGAGCGGGGGGCGTGTTATCTCCTCCCGGCACGTCCCCCAACAGATCCGTTCCTCTATGCGAAAGGAGCTTGCGATGATCAAGCCTCTGTTGGGAGCATTGGCCGGCTTTGGCCTGATCCTGTCCGCCGGGACGGCCACCGCGCATTCCTGTGCCGCGCGCGCGGCGATCGTCGACCGGTTGCAGCAGAAATACTCTGAACGCCTCGCCGCCGGTGGGTTGCAGCCCTTGTCTGATGGCGCCTCGGTGATCGAGCTTTGGGCCTCGGCCGAAACCGGCACCTTTACCGTGCTTCTGACCCGGGCCAGCGGCATCAGCTGTATTGTGGCGGCGGGCACCGACTATTTCCAGACCTCGGACACCCAGCCGGTGCCCGATATCCCCAGCTGAGCCACAGCCGCGATCATTCCCCCTGATCCTCGTTGCCAGCCGAAGGCAGGGGTGATAGGGCCTCTGGCGACCGAATTTGCCGGAATGGAGTGACAGATGGCCGGGGATTATATCGTCAAGGACATTTCGCTGGCCGGGTTTGGCCGCAAGGAACTGGATATTGCCGAAACCGAAATGCCGGGCCTGATGGCGCTGCGCGAAGAATATGGCGAGGCGCAGCCACTCAAAGGCGCGCGGATCGTCGGTTCGCTGCATATGACCATCCAGACCGCCGTTCTGATCGAGACGCTGGTGGCGCTGGGCGCCGATGTGCGCTGGGCTTCGTGCAATATCTTCTCGACCCAGGACCACGCGGCGGCAGCGATTGCGGCGGCGGGCATCCCCGTCTTTGCGATCAAGGGCCAGACGCTGGAAGAGCATTGGGACTACCTCGACAAATCCTTCCTGTTCGAGGACGGCCCCAACATGATCCTGGATGATGGCGGCGACGCGACGCTTTACATCCTGCTCGGCGCCCGCGCCGAGGCGGGTGAGGACATCATCCCGGTTCCGTCCTCGGAAGAGGAAACCGTGATCAAGGCCCAGATCAAGAAGCGCATGGCTGCCTCGCCGGGCTGGTTCACTAAGATGCGCGACCAGATCCAGGGTGTGTCCGAGGAAACGACGACCGGCGTCAACCGCCTGTATCAGCTGGTCAAGGACGGCCATCTGCCGTTCCCGGCGATCAACGTGAATGACAGCGTGACCAAGTCGAAATTCGACAACAAGTACGGCTGCAAGGAATCGCTGGTCGACGGCATCCGCCGCGCCACCGACACCATGATGGCCGGCAAGGTCGCCGTGGTTTGCGGGTATGGCGATGTGGGCAAGGGCTCTGCCGCCAGCCTCCGCGGTGCCGGTGCGCGCGTGAAGGTGACCGAGGTCGACCCGATCTGTGCCCTTCAGGCCGCCATGGACGGATTCGAGGTGACCACGCTGGAAGACGAAGTCGCCAGCGCCGACATCTTCATCACCACCACCGGCAACAAGGACGTGATCCGCATCGAGCATATGCGCGAGATGAAGAACATGGCCATCGTCGGCAATATCGGCCATTTCGACAACGAGATTCAGGTGGCCGCGCTCAAGAACCACAAATGGACCAACATCAAGGAACAGGTGGACATGATCGAAATGCCCTCGGGCAACAAGATCATCCTGCTCTCCGAGGGTCGTCTGCTGAACCTGGGCAACGCCACCGGCCACCCCTCGTTCGTGATGTCGGCCTCGTTCACCAACCAGGTTCTGGCGCAGATCGAACTGTTCACCAAGGGCGACCAGTACGAGAACAAGGTCTATATCCTGCCCAAGCACCTGGACGAGAAAGTGGCCCGCCTGCACCTGGCCCGGATCGGTGTCAAGCTGACCCAGCTGAGCCCCGATCAGGCCAGCTATATCGGGGTCAAGCCCGAAGGCCCGTTCAAGCCGGAACACTACCGCTATTGAGTGTCGGCGTCAGCCGATGCGCAACCGTTCTGACTGGCCGCCCCGATACGATCGGGGCGGCCTTTTCATACCGATCGCAGTGATCCGATAAAGCTTGACGCGTTAATCCCCAGTCCGCTTATCTCATGCAACTGTGCCGAGCCGTCAGGCGGCATGCACCTCGAGGAATGTGATATGCGTATGAAGTTTCTTTCGATCCGCCTCTTCGGCAAATCGCTGTGTGTGGCGGTGTTGGGGCTCTCATTCGGTGCGGTGATGGCCGAGGCGAAACCCAAGGTTACCGTTGTGAACAAGACCTATGTGGTGAATGCCGCCACAGCGCAGGACCTGATCCGGGAGATGGATGCGCGGGGACCCAACGGGTTCTGGGCCTATACGGACTGGTATGTGAAATGGTCCGGCAGTTGCGACCTGTCAGTCAGTATCACCTATACGATGCCCAAGCATAAGAACGAGGCCAAGCTGGATCCGGAGCTGCGCAAAAGCTGGAAATCCTTTGTCACGGCTCTGAAGAAACACGAGGAGTTGCACGGCGCGCATGGTGTTCAGGCAGCGCAGGAAATTGAACAGACCAAATGCGCTGACGGCGACGCCGTCATCAGAAAATGGTCCAATCAGGACAAGGTCCTCGACAAGCGGACCGACCACGGCAAGAAGGATGGCGTGGTCTTGAAGTGAGGCGGCCTTTCGCGTTGTCTCTCGCCTCGGGGCTGACTTGACGCGATGACAAGGCCGATCACGGCGACTTACAGGGAAAACGGGCCAAGTTTTCCCTTTGTGCGCGACCCGGCTGCCGCTACGCTCTTGCCAGTGCCGGATAGACTGGCCGAAAACAGAAAAACTCGGGAGAGTGAAGAGATGGGAAAACGCGACGACCTGATCGCCCAATATGCTGACGATCTGAAGAACAAGTGCGGGATGACACCCGACATGAACCTGCTAACCAAGGTGACCATTGGTTGCGGTCCGGCAATCTATGATGCCGATGCCTCGACCGTCGCGTCGAGTCAGCCGGGTGAGCTGGAAACCGTCAAGAACAATTTCCTGATCAAGAAGCTGGGCTTGGCCGACGGGCCCGAGCTGGATGCCGCCATTGCCAAGGTTGTGGACACCTATGGCAAGTCTGAGCGCAATAAGTATCGCGCCGTCGTCTATTACATGCTGACCAAGCATTTCGGCAAGGAATCCGTCTACGGCTGAGCCAACGGCATGCTGTACACGCAAGCGCCCGCATTGGCGGGCGTTTCGCATTTTATGAATATTGTCAAAGCTTTGCCTTTGCACCGCAAGGGGTATCGGACGTATAACTATCGTATGACCAGGACGGTCAGAACCTCGGTACAGAATTCGCGTGTGGTGTGTTGGGAGCACGCGGGGGTAGGGGAGGGTTCTGAACCGTCGGAACCTTCCCCTTTTTTCATTGAGCTACCACCGGGACCGCGATCCTAGAATAGCGTCAGGATCAAGCCCATCACCGCACAGGCCAGTGTTGCATAGCCGCCGTCGATCAGGCTGAGCCGCAGCGGGCGCATACCATAGAGATTGTTGAGCGTGATCCAGGGTGTGATGAAGAACAGCCCGATGCCGATCCCCGCCACGATCCCCGCCCCCGCACTGTCGATCCGCGAGAGGGCAAAGACATGCCGCATCATCCCCGCCACGACCAGTTGCAGCAGAAAGCTGGCCGCAAAAATGCCCGGTGTCATGCCGCCCTGGGGTTTGCCGTCGGGGCCACGCGGCACCTTGGCATCCTGCATCCAGGGTTCTGCCAGAACCATGTACCAGACCGATCCCAGCGCAAAGGCGCCAAACGCGGCCGCCAGAACATTCAACAGTTCCATCCTTGCCTCATCGAGTATCCGCGATGCGGCCAGAATGCACGATCAGTCGGGATCTGTCTGCCCCATCGCGCAGATCATACGCCATTCCGCCTCGGTCACCGGCTGCACGGACAGGCGCGAATTGCGCACCAGAACCATGTCGGACAGGCGCGTGTCGGCCTTGATCTGGTCCAGCGTCACCGGCTGCTGAAAGGGGCGCACCGCCTTGATATCCACGCATTCCCAGCGCGGGTCGTCTGCCTTGCTGTCGGGGTGCACCTCGGCGCAGACCTCGACGATGCCCACCACCGCCTTGTCGCTTTGCGAGTGGTAGAAAAAGCCTCGGTCACCCAATGCCATTTCCCGCATGAAGTTGCGCGCCTGATAATTGCGCACGCCGTCCCATTCCTCGCCCGCGTCGCCCTTGGCGACCTGATCGTCCCAACCCCAGGTCTCGGGTTCCGATTTGAACAGCCAATAGGCCATCAGCCGATTACCTTTTTCCACGGGATCAGCTGCACCGACTGGAACAGCCCTGCCTTGGCATAGGGGTCGTTGGCGGCCCAATCCTCGGCGGCGGCCAGGTCGCTTACGTCGAGAATGACCAGCGAGCCGATCATCGCGTCGCCGTCCAGCAAGGGGCCCGCCTGCGCGACAACTCCGGTCTCCTCGATATAGGCCAGATGGGCGGCGCGATTGTCGAGCCGGGTTTGCAGGGCGCCGTCCTTGTCCCGTGCGATCAGGGCAACCAGCATGTCATTCCTCCTTGAGCGGTCGGTTGAGCAGCGAACGCATCGCTTCGGCGACACTGTAATCACCGTTTGACAGCTGCGCCACCGTTGTGCTGATCGGCATCTCGATCCTGTTATCGCGGGCCAGTTGTGCCACCGCATGGGCGGTGGCGACACCTTCGACCGTGGTGGAGCGGTCGAACGGTTCCTGTCGGCCCAATGCGAGGCCGAACCGATAGTTGCGCGACAGGTCGGATGAGCAGGTGAGCATCAGATCGCCAAGGCCAGACAGGCCCATCAGGGTCTCGGGGCGGGCGCCTTTCAGCACCGCCAGCCTCTGCATCTCGGCAAAGCCACGGGTCAACAGCGCGGCGCGGGCGCTGTCGCCCATCCCGGCACCGATGCAGGCGCCGCAGCCGATCGCGATCACGTTCTTCAGCGCGCCACCAAGTTCGGCCCCGATCGTGTCGGTGGTCCGATAGAGCCGCAGGTTGGCGGTGGTCAGCTGCGCTTGCAAATCGCGACCCAGATCGGCCTCGGCGCAGGCCAGCGTCAGTGCCGTCGGCAGGCCACGCGCGATATCCTGGGCAAAGCTGGGTCCGGTCAGCAGCGCGGTGCGGGTGCCGGGCAGGGTTTCTGCCATCACGGCCATCGGGCCAAGCCCGCTGTTCAATTCGATCCCCTTGCAGCAGGCGACCAGAACCCGCCCGCGCAATGCAGCCGCATGATCTGACATCATGCCGCGCAGTTTCTGCATCGGTACCGCAAGGAGCAGCGTGTCGCTTTGCGAAGCCTGATCCAGATCATCGGTAACGCTCAGCGCTTCGGGCAGCGGCAGGCCGGGCAGGCGCTGTTGGTTCTCGCGGGTCTCCTGCATCTGCCGCGCCTGTTCGGGGGACCGTGACCACAACGTGACCGGACCCTTGCCCGCAAGCGAGATTGCCAAAGCGGTGCCGAATGCGCCCGATCCCAGAACCGCGACACTCATGCCTTGGCGCCCTTCTTGCCGCTGCCCAGCATCGCCGGGCTGTTTTGATCAAGCGGCCAGCGCGGCCGGGCGGTCAGGTCCAGCCCGTCGCGGGCGCCGCTGCGGAAGCGTTCGAGACCGGCATAGGCGATCATTGCCGCGTTGTCGGTGCACAGGCGCAGCGGCGGCGCGGTGAACCGGGCATCCGCCTCGGCGCAGACCGTTTCCAGCGCCGCGCGGATGGCGGCGTTGGCCGCCACCCCACCAGCGACCGCGACAACCGGCTCCGCTGGGTCCTCTGCCAGATAGAGCGCCAGCGCGCGTCGGGTCTTTTCCGCCAGGGTATCCACCACTGCGGCCTGAAACCCGGCGCACAGATCGGCGCGATCCTGCCGGGTCAACCCGCCCTGTTCGGCGACCAACTGGTCGCGCATCCGCATCAGCGCGGTCTTCAACCCCGAAAAGGACAGGTCGCAACCGGGCCGGTCCAGCAAGGGCCGGGGAAAGCGGAATCGCTTGGGATCACCCTGCCGCGCCTCGCCCTCGACCGAAGGACCGCCGGGTTGCGGCAGGCCCAGCAGGCGCGCGGTCTTGTCAAAGGCCTCGCCCGGGGCGTCGTCGATGGTCCCGCCAAGCCGTGAGAACTGTTCGGGCCCGTGGGCGATCAGGTATTGGCAATGCCCGCCCGACACCAGCAGCATCAGATAGGGATAGGCGATCTGGTCGGTCAGGCGCGGGGTCAGCGCGTGGCCCGCCAGATGATTCACCCCGATCAACGGCAGGCCGGTGGCGGCGGCGATCCCCTTGGCGCACATCACCCCCGACATCACCCCGCCGATCAGGCCCGGCCCGGCGGTTACCGCCACCGCATCCAGATCGGCCAGGGTAACGCCAGCCTCGGCCAGCGCCTGGCGCACGCAGATATCCAGCTTTTCGGCATGGGCGCGGGCGGCGATCTCGGGCACCACGCCACCATAGGCGCTGTGCAGGTCGGTCTGGCCATGCACGACCGAAGACAGGATCTCGGCCGCCTGCCCCTCGGTCTGGCGCACCACCGCGGCGGCGGTATCGTCGCAACTGCTTTCCAGCCCGAGTATCGTCAGGGTTTGCGCCATCGGCCCCACCGTTGCATGATGTTCGGCGAGCGGGGTATCACCCCCGCGACCCGCAAACAATCCCGCCACGCAGGAGCGCGCCGCTGATCTATCTGCTGATGACCCGCCCGCGTGGCGCCTCGGAACGGTTTGTCGCCGGGTTACGCCCCGAGATCCGGGCGGCGTTGACCCCCATCTATTCCCCGCTGTTGCGGATCGAGCCGACAGTCGAGGCGCTGGATTTTGGTTCGGCGGCGGGGCTGATCTTTACCTCCTCCAATGGTGTGGGCATCGCCGCGCGCTTGACCGCAGACCGGTCGCTGCCCTGTTTCTGCGTCGGGCGGGCAACTACCCGGATGGCGGCGCAGGCGGGCTGGTCTGCCACCATGGCGGGCGAGAGCGCCGAGGCGCTGATCGCGGGGATGCTCGCGCGGCGTCCGGAAACGCCTCTTTTGCATCTGCGCGGTGAACATGGGCGCGGTGAAGTGGCGGCAAACCTGACCCGGATCGGGTTGAGGACCGGAGAACAGGTGATCTATGCCCAGCGTTTGTTGCCCTTTTCGGACGAGGCCCAACGGGTTCTGACGGGTGACAACCCCGTTATTGCACCGGTTTTCTCACCCCGGACCGCGCGACAATTTGCCGGGCTGTTGAACGGCACGCCGTCGCTCAGCGTCGTCGCGATGAGTGAGGCAGTGAAAAAACCCTTTGAAAACATAAAGCTTTCCGATTTGATCGTTGCCAAGACTCCGGATGCCGACGCTATGCGGGACGCGATTGAAATTGCTGTGACGCGTGCCATTCGGGTTGAGGGGCGTCCGGGCGCGCATTAGTGTCGAACGGCATCCGGTATTTGAAGATTTTCAGATTCGAAAGGGACAGCGCGGTGGCCGAGAAGAAAGACCCAGAGCTGGAAACCGTCACCGACCCTATGTCCGAGACCAAACAGGAGTTGCCTGAACCAACGGTTGACGAGGCGAAGGCGGCGACAGAGGAACCTTCCGAAGCCGAAGCCGAAGCCGAAGCCGAAGCCGAAGCCGAAGCCGAAGCCGAAGCCGAAGCCGAAGCCGAAGCCGAAGCCGAAGCCGAAGCCGAAGCCGAAGCCGAAGCCGAAGCCGAAGCCGAAGCCGAAGCCGAAGCCGAAGCCGAAGCCGAAGCCGAAGCCGAAGCCGAAGCCGAAGCCGAAGCCGAAGCTACCCACGCGCCCGAGCATGACCCACAGCCTGCGCCACAGGCCGACGCGCGTCGTGGTGGTTTCGCCCCGGCGCTGATCGGTGGCGTTGTCGCGGCAGTGCTGGGCTTTCTGGCCGGACGTGCCGACCTGATCGACCCTCTGCTGCCGCCAGGCCTGCGCGCATCGGACGGCGCCGAGGCTATCGCTGCGCTTCAATCGAAACTTGATCAGCAGCAGGCAGCGCTGAGTGCCTTGAAATCCGATATCGGCAAGATCGAAATGCCCGATATCTCGGGCCTGTCCGCACAACTGGGCGATCTCTCCGCGCAACTTGCACCGCTTGCCTCCACTGCCAAGGATCTGACCACCCGTACCGATAGCCAAGCTCAGGACCTGACGGCACTGGCTGCCCGCCTGTCCGAGATCGAAACCCGCCCGGTGGCCGAAGGCGCCTCGCCCGAGGTGGTTGCCGCCTACGAGGCCGAACTGGCCCGCACGCGCGAGGCGCTGGCGGCGCAACGTGCCGAGGTCGAACAGATGGTGGCCGATGCGCAGGCGCTGAAGGCAACCGCCGCCGCCGATGCGCAACTTGCCGCCAATCGCGGTGCTCTGGCGCAACTGCGTGGCCAGCTTGAGGCCGGTGCACCCTATGCCGAACCGCTGGCGGCGCTGACCGCTGCCGGGCTCGACATCCCCGCGGCATTGTCCGGCCCGGCCGCCGACGGAGTCGCCTCGCTGGCTGTGTTGCGTGACACCTTCCCGCCCGCCGCCCGGGCCGCGCTCGCCGACCTGCGGGAAACGACCAAGGGAACCGGTCTTCTTGCCTTCCTGGAACGCCAGACCGGCGCCCGCTCGGTCACGCCCCGCGCAGGAGACGACCCCGACGCGGTACTGTCGCGGGCCGAGGCGGCGGTGACCGCTGGCGATCTGGCATCGGCGCTTGATCTTGTCGCGGGCTTGCCCGAGACGGCGCAGGCGGCCCTTGCTGACTGGGTTGCCCAGGCCAGCAGCCGCCACCAAGCGATTGCGGCAGCGGATACGCTGGCGCAAAGCCTGAACTCGAACTGAAGGACAGCCCATGCTGTGGTCATTGCTCAAGATCCTGGTTTTCGTCGCGATCATCGCATTGCTGGCACTGGGCGCCGGTTTCCTGATGGAGGCAAGCGGCGGTGTTCAGATCACCGTCGCAGGCACCGAATACACGCTGGGACCGCTGCAATCGGTGATCGGGTTCGGGCTGCTGGTGGTGGTGGTCTGGCTGTTCTTCAAGCTTTTGACGCTGCTCATCGCCACGCTGAAATTCCTCAATGGTGATGAAACCGCCCTGTCGCGTTATTTCGACCGGGGGCGTGAACGACGCGGCTATCAGGCGCTGACCGAGGGGCTGATGGCGCTGGCCTCGGGCGAGGGGCGTCTTGCCATGGCCAAGGCCGCGCGCGCCGAGAAGCTGTTGCAGAAACCCGAATTGACCAATCTGCTGGTGGCGCAGGCGGCCGAGATGACTGGCGACACCAAGAAGGCGGCCGAAACCTATCGCAAGCTGGTCACCGATCAGAGCACCCGTTTTGTCGGTGTGCGCGGGATCATGAAGCAGAAACTGGCCGAGGGCGATGACGAGACCGCCCGCAAGCTGGCCGAAAAGGCGCTGGCACTGAAACCCCGCCACGAAGAAACCCAGGACGTGCTGCTGACGCTGCAGACGCGGGCGCAGGACTGGGCCGGCGCGCGGGCAACTCTGACCTCGAAGCTGAAGACGGGCACGCTGCCGCGAGACGTGTACAAGCGCCGCGATGCGGTGCTGGCGCTGTCGGAGGCACGCGATTTGTTGTCCGAGACTGCAAGTATCGACCAACAAGAACGCGCCATCGAGGCCAACCGCCTGTCCCCCGACCTGATCCCGGCGGCGGCCATGGCCGCGCGCGCGCATATCGCCAAGGGCAAACCAAAGAATGCGGCCAAGATTCTGACCAAGGCCTGGCAGGTACAGCCGCATCCCGATCTGGCCCATGCCTTTGCCGAGATCGTGCCGGACGAGACCCCCGCCGCGCGGATCAAACGCTTTGGCGCCTTGGCCAAGGCACATCCGCAGCATGCCGAAACCCGGCTGATGATGGCCGAACTGAACATCGTCGCCGAGGATTTCCCCGAGGCGCGCCGGGCGCTGGGCGATCTGCTGGAACACTCCCCCGATGCGCGCGCCTATACGCTGATGGCCGCGATCGAGCGGGGCGAGGGCGCCTCGGACGCGGTGGTGCAGGGCTGGCTGGCGCGCGCGTTGACCGCGCCGCGTGGGCCGCAATGGGTTTGCGATAACTGCCAGCATATCCATGCCGCATGGGCGCCGGTCTGTGTCCATTGCAACAGCTTTGACACGCTCAGCTGGCGGGCACCGCAGGTCACCGATACGAGCGCTGTGACCACTGCGAACATGCTGCCTCTGATCGTCGGCGCGATCGAACAGCGCTCTAATGAGGCAGGCGAGGTCGACGCCGAGTCCGATCAGGAGGAGGTTGAAGATGCGGTGGAGGCTCCTGACGAAGAAACGGAGGAGCCGCTATCACGTTGACCTCGGGCCGAGGGGTCCAAATGGTTCCGGCCACTACTTCGTATCTTCCAATATCAACGCCGCTCCCCGCGCGGCCAGCATCATCACCGGCGCGTTGGTGTTGCCGGACGTGATATTGGGAAACGCCGACGCATCTGCGACGCGCAGCCCTGTTATACCATGCACCCGCAGACTTGAATCTAGAACCGAATTGGAGGGATCGGTACCCATTCGGCACGTACAAGTCGGGTGAAAGACGGTGCTGGCGCGTGAGCGAAAATTCTCTAGCATCTCCTCGTCCGACATAGATACGATATCGGGGGTCAGCCTGTCTTGCGTTACTGCGCGGATCGCGGGTGTTTGCGCAAGGCTGCGCAAGATGTGGCTGGCTCGGACTGCCAATTGGCGGTCGGCTTCGGTGGCTAGAGAATTCGGCTGGATCTCAGGCGCGGTGTCTGGATTGGCCGAGGCTATTCGAATATGACCCCGGCTGGTCGGGCGGCACGGCTGTGCGCAGAGCAGGAAACCCGGTTCAGGGTCGATTCCGGTATTCCCCAGGGTATCCGTTACATAGGACATCGGGTTGCAATAAATCTGTATATCCGCCGTCGGGATACTTTCGTGCGACCGAACGAAGCCGCTGATCTGGTTTACCGGCAGGCTGAGTGGCCCCTTACGGGTCAGAAGGTATTGCAACCCGGCGACCATCTGTCCCCGCCAGCTCCCAAGCCGGTTGTTCAGCGTTTCCGCGTTCGCACGGTAGTAATGTGAGAGGCCAAGATGATCCTGCAACCCCTGACCGACCTGCTGGAGATCGTGTACGATTTTGATCCCATGCTGCTTCAGAAGGTGTGCCGGGCCGATTCCGGACAGCTGCAAGAGTTGCGGAGAGTTTATTGCGCCAGCAGACAGGATAACCTCGCGTCGGGCGTGTACGGTTGTGATAGCGCCACCTTGGCGGTAACGAACGCCAGTAGCGCGCGCGCCTTCCAGCAGAACCCGCTCGACCAACGCAGCTGAGACCAACCGCAGATTTCCCCGTTTAAGAGCGGGCCTCAGAAAGGCATCCGCGGCCGACCATCGGCGTCCTGCGCGTAAGGTTCCGCGCAGCCGGGTCATCCCTTCGGCATCGCTCCCATTCAAGTTTGGGGATATGGCCCAGCCCATCTGTCGCGCTGCTGAAAGGAAATGCTCGGAAAACGGGTGCATTCGTGTACCGACATCGCTGACGACAAGCGGCCCGTTTCCGATGTCGCCCTCTGGTCCGGTCTGCGTTTCGATCTCCTCGTAGGTGCGGCGCACGTTATCCCAATTCCAGCCCTTGGCACCGGCCCGCTCCCAATCGTCAAAATCCTGCGGCAGGCCACGCAGATAGGCCATCGCATTGATCGAACTCGATCCACCGACCACCCGGCCCCGGGGCCAATACGCCCTGCGCCCGTTCAGGCCCGGGTCGGGCTGAGCCATGTAGCGCCAGTTCACACGCGCGTCGTTGAAGGTCTTTCCATATCCAAGCGGCACCTTGATCCAGAACCGCCGGTCGCTGCCGCCAGCCTCTATCAGCAGAACCTTGTGGCGGCCCGATGCGGACAGCCGGTCAGCCAGAACACAGCCCGCCGATCCGGCGCCGACAATAATATAGTCGAAAATGTCCAAGGGCATCTGAGCCGACCCGTTCCTGTCTTGTGCATCCAGCTCTTGATCTGGTCGCACGGAAAGATCGGCAACTCAAACAACGCCTTTTGGCCCTGAGGCATCAATGTCGTTGCAAGTTTCGCCCGGCGCCCGTTTCCGGGCGCCGGGTTGGTTTCAGTATATCACGACCGAGCGGATGCTTTCGCCCGCGTGCATCAGGTCGAAGCCCTTGTTGATTTCGTCCAGGCTCAGCGTGTGGGTGATCATCGGGTCGATCTCGATCTTGCCGTCCATGTACCAGTCGACGATCTTGGGCACATCCGTGCGGCCCTTGGCGCCGCCGAAGGCGGTGCCCTTCCACACCCGGCCCGTGACCAGCTGGAACGGCCGGGTCGAGATCTCGGCCCCCGCCGGCGCCACGCCGATGATGATGCTTTCGCCCCAGCCCTTGTGCGCGCATTCCAGCGCGGTGCGCATCACGCCCACATTGCCGGTCGCATCGAACGAATAATCGGCGCCGCCCTTGGTCAGCTCGACCAGATGCGCCACCATGTCGCCCTCGACCTCGGCCGGATTGACGAAATCGGTCATCCCGAAACGGGTGGCCATTTCCACCTTGTCGGGGTTCAGGTCGACGCCCACGATCTGGTCGGCGCCCGCCAGCCGCAGGCCCTGGATCACGTTCAGACCGATGCCGCCCAGGCCGAACACCACCGCGCGGCAGCCGATCTCGGCCTTGGCGGTGTTGATCACCGCGCCGATGCCGGTGGTGACGCCGCAGCCGATATAGCAGATCTTGTCGAACGGCGCGTCCGGGCGCACCTTGGCCAGCGCGATCTCGGGCAGGACGGTGTGGTTCGAGAATGTCGAACAGCCCATGTAATGCAGGATCGGCGTGCCATCGAGCATGGAGAACCGCGTGGTGCCGTCGGGCATCAGGCCCTGACCTTGCGTGCTGCGGATCGCCTGGCAGAGGTTGGTCTTGCCGCTCAGGCAATACTCGCACTGGCGGCATTCCGGCGTGTAGAGCGGGATCACGTGGTCGCCGGGTTTCAGGCTGGTGACGCCGGACCCGACTTCGAGCACGACGCCCGCGCCCTCGTGGCCCAGAATGGCCGGGAACAGCCCCTCGGGATCGGCGCCCGAGAGGGTGAATTCGTCGGTATGACAGATGCCGGTGGCCTTGATCTCCACCAGAACCTCGCCGGCCTTCGGCCCTTCGAGGTTCACCTCCATCACTTCCAGAGGCTTGCCCGCCTCAACCGCTACCGCCGCGCGTGTCCGCATCTCGTCTCTCCTTGTCCCGGTCATATTTGCCCCGACCGCAAAGGCCGGGTTTCTTGGATACCGGTTTCGTGTCAGGTTTCGCCCGCACCTGACCACACGGAACCGACATTTGTCAAAAAGGGAACGCCAATGCACCGATTTACCCCGATCCTTGTTTTGCTTACCGCCTGTACCGGCCCCATCGAGGAGGTACCTGTATCCGATCCCGCACCGGTCGATCTGAGTTTCTGCAAGGGGGATGATCTGGGAGAGATCGTGGGCCAACCGGTTGCGGATGTAGCGTACCTTCTGCCCGTAGGCACGCGGGTGATTGACCCTGATTCCCCTGTAACACAGGACTACCGGCCCAACCGTCTGAATGTCTTTGCTGACAAGGCGGGAGTCGTGATCCGGCTGACCTGCGGCTGAACCCGCAGGAACCGGGTCGCCAGTGCCCGCCCGACAGGGCGATAAGACGCGGCATAACTCGACAGGAGGGCCGCATGATCCATATCACCGCACTTGACACCGGCACCGTTCGCGCATGGCAAAGAGGCGCGCCCGATGCCTATGGCAATCCGCCCGAGCGCGCGGTGTCGGATGGCGGTGGCAACCCGTGCCGCCATTGCCTGCGCTACATTCCGCAGGGGGCGCCAATGCTGATCCTGGCGCATCGGCCCTTCGAGGGGCTGCACCCCTATGCCGAGACCGGGCCGATCTTTGTCTGCGCCGACCTCTGCGCCCGTCATCCCGAGGATAGCCCGCTGCCCGTGGTGCTGACCAGTTCGTCCCACTATCTGATCAAGGGCTATGCGCGCGACGACCGCATCGTCTATGGCACCGGGCAAATGGTTCCCGCCAGAGAGTTACTCGTGGCTGCCGAGACCATGCTCAAACGGTCCGATGTCGCCTATGCGCATGTGCGCTCGGCTCGCAACAACTGTTATCAGGCGCGCGTCGACCGGGCCTGATCCGGGTGACAACCGCGCGCGCCTCTGTAGACTGACCTCAAGGGATAGCAAGAGGCGCGCTTGGACGCAGATCTGATACGTTTTGTGGTCGAGGAATCGCTGCGCATCGTGCAGCGCTACCTGTTCTTTGCAGCCGGGGCCTTTGCCCTGTTCTATCTGCTGCTGAGACGGGTGATGTGGTCGCGCAAGATTCAAAAGCGCTGGCCCCAGCTGACTGACTATGGTCGGGACTTAGTGTTTTCCCTGATCTCGGTCGGTATCTTTGCGGTGATCTCGTCGCTGATCTTTTTCATATTTCTCAATCACACCAATATCTATGGCGGGTCGATGGGCAGCCGGGGATGGGGGTATCTGGCCTTCACTTTTGTCTGGATGCTGGCGCTGCACGACACCTATTTCTATTGGATACATAGGCTGATGCATACGCGGGCGTTGTACCGACACGTGCATCTGGTACATCATCGCTCTACCAACCCCTCGCCCTGGACGGCCTATGCCTTTCACCCGATCGAGGCGGTTCTGGAGGTGGGCATACTGCCGATCATCGCCTTTACCCTGCCGGTGCACTGGGCGGCGGTGATGTATTTCTTCATCTTCCAGATCGCCTATAATGTCTATGGCCATCTTGGGTTCGAGCTCTATCCGCGCGGGTTTCACAAGCATTGGTTGGGCCGCTGGATCAACACCTCGGTCGCGCATAACCAGCATCACGGGCGGTTCACTGGTAATTACGGTCTGTATTTCCTGTTCTGGGACCGGGTGATGGGTACGCTACGCAGTGACTATGACGCGGCCTTTGAAAGGGCGACTGGAGCTGCGGTGCCTGTCACCCCGCCGAGGTAAGCGCCAGAAATACATCCTCGAGATCGGCCTGTTCGGTGCGCACGTCGCGGATGCGGATGCCAGCGGAACGGACTGCTTCCAGCACAGATTCTGCGCTGGTGCTCTGGCTGTGATAGCGCAATGCCAGAGTGCCGTCGTCGCGCGCCTCGGCCTCGATCCCCGGGCCTTGCGGCAGATCGGTGATGGGCCCTTCGGGCAAGATCACCATCGCGCGCGCGTCGAGGCGGCCGAGCAGGTTGGCGGTGCTGTCCCGTGCCACCACCTGACCCTGATTGATGATGGCGATCTGGTCACACATCTCCTGCGCCTCTTCCAGGTAATGGGTGGTCAGGATGATGGTCATGCCTTCGGCGTTCAGCTTGCGCACATTGGTCCAGAGCATTTGGCGCAGCTCGATATCGACGCCGGCGGTGGGTTCGTCCAGCACCAGAACCTGCGGCCGGTGCACCAGCGCCTTGCCCAGCAACAGCCGCCGCCGCATGCCGCCCGACAGGGTACGAGCATAGGCCTCGGCCTTGTCGCTGAGGCCGATCATGGCGAGGATTTCGTCACTCCAGCGCCGTGATTTGGGCACACCGTATAGACCGGCCTGAACTTCCAGCGCGGCACGCGGGGTGAAGAACGGGTCGAGGTTCAGCTCTTGCGGCATCACCCCGATGGCGGCACGCGACTGGCGCGGGTTCTGATCCTGGTCAAACCCCCAGATCGTGACCCTGCCAGAGGTCTTGGTGACCAGCCCGGCAAGGATGTTGATCAACGTGGATTTCCCCGCCCCATTCGGGCCCAGCAGGCCAAAGACAGAGCCGCGCGGCACGCTCAGGTCGATCCCTTTCAGAGCCTGCTTTTCCGGCTGTCCGTGACTGCCGCGATAGGTCTTGGTCAGACCCTCGATCCGGATTGCGTCTTCGGTCATGCGCGGCTCTTGCTCCTGCTCGCCTTGTCGCTCATAAACGGACCTAATCCATGTCCGCAGTGCCGACAACCTGAAGAAAGGCCCCCGCGATGACCATCCAAGCGCCGGAAACCAAGATCGTTGAAAAAAGCCGCGTTGCCTGTGACGGGGGCGAAGGCGCTTTGGGACACCCGCGCGTCTGGTTGCAGATCCCCGAAGATAGCGGCTGGGTCGAATGCCCCTATTGCGATTGCAAATATGTTCTGAAGGGCACAGAGCAAGGCTGATTGCCTGCCCAAACGGGTTCCGCCCAAATCTCGCCCCGATTTTCACTTAGCCGCTTTGGTGCGACCATCGTGGGTAAGTGACATGACAGACATGACCGCTGCTGATACGGGCAACCCGGTTTTTGGTTGGACCGGATTCTTCCTTGCAGCACTGGCCTTGTTCGCGGCGCTTTTCGTGTTCTGGGCCGGGCCGTTTGCACCGCAACAATCCACCGGCGTTTCGCTGGGCGAGCTTGCTGCTGAGATCGGAAAATCGACCTTGAGGGCCGCCGCAGGCATGGAGCAACCCGAACCGGTCGCTCCCACCCGCGACCTGGATGACTACCTGCGTATCGGTGTCGCCATGTTGGGCGGTTTGGCAATTGTTGTCTCGGTGATTGGCATCCTTCGTCATGAAAAACGACGTCCGGCCATCGCCGGAGTGGTCATCGGAACGGGCGCGATCCTGTTCCAGTTTGTTACCGTAGCCTTTTTCGCCCTCCTCGGCGCGTTGGTCATCATGGCGCTGCTGAACAGTTTCTCGGATGTGTTCAGCGGTCTGTTTGGTGGCTAAGGCATGTTCCTGACTGGTCACCCGGCTGACCCTGTGGCAGAACCATCCCTGACCGACAGGGAGAGCGCGCATGAGCAATTTCGGGAAAGGCTGCCATCTGCATCTGATCGACGGATCGGCCTTTATCTTTCGCGCCTATCACGCGCTGCCGCCGCTGACGCGCAAATCCGACGGGCTGCCGATCGGGGCGGTGTCCGGCTTCTGCAACATGCTGCAACGCTATGTCGATGGTGATCACGGCCCTGATGCGCCGACCCATCTGGCGGTGATCTTCGACAAGGGCAGTCACACCTTCCGCAACGACCTCTACGACCTTTACAAGGCCAACCGCGAGGCGATGCCCGAGGACCTGCGTCCACAGATTCCGCTGACCCGGCAGGCGACCGAGGCGTTCAACATCCCCTGCAAGGAGCTGGAGGGATATGAGGCTGACGACATCATCGCCACCCTGGCGCATCAGGCGCGCGACGCGGGCGGGCGGGTGACCATCGTCAGTTCCGACAAGGACCTGATGCAACTGGTGGGTGACGGGGTCGAGATGTTCGACGCCATGAAGAACAAGCGCATCGACCGCGATGGCGTGTTCGAGAAATTCGGCGTCTTTCCTGACCGCGTTGTCGATGTGCAGGCGCTGGCGGGCGACAGTGTCGACAACGTGCCCGGCGCCCCCGGCATCGGCGTCAAGACCGCAGCACTCCTGATCAACGAGTTCGGCTCGCTCGAAGAGCTGCTGGACCGTGCCGAAGAGATCAAGCAGCCCAAGCGCCGCCAGACCCTGATCGACATGCGCGCCCAGATCGAGCTTTCGAAACGCCTGGTCGCGCTCGATGCGAACACGCCGCTAGACTTCACGCTGGACGATCTGGAACTGCGCGACCCGGATCCAGATACGCTTCTGGGCTTCCTGGCCGAGATGGAATTCCGCACCCTGACCAAGCGGATCGCCGACAAGCTGGGCACCGAGGCTCCGGTCATCACCGAGGCCCCGGCCCCCGCGACAGAGGATGCGCCCGCCCCCGAACAACCGCCCTTTGACGCGTCCAAATACGAATGCGTGCGCGATGCGGCGGCACTGGAAAAATGGATCGCCCAGGCCCGCGAACGGGGCTGGGTCGCGGTCGATACCGAGACCACCGGCCTCAACGAGATGACCGCCGATCTGGTCGGTATCTCTCTGGCGGTAGAGCCGGGCGCCGCCTGTTACATCCCGCTGACCCATCGCGACGGTGACGCGGGTGATCTCTTTGGCTCGGACAAGCTGGCCGAGGGGCAGATGCCGCTGCAAGAGGCGCTCGATCTGCTGAAACCGGTGCTCGAGGATCCCGCGATCCTCAAGATCGGGCAGAACATGAAATATGATGCAAAGATCTTTGCCCGCTACGGCGTTGCGGTGTCGCCAATCGACGACACCATGTTGCTGTCCTATGCGATGCATGGTGGTTTGCACGGGCATGGGATGGACACGCTCAGCGAACGCTATCTCAGCCATACACCGATCCCGATCAAGCCGCTCTTGGGTTCGGGAAAATCGGCGATCACCTTTGACAAGGTGCCGATCGACGAAGCGACCGCCTATGCCGCCGAGGATGCCGACATCACACTGCGGCTCTGGCAGCTGTTCAAGCCGCAGCTGCACCGCGCGCAGGTCACCACCGTCTATGAAACGCTGGAACGCCCGCTGGTGCCGGTGCTGGCCGAGATGGAGATGCATGGCGTAAAGGTCGACCGCGAGGTGTTGAGCCGGATGTCGAACGCCTTCGCGCAAAAGATGGCGGGGCTTGAGGCCGAGATTCACGACCTGGCAGGTGAGACATTCAACGTTGGGTCGCCTGCTCAAGTGGGCGAGATCCTGTTCGACAAGATGTCGCTTGAGGGCGGCAAGAAGGGCAAGACCGGCAAGTATTCGACCCCGGCGGATGTGCTCGAGGATCTGGCGACCGAACACGAACTGCCCGCGCGGATCCTTGACTGGCGGCAACTGAGCAAGCTGAAATCGACCTATACCGACGCGCTCCAGACCCATATCAACCCCGATACCGGGCGGGTGCATACGTCATATGCCATCACCGGCGCCAATACCGGGCGGCTGGCCTCGACCGACCCGAACCTGCAAAACATCCCCGTGCGCACCGAAGAAGGCCGCCGCATCCGCGAGGCTTTCGTGGCCGAGCCGGGCAATGTTCTGCTGAGCCTCGACTACTCCCAGATCGAGTTGCGCATCCTGGCCCATATCGCCGATATCCCGGCGCTGAAACAGGCGTTTGCCGACGGGCTCGACATCCACGCGATGACCGCGTCCGAGATGTTCGAGGTGCCGCTTGCGGAAATGACGCCCGAGATTCGCCGTCGCGCCAAGGCGATCAACTTTGGCGTGATCTACGGCATCTCGGGCTTTGGTCTGGCGCGCAACCTGCGCATTCCGCGCGCCGAGGCGCAGGAATTCATCGACCGCTATTTCGAGCGTTTCCCCGGCATCCGGACCTACATGGACGACACCATCGCCTTTGCCAAGGAGCATGGCTATGTACAGACCCTGTTCGGCCGGCGCATCCATACACCCGAGATCAACGCCAAGGGGCCACATGCAGGCTTTGCCCGCCGCGCGGCGATCAATGCGCCGATCCAGGGTACGGCGGCGGATGTGATCCGCCGCGCCATGGTGCGGATGCCGGATGCCATTCGCGACCTGCCAGCAAAAATGCTGCTTCAGGTGCATGACGAACTTCTGTTCGAAGTGGCAGAGGACGCTGTCGAGGACACAATCGCCGCAGCTCGCGACATAATGGAGGGCGCCGCCGATCCGGCGGTGCGACTGGATGTGCGGCTGGTGGTGGATGCGGGCCGGGGCGCCAACTGGGCCGAGGCACATTAGCGTCCGCTGCACGCGGTTCGCGTGGCGCCCCGTCAACCTGACCTGGCCGGGTTCAGGTTTCGCTGCGCACCAGGGCGGCGACCAGACGACGGGTCAACGGCGCCACGAACAGCAGCACCACCAGCGCGATGGGCCAGGCCAGCATCCAGGCGCTCATCCATTTGGCGGCCATGCCCGGAGCCACTCCGACAGCTCGGACCGTGGCCACGCATGTCACGATACAAGACATCAGGCCGGACATGATCGCGGCAGAGAGCAGGGGGGCGAACCGGGCGGGAAACATAGAGATCTCCTAATGCATTCAAAATGTCGCATATAACATCACCATCCGCGATGCAATCGCTTCGGATCAGACGGCACTGACCCAGGCGATAAAGGCGGGTACGGTCAGGATCGAGACGGCGGTTGAGAGCAGGATCGCCGCCGAAGCGCGCTGTGGCGCCACCCCGTAATGGGCGGCCAGCATATAGACATTGCCCGCCACCGGCAGGGCTGCGGCGGCAATCGCGACCGAGGCCGAGAACGCATCGACCGGGAACACCCACAAGACCGCCAGCGCCACCAGAACCGGGTGGATGATCAGCTTGCACAGGCTCAGCCAGGCGGCGATCTGTACCCGTTCGGCCGAGCGTCCAGCCAGCGAGGCGCCGATTGCAAACAGCGCGCCGGGGGTCGCCGCCCCACCGAGAATGGTCAGAAAATCGTTCAGCGGTCCGGGGATCGGCAGGCGCAGCGATGACCAGATCAGCCCGGCGGAGATGCTGACGATCATCGGGTTCTTGAGCAGCCCCAGACCGATCAGGCGCAGCGTCCCAAGGCTCAGCCGCCCGTCACGCCCGCCATTGATCAGGATCACGATGAGCGAGGAAAACACGATCAGATCGACCGACAGGACCAGCATGACCGGGCCGATCGCCGCCTCACCAAACAGCATGGCCAGCATCGGCAGGCCCAAGAAACCGACATTGCCGATGGCGGCGCACTGCGCCTCGACCGCCGCGGTCGGCACGTCGAGCTTGCGCAGGAAAGCGACCAGTGAGGCGATGCCATAGACCCCGGCGGTGCCCCAGAGATAGCCCATCACCAATTGCCCGTTGAAGATTTCGGCAAAGGGCAGGGTGGCGGCAAACCGGAACAGCATCGCCGACAGGGCAAAGAAAAACACGAACTTGGTCAGATAGGCGGTCGCCTCGGGCGTGAAGAACCGCGTGCGACCGGCCCAGAACCCCAGGCCGATGATCACGAAAAATGGCAATGTGCGCAGAAAGATCTCGACCATTCGAAATTGGTAACATGATTTGACCGGATGACAAGGCCGCTAGCCGCTGCCGATCAGCACTCCGGCGGCCAACACCAGCGCGCCGCCCACCACAACCTGGAATGCGGCGCGGAAGAACGGCGTTTCCATATATTTGTTCTGGATCCAGGCGATGGCCCAAAGCTCGAAAAACACGATCAAGATCGCGATGCTGGTCGCGGTCCAGAAATCGGGGATCAGATAGGGCAAGGCATGGCCCAACCCACCCAGCGTCGTCATGATGCCCGAGGCAAAGCCGCGCTTGACCGGAGAGCCCCGGCCCGACAATTCGCCATCGTCCGAGGCGGCCTCGGTAAAGCCCATCGAGATGCCGGCCCCGACCGATGCAGCGACACCGACCAGAAAGGTGGTCCAGGTGTCCTGAGTGGCGAATGCGGTGGCAAAGATCGGTGCCAGTGTCGACACCGACCCGTCCATCAGCCCGGCCAGTCCCGGCTGTACCCAGGTCAGGATGAACTGGCGATGCGCGGTTGCTTCCTCTGTCGCGCGGGTCTCGTCGTCCAGATGGGTCGATTCAAGATCGGACGCGGTGGCCTGATGCCCCGCCTCTGCGGCGGCCAGATCTCCCAGCAACTTGCGGGTGGCGGCATCGGTCGAGCGGGCGGCGGCGGCCAGATAAAATCGCTCGGCATCGCGCTCCATCGCTGTTGCCTCGGTGCGAATTCGTTCGATCCCGAGGTTTTCGACCAGCCAGACGGGCCTGCGCGCATAATACCCAGCGACATGCTCGCGCCGGATCAGCGGGATCACCGCGCCAAAGCGCCGTTCATGCAGGGCGATCAGTTGGACCCGGTGTTGATCCTCTTCGGCGGCCATGCCGTCGAACAGTTTGGCCGTGGCGGGGAAATCGGCGCGCAGCATCTCGGCGTAAGAGCGGTAAATGCGCGCATCGTCCTCTTCGGAGGAGATCGCCAAGGCGATCACCTCTTGTTCTGACAGATCGCGAAAGTGTTTGCGATAGGATAGAAACCGCATGCTCGACCTCAAATTAGAATGATTCCAAGATAGCGTGCGCGCCCTTGCTTGCAACCGGTTTCGTCCGAATCGTTGAAACTACAGCCGCCGCAAAATAGGTTAACAAACCGAACATCAGCGGAGACGGAATGACCCAGGCTTCGACCATTCTGCGCACAGGACGCAAATTCGGCCAAGTGCTCAGGGGCGCGCGCGACGTGTTCATGAACGATGGGTTCGAAGGCGCCAATGTCGATGACATCGCGCGGGCGGCCGGTGTGTCCAAGGCGACTCTTTACAGCTATTTTCCCGACAAGCGCCTGTTGTTCGTCGAAGTGGCACAGAATGAATGCCAGCTGATGGCCGAACGTATCCTGTCAATGATCGATGAAACCCGGCCCGCGCGCGAGGTGCTGACCATCACCGCGACGCAACTGGTGGCGTTCCTGATTTCGGATTTCGCTCAGCAGGTATTTCGTATCTGCCTGGCCGAGCGAGAACGCTTCCCCGAACTGGCGCGTGCCTTCTATGCAGCGGGGCCTGAGAACGGCCAGCGCCAGATCTGCGAATATCTGGAAAAGGCGGTAGCGAAGGGCGAATTGGAAATCGATGACATTCCGATGGCCGCAGAACAGTTTTCGGAGCTTTGCAAGACGCGCCTGTGGACGCGTGCGGTATTCGGCATCCAAACGCGGTTTACCAAGTCTGAGATTGATGATGTGGCCTTGGCTGCCGTCGATACATTTCTGGCGCGTTACGGGGCCTGACAGGGGCAAGCGGCCAAATGAAAAACGCCCGCCAGAGGCGGGCGCTTTCCCAAATCCGATCTCGGACCCGATTAGCGGCGCAGGCCCAGACGCTCGATCAGCGACTGATAGCGAGCTTCGTCCTTGCCCTTTAGATAGTCCAGCAGCTTGCGGCGCTGGGCCACAAGCTTGAGCAGACCACGGCGACCGTGGTTGTCTTTCTTGTGGGTTTTGAAATGCTCGGTCAGGGTCGCGATGCGCGAGCTGAGGATGGCGACCTGGACTTCGGGCGAACCGGTGTCGCCGTCCTTGGTGCCATATTCCTTCATCACGCGTGCTTTTTCTTCGGCAGTGATCGACATCGGGGTCTCCTTGTCAGGTTAGAGTGAATGGCGCAGGCCGGGATGTCGTCCAGCACAGGCCCATGGAGAGTTTCCGCATCAGAGCGATTCCGCTGCGGATGCGCGCGTATACGCGGAAAAGAACGAGAGGGCAAAGGCTTTCTGCGGGCGCAGCTCAGGCCGCAGTTCCGGCCAGGGGCAGGTCGCCCGGACGGACCAGTACGATATCATTAATATCGCTCGGCTCGCCACCACGCAGCAGCGCAACCTCGTGTCCATCCACCATGACTCGGCTGATTTCAGGGTTCTCGGCGTCTTTGCTGATCTCAATGTCCGGGCTCTGCCCTTCCGGGCCATCCCAGATTACCATCAAACGGTCTTCCGCTGGATCAAAGTCCATGACCTCGACCGCCTCTCCGCCTGACGGCCAATCACTCAAGAGGATATCGTCCTCTCCGTCGCCACCGGTGACGATGTCGCCAGCACCGGCCCAAATTGTGTCGTCACCTTGTCCGCCATTGAGATAGTCGACCTCCTGTTCGGTGTGCGGAAGCATAGCATTGGCTCCACTTTCGACCCCGAGGATCAGATCATTGCCGAAACCGCCGAACAAGCTGTCCCGACCCGCGTCGCCGGACAGGGTGTCGTCGCCATATCCGCCATGCAAAGCGTCGTTGTCGTCGCCACCATCCAGAAGGTCGTCATCCTGACCGCCATAAAGCGTGTCGTCGCCACTGCCGCCTTGCATCTTGTCGTCTCCGAAATGGCCGAACAGGTTGTCATTGCCTGCGCCGCCATCCAGGCTGTCGTCACCATCTTCGCCATGCAACAGGTCGAACCCGCCTTCGCCGCGGATCTCGTCATTCCCGCCGGCGCCATGCAGCGTGTCGTTTCCATCGGCCCCGGCTATGGTGTCGTCCAGATCATACCCGTTGATCTGATCGTCCCCGTCCTCGCCGGTCAGAATATCGCCCTGGTCACCACCGGACTGGACCTGCCCGTTACCGCCGACGATGGCGTCTGCCATCAAAAGAGGTTCAGGCAGCACACCGCCGGAAACCATGCTCAGCGTTTCGGTGCTATCGCTATCCTGCTGGTCCTCTGCCGACAGCAGCTCCTCATCGTCTTCGTCCCCTCCCGTCATGAGAACGACACCGCCAACAGCGGCCAGCCCCAACAGACCTGCGAGCATCAACATCCCACTACTCCAGACACGCGTCGCCCCTGTCCGCAAATATCCCACGATTGCAAGGGGTTCGTCAAAGCTGTTCAGGATGGATGGTTAACGAGTGCCGGGTTCAGGCCAGAGCGCAGGTTGCTGGGCATAGCCGATATAAAGCGGATGCTTGGGATGCCCGTCCTTGGTCAGACCCAGATGGAACAGCGGCAGCCCGGTGCCGCGCAGCAGGCGTTCGACCGCTGGTCCACGGTCCAGATGGGTGCCATGCGTGCCCCAGGCGGCGACGATCTGATCTGCCCATTCGGTGCCCGCCAGGATGGCCGCATCGTTCTCTGGCCCGACCGGATCGGCGGCGGCGCGCATTTTGCGGGGATCGGTGTCGCGCCAGGCAAAGATATTGGTCACCTGAAAGGCGCCAAAGCCCAGCGTGCGCGCCCGCCGCTCGCAGCGTTCAACCGTTGGATCGTTTTGCACCTCGGTCGCGGTCGAGGGGTTCAGCATCACGAACAGCGCCTTGCGCCCGGCCGGGTCCCAGACACGGGTCAGGCTGTAGCGGTAGCGCTCGCAGTCGGAATAGATGGCGGTCGACGGTGCGTCGCCCTTGGTATGGGTACGGGTGATCATGGGCGTGGCCTAGCACGCGCTGCGCCTTGCGTCACGCCCCGGAGGTTACTCGGACAAGGCGAAGACTCGCGACGGGTGCAGCTCGCCGGACTTGTATACCCCCACCGCCACCGCGCGCCCCTCGAACGAGGCCCAGGCCTCGTCGCCATATTCGGCGTCACCGGGATAGACCATGCCGGGATTGCCGTTGCGCAGGCGCTGGGCGCCTTCGGGGCTGCATTTCAGCTCGGGCAGGTCGGCCAGACCCTCCTCTAGCGGGCGCAGATAGCTGTCGAGTTCCGGCGTCTTGGCCATCTCGTCGATCTGCTCGATCGTGATACCGTCCTCGGCCTCGAACGGGCCCGACCAGATGCGGCGCAGTTCGCGCACATGGCCGTGACAGCCCAGCGCGGTACCCAGGTCGCGGGCGATCGAGCGGACATAGCCGCCCTTGCCGCAGGTCATCTCCAGTACAACGTGGTCGGCGTCGGGCCGATCCACCATCAACAGTTCCTCGACCCAGAGCGGGCGGGCGGCCAGTTCCACATCCTCGCCGTCGCGGGCCAGCTTATAGGCGCGTTGGCCATCGATCTTGACCGCCGAGAACTTGGGCGGCACCTGCATGATATCGCCCAGGAACGGTGCCAGCGCTTCCTTGATCTGTTCATCCGTGGGGCGCAGGTCGCTAGAGGCGATCACCTCGCCCTCGGCATCGTCGGTATTGGTGGCCTGGCCCAGACGCACGGTAAAGACATAGGCCTTGAGCGCGTCGGTGATATAGGGAACCGTCTTGGTCGCCTCTCCCAGCGCGATGGCCAGAACGCCGGTGGCCTCGGGGTCGAGGGTTCCGGCATGACCGGCCTTGTTGGCGCCCAGCGCCCAGCGGACCTTGTTGACGACGGCGGTCGAGGTCATGCCGGCGGGCTTGTCCACCACCAGCCATCCCGAAATGTCGCGTCCCTTGCGTTTGCGTGCCATCCTGCCCTCGTCCAGATCTGAGGCGCGCGACCTATCTGATCCGGGCCGGGCTGTCAATTTGTGCCGCGCGGGTGCGGTTCAGCGATCGTCGACCGCGACGCCAACGATCGGGCCCATGGAAAAGCCCAGATCGGCACGGTTCAGCGACGGCGCGTAAAGGCGCGAGATATTGCCGTCGAAATAGAGCGCGTTTGGCGTTTTCAGTACATCGCGGAACAGGGTTCCGAATTCGTGAAACGTCACCGAGTTTCCCGAGATTGCAAATACGGCGCGTGTGCCATCGGCGCTGGTGCCAACCCCGTTGCGGATATAGCGCGAGGTCGAATCGGGCAGGAATCGCGGGTGCAGTGCGCCATCGATCACCAGCATCGGCCCGGATTGGGTGGCAAAGCGGCAATCCGGTTTCGCGGCCTGATAGTCGAGTGTCTCGATCACATCCGCCCGGCCCGGACGCAGGCAGAACACCCCGTTCGGCAACAGGCCGAAATTACCCGGCCCGGCATTGGCGATCACCCGCTTTTGCTCGACCCCGTTCTCGACATAATGGCCGACAGGCGAGCGGTCGTCGTGATACATGCCCGCGTTCATGGCGAAGGCCAGCCGCTTCCCTTCGGCCCGCAGGGTCTGATCGACGGTCGAAAACTGACCCAGCAGTGTCCCGTCCGCGTCATTGAGAAACAACCGCAGGTCCGCGTTGCGGGCATCCACCTCGCACACGGTATAAAGGTTGCCGTCATGGGTCAGGTCGCGGCAATCCATCGCCGCTGCCTGACATGCGCCGGTCAACAGGGCGAGGACAGCCGCCGCCCGGATCACTCGTCCAGATCGCGGCGCACCGCGTCCTGATCGAACAACCGCCTTGTATCGTCGAGCCGGTCGAATGTCTCGTCGAGCCGGAACCGAAGGTCGGGGGTGAATTTCAACCCCAGCTTCTTGCCGATCACCCGGCGCAGCTCTCCCTTGTTGCGGGACAGCAGTTGCACCACGTCCTCTTGCCCCTTGCCACCCAGCGGCAGCACATAGGCGGTGGCGATCTTGAGGTCGGGAGAGGTGCGTACCTCGCCCACTGTGATCGACATCCGGTTCAGGTCGGGGTCATGCACGTCGCCGCGCGCCAGCACCTCGGACAGGGTGCGGCGGATCACTTCGCCGACACGCAGCTGACGCTGCGACGGGCCGGGGCCATCGTGGAACTTGTTCTTTGCCATGGCTTCGATCTAAGCGCAAAGCGAGGCTTTGCCAAGCGGTGCCGAACACGGTAGGAGGCATCACGCGCAGGAAAAGAAGGACCAAGCCATGACCCATATTCCAGGTATCGTGATCACCGGCGCTTCGGGACGCATGGGCCAGATGCTGGTACGGACCGTCACCGACAGCGACAAGGTGCGGCTGGTGGGCGCGCTGGAACGCCCCGGGCACGACTGGATCGGGCGCGATGTGGGCGAGGCGATGGGCGGTCAGGCGCTGGGTGTTGCGGTGACCGACGACCCGCTTGAGGCATTTGCCCAGGCGCAGGCGGTGATCGACTTCACCGCACCTGCCGCGACGCTGGAATTTGCCGCCCTCGCGGCGCAGGCGCGTTGCGTGCATGTGATCGGCACCACCGGCATGACGGCGGAACAGATCGCGGCGCTGGAACCGGCGGCGCGTCATGCGGTGATCGTGCGGGCGGGCAACATGAGCCTTGGCGTCAACCTGCTGGTACAGCTGACCAAGAAGGTGGCCGCCGCGCTGGACGAGGATTTCGATATCGAGGTGATCGAGGCGCATCACCATCACAAGGTCGATGCGCCCTCGGGGACCGCGCTGATGCTGGGCGAGGCCGCCGCCGAAGGGCGCGGCGTGCGTCTGGACGATGTGGCCGACCGTGCCCGCGATGGCATCACCGGCGCGCGCCAGCGCGGCCATATCGGGTTTCACGCCATTCGTGGCGGCGACATCGTGGGCGAACATGACGTGCTGTTCGCCGCCCCGGGCGAGCGGATCGTGCTGCGCCACGTGGCCACTGACAGGGCAGTGTTTGCGCGCGGCGCGCTCAAGGCCGCGCTCTGGGGTCAGGGAAAGGCCCCCGGCCAATACGACATGGTCGATGTGCTCGGGCTCTGAACCCTGAGCCGGTAAGATTGCACTGTTATTTGGCAGTTGCCCATGACGGTGCCGTTGACCGCAAAACGGAGATTGTGTTTTCCCTTGACCTGCATAGACTTGCTTTCATGGAAAACGCGATTTTTGATGAAATGTGGGGACGGGACGGCGCGCTGCGCGAGGCCTATTCCGATTTCAACGGTTGGTTCGAGCAAGAAGATCCGGGTCGCCTGCGCAAGAAACAGGCAGAGGCTGAACGGCTGTTCCGTCTGACCGGCATCACCTTTAACGTATATGGACGTGCCGAGGCCGCAGAGCGGTTGATCCCCTTCGATATCATCCCGCGTATCATTTCTGGTCGCGAATGGTCGCGACTGGCGCGCGGGATCGAACAGCGGGTCCGCGCGATCAACGCCTTTTTGCATGACATCTATCACCGCCAGGAGATCGTGCGGGCGGGTCGTCTGCCAGCCGAGATGATTTCGCGCAATGAAGCATTCTTGCCGCAGATGATCGGGGTCTCGCCGCCGGGCGGGGTGTACACCCATATCGTCGGTATCGACCTGGTGCGGACGGGCCCGGACGAGTTCTTTGTGCTCGAGGATAACGCGCGCACCCCCTCGGGCGTCAGCTATATGCTGGAGAACCGGGAAACCATGCTGCACATGTTTCCCGAGCTGTTCTCGCAGAACCGGGTGCAAGCGGTACAGAACTATCCCCGGCAACTGCGCCGGTCGCTCTCGGCATGTGCGCCCGCCTCCGCCTCGGACAAGCCTACCGTCGCGGTGCTGACGCCGGGCATCTACAACTCGGCCTATTACGAACACAGCTTCCTTGCCGACAAGATGGGTGTGGAACTGGTCGAGGGGCACGACCTGCGGGTGATTGACGGGCGCGTGGCGATGCGCACGACCCGCGGCTACAAGACCATTGATGTCCTGTATCGACGGGTCGACGACGATTTCCTCGACCCTCTCAATTTCCGCCCCGACTCGGCCTTGGGCATACCCGGCATCATGGATGTTTACCGCGCTGGCGGCATAACCATCGCCAACGCTCCGGGAACAGGGATCGCCGATGACAAGGCAATCTATTCCTACATGCCGGATATCGTCGAGTTCTATACAGGGGAAAAGGCACTGTTGAAGAACGTGCCGACCTGGCGCTGCAACGAACCCGACAGCCTGGCCTATGTGCTGGACAACCTGACCGAGCTGGTGGTCAAGGAAGTACATGGGTCGGGTGGTTATGGAATGCTGATCGGTCCCACCGCCTCCAAGCGCGAGGTAAACGAGTTCCGCAAGAAGCTGATCGCCAATCCGGGCAACTATATCGCCCAGCCGACCTTGTCGCTGTCGACCGTCCCGATCTTTACCAAGGCGGGGTTGGCGCCACGCCATGTGGATCTGCGCCCCTTCGTGCTGGTATCGCCTCAGGGGGTCGACATCACCCCCGGCGGGCTGACCCGTGTGGCGCTGAAAAAGGGCAGTCTGGTGGTGAACTCGTCGCAGGGCGGCGGCACCAAGGACACCTGGGTGCTGGAGGACTAGAACATGCTGGGAAAGACCGCCGGCGGGCTCTTCTGGATGTTCCGCTATCTCGAGCGCTCCGAGAATACCGCGCGCCTGATCGAGGCAGGCCAGCGCATCGCGCTGACCAGGTCAGGTTCGGTCGACGATGAATGGACCAGCGTGCTGCAATCGGCCGGCGCATATGCCGGCTATGTCGAAACCCATGGTTCCGAGGTTACCCGCGACGGCGCCATCGACTGGATGCTGCGGGACAAGGACAATCCCTCGTCCGTGCTCAACATGGCCGAAGCCGCGCGCAACAACGGCAAGACGGTCCGGACGGCATTGACGCGGGAGGCCTGGGAAAGCGTCAACGAAAACTGGATGACGCTGAAAGAGGCCCTGAAGCGCAAGGTGCCGGAGCGCGATCTGCCCGACGTTCTGACCCTGATCCGCCAACGCTCGGCCTTTGTGCGCGGGGCGATGCACGGCACGATGCTTCGCAATGACATCTACGATTTTGCCAGGATCGGCACCTTCATCGAACGTGCGGACAACACCGCGCGAATCCTTGATGTGAAATACTATGTGCTGCTGCCTTCGGTCGTTTCGGTGGGCAGTTCGTTGGACAACGTGCAATGGCAGACGATCTTGCGGTCTGTTTCCGCCGAGGGCGGATTTCACATGACCTTTGGCCAGGACCCTCGCCCGCGTGAGATCGCCCAGTTCCTGATCCTTGACCGCCGCATGCCGCGCAGTCTTGCATTCTGCGTCGACAAGATACGGTCGAACCTTGGCTATCTGGCGGACGATTACGGCGTGCGGCTGCGCTGTCATTCGATGTGCGACCAGCTGGCCGATCACACCATGTCCCGTGACATCGATGAAATCATCGAAATGGGGCTGCACGAGTTCATCACCGATTTCCTCAAGTCGCTATCCGCTCTCGGTGGCCAGACGGAAATCGATTACAGGTTCTATAACTGACCCATGCGCCTCAAGATCAATCATACCACCCACTACACATATGATGAGCCGGTGCCCTATGCCCTGCAACAGCTGCGCTTGACGCCAAAGACCGGGCATGGGCAGACGGTCCTTGACTGGACGGTACGTGTGGAGGGTGGCCAGAAGCAGCTGAGCTTCGAGGACCAGCACCACAATACCGTCGATCTGATCAGTTTCGACGCGGGCACGACCGAGATCACGGTGCACTGCGAAGGGACGGTAGAGGTAGAGGACAACCATGGCGTGATCGGCCAGCATGGTGGGTTCATGCCGATGTGGATGTTTCTGCGTTCGACCGATGTAACCCGTGCCGGGCCGCTGGTGCGTCGCTTGGCAAGCTGTGTCGAGGGTGAACCCGGAAGCCTTGCCTGGCTGCATGGTCTTTCAGCAGCGATCCGCGCGGCGGTGGCCTATGAGACCGGACGTTCCGATGTCGGCTGGAGCGCGGAAAACGTGCTGGATGCCGGGCATGGCGTGTGTCAGGACCATTCCCATGTCTTCATTGCTTGCTGTCGGCATCTGGATGTTCCGGCCCGCTACGTGTCCGGTTACCTGATGATGAACGATCGCATCGATCAGGAAGCAACCCACGCCTGGGCCGAGGCCTGGATCGAAGGGCTTGGATGGGTCGGTTTTGATGTCTCGAACGGCATTTCCCCAGACACTCGATATGTCAGGGCCGCAACCGGTCTGGACTATGCCGAGGCTGCTCCGGTATCTGGAACACGATTCGGCACTGCGGGCGAAGCGCTTTCGGTGCAGGTTCAGGTCCAGCAGCAGTAAAGGCATGCGATGACATATTGCGTAGGGATGCGGCTCGAACGCGGGCTTGTCTTCATGTCTGACACGCGCACCAACGCCGGTGTCGACAACATCTCGACCTTTCGCAAGATGTTCACCTTCGAGAACCAAGGCGAGCGTTGCATCACCATCCTGACCGCAGGCAACCTGGCGACCACACAGTCGGTGATCTCGATCCTTGAGGAACGTACCAAGGCACCCGCCGACCGCAAGCCCTCGATCATGGAGGCGCCAACCATGTTTCAGGTGGCGCAATTGGTCGGTCAGACCCTGCGCGAGGTGATTGCCGCGAACTCGGAAGAAGGGCAGCGCGCGGACGCGGCGTTCAACGCGACCCTGATCGTGGGGGGGCAGATTGCGGGCAGCCCGCCGCGTCTCTTCCTGATCTACCCCGAGGGAAATTTCATCGAAGCGGGCGAGGACACGCCGTATTTCCAGATCGGCGAGACCAAGTATGGCCGCCCGATCCTGGTGCGCGCCTACGAGCCGGACATGAGTTTCGAGGCGGCGGTCAAGTTGCTGCTGGTGAGTTTCGATTCGACGATAAAGGCCAACCTTTCGGTGGGTCTGCCGCTGGACCTGCAACTCTACGAGGAAGGCAGTTGCGCGCGTGGCCTGTCCCGCCGGATCGACGCTGACGACCCTTATTTCCAGGCCATTTCCTCGGGTTGGGGAACGGCCCTGAAATCGGCCTTTGACAGCCTTCCCGATGTAGAGCTCTGAACACCCGCCGACTGTCGTCGGCGGGTACTGTCGTCATTTCTTGCGGCGCGGCGGTGCATCACCACCCTTGTTCAGCGGCTTTCCCGCTGGCCGTGCAAAGGGCTTGCCCGGGCGGTTGGATTTAGCTGCGTCTGCGTTCTTTTTGCGAAACGACTTGCCGGGATCCGATTTGTCCGATTGGTAAGGCCTTGCGCCGCTGCCCAGTGGCTTGCCAGAGCGATTGGGTCTGTCTCCACCACCCTGCGGCTTGTCCGAACGAAAGGGTTTGGCGCCCTTGGGCGCATCCGCACGATATCGTTTTTCTCCCAGCCCGCTCTCGGACTGACGCGGTTTGGCTTCGTCAGATCGCACTGGACGGAACGCCTTGGCGCTGCCGGGCTTGGACGGACGCTTGGGCGTATGGTCCGGCCGTCCCTCCGGCTTTGACCGAGCGTAGGCCGGTTTCGACGGCTTGGGTGTCACGGCCCTAGCAGGCCTCGCGCCTTTGTCCCTGGTCCCGTTATCCGGCTTTGGCTTGCTCCGGGGTGCCGCAGGTTCGGAGGCAGGATTCTTCGCTTCCGTCCGGTCCTGGGCCCGGACATCATGCGAAGCTTCAGATGCGGTTTCCGTTCTGGGCGCGCGCGGTGTTCTTGGAGCAGGCCGAGCAGGCCGTTCGAAATCACGGTCACGGCTCTTCTTGGGCGCGCGCGCGCGCGGAGTGTCGGCGGGAGGGCTATCGAGCAGTCGCGCGGTGATCTCACCCTCGACGACACCGGACGGGCCGATCTGGTCGAGGAACCCCTGAACCGCCGCTTCGGCCAGTTCGACATGGGTTTCCTGCGCCTGCATGGTGATCTTGCCGATCTGGCTTTTCTCCAGATTGCCGGCCCGGCACAACAGCGGCAGCAGCCAGCGCGGTTCGGCCCGCTGTTCGCGTCCGACCGACAGCGAGATCCAGCGCGACGGGCCGAAACTGGCCGCCGCCGAGGCCGCGCTGCGCGCGGGTGGCTGGTTCAGTTCCTCGGGCGCGGTCAACCCGGCACGGTATAGACGCAGACAGGCCACAGCGATCTGATCGGGCGTGAATTGTTCCATCAGGCCGGCGGCGATGCGGGTTTCCTCGTCCTCGACCGGATCGGTCCAGAGCGGATCGGAGAGGAGCCGCGCTTCGTCCTTGGCCAGAATGTCCTCGGGCGTGGGGGCCTGGGTCCATTCGGCCTCGATCTTGGCCCATTTCAGCAGGCGTGATGCTTTTTTGGAAATCTTGTCCGGCACGATCAGCGCCGAAATCCCCTTGCGCCCGGCGCGTCCGGTGCGGCCCGACCGGTGCAAGAGCCCTTCGGTATTGGTCGGCAGATCGGCATGGATCACCAGGTCGAGATTGGGCAGGTCGATGCCGCGCGCGGCCACGTCGGTGGCGACGCAGACCCGGGCGCGCCCGTCGCGCATGGCCTGCAGTGCATGGCTGCGCTCGTCCTGACTCAGCTCTCCGGACAGGCTGACCACAGCAAAGCCGCGATTGGCCAGACGTGCGGTCAGCCGCGCCACGGCGGCGCGGGTATTGGCGAATACGATGGCAGTGGGCGCATCGTGGAACCTGAGCAGGTTGATGATCGCATGTTCACCGTCGCCACCCGAAACCTGCACCGCCTGATACGAGATATCGGCATGCTGGCGTTCGCCCCCAAGCGTCGAAATGCGCGCGGCCTGGCGCTGATAGGTCTTGGCCAGTTCCGCGATGGCCGGAGAGACGGTTGCCGAGAACAGCAGGGTGCGGCGGTCTTCGGGTGCCTCGCCCAGCATGAATTCCAAGTCTTCGCGAAAGCCGAGGTCAAGCATCTCGTCGGCCTCGTCCAGCACCACCGCGCGGATATCGGCCAGATCAAGCGCGCCACGCGTGATGTGATCACGCAGGCGACCCGGCGTGCCGACGACGATATGGGCGCCGCGCTCCAGCGCCCGGCGCTCGGTGCGGGCATCCATGCCGCCGATACAGGTGGCGATACGGCCGCCCGCCTTGGCGAACAGCCATGTCAGCTCGCGGCTGACCTGCAAGGCCAGCTCGCGGGTGGGGGCCACGACCAGCGCCAGCGGCGCGGCGGGCGGGCCCAGTGTTTCGGTCTCACCCAACAGGGTGGGGGCGATGGCCAGGCCAAAGCCCACGGTCTTGCCCGATCCGGTCCGGGCCGAGACAAGCAGGTCGGCGCTGGCCAATGCGGGGTCGGTGACCGCCTGTTGCACATCGGTCAGCGTGTCGAAGCCGCGCTTGGCGAGGGCATCGAGAAGGGGGGAAGTCATCAGGGGAATGTCCAATAGGGCGCGGGACTCACCCCGGCGCAAAGATTGGGCCATCTAACGAAGAGAGGCGCATTTGTCCATGCCTGACGGAACGAATGCAGGGAATACCGGCTATGTCACAATCAGATGGACGACGGCTGGCTGATGGTGCGGCAGACATGATCGGCGCAGGCCAGATCCTGCGCGGCGATGCCAAGCGAGCGGTAAAGCGTGATTGCATCGGTGTCGGGGCGCCCCGGAACCTTGCCCGCGAGCACTTCTCCGATCTCGCCCCTGACATGCGCCTCGCTCATCGCGCCCGTTTCCAGCGCCGAGATGATCTCGCGCGCCTGGGCAAAGGCCGAGGGTCGATAATCGACGAACAGCCCTGATTTCAACAGCAGCGCCTCGTCAATTTCCTGCATCGAAGGGATCGAGGCGCCGACCGCGTTCACATGCGTGCCCGGCCCGATCCAGTCGCCGTGCAGCACAACCGAGGGCGATGAGGTCAGCGTGCAGACGATATCGGCCCCATTGACCGCCTGTTCGGCAGTGGCGGCGGCGGTGAACCTGATGCCGGGATAACGATCGGCCATGCGCTGGGCAAATGCATTGGCGCGCTCGGGGCTGCGCCCGGCAACCCGGATCTCGGCAATCTCGCGAACCACCGTCAGCGCCTCGATATGGCTTTCAGCCTGTTCGCCCGTGCCGATCAGCGCCAGCACCCGTGCATCAGGCCGCGCCAGGGCTCGGGTTGCAACGGCGGTTGCGGCGGCGGTGCGGATAGCGGTGATCGCATCGGCATCCAGTGCCGCCCGGGGCTGTCCGGTCTCGGCATCGAACAGCAGCACCGTACCGATATGCGAACTGAGCCCCTTGGCGGGGTTGCCGGGAAACAAGCTGAGAACCTTGATGCCATAGAGCGTGGGATCGCTTAGCGCGCCGGGCATCACGCCCAGACGGTTGGTGCCGTCGATGTCCATCACCATGCGCAGCGGCAGGTTGGCCTGCCCGTCCGAGACCCGGATCATCGTCAGTTCCACCACCTCGATGGCGTCGCGCATCGGCAAGTGCTGGCGGATTTCTTCGGCGGTTATGATCTTCATGACAGACTTTCCTCTCCGGCAGGCCAGATCGCGTGATCGACGGACAGACCCAGCACGTCGCGCAGCAACGCGGTATAGGCGTCGGGACGGGTGACATAGGGAAAGTGGCTGGCCGCCCGGAACCTGTATGCACGTTCAGGGTCCAGCGCGGCGCGCAGGCTCTCGCGCATCGGTGGTGAGATCAGATGGTCGTCATCGCTTTGGACGGTAAAGATGCGGTCGCGGGGCAGGCTTTGCGCGGGCAGGTCCGGCGCGGTTTTCAGCGCCTGCAATCGCGCGCGCAGCTCATCTTCGGGAATGCGTCCGCGCACCTCTTGCAGCAAGAGAGGCGCCAGATCGCGATAGGGGTGGTCGGGCGTTTGCCAAGTGGACAGCCCGGCCTCGAACCCGGCGCGCAGGTCGTGGATTGGCGTGGTGACAAGGTCCAGCGCATAGGGTGGCACCTGGTCGATCCCGCGAACCGAGGCCAGCGTGTTGGCCGCCACCAGCCCGCCGCACAGCGCCGGTTCGGTGGCGGTCAGATATTGTGCCAGATAGCCGCCCAGCGACGAGCCGAGAACGGTCCCGCCCTGCATTTCGGCATCCGCGATCATCTGCGCCAAATCCGCCGCCCAATCGCTGATCCCGCCCGAGGCCGGATAGCTCACCGCGAGGATCCGTGCCTCCTTCGACAGCACCGCGATCTGTTGCCAGAAGATGTCGGCCCGGCCCAGCGTGCCGGGGATCAGCACCAGCGCGGGGCCGCGCTGTCCTGCCCGGATCACGCCCCAGTCGCGGCCATTCACAAGACGGCGGGTTTCCGGGTGCAGGGCCGCAAACTTGTCGCGTTCGGCTATCAGGTCTCGCGTGCCCACACCTCAGCCCTTTGCCGCCATCTGCGCCAGCGTCAGGCAGGTGCGGGTGGCGGTCGCCATGTCCTGTACCGAAATCCATTCCAGCGGTCCGTGGATGCATTGCATGCCGGTAAAGACATTGGGCGTCGGCACCCCCATCTCGGTCAGGCGCGAGCCGTCGGTGCCGCCCCGGATCGGGACCGAGATCGGCGCGACCCCTTCGGCCTCGGCCGCCGCGCGGGCCAGCTCGACCGGTGTCATGTCCTTTTCCAGCCAATAGCGCATATTGCGGTATTGCGGATAGATCTCGCATTTGATCGCCGCGCGCGGCTCGCCTGCCTGAACGGCGGCGCAGACCTGGCGCAGCAGCTCTCCCTTGGCGGCCAGCCCGTCCCGCTCGAAATCGCGCAGGATGAACTTGATCACCATCTCGGACGAGCCGCCCTCCATATCGGTGGCGTGGATGAAACCGTCGCGCCCGTCGGTGGTTTCGGGGGTCATTGTCGCCTGGGGCAGCGTCTGCACGATCTTCGAGGCAAGGTGGATGGCGTTGACCATCTTCTCCTTGGCCCAGCCGGGATGGATCGACACGCCCGTCACCGTCACCACCGCGCGGTCGGCCGAGAAGCTTTCGTATTCGATCTCTCCCACCTGCCCGCCATCCAGCGTATAGGCGAAATCGGCGCGCAGATCGGCGGGCAGACGCTCGCTCACCCCGCGCCCGATTTCCTCGTCGGGGGTAAAGGCCACTCGGATCGGGCCGCGCGCGATATCAGGGTTGTTCAGCAGATGCCGAGCCATGGTCATGACGATGGCCACCCCGGCCTTGTCATCGGCGCCCAAGAGCGTGGTGCCCGAGGCGGTGATCAGGTCGTGACCGATCTTTTCCGCCAGATAGGGGTGCTCGGCGGGAGACAGCACCAGCGCGGGATCGTCGGGAAAGGTGATGTCGCCACCGTTATAGCCGCTGATCACGCGCGGCTTCACGCCGCTGGCGTTGAATTGCGGTGCGGTGTCCACATGGGCCAGAAAGCCGACGGTTGGCTCCGGCGCAGTGCCGGGAATGGTGGCCAGCACGACGCCATAGTCGGTCAGTTCCACATCCTTGGCGCCCATTTCGACCAGCTCGTCACGCAGCAGGTGCAGCATGTCGAACTGACAGGCGGTGCTGGGTGAAGCGGGCGCAGTCTCGTCGCTCTGGCTGTCGATGGCGGCATAGCGCACGAGACGGTCCTGAAGTTCCTGATCGAATGGGTTTTGCATGTCACCTCCTGCGGTTGCCGCGATCAAAGGCGCAGGCCGGGGGCAAGTCAAGCGGGCCGCTACGCTATCACTGAGTGCCGTAAAAAGACGGGGCGGACGGGCCAGCATGCTTTACCTCTGGTCTCCGGGCCGCTAGCCATGACGGGGAACCAGTGGGAAAGGACCGTGTCATGATCGAAACCGTCTCGGAAAACGCCTGTTTCGGCGGTATTCAGGGTGTCTATCGCCATGCCTCTGCTGCAACCGGCTGTGACATGACCTTTGGCCTGTTCCTGCCGGCCGAGGCCAAGGATGGCCCGGTGCCGGTGCTGTGGTATCTGTCGGGTCTGACCTGCACCCATGAAAACGCCATGGTCAAGGCGGGCGCCCAAGGCTGGGCTGCCGAGCAGGGAATCGCGCTGGTCTTTCCCGATACCTCTCCGCGCGGCGAAGGGGTTGCGGATCACGAGGATTACGATCTTGGTCAGGGAGCCGGGTTCTATGTGAACGCCACGCAAGAGCCCTGGGCACCGCATTTCCGCATGTGGGATTACGTGGCCGAGGAACTGCCCGCGCTGGTGGCGGAACATTTTGCCATCGACCCTGCGCGGCAGGCGATCACCGGCCATTCCATGGGCGGGCACGGGGCGCTGACGCTGGCGATGAACCTGCCGGGCCGCTATCGCTCGGTTTCGGCCTTCGCGCCGATCTCGAATCCAACAGGCAGCGACTGGGGCCGCAAGCAGCTGACCGCTTATCTTGGGAATGACGAGTCGACCTGGGCCAAGCATGACGCGACATTGATGATGAAACAGGTGGGCTTTGACGGTCCGATTCTGATCGACACCGGGACCAGTGACCAGTTCATCGACCTGCTTCGCCCCGAGGCGCTGGCCGCCGCCATCGCCGAGCGCCGCCAGCAGGCCACCGTGCGGCTGCAACCGGGGTATGACCACTCCTATTTCTTCGTCTCCAGTTTCATGGAAGACCACGTTTCGTTTCATGCCGAAGCGCTCTATCGCGATTGAGCAGCGGCATGAGCACGTTCGACTATGACCTGATCATCATCGGTTCCGGCCCCTCGGGGCGGGCTGCCGCGATCCAGGCGGGCAAGCTGAAACGCCGGGTGCTGGTGATCGACCGCAAGGACAGGCTGGGCGGTGTCTCGGTCCATACCGGCACCATCCCGTCCAAGACGCTGCGCGAAACGGTGCTGAACCTGTCGGGCTGGCGCGAGCGCAGCTTTTACGGGCGCTCCTACCGGGTCAAGGACCGGATCAGCGCCGAGGATCTCAAGGCGCGGCTGCACATGACGCTCGATTACGAGGTCGACGTGCTGGAGCATCAGTTCAACCGCAACCATATCGACACGCTGAACGGGTTGGCCCGCTTTGTCGGCCCGCACGAGATCGAGGTGGCGACCGAGGCGGGCGATACCACGCGCCTGACCGCCGCCAAGTTCCTGATCGCGACGGGTACCAAGACCTATCGCCCCGATTACGTGCCTTTCAACGGCAAGACAGTGGTGGATGGCGACGACTTTCTGGAGATGGAGCGGATCCCGCGTTCGCTGGCCGTGATCGGCGCCGGGGTGATCGGGGTCGAATATGCCAGCATGTTTTCGGCGCTGGATGTGCGGGTGACGCTGATCGAACCGCGCGAGACCTTTCTCGATTTCATCGACCGCACCCTGATCCAGGAATTCACCCATCAGATCCGCGAGAACGGTGTCGACTTGCGGCTGGGTTCTGCGGTGGAGAAGATCGAGGATACCGGCAGCCATATCGAGATCAGCCTGGCCAATGGCCGCCATATCCGGGCCGAGATGCTGCTGTTCGCCGCCGGGCGGATGGGCGCGACCTCGGCCCTGAACCTGGATGCGGTGGGGCTGGAAACCGATCACCGCAACCGGATCACGGTGGATCGCAAGACCTATCAGACATCGGTGCCTCATATCTATGCCACCGGCGATGTGATCGGGCACCCCTCGCTTGCCTCGACCTCGATGCAGCAGGGGCGGGTGGCTGCCTGTCACGCGCTGGAAACGCCGACCCTGCCGGAAAGCCCGTGGTTCCCCTATGGCATCTATTCGGTGCCCGAAATGTCCACCTGCGGCATGTCCGAGGAAGAGTTGCAGGAACGCGGCATCCCCTACGAGGTGGGCGTGGCGCGATTCCGCGAAACCTCGCGCGGGCATATCATGGGGCTGGAACATGGCATGCTGAAGATGCTTCTGAGCCTCAAGACCCGCCGCGTGCTGGGGGTGCAGATCGTGGGCGAGGGCGCGACCGAATTGATCCATATCGGCCAGGCGGTGATGAACCTGAAGGGCACGGTGGACTATTTCGTGCAGAACACGTTCAACTATCCCACCCTGGCCGAGGCCTATCGCACCGCCGGTCTGGATGCGTTCAACCGGATGCCGATCCCCGAGGAGTTCAAGGTAAAGCGCAAGAACGGCAAGGCCGAGACCGCCGACAAGAAACCTTCGGCCAAAGAGAAATGACGACGCTTTATATCGATGCCGATGCCTGTCCGGTGAAGGCCGAGGCCGAGCGGGTGGCGACCCGGCACCGGCTGCGCATGGCGGTGGTGTCGAACGGGGGGCTGCGCCCGTCGCAGAACCCGCTGGTCGAAACCGTGATCGTGCCCGATGGGCCGGACGTGGCCGACATGTGGATCGCCGAGCGCGCCGGGCGGGGCGATGTGGTGATCACCGCCGACATTCCGCTGGCCGCCAAATGCGTCGAGGCCGGCGCCCGGGTGCTGCGCCACAATGGCGAGGCCTTCACCCCCGCCAATATCGGCCAGCAACTGGCGATGCGCGACCTGATGGCCGACCTGCGTGCGGCCAACCCGCTGGGTGCGGGCGGTGGCGGCAAACCCTTTTCCAAGGCCGACCGCGCGCGGTTTCTTGACGCGCTGGAGCGCGAGATCCGCGCGGCGCAAAGGGATGCCCAGGGCTGATACATGGCCCGCAATCCCCTTGGCGGGTGGTATTTGGGGGAAAAGCGACCGCATCCCGCCAGCGGGGACCAAAACCCCTTGTCAGCCATCCCGACCCCTAGTATAGCGCGCGGGTTCTCGATGAGAATTTAGCGGCGGGGTGATTCCCGCCGTTTGGGTTCGACGAGGGTTTGCGATGCGCGCGGATCCTCCTCTCAACCCCAACGCCTGACAAAAAGGCATGACAATGCAAAGCCAAAATATCCGTATCCGGCTGAAGGCATTTGACTATCGCGTTCTGGACGCCAGCACGCAAGAGATCGTCAACACTGCCAAGCGGACCGGCGCGCAAGTGCGCGGCCCGATCCCGCTGCCGAACAAGATCGAGAAGTTCACGGTTCTCCGTGGCCCTCACGTCGACAAGAAAAGCCGTGACCAGTTCGAGATCCGCACCCACAAGCGGCTCCTGGATATCGTTGATCCGACCCCGCAGACGGTGGACGCGCTGATGAAGCTCGACCTCGCCGCCGGCGTGGACGTCGAGATCAAGCTGCAGTCGTAAGATCGGAGGGTAGAGAATGCGTTCCGGTATTATCGCAAAGAAAGTCGGCATGACCCGGCTGTTCATGGAAGACGGCAAGCAGATCCCTGTGACCGTTCTTCAGCTGGACAACCTGCAGGTCGTCGCCCAGCGCACCACCGAGAAGGACGGCTATACCGCCGTTCAGCTGGGTGCAGGCACCCCCAAGATCAAGCGCGTGTCCAAGGCCATGCGCGGCCACTTCGCCGCACAGAAGGTCGAGCCCAAGCGCAAGCTGGCCGAGTTCCGCGTGTCCGAAGACGCGCTGATCGAAGTTGGCGCCGAGATCTCGGCCGAGCATTTCCTGACCGGCCAGAAGGTCGACGTGTCGGGGACCTCGATCGGTAAGGGTTTCGCCGGTGCCATGAAGCGCCACAACTTCGGTGGTCTGCGCGCCTCGCACGGCGTGTCGATCAGCCACCGTTCGCACGGCTCCACCGGTCAGTGTCAGGACCCGGGCCGCGTGTTCAAGGGCAAGAAGATGGCCGGTCACATGGGTGCTGCCCGTGTTACCACCCAGAACCTCGAAGTCGTGAAAACCGACGCCGAGCGTGGTCTGGTCTTCATCAAGGGCGCCGTGCCCGGTCCGAAGTCCGGCTGGGTCACCGTCAAGGATGCCGTCAAGAAGAAAGCACCGGAAGGCCTGCCCTTCCCGGCTGCTGTGAAATCGGCCGCAACCGAAGCACCTGTTGCCGAAGCGCCCGCCGAAGGGGGTGAAGCATGAAACTCGATGTGATCAAACTCGACGGCTCCAAGGCCGGTGACATCGACCTGGACGAAGCCCTGTTCGGGCTGGAACCGCGTGCGGACATCCTGCACCGCGTGGTCCGCTGGCAGCGCAACAACGCGCAGGCCGGCACCCACAAGGTTCTGACCAAGTCGGAAGTCAGCTACTCGACCAAGAAGATCTACCGCCAGAAGGGCACCGGTGGCGCGCGTCATGGCTCGCGCAAATCGCCGACCTTCCGTCACGGTGGCGTCTACAAGGGTCCGACCCCGCGGTCGCACGGCCACGACCTGACCAAGAAGTTCCGCAAGCTGGGCCTGCGCCACGCGCTGTCGGCCAAGGCCAAGGCGGGTGAACTGGTCGTGATCGAGAACGCCGAATCCGAAGGCAAGACCGCAGCTCTGGCCAAGCAGGTTGCAAACCTGGGCTGGAAGCGCGCGCTGGTCATCGACGGCGCCGCGGTCAACGAAGGGTTCGCCCGCGCCGCGCGCAACATCGAAGGTCTGGATATCCTGCCGTCGATGGGCGCAAACGTCTATGACATCCTCAAGCGTGACACCCTGGTGCTCACCAAAGCGGCTGTCGAAGCACTGGAGGCTCGTCTGAAATGAGCGCGAAAGCACAACATTACGACGTGATCCGCAAGCCGATCATCACCGAGAAATCGACCATGGCATCCGAAAACGGCGCCGTGGTGTTCGAAGTGGCGATCGACAGCAACAAGCCGCAGATCAAGGAAGCGGTCGAAGCGCTGTTCGGCGTCAAGGTGAAGGCGGTCAACACCACCGTCACCAAAGGCAAGGTCAAGCGTTTCCGCGGCCAGCTGGGCAAGCGGAAAGACGTGAAAAAGGCCTATGTGACCCTCGAAGAGGGCAACACGATCGACGTGTCGACCGGCCTCTGAGCGACCCAGCTCTTGCAACAGATCGAACCCCGGCTGCCCCGCGCAGCCGGGGTTTTTCGTTTCGCGGGTTGGTGCGGATGTTTCGGGTTGATCATCCGGCCCGCTCTTGGTTCAGTCCGACGCAGGGCCGCTGGTCTGCATTCATTCAGGGCAAGAGAGATTTCAGATGACAATCGAGGCGGTGGTTTTCGACATCGGCAATGTGCTGATCGAGTGGCAGCCGGAACGGTATTATGACCGTGTTCTGGGCGAGGAGCGGCGGCGACAGATGTTTGCCGAGGTCGATCTGCATGGCATGAACGACCTGGTCGATCAGGGCCATCATTTCACCGATACGATTTATGGCTGGGCCGAGAAATACCCCGAATGGCGCGATCAGATCCGGGATTGGCACGACAACTGGATCGAACTGGCGTCGCCTGAAATCCCGCATTCGGTGCGCCTGCTCAGGGCGCTCAGAAACAAGGGCGTGCCGGTCTTTGCGCTGACCAATTTCGGGGTGCAGAATTTCGACTATGCCTGCACGGTCTATCCGTTCCTGACCGAGTTCGACCGGGCCTATGTTTCGGGCCGGATGCAGATGGTGAAGCCGCACGCGCCGATCTATGCCGCGGTCGAGGATGATTGCGGGCTGGCGCCCGGGACCTTGCTATTCGCCGATGACCGGGTCGAGAATATCGATGCCGCGCGTATGCGCGGCTGGCAGGTACATCATTTCACCGGGCCTCAGGGCTGGGCCGCGCGCCTGGTGGCCGAGGGGCTGTTGACCGAAGGAGAGGCCGCATGAGCATACCCCATATTCCCTTTGCCGAGGGCGAGGCCAAGCTGGACTGGCTGGAACTGACGCGGGCGCTGGCCGATGGCCACAGCCTGCCCAAGGCGCAGATCGGCGATACGTTCCTGTATCGCGATCCCGACACGATGCTGACGCGGTCGGCCTGGATCGACGGGCTGGGCATTGCGGTCAAGACCGCCAATATCTTTCCGCGCAACCCCGAGTGGGGCGACCCGATGATCAACGGGGCCGTGAACCTTTACAGCGACCATGACGGGGCGCTGTCGGCGCTCGTGGATTTCCACCTGGTGACCAAGTGGAAGACGGCAGGCGACAGCCTGCTGGCGGCGCTGCGGCTGGCCGACCCCGACGCGCGCGAGGTGCTGGTGGTGGGCGCGGGCACCGTGGGCCTGTCGCTGTGCGAGGCGTTTGGGGCCGGGTTCCCCAAGGCGGCCCTGAAGATGTGGAACCGCACCCGGTCCAAGGCCGAGGAGGTCGCGGCGCGATATGACGGGCTGGAGGTGGTCGACGATCTGGCCACGGCGGTACACCGCGCCGACATCATCGTCACCGCCACCATGTCGAGCGAGCCGGTCATTCGCGGCGAGTGGCTGCGCCCGGGTCAGCACCTGAACCTGATCGGCGCCTATCGGCCCGACATGCGCGAGGCCGATGACGAGGCCATGCGCCGTGCGCGCATCTTTGTCGACAGTTTCGATACTACGGTGGACCATATCGGGGAGTTGATGATGCCGCTGGCCGATGGGGTGATCACCCGCGCCGATGTGGTGGCCGATTACTACGGTCTTGATGCTTTCAAAGCGTCGCGCGACGACATCACAGTGTTCAAGAATGGCGGCGGTGCGCATCTGGACCTGATGACCAGCCGCTACATTCTGGACAAGTGGCAGGGCTGACCCTGCCACCCTTTGTTCATGCGGGCACTGGCGCCCGGTTCTCGCGGATCGGCAGGTGGACGATGGCACTGAAAGCTCCGACGCCGACGCCGATCCACCAGACCATGGTATAATCGCCGTATAGGTCGTACATCCGCCCGCCCAGCCAGACGCCGAGGAAACCGCCCAGCTGGTGGCTGAGGAAGATGATGCCATAGAGCGTGCCCATGTAGCGCAGCCCGTAAAGATGCGCGACAAGGCCCGAGGTCAGCGGCACGGTGGCAAGCCAGAGCGAGCCCATCGCCACCGAAAAGAGGATCACCGACAGCGGCGTGATCGGCAGCAGGATGAATGCGGCCCCGATCACGGTCCGGGCGGTGTAGATACCGGCAAGCAGGTATTTCTTGGGGAAATGCTTGCCCGCCCAGCCCGCCGTCAGGGTGCCTGCGATATTGGCCAGCCCCACCAGCGAGATCGCCACCGCACCCAGCGCCGAGGTGGTGGTGATCCCCATCGAATGCAGTACGCCGCCGGGCAGGATCGGCCCGCACATCTCGGTCACGAAGGCGGGGAAATGCGCGGTGATGAACGAGAGCTGATAGCCGCAGCTGAAAAAGCCCAGAAAGATCAGCGTATAGGACGGGTCGCGAAAGGCGCGGGACAGGATCTGGCCCATGCTCTCTTGCAGCTCGGCCTTGCTGGCCGGTTCGGGCGCGCGCAACATCGGCAGGGTCAGCACCAGCGCCAGAACCGCCACCGCAAAGACGATGAACACCTGTTGCCAGGGCAGGAAGGTCAGCAGCCATTCCGCCGTCGGTGCGCCGATCACCTGGCCGACGCTGCCTGCGGCGGTGATGAGGGCGAGGCTCATCGAGCGGTTGTCGTCGCTCGACGCCCGCGCAACCACCGCGAGGATCACGCCAAAGCCGGTGCCCGCGATGCCGAACCCCACCGCCCAGGCATAGATCTGATGTTCGAGCGGTGTGGTCGACCAGGCGCTGAGCACCATGCCGCCAGCATAAAGGAGCGCACCGAGAAAGATCGCCTTGCGGTCTCCGATCTTTTCCGAAATGGCGCCAAAGATCGGCTGGCCGATGCCCCAGGCGAGGTTCTGGATGGCGATGGCCAGTGAGAAATCCGAGCGCAGCCAGCCGAACTCCTCGGCGATCGGGATCTGGAACACGCCGAACGAGGCGCGCACCGCAAAGCTGACGGTGATGATGATGCAGCTGACGATCAGGATCGGATTGATCAGGCGGGCCGAACGGTCCATTGGCGGTCTCCGTGGTATTGTCCGCCGGACCCTAAGCTGAAACATGGCGGCGTCAATTCAGGAGTTTTTCGGGCATCATTAACGAAAATTGATGCGAGCAGCGGTAACGGGCCGCTTCTCAAGGCCGGGCAGGTTGGGTATGGCTGCAAAATGACCGTTGTTTCCGATCTTTACGCCGCCCGTGTGGCCGAGGGCACCCTGCATGCCGATACCGCCCAAGAGGCGGCACTGGCCGAGTTCGACCGGATTCACCAAGCATTGAGCACACCGGTAAAGCGCGGGTTGTTCCGCAAGGCGCCGCCGCCGCCTCGGGGCCTGTACCTGTGGGGCGGGGTCGGGCGCGGCAAGTCGATGCTGATGGATCTGTTTGTCGAGGCGCTGGGCGATACGGTGCCGGTGCGCCGGGTGCATTTCCATGCCTTCATGCAGGAGATCCACGCCGGCATGCATGCCGCGCGCAATGAGGGTGTCGCCGATGCGTTGGCGCCTGTCGCCGATGCGGTAATCCGCTCGGTCAAGGTGCTGGCCTTTGACGAGATGCAGATCACCGATATCACCGACGCGATGATCGTGGGGCGGCTCTTCGAGGCGCTTTTCGCTGCGGGCGTGGTGGTGGTGACCACCTCGAACCGCGTGCCGGACGATCTGTACAAGGACGGGCTGAACCGGCAGCTGTTCCTGCCGTTCATCGAGTTGATCAAGGAACGGATGCGGGTGTGGGAGATGATCTCTCCCACCGATTACCGGCAGAACCGGCTGGAAGGGAGCCGCGTCTATTTCACCCCGATCGGACCTGCGGCGCGTGGCGAGATCGAGGCGATCTGGCGCGACCTGACGGGTGGTGCAAGCACGCCGCTGATCCTGAAGGTCACTGGTCGCGACGTGGAACTGCCCGCGTTCCGCAACGGGATCGGGCGGGCCAGTTTCTATGACCTGTGCGGGCGGATGCTGGGACCGGGCGACTATCTGGCCATCGCCGGGGCGGTCAAGGTTCTGGTGCTCGAAGACATCCCGCGCCTTTCGCGCAACAACTTCAACGAGGCCAAACGCTTCGTCACGCTGATCGACGCGCTCTACGAGGCGCGGGTACGGTTGATCTGCTCTGCCGCTGCCGAGCCGGAAATGCTCTATGTCGAGGGCGAGGGGACGTTCGAATTCGAGCGCACTGCCTCGCGCCTGCGCGAAATGCAGGACAGGAATTGGGGGCAGGCAGGCGATGATCGTCCGTGACACACCCCGCCGACGCGAGATTTTTCTGATCCTGAGCGGATCAGTGGTACCACGCATTCTGCCCAACATCATTGGTTCCGCGCTCTGGGCGCTGCTGGTCCTTGTGCTGCATCGGTATGTTGTCGCGATGCCGCAGATTTCGATTGCTGCGATGGGGGTCTTTGGCCTGTCGTTGTCGCTCTTTCTCGGTTTTCGGAACAACGCCGCTTATGAACGTTGGTGGGAGGCGCGGCGAATCTGGGGCCGGATGGTCTCGGATGTACGGAGCCTGGCGCAAGAGTTGCGGATATTTGCGGGCAAGGGGGCGGATGAAGAATTCATCCTGACCCGTATCCTGGCCTTTCATCACCTGCATCGCGCCCAGCTGCGCGGTGATGAGGTGACTGAAACCTTGAATCACTGGGTTGGCGCGGAGGCGGCCGAGGTGCTGATGCGCAATGCGAATCCGCCTAATGCCGCGCTGCAGGACATCGCGACCCGCCTGCACGAGATGGCGGAAGACGGGCGCATCAATGGCTTCGGTCAACGCGCTCTGGCTGAACGGCTGGCTGCTTTCCCCATCGCTCAAGCAGGGAACGAGCGGCTGCTGACCACGCCGCTTCCCTTTGTTTATTCGCTGCTGGTCTGGCGCACGACCTATCTCTACTGCTTGCTTTTGCCTTTTGCCCTGCTCGACGATGCCGGTTGGTTCGAACCCCTGGTGGCGGCGGTGGTGGCTTATGTTTTCTTCGGGTTTGCCGAGGTCACGCATGAACTGGAACATCCGTTCCGCAAGCAGGCGAATTCGGTGCCGCTCAGCGCCATGTGCCGGGTGATGGAGATCTCGGTCTGTAACGCACTGGGTCGCGATGTGCCCCCGAAACTTGAACCGGTAAACTACGTTCTCGACTAGGCCGGAACCAAGCCCCCTCTCTTGAACAGCAAGGGTGCTGACGACGGGCAAGAGTGCCTCGCCCGCCGCATCTTGGCTCTCAGCCGTTCTCGCGCAGTATGTTCCCGGCCAGGTAAAGCGAGCCGCAGATCAGAACGCGGGCCTCGGGCTCGATTTCGACGATGCGGGCAAGGGCGGTGGCAACATCCGGCGCGGTGCTTGCGGCGAGGCCCACCGACCGGGCGGCTTCGGCGGTCTGATCGGCGGTCAGGGTATTCGCTTCGCCCGGGATCGACACGGCGGTGAGACTGCCCGCCTGGGCGCTGAGCGGGCGCAGATAACCGGTCACATCCTTTGTGTTCAGCATGCCGCAGATCAGATGCGTGGGGCGGCCAGGCCGGCTGGCCAGCAGAGCGGCCAGCGCCACACCGGCGGCCGGGTTGTGACCGCCGTCCAGCCAGAGCTCGGCCTGGGGCGCGGATTGAACCAGCGGGCCGGTTTTCAGCCGCTGCATCCGGGCGGGCCAATGCGCGCGGGTGACGGCAGCCTCGCAGGCGGCCTCACCCAGGTTCAGGTGACGCAGCGCCGCCAGCGCCGCGCCGGCATTCTCGATCTGATGAGCGCCCAGCAGGTTGGGTAGCGGCAGGTCACACAGGCCGGTTTCATCCTCGAATATCAGGCGGTCGCGCTCCTGACGCACATGCCAGTGCTGGCCATGAGCCAGGACAGGCGCGCCGAGCCGGGCGGCGGTGGCCTCGATCACCTCCAGCACCTCGTCGGGCTGGGGGCCGACAACAACCGGAACGCCGCGCTTGATGATCCCGGCCTTTTCACCGGCGATCTTGGCCAGCGTGTCGCCGAGATACTGTTCGTGATCCATCGAGATCGGGGTGATGATCGACAGTGCCGGGCGCGCGATTACATTGGTTGCGTCGAGGCGACCGCCAAGACCGACCTCGAGCAGCGTGTAATCGGCGGGCCTGCGGGCAAAGGCCAAGAGGGCCGCGCAGGTGGTGATCTCGAAATAGGTGATCGTTTCGCCGCCATTGGCGGCGTAACATTCGTCCAGAACCGCCACCAGGTCGGGTTCAGAAATCAGCTCTCCGGCCACCCGGATGCGTTCGTGAAACCGTGCCAGATGCGGCGAGGTATAGGCATGCGCACTCAACCCCGCGCCCTCGATCCCGGCGCGGATCATCGCCTGGGTCGAGCCTTTGCCATTGGTTCCGGCGATATGGATCACCGGTGGCAGACGGTCTTGCGGGTTACCCAGCGCAGCCAAGAGGCGCCAGACCCGATCCAGCGTCAGGTCAATGATCTTGGGGTGCAGCGCCATCATCCGCTGGAGGATGAGGTCGGAACCGGGATTGGTCATGATTTGGACGGTTTCGCGGTCTGGGCAGGCTGTTCTTCGGCTTTGGCGGGCGTTGCCGTCTCGGGCGCGGGCAGGTCGCCGCGGACTGCGGGCGGCAGGTTCAGCAACATGCGGGTGACGGTGATCAGCTCTTCGCGCAGGTCGGTGCGCTTGATCACCCGGTCCAGCATGCCGTGATCCAGCAGGTACTCGGCGCGCTGAAATCCTTCGGGCAGTGTTTCACGGATGGTCTGTTCGATCACGCGCGGTCCGGCAAAACAGATCAGCGCGTTGGGCTCGGCGATATGCACATCACCCAGCATGGCATAGGACGCGGTCACCCCGCCCGTGGTCGGATGGGTGAGTACAACGATATAGGGCAGGCCCGCCTCTTTCAGCATCTGCACCGCCACAGTGGTGCGCGGCATCTGCATCAGGCTCAGGATGCCCTCTTGCATGCGGGCGCCGCCAGCGGCCGAGAACAGGATCAGCGGGCGCTTCAGGTCGACCGCCTTTTGTGCCGCCGCGATGATGGCGTTGCCTACATACATGCCCATGGACCCGCCCATGAACGAGAAATCCTGTGCCGCGGCCACGATTGGCGTGCGACCGATCTCGCCGGTGGCGACCAGCATCGCTTCTTTCTCGCCGGTCCCTTTCTGGGCCGCCTTCATCCGTTCGGGATATTTCTTCTGGTCGCGGAAATGCAGCGGGTCGGCGACCGGCTCGGGCACCTCGACCTCGGTAAAGATGCCGCCGTCAAACAGCGCCTGGAACCGGGCGCGCGGCGTAATCTGCATGTGATGACCGCATTGGGTGCAGACATTCAGGTTATCCGCCAACTCGCGGTGGAACAGCATCGTCCCGCACTCGTCGCATTTCTGCCAGAGGTTCTCGGGCACTTCGCGCCGGGAGAAAATCGAGTTGATCCGCGGCCGGACGTAATTCGTGATCCAGTTCATGTGGACTCCCCGTGATGCTGCACCCGCGTCAAATAAGGTGATGTGCGCGGAAATGCAATCAGCGTCGCAAGGCGAGCCGGGCCAGCAGCCAGGTAACGAACATGGTGGCGAAATCGACAGCCAGCCAGACGCGCAGATGCTCGGTATCGGCCATCGAATAGGGTAGCAGATAAAGCGACAGGCCCGACAGGCTGTCAGGCAACGAGACGATCAGCAGGGCGATCATGTTGTTGAACAGATGCAGTGCGACCGCTGGACCCAATGTCCCGGCCCGTGCAGTGATATCGGCCATCAGGATACCAAACACCCCGGACCACAGCGCGATGGGCAGCGCGTTGGCGCCTGCCTCTTCGGGCAGATAGTGACCAAGGGCAAAGAGGACCGAGGGCAGCACCATCCAGATCAGCGCCGAACGAAAGCGCGCCGCCAGCGCCTGTTGCACATAGCCTCGAAACAAGACCTCCTCTGCTCCGGTCTGGATCAGCAGCGCCAAGATCGACAGCGGCAGCAACAACAGCCAACGCCCCGGCGGCAGGTTTTCTTTCAGCGGCGCGCCCATGTCATAGGGGGGCAGGATCAACAGCAGCGCCCCCAGCATCAGCAGCAGGCGAAACACTCGCCAGAACTGTTGCAACGCCAGACGAGGCGGGCCGATGATACCCAGCGGTGCGCGGTGTTGAAACAGCCGTGCGGCGATGCCAACGCCCAGGATGACAAAGCCGAAACTGGCCAGCAGCAGCAACAGCCCATCGGCCGTGGTGCCACTGGTGAAGCCGGCAGACCATTCTGGGCTGGCGAGCATGTTGACCAACCCGTAGAGCACCATATTGGCGCCCATCACGATGACCCCGATGGCGATCAGCCCGGCGATCAGTCGCCACAGTTCGGGCCGGGCCCGCCCCGGCGCGACCAGTTGTTCATGCGGGGCATAGGTGCGGCGATCAGGCATCGGGCTCCTTCCCGCCGTTCGGGAGCGGTGCCGGGCGGAGCGATTGGCCGGTGAAGTCGGTGATGTTGATCCGTGCCGCGCGCAGGATGTCGTCGGCTTCGACCAGATGCCCGGCCACGGTTTGCAACAGATGCAGCGAGACACCGGCATCGTGTTCGATGACGGCGCGAAACTCCTCGGCACCGATACGCAGGAACCGGCTTTCGGTTTCGGCGATCAGGTCCATCGGGCGCGGCTGGCGCGTGATGATAGACAGATCGCCGATCAGTCGGCCCGGTTCGATCAGTGTTATGGGCCGCTCGCCCGGAGCATCCTCGGGCCAGCGCAGCGCGGCCCGACCCGACAGACAAAGATATGCGGCGTCGGCGGTCTGTCCGCTGGAAAAGATGACCTGTCCAGCCTGCGCCCGATACCATTGCGCCGAAAAGGCCAGTAACCGCTGGTTGCGGGCATCCAACCGCGCAAAGAGCGGTGTCGCGGCGATGATCTTCAGTTTGCGGTCCAGATCGGCGGTGGCACCGGCGGCAAGGTCTGGCTTGGCCCTGGTCACGCCGTCAATGCGGCCGTGCTTGATCTCGACAAAGAGGTCGTAGGCTTCGGGATTGGCGAAACTGTCTTCCATGAAGATCATGATGGCACGGGGCAACAACTCGCGCAGCCGCTGCCTTGTCCGTAGGCGGCTTTCGGAGTCGTGGCTGGCCAGCGCATTGTCCAGTATCAGGATATCGGGACGCTTGATGCTGGCGCGGGAAAACGCGGCACGCTCCTGAAACACCGTTGGCAGGTTGGCGCCGCCCAGACCGGCGGGCATGTCATAGATCAGCGCGGCAATACGGCGGCGCAGTCCCGCCTCGGCCAGCACTTCGGCGACCGTGTCCTCGATTGCTTCGGCCTGGGCGCCCGCAACAATCGAGACCCGCCCGAAAAGCGCGTTTTCCAGAACCGTCAGCCGGGGGATATAGACCTGTGGATCCACGGCGACGAAATCGCTGCCCACAAGCGTGCGCAGACGGCTGGCACGGTCGCGGCGGATGGCAAGGATCTTGTCCTTGTACTCTTCGGGGAAGGCGGGGCCGATCTGCTCGGCGGTCAACAGAAATGGCACGGTCATCAGCTGAGCGCGTTCCTCGTCGGACAACGCCTCGACGCCGCCGGAGGCGTGGCGGTCGGCAATGTCGAGCAGGCGGAGATAGACCGCGTCCTCCATACCCATGCGCCGGAACAGCGGGTGCTGGGTCCCGTCGCGCCCAAAGGTCTGGCGCAGGGTTGCCACCACACCCAGCGCCATTTCCATTGCCTCGTCGGCCAGACCTTCGTCCCGCAGCATCTGGATGAAACGTCCGTCACCGATCAGCTGTTCTTGCGAAATCTCGCGGGCCGGGGCGGCAAAAAGCAGGTTGCCCCCCAGCGGGACCGCAGGGTTGAAACGGTCCGGGTCGAACCGGTGTACCATCGCGGCCAGCCCCCGTTCGGACAGGCGGCGCGCAACGATGTCGCGCTGGGCGACGATCTCGGCGGTGAGGCTCTCATGCAGGCGCGGGTCGATCCGGCTGCGCAGGGTGCGGCGGAACATGTATTCGTCCAGGCCCATTGCCTCGACCAGCTGGAACCACCAATTGCGGATCTGGTCACCGTCGGTGAGCCCGGCGAGGCTCGGGTCGATCCAGTCGACGTCCAGCGTATCGCCACTGTTGCCGGCCTGGACCGCCTCGACCAGCCGGCGGTCCGGCCGGGTGGGCGCCAAGGGGTCGGCCTGCGGCCGGGTGCGCAGCGGCATCAGCAGGTTGTCACCCAGCGTGCCGTCGAACAGATACGGGCGCGAATGGGCATAGCCGATCCGGGCTGCGATCACCGTCTGATGCAGCGTGCTGAGTGGATGGCCCGAGATCACCACTTCGCCCCTGCTGGGCAAGATCTCGCGCGTCAGGAGCTGTGCAAGAGCCGCCCGCTCGGCGGGCCGGTCCGACCGGATCGCCACCCGGGCACCGGGCGGGATCGTCAGGTCGATATCTTCGAGGATGGTGTTGCCGTCCTGATCATGCACGGTCACGTCGCGCAATTCGATGGCGCCGGTCAGACGCGGAACCTCGTCGGGTTCGCCATCGAAGAGTGCCGCTGGAATCATGCCCTGGGGAGCAAAGCGTTCGGTCACCACCTGCCAGCGCAGCGACATGTCCTGCACCTGGTTGTAATAGGTCAGCAACTCTTTCCATGGGCTGGACAGATCCTTGTAGGCCGCCAGCGCCGCCACCAGCGCACCCACGGTGATCTGGCCCTTGATCGCCAGATAGCCACCCACCGAATAGAACAGGAACGGGGTCATCTGCGAGATCAGGTTGTTCAGGAACTTCATGAAGAATTTCTTCTGATAGATCCGGAACCGGATATCGTAGAGCCGCCCAAGCCGGTCGGTGATCTGTGCCAGCCGATAGCGCCAGCCACCATTGGTGCGCAGATCGGCGATACCGGCCGCGCTTTCTCCGATTTCGGAACTCAGGCGGCGCACCTGCTGGATGCGGGCCTTGTTCAGCAGGTTGATTTGCCGCTGCAGGCGCGGGATCAGCCAGGCCTGAAGCGGGATCAGCGCCACCGAGGCCAGCCCGAACCAGACATTCTGCATGAACAAGAAGGTCACGATGGTCAGCATCTGGCCGGCCTGGAACACCGGTTGCGCCACCGCATCCCCCATCAGACCGCCCATCGGCTCGGCCTCGGAGGTGATCATCGACACCAGTTCTCCCTGACTGGTGGTCGTGTAGTAAGCGCGTGGAAAGCGCATCATCCGCGCGATCAGCTGATAGCGTAGGCGGCGCAGCATCCGCTCGCTCAACACCCCTTTCATGGTGTTGATCTTCATCTTCATCAGCCCGCTGAGGATCACCATCGCGAGAAAGGCAAGGCAGAGCGCGAACAGGTACTCGATCTGGCTCAGTTCGACGCCCCAAAGGTCGATCCGGTCAACCTGTGCGCCGATGGCATCGTTGATGATCCGCTTGGGCAGTTCGAGCGTGGCGTAAAGAAAGGGAAAAGAGATCACCGTCAGCGCCAGCAACGCAATCTGCTGGCGTTTCGAATGTTTCCAGATGAAGGAAAACAGACTGGGCTCCATCACCCACCTCTTGCCGCGGCTGACCCTGAACGACATTTATGCCGACTATGCGACCCTGGCCGCCCTTTGGACGGTAAGCACTGACCGGCCCGATTACAAGGTAGCCCCCGCGAGGGGCCGCCGCGGCTGGACGGCGAATTGTTTCCATAACAAGAATTTTTCCCAAGGGATCGAGTTATTGGGTTTATTTAGTTAACATCCTTTCGCTAAACAGAGAAAACAGCGCGACACCAATAGCGGCGGACGGGAATGGGCAGGGTTCTGGACAGATTGTTTCATCTGCGGGAGATGCGGCGCTGGCGCCGGGCTGCCCGCAATGCGCTGTCCACCCCCTTGTCCGAGCTGCGTCGCCAGCGCAACCGGGCGCGCGACCTGCGCACCCATCTGGACCGGCTTATCAACGTGGCCGACGGGCGGCTGGCGCTGCCTCTGATCGGCTCGTCCTTCTTTCCCAAGCCGCATGGGACCGACTGGTCCTGGCGTCCCGAGCTGTGGCGAGGGCCGCTGGCATCACCGGGTCTGTCCTCGGTACCGACGCGGTCGACCCTGGGGGGCGAGGTGACGCTGTTTCATGATTGCGAATTCTCCGAGCTGACCCTGCGCCAGCTGCGTAACCTGCGTGAGGCTGATCTGGCGCCCTACGGGTTGCGCATGGATGTTTTCAAGTTCGACGGTTCGTTCCTTTCGCTTGTGATCGACCTGCCTGATACGGCGACAGAGGGGATGACGCGGGCGCATCTGCTGCGGGTCGATACCATCATCGAAAGCGAGAAACCGTTGGAGATCTTTGCCCGTCTCAACATCCGCCACGGCCCCAATACCGAACAGATCGTGCGTGAATTGCCGTTGCACGAACAGGATGTGATGGTGGAATTCGATCTGGCCTATTCGCGGCTGAACGAGAAACGGATCGAGAAGATCTGGCTGGACCTGATCTTTGAAGCGCCCGAGATGAATCAGGTCATTCTGCGCGACCTGACATTCTGCCGCCATCGGCGCGCGGCCCTGTGAGAGGTGACAGAATGAGCGACCTGACCCTGACCAAGATCCGCCTGCGCAACGGTGTGTGGGAGGGGCGGCTGACCGGTGCCCCCACAACCGGCAAACGCCCCAACATCCTGGTCACCCATCTTGATCAGCCAGTCCCGGATGTGGAGCTGGTGGAGGGCACCGACAGCAGCTTCTGGACCCTGACGATCCCGGTTCCGGACTATGCCGTCGCCGATGGGGTGCAAACCTTTCTGATTGTCGATGGTGAAACCGAGACGAAGCTGGGTGACTTTACCCTGATCGCGGGCGAATCCGTTCCCGATGATCTGCGCGCCGAGGTGGAACTGCTGCGTGCTGAGCTTGACATGCTCAAGCGCGCCTTTCGCAGGCACTGCCTGGAGACAAGTTGACCCCAGCACACAGCTGCGCATTCGGTAGGAGCCTAACCGAAAACGACCGCACCACCGGAAGGTGATGCGGCCGTGATATCTGGTCTGCTCGGATCAGTCTGCCGGGGCGAACGCCGAGAGACCTTTGAGGATGTCGATGGCATAGGCCAGCTGATAGTCCTCTTGCCGCAGTTCGGCAGTAGCCTCGGCCTTGGCGCGGTCTTCCTCGATCTGGCGGATCTCATCCTCGCTCAGGCTGTCATTGTTCAGGCGTCCGCGCAGATCGGCCTCCGAGCGCGAGCGTGGCGTGACCCGCTCTTCCTCGGCTTCGGGTTGGCGGCGCGGTTGTTCGACCACGATGTCGGGGCTGACACCCAGTGCCTGGATCGAGCGGCCAGACGGCGTGTAGTAGCGTGCGGTGGTCAGGCGCATGGCGCCGTCACCACGCAGAGGCATTACTGTCTGAACCGATCCCTTGCCAAAGCTCTTGGTCCCTACCACGATGGCGCGGCGATGGTCCTGCAAGGCGCCGGCCACGATTTCCGAGGCCGAGGCCGAACCGCCATTGATCAGCACCACGACCGGCTTGCCCTGGGCCAGATCGCCAAGTGTGGCGTTGAACCGCTCGCCGTCTTCGGGGTTGCGACCGCGCGTAGACACGATTTCACCGCTGTCGAGGAAGGCATCCGATACCTTGATCGCCTGCGTCAGCAGACCGCCGGGGTTGTTGCGCAGGTCAAGCACGAAGCCGTTCACCTTGTCGATGCCGCCCGCGGCTTCGACCTGCTTGGCGAGCCCCTCTTCGAGGTTGGGATAGGTCTGGTCGTTGAAGGTGGTCACGCGCAGCACCACACTGGTGCCCTCGGTCCGGGCGCGCACGGCGGTGAGCTTGATGGTGTCGCGGATGATCGAGACGTCGAAGGGTTCGTCCTCGCCCTCACGTACCACGGTGATCACGATCTCGCTGCCCACCGGTCCGCGCATCAGGTCGACCGCCTTGTCCAGGGTCAGGCCCAGCACGCTTTCGCCATCCACATGGGTGATGAAATCGCCCGCCTCGATCCCGGCCTCATCGGCGGGGGTGCCGTCGATGGGCGACACGACCTTGACGAAGCCTTCTTCCTGGGTGACCTCGATACCCAGGCCGCCGAACTCGCCTCGGGTCTGCACCCGCATCTGCGCCGCGTCATCGGGCGAGAGATAGCTGGAATGCGGGTCGAGCGAGGTGAGCATGCCGTCAATGGCCGCCTCGATCAATTCGCCTGCATCGACCTCTTCGACATATTGCGCGCGGATACGCTCGAAAATGTCGCCGAACAGGTCGAGCTGCTCGTACACGTTGGAATTTGCCTTTGCCTCTTGTGCGACCAGCGGTCCGGCGACTTGGGTTGTGGCGATGATCCCTGCCAGAGTCCCGGCCAGTCCGGCCAAAACGACTTTTTTCATGCTCGTCTATCCATCCTTGTCGGTTTGGAACCACGTTTCCGGGTCCACCGGGCTGTCGCCCTCTCTGACCTCTATATAGAGCGTTTCTGATCGCTCTGTACCAGAGCCATCACCGCTTGTTGACAGAATCGCGCCGATTTCCTGCGTTGCACCGCCCATCAGGCCCACAGGCGTACCCGCCGGAACCACCTCACCCGCTGCGCCATAGACCTCTTGCAGGCCGGAAAGCACGATCAGCAGATCAGGCTGCGGTTCAAGGATCACGACATTGCCGAGATCAAGCAGCGGGCCACGATAGCGGATCGTCGCGGCGGTGGGCGTGGCGACCAGTGCGCGGGGACGGGTCGCCACGATGATTCCCTCTCGCGTGATACCGGCGGCATCTGCCTGCCCGGCACGGCGCAGCAGAACCCCCTGTACCGGCAGGGGAAGCTGGCCCTTCAGGGCCGAGATATCAGCCGAAGAGGCGGCGATCTCGCCATCGGCGATCTCGGACAACCCGCTGGCGAACCCTTCGAGCGTTTCGGTGGACGAGACAAGGATGGCGGTGCGGACCGGGTCCTCTGTGAACCGCCGCGGCAGATCGGTGCGGTCGGCGATGGCCTGGCTCAGCTCTGCCCGCGCCTGTTGGATGCCGGTCAACCCCTCTTGCAGGGTGCGCGCGGCGTTCTGTTGCAGCGTGCGCAGGGTTCGCACCTCGGTCAGGTCACGCGCCAGCGCGTTGGCGCGGGCCTGCAATTCCGGGGTCATCTCGGCCAGGGTCATCGCCGAACGCGCGGCACCCAAGGGGCCCGACGGGTGCAGCATCAGCACTGGTGGCGGCGCGGTTTCGATGGTCTGGAGTACCCCGAGAAGCTGCGCCACCTCACCCTCGCGCGCATTTAGTTCCGCGGCCAGTTGCCCCTCGCGGACCGAGGCGCGGCGCAGCCCGTCGCGCATTGCGGCCAGCCCCGCCTCGTAGGCCTGCACGGTGCCGGTCAGGGCGCGTACGCGATCGCGCGCGCTTTCCGCCTCGGCCAGCGCGACCGAGGCCTCTTCGAGCATTCGCGCCGCCGCCTGTGCCGCCTCGGCAGGGTCACCTTCGGCCGGGGCCATGGTGGACCAGAGCATGAGAGACAGCAAAAGCGCGGTTCGGCGGATCATGTGATCAGGCTCTCTCCGGTCATTTCGGGCGGTTTGGGCAGGCCCATCAACGCCAGCACGGTGGGGGCCAGATCGCTGAGCCGCCCATCGCGCAGGGTCGCGCCCTCCGGGCCGCCGACCAGTGCCACCGGCACCGGGTTCAGCGTGTGGGCGGTATGGGGTCCACCGGTTTCGGGGTCGATCATCATCTCGCAATTGCCGTGATCGGCGGTGACGATCATGGCGCCGCCGGCCCGTTCCAGCGCGTCGATGACCCGGGCCAGGCCCTGATCCACCGCCTCGCAGGCCTTGATCGCGGCTTTCAGGTCGCCGGTATGGCCGACCATGTCGGGATTTGCGTAATTGGTGACGATCAGATCATAGCCCGCGCCGATCGCCTCGACGAACTTGTCGGTCACCTCGGGGGCGCTCATCTCGGGTTGCAGGTCATAGGTCGCCACCTTGGGCGATTTCGGCATGAAACGATCCTCGCCCGGTTCCGGGTCTTCCTTGCCACCGTTGAGGAAGAAGGTGACATGCGGATATTTCTCGGTTTCGGCCAGACGGAACTGGCGCAAGCCGTGTTGCGCCACCCAGGCGCCCAGCGTGTTGACGATGTCGCGCTTGGGAAACACGGTGGTCATATAGGCATTGTGGCCGTCCGAATACTCGACCATGCCCAGCAGCGCCGACAGCGCGGGGCGGGGGCCAGTGTCGAAATCGGCAAAGCCCGGCTCGCCGATGGCACGCAGGATCTCGCGGGCCCGGTCGGCGCGGAAATTGAGGCAGAACAGGCTGTCGCCATCCTGTACACCCTCATAGCCGGTCAGAACCGAGGCGGTGATGAATTCGTCGGTTTCCGACTGGTTATAGGCGTGGTCGATGGCCGAATGGGCAGAGGTGACGCGACGCCCCTCGCCCTTGATCATCGCGTCATAAGCCTCCTGCACGCGCTCCCAGCGATTGTCGCGATCCATCGCGAAATAGCGCCCGGTAACAGTGACGATGCGGGCGCCCTGGGGCAGGCGGTCTTCCAGCTCGGCCATATAGCCGTAGGCGGATTTCGGGGCCACGTCGCGCCCGTCCGTTATGGCGTGCAGGGCCACCGGTACCCCGGCCTCGGTGATTGCCTGCGCTGCGGCGACGATATGGTTCAGATGTCCGTGCACACCGCCATCCGAGACCAGCCCCATCAGATGCGCGGTGCCGCCCGAGGCCTTGGTCGCGCCGATGAAGTCGCGCAGGGCGGCATTGTCGAAGAACGAGCGATCCTCGATCGCCAGGTCGATCTGTCCAAGGTCCATGGCGACCACCCGGCCCGCGCCGATATTGGTGTGTCCCACTTCGGAATTGCCCATCTGGCCGCTGGGCAGGCCCACATCCGGACCATGGGTGATCAGCCGGGCATGCGGCCCCGTGGTCATGATCATGTCGAATGTCGGGGTCTTTGCCAGATAGGGCGCGTTTGCGGTCTTGTCGTCGGACAGGCCCCAGCCATCGAGAATGCACAGGACGACGGGTTTGGGGGCGCTCATGTTCGGACTCCGGCAACTGCTCTGGCTGCCTTCTATCCTGTGCCCGGCGGGGGGTGAACCGTCTTTTTCCGCGCAGGCAGGACGTTAGCGTTCACGGCGATAACGTCGGTGGCAGGCCAGACATGTGGCCATCAGATCCGGCAGGCTGCGGCGCAGCGCCGGAAGAGTGTTGGGGCGCAGGTCGCGCGCGGCGCGCGCGGCGGCCTGGGCCAAGGCGGAAAACTGGCCCCAGTCCTGCCAGATCAGGCTGCGCGCGCGGCTGTGCCTGTCCATATGAGGTTCCGAGAAGCGTTCGGGCAGCGTATCGAGCACGTCGACCAGATCCGCCTGCGCCGCGCGGGCCGTAGGCCGGTCAAAACGGCGGCGCTGGGCGATCATGTCCATCAGAACCCCCAGTGCGGCCTTGGCCTGACGCATGGTGGCCTGACGCGCCAGTACCGCCTCGTCCCGGACCACCGGCTCATCGGCGCCCAGAGGCGGCAAACCCGAAAGCAAGGGCAGGCAGACCAGCAGAGCGCCCAACAGGCACAATCGCCTGAAGAGACGGCGCAACATATCGGTCTGGATCGGTCGGGGCATGCGCCAGCCCTTTCTGCTTGTTGGCTCTGTCGCGGCTCCAGCATCGGTGCGGCAGGTTACCGGGTGGTTAAACCTGGCGAATTCCCTCAGCCCGCTGGCGAAGCGTTTTTGCTGTCGGGCCTGCCGTGCTTGCGGCTAGTCTGTTCGCATGACCCTGACACCCCGTCTCGATATCCTGGGCGCCGCCCTTGCCGATTCCAGCCGCGCGCGCATGTTGTGCGAACTGATGGACGGCCGTGCCTATACCAACAAGGAACTGGCCGGCGCCGCTGGCGTCACCCCGCAGACCGCCACCGCGCATCTGCGCCGGCTGGAGGAGGCGGGGCTGATCCAGGCCACCCGCAGCGGGCGCTGCCTGTATCACCGGATTGCCGGGCCCGACGTGGCCGAGGCGCTGGAAACCCTTTCGGCGCTGGCGCCCAGCGATCACCTTTATCGCGCGCAACAGCGCAAGGGCGCGCGGCTCAAGATGCTTGAGGCGCGCAGCTGTTATGACCATCTTGCCGGGCGGCTGGGTGTCGCGATTACCCAGGCGTTGTTGGATCAGGGCGATCTTGTGCCGGACGGGGCGCAATACCGGGTCGTTCCCTCCGAGCGTTGGGGCAAGCTGGGCGTGACCCTCACCGGGCGCGCGCCGCTGGCACGGCCCTGTCTGGACTGGACCGAGCGGCTGTCACATGTGGCGGGGCCGGTGGGGCGCGAGATGCTGTCTCATGCGCTGGCGGCGAATTGGCTTCGGCGTCTCCGGGGTGAGCGCGGGTTGGATGTGACACCCGCCGGTGCAGCAGCGTTGCGCCAGATCCTCGGCATCAGATGGGAAGGCGGAACATGCTGCCGGCACTGACATCCGACCGCTTCACGACCCAGACAGGCTGGCGGGTGCTGGTACAGGTGCCCGAGCCGGATTGCCCGCGGGTGATCGCGGCGGTGATCGCCCAGGACCCGCTGGTCTGGGGCAACTATGACCGGGTGACCTTTGCCGCCCCGGGGCAACAGAGCTTCCGCTCGCTGCCCGGCGGCGCCAATGCGCCCACCGCCGATGCGGTGAGCGTGCCCTGTCTGGAGCTTTCGTTTTTTCTGTCGGGGGATGCCGCGCGGCTCGACGCAGTGCTGAACGCGATCTATCATGTTCACCCCTATGAGGAGCCTGTGGTTCTGGTGGTTCCGGCTCTGCGAACCTGTCATATCCGGGGCTTGGACGAGGATAATCCGAACCGGTTCTGGAACCGCGAGGCGGCTGACTGGGTGCCGGACACACATCGCCGCGATGTGGCCGGGCCACCCCAATCACAGGGAACTGTGTCGCGACAGGCTTGATTTGCCCGCGATTTCCGGCAAGCTGGGCGTATGAACATGTCGCCTCCCAGCCCGTTCTCTGCCGGTCAGGCCCCGGCGCAGGTCGCCTTTGACAGACGCGAAATGGCCGTCATCCTTGGTCTATACGGGCGCATGGTTGCTGCGGGAGAATGGCGCGACTACGGCATTTCGATGCTGAGCGACATGGCCGTATTCTCTGTATTTCGCCGTACTGCCGAACATCCCCTTTACCGGATCGAGAAACGTCCGCGCCTGCGCAACCGTCAGGGCATGTACGCGGTGGTCGGAATGGACGGGCAGGTGCTGAAACGGGGGCAGGACCTGAAATCGGTGCTGCGGGTGCTGGAGCGCAAGCTGATCCGGGTGGTCAACCCGGACTGATTATTCTGCATTCGAGCCGGGGATGCCTCCGGCGGGAGTATTTGCGACCAGAAAGAAGCGTCTCAGCTTTTGCCTGCGTGGCGCCTAGGCGTTGTCTTTCAGCAGGCGTTGTTTCTGCCGGTTCCAGTCGCGCTTGGCCTCGGTCTCGCGCTTGTCGTGGATCTTCTTGCCCTTGGCGATGCCAAGCTTCATCTTGGCGATGCCCTTGTGGTTGAAATAGAGCACCAGCGGCACCAGCGTCATGCCCTTGCGCTGGGTGGCATTCCACAGATTTACCAGTTCCTTGCGCGAGACCAGCAGCTTGCGCCGCCGCCGTTCCTCGTGCTTGAACATCTTGGCCTGCTCGTAGGGCGGGATATAGGCGTTTACCAGCCACAACTCGCCGTTTTCCACGGCGGCATAGCTGTCGGCGATGTTGGTGCCGCCCGCACGCAGCGCTTTGACCTCGGACCCCTCCAGAATGATGCCGCATTCGAGATCGGACTCGATCGCGTAATCGAACCGTGCCCGCCGGTTTTCGGCGATCACCTTGTAATTGGGGTCTGAGATCTTCTTGGCCATGGGGCGCAGATGTAGGCGGCTTGGGCCGCCCTTGCAAGCACGCCTGTGTGCAAGGGCGGCTGGTTTCAGCTGTTGGGGCGCACGCGCGCTGCGGTCTTGTTGGCGAATGCCTCCAGCCGTTCGCGGGCGGCGGGCTGGGTGTTGACGATGCCGCCGACATAGGCCTCGGCATAGGCGGCGTCCAACCCGGACATGTTCTGCATGTGGCTGATCGCGGAACAGATGGCGAAGTTGGTCAGCGGCAGGTTGCTGGCGATCTTGTTGGCCAGTTCCATCGCCATGTCAAAGCTCGACCCTTCGGTGATGTACTGCGCCAGGCCCAGATCGGCAGCCTCTTGTCCCTGATAGACACGGCCGGTCAGGATCATGTCGATCATCCGGTATTTGCCGATCATGTCCGACACGCGGATCGTGGCGCCGCCCCCGGTAAAGATACCGCGCTGGCCCTCTGGCAGGGCGAAATAGGTGCTCTGGTCCATCACCCGGATATGGGCGGCGCTGGCCAGTTCCAGACCGCCGCCGACAACGGCGCCCTGAAGCGCGGCGATGATCGGCACACCGCCATATTCCATCTTGTTGAACGCCTCGTGCCAGCGCAGGCAGACATGCATGAAATCGTCCGCGCTGCGGTCGGCCTTCCAGTGTTCGACAAGGTCGAGACCGGCGCAGAAATGATCGCCTGCACCGGTCAGCACCACGGCGCGCACACCCTTGCGATGGGCCGTGCTGAAGAAGGTGACCAGCTCTTCGATGGTGGCGACATCCAGCGCGTTGCGTTTGGTCGGGCGGTTCAGCGTCACGATGCAGACGCCATTGTCGCGCAGGTCGAGGTCGAGGTTGGTATAGCCGGAAGTTACATCCTGGGTCACGGGCATGTCCTTTCGAATGGGGGCTGGCCCGGTTTGCGGGCCGGTATCGGGTTCTGGATCAGAGTGTTGCGGTCAACAGGCTGTCGCCGGTATCGGTGATGCGGCTGTACTCGGCCGAGCATTCGACCAGCACCTGCTGGGCAAAGATATCGGCGGTGGCGATCTTGGCCTCCAGGAATTCGGCATCGCCGCCCTTGGCCAGTTCGGCCTCGGCGGCCAGCGCCGACAGGCCAAGCTGCCAGCCTGTGGCCAGATTGCCGGTCAGCATCAGGAAGGGCACGCTGCCGGCATAGGCGCGGTTGGGGTCCTGCCCGGCGGTTGCCAACAGATGGTCGAGGCTGGCGGTAAAGGCCAGGCGAGCCTCGGCCAGGCGCTGGGCGATCCGTTGCGCTGCCGCACCACCGTTGGACAGCTCACCCTCGGTTGCGGCGATCATCTCGGCAAAGCGGCGCGCGGTACGGCCGCCATCGCGCAGCACCTTGCGACCCAGCAGGTCATTGGCCTGAATGGCGGTGGTGCCCTCGTAGATCGGCAGGATGCGGGCATCGCGATAGAATTGCGCCACGCCGGTTTCCTCGATAAAGCCCATGCCGCCGTGGATCTGGACACCCAGCGAGGCGACCTCGACCGCGCGCTCGGTGCAGAAACCCTTGACCAGCGGCACAAGGAATTCGGCCATGGACTGCGCCTCGGCACGTACCGCTTCGGGTCCATGTTCGGCCAGGTCGAGCCAGCCACCGGTGGCAATGGCCAGCGCGCGGCCACCCTCGGTCAGGGCCCGCATCCGCAGCAGCATCCGGCGGACATCGGGGTGCTGGATGATCGGCACCGCATCCTGGGCCGAGCCGTCTACGGGTCGGCTTTGTACCCGGTCACGGGCATAGGACAGCGCATGCTGATAGGCGCGTTCGGCAATTGCCACGCCCTGCACGCCCACCGCATAGCGGGCCGAGGTCATCATGATGAACATGTAGCGCAGGCCGCTGTTCTCCTCGCCCACCAGATAGCCGGTGGCATTGTTGTATTCCATCACGGCTGTCGGGCTGGCGCGCACACCCAGCTTGTGCTCCAGGCTGACGCAGCCCAGCGTGTTGCGCAGTGCGGTCTCGCCGCCCTCACCTTCGAGCAGTTTGGGCACCACGAACAGGCTCAGCCCGCGCACCCCTTCAGGCGCGTCAGGGGTGCGGGCCAGTACCAGATGCACGATGTTTTCCGACAGGTCATGTTCGCCAAAGGTGATGAAGATCTTGGTGCCGCTGATCGCATAGGTGCCGTCATCCTGCGGCACCGCCTTGCAGCGCACCCGGCTCAGGTCGCTGCCCGCCTGCGGCTCGGTCAGGTTCATGGTACCCGACCAGCGCCCGGTGATCAGCTTGTCGAGATAGAATGCCTTTTGTGCCTCGGACCCGGTGATCGACAACGCGTCGATGGCGCCGTTGGTCAGCAGCGGGCAGAGGCCAAAGCTCATGTCGGCGCTGTTGACGATCTCGGTCGCGGCGGCGCCAACCACCTTGGGCAGGCCCATGCCGCCATGTTCGGTCGGGTGGCTAAGGCTTTGCCAGCCCATTTCGACGAACTGGTCATAGGCGGCCTTGTAACCCTCGGGCAGGACGACCCGGCCATTTTCCAGCCGCGCACCCTCGGTGTCGCCGATGGTGGAAAGGGGGGCGATCATCTCGGCGCAGAAACGGCCGAACTCTTCCAGCGCGGCGCGGGCATCGTCCAGCTCGATCTCGGAATAGGGTTGCAGCGCTTCGACCTGTGGCCATTGCGAGAGGTGTTCGATGGCGAACATGATGTCACGGACCGGCGCCTGATAGGTCATTCCCAATTCTCCATTCCTGTTTCAATGTGCCAGCTAGAGGAGCCGAAACTTGCGATCAACGTCATTGTGAGACAAATTCCTTTCCGATCGCGCCAAACCAATGAGGGGCCAAGGCCATGCGCAGACCGGATACCGCCAGCCTGGCAACCGTGTCGCAGCCGTTTATCGAGGATTGGCTGTCGGCGCTGCGCCGCTGCTCGGCCGAGGCCGAGATGGCCGGTTTTCTGGAGCGATCGGGGCTGGGGGCGATCCACGACCAGCCCGGTGCGCGGGTGACGCTGGACCAGATCGTGCGCCTCTACAAGATCGCCGCTGTCGAGACCGGCGACGAGATGACCGGATTATGGAGTCGCCCGATCCGCCATCGCACCTTGCAGCATCTGCTGGCCACGGTGCGGGAAAGCGGCTCGCTGCCCTCGGCACTGCACCGGTTTTCGACCTTCTGGAACCTGCTTCTGGATGATTTCCAGTTCGAGTTACGTACCGGCGCTGCGCAGATCGACCTGATGCTGCTGCCGCAGGGTGATGACCAGGTGCAGCGCTTTGGTCACATGCTGATCCTGAAACTGGCGCACGGGCTGCTATCCTGGCTGGCCGGGCACGAGGTTCCGGTGCGGGCGGTGCATTTCGCCTTTGACCGCCCGAGCTTTGCCCAGGATTATTCGGTGATCTTTCCCGCACCGGTGCATTTCGACGCTTCGGCCTCGGGCCTGTCCTTTGATCTGGCGCAACTGTCGCCGCCACAGACACGCAGCAGCGCCGAGATGGATGCCTTTCTGGCGCGGGCGCCGCGTGACTGGATCTTCACCAGCTATCACGAGCACAGCCAGTCGTTGCGGGTGCGCGCCTTTCTGTTTCGTTCCGACTGGGTCGGCTGTTCCCTGTCCGACACGGCGCAGGCGTTGGGCATGAGCAGGCGCACCCTGACCCGGCGGATGGAAGAGGACGGAACCAGCTTTCAGGCGATCAAGGACGCACTGCGTCGCGACATCGCCATCCGCGACCTGCGCGAGGGCCGCAAGAGCATCGAGGAGATCTCGCAGGATGTGGGGTTCTCCTCGGCGGCGAATTTTCACCGGGCCTTCCGGCGCTGGACCGGTTCGACACCGCGCTCTTACCGTTCGGGGGCTGAGCGGGCCAGCACGGTATAGACGGCAAGCGCCGACATGGCCGGCAAGAGCAGCGTGTCTTCGATCCGTGTCAACGTCTCGGCCGGATAGCTGTGCGCCCGATCAAGCAGGTTCACCGTCGCAACCGTCCGCCCACCCAGCACGATGGGCAGATTGACCACCGCGTCGCATCCAAGGCGGGCAATCAACGGCTGATCGGGGAAGACGGCGGCAATCTCGGCGGCGGTGTTGGCGACAAAACTGCGTTGTTCCTCGATCACCTGCCGGAACCAGCCATCCCGCGTCACGGGCTTGCGACCCGAAACCGGATCACTCTGGGGCATGTTGGAATAGACCCGCAGCGCCTGACCGGCATCAAGGTCGATCAGCGTGATCGTGAACAGCCGGGCCGGAGCGTGGGATTGCGCAAGTCGGCAGAGCGCGTCCAGCGCCCCGGTGCCATCCGCCGCCAGGGCCAGGCAGTTGGCGAAGGTCCGAAGGTCTGTCTCTATCATGCAGTTGCTCATTCCCGATGCAGGGACCTGTGAAGGATGTCAGAGCAGTGGTTAGGGGCGATTCCAGCCCGGGTCACGTGATATGCCCTGATGACCTGACTGAATCGGCGACTCGATTCACGACCCTTCCTCCGGGCAAATGGTGGCGCTCTCATGATGGACCACTATATATAGCGTACACCTTGAAAATTCTGCCGGGCACCGGACCACACGGGCGACTGTGGATAGGGTCAGCAGGCTCTGCAGCGCTATTTGCGAGTAAGATAAGTAATTGAATTAGATGTAAAAAATAAGATATTTGCCTGTTTTGTGAGATTTTTGTGAAATTGGGGTTGCGGGTCCCGGGAGGAGAACGTAGATAGCCCCTCACCGGCGCTGCTGAGGCAGGGTTGGACGGAGCGAGCGGCCTCGGCCACGGACTTCGAAATAAAAAACGAGATGAGGTTGACGCGGTTTGCGCCAGAAAGATTTGGTGCGACGTGTTGGTTTTTTGTCTCGCGCTGTTTGACATTGATGGATGACTGAAGAGATATGTGGGCGGTTTGGTTCGTTTCGACGGATTGAATGTCTGTATATCGCGCTCTTAGCGCTGCGTTTTGTATTTGGGTTGGGGTCGATGATCCTGCGCTCAAGTATCGAAGCGGTAGTGCGATGATGGAGTGTCAGCTTCACTGTTTGGTGGTGCAACGTTTCTTTTGGAACGGATGTACATCAGACAGATGACTTTTGGTTGTATTCTTGGCTAGCCGGCCGAGGGTGTCGCTTAAACGTGCTCAAGTAGCCGGATAGGCGGTAGCGCAACCAAAGATGTGCAGAGGTTCGACTGTCATGGAATGCCGGTAACGGCATTTTAACTTGAGAGTTTGATCCTGGCTCAGAACGAACGCTGGCGGCAGGCCTAACACATGCAAGTCGAGCGCGCCCTTCGGGGTGAGCGGCGGACGGGTTAGTAACGCGTGGGAACGTACCCTTTGGTAGGGAATAGCCACTGGAAACGGTGAGTAATACCCTATGAGCCCTTCGGGGGAAAGATTTATCGCCAAAGGATCGGCCCGCGTTAGATTAGGTAGTTGGTGGGGTAATGGCCTACCAAGCCTACGATCTATAGCTGGTTTTAGAGGATGATCAGCAACACTGGGACTGAGACACGGCCCAGACTCCTACGGGAGGCAGCAGTGGGGAATCTTGGACAATGGGGGCAACCCTGATCCAGCCATGCCGCGTGAGTGAAGAAGGCCTTAGGGTCGTAAAGCTCTTTCGCCTGTGAAGATAATGACGGTAGCAGGTAAAGAAACCCCGGCTAACTCCGTGCCAGCAGCCGCGGTAATACGGAGGGGGTTAGCGTTGTTCGGAATTACTGGGCGTAAAGCGCGCGTAGGCGGATTGGAAAGTTGGGGGTGAAATCCCGGGGCTCAACCCCGGAACTGCCTCCAAAACTCCCAGTCTTGAGTTCGAGAGAGGTGAGTGGAATTCCGAGTGTAGAGGTGAAATTCGTAGATATTCGGAGGAACACCAGTGGCGAAGGCGGCTCACTGGCTCGATACTGACGCTGAGGTGCGAAAGTGTGGGGAGCAAACAGGATTAGATACCCTGGTAGTCCACACCGTAAACGATGAATGCCAGTCGTCGGGTAGCATGCTGCTCGGTGACACACCTAACGGATTAAGCATTCCGCCTGGGGAGTACGGCCGCAAGGTTAAAACTCAAAGGAATTGACGGGGGCCCGCACAAGCGGTGGAGCATGTGGTTTAATTCGAAGCAACGCGCAGAACCTTACCAACCCTTGACATCCCGGGACCGCCAGAGAGATCTGGTTTCCACTTCGGTGGCTCGGTGACAGGTGCTGCATGGCTGTCGTCAGCTCGTGTCGTGAGATGTTCGGTTAAGTCCGGCAACGAGCGCAACCCACACCCTTAGTTGCCAGCATTTGGTTGGGCACTCTAGGGGAACTGCCCGTGATAAGCGGGAGGAAGGTGTGGATGACGTCAAGTCCTCATGGCCCTTACGGGTTGGGCTACACACGTGCTACAATGGCAGTGACAATGGGTTAATCCCAAAAAACTGTCTCAGTTCGGATTGGGGTCTGCAACTCGACCCCATGAAGTCGGAATCGCTAGTAATCGCGTAACAGCATGACGCGGTGAATACGTTCCCGGGCCTTGTACACACCGCCCGTCACACCATGGGAGTTGGGTCTACCCGAAGACGGTGCGCCAACCTTTCGAGGAGGCAGCTGGCCACGGTAGGCTCAGCGACTGGGGTGAAGTCGTAACAAGGTAGCCGTAGGGGAACCTGCGGCTGGATCACCTCCTTTCTAAGGATGTATCTAGTTAGATTTGTTCGCAAATCTCGTGATACACTTAGCAGAAGATCAACAAACAAAGTTGATCAAACTCCGGACCGGACCGTCCTCATATCTCTTCAGACAACCGCGTGAGCGCCTGCTCATGCAACATCGGTTTTGCTTCAGGCAAGCTGGCCCTCTCGGCAGATTTGCTTTGCAAATCGCCTGCCGGGCGACGCCGATTTTGCAAAGCAAAATCAGCTGGGTCGGTAGCTCAGGTGGTTAGAGCGCACGCCTGATAAGCGTGAGGTCGGAGGTTCAAGTCCTCCTCGACCCACCATCCGCTCTTTTGGCTGTGCCAAAAGATGCGGACCAACGGTGCCTCTTGATGGCAAGCGGCAGTTGATTGCGCAGCAATCAATGAGAGCGGCCTTCAGGATCGCCTTTATGGGGCCTTAGCTCAGCTGGGAGAGCGCCTGATTTGCATTCAGGAGGTCAGGAGTTCGATCCTCCTAGGCTCCACCAAATTCCTGGGAACCGAGATCAAAGCATTTGGCTGAATGTTTTGATATCTGTTCCAACAGATACGCGGCGCGAACGCGCATTCTCTTCGAGAATACGCTGCCTCGCGCTCGTCGCTTCCAGAGGAAGCGACGGAATTGACATCGTTTAGAGAGAAATCAATCAACTCTGTTTGATCGCACCGCGTGAGGTGTCGATCTCAGCGGGTTCTGCTTTCGTCCTCAACTAGCCGCAAGGCGGTGGGGCACATGTCCTCAAGTAGCCGCAAGGCGGTAGGGCAGGTGAAGAGAGCGGAAGGCGTGGATTGGGTCTAGCCGGCTCGATCTGACGTATCCCTGTTGAAACGAACAGACGTTGTCCAAGTCAAGTACACTAACCCGGTGCGGTCCGCGAGGATACGCACCAATATGTTCAGCCCTGACGGGCTGAGCGGGAAAAGTGACTTTTGGTTCAGAAACAAGGCCTGGTCGAACCAGCCCGGGCCGTGAGAGTTGGAGCCCTCAAGTAGCCGCAAGGCGGTAGGGCGCTAATCAGTCTCTCTTTTTCTGGATCAGAATCAAGCGCGAGAAGGGCGTTTGGTGGATGCCTTGGCAGCAAGAGGCGATGAAGGACGTGATACTCTGCGATAAGTCATGGGGAGCCGAGAATAGGCTTTGATCCATGAATCTCCGAATGGGGCAACCCACCTGAATGTTTGTTATTGTTAGCCTCGCTATCAATAATGAGCATGAACAGGTACTTAAGACCTGAATACATAGGGTTTTAAGAGCAAACCCGGGGAACTGAAACATCTAAGTACCCGGAGGAAAGGAAATCAATTGATACTCCCCTAGTAGTGGCGAGCGAACGGGGACCAGCCGAGCCTTGAGAATGAGAAGAACATGTTGGGAAGCATGGCCATAGCGGGTGACAGCCCCGTATTCGAAGTTCGATGGGACGTATTAAGTAGGGCGGGACACGTGAAATCCTGTCTGAAGATCGGAGGACCACCTTCGAAGGCTAAGTACTCCTTGCTGACCGATAGCGAACCAGTACCGTGAGGGAAAGGTGAAAAGCACCCCGACGAGGGGAGTGAAACAGTACCTGAAACCGGACGCCTACAAGCAGTCGGAGGGACCTAGCGTCCTGACGGCGTACCTTTTGTATAATGGGTCATCGACTTGGTCTCACGAGCAAGCTTAAGCCGTTAGGTGTAGGCGCAGCGAAAGCGAGTCTTAATAGGGCGTCGAGTTCGTGGGATCAGACCCGAAACCGAGTGATCTAGGCATGGCCAGGTTGAAGGCAAGGTAACACTTGCTGGAGGACCGAACCCACATCCGTTGAAAAGGATCGGGATGAGCTGTGCCTAGGGGTGAAAGGCCAATCAAACTCGGAGATAGCTGGTTCTCCGCGAAATCTATTTAGGTAGAGCGTCATCCGAATACCCCGGGGGGTAGAGCACTGGATGGGTAATGGGGCCCCACAGGCTTACTGATCCTAACCAAACTCCGAATACCCGGGAGTACTAGATGGCAGACACACTGCGGGTGCTAACGCCCGTAGTGGAGAGGGAAACAACCCTGACCTCCAGCTAAGGCCCCCAATTCATGGCTAAGTGGGAAAGCAGGTGGGATGTCCAAAACAACCAGGAGGTTGGCTTAGAAGCAGCCATCCTTTAAAGATAGCGTAACAGCTCACTGGTCTAATCAAGACGTCCTGCGGCGAAGATGTAACGGGGCTCAAGCCATGAGCCGAAGCTGAGGATGCCGCAAGGCATGGTAGCGGAGCGTAGTGTGACATAGGACTTGTCCTGTATTGCCGCCGGTCATTTGACGCGAGAAATCGCGCTCAAGTAGCCGAATAGGCGGTAGCGCAGGATAGAGTCCTTTCGATGAAGCCGGGGCGTGAGCCATCCGGTGGAGAGATCACTAGCGAGAATGATGACATGAGTAGCGACAAAGAGTGTGAGAGACACTCTCGCCGAAAGTCCAAGGGTTCCTGCTTAAAGCTAATCTGAGCAGGGTAAGCCGGCCCCTAAGCCGAGGCCGAAAGGCGTAGGCGATGGGAACCAGGTTAATATTCCTGGGCCAGGAGGATGTGACGGATCACGGATGTAGTTCGACCTTATCGGATTGGTCGGGCTGCTGAGTGGTCCCTGGAAATAGCCCTCCATCAGACCGTACCCTAAACCGACACAGGTGGACTGGTAGAGAATACCAAGGCGCTTGAGAGAACGATGTTGAAGGAACTCGGCAAAATACCTCCGTAAGTTCGCGAGAAGGAGGCCCGGGTTCAAGGCAACTTGGATCCGGGGGCACAAACCAGGGGGTGGCGACTGTTTATTAAAAACACAGGGCTCTGCGAAGTCGCAAGACGACGTATAGGGTCTGACGCCTGCCCGGTGCCTGAAGGTTAAAAGGAGGGGTGCAAGCTCCGAATTGAAGCCCAGGTAAACGGCGGCCGTAACTATAACGGTCCTAAGGTAGCGAAATTCCTTGTCGGGTAAGTTCCGACCTGCACGAATGGCGTAACGACTTCCCCGCTGTCTCCAACATCGACTCAGCGAAATTGAATTGCCTGTCAAGATGCAGGCTTCCCGCGGTTAGACGGAAAGACCCCGTGCACCTTTACTACAGCTTCGCACTGGCATCAGGATTGTGATGTGCAGGATAGGTGGTAGGCTTTGAAGCAGGAACGCCAGTTCCCGTGGAGCCTCCCTTGAGATACCACCCTTCGCACTCTTGATGTCTAACCGCGGTCCGTCATCCGGATCCGGGACCCTGCGTGGCGGGTAGTTTGACTGGGGCGGTCGCCTCCTAAAGCGTAACGGAGGCGCGCGAAGGTTGGCTCAGAGCGGTCGGAAATCGCTCGTTGAGTGCAATGGCAGAAGCCAGCCTGACTGCAAGACTGACAAGTCGAGCAGAGACGAAAGTCGGCCATAGTGATCCGGTGGTCCCGAGTGGAAGGGCCATCGCTCAACGGATAAAAGGTACGCCGGGGATAACAGGCTGATACTGCCCAAGAGTCCATATCGACGGCAGTGTTTGGCACCTCGATGTCGGCTCATCTCATCCTGGGGCTGGAGCAGGTCCCAAGGGTACGGCTGTTCGCCGTTTAAAGAGGTACGTGAGCTGGGTTTAGAACGTCGTGAGACAGTTCGGTCCCTATCTGCCGTGGGTGTAGGATACTTGAGAGGAGTTGCCCCTAGTACGAGAGGACCGGGGTGAACGATCCACTGGTGGACCTGTTGTTGCGCCAGCAGCAGTGCAGGGTAGCTATGATCGGACAGGATAACCGCTGAAGGCATCTAAGCGGGAAGCCCCCCTCAAAACAAGGTATCCCTGAGGGCCGTGGAAGACCACCACGTCAATAGGCCGGAGATGTAAGCGCAGCAATGCGTTCAGTTGACCGGTACTAATCGCCCGATAGGCTTGATCCGATCCAGTAACAGAAAGACTGATCAAATGGCCTCCAGCGCTCCGCGCGCCAGGCCAAATCAAGAACCAAAAGCACCAAAAAACTTGGACAACACGTGACAATCCAGAACTGGATTGCACCCGATTGATACCCTCCGCCCGGACAAAACGGGTGGCAACGCGCTTTCCTGCGGAAAACGCTGCCTGCCACTCTCACTGTCCGCAACGCGGACAGTGAGTATTTATTCGGTTTGGTGGTCATAGCGAGCGCAATACACCCGGTCCCTTCCCGAACCCGGAAGTTAAGTGCCTCCGCGCCAATGGTACTCGGGCTCAAGCCCCGGGAGAGTAGGTCACCGCCAAACCTAATAAATACTCAATTCTCTCTAATACGATCACAAAAACAACCGGCGCGGGATGGAGCAGCCAGGTAGCTCGTCAGGCTCATAACCTGAAGGTCGTAGGTTCAAATCCTACTCCCGCAACCAAAATACTACACAATATCAAATATATAAGTCGATGGTATTCCAGTACCGTCGACCTTCCTGCGCTTACATCAACGCCACATCAACTGACCTGCCCCCTGCGCGGGGTTTGGCATATGACTGAGAAACACGTCGGCGTTGGAGTGGACTCGCCCCCTCGGCGGCTGTGGTGTGCTAAGTAGCGGGTGACCCTGTACAGTGCAAACGAGACGCCACCATTCGAAAAATCTGTTGGCGCGAGACCCGATCGTGCTCATCGTGGAAGAGCTAGAACTCTAACAGCGGCCAATTAGGCGCTGAATAGAGAAATTTGATTGGAAATTGTTATGGTCACTTACTCGATGACGCCGGTGTCTGGCAGCGTGGATGAGGACGCCGGGTCGATCACCTTCACCATCACCCGCTCGGGCGATCTGCCTGCGGAGACGATCTACTTTTCAACCCTCACCAACGAGGGCTACTCCAACAACGGTGACTATACCGGGATCGTCAACCGAGCAGTGAACTTCAGTTCCGGCGTGAGCACCGCGACCGTCAGCATCACCGACGATAGCAGCGTGGAAAGCAATGAGCGCTTTGCCGGGATCATTCAGCGGAACAGTTCCGATCCGGTTTCCACGTACCTGGACCGCTCCACCTTCACCATTGTCAACGATGATGCGGCGCCAGTCCATTTACCCGGCCTTCCTCCTCCGGGAACCGGAGGTGTCGTCGAGTTTGATTTTGTCGTGCCAGAAGTTGATTGGTCAAACTTCGGCATTGATCCCATCACAGCGGGTTCTACACCCGCCACATGTAGTGAACTAGACCCGGCTTGGGTCATCTGTGGGTTGGACCTTGATGATTTTGACAACTATTTGACCGGTGTCGGTGTAGCGCTCGGGATTTCGGAAGAATATTTGTCGTATTATCGTGAACTTTTTATTCAAGAGCCAATGCTGGAAATGATCCAGCTCTATTATTCGGATAACCTAGGCCCTCGAATTAATGGAATGTCGCCAAACGAGTTTCGTTCGATTGTTGCATCGGCTGACGAACTAGATTCATTCTTAGGGTTTCTTCAGGAGTCCGCAACGACACTTGGTACTGGACTTGACATTCTCAATATTTCCCTAACGGCTTGGGAAGCTTACTCTAACGACCAGACCGATTCAGTTGATGTTGGGGTCGAATCAATGAACGCCCTGATCGGCTGTCCGTCGTCAGAGTTTTCTGGACATCATGAGCGGTTTCGTATCGGAGGCTCTGGTTCGCTTTCTGTCAGAGTTTAGGCGGCAGCGGCTTGGTGCTGCAACCGGCGTTTTCGGATTGTCTGTTTCTTGATCTCCTCTCTCATCTTCAGGATCTTCGCGCCTCGGCCGTGATAGACATCGGCGGGTGTCAGGTTGGCCAGGCTCTCGTGGTATCGGTGGTTGTTGTAGTGATCGACGAAGGCGCCGATCCGTCGTTCCAGGTCGTCGGGCAGGAAGTAATTTTCCAGCAGAACCCGGTTCTTGATCGTTTGGTGCCAGCGCTCGATCTTGCCTTGGGTCTGTGGGTGATGCGGCGCGCCACGAACATGGTCCATTCCCTTTTGCTCAAGGTATTCGGCCAGATCAGAGGCAAGGTAAGACGAGCCGTTGTCGCTGAGTAGCCGAGGCTTTTGAATGATCGTCGCGCTATCGCAACCGGACGCCTCCAGCGCCAGGTCCAGCGTGTCTGTGACATCGCTGGCCTTCATCGTCGTGCACAGTTTCCACGCGATGATGTAACGGCTGTAGTCGTCCAGGATTGTGCTGAGATAGAACCAACCCCAGCCGATCACCTTGAGATAGGTGAAGTCGGTCTGCCAGAGCTCGTTTGGTCGGCTGGTTTTGTCCCGGAACTCATCCGCTGCCCGGATCACCACATGCGCAGGGGCGGTGATCAGAGCCTCAGCGCTGAGGATGCGATAGACGGAGGATTCTGAGACAAAATAGCGCTTCTCGTCGGTGTATTTGACGGCCAGTTCGCGCGGCGTCAGGTCTTCGTGCTCCAGCGCAAAGTCGACAACATCGTCACGAACCGTGTCCGGGATGCGGTTCCAGACCGACGCTGGCCGTGGTGAACGATCGGCAAGCCCGTCGAGGCCGCCATCGCTCCACCGGGCGTACCAGTTGTAGTAGGTGCTGCTGGGGATGCCGAGCATTGCCAGGGTCTGCCTGACCGGCAGATGTGACGCCTCGACCGTGCGGATAATCTCCAGCTTCTCAGACGAGGGGTATCTCATTCTCCGTCCTCCCCACCCCCGATCATGCTTTTTTTGAGCAGCCGGTTCCAAGCGTCAGTTCGGCAACCACCTCCTTCAGGGCCGCGGATTCCGAACGCAGTTCCTTCACTTCGGGTGCTGTCGCCTGCCTCGCCGTATCCCCCGACAACCGGGCTTTCCCGGCCTCCAGGAACTCCTTCGACCAGGAATAATACAGGCTCTCGGCAACGCCCTCACGGCGACACAGGGCAGAAATACTCTCTTCGCCGCGAAGGCCAGCCAGAACGATCCTGATCTTCTCCTCGGCCGAGTAATGCTTGCGCGTCTTGCGCTTGATGCCCCTGACCAGCTGGTCAGCGGCGTCTTTCGATGTTCCGGATTTCTTGTCCATCTTCGCTCCATAATGGTTTTGATGAACCAGAAATCCTCCGTCGCTCAAACCCCTAAATCTGTCCGGTAGGTGCTGACGTCAGACAGGTCCTTTGGTTGTGCCGAAGCTCTTGTTTCAGATATCTTCCTTGAGGGCTTCGAGATTGGCGTGAATAACCTTCCAAGTTTCTGGCATATACTCTTGCAGGGCCAGGCGGATGAAAGGCGCGGGCTCGACACCGGTGGCCGCGGCAAGTGCGGGGATCTTTTCGACAGGTATCTTTGTAATTCCATTTTTCATCATCGAGATGATGTTCGAATTACTGTACCCCGCCTCGTTTGCGATTTCGCGCTGTGTCTTTCCGGAAAGCTTGATTGCCATCTCAAGATGGCTGGCGACGTCCGTCTTTGAAGTCATGTGAACTCCTTTTGTACTGTCTGTCGAATGAATGGTTGATCAGCCGCGAAGCAGTCCAACGCGGTAATTTGCGGGTGAGACGCGGATTATTTCCACGGTGTCACCAGCACGCGCGCCAGTACGCTCGAAGAACGCTCGGGTATTGGAGCGGTCACGGAAAAACTTGTGGCGTTCGCAGATGTCGGTTTTGCTGGAAACGCCCGGCCCCCACTCGACAGTCACCATCTGCGAACGGCCATCGACCCTCTTTCTGGCGCCGATCGCAGATTCGGGAAACTTTGCCAGAAACTCGCGAAGGTAGAAGTGGTGGTATTTGAGGTTAGCCTTTGTAAGCGTGCTGCGTCCAATCACTGTGCCAGCCTCCGGAACCACACCGCAGGGCAAAATATTCGTCGGGTCAGGGTGAACCGGAGCTTCCATTTTTTTCTGACAAATCTCTTCCTCCTTCGGTTACGTGATTTCGTTTTGCCATGAGCACTACCTGTGCAGCTGCGCGCGCATCCTCGCCGGCATCGTGATGCTCGAAACTCAATCCAAGATGTTTTTTCAAAGAAGCAAGCCCGAAGCCTCCGTTTTCCTTCAGTTCAGGCCAAGCGTGACGAGCAATACTGACACTATTCTGCCAGTACCAAGCCGGCTCGTCGCGGCCGAGCGCAAGACAGGCTGCGCGGATCGCGCTGCGATCGAAACCACTGTGCTGGTAAACGGTACGCCCCATCAAAAAGGGGTCTAGTACCTTCAGAACTGTGTCGATTGTAGGTGCGCCCTGCACCATTTTGGCATCAATACCGTGTAGCCCAGAGAATACCCAATGGCGTGTCCTCGGATTGACCAGTGTTTTCCAGGTTTCGATACTATTGTCATACCGCACGCAGGCAACACCGATCTGGCAGATGCTGCCGCGATCGTGGTGCGCGGTCTCCACATCCAATGCAAAGAACTGGAATGACCCGGATGGCAAAGGCGGAATGGTTTCAGATTTTCCAAGGGCTGCAGCCATACTTCTATCAAAACGTTCTTTCTGGCGTTCTAGCGCTGAAATCTCCAAAGGGCCGAGTTTGAGTCGCTCGATGACTTTATCAACCAATGCAACCGGTTCTGAGTAGATTCCCATGCCTTTGCGGTTCCAGGCGACAACTTCAGGCGGCGCCAAGGCAATCACCTGCGCCTCCAGTTCAGCGATATCGACCATATCTGGCAACGACACCCAAACAGCGCCGCAATATTCCGCAATGAAGGCATTGCGCAGCACCTTGGCGATCCTTCCATCTGCCGCCGTCGTTTCGTCGTTGCGCAATCGGAACATCCGACCAGTGTTGTACATTCGAGAAAAATAGTGGCTGTGGTCTTCCGATCCGGTTCGGTGGCGGTGGTGGATGCGCTTGTTGAGGCTCTCACCTTCGGATTTTGTCGCACCGATGTAACGCAAGGCCCCGTGGTGATCGACAAGCCCATAGATGCCGCGACAGTCTTGCGGTGTTTCACTGGTCGGACGAGTCGGCATTGTGAGCAGAATGTCCAGTATCTCGGAAGCAGAGAGAGTCGCTTTCATGGTCTGACCCATTTTTAACGGTGGAGGCGGCGTACGGCGCTGCGGACAGCCGACATCACCGGATTTTGCTCTACGCCCAGTTCGCCACAATCAAACCCGGCATGCTATCGAGCCCCCGCTCGAGGTGGCGTAAGAAATTCAGGGGGTTTGGCACCCAGCTTCTTGTTGGAAGTCGAACCCTGCCGTTTTGTCGGTGTTTCTTTCATCGGGCCGACGAACTACGATCCTCATTTAGGCAGATTACAGGAGAAGACGATGCGCAAAGCCATTTTCGTCGCACTTGCGGCGGTTTCTATCGGAACTCTCCTGAGTTCCAACCCTGCAACGGCTGCGTCGCTCGGACTGTTCGAGGTTTCTGGTGTCGAGGGGGATGACATGCTCAAGATGCGCGCAGGCCCTGGAACAGGGTACCGCGTGATCCTCGGCCTGCCAAACGGCACCGTGCTGCGCGTTCACACATGTGAGCAAACCGGAGGCACGCGCTGGTGCAACGTATCGCTGGAACAAGCACGAGGGCTCAAGGGGTATGTATCCTGGGCGTATCTTCGGAAACTGTGACCGCAAGCCTTCGGGGAAGACTGGCAGGACGTCAGCCGGCACGCATTGGGTAGCCTTGGCCGTGGTCACCTGCGGGTAGCGCTGATAGGCGCACGCCACCGCTCGTCCCTTCGCCCAGCGCAACCGCTCGAGTTGCAGCCACTGCATCGCCCCACAATGCGGGCAGGGCACAAAGTGGCGCTGCTGGTCGGAAGCCTCGAACTCCCGCTCAATGCAGGAAACCCTCCGGATCGTGGGCGTCGAGACCATCAACACCTTGCGCCGGTGCTCAAATGTCGTGGCACGGGCTTCGGTCAGGTTGACCGGATCCCCTTCCTCGATGAGGCGGGATAGGCATTAACCTCATCGAGGAAGACATAGCGCGCCGAAGCCGCTGGTTCTCCTTCTCAAGCTCCTTCAGTCGGGCAAGCTGCGATCTGCCCATCCCGCCATAGAGCTTGCGCCATCGATAGAACGTTTGCTGCGTTATGCCGATCTGGCGGACAGCCTCGCCCACCGCTGCGCCTTGGCCTTGCAGAACTTCAACTTGCCGAAGCTTCGCTACAATATCTTCGGGCTTCTCTCGTTTCCCAGCCACCGCTGATCCTCCAGTTTAAGGGACAATCCATCCCAGTTGGTGGACCACTTTCAGGGGGATACTCCACTGGCCCATTCGGTCAAGGCGATGATCCTCGACGGGTTCGGCTTGGGATGGCTGCCCCGTCATCTCTGCGCCCAGGAGTTGGCCGATGGGCGCCTGGCCTTGGCCAGCGGCAGCGCATTTCAGACCCAATTATCGGTGTGGCTCTATCGAGAGACCGACAATGAAAAATCGACACTGAACCGCTTGTGGCGGGATCTGTCAGCGGGTTAGGCGCCACCGGCGAACACTGACAAAACGACGGTTCCGTATCCCGCAGCCATGGCTTATTGTGCCACGAACGCCCGGCCAACCCGCGAAAGCCTGCATGTCAAAGTTCGATGGATATTTCCTGCGCCAACTTCTGGTTCTGTGCGGCTTCTTCGCCTTTGTTCTGGTCGGCGTGTTCTGGATCAGCAAGGCGGTCAGCCTGTTCGACCGGCTGATCAGCAGTGGGCAGACGGCGATGGTGGCGCTGGAGTTCACGGCGCTGACCCTGCCGACGCTGGTGCGCACCGTGATGCCGATGGCGGCATTCTGCGCAACGGTCTATGTCACCAACCGCCTGAACCGCGAAAGCGAGATGACCGTTATGCTGGCAACCGGCAGCAGCCCGTTCCGGCTGGCCCGTCCCGTCATCCTGTTCGGCCTGATCTGCGCGGCGATGCTGGCAACGATCACGCTTTATCTGCGTCCCGCCGCCATGTTGCGGCTCGAGGCGCGTCAGGCCGAGGTGGCCGGCGATATGACCGCTCAACTACTCAATGACGGGCAGTTCATGCACCCGGTCAAGGGTGTGACCGTCTACATCGGCAAGATTGACCGCGACGGCACGCTGAACGATGTCTATCTGTCGGACCGGCGCGCGCCCGAGCGCGTGGTGACTTATACCAGCTCCAAGGCGTATCTGGCCCGTAGCGGCGAACAGATCGCGCTGGTGATGGTCGAGGGCACCGCCCTGCAGATGGAGACCGGGCGCAAGACCCTTTCGACCACTGTGTTCCGCGATTTCTCCTATGACATTTCGGCGCTGGCCAAGCGGGACATCGAACGGCGGCAGGGCATTCGCGGCATGCCAACTTTGGCGCTGGCCGCTGCGCTAAGTGGCGGCGAATTGAGTGAGACTTATTCCCAAGGCGAGATAGCCGAAGAGTTGCAAGAACGCCTGTCCTGGATCGGAGTCAGTGTCGCTGTCACCCTGATCGGCTTTTCTACGCTGATGTTGGGCACGTTTTCCCGATTTGGCCTCTGGCCACAGCTCATTGCAGCCTTTGCCGGCCTCATCGCGCTCGAGGGAATGCGGAGCACCGCGACCGCATTTGTTGCGACCCACCCCGGCCTGTGGTGGGTTCAGCACGCGCCCGCCCTGGGTGGCATTTGCTTGTCGATCATGTTTCTGATGATCGCCGGACGTCCGCTGCGATTGCGGCAGCGACCCTCCGCAGACCTCGCATAGATCAAGTTTACGGGCCTATTCGAACCCCGCATCCCGGGCGATCATTGCGGCGTGTGTCCGGTTCTTGGCATTCAGTTTCTTGCACAAAGTACGGACATGCAGCTTGATCGTTACCTCCTGCAAGTTCATTTCGCGGGCGATCTCCTTGTTGGGCATACCGCGGCACAGCCCGCTAAGAACCTGTTTCTCCCGCCGGCTTAGCGCGGCGGTCATATTGTCGCCCATGGATTCTTCAGGTGCTTGCAACACGGTGCTGGGTACAAATACCTCACCCGCTACCATGAAACGAACGGCATTCAACAGGCTCTTGGCTGCCATTGACTTGGGAATGAAACCCGCTGCCCCGGCGTTGACCGCATCTTGGGCGATCCGATTGGGCGCGGTTCCACTGAGCAGCGCAACCGGTGTTTCGGGCGCCTGGCGGACCGTTTGGCGCAGCCCATCCAGGCCATTCATTCCAGGCATGTTGAAATCGAGCAGAACAAGGTCGAATGGCTTGCCATCCCTGAGTAACTGCATTGCTGAGGTGAAGTCATGTGCCGTAACAACTTCGGCCTGACCCTCTGACTTGAGATAGGCCGAGATTGTATCCCGAACCAGTGCATGATCGTCGGCCAGAAGAATGCGCATGCGTTTCCCAAATACAAAGGACTAGAATTGACGCTACTCTAGCCTCGGGTTGGCGCCGCTGCCAGAGTGGAGCGCTGGAAAATGTCGCATCAGATGGGCGGGCGATAAACGTGATTCCCGATCTAAGACCGGTAGGGACCTAAAGGTCGCGCTCAACCGTTTTGCTGTCTGTAAGAATGCTAACGACCTACGTTAAGGCGCCAGCCATGACTTCTAACGCAATTGTGTTCCGGACTTATACTAAAGGCTATTTCGATAACCCAAAGTGTTGTGCCCTCTTGTTCTGGGACTGACATAAATTGACGAATGCTATTGGTTTTTTGGAGGCGAAGATGAGGAGACTTGCAATTGCACTGTCGTTGTTGGTTGGAACGCTTCTTGCGCCCGTCGGACATGTGGCCAACGCAGGTGAAGAGTTGCTTGTCATCAGCGCTTCCGATGGTTCGGTCACGCGTCTCGATCTTGGTGACCTGAAGGCGCTCCCTGTCAGTGAAATACGTACAAGAACGATCTGGACCACAGGAGTACAGGAGTTTCGCGGTGTGGCCCTGCGCGACCTGCTTGATCATGTGGGCGCTGCCAGCGGTATGATCACCGCTGTCGCGCTCAACGATTACTTGATCCAAATCCCAACCTCGGATGCTACGATACCTGGCCCAATAGTGGCCTATCTGCATAATGGCAAACAAATGTCGGTGCGTGAAAAGGGCCCCTTGTGGGTCGTGTATCCCTATGATGACAATCCTGTCTATAACACCGAAGAATACTATGCCCGAAGCATCTGGCAGCTGATCCGGCTGGAGGTGCCAAGGTAGCTGACGCTGGGGTGACGAGATCGCGATAGGTTTGATGAGATCGTTAAATAGCCGGCTTAGAACCGGTTTCTGGCTTACCCTCGTGCTGATGCTGATTGCGTATTCCGCGATGCTCGGGCGCGAAGCGATGGTGCGCCTCGACAGCCTTTCAACCGCCGCCTCTGATGACATCCGTTGGAACATGTCTCAGCTCGAAGTGGAGTTGTTGCGTCTTCAAAGTGCATCATTCAAGGCGCAGAGCGGGGAACCGGCAGATCTGGCGGCGCTTCGAACCAGGTTCGATATCTTCTACAGCCGCAGCCAGATCGTGCTGCACGGCGCATTGTACGGTTCGGCACGCGCGGTTCCTCAGGTGCGGAGCAAGCTGACTACGCTGGCGGATTTCCTGACTGACAGCCTGGAGATCGTCGATGCGACCGATCCCGTGCTAGTCACTCGTCTGCCAGAGTTCGCGACGAAGGTGGAGCTGTTGTCTCCTGAGGTGCGCGACATGGCGCTGACCATCGTCAACACATCTGCCCGTGCTGCAGATATCCAGCGTGTCAAAGTTTCCGAGACACTCAGGCGTTTGGCGCTGGCGGTGTTGGGATTGCTGGTCGCACTTTCGATTTTCGCGCTGCTCCTGCTGCGTCTCTATCGCAGCGGCCAGCTTGTCTCAGCGGAGAAGGAAGCGGTCAAATCGCGTTTCGAGGCCGCTGTTAGATCAGCGCTGGATGCCGTTTTGGTGGTGGATACCGACGGCCTTATTGTCGAGTTCAACGGTGGCGCCGAAGCCATGTTTGGCTATTCCCGTAGCGAGGCGCTGGGTCAACCGATGGCCGATCTTATCATCCCCCCCCACTATCGCGCGCAGCATGAAGAAGGCATGCAGAGGTTTCGCAAATATGGCACCAGCCGTGTGGTCGGCAGGGGACATTTGCGCCTGGAGGGCATGCGGAAATCGGGGGAGGTCTTTCCGGTCGAGCTGTCGATTTCGCTGGCCGAAACCAGCGACCAACTCGTTTTTGTCTCGTTCCTGCGTGATATCACAACCCGGCTCAGGACCGAGCACGAGCTGCGCGAGGCCCGCGATATCGCGCAAGCGGGCGCTCAGGCCAAGGCAGAACTTCTGACGGTGATGAGCCACGAGATGCGAACCCCACTAAACGGGGTTCTCGGTTCCTTGGAGCTGATGGAACGTGACCAGCTGTCGCCCAAGCAGCTGCGCCTGCTGCGCGCGATCCGGGTCTCGGCGGAGTTGTTGCTGAGCCAGGTCAACCGCGTGCTGGAACTGTCTCGGCTAGAGTCGGGAATGATCGAGTTCCCCAAAGAGCCGTTTGCACTTGTGACCATGGTCCAGCGCCTGACCGAGAGCTTGAATGCCGCAGCGGAGGAGCATGGCAACCGGCTCCGTTTGAACGTGATCGGCGACGACCCAGGTATCGTCTTGGGCAATCGCTTCGCGCTTCAGCAGGCGCTGGTCAACCTGCTGGGCAACGCGATCAAGTTTACCCGAAACGGCGAGATTTCGGTTGAGGTTGAAAGGTTGGCCGACGGTCGCATGGTCGAGTTCCGCATCTCGGACACTGGTCTGGGCATTCCCGCCGAGGATATAGATCGGATCTTCGACGAATTCGTTACTATCGACGCTGCGTACGCTCGAGAGAACCCGGGCACCGGACTGGGACTTAGCATCACCCGGCGGCTAGTCTGGGCCTTGGGGGGCGAGATTGAGGTCGAGAGTATAGAGCATGAGGGGAGCCTGTTCCTTATCCGCCTCCCGTTGGAGCCGGGTGAACCGGTCGAAAACGCAAGCGAGAACGAGAAGGAGGAAACTGGATCGCTTTCGGGAAAGCGGGTGCTTGTTGTCGAGGATAACGACATCAACGGGATGCTGCTTTTGGATATGCTGGAAGAGTTCGGTTGTCAGGTCAAGCTGGAGCGCGACGGGTTCGACGGTGTCGCCGCTGCCACAAGCACTCACTACGATCTGTTGCTGGTCGATATCAGCATGCCGGGCAAGGACGGGCTGGCGACTTTGCGAGAGATCCGCGCGCAAGAGGACCCGGCAACACATGTACCTGCCATCGCGATAACGGCCCATGTTCGAGAGCAGGACAAGAAAAGATTCGTTGACGCCGGTTTCGACGGGTTTCTGGCCAAGCCGATTTCGATGGCTCAGTTGCAAAAAGAAATGAGCGCACTGCTTTTGTTGCCAGAGGAGGCAGCGGCTGCAGAACCGTCGATTGCTCAGGATTTCATCCAACGGTTCGGAGATGCAGAGTATCGCCGCTATCTGGTCGAGATGGTCGACGAACTAAGCGCCATTTCCAATGATCTCGCCCGTGGTGATCTGACAGATGCGCTCAAGGCGCATGTTCATAAACAGGCCGGATCAGCGGCGATTCTGGGCCAGATCGATCTGCACGCAGTTCTGCAAGAAATCGAAGCGGCAAGCCCGGGCGACTGGGCCGCGTGCATGGATGGTGTTCTGGGTCGGCTCAAGAGCGAACTGGCAGCTATCAGGGTCGTCGCCTCGGGCGGTTAAAGCCCCAGACCGGTCTTGCGGCCTTCGTGGATCGCGGCGGCGGCAAGCCGGGGGGCCGCGGCGTCGCCAATGCTGGTGGCTTCGATCCGCATGGTCTGCAAATCTTGCGACAAGCTGATTTCTGGGGTGTTGGCGGTGGCCAGAACGAGGCTGTCGGCGGCGATCACCTCCGCCTCTCCGGTCAGCAGCGATCGGACTTCGGCGCCCGCGCCGCTCCACTCCGTCAGGGCGCTTTCGGTGACGAAGCGCACGCCCAGACCTGCCAGCGCGGCGCGGGCAGGGAAATCGGTGGCGGACCGCACCAGTTCGCGCCCGACCATGGCGTCTGGGGTGACGATGGTGACCTTGTGCCCCTTTTCTGCCAGGTGCCAGGCGGTGCCGATGCCGCGCCAGTTGCCGCCCTCGTCCACCAGAATGACATGGTTCCCCAACCGGGCGGCGCGGGTCATCACGTCCTGGATGGACCAGACCTGCCCGCGTTCGATCCCCGGCAAGCGGGCCACATGCGGCAGCGCCTTTTGGAACCCCGTTTCCGGCGGGGCGGAGCCGGTGGCCAGTATCACGTGTTCGGCACCGATGGCGGCGACCTCTTCGGCATCCAGATAGGTGTTATAGCGGATCTCGACCTGAAGCTGGCGCAGTTGCCGTTCGTACCAGCCGATCAGGTCGGTGATCTGGGCCCGGCGCGGTTGCAGCCCGGCAAGCCTGAACTGGCCACCCAGTTCCGGCCCCGCTTCGGCCAGGATCACCCGGTGGCCGCGCTCGGCGGCCACCCGGGCGCATTCTAGCCCGGCAGGGCCGCCGCCCACAACCAGTACGGTTTTTGGGGTCTGCGCAGGTGTGAACCGGTCGCCGCCCCAGAGATATTCATGCCCGGCCGAGGGGTTCACCAGGCAAGAGATATAGTAATCACGCCCGCGTCGGCCCCAGCATTGCTGGTTGCACGACAGGCAACCGCGAATATCTTCGGGTGCGCCGCGTTCGGCCTTGGCCACCAGATGCGGGTCAGCGATCTGGCCGCGCACGATCGACACCAGATCGGCCCGCCCTGCTCCCAGCACCGTATTGGCGTTGTCGGGAGTGCGGATATTCGCCTCGGCCGTGACCAGCGCGGTCAGGTTCGCCTTTTTCAGCCGTTCGGCCAGATCGGCGCCGAGGTTCTCGGCATACTGGAAGCTGGGTAGAAGCTTGTAGAAGTCGAAATAGCTGCCCGCGCCGACGGTGACATAGTCCATCAGCCCTTGCGCGTCATGCAGCGCCACGATCTCGACCATCTCGTCATGGCTGAGGCACACGGGCTTGTCGGAATCGTCGTTCACCGACAGGCCGATGATGAAATCAGGGCCGCAGGCGGCGCGGATGCGCGCCATGATTTCGCGCGAAAGCCGGGTGCGGTTTTCAAGAGAGCCGCCCCATTGGTCGCTGCGTTGGTTGGAAAACGGCGTCCAGAACTGGTCAAGCAGGCAGTGATAGGCGGCCCAGACCTCGACCCCGTCGAAGCCGGATTTCTGGCACCTGATCGCGGCATCGACAAAACCCTCAATGGTTTCCTCGATCTCGTCTTCGGTCATCGCATGGCTGCCATCGTTGTCGTGATAGCTGGGCCCGCCCGAGGGCGACCAGTTGGCGTGCCAGGAATTGTCCCAGTCGCCATGCGCGCCGACATGATAGAGTTGCTGGATCATCACCGTGCCATATGCCTTGCAGGCCTGGGTGATGCGGGCGAAATGCGGAATCACGTCATCGCTGGAGTGGCGGAAATTGCCGCGCGTCAGCACGGCGGCGGCATGGACCGGCATCGGCTCGACCACGATCATCGCGGCGCCGCCCATGGCGCGTTCCTCGTAATAGGCCAGGTGCTGGTCACCCGGCAGACCGTCACGCGCCATGTTGGTGGTATGAGCACCGAACACGATCCGGTTCTTCAGCTGTTTGTGGCGCAGCTGAACCGGGGTAAAGACATGTTTGAAATTCATGCACCGGTCTCCAGGTGGTCGAGGCCCGTGCGCAGGCTTTCGCCCATGCCGGTATCCTCCATATGCAGCCGTAGCCGCTGGTTATAGCCGCCCGGCGTGTTCAGTGCGGCGATCAGGCTGGCGCAATCTGTATCGGCCAGACTCGAGGAAACCAGCGCGCGCAGAAATGCCTCGCCCTGTTCAGGGTCCGAAACGCGTTCGCCCAGCCAGCCCGCCGCGTCATGCACCATCCGGGTCACCGGTGACAGCACCGCCTGGGCGCAGAGATAGGCCGACATTTCGGCGGCATCCCTGACTGCGAAGATCCGGTTACGGGCACCAAAGAGCGCAGTGATCAGATCGGTGTCACCCTGCATCATGATGGCCGAACCACCCTGTGCGATACTCGGAAAGGGCATCATGATCGCCACCGCGCGGGCGGGGGCGACCATGCTGTCCACCTCCTCCAGCGTGGCGCCGGCCATCAGTGTGATAACTTGTTGTCCGTCACGGAAAGTGAGCGCGCCGAGGATCTCGACCGCCTGTTCGGCCATCAGACCCAGGATGATGATATCGTTCTGGTTCACGACTTCCTGATTGGCTGCGACCGAGACATCAGGATAGGCAGCGGCCAGTGCCTGAGCATTGGCCGCGCTGCGTTCCGACACGGTGATCGCATGTCCGTCGCCTGCGAGGCCGTGCACGACGGCGGTTGCGATGGTTCCGGTTCCGAGCACCCCGATCCGCATGTCAGATATCCTTCACCAACCTCAGCGCATCATAGATTGCCGCATGAGTGTTGCGGGCGCTGACCGCGTCGCCGATGCGGAACAGCTGGAATGCGCCGTCGTGGTTGGTTTCGACCCTCTGCGGGGTGCCTGCGATCAGCGCGTCATAATCGATCTCGCCCCCGTTGCGGGACAGAGGCTTGAGATCGAAATAGAGATCGGCATTCGGCATGGTGCCATAGTTGACGACCACCTGATCATAGGTCTTGTCGCTGGTGAAGCTGCTGTAATCAGTGCCGATCCTGGCGCGCAGTTGGTTGCCGTCGCGGGTTACGTCCAACAGGCGGCGGGTCACCGTAAAGGTGGTGTCCTTGTCCTGAAGTGCACGCATATACGGCACCAGGTTCATGCCCATGATGTCGGGCGCGAACATGCGGTCTGGGGTCATCACCTCGACCTTTGCACCGGCATTGGCAGCGACCTCGGCCGCCATCAGCGCCGGGTGGTCACCGCTCTCGTCATAGATCAGAACATTCTGCGCCGGTTTCACATCGCCCGAGATCAGGTCCCAGGCACTGACAACCAGATTATTCTCGCGTCCGGTCTCAAACAGTTCGGTATTGGGCAGACCGCCGGTGGCGATGATCACCACATTGGGGTTCAGCGCGGTTACATCCGCCGCCTCGGCCCAGGTGTTGAAGCGGAACTCGACATCGCGGGCGGCGCATTGGGCCATGCGCCAGTCGATGATCCCGATCATCTCGCGCCGGCGCGGGTTCTGCGCGGTCAGGCGGACCTGGCCGCCGGGATCGGGCTGGGCCTCGAACACGGTGACATGGTGGCCACGTTCGGCGGCGACACGGGCGGCCTCGAGCCCTGCTGGACCGGCGCCAACGACAACCACGCGTTTGGGCGTTTCGGCGCGGGCAATCGTGTGCGGCATGGTCAATTCGCGACCGGTGGCCGGGTTGTGGATGCACAGCGCCTCGCCCGCCTGATAGATACGGTCGAGGCAATAGGTGGCCCCGACACAGGGGCGAATGTCGTCCTCGCGCCCCTCGACGATCTTCTGCACGATATGGGGGTCGGCCATATGCGCACGGGTCATGCCCACCATGTCCAGCAGCCCCGAGGCGACCGCGTGGCGCGCGGTCGCCACATCGGGGATACGCGCGGCATGGAAGGTCGGCATGCCTGTCGCCTTCTTCACCTCGCCCGCGAAATCCAGATGCGGGGCGCTTTTCATGCCCTGCACCGGGATCACGTCGGTCATCGCCGGATCGGTGTGGATGCGGCCCCGGATCACGTTCAGGAAATCGACCATGCCCGTATCTGCCAGCCGTTTCGAGATTTCGATCCCCTCTTCGGGGCCGATGCCGCCCTCTGCCGCCTCGTCGGCGGTATAGCGCAGGCCGACTATGAAATCATCGCCGACCCGCGCCCGCACGGCGCGCAGCACGTCCAGCGGCATCTTCATCCGGCTCTCAAGGGATTGCCCGCCATAAGGCCCGTCCAGATCGTTGGTCAGCGGCGACCAGAACTGATCCAGCAGGTGGCCATAAACCTGCAACTCGATCCCGTCCATGCCACCCTCTTTCATCCGTTCGGCGGCGTCGGCGAAATCCGAGATGATGCGGGCGATATCCCAGTCCTCGGCCAGTTTCGGAAAGGCGCGGTGCGCCGGTTCCCGGTGCCGGGACGAGCTGACCGAGGGCAACCACTCGCCCTTGTTCCAGCCGGTGCGGCGGCCCAGATGGGTCAGCTGGATCATCACCGCGCAGCCATGGTTGTGGCAGGCATCGGTCAGTTGCCGGATCCACGGCACCACCTCGTCCTTGTAGGCCAGGATGTTGTTGAAGACCGGCGGGCTGTCGCGCGATACCGCCGCTGATCCGGCGGTCATCGCCAGCGCCACGCCCGCGCGCGCGCGTTCGGCGTGGTAGGCCGCATAGCGCTGTTTCGGCATGCCGTCTTCGGGATAGGCCGGTTCATGCGCGGTGGTCATGATCCGGTTCTTCAGGGTCAGGTGTTTCAGCTGAAAGGGTTGCAGCAGCGGATCACGGCTCATGATATGTCCTCAATACCAGGCGTCGGGCATGGATGCTTTCTTGCGGTCAATGAAATCGCGCAGCGCCTCGTCGGTGGCGTCGTCCATCGGCGGCGCCTCGTAGGTGTTCAGGATATCCTTCCACCGCTGATTGGCGCGCTGGGCATAGTCGGCGCTGCCCTGTTCCGACCATGTTTCGTGGGTCTGGTCGTCGTTCAACCCGCTGTCCCAATAGGCGGTTTCATAGTGGCGCAGGGTGTGGTCGGTGCCGAACAGGTGTTCGCCCGGCCCGTTCTGCGCCAGTGCCTCAAAGCCCAGCGTATCCTCGTTAACCTCGATCCCGGCAAGGTAGGAATGCAGCGCGCCGCACATGTCGGTGTCCATCACGAATTTCTCATAGGACATGCTGAGCAGACCATCGACGAACCCTGCGGAATGCAGGATGTAGTTGGCGCCGCCCTGAACCGCCGACATCATCGACATCATCGCCTGTTGCATGGCCTGCCCGTCGGGCGCCTTGGAGGTCGAGAAGTTGCCGGCGCAGCGCAGCGGCATGTTCAGGCGGCGCGCCAGTTGGCCCATCACCAGCGAGCCCAGCGCCGGTTCGGGCGTGCCAAAGGTGGGGCTGCCCGAGCGCAGGCTCATCGACGACAGGAAGCCCGCCAGAATCGCGGGTGCACCGGGGCGCACCAGCTGAGTGAGCGCGCTGGACGCCATCGATTCGGCGAGGCATTGCGCGACGGCACCGGCCATGGTCAGCGGCGACACGGCACCGCCCAGCAGGAACGGCAGGTGGATCGACCCCTGTCCGGCCTCGGCATAGGTGCGGATCCCTCCGGTGGTGACTCCGTCCAGCACCAGTGGCGAGGTGGTGTTGAAGTTGCCCATGATCACGCAGTTCCGGTCGACAAACTCCGCGCCGAACAGAATGCGGCACATTTCGATACTGTCGGCGGCCCGCTCAGGCGCGGTGATCGACCCCAGAAAGGCGCGATCGGAATAGCGCATGTGCGAATAGACCATGTCGAGATGCCGTTTGTTCACGGCGATGTCCGTGGGCTCGCAGATGGTGCCGCCGGAATGGTGCAGCCAGGGCGAGGACTGGCCCAACTTGATCAGGTTCTGGAAATCCTGGATGGTGCCGTAGCGGCGGCCATTGTCCATATCCATAACGAAGGGCGAGCCATAGGCAGGTGCGAACACCATCGCGTCGCCGCCGATTTCGACCGTGTTGGCCGGGTTGCGTGCATGCTGGGTGAAGCGTGCAGGCGCGGTTTTCAGGATCTCGCGCAGCATCCCGGGCTCGAACCTGACATTCCAGGCATCGGCCCGCAGCTCGGTGACCTGGGCCCCGGCCTGTTTGTAGAGCCGCATCGCCTCGGCGTCGTCGCGCAGTTCTATCCCGATCTCGGCCAGGATACGGTCGGCGGTTGCCTCGATCTTGGCCAGCGACTCCTCGCCCAGCAGATCGTAGGTCGGGATCTTGCGGGTGATGTAGGGCACGCGCAGATGGAGGTTCTGGCCGGGCTCGGCGGAGCGGCCTGCCTTGCCAGAGGCGCGGCGGGACCGGCGGGGCCGAAGGGATGTCTGTTCGCTCATGTGAAACTACCTGCCGAAATCGGGTTGGATGGATATTCTTGGCCGAGACTCGACACATGTGTCAAGATACTTGTGCATAGGTGTCAATCCTGCTACCTCATCGGTCATGTCACTGGCACCCAAACACACCGGATCCGAAAGCGCCTGGTTGGACGCGGCCTATGAATTGTTGACCGAAAACGGCGTCGAGGCGGTCAAGATCATGCCGTTGGCGCAAAAGCTGGGTGTGTCACGCACCGGCTTCTATTGGTATTTCAAGGATCGCGAGGCCCTTCTGGAGGCGATGATCCAGCGCTGGGAAGAGAAGAACACCGGTAATCTGGTGGCCCGCGTGAACGCATTTGCCGAAAGCATTGTCGAGGCGATGTTCAACCTGTTCGACTGCTGGCTGGATGACGGGCTGTTCGACGCGCGTCTGGATCTGGCGATTCGCAACTGGGCGCGCAACGATCCCGCGTTGCAACTGCGACTGGACCGGGCCGATCAGGCCCGTCAGGATGCGGTGGCGGGTATGTTCCAGCGCTTTGGCTATCCCGAGAATCAGGCCCGGGTACGGTCGCTGACCGTGATGTATACGCAGGTCGGCTATATCTCTATGCAGATCGAGGAACATCCCGATATCCGCATCGCCAACATGCCCGATTATGTCGAGGTGTTTACCGGCGTCACTCCGGATCAGGCGGATGTGGACCGGTTCCTGTCGCGGCACGCGGCCAAATGGCGGGCGGCTGCTAACCAGATGTAAACTTGGCGGGCGATAGCCTCTGGGAAACTGGAAGAATCCCCGGACAGGCAGAATGCCCTTGAAACTGATTTACCGCTTGGCCGCGGTCGTGTGGCTCACCGCACTGCTTGCGCCAGCACCGGCCCTGGCAAAGCTCGATCCCGGCGTGTCGTCCCTTTGTGACCAGGCCGCGCGCCGTGCGGCCAGCCGCCACGGAGTCCCGCTCGACGTTCTGCGTGCGATCACGCGGGTCGAGACCGGTCGCCGCAGTGACGGCCAGTTGGCGCCCTGGCCCTGGACAGTCAATATGGAGGGGGCGGGGCATTGGTTTCCAACCGAATATGCCGCCCGCAAATTCGTGTTCGAGCGGTTCAAATCCGGCGCCCGCAGCTTTGACGTGGGGTGTTTCCAGATCAATTACCGCTGGCACAGTCAGGGGTTCTCTTCGATCGAGGAGATGTTCGACCCCGAGCGGAACGCCGATTATGCTGCCCGGTTCCTGAACGACCTGTTCGGCGAACTGGGGTCCTGGTCGGCGGCGGCGGGGGCTTATCACTCGCGCACGCAATCCCTGGCCGATGCCTATGCCTCGCGGTTCGACCGGACCCGCGCGGCGCTGGGTGAGGGGCCGCTGCCTGAACCAAGGCAAGGGTCTGACTCTCGCGGGCCTCAACCCTTGCTCGCCCGGCAGGATGCGTCATCTGGCCCGGCCCGGCTGGGATCGCTGTTTGCAACCGGATCGGGCGCCCGCCCCTTCATCTCGTTCAACTAGGATCGCGCCGTGCCCAAGCTTTCCACCGAAACGCTGTTCAGCCCCACGGTTCTGCTGGCGCTTGCCCTGATGGCGATCATCGTGATGATGATTCTGCCGATGCCGGCCTGGGTTCTGGATATCGGCCTCGCTGCCTCGTTCGCGCTGGCGATCCTGATCTTTACGCTGACCCTGTTTATCGAGCGGCCGCTCGATTTCTCGGCCTTTCCGACCATCCTGCTCGCCTCGCTGATGCTGCGGCTGTCGCTGAACGTGTCCTCGACCAAGCTGATCATCGGTCAGGGTCATACCGGCCCGAACGCCGCCGGAGACGTGATCGAGGGGTTTGCCCAGTTCGTGATGGGCGGCAGCGTGTTTCTGGGCTTGGTGGTCTTTGGCGTTCTCCTGATCGTCAACTTCATGGTGATCACCAAGGGCGCCGCCCGCATGGCCGAAGTTGGCGCGCGCTTTGCACTCGATGGCATGCCGGGCAAGCAACTGGCCATCGACAGCGACATGTCGGCAGGCGCTATCGACCATCAGGAGGCGAAGGCGAGACGCGAGTTGGAGCAGCAGGAAACCACCTTCTTCGGCTCGCTCGACGGTGCGTCGAAATTCGTCAAGGGCGATGCCATCGCCGGGCTTCTGATCACCCTGCTGAACCTGATCATGGGCCTGATCATGGGCGTCATCGTACATGGCATGCCGATGAGCGCCGCGTTCGAGACCTATGCCATCCTCACCGTGGGCGACGGTCTGGTATCGCAGATCCCGGCCGTGATCATTTCGATCGCCTCGGCGCTGCTGCTGGCGCGCGGCGGTACCCAGGGCGCCACCGACAATGCGCTGTTCGCGCAACTGGGCAAGCACCCGGCGGCACTGGCCACGGTGGCGCTGTTGATGGTTCTGTTCGCGCTGGTGCCCGGCCTGCCGTTCCTGCCCTTCATCTCGGGCGGGGCGGTTCTGGGATATGCTGCCTGGCGGATGCGCCTGAAACAGAAACAAGAGGCTGACAGCGCCGCCCGGATCAGCGAGGAACAGACACCCGTCGCACGCCAGGGGATCGGCGATATCCTTGATCTTGACGATGTGCACCTGGAATTCGCCCCCGATCTGGTGGGAATGGCGCTGGATCCGGGCACCGGGCTGGACGCGCGCATCGCCAATATGCGAACTCACGTGGCTTCGATCTATGGGCTGATCCTGCCAGATATCCGCCTCACCGATCAGGCCGAACTGCCCCAAGGCACCTATGTGATCAAGGTGCAGGGGGTCGAACAGGTGCGCGGTGTGCTGCATCCCGATCTGGTGCTGGCGCTGATGACCGATCATCCCGATGCGCTGCCCGCGGGCGAGGACGTGACCGAGCCGGTCTATGGCGCCCCCGCCCGCTGGATCCTGCCCAAGGACCAGGAGGCGGCGGCGCTGTCGGGCGCGACCATCGTCAGCCCGCCCGAGATTCTCGCCACCCACCTGCTGGAGGTGATCAAACAGAACTTTGCCCGCCTGCTGACGCTTAAATCGCTGCGCCGCCTTCTGTCCGAGATGACCCGCCTGTCCGATCCGGTCCGGTCCGAGGCCAATCAGAAGCTTCTGGACGAGCTGATCCCCGACAAGGTGCCGATCGACACGTTGCATGCGGTTTTGCGCCTGCTGCTCGAGGAGCGCGTGTCGATCCGAAACATGCCCCTGATCCTCGAAGCGGTGGCCGAGGCGCGACTGGCCACCACCCAGCCCGAGGCGATCTGTGAACATGTCCGCCAGCGGCTGGGCTTTCAACTGGTGGCCGAGATGAAACGCGCCGACGGGTCGATCCCGCTGGTACAGCTGGCGCCGGAATGGGAGGATGCCTTTGCCACCTATCAGGTCGATGGTGCCGGCGGTGGCCTCGATATCGCGCTTCCGCCCGACCTTTTCAACAAGCTGGCCGATGGCGTTGCCAAACGCCTGTCGCAGACGGCGGGGCAGGGGATATTCGCGGCGCTGGTGACTTCGACCCGCCGCCGCCGTTTCCTGCGCACCATCCTGCGGGCGCGCGGCATTTCGAACCCGGTCCTCTCCTTCGAGGAAATCGGGATGGAAGCGCGCCCGGCGCTGGTGGGACAGGTGCCCGCATGATCGCGCTGCCGCCCGAGTTGCTGGCGCTGATCTCGGGCGAGCTGTGGCAGGTCTTTGCCGTGTTTCTGCGGGTCTCGGCCCTGGTTTCGGTTCTGCCCGCCTTGGGCGAACAATCGATTCCGATGCGGGTCCGCCTTGGGGTCGCCACCGCCTTTGCCGTGATCGTGGCCCCGGCTGCGCCGGCTGCCCCCGAGGTCACAAATGTCCTGCAATTCACCGCCCTTGCCGGAACCGAGGTATTGGCTGGGCTGGTCATGGGGCTGGGCATCCGGCTGTTTGCAATTGCACTGCAGGTGGCGGGTATGATCGCGGCGCAGGCCACGTCGCTGTCGCAGCTTCTGGGCAATGCGGTGGCCGAGCCGACGCCCGCCATGGGCCATCTGCTGATGATGGGCGGGCTGGCGCTGGCGGTGATGTCGGGCCTGCATGTACGGGTGGCCGAATTCCTGATCCACTCCTACGCGATCTTTCCGATCGGCGAACTGCCCCATCCCGGCGATCTGAGCCAATGGGGCGTCGCCCAGGTCGGCCGCATGTTCGCGCTGGCCTTCGGGTTGGCGGCGCCGTTTGTCATCGCCTCTCTGATCTATAACCTGACGCTCGGGGCCATCAACCGGGCGATGCCACAGTTGATGGTCGCCTTTGTCGGGGCGCCCGTGATCACACTTGGTGGTATGGCGCTGCTTCTTGTCGGCACACCGCTTTTGCTGTCGGTTTGGCTCGATGCGCTGTGGAGCTTCTTTCAGGATCCGATTGGGGCACGCCCATGAGCGGACAGGACGACGACAGCGACAAGTCATTCGATCCGACCCCGCAAAAGCTCCAGAAAGCGCGGGAAAAGGGAGAGGTTGCCAAATCCGCCGATCTGTCGGTGGTGGCGGCCTATGCTGGATTGTTGCTGGCACTGTCTGCGCTGGGCGCGGCCAGCGTCACCAAGCTGGGTACCGCGCTGACGGTGCTGATCGGGCAGGCGGATGGCCTGTCACGCCTTGTCTTCGAGGGGCGTGCTGGTGGGCCGGTCGGCGGGCTGATGGGAACGGTGGGGGCCGCGATCCTGCCCTGGTTCCTGGTTCCGGCGGCGGCGGTGATCCTGTCGGTGGTGGCCCAGCGCGCCTTTGTCATGGCGCCCAGCAAGCTGGTGCCCAAGATCTCGCGCATTTCGATCCTGCAGAACGCCAAAAACAAGTTCGGACGCGGCGGCCTGTTCGAATTTGCCAAGAGCTTTGTCAAATTGCTGCTCTATTCGGTCTGTCTGGGCTTCTTCATCAAGCTGAACCTGTCCGACATCGTCTCGTCCGCAGGGATGGAGGCGCGCCAATCGGTGCTGCTGATGGTGCGCCTATTGATGCGGTTCATGTTCCTGGTTGCGACGGTGGCGCTTGTGATCGGGGCCATCGACTATCTGTGGCAGCATGCCGAGCATATCCGCAAGAACATGATGTCTCGCAAGGAGCTGATGGACGAGACCAAGGATGCCGAGGGCGATCCGCATATGAAGCAGAAGCGGCGCCAGAAGGGGCAGGAAATCGCGATGAACCAGATGCTGGCCGATGTGCCGGGCGCCGATGTGGTGATTGTGAACCCGACCCATTACGCGGTTGCCCTGAAATGGTCGCGCCTGCCCGGCGCGGCGCCGGTCTGCGTGGCCAAAGGGGTCGACGAGGTTGCCGCCGCGATCCGCCGCAGCGCGGCCGAGGCCGGGGTGCCAATCCACTCCGATCCGCCCACCGCGCGAGCCCTGCATGCCGGTGTCGAGATCGGGCAGGAGATTTCCGAGGAGCATTATCGCCCGGTCGCAGCCGCGATCCGTTTTGCCGAGGCGATGCGCAAACGGGCCAAGGGGAGGGCATGGTGAGGCAGTCGATACTGGATCAAATGACCGGGGTGGGAGAGGCGCTCTATCTGCGCGAATACGAGCGTATCCGGGCCGTGCTGGAGGAAGAGGCGCGCATCGCCGCGCAGATCGCCCGGCTTGATGACCAGGTCGTCCGCACCCGTGCCGAAGGATCGGGAGATCATGGCTATCGCTCGGTCGGCGCCGACATCCTGTGGCAAAGCTGGGAGAGCCGGACTCGCCGCCAGCTGAACTCCGATCTGGCGCGCGCGCGCGCGAAACGGTTGTCGATGATGGATGATCTGAAACGCGCCTTTGGCCGCAAGCAGGCCATCGCGCAGATCGCGCAGGACGAAAAAACGGCCTGGGCAAAGGCCCGTCGCAAGGCGCAGCTTGATGCGCTCACCCGTGACGCCACGCTGCGTTAGGCCCGTTTAACCGGTACAGACGCAGAAATGCCCCGCCAGTCGGCGGGGCTTTGGCTTCCGGTCGGGGAAAAGGTTGGCGGTTTGGGCACCGCTCAATACGAATCCTGACGGGCGATATCGACGATCAGCACGCTGACGATGTTGTCGCCAAAGGCCTTTTGCGCCGATTCAAGCAAGGCGACGCGCAGCGGGTCGAGATTGCCGGGGCGGGTGAAGGCACCGTCGAAACCGCCGATATTGGCATGGTCGAACAGGACCTGAAGGAAGCCGTCGCGCAGCTTGGGTTCCTTGGCGTAGAAATTCTCGCTGAAACCCGGCTGGACCTCGAGGCTGAGCGACACCGTGGCCAGGCCGCTGATCTGGTCCTTGTGCACCAGCGGCACCACAAAGGGTTTGTTCATCTTGACGTATTCGTTGCCTAAATCCTCGGCGCCGTGATCCTCGGACGGTTTCGATTTGGCGGAATCGGCAGGTTTGGCCTTGGACGGTTTCTCTTCGCCATGGTCACTGGCCTGATCGCTCGCATGGGCGCTGTCCTGCGCCGGTTTCGGGCCAAGGAACACCCCGGCGCCCACCCCGGCACCAAGGCCCACAACAAGGAACAGAACCGGAAGCAATTTACCCAACATGGCCGGCCTCAGAACGGCAGGACCATGTCCAGCACTTGCTGGCCATAGCGCGGTTGCTGCACATCGGTGATCTGGCCGCGGCCGCCATATGACACCCGCGCCGAGGCGATCTTGTCATAGGTAATCTCGTTCTGGCGCGAGATATCCTCGGGTCGCACATAGCCCGAGACCAGCAGCTCGCGCAGTTCGAAATTCACCCGCAGCTCTTGCGAACCGGTGATCGACAGGACGCCGTTGGGCAGCACGTCGACCACGGTTGCGGCCACCCGCAGGGTCAGCTTTTCCTTGCGCTTCACCGATCCCTTGCCGCCCGACGCGCTGGTGGAATCCACCGCGACAGCGTTGCTCATCGACGCGCCTTCGGGGAGTTTCTCGTCGATCCGCTGCGGCAGGCCCAGAAGATGCGGCACGCCCAGGCTTTCCGAACCCGAACGCGACCGGTTGGTGTCGTTCGAGATCTCGGCCTTTTCGTCGATTTCGATGACCACGGTCAGAATGTCACCCTTCTTCATCGCCCGCTGATCGCCCAGCAGCGAGTTCTGGCCGCCGCTCCACAGCGACGCGCGATCGACCGAGCGTTGCGGCTGTGTGTGCAGCGGCAGGCCGGGCCAGAGCATGGCCACGTGCTCGGGCGACTCGGTGTTCGGGGTAAAGCTGGGCGCCTTGCCCAGGTGATCGGCGCGGCCACAGGCCGACAGCACCACCAGCGCGGCAATCAGGGTTTTGGGGGAAGGACATTTCTGCATCATTTTACCTCGATGGAGCCATTGGGCCGAATCTGGCCGGAAACGGTGGTGCGGGACGTCAGGTTCATCACCCGGATGACATCTCCAGCCGCACCGCGACCCAGCGCGCGACCTTCGGTAGTGATGACCAGCGGGCCATTGTCGAAAAAGAGCGTCACCAGATCATTGCGGTCGACGATGGCGGGAGGGCCGACATCGTCGTACCGGATCGGCCGCCCGGGATAGAGCGCGACGCGTGCCTCTTGCCCAACCACCTCGGCGGGGTGGGTATAGCTGCCCGGGACCTCGGCGGATTTCAGCATCAGATCCTCGGCGCCGATGATCTCCTTGGCGCGGATGGTGCGGGTGGGCACCAGCACCTCGGCTGCTGCCGTCTGCGCCAGGAAAAGGGCAAGGATTGGGCCAAGATACCGCATCAGCGTACCTGCGTGGTGGCGCTCATCATCTGGTCCACCGCCGAGATGACCTTGGCGTTCATCTCATATCCGCGCTGCGCCTCGATCAGTTCGGTCACCTCGCGCACCGCGTCGACCGAACTGTCCTCCAGATATCCCTGACGCAGGGTGCCCAGCCCGTCCTCGCCCGGATTGCCGGTGATCGGCGCGCCCGAGGCCTCGGTTTCCTTGAACAGGTTGCTGCCGATCGCCTCCAGCCCCTTGGCATTGGTGAAACCGGCCAGCGTGACCTGGCCCAGCAACTGGCCCTCGGCTGCATCGTCGAAATAGGCATAGACCTCGCCCGAGGCGTTGATCGAGATCGACCGCGCATCGCTGGGAATGGTGATCTCGGGGGCCACCGACAACCCGTCCGAGGTGACGATCAGCCCCTCGGCAGAGCGTTTCAGCGACCCGTCGCGGGTAAAGGCCGACTGGCCCGAGGGCAGCGTCACCTCGAAATAGCCGCGTCCCTCGATGGCCAGGTCCAGATCGTTGCCGGTGGCCGACAACGCGCCCTGTTCCAGATGAACCGTCACTGCTGCCGGGCGGACCCCCAGGCCAAGCTGCACGCCGGTCGGCAATACCGTGCCGTCGGCGGCGTTCACCGTTCCGGCACGCGCGATCTGCTGGTAATGCAGGTCGGCAAACTCGGCACGGCGGGCATTGTAGCCGGTGGTGTTCATGTTGGCGAGGTTGTTCGAGATCGTCTCGACCCGCATCTGCTGGGCGGACATGCCGGTGGCGGCGATTTTCAGGGCGCGCATTCTGGGGCTCCTTGGTTTGGGATCAGCGCAGCAGGCTGTTCACGGCGTTGCGGATGCGTTCGTCTTCGGACTGGAGGAAGCTCTGGCCCAGTTCATAGGCGCGCTGCACTTCGACCAGCCGGGCGACCTGGTCGATTGCATTGACATTTGATCCTTCGAGGAACCCTTGCATGATGCTGGCGCCTTCGATCGGTTCAGTGCCGTCATCGGCGCGGAAGAACACGCCGCCCTCTCGGATCAGCCCATGCGGGTCGATTGGCTTGAACAGGCCGATCTGACCCAGCAAGCGCCCGCCGCCGCTGATCGTGCCATCGGGGCCGATACGGATACCGTCGATATCCGGGGGCACAAAGACGGGTGCGCCATTGGCATCCATCAGCCGATAGCCATCGACATTGACCAGATCGCCCTGAGCGTTAGGGGTAAAGCTGCCGGCGCGGGTCAGCCGCTCGCCGCCCGGGGTCTCGAGCATGAAGAACCCCTCGCCGTCGATTGCCAGATCGAAATCACCGCCGGTCTGGGTCAGCAGCCCTTGTTCCTGCGAGGTGTTGCGCACCTGACCGCGCGCCATGGACAGCGACGAGGTTCCAAGCCCGCCGCGCACGAATTCGGAAAACACCAGCCCCTGCTGGCGATAACCCGAGGTGGCGGCATTGGCGATATTGTTGGCCACGACGCGGGTTTCGTTCAAAAGCCCGGATTGTCGCGACAGGATGGCATAGCTGGGCGTTTCCATCAGACACCTCCCGATATCAGCGGAATGAGGGTTGTGGTGAAATAGTTGATCAGCGTCTGGGTCATGAAGCCCATCGAGATCCAGAACACGATCACGATGGCGGCCAGTTTCGGCACAAAGGTCAGCGTCATTTCCTGGATCGACGTCAGGGCCTGGAACAGACCCACTGCCAGACCGGCGATCAACGCCACCGACAGGATCGGAACCGAGGTGATTACCGCGATCCACAGCCCCTGTCGAACCGTGTCATAGAACAGGCCTTCGCTCATCATGGCTCAGACCGGCATCCGAAGGATTTCCTGATAGGCCTCGACCACCTTGTTGCGAACGGTGACGGCGGTTTCGACCGCCAGTTCCGACTGCGCCAACGCCTGCACCAGCGCATGCGGGTCGGCCTTGCCGATCATCGCCGATTGGGCCAGGTCTTCGCTGTGCTGCAGGGTGGCGGCAAAATCCTGGAAGGTGCCGCGCAGGCCCAGGGCGGCGCTGTCGTCCTTGGGGTCCGCCTGGGTGGCGGGGCGGGCAGAGGCATAGGCCTGGGCTGCAGAGAGGCTGCGGATATCCATTCTGGCTGTCCTTTATTTGCGGAGAAGTTCCATCAGGCTTGCGGACATCTGCCGCGCCTGGTCGAAAAGCTTGAGATTCGCCTCGTAGCTGCGCTGTGCCTCGCGGGCGTCGGCGATCTCGATCATCAGGTCGACATTCGACCCCTTGTAGTGGCCGGTCTCATCGGCCAGCGGGTGCGAGGGGTCAAAGATGTCGGGCAATTGCCGCCGGTCGAGTTTGACCCGGCCGGTGGTGACGCGCTCGACCCCGTCGTCACGGCCGCGCTCTACCTCGAACGGGACCGTCTTGCGGCGATAGCCCGGCGTGTCGGCGTTCGAGATATTCTCGGACACATGGCGCAGGCGGGTGGCCTGGGCGCGCAGGGCGCTGGCGGTCACAGAGAGGGATTTGGAAAATTCGCTCATCTCAGCCTCCCTCACCCACGACCCAGGCCGACGCGCAGTATGTTCATCGAGGATTTGTAGATCGCGAGCGCGCGGTCATGCTGACGCTTGACATCGACCGCCTTGAGCATCTGCTCCTCGACGCTGACATTGTTGCGGTTCGGGTCGCCCGGACCGTCGGTTTCGAAAGGTGTCCAGCTGGTGGTCGAGGCCGCGGTGCCATTCAGATGGCCCGCCCGACTGGCCTGCATGGCGGTCCCGGCGCTCTCGCGAGCAAAGGTTTCAGCAAACGGGGCGATATCGCGTTCGCGGTATCCGGGCGTATCGGCATTGGCCATGTTCTGGGCGATCACGGCCTGCCGTGTGCCTGCATGCGTTGCCATGGCGTACGCCATCTTAAAGACGTTCAAGTCCGAGAACATCGGGGCTTCTCCCTCGATCAATTTCAATCAAGGCTTAACCCCGATTCGTTTAGAAACCGTTTTCAGGAAATTGTTGGAGATATCCCGATGACGGCCCCGGACCCCCTCGCCCTGAAAGCCGAGTTCGACAGTCTCAGCCTGGTTCGACATGTCGGGCGCGTGACCGGCGTGGCAGGGGGCGTGATTCAGATCCAGGGACTCGCCAATCAGGCGCAGATCGGTGATCGCGTTGAATTAAAACGTAATTTCGGCCCGCCCTTGGGCGGCGAGGTGTTGCAGGTCGAAGGCAGCACGATCAACATGCTGCCCGACAGCGCGCCCGAGGGCGTGTCACTGGGCAACCGCGTGGTGTTGCATCCGATGCCGGGATTCGCGCCCGGACGTCATTGGCTGGGACGGGTGGTCGACCCGTTCGGTCGGCCGCTGGACGGGCGCCCCCTGATGCGGGGGGCCAAGGCGCGCGATCTGATGCGCCCGCCGCCGCCTGCCGTGCAGCGCAAACCCCTGGGTCAGCGCATGGCAACCGGGCTTTGTGCACTGAACACATTGTTGCCCATTGTCCAGGGCCAGCGGGTCGGTCTTTTTGCCGGGTCGGGGGTTGGCAAATCCAGCCTGCTCGCCACGCTGGCCAAGTCGATGCAGGCGGATGCGGTTGTGGTCGCGCTGATCGGTGAACGGGGGCGCGAGGTCAACGAGTTCGTGGCCAAGGCGCTGGGCCCCGAGGGGCTGGCGCGCTCGGTCATCGTCGCGGCCACGTCGGATCAATCCGCATTGGTTCGCCGCCGCTGCGCCTGGGCCGCAATGACCGTGGCCGAGAGCTTGCGCGACGAGGGGATGAATGTTCTCTACCTGGCGGACTCGATCACCCGTTTCGCCGAGGCGCATCGCGAGATTTCCGCCGCCATGGGCGAGGCTCCGGCGCTCAGGGGGTATCCGCCGTCGGTCACGCCGCTGATCACCGGCCTGTGCGAACGCGCCGGTCCGGGGACCGAGAAACAGGGCGATATCACAGGTGTTTTCAGTGTCCTGGTCGCAGGGTCGGACATGGACGAACCGGTCGCCGATATCCTGCGCGGTGTTCTGGACGGCCATATCGTTTTGAACCGCGAAATCGCCGAACGTGGTCGTTTTCCCGCCATCGACATCAGCCGTTCGGTCTCGCGCAGCTTGCCGGACGCGGCCACGCCCGAGCAGAACGCACTGATCGGCGAGGCGCGGCGCCTGATTGGCGCCTACGAGCAATCCGAAGTGATGATCAAGGCAGGGCTGTATACAGAAGGAGCTGACCCGTTACTGGATCAGGCGGTGCGGGTCTGGCCCGAGCTGGATGCTTTTCTGGCCCGACCCGATGCTCAGGGGGTCGAGCACAGTTTCTCGCGCCTGCAACTGGTCTTGCGCCGCGCCAACTCCGGCCCCCGCCACTAGACGTGGGCCGGACAGGTGTCAGTCGGCGTCAGCCACGCCCTCGGCCCGCAGCCGCGCGCGGCGAGCGCGATAGCTGGGCAGCAATACCAGAATCACCGCCAGTGCCAGAAGCCCCATAGTCATCGGCCGTTCCAGAATGAATCCCAGCCCGTCATAGAGCTGCATCGCACGGGCAAAGTTGTTTTCCAGCATTGAACCGAGAATGAAACCGATAAGAAGCGGCGCCAGCGGATAGTCCGCAAATCGCAGCACCGTGGCGCAGAGGCCGAGCCCCACCAGGATCAAGAGTTCGGTGGCGTTGTTCTGACCGATATATGCCCCCATCAGGGTAAAGAACAGGATGAACGGTATCAGAAAGGTCCGCGGCACCGTAAGGATCTTGGCGATATAGGGGATCAGCGGCAGGTTCAGGACCAACAGGATCAGGTTGCCCAGATACATTGAAATGATGACTGCCCAGAAGATCTGTGGATCGTCCACCATAAGGCGTGGTCCGGGCGTGACGTTCAGCGCGATCAATGCGCCGAGGAGAATCGCGGTGGTCCCCGACCCTGGAATGCCCAGGGTGAGAAGCGGAACGAAGGATCCGGTGCAGGCGGCGTTATTGGCGCTTTCGGGTGCGGCCAATCCCTTGAGCGAGCCCTTGCCGAACTCCGCCTGCTCGGCCTTGGGGGCAATGTTGCGTTCGACCGCGTAACCGAGGAAACTGGCGATTGTCGCGCCTGCGCCGGGCAGAACACCAATCAGGAAACCCTGCACCGATTGCCGCCCGATCACTGGCGCGATGGATTTTGCCTCGGCCCTTGTGATGCGCAGGTCCTTGATCGCGTTGCCATCACCTCCCTGGCTGGACCGCGAGGGATCGAGCACGAGATAAAGCGCCTCGGGCAGGGCGAACATCGCCATAGCCAGCGTGATGAACCCAAACCCTGATTGCAGATCCATCACTCCCATGGTGAAGCGCGGCATATTGAAAAGCGCGCCCTCGCCCACGGTGGCCATGATCAGACCGAGAAGCGTCATCAACAGCGCCTTGCCGACCTGTCCTGATCCGGCAAAGGCGGCGATGGCCGACAGGCCCACCACCATCAGTGCGAAATACTCGGCCGAATGAAACAGCAGCGCGACCGAGGCCAGCGCGGGCGCGAAAACCATCAGCAGGATCGCCCCAATGGTGCCGCCGCAAAAGCTGGCGATCGCGGCTACCGTCAGCGCCTTGCCAGCCTTACCCTGCCGCGCCAGGGGATAGCCGTCGAAACTGGTCGCAACGGTCGAGGCCACGCCGGGCGCGTTGATCAGGATCGACGATGTGGACCCGCCGAAGATCGCGCCATAGTAGACGCCGGCCAGCAGGATCAAGGCCGCTGACGGATCGCCAATGGTGATCGCGACCGGGATCATGATCGCGATGATCGACATCGGACCAAGCCCAGGCAGCATGCCGATGAATGTTCCGATCAGACAGCCACCGATGACCATCAAAATATTTGTGAGCGAAAAGGCTGTCGCCAACCCGATCATCAGACCTTCGAGCATATCAGCCTCCGTTTGCCATAAATGCGGGCCAGGGGCTGAGGAAGATCCCCAGAACCACCTGGACTAGGTACCAGACCAGCCCGGCGGCGATCGCAGCCACCGGCAGCAGGATGTGAAGCCGGCGTTCGCCAAGGATCAGCGAGCCGATTGTCAGAAAGGCGAGAGTTGAAAGCAGAAACCCAAAGGGCCGCAACAGCAACGCATAGGCCACCATGAGCGCAAGCAGCATGAGCGCTTGGCCAAGTTTGTACTCGGTCAACCGACGATAATTGATCTCCATCGGTTTTGGCTCAGTCGCACCCTTTTCGAGACCCAGGAGAACAGTCAGCGCAGTCAGAACGGCAAGAACTGACAGGATCTTGGGAAAGGTGCTTGGCCAGATCGGGTTGCGTTTCATGAACGGGGCAAGGCCCGCGTCCATGGTGAAGAAGGCGGCGTAGCCATAGGCGAGGCAGATCATCAGAATGACCAGTGCGATCCAGCGGTCGAGTGCCATAAGATCCTCCGGGGCGTGTTGGGTTGAGGCTGTCAGGGGGGCGCTGCCCCCGCCGCCCGTTCCGGGCGCCTCCCCCGGGATATTTTCAGCAAGAGGAAAGACGATGTTAACCTTGTTTCCCTAGGTTTGGATCACGGTACAGGCTGGGAAGCCGATGACCGTGTAAGGGGAAGGTTATGCTTCTTCGGTGGAGTGGAGGGTCGGCCGCTCTCCCCTTCCTCTTGCTTCAAATATCCCGGGAGCGCGAGGGTGGAACCCTCGCACATCACAGACGAGCGCGGCGTAGCCGCACCTTTGGATTAGAGAAAACCCAGCTTGCGCATCAGATCCCCGATCTGCTGTTCCTGTTTTTCCAGGAAGGCACGGAAATCGTCACCGCTGTTGTGGATGTTGACCCAACCGTTGCGGGCGCGCACGGCTTCCCATTCGGGAGTATCATACATCTTGGCAATCGCGTCCTGATAGGCGGCAAGCCGGTCCTCGGGCAGACCGGGGGCGCCGAAGAATCCACGCCAGTTCACAAAACTCGTGTCGATCCCCTGTTCCTTCATCGTCGGGGCGTCGGGATAGGCGGCGACCCGATCATCCGAGGTGACGCCGATGATCTTGACCTCGCCCGCATTCGCCAGATCCACCGCTTCGGAGAAGCCGGTGCTGAGCGCGGCGATCTCTCCCGAGAGGAGCGCCGCCATCGCCTTGCCGCCCGCGTCATAGGGGATGTATTTCACTGCCAGTGCGTCCTTGCCGGCAGCCTCCATGACCATTGCGGCGACCAGATGGTCCATGCCACCGGGCACCGAACCGCCACCGATGGCGGTGCCACCCGGGTCGGCGTCAAAAGCGGCGAGAAGGTCGTTCATCGAGTTCACCGGGCTGTCCTTGCCCACCACGATGGCGGCATAGTCGCCGATGGTTCCGGCGACCAGGGTCAGGTCGCGAAAATTCTGCGGGAACACGCCGGTCAGCGAGCGGATGATGATCGGGGTTGAATTGACCATCAGCGTGCCGTGGTTCGAGGCGGCGTTTTCGATCAGGTAGCCGATTGCCTTGCCGCCGCCGCCGCCGGACATGTTTTCATAACTGGCAGTGCCTACGAGGCCCGCTGCGGTCAGTGCCTCGCCGGTGCCGCGTGCGGTGCCGTCCCAACCGCCACCGGCGCCGCCGGGGACGAGGAAATGGATGCTGTCGACCACCGGTTCGGCCATGGCCGGCGTGGAAAAGGCAAATGCCGCCGATGCGGCGGCCATCATGACCCGGCGGGTCAGGTTCAGTTTCGTCATTGTGTCCTCCCGTTTGACAAAGCGGGTTTCGCTTGCCCATGTGAAAGGAAAGCCATGCAAAGCTGACACCAACCTGTCGCATCCGGTTGAAGAGGAGAGGTACCCCATGCGGTTCCTACTGGTCGAAGACAATCTGAGCCTGGCTGCGGCTATCCTGGATCGACTGCGCCTGGACGGACATGTGGTAGATCATGCAGAGAACATCTCGGTTGCCGAAGAGTTTGTGGTAACGGCAGATTACGATTTGATTTTGCTGGATATTATGTTGCCCGATGGGGATGGCCGCACCTTTCTCAAGACGCAGCGCGATCATCTCAGCGAGACCCCGGTCATCGTTCTGACCGCGCGATCCGAGGTGTCCGACCGGGTCGGTGTTCTGGACCTCGGCGCCGATGATTATCTGACCAAACCTTTCGACTTTGCCGAGCTGGAGGCACGCTGCCGGGCGGTTTTGCGGCGGCGCGGGGGGCGCCCATCGAACCAGAAACGAATCGGGGCGCTGATCTTTGATCCACTCTCGGGAGTTCTGGAAGTCGCTGGTGTCGATGTGCCCTTGCGGAACAAGGAACTGCGGCTGTTGGAGATCTTTCTGGCCGCGCCGGATCAGATCTTTTCCAAGGCACGATTGGTGGACCGGCTGTTTTCTTACGACGAGGAAGTGTCGGAGAATGCGATCGAGGTCTATGTGGCCCGGCTGCGCAAGAAGATCAGCGGTTCGGGGGTCGAGATTCAGACGGTGCGCGGGTTGGGGTACCGGATGCGGACGCAATGAGTGACAGTTTGCGCATCAGCGGTTCGATCCGCCGGCGGCTGACGATACAGCTGGTCGGCAGCGCGGCGGTGCTGGCGACGCTGCTGTTTCTGATCGTACAGACCTTTACCCGAGACCTGGCTGAAGAGACTCACGACCGCATCCTGCTGGCCTCGGCCACCTCGATCATGGACGCAATCTCGGTCCGGGCGGGAGATGTGACCGTGGACCTTCCTTATGCTGCGCTGTCGATGCTGAGCAATGTCAGCGATGACAGGGTGTTCTATCGGGTCATGCTGGGGGCCGAAACACTGACCGGTTACGACGATCTGCCCGTACCCGAACCCGGGTCACGAGAAACCGGAGCAAGGTTCGACACGCTGGTCTACAAAGGCGAAACCGTGCGGATGGCAACGACGGTACGCTGGTTGTCGCGCAACGGGGTTTCCACGCCCCTTATCATCTCTGTGGCGCAGACCCGGACTGGACAGACCGAACGGCTGGCGGCCCTGACCCGGACCGCATTGTTGCTGGGGGCGGGCTTCTTTGCCGTGGCCGTTCTCTTGGCTGTCTGGACGGCGCAATCCTCGATCCGACCGCTTCGGCAACTGGCGGGTATGGTGTCGCGTCGGGGGCCAACCGATCTGCGCCCGGTCACGCGCCCGGTTCCGGCTGAAATGGCGCCACTGGTCCGATCCCTCAACAGCTTTATCGACCGGTTGGGCCTGTCTCTCTCGAGATCCGAGGATTTCATTGCCGAAGCGGCGCACCGGGTGCGGACTCCGCTGGCAACAGTGCGGACCCAGGCAGAGAATACCCTGCACCGGATCGAGCGACCGGAAAACCGGACTGCACTGCGCGAGATGATCCGTGCCATCGACGAAAGCTCGCGTGCGGCAGGGCAACTGCTGGATCATGCTATGGTGAGCTTTCGCACTGACAGTCTTGAACGCAAACCCTTCGATCTGGCCGAGCTGACTGCCGAGCTGGTGAATCGGTTGCGGCCGGTCGCCGACCTGAAGGATATCGATCTGGAACTCGAGATGACGGGCGCGCATGCCATGGCGGGTGACCCGATCCTTGTGCAGAACGCGGTACGCAACCTGCTTGACAATGCGATCAAATATGCGCCCGAGGAAACCCGTATCACGGTATCGGTTCGGGGTGATGCGGCGGCTCATACCCTGTGCATCCGGGATGCGGCGGGCGGGTTTCCCGAGGATGAGATGGGCAGCCTGACCGAACGTTTCGTTAGAGGCCGCAATGCCGAGGGCACGGTCGGGTCCGGTTTGGGCCTGACCATCGCCCGCGAGGTGGCCGAGGCGCATGGCGGGCGGCTCGAGATCGCCAACACAAAGGATGGAACCGGCGCATGCGTCTGTCTGCACTTTCCCTCTGCTTGACCCTTTGGGCGGCTGTCGCCTGCGCTTTTGAGGTCGAGGAACACGCGCGTTTCGGTCCTGCCGAGGCGCGCGTTCTGCGCATCCTGTCAACGACGGATATCGATATCCTGCGCCCGCTGATCGATAGTTTTCTGCGGAGCCGTCCAGGGGTCGCGGTCGATTATACCGCAGCCAGCAGCGCTCAGGTGATGCAGGGCATTGTCACAGAGAATGCGCGGTTCGATCTTGTCCTGTCCTCGGCGATGGATTTGCAGATAAAGCTGGCCAATGATGGGTTTACCCGACCCCATCGTTCGGCCTGGACGCCGCTTGTCCCGGATTGGGGCAACTGGCGGGACCATGTCTTTGCCTTTTCACAGGAAACGGCCTCGGTTGTTCTGTCTCGCGCGGCCTTCGCCGGTGAAGAGCCGCCGCGCACCCGGCAGGATCTGATTGACCTGCTCAGACGCGACCCGGAACGGTTTCAGGGCCGGGTCGGCACCTATGACGTTACAGTCAGCGGTCTGGGATATCTGTTCGCGACCCAGGATGCACGAACAGCCGAGAGTTACTGGCGGCTGATGGAGGTTCTGGGCGGCTTACAGGTCAGGCTGTATTGCTGTTCTGGTGAAATGATCGAGGCGGTGGCCGAGGGTCGTATCGACCTGGCCTATAACGTGTTGGGCAGCTACGCGCGGGCACGCACCGATCTGGCCGAGCGTATTCTTGTGGTCGAGCCCGAGGAATACACAAACATGATGATGCGCACTGCGGTCATCCTTGGCGAGGCGGCCGAGCCCGATCTTGCCGGTGCATTTGTCGACCACCTGATCGCGGCGGCCTGGTCCGACCCGCCTGCGCCTGACTATCCTTTTCTGGACCCGCCCGAGACCGCTCGCCCGGTTGGAGCGTCTCTGCGTCCAATTGCGCTGGGGCCCGGATTGCTGGTGTTTCTGGATCGGCTCAAGAGGCAGCGGTTCCTGGAGGAATGGCGTAACGCGGTTCAACAACAGTGATCGCCGTGGGTGTGATAACCCGACAATCTTATATGTTATGCCTCTGTTAACGCCTCGCCTGATATCCCTGATTTCGGGTGATAAGGAAGGTGGTGGAGATGGGTGCGCATTCCAATGCGGCGCCGATCATCATCAAGAAAAAGAAATCGGGTGGTGGCGACGGTCACCACGGCGGCGCGTGGAAGGTGGCCTATGCCGACTTCGTAACCGCCATGATGGCTTTTTTCATGTTGATGTGGCTGCTGAACGCAACGACGGAAAAACAACGCAAGGGTCTGGCCGACTATTTCTCGGATTCAATTCCGATCAACCCGGTTTCCGGTGGTGGTGACGGGTCCTTTGGCGGCGACAGCATGTTCTCGGAGAACGCGCTGGTCACTTCCGGGACCGGAGGTGTCAATCGCCGGCGCGCGGATGCGGACCGCTCGCGTGGGTCGACCGGGGTCGACCGCCAGGGCGGCGAGGGAGAGCCGTTCGAAGACTTCAAGACACTGGAGGCGACCTTGCAGGGGCGGGCGGGGGAAAGCCTGGTATCCGAGCAGTTGCGTAAGCATATCGTGACCCGTGTGACTGACGAGGGGCTGATCGTCGAGCTGATCTCTACAGACGAATCGCCCTTGTTCGACACCGGGTCGGACCGCCCGACCCAGTTGATGAAAGATCTGGCCAAGGTGGTGGTGCGGGCATCGGGAATGGTCACGAATGGTATCGCCGTGGGAGGGCATATTCGGGCACATCCGGTGGTGTTGGTGCGGAGCCCAGTTTGGGAACTGTCCACCGCGCGAGCCGAGCGAACTAGAGTTCTATTTGAAAGCCTGGGAATGAAAGAAGAACGTATTCAGCGCGTTACTGGATTCGCCGACCGGAAGCTCACCGATTTGAATCCGATGTCTGCGCGCAACGACCGGATCGAAATCATCTTTCTACGCAGTTGAGATCACAGAGATGAATGGCATTTTATTTGTTAGCGGGCTGTTAAGCGGTCAGGCGTTAGCTGTTGCAACAGTTTTTCATGATGCAGCAGAAAGGCGTATCCATGACCATTTCATCTTCGCTCAACGCCGGGGTTGCGGCGCTGTCCGCAAATGCCAGCCGCCTGGCGACGATCTCGGACAACATCGCGAACTCGTCGACCTATGGCTACAAGCGGGTTGAAACGGATTTCCATGCACTGGTGAATGCTGGCGGACGCGGGAAATACTCGGCAGGTGGGGTTCGTACGACCACACAGCGCCTGATCGACCAACGCGGTTCACTGGTATCTACCTCGAATTCGACTGACCTTGCCGTGCGCGGGCGCGGTATGCTGCCAGTGATGCGTAGTTCGCAACTGGCCTTGCCTCAACAAGATATGCTTCTGGCGACGACAGGTTCCTTTCGCACAGATGAAGAAGGTTATCTCAAATCAGAGGCTGGCCTGGTTCTGATGGGCTGGCGGGCCAATCCCGATGGGTCGATCCCGAACTTGCCGCGCGATACCTCTGATGGGCTGGAGCCGGTGCAGTTGAGCGTTAATCAGCTATCGGGAGCCCCGACAACCGAAATGGTTCTGCGCATGAACCTACCGGCAACCGCAACGGAGGCTGGGGCAGCAGGAGACCCACAGCCCCTTTCGGTCGAGTATTATGACAATCTAGGTAAATCCGAAAACCTCCAGATCGAGCTCGTCCCAACCGTGCCTGCAACAGGCGTCAGCAACGAATGGACGTTGGTTATGCGGGACACTGCTTCTGGTGGCGCGATTGTCGGGGAGTACACGCTGACCTTTTCTGACGCGCGGACCGATGGCGGTACGCTAGCTGCTGTCTCTGCGACAACAGGCGGGGCATACGATCCGGCAACTGGTTCGGTTGTTGTCAACGTGGCTGGCGGCCCGATGGAAATCAATATCGGCCAGATCGGAGCGTCGGATGGTATCACTCAGCTGTCCGACAAATTTGCGCCGGTATCGATTACAAAGGACGGAACCGCCGTTGGTACGATGAGCCGTGTTGAGATTGACGAGAACGGCTATGTCTATGCCTTTTTCGACAATGGTGTCAGCCGAAGAGTGTTCCAGATTCCGCTCATCGACATGCCAAATCCCAACGGCCTGATGGCACTTGACAGTCAGACTTATGAACCCTCGCGCGAAAGCGGCACTTATTTCCTTTGGGATGCGGGTGATGGTCCGACCGGTGATCTTGTTTCCTTCGCACGAGAGGAATCGACTACCGATGTTGCGTCCGAACTCACCGCGATGATTCAGACCCAAAGGGCGTATTCGTCGAGTGCCAAAGTGATCCAGACAGTGGACGAGATGCTGCAAGAGACCACCAACATCAAGCGATAAACCGGTCATTCGCTGTATCTTGATCAAGGAGGCTTGTCATGACCATCTCGGCCGCACTTCACTCGGCTCTCAGCGGCTTGACCGCAGCGAGCCGTGCAACGGGGGTCACTACCGACAATATCGCAAATGCTCTGACACCTGGATATGCGCGAAGATCACTGGAAGTGACCGGCAACACGAATGGAGGAACAGGAGTTCGTATTGTTGGAGTGACTCGACACGCTGATCCGGTCCTGGTGGCGAACCGGCGCGGCGCCGATGCTGCGCGGGGTTATGCAGATACAGTATCAGACTTTCAAAACCGGTTGTTACAGTTGGTCGGAGGCACGGACGATCCTCGTTCGGTTCCAAACCTGATCGCTGAATTCGAAAGCAGCCTGATCGCAGCGGCCAGTAACCCTTCGGCCCAGACTCGTCTGGATGCCGCTGCGACCGCGGCTTCCGACCTGACGGCAGCACTCAACTTCGCATCGGATGGTTTGCGAGACGCCCGCAACGATGCGGATCGCAGTATCGGGCAGCAGGTCGATCGTCTCAACACGGTGTTGCAGAACATTGAAACTCTCAACGGGCGCATCCAGTCAGTCAAGCTTTCAGGCGGAGACACTGCTTCCCTCCTCGATCAACGACAAGAGATGATCGATGAAGTCAACACGATGGTACCGGTCAACGTAGTTACTCGCGATCATGGCAGCGTGGCACTGTTCACCGATGGCGGCGCCATCCTGCTAGACGGGCCGGCTGCTCAACTGAGTTTTTCCCCGACGACACAGACGATGCCGCATATGACATTGGACAACGGTATGTTGTCAGGTTTGGAGCTGAACGGAACGCACCTGCGAATAAGCGGCCCAACTTCGGCTATTCGGGGTGGTACACTTGCCGCAGCGTTCGATATTCGCGACGAACTTTCTGTCGAGGCGCAGAAGGACCTTGATTTGGTCGCGCGCGATCTTGTGGAACGTTTCGAGGCCCCGGCTTTGGACCCGACAGCGGCGCCAACCGACCCTGGGCTATTTACCGACAACGGTGCCCGGTTCGCAGCAACGGCGCAAACCGGGCTAGCAGGCCGATTGGAACTGAATACAATCGTCGATCCGAAACAGGGGGGGCTAAGTTGGCGCTTACGCGACGGTCTGGGGGCGGTTGCCCCCGGGGCACCTGGAAACGCAACGCAGATCAACGCGTTTCTTAAAGCTCTGACGGTCGCGCGCACGCCGCTTGATACTCGGTTCGGGACCGGCGCGATTACTGCGAGTGGTGTTGGCACGGCTCTGTTGTCCAGAGTGACGCAAAACGACAGCCTGGCGGCTGAACGGTTGGCCTTTGCATCAGCCAGCCAGACAGAGATGCAAAAGCTTGAAATGGAACAGGGCGTCGATACGGACTCTGAACTGCAGACACTGATGCAGCTCGAACAGGCATTTGCCGCAAATGCCCGCGTCATCGAGACGGTTGGCGAGATGATGGACACATTGTTGAGGTTGTAACCGATGGCTATGAATTCACTGGGAGATTTGGCTCAGAACCTGATGCTGCGCAGCTATGGCACGCGCATCCGGAACGACATCAACACCCTGACCCGTGAACTGAGTACGGGCGAGGTTGCCGATGTTTCTGGTCGTCTACGCGGAGATTTTTCGCATCTTGCCGATATGGATCGGTCCCTGCGACGGCTTTCGGCGCTTTCAGCTGCAAATGCCGAAGCCAAACTTATGGCGTCGGCAAGCCAAGCTAGCCTTGCCACTGTGGAAGAGACGGTCACCGACCTGTCGGATTCGCTGTTGTCGGTCGCGCTCTCAAACCAGGCTGTCAGCCATGCGCATGCAGGCGTCAAGGCGCGTGGGGCGCTAGGAACGATGATATCCTCGCTGAACACTTCGGTCGGCGGGCGCAGCTTGTTTGCCGGTGTTGCGACGGACCAAGCTCCACTCTCCTCGGCTGATACAATCCTTTCTGGATTGCGTACGGCCCTTTCCGGTCTGTCCACTCCCGGTGATATCATGCAGGCTGCGCGAGACTGGTTTGATGATCCCGCAGGTTTTGTCGCAACTGTCTATACCGGATCGGATCAGTCTCTAGCGCCCGTTCAGGTGTCGGAAAATACTCAGGTCTCGCTGACACGTCGTGCCGACGATTCTGCATTTCGCGATGCGTTGCGCCTTGCTTCGGTCTCTGCGCTGGCAGAGGATCCAGCACTTGGTTTGTCTGCAGATACCAAGACTGCGCTTTTCAAGCAGATCGGTGTAGACCTTTTGGGCACCAGAGACGGTATCGTCACGCTTCAGGCCGAGATCGGAGATGCAGAGGCCAGAATCGAAAAGGCCGCAGCCAGGAATGGCGCCGCCAAGAGCGGCCTTGAACGTGCGCGCGGTGAACTCGTGGGCGCCGACCCTTACGAAACCGCTATTCGCCTAGAGGCAGTGCAGTACCAGTTGGAAAGCCTCTACACGACGACCGTGCGCAATTCGCGCCTCTCATTAGTGAATTTTCTGAGATGATAATGATCCGCCTTTTTGTCTTTCTCCTTCTGCTTCCTGGCCTGGCTCAGGCAGGGGCGGTTCGTCTGAAGGATCTCGTCGAATTTGATGGAGTCAGGGGAAACGACTTGGTTGGCTACGGTCTGGTGGTAGGCCTGAACGGGACGGGCGACGGGTTGCGCAACGCCCCCTTCACCGAAGAGATCATGTCGAACATCCTCGAGCGGTTGGGTGTCAACGTAACCGGCGAGGATTTTCGGCCAAAAAATGTTGCTGCGGTTTTCGTCACCGCCGCGCTACCACCTTTTGCCCGGGTGGGCAGTCAGATAGATATAACTGTATCCGCGATCGGTGATTCCAAAAGCCTGCTTGGTGGCACCTTGATCATGACTCCGCTGAACGCGGCGGATGGGCAAATCTATGCGGTTGCGCAGGGTACGGTTCTTGCTGGCGGCGCTTCGGCCGAAGGTCAGGCGGCTTCGGTCGTACAGGGGGTGCCGACCTCCGGAGTGATCCCAGCAGGCGCGCGGGTGGAGCGGGAGATCGAATTCGACTTGAGGTCCTTGACCCGACTGCGCCTGGCGCTGCGTGAACCTGATTTCACCACCGCTGGGCGGATTGAGGCTGCGGTGAATACGGTGTTCAACGGTCGAGTCGCGGTGATGCGCGATTCAGGTACTGTCGAGTTGGATATCACGGCCACCCAGACCAAGTCGCCAGCCCATGCGATTGTCAGAATCGAGAACATACTTGTTGAACCGGAGCGGAAGGCGAGGGTGGTAGTGGACCAGCGTTCGGGAACAATCGTTATGGGAGCAGATGTGCGGATCTCGCGCGTGGCAGTGTCGCAAGGTAGCCTGACTTTGCGGGTCGAAGAGGCGCCGATCGCGGTGCAACCCAACCCGTTTGCCGAAGGCGACACCGTGATCGTTCCAAGAACAACAGCGGAAATCGAACAGGAACCCGGGATCAAACTGGCCGAAGTGCCAGAAAGCGCCTCGCTATCGGATGTGGTGGCGGGTCTCAACGCGCTGGGCGTGTCACCGCGCGACATGATCGACATCCTCAAAACAATCAAGGCAGCCGGTGCTTTGCACGCCGAATTCGTCGTACGCTGAGCAGTCGTCGCATACAGAACTGGGGTCGCCCTGTTTTTCTACCCACCGTTTCTGAATGTTGGGTCGTTAGTACGCCGGATATCAACCATATCCTGCAAACGTTTCGCCCCGCCGAAGGGCGGGGCGGATCTGGAGAGGTGTTTCGGATACTTGCTCAGGGAATGTAGCTACGAACCAGCGCGCTAGCGATAAGTGACCAGCCATCCGCAAGCACAAAGAAGGCCAGCTTGAAAGGGAGAGAAACGGTCGCTGGCGGCACCATCATCATGCCCATCGACATCAGCACTGCGGCCACCACCAGATCGATGATCAGGAAGGGTAGAAACACCAGAAAACCTATCTGAAACGCGCGTGCAATCTCGGAGAGCATGAAGGACGGCACCAGAACCGAGAGTGGAGCGTCAGGAGTCGCCGCCATCGCCGCACCGTCAGGCCGCAAACTGGCCATGGCAAAAAAGGTGTCCGCATCTAGCCTGGCGGCCATGAACCCTTTGAAGGGCGCGATTGCGTTTTCCAGCGCTGGTTCCAGTGACAGTTCTTCGGCCATCATAGGCGCGATGCCTGTTGTCCAAGCTTCCGTGAACACGGGCTCCATTACGAAATAGGTCAAGAATAGCGCCAAGCTGACAATCAGCATGTTGGGTGGCGACTGTTGCAATCCGATTCCCTGACGCAGGATTGCCAGAACTGTTACCAGAAAGGGGAAACAGGTGATCATGATGGCCAGCCCGGGCGCCAGGCTGAGCACGGTAATCAGCAGGATTAACTGTATCGTTCGGGCGGACACCGAGCCACCTTGGTCCAGCGAAAGGGAAATGTCCTGCGCGACCGCCGGCCCCGCAAGAAATGCACCGGTCAGCAGCGTTATGACCAACAAAACAGGTATGACGGGCCTCATCCCAAGTCGTAGGCCAGATCCGAGATTTCGATCAACCGCACGGCAAGCTGACCCGCTTGTTCTCCGGTTAACTCTTCGAGCTGGCCACGCGCCACCAGCCGGTCGCCGACATAGAGATCGACCGGATCCTCCACACGTTTGTCGAGGGTGAGGACGGCATTCTCGCCAAGTCCGATCAGATCCCGGATCAGCGGTCGCGCGCGCCCGACCGAAACGGTGATCTCGATCGGTACCGAATTGAAGGGGTTCTTTGGTTCGGTCGGTTTTTGCGTGTCGCTCATGTCACGATACCTCTTTGGCCTGATGCAGGAAGGACTCCATTGCCTCGTTGATCGAACTCAGAAGTGCCGAACAGTCGATGTCGCGCTCGGCAGTCCCGATTCGTAGACAGGCCTGCCCGGCGGGAAGCGATGATTCTTCGACCAGTTGAACGGGGAAAGAGAATTCCTCTGAAAGGATTGGTTTGAGCGAAGCGCTCACCCCTGATGGAACGATGAGGAGCGCCGGTTGCGAAACCTGCTCGCGAGCCATGGCTTTCAGCTGTTCGACGATATGGTGGGTATAGCTGCGTTTCATCGTTTTCGGTAGCACCGTTCCAACCAAGCTCTCGAACATCGGTTCCAGACTGTGGGTCATCTGGCTCAGCGCTTCGTGATAGGTAAAAGACAGATCCTCGAGATTGCGCACCAGGGTGGCGTTTAGCTGATCCTGCGCCTCGGATCGGGCGGATACGGCATCGTCCCAACCGGCAGAGTAGCCTTGCTCGAAGGCCGCAAGGCGGTATTCTTCCAACGTATCCTCGTCCATAAGCCGAACTCTGCTGGGATCCATCAGATTGACTTCGAAGTCTTCTAGAAGATGCGCGATGGTCATCAGACTTTTTCCTCATTCTCTTCAAGCCAACCGCGAAGAATCTCTATCGTCTCTTCCTGTTTGTCACCGATCATCGCGCGGAGGCGCTCCACAGGAGTGTTCCCAACCCCCGCTAGGGCAGGTACCCCGCCGCGCGTCTTTGGATTCGCGTTGGAAAGCTGAGCCAGCCCTGGGCTCCCGTCGTCGATCTCGCCGGTCAGTGTAGGGATCGCAGCTTCCGCGGTGGCTCCATCCGAAGGCTGTGCCACCGCTAGAAGTTGCGGCGAACCAACAGGTTTGCTCAGGATCGGTCGAACAACAAAGAGGCCTAAAACCAGCGTGACCAATGCTAGAGTTGCCATCTGGATCAGCGACATCATGTCAAATCTCAACCCTTGCATCATCGAACTGCTGGCCAGAGTTCCCTGCGGTTCAATCTCCGGGAGTTCCATGGATTTAAGTGTGATCACGTCGCCACGAGTTTCGTCGAACCCTACCGCCGATTCCACCAATTCCCGCAGAGCGGACAGCTCTTCCTCTGGGCGTGGCGTGAACTGGCTGCTTCCATTTTCCGCGGCGCCTGGCAAACCGTTGACCAGGACAGCCACGCTCAGCCGTTTGATGGCGCCGGGCGCGCGTAGGATCTCTGTTTCGGTTTCCGAGACCTCGTAATTCACCCTTTCGCGCGTGGCGCTGGTGCTCGAGTTGGATTCGTCGCCAACCGATCCGTCTCCGTCCGGTAGATTGGAGGCAACCGTGACATCTGAGGATTGATTCTTGGACGCGTCAGATCGCTCCTCGATATCGGTACTGATGGCGATACGGCCATTGGGGTCCAGCCGGCGCTCGCGGATCGATTCCGTTTCGGTCACCGCATCAACGCTCACTTCGACAATTGCATTGCCGCGTCCGACCCGTGCTTCGACCAGTCGTAGAACCCGCTCTCGCATCTGCTGCGAGCGCTCCTCGAAGTTACTTGAGTTCGGGGTTTCAAGCGGGCCGATAACGTTTCCGTTTGAATCGATCACGGTAACCCCGTCGGCGGCCATCCCAGAAATTGCCGAGGCGACAAGATAGCGAATCGCGTTTGCCTGTGCCGGCGTCACCTCTGAGCCCGAAGGGACGATCGATACGGATGCGGTCGGTGCTATGTTGCGTTGGAACGGGCTGGACGAACTGTTGGCGATATGTACCCGCGCCTGAGCTACATGTGGGCTAGCCACGATGGTACGGGCCAATTCACCTTCCTTTGCGCGCCAATAGGCAGCATCGAACATCTGCGATGTGGTACCAAAACCGCTGAGCGAATCGAGCAACTCGTACCCTCGACCACCGTTTGCAGGTAGCCCCTCGGACGCCAGAGTCAGGCGCAACTCGTCCCTCTGCGCAACCGGTACATAGATCGATCCGCCGCGCACCTCAAATAAAACACCTTGTTGCTCCAGCGAACGCACGACCTCCCCCGCCGAGCCGTTCTCAAGCCCTGCGTAGAGCAGCTGCATGTTCGGTGTCTCGGCAATTCTGGTCAGCCCCATAACGCCGAGAAACATCGCCAGAACAGCACCGATGACGATGAATTGTCTCTTCTTGTCCAAACTTGCCCAGACATTTCTTATCTGCTGCACGTCTACCTCCGTCTCGCCGACTTTCTGCGCGGTACTCCTCCTGTTTCACCGATTGGCCTTAACAATCGGTTAGTTCCTGTCGGGCTAGTAAGGTTCTTGAACCAAGAACGAGGACGGCATGACGGACACAACCGCCGATGAAGTCGAACTAGAAAAGAAACCGGGTAAGAAAAGCCTAGTTATTGGATTAGTTCTGGCACTTGCCGGATCAGGCGCTGGGTACTTCGCCACGGCTTCGGGGACGATTCGCTTGGGCGCCCATCCTGTCGAAAGTGATACTGAGGCGGGCGTTTCCTATGGTGCCCAGTTGCCAGATCAGCTGCCGGATATCGCTTTTGTCGATTTGCAGCCGATCATGGTATCGCTGCTCAGAGAAAACGGGCAGCGGCACCTTAGATTTCATGCGCAGTTGGAAGTTCCCGAACATTATCTGGCGGATGTCGAGAAAATCAGGCCCCGCATTGTTGATGTGCTGAACGGTTATTTGCGCGCCGTTGAGATCGATGATCTTAGCGATCCGCTGGCCCTGACGCGCCTACGCGGGCACATGCAGCGGCGGATCAACATTGTCGCGGGCGAAGGGCGTGTCAACGACGTGCTCGTAATGGAATTCGTACTGAACTAGGAGAGTGCCTTGGAACTGATTGCGGATATTCTTCTGGTCGCCGGTGCGTTGGGTGCCGGTCTGTATTGCTTTGTGCTCGGTCGCCGTTTGAAACGGTTCAACAACCTTGAAAAAGGTGTTGGGGGTGCGGTTGCGGTTCTTTCGTCGCAGGTGGACGAGTTGAACAAGACCCTCGCGTCGGCCCGAGACGCGTCAGATAGTTCTGGTGCTGCCTTGAGTGCGCTCAGCGAGCGCGCCGAAGCGGTTGCACAACGGCTTGAGTTGATGATGGCGTCGTTGCATGACGTCCCGCCAGCTTCGACGGTACCTCCGCCAAAGATTGTAGAACAGGAACTGAAACCTGTGCGTGCAGACGAGGAGAAACAGGCGCCTGCGGGGGTCATGTTCAAGCGGCATGGCCGAAACAATAGTGGAGCCGCACCATGAAACGTAAAAAACGCGAGACCTCTGGTCGCGGAAGCGCGCTGCTGCTGATTTCGGTGCTGATGATTGCATCCGCACTTATCCGGATCGGTCTCGAGGCTGGGCCCGCCCTTGCTCGCGAAGTGGTTGAGGAACCAGTTCAGAATGCGGGTGTCAAAGAAAAGCGCAGCGCACTGGCCGAGTCGGATCTTCATGCGCTGCTGGCTACGCTGCGACAGCGCGAAAAGGACCTGAACCAACGTGAGTCACGCGTTTTGGAACGCATGCGCGCGCTGGAAATAGCAGAAGTGGCAATCGAGCGGAAATTGGCCAAGTTGGCCGAAGCCGAAGAAGATTTACGCGAAACTGTTGCCGCAGCAAGCGTCGCTGCCGAGAGCGATCTGAGCCGACTGACCGAAGTTTATGAAAAGATGAAACCCAAGGAATCTGCGGCATTGTTTGAAGAGATGGACGCAAGCTTTGCCGCGGGTTTTCTGGCCCGGATGCGACCTGAGGCGGCGGCGGATATCATGGCGGGTCTAACCCCCAAAGTAGCCTACACGATCAGTGTCGTTCTGGCAGGGCGAAATGCCAATGTACCTACTGAATAAAAACGAGAAATTAGGAAACTCCTGCTTGAATCGTGTTTCAACCGGAATGAGTGGAGCGCGGAAATGATCGGCATTCTTGGAATCGTTGTGATCTTTGCGATGGTTTTCGGTGGCTATTTGGCCGCCGGTGGAAAGATGACGATCATCCTCAAATCTCTGCCATTTGAGATGATGATGATTGGTGGAGCGGCGACGGGGGCGTTTCTCATTTCCAATGATATGGGTGGAGTAAAGCACACGCTCAAGGATTTAGGGAAGGTATTCAAGGGCCCGAAATGGAAACCTGAGGATTACCAGGACCTGCTATGTCTTCTTTTTTCGCTCATCCGCATCGCGCGACAGAATCCGGTCGAGGTAGAGCAACATATCGAGGATCCTGCGAATTCCACGCTGTTCTTGAAATATCCTCGCATCCAGGCCGACCGCGAAGCTGTGGATTTGATCTGCGACACAATGAGGTCGGCGGCGATGAACTATGACGATCCACACCAGGTCGAGGAAGTCCTGGAAAAACGGATGGAAGCGAACCTGCATCATGCGATGCATTCCAGCCATGCGCTTCAAACTGTTGCGGATGGGTTGCCGGCATTGGGAATCGTTGCGGCCGTGCTGGGTGTGATCAAAACCATGGGCTCGATCGATCAGCCGCCCGAGGTACTGGGTAAGCTGATCGGCGGCGCGTTGGTCGGAACATTTCTTGGGGTGTTCCTCGCCTATGGTCTCGTTGGTCCATTTGCGTCCAAGGTCAAAGCCGTCGTTGAAGAGGACAATCATTTCTATCTGCTGATCAAGGAGGTGCTGGTCGCCAATCTGCACGATCACAATGCGGCCATGTGTATCGAAGTGGGTCGGCAGAACACGCCTTCGCACATCCGCCCTGGTTTCGCCGCTCTCGAGCAGGCGTTGAAAGACGTCAAGCAGGATGCTGCCTGATGGCTAGGGTGCTGTTGGCTTTGTTGTTCTTTCTTGCGGCGTTGCCGGTGGATGCAACTGAGGTTGAAGTGCGCTCAGGAGAACATGGGGATTTCACGCGGCTCGTGTTACGCATCCCCGTTCGGACTGAATGGAACCTGAAAAATGCGGTGCGATCGTCGCAATTGACAGTCGCGCTGCCCGACCTGAAGTTTGAGTACGATACTGTTTTTGAACGCGTGCCACGCAAGCGGCTAGAAGAATTGCGCCAGTCAGAAATTGGCGCTCCTCTTGAGATGCTATTTGCCTGCGATTGTGAGGCGCGAGCCTTTGTACAGTCTGGCACATTGCTTGTGATCGATATTCGTGACCGGCCTGCCGACAGCCCCCGGCTCAGGCTTCCGTTGGTGCGGGATCAGGTGTTGGATGTACGGGCGGAGGGCGCCGTCTCCGCGCCGCAAGATCACGCTGTTGAGGATCGGGTGGCAGAAATCGCGCTTACTGAGGACACCGAACTGCTCATCGCTGACGCGCGCCGTCATCAAGCGTTCCTGGATATCCCGGTTCCACTGGCGGGAGAGAGAGCTGTGGAGAACAGGCTTTACTCTCGTATTTTGCGGGGGGTCGATCAGGAAGTGTTGGCGCTGAGGTTTCGAGACGAGCCGGGGACCGAAAGAGGGTCGACAGAAGCCCAAGCGGCGTTGACCGAAACACTTACCGAAGGACTAGGATTGCCGAACTTGCGAGTCACGACAGTTGTTGATCGTGATTTGCATGCGGCGCGTGAGGGGCACACCAGCCTGCCCGCGGTTCAACAATGCATCGAAGACGAGCAGTTGGCGGTAGGGGAGTGGGCGGATAACAGGCCGTTCAGCACCCAACATGCAGATTTGCGCGATGGGCTATTTGGTGAGTTTGACAAGGTCGATGCTCGGGCCGCGCTTGCGCTTGCGCGATTCTACCTTCATTTCGGGTTCGGCGACGAAGCCTCTGTCACCCTTGAGCTTCTGAAGCCTTCGTACTCGGAGCACAAGCTCCTTGCTGCGCTCGCCGCTGCGGTAGAAGGGCGCCAGGAACCCGAGGGAAATCCCTTGGCGGGCCTTCAGGGTTGCGACAATGCTGTGGCGATGTGGTCGGTGCTCAGCGAAAAAAGTGCATCTGAGGCAACGGATACCAACGCGGTATTGCGCAGCTACGGGCGACTACCTTTGCATCTGCGAGCTTATCTGGGCCCGGTTTTGGGAGAATATCTAGCCAATGCCGGTTTTGCAGACGCTGCCCATCAATTGGTTCGTGCGGCTGAACGGATCAATGAAGGGGACCAAGCGGCCATCGCTGTTGTCGAGGCCAAGATTGCTGGGCTGAACAACAAACCCGACATACGAGAGCAGAAGCTGAAGGCGGTTATCGAGGACGCATCCGCTCCGACCCACGCCCCGCTTGCGTTGGTCGACCTGATTGAAAAGCGTTGGTCCGAAGGTGGCGATATCACCCCGCAGGAGTTGCTGTTGGCCGCCTCGTACTTGCACGAATTCCGCAGATCAGAGATCGGGCCTCGAGTTCAAACAGCATATGTGATCGCGCTCGCTCTCTCTGCGCAATTCGATGAAGCAATTGGGGCGCTAGCTGAACCCGGTCAGGATCGCAGATCCGAAATCTGGCAGGAAACGGTTGATCGTATCGTCAAGCGGATCATGTCCCATGCAAGCGATATCACGTTTCTGCGCCATGTAGCGATGCTTGATAGCGATCTATTTATCGCCGTGAAGGCGGATACCGCGACTTTGGTTGCGCAGCGATTGATCGAGTTGGGCTTTTTTGAGGATGCACTCCGATATGCCGATCGACCGCAGGACCGCAAATCTCGAGGAGCCCGTGCGGAAATCATCGCTCGCGCCACGCTTGGTATGGGACGCCCCCATCGAGCGCTGTTGGAGCTTGAAAGTACCAGCGGGGCCGAAGCCGAACGCTTGCGTGCCGAAGCGATGAGCGAGGCGGGAGCGCTGGAGCAGGCGGCTGAGGCGTTGTTGAGAGCTGGTGATCTTGATGCGGCGAGCCGGTACATTTGGCTGGCTGGCGCCGATGCGCCCATCGCAGGAGGTGAAGAAACTCGATTTGGCGGGATCCATCTGATGGGGCAAGCCCTGCTGGAAGAGAGAAAACCATCCGCCGCAACGCCTCTTGCCGCTGCGCGCGAACTGGTCGATGACAGTACGCGGATACGCGATCAGATTGGTATCTTGTTGGATCGCCTTCAGTGAATGCGACCGGTCGTGGATACTTGGCCCGATATCTGAGTTCTTCGCTATGCAGAGGCAGCGCCCGACAAAGCCGTGTCTTCTGGTAAATAGGTTAGCGTGCGTTTTTTCCGGGTATAAGGGTTCTCCAGTGACGTTGTTGTTGGGGGCTTGACCCCAAGAAATCTGACAGATCCCTTGAAGCATCCATAATTATTGGCGTCTCTCCAAATTGAGACATATCGTACAATGAAAGCTAGCGGCAGGGCTTGGCCTCCCTGACCTCCGGCTGCACAAAATAGCTTGGGCGTTTCACGCTGCGAAAACAATGTCTGAATTTAACCTTCCTTCTGCAGGTGGTTTAGCCAATCGGATCGAACAGATGCTTCATCACGTCGGAGAACCGGCTTTGAGGATCAGTGAGGGCGAGAGTAGCGTCGCGCAACGCCGCGGATCGCTCAGCTCCGAGGCTCGGCGCGGCGAATTCCATGAACTTGTCAACGAGCTCTGCCCGGGGCATCGGTGCTTCGGGTCCACCTCTAGCATTGATATCGCCAGATTTCAGTATGCGCCCATCGGTCGTAGTGATCTCGACATCTGCCCATCGACCGGCTGGAAACCGGCTGCTGTGACGCGGGTCTTCGCTCACCGTGATCCTTTGCATGATTTCAGCCACTAGTGGATCGGTCAAACCGGTTCCGGCGACATGTTCGGCCCCGATACGCCCATAGGCGATATGCACAGCGACCGGAAAGGGCAGGGAGTATTGCGCGATCGCGGTGGTTGGTGGTAGCCCCTGATAGAGGCAGGCCGCCTGATGAAAGCTGTTCACATGGACTTGCGCGATATCGGGGTGCGAGAGCTGGTGGTCCAGCATCACCTGCCTTACCCCGTCAATGGCCGCATGCGCCCAGCGGCAGATCGGATAGGGCTTCACATATTGGCGCTCCATCTGCCAGAATTGGCCCAGGTCCTCCCAATAGGGCGTGGCCTCAGGCGCCTCCATGGTGATCGCGGGTGCGCCGGTGAACCCGTGCTCGGCAAGGATCATCGACGACATCCCGACCATCGCGCCCCAGCCCGAGCCGTCATGCAGCATCGTGGGTGTCGCGATCTCGCGCATCATCTGGCTGCGGGGGCCATGATACTCGGCAATGCCCAGCGCCTGTCGCATCGTCTTGCGCCCCTGCCCGCGCAGCCGCGCGGCCATGGCCACCACGCCCAGGCAGTTCCACGCGCCCGAGGTGTGATAGTCGCTGACCGTGGCATGCAACGCGATGCCCGCGCGCCCGGCCACCTCGTATCCCACGGTGATTGCGGCCAGCGCCTCGGGCCCGGACAGATCAGGCAGATGCTGCGCCAATGTCGCCAGGGTCGGGATCACCACGACACCGATATGCCCCTTAGTCGGGTTGTACCCGTCATGTCCATCCAGATTGTCGGTTTGGGTGGCGGCGGCATAGGCCGCGCCCGCCAGACTGACGCGCCGCCCGTCGAACATCATGCGCGCGCTATGGGCCGGATCGGAGCTGCCATAGAGCAGGGTCGCGGTCTGCCGCGCAATCACGCCCGCCTCCATAGGGCTCGCCGCAGCAACGATCCCCAGCGTATCCAGCGCCATCAGTGCGGCGGCCTCCAGCGTGCTGGCAGGTATGTCACCGGGAGCGCGGTCAAGCGCGAAATCGGCGATCCGGTCAAAGGTAGAGAGGGGTTTGCTCATCAGTGCGGTCATCGGGCCTCCTTCGCCCATAGGGGCGTCTCCGACGCCAAGGCTAGACGCTTGCCTGCCCCACCACACGCAAAAATGCCGGGGCCTTTGCCCCAAATATTTTATTGCCCCGGATGGTTTTGCTTTGAACACGGCCGGGCAGGACAGGGCTTGCCGCAACCGGGCCAACCGGCAATAGACTGGTGCCATGAAACACCTGCCGCATCTCACCTTCCTGCGCTCGTTCGAGGCCGCCGCCCGCCACCTGAGCTTCACCGCTGCCTCCGAGGAACTGAACTGCACCCAATCGGCAGTCAGCAACCATGTCCGCTCACTCGAGGAATATATCGGCCGCCCGCTCTTCGTCCGCCTTCCCCGCGCGCTGGCCCTGACCGAGGTGGGAGAGGCCTATCTCCCCTCGGTCCGCCACGCCCTTCAGGAAATCGACGTCGCGACGGAGGCGCTGCTGTCCCAGAAGCGGCGGCGCGAGGTGGTGATCTCCTGCCCCACCAGCCTGGCCTCGGTCTGGCTCGCCGGCGTGCTGCGCGACTTTCACCTCACCCATCCCGATATCCTGGTCACCGTGCATGGGACCGTCTGGACCGATGTGGAACAGGACGTGTCCGACATCTCGATCACGATGGACCACACCGATGACATCCCCGATGGCGCGGCGCAACTCTGGGACGAACGGCTGGCTCTCGTCTGCGCCCCCGATTTCCGGGTTGAAGGCAAGCCCCTGACCGACCCGGCGCAGCTGGTGCGCGCCCGCCGGATCCAGGTGCTCGGCCGCCCGATCTACTGGGAGCTGATGGCGCGCCATTTCGGCATCAAGATCTTCGAGGCCACCGGCGGGCACAAGACCGATGTCTCCTCCCTCGCCGCCCGCCTGGCGGCCGAGGGCCTCGGCTGCGCCGCCCTGCCGCGCGTGCTTGCCCGCCCCTATCTGGATCAGGGCGAATTGATCGAACCGTTCCAGACCGACATCCGCAACCCTTGGGTCTATTGCGCCCGGTTCAAAAGCCGCACGCCAACGCCCTCGGTCCGCCTGTTCAAATCCTGGTTGCTCGACGCGGCCGCCCGGATGGAGGGCTGACCGCCGCCTGCGCAAAAACCGATCCAGCTTCTTTCTGGTCGAAAAAACTCAAATTCCGACCCGGCCACTTGCGCACCGGATCGGCACAAGGCTCACCCGCGCAACCGCGCCCCCGCCGGATCGAATGGCGGTTCGGCCAGCAACACCGCCTTGTGCGGCTTGCCCAACAGGAACACTTCCAGCACGTCGCCCGGTTTCGCCACCGCCGGGTTGGCATAGCCGATGGCCAGCGACTTGCCCACCGAATAGCCATAGGCGCCCGAGGTCACCCGCCCCACCGGCCTTCCGTCTGGGGTAAAGATCGGCTCACCACCACTGGCGTCCGCCCCATGCGCGGCCTCGATCTCGAAGACCGACAGCACCTCGCGCTCCGGGTTGTCCTTGATCTTTAGCCAGGCCGCCTTGTTCAGGAACTCCTTGTCCGCCTTGATCAGCCGCTCCAGTCCCACTTCCTGCGGCCAGTATTCCGGGCTGTATTCCCGGCCCCAGGACCCATAGCCCTTCTCGATGCGCAAGGACCCGAGTGCGCGGCTGCCCACCGGCCCGCCGCCGATCTCGCGGGCGGCCGCAATCAGCGCGGTGTAGAGCCGCACCTGATCCCCCTCGGCGCAATGCAGCTCCCAGCCCAGATCGCCGGTGAAGCTGACCCGGATCGCCAGACAGGTCACACCCGCCACCTCGATCGTGGCCGAGCGCATGAAGGGGAAGCCCTCGTTCGACAGGTCGGCATTGGTCAGCCGCTGCAACATGTCGCGCGCCTTGGGTCCGGCCACGTTATAGCCCGCGATGCGGTTGGTCGCGACCTCGCATGTGGTGCCCTCGGGCAAGTCCACCATGTTGAAGAACCGCTGGTGATAGCGTTCGGCCATCCCCGAGCCCACCATCATATAGGCATCCTCGCCCGTCATGGTGATGGTGAAATCGCCCGCGATCCCGCCCCGCACGCCGATCAGCGGCGTCAGGCAGGATCTGCCCACGACAGTGGGCACCCGGTTCGCCACCAGCCGGTCCAGCCAGTCGCGGGCACCCGGCCCCTTGATCTCGTAATTGGCAAAGTTCGAGATGTCGATCACGCCCACCTGTTCGCGCAGCATGCGAACCTCGCGGCCCACCGGCTCCCACCAGTTCTGGCGGGTAAAGCCCACGGTCTCGGTCACACCGGGGCGGTCGGCGAACCACAGCGGATGCTCCCAGCCGCAGTTCATGCCGAACACCGCGCCCATCTCCTTTTGCATCTCGTATGCCGGGCGCACCCGCGCCGGGCGCCCGGCGCTGCGCTCTTCGTTGGGGAAATGGATGGCAAAGCGATGGGTATACTGGTCCTGCACCCGCGCCTTGGTAAACTTCTTGTCGGCCCAGTCGCCGAACCGCGCCAGATCCCAGGCGAACATGTCGTATTGCGGCTCGCCCTCGATCATCCATTGCGCCGCCAACAGGCCCAGACCCCCCGATTGCGAAAAGCCCGGAATGATGCCGCCGCAGACGAAATAGTTGCGCAATTCCGGCACCGGTCCCCACAGCGCGCTCGAATCCGGCGACCAGATCATCGGCCCGTTGATCACCCGCTTGACCCCCGCCGTTGCCGCCACCGGAACCCGCTCGGTGGCGCGGATGACGTTTTCCATGATCCGGTCCAGATCGTCGGGGAACAGGTCATGGGCAAAATCCAGCGGCGTGCCGTTTTCGGCCCAGAACTTCATGTCCTTTTCATAGGCGCCGATCAGCAGCCCGTTGCCTTCTTGCCGGAAGTAGTATTCGCCGTCCCGATCCGCGATCGAGGGCAGGCGGCGGCCCAGCGCCGCCACCTCCGGGATCGCCTCGGTCACGAAATACTGATGTTCGGTCGGTTGCAGCGGCAGGGTGATCCCCGCCAGCGCCGCCACCTCGCGCCCCCACAGGCCCGCCGCGTTGACCACCCATTGGGTGTGAATGTCACCCTTCTCGGTGCGCACGATCCAGCTGCCATCGGGCTGGGGCTCGGTGCCGATCACCGGGCAGAATCGCTCGATGGTGGCGCCCATGGCGCGGGCTCCGGCGGCATAGGCATAGGTCACGCCCGACGGGTCCACGTTGCCGCCATCGGGCTCGTACATGATGCAGCGGATATCGTCGAACTGCGCCAGCGGGTGCAGTTCCTTGGCCCGGTCCTTGTCGATCTCGTAAAAGTTCAGCCCGTAATACCGCGCCTTGGCCTCTTGCAGCCGAAGCTGGTGTTCGCGCGCCTCGGTCTGCGCCAGATAGAGCGAGCCCGCCTGGAACACGCCGCAGCCCTGCCCGGTCTCCTTCTCCAGCTCCTTGTACAGGTTCATCGTGTAATGCTGGATACGGGTAATGTTGTTGTTGTCATGCAGCCCGTGGATATTCGCGGCCGCATGCCAGGTCGATCCGCTGGTCAGCTCGTCCCGCTCCAGCAAGACGACATCGCGCCATCCCAGCTTGGCCAGGTGATAAAGGATCGAGCAACCGACAAGGCCGCCGCCGATCACGACGGCCTGAGCATGGGTTTTCATGGGGCGGATCTCCGTTCTGCCAGTTCAGAAACCCTAGCCAAAGGCGACGCGCACCACCCGCCAAATTTTTGATGTGCAGGGGCCGGTTTTCGTTTTGCTTGCTCAGACAGCGGTCGCCCAAAACACCGGGCGCAGCTTTGGTCCAGGGCGATAGGCCCTTTGCAGGACGTTGAACCAAAACGATTTTTTAAGGGAAGATATGGTGCCCAGGAGAGGACTCGAACCTCCACGACCTTGCGGTCACTGGCACCTGAAGCCAGCGCGTCTACCAATTCCGCCACCTGGGCAGGTGTCGTGAGGGGGCGTTTAAGCCTAGCCGCGAGGAGCGTCAACCGGATTTTTTCGGTTTTGCAAAAGTTTTTTGAACCGCCCCCTGCAGCCCCATGCCGAAACCGGGGTGGACTCGGGTTGCGCGGCACTATTGCGCCTTGTTTGGCGCGCCTTGGGACGGTAGATCGGAGCAACAGCCAAGTCAGCAGGAGCCACTCTGATGTCCAAACTGGTCACGATTTACGGCGGATCGGGATTCGTGGGCCGCTATATCGCGCGGCGCATGGCAAAGGAGGGCTGGCGCGTGCGCGTGGCGGTGCGGCGCCCGAACGAGGCGATGCATGTCAAACCCTATGGCGCAGTGGGCCAGGTGGAACCGGTCTTGTGCAACCTGCGCGACGACAATTCGGTCGCGCAGGCAATGCGCGGCGCCGATGCGGTGGTTAACTGTGTCGGTGTCCTGAACGAACTTGGCCGCAACAGCTTTGACGCGGTGCAGGCCGAAGGCGCCGAGCGCATCGCGCGGATCGCTGCCGAACAGGGCATCACCCGCATGGTGCATGTTTCGGCCATTGGCGCGGATGCGGACAGCGACAGCGACTATTCCCGTACCAAGGCGCTGGGCGAGACGGGCGTGTTGCGCCATATGCCCGATGCCATGATCCTGCGGCCTTCGGTGATCTTCGGATCCGAAGATCAGTTCTTCAACCGCTTTGCCGGCATGACCCGGTTCGGGTCGTTCCTGCCCGTGGTCGGGGCTGATACACGGTTCCAGCCGGTCTATGTGGACGATGTGGCGCGTGCCGCGGTCAAGGGCGTGCTGGGCCAGGCGCCCGGCGGTGTCTACGAGCTTGGCGGGCCGGATGTCGAAACCTTCCGCGCGTTGATGCAGCGGATGCTGGGTGTCATCCATCGCAAGCGGATCATTCTGGGCTTGCCCTTCTTTGCCGCACGGATCATGGCCGGGATTCTGGATGTGGCCAAGTTCGTCAGCTTCCAGCTGTTCCCGAACGGTGTCCTGACCCGCGACCAGCTGAAGAACCTGCGCCGCGACAATGTGGTGAGCGAAGGTGCCAAGGGCTTTGCCGACTTGGGTATCATGCCCGAGCCGATGGATACGATCCTGCCGACCTATCTGTGGAAATTCCGCCCCAATGGCCAGTATGACGAGATTCAGGCCTCGGCCCGGAACCTGCGTGCCTGATCAGGTATAGGCGATCGCCAGCAACACCAGCCCCAGCGCCACGCGGTAGATAACATAGGGTGTAAAGCTTACGGTGCGCAGCAGGCGCATCATCAGGCTGAGCGCCAACAGGGCCGAGACAAACGCGAACACGGCGGCGATGGCGCCGTCGCGCGCCGTCTGGGCATCGGCGGTGACCGCCACTTCGGCCCCCAAGAGCACACCCGAGGCGATGATCGTCGGGATCGACATCAGCATCGAGATTCGGGCGGCGTCGCCGCGCGCATAGCCCAGCCGCCGGGCGCCGGTGATGGTAATGCCCGAGCGTGAAGTGCCGGGGATCAGCGCCAGAACCTGCCACAGACCCATGACCAGCGCGTCGCGGATACCCCAGTCGGCCGTGTGTTTGAGTTGCGGCCCGGTGCGATCCGCCCACCACAGCACGAGCCCGAAGCCCAGCATGGTCCAGCCGATCACGGCGACCGAGCGCAAGGCATCGCTGAGCCCGGTGAAGTGCAGCAGCGCGCCCGCGATCACGGTGGGAATCGTCGCCACGATCAGCCCCATGGCCAGCCGGGCGCCCGGTGTGTCGGTCTTGCCCGTCAGGGCGCGGGGCAGGCCCGAGAGGCCGTCGCGGACATCGGCCCAGAAATAAAGGACCACGGCACAGAGCGTGCCGACGTGAACCGCAACGTCGATGGTCTGTCCCTGGTCCTGCATGCCCGAGAGTTGCGGCAGCAGAATCAGGTGACCTGAGGAAGAGACCGGCAGGAACTCGGTTATGCCCTGGATGAGAGCGACCAGAATCAAGTGAAACAGGGACATGGGTGTTCGGTGATTTCCGTGAGATCCGGTTGGCCAGAATGGGTATAACTGTGGTCTTGGAAAAGGAAAGTTTCTATTTAGGTCCGGGTCGATACCTAAAAATCCTCTTTTCCGACTGTAGCGGCGCCATCGAAAGCAAAAAAAATAAAAATAGGTCAGCAAAAGTGACTTTTATTTCGATCCACGCTAGGATACGAAAACGCCGAATAGCGAAAACGTGGAGTCCGACCCGTGGCCAAGCAACCGATGCTCAAATTTGTGCAGATCGAACGTGACATGCCGGAAAAGCGTGCAGCCACTGTACGCAAGGAGGATTTTCACGAGATCTATGCCGAGTATGCCGCCGCCAAGGCCGCCGAACAGGCCAGCCGGTGCAGCCAGTGCGGCGTGCCCTATTGCCAATCGCATTGCCCGTTGCACAACAACATCCCCGACTGGTTGCGTCTGACGGCGATGGGGCGTCTGGAAGAGGCGTACCAGACCAGCCAGGCCACCAATACCTTTCCCGAGATCTGTGGCCGCATCTGCCCACAGGACCGCCTGTGCGAAGGCAATTGCGTGATCGAGCAGTCGGGTCACGGCACCGTGACCATCGGCGCGGTCGAGAAATACATCACCGACACCGCCTGGGACATGGGTTGGGTCAAGCCCGCCTCGCCGGTGGCCGAGCGCAGCGAAAGCGTGGGCATCATCGGGGCGGGCCCCGGTGGGCTGGCCGCCGCTGACATGCTGCGTCAGGCCGGTGTGCAGGTGACGGTTTATGACCGGTACGACCGGGCCGGGGGCCTGCTGATGTACGGCATCCCGGGCTTCAAACTGGAAAAGGACATCGTCGAGCGCCGCAACCGGTTGCTGGCCGATGGCGGGGTTCGGTTCGAACTGAACTGCGATGTGGACGCCGCCAAGTTCGCCGAGATCCGCGCCGCCCATGATGCGGTGATCATCGCAACCGGCGTCTACAAGTCGCGTGACCTGTCGCATCCGGGCAGCGGTCTGGGCGGGATCGAAAAGGCGATCGACTATCTGGCGGCCTCGAACCGCAAGAGCTTTGGGGACGAAGTTGCCGATTTCGACAATGGCCGGTTGAATGCCGATGGCAAGCGCGTGGTGGTGATCGGCGGTGGCGATACCGCGATGGACTGTGTCCGCACCGCGATCCGTCAGGGGGCTGTCAGCGTCAAATGCCTCTATCGCCGGGACCGGGCCAACATGCCGGGCAGCCAGCGCGAGACCCAGAACGCCGAAGAGGAAGGCGTGGTCTTTGAATGGCTGTCGGCGCCCAAGGGGTTCACGGGTGATGACAAGGTCACCGGCGTCATGGTGCAGAAGATGCGCCTGGGCCAGCCCGACGCCAGCGGCCGCCAGTCGCCCGAGGTGATCGAGGGCGCCGATTATGTCGAAGAGGCCGATCTGGTGATCAAGGCGCTGGGATTCGAGCCCGAGGACCTGCCCACCCTGTTCGGTCAGCCCGACCTGCCGGTCACCCGTTGGGGCACGGTCAAGGCCGCGTTCCGCACCGGTGCGACCGAAATGGAGGGCGTCTATGCGGTGGGCGACATCGTGCGCGGTGCCAGCCTTGTGGTCTGGGCGATCCGCGACGGACGCGACTGTGCCGCGGCGATCCTGGAGGGCTTTGGCGCCAAGACCGCCATGGCGGCTGAGTAAGCCGCCGCGGCAGCAAACGAAGCGACCCATTCACGACACCTGGCGAGGCCCGCGATGACGGAACTTCACGGAGAATGCATGTGCGGCGCGGTGACCATCACCGCCACCCCCGCGCGCGACGCGCTGGGCGCCTGTCATTGCGACATGTGCCGCCGTTGGACCAGCAGCGCCTATGTCAGCTTTCCGGTCGAACCGGGTTATGCGGCGCTGGGTCCGGTCAAGGTCTACGGCTCGTCCGACTGGGCCGAGCGCGCGTTCTGCGGCAGATGCGGATCGGCGCTGTGGTACCGGATCACGCTGGCCGGAGAGATGCACGGCCAGACGCAGATGGCGGCCGGCCTGTTCGACAATGCGGGCGGCAACGCCCTGAAACTGGAACTTTATATCGACAAGAAGCCCGAGGGCTATGCGTTCGCGGGCGAGCGCCGGCAGATGACCCAAGCCGAGGTCGAAGCCATGTATGCCCTTCCTGATCAAGGAGACAGCCAATGACCAAATATGACGCAGATTGGGTGCGGGCCGAAGAAGCCAAGCGCAAGTGGATGGCCGAAAACGGTCTCTATTCTGAAGAAGAGGAGCATTCCTCCTGCGGGGTGGGTCTGGTCGTTTCGGTGAACGGCAAGCGCAGCCGCAAGGTGGTCGAGGCCGGGATCGACGCGCTCAAGGCGGTCTGGCACCGTGGCGCGGTTGACGCCGATGGCAAGACCGGCGACGGCGCCGGCATCCATGTGCAGATCCCGGTTCCGTTCTTTTACGACCAGATCCGGCGCACCGGCCACGAGCCGCGCATGAACGAGCTGGTGGCCGTGGGCCAGGTGTTTCTGCCGCGTACCGATTTCGGCGCGCAGGAACGCTGCCGGACCATCGTCGAGACCGAAATCCTGCGGATGGGCTATTTCATCTATGGCTGGCGCCATGTGCCCGTAGATGTGACCTGCCTGGGCGAAAAGGCCAACGCAACCCGGCCCGAGATCGAGCAGATCCTGATCTCGAACTCCAAGGGCGTGGACGAGGAGACCTTTGAACGCGAGCTTTACGTCATCCGTCGCCGCATCGAGAAGGCGGCGCAGGCTGCGGGTATTGCCGGGCTCTATCTGGCGTCGCTCAGCTGCCGGTCGATCATCTACAAGGGCATGATGCTGGCCGAGCAGGTGGCGGTGTTCTATCCCGACCTGATGGACGAGCGGTTCGAATCCGCCTTTGCCATCTATCACCAGCGCTACTCCACCAACACCTTCCCGCAGTGGTGGCTGGCTCAGCCGTTCCGCATGCTGGCCCATAACGGCGAGATCAACACGCTCAAGGGCAACCTGAACTGGATGAAGAGCCACGAAATCCGCATGGCCTCGTCCTATTTCGGGGAAAAGGCCGAGGATATCAAACCCATCGTTCCGGGTGGGTCGTCGGATTCGGCGGCGCTGGACGCGGTGTTCGAGGTGCTGGTGCGCGCCGGGCGCAACGCGCCCATGGCGAAAACCATGCTGGTGCCCGAAAGCTGGTCGAAACAGGCTGTCGAACTGCCGCAGGCCTGGGTCGACATGTATTCCTATTGCAACTCGGTGATCGAACCTTGGGACGGCCCTGCCGCGCTGGCGATGACCGATGGCCGCTGGGTCTGTGGCGGTCTCGACCGCAACGGGCTGCGCCCGATGCGCTATGTTGTGACCGGTGATGGCCTGCTGATCGCAGGGTCCGAGGCGGGCATGGTGCCCACCGACGAGGCAACCGTGGTCGAAAAGGGCGCGCTGGGTCCGGGCCAGATGATCGCCGTCGACATGGCCAAGGGCAGGCTCTACCACGACCGCGAACTCAAGGACAAACTGGCGGGCTCGCGCCCGTTTGGTGATTGGGTCGGCAAGATCAACAATCTCGAAGACCAGCTTGGCGATGTCGAGGAAACCCCGCTGTTCACCGGCGCCGAACTGCGCAAACGGCAGATCGCGGCCGGTTACACCATCGAGGAACTGGAGCAGATCCTTGCGCCCATGGCCGAGGATGGCAAGGAGGCGCTGGCCTCGATGGGCGATGACACGCCCGCCGCGGTGCTGTCCAAGCAATACCGTCCGCTCAGCCATTTCTTCCGTCAGAACTTCAGCCAAGTCACGAACCCGCCCATCGACAGCCTGCGCGAATACCGGGTGATGAGCCTGAAGACGCGGTTCGGCAACCTCAAGAACGTGCTGGACGAGGATAGCAGCCAGACCGAGATCATCGTGGCCGAGAGCCCCTTTGTCGGCAACGCCCAGTGGGAGACGCTGAAAAAGAACTTCAATGCGCCGCTGGTCGAGATCGACTGTAGCTTTGCCCAAGGCTCGGGCGGGCTGGGCGATGCGCTGGCGCGCATCCGTTCCGAGGCTGAAGAGGCCGTCAGTTCCGGCGCCGGGCACCTGCTGCTGACCGACCAGTATTCCGGACCGGGCAAGGTGGCGATGCCGATGATCCTGGCCACCAGCGCGGTACACAGCCACCTGACGCGCAAGGGTCTCAGGACCTTCTGCTCGCTCAACGTCCGGTCTGCGGAATGTATCGACCCGCATTATTTCGCGGTGCTGATCGGCTGCGGTGCAACCGTGGTCAACGCCTATCTGGCCGAGGATTCGATTGCCGACCGCATCAATCGCGGTTTGCTGGATGGCAGTCTGACCGAAAACATGGCCCGCTATCGCGAGGCCATCGACCAGGGTCTGCTCAAGATCATGGCCAAGATGGGGATCTCGGTCGTGTCGTCCTATCGCGGTGGTCTGAACTTCGAGGCCGTGGGCCTAAGCCGTGCCATGGTGGCCGAGTATTTCCCCGGCATGACCAGTCGTATTTCGGGCATCGGCATCAAGGGCATCCAGACCAAGGCCGAAGAGATCCATGCCAAGGGTTGGGACAGCGGTCTGGACGTGCTGCCCATCGGCGGGTTCTACAAGGCGCGCAAGTCGGGCGAGACCCATGCTTGGGAAGCGACCTCGATGCACATGATGCAGATGGCCTGCAACCGCGCCTCTTACGAGCTGTGGAAGCAGTATTCGGCCAAGATGCAGAGCAATCCGCCGATCCACCTGCGCGACCTGCTGGACATCAAGCCGCTGGGCAAGCCGGTGCCGATCGAAGAGGTCGAAAGCATCACCTCGATCCGCAAGCGGTTCGTGACGCCGGGCATGTCGCTGGGCGCGCTCAGCCCCGAGGCGCACAAGACGCTGAACGTGGCGATGAACCGGATCGGTGCCAAATCGGACAGCGGCGAGGGTGGCGAGGATCCGGCGCATTTCGTGCCCGAGTCCAACGGTGACAATCCGTCCGCCAAGATTAAGCAGGTTGCATCGGGCCGCTTTGGTGTGACCGCCGAGTACCTGAACCATTGCGAGGAGCTGGAGATCAAGGTGGCGCAGGGGGCCAAGCCCGGCGAGGGTGGTCAGTTGCCCGGCATGAAGGTCACTGACCTGATCGCGCGCCTGCGCCACTCGACCAAGGGCGTGACCCTGATTTCGCCGCCGCCGCACCACGATATCTATTCCATCGAGGATCTGGCGCAACTGATCTATGACCTGAAACAGATCAACCCGCGCGCCAAGGTGACGGTCAAGCTGGTGGCCTCGTCCGGGGTCGGCACCATCGCCGCCGGCGTGGCCAAGGCCAAGGCCGACATCATCCTGATCTCGGGCGGCAATGGCGGCACCGGTGCATCACCGGCCACCTCGATCAAGTTCGCGGGCCTGCCATGGGAGATGGGCCTGACCGAGGCGCATCAGGTCCTGTCGATGAACAACCTGCGCGACCGGATCACGCTGCGCACCGATGGCGGTCTGCGCACCGGGCGCGACATTGTCATGGCCGCGATGATGGGGGCCGAAGAATACGGCATCGGCACCGCCGCGCTGATCGCGATGGGCTGTATCATGGTGCGTCAGTGCCAGTCGAACACCTGCCCGGTGGGCGTCTGCACCCAGGACGAATCCTTGCGTGCCAAGTTCACCGGCAATGCCGACAAGGTGGTGAACCTGATCACCTTCTATGCCCAGGAAGTGCGCGAAATCCTCGCCTCGATCGGGGCGCGGAGCCTTGACGAGGTGATCGGGCGTGCCGACCTGCTGGCACAGGTGTCGCGTGGCTCGGCCCATCTGGACGATCTGGACCTGAACCCGCTGTTGATCACGGTCGATGGGGCGTCCGAGATCGTCTATGACCGGGCCAAGCCGCGCAATGCGGTGCCCGACACGCTGGATGCCGAGATCGTGCGCGATGCCGCGCGCTTCCTGGAGGATGGCGAGAAGATGCAGCTGAGCTATTCGGTGCAGAACACGCACCGGACAGTCGGCACCCGCGTGTCGAGCCATATCGTCAAGCGGTTCGGCATGCGCAACGATCTGCAACCCGACCACCTGCATGTCAAACTGCGCGGCTCGGCGGGCCAGTCGCTGGGTGCCTTCGCGGCGCCGGGCCTCAAGATCGAGGTCTCGGGCGATGCAAACGACTATGTCGGCAAGGGTCTGTCGGGCGGCACTATCGTGGTGCGCCAGCCGCAGATCAGCCCGCTCAAGGCAGACGAGAACACGATCATCGGCAACACCGTGCTGTACGGCGCGACCGATGGGTATCTCTTTGCGGCGGGTCGCGCGGGCGAGCGGTTTGCCGTGCGCAACTCGGGCGCCAAGGTGGTGATCGAGGGATGTGGCACCAATGGCTGTGAATACATGACCGGCGGTGTCGCGGTAATCCTGGGCGGCATCGGTGCCAACTTTGGCGCCGGGATGACCGGGGGCATGGCCTATCTCTATGACCCCGACGGCAAGGCCCAGCTGCTGATGAACATGGAAACGCTGGTGACATGCCCGGTGACAGTGGCCCATTGGGAGGCGCAACTGAAAGCGCTGATCGAGCGTCACGCAGAAGAAACCCGCAGCGCGAAGGCGGCTCATATTCTGCAACATTGGGATAGCGAGAAGGGCAATTTCCTTCAGGTCTGCCCCAAGGAAATGCTGAACAAGCTGCCTCACCCGCTGAGCCTCGACAGCCTGGCGATGCCCGCCGAGTAATCGGTAAGCGGCCCTTTGGCGGGCCATACCGGAACGAAAAACGATACGACCGGGCTGTTGATGCGGCTCGGTCGTTTTTGTTTGCACCGGAGTCCTTGTTAACACTTGAGGCAGCCGGTCACATTTCCGCCCCAATTTCTCCTTAATCTGATCGGCGAGGCAGATCCGCGCTCGGGCGTGTGGTGAACAGACCCGGAAAACGGGCAGGGTGAAAATGGCGAATATCACGTTGATCGCGCAGAACGTGAACGGTGATCCGTTCATTGACGACGGTAGAATCAACATCGTGAACAACTCGACAAGCGTTTTGACCTTTGTCGACGTAGATACGCTGTTGAATGATCCGCTATCGGGGGAATACGTGTCTTTCGACGGCGGAACGACACTTTTGACCTATCAATATCTTGGGGTCGGAGACGTTCGCGGCGATCCCGGTCAGCGGGCCTCGTTCATCCGGATCGATCTGGGCGACGGCGATTTCATGACCGTGGCCATGGACATGAATGCCGATTTCGATGATCTGCCGGATCTTCAGAACGGCAATACGCAACTGACCATCGGCACGCTGGATACAACCTCGCCCAACTGGTTTCCTGGGTTTGCGTGTTTTGCGGCCGGGACGCTGATCGAGATCGAAAGTGGCCCGATTCCGATTGAGGCCCTGCGCCCCGGCGATCTGGTGAGAACGGTGGACAGCGGCTTTCAGCCGCTGCTGCAATTGGCAAAGGCAACCGTTCGCGGTGACGGGGCCCTGGCACCTGTTCTGTTCAAGGCCGGTGTGCTGGGCAATTACCGTGATCTCTATGTCAGTCAGCAACACAGGATGCTGATCACCGGCTGGCGGGCAGAACTGGCCTGCGGCGACAGCGAGGTGTTCGTCCCGGCGCGTCTGCTGGTCAATGACAGCACGATTCGCATCGTCCCTCGCCACAAGGTCACATATTATCACCTGCTGCTGGCCCGACATGAAATCGTGTTCTCAGAGGGCATGCCGACAGAGAGCTTTTTCCCGGGCGCTTTCGAAGACTCGATGGGCTCAGCCGATGAAACCGCCGAAGCGTCCCTGTTCCCTGATCTTTCGGTCCCCGAAGGGCATGGGTGGCAGACCGCCAGACGGGTGGCCAAGTCCTCGGAGGCACATTTCTTGTCGGCGGCATGAGCATGATGGCTTTGTGCGTTCAGATCGACACGGAACTGCGCTAAAAGGCGTTCATGGCCAAGCGGACTGCGAATTCCAGAAACAAAAAGGCCCGTAAGGCCAAGAGCGTGAGAAAGCCCATGAAATGGGCGCTGCGCTGGGTTGGTCGCGTGTTTCTGGCCGGGTTTGCGCTGCTGATGGCGTTGGTGCTGCTCTTTTCGGTGATCAATCCGCCGATCACCCACACGATCTGGTCCGAGTATCGCCGCCTGGGCAAGGTGGAGCGCGACTGGGTGCCGCTGGAGCAGATTGCGCCGGTGATGGCGCGGTCGGTTGTGGCGGCAGAGGACGCCAACTTTTGTCTGCATTGGGGATTCGACGTCAATGCGATCCGTGCGGCGATTGGCGAAGGGTCGGGTCGTGGCGCTTCGACCCTGTCGCAACAGGTGGTGAAGAACGTGTTTCTGTGGCAGGGTCGCAGCTGGATCCGCAAGGCGCTGGAAACCGCGATCACGCCGCTGGTGGAATTGACCTGGTCCAAGCGCCGCATCGTCGAGGTTTATCTGAACGTGGCCGAGATGGACGAGGGCGTGTTCGGCGTCGCGGCGGCGGCCGAGGGCTATTTCGGCGTAACCGCTGACAAACTGTCGGCGCAGCAGGCGGCGCGGATTGCCGCCGTTCTGCCCAACCCGCGCGAGCGTTCCGCGTCGGATCCATCACCCAGGCTCCGCAAGCGCGCGGCGGCGATCATGGATGGCGCGGCAACCATCGCGGCCGACGGACGAGCGGACTGTTTCGAATAGGGCGCGTTTGCGTCACGCGGTGTCGAGGCGGAATTTCAGAAACCGGTGCCCGGCATGATCGACTTCACCCATCGGGCGCGCACCGAGGCGGCGCAGTGCGCCCAGATGGCGGCGCGAGGGCGGCAGCAGAAAGGTAACGAAGGGAATACGCGGATCGGTATGGGCAAAATCCAGTGCCTTGCGTGCAATGGGCAGGCCCAGCCCGAAATGCTCGGGACAGAGGACCAGGCCGAAATCCCATTCCCCTCCTTCGCGCTGAAAGCCGCCCCAGCCCACATATCGACCCTGATGCAAAAACGCCCAATGGCCCAGTCCGTCCCGGCCCCAACAGGCCTCCTTTGCCTGGATGAACCCGGCGGTCTGCGCATCGCTCCAGCTGGCAGGCATCAGCGGCATGTGAACAGCCAGACGCGGATCGCGCATATGGGCGGTGATCAGGTCGGGGTCGACCTGTGACAGCCGTGAAAAGGTGAATGTCTCAGGGATTGTTGCGGTCATCGGTCGGGCTCGTTCAGCGGTTCGGTATCTGCCCCCGCGTAGTGGTCGGCGTCAATCCGCGCAGCGTCACGATTGCGTGTCGCCCTGCCGCTCTTCAGGGCCTGTTTCGTCCGGGGGAACTTGCACTTGCACCGCTGCCGGGGCTATTGCTGACGGGCAAGACCTCATTTGATCCGGATCCCCATGGCGCGCCTGTTTCACGTCCCCCTGTCCCCGTTCTGCCGCAAGGTCCGTCTGTTGCTGGCCGAAAAGAAGATCGAGGTTGAACTGGTCGAGGAACGCTATTGGGAAGGCGACCCGGATTTTCTGCGCCGCAACCCGGCAGGCAAGGTGCCGGTGATCAAGCTCGACGGCAAGATGTTGGCGGAAAGCGGGGCCATTTGCGAGTATATCGAAGAAACCCGCCCCGAACCGCCGCTGATGCCCAAGGATGTTGACGGACGGTACGAGGTGCGCCGCTTGGTCAGCTGGTTCGACGACAAGTTTCATAACGAGGTGACCGCGAACCTGCTCTATGAAAGGGTCAACAAGAAGGTGACCGGGCAGGGCTATCCAGACAGCCGCAATGTCAAGGCCGGGGCCAAGGCGATCAAGTATCATCTCGACTACATGGGCTGGCTGCTGGATCATCGCCGCTGGCTGGCAGGTGATCAGATGACGCTGGCCGATTTTGCCGCCGCCGCGCATCTGTCCTCGCTCGATTACATCTCGGATGTGGACTGGAACCGCAGCCAGGTGGTCAAGGACTGGTACGCCAAGATAAAATCGCGGCCCTCGTTCCGGTCGATCCTGGCGGACCAGATCCCCGGTTTCCGTCCACCGCCGCATTATGCGGATCTCGATTTCTGACCCGGTTTGGGGGCGCTGCCCCCGTCGCGCCAAGGCGCGCCTCCCCCGGAGTATTTTGGACCAGAAAGAAGCATGAGCGGGGAGTTGAAAGACAGATTGGTCGCGCGCGCCCTGGAAGAAGGGTTCGTGGCCTGCCGCATCTGCCGCCCCTGCGATGTGCCGGAGGTGCCCGAGCGGCTGGCCGCTTTTGTCGGGGCGGGGTACCACGGGCAGATGGGCTGGATGGCCGAGCGGATGGAATGGCGCGGCGATCCGGCGGCACTCTGGCCCGAGGCGCGTTCGGTCATCATGCTCGCCGAAAGCTATACCCCTGAAACTGATCCGATGGAGGTGATAGGCCAGCCTGACCGTGCCGCGATCTCGGTCTATGCGCGGGGCAAGGACTACCATGATCTGGTCAAGAAGCGGTTGAAGCGGCTCGCACGCTGGCTGATCGAGACGGGCGGCGGCGAGGTCAAGGTGTTCGTCGACACCGCTCCGGTGCCGGAAAAGGCGCTGGGGCAGGCGGCGGGGCTGGGCTGGCAGGGCAAGCATACCAACCTGGTCAGTCGGGACTGGGGCAATTGGGCCTTTTTAGGCTCTGTTTTCAGCACGCTTGATCTGCCGGTGGATGAGGCCGGGCGCGACAATTGCGGCTCCTGCACCGCCTGCCTGACAGCTTGCCCCACCGATGCCTTTCCGGCGCCCTACCGGCTGGATGCCCGGCGCTGCATTTCCTATCTGACCATCGAGCACAAGGGACCGGTGGACGAGGAGTTGCGCAGCAAGCTGGGCAACCGGATCTATGGCTGCGACGACTGTCTGGCCGCCTGTCCGTGGAACAAGTTCGCCGTGGCCGCCAGCGACCTGCGCTATGCCGGGCGCCCCGAACTGGAGGCGCCCGCCCTGGCCGATCTGGCGCGGCTGGACGATACCGGGTTCCGGGCGATGTTCTCGGGATCGCCCATCAAGCGGATCGGACGCGACCGGTTCGTGCGCAACGTGCTCTATGCCATCGGCAATTCCGGTCTGCCGGCTTTGCGCCCGGTTGCGCAGCGTTTGACCAGTGATCCCGACCCGGCGGTGGCGGACGCGGCGCGCTGGGCGGCGGCGCGGCTGGCCTGAGCGCCGCAAACAGGCGGGACATGTCGCTGGAAAGCGGTATTGAGGCACAAGCGAACAGGATGGAGGGGACCCGATGACGCTGTCCTTGGGTGTGGATACGGGCGGAACCTATACCGACGCGGTGCTGATCCGCGACGAACGCGACGTGATCGCGACCGCCAAGGCGCTGACCACGCGGTCGGACCTGGCGATCGGGGTCGGCAACGCCATTCGCGCGGTGCTGGATCAGGCGGGCGTGGCGCCCGGCGATATCGGGCTTGCCTCGCTGTCGACGACACTGGCCACCAATGCGCTGGTCGAGGGGCAGGGCGGGCGCGTGGCGCTGGTCTATGTCGGGTTCGGCGAGAGTGATCTGGACAAGCACGGGCTGCGGGAGGCGCTCAAGGGTGACCCGGCGCTGGTGATCTCGGGCGGTCACAGCCATACCGGCGCCGAGGCGGCGCCGCTCGATCTGGGCGCATTGCAGTCGTTTCTTGTCTCTAACAAGGGAATCTCGGGTTTTGCGGTGGCGGGCCTTTTTGCCACTCGCAACCCCGAACACGAACTGACGGTTGCCCGCGCGATCACCGAGGCGACCGGGGCGCCGGTGACCTGTTCGCACCAATTGTCGGCCAAGCTGAACGGGCCGAAACGGGCGGTCACGGCGGTGCTCAACGCCCGCCTGATCGGCATGATCGACCGTCTGATCGGCCGGGCGCAGGATACGCTGGTCGAGATCGGCATCGACGCGCCGATGATGGTGGTGCGCGGCGATGGTGCGCTGATGAGCGCCGAGCAGGCGCGCGAGCGGCCGATCGAGACCATCCTCAGCGGTCCGGCGGCCTCGATCGTGGGCGCGCGCTGGCTGACCGGGGTCGAGAATGCGCTGGTCTCGGACATTGGCGGCACCACTACCGATGTGGCCTTGATCCGCGATGGAAGGCCCAAGATCGACCCGGCCGGCGCCCAGGTCGGCGGGTTCCGCACCATGGTCGAGGCAGTGGCGATGCGGACCTATGGGCTGGGTGGGGACAGCCAGGTGCATGTGATCACCGAAGGGTTGCAGGGCGGTGTCCACCTTGGACCGCGCCGGGTTCTGCCCTTGTCGCTGATCGCGGCAGAGGCGGGAGAGGTTGTGCATGCGGCGCTGGACGCGCAGCTGCGCTCGGCCAGTACCGGGGAATATGACGCCCGGTTTGCCCGGCGGGTTCTGGGGGTGCCGGCAGAGGGCATCGGCCCGCGCGAGACGGTGCTGCTCGACCGGCTGGGCACTCGGGTTTTGCCCCTGCCCGATCTGCTCAGGACGCGGATGGAGCAGGGCGCGCTGACCCGGCTGGTGGACCGGGGCATCGTGCAGGTCTCTGGCCTGACCCCGTCGGATGCCAGCCATGTGTTGGGGCGTCTTCACGCGTGGGATGCGGAAGCGGCCCAAAAGGGGATGGAGCTTTTTGCGCGTAAGCGAACCGGCAATGGCGAGCGTCTGGCAAAGGATGCCGAAACACTGGCAACGATGATCATCGACCAGTTGACGGAGCAGACCGCACAGACCTTGTTAGAGACTGCATTTGCCGAAGAGGGCGCTGATTTCGGCCTGCCGCCCGAGCAGCTTGCCCGCCATGTTCTGACCCGCATGGGGCTGTCGGGGCATCGCGGCCTCTTGGCGCTGGATGCTTCGTTGAATCTGCCTGTCGTGGGGTTGGGGGCGTCGGCGGCCAGCTACTATCCGGCGGTGGGCGCGCGGCTGCGCTGCGACACGATCCTGCCGGAACATGGCGGTGTGGCTAACGCCATCGGGGCGGTGGTGGGCCGGGTGACCCTGCGCCGGGCGGGCAGCGTGACAGCCCCCGCCGAGGGGCGTTACCGCGTGCATCTGGTCGACGGGCCGCAGGATTTCGGCGATCCCGAGCAGGCCATGACCTTGTTAGAGACTGTTTTGCGGGGAGAAGCAGAGCAGGCCGCGCGTGCCGCGGGGGCCGAGGATATCCGTATTCTGGTGAACCGCGACATCCGCCAGGTACCGGTCGAAGGGCGCGAGGTGTTTATCGAGGCCGAGGTGACTGTCGAGGCCAGCGGCCGCCCCCGTATCGCGGCAGAGTGAACCGGGCGCGCAACAGGCGCACCCGGATAAAATCAGGCTCTATTCCGCGGCATCCGCGCGTTTCGGCAACACCCAGTCGGCGCGGGGGAAGTGGCAGGTATAGCCGTTGGGATGCTTTTCCAGATAGTCCTGGTGGTTCTCTTCGGCCACCCAGAAGTCACCCACCGGCTCGACCTCGGTCACCACCTTGCCGGGCCACAGGCCCGAGGCATCGACATCGGCGATGGTGTCGAGTGCGACCGCCTTTTGCGCCTCGTTCACATAGTAGATGGCCGAGCGATAGCTGGTGCCCAGATCGTTGCCTTGCCGGTTCACCGTGGTCGGGTCGTGGATCTGGAAAAAGAACTCCAGCAATTGCCGGTACGAGATGCGCGTCGGGTCGAACCAGATCTCGATCCCCTCGGCATGGGTGCCGTGATTGCGATAGGTGGCGTTGGGCACGTCACCGCCGGTATAGCCGACGCGGGTGCGGTCCACCCCGGGCATCTTGCGGATCAGATCCTGCATGCCCCAGAAACATCCTCCTGCCAGAACGGCGCGTTCAAGGCTCATGCGATATCCTCCACCTGATCGAGATAGTCAGCGTACCCCTCTGCCGCCATGTCATCACGATGGACAAAACGGAGGGAGGCCGAGTTGATGCAATAGCGCAGTCCGCCGCGATCGCGCGGACCGTCGGGAAAGACATGGCCCAGATGGCTGTCCCCATGTTTCGAGCGGACCTCGGTGCGGATCATGCCATGGGTGCGATCCTCGAATTCCAGCACATGGGCGGTTTCGATCGGCTTGGTGAAGCTGGGCCAGCCGCAGCCCGATTCGTATTTGTCCGACGACGCAAAAAGCGGTTCGCCCGATACGATGTCGACATAGATGCCCGGTTCCTTGTTGTGCAGCAGCTTGCCAGTACCGGGACGTTCCGTGCCGCTTTGCTGGGTGACATGGTATTCTTCGGGGCTTAGCGCGGCGATGGCCTCGGGAGATTTCGTGTAACGGGTCATGGAGCCTCCGTTCAGGGGTATTCATGCGCAGTATTTGAGATCGGATTGCCGAAAGCAAAGGGTTGTTTCGCAGCCCTCGCGAAGACGTGCATTGATCCGTATCACCTTGCCGTACGTAACCTGAGGGAAAGGAGAGCCAAGATGTACCGCATCGTTTTTCTGATCTTTCTACTGCTTGTCGGCCGCTCGGTGCAGGCAGGACCTGTATCCGGCGTGTTCCCTTCGATCGACGGCGGTTCGTTGTCGATGGAGGATTGGCGCGGACGACCGGTGCTGGTCGTCAACACCGCATCGCAATGCGGGTTCACTGGCCAATATGCCGGTTTGCAGAAGCTTTGGGAAACCTATCAGGACGCCGGGCTGGTTGTTCTCGCCATCCCGTCGGATGACTTTAATCAGGAATTGACAACCGCGGCCGAGGTCAAGGAGTTCTGCGCTCTAAACTATGATCTGACGCTGCCGATGACCGACATACTGCATGTGAAGGGGACACAGGCGCATCCGTTCTACAAAGCGGTCAAGGCCGAAACCGGGTTCGAACCGGCCTGGAACTTCAACAAGGTCCTGGTGGCGCCGGACGGATCTGTTGCGGCGACCTTCGGGTCGGCTGTCAAACCGCACTCCGCGCGGATGCAGCGTGAGATCGAGGCATTGCTGAACTAGGGTTTGCGCGCGCTTGCCTGACGCGACAGCTGGACTGCAAGGATACCAGCGGTAGTGATCGCCACGCCGATGGCGTCGAGCGCACCCAGTCGCTCGCCCAATAGGGCGGCGGCGATGGCCACACCAAAGACCGGGTTGAGAAAGTGGAAGGTGGCCGCCCGGATCGCACCGATCCGGTTGAGCAGCAAGACCCAGACAAAGGTGGCGGTAAGGCCGGGCACCAGCGTGGTATAGGCAAAGGCCAGGGCCAGCGGCAGCGTCGGCGTGACATGCACGGTCTCAAAGATCGGGGTGGCGAGAAACAGGACAGCGGAGCCAACCAGCATCTGCAAGCCCACCACCATCATGAAATTCCCGCCCGAGGTCGCCCCGCGCAGGGCGAGCGTGGCGGTGGCCAGCGCCAGCGCGCCCAGACCGCAGAGCAGCACCCCGAACAGATCGACACCCGCGCCGATGCGCGCGCCCATGATCAAAGCCACACCGAGAAAACCAGCCATCAGTCCGACAATCCCCAGCGCCGGAAGCCGCTCGCCGAACAGCAGCCAGCTGGCCAGCGCCACGAGGAGAGGCATGGTAGAAGCGATGATCGCGGCGACCGAGGCCTCGACCGTCTGCATCGCATAGAAGTTGAGGCCTAGGTAGAGCGCGTTCTGGCAGATGCCAAAGACGATGGTCGCCTTCCATTGGTTGCGGGTCAGGTTCCAGCTTTGCCCCATGGCGCGAGCGATGATGACGCCGAGAAGGCCCGAGATCAGGAAGCGGCAGGCGAGAGAGAATAGCGGCGAGGCATCCGCCACGATGATCCGGGCCGAGGTGAAGGCCGAGGACCACATGAAGGCAAAGGCCAGCCCCATGACGATGGCGCGGATATCCACGGTGTGTTCTCTCCCGTCGGTCAACGCGGCGACAGTTTCGGAAATCGCGGGCCGGTGCAAGGGGGCTCTGCCCCGTCGCCGCAGGCGGCGACTCCCCCGGGATATTTCGGGCAAAAGGAAAGAGGGTTGTGAGGTCAGTTGCAAGCAAGGGACAAAAATGCAAGGGCCGCCCTGAAAGGCGGCCCAGGAAAAACGCTATCCCGTTGGGATCAGCCGTTCACGCTGTCTTTCAGTGCCTTGGCGATGGTCATCTTGACCACCTTGTCGGCTGCCTTGGTGAAGGTCTCGCCGGTGGCGGGGTTGCGCACCTGGCGCTCGGGACGCTCGCGGCAGTAGATCTTACCGACACCCGGCAGGGTCACGGCACCACCGCCCGACACTTCGCGGGTAATCAGCGCGCAGACCGCATCCAAAGCGGCACTGGCAGTTTTCTTGTCACTGCCCATCTCCTCGGCCAGTGCGGCAACGAGCTGAGTCTTGGTCATAGGCTTTGCCATTTCTTGGTCTCCTTTTTCGTGCCCGATCCATAGGGCCTCATTGCGGCAATCTAACTTTATCTTGTGAACGAACACAACGAATAGTAGCGCAAAAAAACCCAGAAATAGGGGTTTTTCGGCGTTTTTTCGCAGTCAGAGGAAGGCTGTTTCGTCAAATGACCGCAATTTGCGGCTGTGCAGCCGTTCCAGAGGCATGCCGCGCAAGGTTTCCATGGCTCGGATTCCGATGCGTAGATGACGGCTGACCTGGGTTGTATAGAAGGATGACGCCATGCCGGGAAGCTTCAATTCGCCATGCAAGGGTTTGTCGCTGACACAAAGAAGCGTGCCATAGGGCACCCGGAACCGATAGCCATTGGCAGCGATGGTGGCGCTTTCCATATCGAGCGCGACCGCGCGCGACTGGCTGAGGCGTTGTACCGGGCCGGATTGGTCGCGCAGTTCCCAGTTGCGGTTGTCGATGGTGGCGACGGTGCCGGTGCGCATGATCCTTTTCAGGTCATAACCGCTGAGTTCGGTCACTTCGGCCACGGCCTGTTCCAGCGCGATCTGGATCTCGGCCAGCGCCGGGATCGGAACCCAGACCGGCAGATCGTCATCCAGCACGTGATCCTCGCGCAGATAGGCATGGGCCAGCACGAAATCACCAAGCGCCTGGGTGTTCCTGAGGCCGGCGCAATGGCCCACCATCAGCCAGGCATGCGGACGCAGAACCGCGATATGGTCGGTCGCGGTCTTGGCGTTTGAAGGGCCCACGCCGATATTGACCAGGGTGATGCCCGAGCCGTCGGCGCGTTTCAGGTGATACGACGGCATCTGCGGCAGCTTGGCGGGCGTATCCAGCGTGGCGTCGGCCGTGGTGATCTCGACATTGCCGGTGCTGACAAAGCTGGTGTAGCCGCTGTCGGGATCGGCCAGCTGGGCGCGGGCATAGGCCTCGAACTCGGAGACATAGAACTGGTAGTTGGTGAACAGGACGTGGTTCTGGAAATGCGCCGGGTCGGTGGCGGTGTAATGCGCCAGCCGGGCCAGCGAGTAATCCACCCGCTGCGCGGTGAACAGAGACAGCGGGCCCGAGCCGTCCTCGGACACATGGGTGCCGTTGACGATATCGTCATTTGTGGTGGCCAGATCCGGCACGTCGAACACGTCGCGCAGGGTAAATCCGGCGGCGCCTTCGTGTGGGACAACCAGATCGGGGGCGTTGGCCACCGCGAAATGCAGCGGGATCGGCGTGGTCGACGCGCCGATCTGCACCGGCTGGCCATGGTTGCGGATCAACAGGCCGATCTGCTGGGTCAGGTAGGACCGGAACAGGTCTGGTCGGGTGATGGTGGTCGCATGGGTGCCGGGATGCGAAACATGGCCAAAGCTGAGCCGGCTGTCCACCTGCGCATAAGACGAGGTTGAAAAGCGGATCTCGGGGTAATAGGCGCGAAATCGGGTGCCCGGGTCCAAACCCTGCATTGCGCCGGTGAACCTGTCACAGAGGAAACCGGTCGACTGGCTGTAGAGCGCTTCGAGCCGCGCGACAGCCTGGGCCGCGTCGGTGAAAAAGGCTGGTTCGGGGGTTTCGGGAGTGATCAGCTGCGTCATGCAAGCGGCTCCAGAAGGTCGATCCGCTGAAAGCTGCGCACATCGATAAGGCCAAGATCGGAAATACGCAGTTCGGGGATCACCACCAGCGCCAGCAGCGAATGCTGCATATAGGCGTTGTTGAGAGTGCAGCCGCAGGCGGCCATCGTCTCGACCATCTTCTGCGCCTTGGCGGCGACCTCGGCGGCGGGGCTGTCGGACATCAGGCCCGCGATGGGCAGTTCCACCAGCGCCAGTTCCTGGCCCTCGCGCCAGATGGTGATGCCGCCGCCGACCTCGGCCAGCCGGTTCGCGGCCAGCGCCATCTGCTCGCGATCGGTGCCGACCACTATCATGTGGTGGCTGTCATGCGCCACGGTCGAGGCCATGGCCATGCGGCCCTGATAGCCGAAACCCGAGACAAAGGCATTGGTGACACCACCGGTGGCGCGGTGGCGTTCGACCAGCGCGATCTGGCAGACATCGCCCTCGCCTTCGACCAGCCCGCCGATGATCGGCAGTTCCGCTTTCAGCGCCTTGGTCGGCGCCTGGTTTTCCACCACCCCGATAACATTGGCGCGGACCCGGTTGGCGCCGGTGGGGGCCTTGATCTCGAAATCGGACGCGCTGAGCGTATGGCCCAGATGCACGGTGTTGCGGGCCGTATCGGGCCAGTCGTAATGCGGGCAATCGACGGTGATCTTTCCGTTCTCGGCCACCACCTGCCCGCGTGCGATCACCAGTTCGATGGGCAGGTCGCGCAGGTCCGAGGTTAGGATCACATCGGCCCGGCGACCGGGTGCGGTCGAGCCCAGCTCGCGCTCCAGCCCGAAATGGGTGGCGGTGTTGATCGTCGCCATTTGCAGCGCGATCAGCGGGTCGCAGCCACAGGCGATGGCATGGCGCACCACCCGGTTCATATGCCCTTCATGCACCAGCGTGCCCGAGTGGCAATCGTCGGTACACAGGATGAAGTTGCGCGGATCGAGCCCCTTTTCGGTCACCGCGGTGATCTGGGATTCGACGTCATACCAGGCGCTGCCCAGCCGCATCATGCTGCGCATGCCCTGCCGGACGCGCGCGATGGCATCGGCCTCGCAGGTGCCCTCGTGATCGTCGGCCGGGCCACCCGCCACATAGGCGGCAAAGGCGGGACCCAGATCGGGCGAGGCATAGTGCCCGCCCACCGTCTTGCCCGCGCGCTGGGTGGCGGCGATCTCGGCCAGCATCTTGGGGTCGGCATTGGTGACACCGGGAAAGTTCATCATCTCGCCCAGACCGATGATGCCGGGCCATGTCATCGCCTCGGTCACATCCTCGGGCGTGATCTCGTACCCGGTGGTTTCCAATCCCGGCGCCGAGGGCGCGCAGGAGGGCATCTGGGTAAAGATGTTGACAGGCTGCATCAGCGCCTCGTCATGCATCATCCGCACACCGGCGAGGCCAAGGACATTGGCGATCTCGTGCGGGTCGGTGAACATGGTGGTGGTGCCATGCGGGATGACGGCGGCGGCAAATTCCGCCGGGGTCAGCATGCCGCTTTCGATATGCATATGCCCGTCACAAAGACCGGGGATCATGTAGCGGCCATTCGCCTCGATGATCCGGGTGTCGGGTCCGGTGCAATGGCTGGCATCGGGGCCGACAAAAGCGATGCGCCCTTCGGCAATGGCGATGGAGTGGCCGGGCAGTGCCTCGCGCGTGTGCACGTTGATCCAGATACCATCTCGGATGATCATGTCCGCCGGTTCGCGGCCTGCAGCGACGGCGACCAGACGGGGGGCCACATCGGCCCAATCGGGGAAAGTCTTGTGTTCCATGGCGCAGCTTTTCCGAAACCGCGACCGGGTGCAAGCCCCGCCGAAAGGGTTTCATCAAAGCTTCGTCATTGCCCGCTTGACAGCGGCAGGCGGTCGGCGTGACCCTGCCGGAATGGATTATGATACGATAGATGCAGATGGGTTCGGGCGGTCGCTCAAGGGGATCGGGCTGAACCTGTTGGTGCGGGATGTTCCCGCAGAATGTGCTTTTCTAGAGGCTGTTTTCGCGATGAGGTCGCATCAGATGACAGCGGATTTCGCCATTGTCACCTATGGTGCGCAGGTGTTCCAGCTGCACAGCGACGGCACCTATCATGCGAACCCGCTGTTGGGGCTTTTGCCAGAGAACCCGCCGCGAGGCGGGGGCCTCGAAATCAGGCTCTATGACAGCGATCCCGATGCGTCGGTGGCGCGGGCAGCGGATTTCGGCGCGACCATCCTGCAAGCGCCGACCGACAAGCCTCATGGCCTGCGCGAGGCCTATATCCTGTGCGACAACGGCTATGCCTGGGTGCCGAGCCGGCCCAAGGACAGCGCGTGACCGCAGCGCGCCCTCGGGCGCGCTGCCCGGCCCAACGGGAGGAGGGGCCGCGCCAGCGGCATCGACGACGGGCGGGAGCGCCCCTTTCCCGGATCACCCAGCCTCGCGGGCGATCTCGGTCCGGATCCAGTTGGCAAAGGCGACCGCGCCGGGGGTCTCCTCGGCCTGTGGTGACAAAAGCAGGTAATAGGCTTCGGGCATTTGCACGCTGTGATCGAAAGGGGTGATCAGGCGACCCTCGGCCAACAGGCGCGACACGATCACCTTGTGCCCCATGCACAACCCGCCCCCGGCCATCGCCACGGAAAGCCCGACCATATAGGTGGTGGCATAGGTGATCGGTGGATTGGGCCAGGGCAGGCCCACGTCTTCGGCCCAGCTTGCCCAATTCGACAGCAGGTTCGAGCAGTCGTAGAGCGGCTGTTCATGCAGGTTTTCAAGCGTGACCGGATAGCCCGGAACACAGACAGGGAAATAGCGATCCGTTGTCAGCAGCTCGGTCCGCACCGTATCCGCCGGTCGTAAGGAATAGCGGATCTCGACCGCCGCGCCCTCGGCCATCTCGCGCGGCTCCCAAAGCTCGGTGAAGATGTTCAGATGCACATCCGGGTGCAGCGCGCGGAACCGGGGCAGGCGCGGGCCCAGCCAGTTGACCGCGAAGGTGATGTTGCATTGCACCTGCACCGTGTTCTGGTGATCGCCGGTCACCGCGCGCGTGCCCCGGATCAGGGTGCGGAACGCCTCGCGCACCACCGGCAGATAGGTGATCCCGGCCTCGGTCAGTTCCAGCGCCCGGGGCCGCCGGTGAAACAGCGGCTGGCCAAGGTGCGATTCCAGCGCCTTGATCTGCTGGCTGACCGCGCTTTGCGTCATGTTCAGATCGCGCGCGGCGCCGGTAAAGGACAGGTGGCGGGCGGCGGCCTCGAAGGTGCGCAACCAGCCCAGCGGGGGGAGGGGGTTCTGCATCCCATAACCTTGCCATAAGTGTTTCTAATGCGAAACGGGGGAATTTTTCGTTGGTCAAACCTGATGTCAAAAGGCAGGTTTTGGACAGTCACACCGCCAGCCCGAGATCAGGAGCAAACCCATGTCCGTCACCAGCCTGCGCCCCAATATCGACCACTGGCAGGAGCGTGTCGATCTGGCCGCATCCTTTCGCTGGATCGAGCGGCTGAACATGCATGAAGGGGTTGCCAATCATTTCAGCCTGGCGGTGAACCCCGAGGGGACGCAGTTCCTGATGAACCCCAACCAGATGCATTTCGCGCGTATCCGCGCCTCGGACCTACTGCTGCTGGACGCCAACGACCCCAAGACGATGGAGATGCCCGGCGCCCCTGATCCCACCGCCTGGGGCCTGCATGGTTCGATCCATCGCCGCTGTCCGCATGCGCGTTGCGTGATGCATGTGCATTCGATCTTTGCCACCGTTTTGGCCAGCCTTGCCGACAGTAGCCTGCCGCCGATCGACCAGAACACCGCCACCTTCTACAACCGCTATGTCATCGACGATGAATTCGGCGGGCTGGCGTTCGAAAGCGAGGGCGAGCGCTGTGCCTCGATGCTGAGCGACCCGAAGAAGCGGGTGATGATCATGGGCAACCATGGCGTGCTGGTGATCGGCAGCGACGTGGGCGATACGCTGAACCGCCTCTATTACTTCGAGCGCGCCGCCGAGACCTATATCCGCGCCTTGCAGACGGGCCGCCCGCTCAGGGTGCTGAGCGACGAGATTGCCGAGAAGACGGCGCGGGAGCTTGACGACTATCCGGGCCAGGCCGAGGCGCATCTGCGCGAGGTCAAGGCGGTGCTGGATGCCGAAGGGTCGACCTACGCCAGCTGACACTTTGAAAACCGCAACCTGCCTGCACCGGCCCGTGGGCGCCGGAGGATGGCGCTTGCCCAGAGACGAGGAAAGACGATGACCGATTTCAGTCAGGATGCCGAAGCGGCACGCTGGAATTATCGCCCCGAAAATCCCGTGGGGCTGAATCCGCTGTTCACCTGGCCGCCCCGTCCGGCGGCGGTGCTGCGCTGGTATCGCGGGGCATGGCTGCAACTGACCTCGCTGACACTCTGTTTGGCGCTGGCCGTCGCCGCCTATGCCTGGTTCCTGCCGCCGCTTGAGGCGATGCAGAGCTTTGCACCCGGCTGGATGTTCCGGGTGTGGCTCTTGAACATGGTGCCGCAGATCCTGGTCGCGGGCGGTCTGCACTGGTGGCTATACATGCGCAAGGGCCAGGGCATGTACAAGAAGTTCGACCGCCGTGACCTGACCCGCGACAATGGCACCTTTACCTTTCGCAACCAGGTCTGGGATAATATCTGGTGGACATTGGGCAGCGCGATGACCGTCTGCACGGTCTATCAATGGGTGATCTACTGGGTCATGGCCAATGGCTGGGCGCCCACGGTCACCTGGGCACAGGCACCGGTCTGGTTTGTGGTCTGGATGTTTTTCATCCCGATGTGGTCGGGGCTGCATTTCTACTGGGTGCACCGGCTGGAGCATCACCCGAAGCTCTACAAGCACGTGCACGCCGTGCATCACCGCAACGTCAATATCGGCCCGTGGTCGGGCATTTCGAACCACTGGTACGAGAACATCCTCTACTTCACGACCTATTTCATTCACCTCGTGGTGCCCTCGCACCCGCTGCACCTGCTGTTTCATATCTATTTCCAGCAGGTCAGCCCGATCCTGTCGCATTCGGGGTTCGAGAAGATCAAGGCGGGCGAGACCGAGGCCGCCAAGACCGGGGATTTCTTTCACCAGCTGCACCACCGGTATTTCGAGTGCAATTACGGCGCCTCCGAGATCCCGTTCGACAAGTGGTTCGGCACCTTTCATGACGGCAGCGCCGAGGCCACCACACGCACCCGCGCCTATAAGAAGCAGATGTATACCTGAACCGGTCGACAGGCTTCACAAGGGCCGCCCGCTTGGGCGGCCTTTCACGTTTTTGCCGATGGGTGCGCCGGGTCTTTACCTTTGCCCCGCGCCTCTGTTACAGGCGCCCGGTCCGGATCATCCGGGCGCCGGTCGCAGCCTACCCGGCTTATGAAAACAAGGGACCCAAACGTGAAGACACTTGTCATCTGCTCCGGCGGATTGGATTCGGTATCGCTGGCCCACAAGGTGGCCGCCGAGCACGATCTGATCGGCCTTATCTCTTTCGACTACGGTCAGCGCCACCGCAAGGAGCTGGACTTTGCCGCCCGCGCGGCTGCGCGGCTGGGCGTGCCGCATGATCTGATCGACATGCGCCAGATCGGCGCGCATCTGTCGGGCAGTGCCCTGACCGATGATGTGGACGTGCCCGACGGGCATTATGCCGAGGACACCATGAAGATCACCGTGGTGCCCAACCGCAATGCCATCATGCTGGCCATCGCATTCGGCATCGCCGCGGCCAGACAGGCCGACGCGGTGGCGACCGCCGTGCATGGCGGCGATCACTTCATCTATCCCGATTGCCGCCCCGGTTTTACCCAGGCCTTCGAGGCGATGCAGGCGCAGGCACTGGACGGTTATGCCAATGTCCGGCTCTACACCCCCTTTGTGCACGAACCGAAATCGGCCATCGTGAACGAGGGTGCGCGCCACAACACGCCCTTTGCCGATACCTGGTCCTGCTACAAGGGGGGCGAGGTGCATTGCGGCCGCTGCGGCACCTGTGTCGAGCGGCGCGAGGCGTTCCATCTGGCGGGCGTCACCGATCCGACCACCTATGCCGACCCCGAGTTCTGGCGCGCGGCGGTGGAGGGGCGCTGATGTACCGGATCACCAAGGAGTTCCATTTCTCGGCCTCGCACCAACTGTGCCATCTGCCCGAGGATCACCCCTGTGCCCGGCTGCACGGGCATAACTATATCGTCGAGGTCGAACTGGCCGCTGCCGATCTGGATGCCAACGGGTTTGTCCGCGATTACCGCGAGTTGAAGCCGCTCAAGACCTGGATCGACGACGCGCTGGACCATCGACACCTGAACGAGGTGTTCGGCCATGACATGGTCACGTCCGAGCGGCTGGCGAAAGAGGTCTATGACTTCTGCAAGGCGCGCTGGGCAGAGACCAGCGCGGTGCGGGTCAGCGAAACGCCCAAGACCTGGGCCGAGTACCGGCCATGAACACTCTGCGCATCGCCGAGATCTTCGGCCCCACCATCCAGGGAGAGGGCACGGTGATCGGCGCACCGACCGTATTCGTGCGGGCGGGCGGCTGTGACTATCGCTGTTCGTGGTGCGATAGCCTGCATGCGGTGGACAGCGCCTATCGTGATACATGGGCGCCTATGACCACGGAACAGGTCTGGGCCGAGGTTGAACGCCTCTCCGGTGGGGTGCCCCTGACGGTCTCGCTCTCGGGCGGCAACCCGGCAATTCAGGACTTCGGACCGCTGATCGAGATGGGCAAGGCGCAGGGCTATCGCTTTGCGCTGGAAACCCAAGGATCGGTCGCGCGCGGCTGGTTCCGCGAACTGTCGCCCCTGATCCTCAGCCCCAAGCCGCCCTCGTCCGGTGAAACGGTCGATTGGGACCGGTTCGCCGACTGTATCGCGCGGGCGCGCGATGCGGTCACGGTGATCAAGATCGTGGTGTTCGACGAGGTGGATTACCTTTGGGCGCGTGAAGTGGCAGCGCGTTATCCGAACCTGCCGATCTATCTGCAACCGGGCAACCACACGCCGCCGCCGCCTGATGCCGAGGATGCCGCCATCGACATGGACGGTATCATGACACGCTATGAATGGCTGATCGGTCGGGCCCTGGCCGACCGATGGTTCACCCCCACAATCCTGCCGCAGCTGCATGTGCTGGTCTGGGGCAACAAACGCGGCGTCTGAGACGCCGAGAGGAGCAAGACAATGGCCAATCAGGACATCTATGCAAACCTGACCCAACTGGGTGGCAAGACGGAACTGCCGAACTCGCCCGACGAGGCGGTGCTGGAAAAGGTGCCCAACCCGCAGGCGGGCACCGAATACGCGGTGCGCTTCACTGCGCCCGAGTTTACCTCGCTCTGCCCGCTGACGGCGCAGCCCGATTTCGCCCATATCGTGATCGACTATGTGCCGGGCGACTGGCTGGTGGAAAGCAAGTCGCTGAAGCTTTATCTCGGCTCGTTCCGCAATCACGGTGCGTTCCACGAGGATTGCAGCGTCTCCATCGGCAAACGGCTGGTCGAGTTGCTGGCGCCCAAATGGCTGCGGGTCGGGGCCTATTGGTATCCGCGCGGCGGCATTCCGATCGACGTGTTCTATCAGACCGGGCCGGAATTGCCGGGTGTCTGGATCCCCGATCAGGGCGTGCCGACCTATCGCGGACGGGGCTAGGTTCAGGTCCCTAGGACTTCTCGAACAGCGCGATAAACGCCATGTCGTCCTTGTGCGGACCGGCGGCCAGATCGCCATAGATCCGGACCCGGGGCAGTTTGAGGTTCTCGATCTGCCCCCGCTCCATCTCGCGCAGCGCGGTGGCAAAGCCTTTCTCGTCGAAATGCGCGGCGTTGATCGACAGCGCGAATTGCGCGCCGGGCCGGGCGACGCGCAAAAGTGCGGGAAAAACCTCGGGGCCGAGATGGCCATGGGTGAAGGTGCCTGACGATACGATACCGGAGTAACTCTCGCGCGGGGCGGGGATGCCCTGGTTCAGGTCGGTCTCGATGGCGTCGCGATAGATGTCCTTGCGCATGGCGCGGTCCAGCATCTCGGCGCTGATATCGGCGGCGTCGATCGGGCCGACGCCAAGCCCCGCCAGAATGGCACCGCAGAGGCCGGTTCCCGCGCCCACATCCAGCACGGGGCCCTGGCCACCGGCACCCACAAAGGCGCGGGCAGTGAGCGCGGGCAGTTGATAGTCTTCGCGCGCGGCAAAGCCGTCGTCATAATCGCCCGCCCATTCGGCATAGAGCTGCCGGTTGTCCTCGGGCGATTGCAGGCGATAGGCCGCGTCCAGATCGGGTGTTTTGATGCTCATCGCCAATTGAAGGCCCAAGAGCGGATTCGAATCAAGTGCGTCGATCAAGCGCTTGCACATCGCGCATGGGCGCCGCATCTAGGATCCCATGACTGGAACACTGCTTTCTTTTGGACATGGCTATACCGCCCGGGTGCTGTCACGGGCGCTGGCGCCGCAAGGCTGGCGCATCATCGGCACCAGCCGCAACCCCGACCAGCTGGAGGCGATCCGCGCCTCGGGTGCCGCGCCGCTGCTGTGGCCGGGCGAGGAGCCTTTGCTTGACGGTGTCACGCATCTGCTGATCTCGACCGCGCCCGATGCCGCGGGCGATCCGGTGCTGGCGGCGCTGGGGGAGCAGATCGCGGCGCGCGCGGCGCAGTTCCGCTGGGTCGGTTACCTGTCGACCACCGCCGTCTATGGCGACCATGGAGGCGCCTGGGTTGACGAGACGACGCCGCTCAGCCCCTTGGCCGCACGTGGGCGCTGGCGGGCGATGGCGGAACAGCAATGGCGGGCGATTCCGGGTCTGCCGATTCACATCTTTCGGTTGGCCGGTATCTACGGCCCGGGGCGCGGGCCATTCTCGAAACTGGGCAAGGGCGGCATTCGCCGGATCATCAAGCCGGGACAGGTCTTCTCGCGCATCCATGTCGAGGATATCGCCCAGGTCCTGGCCGCCTCGATGGCGCGGCCCAACCCCGGATCGGTCTATAATGTCTGCGATGACGAACCGGTGCCGCCACAGGACGTAATCGCCTATGCGGCCGAGTTGCAGGGCCTGCCCCTGCCCCCCGCGGTGGATTTCGACAAGGCCGACCTGACCCCGATGGCGCGCAGTTTCTACAGCGAGAACAAGCGGGTGCGGAACGACCGGATCAAGGGTGAACTGGGTGTGCGGTTGAAGTACCCCAACTACCGGGTGGGGCTGGAGGCCTTGCAGGCCGAAAGCGGGGATTGACCGGTAAAGGGCTTGTTAGGGCCGCGTCCGTTGTCACGACCGCTCTGGCCCGTCAGCCTCTTCAGGTCCATGCAGCACGATATTGAACCCTTCGTCTGCCGTGGGTTCTGCGAAATACTTGGAAAACAGCTGAAACTGGGCTTCGGTCGCGGCAAAGGGGTGATCCCCCTTTGCATTGCGGGCATGCAGCCGTTGCAAACAGATTTCATCCGGGGTCGCCATGACGTGCAATTGGTGTGACGCATTCGATGCGGCAAGGATGCTGCGCATCCAAGTGCGGTTTTCGGTCGTGTTGGCCGGGAAATCGAGGACGACCGAAACCCCGGCTTTCAACAGCGAAACGACATGTGGCCCCATGATCGCCCGCAGCTTGGCCGCGCAGCGCATGTAGTCCTTTGGCGACGACATCTCTTCGGAAAACAAGGCGCTCAGCCAATCGTCTTCGGCAATCAGCACCGTTCCTTCGACGCGCCCCAAACGGGCAGCAAGGGTCGATTTCCCGGATCCGATCTTGCCGCAGAGCATGTGCAGGGTTGGGGCAGAAGGTGGCATTCGGGTATCCATTCTTTCTAGCCGACGGATTGATCCTCCGGGTCTGACGGCGGGCAGCCAACGTCGCAGCGGAACTCAGAGAGAGACCGCATTTGATAACCAGGTGGTCAAGCCCGCTTCTCTCCGATCTTCGCCACGCCCAGCACTTCGAGCACCTTGGCCTCGATCTGGGGCGCGTTCATGCCTGCGATGGCATACATGTCCTCGGGGCTGGATTGGTCGATGAACGTGTCGGGCAGGACCATCGAGCGGAACTTGAGCCCGTGGTCGAAGACGCCCTCGTCCGAGAGCAGTTGCGCGACATGGCTGCCGAAACCGCCGACGGCGCCTTCTTCGATGGTGATCATCGCTTCGTGCTCGGCGGCCAGGTGCAGGATCAGGTCGCGGTCCAGCGGTTTGGCAAAGCGGGCGTCGGCGATGGTGGGGGTGATCCCCCTGGCCGCCAGCGCCTCGGCGGCCTTTTGCACCTCGGCCAGCCTGGTGCCGAAGGAGAGGAGCGCGACGCGGGCGCCTTTCTGGATCATCCGGCCCTTGCCAATCTCCAGCACCTTGCCCTGTTCGGGCATCTCGACGCCCACGCCCTCGCCGCGCGGATAGCGGAAGGCGATCGGGCCGTCATCATGCGCGGCGGCGGTGGCGACCATGTGCACCAGTTCGGCCTCGTCGGCGGCGGCCATGACCACCATGCCGGGCAGGTTGGCCAGATAGGCGATGTCGAAACTGCCCGCATGGGTGGCGCCGTCGGCGCCGACCAGACCGGCGCGGTCGATGGCGAAGCGGACCGGCAGACGCTGGATCGCGACGTCATGCACGACCTGATCGTAACCGCGTTGCAGGAAGGTCGAGTACATCGCGCAGAAGGGTTTCATGCCGCCTGCCGCAAGCGCGGCGGAGAAGGTCACGCCATGCTGTTCGGCGATGCCCACGTCGAAACAGCGCGAGGGGTAGCGTTCGGCAAAGAGGTTCAGCCCGGTGCCGTCGGGCATTGCGGCGGTGACGGCGACGATCTTGTCGTCGCGGGCGGCCTGATCGACCAGCGCGTTGCCAAAGACCGAAGTGTAGGAGGGCGCGTTCGAGGGCGCCTTTTTCTGCTCGCCCGTCACCACGTCGAATTTCGCGGTGGCATGGCCGCGGTCGCGGGCGCGTTCGGCGGGGGCGTAGCCCTTGCCCTTTTTCGTCAGCACATGCAGCAGGATCGGGCCGGTGGCGCGGGCCTTGATGGTGCGCAGGACCGGCAAGAGCTGGTGCATGTCATGCCCGTCGATGGGGCCGATATAGGAAAACCCCAGCTCCTCGAACAGGGTGCCGCCGACGGCCATGCCCTTGAGCATTTCCTTGGCGCGCTTGGCGCCCTCGCGGAAAGGTTCGGGCAGCAGCGACACCGCGCCCTTGGCGGCGGCTTTCAGTTCCTGGAACGGGGCCTCGGCATAGAGGCGCGAGAGGTAGTTCGACAGCGCGCCGACCGGCGGGGCGATCGACATCTCGTTGTCGTTGAGGATGACGATCAGGCGCTTTTTCAGGTGGCCCGCGTTGTTCATCGCCTCAAACGCCATGCCGGCGGACATGGAACCGTCGCCGATCACGGCAATGGCGTCGCCCAACCCCTCGGGCGTCACGCCGCCCAGGTCGCGCGCCACGGCAAACCCGAGGGCTGCACTGATCGAGGTGGAGCTATGGGCGGCGCCGAAGGGGTCGTAGGGCGACTCGGAGCGTTTGGTGAAGCCCGAAAGCCCGTCCTTCATCCGCAGGGTGCGGATGCGGTCGCGGCGTTCGGTCAGGATCTTGTGCGGATAGCACTGGTGGCCGACATCCCAGATCACCTTGTCGCGCGGCGTGTCGAACACCGCGTGCAGCGCCACGGTCAGTTCCACCACGCCCAGACCCGCGCCCAGGTGGCCGCCGGTGACCGAGACGGCCGAGACGGTCTCGGCCCGCAGTTCGCCCGCGAGCTGGGTGAGCTGCGCGTCGGAGAACCGTTTCAGGTCCGCCGGACGGGTCACCTGGTCGAGAAGCGGGGTAAGCGGGCGGTCAGACATGGCGTCCTTCGTGGTTCAGTTCTCGCGCGCAATAACGAAGCGGGCGGCTTCCTTCAAGGTTTCGGCGCGGGCGCCATAGGGTGAAAGCGCATCGCAGGCCTTGTCGACAAGGTCGCGGGCGCGGGTCCTGGCGGCGTCGAGACCCAGGAGCGAGACAAAGGTGGCCTTGCCCGCGCTGGCGTCCTTTTGCAGCCGTTTGCCCGCCTTTTCGGCATCGCCTTCTACGTCCAAGATGTCGTCGGCGATCTGGAAAGCAAGCCCCAGCGCGCGGGCATATTGGCGCAAGGGGGCCGGGTCGGCCCCGGCCAGCACGGCCCCGGCGGCGGCGGACCATTCGATCAGCGCTCCGGTCTTGCCCGCTTGCAGTTGGGTGATCTGGTCAAGTGTCAGCGGTTCGGGCGCGGTTTCGGCGGCGATGTCCAGCGCCTGGCCCAGTACCATGCCGCGCGCGCCCGCCGCCTGCGCCAGCGTGAGCGCCAGAGTGGCGCGGGTCTCGGCGCTGCCTGTCTCGGGGCGGGTGCACAGCTCAAACGCCAGCGAATGCAGCGCGTCGCCCGCCAGAACGGCGGTGCCCTCGTCCCATTTCACATGAGCGGTAGGGCGGCCCCGGCGCAGGTCATCGTCGTCCATGCAGGGCAGGTCGTCATGCACCAGGCTGTAAGCATGCAGCGCCTCGATGGCGGTGGCGGGCCAGATCGCGCGCGCCTCGTCCACATCATGCAACCGGGCGCTTTCCAGCACCAGAAAGCCGCGCAGGCGCTTGCCGCCCTCGGTGGTCCAGGCCATCGCGCGGGTGATGTCGAGCGGCTCCAGCGCGCCCAGCACAGTGTCGAAACTGCGCTGGATCAGCGCGGCGTCCTGCGCCAGCCTTTCGCCGAACATGCTCAGAGACCTTCGACCGGCTTGGTGCCCGTTGGCTGGCCATTGCTGTCGAGCGTGATGGCGGCAACCTTTTCCTCGGCGCGCTTCAACTCGTCCTCGCAGCGTTTTTTCAGCGCCGCGCCGCGTTCGTAAAGCGCGATGGACTGATCCAGCGCCACATCGCCGCGTTCAAGCTGACCGACCACGGTTTCCAGCTCTTTCATCGCCTGTTCAAAGCTCATCTGGTCGACGGGGGTCTCGGTCATGTCGCGGCCTTTATCAATTCCTGTACATGCGCGCGCGTTGCAGCGGCGAGCGCGTTCAGATCATAACCGCCTTCGAGAGTCGAGACGATACGGCCCTGACACAGCTCTTGCGCCAGGGTGCACAGCTCGGCGGTGAGCCAGGCGAAATCTGCGGTGGACCAGTTCAGGTTGGCCAGCGGATCATCCTGATGGGCGTCGAACCCGGCTGAGATGATGATGAGTTCAGGCATGAAGGCGCGCAGGCGCGGGAAGGCCTGGGCCGTGTAGGCCGCGCGCATCTCGGCGCCGCCGGTGCCCGGGGCCAGCGGGATGTTGAGGATCTGGCCGTGCGCGCCATCCTCGTCCGGGCGGCCCGAACCGGGCCAGAGCGGCATCTGCTGGCTGGTGATCAGCAGCGCGCGCGCCTCGTCCCACAAAAGGTCCTGGGTGCCGTTGCCGTGATGTACGTCGAAATCCACCACCGCGACACGGCGCAATCCGTGATGATCGAGCGCATGTTTCGCGGCGAGCGCGGCATTGCCGAACAGGCAAAAGCCCATCGCGGTTTCGCGTTCGGCGTGGTGTCCCGGCGGGCGGATGGCGCAAAAGGCGTTCTGCACCTCGCCGCCCAGCACCATGTCGACGGCGCGCACCACCGCGCCCGCGGCACGGAACGCGGCATCGACCGAACCGGGCGACAGGAAGGTGTCGCCGTCGATTTGGGTGAACCCCTCGTCAGGGCGGGCATCGCGGATTTCGGCGATGTAGCCCGCAGGATGGATGCGCAGCAGGTCGTCTTCGGCGGCAAGCGGCGCGGTGACACGGCGCAGGTCGAGCGGTTCGAGGGCGTGAAGCACATGTTCCAGCCGCGCCACCCGTTCGGGGTGGCCGGTCGGCGTGACATGGGTCAGGCAGTCGGCATGGGTGATCAGGGCGGTGGTCATCGGCATTCCTTTGGGCGGGCCGGGATCAGTCCGGTGCCAGCATGTAGCCCGCGCCGCGCACCGTTTGCAGATAGCGCGGCTGTTTCGGATTGGGCTCGATCTTGCGGCGCAGGCGTGTGATCTGGACGTCGACCGCGCGTTCCTGGGCCTGGCCCCGGTCGCGGCCCAGATCCTCGACCAGCTTGGTGCGGGTGATCGCCTCGCCCGGACGGGCGGCAAAGATCTTCATCAACTGGTTTTCGGTGGCGGTCAGGCGGACCAGCTGGTCGCCCTGCCACATTTCACCGCGTTCTATGTCATAGCGGATCGGCCCCAGTTGCAGGAACTTGGGTGCCGCGTCCTGCGCGCTGGTATCGGGCACCCGGCGCAGGATCGCGTTGATCCGGAGCAGAAGCTCTCGCGGCTCAAAGGGTTTGGCCAGATAGTCGTCGGCGCCAGCCTCCAGCCCGGCGATCCGGTGCTCTGTCTCGCCGCGGGCGGTCAGCAGCAGGATTGGCGTGCTCAAGCTCTTGCGCAGGGCGCGGGTCAGGCTGACACCATCTTCGCCCGGCATCATCACATCCATGACGATCAGGTCGAAATCCAGCCCCGACAGGATGCGCCGGGCATGTTCGGCGTCGCGCGCTGCGGTGACAAGGAACCCGTGGCGCATCAGGAACTTCTTCAGCAGGTCACGAATGCGCTCGTCGTCATCGACGATCAGCAGATGGGCGTCAAAAGCACTCATGAGCCGCTGTCCCGCAGCTTGGCATAGGCCCGGTGCATCTCGCGATCCATCATCGCCTCCAATACCTGGCGAAAGCCGGCAACCGCCTCGGGCCCGGCCTCCTTGTATGCGGCGCGCATCCGGGCGCGCTGCGCATCCGACAGTTTCGCCTCCAGCGCCGCGCCCGCCTCGGTCAGGAACAGGTGTCGCTCGCGCTTGTCCTGGGTGCCGACCCGGCTTTCGACCAGGCCGTCGGCGATGAGGGTGCGCAGAACGCGGTTCAGCGACTGTTTGGTGACCCCCAGAATGGCCAGCAGGTTGTTCACCGTGGTGCCCGGCGCGCGGTTGATGAAGTGGATCGCGCGGTGATGGGCGCGGCCATAGGCCATCTCGGCCAGGATCCGGTCGGGGTCGGCGGTAAAGCCGCGATAGGCGAAAAACATCGCCTCGATCCCCTGCCGCAGCTGCTCGTCGGTCAGAAACAGCAGGCTTTCACCGCCAAAGACCGGTGATGGTCGCGCGTCGGACATGTGGTGCACCTTTGTCGTTCCTCGTCACTTTATGTCAGTCTTGTTGACATTCCAATACTGAACAGGTAGTGAGTCGCAGTTTTTGCGCAATATAGTGTCCGGTGTGGAACTTGCTGGCGCAATAATTGGAAATACGACCTGGTTTGGAGGGAACACAATGGCGGGTTATGATGATCGCGATGGCGTGATCTGGATGGATGGAGAACTGGTCGATTGGCGCGATGCCAAGGTCCATATCCTGACCCATGCCATGCACTATGCCTCGTCCGTGTTCGAGGGCGAGCGCGCCTATAACGGCAAGATCTTCAAAAGCCGCGAGCATTCCGAGCGGCTCGTCGCCAGTGCGCAGGCGCTGGACATGCCGATGCCCTATTCGGTCGATCAGATCGAGGCCGCCAAGGAAGAGACGCTGAAGGCCAGCGGTCTGACCGATGCCTATGTGCGCGCGCTGGTCTGGCGCGGGTCGGGCGAGGATATGGGCGTGGCCTCGGCCCGCAACCCGGTGCGGATGGCGATCGCGGTCTGGCCCTGGGGCGCCTATTACGGCGACGCCAAGATGCAGGGCGCCAAACTGGACATCGCCGAGTGGAAGCGGCCCAGCCCCGAGACGATCCCGGTGCATGCCAAGGCGGCGGGTCTGTACATGATCTGCACCATCTCCAAGCACAAGGCCGAGGCCAAGGGCTGCTCGGACGCGCTGTTCATGGACTGGCGCGGCTATGTGGCCGAGGCGACCGGCGCCAACGTGTTCTTTGTCAAGGATGGCGAGGTGCATACGCCGCTGGCCGACTGCTTCCTGAACGGGATCACCCGGCAGACGGTGATCGGGATGCTCAAGGACAAGGGCATCACCGTGCACGAGCGCCGCATCAAGCCGGAGGAGATGGAAGGGTTCGAACAGTGCTGGCTGACCGGCACCGCCGCCGAGGTGACGCCGGTGGGCCAGATCGGGCCCTATACGTTCGAAGTGGGCCAGATGACCCGCGATATCGCGGCGGAGTACGAGGCGCTGGTTCGGGCCTAGGTTCTGACTCCTTTTTTGGAGAGAGGGCGCCGGTCACCCGGCGCCCGTTTTCGTTCAGACGATCTCGGTCGTGACGACGATGTTGCCACGGGTGGCGTTGGAATAGGGGCAGATGGCGTGACCTGCATCAGCGATGCGCTGCGCCTCGGCGGCATCAACGCCGGGCATCGAGACCTTGAGCGTCACGGCCAGGCCAAACCCGCCCTCGGCGCGGGGGCCGATGCCGACTTCGGCGTCGACCGAGACATCGGCGGGCACCTTGGCCAGCGTCTTGTCCTGGGTCGTGGCGAATTGCATCGCCCCGATATAGCAGGCGGCATAACCGGCGGCGAAAAGCTGTTCGGGGTTATGGCCCTTGCCGTTGCCGCCCATCGCGGGCGGGGTCGCGAGCACCAGATCGAGGCCGGATTCGGCGACCTGCGCCTGGCCATTGCGGCCACCGGTGGCGCGGGCGTGTGCGGTATAGACGGGGGAAACGGTCATGTTGGGCTCCATTTTATCGAATGCGATTAAATCGTGTGCGATTTAAATAGGAGTGTCGTACGCGAAATGCAAGACATTGCGAAATAATCGCGCGCGATCTATATCGTGGGCATGCTGGATCGTGCCCTTACTCTCGACGAGTTGCTCTGCTTTTCGCTCTATTCCGCCAATCACGCGATGGGGCGGCTCTATCGCCCGCTGCTGGCGCGGTTCGATCTGACCTATCCGCAATATCTGGTGCTGGTGGCGCTGTGGCAGCAGGACGGCCGCAAGGTGGGCGATCTGGGTACGGTATTGCAGCTTGAATCGAACACGCTGACGCCGCTTTTGAAGCGGATGGAGGCGGCGGGGCTGATCAGGCGCGCGCGCAACCCGCAGGATGAGCGCAGCGTGATCGTGACCCTGACCGACAAGGGCCGGGCGCTGGAGGGCGAGGCGGCAGAGATCTCGAACTGCATCCTGGCGGCGGCGGATGCGGATCTGGCCGAACTGGCCGAGCTGCGCGACCGGCTGCACCGGTTGACCGAACGGTTGCGCGAGGCCGGATAGCGGCCCCGCGCGTCAGGTGGTTACGACCACCGATCCCCTCATATGCGGGTGGTAGGCACAGAAATAGGGATAGGTGCCTGGGGTATCGAAGCGGATCGTGGCCTGCCCGCCCTTTTCCAATTCTTCGGTATCCCAGTTTACCTCGTCATCGGTGGCGGTATGCGGGGCAAAATCGTGGTTGATCCAGCGCACGGTTTCCCCGGCCCGGATGGTGACCTCGGCCGGCTCAAAGGCAAAGGCGCGGATATCGACCACCACCGGGCTAGAGCCCGATGCGGGGAGCGCGGAACCCACGATCGCCCCCCCCGCACCGAAGCAGACCTGCCTGCGGGTCAGCCGCATTGCAGGCCGTTCACCATCTGCTCGGCATGTCCTTCGTGCACCTTGAAGGTGACGAGCGCTTCGGACAGCAGATCCTTGAGCGGTTCGACGGTCGCGGTTGGGATGAACACGCCTTCGACCGTCTGGTTGACCACCTGATGGTAACCGAGTTCGTTCTGGGCATAGGCGCAGTCAAAGGCCTTGCCGCTGAGCGACATCAGTTCGGCGCGCTTGTCGGCAGCACCCTTGACCAGCGTGCGGCTCAGGTCGTTGTCCTGGGGCGTGACGTTCAGCTTGGTGATCAGATCGCCGGCAGCCACGTTTACCGCAGTGTGGTCACGGATCATGGTTTCGGCAAAGGCGCGGACCTCGGTATTCTCGGACACGGCCAGCGCCAGATGCGCATAGCGGATGTCGATCTGACCGGCGGTATAGGCGGTATGGGCGATTTCCAGGTCGTTCATCTTGTCAGCTGCCTGGACGGTTTGGGCGGCAAATCCGAGGGCAAGGGCGGCGGCGAGGGTAATGGTCTTCATGTCTTGTCTCCTTAAAAGGCTTCGGTAATCCCTCAGATAATTGGTTTCCCGGTATGTTGAATGCGCGTGAAGACAAAGAACATTGCAGATCGTTCAGCTATCTGGACGGAATGAAAAAAATGGATATGTTGGCGGTATGTTGGACCTGCTCAGCGATATCCTCACCCGTCTGTCCCTGAAGGGGACGCTGTATTTCCGCACCTCGTTCACGCCGCCCTTCGGCGTGCACGTGCCCTCGTATCAGAACGTGGCCCGGTTTCACTTCGCCTATCGCGGCGAATGCATGGTGCATGTGCCGGCGGCAAACGAGACGCTGCGACTGACCCAAGGTGATCTGGTGCTGATCCCGCACGGTGCCGAACACATGCTGTTGTGCCAGCATTCGCGCCCCGATTCCGCGCTGCCGCTGGATACGGTGCTGAGCAGGTCGGGCTATCGCGGTGAGGGGGTGCTGGTCTATGGCGGCGACGAGGACGATCAGGACACGCAGCTGATCTGCGGGCATCTGACCTACGGCATGCATGGCCGGTCCTGCCCGGGTCATACCCTGTTGGAGCGGCTACCGCCCTATATCCTTATCCGGGATTATGGCGAGGAGCGCGGCGCGTGGCTGGAGGCAACTTTGCGCGTGATCGCGGCCGAGGCCGGGCGCGACAGGATGGGCAGCGACCTGATCGCGCTCAAGATGACCGAGGCGCTGTTTGCCCAGGCGATCCGGGCGCATCTGGAAACCGTGAGCCCGGACGATTCCGCGCTGGCGGGGTTTGCTGATCCCAACCTGTCGCGCGCGCTCAGCGCCTTTCACCGGGATCCGGCCAAGGACTGGACTGTCGAAATGCTGGCTCGGATTGCGGGGCAGTCACGCACCGGTTTCGCGCAGCATTTCGCTGCCAAGATGGAGATGACCCCGATGCAATACCTGACCTCGTGGCGGATGCAGATCGCCTGTCAGGGTCTGGTTGACAGCCGGTTGAGCGTGGCCGATGCCGCTGAATTGGCCGGCTACGCCTCGGAAGCGGCGTTCAGCCGGGTGTTCCGCAAGCAGCTCGGGGTGTCCCCAGCGGCCTATCGGCAACAGTTCGATAGCGCGAAGAGACAGGCATTGGCTGCATCCTGAACGATCTGACTTGATTCTCGAACTTTGGATCATTCAGCGTTCGATCTTCTGGCTCCATATCAGGGGTATGCCGCCGTAGGGCGGTTCAACCAACCTGATAAGGACCCCAATCATGTCTATTCGTTTTGTTACCCGCACCGTGCATGCCTATCTCGACTATCCCGTGGCGCTGGCCCTGATGGGCCTGCCCGTGATCCTGGGCCTGGGCGCCGACAACCCGATGGCGCTGTGGCTGTCGGTGATCACCGGTTTCGCGGCCTTTGTCCTGACCCTGCTGACCGATCACCATCTGGGGGTCTGGCGCGTCCTGCCCTACAAGTTCCATCTGGCCGTTGACCTGACCGTGGGCATCGTGTTCCTGCTGGCGCCCAGCCTGTTCGGGTTCACGGGGCTGGATGCGCTGTTCTACTGGGTCAACGGCGCGGCGGTTGTCACCGTGATCTCTTTGAGCACGCCCGAGGCGAAACCGGCGATGTAAGCCGGTGACGGCAGCGATCCGTCACAATAACATCGTGAGAAGTTCAAGAATCCGAGCCGCGGGTTTTACAAACCCGCGGCTCTCATGCGCTTACCAATCGCGCGGACCGGAGACTCCGGCCGCCAGACAGGAGAGCATTCGCATGACACGACTTCTTCGCCCCTCGCGCCGGGCCTTTCTGGCAGGCGGTACCGCCTTTACCGCGACGCTGGCCATGCCATCGATCAGCCGCGCCGCCTCGCGCCCGGTCTTTACCCATGGGGTGCAATCCGGTGACGTCGATACCGCATCGGGTATGATCTGGACCCGCACCGACCGTCCGGCAAAAGTGATGATGGAAGTGTCGAGCACCGAGAGCTTTGCCGAGGCGCGCCGCCTGTCGCCGATGTTCGCCACACCCGAGAGCGATCTTGCCGTCAAGCGGCTGGTCGAGGGCCTGCCCGCCGATCAGGAGGTGTTCTATCGCTTTGTCGCCGCTGACTTGGACGATATCCGCGCCGTGTCCGAGCCCATCGTCGGCCGCTTCCGCACCGCCCCCACCGCGCGGCGCGATATCCGGTTCGCGTGGTCGGGCGATACCGCCGGCCAGGGCTGGGGTATCGACGACGAGGGCATGCGCACCTATGCCACCATGGCTCAACATCGGCCCGAATTCTTCATCCATTCCGGCGATACGATCTATGCCGATGGCCCGATGAAGGACGAGGTCGAAAAGGACGGCGCGGTGATCTGGAAGAACACCACCTTGATCGAGGAAAAGCGCAAGGTGGCCGAAACGCTGGCCGAGTTCCGGGGTCAGTGGAAATACAATCTGATGGACGAACATGTGCAGGCGATGAACGCGCTTTGCCCGACATTCTTCCAATGGGACGACCACGAGGTAGTCAACAACTGGTCGGATGCCAAGGACCTGAGCGCCGACGACCGCTATACCGAGAAGTCGGTGCATGTGCTGCAAAGCCGCGCCGCGCGGGCGTTTCACGAGATGACGCCGCTCAGGATCACGCCCGCCGAGCCGGGCCGGGTCTATCGCAAGATCTCCTACGGGCCGATGCTGGATGTGTTTTTCCTCGACCTGCGCAGCTATCGCGGCCCGAACGGCGCCTCGATGGAAGAGGAGATCACCGACCAGAGCCGTATCCTGGGCGCCGAGCAACTGGCCTGGATCAAGCGGGAACTGGCGGCCTCGACCGCGACATGGAAGGTGATCGCCTCGGACATGCCGCTGGGTCTGATCGTGTGGGACAACTGGAAGGAAAAGGCAGGCGCCGAGGCGATCTCGAACGGTGATCACGGCCCCGCCAAGGGGCGCGAGTTGGAGATTGCCGATCTCCTGCGCTTTATCAAGAGCGCGGGCGTGCGCAACACGGTCTGGTTCACGGCGGATGTGCATTACACTGCCGCGCATCACTACAGCCCGGACCGGGCGCAATTCCAGGATTTCGATCCGTTCTGGGAATTTGTCTCGGGCCCGCTGCATGCCGGAACCTTCGGCCCCAACGATCTGGACCGTACCTTTGGCCCCGAGGTGAAGTTCGTCAAGGCGCCGACACCGGAGCAGGGCGCGAACCTGCCGCCCAGCATGGGGCTCCAGTTCTTCGGCCTCGTGGACATCGACGCCGCCAGTCAGCAGATGAAGGTCCGCCTGATGGATCGCGGCAATACCGAGTTGTGGTCGGTCACGCTCGACCCGGTTCTGTCGGCGCTCTGACGTTTGCCACGGGCCAGAAAATTGAAAATTTTCTGGTGACAGAATTTCTGTGAAATTCTGCGGCTGGCCCCGATGGGGCCAGTCAGCGTCGGGCGCGGCCTTCGCGCAGGATGGTGTAGATGCCGCCCGCGACGATGATGGCGCTACCCACCCAGGTGGCGGCGTCTGGCGTTTCGCCAAACACAACAATCCCGAGGATCATGGCAAAGACCAGCCGCGCATAGCGGAACGGGGCGATGACCGAGATCTCGCCGCGCCGCATTGCGCGGGTCAGGCATTCGTATGCCAGTACACCGAACAGGATCGCGGCACCCAGGTGCCGCGCCGTGCCCCAATCCGGCAGGGTGGCGCCGCCGGTCCAGCCAAGCGCCAGCACGCCCGAGACCATCAGCGCGCCAAAGCCGTAGACGCCCAGTTGCGCGTTGCTCAGCCGGGGCCGCGCGGCGCGGGTGGCCAGGTCGCGCCCGGCAAAGCCGATCATGCCGAGGACGGCAAAGATCGAGGCGGGGACAAAACCCTGCATCCCGGGGCGCAGGATCAGCAGCACGCCCGCCAGCCCGATCAGGATCGCGACCCAGCGCCGCCAGCCCACCGTTTCGCCCAGAAACAGCGCCGCCCCCATCGCCACCACCAGCGGTGTCGCCTGAAGGATGGCGGATGTGCTGGTGAGTGGGGTCAGCGCCAGCGCCAGCGTATAGCAGATGCGCCCCATCACCTCAAAGCCCGAGCGGATCGCGAGCGTCCGGTCGGGCCGAACAAAGGCGGCCTCGCCCCGCGAGCGGGCCAGCAGGGCAAAGATGCCCATGCCGCCCAGCCCAAAGAGGATCAGCACCTGCCCAACAGGCAGGACCGCGGTGGCGGATTTGACGAACATATCCTCGAGCGCAAAGGCGCCCATGGCGGCCACCATATAGAGGCTGCCGCTGAGGTTCTCGGCCTGCCGGCCCATGGGTGTCAGAAATCCACGCCGCGCTGCGCCTTGATCCCTGCTTCGAACGGGTGTTTCTCGACCGTCATCTCGGTCACCAGATCGGCATAGTCGCGCAGCGCCTGTGGCGCGTCGCGCCCCGTCAGGAACACGCTGGTGCGGTCCGAGCGGGCCTTGAGCCCGTCCAGCACCGCATCGACCGACAGGTATTCATAGCGCAGCGCGATGTTGATCTCGTCCAGCACCACGAGGTCGTAGTCGCCGCTTTCCATCAGTTCGCGCGCCTTGCCAAAGGCGGCGGTGGCGGCGGCAATGTCGCGTTCGCGATCCTGGGTGTCCCAGGTGAAGCCCTCGCCCATCGTGTGCCAGGTCACCAGGTTGTGTTCCTCGAAGAAACGCCGCTCGCCGGTCTTCCACTTGCCCTTGATGAACTGGACCACGGCGACCTTTTGCCCCCAACCCAGCGCCCGGATCACCACGCCAAAGGCGGCCGAGGATTTGCCCTTGCCCTTGCCGGTGTTGATCAGCACCAGCCCGCGCCCGGGGTCGACCGCCTCGGAGACTTTCTTGCGGTGCACGGCCTGCACGGCCTTCATCTTTTCCTTGTGGTCCTGCGCGTCGGTCATCTGTGTTCCTTTCCCGGTTGCGCGCTACCCTAGGGCGTGGCGCGGAAAGGTAAAGGTCACGCCTTGGGATTGAGCGGGCGGGTCTTCACATTGTCGAGGCCCAGCTGCCGCTCGCGCCAGATCACCACCACGTTGCCCGCGATCACCAGCAGGGCACCGGCCAGCATGACGAGCGTCGGCAGTTCGTCGAACCAGACATAGCCGATGATGATGGCGAACAGCATCGAGGCATAGTCATAGGGCGCCAGCATCGAGGCCTGGCCAAAGCGGTAGGAGGAGGTGACGAGGATCTGCGCCACCCCACCGATCAACCCGGTCAGGATCAGGATCGCGGCCTGTTCCGGGGTCGGCATGGTCCAGCCGAAAAACGCCGTCAGCGCCGACAGGAGCGTCGCGGTGAGCGAGAAGTAGAAGACGATGGCGGCGGCGTGATCGACCTGCACCAGTTGCCGGATATGGATCTGCACAAAGGCGCGCGCAACGGTCGCGCCCAGCACGCAGAGCGCGCCGATGGTGGCCGCCTGGTCCAGCGAGGCACCGGTGCCCAGACGCGGCCAGAGCATGACGATCACGCCCAAAAGGCCCAAAGCGACCGCGCCGATGCGCACCAGCCGGATGGTCTCTCCCAGCATCATTGCCGCCAGGATCAGGGTAAAGATCGGGGTGGCATAGCCGATGGCCGTCACCTCGGGCAGGGGAAGCAGGCCAAGGCCGGTAAAGGTCAGCCCCATGGCGCTGGTGCCCAGCACCCCGCGCCAGAAATGGCCCATGGGTTTCTTGACAATCAGACCCTGCCGCAACTGGCCGCGCGCGATCAGGTAGACAAGGATGACGGGGATGGCAAAGAGCGAGCGGAAGAACACCATCTCGCCCGGCGGGAAATCGGCCGACAGCGCCTTGATCATCGCCGACATCACGGTGAACAAGACCAGCGCGCTGAGTTTCAGCGTGATGGCCAGGACCGGTCGATGCGATGTTAAGGGGTTTGCCATGGCCCGACCCTGCGCCTTTGGTTGGGAAAGATCAATCGCTTGATTTCTGCTATCGGTAACAGTCATTGTGCAGGTGCAGAAAGTAAGTGGGAGCACAGGGTATGGATCAGCTATCCGCCGCATTCGGGCCGCAAGCGTTTGATGTTCAGGGCGTGGGCGCGTGGCCGTCCCGGTTCGCGGTGACCGAACTGGCAACCCGCAGCTTTGGCGCCGTGGGTTCGGCGCTGGGCGAGGTGATGGAGGCCACGGGTCTTGGGCCGCGTCCGGCGGTGACGGTGGACCGGCGGCTGGCCTCGCTGTGGTATTCCTGGTCGATCCATCCGCAAGGGTGGCAGACGCCCGGAGCCTGGGATCCGATTGCCGGGGACTATGCGGCGGCGGATGGCTGGATCAGGTTGCATACCAACGCGCCACATCACCGGGATGCGGCGCTGTCGGTACTGGGCTGCGCGGCAGAGCGCGCGGAGGTGGCCGAGGCGCTGCGCGGCTGGGAGATCGACGCGTTGGAAGCGGCGGTCGTGGGCGCGGGCGGGGCAGCGGCGGCGATGCGCGACCGCGCGGCCTGGCTGGCGCATCCGCAGGGGGCGGCGGTGGCGGCGGAGCCGCTGGTGCATTGGGCGCGGCGCGCGGGTGCCTTGCGCGATTTTGGCGGCACCCGGGCGCGACCGCTGGCGGGGCTGAGGGTGCTTGACTTGACACGGGTGCTGGCGGGGCCGATGGCGACGCGAACGCTGGCCGGGTTCGGGGCCGAGGTGCTGCGCATCGACCCGCCAAGCTGGTCGGAACCGGGGGTGGTGCCGGATGTGACGCTGGGCAAGACCTGTGCCCATCTGGACCTGAAACAGGCCGCCGACCGGGAGAGCTTCGAGGCGCTGCTGGCGGGGGCGGATGTGCTGGTGCATGGTTATCGTCCCGGCGCGCTGGATGCGATGGTCTCGCCCGCGCGGCGTTTGGAACTGGCGCCGAACCTGATCGAGGTGAGCCTGTGCGCCTACGGCTGGACCGGGCCATGGGCCGGGCGGCGCGGGTTCGATTCGCTGGTGCAGATGAGTTGCGGCATTGCCGAGGCGGGCATGGGCTGGGCCGGGGCGGATAAACCGCATCCGCTGCCGGTGCAGGCGCTGGACCATGCGACGGGGTATCTTATGGCGGCTTCGGTCCTGTCGGCGCTGGCACGGGCGGCGCGGGGAGAGGGCGTCTCTTCGGCCCGGTTGTCCTTGGCGCGGACGGCGGAGCTGCTGTGTTCCATGGAAAAGGCAGAGGATGGCCCGGCGATTACCGGCTCCACTCCCGATGACCTGTCGGATTGGGAAGAGCGGACCCCTTGGGGACCGGCGCGGCGGCTGAAACCGGCGCTGAGTGTCGAGGGGGCGCCGATGCGCTGGGACAGCGGGGCTTGTGAGCTGGGATCGTCGCCCGCGGCGTGGCGCTGATCAGGTCAGCCACCAGAGGAGGCCCGAGAGCGTGAAGAAGGCCAGCGTCGTTGCCGTGAGCAGCGCGATCGAGGCCATGCCCTCGTGTCCCAGTTCCTGCGCCAGAACGGCGTAGATGCCGAACATCGGCATCGCCGCCGACAGGATCAGCGCGGTGCGCATGTCGGCGTCCATCGGCAGACCGATAGCGGCGACCAGCATCACCGCCAGCAGGGCCAGCGCCGGGTGCAGCAGAAGTTTCAGCGCCGAGATCTGGACCGCATGCCAGCGGCTGCCGCGCCAGCTGAGGCCCGCAAGCGAGCCGCCGATCACCACCAGCGCCAGCGCCGAGGCGGAGGCGGCCAGCATCTGCATCAGCCTTGTCACGGTTTGCGGCACCGGCACGCCGGCGAGGCTGACCGCGAGGCCCAGCAGCAGGCCGATCACCATCGGGCGCTTCAGCACGCCCCAAAGGATGCCCGCGACCCGCTGGCCGATGCCGCCCTGACCGCGCCCGCGTGCCATATCCATCAGGATCAGGCAGGCGGGGATGATCAGCACGTTCTCGACCAACATGTTGAGCGCCAGGATCACGCCCGCCAGATCGGGAAAGGTGAGCAGCATCACCGGATAGCCGACAAAGCCGGAATTGGGACAGGAACTGCCCATCACTGCCACCGCACGGCGGTTGGCCTCGGTGCCCGACAGGGTGAACCACAGATAGCTGAGCGCGATGGTGCCTAGCCCGGCGGCGGCAAAGGCCAGCATGTAGCCGGGGTGAAACACCTCGGCCACGTCGCGGCTGGCCACCGCGTTGAAGAGGAGCGCGGGCAGCGCGATGTCCATCACGTAGCGGCCCAGCACCCGCATGTCTGCGGTGCTGAACCAGCCCTGCCGGACCACCAGAAACCCGATGGCAAGTGCTGCGTAGATCGGAAAGGTGATGGTCAGGATCTGGCTCATCCGTGTGTCCATTCGGCAGGCAGCGGCGTGCCGATCTCGGCCGCGAAATCGTCGAGGAAGCGCAGCATCAGCGCGATGCGGGCCTGGGCCAGGGCTCGACCCTTGATGGTCAGCATGCCTTGCGGCAGGGACAGCAGCTTTACCCGCCAGTGGTCGAGCGAATAGAGCGCATCGTCGGGCGCGCGGTGTTCGCAGAAGGGATCGGCGGGGTCATAAAGCGCCCGGCCCAGCGAGCCGGAGACCGAGAAGTTGCGCGCGATACCGATGGCACCCAGCGCATCGAGCCGGTCGGCATCGCGCAGGATGCGCGCCTCTTCGGTCTCGGGCGGGATTCCAGCGGAGAAGCTGTGCGCGGCGATGGCGTGGCCAGTGGCTGCGATCTGTGCCTCGTCAAAGCCCAGGTCGCGCAGGATCGGCGCGGCCTCCTCGGCCGAGCGGCGCGAGGCGGTGTGCCGGTCGGGCGCGTTCTTGGGCAGGTTCACCAGATCGTGCAGGTAGCTGGCCGCCAGCAGCACGTCCCGGTCTGCGCCGGGTCCGGCGATGGCCTGCACATTGACCCAGACCCGGTCCAGATGGGCGAGATCATGCGCCGGATCGGTGGCCATGCGCTGGGCGACGATGCCGCGTAGCGCCTGATGCAGTTCAGCCGATATGGCCACGATTGGTCCCGATCTGGCCCCGGTGCAGCAGCAGGTGATCGAGGATCACGCAGGCCATCATCGCCTCGCCCACCGGCACGGCGCGGATGCCGACGCAGGGGTCATGGCGGCCCTTGGTGATGATTTCGGTCTCTTCGCCGGACTTGGTGATGGTCTTGCGGGTGGTCAGGATCGACGATGTGGGTTTCACCGCAAAACGCACCACGATGTCCTGCCCGGTCGAGATGCCGCCCAGAATGCCGCCCGCGTGGTTCGAGCTGTATTGCGGGCCGTTCTGGCCCATGAAGATCTCGTCGGCATTGGCCTCGCCGGTCAGTTCGGCGGCGGCCATGCCCTCGCCGATCTCGACGCCCTTGACGGCGTTGATCGACATCATCGCGGCGGCCAGATCGGTGTCGAGCTTGCCATAGACCGGCGCGCCGAGGCCCGCGGGCACGCCGCGCGCCACGACCTCGATCACCGCACCGACCGAACTGCCGGACTTGCGCAGCCCGTCGAGATAATCGGCCCAGTCAGCGGCGGCCTGCGCATCGGGCACCCAGAACGGGTTCTGTTCGATCTGCGCCCAGTCGAAGCGTGCGCGGTCGATGCGGTTGGGGCCCATCTGCACCATGTAACCGGTGATCTGGACATTGGGGGCCAGGGCGCGGATCGCCTCGCGGGCGAGGCCACCGGCGGCCACCCGGGCGGCGGTTTCACGGGCCGAGCTGCGGCCGCCGCCGCGATAGTCGCGGATGCCGTATTTCTGGAAATAGGTGATGTCGGCATGGCCGGGGCGGAACTTGTCCTTGATATCCCCGTAATCCTTCGACCGCTGGTCGGTATTCTCGATCATCAGCTGCACCGGGGTCCCGGTGGTCTGGCCCTCGAACACGCCCGAGAGGATCTTGACCTCGTCGGCTTCGCGGCGCTGGGTGGTGTATTTGTTCTGGCCGGGTTTGCGGCGGTCGAGCCAGTGTTGAATCATCGCCTCGTCGATCGGCACGCCGGGCGGGCAGCCATCGACGGTGGCGCCAAGCGCGGCACCGTGGCTTTCACCCCAGGTGGTGACGCGGAAGAGATGGCCAAAACTGTTCATCGACATAGGCGGGCTCCTTTGCGGGATGTGCTTAGCGGCGCGCGCTCCGGGCCTCAAGGGGTTTGCGAGGTCGAGAGGGGGAGGGGGCGCCGCCCCCACCTACAAAATTCGACGAATTTTGTAGGCTCCCCCGGAGTATTTGAGGCGAAATGAAGGATCAGGCCGCTTGCGCCAGTTTCGAGCGGGTCGCGGTGATCTGGAGCGCGGCGCGGGCGGCCTCGCGTCCCTTGTCCACGAAATGGGCGCGGTAAATGGCGTTGTGGTGATCGGTTTCCTGGTATTGATGCGGGGTCAGCGAGACCGACAGGACCGGAACGCCACTGTCAAGCCCCGCGCGCATCAGCCCGTCGACCACCGCCTGGGCCACGAAATCGTGCCGGTAGATGCCGCCATCGACGACAAAGGCGGCACAGGCCACGGCGGCGTAGCGCCCGGTCTGTGCAAGGTCGCGAGCGAGGAGCGGCATCTCGAACGCGCCGGGCACGTCGTAGATGTCGACCTGTTCCGCCGGGATGAGGTCGAGGAAACCGTCGAGCGCGCGGTCGACGATATCGGCATGCCAGTTGGCCTTGATGAAGGCATAGCGGGTGTGTGTCATCATGATCTCCATTGGTTAGACACGTCACCCAAGGCGATCACGAACGGTCGGGCGCACGCGGTTGCGTGGCCTGGCCGTGCGTTCTCTTTCATCCGGACTGTGACCGTCGGCTCTGGCCTCTCACCAGATCTGCTGACACTCTTCTGCTGGCTCCACGATTTGTCCGAAAACCGGTTCCCACTTTTCGGATCGTGGACGCGGGAAAAGCCGCTCGCGGGCTCGCGGGTCTGGCCCACATACCGCCGGTGGGGAATTCCGCCCCGCCCTGAGAACGAGGGAGAACTTGCCAAGACGCGGTGGGCGCTGCAAGACGGAATCGACAAGAGAGGAGAACCGCAATGCATCCCAACCCGGCGTTTCGTGGCGAAAGCACCGCGCGCAATCTGGAGTTTGCCCGGGCGCGCGGGTTTGGCGTGTTGGCGGTGGCCGCCGAGGGGGCGCCGCTGATCAGTCATGTGCCGTTTTTGCTGAACCCCGACGGGGACGTGGCCGAGCTGCATCTGGTGCGGTCGAACCCGATCGTGCGGCTCTTGTCCGAGCCGGTGGCGGTGCGGTTGGCGGTCAGCGGGCCGGACAGCTATGTTTCGCCCGACTGGTATGGTGTCGCGGATCAGGTGCCGACCTGGAACTATGTTGCCGTGCATCTGACCGGAGAGCTGGAGTTGTGTCCGCAGGAAGAGTTGCCGGGCTTGCTGGACCGTCTTTCGGCCTATTTCGAAGCTCGGCGTTTGCCCAAGCCTGCCTGGACCAGCGCCAAGATGACACCCGGTGCGCTTGAGCGGATGTTGCGGATGATCGTGCCCTGCCGGATGCGCGTGTCAGATGTGCAGGGTACGTGGAAGCTTGGTCAGAACAAGCCCGAGCTGGCACGGTATGGCGCGGCCGAAGGCATCGCGACCGCAGGTATCGGTGCGGAGCTGGACGCATTGGCGGCTCTGATGCGGGGGGCTTGATCCCGGTGCTGCGCGGCATACGACTAGAGATTGACGCGGATTGGTCCGCGCTGACAGGCAAAAAGGGAGACCATCGTGATGAAGCTCTATTACAGCCCGACCTCGCCCTATGTGCGCAAGGTCATGGTGCTGCTGCATGAAACCGGCAAGCTGGGCGATGTCGAGCTGGTGACCGCCAGCGGCACGCCGCTGGTTCCGGCCGAGGCGCTCTTGGCCAAGAACCCGCTGACCAAGGTGCCGGCGCTGGAACGGCCCGAGGGGCCGACCCTGTTCGACAGCCGGGTGATCACCGCCTATCTGGATGCGCGCTACAAGGGTGGGCTGTATCCCGAGGGCGACGGGCGCTGGAACACGATGACGCTGGAGGCACTGGGCGACGGTATCACCGACGCGGCGCTGTTGATGACCTATGAGGGGCGGCTGCGGCCCGAGGACAAGCGCTGGGACGCGTGGGTCGAAGGACAGTGGAACAAGATCGCCCGCGCCTGCGCCGCGCTGGAGAGCCGCTGGATGGCGCATCTGGCCGGGCCGGTGGACATGGGCCAGATCGCGGTGGCCTGTGCGCTGGCCTATGTCGATTTCCGGCATGACGTGCGCGGTTGGCGCAACGGCAACCCGGCGTTGGCCGCGTGGTTCGCAGATTTCGAATCGCGCGCCTCGATGGTCGAGACGCGCCCGCCTGCGGCCTGAGGGAGGTAAAATATCCGGGTCGAGCTTGAAATTGTGTGGCTCTGCCGCGACATGAAAGGCAAACTGCGGCGTCCTGCGCGCCTATGACCGCTGGACGAACCGATTTCTCCCGGATAGATACCCGCGTTGAGTCACCGCATTTTATTGCGGTGCGCATGCATGTTTGCCCGGACCCGGGCGCTGGAATCGGAGAAAACCTCGTGTCCCACGCAGAAGATCACGAAGGCACCCGCAGAGATTTCCTCTACTACGCCACGGCTGGCGCAGGTGTCGTAACCACCGGGGCCGCTGTCTGGCCGCTGGTCAACCAGATGAACCCGTCGGCGGATGTTCAGGCGCTGTCGTCGATTCGCGTTGACATCAGCGGTGTCGAGGTCGGCACCCAGATCAGCGTCAAGTTCCTGGGCAAGCCGGTGTTCATCCGCCGCCGCACCGAGGAAGAAATCAGCGAGGCGCGTGCCGTCGAACTGGGCGATCTGATCGACCAGAGCGCCGAGAACCCCAACAAGCCGGGTGCCGATGCCAAGGACGAAAACCGTTCGCTGGACGAAAACGGCGAATGGCTGGTGATGATGGGTGTCTGCACCCACCTGGGCTGTGTGCCGCTGGGCGACGGTGCCGGCGATTTCCACGGCTGGTTCTGCCCCTGCCACGGCTCGCACTACGATACCTCCGGCCGGATCCGCAAAGGCCCCGCGCCCGAGAACCTGCACATTCCGGTTGCAGAGTTCGTCGACGAAAACACCATCAAGCTGGGATAAGGAAGCGCGCTCATGGCCGGTATTCCGCACGACCATTACGAACCGAAGACGGGCGCCGAGAAGTGGCTGAACAGCCGCTTGCCCATCGTCGGCCTGATCTATGACACCATCATGATCCCTACCCCCAAGAACCTGAACTGGTGGTGGATCTGGGGCATCGTCCTGGCCTTCTGCCTGGCGCTGCAAATCGTCACCGGCATCGTGCTGGTGATGCATTACACCCCGCATGTCGACATGGCATTTGCCAGCGTCGAGCACATCATGCGCAACGTGAACGGCGGCTATATGCTGCGGTATCTGCATGCAAACGGCGCCTCGCTGTTCTTTGTCGCCGTCTATATCCACATCTTCCGCGGCCTGTTCTACGGCTCGTACAAGGCCCCGCGCGAGATCACCTGGATCGTCGGCATGCTGATCTATCTCTGCATGATGGGCACCGCCTTCATGGGCTATGTGCTGCCGTGGGGACAGATGTCGTTCTGGGGCGCAACCGTGATCACCGGCCTGTTCGGCGCCATCCCCTTTGTGGGCGAGGCGATCCAGACCTGGCTCTTGGGCGGGCCCGCCGTGGACAATGCCACGCTGAACCGCTTCTTCTCGCTGCACTATCTGCTGCCCTTCGTCATCGCGGCGCTGGTCATCGTGCATATCTGGGCCTTCCACACCACCGGCAACAACAACCCCACGGGTGTTGAAGTTCGCCGCGGGTCGAAAGCCGAGGCCGAGAAGGACACGCTGCCGTTCTGGCCCTATTTCGTGATCAAGGACCTGGTGGGCCTGGCCATCGTGCTGGTGATCTTCTGGGCGATTGTCGGCTTCATGCCGAACTATCTGGGTCACCCCGACAACTATATCGAGGCCAACGCGCTGGTGACGCCCGCGCATATCGTGCCCGAATGGTACTTCCTGCCGTTCTACGCCATCCTGCGCGCCTTCACTTCGGAAGTTTGGGTGGTGCAGATCGCCAGCTTTGTGACCGGCGGCATCATCGACGCCAAGTTCTTTGGCGTGCTGGCAATGTTCGGCGCGATCCTGGCCATGGCGCTGGCGCCCTGGCTCGACACCTCGTCGGTCCGTTCGGGCAAGTATCGTCCGATGTTCAAATGGTGGTTCTACCTGCTGATCATCGACTTCTTCGCCCTGATGTGGCTGGGCGCGATGCCGGCGGAAGAGCCCTATGCATCCTTCTCGCTGATCGCTTCGGCCTATTGGTTCGGCTACTTCTTCGTGATCCTGCCCATCCTGGGTGTGATCGAGAAGCCGCTGCCGCAGCCGGCCACGATCGAGGAAGACTTCAACGCGCACTACGGCACGGCGTCCGACGCCACTCCGGCCGAGTAAGAAGAGGGACCGGAACTCATGTTCAAGAAACTTGCAATCGGTGCCGCTTTTGCCCTGGCGCTTGCTCCTGTCGGATCCCATGCGGCAGGGGGCGGTGAGCAGCATATCGAGGATTTCCAGTTCTCGTTCGAAGGCCCCTTTGGCACCTATGACCAGAACCAGCTGCAACGCGGCCTTCAGGTCTATACCGAGGTCTGCGCCGCCTGCCACGGCCTGAAATACGTGCCGCTGCGCACGCTGGGCGACGAGGGTGGTATCGGCTGGACGGGCGATCAGGTCCGCGCCTATGCGTCCGAAACCTTCACGGTCTATGACCCGGAACTGGAAGACGATCGCCCGGCGATCCCGACCGATCATTTCCCGGCCAACACCGCCGCTGGCGCCCCGGACCTCAGCATGATGGCCAAGGCGCGCGCGGGCTTCCACGGCCCTTACGGTCTGGGCATCAACCAGCTGTTCAAGGGGATCGGCGGAGCGGAATATATCGCCTCGCTGCTGACCGGTTACACCGGCCACGAGAAGGAAGAAGCGGGTTCGATCCTGTATGAGAACACCGCCTTTCCGGGTGGCTGGATCTCGATGGCGCCGCCGCTGAGCGACGAGCAGGTGGAATTTGCCGATGGTCATGCCAACGACCTGCACCACATGGCGGCTGATGTGTCGGCCTTCCTGATGTGGGCCGCCGAACCCAAGATGATGGCCCGCAAGCAGGCCGGTCTGGTGGGCGTGATCTTTCTGACCATCCTGGCCAGCATGCTGTACCTGACCAACAAGCGCCTGTGGGCGCCGCATAAGGGCAAGAAGCACTAAGACGCTTTTGCAATTTGGTTTCGAGAGCCCCCGCGCCCCGGTGCGGGGGTTTTCTTTTGGCTTTTTGGGAGGTGATTGCCATCACGGCGAGCGTTCAAACGTATCAGCAGGCGCTTATTCCAGCAAAATAAGCCCTTGTTCGATGGCGATTGTACAGGAGCATGGCCAGTTTCGGGACAGACGGCGGATGGTCCGCCTGTCGCAATCTCAGGAGATGTTCCATGAAATCCTTTGCCCTGATCGCCGCGCTCGCCCTGGCCGCCAGTCCGGTGTTGGCTCTTGACCTGACCACCGACACACAACTGGGCACCTCGTCGGACGAGATCCGTACCAGCCTGAAAGATCTGGGCTATGACGTCCGCAAGATCGAGGATGAGGACGGCAAGATCGAGGCCTATGTGGTCAAGGACGGCAAGATGGCCGAGGTCTATGTCGATCCCACGACCGGCAAGATCAGCAAGATCGAGATGGAGTAAGGCTGGATGGCCGGGACAACGGGCGGGCGCGAAGGCGCCCGCGAGATCCGCGTCTGGGACCCGCTGGTGCGGCTGACGCATTGGGGGGTGGCGCTGGGGGTGCTGATCAACAGCGCGTTGACCGATCCCGATGGCGCGTTGCACGAGCAGGTCGGCTATGCCGTACTGGCGCTGGTTGTACTGCGGCTCTTGTGGTGTATCGTTGGGCCGAAACCGGCGCGCTTCACCGCCTTTCCGCCCAACCCGGCTGCCGCTCTGGGGCACCTATGGGCGATGCTGCGGAGAGAGCGCACGGTTCACCTGTCGCATAATCCCCTGGGGGCGCTGATGGTCTATAACCTGTGGCTGACATTGCTGGCGCTGAGCGCCACCGGCATCATGATGGGCACTGTCACGTTCTTTGGCGTCGACTGGGTCGAGGAATTGCACGAGGCGGCCTTTGGCTGGCTGATGCTCTCGGTCGTCCTGCATGTGGGCGGTGTGCTGTTCGATCAATGGCGCACCGGGGTACCGCTGGCGCGCGCCATGGTGACAGGACGCAAGCGCATACCCGTGATCCGCTCGGATAGATGACCACTTGGCTGCGCCCCCTGATGCGGCCCGGCGACGCGGATGAGCGCCGGGCTGCAATCCTCGCCTGGATGATCGTATTGCAGGCTCTCTGTGCCCTGTTCTTCATTGGCGACGTTCTTGCCGACCTGAGGGCGGGGGACAACGACGGCCCCGCGCATCTGTGGCTGGAAGGCGGTGTGGCGCTGGTTCTGTGCACCGGGCTGGGTGTGCTGATATACGAGCTGCGCCAATTGCTCTTGCGGATGGAGCGGGTCACCACGGGCCTGCGTGCGGCACGCGGTGAGATGGCCGAGGTGATCGAGGGTTTCTTTGCCGATTGGGGGCTGACACCCGCCGAGCGCGATGTGGCACTCATGATCCTCAAGGGGCTGGATAATGACAGCATCGCTACGGTTCGGGGCCGAGCGGCGGGCACGGTCCGCGCGCAATCGGCTGCGATCTATGCCAAAGCGGGAGTCGATGGGCGAACCCAGTTCCTGAGCCTCTTCATGGAAGAGCTGCTGGTTGATCCGGAATAAGAGAGGGGCGCTGCCCCTCTTGCCCTTCGGGCAATTCACCCCGGAGTATTGCCGACCAGAAAGAAGCCCGAGGGCGCCGTCAGGCGGTCAGCACGCTGCCAGAAGTGCCGGTTATCGTGGTTGTGACGATCTGGCCTTCGGGCTGGGGCGTGTCGAAATGCACTTCGGTGAATTGCTCGGTGCGGCCCATCTGCGGGCTTTCCATCAGGATGCGGTGGCTGCGCCCGACCTGTTGGGCAAGGTGCCGCGCCACGCGCCTGTCGCCTGCGGCGCGCAAGCGGGCGGCGCGGTCCTTGATGGTCTTGCCGTTCACCTGGCTGGGGATTTTGGCGGCGGGCGTGCCCTCGCGCCGGGAATAGGGGAAGACATGCAACCAGGTCAGGTGGCAGTCATCGACCAATTTCAGCGAGTTTTCGAAATGCGCCTCGGTCTCGGTCGGGAATCCGGCGATGATATCGGCGCCAAAGGTCATCTCGGGGCGCAGGCGGCGGGCCTCTTCGGCAAAGCGGATGGCGTCGTCGCGCAGATGGCGGCGTTTCATCCGTTTCAGGATCAGGTCGTCGCCATGTTGCAGGCTGAGATGCAGATGTGGCATCAGGCGCGGTTCGGTGGCGATGGCATGCATCAGGTTCTCGTCCACCTCGATCGAGTCGATGGAGCTGATCCTGAGGCGTGGCAGGTCGGGCACCAGCCGCAGGATACGCATCACCAGGTCGCCCAGTTTGGGCTCTGCGGGCAGGTCGGCGCCCCAGGAGGTGAGGTCGACCCCGGTCAGCACCACCTCGTTATAGCCACGATCTACCAGACGCTTGATCTGGTCCACCACCACGCCCGCCGGAACGCTGCGCGAGTTGCCGCGGCCATAGGGGATGATGCAGAAGGTGCAGCGGTGATCGCAGCCGTTCTGCACCTGGACATAGGCGCGGCTCCGGGTGCCGAACCCGTCGATCAGGTGACCGGCGGTTTCGGTCACGCTCATGATGTCGTCGACCTGCACCGACTCGGTCTCGCCGATGAAATCGGCGGCCATGCTCTTCCAGGTCTCGGGCCGCATCTTTTCAGTATTGCCGATCACCGCGTCGACCTCGGCCATGGCGGTGAAGGTCTCGGGTTCGGTCTGGGCGGCGCAGCCGGTGACGATCAGCCGCGCGGTGGGGTTCTCGCGGCGCAGGCGGCGGATCTCCTGACGCGCCTTGCGCACGGCCTCGGCCGTGACGGCGCAGGTGTTGACGATGACGGCATTGTCGAGCCCCGCCTGGGCCGACAGTTCCTTCATCGCTTCCGTCTCATAGGCGTTGAGACGGCAGCCGAGCGTGGTGAACTTGGGCGCGCTCATCCCAGGCTGGCCAGGAATTCGGGCGTCAGCGTGGCGCTGAACACATGCATGGTGGGACCGGTCATCCAGACACCATCGTCGCGCCAGTCGATCCAGAGCGTGCCGCCGTCGAGGTCGATCTGCACCTTGCGGCCCGTGAGGCCCCGGCGCGCGGCGGCCACGGCGGTGGCGCAGGAGGAGGAACCGGAGGCCAGGGTGATGCCGACGCCGCGTTCCCAGACCCGCATGCGGATATGGTCGGGGCCGATTACCTGTGCGACCTGCACATTGGTGCGCTGCGGGTAGAGCGGGTGAAGCTCGTAGCGCGCGCCGAACTCGGCCAAGGGGATCGCTTCGGCATCGGCGACGAAGAACGTACAGTGCGGATTGCCCATGCCGGTAGCGGTCGGGCCGCCCTCGATGGGCAGTTCCAGCGTATCCATCTCTTCGGCCAGCGGGATCTCGTGCCACAAAAGTTGCGGCGCCCCCATATTGACCGAGGTCAGCCCGTTGCCCGCGTCGCGCGCATAAAGGTCGCCGCGATCGGTGGTCAGATGCAGCTCGGTCTTGCCGGTCTCGTCCATCAGATGCCGTGCGATACAGCGGGTGGCATTGCCGCAGGCGGCCGAGGTTGAACCGTCGGCGTTCAGAAATACGAGATGCGCGTCGCCCTTGCCCTGTTCGATCAGCGCCAACTGGTCGAATCCCACGCCGAAATGGCGATGCGCGATACCCCGAGCCAATGCAGCTGTCACGTCGACCGGATGCGCCCGCGCATCGACAACGACGAAATCGTTGCCCAGCCCGTGCATCTTCATGAAGGTCATACCGGTGGTCTGCTGTGCCATGGCGGGCATATAACGCTGCCAGGGAACTTATTCCAGCCTGCTGCGCGGATTAGGCAAAAAAGGGGGTTGACCCCCCTCTGCCACCTGCCTAATTAGGCCGCCTATCGGGTCGCCGGACACGCCGGAAACGAAAGCGACACGAGGCGCAAATAAGCTCTTGAACCTGATCGGGGATTTGGCTTAGAGAGCGCCACGGGTCGAAAGACCGTACAAGAGAGTGGGCCGTTAGCTCAGTTGGTAGAGCAACTGACTTTTAATCAGTGGGTCGCAGGTTCGAATCCTGCACGGCTCACCACTGAAATCAAGAACTTACCAGATATGGCGCGGCTTCTCCGATTGATCGGGTAAGCGCAGGGTAAGCTTTTGATCTTTGATTTCCTTTGCTTTCTCTCAATGGTTGCGTCAGCCTGATCGCGTTAGGGAGACGTTCATGGGCCACATTCGGCTCGGCACGTTGCCACAGTCGAAAAAGTGGCGCGATGTCGTTGGGTTGATTGATTCTGGTGCGTCTGTTGACGTGATCGCCGAGGCGGCTGCAAAAGCCTCTGAGAGGGACCTTTCCCTTGCGAGCAAAGACGCGCGTTTTCAACTTGTGGCGGCGCTTCTGGTGCGATTGCCACTGCTGGCGCGTGCGCCGGGGTTTGAAGACGCTTTGGCCGACCTGGGTTGTGGCGATAGTCCCCTGCAATCGGTGGCAAGTTTGTTGGCCGGATTGGATGCAGCCATCGAACGGCAGAGCTTTGCTACCGGTCATGCATCTGACGTGGGTTTGTTGGCCAAGTCTGCCTTGCTTGAAACGCTGTCCGTGCATTTGCGGGACCGCCTTCCGACTCTGTTTGAACCGACGCCTCAAGACATCCGGCTCGCGCTCGGCGAATTTGCGTCCGGCGACCGGTTCGCCACTTTGGCGCGGGACTTCTTTGCAAGGCTGACCTACCGATCTCTGGACTATTACCTGAGCCGAGAGCTGGCCAACCACATCGGACAAGACCGGCGTTTTGCCTCTGATGCCCAGCGCGTCGCATTTCAACAGGCGCTTGCGCAACACAGCTTTGAAGCCTCGCGCATCGTGCAGGAATTCGCGGGCGGGTGGTTCGGCAAAACCGTCTGGCAGCGTCACGCGCTTGATCAGGACGCGATCAACCGGTTCACCAACTATGCGTTCAAAAAAATGAGGTCCGAGCTTGGGCGGCGGCGCGATACCGTCTGAGCATCGAGTCCGATGCCTGCCACCGCTGACCAAGAGCGGTGGCGACGCGCAATTGCGCCTTGAGATTGATGGGAAACCTGTTGGCGTCAAAGTCTGCATTAGCCACCTGAACGCCCAGCTTGTAGCAGAGATACCAGATCGTGCTTTGGACCTGCTGGAAGTCGCGGCCGTAGTTTATGGGGCCGACGCGGCAATCAGTCGCGGTGGCACGGCGGATCAACAGATGGGCAAGCAATGGCACCGACATTTCGAAGTTGAGGTTCCCGTTCGGGACTTCGTTTTCTGGGGAAGCGAAGAAGTCGTATCGGCGCTGGAAGAAATGTTGATGTTCCTGTCCGGAGATCGGTTTGTATTCCGGTTCGTTGCCAAAGAAGACGGAGAAGCCGAGAGATCATTGTTTTTCAAGTTTGACGAGGGTAGCGCATGGCAGGCGACGCGTGTCCTCATGTTCTCTGGTGGTCTCGATTCCTTTGCCGGTGCGCTTGAAGAAATTGCCGAGCAAGGCGAACGGGTTGCTCTGGTCAGCCACTTCTCAGCATCAAAAATCGCGCCGGTGCAGCGTAACCTTCACAAGGCACTGGCAGCGAAGTTTGGCGAGAACAGCTGCCGCCATATTCCCGTGCAGGTCCAGATGGTCGGTAGAAGCCTCAAAGAAGGGACACATCGGGCGCGGTCGTTCCTCTTTGCTGCGCTGGGCGCTGTCACGGCCAAAGCATTTGGGTTGCACCGGGTTTCATTCTACGAGAACGGAGTTGTCAGTCTGAACCTGTCGCCAGTCGGCAATGTCGTCGGCACGCGGGCGACCAGGACGACCCATCCGCAGACCCTTTCCCGGTTTTCGGATTTTCTCAGCCGCGTGTTTGCGTCCGAAACTCGGATAGACAACCCTTTTTTCTGGCGGACGAAGAAGGAAGTGGTGGAAACGGTCGCACGGCTGGATATGTCCGAGCAGATCGCGCAGACGCGCAGTTGCGCCGACGTTCACAACCAGACCAAGCAACACATCCATTGCGGGCGATGTTCGCAATGTATTGACCGGCGCTTTGCCGTGCTGGCTGCCGGTCTGGAAAGGTTCGACCCGGAAGAGGCTTATCGGGTGGCTCTGATGGACGACGCCAGAATGGATGTTCGAGACCGTGAGATCGCACTGTCCTATCTGCGAAGCGCACAGGCCTATGAGCACATCACGCCTTCGGAGCTGGAACGCGCTTTGCCTGCCGTAATCAGCGCTGTTGCCCACTTGGCGCAGCCGATGCAAACGGCGCTTGAAATGATCACGCGTTTGTTGAAGCGGCACGGAACCGGGGTGTCCGACGTGATGCGTGCGACTCTAAAGGCAAAGTATGTGGGGGACTTCCCGGATGGGAGTCTGCCAAGGCTTTACGGCGAGGCGCAAAGATCGGATGTCCTGCCGAGAGTCCCGGTTCTACCCCGTCACGTTTCTGAACCTCCAAAACTCATGATCATGGAGGTGAATGAACAAAGGCGTCATGTCTTGATCGACGACCGGATTATCTTTGAACGCAATGCCACGGCAGAACTCTTGATTGTATTGGCCGACAAGTGGCTAGAAGGCGCTGGGCAGGGGATGATGCCCCTTGACTACCCGTTTCTTACCGCGACGCTTCTGGCAAAGGCATTGAGTTTGGAGGGCGATGAAGCTGTGCGACGACGGATCAATCGCGCGAAACTGGAGCTGAAAAATAAAATGGCTTCCAGTGGCAGGGATGCACAGGAAGCCGATGCGATAATCGAGAACGTGCCGTGGCAAGGCTATAGGCTGACCCCAGACCGAATAACAGTCCGGAAGGTCAGGGCGGATTGACGGAGATCACTCAAAGACATCGTCATCGCCAACATGTGTTTCACGCTTTCGGAACCTGTTCATCAATTCCATCTGCCGCCCCGGTGGAACCGTTCCATAGGAACTGAATGTCGTCAGAACGTCGTCGTGGCCCATGTTCTGGGACCATGCCTTGAAGTCTTCCGGCGAGCGGCAATGTTCGTTTGCCAGATCAAACATCGTATCCCGCACGCGATGCGGCGAGAAAGGCGGCAGACCTGCGTCGGTGAATGTCTGTTTGAAAATCTTCGCAGCGCTGGATGCGCTTTTCCACGGCTCCCGTGAAATTCCCACTGCCTCAAACTTGCGGGACATGCCAACCGCGACTTTGGTCTTCGGGAACAGCGGATCAGCCGCGCTGAACAGGTGAACCTGCGTCAACTCCGTGGCCCAATCCCGAAGAATATCCTCCGCGAACTCGCCTAAAGGATAGAAGCTAGTGGAGAAAGATTTGCCAAATTTCGTGTCAACGTATCGACCATCGAATTGCACACACCCGTTCCTGAGGTCGAGGTTGCGCAAGGGTAATGAAATCGCGGCTCCCTCGCGCGAACCTGTCAGGAACAGGAATGCCAACAGTGCACGGTTTCGACGTTCGATCACTGTGCTTGACGGCATCGTCTTGATGACATGGCGTGCTTGGGCAGGCGAAGGATGTGGTTTCCACATTGTCCCCCGTCGGGCGTTTTCCGATTTGCGATCCGGCGAAAGATAGTCGGCATCCGAGCGGCTGATTTTGGACTTGTAACCGGGCTGATCGGCCATCCAGTAGAAGAACGCCTTCAGTTCGCGCAGGGTGCCATTGGTTGTCGCAGCGGACAACGGCGCGCCGGTCCGTTCATTCCGGAGGCCCGCCAAATGACGCTTGAACGACCGTGCGCGTTCGGCATGGAATGCGCGGAAGTCCTTGCTGCTAAGCCAGTCATCGTAGAGCGTGATTGCTGCAGCGGTCTTGTCGAGGGAAGCCTCGGAAATGCCTTGCGCTTCCTTGCGCCAGAGAAGGTATTTGCGCTTGATGCGCAGGTTATCCTTGCTGCGTTTTGCCATGGGTTTGGCCCTTATGCGAAATAGTGACATTTGAACGGGGATCGGCACGGGACACTAATCTTGGGGACGCCTTCTGAATCGTCACCTCGATTTTTGCCCGTATTGCCTCAAGGTCGACCCGTTTGACGACCTTGTTCATCAGCGCGCCACACTCGGGGCACAGGCCGGTCAAACGTCCCGTTTCTGGCGTTTGCTGTGTAAAATCGGCGATCTTGCCGTCAGGTTCGCGCGGGGCCTTGCACCCGAGGCAAAAGCAATGATGCAGGACTAATTTGGCGGTGATCGTGGTGTGACGAGCACCGAGAAAAGCCTTGAGGTCCTTTCCCTCGATCAGCCACGGTTTCTTGGTCGTTTCCGCGCGAAGACTTCCGGCCTTGATCCAGCGGATGACGGTCTGCCGGTGGCAGCCCAACGCACACGCGATCTCCCAAACGTCATAGACACGATGCGTTTTGATCCTGTTTGCGGGAAATTTCTTGGCCATTACCGTCGCTCCGACGAAAGCGGGCCATGCGTGTTTTGGCAAAGATGATCAGCTTCAAAGGCCTCGACATCGGCCTCATCATATATGACACGCGCGCCGATCTTGAGAAATTTCGGCCCTTTCCCAAGCCATCTCCACTGCTCCAGTGTGCGAGGTGAAATGTGCCAGCGATCTGCGAGTTGGACCTGAGTAATCTTTGCCATGACGTTTCCTTTCGTCTCGCTGCGAACCACCGATCTGCGGGACGCTTCTGTGACAAAAGATGCAGTTCTGCGCGCCGTATATCTGTGGACAACACGGGAAAAGTCGTGACTCCTTGGTCGTCAACCACTTGTTTTTAATTGCACTTGCCGAACAAGATGTGACGTGTTGCCGAAAGGTGTGACCGATGGCTGCGACCCATCGCTCTGGATACATTCGCTAGTGCAACTCTTGCGTGAAACGCCTAGCGTGAGTTGGATAGAGCGGTAGTGATCTTAATTGGAACAGTGCAGATGTCTTCAGACCTCTCCGATCTCATCCTTTCCCTGACCCCCGAAGATGGCTCGTCCATCGGCAACGGCGCGATGCTTGCGCGCCTGCGGGACCATATCCCGACGCTGACTGACGAGGCCTATGAGGCCGCGCGGGATGCGCTGATCGACGATGGCACGTTGGGTCGCGGCAAGGGGCGTGGTGGTTCGGTGTATCGGGCGGATGTGGCCGATCTGGAACTGACGGCTCCGGTGGCGAAGGAACCCAAGGCCACCACCGGCACCCGAAAAAAGGTCAGCCGCAAGTCGGATGAGCCGACCGAGGTGCTGTCGTATCGACATGGCGAAACGCGGGTGAACAACCCCGAGGTGGGGATGGTCCATGCGGACACCGACCCGGATGGTGAGAAATCCACCTGGGCCTATGACCCGCATCTGGACCCGGTGCTGAACTTTGACAGCGCGCGGGGGGCGATTGAGACGTTGATCGACGAGGCGCTGGCCAGTGACGATCCGGTGCGGATGAAGGACGCGCTGACGGAACTCAAACGTTTGCAAGCCCCTTACCTGAACTGGACGGGCAAGGCAGAGAAGACGAGCTTTGAGGTCGATACCGTCTCGCTCCATGTCCATGAACGGGTGGACCCGGCGACGATCCTGGCGAATGCGGCCAAGCGGCTGAAGGGGCAGGATGCGGCGACGCAGTGGCGGCAGCCGGACCTGTTCGCCGCCCCGTTCGAGAACCTGCCGCTGCGCCAGGCGCTGGATTTCTACCACCACGAAAAGGGCTGGTCGAACCGGCTGGTGGCGGGGGACAGCCTGCTGGTGATGAACTCGCTTCTGACCAAGGAGAGCATGGGCGGCAAGGTGCAGATGATCTATATCGACCCGCCCTATGGCATCAAATACGGGTCGAACTTTCAGCCCTTCACCAACAAACGCGACGTGAAGGACCGGTCAGACGCCGACCTGACGCAAGAGCCAGAGATGATCAAGGCGTTCCGGGATACCTGGGAGTTGGGCATTCATTCCTACCTCACCTACCTGCGCGACCGGCTGATGCTGGCGCGGGAATTGCTGAACGAGAGCGGGTCGGTGTTTGTGCAGATTTCGGATGAGAATGTACATCATGTAAGAGAATTGATGGACGAAGTATTCGGACCTGAAAATCAGCTTGGCTTCATAAGCTACCATACGACAAGCAGCCAAACGTCGGCTTACCTTGCTTCAGTTGGGGATTATCTTCTTTGGTATGGCCGCGATCGGTCAAAAGCAAAATTCAATCGCCTTTACATGGAAAAGGCGGATGAAAGCGGTCAGTATCGTTACGAAGACGAAAATGGCCGATTTTTCCGCTACTCAGATTTCACATCTCAGTCTGGCGGGTCTTCGACAATATTTGAGCACTCCCACAAAGGCATGACTTTCGAGCCCAAGAAGGGCGGTTACAAGACAAACACGATGGGTGCGTCTCGCCTGGAAAAATCGAATAGGTTGATGGGAGGCGGGAACACCCTTTCTTATATCCGTTATCTGGATGATTTTCCTGCAACGCCGATAGATGCCACTTGGACTGACACCCGGATAAGTGGTTTCTCCGACCCAAAGCGTTACGTAGTTCAAACGGGTCTCAAGGTAGTCGAACGCTGCCTCCTGATGACAACCGATCCAGGCGATCTGGTGCTCGATCCGACTTGCGGCTCGGGCACCACCGCTTTCGTCGCCGAGAAATGGGGGCGACGCTGGATCACCTGCGACACCTCCCGCGTGGCGATTACACTTGCCAAGCAGCGGCTGATGACCGCCAGTTTCGATTATTACGCCCTGCGCTATCCCCATGAAGGGCTGAAGGGCGGGTTCGATTATGAAACCGTCCCGCATATCACGCTGAAATCCATCGCCAACAACCCCGACATCGACACGATCTATGACGAGGATCACCCAAAGATCACGGCGGCGCTGGACGATCTGAACGCCGCGCTCACATCCGCGCCCCCGCTGCCGATCAAGCCCACCCAAGGCTATCGCAAAGGCAAGCAGGTTTCCTTCCGCGATGGCGACGTGCTGGAAGAATGGGAGGTGCCCTTTGACCTGCCCGCCGATTGGCCCGAGGCGGCCAAGGCCCCGTTCGAGGTCTTCCACAAAGCCCGTCAGGCCATGCAGCGCCGCATGGATCAGTCCATCGCCGATCACGCCGATCAGGAAACGCTCTACGACAAGCCCCGCCCCGACAAAAACAAGCTGCGCATCACTGGCCCGTTCAGTGTCGAGGCTGTGCCCGCGCCAACCGTGCTCTCACTCGACGAAAGCCTGCCTGCGGAAGAGGCCGACAGCACAGTCGCCCGCTCTGGCGAAACCTCGCGCCAATCGCTCTGGCGCGATGAGCTGTTGAAAACCGGCGTGCGCGGCAAGGGCGGCAACATGATGCGCTTTGCCGAGTTCGAGGTGATCCCCGGCACCAAGTTCCTTCATGCCAGTGGATCGGTCGCCGACACAGGCGAGCGCGTGGTGGTCAGTTTCGGCCCCGAACACGCCGCACTTGAGCAGCGCCAGGTCGAAGAGGCAATGAACGAAGCCTACACGCTGATGCCCAAGCCCAAGTTCCTGCTGTTCTGTGCCTTCACCTTCGACCCGGAGGCCGCCAAGGACATCGACGAGATGAACGTGCCCGGTATGACCTTCCTCAAGGTGCAGATGAACACGGACCTGCTGACCGAGGACCTGAAAAAGGCGCGATCCTCAAACCAGTCCTTCTGGCTGATGGGCCAGCCCGAGATCGAGGTGCGCAAGCGCAAGGACGGGATGTGGGAGGTCGAGGTGCATGGCTTTGACTACTTCAACCCCAAGACCGGCGAGATCGAGGGCGGCGGCACCAAGCAGATCGCCATGTGGTCGCTGGATACGGATTACGATCAACGCTCGCTCATGCCACACCAGGTGTTCTTTCCCATGGCCGACGCCAAGGGGGGGTGGAACCGGTTGAAAAAGACGATCCGGGCGGAGTTGGACGAGGACCTGCTGGAGCAGTTCCACGGTACGGTGTCGCTGCCCTTCGAGGCCGGGGACAACAAGCGGATCGCGGTGAAGATCGTGGATGATCGGGGGATCGAGTCCCTCAAGATAGTCGCGCTGGAGGGATAAGCCATGTCCCTGATCATCAACCGCCCGTGGGAGCGGCCTGAGCAACACTGGGTCGAGGGCAAAGGCGGCAAGCTGGAGATCAAGCCGGAGCGGCGGCCAGCGAGTTACGAGGTCTTTGATGCGCGCAACAACACCAAGCGGACAGAAGTGCTGGCCATGGTCAACACGATCCGCGACCGCGTGGATCAGTGGCGTGAGGATGGCTATCCCGGCATCACCATCGTGACGCGCAAGCTGTTGGAGCATTGGCACGACGAGGACGCGCGCCAGCATCCGTTCTATTTCTGCCAGTTGGAAGCGATTGAGACGCTGATCTGGTGGGTCGAAGGCGCGGAAGCCTACAAGCAGGGCATTCATATCCCCGGCGATGGCGGTGCGTGGGAACGGCTGTGCAACAAGATGGCCACCGGCGCGGGCAAGACCACGGTGATGGCGATGATCATCACTTGGCAGGTGCTGAACGCGCTGACCTATCCGAAACGGAACAAGGATTTCAGCCGCGCGGTGTTCATCGTCGCACCGGGGCTGACCGTGAAGGGCCGGTTGCAGGTGCTGATGCCTTCTGAGGGCAGCTATTACGACGAATTCAACCTTTGCCCGTCCGAGTCTATGCGCCAGAAGCTAAACCAGGCGGAGGTGCTGATCGAAAACTGGCACACCCTGATGCCGCTGAAGGAACAGGACCGGTCCGTCGTCAAGAAGGGCAAGGAATCCGACGAGGCCTTCACGCGCCGCGTTCTGGGCAAACTGGCCGCACACAAGGATATTATCGTCATCAACGACGAGGCGCATCACGCCTATCGTAAGCCGCCGGAAGTCAAGATATCGAAGAAGCAGGCCGAGGAACAGGGCATCGACCTCGACGAGGCTACGCGGTGGATCGAAGGTCTGGACCGCATCCACAGGACGCGGCGCATCCAACGTTGCTTCGACCTCTCCGCTACGCCCTTCGCGCCCACCGGCAAGGCCAGCACTGACACTGCGTTGTTTGACTGGATCATTTCGGACTTCGGGTTGAATGACGCGATTGAGGCCGGGCTGGTGAAAACGCCCCGTGTCGTGGTGCGAGATGATGCGCTGCCAGATTCAAAGACGTTGCAGTCGAAGCTCTACCATATCTACCGCGACAAGTCGGTCTCTGAGGACCTGAACCGAGCCAAGGCCGAACCGCATGAGGCGTTGCCAAAACTCGTGCAGGATGCCTACACGCTTCTTGGGGCAGATTGGCGTGAGACGGCAAAGGATTGGGCGGAAGCCGGGCATCATTCCCCGCCGGTCATGCTAACGGTCTGCAATCGGACAGAAACTGCCGCCCGGATTGAGCACTACTTTAACCAGGGCGATGCCCATTGGCCCGAATTGCAGGCCCCGAATAGGACCTTACGCGTGGACTCGAAGGTTCTGGACAAGGCGGAAATCGGTGAGGCGGCGACCTCCGACAAAGCCTACGATCAGCGGCTTCAGGACATCGTGGAAGCATCTGACATACCGGAAACCCGGAAACGGCAGTTGAGCGGCCTAAAGAAGGAAGAGCTGCTCCGCGAGATCATCGACAATGTCGGCAAGCGCGGTCAGGCCGGGCAAGACCTCCAGAACGTGATTTCCGTAGCGATGCTATCTGAAGGATGGGATGCGAAGAACGTCACACATATCATGGGCTTGCGCGCATTCACGTCGCAATTGTTGTGCGAACAGGTCGTTGGACGAGGCCTTCGGCGGGTTTCCTATGACACCGACGAGAGTGGTCTTTTTTTACCGGAGTACGTGAATGTCTTTGGCGTTCCCCTTTCGATCTCCGAAGCTGGGGAACCCGGTGAAGCGCCACCTCCGCCTAAGCCAACAACACAGATTGAAGTCATTCCTGAACGCGCCAATTTGGAGATCAAGTGGCCGAACGTGGTTCGTGTCGAGTCGGTTGTCCGCCGCGAATTGTCCGTCGAATGGTCAGACGTTGAGACGCTTACGCTTGATCCTGCCTCCACGCCCATCAGTGCGGACCTAGCCCCTGCTCTGGGCGGTGCAACCGACATGGGCAAAGTTTCCTCGATTGACTTGGAAAAGCTTCCGGACGGCTTCAGGCTTCAACGCCTCGTGTTTCAAGCAGCCCGAAAGGGGTTCGCAGGCCTGAAGCATAGCTTCAAAGGGTCGGAAGACCTGCTTGCAGCTCAGCTTGTCCGAATCGTTGAGGAATTCATCGAATCCGGAGCGCTGCAAGTTCCGTCGCTCTTCCACTCCGATCCTTTAAGGCGTCGCATACTGATTGCTCTCAACATCGATCTGGTTGTTCAGCACCTCATGCAAAGCGTTTTTGAGCAGAACAGGACAAAGTTGACGCCGATCTTCGACGAAGAAAACCCAATCGGCTCCACGGGACAGATGCGCACTTGGTACACGACCAAGCCCAATTTTCCTGCCGTTAAGTCACATATCAGCCATTTGGTGGGGGACTCTTCTTGGGAGGGACATGCCGCCAATACTTTTGAAGAATCAGGTGACGTACTGGCCTACGCGAAGAACGACCACCTCGGGTTTCAAATTCAGTATTTGTGGTCCGGTTCTCGGCGGCGATACATTCCTGATTTTCTAGTGAAACTCACGTGTGGCAAGATGTTGGCGCTGGAAATCAAAGGTACTGACAGCCCACAGAACAAGGCAAAAAGAGACGCTTTGGCGGAGTGGGTGGAGGCGGTCAATTCCTTGGGAGGATTTGGTGTCTGGTCGTGGGATGTGGCGTTTCAACCAAGTTCATTGAACGACATTATTCAGCGTCATTCCGAAGTCTGATCTGGTGATGCTGGGATCAATACTATGAGCTAAGACATTTTCTTTGCCATGACTTCAGCGGCATCGCGCAATGGATCATCAGCCAGATGCGCGTAGCGCTGCGTTGTAAGCGGGTTCGTGTGCCCTAAGAGCCGACCGACCACTGGCAAGCTTAGGCCGCTTGAAACCAAGTGTGATGCGTGGGTATGCCGATTGTCGTGGATGCGATAATCTGAAAGCTCGGCGTTGGTCGTGATGCTGTGCCAAAAGCGCTTTAGTTCTTTAAGTGGCTGATTGGGTGTCTTGCCGGGGAAAACAAACGGTTGCTCAATGTTTGCGGTCTCTTTTATTGACTGGAGCAGCGTGATCGCCGCGCCAGAAAGCGGCAGGTGTTCGGTGCGTTTCTGCTTCGTGTGATGTGAAGGTTTGATCCAGACGCCCCGGAAAAGATCGAAATCGTCCCATCTGGCGGTCAGGACTTCGCCAATTCGCGCGCCGGTCAGAAGTTGCAAGCGGATGGCATTGGCAGCGTTCTGATTCGGGTGTTCATTTAGAGCTCCGATAAGTCGGGTCAGTTCAACATCAGAGAGCCAGCGATAGCGTTTTTGTTCGGGGAAACGCTCGACGCCCTTGGCGGGGTTGTCGTGCCTCCATCCCCAACGGACAGACAAGGCAAACATCTTAGAAAGTAGGGCCAGCGTTCGGTTTGCCGCCGATGCGCCCGACCGCCAGCACCAGCGCCGGATCGACACGCGGCACTGGCTTCCGGCGGCGCGCCTCGGTCAGGCCAAGCGCCTCGCGCAGGAGCGTTGCGGCGGGCAGGCCAGCGGCCTCGGCCTTGGCGCGCAGTTCGGCCTTCTCGGTGGCCGTGCAACGGAAGACGAAAGTCTCCGTCAGCGGCTCCTTTGCGCGGGTCTTGCCCGCGCCGGTGGGGTTCGAAGGGGCGGCTTCCGGCGCGGTCGTCTTGTCATGGTCTTCTCCTCGCTCGCAGCATCATGCTGCTGTTGCGCGGAAAATCCACTTATCCCGGCTGTTCAGTTTTCCGGAACCGTCTCTCGCGGGGCTTTCCGCATGCTTCTGCACAACGTTTTGTAAATATGCCATATTTTTCAGGTAGTTTTGGTGACCCCGGCAGGATTCGAACCTGCAACCTGCCCCTTAGGAGGGGGCTGCTCTATCCAATTGAGCCACGGGGCCGCCGCCCCCCTCTCTACCGAGGTTTGACAGGCTTGTCATCGGTCTATCGGTAGCAGTTGAACCTTGCCTGCCGTTCGCGCTAGCATCATCGCAAAACCCATTGAAGCAGGTGCCCCCTTGACAGCAGATACCAAACGCCCGCTCACCCTTCGCGATGTCTCCGAGGCGTCGGGGGTATCGGAGATGACCGTCAGCCGGGTGTTGCGCAACCGGGGCGACGTGTCAGATGCCACCCGCGAACGCGTCCTCGCCGCGGCCAAGGAGCTGGGATACGTCCCCAACAAGATCGCTGGTGCTTTGGCTTCGAACCGCGTCAACCTGGTGGCGGTGATCATCCCGTCCTTGTCGAACATGGTATTCCCAGAGGTTCTGACCGGCATCAACCAGGTGCTCGAGGATACCGAATTGCAGCCGGTGGTCGGCGTCACCGATTACCTGCCCGAAAAAGAGGAAAAGGTGCTGTACGAGATGCTCTCGTGGCGCCCCTCGGGCGTGATCATCGCGGGGCTGGAGCATTCCGAGGCGGCGCGTGCCATGCTGGATGCCGCCGGGATCCCGGTGGTCGAGATTATGGACAGCGATGGCAAGCCGGTCGATGCGATGGTGGGCATTTCGCACCGCCGCGCAGGACGCGAGATGGCGCAGGCAATCCTGAAGGCGGGCTATCGCCGGATCGGCTTCATGGGCACCAAGATGCCGCTCGACTATCGCGCCCGCAAGCGGTTTGAAGGGTTTACCGAGGTGCTGGGCAAGAACGGGGTCGAGATCGAGGATCGTGAGTTCTACTCCGGCGGCTCGGCTCTGGCCAAGGGGCGCGAGATGACCCAGGCCATGCTGGAACGCTCGCCGGACCTCGATTTCCTCTATTACTCCAATGACATGATCGCGGCGGGCGGTTTGCTCTACCTGCTCGAACAGGGGATCGACATTCCCGGTCAGATCGGGCTGGCGGGGTTCAACAATGTGGAACTGCTCCAGGGCCTGCCGCGCAAACTGGCCACGATGGATGCCTGTCGGCTGGAGATCGGGCGCAAGGCGGCCGAGATCATTGCCAAGCGGCTGGAGGATCCTGAGGCCGAGATCGAAACCCGGATCACGCTGGAGCCCAAGATCAGCTATGGCGACACGCTGAAACGGCGCTGAGGCGTGGCGCTGCAACGGCTCGACAACCGCGCGGCGCGGGCGCTGTTCCTGGATCGGCACGGGCTGGCGGAACAGCCCAGCGGCCCGGCGCGCGGGGCAGATCTGCTCGACCTGATCACCCGGCTCGGCTTTGTGCAACTCGACAGCATCAACACCGTGGCGCGGGCGCATGACCTGATCCTGTTCTCGCGCCGCCCCGCCTATCGCCCACCCGATCTGAAACGGCTTTACGAACGTGACCGTGCCCTGTTCGAGCATTGGACCCATGATGCCGCTGTCATCCCGATGGCCTTCTACCCGCATTGGCATATGCGGTTTGAGCGCGATGCAGAGATGCTGCGCGCAAGGTGGAAGAACTGGCGCCGCGACGGGTTCGAGGGCAAATTCGCCGCCGTGCTTGATCATATCCGCGATCATGGGCCGGTCAGTTCGTCAGATGTCGGCAAGGACGAAGAAAAGAAATCGGGCGGCTGGTGGGACTGGCACCCCTCCAAGACCGCGCTGGAATATCTGTGGCGCTCGGGCGCGCTGACGGTGATCGGGCGCGAGGGGTTTCAGAAACGCTATGACCTGACCGAGCGGGTGATCGAAGACCATTTGCGCCCCGGTGCGCTGGATCATGATCCCAAGACAACGGTGGATTGGCTGTGCAACGCCGCCCTTGATCGGCTGGGCTTTGCCACCACCGGCGAACTGGCAGCCTTCTGGGACAGCGCCAGCCCGGCCGAAGCCCGCGACTGGGCGGCAGGGGCCGAGGCGCGGGGCGAGGTCGAAGCCATCGAGATCACCTGTGCCGATGGCAGTCTGCGCAAGGTGCTCGCCCGGCCCGATGCGTTGGGCCAGGCCACCGCCGTACCACCTGCGCCGGGCCGCATTCGGGTGCTCAGCCCGTTCGACCCGGCATTGCGCGACCGCAAACGTGCCGAGCGGCTCTTTGGCTTTCATTACCGGATCGAGGTCTTTGTACCCGAACCCAAACGGGTCTATGGATACTACGTCTTTCCCCTGCTCGAAGGCGATCGGCTGATCGGGCGGATCGACATGAAGGCGCATCGCGAGTGTGGCGAGCTTCGGGTGCGCGCGCTCTGGCCCGAACGCGGGCTGCGCTGGTCGCCCGCCCGCACCCGGCGGCTGGAGGCCGAACTGGATCGTGTCCGTCGCCTGGCCGGGGTAGATCAGGTCATCTTTGCCAAGGACTGGCTGCGTGATCCTCTCTGATCAATGCATCGCCGCTGCTTCTTTCTGGTCCGAAATACTCCCGCCGGAGGCATCCGGCAGGTCGGTACGCGCAAACGTCAGAGGAGAACTCAGGCGGATTTCCAGCGCGCCGACAGCGCCCGTGCTGTCTGTGTCAGCAGCATGACATCCAGACCCACTGCCAGGAACTGGGCGCCCATCTCCAGATAGGCCTGGGTCGCCTCCTCATTGGTGCCCAGGATCCCTGGCGCCTTGCCTGCGGCGCGGATGCGGGTCATCGCATCGGCGATAACGGCACGCACCTCGGGGGCGGCGCTGTTGCCTTGGAACCCCATGTCGGTGCTCAGATCGGCGGGGCCGATGAACACGCCATCCACGCCCTCGACCGTCAGGATATCGTCCAGCGCCGCCATGCCGGCGCGGTTCTCGACCTGTACCAGCAGGCAGATCTCCTGATCGGCGGTCTGGATGTACTCGCTGACGCCTCCGAACCGGGTGGCCCGGGCGGCGGTAGCACCCACACCGCGCACACCGGTCGGCGGATAGCGGCAGGCACGCACCAGCTGGCGGGCCTGATCGGCGCTTTCCACGATCGGAACCAGCACGGTTTGCGCGCCCGCATCCAGCACCTGCTTGATGATCCAGTCCTCGCCCACCGGCACCCGCACCACCGGATGCGAAGGGCTGGCCGCCAAAGCGGTCAGCTGATCCCGGATCGAGCGGATGTCGTTGGGCGCATGCTCACCATCCACCACCAGCCAGTCAAACCCGCATGTCCCCATGATTTCGGCCACGCTGGGTTCGGCAAAGCTCATCCAGCAACCGATCTGGCGCTTGCCCTCGGCAAGGGCCTGTTTGAACGGGTTCTTTGGCGCGGGCATGGCGGGTCTCTCCTCGGGTCGGGTTTCAGGGGCGAGCCTGCGTCAGCGCGCAGGCCCTGTCCAGCGCTCAGGGCAAGGAACGGGCGATTTCCTTGATCACGTCAAAGGCCATCATCACATCGGCCTCGGTGGTTTCGAACTGGCCGGCCTGGAACCGGATCACCAGTGCGCCATCGACCCGGGTCTGGGTCAGATAGATGCGCCCGTCATCGTTGATCGCGTTGACCAGCCGCTGGTTCAATTCGTCCGGATCGACCCCGTCCCGCAGATAGCGAAAGGTCCAGAGCGACCACATCGGCGGCGTCACGATCTCGAAATCCGGTTCGGCGGCAAGCCGGTCATGCAATGCGCCCGACCAGGCGATATGGTTGCGCAGCCTCTGGCGCAGCCCTTCCATCCCATAGCTGCGCATCAGGAACCAGAGTTTCAGCGCCCGGAACCGGCGGCCCAGCGGCACCGACCATTCCGAATAGTTGATGATCCCATCGCGCCCGTGGGTCTTGAGATACTCGGGCTGGATCGCCAGCGTGCGCACCAGATCGTCGGGGTTCTTCAGGAAATGCGCCGAACAATCAAACTGAACACCCAGCCATTTATGCGGGTTGAACACGATACTGTCCGCGCGCGCGATGCCGGGCCAGTAGTGGCGGAACTCGGGGCAGATCATCGCCGACCCAGCCCAGGCCGCGTCCACATGGGTATAGAGACCGTATCTCTTGGCCACATCCAGACAGCGATCCACCGGATCGGTGGCGCCCGTGCCGGTGCCGCCCACGCACAGGATCAGTCCAGCGGGGTGCAGCCCCGCCGCCAAGTCGGCCTTGATCGCGGCCTCGAGCGCGTCGGGGTCCATGCCGCGCCAGTCGCCCTTGATCGGTACCCGCACAAGATTGTCCTGTCCGATCCCGGCCACCCAGATGGCGCGGTCGACCGAGGTGTGAACCTCGGACGAACAATAGACCCGCAGCGGTTTCTGGCCGAACAGGCCCTGGTGGTTCCCCTGCCAGTCCAGCGCCTTTTCCCTGAGCGTCAGCACCGCCGCCAGCGTCGCCGACGAGGCGCTGTCCTGGATCACCCCGGCAAAGCCTTCGGGCAGGTCCAGCGCTTGGCGCAGCCAGTCCATCATACGCGTTTCCATCTCGGTCGCGGCGGGCGAGGTCTGCCACAACATGCATTGCGGCGCGATGGCCGAGGCCAGGAATTCGGCCAGCACCGAGGGCGCCGAGGCGTTCGAGTTGAAATAGGCGAAAAAGCGTGGATGCTGCCAATGGGTGATGCCGGGCATCACGATATCCTCGAAATCGCGAAAGATATCCTCCATCGCTTCGGGCGTCTCGGGTGGTGTGGCGGGCAGGGCGCTCAGCACCGCGCCCGGTTCGGTCCGGGCGCGCACGGGGCGGTCGCCCACGGTCAGGTGATAATCCTGCGTCCAGTCGGCAACCCGGCGGCCCCAATCGGCGAATTCTTCCCATTTCATCTGTCGTATCCTCGTCTGCCGTCAGGGGGCGATGATCGGTTGCGCCTTGAGGGCGCTCGGTACTGGCTCGGCGCCTTCGAAGGCCGAGCCTTCCTCGAACCAGCTTTTCGGGGCGGGTGCCCCCCACAGCGTTTGGCGCTGCGGGTCGGTCAGCGACCAGCGGATCGGTTCCAGATCCGGATCGACGGTCTGATAGTCCGAGCAATAGATCTCGATCCGGTGCCCGTCGGGGTCGCGGACATACAGAAAGAAGGCGTTCGAGATCCCGTGCCGCCCCGGCCCGCGCTCGATATTGGCGACATATCCGGTGGTGCTCATCAGATCGAGCAGATCGATGATGTTGAGAGGGGTCGGCACCCAGAAGGCGGTGTGATGCAGGCGGGGACCCAGTCCGTTGGTAAAGGCCACGTCATGCACGCCGCCCTTGCGATGCATCCAAGCGGCCCAGAGACGGCCGCTTTCGTCATCTTCTGTGTACTCGGTGACGCGAAACCCCATCTCGCCATAAAAGGCGACGCTGGCATCCACATCGGCCGAGAACATGTTGAAATGGTCGATCCTGAGCGGCTTCACCCCGTTATAGAGCCGGTAGTTCTGATGGATCGGCGGCAGCCGGTCCATCCGCACATAGAATTCCAGCGGAATACCCCAGGGGTCGCGGGTGCGCAAAGTGCGGCCCATATGGGGCCGCTCGACCCAGGCGGTGGGCAAAGATTTTTCGGCGAAAAATCTTTCGGCCCGCTCCAGATCGGGTTCGTCATAAAGCTTGAAGCCCAGCACGCCTACATCTGCCGCATCGGCCTGAACCAGAACGATGCAGTGATGCCCGCGTTCTTCCATCGCGCGCAGATAGAGCCGCCCTTCTTCCTCATGGGTGATTTGAAGTCCCAGCATGTCCACGTAAAAGGCCCGGCTAGCCGCCAGGTCCCTGACCCGGTACTCCACATGGCTGAGCCGCACAATGTTGAAGGGCGGGTAGAGATTGGGCGCGGGGACGGGCATCTGGTTCTCCTGACTGTCGAGCGAGGCCGGTTTCTCAATTTATTATTAACATGTGAAATTAATTCGAATTTGTCAAACCCGAACGCCAAAACAGGATGCGGACATTCCGCCGTTGCGGGAAGGAGCGATTTCAGCGAAATTGCCCTATGAGTTCAGATTTGCCCAACACGTCCAGATCCTTGCCCATCGCCCTGCTGCGCGCGCGTGAACGGGTTATGCGCCCTGTGCGGGCTATTCTGATGGATGTAGGCATCACCGAACAGCAATGGAGGGTTCTACGCGTTCTCGAAGAAGAGGGTCCGCAAGACCCGACCAGAATCGCCGACGGTGCCTGCCTGCTATTGCCCAGCCTGACCCGGATTTTGCAAAAGCTGGAAGAGAAGCAACTGATCTCGCGGCAACCCGATCCGGATGACGGGCGAAAGCAGATCGTCAACATCACCGCAAACGGCACCCGGATCATTCGCGATAACTTGGGCGCCAGCCAGGCTGTGTTCGAGGGTATTCAGGCGAAGATGGGAGCGGAGCGTTACGAGTTGTTGCTCGACCTGTTGAATGAACTCTATCGCGATACGTCGAACTGATTTCAAGGTCGCATTGGAGAGCTTGGTATCTTGTCAAAGGGACCCTGCCGGAGAGGAGGGGGTTCTCTCCGGCAGGGTGGCCAGGCTAGGTGTAGCTGCGCCGCCTGACCCTTCCAGCAGCATGAGACGTGATTGGTTACCGTCCACAGTGCTGGTCAGCGGAACACGTGCGAGTTGGTAGGGGCAACTCATTGCTAAACTGTACGGAACATGGGGGTTCAGTCCGACAGCAACGCATTCCGAAGACTTGAAGACTCTCGTTAAATTTATCTTCTTCCCCAGAAGGTCCCGATATTGTCGATAGCGCAACCTGAATTGTAGTGTCTTGAGCGTCAATCGCAAGGATTGCGCGAAATTATGCCGATGCAATCCTCAGTTGCGGGCGATATGCCGCGCATCCGAGCTTGACGGTCTCGGTCGATGTCAGAGTTGCCAGAACAGATGCAGTGCCTAAGATGGCCCCGAGCGAGAAAGGGGATGCTCATGGGCGAACAGCTGGGAACGCTGTCGGAATTGCCACAGGACTATCGCGATCAAATGACCGCTGCTGGTGTTGCGCCGCTTTGGCCGATGATGCGAAATGTGCTGCCGCATGACGCACCGCGGCCTGTGACGCGGGCTGGGCACTGGTCCTTCGCCGCATTGCGCCCGCTCCTGCTGCGTGCAGGCGAACTGACGCCTGTGGAAAAGGCGGAACGCCGGGTGCTGGTTCTGTCCGATCCGGGGCGCGGCACAGGGGCGATGCAGGCGACCGCGACGATCTACCTGGGTCTGCAGCTTCTGCTACCCGGAGAGTTGGCGCCCGCGCATCGCCACACCCCGTCTGCCGCGCGGATCGTGGTCGAAGGGCGGGGCGGCTATACGGTGGTTGATGGTGAGCGCCTGCCGATGGAGCCGGGCGATCTGGTGCTGACACCGGGCGGGGAATGGCACGACCACGGCCATGACGGGGACGAGCCGGTGATCTGGCTCGACGCGCTCGATTTGCCGCTGTTTGTGCAGCTTGAAGGGTCTTATGCGATCGAAGGTGAGTTGCAGGCGCAGCGCAACCGCCCCGATGCCAGCCAGGTCGAATACAGCGCTGCCGGGCTGGCGCCATCCCGGCGACCTGGACGCGGCACTCGGCGCTACCCGATGATGCGCTATCCCTGGGCCGCGACCGAGGCGGCGCTGCGCCAGATGGCGGCCTTTGGCGAGGGGATTGCCGAGCTGGACTATATCAACCCCGAAACGGGCGAGGATGTGCTGCCCGCGCTTGGCTTCACCGCGATGATGCTGAAGGCGGACCAGGTCGAAGCGCCGCCGCTGCGCTCTTGCTCTTCGGCCTTTCATGTGATCGCTGGTTCCGGGCGCAGCGAGATTGACGGGCAAGTCATCGAATGGGGTCCAAAGGACACCTTCACCGCCCCGGTCTTTGCCGGCATTCGGCACGAGGCAGAGAGCGAGGCATTTCTGGTCCGCATCCACGACCGGCCGCTGCAAGAGAAACTTGGTTACTACGAGGAACGCGCCAGATGAGCGACAGCCTGTTCACCCTTACCCCGATCCCCGGCATTCCGGTCCGTGGCGAAAGCGGCACATATCCGATCGGGCGCATTTTCTGCGTTGGCCGCAACTATGCCGCCCATGCCGCCGAGATGGGCAACGAGGTGGACCGCGAGGCGCCGTTCTATTTCACCAAATCGCCGGCCAATGCGATCCTGACCGGGGCCACCGTTCCCTATCCGCCGGGCACAGAGAATTTTCATTACGAGATGGAACTGGCCTTTGCCATCGGCAAGCCGGTGTTCCGCGCCAGCCGGGCCGAGGCCTGGGACGCGGTCTATGCCTATGGTTGCGCGCTCGACATGACCCGGCGCGACCAGCAGATTCGCGAGCGGGACAAGAAACGCCCCTGGGACCTGGGCAAGGATGTCGAGAACGCGGCGGTCTTTGCGCCCCTGACCCGGGTGGCCGACTGGTCGCCGCAGGACAACACGCGCATTCATCTTGAGGTGAATGGTGTGGTCAAACAGGATGCCACCCTGTCCGAGTTGATCTGGAAGATCGACGAGATCGTCAGTCATCTGTCGGGCTATTACCATCTGCGCCCGGGTGATCTGGTGATGACGGGCACACCTGCCGGGGTCGGCCCGGTCGTCGCCAGGGATGTGATCACCGGCGGTATCGACGGGCTGGACCCCATCGCGCTGACGCTTGGCCCGGCGGAATAACCCATGACTGCCGAAACCATTCTGATTAACGGCTTGGGCAGCGGCGGGCTGGCTGCGGAACCTGGCCTCTCTTCGGCGGAGCGGGCGGAGGCACTTCGGTCTTTATGAGATGATGATTGCCACCACCCGATTGGCGCCAATGCCGAGCTGTACAATAGAATGATGAGCGCCATGGCGGCGGAAGAGTGCTACGATTCGATGAAGTGGCGTTACGGCGGTACCGGTCTGTCCGGTTCCGTCCGAGGGGAGGTGTAAGCAATATATTGCAAATCAGCATGCTTTGCGCATTATATTGCTTAGAGAGGGTCAAAGGGAGGATATCATGACCTATCGCAGAAAGATTCTGGGCCTGATCGGCGGCGCTGCAGTTGCGGCTCTGGCCACCGGGTTCAGCGCCGGCACAGCACTGGCGCAAGAGGTTACGCTGAAACTGCACCAGTTCCTGCCGGCGCAGGCCAATGTGCCGAAACTGGTCCTGGACGTCTGGGCCGACGGCGTTGAAAAGGACTCGGGCGGCCGTATCAAGGTCGAGCGCTATCCCTCGATGCAGCTGGGCGGCAAGCCGCCGGAACTGATGGATCAGGCGATCGACGGCGTTGCCGATGTGGTCTGGACCGTGGTCGGCTATACGCCGGGCCGCTTCCCCTCGACCGAGGTGTTCGAACTGCCCTTCATGATGACCAACGCGCGTGCGGTCAGCCACGCGTATTGGGAAATGTTCGAAAAGCACATGAAGGACGACGAGTTCAAGGACGTGCATATCCTGGGCACCTGGGTGCACGGGCCGGGCATGATCCATACCGCCGATCCGGTGGAAACCCCGGCCGATTTGCAAGGCATGAAAATCCGCGGCGGCTCGCGCTCGGTCAACTCGCTGCTGACCAAGTTGGGCGCCACCCCGGTCGGTATGCCGGTGCCCGCGGTGCCCGAGGGGCTGAGCAAGGGTGTAATCGACGGCACCACCATCCCGTGGGAGGTGACGACGGCCCTCAAGGTGCCGGAACTGGTCGAGAACCATACCGAGTTCGAGGGCCGCGCGCTGTACACGCTGACCTTCGTGCTGGCGATGAACAAGGCCAAGTATGACAGCCTGCCCGACGATCTGAAGGCGGCGGTCGATAAGAATTCGGGCCTCGAATTCTCGGTCTTTGCCGGTGGGACACAGGCCGATTCCGATGGTCCGGCGCGTCAGGTGGCCGAGGATCTGGGCAACAACATCATCACCATCGATGCCGCAGGGGTCGAGGAATGGCGTGCCCTGGCCCAGCCCATTTATGACGAATGGCTGGCTGACATGGAATCCAAGGGCAAGGACGGTAAGGCGCTTCTCGAAGAGGCGCAGATGCTGATCGAGAAGTATACGCCGCAATATTCCAACTGATCCGGCAACTGCCAGCGGATACGGCGCGCCCTGCGCCGTATCCGCCACGCGGCCTGAAACCGACCGAGGACCGATGCATAAACTGATGACGGGGTTGGCCAGAACGTTGGCCATCATCGGCGGGATCGTTCTGAGCCTTCTGATCCTGCTGACCTGCGCCTCTATCCTGGGCCGTTTGCTGAACGGCTTCTTCCACGGTGACTTCATGCAATCTGTTGCCCCCGGTCTGGCCGATTGGGCCATCGGAATAGGTATCGGCCCGGTGAACGGCGATTTCGAACTGGTCGAGGCCGGAGTGGCCTTTGCCATCTTCTGCTTTCTGCCGCTCTGCCAGATCACTGCCGGGCATGCGTCGGTCGATATTCTGGCCAACTCGTTCAGCCGCCGGGTGAACCGCATCCTGCGGATGCTGACCGAATTGACCTTTGCCGCTGTCCTCGTCCTGATCGCGTGGAAACTGTTCGACGGCATGATGAGCAAACGCGCCTATGCCGAGACCACCTTTCTGCTGCAATTTCCCATCTGGTGGGCCTATGCGCTCAGCTTTGTCGCGGCCTTCGCGGCGGCGTTGGTGGGAACTTATATGGGCGCGGTGCGCACCTATGAATGCTTTACCGGCCGTATCCTGGTCTGGGACGGGGTGGAGGCAACACAGTGAGCGCGCTTGAAATCGGTATTGCCTCGTTTCCTGCCCTGATGGTGCTGATCTTTCTCAGGGTGCCCATCGGTCTGGCCATGTTCCTGGTCGGGCTTTTGGGGCTGGTGCTGGTCACCGACGGCACCCAGGTCGCCTTTGCCCGGCTCAAGAACGAAACCTATACGACCTTTTCCAGCTATTCGCTGACCATCGTGCCAATGTTCCTGCTGATGGGCCATTTCGCGACACTGGGCGGCATGTCGACCGCTTTGTTCAAGGCCGCAGAGGGCTGGCTGGGCCATCGCAAGGGTGGTATCGCCATGGCCTCGATCGGGGCCTGCGCCGGTTTTGGTGCCATCTGCGGCTCGTCTCTGGCGACGGCGGCAACCATGGGCCGCGTCGCCCTGCCGGAACTGCGCCAATACGGCTATGCGGGCGGGTTTTCCACCGCGACGCTGGCGGCGGGCGGAACGCTGGGTATCCTGATCCCGCCCTCGGTGGTGCTGGTGATCTATGCGATCCTGACCGAACAGAATATCGCCAAGCTGTTCCTGGCCGCCTTCATCCCCGGCATCATGGCGGCGCTGGGCTATGTCATCGCCATCTCGGTCTATGTGCGGCTTTACCCCGACAGCGCCGGTACGCGCCCGCCGGTCCCCTATGCCGAACGGTTCGCTGCCCTGTTGCAGGTCTGGCCGGTGCTTCTGGTCTTTGGTCTGGTTGTAGGCGGCATCTATCTGGGGTGGTTCACCCCGACCGAAGGCGCCGCCGTGGGTGCGCTGGGCACGGGCGTGATTGCCTGGCTGAATGGTGGGCTGACCCGCGCCAGCCTCTCTGAAAGTTTTCTGGTCACGGCGCGTTCTACCGCGATGATCTTCTTCATCGTGCTCGGCGCCGCCTTCTATAACGGGTTCCTTGCCCTGACCCAGGTGCCACAGGAGTTGTCGAATTTCGTGGTTGCCCAAGGCTACAGCCCCTGGGTGGTGCTGGCGCTGATCCTCGCCTTCTACCTTGTGTTCGGTTGTCTGATGGACAGCCTCAGCATGATCCTTTTGACGATCCCGATCTTCTTTCCGGTGATCTCGGCGATGGATTTCGATCTGGTGTCGCTGGCCGCGATGCAGGCCGATGCAGCAATGGAGGTGCTGAAGGCGGGCGTGCCCGAAGCGATGAGCGCCGAGGCGCTGGCGGGCATCAAGGACGCCATTGCCAGCGGAGCCGAACTGACCCGCGAGCAGATGAAAGAGCTGGGTATCCGCGTGACGCGCGGCATGGCCAACCGGGCCGAGGCCGAGCATGTGGCGATCTGGTTCGGCATTCTCGTGCTGATCGTGGTCGAGGTCGGGTTGATCACACCACCGGTGGGGATGAACCTGTTCATCATCAACGCGATGGACCGGACCACCCGCATGGCCGACACCTACAAGGCGGTGATGTTCTTTGTCGGTTCGGACATCGTACGCGTGATCATTCTGGTCGCGTTCCCCGCGATCACTCTGTTTCTGTTGCCGGGATAGGCGACGTCGCCGCCCGGTCCGATGACCCGGTTCCCGGCGACCGCCGGGCAGGATGGCTTTGGGAGGAGAGCATGACGCGATACCTGGACCATGAGGTAGATGCCGAACGGCGTGGGGATGGCACCATCCTGCTGCGCTCGGCCCACGAGCCGGTGACCCCTGCTGCGCGCACCACCGACTGGTTGCACCACTGGGCAACCCAGACCCCGGACGCGGTGTTTCTGGCGGAACGCAGTGGTGGCGCCTGGCGCACGCAATCCTACGCCGAAACCCTGGGCAGGGTCCGGGCGCTGGCCACCGGGCTGCTGGCGCGTGGGCTGGTGCCGGGTGACCGTATCCTTGTCGTCTCGGGCAACAGCGTCGATCACGGTACACTGGCGCTGGCGGCGCAATATGTGGGGCTGGTGATCGTACCAGTTGCCGAGCAATACGCCCTGATCCCCGGCGCGCTGAAACAGCTGCACTATATTCTTGGCCTGATCGACCCGGCCATGGTCTATGCCGAGGACGGCGCGCAATTCGCTGCCGCCCTGGCGATGGAGGAGATGGCCGGCCGCCGCATCGTCGTCGGGCGCAATCCCGCGCCGGGCATGACCCTGCTGACCGACCTGGAACGCGAGAGTGGCGATATCTCGGCCGCCGCTGCTGCGGTCGGCCCAGATACCGTGGCCAAGATCCTGATGACCTCGGGTTCGACCTCGCACCCGAAGGGGGTGCTGACCACCCAACAGATGCTTTGCGCCAACCAGGCGCAATATGCCCGCGCCCTGCCGTTCCTGACCCAACGCCCGCCCCGGCTGGTGGATTGGCTGCCATGGAACCATGTCTTTGGCGGGTCCAACAACTTCAACCAGATGCTGGCCTTTGGCGGCGCGCTCTATATCGACGGGGGCAAGCCCGCGCCCGCGCTGATCGGCAAGACATTCGAAAACAATCGCCTGATGAACGGCACCATCGCCTACAACGTGCCGGTGGGCTTTGCCCAGTTGCGTGACGAGATGCATCGCGACCCCGAGTTGAAGCACCATTTCTTCGCCGATCTGGACATGTTGTTCTATGCCGGGGCGTCGCTGTCGGCGGATGTCTGGCGCGACCTCAGTGAGATGGCCGCCGAGGTGCGTGATACCCAACCGCTGATCACTACCTGCTGGGGCATGACCGAGACCGCGCCCGCCTGCATTTTCCAGCACGTGCCTGCCAATCTGCCGGGTATCATCGGTGTGCCGCTGACCGGGGTGACCGCCAAACTGGTGCCGGCGGACGGTGGCCGGTACGAACTGCGTGTCGCGGGCCCCAATGTCTTTGCCGGTTATTTTCGCGACCCAGAAAAGACCGCCGCCGCCTTTGATGACGAGGGGTATTTCTGCACTGGCGACGCGGTGGCGATGGTTGATGCGGATGACCTGTCGCAAGGGTTACGGTTCGAGGGTCGTCTTGCCGAGGATTACAAGCTGGCCACCGGTATCTGGGTACGCGCCTCAGCGCTCCGGCTCGAGGTTCTGGCCGCGCTGGCGCCGCTGGCGGCGGATGTGGTCCTGACCGGCGAGGGCGAGGCCGAGATCGGCCTGCTGATCCTGCCCACACCCGCGCTGGCCACGGGGCTGGAGGCAGAGGGTGGCGTGCTGCGCCCCGGCGCCATGGGTGACGAGATCGCAGACCGCCTGTCGCGGCTGAACGCGGATCGTGGCAGTTCCGCCCGCATCGCGCGCGCAGTGATTCTGTCAGACCCCCCGTCGATGGCTGAGGGCGAAGTCACTGCCAAGGGCAACCTCAACTTCCGCAAGGTACTGGAAAGGCGCGCAGAAATCGTTTCGCGCCTGTATGGGGACGTTGATGATGTAAGTATTTTTGTGCATTAAGTTGCATAAACTGGGGTGGCAGTTTAGCAATATCTTGCATAAATGTGTTTGGGATGCATGATGGTGCCGCCGGAGAGAGGCGCGCGCGGGAGTGGGAGAGGAGGCCCGCCCGCGCGCTGCCCCGGCCATCACCGGGAGGAGGCAGAATGAGCGCAAACGCCGCGCATTACTTTGTAGACCGCCATGTCGAAGAGGGGCGCGGCGCACGCCCGGCCTTTCGCGAGGCTGCCGGCGCCCGGCGCAGGCAGAGCTATGGCGAGCTGGCCCACGACAGCGGTGCGGTTGCGGGTGCGCTCGCCCGTGCGGGCATCCCGCGCGAGGCGCGCGCGGCGATGCTGGTGCTGGATCAGCTGGAATTTCCCACCCTGTTCTGGGGCTGCCTCAAGGCGGGCGTGGTACCGGTGCCGCTGAACACGCTGCTGGCCACCTCGGTCTATGAGGTGATCCTGAACGACAGCCGTGCCTCGATCCTCTTTGTTTCCGAGGAGCTATGGCCGGTGGTGCAGCCTGCCGCGCTGGCCTCGCCGCATCTGACCCGGATCGTGGTGATCGGCGCCGCGCCCGACGGCACCCAGAGCTATGCGGATTTCGTGCAGGGTGCTGATATCCTGTCTGCGGTCGATGTCTCGCCCGACGACGTGGCCTTTTGGCTCTATTCCTCGGGCTCCACCGGACAGCCCAAGGGGGTGCGGCACGTACATGCCAGCCTCAAGGCCACCGCCGACAGCTATGGCGCGCAGGTGCTGGGGATCGAATCGGATGACCTGGTGTTTTCAGCGGCCAAGCTGTTCTTCGCCTACGGGTTGGGCAATGGCATGACTTTTCCGATGTCGGTCGGGGCCGAGACCATCCTGTTCAACGGGCGCCCGACGCCGGATGGTGTGCGCGATATCATCGCCGCCGAGCGGCCAACCGTGTTCTGCGGGGTGCCGACGCTGTATGCCGCGATGGTTGCGATGCTCGACCGCGAGGGCGTGCCGGATGTAACGCTGCGCCGCTGTATCTCGGCAGGCGAGGCGCTGCCGGAAGAGATTGGCCGCTCTTGGCACCGGCAATGGGGGGTCGACATTCTGGACGGCGTCGGCTCGACCGAGATGCTCCATATCTTTCTGTCGAACGCGCCGGGCGACGTGGTCTATGGCACCTCTGGCCGTGCCGTGCCGGGATACGAGGTGCGGCTGGTCGATGAGAGTGGCGCCGATGTCGGACCCGGCGGGTTGGGAGAGCTTCTGGTGCGCGGCGCCTCGGCGGCGGACGGGTATTGGAACAAGCGCGACAAGAGCCGCGCCACCTTCGAGGGGGAATGGACCCGCACGGGTGACAAATACGAGCTGACGTCCGATGGCCGCTATGTCTATTGCGGGCGCACTGACGACATGTTCAAGGTCTCGGGCATCTGGCTGTCACCGTTCGAGGTGGAGCAGGCGCTGGTGGCGCATCCCGCCGTTCTCGAAGCGGCGGTGGTGGCGGCGCGTGATGCCGACGGGCTGGAGAAACCCAAGGCCTTCATCGTGCTCAAGACGGCAGAGACCGAAGGGCTGGCCGACACGCTGCGCGATTTCGTCAAGGAGAAGGTGGGCAAGTGGAAATATCCCCGCTGGATCGAATTCGTCGAGGATTTGCCCAAGACCGCCACCGGCAAGATCCAGCGGTTCAAACTGCGCGAGGGAGGCTGAGCGATGGAGTGGAGTACAAATCCCGCCGACAAGCTGCGCATTGATGGCGTGGCATTGGAATATGCCTGTCATGGCCCGGTGCCCGGTGACGCGCCGACCCTTGTGCTGCTGCACGAGGGGCTGGGTTGCGTGGCGATGTGGCGGGATTTTCCCGCGCAGCTTGCCGCGCGCACCGGGCTGGGGGTGCTGGTCTATTCGCGCCAGGGCTATGGTGGTTCGGACCCGATCACCCGGCCCCGGCCGCTGGATTTCCAGACCCGCGAGGCGCTGGAGGTGCTGCCCGCCCTGCTGGATGCCGCCGGTATCCGGCAGGCGATCCTGCTTGGCCATTCCGACGGCGCCACCATCGCCGCGATCCATACCGGCAGTGTGGCTGGTCACCGGATACGCGGCGTGATCCTCGAGGCGCCGCATTTCTTTACCGAACCGGGCGGGCTGGCCTCGATCACAGAGGCGCGCGCTGCCTATGAAAGTGGCGATCTGAAACAGAAACTGGCGCGCTATCACGCCGATCCCGATGGTGCTTTTCTGGGCTGGAACGATGCCTGGCTCGACCCCGGTTTTGCCACCTGGAACGTGGCCGAGGTGATCGACTATATCCGGGTGCCGATCCTGGCCATTCAGGGGCGGCAGGACCAGTATGGCACGCTGGCCCAGATCGAAGAGATCGAGAACCGCGCCTATTGCCCTGTGGATACATTGATCCTCGACTGTCGGCACGAACCGCATCGCGAGTGCGCCGACCGAGTTCTGCAAGAGATCGCGGATTTCTGTGCGAGGCTGATCCGCATCGAGGCGGCGGACGTCGTACCGGCCTGAGCGATGTCTCTGCCGCCCCTCTCGGTTCCCTATGTTCCCGGCCAGACAGCGCGGCCGCCCGAGGGTCTGTTCGAGGCCCTGCACCAGAGCGTTCCCGGCCGGATGTCACCCGAGGATTTGACCGCTTGCCCTGCCTGGACCGCAGGCTGGACATTGTTCGATCTGGGATATTTCTGGGAGGCGCATGAGGTTTGGGAGCCGGTCTGGATGGCCTTGCCCCCGAATAGCGGCGCTCGCTACCGGGTGCAGGCGGCGATACAGTTGACCAATGCGGCATTGAAACTGCGCATGGGGCGGAGGGACGCGGCCCGGCGTCTTTGTGCCTTGGCGCGCGAGGCCGCAGCGCGGGCCGGTGGATCAGGGACGCCCGAGACATGGGGGGTTTCGTTCTGCGACCGTGTTGCCATGGTTGAGGCGCGATTCGAGTGAGATGTATTATAATGCATGATCACACAAAATATCAGAGATATGTTGCCCAATGGTGGGTAGTGTATTGATTTTTAACGAAATCAAACATGCATTATTATGCCGCAAATTACTTGCAAATTGACTGATGCGCACTAAAATGCATATCATCATAACTCTTGGAGCGAGGCATGACCCAGCGTATCGACTTTCAGACCGACCCGTCCCGCTATCGTCATTGGCGGGTCGCGTATGATGGAGAGATCGCCAATCTCTACATGGATGTGGATGAGCAAGGCGGCCTGTTCCCGGGCTATGAGCTGAAGTTGAATTCCTATGATCTTGGTGTCGATATCGAGCTGGCCGATATCGTCCAGCGGATGCGGTTCGAGCATCCCGAGGTCAAGGTGGTGGTGTTGCAATCCGGAAAGGACCGCGTGTTCTGTGCCGGGGCGAATATCCGGATGCTGGGCGGCGCCAGCCATGCGCATAAGGTCAATTTCTGTAAATTCACCAACGAGACCCGCAACACGTTCGAGGCGGCCGAGGCCGATAGCGGCCAGAAATACATTGCGGCTGTCAAAGGTGCCTGCGCGGGTGGCGGGTACGAGTTGGCGCTGGCCTGCAACTATATCATGCTGACCAATGACAGCTCCTCTTCGGTGGCATTGCCCGAGGTGCCGCTGCTGGCGGTGCTGCCCGGCACCGGCGGGCTGACCCGGGTCACCGACAAGCGCAAGGTGCGCCGCGATCTGGCCGATGTGTTCTGCTCGGTCGAAGAGGGCGTGCGCGGCCAGCGCGCGGTTGATTGGCGGCTGGTGGACGAGATTGCCCCAAATTCGAAATTCGACGAGGTGGTGCAAGAGCGCGCGCGGGAGTTTGCGAGCGCCAGCGCCAAACCCTCGGGCCTGACCGGGATCGCGCTCACCCCGCTTGACCGCCGCTTTGCCGAGGATGGCTCGGTCACCTATTCGACCGTTGAGGTTGTCGTGGAGCGCGAGGCGGGGCGGGCGACGCTGACGATCTCCGGTCCGACGGACGCCGCTCCCGATACGGTCGACGCGTTGCAGGCGCAGGGCGCCGAGGCCTGGATCCTGCGCGCGGCGCGTGAGCTGGACGATGCCATCCTGCACCTGCGGCTGAACGAACGTCAGATCGGTACGCTGGTGATCCAGACCCAGGGCGATGGCGCCGCAGTTCTGGCGCATGAGGCATTGCTTCTCAACAATCGCGACCACTGGCTGGCCAACGAAATCCTGCAATACTGGAAGCGGGTGTTGAAGCGGGTCGACATGACCTCTCGTAGCCTGGTCGCCATTGTCGAACATGGGTCCTGTTTCGCCGGCCCACTGGCCGAACTGCTCTGGGCGGTGGACCGATCCTATATGATGCTCGAAGAGTTCGAAGGCGATAACCGCCCGCTGGCTGCGATCACGCTCAGCCCCGGCAACTTTGGCACATACCCGATGGGCAATGACCTGACCCGGCTTGCGACCCGGTTCCTGGGCACGCCCGAGGCGGTCGAAGCCGCCCGCGCGCGCATCGGCGAGGCGCTGGAAGCGGAAGAGGCTGAGGAGCTTGGTCTGGTGACCTATGTGCTGGACGATATCGACTGGGAAGATGAGGTGCGTGTTTTCCTGGAAGAGCGCGCCAGCTTTTCTCCCGATGCAATGACCGGGATGGAGGCGAACCTGCGTTTTGCCGGACCCGAGACGATGGAAACCCGCATATTCGGCCGGCTTACCGCTTGGCAGAACTGGATTTTCCAGCGCCCCAACGCGGTGGGCCCCGACGGGGCACTGCAACGCTATGGCACCGGGGTGCGCGGCGATTACGACATGGAACGTGTGTAGAGGGGGCGCAGATTTTCGCAGAAAATCTGTAGAAAAATCTTGTGCAAGATTTTTTCCCCGCCAAGGAGGAAAGCGATGCTTGATCTGATCAACGTAAGTTACGACACCCAGATCCCGAACAATGTGGGTTTGAGCCAGGACAAGAAGGTGCTGAAGGCGCTGGAAAAGTGGCACCCCGGTTACATCAACTGGTGGAACGACCTGATTCCGCAGAATTTCCAGGAATCGCTGGTCTATCTGCGCACCGCTGTCAGCGTCGATCCCAAGGGTTGGGCCAAGTTCGACTATGTGAAGATGCCCGAATACCGTTGGGGCGTGCTGCTGGCGCCGCAGGTCGAGAACCGCACCATCCCGTGTGGCGAGCATTACGGGCAACCCGCCTGGCAGGAAGTGCCGGGTGAATACCGCAACCTGCTCAAGCGCCTGATCGTCATTCAGGGCGATACCGAACCGGCCTCGGTCGAGCAGCAGCGCCTGCTGGCATTGACCGCGCCCTCGCTCTACGACATGCGCAACCTGTTCCAGGTGAACGTGGAAGAGGGCCGCCATCTCTGGGCGATGGTCTATCTGCTGCACAAGTATTTCGGTCGCGACGGACGGGAAGAGGCCGATGACCTGTTGCGCCGCCAGTCGGGCAGCGAGGAAGCCCCGCGCATGCTGGGCGCCTTCAATGAAGAGACACCGGACTGGCTGTCCTTCTTCATGTTCACCTATTTCACCGACCGCGACGGCAAGATGCAGCTGGAAAGCCTGGCGCAATCCGGCTTTGACCCGCTCAGCCGCACCTGCCGTTTCATGCTGACCGAAGAGGCGCACCACATGTTCGTGGGCGAAACCGGCGTGGGTCGCACCATCGAGCGCACATGTCAGGTGATGAAGGAAAACGGAATTGACGACCCCTATGACACCGGCCGCATCCGCGACCTGGGGGTGATCGACCTGCCGCTGATCCAGAAAAAGCTGAACCTGCACTACACGCTGTCGCTCGACCTGTTCGGGCAGGAGGTGTCGACCAACGCCGCCAATGCGTTCAACGCGGGCATCAAGGGCCGTTACATGGAAAGCCGGTTGAGCGATGACCACCAGTTGCAGCAGGACACCTACACCGTGTGGGATTTCGAGGATGGCAAGGCAGTACAGAAGCAGGTACCGGCGCTTACCGCGATCAACATGCGCCTGCGCGACGACTATACCAAGGATGCCGCCGGCGGTGTCGGGCGCTGGAACAAGATCATCGAGAAACACGGCGTCGATTTCGAACTCTCGCTTCCGCACGAGGCATTCCATCGCAAGATCGGCGTCTTTGCCGACAAGCATTTCGACCCGTCGGGGCAGCCCGTCTCGGGGGCCGAATATGACGCCGGTCTGCCCAAATGGCTGCCGACGCACGCGGATGGCGATTTCATCCAGTCGCTGATGAAGCCCTGCTATGAGCCGGGTCAATACGCCCGCTGGATCGCCCCGCCCAAGGTGGGAATCGACAACCGTCCGGGCGACTTCGAATATGTGAAACTTCACATGGCCTGATGCCGGACAGGGGCCGGGTCCGGTGGGCGGTAACATTTTGTGACCCGCCCACGGATTGACGGCAGGGGTGACTCTCCTGTTCGCTGAACCCGGCCTGATCGGACAACACGAGGAACCGACCATGCAGATCGACCGTTCGAAACCCGATACGCCGCGGCTGCACGCTCTCTCGGGGCAGATATCCACGCTGCAGGGACCCTGCGTCGGCTGTTCCGACTGCGTAGGGCTTTGCAAGGAGTTGATCGACACGCTTGTGGTGCCCGACCTCATCCTGACCAGGAAACGCGAGACTTCATGAACCAGCCGTTAAAGCAGCATCTGATCGATCCCGAAATCTGTATCCGCTGCTACACCTGCGAAATGACCTGCCCCGAGCAGGCGATCGAACATGATGACCTGAATGTCGTGGTGGATGCCGCCAAATGCAATTTCTGCATGGATTGCATCCCGGTTTGTCCGACCGGTTCGATCGACAACTGGCGGGTGGTGGACACGCCCTATTCGCTTGAAGAGCAATACGGATGGATGGACCTGCCGCCACAGGAAGAGGTGGCGGGCGACGAGGCGGGGCTGGAAGCGCTGGATGATGCCATGGCCGCCCTGCTGGCCGAGGCGCACAAGGGCGCGGGGGGCAAATCGCGCGCCCCTGCGACGGCCTCGAAGCCGACGATCAATCTCTATACGCTGGGCAAACCGGCCGAGGCGCGGGTGACGGGCAACTACCGCCTGACCGCCGAAAGCAGCGACAGCGATGTGCGCCACATCATCCTGGATTTCGGCGGCCAACCCTTTCCGGTGCTCGAAGGGCAAAGCATCGGGATCATTCCGCCCGGCACCGACGAGGCGGGCAACCCGCATCTGCCCCGGCTGTATTCGGTCTCCAGCCCGCGCGACGGCGAGCGGCCGAATTTCAACAACCTGTCGCTGACGGTGAAACGCGAACCGTACGGGATCTGCTCGAACCATGTCTGCGATCTGAAACCCGGTGACACGGTGCGGGTTACCGGGCCCTTTGGCGCCACTTTCCTGATGCCTTCGGACCCGGCGGCACATCTGCTGATGATCTGCACGGGTACTGGTTCCGCGCCCTTCCGCGCCTTTACCATGCGGCGGCAGCGCGAAAACCCCAAACTGCGCAATAGCCTGACCCTTGTTTTTGGCGCGCGCCGGCCACAGGAACTGCCGTATTTCGGGCCGCTCGGCAAGGTGCCGGAACAGTTCATGGCCAAGCATTTCGCCTTTTCCCGCCAGGACGGCGAGCCCAAGCACTATGTGCAGGATCGTTTGCGCGCCGAAGCGGACCGGGTGGGAGAGTTGCTGGCCGATCCCCAGACCCATATCTATGTCTGCGGTCTCAAGGCGATGGAACAGGGCGTGGAGGAGGCGTTCAAGGATATCGCCCGTGCCAAGGGCATCGACTGGACCGGCCTGCGTGACCGTATGCGCGACGAAGGGCGCTATCACGTCGAGACTTATTGATCTCGTTTCCGGCAGACAGCGCATTGCGCCACGGGCCGGGCTGTCCTAAGATTGCGCACTATTTTGCACATACCCTGCGGGCCGCATGACCGAGATCACCAATTTCCGGGGCGAAAGCACGCCCAACAGCGCGCGCGACCAGGCCGAGGCCGAGGTGGCGGCCCTGATCGCGCGGGTGGGCGAGCGGGTGCGCGCGGCGCGTCAGCGGCGTGGCATTCCGCGCCGGGTGCTGTCCGAGATCTCGGGTGTGTCGCCGCGCTATCTGGCACAGCTCGAGGCGGGCGAGGGCAATATCTCGATCGGCTTGTTGCAGCGGGTGGCAACCGCGCTGGATCATCGGATCGAATGGCTGGTGGGCGAGGATGATCCCTGGTCTTCGGACGCGATGCGGGTGGCCGATCTTTACCGGGTCGCTGGGATGGAAACCCAGGCCGAGGTGCTGCGGCTCTTGAGCCCCGCGCCCTCGCTTGCGGCGCGGGCCGGGCGCATCTGCCTGGTGGGCCTGCGCGGGGCGGGAAAATCGACCTTGGGCCAGCGGTTGGGCGCGGCACTGGGCCTGCCTTTTGTGGAACTGAACGACGAGATCGAAGACCAGGCCGGAATGCCGGTGGCCGAGGTCATGGCGCTTTACGGTCAGGAAGGATATCGCAAGCTCGAGGCGCAGGCGGTGGCCCGGATCGTCGCCACCCATGACGCGCTGGTACTGGCGGTGGCAGGCGGGATCGTGGCCGAGCCCGAGACCTACAAGACCCTGCTGGCGCATTTCCACACGGTATGGCTGCGCGCTTCGCCGGTGGAGCATATGGAACGGGTTCGCGCCCAGGGGGATGAGCGGCCGATGGCGGGCAATCCCGAAGCGATGGAAGAGTTGCGCTCGATCCTGACCAGCCGCGAGGCGCTTTACGGCAAGGCAGAGGCGCAGATCGATACCTCGGGTCAGAGCGTCGAGGCCTCGCTTGTCCAACTCACCCGCCTTGTGCGCGAACGCGGTTATCTGAACTGACCGAGCGCCAGACGCCCCAAGATTTTTCGTCGAAAAATCTTGGCCTCCGGCGGGGATATTTCCAGCAAGAGGAAGGGGGCGGGGCGAGATACGTATTTCCTCATAATTGACCGTGATGGCGTGCCGACCTTAGCCTGAGGCGGTTCAGAGTAAGACGCGCCGCAACCCATGGCGCATATCGGGGAGGAGAGACGTGAAACGCATTCTTTGCGCAGGAGCGGTGTCGGTGCTGGCGTTGGCATCCGCCGCGGCCGCCGAGATCAAGATCGCCCATGTCTATGGCAAGACTGGTCCGTTCGAGGCCTATGCCAAACAGTCCCATGACGGGCTGATGCTGGGGCTGGAATATGCAACCGGCGGGTCGATGGAGATCAATGGCGAAAAGATCGTGGTGATCGAGAAGGACACCCAGCTCAAGCCTGAAAACGGCAAGGCCCTGCTGGAAGAGGCCTATGGCGACGACGAGGTCGATCTGGCGGTGGGGCCGGTGAGTTCCGGCGTGGCGCTGGCGATGTTGCCGGTGGCCGAGGAATACGAAAAGGTCCTGATCGTCGAACCGGCGGTTGCGGATTCCATCACCGGGGCCAACTGGAACCGCTATATCTTCCGCACCGGGCGCAACAGCAGTCAGGACGCGGTGTCAAACGCCATCGCACTGGCGGGCGAGAATGTGCATATCGCGACGCTGGCGCAGGACTACGCCTTTGGCCGTGACGGCATCGCCGCGTTCAAGGAGGCGCTGGAGGGTGCGGGCTCGGGCATCGTGCACGAGGAATACGTGCCGACCGACACCACCGATTTCACCGCGGCGGCCGAGCGTATTTTTAACGCGATGAAGGACCTGGATGGCGAAAAACGCCTGTTCATCATCTGGGCCGGGGGCGGCAACCCGATGGGCAAGATCCAGGCGATGGATCCCAGCCGTTTCGGCATCGAGATCGCGACCGGCGGCAACATCCTGGCGGCAATGGCGGCCTACAAGGATTTCCCGGGCATGCAGGGGGCAACCTATTACTATTACGAGATCCCGCAGAACCCTGTGAACGACTGGCTGGTCAAGACTCATCAGGACCGTTTCGGCACCCCGCCCGACTTCTTCACCGCGGGTGGCATGGCGGCAGGTATCGCCGTGGTCGAGGCCATCAAGAAGGCTGGCTCCACCGATACCGAGGCGCTGATCTCGGCCATGGAAGGCATGGAATGGGAGACACCCAAGGGCAAGATGATGTTCCGCCCCGAGGATCACCAGGCGCTGCAATCCATGTATCACTTCAAGATCAAGGTGGACCCGAATGTCGAATGGGCCATCCCGGAACTGGTGCGCGAGTTGACGATCGACGATCTGCCGATCCCGATCCGCAACAACTAACTCCCCGACCTGGCCGGTCCCGTGGCGCGTGACGCGCCGGGACCGGCCTTTTTGCAAGCGGAAGACAAAGCCATGACATCCCCCATCCTGGCGACCGAGGGGCTGACCGTGCGGTTTGGCGGCCATGTGGCCGTGGACGCGGTATCCTGCGCCTTTCACACCGGGGAACTCACCGCGATCGTGGGTCCGAACGGTGCCGGCAAGACCACCTATTTCAACCTGATCTCGGGCCAGATCCCGGCCAGCGCGGGCCGCGTCCTGCTGCGCGGGCGCGATATCTCGGGCCAGTCGGTGTCCCAACGTACCCGCGCCGGGATCGGACGGGCGTTCCAGCTGACCAACCTGTTTCCCAATCTCAGCGTCTTCGAAAACGTGCGCCTGGTGGTGCAGTCGAAAGCGGGCCAGGGCATGAACCTGTGGTCGATGGCCAGCCGACATGCGGAACTGACCGAGGCCGCCGAGGCGATTCTGACCCGGGTGCGGCTGATTGGAAACCGTGACCAGACGGTGTCGGAGCTGAGCCACGGCAACCAGCGCAAGCTGGAGGTCGCGCTGCTGATCGCGCTCGACCCCGCCGTGTATATGTTCGACGAACCCACTGCGGGCATGAGCGTGGACGAGGCGCCCGTGGTGCTGGACCTGATTGCCGAGCTCAAGGAGCAGCGCGACCGGACGATCCTGCTGGTGGAACACAAGATGGACGTGATCCGCACGTTGGCCGACCGCATCATCGTGCTGCATAACGGTGCGCTGGCCGCCGATGGCGACCCGGCCACGGTGATGGCCTCGGACGTGGTGCAAGAGGCCTATATGGGCCGGGAGCTGGAAGATGTCTGATCCGATCCTGCGGCTGGAGGGCGTCTATACCAACATCGCCCAGTATCACATCCTGCAAGGCGTTGACCTCGAGGTGCCGCGTGCCGCGGTGACGATGCTCCTGGGGCGCAACGGGGTGGGCAAGACCACCACCCTGCGATCCATCATCGGGCACTGGCGCGCGCATCAGGGTCGGATCGTGCTGGACGGGCAGGACATCACCCGGATACCGACCCCGGCGATTGCTCGGGCCGGTGTCGGGTTTGTGCCCGAGGATATGGGCATCTTTGCCAATCTCACGGTCGAGGAAAACATGGTGCTGGCCGCCGTGTCCGGCCCAATCAACAGCGCCCGGCTTGACTGGGTGTTCCAGGCCTTTCCGCCGCTGAAAACCTTCTGGAAATCCGAGGCGGGAAACCTGTCTGGCGGGCAGAAACAAATGCTGTCAATCGCGCGCGCAATGGTCGAGGAACGCAGGCTCTACCTGATCGACGAGCCAACCAAGGGGCTAGCGCCCGCCATCGTGTCGACCATGGCCCGCGCGCTGCGCGAGTTGAAGGCGCAAGGCGCCTCTATCCTGCTGGTGGAGCAGAATTTCTCGGTCGCGCGGGCGCTGGGTGATACCGCCTGCGTGATGGATGACGGGCGCATCGTCTGGTCTGGCGAGATGCGCGAACTGGCCACCGATGCAAGTTTGCAGGAGCGGTTGATGGGTCTGAGCATGGAGGCCCATTGAGATGCGCGGGAAGAGGTTGGAATTGAGTATTTTTGACCAGAAAGAAGCAGGAGGCGTGTCATGAGCATGGCCCCGGAACACGCGCCCACGATGGCGCGGCTGTCGCTGGCGCAGCGGCTGGCGCCCTGGATGCCGGTGCTGCTGGTGCCACTGCTTGTCGTGGCCGGGCTGCTGGCGATCCCGAACACGTCGTCCTGGCTGACGCTGACGGTGTCGGGGCTGGCCATGGGCATGATGATCTTTCTGATGGCCTCGGGTCTGACGCTGGTGTTTGGCCTGATGGATGTCATCAATTTTGGCCATGGCGCGTTTGTCTCGGTGGGCGCCTTTGTCGGCGTTTCGGTGCTGCTTCTCTTGGGTGGCATGACCGGCGCGCCCTCGCTGGCGCTGAACCTTGCGGCGATGGGGCTCGCGGTGATCGGCGCGATGCTGGCCACCGGCGCCATGGGCTGGGCCTTTGAAAAGGTCATCGTCGAGCCGGTCTATGGTCATCACCTGAAACAGATCCTGGTCACCATGGGCGGGCTGATCGTGGTCGAGCAACTGATCATCGTGCTCTGGGGACCCGAGGAGATCTATATCTCGCGCCCCGAGGCGCTGAAGGGCGCGATCACATTCGCGGGCGCCGCGCTGGAGAAATACCGGCTGGTGGCGGTGGGTCTGGGTCTTGTCGTCTTTGCCGCCATGCGCTGGACGCTGAGGCGCACCAAGATCGGGCTGATCGTGCGCGCGGGCGTCGAGAATGGCGAGATGGTGCAGGCGCTGGGCTATCGGCTGCGGCTGGTCTTTGTCGGTGTGTTCATCGCCGGGTCCGCGCTGGCCGGGCTGGGGGGCGTCATGTGGGGCCTCTATCAGGAGGTCGTGAGTGCCCATATGGGCAATCAGGCGATGATCCTGATCTTTATCGTCGTCATCATTGGCGGGCTGGGAAGTGTCGAGGGCTGTTTCATCGGCGCCCTGCTGGTGGGACTGATGCAGAACTATGTCGCGTTTCTGGAACCCAAGGTGGCGCTGATTTCCAATATCGGCCTGATGGTCGCGATCCTGATGTGGCGCCCCATGGGCATGATCCCGGTGGTGAAGGCAAAATGATCAAAGCGGTTCTTTCGGGCGACATGCCCCGCTCATCGGTGCTGGCCCTGGTCCTGGGGCTGATCCTGGTCTGTCTGGCGCTGGCGCCCTTCCTGTTTCCCGGCGTGCGCACCGTCGATACGGCGGCACGGATCTGCGTGTTCATCGTGCTGGTGGCCAGCTACGATCTGCTCTTGGGCTATGGCGGCATCGTCAGTTTCGCCCATACCATGTTCTTTGGCATCGGCGCCTATGGGGTCGCACTGGCCCTGACCCATATGGGGCGCGGGTTCGACGCGATCCTTGTGGGCGCGGCTGCGGGTGCGCTGCTGGCGGCGGTGCTGGCCTTTGTCATCGGCCTCTTCAGCCTGCGGGTAAGGGCGATCTTCTTTGCCATGATCACGCTTGCGGTGGCCTCGGCAGTGGCGGTTCTGGTCAGCCAGCTGTCGGGCCTGACCGGTGGCGAGGATGGGCTGACCTTCAAGACGCCGCGCGCGCTGGGACCGGCCTTCAAGTTCGGGGACGAGCTGTTCGGGGTGAAACTGAACGGCAAGCTGCTCTCCTATTACGTCGTGTTCATCGGCAGTCTGGTCCTGTTCCTGCTGATGCTCAGGGTGGTGAACTCACCCTTTGGGCGGGTGTTGCAGGCGATCCGCGAGAATGATTTCCGCGCCGAGGCGATCGGCTATCGGGTGGTCTATTACCGGGTTGCGGCGACTTGTCTCTCGGCGGCGGTGGCGGCGCTGGCGGGCAGTCTTTATGCGATCTGGCTGCGCTATGTGGGGCCGGATACCACGCTGAGCATGGAGATCATGATCGACATCCTGCTGATGGTGGTGATCGGCGGCATGGGAACCATGTATGGCGCGGTGATCGGGGCAACGCTGCTGGTCTTGGCGCAGAACTATCTGCAAAACCTGATGGGCGTTGCCGGGTCTCTGGTTGAAGGAGTGCCGGTGCTGCCGCAACTCCTGGATGCCGACCGCTGGCTCTTGTGGCTGGGCGTGCTCTTTATCCTCAGCGTCTATTTCTTTCCCACCGGCGTGGTAGGGCGGTTGCGGCGCGGTTAAGTTCCGCGGATACGCTCGGCGGCGGCGGCGTAACCGCCCGCCGCCCCGTCGATGAAATGCACGTGGTCGTCGCGCATAGCCGAGGGCACGAAACAGGTCATCATTGCCTCGTCCTGAGCAAACAGACCATAGCGGATCTTGCCACGGCGCCGGGCTTCCTCGAGGATCGTCTCTATCCGTGCGCGAGTCTCGGCATCGCAATCGAGGGTCATCTTCAGCCCGTCATCGAATTTGCGGAAATCGGCGTTGCGGCTGACCATGCGGGCATAGTGACCGGGCTGAAAGTCGCCCAGCCGCAGACCGGTACGGAACAACAGCCAGATCAGCAGGTTCTGGCCCAGGAGCTTCAGCTTGTGCAGGCCCAGATTGCGGCCCTCGCGCGAGACATGTGCATCGAGCGACAGACCCGGCGGCGGCCAGGTGACGCCCGGACCACCCGGAGGGACTGGGTGGCCGCCTCTTTCCAGCCCGTCGGCGGTGATGACGACGCGCCGGGCCAGATCGGCAAAGTCGCGCTCGCTTGCCCTGTCGGTCGGATGCACCACAAGAGAGACGATCTGCCCATTCTGGGCACGCATGTTGGACCAGCGACAGGACAGGCCGGTCAGATCAGGCTGTGCACCGGGCGGGGCCGGGTCGACAGCGAAATCGCCAGCTTTCATCCGCGCCTCGGCCCAGGCCAGCCCGCGTCCCGAAAACATGGCGTAGTCGACCCCCGGCGAGGCTGCGTAGCGTGCTACTCGCACATCGCGTCGGGCCGTGCGAATCGCAGCCACCGGAATCAGGGCAGCCCGCAAGGCGATGCCGAACTCCTCTTCCGCCCAGCGGCGCAGATCTGCCAGCACCGCGCGCACTTGCTCGGCCTTGTCACCGGGCACCGCGAAACCGGCGCCGTCGCCGCCAAACACATAGGGAAAGCGCAGGTCACCCATTGCGTTGATCGTGGCCGAGATAACCGCCGCACCCACCATGTTCACTGTCTTGTAGCGCCCGCGCGCGATCTCTCCGGTACTGTCCACGATATCGGCGGTACCCAGCACCCAGTCATCGGGAAGGGGCGTGAACCGGGACGGCTCGGAAAGCTCGGGGAAATCCATCACCGGGCGTAGGGATGCATAAAACGAATCCGGATCGTCAACCATGTGACCCTCATAACAATACCCTTCTACATAGCAGCTTGACGGCGAAATCCAGAGCCTTGCGGCATGACGGGCGCGCTTGTGCGCAGGCCGATAACATGGCAACCATCGCGCACGCGTTCATGTGGGAGGAAAGCGCATGCAGGCTGGTCTGATCATTCTGTGTCTGGCCTATGTGCTCAGCCAGTTCTTTCGTGCCTTTCTGGCAGTGCTGACCGCCGATCTGGCCCGTGATATCGGCGCGCAGCCCGACGACCTGGCCTTTGCCTCGGGTCTGTGGTTTCTCACCTTCGCCGCGATGCAGATCCCCGTTGGCTGGGCGCTGGACCGGATCGGCCCGCGCCGGACGGCCGCAGCGCTGCTGATGGTGGGTGGCGGTGGTGGCGCTGCATTGTTTGCCCTGGCCACGGCGCCCCTGCATATCAGCGCGGCGATGGTACTGATTGGTGTGGGCTGTTCACCGGTGCTGATGGCCTCGTATTTCATCTTTGCGCGCGAATACCCGCCCGCGCGCTTTGCCACACTGGCTGCCGTGATGCTGGGTGTCGGGTCGGTGGGCAACCTTGTGGCCTCGTATCCCACCGCGCTGGCGGTTGAGCTGATGGGATGGCGCGCGACGCTGACCGGGCTGGCGGCGGTCTCGGCGGCGGTTGCGGTTGGCATCTGGCTATCGGTGCGTGACCCCGAAATGGTGCAGCACGATACCAAAGGCTCGCTGCTCGACCTGTTGAAGCAGCCGCTTCTGTGGACGATCCTGCCGCTGATGCTGGTGGCCTATGCGCCCTCGGCGGCGCTGCGCGGGCTCTGGGCGGGTCCCTATCTGCGCGATGTGTTCGGGCTTGAGACCAGCCAGATCGGGCAGGCGACGCTGATCATGGGGGCGGCGATGATTGCCGGCACCTTTGCCTATGGTCCGCTCGATCGGGTTCTCGGCTCTCGGAAATGGGTGGTGTTCGGAGGCAATCTGGGCGGCGCGCTGGCGCTGGGTCTGCTGGTTCTGTGGATCGACTTTGGTGTCTGGTCCTCGGTGGCGCTGATGGCGGCGATCGGCTTTCTGGGCGCCTCGTTTCCGGTGATCATGGCGCATGGCCGCGCCTTTATCCCTGCGCATCTGGTTGGGCGGGGTGTGACGCTTCTCAACCTCTTTGGCATCGGCGGTGTCGGGTTGATGCAATTCGTCACCGGGCGCCTGCACGAAGGCTATGCCGCCGCCGGCCCGGCCGCGCCCTATACTGCGATCGTGACCTTTTTCGCGGTCTCGATGGCGGTTGGTCTGGTGATCTATCTGTTCAGCCGCGACAGTCTGGCCTGACAGGGGCCTTTCCTCGGCGCCACTTTCCCTGTATGGAACCGCCGCCGGTCAAGGCGACCGGGTATATCTGGAGAAACAAGAAAATGGGTTATCGCGTCGTCGTCGCTGGCGCCACGGGCAATGTGGGCCGCGAAATGCTGAACATCCTGGCCGAGCGCCAGTTCCCCGTGGATGAGATTGCCGCGTTGGCAAGCCGTAAATCCCTGGGCACCGAAGTCAGCTTTGGCGACAAGACTATCAAGACCCAGGATCTGGACACTTTTGATTTCACCGGCTGGGACATGGCGCTGTTCGCCATCGGCTCGGACGCGACCAAGGTCTATGCGCCCAAGGCGGCGGCGGCTGGGTGCGTGGTGATCGACAACAGCTCGCTCTACCGCTACGACCCCGAGATTCCGCTGATCGTGCCCGAGTGCAACCCGCAGGCGGTGCATGGCTACAAGAACAAGATGATCATCGCCAACCCCAACTGCTCGACCGCGCAGATGGTGGTGGCGCTGAAGCCGCTGCATGACCGCGCCAAGATCAAGCGCGTCGTCGTCTCGACCTATCAGTCGGTGTCGGGCGCGGGCAAGGAAGGCATGGACGAGCTGTGGGAACAGACCAAGGCGGTCTATAACCCGACCTCGGACGTGCCGCCGAAGAAGTTCCAGAAGGAGATCGCCTTCAACGTCATTCCCCATATCGACGTCTTCATGGAAGACGGCTCGACCAAGGAGGAATGGAAGATGGTCGCCGAAACCAAGAAGATCGTCGATCCCTCGATCAAGGTCACCGCGACCTGTGTGCGGGTGCCGGTCTTTGTCGGACACTCCGAGGCGGTGAACATCGAGTTCGAGGAATTCCTGGACGAGGACGAGGCCCGCGACATCCTGCGCGAAGCGCCCGGCATCATGGTGATCGACAAGCGCGAGCCCGGCGGCTACGTCACGCCCAAGGAATGCGTGGGCGATTTCGCCACCTTCATCAGCCGCATCCGGCAGGATTCGACCGTCGAGAACGGGCTGAACCTGTGGTGCGTCTCGGACAACCTGCGCAAAGGCGCGGCGTTGAATGCGGTTCAGATCGCCGAATTGCTGGGTCGCGAGGTCCTGAAAAAGGGCTGACAGCGCTTAGCCAGAGATCGTTCTACACCCCTGCTCATCTGGGCAGGGGTGTTTTTTGTTGGCTTCAGGGCGCAAATCAACTCATGATTGAGATGGCTTGGGCTTTTTGATCAAAGTTGACCTGTTTCCGAATTCTCAAAAATTCGTTTTATTCGTGGCCAATTTTGGCCAGATCGAGTACAAACTTTTGTTTTTAGTGTGATTTATCACTTTTTTGACACAATCTTGCGCGATTCCCGACCGAATCGCGGCCAAGTATTAAGTCATCAGGAAGTCGAACCTTCGGCAAACACAGCAAGGCTTACCGGCCAAAGACCCTCAAAGAGGTACCGGAAAGGTTGTGCTCAACATGTGTCGCCGAGACTGTGCGCAAGTGTAAAGAGTCCGGATCGCGGCAAGTCTCCCAAGCGGTTTGACCCGGTCGATCAAGAAAAAAACAAGGCGGTATCGCCTCTGGACATAGAGGAAAACGAAAATGGCAACCATCATCACCTTCCCGCATCGCGACATCCAAACCCCCGTTTCGGGCGTCGAACCCAATGCCGATAACATCCTGTCGCTCGCCGATTGGCGCTCGCGGGGCAGGGCGTTGCGGACCGCCAACGGCGTCTTTTTCGTTTCGAATCCCTGGGGCAGCTCCGGCGACGCCGCTTGACCTCGACCATTCAACAACATTTTTCAGGAGTGACAGAGATGACCCAGACCCTTGCCCAGAAAGCCCGCCAGAACCGTATCGCCGCGCTGCAACATCTTCGGCTGACCCGTCAGGGTGCCGAAATGGAAAGCGAGGTGATCAACCTCTTTGCACACCGCGCGAGGCAAAAGGCGAAACCGGTCTTCAGCTCGGTGCGGGGTCAGGTCGGAGAAACACAGCTCGCCGCCTGAGACCTGGTTGGATGGACATGCAGAAGGCGCCCGACGGGCGCCTTTTCCATGCGGTGACGAGCGGAGGGGTCCAGCTGGCGCCCGGTCAAAGTTACGAACAACAAGGTCCTGACCGCCTCAGACGGGTACGAAACGTTCCTCTGCCGGCTCGTAGCATTGCAGGCCACCTTCGCCGATATCGGTCCAGAGGCCGTGCAGGCTCAGGCTGCCTTCGTCGACCGCCGAGGCGATGAAGGGGAAGGTCATCAGGTTCTCCAGCGAGGCGACGACGGCGTGTTTTTCAAGTTGTCGAACCTGCTCGTCCTCGTCCTCGATCTTGGCCACATGATCGTATTTCGGCTTGAGGATATCCATCCAGCGCCCGACAAAGCTCTCCTTGGCCTCCAACTGGGGCGCGTGACCCTTGCACATGTCCAGACACCCGCGAACACCGCCGCATTGCGAATGGCCCAAAACGATAAGGTGCGCGACCTTGAGCACGGTAACCGCGTATTCGACCGCGGCGCTGGTGCCGTGATGGTCGCCATCGGGCAGATAGGGCGGCACCAGGTTGGCGACGTTGCGGTGGATAAAGAACTCTCCCTGATCGGCCCCGAAGATCGAGGTGACATGCACCCGGCTGTCGCAGCACGAGATCACCATGGCGCGTGGCCGCTGGCCCTCGGTCGCCAAGCGCCGGTACCAGACCTGGTTTTCGGCATAGGTTGTCGCCTTCCAGCCATGGTAGCGCTGGACCAGATAATTGGGCAGAGGGCGGGCGAGTTTCATCGTTGAATTTCCTGTCGCTGACCTGTCGTGACAGCTTCCTTTAGGCCAGTTTGAAAGAAAATTCGAGGTATTTCCCGTCGCAGCGGAAACCTTTTGAAAACCTCTCTGAAACCAGAATGCCAGACGTGTCGTGGGGGCACAGGACTTTGGGGTGAGATGTGGTGGTTGAAGTAATCACGCTTGTGCAAAGCGAGTCCGTAAGGCTGGATCCGGATCGGCTGGGCGGGCTCTATCGGCAATTGGGAGACGCCGGGGCCGAGGATGTCGTCTGTCGCGCGATAGAGGAGCTGGCGGTGCGGTTGACCAATTGCGAACGGCTGTGGCGCGCGCGCGACTGGACGGCGCTGCGCAAATGCGCCCGGTCGCTGATTGCGATCTCGGAACAGATCGGCATGGTGGCGCTGGCCCGTGTTGCGCGTCAGGTCACCGACGCCATCGACAATGGCGACTATGTCGCCACCAGCGCCGTGCTTTACCGGCTGATCCGGGTCGGCGAGAAATCCCTGACCGAGGTCTGGGACCAGCAGGATCTGTCGATCTAGCCCGGTGATCTGAGGGCTTGCAGGTCACGGCAGGCCCGATAGTCTGGACCTGTCACCATGTTGGAAAGGTCGCAGATGCCCCTCAGTTTCGCCCCCGCCGATGCGGATGCGCTGCCGCTTCATGTCGTCGAACAGGCCGCTCTGGAGGGGTGGCTGCAAGATCAACCCGCGCCCGTCGCGACCTGGGTCAAGGCGAGCGGGTTTACCGGAGCCATCGGCCAGGCGCTGCCGATTCCGGGCGAGGCTGGTGCGCCCGTCATGGCGCTGGCGGGATATGGCAGCGCCCAGACTCGCGCCCGCAAACGGTTCGTGCTGGCCGCTGCGGCCGAGAAACTGCCCGAAGGCATCTGGCGCATCGCCTCGGGCCTGCCCGCAGCCCAGGCCGAGGCCGAATGCTTCGGCTGGCTGATGACCGGTTATGCGTTTGACCGGTACAAGGGGCAGTCTCCGGTCCAGGCCCGTCTGGTGGCCCCCGCCGGGGTCGATGCCGCCCGGATCGAGGCGATGGCGGTATCCGAGGCGCTGATCCGTGACCTGATCAACACCCCGGCGCAAGATATGGGTCCCGATGCGCTGCACGCGGCCGTCGAGTCGCTGGCGGCAGAGTTCTGCGCCACCTGTACCGCGATTGTCGGCGACGATCTGCTCAGCCACAACTTCCCGATGATCCATGCGGTCGGACGCGCCGCCGCCCGCGCGCCGCGATTGATCGAGCTACGCCGGGGCGAGAGCGGTCCGAAACTGACGCTGGTGGGCAAGGGGGTCTGTTTCGACACCGGTGGTCTGAACCTCAAGCCGGGCAACAGCATGGCCCTGATGAAAAAGGACATGGGCGGGGCGGCCAATGTGCTGGGCCTGGCGCGGATGATCATGGCGCTGGATCTGCCGGTGCAGCTCAGGGTTCTGATTCCAGCGGTGGAAAACGCGGTGTCGGGCAATGCGTTCCGCCCCGGCGACATCCTGACCTCGCGCAAGGGGCTGACGGTCGAGATCAACAATACCGATGCCGAGGGGCGGCTGGTGCTGGCTGACGCGCTGGCACTGGCGGATGAGGGCGCGCCCGATCTGGTGATCTCGATGGCGACGTTGACCGGGGCCGCGCGGGTCGCGGTTGGCCCCGATCTGGCGCCCTTCTACAGCGATGACGACAGCGCCGCGCAGGCCTTGGCCGAGGCGGCGGCAGGCGCGGCGGATCCGGTCTGGCGAATGCCGTTCCACACTCCTTATGAAGAGATGATCGAGCCGGGCATCGCAGATCTGGACAACGCACCCGGCGGCGGTTTCGCCGGGTCGATCACCGCCGCGCTGTTCCTGCGCCGCTTTGTCGACGCGCGCTACATGCATTTCGACATCTATGGCTGGCAGCCGGTCAAGGCGCCGGGTCGTCCCAAGGGTGGCTTGGGTCAGGGGCCGCGAGCGCTGTTGGCGGCGCTGCCACGGATGCTGAACCTGTGAGCGGCCCCTGCATCCTGCGCCCGGTCGTCGACCTGTTGCGCCACCCGGAGGGGCCGCGAGAACGGCAGGTTCTGCTGGGTGCACGGGTCGAGGTGCTGGAAACCCTGGGCGACTGGGCCCGTATCCGCGCCGACAAGGACGGCTACGAGGGCTGGTTGCGCGCCGATACTCTGGGCGCAGAGGAGGCGCCGACCCATTGGGTCAGTGCGCCCGCAACCCATGCCTATGCCCGCGCCGACCTGAAAAGCCCCGACCTGATGGCGCTGAGTTTCGGGTCACGGGTCAGGGTGCGCGCGGTGTCGGGCCGGTTCGCAGAAACGGCGCAGGGCCATATCCCGGTGCAGCATCTGACCCCGATGGGCAAGACGCTGACCGACCCCGTGGCAGTGGCCGAGCTGTTTCTGGGCACGCCTTATCTCTGGGGTGGGGACAGTCGCTGGGGGATCGACTGTTCGGGGCTGGTGCAGGCGGCGCTGCTGGCCTGTGGTCACCCCTGCCCCGGCGACAGCGGCCCGCAATCGCGCGCGGTCGGCACCTTGCTGGCGCCTGGCACCCAGCCTCAGCGTGGCGACCTGCTGTTCTGGAGCGGTCACGTGGCACTCGTCGCGGATGCCGACCGCATCCTGCACGCCAATGCCAATGACATGGCGGTCGCTTATGAGCCGACCGCCGCGGCAATCGCGCGTATCATCGCGCAGGGCGAAGGGCCAGTGACAGCGCATCGCAGGCCCGCCATCCCCGCTTGAACCCGTGTCTCGGGTTCGGTAGGGACAGAATGCGCGCAATCGGGAGGCATTTATGCAGGACGATCCGAAAACACTGGTTTCCACCGACTGGCTCGCCGCCCATCTGAAGGATCCCGATCTGCGGATTCTCGACGGGTCCTGGCACCTGCCGCATCTGGGACGTGACGCCAAGGCTGAATATGATGCCGCCCATATCCCCGGCGCACGGTTCTTCGATATCGACGATATCTCGGACCACCGCTCGGACCTGCCGCATATGGTGCCGCCGGTCGAGAAATTCATGTCGCGCCTGCGGGCGATGGGCGTGGGCGATGGCCATCAGGTGGTGGTCTATGACACGCTTGGCCTGCAATCGGCGGCGCGGGTGTGGTGGCTGTTCAAGCTGATGGGGCAGGACAATATCGCGGTGCTGGATGGCGGTCTGCCGAAGTGGCAGGCCGAGGGGCATCCGATCGAGGACCTGCCACCGGTGATCCGTGACCGGCACATGACTGTTCGCGTCCAGAACCACCTGTTGCGGGATGTCACGCAAGTGTCGGCGGCGGCCAAGCTCAATGATCACGAGATCGTCGATGCCCGCTCGGCCGGGCGCTTTGCCGGAACCGATCCCGAACCGCGCCCGGGTCTGCGTGGCGGCCATATCCCGGGGTCGAAGAACGTGCCCTTTGCCACGCTCTTGACCAAGAACGGTACGATGAAATCGCCCGCCGACTGCCGCGCCGTGTTCGAGGCCGCGGGTGTCGATCTGTCCAAGCCGGTGATCACCACCTGCGGGTCGGGCGTGACGGCGGCGATTCTCAGCCTGGCGCTTCAGCGCATGGGCAAGACCGATCACTCGCTTTATGACGGCTCCTGGGCTGAATGGGGTGCCTTCCCGACCCTGCCCGTCGCAACTGGAGAGAACTGATGTTCGAAAACCTCAAGGCGCAGCCTGCGGACAAGATCCTTGCATTGATGCAGATGTACAAGGACGATCCGCGCACCGACAAGATCGACCTGGGCGTTGGCGTCTACAAGAACGCCGAGGGCGTGACCCCGGTGATGCGCGCCGTGAAGGCCGCCGAAAAGATCGTGTGGGAGCAACAGGAGAGCAAATCCTATACCGGGTTGATTGGCGATCCGGCCTATTCGGATGCGATGATCAAGCTGATCCTGGGCGACGCGGTGCCGCGCGCAAATGTCGGCGCTGCGGCCACACCGGGTGGCACCGGTGCCTGTCGGCAGGCGTTCGAGCTGATCAAGATGGCCAGCCCCGAGGCGCGGGTTTTCGTGTCGGACCCGACCTGGCCCAACCATATCTCGATCCTGAATTATCTGGGCATGACCATGGTGCCCTATCGCTATTTCGATGCCGAAAGCCGTGGGGTCGATTTCGAGGGCATGCTGACCGACCTTGGTCAGGCGCGCGCGGGCGACGTGGTGCTGCTGCATGGCTGCTGCCACAACCCGACCGGCGCCAACCTGAACCTGAGCCAGTGGCAAGAGGTGGTGAAGCTGATCAACGCCAAGGGTCTGGTTGCGATGATCGACATCGCCTATCAGGGCTTTGGCGACGGGCTGGAGGAAGATGCGCAGGGCACCCGGCTGGTGGCCGCGTCGGTCAAGGAATGCCTGATCGCGGCGTCCTGCTCGAAGAACTTCGGTGTCTACCGCGAGCGGACCGGCCTGTTGATGGCGGTGAGCCAGGACAGCGGCCAGACCGCACTGAACCAGGCGACGCTGGCGTTTCTGAACCGCCAGAACTATTCCTTCCCGCCCGATCACGGCGCGCGGGTGGTGACGACGATCCTCAACGACGACGCGCTGCGCGCCGACTGGATGGCCGAGCTGGAGGAAATCCGACTGTCGATGCTGGGTCTGCGTCAGCAATTGGCCGACGAGTTGCAGCGGCTGAGCGGCTCGGACCGGTTCGGCTTCATCGCGCAGCATCGCGGCATGTTCTCGCGCATCGGCGCGGCGCCCGAGCTGGTCGAGAAGCTGCGGACCGAGTTCGGCATCTACATGGTGGGCGACAGCCGGATGAATATTGCCGGGCTGAACGCCAAGACGGTGCCGATCCTGGCCAAGGCAATCATCGACGCCGGGATCTGAGCCCCAGCGCCCAATGGCAAAGGCCGCCCCGACGGGCGGCCTTTGGTCGTTTCAGGGGGTAAAGCCCGGCACGAACTGGTGCAGATAGGCCAGCCATTCGGGCGGCAGCGTGATCTCGTAGAACGCCCCCAGCAACATCGCCACGATCAGCCAGGCGACGGTGATCCCTGCCAGCACGATGCCCCAGAACGCCGCGCGGGCCTGTCCCCGTGCGCCCCGGCGCAGCAGGATCAGCCGCAAGGCACAACCCAGATGCACAAACAGGGCAATCACGCCCAGGCTGTAATAGGGGATGAAATACCAGGTGAAGGGCGCGCCGCTCATCACCGAGGCGGGCCAGTAGAAATTGGTGTCCAGCCCATCGACCCAGCGCGCCAGCACCAACGCGATCAGGTGCTCGGTCATGAAATAGAGAACCACCCCACCCGAGATCGCCTGTGCCCGGGCCCAGGGTTCGCGCAGCCCGCGCCGGATACGGGCGGTCAGCAGTTTCAGGCCCAGACCCATCTGCGCCAGCGCCGAGGCGAGAACCAGCGGTTCGACCACCGGGTTGCGATAGATCAGGCGCAGTGCATCCTGGGTGGCGTTATAGGCGTTCACGCCCCATAGCCCGGACAGGTGGGTGATGAAATGCAGCAGCAGGAAAGCGGCAAACACCGCCCCGTTCCAGCGGTGAATCTTGCGGGCGATCATGGCGCCTACTCCTTGGCGGTCGTGTCTTGCGAAAGTTTGTCTTGGAACCAGGCCAGCGCCTTGGCGGCCTGTTCCGGTGGGGTGTCCTGCATCCCCATCTTCAGGATATCGGACAGCGTCACACCGGCCAGTTCGCGCCGCCACGCCGCCTCGGCCCGCCACATGGATCGGGCGATGCCGCAGGGGCGCAGGTATTTGTCATCGGCCACGCCGCTGGGCCCGCAGCGGCGGAGCTCGGTACAGGTGAAATGCCGCGTCTCGCCGTCGATGGCCTGCACCATCTGCAACAGCGTGATCTCGGCCGGGGCGCGGGCCAAGGCATAGCCGCCGCGCGGCCCGCGGCGGGTTTCGACAATGCCCGCCGCCGACAGTTTCTGCATCTGCTTGGCCAGATACGGCTCGGGCAGGTCAAAGAATTCGGCCAGCAACCGCGCGGGCAGGGATGTATCGGGGGGCAGGGCGGCCAGCAGGCTACAGGCATGCGCCGCCCATTCCAGTCCTTCGGTGTGTTTCATAAATACGGATAAAGAATATCCGTAATTGATTCGTCAAGTGTCGGGCACAAAAAAGACCCGGGCACGATGGCCCGGGCAAGGTCTCACCAATGGTGAGGAAGGAAGGTCAGCTTTTCGAGAATTCGGGATAGGCCTCCATGCCCAGTTCTGCCATGTCGAGCCCGTTGATCTCTTCCTCTTCGCTGACACGGATGCCCATGACTGCTTTGAGGATGAACCAGACCACACCCGATACGACAAAGGTGAACACACCGACCACGATGATGGCATAAAGCTGGGTGCCCAAGCTTGCGTCGCCATTGGTCAGGCAGACCGCGAGCGTGCCCCAGATACCGGCCATCAGGTGCACCGGAATGGCGCCGACCACATCGTCGATCTTGAGCCGATCAAGGAAGGGCACGGCGAACACTACGATCACGCCACCCACGGCACCGATCAGGGTGGCCGAGCCCAGGCCCGGGGTCAGCGGCTCGGCGGTGATCGACACCAGACCGGCCAGCGCGCCGTTCAGCACCATGGTCAGGTCGACCTTCTTGTAGAGCAGCTGCGTCAGCAGCAGCGCCGCAATGGCCCCACCGGCAGCGGCGGTGTTGGTGTTGGCAAAGATGCGGCTGATATCGGCGACGTTCCCGGCGGTATCCATGTACAGCTGCGAGCCACCGTTGAAGCCGAACCAACCCAGCCACAGGATGAACGTGCCCAGCGTGGCCAGCGGCAGGTTCGAGCCCATGAAGGGGATCACGCGACCGTCCTTGTACTTGCCCAGACGCGGACCCAGGATCAGGGCACCGGCAAGTGCTGCCCAGCCACCGACCGAATGCACCACGGTCGAGCCGGCAAAGTCGAGGAAACCCGCACCGTCAAGGAAGCCGCCGCCCCATTTCCACGACGCCTGGATGGGATAGATCAGCCCGGTCAGTACCAGCACGAAGATCAGGAAGGGCCACAGCTTGATCCGTTCGGCCAGCGTGCCCGACACGATCGAGGCGGTGGTGGCGCAGAACATCAGCTGAAAGTAGAAATCCGATCCGACCGAGGCATAGGTCAGGTCGGTCTCGGTATCGGCCAGGCCCACCGGTTCCATCGCAGCGGGCGAGAAGGCGCCCAGAACACCGTCGATCGACCAGCCATCGCCCGGATACATCAGGTTATAGCCGATCAGGTAATACATCAGCGCCGCCAGCGAAAACAGCGCGATATTCTTGGTCAGCTGCATGGTCACGTTCTTCTGGCGCACCAGCCCGGCCTCGAGCATGGTAAAGCCCGCGGCCATCCACATGACCAGAAAGCCCGAGACCAGGAACATGAAGGTGGTGAAGATATAGCCGATTTCCTCGTTCGGCGGGGTAGTGTCCGCTGCGGCCTCCTGGGTCAGGCCCAGCGTGGGCAGCACGATCAGCGCCGCCGCCGGAAGAAGTGTCTTGATAAGCGTCATGGCTTTGGTTCCCTTGGATGATTCTGACGGTCGGCTTACAGCGCGTCGTCGTCGGTTTCCCCGGTGCGCACGCGCAGGGCCTGCTCGACGTCGAGGACGAAAATCTTGCCATCACCGATCTTTCCGGTGCGGGCGGTGCGGGCGATGGTGTCGGCGATCTGCTCGGCCATCTGGTCGGCGACGACCAGTTCCAGCTTGATCTTGGGCACGAAGTTCACGGTGTATTCCGCGCCGCGATAAATCTCGGTATGGCCCGACTGGGTGCCGAAGCCCTTGATCTCGGTGACCATCATGCCGCGTATGCCGGCCTCGGTCAGCGCTTCGCGCACCTCGTCCAGCTTGAACGGTTTGATCGTTGCAATGATCAGTTTCACGTCTTTCCCCTTCGTTCAGCCGGCGTATCCGGCGTGTTTGCACTTGCAGAAAGACAGCGTCAGAGGCGGTTTCGGAACGAAATCTCGGCGAAATCGGGGTCGGAATCGCGGAAAGTTGCACATTTTTTGCACATCTGCGCGCAGGTGCACAAAAAATCATCGGGGATTAAAGGGGAAGATCGGGAAAAACACACCTCAACAGTACTGTCCACCCGCGCTATGGTGCGGCACAGGCAAAGACCGGGCAGAATGGGCATGACGGATTCCAAGCGTCGCAAATCGCAGCTTGTCGCGGACAAGCGATATCAGACCAAGGGCAAACCGGCCGCCAAGACCGGGCCCAAGAGAAAACCCGCGCCCAAGCGCAAGGCGCCACCTCCCAAACGCCCCGGTCGCAGCGGCCCGCTGGGCTGGATCGGGCGGTTCTTTGGCTGGATCTTCGGCCTGATCTGGGGCTTTGCCTGGCGGATCGGGATGATCGTGATGTTGCTGATCGGTTTGGCCGTGGCGTTGGTTTATTCGACCCTGCCTGACGTGACCGCTTTACTGGACGGGCGCGCGCGCGGGTCGGTCACACTCCTCGACCGCGAGGGAGATGTTTTTGCCTGGCGCGGCGATCAGTTCGGCGGGGTGATCACCACAGATACTGTCTCGCCACATCTCAAGAACGCGGTCGTCGCGACCGAGGACAAGCGGTTCTACTACCATGTCGGCATCAGCCCCCGCGGGGTGGCCAGTGCGGTGCGGATCAACCTGCGCGAGGGGCGCGGTCCGCTGTCTGGACATGGCGGATCGACCATCACCCAGCAGACCGCGAAACTTCTGTGCCTGGGGGTGCCTTTTGACCCCGACGAATGGAAATCCGAAGCGGAGTACGAATCCGACTGCCGTCGCGGTTCGCTGTGGCGCAAGGTCAAGGAGGCCGTTTATGCCCTCGCGATGGAGGCCAAGTACAGCAAGGACGAGATCCTCAACATCTATCTGAACCGTGCCTTCCTGGGTGCTGGCGCGCGTGGTTTCGAGGCAGCCAGCCAACGTTACTTCGGTAAATCATCGGCCCAGGTGGACCCGGCCGAGGCGGCTATGCTGGCCGGGCTTCTGGTGGCGCCGACCCGCTATGCGCCCACCAACAGCCTCACGCGCTCGCAGGAGCGGGCACGCGTCGTGGTGGCGTTGATGGAAGAGCAGGGATACCTGACCGCGGCTCAGGCCGATGACGCCCGCGCCAATCCGGCCCGCCTGTCCGAGGCCGCTGCCGCCCAGGCGGGGGGCTATTTCGCCGACTGGGTGATGAGCGAGCTCCCCGATTATTTCGGCGGCAACACCACCGAAGACGTAATCATCCGCACCACGCTTGACCAGCGCATCCAGACCTCGGCCGAAGAAGCGATGCGTTTCGTGTTCCAGGAAAAGGTGCGCGATGGGTCCAAGGCGCAGGCCGCAATCGTGGTGATGTCCGCCGATGGTGCTGTGCGTGCCATGGTCGGGGGGCGCGACACAAAGGTCACCGGCGCATTCAACCGCGCCACTCAGGCGGCGCGCCAGACCGGGTCGTCGTTCAAGCCCTTTGTCTATGCGACCGCGCTGGAGCTGGGTCACTCACCGCTGGATACCGTGGTGGATGAACCCTATTGCATAACTATCGCCGGTTCGGGGCAATGGTGCCCCAAGAACTATACCAACAAGCATTATGGCCGGGTCACGCTGGCCGATGCGCTGAAGGACTCGCTGAACGTGCCCGCGGTCAAGGTGGCCGAGGCGATGGGGCTTGATAACGTACGCAAGGTGGCTAGCGATTTCGGCATCGAAAGCGATCTGGCGGCGGGTCCGGCGCTGGCTCTGGGTGCCTCGGAAAGCTCGCTTATCGAGATGACGGGCGCCTATGCCGGCATCCTGAACGGCGGATCTTCGGTAGAACCTTACGGTCTGACCGAGCTGCGCCTACAGGGCGAGAACGAGGTGCTGATGGCGACCGGAACCGGCATCGGTGAACGGGTGATCAACAAGGACGCCGCTGCGCAGCTGATCTGGATGATGGAAAAGGTGATCTCCGAAGGCTCGGGCCGTCGCGCCGCGTTGCCGGGGCGTCCCGCTGCGGGCAAGACCGGCACCACCCAGGCCGCCCGCGATGCCTGGTTCATCGGCTTTACTGCCGACTACGTGGCCGGTGTTTGGATGGGATATGACGACAACACGCCGCTCAAGGGGGTTACCGGCGGCGGATTGCCGGCGGAGATCTGGCACGAGACCATGATCCGTGTACACGAGGGCACCCCTGTGAATCCGCTGCCGATGCAGGCGCCGCGCCAGCCCAAGCCGATTGCCCAACCCAAACCGCAAGAGCCCAAGGGTGGGTTTGGTCAGGCGGTAGATCAGTTGCTGCGGGATCTGTTCGGTAACTGACAGGTCCGGGCCGGGCGCGGGGTTACCCCGCGCTGGCCAGATCGCGGATCAGCGCGTTCAGGTCGCCCTTGCGTCGATCCAGCATCGAGCCGATCTCGGTGCGCTCGGTCAACAACAGGTTCACCCCTTCGATGAACATGTTGAAGAACTTGTCCTTGCCGGATTTGTCCGAAACCAGAAAGGTCACGTCAAACGGTGCCTGACCTTGCAGCTTGACCGAGGTCTTGACCTCGTAACCTGCCTTGATCTTGCGCGCGGTCTTGACGGTCACCTCACCGCCGATGAACTCGCGGAACCGTTTGCCATATTTGCGCGAGATGTACCCCTGAAACGCCTGGGTAAAGGACCGCAGCTGTGCAGGAGAGGCTGTGCGTGCGTCCGGCCCCAACGCATAGCGCGCCATGATCGGCACATCGCCGTAGCGAACAAACAGTTTCTCGAAATCGCGGATCATCGCACTTTCGGACTTTCCCGAGGCGATGACACGGTTGATCTCGTTCACCACTTCGTTGACTAGCGAGGCCGCGCGTGCCTCGGTCAGGGCCAAGGCCGGCAGCGGCAGTGCCAGCGCGGTAAGGCCGACACAGACGGTGGAAACGAAAGAGCGGCGGGAAAAGAGCTTACTCGGCATAAGGGTCCTCGTAGGGGTCGGTCACTGCGGTAGAACCGGGATCCGCATAGGGGTCGGTGTAGAGACCCAGATAGGCATCCTCGTCATCACCTGCCAGTTCAAATCGGCGGTTTTGCAGATAGATCAGGCGAAGCTGGGCGTAACTGTCGGAGCTGCCATAGAGAATCGAATCGACTGTATCGGAGTAGAGACCGCGATCACCCAGGCGACGGACCACTTCGGCATAAAGCCCCAGGTTGTTGATCGGACGGGTCGGAGCAAAGTCGACGGGATTTGTGAACAGGTTGACCACCACACCGACCGCGTCGCGCGCCGTCGAGGGCCCATAAAGGGGCAATTCCAGATAGGGCCCCTCGGCCACGCCCCAGACATGCAGGGTTTCGCCGAAATCGGTATCGGCGCGCGGGATCTCGAAATCGCTGGCCGGATCTGCCAGTCCAGCAAAGCCGACGGTCGAGTTCACCACAAAGCGGAACAGCGTGGTGCCCATTTCCTTGGGTTTGCCCTGCAGAAGATAGTCCACCGCCTGTCCCGGCAGCGACAGGTTCTCGGCAAACATGTTGAACGAGTTCACCATCGGACGCGGCACGACGGTGACGTATCCCTTGGCCGCTGGGCGAAAAAGCGCCTTGTCGACCCCCCGGTTGAAGTTGTGTATCGAGCGATTTGTGTTTTCATAGGGGTCATGGACCCGGCTACCACCATCCGATTCCGGTGCGGGTCCTGTGCACGCGGCCAGAATCGCAATCAATGATACCAGGCTGACCCTGACAAAGGAGGTGGAGAATTTGGACATGTCGGTCTCGGTATGTAACCTACGAGTTTATTTGCGATTTGGGCTTGAAATCAGCGCGACTACGATGTGTTTCTGCGGATGCATTGGAGACACATAGTTTATCTTCCGTCGATTTGAAACAGGGTCGGTTCTACCCCGCCCTTTGGATATCGTAAATGTGTCCACAAAGGGACGCCCAAGAATTGGAACCGAGGTGACATGAAACCAAAATCACATCTGCACGGTGCCGAAGAGCTGCGCGCAGCGCGCCGGCAAAGCCGGGGCCTCTATTGGTTTGTCGCCTTGTTCAGCTTCTTTGCCAACCTTCTGATGCTGACCGGGCCGCTTTACATGTTGCAGGTCTATGACCGCGTTTTGGGCAGCCGCTCAGAACAGACCCTGGTCGCGTTGTCGCTGCTGGTGGTTTTCCTTTATGGTGTCATGGGCATACTGGATTACACGCGGGGCAGGGTGATGTCGCGCGCCGGTGCACGGTTTCAGGAGGCACTGGACCATCGTGTGTTCGATGCCATGGTGCGGCGCTCGGCGGTGGCACAGGATCCGCTGGCGCAGACCGGGTTGGCCGATCTGGAGTCAGTACAACGTTTCATCGCCTCGCCGGTTGCGATGTCGATCTTTGACTTGCCATGGACGCCGATCTTTCTGTTTGCGATCGCCATTTTTCACCCGTGGCTGGGCTTGCTTGCGCTTGTAGGCGGAGTCCTGCTGATTGCGATAACCGGGATTAACCAGCTGGTTTCGCGCAAACCTGCCTTGCATGCGGCCATCGCCTCGAACCAGGCGGCCAAAATGGGCGAAGAGATAAGGACCGAGGCGGAAACCATTCAATCCATGGGCATGAGAGGGGCCGCGTTCGGCCGCTGGCGCAAATCTCGGGTCGCTTCTTTGAAGGATGGATTGAGTGCCAGTGACGTCCTGGGCAGTTTCTCGACCCTGACGAAAACGCTGCGCCTGTTCCTGCAATCCGCCATGTTGGGCCTGGGGGCCTATCTTGTGCTCCAGGGTGAAGTGACGCCGGGCGCGATGATCGCTGCCTCGATCCTGATGGGGCGCGCATTGGCGCCGGTCGAGATGATCGTAAACCAGTGGCAGGTTGTGCAGCGTGCGCTCAAAGGTTGGTCGAACTTGAGTGAGTTGCTGGAAAAGGTTCGGCCGGAAAACAAACGCATGGACCTGCCGAAACCCAAGGCCAAACTGGATGTTCAGTCGTTGACCGTCGTGCCCCCTGGGGACACGAGGGCGCAGCTCAAAACTGTCAGCTTTACGGTGCAGCCGGGGCAGGCGGTCGGGGTGATCGGCCCTTCGGGATCAGGTAAGTCGACGCTGGCGCGCGCGCTGACCGGGGTGTGGAAACCTGCGGGTGGGACAGTGCGGCTGGATGGTGCGGCGATCGAGCAATACGATCCTGACGTGCTGGGTCAGCACATCGGCTATCTACCTCAACGGGTGCAACTGTTCGAGGGTACGATCGCCGAGAATATCGCCCGTCTCAGCGGGGAACCCGACGCGAAAAAGGTAGTCGAAGCCGCGACCAAGGCCGCAGTGCATGACATGATCCTGCAGTTGCCCGATGGCTATGACACGCACATAACGGCCGGGGGCGGGCGCCTGTCGGGCGGCCAGATGCAACGGGTTGGCCTGGCTCGCGCGTTGTACGACGATCCCGTGATCGTCATTCTGGATGAGCCGAATTCGAATCTCGACAATGAAGGCTCGATAGCGCTGAACAAGGCTATAAAGACTCTGAAAGAGGCCGGGAAATCTGTGTTGATTATGGCTCATCGCCCGGCGGCGATTGCGGAATGTGACATGTTGCTGGTGCTCGATCACGGCGTCCGAACCGCATTTGGTCCCAAGGATCAGGTCCTGCGAGAGATGGTGACCAACCACCAGGCCCTCAAAACCAACAAGACAATGGGGGGCGTCCGATGAGCGCGCAAGAAATCTCTGCCCGAAAGCCGATCATCCTTGGTCTTATCGGGCTGGTGGTGCTTGTAGGAGGCTTTGGAACTTGGGCCGTACTGAGCCAGATAGCTGGAGCGGTGGTGGCCGGTGGGCAGATCGAGGTCGATCGGAATCGACAGGTGGTGCAGCATCTCGACGGTGGTGTGGTCGCAGAAATCCTGGTGGACGAGGGCGATACCGTGCCCGAGGGCCAGACCCTGATCCGGCTAGACGCCAATCTGCTGACCTCGCAACTGTTGATCACCGAGGGCCAGCTGTTCGAGCTGATGGCCCGGCGCGGTCGGCTGGAGGCCGAACGTGACAGCAATTCCGAGATCATCTTCGACGACGAATTGCTGGAGGCTGCGCGCGCGCGCGCCGAAGTCGCCGAATTGCTCGACGGGCAGGAACGCCTGTTCCGTGCCCGGCAGGAATCGGTCACCAAGGAAACCGAACAGCTTGAAAAGCGGCGCGGTCAGATCGGCAACCAGATCGAAGGGATCGTGGCGCAACAGCGCTCGCGCCGCTCGCAGCTGGAGCTGATCGAAGAGGAACTGACCAGCCAGCAATCGCTGCTGGACAAGGGGCTGGCCCAGGCCGGACGGGTGTTGAGCCTGGAGCGCACCAAGGCAGAGCTTGAGGGTTCGTTGGGCGAGCTTATTGCCTCGCAGGCGCAGCAAGAGGGTCGTATCACCGAAATCGACATCGAGATCCTGAAACTGGGGACACGCCAGCGCGAGGAGGCGATCACCCGGTTGCGTGATCTGCAATATCGCGAACTGGAACTGGCCGAACAGCGCCGCTCGCTTCTGGAGCAGCTCTCGCGGCTGGATATCAAGGCGCCGGTGTCCGGCATCGTCTATGGCTTGCAGGTGCATACGCCGCGCTCGGTAATCCGGCCCGCCGAGCCGGTGCTATTCCTGGTGCCTCAAGACCGCCCACTGGTGATCGCGGCCAAGGTTGAAACCATCCATATCGACCAGATACACGTTGACCAGCCGGTCACGCTGCGGTTCTCGGCGCTGGATCAGCGCCTGACGCCGGAACTGATCGGCACGGTCATGCAAATCTCGGCCGATGCCTTTGTCGACGAGGCCAGCCGAGCCTCCTATTACCGGGTCGAGATCGAGCTGAACGAGGGGGAGACCGACAAGCTGCCACCGGGCGCCGCCCTGATCCCGGGTATGCCGGTCGAGGCCTTTATCCGTACCGCCGACCAGTCGCCGATCTATTATTTAGTCAAGCCGCTGGCGGACTATTTCACCAAGGCGTTCCGGGAAACCTGATCTTTGGCCCTTTTCGTGGCGGACGTTCCCGGCTAGCGTCCGCCCGTCAATGCGAACAGGAGGACGCACGCCATGGGATATGAGGACAAGCTGGCCAGCCTGGGGGTGACCCTGCCCAATGCGCCGGCACCAGCGGCCAACTACGTGCCTTTCGTCAAGATCGGCAATACCGTCTATGTCTCGGGTCAGATCTCGAATGACGAGAATGGCCTGATCACCGGCAAGCTGGGCGATGACATGGAGGTCGATGCCGGTGCCGCCGCCGCCAAGCGCTGTGCGATCAACCTGTTGGCGCAGGTCAAGGCCGCCTGTGGCGGGGATCTGGATCAGCTGGTGCGTGTTATCAAGCTGACCGGCTTTGTGAATTCGACCGCCGATTTCACCGCGCAACCGCAGGTGATCAACGGCGCCTCTGATTTCCTGGTCGAGGCGCTGGGCGATGCTGGACGGCATTCGCGTTCGGCCGTCAGCGCTGCTGCGCTGCCGTTGGGCGTTGCGGTCGAAATCGAAGGTATCTTCGAGGTCAAATGACGCCTGAACTGCCCGCCGCGCTGCTGGGGAGACCCATCGCCCATCGCGGATATCACGATATCGCCGCCGGACGGCCCGAGAACAGCCGCGCGGCCATCCGCGCGGCGATCGAGGCTGCCTATGGGATCGAGATCGACCTGCAACTCACGCGCGACGGGCAGGCGATGGTGTTCCACGATTATGACATGGGCCGGCTGACAGGCCGGCCCGGCCCGATCCGCCAGATCTCCGCTGCCGAGGCCGCTGGAATTGCGCTGTTGCATGGCGATGGCGAGGGCATCCCGACGTTGACCGAAATCCTCGACCTGGTGGCTGGTCGGGTGCCGTTGCTGATCGAACTCAAGGATCAGGATGGCGGCATGGGGCCGGATGTGGGGCCGCTGGAACAAGCCACCGCCGAGGCGTTGAGTGGATATCACGGTCCGGTTGCGGTCATGTCCTTCAACCCGCACAGTATCGCGGCAATGGCGCGGTTTGCCCCCGATCTGCCGCGCGGGTTGGTGACCAGCGCCTACGATCCCGCCGAATGGCCGCTGTCGCTGGCGACCTGCGAGCGGCTGCGCGACATCCCCGATTACGACCGGGTTGGCGCCAGCTTCATCAGCCACGAGGTCGAGGACCTTGCCCGCCCGCGCGTGGCAGAGTTGAAGTCTCGTGGTGTGCCGGTCCTGTGCTGGACGGTACGCTCGGCAGAGCAAGAGGCCGAGGCGCGCCGGGTCGCCGACAATATCACCTTCGAGGGCTACGCGGCTTGATCCCTTCGCGCGCCAGCACAGATTAACCGGCAAGGAGGCCGGCATGGATCAGGCGCAGATCGAGGTTCAGATAGTGCCGTCGCTGACAGCGATCGCGGCGGCGGACTGGGATGCCTGCGCCTGTCCCGAAAGTGCCGATGGCGGCCCGCCGCGTGACCCGTTCACGACTCACCGCTTCCTGAGCGCGCTGGAGGAGAGCGGATCGGTCGGGCGCGGCACTGGCTGGCAGCCGCAATATCTGACCGCTCATCTGGATGGCATGATGATCGCCGTCGCGCCGATGTATGTGAAATCCCACAGCCAGGGCGAATACATCTTCGACCACAGCTGGGCGCATGCCTATGAACGGGCAGGCGGGCACTATTACCCCAAGCTGCAGATTACGGTTCCGTTCACACCCGCGACCGGCCGGCGCCTGCTGGTGCGTCCGGGATATGAAGGTATCGGCCAATCGGCGCTGGTGCAGGGCGCGGTACAACTGGCGGCCAACAACAATGTCTCCAGCCTGCATGTCACCTTTTGCACCGAGGCAGAGGCCGAAGCAGGCGCCGAAATGGGGCTGATGCACCGGGTCTCGCAACAGTTTCACTGGGTCAATGACGGGTATGCCGATTTCGACGGTTTCCTGGCGGCGCTGTCCTCGCGCAAGCGCAAGGCGATCCGCAAGGAGCGCGCCCAGGCGCAGGGCTTCGGTGGCCAGATCCGAGAATTGACCGGCAGTGATCTCAGACCTGAACACTGGGATGCGTTCTGGCGCTTCTACCAGGATACCGGCGCGCGCAAATGGGGCTCGCCCTATCTGACGCGGGCGTTTTTCGACATCGCTCATCAGACGATGGCCGATGACATGGTGCTGGTGCTGGCCGAACGCGACGGGGTTCCGGTGGCGGGCGCGTTGAACTTCATCGGGCGCGAGGCGCTTTTCGGCCGTTATTGGGGCTGCGTCGAACATCACCCCTGCCTGCATTTCGAACTGTGTTATTATCGCGCCATCGACTGGGCCATCGCCCATGGTCTGGCCCGGGTCGAGGCCGGGGCGCAGGGCGAGCACAAGCTGGCGCGCGGCTATCTGCCGGCGGTGACGCACAGCCTGCATTGGGTTGGCGACCCGGGCTTTGCCGATGCGGTGGCCCGGTATCTGGAGGCGGAGCGCGCGGCAGTGGATGAAGAGATCGAGATCTTGACCGATTACGGCCCATTCAGACGGGCACAAGTAGAGGAGCGGGAATGACCGAACGTTTGTCCGAAGAAACCCGGGGGCCACTGTTGGGGCCGCTCTTTGCCAATGGCTGGACCATGGTCGATGGCCGCGATGCGATCACCAAGACCTTTGCCTTTGACAATTTCGTCGAGGCGATGGGCTGGATGATGCGGGTGGCGATCTGGGCCGAGAAATGGAACCACCATCCCGAATGGTCCAATGTCTATGGCCGGGTCGCGGTGGTGCTGACCACCCATGATGTCGACGGGCTGAGCGCGCTGGACGCCAAGCTGGCTCGCAAGATGGACAGCCTCTGCTAGCGCGTCGCGTGTTTCCCACCCCGCGCCGCCGTCCGCTCGGCCTGGCGCATCAGCTTCTGAAAACTGGGACAGTCCAGATGTGACGGCGCCGGGCAATCGGCGACGTGTCTGAGTGTATCCTGTAACAGTTGCAGGCGCCGGATCTGGCGGCCCAGATCGTCGGCGCGCGCGTGCAACTCGTCGCGGGGCAGGTCGGGGCGCCCGTCCGCGCCCAGCATCCGAACAATTTCGGGCAGGCTGAACCCGGCCGCCTTGCCCATCGAGATCAGGGTCAGCCGCAGCAGGGTCTGTGGCCCGTATTGCCGCCGCAGTCCCTTGCGCCCGATGGGTGCAATCAGCCCCTGTTCCTCGTAATAGCGCAGCGTCGAGGGCGGCACGCCCGATTGCGCGGCAACCTCGCCGATATCCAGAATTTTCACGCTTGACCTCAAGTTGGCTTGAATTCGCAGAGTGCGCGCCTGATGCGAATGGATCAAGAGGCCGATCATGAAATCCCCTATCGAAATCCCCCCTGCCCAAGCGATCTGGCGCGACCGGCGCGCGCAGGCGCTGCTGTTGGCGGCCACGCTGACCATCATGGCAAACGCCACGATCAGCCCGGCCCTGCCTGGTCTGGCGCGCGAGTTTGCGGCTCATCCACAAGTCGATTTGTTGACCCGCCTGCTGGTGCCTGCGCCCTCGCTTGCGGTGGTGTTCGTCGCGCCGCTGATTGGGGTGCTGTCCGACCGCATCGGGCGGCGCGGCTTGCTTGTCTGGGGCATCGCCCTCTTTGTTCTTGCGGGCAGTGCCGGGTTGGTGCTGCCGAGCCTGGAGAGCATGCTGGTAAGCCGCTTGATCCTGGGTATCGCGGTGGCCGCGATCACGACCACCCAGACCGCATTGACAGGGGATTACTTCAGCGGTGCGGCGCGGGCGGCGCTGACCGGATTGCAAACCTCGGCCCGCAATTTTGGCGGCTTTGTCTTCATCTCAACTGCCGGGGTGCTGGCGGCGCTGTCGCCGCGGTTGCCCTTTGCCATCTATGCCTTGCCGCTGCTGGTCCTGCCCTTTGTCCTGCAATCCTTGCCGCGTCCGGTCCGCCTGGTCGCCGCGCAGGTCGGTAAGGCCTCGGCGACAGACGGGCACCGAAACTGGCTGTTGATCCTGACTGGCCTCTTGCTGCTCCAGATGGTCACAAACATGACCTTCTTCATCATGCCGACGCAGATCCCGTTCTATCTGGACGCTCTCGGCCATGACAGCGCGGTAATGACAGGCACGGTGCTGGGCCTGCTGACGCTGGCCGGGGGGCTGGCCGCGTTGGTATACGGGCGACTTGCCGCCCGGCTAGGCGTGACTGGGATCTGGGCGCTAGGATATGGCGCCATGGCGATAGGCATGGCCGCCATCGGGGCCCAGGCGGGGCTTCCCGCGATGCTGGCCGGGGCGGTGTGCATCGGGATCGGCTTTGCCTGGGTGCTGCCCGCCTTTGTGACTGTGATGCTGGCGATTGCCCCGGCACGGCGCCGGGGGGCCGCCGGTGGCCTGCTGACCACGGCCATCTTTCTGGGTCAGGTCCTGTCGCCCTTCGTGAGCCTGCCCATCATCGCCGCCATAGGCTTTGACGGGCTCTACCTCGGGGCTGGGGTGCTGCTGGCAACGATCAGCGCGCTGGCGCTGATCGGTTGTGTCTTGCAGCGCAGGCGCATTCGCGGCCACGCGGTCTGAGATGTCAGATCTGCTCCAGCAGTTCCTCGCCCACGGTCAGCTTGCAGGCGCCGGCCTCTTCTTCGAGGTTCAGCACCTTGACCACCCCATCCTCGGCCATCAGGGCAAAGCGCTGGCAGCGGTCGTAGAGGCCGACCACCGGTGCGCTGAATGCCAGCCCGATGGCCTTGGTGAACTCGGCAGTCGGGTCGGCCAGCATGGTGATACCGGCCTCGGTTGCGCCGCTTTGCTGGCCCCAGGCCGTCATCACGAACGGGTCATTCACGGAAACGCAGATCACCTCGTCCACGCCCTTGTCGGCCAGGGCCTGACGGGTACGGATGAAGCTGGGCAGATGGGTCATCGAACAGCCACGGGTAAAGGCGCCCGGCAGGCCGAACATCACCACCTTGCGGCCCTTGAGCTTGGCGCCAAGATCGACCGTCTCGGGGCCCTTGTCACTGAAGACCATGAATGTGGCGTCCGGCAGCGTATCTCCGACTGAAATCATCCTCGTGAACCTCTCTGTTGGATTTGCGGAACTCGTCCCTCCGGCATATAGCTGTCAGATATGACAAGGCCATGGGAAAAAGCGGGGCGGGCAGAGTGATGAGCCATATCGTTGTGATCGGTGCCGGACAGGCGGGGGCGTCTCTGGTCGCGCGGCTGCGCAAGGACGGGTTTGCGGGAGAGATCACCCTGATCGGCGCCGAAGCGGTTCCGCCCTATCAGCGCCCGCCGCTCAGCAAGGCCTATCTGCTGGGCGAGATGGAAAAAGAGCGGCTGTTCCTGCGGCCCGAGAGTTTCTATGCCGAGCAGAACATCACCTTGCGGTTGGACGCACGGGTGAGTGCCATCGACCCGGCGGCCAAGACCGTTTCGCTGGGGGGTGAGGTCATCTCTTACGACCAGCTGGCGCTGACCACCGGGTCCGAACCGCGGCGCCTGCCCGCCGCCATCGGTGGCGATCTGGCGGGTGTGCATGTGGTGCGCGACCTCGCCGATATCGACGCAATGGCCCCTGCGGTGACCGAAGGCGCCCGCGCCCTGATCGTTGGGGGCGGGTATATCGGCCTTGAGGCTGCTGCCGTCTGTGCCAAGCGTGGGGTGAAGGTCACGCTGGTCGAAATGGCCGACCGCATCCTGCAACGGGTCGCGGCGCCTGAGACCAGCGCCTATTTCCGCGCGCTTCATACCGGCCACGGGGTCGATATCCGCGAGGGTGTGGGCCTGACCCGACTGACCGGCGCGCAAGGCCGCGTGAGCAGCGCGGTGCTGACGGACGGAAGCGAATTGCCGGTCGATTTCGTGGTGGTCGGCGTCGGCATCGCCCCAGCCACGGCTCTGGCCGAAGCGGCGGGTCTGGCGATCGAAAACGGCATCCGCACCGATGCGCAGGGCCGCACCTCGGACCCGTCGATCTGGGCGGCGGGCGATTGTGCCTCGTTCCCCTACAAGGGCGGGCGCATCCGGCTGGAAAGCGTGCCCAACGCCATCGACCAGGCCGAAACCGTGGCACAGAACATGCTGGGCGCGGGCAAGGATTATGTGGCGCAGCCGTGGTTCTGGTCTGACCAATATGACGTCAAATTGCAGATCGCCGGGCTGAATACCGGCTATGACCGGGTGGTGACCCGTCCAGGCGAAGGGCAGACGGTGTCTTTCTGGTATTACACCGGTGACCAGCTGGTGGCGGTCGATGCGATGAACGACCCGCGCGCCTATATGGTGGGCAAGCGGCTGATCGACAGTGGCAAGACCGCCGATCCGGCCGTCGTGGCCGACCCGTCGGCGGACCTGAAGCCGCTGCTCAAGGCGTGAGGATCATCGCAGGCGCATTCCGGGGCCGGGCGCTGGCCTCGCTCGGCAAGGGTGATGCGGGCGCGCATCTGCGCCCCACCACCGACCGCGTCCGCGAAAGCCTGTTCAGCGTGCTGACCCATCTGGATGTGATCGAGGGCGCGCAGGTGCTCGACCTGTTTGCGGGTACCGGTGCGCTGGGGCTCGAGGCACTGTCGCGCGGGGCCGCGCATGTCACATTCGTCGATGACGGCCGGGTGGCGCAGGGGCTGATCACCAAGAACATCTCGCTGACCGGCAGCGGTGACAGCACCACGCTGATCCGCCGCGATGCCACCCGCCTTGGCCCCAATCCCGGCGCGCCCTGCGGCCTGATCTTTCTCGACCCGCCCTATGGCAAGGGAATCGGCGCGCGCGCCCTTGCGGCAGCGTTGGCTGGCGGCTGGGTGGCTGATGACGCCCTGATCGTGTGGGAGGAAAGCGCCCCCATGCCCGCGCCCCAAGGGTTCACCCTTCATGATACCCGCAAATATGGTGATACCCACATATCCCTGATGTGGAGGGATGTTTCAGGGTGAAACAGGATCGGCATGCCGTCGCTTGCTGCTGATTTGCCCCTACGCCCTGGCCGCGATAGACCTCGTTTGGATAACTCGGAGCACCTCATGCGACTTGAATTGGTGATATTCGATTGTGACGGGGTTCTGGTGGATAGCGAGCCGGCGTCGAACCGGTCAATGGCGGAAAACCTGACGCGGCATGGGCTGCCGCTGACCACAGAACAGTCCATGGAACTGTTCGTTGGCTGTTCCATGGCCGGGGTAAGGGAAAAGGCAATCAGCCTGGGTGCGCAACTGCCAGACAATTGGGTTGAGCAGGTCTATTCCGAGGAATACGCCTGTCTTCGAAAGGGTGTGCCGCTGGTGTCCGGTATCCCGGAATTGTTGAAAAGGTTGGATACCGCTGGCATCCGATGTTGCGTGGCCTCCAACGGCAGCGAAGGCAAAATGCGCATCACACTGGGCCAAAACGGGCTGTGGGAACGGTTCCATCCCAACGCCATGTTTTCAGCGCATGAACTTGGTGTTTCCAAGCCTGATCCGGGTCTGTTCCAGACCGCTGCCAGACAATTCCAGGTGCAGGCAAGGGATTGCGTGGTGATCGAGGACAGCACCAGCGGTGTGACCGCCGCTATTCGGGCCGGAATGCGCTGCCTTGGTTTTGCCGCCCATGATGACGGTGCGCGGCTGCGCGAACTCGGGGCCGAGGTGTTTCACGAAATGGCCGAGGTTCCGGCGCTGCTTGGACTCTGACCGGTCCGAGCGCGCGGAACCTTCCATCGGCTGCGCGCCTTGTCTTTCCTCTTGCCAAAAATATCCCGGGGGCCCGGGGGCTGGCCCCCGGTTCCGCCCTGGTCAGGCATAGGTCGGATGGAATTTGCCGCCCGGCGACAGGGTAAAGATCTCGACCCCGTCTGCCGTCACCCCCACCGAATGCTCGAACTGTGCCGAAAGCGACTTGTCGCGAGTGACCGCGGTCCAGTCATCGGCCAGCGTCTTGGTCTCGGGGCGGCCCAGGTTCACCATCGGTTCGATGGTAAAGAACATACCCTCTTCCAGCACCGCGCCGGTACCGGGACGGCCGTAATGCAGCACGTTGGGTGGGGCATGGAACACCTGGCCCAGCCCGTGACCGCAGAAATCGCGTACCACCGACATGCGATGCGCCTCGACATAGGTCTGGATCGCGTGGCCGATGTCGCCAAACGTGTTGCCCGGCTTGACCATCTCGATGCCTTTGAACAGCGCGTCATGGGTGACCTGGATCAGCCGTTCGGCCTTGCGCGGCAGCTTTCCCGCCACATACATCCGGCTTGTGTCGCCGAACCAGCCGTCGACGATCACGGTCACGTCGATGTTCAGGATGTCGCCATCGCCCAGACGCTTGTCGCCGGGAATCCCGTGGCAGACCACATGGTTGACCGAGATGCAGCTGGCGTGCTGATAGCCCTTGTAGCCGATGGTCGCCGATTTCGCGCCGGCCGCCTCAACCATCTCGGTGATGATCCGGTCAATCTCGCCCGTGGTCTGTCCCGGAAAGACATGTTCCGCGACATCGTCCAGGATGCGCGCCGCGACTGCCCCTGCGGCATGCATGCCGGCAAAGTCCGCGGGTTCGTAGATGCGGATGCCATCCTTGGTCAGGCGGCCACGATGTTCCTTCATCGGTGCGGGGCTCCATTTGTTGCGCGCGGAACCCTATTTAGGCTGCTTGCGCAGAAAGTGCCAGAGGTCGCAGGGTCGCAATATGTCAAAGCATCTCGGCGATTTCGACCCCTTCGGGCGAGATATGGGTCGACAAGATCAGCTTTTCCACACCCTGGCTCCGGGCAGTTTCAAAGGCGCGCGCGTAGGTCGGGTCGATATCTGCGGCCAAAGAGAAGCTGTCGCAATCGGTGCGCTGCACGAGATAGAGCATGATCGCCCGATGCCCCTGCCGCGCCACCGTGGCCAGTTCCGCCAGATGCTTTGCACCGCGCGCGGTCACGCTATCGGGAAACTCTGCCAGCCCAGGCTGGCGGCATAGCGTTACGCTTTTCACTTCGACATAGGCGTCCGGCAGGCCGGGCTGGCTGAGCAGAAAGTCGATACGGCTGTTCTGGCCGTATTTAACCTCGGGCCGGACCGTTTCATAGGCGGCAAGCGCCGGGATGGTGCGGCGCTCGAGCGCACCCTTCAGCGCCCGGTTCGGGACCGAGGTATCGACGCCGGTGAAATGGCCGTTCTCGTGATCTACTAAACGCCAGCCGAATTTCAGCTTCTTCTTCGGATCGTCATTGGGCTCCAACCAGATTTTCATACCCGGTTCGGCCAGGCCCAACATGGAGCCGGGATTGGCGCAATGGGCGGTCACCTCGCGCCCGTCCTCCAGCCGGCAATCGGCCAGAAAGCGTTTATAGCGGCGGATCAGACGGGCGGGGACAAGAGTTGTTTGAAAGCGCATGATACCGGGCCTATACCTGCGGCAAGGGTCGATCAAGAGAGAGGGCGCCATGCCAAACCCAACCGCCGCCATGCTGGTCATCGGGGACGAGATCCTGTCGGGCCGAACCCGCGACGCCAACACGCACCACCTGGCCGGGGAACTGACCAAGCACGGGATCGACCTGAAAGAGGTGCGGGTCGTCAGCGACGATGCGCCCGCCATCGAAGCGGCGGTCAAGGCTCTGTCAGACGGGTTCGACCATGTGTTCACCAGCGGTGGCATCGGTCCCACTCATGACGACATCACCGCCGACTGCATCGCTCGCGCCTTTGGCGACCATATCGACATCCGCGCCGATGCGCGCGCCCTGCTCGAGGCGCATTATGCCAAGACCGGGCTGGAGTTGAACGCGGCCCGCCTGCGCATGGCCCGTATCCCTGACAGTGCCACGTTGATCGACAATCCGGTCAGCACGGCGCCCGGTTTCACCATCCGAAATGTGCATGTCATGGCCGGTGTCCCCAGCGTGTTTCAGGCGATGGTCGCCAGTATCCTGCCGACACTGACCGGCGGTGAGCCGTTGTTGTCGCAGACCCTGCGCATCGACCGGGGCGAGGGCGACATTGCCGCCACCCTGACACAGCTTGCGGCGGACTTTCCCGATCTGACGATTGGGTGCTACCCGTTCCAGATCAACGGGGCGTTCGGTGCCAATGTCGTAGTGCGGGGCACGGATGGTGCCCGGATCGACGCGGCAGTAACCCGGCTTGCGCGGGAGACCGCGCAATGACGCCTGACTGGTTCGCGGTAGTCGATGCGACTTGGCCCGCCGCCGACAGCCGGACAGACGGCACCCTGACCCTGCGCGAGGGGAGTGGCGGCGGCAAGCGGGTCTCTGCCGCCTCTGCCTCGGGTGCGGTTTCCGAGGTTCAGATCGATGCCGCCGAGGCCGCGATGCGGCAAATGGGTCAACCGCCGCTTTTCCAACTGCGCCCCGGTGACGAGGCACTGGATGCGTCACTGGCAGGACGCGGCTACTCCATCGTCGATCCGGTCAATATCTATGCCTGTCCCGTCACCCAGCTGACCGATACCCCGATCCCGCGTGTGACCGTCTTTGCCCTGTGGGAGCCGCTGGCCATCATGCGCGAGTTGTGGGCCGAGGGCGGCATCGGACCCGGACGGCTGGCGGTGATGGACCGGGTCACCGGGCCCAAAACCGGCCTTCTGATGCGGCATCGGGACAAGCCGGGCGGTGTCGCGTTTGTCGCTATCCATGACGGCGTCGCCATGCTCCATGCGCTTGAGATTCCGCCGAACCAGCGCCGTCAGGGTCTGGGCCAATGGGCGATGCGCGGCGCGGCCTTTTGGGCGATGGACAACGGCGCGCATACTCTTAGCGTGGTCTGCACCAAGGCGAACGAGGGCGCCAATGCGCTCTACCGCTCTCTCGGCATGGAGATCGTCGGAGAGTATCACTATCGCCTGCTGGAGGAGAAAGAGACCGCATGACCGACCAGACCCGCCCCACCGCGCTGGACCTGCCGATGGTGGACCCGTTGCCGCCGGAAACGCAGAAATACTTCGATATCTGTGTCGAGAAACTGGGCATGGTGCCCAATGTCCTCAAGGCGAACGCGTTCGACATTGCCAAGCTCAATGCCTTTACCGCGATGTATAACGATCTGATGCTGGCACCCAGCGGCCTGAGCAAGCTGGAACGCGAGATGATCGCGGTTGTGGTTTCGTCGATCAACAAGTGTTTCTACTGCCTGGTCGCGCATGGCGCTGCCGTGCGGCAGTTGTCGGGCGATCCGAAACTGGGTGAGATGCTGGTGATGAACTATCGCGTGGCGCCGCTGGATGCGCGTCAGCGCGCGATGCTGGATTTCGCCGCCAAGATGACCACCGCCAGCGCCGAGATCGAGGAAGAGCATCGCCAGGCCCTGCGCGATGTGGGGTTCAGCGACCGTGACATCTGGGACATCGCCAATGTCGCCGGTTTTTATAACATGTCGAACCGGGTCGCCAGCGCCACGGCGATGGTGCCCAATGACGAGTATCATTCACAATTCCGATGATCGTCAGGCTTGCCCTCTGCGCCGCACTGGCGGCGACACCTGCACTGGCGCAGGAGTTGAGCCTGACCTTGCCGCAGGGCAGCCGGCAACTGACCGAGCGTATTCGCGCGCTTGACAGCTATGCCTTGCCGACCGGTGTGCACGGGGCGGAGGGGCTGCCTTCGGTCCTGCTCGAAGGACGGATCGAAAAACGCACCTGGCGGATCAGCATCGGATCCAAGACCACCTTGCAGGTCTTCGCCCCTCTGCGTGACCAGATACTTGAGGCCGGATACGAGATCCTCCTCGATTGCCCGGCCGAGAACTGCGGCGGCTTCGATTTCCGCTTTGCGACCGAGGTGGTGCCGAGCCCCGACATGTATGTGGCGGTGCGTGACTATCGGTTTTTGTCGGCGATGCGTGGGGACGAGGCGCTGAGCCTTTTGGTCAGCCGCAATCCGCCCGATGCATATGTACAGCTGATCCAGGTGTTTCCAACCGGGTCGGTGGCGCTTGACCCTATCGCAGTCGAGAAACCCGCTGCAGCCGCTGTGCCGCTCGACCTTGCCGGGCGCCTTCAGACCCGTGGACGGGTGATTCTCTCTGGGCTCGACTTCGCCACCGGATCGGATGCTCTGGGCGAAGGGCCTTTTGACACGCTGGCTGAACTGGCGCAGTTGCTGCTGCGGGATGGCGGTATGCGCCTGGTTCTGGTCGGGCACACCGACAACATCGGCAGTCTGGAGACCAACATCGACCTGTCCCGCCAGCGGGCCGAGGCGGTGCGGGCCCGGCTGATCGAGCAGTACGACATCCGGCCGGAGCAGTTGCAGGCGCAAGGAGTTGGATACCTAGCGCCTGTCGCCTCGAACCTGACCCTGGAAGGGCGCGAGGCCAACCGGCGGGTCGAGGCGGTGCAACTTTCGCCGTAGGGTCCGGACTTCGGTAACGGGGGCGTCCCAGTCAAGCCATTTTGCTCAGAACAATTGATCCGCCATAGCGGTTCCTTTGATATTCTTGGTGCCCGCCCTGGCTTTTGTCGCGGCTTTCGGCTGAGACCCTTGGGGTACATGCTTCGGTTCGTGGTCAGCGCGGCGGCTGCCAACATGACGCTGGTTCGATAAATTTCCGATGTGCCCTTCTCATAGGCGTGCTTGACGGAGGCAGCGACAATCCAGACCCCGGCATCATCGGAACCACGTCCCTGCGGGTCCTCGAAAGCCTGCAATCAAGCAGGCAACTGGTGGGATATCATTCTGTCAGACAAGGTTCGATGCCGCATCTGATTGGAAGGTTGAGCCATCAACCCAAATCCGATGAAGAATGACCGCGATGCGGTGTGCGAGGGCGACCATCGCAATTTTGCTTCCACGCCGCTGTGCGAGTTGGGCTCCCCATGCTCTCAGCCATGTCGATCGGCCACGGTTCATCATGACGGTTGCCGCCTGGCACAATGCGCGCCTCAGATTGACGTCACCAGCTTTGGTGATGCCGCCTGACACGTCCCGTTCACCGGACTGGTTGCGTGAGGGCGTCAGACCAACCCAGGGGCCGACCCGCTTCGAAGAGCGAAAGCGCTTTGGATTATCGATAGCTGCACGGAGGTCAGCGCCACGACCGCGCCGGTTCCCGGCATTGTCATGAGGCGACAGCAAACTGGATCGTCCCCCGCAAACTGGCGCACGTGTTTTTCGAGACCGGTCAGTTCCTGCCGCAGGGGCGCTCGGGCCCGCAGCATCGGCTCTGTCGCGGTTTCCAGCATCGGATTACCATCAGCCAATTCCCGAATGCGTGTCTCAAACCTACCGCGGGAGATCGCACCGACCTTGAGGCCAAAGTTCCGCAGTAGTCCACGAAACGACATTTCCAGAGCGATCATGTTCTGCTGGATAGCCTTTCGAGCGCCGAGAACCGCTCGGGTTTCCTGAGCAGAGACGGATTTGCAGTGGACCGGCCGGAACCAGCCGAGATGAAGAAGGCGTGCAATCCCTTCTGCATCGCGTCGATCCGTCTTGATCGGCATCGCCTTCAGCGCTCCTTTCACCTGGCGCGTTTCCTTGAGCACCACATCAAGGCCAGCTTCGGTCAGGCCTCGGTGCAGCCATTGCGACAGTGGCCCGGCTTCCAGGCCAATTGCTGCGATGCTGCCGTTAAGTTCGACCAACCAGCGCGCCAGAGCTTCGGGTTCACTTTCAGTCTCCGCCTCCTTGACGATCTGGCCATGCTCGCTGACCACACACACTGCAGTTTTCGCCAACGACAAATCCAATCCAAAAAATAGCTCGATCCCGTCATCCTCCATCTGGGTTCAATACGGGAATGGCGACAGCGCGGTGCTGATCTGACAAGTGGCAACGGTCGTGCGTGACGCAGGCCCCGTTACAGCATCTCATAGCCAGAAAAGGACGGTGGCAGCGAGAGCGATGGCTGACAGGAAGACCTTCGGGCACCTGTCGTAGCGGGTTGCGACACGTCGCCAGTCCTTCAACCTGCCGAACATGATCTCGATCCGGTTTCGGCGTTTGTACCGACGCTTGTCGTACTTTACCGGTTTCTTTCGCTGCTTCGGGCCAGGGATGCAGGCGCGTAACCCCTTGTCGCTCCACCGTTTCCAACGGTTGTACAGGGTCTTGTGCGGACCGTCCTCCTTGGGTGCATCCCTCCATCGCAACCCATTGCGGTTGATGAAGATAATTCCGCTCAACACACGTCGATCATCAACGCGAGGTTTGCCGTGGGACTTCGGGAAGAAGGGCACAAGGCGCGCCATCTGCGCGTCCGTAAGCCAGAAAAGGTCAGACATGGTCACCGCTCGTTTTCGAACCGTGAATCACGCCCTTAAGCGGAAATAAATGTGTCCTGACCCTAGGCTGCTCCTTCTATCTGCCTCGATGAGGATCGTAGTTTGTCGGCCTGCCGAAAGAAACACTGACACTACCGTGCCGTTCGACTTTCTGGAGAGTACAGTTGGCAAGCTGGCGCGATCTGAACCGCAGAGCAGAGTGTCCCTCGACAGCCTACCCGGGTTGATCGTAACGCACAGCCCAGGACATGCGCGGGTTCAGGTCACGGTTGCGGTAAGAAGCGGCACACGTTTTTGGTGGTCTAAGGCGTGCTCAAATATTGCTTCTCGGGAAAGGAATCCACCGTTGTCAGAATACATCCACACAAGCGGTGGACCTTCACACCTTCGCCAAGTACCGTCTGCGGACGTAGAATCCAGACCCGACGAAAGCTAACAATGTCCGACGCGCCCTCGACCCCCTATCAGGTGCTGGCCCGCAAGTACCGGCCCGAGACCTTTGCCGATCTGGTGGGGCAGGACGCGATGGTGCGGACGCTGAAAAACGCCTTTGCCGCCGACCGGATCGCGCAGGCCTTTATCATGACCGGCATCCGGGGCACCGGCAAGACAACCACGGCGCGGATCATCGCCAAGGGAATGAACTGTATCGGCCCGGATGGGAATGGCGGGCCGACCACCGAACCTTGCGGGACATGCGAGCATTGCGTCGCCATCATGGAAGGCCGCCATGTCGACGTGATGGAGATGGACGCCGCCAGCCGTACCGGCGTGAACGACATTCGCGAGATCATCGACAGCGTCCGCTATCGCGCCGCCAGCGCGCGCTACAAGATCTATATCATCGACGAAGTTCACATGCTGTCGACCAGCGCGTTCAACGCGCTCTTGAAGACTTTGGAGGAACCGCCCGCGCATGTGAAGTTCATCTTTGCCACCACCGAGATCCGCAAGGTGCCGGTAACCGTGCTGAGCCGCTGCCAGCGGTTCGACCTGCGCCGGATCGAACCCGAAGACATGATCGCGCTGATGCGCCGGATTGCCGATGCCGAAGGCGCGCAGATCGCCGAGGATGCGCTGGCGCTGATCGTCCGGGCGGCGGAAGGGTCGGCGCGGGATGCGACCTCGCTGCTCGATCAGGCGATCAGCCATGGCGCGGGCGAGACCAGCGCCGAGCAGGTGCGCGCGATGCTGGGGCTGGCCGACCGTGGCCGTGTGCTGGACCTGATGGACATGATCCTGCGCGGCGATGCGGGCGCGGCCCTGACCGAACTTGGCGCGCAATATGCCGAAGGTGCGGACCCGATGGCGGTGCTGCGCGACCTGGCCGAGATCACCCATTGGGTATCGGTGGTCAAGATCACGCCCGATGCCGCCGAGGATCCGACCGTATCGCCAGACGAGCGCGCGCGTGGTCGGCAGATGGCGGATGCGCTGCCGATGCGGGTGCTGACCCGGATGTGGCAAATGCTGCTGAAGGCACTGGAAGAGGTGGCCGCCGCCCCCAACGCGATGATGGCCGCCGAAATGGCGGTGATCCGGCTGACCCATGTGGCCGACCTGCCCAGCCCCGAGGAACTGATCAAGCGGTTGCAGGATGCGCCGCCGCCGCCGAACCCCGGCGGCGGGGGGCGCGGCGGTCAGGGCGCCCCGGTCTCTAACGGGGTAAGCGCCAGCTATGCGCCCGCCCCGCGCGGCGGTGGCGGTGGGCCGGTGGCGGCGCTGGCACAGGATGCGCAAACCGCGCTGGCGCGGTTTCCCACGTTTGAACATGTGGTCGAGCTGATCCGCGCCAATCGCGACGGCAAGCTGTTGGCCGATATCGAGATGGATCTGCGGCTGGTCAGTTATCAGCCGGGCCGGATCGAGTTTCAGCCCACCGAGCGCGCACCCAGCGACCTGGCGCAGCGGCTGGGCAGTGCGCTGCAACGCTGGACCGGCAATCGCTGGGCGGTGAGCGTGGTGGCACAGGGCGGCGGCAAGACCATCGACGAGGTCCGCAACGCCGAGAAATACGCGCTGGAGGAAAAGGCGCGCGAACACCCGCTGGTGCAGGCGGTGCTGGCGCAGTTTCCCAAGGCGCGGATCACCCATATCGAGACCCCCGAGCAGCGCGCCGCCAAGGTGGTGACCGAGGCGCTGCCCGAGGTCGAGGATGAATGGGATCCGTTCGAAGACGGCTGAGCGCCGCCTCTCGAACGCGGAGCGCCGAGAATTTTCGACGAAAATTCTCGTGGTCGCCCGGGGCGACCGTCGGCGCGCTTCAGACGAGCGTCTTTTGCATGGTGATCGAAGTGGGACGGTCGTAACCGGGATGCGCGGTCTCTCCGGTTCGGACAAAGCCAAGCTTGGCGAAAGTGGCGTGGTTCTCTACCAGTTCCACCCGCGTTTCCAGCTCGATCATCGGCAGGCCCAGCGCACGCGCCCGGGTCTCGGCCTGCGCCACCAGCCGGCGGGCCAGCCCTTGCCCTCGTAATCCAGCGTCCACCGCAAGCTTGCCGAGATAGAGCCGCCCGGGTTTGACCGTCAGGAACACCACCGCCAGCGGGGGTGTTCCAATTGCCCAGATTTCGTGCCGCGCCGCATGGTCCGCGACTGCCTTCTCGGTGAGCCGGTGCATTGACGAGGGCGGGTCGATCCGGCCATCCATGAAGGCGAAGCTCTTGCGGATCAGGCTCAGAATTGCCCCGATTTGCGGGCTATCCGGTGCGACCCGGTAGGGGGAGAGGTTCACAGCGAAGCCTCCGGGCGGAAATCCTCGGGGATGCTGTCGCGCCCCTCCAGCACCAGATCGGCCATGACCTGGGCCACTTTGGGCGCCATGCCGAAGCCGATCTTGAACCCGCCATTGGCGATGAACTGGCCGGGATAGAGCGGATGCGCCCCCAGAATCGGCGCGCGCGAGCGCGAGCGGGGGCGCACGCCCGCCCAGCGCTCGATCACCTCGGCCCCGTGCAACAGCGGCACCGCCTGCATTGCGCGGTCCAGAACCGCGTCCAGTGCCGCATCGGTGCCGGTCGGGTCGTCATAGTCGCGTTCCGAGGTGGAGCCGATTGCCAGCGTGCCATCCGCGTGGGGCACGATATGCATCGTATCGGCAAAAAGCTGCGGCGCCTGCCGCCCGGCATCGAAGCGCAACAGCGCCGCCTGGCCCTTGACCCCGGTCCCCACGATGCGACCCTGCGTGCGGTTCAACTCTTCCAGCCCGGCGATGCCGGTGGCATGGACCACCTGCCCCCGGCCGGGCGCCTCGACCAGCACCTCGACCCCGCGCACCGCCAGCGCAGCCACCAGCGCGGCACAGGCGCGGCGGGGGTGCATCCGGGCGCTGAGCGTATCCTGCACCACCAGCCCGGTGGGTGAGGGCGGGCACCAGCCGCCTACCTCCGCAACCGGACAGACCCGCCATTCGGCCTGGCCCTGCCACAGGCTGCGGGCGTTCTCTGCCCGCTCATGCGCCAGAGCCACAGCGCGGTCATCGGCCAGCGGCTGGATACGCCCGGTGCGGCCATAGCCGGGCGACACGCCGCCTGCCGCCTCGACCCCCGCCCAGAATCCTTCGGCCATCATCAAGCTGTCGAACTGGAACGCCTTCTTGGCGTTCCAGTTTTCGGGCACATGCGGAGCCAGCGCACCAACCAGCCCGCCGGACGACCCGGCCCCCGGCCCGAACGGATCGACCACCTGCACTCGCGCCCCGCGCAGGACGCAGGCCCATGCGATGGAAAGGCCGAATATCCCCGCGCCGCGTATCGTCACATCGGCCATTGCCATCGCCCGTCCCTTTCGCCAGTGTCGCGCCGATTTCGTAGGGGATATTCGCATGGTTGACCAGCAAGCGGAACTCAGCTGGACCGAGGACCGGATACCGGTCTCGGACAGGTTCGACGATCCCTATTTCTCGCTTGAAAACGGTCTGGCCGAGACGCGCCATGTGTTTCTGGCGGGCAACAGCCTGCCAGAGCGGTTCCGACCGGGCTTTCATATCGCCGAACTGGGCTTTGGCACCGGGCTCAACATGCTGACCGCCTGGGCCGCCTGGGAAGACGCAGGCATGACCAGCCCGCTGCGCTTTACCAGTTTCGAAGCCTATCCGATGGCGCCGGGCGACATGGCGCGGGCTCTGGCCGCCTTCTCCGAGCTTGGCCCCTGGGCCGAGCGATTCCTGAAGGCATGGACCGGGGCGCCCTGCGATCTGGACACATTGCAACTGGATGTGGTGCAGGGCGACGCGCGCCAGACCCTGCCGGAATGGACGGGCCGGGCCGATGCCTGGTTCCTCGACGGCTTCTCTCCCGCCAAGAACCCCGAGCTCTGGCAGGAGGATTTGCTGACCCATGTCGCAAACCGGACAGCGCCGGGCGGCACGGTTGCCACATACACGGCAGCAGGCTTTGTGCGGCGCGGGCTGGAGGCGGCCGGGTTTGCCGTGACGCGCGTGCCGGGATACGGCCGCAAACGGCACATGACACAAGGGGTTCTGCCATGACGCAAGGTACGGCACGGGTGCAGCAGAACAATATTCCCGCCGGTATCGCGCTGATGCTGGCCGCCACGGTGGTGTTCGCACTTCAAGACGGTATCTCGCGCCATCTCGCGTCAAGCTACAACACCTACATGGTGGTGATGATCCGCTATTGGTTCTTTGCCGCCTTTGTGATCGCGCTGGCGGCCCGGTCGCGCGGCGGATTGCGGGCTGCCACCCGTACTGCACAACCGGGCCTGCAAATCTTTCGCGGGTTGCTGCTGGCGGGCGAGATCTGCGTGGCGGTATTCGGCTTTACCGTTCTGGGCCTGATCGAGAGCATGGCGGTGTTCATCTGCTATCCCCTTCTGGTGGCGGCCCTGTCCGGCCCGGTGCTGGGGGAAAAGGTCGGCTGGCGGCGCTGGGCGGCGATCGGAGTCGGGTTGGTCGGCGTGCTGATCATCCTTCAGCCGGGCATGGGCGTGTTCAACCCCTGGGCGGTGGTGCCGCTGATTTCGGCCCTGATGTTCGCGCTTTATGGTCTGCTGACCCGCTATGCCGCCCGTCAGGACAGCACCGCCACAAGCTTTTTCTGGACGGGCGTGTCGGGGGCGGTTGCGATGACTGCCGTGGGCCTGTGGTTCTGGGAGCCGATGAGTGCCGCCGACTGGCGCTGGATGGCACTGCTCTGTGTCAGCGGCGCCACCGGGCACTGGCTGTTGATCAAGTGCTACGAGATGGCCGAGGCCAGCGCGGTGCAGCCCTTTGCCTATTTCCACCTGATGTGGACCGCGATCCTGGGCATCACCGTGTTTGGCGAGACCCTGCGCAGCGCCGTCATCATCGGCGCCGCGCTGATCGTGGCCGCCGGTCTATTCACCCTGTGGCGCGAACGCGCGCAAAGTCGATCCCGCTAGTTCGGCGGAAAACGGCAACGGCAGCGGTTCCTTGCCAAGGCGCGCACGATAGACCGGCAGGCTCTCGGTCACCCGCATGATGTAATTGCGGGTCTCCTCGAACGGGATATGTTCGATCCAGTCGACGATATCCGGAGTGCCGCTGCGCGGATCGCCGAACCGCTCCATCCAGCTTATCGGGCGATTGGGGCCGGCATTATAGCCCGCCGCCATCATCACCACATTGCCGTCGAACTCTCCGGCCAGTTCGGCCAGGTAATTGGCGCCCAGCTTGGCGTTATACTCCCAATCGGACGTCAGACTGTCGGTCGAGTGCCCGCCCAGAATACCCAGCGTGTCGGCCACCAGCCGCGCCGTCGCGGGCATCACCTGCATCAGGCCGCGCGCGCCCGCGCCCGAAATCACCACCGGGTCGAACTCGCTTTCACGGCGCGCGATTGCCAGCGTCATTTCGGGCGCCATCGGCAGGTTCAGCCGCCCGACCGGATGCAGCGGGTAATAGGCGCCGGTCAGCACCACCCCTTCTTGCGCCTTTCGCTTGGCGATCATCACCGACAGATGCGGTTCCTGCATCTCCAGCGCCATCTCGGCCAGCTGCGTCGCCTGTACCGGGTCGAGACTCTCGGCCAGATGGGTCAGGAACCGCTCGGCCAGATCCCGCTCTCCGGCACGCAGCAACAGCAGCCCGGCCTCAAGCACGCTGGAGGACATGAATGCCGCCTCGCGCCAGGGGGGCGTTGCGGGCGGGTTGGCCAGGGCCGGGTCGAACGGGCGCCCGATCCGCTCGGCAGCCAGCAGACCATAGAACGAGGTCTGATGCTCGGCCCCCATGGCATAGGCGGCATGGGCCTTGTCCACATCGCCCAGCGCCGCATAGGCGCGGCCCAGCCAATAGCCCGCCCGCCCTTTCGAAATCGGCGAGTTGACCGCCGCATCGAAGCGCTGGAAATGGGCGACGGCCGCAGCTGGGTCGCCCAGCTTGGCCAGGGCAAGATACCCCGCCAGCCATTCCAGATCGGCATAGGCATAGCCCATCCCCGGTGTCATGAAATGGCGCGCGGCCATCTGATAGGCACGTTCGTTGCGGTCCTGCCGCATCATCAGCCGCGTCAGCCGCGCGCGCGCCTTGCCCCACATGCCCGGCTCGCCCAGCGCCTCGGCACTGACCGAGCGTTCCAACATCAGGTCTATGGCGCTGTCATCCAGCTCCTTTCGGTCACGCCAGACAAATCGGTCATGCGCCAGCCCCGGCGACTGCGCCAATGCCTCGGGCACAGCGGCGATCAGGGCATCAATTCCAGGCACCCGATCCTGCAATCCGATCCGCGCCTGTGCCAGCTTGCGCTGGCCCTCGTCCACCAGCAACAGCATCTGCTTGGCGCTGATGGTGTAGCCCTCCCACAGCATCCGGTCCAGCCGCGCGACATGATGCGGCGCCAGCAGTTTGCCGTAATTCTCGATATAATCGCGTTGCAGCCCGGCGCCCATCGGCAGGGTGCGCCAGGCCTTGACCAGTTCCGCTTCGGCATCGCCACGCTGTCCCGTGGCCAGCAGCGCCACAGCATAGTTCAGCACGCCCTCCGCGGTCTGTGGCGGTGCGCCCGAGTAGAACTCCAGCACCCGTTCCGGCGGGGAAAGGGTGAATTGCGGCTCGGATTGTCGGCGCAGATAGTCAAGACCCGGCCAATCGCCCCGGCGGTTCAGAAACACCAGCGCATCGCCATCGGTCCCATAGCTCCTGCGCAGCCAGTGCCAGACGATGATGTCGCGCGACACCGATCCGCGCGCGCCCGCGACCCTCAGCGCCTCGGTCCAGTTCTCGGCCCGCATTTCCCGCAGAGCAACCCGGAGATTCGCGGCAGCATCGGCCCATACAGGGCCGATTGCCGCGAAACACCAGAAAATCGCGGCCAGACTGGCGATCAGAACGCGGGACATCCCTTGCATTTCCTGCCGAACCAAGGCTAGAGCCTTTCACGTTATACCTTGCGCGGCCCGGATCAATTCACTTTCCGGACCAAGCGGGGGAACCGGCGGGCATCTGCCCGCTTACCACTCTATTTAGGGAGCGTTTTCCATGTTCAAAGGCTCGATGCCTGCCCTCGTCACCCCGTTCCGCAACGGCGAGCTGGACCTGGAGGCGCTCAAACGTCTTGTCGAATGGCAGATCGGCGAAGGCTCGACCGGTCTGGTGCCCGTCGGCACCACCGGCGAAAGCCCCACGCTGAGCCACGAGGAACACGAAACCGTGGTGGCCGAGGTGGTCAAGGCAGCCGCCGGCCGGGTGCCGGTGATCGCGGGCGCGGGGTCGAACAACACCACCGAAGCGATCCGCTTTGTGCAATTCGCCCAGCAAGTCGGCGCCGATGCGGCATTGGTGGTGACGCCCTATTACAACAAGCCCACACAACGTGGACTGATCGCGCATTTCACCGCGTTGCATGACTGCGCCGAGCTCCCGATCGTGATCTACAACATCCCGGGCCGCTCGGTTGTCGACATGACGCCCGCCACCATGGGCGCGCTGGCCAAGTTGCCCCGCATCATCGGTGTCAAGGATGCCACCGGAGATCTGGCCCGGGTCAGCCAGCAGCGTGCCGCATGTGGCGCCGATTTCATCCAGCTATCGGGCGAGGATGCCACCGCGCTGGGTTTCAACGCCCATGGCGGAGTCGGCTGCATCTCGGTCACCGCCAACGTGGCGCCGCGCCTGTGCGCCGAATTCCAGCAGGCGACGCTTGCCGGTGACTATGCCAAGGCGCTCGCCTATCAGGACCGGCTGATGCCCCTGCACGAGGCGATCTTTATCGAGCCGGGTCTGGTCGGCGCCAAGTATGCCCTGTCGAAACTGGGCCTGTGCAGCGAAGAGGTCCGCTCGCCGCTGACCGGTCTGGAAGACAGCACCAAGGCGTCGATCGACGCGGCAATGAAGCACGCCGGGCTGTTGTAACGACCCTTTCAAAAACCCGGCGTCCGATACCTGGGCGCCGGGCTCTTGCTTCTTTCTGGTCAAAAATACTCAAATCGCGGCGTTGCCGCGCAGGCTAACGTTTGCCGTAGTAGAGCCCGACCACATGTTCCGCCTGCGCAAAGAACAGCCAGCGCGACGTGGCGATGCCGATCAGATGTGCGATCACGGCAATCAGGGCGAGCAGATGCTTAAAGACAACGTCATGCATCGGCACCAGTAACAGCGCCAGCGGCAGGACAAAGCCAAAGCCCAAGGCCAGCATTCGCAGCTTTGCCGCGTGTTTGCGGCCGACGACATGCACGAATTCCCGCAGCAGATAGTTGGAACCGGTATGCGGTGGCTCAAAGGCGCGCACGGTGCCGCGCGATCCCAACCCGGTCGCGGTGCCGATATCGGTGCCCGAGTTCGCCAGCGCAGCGTCGCCCTGTTTCCAGTAGGCCAGTTGCACCGCACCCGCGATCAGCAGCAGCACGATTGCGGATGCGCTCTGGCCGGCCAACAGCGCGCCGCCGGCGAGGCTGAAGGACAGGAACATCGCCGGTGTCAGGTTCATGTTCCAGCGCGGAATGGTCTTGAGCTGCGCATAGATCATCGACGTGGTGAATACCGTGCCTAACGAAAGCGCAGCGCCCAGCCAGCCAAGCACACTCCAGCGCTGGTCCAGAAAGATCACGCCAATGGCATAGAGCCCCATGACAAGCAGCGCCGCGACGGCGGCGCAGCCCTCGCGGCTAAGCCAGCTTGTGCGCCACTGGCGGAAGGCCTTCCAGGCGCGCTCGGGCCGGCCAAGGTGAAAGGTCGCGGCCAGAAGCCCGCCGACGGCCAGCCCAAAGGCGATGGCAAAGAAGACAAAGGCCACCCACCCCGAAACGTCCGGCAGGCCAAGACCGAGAAATGCCAGCAGGCCAAAACCCAAGCCCGACAAGGTGGTAAAGATGATGACGGAAGGAGCAGGATGCATCAGAGTTTCTCCAGGGCCTTGTCAAGCCAGGCGATGAACCCTTTGGGTTCTTCGGCCACCGGGGCCAGCAGCGGTGCCAGGATATCGATCTGATCTTCGATCCGATCCTTGGGCCGCGGCGGCAGGTACTTGTTGACGGGCTTGGTGCCCATTTCCGGCATCAGGTCCATGCCGCCGCGCTCGGCCACCAGGTGCGACACGGCGCTGTCCGGGTCGCCCAGATCGCCGAAGTGACGCGCACCGGCCGGGCAGGTGCGCACGCAGGAAGGCACCCGGTCCACCTCGGGCAGGTTCTCGTTATAGATGCGGTCGACGCAGAGGGTACATTTCTTCATCACGCCTTCGGCCAGATCCAGTTCGCGCGCGCCATAAGGGCAGGACCAGGCGCAGAGGCCGCAGCCGATGCAGTCGCTTTCGTTGACCAGAACAATCCCGTCCTCCGAGCGCTTATAGCTGGCGCCGGTCGGGCAGACGGTGACACAGGGCGCGTCCTCGCAATGCAGGCAGGATTTCGGGAAATGGATCAGCTGGGCGTGCCCCACAGGCGGCTGCACCTCATAGGAATGCACCCGGTTCAGGAAGGTGCCCGACGGATCGGCGCCATAGGGATTCTGATCGCTGAGCGGCGCGCCGTAATTCTCGGTGTTCCAGCCCTTGCAGGAGATCACGCAGGCATGGCAACCGACACAGGTATCTAGGTCGATCACCAGCCCCAGCTTGCGGTCGGTCGTCTTTGGTAGGCTGGTCATGTCCCGCTCCAATGGCCACAGGCGCACGCAAGAAAATTCGACGAATTTTCTTGGCAATTTTCTGTGCAGAAAATTGTTCCGCTCATTTTCCCACCCTCCATGTCAGCTCTTTCGGACCGGTTCCCACGGGCGATTTCAACGCGGGGAACTCGGGCTGGCTTTCAGCTCTCTCCTCGGGGCCCGCCACCTTTTCGATCTTCACCTTGAGGTCGAACCACGCCGCCTGACCGGTCACCGGGTCGGAGTTGGCCCAGCGCAGCCCGTCGCCCTTGGGTGGCAGCAATTCGTGGATCAGGTGGTTGAGCAGAAAGCCCTTGGTGGCCTCGGGTGCATCCGGTTCCAGCGCCCAGGCCCCCTTGCGCTTGCCGATCGCGTTCCAGGTCCAGACGGTGTTTTCATTGAGCGCCGCCATCTCCATCACCGGCACCACGATCTCTCCATGGGGCGAGGTCAGTCGCGCCCAGTCGCCATCCTTCATCCCCTGCTCGCGCATGATTTTCGTCGGCACGTAGAGCGGATTGCGCCCGTGCAGCTGCCGCAGCCAGGCATTCTGCGTGCCCCAGCTATGGTACATCGCCATGGGGCGCTGGGTCAGCGCGTTGACGGTGAACCCCTCATTGCCTTGCTGGTCGGTCTCGTACCAGATCGGCAGCGGGTCCAGCCGCTGACTGATCCGGTCGCGCAAGTGATCGGGCGGTTGCCGTTCGCCATGGCCTTCGGCCGCCAGCTGGAACCGGCGCATGGGTTCCGAATAAAGCTGGAACAGGTAAGGTTGCGGGCTGTCATAGAGGCCCATGCCCACGGCCCAATCCTGATAGGCCGCGTTCCAGGGTTTGTAATACTGCGCCGCCTCCGGCACGTGTTCGACAAAGAAGCCGCCGTTTTCGATATACCGGTTCAGCTGATCCGGGTTGACCTCGCCGCGCCCGGCCTTGTCACCTGCCGCGCCCCGGAAACCGGCCAGCGGGCCGATGCCGGGTTTGCGCTGGTGGTTGACGATGTAATCGGCGTAATCGGCATATTTCGCCGCGCCGTTCTCATCCGTGAATCCGGGCAGTTTCAGCTTGTTGGCCAGTTGCACCAGCACCGTCTGAAAGCCGCGTACATCGCGGTCGGGTTCAATCACCGGCCAGCGGATCGCGTCGGCGGCGGCATCCGCCTCGCAGATCGGACGGTCGAGCAGCGAGATACAGTCGTGCCGCTCCAGATAGGTGGTGTCCGGCAGGATCAGGTCGGCATAGGCCACCATTTCCGAAGAATAGGCATCGGAATAGATGATCCGCGGAATGACATATTCGCCGCTTTCGTCCTTGTCGGTCAGCATGTCGATCACGCCGCGCGTGTTCATGGTCGAGTTCCACGACATGTTCGCCATGTACATGAACAGCGTGTCGATCTTGTACGGATCGCCGGCATGGGCGTTCGAGATCACCATATGCATCAGTCCGTGCGAGGACATCGGGTTTTCCCAGGTGAACGCCTTGTCGATGCGCGCGGGGCTGCCATCGGGTTTCAGCGCCAGATCCTCGGGGCCGCGCACGAATCCCAGGTGCGGGCCGTCAAGCGGAGCGCCCGGCGTCACCTTGCAATGGGGTTTGGGATGGGCCTCGACCGGCTTGGGATAGGGCGGTTTGAAGCGGAAGCCGCCCGGCACCTCGACGGTGCCCAAAAGGATCTGCAACAGGTGCAGGGCGCGGCAGGTCTGGAACCCGTTGGCATGGGCCGAGACCCCGCGCATCGAGTGGAACGAGACCGGGCGGCCCTTCATCACCTTGTGGGTCTCGCCCCGGAAATCCGTCCATTCCTGGTCGATCTCGAACGCCTCGTCAAAGGCGACGCGGGCGATCTCGGCGGCCAGAGCGCGGATGCGCGGGGCGGGGATGCCGCAACGGTCGGCCACCGCCTCGGGTGTGTACTCCTCGGACAGGTAGCGATTGACCGTTTTGTACATCACCGTGTGGCAGGTTTTGCCGTTTTGTACATGGGTTCCGGTCAGGTCCGGGCGCACGCCGGGACGGTCGAAGGGGGCCGGTTCGCCGGTCGCGCGGTCGATCACCAGCACTTTGCCGTCGGCGTCGCGCAACAGCAGGCCGTGGTCCTCGCCGCCCGGGTTCTCGATCACCAGGCAGGGGGCGTTGGTGTAGCGCGCGAGATAGTCGAGGTCGATCTTGCCGGCCTTCATCAGCACGTGGATCAGCGACAGGATCAGCAGACCATCGGTGCCGGGCGTGATCCCGTACCAGTCGTCGGCCACCGCGTTATAGCCCGAGCGGATTGGGTTGACGCCGACCACCCGCGCGCCGCGCGCCTTGATCTTGCCGATGCCCATCTTGATCGGGTTGCTGTCATGATCCTCGGCCACGCCGAAGAGAATGAACAGCTTGGTATGATCCCAGTCGGGCTGGCCGAATTCCCAGAACGCGCCGCCCATCGTATAGATGCCCGCCGCCGCCATGTTGACAGAGCAGAAGCCGCCATGCGCGGCATAGTTCGGGGTGCCGAAATTCTGTGCCCAGAAGCTGGTGAAACTTTGCGACTGGTCGCGCCCGGTAAAGAAGGCCAGTTTCGACGGGTCACTTTCGCGGATCGGTTTCAGCCAGCCGGTCGCGATCTCCAGCGCCTCGTCCCAGCTGATCTCCTGGAACTCGCCCGAACCGCGCGGCCCCACCCGTTTCAGCGGTGCGCGCAGGCGCGAGGGGGCGTTGACCTGCATGATCCCGGCAGAGCCCTTGGCACAGAGCACGCCCTTGTTCACCGGGTGGTCGCGGTTGCCCTCGATATAGGCGACCTTGCCGCTCTTCATGTGCACGTTGATCCCGCATCGGCAGGCGCACATGTAGCACGTCGTCTTGCGGACCTCGTCCGAGACATGCGGCGAGGTGTCGATCTGCGGCTGCTGAAAGGTCATTCCCTGTTCCCTTTTTTTCGCCAACGGTACTGCGCAAGAATGGATTTGCGAACCGTTTTCTGAAATTCGTCCCATTGTCGGGACGATGTCGTTCGCTTTGTGCTCTTGATTGGTAAAGCTATCTCTTTCCGATCGGCACATAGACCCGTGGGTCCGGACCGTCATAGAGCGTAAGCGGTCGGATCAGGATATTGCGCCGCAGTTGCTCGATGCATTGCACGATCCAGCCCGGCACGCGGCCGATGGCAAATATCGGTACATAGAGGTCCATCGGAATGCCGTGCAGCTGGTAGATCACGCCGGAATAGAAATCGACATTCACGTTCAGCCCGTGCCGCGCGTAGGGCTGCATCGCCGCGACCACGGCTTGCAGGATGGCGTACCATTCCGGCGCACCCATTTCCTCGCCCAGCTTGCGCACGCCTTCGCGCATGTGGCGGGCGCGCGGATCCTCGGTCCGATAGACCCGGTGGCCAAAGCCAGTGACCGGTTCCCGCGCCTTGCGCTTGGCTTTGACATAGTCGGCAGCGTTTTCCGGACTGCCGATCTCTTGCACCATCTTCATCACGTCCTCGGCGGCGCCGCCATGAGCGGGGCCGGCAAGCGTGGACAGCGCGGTCACGATGGCGCCGTGCAGATTGGCCTCGGTCCCGATGGTCACGCGGGCGGCAAAGCTGGAGGCGTTCGAGCCATGCTCGGCATGCAGGATGAAATCAACATTCGCCAGCCGGGCGGCGTCGGGTGAGGGTTTCTCGCCCTTGAGCATCCAGAGCCAGTTGGCCGCGTGCGACAGGGTGTTGTCGGGGGTCACCGGGTCGCGCCCATTGCGGATTGCCTCATGCGCGGCGACGATCATCGGGATCTGGCTGGTCAGGCGAATGCCATTCTCGACAAAGGCCTCCTCGCTGACCGCGCGGCTGCCCGGTTCCAGCGCGGCCAGCGCCGAAACGGCGGTGCGGAGCACATCCATCGGGTGGCCATCCTTTGTGGCACGGATGATGTCGAATACCGCGGGCGGCAGGCTGCGCGCCGCTTTCAGCCGGGAATCGAAATCAGCAAGTTCCGCCACGGATGGAAGCTCGCCATGGATCAGCAGATACGCCACTTCTTCAAAGGTGGAATGGGTGGCGAGATCGTGGATCGAATAGCCACGATAGCTGAGTTCTCCCTGCGATCCGTCGATATGGCTGACGCCCGAGCGTTCGAAATAGACGCCCACCAGACCACGGTTGATCTTGACCTCGTCGCTCATCGCTGTCTCCCTTCGGTGACTGAATTGGAGGGGCCCATGACCGCACAGCAGCGCGCCATCGAAAAAGCCAGAACCCGCGGGGCGCGAGTGGTGTTTCCGGAAATGGATGACGCGCGCGTGGCGGCAGCCACGGCGGAACTGGCGCGGCAGGGCTTGTGCGAGCCGGTCGGTCTGGGCACCCCTTCGGAGGCCCATGTCGCGGCTCTGGTCGAGGCGCGCGGAGTGAAAGAGGCGGTCGCGCGCCGCATGCTGGGCAAACCCCTGTACCTGGCCGCCGCCATGGTCGCCAGCGGTGAGGCCGAAGCGATGGTGGCAGGTGCCGACAGCCCGACCAAGCGGGTGATCGAGGCGGCCGCCATCGCGATCGGGCTGGCCGAAGGGGTCTCGGTGCCGTCGTCGTTCTTCCTGATGCGGTTTCCTGACGGGCGCGAACTGATCTTTGCCGATTGCGCGGTCAACGTGACCCCGGACGCCGAGGCACTGGCAGCGATTGCGCGTGCGTCAGAGGTGTCGGCGCGCGCGCTTCTGGGCTCTGCCCGCGTGGCGATGCTGTCATATTCAACCGGCACCTCGGGCGCGGGTGACAGCGTCGACCTTGTCAGATCGGCGGCAGAGGCCACCGGATTCCTGGGGCCGGTACAGGCGGACGCGGCGTTGAATGCGCGCATCGCCGCCAAGAAGGGGCTGGGCGCGGGCGATGCCAATGTACTGGTATTTCCCGATCTCGATGCTGGCAACATCGCGTACAAGCTGTGCCAGGAACTGGCCGGGGCACAGGCGCTGGGACCGATCCTGCAAGGGTTCCGCAAGCCGGTCTGCGACCTGAGCCGGGGCGCCACGGTTGACGACATCGTTGCCGCAACGGCAGTGACGCTGGCGCTGGTATAGCCACGGGTCATGCTGCCTCCAGCAGGGTCTGGGCGTCGCGGGCAATCATGCGCTCTTCCTCGGCTGGGACGATCCAGATCGCGACTTTCGAGTTGTCCGTGTGCAGGCGCGGCTTGGCGGCGTGGTTGGCGTCGGGGTCCATGCGCGCCCCCAGCCATTCAAGGCCGCGCAGGATACGGGCGCGCACGCCAATGGCGTTTTCACCGATGCCGCCGGTAAAGGCGATGGCATCGAGCCCCTCCATCGCGGCGATCAGGCTCCCGGCATGGCGCAGCGTCCAGTAACAGAAATGCTCGATGGCGAAATCGCTGTCGGCGGTATGGTCGAGCATCAGGCGGCGCATGTCGGACTTTCCGCCCGACAGGCCCAACAGCCCGCTTTCGTGGTTGAGTATCGCTTTTGTGCGCTCCAACCCATGATCCTCGACCAGGCGCAGCACGGCATTGGCGTCGATCCCGCCCGAGCGGGTACCCATCGTCAATCCATCGAGCGGGGAATAGCCCATGGTCGTGGCTATGGAACAACCGTTCTTGATCGCACAAAGCGAGGCGCCATTTCCGAGATGGAAGGCCAAAAGGCGCGAGGGCAGCGCCTCGCCCGAGATCTCGGGCAGGCGGCGTACCAGCGAGGCATAGCTGAGGCCATGGAACCCGTAACGACGGATCCCCTTGGTCTCGATCATCCGGGGGATTGCGTAGCGGGTCGCAACCTCGGGGTTCGTGGCATGGAACGAGGTGTCGAAACTGGCGAATTGCGGCAACTCCGGCGCCAGTTCGGCCAGCGTGTCTATCGCGGCGAGATTGTGCGGGTTGTGTAGCGGCGCCAGCGGTGAACACGCGGCGATCTCGGCCCGCACTTCGGGCGTGATGCGCACGGGCGCGGTCAGCTTTCGCCCGCCATGGACAACACGATGGGCGGCGGCGCGCAGGTCCGCGACCTGCACGCCAGCGGCTTCAAGCGATTTGAGCACCGCAGCAAGGGCGGCGCGGTGGTCGATCAGCGGCAGCTCGGTCTTTTCCGAACCAACCTGAAGGAAGGACACGCCACCGATACCGGCGGCGAGTCCCGACAACAGCTCTGTCAGGTCGGGTCCGAAGACCGCGAACTTGATCGACGAGGACCCGGCGTTGAGTACGAGAATGCTGTCTTTGGCGCCGGGTTCGCGCATGTCGCTCAGACCTGCTGTTCGCGCATGTCGGCCTTGTCGATACCGGCCACGCGAACGGGTTTCTTCATGGCGTCGCGGCGGAAGGGTTCGCCCAGTTCCTGGTTGATCATCGCCTCGATCAGGGTGGTCTTGCCTGCCTTCTGATCCTCGATGGCCTTGGCCAGCGCGGCGGTCAGCTCGTCCATGGTGCGCGCGACAACGCCTTGCAGGCCACAGGCCTTGGCGATGCCGGCATAGCTCACCTGCTCGTCCAGCTCGGTGCCGACAAAGTTGTCGTCGAACCACAGGGTGGAGTTCCGCTTTTCCGCACCCCACTGATAGTTGCGGAACACGATCTGGGTGACCGCCGGCCACTCGCCACGCCCGATTGCCGTGAGCTCGTTGACCGCGATACCAAAGGCACCGTCACCCGAAAAACCAACCACCGGCACATCCGGGCATCCGATCTTGGCGCCGACAACAGCCGGCAGGCCGTAACCGCAGGGGCCGAACAGGCCGGGGGCCAGGTACTTTCGGCCATCCTCGAACGAGGGATAGGCGTTGCCGATGGCGCAGTTGTTACCGATGTCCGACGAGATGATCGCCTCTTTCGGCAGGGCGCTCTGGATCGCGCGCCAGGCCATGCGGGGGCTCATCCATTCGGGTTTCGCATCGCGGGCGCGCTGGTTCCAGGTGGTACCCGGATCGTCATCCTCGTGGGTCATCTCGGTCAGCTGTTGCGCCCAGCGCGACTTGGTCTCGGCGATCCTGGCCTTGCGCGCGGCGCGGCCTTCGTCGCCGGCAGTGCCCGACAGCTGGTTCAGGATGCCGGTCGCCACCTTGGCCGCGTCGCCGATGATGCCCACAGTAACCTTCTTGGTCAGGCCGATCCGGTCGGGGTTGATGTCGACCTGGATGATCTTGGCATTTGCCGGCCAGTATTCCATGCCATAGCCCGGCAGGGTCGAGAACGGGTTCAGACGGGTGCCAAGGCACAGCACAACATCAGCGTCCTTGATCAGCTCCATCCCGGCTTTCGAGCCGTTATAGCCCAGCGGGCCGGCAAAGAGCGGATGCGAGCCGGGGAAAGCATCATTGTGCTGGTAGCCAACGCAGACCGGCGCATCGAGCCGCTCGGCCAGCGCCTTGGAGGCTGCGATGCCGCCCTTGGACAGAACCACGCCCGCGCCGTTCAGGATTACCGGGTTCTTTGCATCCGACAGCAGCGCGGCCGCCTGTGCTACGGCCTGCTCACCGCCCGACGGACGTTCGAACTCGACAATCGCGGGCAGTTCGATATCGACGACCTGGGTCCACATGTCGCGCGGAATGTTCAGCTGTGCCGGGGCACTGGCACGCTTGGCGTTCATGATCACGCGGTTCAGTACTTCGGCCACGCGGGTGGGGTCGCGCACCTCTTCCTGATAGGCGACCATGTCCTCGAACAGTTTCATCTGCTCGACTTCCTGGAAACCGCCCTGACCGATGGTCTTGTTGGCGGCCTGCGGGGTTACCAGCAGAAGCGGTGTATGGTTCCAGTAGGCGGTTTTGACAGCGGTCACGAAATTGGTGATGCCGGGGCCGTTCTGGGCGATCATCATCGACATCTTTCCGGTGGCACGGGTGTAACCGTCGGCCATCATGCCGGCGCTGCCCTCGTGCGCGCAGTCCCAGAAGGTGATCCCGGCCGAGGGGAACAGGTCGGAAATCGGCATCATCGCCGATCCGATGATGCCAAACGCATGCTGGATGCCATGCATCTGCAGGGTTTTGACGAAGGCTTCTTCGGTCGTCATCTTCATGAGATCGCACTCCATGGTGTTCTGATTGGCCGGCCACAGCGGGAACCGGCATCTTGGTTAAAGGTTTAGGCGCAACGGGAAGGCAGGCGTTAGGGCCAGAATGAAAACCGGGATAGGGCCAGACCCTACCCAGCATGACGGGCGATGGCGCCAGCGATGCGCTCTATCCCCGGCGCGATGCGGCTGGTCGGGATCGAGGAATAACCCAGGCGATAATAGTTCGTGGGCCGGTCCGGCCCCGAGAAGAAGGCCACTCCAGGCTCGATATGAACGCTTTCGCCGCGCAGAGCCATGGCAAGTGCGCCGCAATCCACCCCGACCGGGGCCTGCATCCAGAGCGACGAACCACCATAGACACCACGCCCGGCGATGCTGAGACCATGCTGGGCGATGGCACGCTCGATCTCTTGACGTCGTTGCAGCAGAACCGAGGACATCCGCCGGATTTGCGCGTCGTAGTGGCCCAGCGACAGAAAGTAGGCGGCGGTGCGCTGGATATGACCCGGCGGATGACGCAGCACCAGCGACCGCAGCGCGCGCGCCTCGCGGATGAACGGCTCGGAACCGACCATGTAACCCAGCCGCAACCCGGGAAAGAGCGATTTCGAGAAGCTGCCGACATAAACGACACGCCCATCGCGATCGAGCGACTTCAGCGCCGGAGAGGGCGCGCCCAGAAAGGCCAGTTCGAACTCGTAATCGTCCTCGACGATCATCGCATCGATCTCGCGTGCCCGCTCCAACAGTGCATGACGGCGCGACACCGGCATGGTGGCGGTGGTCGGACTTTGATGGCTGGGCGTGGTAAAGATCACGTCGGTATCGTCGGGGATGGCATCGGGCGGCAGCCCGTCCAGATCGACCCGCAGCGGCACCAGATTGCAGCGCGACTGGATCAACAATTCGCGCAGCGCGTAATAGCAGGGATCCTCGACCGCCGCCTTGCGCCTGCGGTTCAACAACACCCGCGCCGCCAGCCAGAGCGCATTCTGGGCGCCGAGCGTGATAAGGATTTCCTCGGGCCGGGCCGAAATACCGCGCCGGGGCAAGGTATGCCGCGCGATGAATTCGATCAGCAGCGGGTCGTCCTGATCGACATAGTCGGCGGTGAGTGAGGCAAAATCCTTTTGTCCCAGCGCCCGCACCGCGCAAAGCCGCCAGTTGGCGTGATCGAACAGCGTTGGATCGGCCTGGCCATAGATGAACGGATAGCGATAGTCGCGCCAATCCGCCGGCTTCTGCAACGTGTCTCCGCCCGAAAACTTGCGGGCGATGGCGCGGGACCAGTCCACCGTTTCCTGGTCGCGTTCCATCGGGGCATAGCTGGGCGGGATCGGCGCGTTCTCGGACACGAAATAGCCCGACCGCCCGCGTGAGGTCAGATAGTCATTTGCCAGCAATTCGGTATAGGCCAGCGTGACGGTGATCCGGCTGACCCCAAGATGGGTCGCCAATCGCCGCGACGAGGGCAATTTCTCGCCCACATGAAAACGCCCCGACAGGATGCCTTCGGCGATCATCTGCTGAATTTGCGCCTGAAGCGTGCCCTGCGCGCCCTGTTTCAGAAAGAAGGTTTCGACCGGTATCGCCATGGGCTCACAATAGATTGGACTTATGTTGCCATCAATTTGGACTTACAGGCCGCTGACAAGGGTCTTTGACGGTTGGAGATATGCATGCGAGCCATCTGGCCTTATCGCCCCAAACAGGATGCGTCTTGACGTCCGCAATAATAACTATAAAACCAGTTTTGTGGTTATTTATGGAGCAATCATGTGGGATGAAGCAGCAAGCGGATTTGCCGCCATGGGATCAGTGGCGCGGCTCAAGGTGCTGCGCACACTGGTTCGGGCCGGCCGTCCCGGTCTGACGGTGGGCGAGATCCAGCAGCGCACGGACATGGCGGCCTCGACCTTGGCCCATCACCTCAAGGCGCTGACGGCGGGGGGAGTCATCGAACAGACCCGCCAGGGCCGGCAAACCATCAACCGCGCCCGATACGACCATCTTGAGGCGCTGGCGCAATTCATCATCGCGGAATGCTGCGCCGATCAATGCGGGCACGACATACAGGAGACAGACAATGGTTGAGATCACATCTCCCCCGAGGCGCGGACCGGGCCGTCTGACGACATGGCTGAAAACGCCCTGGGCGGTGGCCGCGGGGCTGATTGGCGCGGTGGCGCTGCTGGATCCGGCGCAATTGGTCGCTGTTGTCCGTTTTGCAACTGCCGCTCTGGCGGGAACCGCGCCCTATATCCTCTTTGCCGTGCTGCTGCTGGCCTGGCTCAAGGCGACCGGCGCCGAGGTCCTGGTGGCGCGCGCCTTCGAGGGGCGGGAAACGCGGATGATCCTTCTGGCGGCGCTGTTCGGCGGGCTTGCACCGTTTTGCTCCTGCGAGGTGATCCCGTTCATCGCCGGGCTGCTGGCACTGGGAGCGCCTTTGTCGGCGGTGATGGCGTTCTGGCTCAGCTCGCCCCTCATCGACCCGCCGACACTGTTGATCACGGCGGGCGCGCTGGGCTGGCCCTTTGCCATCGGCAAGGCGGTGGCAGCGGTCGGGCTGGGCCTGTTCGGCGGCTTTGTCGTGCGGGCGTTGTCCGCTGGCGGAGCGCTGAGCGATCCGCTGCGCAACGCCAAGACCCGAGGCTGCGGCTGTGGCGCGCCGAAAACCACGGCGCCGCGGTGGCGGTTCTGGACCCAGACCGAGCGCACCCGTGTCTTTCGCGCCGAATTCCTCGGCAACGGCGTGTTCCTGTTGAAATGGATGACGCTGGCCTATGTGATCGAAGCGCTGCTGGTCACCTATGTGCCAGCGCAGGTGATCGCTGGCCTGGTTGGTGGCGAGGGGGTGGTGCCCATTGCAACCGCCGCGTTGGTCGGCATGCCGGCCTATCTGAATTCCTACGTGGCACCGCCGCTGCTGGCGGGGTTGATGGAACAGGGCATGACAGCCGGGGCGGCGATGGCCTTCATGGTGGCGGGCGCAGTCAGTTCGATCCCGGCGATGGCAGCTGTCTGGTCACTGGTAAGACCGAGTGTTTTCGCGCTCTATCTCGGACTGGGACTAACGGGCGCGGTGATCGCCGGTCTGGTTTTCCAGATGCTTTGATACGGTTATTGCCCCCCGCAATACTGGGGCAGTTTCAACCGATAGCGCGCCTCGCCACTGGTGACATAGACGCGCTTTTCCACGCAAGCGGTGGTGGTCACGCTGGCTGCCACCGGCCCCTCGGTCGAGGTGATCGAAGTGGCATGTCCATCGGGCAAACGCACCGAGACCAGCGCTCCGTTGCGCAAATCGCCGTTGAGCGCGGTCAGAGAAAGCACGTCGAGGGTCAGAAACGCCTCGTGCTCATGAGGTTCTTCTCCCCTGCCGAACAGCAGCAGCCCACCAATGATGGCGGCGAACAGGGCGCCGGCACCAAGCGCTGCGCCACGGGTGTGAAGGAAGGCATAGACGGATACCGCCCGGTGTGGGCCGATCAGTTTGGAAAGCAAAGCAAGCATGGGTCGCCGAATGTGAAAAGCCCCGGCCACAGGGCCGGGGCGGTTCCGATCAGTAACGGGGATCGTCGTCCTCGTCTTCGTCATCCTTGCCACCCTTGGGCAGGTTGAAGAAGCTGTCAGCATCGGCGACCGAACGGTGGTCGTCCTCGTCATCATCGCTGGTATTGATCGGCTCGGACAGCGAGAAGTTCTCCAGCCCCTCGATCGCAGTGGGGATGCGGGGGCCGGTGTCCATGCCCAGCGACTGTTCGGTCGAAACGAGCTTGCGGCGCTCGTCGTCGCTCATCACGCCGCCTTCGGCGGCTTTCTTGGCGGCGGCCTTTTGCACCACCGAGTCGAGTTCGGACTGGCGGCAGAGGCCCAGCGCCACCGGGTCGATGGGCTGCATGTTGGAAATGTTCCAGTGGGTCCGCTCGCGGATCGACTGGATCGTCGGCTTGGTGGTGCCGACCAGCTTGGCAATCTGGCCATCGGACAGCTCGGGATGGAACTTGACCAGCCACAGGATCGCGTTCGGGCGGTCCTGGCGTTTCGACAGCGGCGTATAGCGGGGGCCGCGGCGCTTTTCCTCGCCAGCGGCGGCGGGGTTGAACTTGAGCTTCAGCTTGTGCAGCGGATTCTGTTCGGCCTTGTCGATTTCTTCCTGGGTCAGCTGGTTGTTGGCGATGGGGTCGAACCCCTTGACGCCCGCAGCCACATCGCCATCGGCAATGCCCTGAATTTCCAGCTCGTGCATGCCGACGAAATCGGCGATCTGCTTGAAGCTGATCGTCGTGTTGTCTACCAGCCAGACGGCGGTTGCCTTGGCCATCAGAGGTTTTGCCATGGCTTGTCTCCTTGCGAATACATCTCTCCCGTCGCCGGAAATCGGCTGCCCCGGGGTTTGGGGCGGTTTCCGTTGTCGGGGAACTCCGAGCGTATATAGTCGGACGGGGCAGATAAGGAAAGAGCGAATGCGCTGGTTGATTCTCTGGATTCTGAGCGCTGTTTCGGCCTTGGCCGATGGCGAGAAAGCGGGCCAGTTCGACTATTACGTTCTTTCGCTCAGCTGGTCCCCCAACTGGTGCGAGACCACCGGAGATGCACGCGGCGAGGACCAGTGCAACCCGCGCCATGACCATGGCTGGATACTGCATGGCCTCTGGCCGCAATACCAGTATGGCTGGCCCTCCTATTGCCGCACCTCCGAGACCCCGCCCACCCGCCGGATGACAGCGGAAATGACCGATATTCAGGGCAGTTCGGGCCTGGCCTGGCATCAGTGGAAGAAACACGGCACCTGTAGCGGGCTGAGCGCGCAATCCTATTTCGATCTGTCGCGCGAGGCCTATGACAGCGTGGTCCGCCCCGAAGTGTTCCGGCGGCTGGACCAGACAGTGCAACTGCCGGCGCGGGTGGTCGAAGAGGCCTTTCTGAAGGCAAATCCGAAGCTGGAACGCGACATGCTGACAGTGACCTGTAACGGACGCTACATCGCCGAGGTGCGCATCTGCCTGTCAAACAGCCTGAAACCAGTGCCCTGCGGCCGGGACGTCGTGCGCGACTGCCGGACCGAGGACGCGTTGTTATACGCGATTCGCTGACTTCGTTCAGTTCTGTGCCTTCTGGCACTCGCGCGCGTATTCCAGCGCCTTCGAGGTGCCTTTGAGGTCGATCGCCATGACCTCCTGCCCCTCGGCGCCATAGACCGTCATCACCTTGCGTTGGGCAATGGCATGTACGAACTCGCGGTCGGTAAAGAACACCGTTGCGCCGCGCACCTTGCCCTTGTTGGCGCCGATGGCGGTGGCCTCGAACCGCTCACCATCCAGATCAAAGGTGATGGGATAGCTGCCGCCATCCTCGATGGCGCCCCAGTTCTTGTTGAACACGGTGAAATAGCCGCGATTGCCGGTCCGGTCATAACCCAGCCGCACCACCGAGAGATCCTCGTAAACCGTCTGGATCAGGCAGCCATTGCCCAGCGCCGGGTCGACCATCAGGTTCCAGCCATGCACGAACCCCTTGTCGATCAGCTCCTGCGACCAGGCGGCGGTGGCAGTGACGGCGGCGAGCATAAAGGCAAGAATGCGGGTCATCGGGACATCTCCGGGCGGTGAGTGAGGCTCTATCCTTACCTAGCCGCAAAGCGCGCGGGACAAAAGGAAAACCCCGTCGGGCGTTACCGATTTCATGCGACTGGTTCGGGGCATGCCCCATGATTTGGCCATCGGGTTCAGCGCCGGGGAATACCCCGGCAAGTCAAGCGATGACGGCGCGGTCAGGCAAAGCCAAAGCGCATGGCGCCCGCCGCTGCGAGTTCGTCATCCAGCGTGCCGGAGGTCAGCAGGTCGAGAACGGCGGTGGCACCTGAGCCCGGTGTCGGGCTGAGGAAGATCGACATGTCGATGTCGGTGGCGAAATCACCGGGAAAGACCGCAGCAGGGGCGAGACCGGGGGTCGACAGAATCGTCGACAGTGGTGCTACGGCCAGTTCGGTGTCCCCTGCCACGACCGAGGCGACCGGTTCGCCGCCGCCCATCGGGCGGCTTTTGGGGCGCAGGGTGTCAGACAGCCCCAGCCGCGCAACCGCATCCAGGAAGATGTGGCCGCTGGTGCCCGCGCCGGTATAGGCGATGCTGTCCGCCCGCCGGAAAAGATCGGCGATTGCGGGCGCGTGCCGGAGGGGCTCTGCCTTGGCACCTGCCCGGCAGCCGACCGCAAGCGGCACCCGGCCAAAGGGCCGGTGCGTGGTAGCATCGACATGGCGGCTGGCGATCAGGGCGGGGACATATTCGGGATTGGTCAGCCCGATATCGAAGGCTTCACCGGCTGCGATGCGCTCGGGTATCCGCGGGTTGAGGTCGATGATCTGTATCACCGGTCGGCCCGCTGCCGCGTCGAGGCGCGGGCCGAGGCGCGCCATCAACCCCCGGATCGCTGTGGGCACGAAGATGTGCAGACTGGCTGTTGTCATTGCCGGGCCCTTTTGGCGACCTACCCTCTGGGTCAAAGTACTGGCCTTTTGGAAACCGGGCTAGAGATCCTTGCGGGCGCGCATCGCGGCCGAAATGGTGCCGTCGTCGAGATAGTCGAGTTCGCCACCGATCGGCACCCCCTGCGCCAACGAGGTCAGCCGCACCCGGCCGCCCAGCTGGTCGGCGATGTAATGCGCGGTGGTCTGGCCGTCGATGGTGGCGTTCAGTGCCAGGATCACCTCCGAGATCGACTCGGCGGTGACCCGATCCGCCAAGCGGGGGATACGCAATTCCTCGGGACCGACCCCATCCAGCGCCGACAGGGTGCCGCCCAGCACGTGATAGCGGCCTTTGAAGACGCCCGAACGTTCCATCGCCCACAGATCGGCCACATCTTCGACCACGCACAGCTCGCCGGTGGCGCGCCGTTCATCGGTGCAGATGTCGCAGATGTCAAAGGTGCCGACATTGCCGCAGTTTAGGCATTCACGGGCGGTGGCCGCCACCTGCCCCATCAGATCGGCCAGCGGCGTCAACAGCAGCGCCCGCTTGCGGATCAGGTGCAGCACCGCGCGCCGGGCCGAGCGCGGACCCAGCCCGGGCAAACGCGCCATCAGCTCGATCAGCGCGTCGATATCCTTGGTCGATCCGGCCATGTCCTGCTTCCCGTGCGCTTCCCCGCTCTGACGCGATCATGCCCGCAGTTCACCACAAAGGGAACGCCACCGTGTCAGAACGGCAGTTTGATATCCTTGGGCAGGCCCATGCCTTCGGTCAGGGCGGCCATTTCCTCTTGCGCCTTTTCGGCGGCCTTGGCCTGGGCGTCCTTGATGGCAGCCAGGATCAGGTCCTCGACCACTTCCTTGTCGTCTCCGTTGAAGATCGACGGGTCGATATCCAGCCCCTTCAGTTCGCCCTTGGCTGTGGCGGTGGCCTTGACCAGCCCGGCCCCGGATTCGCCGGTGACCAGAATGCTGTTCAGGTCCTCTTGCATCTGAGCCATCTTGGTCTGCAATTCCTGCGCCGATTTCATCATCTTGGCCATATCGCCAAGGCCGCCGAGTCCTTTGAACATTGGGTGTCTCCTGCAAATCCGGTTTGCGCCTAGATACGGGCGCCGGTCCAGCGGCACAAGCCTATCCCGGCGCGGAAGCGCAACCGGCTGTCTTTGGCCCCGCTCGGTGCTAGTCTTGCCGGCACCCGGATCGCGGGAGGAGGGCTGCCATGTTCGCGGTTGCAGATACGGACAAGCTGGTTGACGACGCGGTGATCACCCCGGAGGCCGCGCGCGAGATCGAGGCGCGATCGCGGCAGGCGATGGTGACACTGGGTATCAACACGGTCCTGTGCCTGGGTATCCTGTCAGCGACGGGCGGGCTGATCCTGTGGTTGCAGGATCCGCTGGCAGTGGCGGTGGTGGGGCTTTTGTTGCTGGCGGGTGGGTTTGGCACTCTGTCGCGTGGCGGCGGCGACTTGCGGATGTTCGGCAAAGCCGCGGCGCTGATCGGGGCCGGGATGCTGTGTGGCGGCGGTACGGTCGAGCTGGTGTCGAACCATCCGCAGATCGCGGGCCAGGTGCTGAGTGTTCTGGGCGGACTGATCATGGCCGGGGCGACACTTGCCTTTATCCGCGATCTGGTGCGGGCGCCGTTCGTCACCGGGGCGGTGGCCCTGATGGGATTGACGATGCATGTCGGCGGGCTGGGGTATCTGATTGCCGACAACGGGGTGTCGGGCCTGCCGGTCAGCCTGTTTTATCTTTATACGGCGGCTTTGCTGTTGGCGGGCGGATGGCTGCTGGACGTGCGGCTGATCACGGCGCTGGCCATCGTTCCCTTTGCCCAGATGCTGGATACCGGCACCTTTTACTTCCACGCGGCCTATGTGTTCTATTCGCCGGAATCGACGCTTTCGATCCTGCAATTGGCGGTGCTGCTGGCGGCCTGTCTCTGGGTCGCCGGGCGGTTTGGCGAACGCAGCGCGCGGCATGCGCGCATCCTCGCAATGCTGGGCTTTGTCGTTGCCAATCTTTGTGCGCTGGTTGGCTCGCTCTGGGGCGATGTGGTGGGCGAGACGATCTGGGGTCCGGCAGAACCCGAGGTCTGGAGCGAAGGCGCCTGGGATGCCTATTCCAGGGCGCGCGACGCCTTTCGCGACACCACCTTGGTCATTTCCGAGGGCGTCTATTCGGTGCTGTGGGCGGGGGCGCTGGTGGCACTGTTGTTCTGGTCGGCGCATCGCGGTAACCGGGGGCTGTTCAACGCCTCGCTCGTGTTCGGCGTGATCCACGCCTATACCCAGATATTCGAAAGCTTTGGAGACGAACCGCTGGCCTATGTCATCGGCGGGCTGGCCCTGATCCCGATTGCCTGGGGCATGTGGCGGTTTGATCGGTGGATCAAGGCACAGGCCGTTGATCCAACCGCCTAGGCTTGCAACACCCGGTCGATCGGACCGAAATGGGTGCGACAGCTGGTGCCAGATCGCCCTGCGCCCGAAGTTCGGACAAGACTGGGCTGTCCCGTGTTCAGTGCCTAGCTAGGCTGAAAGAGCCAGACTGGCGCGGCGGCCAAAGTCGCGCCAGCCGGTATTAAGTCATATTTCGGTTCAACGCTGTGCCTCGGCCCGCAGCTTGTCCATCAGCGTCTGCAAAGTTTGGACATAGAGCGCGCTGGTCAGTTGGCCGTTCTCGTCGAACTGGTTTGAACTGTCGGCCAAATGCACCTCGGGACCTGTCACAAGGCGCGGCTGGAACGGCACAATGAAGCCGCGCAGAACCGCCTGTGCGCGCTCGCCCCCGGCCCGGCCACCTGCCGCTGACATTACTGCAACCGGCTTGTCAGCCCAGGGCTTGCCACTGGTCCGGCTGACCCAGTCGAGCGCATTCTTCAGCGCGCCGGACGGCCCCTTGTTGTATTCCGGCGTCGAGATGATCACCGCATCCGCCGCCGCGATCTGGTCGGCCAGGCGCTGCACCGCCCCGGGAATGCCGTCGGCGGCTTCGTTGTCGCCATCGTAGAGAGGCAGGTTAAGATCGGCCTCGGTAAAGCTTGCGGGTCCGAAAAGCCGCGCCGCCTCGCGCAGCAGTTTGCGGTTGGTCGAGGCCGCGCGCAAGGCGCCGCTGAGGCCCAGCAGGGTGAGGTCGGTCATCGGGTTCTCCTGTTTCTGCGTCCCCTTTAACCTAGAGGGCAATCCCGCCGATCCAAACCCCTGACCCCGCGCAAGCGTTGTTCAAATATGCAGGGGTCCATGGGCGCGATCTGCCTTGGTTCAGCCGACGATGATCACCTTCCCGGTCAATGCGCCCTCGACGCTTTTGGCAAAGGCCCGGCCAACCCGACCGGCGGCCACCGGTTCATGCCCGGGAAACCACGCGCCATAGCGGGGAACAGAGACATCCAGCAGACCGGGACTGACCACGTTGATCCGTTGCCGGCGTGGCATTTCGATCGCCGCGCCCACGACAAATCCGCCAAGGGCGCCATTCGCGGTCGCCGCACCGGCGCCCATCGGGATCGGATCGCGGTCGAGAACGCCGCTTGTCAGCGTAAAGGACCCGCCTTCGGCCACATGGTCGAACCCACCCAGCACCAGGTTGATCTGGCCCATCACCTTGTTTCGCAATCCGATCATGAAGGTCTCGCGCGTGAACTCACACAAGGCGCCGAAATGTACCTCTCCGGCTGTCGAGACCACCGCATCGACCATGCCGGTCCGGGCATACATCGCGGCGACCGACTGAGGGTCGGCAATATCGACCGTCACGTCACCCCGGCTGCGCCCGGCCCGAATAAGCTCGTGCCGACTGCCCAATTCCTTGCAAACCGCCCTGCCGACGTCGCCTTCGGCCCCAACCAAAATGATCCGCATCTCATCCTCCTTCGATCTCGGAATATCTCTGCAACTTGTGCGCCAGCAGCGCGGCGCAGCGGTCAAGCGCGGCCCGGCGCAGTTCAAGGTTGGCGGCATGCTCCTGCAACATCCGGCGCCGCTCGGGGATGGTGGCATCGCCCTGCCGGTAGAGCTCGGCAAAGCGGCGCATCGCGCGCAGTTCCATCCCGGTTTCGCGCAAGGAGGCGAGCAGTCTGAGCCAGTCCGCCGTTTCGGGTGAAAACCGCCTCATCCCGTCAGAGCCGCGCGCAATCGGGGGCAGCAGCCCCGAACGCTCGTAGAAACGGATCGTGTCGATGCTCAAACCGGATCTGGCGGCAGCCTCTGCAATCTTCATCCGCGATCTCCGCCGTTGGGTTTTCCCAAGCCTACCGCCCTTGAGCGGCTCCAGATCAAGCGGTTTCTGCGGATTGTTAGAGACACCGGCGGAAACGCGAAACCCCGCGCCTTGCGAGGCGCGGGGTTTGAGTGCCTGGGCTTGTTGCCCCGATCAGTTGCGCGGGATCACCACGATCTCGACACGCCGGTTCTGGGCCTTGCCCTCGGGCGTCAGGTTCGAGGCGATCGGGTTGTTCTCGCCCATGCCCAGGGTCGAGATCCGGTCATAGGTCACGCCACCCGCCTGCAGGATGTCGGCCACGGCGCCAGCACGCCGCTCGGACAAACCCTGATTATAGGCGGCCTCGCCGTCGCTGTCGGTATGGCCGATGACCTGCACCGTCGATTTCGGATAGCGGACCAGATGCGCCGCGACCTTTTGCAGATCCGACCGCAGGGCCGGACGCACCGTGGCGCTGTCGGTGTCAAACGTGATGTCGTTCGGCACGCTCACAACCAGACGGTCGCCGGTATTGGTGATGGTGATGCCGTCATTGGCCAGTTCCTGACGCAGTTCGGCGGCCTGCTTGTCCAACTGGTTGCCGATCAATCCGCCACCGGCGGCCCCGATGGCCGCACCGGCCAGTGCACCCAGGCCGGGATTGGAATCGTTGGCGATGGCACCAACACCGGCCCCGAGGATACCGCCGATCAGCGCGCCCTGCTTGGCTTGCCGATTAGGGTCGGTATTGGTGCTGAGCGAGGCCGGGTCTGTACAGGCGCCCAGCGCCAGAACGCCTGCCAGCCCGGTGGCGAGTGTAAGTTTTGTCTTGGTCATGGGTTCACCTTCTGCTCCTGGTCCCGATTGCAGCGGGATTTGTTGCTTTTGCCCCAAGTATATCACTGGGCGGGCCGGTACAAACAAGCAACAAAGCGGTGAAATCGGCGATTCCTTGCGCATCGCCCTACCGCGCGTTGGCCGCGGCGGCCTCGTCCCAGCGGCTTTGATCCTGCCAGAGCTGGCGCAGGGCTGCCGCCTGCGGGGCAAAGCTGTCGGGCAGCAGGTCGCAGGCCCAGATCCGGTCGGTTCGGAAATGGCGGAACCCCTGCCGCAACTCGCACCAACCCGCCAGCATGGTGCAGTCGAGGTGATAGATCAGCCCGACCGGGCGCAGCACGCGCAGCGTGCGGCTGCCGTCGCCGCTGCGATACTCGATCCTGAGCTTGCGTGCCTCGCGCACGGCCTGACGCAACAATGCGATGGGGGTACAGCCCCGTCCGGGATCGTCGGCGGGCGCGCCCCAGGGCGCCACCCGCAGCCAGTCGGCCGGATCGTGCAGCGCGTCGATCTTGGCGCAAACCCGTTCTGCGGCCTGTTGCAGGGCGCTGTCGCCGGTGCGGGCCAGCATCGAGAGGCCGACGCGCAGCGCCTCGACCTCTTCCTGGTCGAAGTTGAGCGGCGGCAGGTCATAGCCGCCGCGCATAACGTAACCCAGGCCCGCCGCGCCCTCGATCGGGGTGCGCATGGCCTGAAGCGCCGCGATATCGCGATAGACGGTGCGGGCCGAGACCTCGAGCCGCGCGGCCAGATCCTCGGCGGTCATGGGCGCGGTGGCGGCGCGCAGGATCTGGATGATTTCGAACAAACGGGTGGAACGGCGCATGGGGTCCTCTGGAACACTGCTGACACCTTAGCACAGCCCCCTGACAACGGGGTGTCAGCAGGGTTGCGGTCTGATGGCGGGCGTATCGACAGCCATAGGAGACCGACCATGCCAAGCCGCGACCACCATGTCCTGATGGCCCTCAGACTGGAGCGTTGGAGCAAGCCCAAAACACTGCGCAATTGGGAGACCGAGAGAGGGCTTGCCGCCCGGCGCGCGGTCCCGTCGAGGCGGTTGCATCTGTTGCGCTGGATGGCGGCGCGCTGGCGCTAGGCCTCGCTGCGGGCCGCTTCCCAGGCCAGCATGGCACGTTTCACCGGCAGACCCCAGTGATAGCCGCCCAGTCCGCCGGATTTGCGCAGGGCGCGGTGGCAGGGGATCAGCCAGCTGACCGGGTTGCGCCCCACCGCCGTGCCCACCGCGCGCACCGCGCGCGGCTGTCCGATGGACTGGGCCAGTTCGCCATAGGTGGTGACCTGGCCCGAAGGGATGCGCAAGAGCGCCTCCCAGACCTTGATCTGCAAGGGCGCACCGATCAGGTAGAGCGGCACCGGCTCCAGCCGGTCGCTGGCGGCGCCAAAGGCGCTGAGCGCCCAAGGGCGCAGGCGCATCGGATCCTCGACGAAGGTGGCCTGTGGCCAGCGCGACAACAAATCCTGCATCGTGGCCTCGGCCCCCGCCTCGGCGGCAAAGCCGATGCCGCAGATGCCGCGCTCGGTTCCCATGACCAGTGCGGGACCAAAGGGGCTTTCGAACCAGCCCCAGTAGATCGTCAGATCCGCGCCCTTGCGGGCATAGTCGCCGGGGCTCATCGCCTCCCACCGGACGAAGAGGTCGTGCAGGCGCCCGGTGCCCGAGAGACCGACATTCTGGGCCGCCTCCAACAGCGTGAACCGTTCCTCAAGCAGCGCCTTGGCATGGCCCAGCGTCAGGTATTGCTGGTATTTCTTCGGCGAGACCCCGACCCAGCGCGAAAAGACGCGCTGGAAATGCGCGGGGCTCATGTTCATCCGGGCGGCCAAATCGTCCAGCGACATGCTCTCGCCGCCTGCGTCGATCAGTTCGATCGCGCGGCGGATGACGCCATAGTGATAGCCCTCTTCCATCGTCTGAACATTCATGTCGCACCTCTTTGTCTGAACTGGAGAGTAGCGCGCGGGCGCCGTTGTCGCGACCCGGAACCTGTGCAAATATTTGTCAACTGAGTTGACGAATCGTGCCGTCCGGTCCAGTACTACGGGCATGACACATGAACCCGATCAGCTTTATCAGGCGGTACAGGCCACGCGGCCGCTGTTGCGCAACATCACGGCAGCGGTGGAGCGGGGGAGTATGCGCGAGGGCGTAACCGTGGGACAGCGCGCCATTCTTGAAGGTCTGTCGCTGACCCCCGGCGCTACGGCGCCGCAACTGGGCGCCACGTTGCAGATGAAGCGGCAATATATCTCGCGCATCCTGCAAGAGGTGCAGCGCGCCGGGCTGATCGAGCGGCATACCAATCCCGAACACGCGCGGTCCCCCCGCTATTGGCTGACCCCGAGGGGGGAGGCCATCATCACCGCGATCCGGGCGGATGAGATGGCGAAGCTGGCGCTTTTCTCCGAGGGGTTCTCACCCGCCGAGCTTGCCGCCTATCACAAGGTGCAGCTTGCCCTGACCCGGTTCTTTGCAGACTTGGCCAAGGAGGCCTGACATGTCCTTTCTCTGGATATTCGCCGCCGGGATCGTGATCGCGGCTCTCTATATCCTGCTGGAGATCCGCAAGATCGGGTCGCCAACCAAAGGGCCTGTCATCGAGCGCGCCACCCGTCCCGGAACGGCACTGGTGGTGATCGACATGCAGACCGATTTCACCTCGCTGCCGGTGTGGCAATCCGCACAGCTGGACACCGCGATGGAGAACATCGGAACAGCGGTGGATGCGGCCTGGCAGGCTGGGATGCCGGTGATCGCGATCCGGCAGGTGTACAAGGCCGGGCTGGCCCGGCTGTTGAACGGCTGGTTCAATCAGGGGCGCGGCAATGCCGGGTCGGCGGGCATCGGGCTGGACCCGCGCCTGGGACTGGTGCCTGACATCGAGGTCGAGAAATCCATGGGCGATGCCTTTTCCGAACCCGCGTTGGAGCGATACTTGGAGGAAAACCGGATCGGCACCCTGATCCTGACCGGTCTGGATGGCTGTCACTGTGTCAAGAACACTGCGTTTGGCGCTCTGAACCGGGGATATGCGGTGCGGATCGACCCCAAGGCAGTGCTGGCGGCCAATGATGCCGAATGGTCAAAGGTACAGCAAAACCTGACGGCAGCCGGGGCGGAATTGGGCGCGACGGCGGCCTAGGCGCTGCCTTTTCAATTGCGGGGGAGTGTCTGTCAGGGCATTAAGGCCCGGATGGCAAAGCAACTCGATTATCACACGATCCGCGAGATCTTTACCCGGTTCCAGGCCGCCGATCCCGAACCCAAGGGCGAGCTGGAGCATGTGAATGCCTATACGCTGGTGGTGGCGGTCGCGCTGAGCGCGCAGGCCACCGATGCGGGCGTGAACAAGGCCACCCGCGAATTGTTCAAGATCGCCGACACGCCGGAAAAGATGCTGGCGCTGGGCGAAGAGGGCGTGACCGAGCATATCAAGACCATTGGCCTGTTCCGTCAGAAGGCCAAGAACGTGATCAAGCTGAGCCGTATCCTTGTCGAGCAATATGGCGGCGAGGTGCCCAATTCGCGCGCCGCGCTGCAATCGCTGCCCGGTGTCGGTCGCAAGACCGCCAATGTGGTGCTGAACATGTGGTGGCGCATCCCGGCGCAGGCGGTGGACACCCATATCTTTCGCGTCGGCAACCGTACCGGCATCTGTCCGGGCAAGGATGTGGACGCGGTCGAGCGCGCCATCGAGGACAATATCCCGGCCGATTTCCAGCAGCACGCGCATCACTGGCTGATCCTGCACGGCCGTTACCATTGCAAAGCCAGAAAGCCGATGTGCGGCACCTGCCTCATCCGTGATCTGTGCCAATTCGAGGACAAGACCCTATGAAGACCTACGATGTCGTTGGCATCGGCAATGCCGTTGTCGATGTGATCTCGCAAGCCGATGACAGCTTTCTCGACCTGATGGGAATCGAGAAGGGCATCATGCAGCTGATCGAGCAGGAGCGTGGCGAGGTGCTCTATGCTTCGATGAAGGAGCGGGTGCAGACGCCGGGCGGTTCGGTTGCCAACACCATCGCGGGCGCGGGCGCGCTGGGTCTGGATACGGCGTTTATCGGGCGGGTGCGCGACGATGCGCTGGGTCATTTCTATGCCGACGCGATGAACGAGGGCGGTATCGACTTCGTCAACCCGCCCGTGGCGGGTGAACTGGCGACCTCGCGCTCGATGATCTTTGTCTCGCCCGATGGCGAGCGGTCGATGAACACCTATCTGGGTATCTCGACCACGCTAAGCTCGGCGGATGTGCCCGAGCAGGTGACGGGCAATGCCAAACTGATGTTCCTCGAAGGCTATCTGTTCGACCACGATGCCGGGAAATCCGCGTTTCGCGAGGCGGCGCGGGCAACCCGCGCAGCGGGCGGCAAGGCGGGGATCGCGATTTCCGACCCCTTCTGCGTCGACCGGCACCGGGCCGATTTCCTGTCACTGATCCAGCACGATCTGGATTTCGTGATCGGCAACGAGGCCGAAATCCAGTCGCTGTTCGAGACCGACCATCTGGACGATGCGCTGATGCTGACCTCAGGCATCTGCCCGCTGGTGGTCTGCACGCGCTCGGGCGACGGGGTGACGGTGATGGACGGCACGGTGCGCATCGACGTGCCGGTGGAAAAGGTGGTGCCGGTGGATGCCACCGGCGCGGGCGACCAGTTCGCTGCGGGCTTCCTGTTTGGCATGGCCACGGGCCGCGATTACGAGACCTGTGCCCGGATCGGCAATGTCTGCGCCCGCGAGGTGATCGGCCATATCGGCCCGCGCCCCGAAACGAACATGGTCGAGCTGCTGAAGGAAAACGGGCTGCTCTGAGTTCGGGCGAGGGAGGGGCGCTGCCCCTCTTGCCCTGCGGGCAATTCACCCCGGAGTATTTTCGACCAGAAAGAAGCAGGGGCTGTGCGCGGTTCCTTTTGTGTGATGCGCCTGTTTTCCGAGTGGGCTGTTGGCGGTCAAATTCTTGCCGGATTGCCTGGCTATTCCGAAGTGATGCGTAACGAGTCGGGTAGGCGGTATGAAGGCAAAAGTGGCGGTGTTCGCGGACGGCGACAATATCGGTGCCGCGTGGGCGCAGGAGGTGCTGGGCACGGCCCGGCAACAGGGCAGTGTCGACTATGCCCGGGTCTATCTGGATGTGCAGCGCCCGAGCGCCTGGGCCGATCAGGCGGATTGGCGTTTGGTTCACGCTGGGCGGGGCAAGAACGCGGCGGATCTGTTGCTGAGCCTCGATGCTATGGAGCTTGCCTTGACCGGGAGTTTTGACTGTTTCGTCATTGCCAGTTCGGATGGGGATTTCGCCCATTTGGCGCGACGGTTGCGCGAGATCGGCAAGAAAACCGTCGGTATTGGAGAGGTCAAGGCGCCGGACGGGTTCCGGTCGGCCTGTAGCCTGTTTGTCGAATTGGAGGCGAAATCTGCGGCGGCGGCGGTCAGTGTGCAACCTGAGCGGTGCTCGAAGCTGGATCGGCAGATCCGGTCGGTGATCGCAAAGCACAGCAAGAACGGGCAGGGCATGGCGCTGACCCGGTTGGCACCGCTGATGCATCAGCAGTTTGGCACGCGCATCAGCCAGCGTCCGGAACGCACCTGGCGTGGATATCTTTCGGCGCGGCCCGATCTGTACGATCTGGATGCCAAAGGTACCGACGCGATGGTCCGGTTTCTTCCGGCCGGGTTTGCCGGAAGCGAGCTGGGCGACCTGGCCTAAGCTTCGGCGCGCGCGTTGGCGGTCTCGGCGCTGTGAAGTGCCTTGGCCAGCAGGGTGGACAGAGCCGCTTGTTCCTCTATCGTCAATCCCTCCAAGAGCTGCGCCTGCGTCGCCACATGGGCGGCCATCATCTCGTTGATCAGGGTCAGCCCCCTGGGGGTGAGCGCAATGATCACGCTGCGGCTGTCATCGGGGTTCTTGCGGCGTTCGACCAGTCCGTCCTGTTCCAGCCGGTCGATCCGGTTGGTCATGGTCCCTGAGGCGACCATGGTGGCATCGAGCAGCGCGCCGGGGGAAAGCGCATAAGGCGGACCCGAGCGCAAGAGCGTGGCCAGAACGTCGAACTTGGCCGCGTTCAGCCCGTTGCGGGCAAAGTTTTCCTGCATCCCCTGTCCAAAAGCCATCGACAGCCGCGCGACCCGGCCGATCACCGCCATTGCCCGCGTGTCGAGGTCGGGGCGCTCGGCCGCCCATTGCCGGGTGATAAGGTCTACATGATCCATGATCCGGGTTATTTCGTCGATTTATCTTGACGTCAAGATAAATGATGTTATCTCGACGTCGAGATAAATTGATGAGGCCCCCCATGTCACGGACAACGGATATCGCCCTGACCGCAATCGCCCCGGCCATCTGGGGCAGTTCCTATATCGTCACCACCCAGTTCCTGCCCGCGCATTCGCCTTTTGTCGTGGCGCTGCTGCGGGCGCTGCCTGCTGGGTTGCTTTTGATGCTGCTGGTGCGTCAATTGCCGCCTCGGGCCTGGATCGGGCAGTTGCTGATCCTGGGCGCGCTGAACTTTGCGGTGTTCTGGTCGCTGCTCTTTGTTGCCGCCTACCGCCTGCCGGGTGGTGTGGCCGCGACGGTGGGTGCGGTACAGCCGCTGATCGTCGTGTTCCTGTCAGCGGTGGCGCTGGGCACACAGATCCGGCTGGGAGCGGTGCTGTCGGCGTTGGGCGGAATTGTCGGCGTGGCGCTGCTGCTGCTGGGGCCCGAGGCGCGGCTGGATTGGGTGGGCGTGCTGGCCGGGCTGGGCGGCGCGCTGTCGATGGCGGTGGGCGTGGTGCTGACCCGCAAATGGCGGCCCGATGTGCCGCTGGTCACATTCACCGCCTGGCAGCTGACTGCCGGTGGTCTGTTGATGATCCCGGTGGCCTGGCTGGCCGCGCCCGACTGGCCCGGCTTGAGCCTGATCAATCTGGCGGCGCTGGCCTGGCTCAGCCTGATCGGCGGTGCGCTGACCTATATCCTGTGGTTTCGCGGTCTGGCGCGGATCGAACCGGCAGCGGTCTCGCTGCTCGGCATCCTCAGCCCGTTGACGGCGGTGATCCTGGGCTGGCTGGCGCTGGGCGAATCCCTGAGCCCGGTTCAGGGGTTGGGCGCGATCATCGTGCTGGGCGCGGTGTGGATCGGGCAGCGCCCGGCGGACGCGCCCCGACGACTGCGCTTTGCTCAGCCCAGATGCGGGGCAAAGGCCGCAACGACGCGCTCGTAGACGTCACGCTTGAACGGCACGATCTCGGCCACCAACCGGCCGGGGTCCTGCCATTTCCACCGGCTGAATTCGGGGTGATCGGTCTTGATGTCGATCTGATCGTCGCGGCCGGTGAAGCGGAACAGGTACCATTTCTGCTCCTGCCCGCGATAGCGCCCCTTCCAGATCCGCGGCACAAGGTCATGCGGCAGGTCGTAAGGCAGCCAGCCCTCGGTTTCGGCCACCCTCTCGACCAGATCCGCGGTCACGCCGGTCTCTTCCCATAGCTCGCGCAGGGCGGCCTCATAAGGGTCCTCGTCCTCGTCCACCCCGCCTTGGGGCATCTGCCAGGCATCGGTGTTCTGGTCCATGCGCTGGCCGACAAAGACGAACCCATCGCCATTCATCAGGACCACGCCCACGCAGGGGCGATAGGGAAGCGCGGCAATCTGTTCGGGTGTCATCCGGGGCCTTTCATTGCGGTTGGCCCTGTCTATCAAGCGACGTTACGGCGGCAAAGGGGGTGACGTCGGGTTTCGCGTGACAGGGGCGCGGGCTAGGGTGATCCTGCCCGTCAAATCCGAGGGAGAGTAATTCCGATGACTGCGTACCCACATATGCTTGCGCCGCTTGATCTGGGCTTTACCACGCTGAAGAACCGCGTGCTGATGGGCTCGATGCATACCGGGCTGGAAGAGACCCGCGACTGGAACCGGGTGGCCGAATTCTATGCCGATCGCGCGCGGGGTGGCGTGGGGCTCATGGTGACCGGCGGTATCGGTCCGAACATGGAAGGGTCTGTCCTGCCGGGGGCGGCGATGATGACCAGCGACAAGGATGTCGCGAACCACTCCATCGTCACCGCCCGCGTGCACGAGGCGGGCGGCAAGATCGCGATGCAGATCCTGCATGCCGGCCGCTATGCCTATGGGCCGAAATGCGTGGCGCCCAGCCCGGTGAAATCGCCGATCTCTCCGTTCCCGCCGACCGAGCTGGACGAGGAAGGGATCGAGAAGCAGATCACCGATATCGTCAATGCCGCGGTGCTGGCGAAGCAGGCGGGCTATGACGGGGTCGAGATCATGGGGTCCGAAGGCTACTTCCTGAACCAGTTCCTGGTCACCCATACCAACAAGCGCACCGACCGCTGGGGCGGATCTTATGAGAACCGGATGCGCCTGCCGATCGAGGTGGTGCGCCGCACCCGCGAGGCGGTGGGCACCGATTTCATCATCATCTATCGCCTGTCGATGATCGACCTTGTCCCCAATGGCTCGACCTTTGACGAGGTGGTGCAGCTGGCGAAAGAGATCGAAAAGGCCGGGGCCACGATCATCAATACCGGCATCGGCTGGCACGAGGCGCGGATTCCGACCATTGCCACCAGCGTGCCGCGCGCGGCCTTTGCCTGGGTTACAAAAAAGCTGATGGGGCAGGTGTCGATCCCGGTCATCACCTCGAACCGGATCAACACGCCCGAAGTGGCCGAAGACGTGCTGGCCACGGGTTGCGCCGACATGGTGTCGATGGCCCGCCCGATGCTGGCGGACGCGGATTTCGTCAACAAGGCGGCGGCGGGACAGGGCGACCGCATCGCGCCCTGCATCGCCTGCAATCAGGCCTGTCTGGACCACACGTTTGGCGGCAAGCTGACCTCGTGCCTGGTGAACCCGCGCGCCTGCCATGAAACCGAACTGGTGGTGGAGACGGCTGCGGCGCCCAAACAGGTGGCCATCGTGGGGGCCGGGCCTGCAGGCCTGTCGACGGCGATCACCGCCGCCCAGCGCGGCCATGCGGTGACGGTGTTCGACAAATCGGACGAGATCGGCGGTCAGCTCAACATGGCCAAGCAGGTGCCGGGCAAGGAAGAGTTCTGGGGGCTCGTGGACTGGTACCGGGTGATGCTGGCCGATCTGGGTGTGACCCTGAAACTGGGCCAGGCAGTAGGCGCCGATGACCTGAGCGGATTTGACGAGGTGGTGATCGCCACGGGCGTCAGTCCGCGCGATCCGGCGATCCCGGGACAGGACCGGGCCAATGTGCTGAGCTATATCGACGTGCTGCGCCACAAGAAGCCGGTGGGCAAGCGGGTGGCGGTGATCGGCGCGGGCGGCATCGGGTTCGACGTGTCCGAGTTCCTGCTGGAAGAGGGCCACAGCCCGGCGACCGACCTGCCGCTGTGGATGAAGGAATGGGGTGTGACCGACCCGGGCGAGCACCGCTCGGGCCTGGCGCCCGAGGGGCCGCAGCCCGCCAAGCCCGAGCGCGAAGTGACGCTGTTGCAGCGCAAGGCCAAGGCGCATGGCAAGGATCTGGGCAAGACGACGGGCTGGATCCACCGCGCGACGCTGAAGATGAAAGGTGTCAATTTCGTGGGCGGCGTGAATTACGAGAAGATCGACGACGAGGGTCTGCATGTGAGTTTTGGCGAAGCGCGGGAGAACCCGACGCTCATCGCCTGCGACACCGTGGTTCTGTGTGCCGGTCAGGTCTCGGACCGGTCGCTGGCGGATGCGCTGGAGGCCAAGGGTGTGCCCTGCCATGTGATCGGCGGCGCCGATGTGGCCGCCGAACTGGACGCCAAGCGCGCGATCAATCAGGGCACCCGGCTGGCGCTGTCGTTCTGATCCGGGCGGGGGAGAGATTTTTCGACGAAAAATCTCCGCCTCCGGCGGGAGTATTTGGGGCGAAATGAAGGGCAAAGCGCTAGGGCCTTGGCTGGGTTTCATGGTAGTGTTCAGCCATTGGTTGCAAGGATTGAACGCTCATGTCGGAAAAAGCGCTTTATGAACCTCTCTCTGCCGGTGACCCACTGTTTTCGGGCTATCGGTTCCGCACCGGCGATCCCGGTGGTCCGCAGATCGAGGGGTTAGGGCTTGGCCTGGGCGGCGAGAATGGGCTGCAACCGGGTGATCCGGTTGCGCTCGATCAGCATTATGTACGCGCGGTGGCCTTTACCCGCGAGGCCAGCGGCAAGGTCAGCTGGTTCAACAGCCTGTTCAGTGCGCAGGCCAGCGGCAAGTCGGTGGGCGTGTTGCAGGAGGCTAAATCGTTCATGGTGGGGACGGTCGATGGCCAACAGGTGGAAATCGGCGTTGCGGTTCTGTTGAAGATCGAGGCCACCAGTTTCAAATCGGAGGCTCAGGTGTCGGTGGCCAATATCGCCGCCGAGGCGCAGTTGGGCCTGTCGCGGGCAGAGATGGAGATCAGCGTAAGGGGCTATACCGGGGCGCTGGGCGACATGCTGCCCGCGCCGAGCGGGGTCGACCTGACCTCGTACACCAAATATCTCGAAGCGTTCGAGCGCATCCAGAAACATGTGTTCGGGCCGGGCGGTGCGGCGCAGTATTCGCCGGTCGTTCTGGGCAAGCTGCGGGCCGGTGCCGGGGGCGATTGACCGCCACACGGATCGGACCGCGCCCCCTGTTGGTTGAAACGTCTGTTGCGCTGGTTGTTCTAGCCGTGGCTTGCGCGGCTGTCGTCGGGGGCCTGATCGCGGTGGGTCATGCCATAGTCGCGGATCACGCCCGCCACGCGCAGGCGGTAGTCGGCGAAGAGCGCCTCGCGCCCGCGAGTCTGCGCGCCGCGATGGGCGGCAAGCCGGCGCCAGCGGGTGACGGCTTCTTCATCCTCCCAGAACGACAGCGACAAGAGCTTGCCGGGGGTGCTGAGGCTCTGGAACCGTTCGACCGAGATGAAGCCCGGCATATCGTCAAGCAGGGCGCGCATCCGGCCCGCGAGATCGAGATAGGCATCCTGTTGTTCGGGGGCGGGTTCGACTTCGAAGATGACGGCGATCATGTCGGCTCTCCATGCGGGGTGGAGACCCGTTTGAGCCATGTGCGGTCCTCGCGCAGAATGAACTTCTCGGTTTGGGCGAAGTCGTAGTTCTGGCGCCCCAGCGGATCGGCGGCAAGGCGGGCGCGATAGGTCTCGTATTCGGCCAGGCTGGGAATGTTGTAGATGCCATAGGCGAGGGTCGATGAGCCCTCGTGCGGGGCGTAGTAACCGATCAGGTCGGCGCCGCAACGCGGGATCGCCTGGCCCCAGGTCCGGGCGTAGCGTTCGAACTGCGCTCGCTTGGTCGGGTCGATATGGTAGCGGATGATGCAGGTCAGCATTGGGGTCCTTTCATCTGGACCCCTGTCTTAGGGCAAGGATCGCCGGCGAGGGTTCGCCCGCGGTCGAAGCTTACGACCTACTTCACCTCGATGGTGATCACCTCGGACACGATCGGGGTGCTGTGGGGCACATGAGTATAGTCGCCCATCACCAATTGCAGCGTATGTTTGCCCGGTTCGAGGTCGAGCGTGACCTCGGTCTGGCCCTTGCCGAAGTGGCGGTGGTGCTCATCGGCGGGAAGGGCGTATGTCAGCTCCTCGGCCCCATCTTCGCCCTGACCCATCGGCGGCCGGTCGACCAACAGGTGGTGATGGCCGGTATTCTCGGCTTTGGTCCCGGCCGGGGCGACGCCCATGCCGCTGAGGCCGAAGATCACCCTGACCGGAGAGGAGACGGTATCGCCATCGGCGAGGTTGGCGAAATAGACGCGCGCCTCGGGGTTGGCGACGGTGTCGCCACCGGCAAAGGCCGGAAGCGCGATGGCCAGAGCGGCCAGACAGGCGGCTAGCTGTTTCACGTGGGTCTCCTTTGTGCAAAAACTCTGTTGCGATCCTACCGCAGATGCGCCGTTTCTCGGATCACGAAGATGTTTTCAGGCGCCGAAAACCATTGTTTCCCTGTTTCCCTGCCGCAAACGATCCGCGACAAAACCCTGATATTATCCCAGCTCTGCCCCGTTCTCGCCCAGATCTGCCCGGATAAGTGATCCTCAAGCAAGATCAATCAGCCGAGGAACCGAGCATGGACCGACTGACAGAAATGGAAGCTTTTGCCAATGTCGTGGACCAGGGCGGATTCACCGATGCGGCAAAGAAGATGGGCATCTCGAAATCCGCGGTGTCTAAGCATGTTTCCAGTCTCGAAGCGCGCCTGGGCGCCCGGCTGTTGAACCGGACCACCCGCCGGGTGTCGCCGACGGAAATCGGCCTGGCCTATTATGATCGCGCTCGTCGGGTGCTGAACGATGCCGGAGAGGCCGACGCGCTGGTGACCTCGATGCAATCAGCGCCCTCGGGGTTGCTCAGGATCTCGGTCGCGACCGATTTCGGCGTCAATCATCTGTCGCCGGTCCTGTCCGGCTTTCTGGCTGAGTTTCCCGATATCACCGTCAACATGGTTCTGAACAACCGTTATGTTGAGTTGATCTCGGAAGGGTTCGACATGGCCGTCCGTATCGGCGAGCTCGAAGACAGCACCCTGCGCGCCCGCAAGCTGAGCGAAACCACCAAACGGATGATCGCCAGCCCCAGCTACTTCGAGAAATACGGGCGACCGCAAAAGATCGACGATCTGAACGAACACAAGCTGTTGCACTATTCCAGCCAGGCCTCGGGCAATGTCTGGAAGCTAACCGCGCCGTCGGGCGAGAAACGTCAGGTACGCACCGCCGGCTGGCTGAGTGTGAACGACGGTCAGTCGCTGCTGAACGCCGCCATTTCCGGGCTGGGGATCGCCTATCTGCCCTGCTACCTGTTCGCCGATGCCATGGAACAGGGGCTCGTCGAGGATGCGATGCCGTCATTGCCCGACGAAGTACAGGGCATCTACGCTGTCTATCCACCCGGTCGGTTCACCCAACCCAAGGTGCGCGCCTTCATTGATTTCCTGGTCCATTCTTTTGCGGACAAGGGGCCGATGAACTGGTAAAATTCCCGCTTGCTTCCCTGGCAAGAAGACTGCCCCGCGCCTGGCGCGGGGTTTTTTCCTTGAAATGGAAGGCGAGTAACGACAAGTCTTTGATATCTAAAAAAGAAGAACAAGAAGAAACGTTGTGAAATTATCAAGACCTATTTTTGCAATCAGGTCGAATATCACCGTCGTCGCTGAGCATTTCTGGAAAATAGTTATTCCGACCAGCAAGTGCAAACAAACTGGCCACCCTTAAACGTCAAGCCGTTATTCTAGGTCATGTTGACAAATGGCGCACCCAAAGGCGTATTGACGTGATGTCGATGAAGCCGAGGAAGCTCTCCGCAGTCTTGTCGTAGCGGGTGGCGACGCGGCGGGCGTTCTTCAGCTTGTTGAAGCACCGTTCGACCAGGTTGCGCAGCCGGTATAGTGATCGGTCCACGCCAACGCGCTTTTTGCGCGACTTGCGCATCGGAATGACCGGTAGGACATCCCGTTTGTCCATGGTTTCCCGAATGCTGTCAGCGTCATAGCCTCGGTCGGCCAGCAGAACACTTGGTGTCGGCAAATTGTCGACCATGACCAGATCGAAGCCGAGATAGTCGGAGGTTTGCCCCGCTGTGATCTCGGTCCTCATGGGTATCGCACCGATGATGAGGTCCGGTTCGATGTGTTCAGACTGAAAGAAGGTGGCGCCGGAAACGCTCTCCATGCCACAAAGGACTAACCAGAGCATGCACTCCTGCACGAGCTCGGTCATGGCGTTTACGGAAAACAGCGTATGGCTGAAAATAAAGCTCTTGAGCGATGAACAAGTATCGAGGCAGGCCCAGTCCGCTCTTTGGTGCGTTCTGACTTTGATTGACTAGGTTTTGTGCTGAGTTGACCGCGTGACGCTGGAGTTAGACTTGTCGGGCGGCCCCATTGTCTTTTTCGACATCCGACGCTATCTTTTGGATTGCCTCGGCAGAGAGGATAGATTTCTGGCTCATCCCATCGGAAGAGATTGCAGACTCTACCCACTTCGCTGCCGAGGCGCCGTCCTCCAAAAACTCGACTGCCTCGAGAGCCTGCGCGCAAAGTGTTGTTTGTAGGGTCGCGTCAATGATAGGCTAATCTACGTTGTTCGCCGCCTACGCACCGCATACCGACATGTATCGGGTCATGAGTAGCATCGACAACAGTTTAGCCGCAATTTCGACACGCTTACGCGCGCGTACCCATAGCTGAGGCTCGGCGCACGGGCGCTCACCGAGATATTCAGCGCAATCGCGGGCGTATGTGATCTAGAGCCGGTCCATTGCTATGCGACAGAACCTGATTGCCTTTCATTCACGGCTGGTTATTTTCAGGCGCTTCTTAGGATTGCTAGTTAGGTAAGTTCCGTGAAAATCCGAGGTAAGCCGCGTCAATGTGGGGGATTTAGTGGGGGATGCATTCAACTATTTCGTCGAATTTCCATTATAATTCAATAATTTATAAAGAAATGGTGGCGGAGCCGATGGGATTCGAACCCACGAGACCCTTCCGGGCCTACTCCCTTAGCAGGGGAGCGCCTTCGACCACTCGGCCACAGCTCCGCTGACCCGTTTATGGATTTCATCACCCAAGGACAAGGCGAAATTGCGGTTTTTTTGTACGCTCTGGCGATTTGTTCATGTCTCGGCGGAGTCAGGCGCCGCCACCGCTAGTGCGGTCATGCTGGCCGAAACCTGCTCGAGAAACTGAGCGCCGATGGCCGAAATCGGACGACCGTGCGCTGTGACGACGATGACATCCAACAGGATACGGGGTGAAAACCGGCGCAGGACATAGCCGTTGCGATCGTCGCTGGACAAGGTGAACGGGTCGACCAGCGTAACCCCAAGCCCCTGTTTCACCAGGTTGAGCGCGTTGCGAAACAGGTCTGTCTGGCAACGAATTCTCAGGTTGGCACCTTCGCGATGAAACGCCTCACGGGCGCGGCGGGTCACCATATGGTCGGCGCCCATGACGATAAAGGGCACATCGTCCAGCAGCGTGGGCGTCAATTCATCGTGCCGGGCCAGCGGGCTGTCGGCCGGCACCGCGCATTGGATTTCAAAGAAGAACGGGATCCAGTCCAGCCCGTCGGTTCGCACGGGCTGTTCGCAGATGCCGATCTCGAACAGGCCGGCGATCACCCAGTCCTGAATCTTGGCCGAGTATTGCGACTGAAAGGCGACGGTCAGGTTAGGTTTGTCGGCAGCAAACCGCGCGATCTGTTCAGGCAGAAAGCCAAAGGCCATGGCGTGGTTGGTGGCCACCTGCAATTGCCCGGCCTTCTGGTTCTGCAGGTCGACCACCGCCTGATTGACCTGGCCCAGCCCGCGCATCACCGTGTCGACCTCGTCGAACAGAACCATTGCCTCGGGCGTAGGCAACAGGCGACCACGATTGCGTTCGAAGAGTTTGAGACGGGTTTGCCGCTCCAACTGCGCCAGAAGGTTGGAAATGGCGGGCTGTGACACGCCCAACCGTTCGGCGGCACCTGTCACGGTGCCAGTCTCGATAATGGCGTGAAACGCCTGATAGTGGCGAAAGAAACGGCTCATATCACTTAGGATATCATCAGAAATGATGCCTTGTGCAAATCTTAGTATTGGAAATGATGCAAAAGCTTCCGCACACTCTCCTTGGGTCAACGGGGATTGAAGATGGGCGATCTTGAGCAAAAGATCATGGGATTCGATCTGTGGCACCTGGCCTTGCCAGTCGTGTCCGCGCGCGACCACGGGATCGGACGGGTCGAGGGAAGCTGCGAGATCGTCGTGCTGCGCCTTGTCGCCGAAGGTGGCGCCGAGGGGTTTGGCGAGGCCTCGCCCTGGTCGGTCTTTACCGGCACGCCCGAGGCGAGCTATGCGGCGCTTGATCGCTACCTGCGTCCACTGGTGATCGGGCGGCGGGTCAGTGACAGGGTCGCGATCATGGAAGAGGCTGCCCGTGCCGTCGCCCATTGCACCGAGGCGAAGGCGGCGCTGGACAGCGCGTTGCTGGATCTGACGGGCCGCATTTCGACCCTGCCGGTCTGGGCGCTGCTTGGTGGCAAATGCCGCGACACGATCCCGCTCAGCTGTTCCATCGCCAACCCGGATTTCGACGCCGATATCGCGCTTATGGAGCGGTTGCGGGCAGATGGCGTGGGGTTGATCAAGCTAAAGACCGGTTTTCGAGACCATGCCTTTGATATCATGCGGCTGGAACGGATCGCGCGCGATTTCCCCGAGTTCCGGGTGCGCGTCGACTACAATCAGGGGCTTGGGATCGAAGAGGCGGTGCCGCGCGTGCTGGATGTGGCGCGGTTCCAGCCCGATTTCATCGAACAGCCGGTGCGGGCCCATCATTTCGAGCTGATGGCCCGGCTGCGTGGGATGAGCGATGTGCCCCTGTTGGCGGATGAGAGCGTCTATGGCCCCGAGGACATGGTGCGGGCCGCACGCGAGGGGATCTGCGACGGCGTCTCGATCAAGATCATGAAATCCGGTGGGCTGACGCGGGCCCAGACAGTGGCCCGGATCGCCGCAGCCCATGGGCTTATGGCCTATGGCGGCGACATGTTCGAGGCCGGGCTGGCGCATCTGGCCGGCACGCACATGATCGCCGCCACTCCCGAAATCACCTTGGGATGCGAATTCTATCAGGCCAGCTATTTCCTCAAGGAGGATATTCTGGAAACGCCGTTCCGGGTCGAGGCGGGCCAGGTCATCGTGCCTGACGGGCCGGGGCTGGGCGCGCGGGCCGATCCCGGCAAGCTTGACCACTATGCCGTCAGAAAATCGGGGTGACCCACTCAATGGCAACTTATCGACATTTTGTTGACGTTTTGGAAATGTGTGGCATGCTGACGCTTAGGGAATCGGATATGGCCCGTGCTCTTGCCGGTTGGGGAAAAACATGACGGATACCGCAAAGACCATTGCGATCATCGGCGCTGGCATCGTCGGGGTGTCCACCGCGATCTGGTTGCAGCGCGACGGGCACAAGGTGGTGCTGATCGACCGCGCCGGTCCCGCCGAAGGCACGTCATACGGTAATGGTGGCGTGCTGGCCTCTTGCGCGATCGTACCGGTGAGCACGCCGGGCCTGATCGGCAAGGCACCCAAGATGCTGTTCAACCCGAATGAACCCTTGTTTCTGCGGTGGGGATATCTGCCCAAGCTGACACCTTGGCTGGTGCGGTTCCTTCGTCGGGCCAATGCAAGCGACGCGGCGCAGACCGCAGCGGCGATGGCGCCTATCATCGGCGACAGCCAGGCCGACCATCTGGCGCTGGCGCAGGGAACCGGCGCCGAGAAATGGGTCGTGCCCTCGGACTATCTGTTCCTCTACAACGACCGTGCCCACTATCAGGGGGACGCGTTCACCTGGGACCTGCGGCGGCAGAACGGCTTTGCCTGGGATGAGATGGAGGCCGATGAATTCCGCGCCTATGATCCGGCTTTCTCCACCGATCTGCGGTTTGCCATCCGCCTCAAGGATCACGGGCGCATCACCGATCCGGGCCAGTACGTCAAGGATCTGGCCGCGCATGTGGTCGCCTCGGGCGGGAAGCTGATCAAGGCCGATGTCGAGGATATCGCGCGGGAAAACGGCCGTGTCACCGGGGTGCGCGCCGGTGGCCAGACCATCCCCTGCGATGCTGCCGTTGTCGCCACCGGGGTCTGGTCCGGACCACTGGCCAAGAAACTGGGCCTCGACGTGCCGCTCGAGGCCGAGCGCGGCTATCATATCGAGTTCTGGAACCCGAATTTCATGCCGAAATCGCCGGTCATGGTGGCCGCGCGCAAGTTCGTCGCCACCCCGATGGAGGGCCGCTTGCGCCTGGCCGGGGTGGTCGAGTTCGGTGGGCTCGAGGCGGGACCGTCCCGTGCTCCGATCGAGTTGCTCAAGCGCAGCGCGGCGGCGGTGTTTCCCGGCCTCAAGGCCGACGAGGTGACCGAATGGCTGGGCCACCGTCCGGCGCCCGCGGATTCGATCCCGGTGATCGGCGAACTGCCCCATCTCAAGGGCGCCTTTACCGGCTTTGGTCACCACCATGTCGGCCTGACCGGCGGCCCGAAAACCGGCCGCATCCTGGCACAGCTCATCTCGGGGCGGCAGCCCAACATTGACCTGAGCGTCTATTCACCGGCACGCTACACGAAGGCCGGGCAAAACTGAGAACCTGAAAACGAACCAACCAACTAGGGAGACTACAATGAAAAAGCTGACAACTCTTCTGGCCGCTACCGCGCTGACCTCGGTTGCGGCCCTGTCCGCCACGGCCGAGACCTGGGACATGCCGCTGGCCTATTCCGGCTCGAACTTCCACTCGGTCACCGCGGCCGAGTTTGGCAATTGCGTCACCACCGGCACCGGTGGCGAGATCGAGATCGTTACCCATCCCTCGGGCTCGCTGTTCAAGGGCGCCGATATCAAGCGCGCCGTGCAGACCGGTCAGGCGCCGATCGGCGAGCGCCTGTTGTCGGGCCACCAGAACGAGAACGCGCTGTTCGGTTTTGACTCGGTACCTTTCCTCGCCACCTCGTTTGACGATGCCGACAAGCTGTGGAAGGCCGCCAAGGAACCGCTGTCCGCGCTTCTGGCCGAGCAGAACCTGACCCTGCTCTATTCGGTGCCGTGGCCGCCGCAGGGCCTGTATTTCAAGAACGAGGTGAATTCGGTCGCCGATATGAAAGGCATCAAGTTCCGCTCGTACAACAACGCCACCTCGCGGCTGGCGGAACTGACCGGCATGCTGCCGGTGACCATCGAGGCGGCCGAGATCAGCCAGGCCTTTGCCACCGGTGTGGCGGATTCGATGATTTCGTCCGGTTCCACCGGTTATGACCGCAAGGTCTGGGAATCGCTGAACTATTTCTACGAGGTCGATGCCTGGCTGCCGCGCAACTACGTGTTCGTGAACTCGGATGTCTGGTCGGGCGTGAGCGATCAGAACAAGAACGTGATCCAGGCCTGTGCCGGGCTGGCCGAGTATGCGGGCAATTGGCGGTCCAAGGAATACACGGGCTTTACCCTTCAGGGTCTGCGCGATGGCGGCATGACCGTCGGTCCGGCTTCGGATCAGCTGGTGGCCGAGTTGAAAGAGATCGGTGTGACCATGACCAGCGAGTGGCTCGAAGCTGCCGGTGATCAGGGCCAGGCCATCGTCGACGCCTTCAAGGCCGACTGAGCGACGGGATGCGGCGCGGGCGGCGGATCAACCCGCCGCCCGCACTGATCCGGCTGATTTTTCCGAAACGGAGGATGTGTCATGGCGCTACTGAGAGGTTTGCGCAGCGGACTGGATTTGCTCTATCTCATCGCCGGCGTTCTGGCCGCGATGTGCCTGGTCGGCATATTGGGGCTGATCGTGGTGCAGATGCTGGCCCGCTGGACCGGCGAAGTGTTTCCGGGTGCGCCCGACTATGCGGGTTACGCCATGGCAGCGGCCTCGTTTCTGGCCTTTGCAAACGCGCTGAACCGGGGCAGTCATATCCGCGTTTCGATCCTGCTCAACGCGGTGCCCGACGGGCTGCGCCGCTGGATCGAGGTCTGGTGCTTCGGCATCGGCACGGCGGTGATGTGGTATTTCGTCTGGTACGCCTATCGCTTTGTCTATTGGAGCTGGAAGTTCAACGATATCAGCCAGGGGCAGGACCGTACCCCGCTATGGATCCCGCAATCGGCGATGCTCTTGGGCGCCGTGATCCTGGCCATCGCGCTGACCGATCACCTGATCCACGTCATCTTCAAGGGCGATCACCGCATCACGCGTGACCTCGCCGACCAGAGCCACGGGGAGTAGGCGGCGATGGAAAACCTTTCGGTCATCATTCTGTTTCTCTTCGTTCTCTTCACCTTGCTGGGTACCGGCGTCTGGGTCGGGCTGGCGCTGATGGGCGTGGCCTGGGTGGGGATGGAGCTGTTCACCACCCGCCCCGTGGGCGATGTCATGCTCACCACGATCTGGTCGGCCTCCTCCAGCTGGACCCTGACGGCGCTGCCGATGTTCATCTGGATGGGAGAGATCCTATATCGAACGCGCTTGTCCGAGGACATGTTCAAGGGGCTATCGCCCTGGATGGCACCGCTGCCCGGTGGGCTGGTGCATACCAATATCGTCGGCTGTACCGTCTTTGCCGCCGTGTCGGGCTCGTCCGCGGCCACGCTGACCACAGTGGGCAAGATGTCGATCCCCGAATTGCGCAAGCGCAAATACCCCGAGCGGATGATCATCGGCACGCTGGCCGGGGCGGCGACGCTGGGCCTGATGATCCCGCCCTCGCTGACGCTGATCGTCTATGGCGTCACCATCAACGAGTCGATTACCAAGCTGTTCTTTGCCGGTATCCTGCCGGGGCTGGTGCTGGCGGCGATGTTCATGGGCTATGTCGCGATCTATTCCCGCATTGGCAAGGATTGGAGCCCCAATCCCGAACCCAAGCTGAGCTTTGCCGAGAAAATCCGCAACTCGCGGTTTCTGGCGCCGGTGATCACGCTGATCGTGGTGGTGATCGGGTCGATGTATCTGGGCTATGCCACCGCAACCGAGGCCGCCGCATTTGGTGTCATCGGCTCGCTGCTCCTGGCGCTGGGACAGGGATCGCTGAGTTGGAAGACCTTTGCAGAAAGCCTGATGGGCGCCACCCGCACCAGCGCGATGATTGCGCTGATCCTTGCCGGCGCGGCCTTTTTGTCGCTGTCGATGGGCTTTACCGGCCTGCCGCGCGGGCTGGCTAACCTGATCGCCGCCTGGGACCTGTCGCGGTTCGAGTTGCTGATGGTGCTTCTGGTCTTTTACGTCATCCTTGGCTGTTTCCTAGACGGCATCTCCTCCGTGGTGCTGACCATGGCGGTGGTCGAGCCGATGATCCGCGATGCGGGCATCGACCTGATCTGGTTCGGCATCTTCATCGTGGTGGTGGTCGAGATGGCGCAGATCACGCCGCCGATCGGCTTCAACCTCTTCGTTTTGCAGGGGATGACCAATCACGAGATGAGTTACATCGCCCGCGCCGCCATTCCGATGTTCCTGATCATGGTGCTGATGGTGTTCGTACTGATCCTGTTCCCCGATCTGGCCACCTGGTTGCCGGACAATCTGAGGGCGGGTCCGGGGCAGTAGCGCCCGGCCGGCAAGGGAGCAGGGATAATGCAACAGGCGCTGGCCTTTGTTGCCCGGCATGGCAGGCTGGGCCTGATGGTGGGGTTGGCCGCTGGCCTGGCCCTGCCGGGGCTGGCGGCGGTAATGCGGCCCTGGATCCCGCAACTGGTGGCGCTGTTGCTGTTCCTGACCGCCTTTCGCATCGGCCCGGTCGATGCGGCAGGCTCGCTGGCGGACCTGACCCGAACCACGCGCCGGGTTCTGGTGCTGCAACTGGCGCTGCCGATCCTGTTCCTGTTGGGCCTGCACCTGCTGGGCTTGCCGGTAACGCCATTGGCGCTGGTGGCGGCGCTGGTGCTGGCTGCGCCCTCGGTTACTGGCTCGGCCAATTTCACCATCCTGCTGGGGCATGACCCGGCGCCGGCGCTGCGGCTCTTGATTCTGGGCACGGCGCTGTTGCCGCTGACCGCGATCCCGGTGTTCTGGCTGTTGCCCGCCTTTGGCGACCCGACCGAGGTGTTTGGCGCCGCCCTGCGCCTGCTAACTGTCATCCTTGCGGCGGCGGGCTGCGGTTTTGCCCTGCGCCATTGGGGTGCGCGGCATCTGAGTGATCTGAACCGCCGCGCGATGGACGGGCTGACGGTGATCGCGCTGGCGGTGATCGTGATCGCGCTGATGTCGGCGGTGCGCCCGGCCATGACCGAACGCCCGGGCGAGCTGGCCTTTTGGCTGCTGGCGGCTTTTGCCATCAATCTGGGCGGGCAGGCACTGTGCTTTCTGACCCTGCGCGCCACGGGCGGCGCCGATCCGGTACCCACTTCGATCGTTGCGGGCAACCGCAACTTTGCTCTGTTCTTTGTCGCTCTGCCCAGTGAAGTGACCGAGCCGCTGTTGATCTTTCTGGGATGCTACCAGTTTCCCATGTACCTGACCCCGACCCTGATGCGGAGGCTCTATGACCCGCGCTGACCCCTTTCCCCTGATACGGACCGTCGGTCTGGATGGTGCACTCGTCACCTTTGCCGACACCATGACCGAACCGTCGAACCGGGCCGCGCTGGCCTTTCGCGGCGCGCTGCACGAGGCCGGGTGGGAGGGCGTAGTGGAAAGCTCGACCTCGCTCGCCTCGGCCTATCTGCGCTTTGACCCGCTGCGGCTGAGCCATGCCGAGGTGCAGGCCCGGCTGGCCGCCCTGCTGGCCGAACGCGACTGGTATGCCGCGCCACTGCCCTCGGGCCGCAAACTGTGGCGGGTGCCCACGGTCTATGGCACCGATCTGGCGCCGCAGCTCGAGGACGCCGCCGCCGCCGCGGGTCTGGACGTGGACGAGGCGGTCCGCCGTCTGGGAAAATCGCGCGTGCGGGTGCTGACCATCGGCTTTGCCCCCGGCCAGCCCTATCTTGGCCCGCTGGCGCCCGAGTTCGACATTCCGCGCCTGCAACAGCTGACCCCGATGGTGCCAGAGGGCGCATTGGTCTGCGCCATTCGCCAGCTCATTGTCTTTGCCGGGCCCACACCCACCGGCTGGCGTCATATCGGACAGACCGCGTTCCGCTGTTTCCGTCCGGGGATGGAGCCGACATTTGCTCTCAACCCCGGCGACGAGATGGTGTTCGAGCCCATCGAACGCGCCGAACTGGAGCATATCCGCGCCCATAACGAAGACGGCACCGGCGGCGCCAAGGTCGAGGAGATCGCGGCATGAGCCTGATCGTCCGCCGCATCGGCCCCGCCTGCACCATTCAGGATCAGGGTCGCGAAGGCTACCTGGACCAGGGCCTGTCCCGCTCGGGCGCCGCCGATCTGCGCGCGCTATACGAAGGAGCGGCGCTGCTCCGTCAGAAACCCGATCTGGCCGCGCTGGAAATGGCTGGCATGGGCGGCGAGTTCGAGGCCGTCTCGCCTGTGCGCATCGCACTCACCGGTGCACCGATGCAGGCCAGCATAGACGGCAGCCCGGTCGCCTGGAACGCCTCGCACGCGCTGGCCAAGGGCCAGAGGCTGAGCATCGGCGCGGTGCTGAAGGGCGGCTATGGATATCTGCATCTGGGTGGCGGCATTGCGAGCGAGCCTTTTCTCGGCTCACGCTCGGCGCATCTGGCGGCGCGGGTCGGCCGTGCGGTCGCCGTGGGCGATACGCTGGAAAACGGGCCGGACAAGGGCGAGGCGGGCATGAAGATCGCCGCCGAAGATCGGTTCTGTGGCGGCACCCTGCGGGTGGTGGCCAGTTTCCAGACCGCGCTGTTCGATGCCGAAACCTTGGCCCGGTTCGAGGCGACCGAGTTCCGCCGTGGCCCGCGCGCCAACCGGATGGGCATGCAGATGGACAGCGACGGTCCGGGTTTTGCCGCCAAGGGACAGCTCAACATCCTGTCCGAGGTGATCTCGCCCGGCGACATCCAGATGACCGGCACCGGCAACCCGTTCATCCTGTTGCCCGAATGCCAGACCACGGGTGGCTATCCCCGGATCGCGACCGTGCTGCCCTGCGACCTGCCGCGTGCGGCACAGACGCCGCCGGGGGGCGCAGTGCGCTTTCAGTTCGTGTCGCTGGACGAGGCGGTCACGCTGCACGCGGCCTGGCTCAAGGACCTTGCGCGGCTGTCAGCTCGGGTCGAACCGCTGGTGCGCGACCCGCATGACATTCCCGACCTTCTGTCCTACCAACTGATCAGCGGCGTCGTGTCCGCCAATGACTGAGGAGCATAGCATGACCCAAGTGGACCTGAACGCCGACATGGGCGAAAGCTTTGGCCCCTGGAAGATGGGCGACGATGACAGCCTGCTGAAGATCATCACCTCGGCCAATATCGCCTGCGGCTTTCATGCGGGCGACCCGGACGTGATGGCGAAGACCATGGCGCTTGCGGCGGAAAACGGCGTGGGGATCGGCGCGCATCCGGGTTTTCCCGACCTGCAAGGGTTCGGCCGCCGCAACATGAAGGTGCCGCATGACAGCCTGCGCAACATGGTGCGATATCAGTTGGGCGCCGCGTTGGGCATGGCGCGGGCGGTGGGCACGCAGGTCCGGCATCTGAAACTGCACGGGGCACTGGCCAACATGTGCTCGGTCGATCAGGATATGGCGCGTGCCTGTTACCAGGGCGCGCTGGACGTCGACCCCGATATCATCATCATGGTGCTGGCGGTCACCAAACAGGAACAGGCGGTGCGCGAACTGGGCTGCAAATGGGTGGGCGAGATCTTTGCCGACCGCGCCTATAACGACGACGGCACGCTGGTCGACCGGTCGCTGCCCGGCGCGGTTATCCATGACCCGGAGGTGGCCGGGCCGCGCATGCTCGAAATGGTGCGCGCGGGCGCCATCATCACCGAAAGCGGCAAACATCTTGAGAGCTCGGTCGACACGATCTGCCTGCATGGCGATGGGCCGACCGCTGTCCAGATCGCCCGCTCGGTGCGGGCGTGCCTGGAAGAGGGCGGCGTCCGCGTCACCGCATTCGAACGCTGAGCGAGCGGGCAAAGAAAAGGCCGCAGCTTGGGACTGCGGCCAATACTCACGAGGTCGTCGTGCGCCGGGCCTTATGACGGCCCGATCATGAAACAGGTTACGTTGCGGGCCTGAAGTCGGCGGCAGGCGCGGTCGGCCTGATCGCGGGTCATGCCCTGGAACGTGGCTTCGAACCCTTTCGAGGACTGGTGCACCTTGCGCAACGAACCGTCCAGTGTCGACACTTCGGCCAGCGCGGTGCGCAGCAACACCTTTTCCGCGTCATAGCGATTGGGATAGCGCCCGATATTGATGCCCCAAAGATGCCCGCCCGAGGTCGACAGGCGGGTAACCACCTCGCGCTCGGGTTCCGGTTCGACATCGGGTTCGGCTACGGCCAGGATCAGGTTCTCGGGCCGCATGCTGGGCCGAACGCCGGGGTCCGGCGTGTCCGGGGCCTGTCGTGTCACGACATCGGCCTCGGCCATGGCGGCGTTGATGCCAGCCTGAATGCGGTCTTCGTCCTGTCGCGCGGTCTCGGCGACCGCTTGCGCCACCACAGTTGCGATCGCGCCGCCCGGCCGCTGATTGGGGCGCAGGCTGCTGGTAGGAGCACCGGCCACGCGAACGGTTTTCGAAGTTTCCCCGACTTCACCTGCATATAGCGGCATGTCGGGACGTCGGATCGGTGCACGCGACGGCGCCTTGCGGAAACCGAGATCCAGCAACTCGGCGACCTTGGCGTTGCGCGCGGTGCTCGATTTTCCGCCAAAAACGGTGGCGATCACCCGCTCGTCGCCGCGCTTGGCCGAAGCGACAAGGTTGAAGCCGGCCGCCTGAGTATAGCCTGTCTTGATCCCGTCGGCACCCTGATAGGCGTCCAGCAGGCGGCGGTTGGTATTGGCAACGGTCTTGATCCCGGCGCTGGTCTGGCGGCGCGAGAACAGGTTGTAGTACTGCGGGTAATCATACAGCAGATGCCGCCCCAGCGTGGTCATGTCACGCGCGGTGCTGAGATGGCCGGATTCGGTCAACCCATGGGCGTTCTTGAACGTGGTGCGCGTCATCCCCAGCGCCTTGGCGGTACGGTTCATGCGCCGGGCAAAAGCGGCCTCGGAGCCGGATATGGCAATCCCGATCGAGGTGGCGGCATCATTGGCCGACTTCACCGCGGCGGCCCGAACCAGATAGCGAAAGGCGATTTTCTGACCCGCGCGCAGGCCCAGTTTCGAAGGCGGCTCCTTGGCGGCGAAAGGGTCGATCCGCACCTGGGTATCCATGGTCAACTCGCCATTCCGAACCGCTTCGAAGGCGATGTAGAGCGTCATCATCTTGGTGAGAGAGGCAGGGTGCAGGCGGGTGTCGGCATTGGTGGCATGCAGCACCTCTCCGGTGCGGGCATCAATCACCATCGCGGCATATGGCGCAGCTCTGGCCATGCCAACCAGCGCCGCGATCATCCAGACCGCGAAGAATAAAGTCAGGCCCAAACGGGCCGGCATTGTTTGCCGAACCTGCACGATCATTGCCTCTGTCTGCCTCAGGCCGCCGGTTTCCGGCTGGCTCGGTTATTCTGCTTGAAACAAGGCTAACACAGTGGATTTCCGAAATAAACCCGCTGGCTGCACGCTTGGGCGGAATTTCCTCCTCTCTGATTAACTACATTTAGGGGAGGATATCCTGCCTGCCCCAACACCGGCGATCATGGCATTTTTGTGGCACCTAAAGCCGCGATTCGAACCCGACGGTTTCGTGACTCAGATCACGCTGATCCCGGTTTGGGCTCAGCCCAGCTGCGCCACAAACTCCGCCAGGGCACCCAGATCGGGAAGGCTGTGAAACCGGGAACGATCCGACGGCGGATCGGCCTTCTCGACCTCCCATTCCAGCCCGTGTGGCACAAAAACGCCCCAGGCCCCGGCCTGGATCGGGGCGATAACGTCCGACCGCATGGAGTTGCCCACCATCATCGCCCGCCCTGCCCCATCACCATGGCGGGCAAAGACGGTCTGATAGGTTTGGGCCGTCTTTTCCGAGACGATTTCGACCCCGTGGAACAGCTCACCCAGCCCTGACTGCGCCAGCTTGCGTTCCTGATCTATCAGATCACCCTTGGTGATCAGCAGCACGCGGTGGGTTTCGGCCACTGCCTCGACCGCAGCGCGGGCATGGGGCAACAACTCGATCGGATGGGCCAGCATCTCTTGTCCGGCCTCGATCAGTTGCCGGATCACGGCGGCAGGCACCCGGTCCTCGGTCACCTCAATTGCCGTTTCGATCATCGACAGGGTGAATCCCTTTACCCCATAGCCGTAGTGACGGATGTTGCGCTTTTCAGCGGCCAACAGCCGCTCCATCAAGTGGTCGGCCTCAGCGAAATCGGCCAGCAAACCGGCGAAATGCGCCTGTGTCATCTGAAAGAAGCGCTCGTTATGCCAGAGCGTATCGTCCGCGTCGAACCCCACCGTCGTCAGATTTTGCGCCATCTGTCGCGTTTGCTTTCTCTTTTCCATTTCCGCGCTAAGGTTATATAAGCTTGCGACCAAACCGAACCCGGAATCGGAAACGCGCACCCCATGACCGCACAACAGCACATGATGTCGGACAAGCATGACCAGGACAACGATGCCTCGGTCCTGTTGCAGACGCGCCCCAGGACCAAGCGCCCGCCGCTGTACAAGGTGCTGCTGCTGAACGACGATTACACGCCGATGGAATTTGTCGTGCATGTGCTGGAACGGTTCTTTGGCATGAACCACGCGCAAGCGTTCGAGATCATGCTGACCGTACACAAGAAGGGGGTCGCGGTGGTTGGTGTGTTCAGCCACGAGATCGCCGAGACCAAGGTCAGCCTGGTGATGGATTTCGCCCGCCGCCATCAGCATCCGCTGCAATGCACCATGGAAAAAGAGGACTGATGCCGCGCCATTTGCGCCGCAAGGTCCCGGAACGGATATCCGAACATGTCTTCGCGTCTTGAGCTTGCGCTGGCCTCGGGACTGGACCTGACCGCGCCTGTTTCGGTGCTGGGTCCGACGCCCGACCACGACTTGTCTGCGCTGCCGCCCGATACCGAAGTGGTGCAACCTTATCGCCCCTGGCACGACCATTTCGCCGCGCGCGGCTTTCATACCGTGGCGCAGTCGGATGCGCCCTGTTCTGATGCGGTGGTATTCCTGCCGCGCGCCAAGGCGCTGGCGCGCGCGATGGTGGCCGAGGCCTGCCGCCGTGCCTCCGGTCAGGTGGTTATTGACGGGGCCAAGACCGAGGGGATCGACAGCCTGCTGAAAGACATTCGCAAGCGGGTCGTGGTCGAGGGGCCGCTGTCCAAGGCGCATGGCAAGATCTTCTGGTTCCGCGCCGATGCCGCGGATTTTTCCGACTGGACCCCACCCGGCGATCAGCGGGTCGCAGGGTTCCGCACCGCGCCCGGCGTGTTTTCCGCCGATGGGGTCGATCCGGCCTCTGCCCTGCTGTTGGCCGCGCTGCCGAAGAAGCCCGGAAAGGTGATCGCCGATCTGGGCGCGGGCTGGGGGTATCTGTCTGCGGGGATCCTGGCGCGCGAGGGGGTGCGTGCGCTGCATCTGGTCGAGGCCGACCATGTCGCGCTGGACTGTGCACGCGCCAATATCGACGATCCGCGCGCCAGCTTTCATTGGGCCGACGTGCTGAGCTGGCAAGCACCCGAGCGGCTGGATTGCGTTGTGATGAACCCGCCGTTTCACACCGGACGTGCCGCCGAACCGTCGCTTGGCCAGGGCTTCATCGCGGCGGCCGCGCGCAATCTGACCGGGTCGGGGCAGCTCTGGATGGTGGCCAACCGGCACCTGCCCTACGAGGCGGCGCTGAACGAACGGTTCCAGCAGGTGGCCGAGGTCGCGGGCGACAACCGGTTCAAGGTTTTCCACGCCTCTCGCCCCCGGCGCTGAACCCGGCTAAGTTGCGCCCAAAGTCAGGAGACAGCTCATGTCCTTTTCCATCGCAGGCAAAACCGCCATCGTCACCGGCGCGGCCAACGGTATCGGCCTTGCCATCGCGCGCCAGTTCGCTTCGGCCGGGGCCAATGTCATGTTCGCGGACATGGACGAAAAGGGGCTGGAGGAGCAGCTGGGCGATTTTGCCGAAGATGGCAACATCCGCTATTTCGCCGGCGACCTGCGCGAGCGGCTGACAGTCGCCAACCTGCTATCCGCCACGATAGACGCTTTCGACCAGATCGACATTCTGGTCAACGGTGCGCGGCAGGTGATTCCGACCGATCCCTTGGATTCCGAGGACGACTCGGTGCGCGTGGCTCTGAATCAGAACCTGTTTCCGGCCTATCGCCTCAGCCAGGCGGTGGCCAAGAGAATGATCAAGCAGGCTGGCGAAAATGGCGAAGGGCAGGCCGGTGCGATCATCAACCTGAGCTCGGTCGCCGCCCGGCGGACTCACCCCGACCTCTTGGCTTATTCGGTCTCGACCGCCGCGCTGGACCAGATGACCCGCGCCTTGGCGGTGGCACTGGCGCCACAGCGGATCCGGGTCAATGCCATTGCCATCGGCTCGGTGATGAGCGCTTCGCTGCAAGTGGCGCTGAAGGACAACCGCGACTTTCGCAAGGATATCGAGCGGCACACGCCGCTGGGCCGGGTCGCCGCCGCGAACGAATTGGTGCTGACCGCGCAATATCTGGCCTCGGATGCGTCGAGCTTCATGACCGGACAGATCCTGACGGTCGATGGCGGTCGCACCCTGCTGGACCCGGTGGCCGCCCCCGCGCATTGAAGGAAGACCAGATGTTCGAGACCGAGAAATCCACCGCCTCCGCCTGGTTCCGCGATCTGCGTGACCAGATCGTTGCCGCATTCGAGGGGCTGGAAGACAGCCATTCCGAGGGGCCGTTCAGTGACATGGCGCCGGGCCGGTTCGAGGTGACCGAGACCACGCGGCAATCCGACGATGGGTCGGACGCGGGCGGCGGGCTGATGAGCGTGATGCGCGGCGGCCGGGTGTTTGAAAAGGTCGGCGTCAATATCTCGACCGTCTACGGCACGCTGGGTGAGCGGGCGCAGGCGGCGATGGCCGCGCGCAAGGGCATTCCCGGCATGGCGGACGATCCGCGTTTCTGGGCCTCGGGTATCAGCCTGGTGGCGCATATGCAGAACCCGCATGTGCCGGCGGTGCATATGAACACGCGCATGTTCTGGACCCCGCATGCCTGGTGGTTCGGGGGCGGCTCGGACCTGAACCCCTGTATCGAATACGCCGAGGACACGGCGCATTTTCACGCCACGCAGAAGGCGCATCTGGACCCGCATGGGAGCGAGCATTACCCGCGGCTCAAGGCCTGGGCGGACGAGTATTTCTATATCCCGCACCGCAAGCGGGCGCGCGGCGTCGGCGGTATCTTCATGGATGATCTGTGCACCGGTGACTGGCAGGCGGATTTCGCGCTGACGCAGGATATCGGTCGCGCCTTCCTGCCCGCCTATCTGCCGCTGGTCGAACGCCGCCGGGTGCAGCCGTTCGATGAGGCCGAGAAGGAGGCGCAACTGGTGCATCGCGGGCTCTATGCCGAATACAACCTGGTCTATGACCGGGGCACCAAGTTCGGGCTGGAGACCGGGCATGACGCCAACGCGGTGCTGATGAGCCTGCCGCCGATGGCGAAATGGATCTGACCGGGTTCAGGGGGCGCTGCCCCCGTCACCTGCGGTGACTCCCCCGGAGTATTTTCGGCAAAGTGAAGGGGCGGGCCGGTTTACCCATTATCAGGGACGGAGCCAGAAATCGTCGGTCAGCCGGTCGTAGCAATAGTTCTGTGCCATCGACGCCGTCATGTTGTCGCCGACCTTTTTGACGCTGATCGAATAGCCCGGGTTGGTATCGGCGCCTTGGGGTGGTTGCAGGGAGAATTGCACTCCCTTGCGGCCCTTGACCGTAACCGCCGGTCCCACCGCCTGCCACAGGTAGATGCGCTGGGTCGCGCTGGTGCGCAGCACGCGGATGGCGTAATCACCCGCGCCGCACCAGAAATCCTTGGGCGCGGAACCATGCCGGTTGACCACTTCGAACACCCCCTTGCTGACGGGATAGACTTCGAACCGGTTGAAGGCCTGAAACCCCATCGCCATCCCGGGCAGCAGCAGCACCGCGGTGACGAGGGTCCAGCCTGTCGTGCGCCATGTCATGGTATTACTCCTGCTCTTCAATGAGTTGGCCGGGACAGGATAACGGGATTCGCCGCTAGCGCCAATGATGGCGGCGCGGGTCAGGCACTGCGCCAGCCGGCCTCGCGCAGGGCGGCGCCATAGCTGGGGGCGGTTTTCATCCGGCCACCCAGCCCCTTGTCGAGGAGTAGCGCGTGCATCCGGGGCAGGTTGTAGCAGGGCACATGCATGATCATGTGATGCTCCAGATGGTAGTTCACCCAATAGGGTGCCACCAGCAGGCGCGCGATCGGCCCGGCAAGGGTGGTGCGGACGTTCCGGAACGGGTCCTCGGATTGTTCGGTGGCGCCATGTTCGGCGATGTTGCGGATGCGCAGGACGAACTGGAACCAGGTGAGATAGGGCAGCAGCCAGAAGGCCAGCCCCCACCACCAGTCGCCGACGAGGCTGATCAACAGGGCCACGCCAAGGAAGACCGGCAGCGATTTCCACAGTTGCGGCGCCTTGAAGCTTTGCGCGAAATCGGACGCGGCGGCCTTGATCGCCTCGTCATCGCCAGCAAGGCGGAAGGACATCAGGATCTGACCGGTCAGCTGCTTGATCCCGGTACGCCCGGTCAGGTCGCGCGCGAATTTCCGTTTCATCGACGCATGCGAGGTGGGGAATTTCGACGACAGGACAAGGTCGGGGTCCTTGTCGGTCTGGGTAAAACGGTGGTGGGTCAGGTGATAATGGCGATAGGCGGCCAATTCCGCCAGGATCGGGCGACCGCAGAGCCATTCGCCCACCAGATCGTTGAGCCGCCGGTTGCGGAACAGCGCGTTATGCGCCGCCTCGTGCATCAGGATGGCAAGGCCCAGCTGGCGCGAGCCGATCACGATCACCGCCAGCACAAAGGTCAGCGGATTGGGCCAGAGGCCGAACAAGACCACCGCCAGCGCGATGGTGCCCCAGCAATGGGCGACCAGCCAGAGGCCCATGGCGTCGGAACGTTCGGCCAGAGGGCGGATTTCCTCGGTGCTGAGATAGGCCTTGCCCGGTGTCATGTTGCGTCCTCCCTGACAGACAGGGTCTCAGGTCGGGGACGGGTCTGTCAAACAGAGCGCCACGTCATTGCGCCGGCAGGCCGAGATCGATCAGGATCTGGAGATTGGCTTCGTCGGCCGCAACCCAGCGCGCCCAGATCGGAAAGCGGAAGGCGCGGCGCCAGAATTCAGCCGTCAGGGCCGGGTATCTTTCGCGTGCTTGAGCAAGGTAATGCGCAGCCTTGTCCCGGTTGCCAAGCTTGGCGTGTTTCAGCGCGGTGGCCATGAAGACGAAGTAGTCCGCATTGGGAAACCGGCAGGCGGTCTCATAGGCGGCCAGCGCCTCGGGATCGGCGGCGTCGGTGTTGCGAAAAGTGAAGGCATTGCCAAGCTGGAACCAGAAGCCCCAGGCCATCGGGTCCTTGGGGTTCAGGCGCAGTGCGGTGCGGGCGGCCCGCTCCAGCCGGTCGCAATCGAGCCTTTGCATGAACAGGCAGGCGTGGCAGCGACCGAAATGCAGCACCGCGTTGTTGGGATTGAGCGCCTCGGCCTTGTCCAGCGCGTCGGCGGCATCCTGTTCCCGCCCGGTAATGGCCAGCAGGACGCCCAGCGCGACGTAACCGATTTCAAGGCGATCGTCGCGCTCGATGGCTTGCGCAGCATGGTCTAGCCCAGTCGAGATTTCGGCGGCCGGGTCGCGCGACCGCCCGGTAATGACCTTCACCCAGGCGAGGCGCGCCAGCAGCGCGTGCGGCAGGGCGAAATCCGGGTCGGCGGCAATGGCGCGGGTGTAGAAGGCGTGTGCCTGCGAATAACCCTCGTCGGTGTAGCGGGTGAATTCGGAATAACCCTTTTGGCACATCTCCCAGGCGGTCAGGCTGTCGGTGGGCTTGCGGCGCGCCAGATTACGTTCGTGCGCGCCCAGTTCCGGCTCCACCCCGGACACGATGGCGGCGGTCAGTTCATCTTGCAGGTCGAACAGATCGGCCATGGTCCGGTCCCAGCGTTCAGCCCAGACATGGGCGCCGGTCCGGGCATCGATCAGCTGCGCGGTGGCGCGCAGCCGGTCGCCTGCGCGGCGGACCGAGCCTTCGACCACATAACGCACGCCCAGTTCCTCGGCGATCTGGCGCACGTCCTTATGGCTGCCCTTGTAGGCAAAGGCCGAGTTGCGGGCGATCACGGTCAGGGTGCGGAACCGGCTGAGTTCGGTGGTCACGTCCTCGACAATGCCATCGGCCAGGAAGTCCTGTTCCGGGTCGGCCGACATGTTGTCAAAGGGCAGGATGACAACGGCGGGCAGTTCGGTGCGCACCAGGGATTTGTCCGCGGCGCAGGCGATGCCCTCTGCGCACACTCGCCAGACCTCGACCGGGTCGGGGAGGTTCTTGACCGGCTGCGGGCCCAGCGCGATCAGCTCGGCGGCGACCTTGCCGCGCACCTGGTCATGGACACTGCGGGAGATGCAGATGCCGCCGGGGGTGGCCAGGCTTTCCAGCCGGGCGGCGATATTGACCGCGTCGCCCAGGATATCGTCGCCATCGCTGATCACGTCGCCCAGGTGGATACCGACCCGGAACAACATCCGGGTGTCGGGGGCGTTTTCGGCCTGGTCGCGCGCCACCCGTTGCAGGATGGCGACGGCCGACCGCAGGGCGGCGACGGGCGAGGCGAACTCGACCAGCATGCCGTCGCCCATGGTCTTGATCAGCCGCCCGCCTTCGCGGGACAGGCCCGGGCGGATGATGTGGTCAAAGAGGTAGCGCAGGCGGGTGACCGTGCCTTCCTCGTCCGCAGCCATCAGGCGCGAGTAGCCCGACAGGTCGGCGGCGAGGATTGTGGTCAGGCGGCGGTCCATGCGGGGTCTCCGGGCGGGCGCAGCACTGCGCCCCGCCTACTATGCCCGGGGAACCGGCGATGGCAAAGCGGCAAAGGCCGCGCGGGTGGTCATCCGCGCCAGTCGAAGAAGCCCGGCCCTGCCTGTGCCAGCAGGTCACGCGCCATCTGGGTGCCCAGCGCCGGGCCGTCGGTCACGTCGCCGCTGCGGTCGAGCGCGATCGCCTCGGACCCGTCGGGGCGCAGCACCTCGCCGCGCAGACGCAGGGTGGTGCCGTCCAGCTCGGCCAGACCGGCGATGGGGGTTTCGCAGGACCCGTCGAGTGCGGCGAGCAGCGCCCGTTCGGCGGCGAGCCGCTGACCGGTCTCGGCATGGTGGATGGCGGCCAGCATGTCACCGGCGCGGGTATCATCGGCGCGTCGCTCGATCCCGATGGCGCCCTGCGCGATGGCGGGCAGCATGTCATCAGGCGAGATTGCGGTGGCGGGCACCTCGGCCATGTTCAGCCGCCGGATGCCTGCCATGGCGAGAAAGGTGCATTCGGCGACACCTTCGGAGAGCTTGCGCAGGCGGGTCTGCACGTTGCCCCGGAACTCGACCACCTTGAGGTCGGGACGGCGATTGAGCAGTTGCGCCTTGCGGCGCAGCGACGAGGTGCCGACCACGGCGCCCTGCGGCAGGTCGCGGATCGCCGAATGACTGGGCGAGATGAAGGCGTCGCGCACATCCTCGCGCGGCAGGAAGGTGTCAAGCACCAGGCCCGCGGGCTGTTCCACCGGCATGTCCTTGGTCGAATGCACGGCGATGTCGATATCGCCGCGCAGCATCGCCTCTTCGATCTCCTTGGTGAAGAGACCCTTGTTGCCGATCTCTTTCAGCGGGCGGTCCGCCTCGATCATCGCGCGGTTGTCGCCGGTGGTGGTGATCACCACGATCTCGAATGCGTCCTCGGGCAGGTCGAAGGCGGCGCCCAGGCGGCGGCGGGTCTCATACGCCTGCGCCAGCGCCAAAGGCGAGCCACGGGTTCCGATCTTGAGCGGCGATGCGGGAGAGGGAAGTGCGATTTTCATGGACGCCAGCAATAGTCGCGTCACATTGCCCTGACAATGGGGGCTGCGCTTGACAAATTGCCGCCGAACGCAGACCCGTGGCGCAAAGTGAAGGATGGGGGCAGATATGGCCGAGACAAAGAAACTGCTGCGGGTGCTGGCGGGCGAGGTGCTGGACACCCCGCCGATCTGGATGATGCGGCAGGCCGGACGGTACCTGCCCGAGTATCGCGCCACCCGCGCGCAGGCGGGCGACTTCCTGTCGCTGTGCTATAACCCCGAGCTGGCTGCCGAGGTCACGCTGCAACCGATCCGCCGCTATGGGTTCGACGCGGCGATCCTGTTTGCCGATATCCTGCTGGTGCCGCAGGCGCTGGGGGCCGATCTGTGGTTCGAGACCGGCGAGGGGCCGCGTCTGTCGACTATCGGGGCGCAGGCGGATTTCGACCGGCTGAAGCCGGTCGAGGCGATCCACGAAACGCTGGCGCCAATCTATGAGACGGTGCGTATCCTGACCCGCGAACTGCCGTCAGAGACGGCGCTGATCGGCTTTGCCGGGGCGCCCTGGACGGTGGCCACCTATATGATCGCCGGGCGTGGCACACCGGATCAGGGCCCGGCGCATGCGCTGCGCGAGGGCAATCCGGCGCTGTTCGATGCGCTGATCGAACGGCTGACAGCGGCCACCATCGAATATCTGAGCGCCCAGATCGAAGCAGGCGCCGAGGTGGTCAAGATATTCGACAGCTGGGCCGGGTCGCTGAAGGGCGAGGCCTTCACCAAGTATGCGCTGGAGCCCTGCCGCGAGATCACAAAGGCGCTGAAGGCGCGCCATCCCGGTATCCCGGTGATCGGATTTCCGCGCGAGGCCGGCGAGGGCTATGTCGGCTTTGCCAAGGCCACCGGCGTGGATTGCGTAGCGCTCGACAATTCTGTGACGCCGGATTGGGCGGCGGCGCATGTGCAGGTGGATGGCTGCGTGCAGGGCAACCTGGCCTCGTCGCATATGGTGACCGGCGGTCAGGCGCTGGTGGACGAGACGCGGCGTATTGTCGAGGCGTTTTCCAAGGGGCCACATATCTTCAATCTGGGCCATGGCATCACGCCGGATGCCGATCCTGCAAACGTGCAGCTGATGATCGACACGGTGCGCGAAGGTTGAGTGCGGAGCGAGGGGCGCTGCCCCTCGCGCTCCCCGGAGTATTTTTGGCGAAATGAAGGGGCGGGTCAGGGAGTTCCTGGCTGGTCCAGTTCTGCAAGGATCTCCGCCGTGTGTTCCCCGCGCGCGGGACTGGGCTTTGGCTGCCAGTCGCGGTCTTTGAAACGGGGCGCGGGTGCGGCCTGAAGCGTGCCGTCGATCTCGGCCCAGGTGCGGCGGGCGGCGTTCATCGGGTGGTGCTGCGCCTCGTGCGGGCTGAGGACGGGCGCGACACAGGCATCGGTGCCGAGGAAGAGATCGGCCCAGTGGTCGCGCGGCTGTGTCGCGAAAAGCGCGGCGAGGCGGGCGGTGAGCGAGGGCCATAGCTTCGGATTGAACTGCTGCGAGAACTCGGGGTCGTCCAACAGGCCGAGCCGCTCCAGGAAGAGCGCATAGAACTTGGGCTCGAGGCATTGCACGGTGATGTGGCCGCCATCGGCGCAGGCATAGGTGCGGCTCCAATGCGGGCCGTCGAGCAGACTGCGGCCGCGGGTTTCGGACAGGCTGCCGGTCTGGCCGAGGCTCATCAGCAGGTTCATCATATGGGCCGAGCCGTCATAGATCGCGGCATCGACCACCGTGCCCTGCCCGGTGGCGCGGGCATTCAGCAGGCCCGCGAGCAGGCCGGTGACCAGATACATGGCACCGCCGCCGATATCGCCCACCAGCGTGGCGGGCGTCTGCGGCGCGTCGCCGGGGGCCGAGCCGTACCAGAGCGCGCCTGAGAGCGAGATATAGTTGAGGTCATGCCCGGCGGCATGGGACAGCGGCCCGTCCTGTCCCCAGCCGGTCATCCGGCCATAGACCAGCGCCGGGTTCAGCGCATGACACTCCTCAGGGCCGAGGCCAAGCTTCTCCATCACGCCGGGGCGGAAGCCCTCGATCAGGGCATCGGCACTCGCGATCAGGGCGCAGGCGGTGGCGATATCGGCGGCATCCTTGAGGTCGAGCGCGATGGAGCGTTTGCCGCGGTCCAGAAGCGAACGTTCTGGCATGCCGGGTGTCACCGCGCCGCCCTTGCGATGCACGGTGATCACGTCGGCGCCCAGATCCGCCAGCAGCATGGCGGCAAAGGGCCCGGGGCCCAGCCCCTCGATCTCGACGATGCGGATGCCGTTCAGCATGATGCTCTCCTTCTCTTTGCGGCAGGTTCCCGGCCCCGCGTGCCGAAATCAAGCGCGGCGGTGACGCATGACGTGGCGTTGCGTTTTGTGCGCGCCGTTTCGCATGCTCTGCTAGGGTGCAGTCAGGGAGGAAGACATGTCCGTTGTTGCCTATGAAAAGGACGGGCGTATCGCCCGGATCACGCTGAACCGGCCCGAGGTAATGAACGCCATCAATGACGAGCTGCCGGGTGCGCTGGCCGCTGCCGTGGCGCGGGCCGATGCCGATCCGGGTGTGCATGTGATGGTGCTGTCGGGGGCAGGGCGCGCCTTTTGCGCCGGATACGACCTGACCTATTACGCCGAGGGCAACGGGGCGGGCGACGTGACCCAGCCGATGCCCTGGGACCCGATCAAGGATTACCGGTTCATGTGGGCCAATACCCAGCACTTCATGTCACTCTGGCGGGCGGTGAAACCGGTGCTGTGCAAGGTGCACGGCTTCGCAGTGGCGGGCGGATCGGATATCGCGCTGTGTGCGGATATGACGGTCATGGCCGAGGATGCGCAGATCGGGTACATGCCCTCGCGGGTCTGGGGCTGTCCCACCACGGCGATGTGGGTCTATCGACTGGGGGCCGAACGGGCCAAGCGGATGCTGTTCACCGGCGACAAGATCACCGGGCGTCAGGCGGCGGATATGGGGCTGGTGCTGGAGGCGGTGCCGGCGGAGCATCTGGATGACCGGGTCGAGGAGATGGCCGCGCGTATGGCGACGGTGCCGATCAACCAGCTGGCGATGCAGAAACTGGTGATCAACCAGGCGATCGAGCAGACCGGGCTGATGCAGACCCAGCGGCTGGCGACGATTTTCGACGGCATCACCCGGCACAGCCCCGAAGGCATCCATTTCAAGGAACGGGCCGAGGCGGCGGGCTGGAAACAGGCGGTGGACGAGCGCGATCAGGGCACCTGGGACTGGACAGCGAACGAGGCGATCCCCAAGCGGAACCGCTAGGCTCAGACCCGGCCCGCGCGGCTGCCCGATCTTATGCCTGTTCGGCGCTGGCGTTGTTCGCGCAGGAACACGAACAGGCCTGAACCTGCGATCAGCGCCATTCCGGCCCACACCTCCCAATCCGGCAGGTCGCCCCAGATCATCCAGCCCCAGAATACCGCCAGCGGCAATCCGACATATTCGAAGGGCGCCACCGTTGCCGCGTCGGCCTGGCGATAGGCTTGCGCCAGGCAATAGCCGATGATGGCCGAGTTGAGACCCAGACCGGTCAGGAACAGCCAGTCCTGTCCGCTGGGCCATGTCCAGGCGCGCAGCAGAAAGATCAGGCTGGGGTCCGAGCTTTCATCAACGAACCGACCATCGCCCGCGACCAGATAGAACAATGCGCCCACCAGGATGAACATCAGCTGGATATAGACCGACAGGGCCGAGGCCTTGCTGCTGACCCCCAGCTTGCGCGTCATCAGTTGCAGCAGCGCATAAGTCAGGGCAGACAGAACCGGCAGCAGCAGGACAAGCCTGCTTGCCTCCAGGCTTTCAGCTCCCTGCCACGGGCGCTGCATCAGGATCACGCCCGAAAAGCCGACCAGCACCGCGCCCAGGCGCATCGGGCCGACACGCTCCTTGAGGATTGGCACCGACAACAGCGTGATGAACAGCGGTGCTGCAAAGAACAGCGCCGTCACATCCGCCAGAGGCGCCACCGCCAGCGCGGCGAAAAAGCTCATGTTCGAGATCACGACCAGCAGGCCGCGCAGGGCGTGCAGGAAGGGATGTCGCGTTTTCAGGATGCGCAAGCCACCCTCAATCCAGACCAGTCCTAGCGACAGCACGATCCCCACCGCCGACCGGATAAAGACGATCTGGTGCAACGGATAGGCGCCCGACAACTGCTTGACCAGCATGTCGTTGAGCGAAATGGCAAGCATTCCGGCCATGATAAAGGCAATTCCGGCACCTGGCCGGTGTTGTGCGGTCTCGGTCATATCGTGGATCCTGTCCGGGCGCCCGCGCCCTGTCTCTGGCTATCACGGATTGACCGGTGTGCCATGCCCATTTTCGATAGCCCCTGTGGTTGCCGCATGCCGGGCCGGGCGTTAGCACAGGTCCGGCACGCAGAACGGAGGCACCCCATGCACCTGCACGACACCCGCACGATCGCGGCCGACCCCGCGACGGTCTTTGCCGCGCTTCTCGACCCCGCGGTCCTGTGCACCTGCGTGCCCGGCGCGCGAGAGGTGACCGGCACCGCCGATGGCGGTTTCGAGGCGGTGGTGGTGCAAAAGGTCGGCCCGGTAAAGGCGACCTTTCGCGGCACCGTCACCCTCTCGGATCTGGTGCCGGGCGCGGGACTGACCCTGACAGGTGAGGGCAAGGGCGGCGCGGCGGGCTTTGCCAAGGGCGGTGCCGAGGTCCGGCTTGCCCCCGATGATGCAGGCGGGACGCTGCTGTCCTACCGGGCCGAGGCGCGGGTGGGCGGCAAGCTGGCGCAGCTTGGCAGCCGCATCATCGACGGGTTCGCCCGCAAGATGGCGGACCAGTTCTTTGACAACCTGCAAGCGCAGTTCACGGCCGAGGCCGAGGAGGACCCGCAAAGGGCCAAAGAGGCCGCCCCACACTGCAAAACCTGGTTCGGGCGCGGCTGAGCGGGGCTGCATATTCGCTCTGTTCCCTTGCTGCGGCAGATTGTAGGGTTCCGGCCAGAACGGGACCAATACATGACGACCATTCTTTCGATCCGGGACTTGCGAAAATCCTATGCCGACGGGTTCGAGGCGCTCAAGGGCGTTTCGCTCGACATTCGCGAGGGTGAGATTCTGGCGCTGCTCGGCCCCAATGGCGCCGGAAAGACCACACTGATCTCGACCATCTGCGGCATCACCACGCCGACATCGGGCAGCGTCACCGTGGGCGGGCACGATATTCAGGAGGAGTTCCGTGCCGCCCGGCAGATGATCGGGTTGGTGCCGCAGGAAATCGCGCTGGAACCCTTTGAAAAGGTGATGAACACCGTCCGTTTTTCGCGCGGGCTGTTCGGCAAGCGCGCAAATGATGGCCGCATCGAGGAGGTGCTGCGCAAGCTGTCCCTCTGGGACAAGCGCCGCAACGCCATCAAGGAACTCTCGGGCGGGATGAAACGCCGGGTGCTGATCGCCAAGGCGCTGGCGCATGACCCGCGTGTGCTGTTCCTGGACGAACCCACCGCCGGGGTCGATGTGGAACTGCGCAAGGACATGTGGGAGATCGTGGCCGAGTTGAAGGCCGCCGGTGTCACCATCATCCTGACCACCCATTACATCGAAGAGGCCGAGGCCATCGCCGACCGCATCGGCGTCATCAACAAGGGCGAGCTGCTGCTGGTCGAGGACAAGGCCAAGCTGATGGCACGGATGGGCCGCAAGCAGCTGGACGTGCTGCTGACCCGACCGATTTCCACGATCCCGGCCAGCCTCGCCCGTCACAACCTGTTGCTGGGCGCGGCGGGGGATGTGCTGATCTATACCTATGACACCCATGCCGACCGGACCGGGATCACCACGCTGTTGAACGACGTGGCCGAGGCCGGTCTAGTATTGCGCGACGTGGTGACCCGCCAATCGAGCCTCGAAGAGATCTTCGTCACCCTCGTCAAGGGAGAGACACAATGAACTGGGCCGCCATTGCCGCCATATATCGGTTCGAAATGGCCCGGTTCTTTCGCACCCTGGCGCAGAGTTTCATTTCGCCGGTGCTCAGCACCTCGCTCTATTTCGTGGTGTTCGGCACGGCCATCGGTAGCCGCATCCAGGAAATCGAAGGTGTCTCTTATGGTGCTTTCATCGTGCCCGGACTGATCATGCTGTCGGTGGTGATGCTGTCGATCTCGAACGCCTCTTTCGGCATCTACTTCCCGAAATTCCTCGGCACAGTCTATGAACTGCTCTCGGCGCCGGTCAATTTCATCGAGATCGTCATCGGCTATGTCGGCGCGGCGGCGACCAAGGCGCTGTTTGTGGGGCTGGTGATCCTGGTGACCGCCAGCTTCTTTGTCGACCTCAGGATCGAGCATCCCTTTGCCATGGCAGCCTTTCTGGTGCTGACCTGTCTCAGCTTCTCGCTGCTTGGCTTCATCGTCGGCATCTGGGCCAGCAATTTCGAACAGATGTCGCTGGTGCCGCAACTGGTGGTGACACCACTGATCTTTCTGGGCGGTACGTTTTACAGCATCTCGATGCTGCCACCGGTCTGGCAAACGGTGACCCTGTTCAACCCGGTGGTCTATCTGATCTCGGGGTTTCGCTGGTCATTCTACGGGCTGGCAGATGTGCCCGTTGGGTTGAGCCTATTGGCGATTGCCGGGTTCACGGGGCTTTGCCTGGCAGTGATCTGGTGGATCTTCCGGACCGGCTGGCGCATTCGCAGTTAAGAGGAGGAGCACGTTGCAAATATGCCCGTTCGCTGTGGGAAATATGTTGCCGTCGCGTATCTGTCATGCCGCGCGTCTTGTTTGTCGGCAGGGCGCGCTCTACATCGGCTGCCATGACACTCGCCCTTCCGTTTAAGAAAAAGCCGCCTCTGGTGGCCGTGGTTCGCCTGTCCGGTGCGATTGGTCTCGCCGGGCGCGGGGCGCTGAACGACACCACGCTTGCCCCCATTCTGGAGCGCGCCTTTCGCAAGGGCAAGCCTGCCGCCGTTGCGCTGGAAATCAATTCGCCCGGCGGCTCGCCCGTGCAAAGCTCGCTGATCGGGGCGCGCATCCGGCGCCTGGCGACCGAGCATGAGATGCCGGTTTATGCCTTTGTCGAGGATGTTGCCGCCTCGGGCGGGTATTGGCTGGCCTGCGCCGCTGACGAGATTTGGGCCGATGACAGCTCGGTCCTGGGCTCGATCGGGGTAATCTCGGCCAGCTTCGGCGCGCATGTGTTCCTGGCGCGCCAAGGGTTCGAACGGCGGGTACACACGGCGGGCAAGTCGAAATCCATGCTCGACCCGTTCAGCCCGGAAAAGAAAGAGGATGTGACCCGGCTCAAGGGATTGCTGGGCGACATCCACCAGAACTTCATCACTCATGTCAAAGAACGTCGCGGCGACCGGCTGGATGCCACCGAAGACCTGTTTACCGGCGAGGTCTGGCTGGGTGCGCGGGCCCGCGATCTGGGGCTGATCGACGGGATCGCCCATCTGAAACCCAAGATGCAGGAGCGGTTCGGCGACAAGGTGCGGTTCCGCCGCTATGGTATCCGCCGCCCGTTCTGGTCGCGCTTCGGCGTGCATCTGGCCGAGGACGCCCTTGCCGGTATCGAGGAGCGCGCGGCCTTTGCGCGTTTCGGTCTCTGACATGCTGACAAAGATCGTCGCCCTTTTCCTGGTTGGCATGATGGTTCTCGCCATGTTCGGACGTTTGCGGTTTCCGGGCGCGTCCCGGTTGAAATCGGCAAAATGTCCGCGGTGCGGGCGCTACAGGATCGGCAAGGGCCCCTGTGCCTGTGGACATGGAGGCAGCGCATGATGCCATGGATCCTATCGGCGCTGGGGCTGGTCATCCTGCTTCTGGCCGGGGACGCGCTGGTACGGGGCGCGGTCAATCTCAGCCTGCGGCTGGGCGTGCCCGCGCTGATCGTCAGCCTGACGATCGTGGCCTTCGGTACCTCGGCACCGGAGCTGCTGATCTCGATCAAGGCGGTGCTGGAGCACGCGCCGGGCATCGCACTGGGCAATGTGGTCGGTTCGAACACCGCCAACATCCTGCTGGTTCTGGGGGTTCCCGCGCTGCTGGCGACGCTGCACACCAGCGAATGCGACAGCCGTCGCAACTATGTGCTGATGATCCTTGCCTCGGTCCTTTTCATCGGTCTGGCCTTTTGCGGCACCTTTACCGCCACCAGCGGTCTGATCCTGCTGGCCGGTCTGGGATTGATGCTGGCCAATGCCTTTCGCGAGGCGCATGCCCATCGCAAGGCCTGTGGCGACCCCTGTGCCGATGACGATCTGGAGGTGCTGGAAGAAGCCGACCCCGACATGCCCTGGTGGCGCATCGGCATCTATCTGCTGCTGGGTCTGATCGGGCTGCCGATGGGCGCGCATCTGCTGGTCGACAATGCCTCGATCATCGCGCGGACCTACGGGGTCAGCGAAACCGTGATCGGCCTGACACTGGTGGCTGTCGGTACCTCGTTGCCCGAACTGGCCACCACCGTTATGGCGGCGCTCAGACGCCAGGCGGATGTGGCGCTGGGCAATGTGATCGGGTCGAACATGTTCAACCTGCTGGCCATCATCGGTGTGGCTACGATGTTCGGCCCCATCCCGGTCGATCCGGAATTCCTGCGTTTCGACCTCTGGGTGATGTTGGCAGCCTCGCTGCTGCTTATCCCCTTCGTGTTCTTCAAGTGGGACATCACCCGCACCTGGGGGGTGTTCCTGACGGGTATCTACCTCGTCTATATCGTTGTCGTCCTCGTTTAGGCGACCCGCAACAGAGAGGAGCGGTCATGGCATTGGCGCTTGTCACCGGGGCAGGTATCCGTCTGGGCCGCGCTATGGCGCTGTATCTTGCCGGGCGCGGTCATGATGTGGCGGTGCACTATGCCCGCTCCGAGACCGATGCGGCCGAAGTTGTGGAGCGGATCCACCATTTGGGACGACGCGCCGTAGCACTTCAGGCCGATCTGCTGGACGAGGACCAGATGCAGGCCCTTTTGCCGCGCGCGAGCGAGGCGTTGGGCGGTCTTGTCACCTGCCTGGTCAACAATGCCTCGATCTTTGAATATGACAGCCTGTCCAGCGCCAGCCGTCATAGTTGGGATCGGCATATGGAAAGCAATCTGCGCGCGCCATTCGTACTGACCCAGGCGATGGCAGCACAGGGGTTGGAACCGATACTGGACGACAATGGCGAGCCGATGGCGAGCGGGCTGATCGTCAACATGATCGACATGCGGGTGCGCAAGCTGACACCGGAGTTCATGACCTACACGCTGGCAAAGGCCGCATTGTGGACCCTGACTCAAACCAGCGCTCAGGCGCTGACGCCGGCGATCCGGGTCAATGCGATCGGACCCGGCCCAACCCTGAAAGGTCACCGCCAGTCGCCAGAGCATTTCGCGGCGCAGCGGGCCAACACGATCTCGGGGCGCGGTTCGAACCCGCGGGATATCATCGCTGCTTTGGGATATTTCCTTGATGCCCCTGCGGTAACCGGACAGTTGCTTTGCGTCGATGGCGGGCAGCACCTGGGGTGGCGCACACCCGATGTTCTGGGGGTGGAATAGAGGTTTGCGCCGCGAGTTTTGCACCGGCGTCAGTCATGTTACGAAAGCGTTACAAAAACACCTTTGTTTTCATTGGCTTGCAGCGAATTAAAAAAGTTTTGTTTAGATTCAATATGTTGCATTGGTGCCTAATTTTTAGGCAACTCGGCAAACCGCCCGCGAAACAAGGGAAAATCCCGCGCGTCTTAAACTTGTCTTCAGACTTATCCACATAATCCGTGGATTTGTTTCCTCTTGAAACGGACGCCACAAGATTGCAGCGGGGTCCAGAGAATCATATCTCGGTCCCATGCAAGACACGAACCCGTCCCAACCTGATTCCCCGGTCACCGGATATGCCTGTATCCAGGACTATCTTCGCAATCTGAGCGGTGCGCCGGGAGTCTACCGGATGCTCGATGCACAGGCGCGGGTGCTTTATGTCGGCAAGGCGCGCAACCTGCGCGCGCGGGTGTCGAACTATGCCCGCCCAGGCCATAGTCCGAGGATCGAGCGGATGATCCGCGAGACCGCCTCGATGATGTTCCTGACCACGCGCACCGAGACCGAGGCGCTGCTGCTGGAACAGAACCTGATCAAGCAGCTCAAGCCGAAATACAACGTGCTGCTCAGGGATGACAAAAGCTTTCCCAATATCCTGGTGGCCAAGGATCATCCCTTTGCCCAGATCAAGAAACACCGGGGCGCGAAGAAGGAGAAGGGCACCTATTTCGGCCCCTTCGCCAGTGCCGGTGCGGTCAACCGCACCCTGAACCAGCTGCAAAAGGCGTTCCTGCTGCGCAACTGCACCGACGCGGTATTCGACAGCCGCACCCGGCCCTGTCTGCTCTATCAGATCAAGCGGTGTTCGGGGCCCTGCGTGGGGCTGATTTCCGAGGCCGACTATGCCGCCGCCGTCAAGGATGCCGAACGGTTCCTCTCGGGTCGCTCGACCCGGGTGCAGGAGGAATTGGCCGAACAGATGATGGCCGCGTCCGAGGCGATGGAGTTCGAGCGCGCCGCCGCCCTGCGCGACCGGATCCGGGCTTTGACCACGGTGCAGGGCGCACAGGGCATCAACCCGCGCGGCGTGGCCGAGGCGGATGTGGTGGCGCTGCATCTGGAAAACGGTCAGGCCTGCGTGCAGGTCTTTTTCATCCGGGCCAACCAGAACTGGGGCAACCGCGATTTCTATCCCCGCGTGGGCGAAGATGTATCGGCGGCCGAGGTGATGGAGGCGTTCCTGGGCCAGTTCTATGACAACAAGGAACCGCCCCGGCAGCTGATCCTGTCGGACGCGATCGAGAATGCCGACCTGATGACCGAGGCGCTGAGCGAGAAGGCAGGGCGCAAGGTTGAACTGCTGGTGCCCCAGCGCGGCGAAAAGGCCGAACTGGTCTCAGGCGCGCTGCGCAACGCGCGCGAGTCGCTGGCCCGGCGGATGTCCGAAAGCGCGACCCAGGCCAAGCTCCTGCGCGGCCTGGCCGAGGCCTTCGACCTGGACGGCCCGCCAAAGCGGATCGAGGTCTATGACAACAGCCATATCCAGGGCACCAACGCGGTCGGCGGCATGATCGTGGCCGGGCCTGAGGGGCTGATGAAGAACCAGTACCGCAAGTTCAACATCCGGGGCGACGACCTGACGCCGGGCGACGATTTCGGCATGATGAAAGAGGTTCTGACCCGCCGGTTTACAAGGCTGCTGAAAGAGGACCCGGACCGCGACAAGGGGCTGTGGCCCGATCTGTTGCTGATCGACGGCGGCGCCGGTCAGGTCAGCGCGGTGCAGGAAATCATGGTGGCGCACGGGGTCGAGGATATCCCGATGGTTGGCGTCGCCAAGGGCATCGACCGCGACCACGGCAAGGAAGAGTTCCACCGCATCGGGCAGCGCCCCTTTGCCCTGAAACGCAACGACCCGGTGCTGTATTTCATCCAGCGACTCCGGGACGAGGCGCACCGCTTTGCCATCGGCACCCATCGCGCCAAGCGGGCAAAGGCGGTCAGCGCAACTCCGCTCGACGATATCCCCGGCGTCGGCGCCGCCCGCAAACGCGCACTGCTTGCGCATTTCGGCAGCGCCAAGGCGGTAAGCCGCGCCGATCTGGCCGACCTGACCGCGGTCGAAGGTGTCTCCGAGGGTCTGGCGCAGAAAATCTACGACTTCTTCCACGAAAGCTGACTTGCCATTTGCGGTGCCCTGCGCTTGGCTGACGCGGGGAGGATGTTTCGATGACAGTGATGCAGGGGTTTCCGCCAGCCGAGGGTGACCGCGCCACATTGGCGAACTGGCGCACCCGGCCCTATTCGGCCTGGGCGTTCCATCATGTGCGCGAAATCGTGCCCTCGGCCCAGATCGCCAACGCGCCGGGTGACGTGTGGGCGCTGGAGCAGAGCGCGCCGCTGCTTTCCGAGGATATGCTGAACGATATCCTCGCCCCTACCTGCACCGATGCGCTGGTTGTGCTGCATCGAGGCCGCGTGGTCCACGAGGTCTATCGCAACGGCATGGGGGCCGATGATCCGCATATCCTGATGTCGGTCTCGAAATCCATGCTGGGCCTTCTGGCCGGGATTCTGGCGGACAAGGGGCTGTTGGACCTGAACGCGGCGATCACCGATTGTGTTCCCGAACTGGCAGCAACCGCCTATGCCGGCGCGACGGTGCGCCAGGCGCTGGATATGCGGGTGGGCGTCGCATTCTCCGAGGATTACACCGCCACCACCGGCCCGATCATCGCCTATCGCAAGGCGGCCAACTGGAACGTGGTCGAGCCGGGTGACACGGTACCCGATCTGCGCGGGTTCCAGCAGATGCTGACCGAGCGTGACGGTCCGCATGGCGGGCGGTTTCACTATGTCTCGCCGGTCACCGACCTGCTGGCCTGGGTGATCGAACGGGCGGCGGGGCGGCGTTATGCCGATCTGATGTCCGAACATCTCTGGCGGCCCATGGGCGCCCAGCAGGCGGCCTATATCACTGTCGACCGTATTGGTGGACCGCGCGCGGCGGGTGGCATGTGCGTCACCGCCCGCGATCTGGCGCGGGTGGGGCAGTTGATCTGCCAGGGCGGCGCGCGCGCGGACGGGTGTCAGGTGATCCCCGCCGACTGGCTGGACGATATCGCAACGCAGGGTGATCCCGAGGCCTGGGCGACCGGTGATTTCGCCGACCGTTTCCCGGAATATGACATGGTCTATCGCAGCAAATGGTATGTCCACCCCGGAGCCAAACCGCTGATCCATGGCATGGGCATCCACGGTCAATACCTCTTTGCCGATCCAGCCCGCGACCTCGTTGTGGCGTGGATGGCATCCGAGTCGGACCCAACCAGCGACCGCGCCTTTGGCCTGCGCTATCGCCTGATTGAACAGTTGCGCGCGGTTGTCTGAGAGATGTGGTACTTCTGTCCTCTTTCCCATTCGCTCGGGGCAGGATAAACCCGGCGCATGAAGTGGAACCTGCCCAATATCCTGACCCTGCTGCGCCTGCTTGCCGCGCCCGGCCTGGCCGTCATGTTTCTCTATTTCACACGGCCCTATGCAGACTGGTTCGCGCTAATCCTGTTTGTCTCTGCGGCGATCACCGACTGGTTCGACGGCTATCTGGCAAGGGCCTGGAAACAGGAAACCAAGATGGGCGCGATGATGGACCCGATCGCCGACAAGGCGATGGTGGTGATCGCGCTGATGATCCTTGTGGGCTATTCCACCGAACACTGGACGCCATGGCTGGTGCTGCCCGCCACGGTGATCCTGTTCCGCGAGGTCTTTGTCTCGGGCCTGCGCGAATATCTCGGCGATGTGGCCGGCACGCTCAAGGTCACCAAGCTGGCCAAGTGGAAGACCACCGCCCAGATGATCGCCATCGCGGTGCTGTTCAGCCAGGGCATTTTCGAACACTATCTGGTGATGTCCTCGTTCGGCATGGATCAGGGGATCGTCGATCAGATCATGGCGGGCGAGGTCGCGGACCTGCACGGCCTGCGTTGGAAGCTGGATGGCATGATCTGGTCCGGACGCGTGGGCCTGTGGCTGTTGTGGATCGCGGCGGCGCTGACATTGATCACGGGCTTTGACTACCTACGTAAAGCCATGCCGCACCTGAGGGAGACGCGCTGATGGATGTTCTCTATTTCGCCTGGGTCCGCGAGCGGATCGGTGTGCCGCGCGAGCGGGTCGAAACCGGGGCGCAGACCGTGGCGCAACTGGTCGAGGAGTTGCGCGCGCGCGAGCCGCGTTACGAGGCGGCCTTTGCCGACCTGACCGCCCTGCGGGTGGCGCTGGATCAGGATCTGGCCGATTTCGACGCATCGCTCAGCGGCGTGCGCGAAGTGGCCTTCTTTCCGCCGATGACCGGGGGCTGAGCCCGATGCGGGTGGTGGTCCAGAAGGAACCCTTTGACCTTGGCGCCGAGGCCAACGCCTTTGCCGCCGCCGATACAGGCATGGGCGCCATCGTGACCTTTACCGGCGTGGTGCGCGATCTGGCGCAGGGCGATCTGGATGTGATGGAGATCGAGCATTATCCGGGCATGACCGAAAAGGCGCTGACCAGGATCGCGACCGAGGCGCAGGAACGCTGGTCGCTGGGCGATGTGCTGGTAATCCACCGCTACGGGCGGTTGGCGCCCGGCGACCGGATCATGATGGTCGCCACCGCCGCACCCCATCGCAAGGATGCTTTCGAGGCCGCCGAATACCTGATGGACTATCTGAAATCCCGCGCTCCGTTCTGGAAAAAGGAAATCACCGGGACTGGCGCAGGCTGGGTCGCTGCCAAGGACGAAGACGAAGACGCCCTGACCCGCTGGTAGGCGCCCCGCGACGGTCGCTCAGCCGTGATGATGGCGTAGCTCTTCGGCCTCTTGCCGAGCGGCGCGCAACCCGTCCATGGCAGCGCCCAGTTCTGCCTCGGTCTGGGTTAGCTGATTGGTCAGCTCGGCCTCGCGCTGTTGCAGATAGGTGATCGCCTGATCGCGGGCCTCTTCGGCCTCGTGCAATTCCTGGCTCATCCGGTCCAGATCGGCCACATCGCTTTGCCGCACGCGGGTAAACCGGTGCACCAGCCAGTTCGCGAACCATCCCATGGAAAAGGCCACGAACAGGATGATGGCGGTGGTGATGATGAATTCGGTTCTGTTCACTTACTGATCCTCCCCGGTGGCCCCGGTGGTGCTCTGTTCGGTATCCGCATCGCCGGATTGCTCTGCCTCGACCTGTTCCAGCGCCGTGGTGTGTTCGTCTGCCTGTTCCGGTCGGATCAGGCGGAATTCGATGCGGCGGTTGGCTTCGCGACCATCCTCGGTCCCGTTATCGGCGATCGGTTGGCTTTCGCCATAACCGACGGCGGCATAGCTGGCGGTCAGCACCCGGCGCGCGCGTAGCTCGTTCAGAACCGACTGTGCGCGTGCCTGGCTAAGCTGCTGGTTCATCTCTTCGCGGCCCTGACTGTCGGTATGACCCTGGATTTCCAGCCGGATCGGTCCGCAGCTCTGCAACAGCTCCGCGATCCGGTCCATCGTGCCCGAGGCACTGGCCGCAATGGTGGCAGAGCCGGGTTCAAAGGCGATCTTGTCATTCGCCTGCACCTCGGCCAGCAGAGCCTCGCACCGGTCGGCGTCCAGGCTGGTTTCTGCGGGTTCTGGCGGCGCCTCATAGGCGATTTCCAGATCGAAGCTCTGGTTCTCACCCAGCTTGTCGGCCAGCAGGCGGGCGATCTCGGCGCTGGCCTCTTCCAAATGGCTGGTACCGCGCAGGACAACAAGATCAGGAGTTACCACAAGAGCGCCCTTGCTGAGCGTCGCCAGCGCCTCGAGGCCGGCCAACACCCTGACGGGCCAGTCGGCCGGCAGATCGGGAACGATCCGGGCGGCGGTATAGACCGCAGCTGCGCCGAACGCCGCCTTAGCATAGCTGTCCACCATCTCGCGGGCATAGTCGCTGCCAAGGCGACCGCGCAGTTGCACCAGCCCCTCTGGGCTTAGTGTGGCGGTAAACTCGGGCGGGCCGACTGTTTGCTTGGTTTCTGGCTCGGGCAAGACCGCATGCAAGGCAAACACATCTGGCAGACCGGTTTCCAACTCTCCGACCACGCGGTCGAACAGGGCCGGGTCGGTGCCCTGCGCCACCACCAGCGTGATATCGGCATCGGCAATGGTGACAGTACCCTGGCCCAGTTCCGCCAATGCACCAAGGCTCAGTTCAGCGGCTTTAGCCCAACGGGGCGAAGGCACGCCCATGCCTATGGTGCAAGAGGCGGCCCCCTGCATGCCGGCGGCGCGTGCGGCGGTCAGGATGCGGTCGCGCGCGGCCTCTGTATCGGCGGCGCAGGCGTCGAAACGGGCGCCGTTCTGGTCGATCAGGAACCGCAGGGTAAACGGCGTCAGCACCGGACGCGGTGCCGCGATATCAAGGCCGATCCGCAGCGAAGGCGGCGCGGCACGGTTCAGCGCCTGTTCCAGCCGTTTCTTGTCGGCGCCGCTGTCCGATATGGCGCGCACGGTCACCCGTCCGGCGCTGACCGAGATTTTCGAACGCGGCAGCATCCCCAGCGCGACCACCGCGTAATCGAGAGCATCCTGCCAGCCTTCGGGGACGGGATAGCTGGCGGTTTCCAGCAGATCGGCCACTTGCTGCCCGTCGGCCAGCCGTTTCAGCGAGGTTAGAAGCGCCTTCCGGTTCATCGAGGCGGGAACCAGGCCGATGATCGACACGCCGGAATCGTTGCGTAGTATTTCGATCGAAAATTTCGGATCGGCCAAGCCGGCCGAGGGTCGTACCTGCATCATGTCGATAACGCGCGAAGCATCGACCTCGCCCCCCACCACCGACAGTGCGTTGAACCGCGTCGCCTCGTCCGGGGCCATGCCGGTAACGATGACCTGCAAGCCATTGGCCTGAACCTCAGCCCAATTGTGGCCGGCCCGATCCAACCCGCGCCGCACGGCAATTTCCGAGTTCTCCTCGACTGCAGTCACGGCAAAACTGGCGGCCACACCGCAAATCAGCGCTGCCAGAACAAAGGTCAGCGCGACCACGAGGGTCAGAGGAAGTCGCATCAACAGGTCGTATCTCTCCGGTTTGTGGAAGAGTTCTTAACTCCCCGGGATCGATGGTGCAATCACACGAACAACGCGATCAGAAAGAAGATGAGCGGAATCAGGCCGGTGTCGCGGTTGACCCGAAACAGTTGCAGCAGTTTGCGATTGTCTTTGAGGTCCAGTCCACGCAGTTGCCAGGCCATGTGCCAGCCCATCGCCCAGGGTCCCGCCAGCGCCAGGACCAGCGCCAGGATCGAGGCATCTGGCAGCGCGGCCTCGATCACCGCGATCCCCATCAGGCTGACGGTTGCGACCAGGAAATAGGCCATCCATCGCGGCGTCTGGTCGCCAAACAGCCGGGCAGTGGACTTGACCCCGATCAGCGCGTCATCCTCGGTATCCTGATGCGCATAGATCGTGTCATAGAACAGCGTCCAGGCGATGCCCGCTACATAAAGGAACACCGCCCCCCATCCCAGCGAGCCGGAATGCGCTGTCCAGGCCAGTAGCGCGCCCCAGTTGAACGCCAGCCCCAGAAACACCTGCGGCCACCAGGTGAAGCGTTTCGCATAGGGATAGACCGCCACCGGCAACAGCGACAGCACGCCCATGGCAATGGCCGCCCGGTTGAACGTCAGCAGGATCATCAGCGCCAACAGCGCCTGCGCCACCATCCAGACCACCGCCATCCGGACGCTCACCTGCCCCGAGGGGATCGGGCGCGAGCGGGTCCGTTCGACCCGACCGTCGAAATCGCGATCGGTGATATCGTTCCAGGTACAGCCCGCGCCCCGCATCAGGAACGCGCCCATCCCGCAACCGACAGCGATCCACAGATCGCCCCAGCGCGCATCCTGCCCGTCAAGCATGGCCAGCGCCAATCCCCACCAGCAGGGGATCAACAACAACCAGGTGCCGATGGGCCGATCGGCCCGACTCAGCCGCAAATAGGGGCGCGACCAGGCCGGTGCATGGATATCGACCCAGTTGCCGGTCACCGCATCTGCGACCTGACCGTCTGGCGTTGGGGCTTGGCCTTGCATATGTAGTCTTTCATGAGTGCAAAGATCAGACTGTATGTAGAGCAGGCGCTGGGCCAGGGGCAACCGGTTCCAGTGTCGCGCGACCAGGCGCATTACCTCTTCGGGGTGATGCGGCTTGACGTGGGCGCGGCCGTGGCGCTGTTCAACGGGCGTGACGGCGAATGGCTGGCCCAGGTGACCGAGGCTGGCAAACGCGGCGGTGCGCTGGTCTGCGAGGCGCAGACCAAACCCCTGCAATTGCCCCCCGACCTGTGGCTGCTGTTCGCGCCGATCAAGAAAGCGCGTACCGATTTCATCGTCGAGAAGGCGGCCGAGATGGGGGCGGCCCGGATCGTGCCGGTGCAGACCGATTTCACCAATTCCGAACGCATCCGCCAAGACCGGCTCCAGGCCCACGCCATCGAGGCCGCCGAACAATGCGGCGGCACCTTCGTGCCCGAGGTGACGGATCTCCAAAAACTCTCCCGCCTGCTCGACACCTGGCCCGCCGATCGACAACTGATGTTTTGTGACGAAGCCGAGGCCGGGTCCGCCCTGCGCCTCGCCTCCGAGACGCGGGGCAAACCCTGGGCCATCCTGATCGGCCCCGAGGGCGGCTTCTCCGAAGCCGAGCGCAAGCGTCTGCACACAATGACCGAGGCCCATGTGGTCAGCCTCGGCCCCCGCATCCTGCGCGCAGATACCGCTGCCGTAGCGGCCATGACCCTCTGGCAACAGGCATTGGGGGATTGGAAATGAGCTTCATCCGCCCCGAAGCGCGCGCCGCGCTGTGGCGCTGGCGCGAGGTGTTGGCGGGGCTTGCTCTTACCCTCGTTGGGCTAAGCTGGATCGCCGGGCCCGGTGGCCTCTTGGGTTGGACAGGCTGGCCAGTAGCTGCGGCAGGTGTGGCTTTGGCGGTTGTCGGGGTCCAGCGCGCACGGTTCCGCACGGGTGGTGGCGGTCCCGGTATCGTGCTGCTGGACGAGGGCGAGATCACCTATATGGGGCCGCTTGGCGGCGGTTCGGTCGCTTCGGCCGAGATCGAGCGGCTGACCTTTGACCCAACGGCCACCCCGCCGCATTGGCTGCTGGAACAAAAGGGGCGCGACGTGCTTGCCATCCCCGTCAATGCCGAGGGGGCCGAGGTCCTGTTCGACAGTTTTTCGGCGTTGCCCGGTCTCCGGACCGAGCGCATGCTGACCGCGTTGAAAACCGAAGCACGCCATCCGGTGGTGATCTGGGAACGTACGCCTTCACGTCCCGCGGCGCTGCCTTTGCACTGATCCGGTCAGGGTGTTGCATCGTTTCCGGTGATGGGCTGGCCAACACAACCGCGTGAGTTTCTGCCCCCCGTTCCATTGACACTTGCGTCAAATGTGCCACTTGTCGGCAGATCGAGTAAAGCCAAGACGGAGCCCGAGCATGTCCATTCCCCAGTCCGGCGGCGGACCGATCGAACGCCATGAACAGCTGGCCGAATACCTTGCCTCGGGCTGCAAGCCCAAGTCCGACTGGCGTATCGGCACCGAACACGAGAAATTCGGCTACTGCAAGGACACGCTGAAACCGCTCCCTTACGAGGGCGAGCGCTCGATTCTCGCCGTGCTCCAGGGTCTACGCGACCTGCACGGCTGGGCCCCGCTGGAAGAGGGCGGCAAGCTCATCGGCCTGACCAAGGACGGCGCCAATGTCAGCCTTGAACCGGGTGGGCAGCTGGAACTCAGCGGCGCACCGGTGGAAACCATCCACCAGACCTGCGACGAGGTGAACGACCACCTGCGCGATGTCAAGGATATCGCCGACAAGATCGGCGTCGGCTTCATCGGCCTTGGCGCCGCGCCGATCTGGACCCATGACCAGATGCCGCTGATGCCCAAGGGCCGCTACAAGCTGATGGACAACTACATGCAACAGGTGGGCACTTCGGGCACCACCATGATGCGCCGCACCTGCACGGTGCAGGTGAACCTCGATTTCTCCTCCGAGACGGACATGGTGCAGAAACTGCGTGTCGCCATCGCGCTGCAACCGGTGGCCACCGCGCTGTTTGCCAATTCCCCCTTCCTCGAAGGCAAGCCCAACGGCCATAAAAGCTGGCGCGCCCGTGTCTGGCGGCATCTGGATGACGACCGCACCGGAATGGTGCCCTTCGTGTTCGAAGAGGGGTTCGGGTTCGAACGGTGGGTGCAATACGCGCTCGATGTACCGATGTATTTCGTCTACCGCGACGGCGCGTATATCAACGCGCTGGGCCAATCCTTCCGCGATTTCCTCAAGGGCCAATTGCCCGCGCTGCCGGGCGAGACGCCGACGCTGTCCGACTGGGCCGATCACCTGACCACGCTCTTCCCCGAGGCGCGGATCAAGAAATTCATCGAGATGCGCGGCGCTGACGGTGGCCCTTGGCGCAGGCTTTGTGCGCTGCCCGCCTTCTGGGTCGGGCTGATGTACGACCAGTCCGCGCTCGATGCCGCCTGGGACCTTGTCAAGGGGTGGGATGCCGAGACCCGTGAGACATTGCGAGTAGAGGCCAGCCGTCAGGGTCTTCAGGCACAGGCTGGTGACATCGGCATGCACGATCTCGCGCGCGAGGTGCTGGCGATCTCAGAGGCCGGGCTGAAGGCCCGCGCCCGCCCTGGCGCCGGCGGCATGGTCCCGGACGAGACCCACTTCCTGAGCGCGCTGAGGGACAGCGTCGAAACAGGCAAGGTCCCCGCCGACGAACTGCTCGACCATTACAACAGCGACTGGAACGGCGACCTGAGCCAGATCTACGCACAATACAGCTATTGACTGCCCCCGGCGGCCAGTTGCCTTTTCGGGCAGAGTCCTTGCTTGACGAGCGCAGTTCGCGCGCCATATCCGGCTAGGCTGTCAGTTGCGAGCTGGCCGCGTCAGTACGACCAAAATTCTGGGCGTTTTGGTCCAAATAGGCCTCCATGCTAGCGTCGACGATAGACCACTGTTTCGAAATCATCCGGAAACGAGGAGGCGCATCATTGCTGCAACGTTATTTGACCGTCTGGGAGGAGCGGACGGTATCCGACGCATCGTCGGTGTACTTGTCGATAATCACGCCAAAAACCCTGTCGTGGCGCCACGATTTGCGGGAAGCGATATGAAGAACCTCAAGAAAATGGCCGGAGATTTCTTCATAGCTGGCTCTGGCGGGCCCGAGATTTATACGGGCAAGGACATGATTGCGGCCCACAAGCACATGAATATCAGTGGAGACGAGTTTGTCGCAGTTCTCGACGATGCGATGAACGCTCTGCAAGCGAACAATGTTGGTCAGCGGGAACAAGAAGAAGTCTTGTTTAATTTGTACAGCCTCAAAGATCAGGTCGTCGGAATCTGACTGTCTCGACACCGCGGCAACCCTGGGCATCTGTCTATGAATTGCCTGGTGAATGATGCTTACGCGCTGCTGATACTCGAACATTGCGCGATAGGCCCCTCTATTCTACATGCCGTGGCCTTGTGGACGGTTCTGCTACAGACTGCCCTACCCGCACACTACAAAACGCGACCGGCGGCAGTATGCACTGCCGCCGATCCTTGTTCCGGAAACCGGACTCAGTTCTGCAGTTCAGCCGGGCTCTTCGCGGCGATGTCGGTCCAGTTGGTGTCGGCTTTCACGATAAAGCCGGAGATGTCTTCTTCCCACTTGGCCTGGATCTCGTCGGACAGGTTCAGATACAGTTGGCCGTCAACGATCTTCCAGTTGTCCGGGTCTCCATCGAACTTGAAGCCCATCGCTGCGCCGAAGGCGCAATAGCCGCCATAAGCCGGCAGATAGGCTTCCGGGTTTGCCTCGAACGCCGCCTTGTTCTCGTTGTTGGCAAAGCGATAGGTGGCGTCATGATAGACCGAGGTGATCTTCCAGTCGCCTTCAGTGGCTTCGCCCACGGTGAAATAGGCCACCGGATCATAGCCTTGCAGCGCCAGTCCGGTCGAGCTTGCGTTCAGTTCGACACCGGCTGCCAGGGCCGACCCGGCCAGCGTCAGCGACAGGGCGACGCCGCCGATGAAAGATTTGAGCGTGTTCATTCTATGTGCCTTTCGCGTTGATGGCCCCTTGGCGGTCTCTGCGCTGTAAGGGCCCTTTGATCCCGCACGGCGTAATGCGCCGTGGTGACCCCGATCTGGGAGGTCCCCCGATCACGTTCAAAGCAACTCTTTTTGAGTGGGCGTGTTGTGTCGGTGAGCACGCCGGGAGCAGCAGGACCTAGCCCCGGTTTCCCTCGCGGCGCAGCTGGCTTAGAAAGTTCAGGACCTTGTCCAGCGGCATCTCGCAGGGCGCCAGCCGCGGTCCTGCGGTCAGGTCGTAGAAACAAAGGCTGATGTAATCGTTGCCGCCGCGCTCGTGCGCGACCAGCTTGATCGAGCGTCCCCCCGCAAAGACGGTCTTGCAAACCAGATAGCGCTTGCCTCCGGACCGACCGTGATGCGTGCCGAGCGGCCAGTTCCGCAGGCAGGTCAGCGCCGTCGGGATGGGGGTCAACTGGATTTCTGTCCGATACGCGGTTCGGTGCCAGCCTTCAGGCGGGCGATATTGGCGCTGTGACGCCAATAGACCAGCAAGGTCAGCGCGATGCCCAGGAACAGCGTCGTGCCATGGCCAAGAAAGACCAGCCACAGCGTCGAGCTGGCCGCCGCTGCCAGGGCACTGAGTGACGAAATACGGGTGACAAAGGCAACGACCAGCCAGGTCAGACAGCAGGCGATGCCGACAGGCCAGGCCAACGCCAGCCACAGACCCAGAAAGGTGGCGACTCCCTTGCCCCCCTTGAAGCCCAGCCAGACCGGATAGCAATGGCCCAGGAACGCTGCCAGCGCCGCCAGTTGTGCGGCATCCTCGCCAGCGAACACCCGCGCCAGCAGCACCGCCACCGCCGCTTTGCCGCCGTCCAATAGCAGGGTCAGTGCCGCCGCCTTCTTGCTGCCGGTGCGCAGCACGTTGGTGGCACCGATATTGCCCGAACCGATCTGGCGAAGGTTGCCCAGACCCATCATGCGCGACAGCAGCAGGCCAAAAGGTATGGAACCCAACCCATAGCCGATCAGGGCCCAGAGGATCAGAGTGTTGGTGGCGGTCTCGATCGGTGGCATCAATCTCTCCGATAGACGGGCAGGCCCGCGACATAGGTTGCCAGCACCCTACCTTGCATCCGCTGGCCGTCAAACGGAGTGTTCTGCGATTTCGATTTCAGCGTGAACCGGTCCAGTACAAAGGGTACATCCGGGTCGAACAGCACCAGATCGGCGGGCGTCCCCGCGCTCATCCGTCCCGACGCCAGCCCCAGCCGCCGCGCCGGGTTCAGCGCCATGGCCCGGAACAGGGTGGGCAGGTCCAGTTGGCCCGCATGATAGAGCCTCAGCGCCGCAGGCAACAGCGTTTCCAGCGCCACCGCACCACTGGCGGCCTCCTCAAAGGGCAGCCGCTTGCTTTCCTCGTCCTGTGGTGTGTGCATGGAACTGATCGTGTCGATCAGGCCCGTGCGCACCGCCTCGATCACCGCTTGCCGGTCCTCCTCGCTGCGCAAGGGCGGCTTGACCTTGAAGAAGGTGCGATAGCCCGACACATCCAGTTCGTTCAGCGTCAGGTGATGGATCGAGGTTCCAGCGGTGATGTCCAGCCCGTTCTTCTTGGCCCGTTCCAACGCGGGCAGGGCGCGCGCGGTGGTGATCTGGTCGGCGTGGTATTTTGCCCCGGTCATCTCCAACAGCGCGATATCCCGGTCCAGACCCATCCGTTCCGCCATGGGCGACACGGCGGGCAGGCCATAGAGTGCCGCGAACTTGCCGCTGGTGGCTGCCGCCCCCTCGCTCAGCCCCGGTTCCTGCGGATGCGCGATCACCAGAGCGCCGCAGGACCTGGCATAGGTCAGCGCGCGGGAAAACACCTTGGTATTGGCGACCACATGGTCGCAATCGGTGAACGCCACCGCGCCCGCATCCAGCAGGAAGCCGATCTCGGTCATCTCGCGGCCTTGCCGCCCCTTGGTCAGTGCCGCCATCGGCAGCACGTTGACCGGCGTGTCCGCCTGCGCCCGGCGGGTGACAAACTCCAGCGCCTCGGGCGTGTCGATGGCCGGGTGAGTGTCGGGCCGGGTGATGATGGTGGTGACACCGCCCGCCGCCGCTGCAAGTCCTGCGGATTTAAAGCTCTCCTTGTGGCGCTCGCCCGGCTCGCCCACCTTGACCCCGATATCGACGATGCCGGGGGCCAGGCACTTGCCGCCGCAATCGACCACCTCGACATGCTCGGGCACGCCGATCTCGTGGCCCTGCGCCACGATCCGCCCGCCCTCGACCAGCAACGCACCGCGTTCGTCGGTGCCTGCCTCGGGGTCGATCAGCCGGGCATTGGTGAAAAGGATGTTGCTCATGTCATCGCCCTTTCGATGGCGGCCTTGGTGGCGGCCGGATCCGCCTGATACTTGATCAGGTGCTTGTCACCGCCCTTGGTGATCACCTGCACATAGCTGCCCATGGTGCGCACCATTTCGATCTGGTTGAGCGGTACGCGGGGGCCGGGCCCGCTGAGCGTGCCCCCGGAGATCTCCCAGACCACCGCCAGTTCCTCGGAAGCGAGGTACCAGCCGCGCAGGGCAATCGCGGCCAGACCCGCTGGAGCGCCGGTCCAGATATAGGGGTTGCCCAATGCCCAGAGCACGGCCATGGCGCCACCCATGGCGATTGCCGCCATCCATGTGTGGTTGCGCAGATAGGCCTGCCGGTCTGCAACAAAGCGGATCACAGGATCAGCCATGCCAGCCCCACGATGATCAGTGACATGATGATGGCAAACAGGGCGAAGCCGATATTGCGTGCCTTGCGCCGTGCCGCGCGCGGAGAAAGGCGGGGCGCGGAATGGGGCAGGGCGCTGGCGGTCTCTATCGGGGTGCCGGTCCAGTCGGTTCCGGCCTCGCGATACGTCCCGATGGGTTTGAGCACCGCCGGCAGCGGCAGGTCCAGCGCCCGCCCGCCAAAGGCCCGGCTGCGCAGCATCAGCACCCAGCCAGTGCGCGCCCGCAAGTCCGCTCGGTCGAACTGGTCCTCGGGCACGCCCAACCCCTCGGCCAGATACCCGTCAAGGCCAAGCTCTTCGAGATCAGCAACCGGAAAGACCTCGACATGATCCATGTCGAGCGTTTCGGCCCCCAACAGCTGCGCCACCGCACCCGGCTCTTGCAGGAACCGCGCCTCTTCGGGCCGCATGTCGAGGGAATAGAGCCGGATCACGCCGTGTTCGGTTGCGGAAACGTCCAGCCGGGTCATGCGGCCTCGCGCTGGTTGCGGGCCAGCAGCTCCATCGCCGCCATACGCACGGCGACGCCCATTTCCACCTGTTCCTGGATCACCGAGCGGTTGATGTCGTCGGCCAGTGTTCCGTCGATCTCGACCCCCCGGTTCATTGGGCCGGGATGCATCACGATGGCGTCCGCCTTGGCGAGGCCGAGTTTGTCGCGATCCAGCCCGTAGCGGTGGTAGTATTCGCGCTCGGACGGGATGAAGCCGCCATCCATCCGCTCGCGCTGAAGGCGCAGCATCATTACCACATCGACGTCTTTCAGGCCCTCGCGCATGTCGTCATAAACCTCGGCGCCGAACGCGGCGAACTGGCCGGGAACCAGCGTCGGCGGTCCGATCAGGCGGATGCGGTTTTCCATCTTGCCCAGCAGGATCAGGTTCGAGCGGGCAACGCGGCTGTGCGCGATGTCGCCGCAGATGGCGATGTTCAGCCGGTGCAGCCGCCCCTTGGCCCGGCGGATCGTCAGCGCATCCAAGAGCGCCTGGGTCGGGTGTTCGTGGCGCCCGTCGCCCGCATTCAGCACCGCGCAATTGACCTTCTGCGCCAGCAGGTCCACGGCGCCCGAATGCGGATGCCGCACGACAAGCAGGTCAGGATGCATCGCGTTCAATGTCATCGCGGTGTCGATCAGGGTTTCGCCCTTCTTGATCGAGCTTGCCTGCATCGACATGTTCATCACATCCGCTCCCAGCCGCTTGCCCGCCAGTTCGAAACTGGCCTGCGTGCGGGTGGAGTTTTCAAAGAACATGTTGATCTGGGTCAGCCCCGACAGCACGTCGGAATGCTTGGCCGATTGCCGGTTCAGGGCCACATAGGTCTCGGCCAGGTCCAGAATGGCGGTGATATCGGCGGGAGACAGCTGTTCGATGCCAAGCAGGTGTCGGTGGGCAAATGACATGGGCGGCTCCGGTCAGGCGATTGCGCCGCTTATAGAAAGGGTGCGGTCTGGGGGCAATACGGCCCTTCGCCTCAGTCGGCGGGCGCGCAGCCGCCCTCGGGCAGGCAGATCTCGCCCGGTTTGCACCATTTGCCCTGTCCGCAATCGACCGCCAGCTGCGGGACACAGCCCCGTTCGGCCGAGCATTTGAAGCCGGGCCTGCATTGCGATCCGGTCTCTTCGCAAAGGAACCAGCCGACGCGACTGCACCCGCCACCGGGCAGGCATTGAGTGCCTGCCGGGCAGACCCGCCCGTCCTTGCAGGGTGTGTTTATCGGAATTTCCAGCTCGCGCGTTGTGATAGGAACACATCTGCCACTGGCGGTGCAGGTCATGCCGGGTCCGCAGGTCAGGCCCGATTGGCAGCTGCCGTCTCCCTTGGGGGCGCAGCGGGTACCACCCGCCACACATTGCTCGAACGGGCCGCACGAGCGCCCGCCGCCGCAATAAGTCGCGCCCAGGGGGATGCAATAGCCGTCCCAGGAACAGGTCTGCGCCCCTGAACAACAGCTTGTCGCACCACACCGCAAGGTTCCGGGCGGGCAATCTGCGGTTGCGGCGCCAGCAGGCAGCGTGACGCAGAACCAGAGCAGAAATGGCAACAGCAAGAGGTGGACGCGGGACATGACCCCATGCTCGACCCCGTCGCGCGCGCTGTCCAGCCCAATCCGCTTTCCCTTGCCGCAGGGACGGTTAGATTGGGGGCATGGAATCGGCACTTGACCCTCATACCGCGCTGGCCCTGCTGCAATGGCAGGTCGAACTGGGTGTGTCCGAGACGATCATGGATGCGCCGCTGGATCGCTATGCGCTGACCGACACCGAACCGCGCCAGTCGGTGCATGCGACGCCCGATCCGCGTCGCCCGGCAATGTCCGCGCCGCCTCCCAAGGCGCCCGAGGTCGATCCGGCCCAAGAAGCTGCGCACGCCGCGCATGCGGCAGCTTCGCTCGATGCCTTGCGTGCTGCGCTGGCCGAGTTCGAGCATTGCGACCTGAAGCGCGGGGCCCGCAATCTGGTCTTTGCCGATGGGGCGCCCGGTGCGCGGGTGATGATCATTGGCGAGGCTCCGGGCCGTGACGAGGATCGCGAGGGCCGTCCCTTTGTCGGCCGGGCCGGGCAGTTGCTGGACCGGATGCTGGCGGCGATCGGTCTCAGCCGGTCGGAGAGCGTCTATATCACCAACGTCCTGCCATGGCGGCCCCCGCAGAACCGCGACCCGTTGCCGGTGGAAATCGGCATGATGAAGCCGTTTCTGGAACGGCATGTGGCATTGGCCAAGCCCGAGGTGCTGGTGTTGATGGGCAATATCAGCTGCGAAACGGTGCTGGGCCGACGCGGGATTACCCGGTTGCGCGGGCAATGGACCCAAGCCATGGGCCTGCCGGTGCTGCCGATGTTTCATCCGGCCTATCTGCTGCGTCAGCCGCAGATGAAGCGGCAGGCCTGGGTCGATCTGCTGGAGCTTCAGGCGAAGCTGAGGGAGGCGTGATGCGCATTCTGGCCTTTTCCGATCTGCACATGGCGCGCGCCCGGGCCGCCGATCTGGTTGCCGCCAGTCTTGAGGCCGATCTGGTCATCGGGGCGGGCGATTATTGCAACGGGCGGCAGGGCCTGGATCAGGCGATGGCCATGCTGGCCGGGATCATGGTGCCGCTGGTGCTGGTGCCCGGCAATGCCGAAAGCGCCGACGAGCTGCGCGCTGCCGCCCCCGATGGTGCCCATGTGCTGCACGGCTCTGGCGCGCGCATCGACGGGTTGCGCCTGTTCGGTGTGGGATACGGTGTGCCGCCCACCCCCTTTGGCGACTGGTCCTGCGACCTGACCGAGGGCGCGGCGGCCGAACTGCTCGACCGCTGCACGGGTGCCGATATCCTGATCACCCATTCGCCGCCCAAGGGGATCGGCGATGTGACTGGAACCGGGCTTTCGGTCGGGTCGACCGAGATCCGCGACGCCATCGAACGGGTCCAGCCCCGGCTGGCGCTTTGCGGACATATCCATGACAGCTGGGGGGCCCAGGGCATGATCGGGCGCAGCCGGGTCGTCAACCTTGGCCCCACCGTGAACTGGTTCGAGATACCGGCATGATCGATCCGGTCACCTTGCTTACATTCGTCCCCGCCGCGCTCGCGCTGAACCTGACACCGGGGGCCGACATGATGTTTTGTCTCGGGCAGGGGCTGCGAGCGGGTCCGCGCGCGGGCTGGGCCGCCAGCGCCGGGATTTCGGCGGGCGGCATGGTGCATGTTTCGATCGCGGGGCTGGGTCTGGGGGCTGCGGTACAGGCGATGCCCTGGCTGTTCGACGTGATCCGCTGGGCCGGGGTTGCCTATCTGCTCTGGCTGGCCTGGGGCGCGTTGCGGCAAGAGTTCAGCGCATCCGAGGTGCCGGTACGCCCGGCGCGGCGCGCCTTTCGTGACGGGATGCTGGTAAACCTCACCAACCCCAAGGTGATCCTGTTCGTGCTTGCCTTCATCCCGCAATTCATCGACCCGGCTGCCGGACCGATCCTGATGCAATTCCTGACCTTTGGCCTTGTAATCGCGATCGGCGGATTCATCGTCAACGGCATGGTGGGTCAGTTCGCTGGCGGATTGGGCAGACGGCTGACCGGCGATCCGCGATTGGGCCGTCTGCTCAGCCGCTTTACCGCCGGCATTTTCGCCGCGCTGGCGCTGCGGCTTGCCTTGCTAGAAAGGACCTGATCTCTTGTCCCGCATCGACGAAAGCCTCGATTTCATCCCGGTCCGTATCGCGGTGCTGACCGTGTCGGATACCCGCTCGCTGGACGAGGACCGCTCGGGCCAGACCCTGGTCGACCGGATCGCGCGGGCAGGTCATGTGCTGGCCGACCGGCGCATCATCCGGGACGAACGCGCCCAGATTGCCGACCAGCTGCGCGCCTGGGTTGCAGACCCCGAAATCGACGTGATCATCTCGACCGGCGGCACCGGCCTGACCGGGCGCGACGTGACCGTCGAGGCCCATCGTGACGTCTATGAAAAAGAGATCGAGGCCTTTGCCACCGTCTTTACCCTGATCTCGATGGAAAAGATCGGTACCTCGGCGGTACAGTCACGCGCCACGGGTGGTGTGGCGGGCGGCACTTATCTGTTTGCATTGCCCGGCAGCCCCGGTGCCTGCAAGGATGCCTGGGACGGAATTCTGGAAAAACAGCTGGATTATAGGCACCGGCCCTGCAATTTCGTGGAAATCATGCCCAGACTGGACGAACATCTGCGACGGAAATAGCTTTGCGACCCGTTCAAGCACTTGGGGCTTGGCGTTTTTCCATACGCTGCTAGTTCTGTTACAGTGCGATCCTGAGCGAGCGGGGTGCGAAAACCGATGCGATTTCTGCGGCAGAGCCTTTTGGGTGTCTTTCTGGCCTCGGTGGCGCTTGCCCTGCTGATCTGGGCCGGACAGCTGGTGATGGAGGCGGTGCAAACCAGAATGGCCGGTGACCGCAAGCCGCCGGCAGCGCGCGAACGGGTCTTTGCGGTCAATGTGCAGCGTGCCGAATATGGCACCGTCACCCCGGTTCTCGAAGCCTTCGGTCAGGTCCAAAGCCGCCGCACGCTGGAACTGCGCGCCGCGATGGGCGGGCGGGTGATCGGCCTGTCGGACAGTTTCGTCGAGGGCGGCACGGTCGCTATGGGCGAGGTGCTGGTGCGCATCGACCCGGCCAAGCCGCAGACCGAGCTGGACCGCGCGCGATCCGACCTGATGGATGCCGAGGCCGAGGAACGCGATGCCGCAAGGGCGCTGATCCTGGCCGGTGACGAGTTGCAGGCCGCCGAGGATCAGTCGGCCTTGCGGGCCCAGGCGATGAAGCGGCAACGGGATCTGGTGGAACGCGGCGTCGGCAGCGCCGCCGCCGCCGAGACCGCAGAGCTGGCCGATGCCCAGGCGCGGCAAGCCGTATTGGCGCGGCGCATCGCGGTGGCCCAGGCCGAGGCGCGCGTGGATCAGGCCGCGACCCGTCTGGCCCGCGCCCGGCTGGCGCTGGAACAGGCCGAACGCGATCTGACCGAAACCGAGGTGACAGCCCGGTTCGACGGCACGCTCAGCGGCGTGACTCTTGTCGAGGGGCGGCTGGTGGCGGTGAACGAGAAGCTGGCCGAACTGATCGACCCCGACGCGCTCGAAGTGGTGTTCCGCGTCTCGACGGCCCAGCATACGCGGCTGCTGGATGCGGCCGGTCGTTTGATTGGTGCTGCAGTCGAGATCGAGTTGGATGTGGCGGGGGCCGATCTGACCGCCACCGGCACTGTCAGCCGCGACAGCGCGGCAGCGGGCGAGGGACAGTCGGGCCGGGTGATCTATGCCCGTCTCGATGCGGCGCCGGGGTTCAAGCCCGGCGATTTCGTCACCGTCCGTGTCGAGGAACCGCCGCTGGCCGACGTGGTCCGCCTGCCGGCCTCGGCGCTGGACGCGGCGGGCACGGTGCTGGTTCTGGATAGTGAGGACCGGCTGGAACAAGTGTCGGTCACCCTGATCCGGCGGCAGGGCGATATGGTGCTGATCCGGGGCGAGGGGCTGGCCGGGCGCGAGGTGGTGCTGGGACGCACCCCGCTTTTGGGCCCCGGCATCCGGGTCCGCCCCCTGCGCGACGAGGCGCAGGCAGGCAGCCCCGACCTGTCGATGCTGGAGCTGAGTGACGAGCGCCGTGCCCGGCTGGTGGCTCTGGTCGAGGCCAATGAGCGGATGCCCTCGGAAGTCAAGGCCAAGGTGTTGGGCCAGCTCGCCGAAACCCGCGTTCCCGCCGGGCTGGTGGCCCGGCTGGAAGACCGGGCCGGGGGCTGATCCGCGATGGTGCGCGGCATCCCCAGCGCGGCGGGCGGCTTGCTCAGCTATTTCACCCGGCACCGGACGGCGGCGAACCTGCTCTTGATGGTGTTGCTGGTGCTGGGCGCGGCGGCGATACCCAACATGCGGGCGCAGTTCTTTCCCGATGTGATCGTGCAAAATGTCTCGGTCAACGTGGAATGGGAGGGCGCCGGCCCCGAGGATGTGGACAGCGCCATCGTGCAGGTGCTGGAACCGGCGTTGCTGGCGGTCGACGGGGTGGAAAGCACCACCGCCAGTTCCCGCGAAGGGCGCGCCGATATCGAGCTGGAATTCGAGCCCGGCTGGGACATGTCGCAGGCCGCCGACGATGTGCAGGCCGCCGTCGACGCGGTCACCACCCTGCCCGAGGATGCCGAGGACCCGGCGGTGCGCCGGGGCGCCTGGCGTGACCGGGTGACCGATGTGGTGATCACCGGGCCGGTCGGTCCACAGCAACTGGCGCTCTTTACAGACGAGCTGATCGTGCGCCTGTTCGAGATCGGCGTCACCCGCACCACCATTCGAGGCATCGCCGCGCCGCGCACGGTGGTCGAGGTGTCCTCGGCCAAGCTTATCGCCAATGATATCTCGATGAACGAGATCGCAACCGCCATTGCCGCCGAGGTCACCGGCGACCCGGCGGGCGATGTGTCGGGGGCCAATGCGCGCATCCGAACCGGGGTGGAAAAGCGCAGGCCCGAGGATATCGCGGGCATTGTCCTGCGCTCGAACCCCGATGGCTCCAAGCTGCGGATCGCGGATGTGGCCCAGATCCGGGTCGAAGGCGTCACCCGCGACCGCTCCTATTGGGTCGGCGACCAGCCGGCCATGTCGATCCGGGTCGACCGCTCCGACCGGGGCGACGCGATCCGGGTACAGAAGCAGGTCGCCGAGGTGGTCGAGCGGATGCAGGCCAGCCTGCCCCAAGGCGTCACCATGCAGCTGATCCGCACCCGGGCCGAGGCGATCAGCGACCGTCTCAACATTCTGGTCGACAACGGGCTGATGGGGCTGGCGCTGGTGGTGATGCTGCTGTTCCTGTTCCTGAACGCGCGCACCGCCTTCTGGGTTGCGGCGGGGATCCCGGCCTCGATGTTCGCGGCGATCGCACTGATGTATGTGGGTGGGCTGACCATCAACATGGTGTCGCTCTTTGGCCTGATCATCACGCTGGGCATCGTGGTGGACGACGCCATCGTGGTGGGCGAGCACGCCGATTTTCGCGCCCGGCGCCTGGGCGAACACCCCGTGGTCGCCGCCGAGACCGCCGCGCGCCGCATGGCAATGCCGGTCTTTGCCGCGACGCTGACCACGATCATCGCCTTTTTCGGCCTGACCGCGATTGGCGGCCGGTTCGGCGAGCTGATCCGCGACATCCCCTTTACCGTGATCGCGGTGCTGGCGGCCTCGCTGGTCGAGTGTTTCCTGATCCTGCCCAACCACATGTCCCATGCCATCGCCCATTCGGCCAAGGAACATTGGTATGACTGGCCCAACCGGGTGGTGAACCGCGGCTTTCGCTGGCTGCGCGATCACCTGTTCCGGCCCTTTGTCGGCTGGGTGGTCCAGGCCCGCTATGTGGTGCTGGCCGCGACCGTCACCGTGCTGGCCAGTCAGGCGGCACTGTTCATCACCGGTGATGTGCAATGGCGGTTCTTCAACGCGCCCGAGCGCGGATCGGTCACGGGTAATTTCATCATGGCCGAAGGCGCCACCCGCGCCGACACGCTGGAGATGATGCGCGAATTGCAGCGCGCCACCGAGGAACTGGGCCGCATCTACGAAGAGCGTCATGGCCGCAATCCGATCGACTATGTCCTGGCCGAGGTGGGCGGCAATGCCGGGCGCGGTCTGGCGGGGGCCGAGACCAAGGATGGCGACCTGTTGGGCGGTATCTCGATCGAGCTGATCGACGCCGATCTGCGCCCCTATTCCAGCTTTGCTTTTGTCGGCGAGTTGCAGGATTTCGTCACCCGCCACCCCAAGGTCGAAACGCTCAGCTTCCGTGGCTGGCGCTCGGGGCCGGGTGGCGATGCGCTGGACGTTCAGTTCTATGGCGCCTCGGCACAGGTGCTCAAGGCGGCGTCGAACGACCTTCAGGCGGCGCTGTTGCGCTATCCCGAGGTGTCGGCGGTCGAGGATGATCTGGCCTATGACAAGGAAGAGGTGGTGCTGGACCTGACCGCGCAGGGGCAGGCGATGGGCTTTACCGTCGACGCGCTGGGCCGGGCCTTGCGGGCGCGGCTCAACGGGATCGAGGCGGCCACCTATCCCGACGGTCCCCGGAGTGCCGAGATCCGGGTGGAACTGCCCGAGGGCGAACTGACCGCCGATTTTCTGGAGCGCACGCTGATGCGGGCGCCCGCCGGGGTCTATGTGCCGCTGGCCGATATCGTTTCGGTCAGCCAGCGCACCGGGTTTTCGACCGTTCGGCGCGAAAACGGCATCCGCCGGATCTCGGTCACCGGGGATATCTCCGAGGACGACCCGGCCCGGGCCACCGAGATCTCGACCGCGCTGGAAACGCAGATCCTGCCGCGCATCGCCAGTGAACGGCAGGTCGAATGGCGCATGGCGGGGCTGAGCGAGCAGGAGGACACGTTCCTGTCCGAGGCGGCGACCGGGCTGACCCTGTGCCTGACCGGCATCTACCTGGTGCTGGCATGGATCTTTGCCAGCTGGACCCGGCCGCTGGTGGTGATGGCGATTATCCCCTTCGGCCTCGTCGGGACGATCTGGGGTCACTATATCTGGGAGGTGCCGCTGAGCATGTTCACGGTTGTGGGCCTCTTGGGCATGACCGGCATCATCATCAACGATTCCATCGTGCTGGTGACAACCATCGACGAATATGCCGAGAGCAGGGGGCTTTTGCCCTCGATCATCGACGGGACGGCCGACCGCTTGCGGCCCGTTTTGCTGACCTCGCTGACCACGGTGCTGGGTCTGGCGCCGCTGCTCTATGAAAGCTCGCAACAGGCGCAATTCCTCAAGCCCACGGTGATCACGCTGGTCTACGGGCTGGGATTTGGCGTGCTGTTGGTGCTGCTGGTGGTTCCCGCGCTGCTGGCGGTGCAGAATGATGTGGCGCGCCCGTTGTCGGCGTTGCGCCGAGCGCTGCGCGGCGGGGCGCCTCTGGCGCGTGGGGCGGTGGCGGTAAGCGGTGTGCTGACCTTGGCCTGGCTGGGTGTCACGGTGGCCTGGGTTGCGGTAACGGGCGCGCTGCCTGTCTGGATGCTGGGGCTGGTACCGCAGGTGCAGAGTTTGGCGCCGATGCCTACCGCGCTGGTGTTGTTCATTGCAGGGGCGCTTGTTGTCTGCTTGCTGGCAATGGCGGTTTCGGCACTGATCCTGATGCGCAACGCTGGACGCAAACCGGCCTGAGCGGGGCTTAGCTGGCGCGCAGCGCGATTTCCATCAGTTCGGTCACCCGGTCGATCACCGGCACCGTACCATCGCGCAAGCGGTCAATCGGGAACCAGCGTGCATCCATTGCATCGTCGCCCGCCTGCAACGTGCCCCCCTGATACCGGCAGAGCACACCGACCAGCAGGTAATGCACCACGGCCTGCCCGTTGTCGTCGTGGTGGATCAGATCGAAATGGGTCAGATAGCTCTGGGCGCGGGCCTCGATCGCGGTTTCCTCGCGCAGTTCGCGCAAGGCGGCCTCGCGCACGGTTTCGCCCCATTCCACGTGGCCGCCGGGAAAGCCCCAAAGCCCGCGCCCGGGATCCTTGCCGCGCTGCGCCAGCAACACCTGGCCCTCGTGGATCACCACGGCCAGTGCGCCGATCTTTGGCTGGGGTGTCACCGATCAGCCCGGCAGGCAGCCGTGGATATCCACCGCCCGCTTGGCCCCCAGTACCGTAATCCGGATGCGCGAGCGGTCGACGGCGAAGGCGGTGCCGCCGGCATTGAGGATTTCCGAACTGGCGATCAGGGTATTGCCCTGGCGCCGGGTCTGCGCCTCGCCCGCCCAGAGAGTCGGGTCGCCCGGTTCGAACACGGCAAGTTCCGAGCCGCCGGTTGAAGGCATCGCGATCCGCGCTTCGATCCGCATACCGTCCTGGCTGGGGCTGATCCGGCAAGTGGCCGAGGTCACGCCCGCCTCGGCCGCCGAATAGGGCCGCCGGGCCAGTGCCGCCACGATGGCCGGGTTGCGCGGTGCGCCAGCGTCAAGCGTATGATCGAAGTCCAGATTGCCCGGTACGCAGATATCCTTGCAGACGCCAAATTCCATCTCGCCGCGCAGCCGCACCGGGCGGTTGGAATCCTTTGGGGTGATCTCGATCGGCAGCACCATCTGGTCGGTATAGCCGATCGACCGCAGGCCGCTTTGCTCGAACACTTCGGGTGCGGGCCAGGTGATGCTCACCTCGCCCAGATTGCGCGAGCCGCGCCAGTCGAAACTGGGAGGGATACCCGCTTCGCCCGGAGCGCGCCAATAGGTTTTCCAGCCCTCGGACAGGGTCATGCGGATCGCGCCCAGATAGGTGCCGCGTGGGGTCAGCCCGCCGTCGAGGATTTCGATCTGCACCAGATCGTCCAGCCCTGCGGCAGGCGCGGGATTGGCGAGCGGCAGGCTCAGCAGCGCGACAAGCGCCAAGGCAGAAAAACGGGTCGACATGACCAATAGATGCGCTTTCAAATGCGGTTTGCCAAGTCACGATGCGGTCAACCGCGGGATTTCCGCGCGTCCTGCCCGCTGTCCCTTGCACCCTGGCCTGCGGTTGCCCATTGTAGGGCAAAGGAGAGCCCTAGCCGATGATGGACCTGACCGGAAAACTGCTGATCGCGATGCCGGGGATGGGCGATCCGCGCTTCGAACGCTCGGTGATCTTCCTGTGCAGCCATGGCGAGGACGGTGCCATGGGGCTGATCGTGAACAAGCCCGCCGATCTGAACGTTGCCACGCTGCTGGAGCAGCTTGAGATTTCTGCGACCTCGGCCTCTGCCGCCCGGGCGCCGGTACGGCTGGGCGGACCGGTAGAGATGGCACGCGGCTTTGTGCTGCACTCACCGGATTACGCGGGCAAGTTGCAGTCGCTGAAAGTGTCGGACGCGTTCACCATGACCGCGACGCTGGATATTCTCGAAGACATCGCGCGCGACAGCGGCCCTGCCCGCGCGGTGCTGATGCTGGGCTATTCCGGCTGGGGTCCGGGCCAACTCGAGGCGGAAATCGCCGACAATGGCTGGCTGACCGCCGAGGCGGACCCCGACATCGTGTTCGGCAGTCGTGATGAGGACAAATGGGAAGCTGCGCTGAAATCGCTCGGAATTGACGCGCTTTTGCTGTCGGCCAGCGCCGGACACGCCTGATCCGATCGTGCGCCTGCGGCGCGCTCGATATCTCGTCGTCGTTCCTCCTCCTCGGTGTTTGTGGCGGCGTGACGTGCCGTCTTGCTGTTTGGGTCGTGAGGGGGCTGATGCCTCCGGCGGGAGTATTTTGGGCGAAATGAAGCGGGTTCAGGGCATGCGCGGGGCGGCGGCGCGGCGCAGGCGGTCGTTGATGGCAAGGCCCAGGCCGCGCTCGGGGATCGGGGCAATGGCGATGGGGTGGCCCGTTGCGTCGAGGCGGTGCAGCGCGGCAAAGAGATTGGCGGCGGCTTCGGTCAGGTCGCCGGTGGGTGAAAGGTTTTCGTCGCAGTCCACCGGGCCGAAGCCGAGAAAGACCTCGTCCTCAGAGGGGGCTGTGGCATTGAGGCGGACTGTGCTCTGAGGCGCGTAATGCGACAGCAGCTGACCCGGGGCGCTGATGTTGTCGCCCTGCTGGTGCCGCGCCAGAGGCTGGCCCAGCAGCGCCTCGATCTCTTCGGCGGGCAAGCCACCGGGACGCAGCAGGGTGGGCGTGCCGGAAAGGCCGATGATGGTCGATTCCACACCCACGCCGCAGGGGCCTGCGTCGAGCACCGCCGCGATCCGGCCATCGAGGCCCGCCAGCACGTGATCCGCCGTGGTCGGGCTGATCCGGCCCGAAGGGTTGGCCGAGGGAGCGGCGACCGGCCGGTCGAGGGTGGCAAGCAGCGTGCGGGCGGTCGGGTGGGCGGGCACCCGCACCGCCAGCGTGTCGAGCCCGGCGGTAACCAGCTCTGAAATCCCATGATCGGAGCGCAGTGGCAGAACCAGCGTCAGCGGGCCGGGCCAGAAGGCGGTGGCGAGCCGCTCGGCGGTTTCGGACCACTGCACATGGCGCCCGGCGGCTGCGGCGCTGGCGACATGGGCGATCAGCGGGTTGAAGCTGGGCCGTCCCTTGGCGGCATAGATGCCGGCCACCGCTTGCCCGTTGGTGGCATCGCCGCCGAGGCCATAGACCGTCTCGGTCGGGAAGGCGACAAGCTGGCCGTCCCGCAACAGCTCTGCCGCGCGGGCGATGCCGTCTCGATCGGCGGCAAGGCGAAGGGTGTGTTGGACAGGCATGGCGGGGTGACGCGGCGTTTTGGTTGCTTGCCGGATGGCTCTGGATAGGTAATCGGACAAGCCTTGATACATACCGATGCGCCCGCGGCTTGCCAAGCCGCCAAGACCACCACCGAGGGGACCTCATGCCGTACCGTTCGCCCGTGACCGATTATACGTTCCTGCTGAGCCATGTGGTGGGATATGACCGGGTGTCCGGGACCGAGAAATATGCCGAGGCGGGTGCCGATATGGTGAGCGCTATCCTGACCGAGGCAGGGCGGATGTGCGACGAGGTGATGGCGCCCTTGCAACGCGGTGGCGATCTGAACCCTGCGCGGCTGGAAAACGGGGCGCTGCGCAGCTCGCCCGGCTTTGCCGAAGGATGGAAGGCCATTGCCGAAGGCGGCTGGATCGGGATGAGCGGGTCGCCGGAGCATGGCGGCATGGGCCTGCCGATGGCCGTCACCACCGCCGTGAACGACATGATGAGCGGTGCCTGCCTGTCGCTGCAACTGGCGCCGCTGATGAGCCAGGGCCAGATCGAGGCGCTGGAGCACCATGCCAGCGACGCGATCAAGGAGCTGTACCTGCCCAAGCTGATCTCGGGCGAGTGGTCGGGCACGATGAACCTGACCGAACCGCAGGCCGGGTCGGATGTGGGCGCGCTGAGCTCCAAGGCCGAGCCCAATGGCGACGGCACCTATGCGGTGACCGGGCAGAAGATCTTCATCAGCTGGGGCGACAACGATTTCTGCGACAATGTCTGCCACCTGGTGCTGGCACGGCTGCCCGATGGTGTGCCCGGGACCAAGGGCATCTCGCTGTTCCTGGTGCCGCGCAACCTGCCGGATGAAAATGGCAATGCGGGCGTGGCCAATAGCCTCAAGGTGGTGTCGCTGGAGCACAAGATGGGCCTGCATGGCTCTCCTACATGCGTGATGCAATATGACGGAGCCACCGGCTGGCTGGTGGGCGAGGAACATGGCGGCATGGCGGCCATGTTCACCATGATGAACAACGCGCGCCTTGGCGTGGGCGGGCAGGGCGTTGGCGTGGCCGAGGCAGCCTGGCAGCACGCGATGGCCTATGCGATGGAGCGCAAGCAGGGCAAATCGGCCTCGGGCACCATAGCCGATCATGCCGATGTGCGGCGGATGCTGACCAGCATGAAGGCCGATGTCTTTGCCGCCCGCGCGATCCTGATGGCCTGCGCCGTGGCGATCGACATGGGCAATGCGACCGGATCGGCCGAGTGGAAGGCGCGCGCCGCGTTCCTGACCCCGATTGCCAAGGCATTTGGAACAGACACGGGTATCGCGGTCTCGGAAACCGGGGTGCAGGTGCATGGCGGCATGGGCTTTATCGAGGAAACCGGTGCGGCGCAGTTTTATCGCGATGTGCGGGTGACTGCGATCTACGAAGGCACCAACGGCATTCAGGCGATGGACCTGGTGGCGCGCAAGATGATGGATGGGGGCGAGGCGGCCGCCAAGCTGCTGGACGAGATCGAGGACCACGCCGAGCGCGCCCGTGGTCGCCTGCCGGAGCTGGCCGGACCCGTCTGGGAGGCGACCGAGACCCTGCGCGAGGCCACCGAATGGATGGTGGCGCAAGGTGAGTTGAACGACCGCTTTGCCGGGGCAGTGCCATTCCTGCGCGCCTTTGCGCGGGTGTTGGGCGGCCATTTCCACCTGATCGCGGCGCTGACCGATCCCAGTGGCGCGCGCGAGAAACTGGCGCGGTATTACATCAACGCGCTGTTGCCCGAACATGTCGGCCTGCTCGAACAGGCGCAGGGCGGTTGTGCCGACCTGTATGCCATCAGCCTTGAAGAGCTGTCGGCGTGATGGATCGGACACCGGGCCTGGCCATGCGCTACCCCTGGGACGAGCCGCCTGCCCATGGCTCTGCGATCGAGGTGGCCGAGGGCGTCTTATGGATGCGCCTGCCGCTGCCGATGAAGCTCGATCACGTCAATGTCTATGCGCTGGATGATGGCGATGGCTGGACGGTGATTGACACCGGTTTTTCGTCAAAAAAGACGCGCGGCATCTGGCAGGCGCTGATCGACGGGCCGCTGGCTGGCAAGCCGGTGCGCCGGGTGGTCGTGACCCATCACCACCCCGACCATATGGGCAATGCAGGCTGGTTCCAGTCCGAACTGGGTGCCGAGCTGGTCACCACGCGCACCGCATGGTTGTTCTCGCGCATGCTGACGCTGGACGTGCAGGAGACCTGGCCCGAGGAAACGCTCGACTATTACCGCAGCGCGGGCATGGCGCCCGAAATCCTGGCAAAGCGTATGGCCGAGCGGCCGTTCAACTTTGCCGATATGGTCTATCCGATGCCGCTGGGGTTCACCCGGATCAAGCAGGGCGACGTGTTCCGCATGGGCGGGCGCGACTGGGACGTGCATATGGGTAACGGCCACGCGCCCGAACATGCGACCTTCTGGAGCCGCGATGACAATCTGGTCATCACCGGCGACCAGATCCTCAGCTCGATCAGCCCCAATATCGGCGTCTATGCGACCGAACCGATGGCCGACCCGCTGGCCGACTGGCTGGAAACCTGTGAACGGCTGGCACCGTTGGCACGTCCCGAGCATCTGGCGCTGGGCGGGCACAAGCTGCCCTTTACCGGGTTGCCGATCCGGATGCGGCAACTGATCGACAACCATCATGGCGCGCTGAAGCGTCTGCGCGACCATCTCGATACGCCAAAAGCGGCCTCGGACTGTTTTGCGCCGCTGTTCAAGCGCACCATTGGCGAGGGCGAGTACGGGCTGGCGCTGGTTGAAGCGGTTGCCCATGTCAACCATCTCTATCATACCGGAGAGGTGACACGGACCCGGCGCGCGGATGGCGCCTGGCTCTATCAGCGGAAAGGATGAGCCATGGAAAACAAGATCGAGACCTCGGCCGAATATGCCGAGGCGGCGGTGTTGCCGCCCCGGTGCCACGAGGTGCATGCCGATCCTGACAGCCCCGCCCGTATGACCGAGGTGCCCGCACCGCTGCAGGAACCGGTCCAGAACAAAAGCCCGGCGCAATGGGCCTATGAACGTCTGATCCTCTATATCCGCAACTTCGAGGAGCAGCTCGACGCCAGCCAGGAAGTGGCGATGGGCTTTGTCGGCGGCGATGCCGGGGTGTTGCGGATCGAGGGGATCGGTTATTTCGACCCCGATATCGTCACCTTTTACGGGGCCGATGGCACCGGCGCGCGGACCCAGCTGGTCCAGCATGTGAGCCAGTTGAACGTGATGTTGCGCGCCATGCCGGTGGCGACCGAGGATCGTCCGGCCCAGCGCATCGGTTTCCGGCTGGCCGCCGATCTGGAAGCGGACTAGGCGCTTTCGGCTTGCCTTGGCAGCGGTAGGGCCGTTCAATACCTGCATTGTTTGCAGGAGATAGCCGCCCGTGTCGCATTTTACCCATGTCCGCAATGCCTGGTCCGGTTCCTGGGCTCGGCGACGGGTCTTTGTTCCGCTCTATGCCGCACTGCGCCTGCTGGTTCTGGCGCTGATCGCTCCGGCGCTGGCTGGGCTGATCAATCTGGCCGTCGGCCTGTCGGACCAATCGGCGCTGACCGATCAGGATATCGCGCGTTTTGTCCTGTCTCCGCTGGGCTTTGCCGCGACGCTTGCGGTGCTGAGCATCCTTCTGGTTGCCGAGGTGCTGAGCTTTGCGGTGATGGCCGCGACCCTGCGCAGCGGTGCCAGCAATGTCTGGCACGCGGGCAGTTCCGGCCTGACGCTGGTGCTGCGGCACCTGCGGCCGCTGCTGGCCTTTGCCGCGCTCTTTGTTCTGCGGGTGCTGGTACTGGCGTTGCCCTTTGTCGCGCTTGCCGGGCTGATCGCCTGGTGGGTGCTGGGTGATTACGACATCAACTATTACCTGACCTTCCGCCCGCCCTCGTTCCGGCTGGCGATGGCGGCGATCGCGGTTCTGGTTCTGATCCTGGCCTGGCTCTTGATGCTGCGGCTCTCGGGCTGGGCGCTGGCGCTGCATCTGGTCATCTTCGAAGGGATCCGGCCGGCTCAGGCCTTTGCCGAAAGCACCCGCCGCATGGGCACCCGCCGCACCGCGCTCAAGATCGAACTGGTGCTCTGGCTGCTGACCCGGTTGGCGCTGGCCGCCGTTCTGGGCGCTTTGGCCAGTGTGGCGCTGGCGCTGGTCCCGATCCCGGCCGAGGGCGCGTTGCGTCGGGCGTTGGTACTGGTGGTGCTGGTGATGGGGCTCTGGTCGCTGGCCGGGCTGGTGCTGGCCGCGACTGCGCTGGGGGCGCTGACCAAGCTACTGGATCGTTTCTACGACGGAGCCGCGGCGGCGGCCCCCCTGCCGCCCGCGGATCCGCAGGGCCTGCGCGCGCGGCTCATTGGAGCGGCGATACTGGCCGCTCTTGCGCTGGGCGTTGGCATGTGGGTCAGCGACGGGGTGCTGACCCAACTGACGGCTGCGGACGAGGTGACCGTGATTGGCCATCGCGGCGCCGCCGGGGCGCGGCCCGAGAACACCATGGCCTCGGTCGTCAAAGCGATCGAGGACGGTGCCGACTGGGTCGAGATCGACGTGCAGGAGACCGCCGATGGCGAGGTGGTCGTCATGCATGACAGCGATTTCATGAAGCTTTCCGGCGTGCCGACCAAGATCTGGGACGCCACCATGCAGGATATCGAGGAAATCGATATCGGCAGCTGGTTTTCTCCGGACTACGCGGCCGAGCGGGCACCTACCTTGCGCGCGGTTCTGGAGACCGCCAAGGGTAAATCCAACGTCCTGATCGAACTGAAATATTATGGCCATGACGTGGATCTGGAGAACCGGGTGATTGCCCTGGTTGAGGAATTCGGCATGCAGGACCAGATCGCCACCATGTCGCTGAAATACCCGGCGGTGCAAAAGATGCGTGCCTTGCGCCCCGATTGGCGCACCGGTGTTCTGGCGGCGACGGCAGTGGGCAATCTGGCCGGGCTCGAGGGTGACTTCGTTGCCGTCAGCAGTGCCAGCCTGCGCCCGTCGCTGCTGCGCGCCGCCCATGCGGCGGGCAAGGATGTCTATGTCTGGACGGTGAACGAGCCGCTGTTGATGTCCAAGATGATCTCTCTGGGGGTCGACGGCTTGATCACCGACGAACCCGCCATGGCGCGCGAGGTTCTGGCGGTGCGCGCCACGCTGAACCCCGCTGAACGGCTGCTCTTGTGGCTGACCCAGGAAATGGGGTGGGAGCTGAATGCAAAGGCCTATCGCGATGACAGCCCGTAACCTGTTGATCCTGTGCCTTTGCGTGGGCAGTCCGGTCGCGGCGCAGGATCTGAACCGGATGCTCGAACTGCCGGCGCACCGCGCGCTGATGGCGGCGCAACAGGCCGCGCCGCTGGCACCGTTCACCACTGATGGCTGTTCGGGCGGGCTCAGCGCCGGTTGGACCATGGTTGCCGACACGTTTCCCGATTTTGCTGCCGCGCAGGGCAATCTTCCGCCTTGGGAGGCCTGCTGTGTCATTCATGACCGCGCTTATCACGATGCAGGCGGGTCAGAAACTGCCGAGGACAGCTATGCCGCGCGTTATGAGGCCGACCGGGCCTTGCAAAGCTGCGTGCGCGACACCGGCGAAAGCCATCTGGCGGATCTGGCGACACGTTATGACACCACGCCCGAAACGGTCCGCGCCGCCTATGGCACCATTGCTGACGCGATGTATCTGGCAGTCCGCTTTGGTGGTGGCCCCTGCTCTGGCCTGCCATGGCGCTGGGGCTATGGGTATGCCCATTGCACCCCCTTTGACTCAACCGCGCCTGCGCGCGATTGACGTCGTGACAGAGCGGCGAGAATCCGCTATCCAACCGGAAAAACGCGAATAGGATGATTGCTATGGCTGACTTCAAACCCGGTTCGATGGACATCACCACTCAGACCAAGACCTTTGATGGGTTCATCAAGGCGATGATCTGGGTCTGTGTCGTGATCTTCTTCGTCCTGCTGTTCATGGCCGTGTTTACCGCCTGATCCTGCGAGGGGCCTTCCCGTGAAGCTGATTTTTCTTGCCGGCGCGTTGGCGCTGAGCCTGATGGCTTGTACCCGCCAGAGCGCGCCGCAGGCCGATGATGCGACCGTCGCTGCCGTTCGCTATCGCGATCCGGGGCCGGCAAAGCTGACGCTTTATACGATGGTCAACAACCGGTCGGGCGCAGGGGCGCATACCTCGCTGATGATCAATGCCAGTGAGCGGGTGATCTTTGACCCGGCGGGCTCGTTCTGGGCCGATATCGTGCCGGAACAGAACGATGTTCTGTTCGGCATCACGCCCGCGGTCGAGACTGCCTATCGGGGCTCGCATGCGCGAGAGACGCATCACGTGGTGGTGCAAGAATTGGAAGTATCCCCGGAACAGGCAGAGGCGGCCTATCGGCTGGCGCGTACCATGGGGCCGGTGCCGGGTGCCTATTGTGCCAATTATACTGCGCGCCTGTTGCAGCAGATTCCGGGGTTCGGTGACATCAAGGTCACGTTCCAGCCGACCAAATTGGCCGATCAGTTCGGTTCGCGCCCCGGTGCGGTGACGAACAAGTATTACGAGCAGGACGACGCCGACCTGCAAAAGGGTCTTGCCGCCAACAACGCCAAGCTGAACCAGCCGGGCTGAGCCTCGTCTCAGCCCAGCAGGTAGAGCAGGCCGTAAAGCGTGCCTGCGCCTGAAAAGATCGCGACCAGCACGTTTTTCGACCAGTATCCGGCGGCAAGCGCCACTGTCGCCGCGCTCATCCGGGGCACATCGGGCTGACCGCCGGTGGCCTGCGGCCAGATCACCAAAGGCGCGATCAGGGCGGGTAGGATGGCCACGGCGGTATAGCGCAGATGCCGCAGCAGCCAGTCGGGCAGCGGACGGTCGCCGACCAGCCCGATAAAGACAAAACGCAGACCAAAGCTGCCAAAGGCAAGCCCGACGATGACGATCCACATGGTTGATGGGTCGATCTCGGTCATGTGTTCTTGTTCCTGCGGGCGAGCATCACTTCGGCCTGCGCACCGGCCATCATTCCGGTGGTGCCCGCGATCAGCAGGCCCAGGTTGAACGGCACACCGGCCGTCAGCAGCGCGGTCACGATTGCCACCAGTGCCGCAATCACATGCGGCAGGGTGCGCAGCATCGGTCCGATCATTGCCAGAAAGGTGATCGGCAGGGCGAAATCCAGCGCCCAGCTTTCGGGAATGCGGGTGCCCAACACCGCACCCAGATAGGTCGCCAGGTACCAGGCGGGTGCCAGCGGAGTGACGGTGCCAAAGAAATAGGCCATCCGCTGCGGCACGGTCAGGTCCGGCTCGGTCTCGAACCGCACCACGGACAAGGCATAGGACTGATCCACCGTGAAATAGGCGGCCACCGCCCGCTGCCAGAGCGGCGCGGCGCCCAGATAGGGCGTCAGCGCGGCGGAGTACATCGCCACACGCAGGTTTACGGCCAGCGCTGACAAGAGCACGATCAGCGTCGGCGTGTCATCGAGCAAGAGTTGCAGCGCGGTGAACTGCGCAGCACCGGCAAAAACGGTGGCGGTAAAGGTCATCACCTGCACCAGGTTCAGCCCGGCCTCGGTCGCAAACACGCCGAACAGGGTGCCAAAAGGGGCCGCCACCATGATGAAGGGGGCGCCGTCGCGAAAACCCTTCCAGTAGACGGATTTGGATGTGGTGAAGGACATGCCTAAATCCTAAGGTAAGCCCAACCGCTCTACCGGGCTATCGAAAGGGGTGCAATTGGCTATTTCGGACGACCTGTCGGACTACATCATCGCCCCTGACCCGGGAGCCGCCCGGCTGACCCGCGCGGTCGAGGGGCTGGACCAGACCGGCGCGCCCGCGCGTATCTCGGTAGTCGAGGAACGGCCGCTGACCATATTCCTCAACAGTCAGGAGATCGTGACCGCCATGACCATCGGGGATTACCCCGAATATCTGGCGTTGGGGTTCCTGCGCAATCAGGGCATGCTGAAACCGGATGAAGAGATCACCGGCGTCGATTACGACGAGGACCTGGAAACCGTCGTGGTGCGCACCGCGGTGGAAACCAGCCACGAGGAAAAGCTGAAGAAAAAGACCCGCACCAGCGGTTGCGCCGTGGGCACCGTATTCGGTGACATGATGGAGGGGCTGGAAGAGGTGCGTTTGCCTCAGGTAGAGGTGCGAACCTCGTGGCTCTACGATCTGGCGGCGCGGATCAACCGCACACCCTCGCTCTATCTGGAGGCCGGGGCCATCCATGGTACGGTTCTGTGCCGTGAGAACCGGCCGCTGGTCTATATGGAGGATGTGGGCCGCCATAACGCGGTGGACAAGATAGCGGGCTGGATGCTGTCCACGGGCGAGGGGGCGGGTGACAAGATCCTCTATACCACCGGGCGGCTGACATCCGAGATGGTGATCAAGACCGCAATGATGGGTATCCCGGTACTGGCCTCGCGCTCGGGCTTTACCGCCTGGGGGGTCGAGATCGCGCGGCAGGTGGGGCTGACCCTGATCGGCCGGATGCGTGGGCAACGGTTTGTCTGTCTGTCTGGGGCCGAGCGGCTGGTCTGGGATGCCGACCCGGACAGCGTGCCGGTCGAAGACAGGAAACATCGCAGGAAGAGTATGGAAGGGTGACCGAATTTCGCACGAAATTCGGACCGGAAAACGCGCGTTTTCCGGCGCGGGAGGAGAGGGCATGACAGGACGTAGACCGTTGGGCGTGATCCTTGCCGGGGGGCTCGCTACCCGAATGGGTGGCGGCGACAAGGGGTTGCTGCCGATTGGGAGACAGACGTTGCTGGGCCATGTCATCGACCGGCTGGCGCCGCAGGTAGGGGCGCTGGCGCTCAATGCCAATGGTGATCCGGCGCGGTTTGACGCGTTCGGCCTGCCGGTTCTGCCCGACACGGTCGAGGGGTTTGCCGGGCCGCTGGCGGGTGTGCTCGCGGGGCTCGATTGGGCCGCAGGGCAGGGGGCCGACAGCATCGTCACGGCCGCTGCCGACACGCCGTTCTTTCCGCGCGATCTGGTGGCGCGGCTGGTCGAGGCGTCCGAGGGGCAGACGCATCCGCTGGTGCTGGCCACAACCCCGCGCGATGGCGCGGCGTTGAAATCGGGCGGCAAGGTCAACCGGCATCCGACCTTCGGTCTCTGGCCCGTGGCCCTTCGCGGTGATCTGCGCGCAGCGCTGAACGGCGGGTTGCGCAAGGTGGTGCTGTGGACCGACCGGCATGGCGGGCGCGAGGCGTTGTTTGACGCGGAGCCGTTCGATCCTTTCTTCAACGTCAACACGCCCGAGGATCTGGCCCGGGCCGAAACCCTGTTGGAGCGTGCATGAGGGTCTATGGCGTCACAGGCTGGAAGAATGCGGGCAAAACCGGGCTGATGGAACGGCTGGTGGCCGAGATCACCGGGCGCGGGCTGACGGTGTCGACGGTCAAGCATGCGCATCATTCGTTCGACGTCGACCATCCGGGCCGCGACAGCTGGCGGCATCGGCAGGCGGGGGCGTCCGAGGTGATCCTTGCCTCGGGTTATCGTGTGGCGCAGATGACCGAGTTGCGCGGCGCGGCGGAACCGCCCTTGGCCGAGCTGCTGGGCCGCCTGTCGCCGGTCGATCTGGTGCTGATCGAGGGCTACAAGCGCGAGGGTCATCCCAAGGTTGAGGCATTCCGGACCGAGGCGGGCACAGACCTGATTGCGCCGGGTGATCCGACCATCCGCGCGGTGGCCAGTGACACGCCCCTGACGCTCGATCGGCCGGTGTTCGACCTGAACGACACATCCGCGATCGCCGATTTCATCCTCTCCGAGGTCGGGCTGTGACACCCTTTGACACCATTGCCATGGTCGATTGGTCGGGCGGCAACGATACCGGCCAGCGCCCGCGAAAGGATGCGATCTGGGCCTGTGTTGCCGGGGAGGAGCCGCAGTATTTCAGGAACCGGGGGCTGGCCGAGAACTGGTTGTGCGATCTGATCGAAACCGCGCTGGCTGCCGGTCGGCGGCTGATGCTGGGGTTCGATTTTCCATTCGGCTACCCGGCGGGATTTGCCCGGGCGGTGAGCGGAACGGACGACCCGTTGCGCCTGTGGGACTGGTTCGAGGCCCGGATCGAGGATACGCCGCAGACCAATAACCGGTTTGATCTCGCGGGTGCGATCAATCGCGGTTTGGGCGGGAAAGGGCCGTTCTGGGCCAATGGGTTGAAACGCGACATCGCCGGGTTGCCACGAACCAAGCGGGACTACCACAATCCGTTCCCTGACCGGCGCTTGGTCGAGCGTTTCGCTCCGGGCGCCTTTACCTGCTGGCAGATGGCCGGGGCGGGGGCGGTTGGCGGGCAGGTGATGATGGGGCTACCGGTGTTGGCGCGTCTGCACCGCCGCTTTGCCGGGTGGGTTTCTGCCTGGCCGTTCGAACCGTTGGACAAGCCCGTGACCCTGGTGGAAATCTGGCCCTCGCTGACCTTGGGAAAGGGGCCAATGGACCGCATCAAGGATGCCTGGCAGGTAGAGCGTGTGGCCGGTGATCTGGCCGTGTTGCCACAGGCAAGGCTCGGTTCCCTGCTGGACATAACCGCGCCCGAGGAGGGTTGGATATTGGGAGTGAACCAGACATGACCGGGCTGAAACCGCCACCGCTGCGCAACGATTGCTTTGCCCTGCCCGCCGGGGTCGAGTGGACACCGGTCGATGCGGCGCTGGAAATGCTGCGGGACAGGTTGGGACCGACGACCGGGACCGAAACGCGCCCGGTGGCGCAGGCCTTGGGCGCGGTGCTGGCAGCGGATGCGGTAGCGCTGCGCGCCAGCCCGCCGCAGGCCAACAGCGCGGTCGATGGTTATGGCTTTGCCGGGGCGGTACCCGAGGGCGCGCATGTGATGCCGCTGGAGCAGGGCCGCGCGGCGGCGGGAGTACCGTTTGATGGCGTCTTGCCCATGGGCCGCGCGTTGCGGGTGCTGACTGGCGCGGCGCTGCCCGAGGGGGTCGAGACCGTGATCCTCGAAGAGGATGTGACGCTGGGCGACGGTGAAGTCGCCTTTCGCGGGCCGCTCAAACGCGGCGCGAACACGCGCAAGGCGGGCGAGGATGTGGCCGCGGGTGCGGTTGTGCTGCGCGAAGGGCGGCGGTTGACCCCCGCCGATCTGGCGCTTTTGGCGTCGGTCGGCATTGCCGAGGTAGCGGTGCGGGCAACGTTGCGGGTGGCGATCCTGTCCACCGGCGACGAGTTGACCGAACCGGGGGCAGAGGCCGGGCCAGGCCAGATCTATGACGCGAACCGGCCGATGCTCTGCGCATTGGTGCAGCGGCTGGGATACAGGGTGTGCGACATGGGGCGGGTTCCGGATGACCGGGCGAGCCTGCGCGCGACCCTGGACCGGGCGGCCGCCGAGGCGGATGTGATCCTGACCAGCGGCGGCGCCTCGGCGGGGGACGAGGACCATGTCTCGGCGCTGTTGCGCGAGGCCGGCGCGATGCAGGAATGGCGCATCGCGCTGAAACCGGGGCGCCCACTGGCGCTGGGCTTGTGGCAAGGAAAACCGGTCTTTGGCCTGCCGGGCAATCCGGTGGCTGCGCTGGTGTGCAGCCTGGTTTTTGCCCGTCCGGCGATGGCGGTTCTGGCGGGTGAAACCTGGAGTGCGCCGCAAGGGTATGACGTACCGGCAGGGTTCGAGAAACGCAAGAAACCCGGTCGGCGCGAATATCTGCGTGCCCGCATCCGTGAGGGCCGGGTCGAGGTCTTCGCCTCCGAAGGGTCGGGCCGGGTCAGCGGGCTCAGCTGGGCCGAGGGGCTGGTCGAGATCGGCGACGAAGCCTGCCATATCCGGCCCGGCGACCCGGTGCGGTTCATTCCCTATGGGAGTTTCGGACTCTAGATCTTTGGGCGGTCGGGCGCGGGTTAGTCGAACGTGCCCGCCACCCGGCCCAGCAGCATGAAGGCGCGTGCGGTACGTGTCTCTCCCAGGGCCGAAATCTCGGCATCGCTGGCTTGTGCCTCGAAGGTGGCGAACATCCGGTCGAACAGGCGCAGGAAATGGTGCGCCGCATCACGAAAGATCGGATCCTGCTTCATCCTGCCGGCGGTCAGCGCCAGCGACGAGCGGTCGCGCACCCCGCCCAAAGAGGCCACAGCGCGCCCGCGTGCGCCATGGGCAAACTGGCGCCAGACCTCGGGCCGCGCCATGTCGGGGCGCAGGTCGTCCATATAGATGCCCTCGTGGCTGAGCAGGGTCAGCACATCCTGCGCGGCCTGGATCAGTTGCGCCGCAGACCGGTCCTTGAGTGCGCGGCGCAGCGCTGCAAAGCCTTCGACATCCTCGGCTGTTTCCGGGAAATGCAGGGCGCGGATCAGATCCTCGGTCGAGAGCGGCGGCGACAGCGCCTCGGCTGGGGTGCCAAGCGCGAGCAGGCCCTGATCCTCGGCGCTTTCCGGTGCGGCAGCGGGGATGGGCAAGGGGCGCGCCCGCCGCGATGTCGAAAAGGTGGCCAGCGTGGTCTCGGTCTTTTTCGCGGCGGCGGCGATCTCGTCCAGCTTCTTGGCGACCGAGGGTTCATGCCCGGCGGCCTGTTTCTGTTGCTGGGTGATATAGGCCTGGCGGATCGCGTCGATCGCCGCTTGCAGGCGCTGGCTTTCCTCGCGCATGACCCGGCTGGCCTTGGCCGCAGTGGCCGCGACCCAGATCATCGCCACCGGCATGAAGATCGCCAGCATGGTCACCAGAAACCCGATGCCGCCCCCCGCGCCCGCGTCCGCGAAGGCGAAGAGATAAACCGACACAGCCAGCCAAAGCAGGGTCAGAGCGATAGCGATGATTTCGATGCCGGTCACCGAAGCGCGCCGGGGCCGGTCATAGAGCCCGAGCGGTGTGTTGCGGGCGGGGTCTGGGTCAGGCGACGGGCCGGACATGGGCGATGCTCCGTCAGGAGTACTCGATACTCAGGATTTCATAGGACTTCTGGCCGCCGGGTGTTTTCACCTCGACGCTGTCGCCTTCGTCCTTGCCGATCAGTGCGCGGGCTATCGGCGATTTGATATTCAACAGGCCCTTTTCGATATTGGCCTCGTGTTCGCCGACGATCTGCCAGGTCTTCTCCTCGTCGGTGTCCTCGTCCACCAGCGTCACGCGGGCGCCGAACTTGATGGCGCCGGTCAGCTTCGCAGGGTCGATGACATCGGCCAGAGACAGAACGCCCTCCAGTTCCTTGATGCGACCTTCGATAAAGGACTGCTTCTCGCGGGCCGAATGATACTCGGCGTTTTCCGACAGGTCGCCATGTTCGCGCGCCTCGGCGATGGCCTTGATGATGGCGGGGCGCTCGACGCTCTTGAGCTGTTTCAGCTCCGCTTCAAGCGCGGCAAAGCCCGAAGGCGTCATGGGGATCTTTTCCATATCGTCTTGTCCACGCAGAAATTGTATCGCCCCGCCGCGCGATGCGCCGGGGCGACTGTTGGGTTGCTGTTTACCTGACCCAAACCGGGCGTGGAATGCAAGAGGGGACAAGCGGTGGTTGGGCAGAACCCCGCCTCAGGCGTAGCTGATCACCTCGAATTCGATACCGTTTTCATCGTCGAAATAGAACCGGCGTCCGGGTTCGTAATCGGCGTGGTTATGAGGGCTAAACCCGGCCGCGCGAACCCGTTCCTCTGTCGCGTCGATGTCATCGACCAGCACGCCCACATGGTTCAAACCGCCGATCACATCGTAACTGCTCTCGGTCGAAGCGACCGGCGCGGGCGGGGCGTAAAGCGCCAGATAGGTATGGGCATCGCCCACATGCACGGTATAGCCCCCCGCCATCGCGGCGCCCTCCCAGCGGGTTTCCCAGCCGAAGACCGTGTTCAGCCAGGCGGCGGTCGCCTTGGGGTCGGCGACGGTGAAGTTTGCGTGTTCCAGTGTGGCCTTCATGAAAATCTTCCTTTTGCTCTGTTGCCACGAGTGAAGATAATTTCTAAACCTAACTTTAGGTCAAGGTCTGTGTGGGAAAAAAAATATGTCGGCTTCCGAAGGTCTCTCTATCGGCGCTTTGGCGCGGCGCACCGGGCTGGCGGTGTCGGCGATCCGCTACTACGAAACCCAAGGGCTGATCGCGCCCTGGCGCAATGCAGGCGGGCAGCGGCGCTATCAGCGCGCCGACCTGCGGCGGCTGAGCTTTGTCATGATCGCACAGCAATTGGGATTGACGTTGCCGGAAATCCGCGAGGTCCTTGCCGGGCTACCCGGCAACCGCACCCCGACCCGCGCCGACTGGACCCGCATCAGCACCGGGCTGCGCGACCGCCTGAACCAGCGAATCGCAACGCTGGAACGGCTGCGCGACAATCTGGACGGCTGCATCGGCTGCGGCTGCCTGAGCCTGCCCAATTGTGCGCTGTACAATCCGGCCGACCGCGCCGGGAGCAAGGGCCCCGGCCCCCGGTTGGTGCTGGACGAGACCGGGGACCTGTGACGCGGGTTTAGCCAACCACCTCGCCGATCAGCATCTGCGGCGCATCGTTGTAGAAATTCGGGATATCCGCCACGACCGGTCCGGCGGCGGCCATCGCCGCGTTCATCGCGGTCTGGTCTGCGAACACGATGGTGGCGATCGCGTGGAACGGGGGCGGTGTGTCGGGACCGCCTGCCAGACCCTTGGTCACAACCGTGTTCTGGATGTGGGCGCCCATGTGTTCAGCGACCAGACCCATATGGGTGCCAAGGTAGTAGTCGTAATCGAAGCTGGTGTCGTCGCGGGCGGGATAGGCGACTTGCAAGGATACGGGCATTCACTCTCTCCAGATAAAGGGGTGTGGACAGAGTAGGGCGATTCCCGAGGATGCGGCAAATTATCCTGAAAGGCCCGCAAGAACCCTCATCAGGCGCGGGAAATGCTGCATGTGCGAATATAACCTCGCGTTTCAATTGACGCTTGACCTGCATAGCCTGTAATCAAGCGCGAAACTTTATTGCGTCCGGCCCGCGACCGGAGAGCCAAACCAAAGCCAAGGAGCGTCACGATGGCCGAGATTGAACGCGAAGCGATGGAATATGACGTGGTGATCGTCGGGGCGGGTCCGGCGGGCCTGTCGGCGGCCATTCGTCTAAAACAACTCGATGCCGACCTGAACGTCGTCGTGCTGGAAAAGGGCTCGGAAGTGGGCGCGCATATCCTGTCGGGCGCGGTGCTGGACCCTTGCGGTCTGGACGCGCTGATCCCCGACTGGAAGGAAAAGGGCGCACCGCTGAACGTGCCGGTCAAGGACGACAACTTCTATATGCTGGGTGAGGCGGGGCAGATCCGCATCCCCAACTTCCCGATGCCGCCGCTGATGAACAACCACGGCAATTACATCGTTTCGATGGCCAATGTCTGCCGCTGGATGGCCGAGCAGGCCGAGGAACTGGGTGTCGAGATCTTCCCCGGCATGTCCTGTTCCGAACTGGTCTATGGCGACAATGGCGAGGTCAAGGGCGTGGTCGCCGGTGTCTTTGGCCTGGAGGCCGACGGCTCTTATGGCCCCAACACAGAGCCGGGGATGGAGCTGCACGGCAAATATGTCTTCCTCTCCGAAGGCGTGCGCGGGTCGCTGGCCAAGGAAGTGATCGCCAAATACGACCTGCAAAAAGGCAAGGAGCCGCAGAAATTCGGCGTCGGCATGAAAGAGATCTGGGAGATCGACCCGGCCAAGCACCGCGAAGGCTCGGTCACGCACACCATGGGCTGGCCGCTGGGCGGCAATGCGGGGGGCGGGTCGTTCATCTACCACCTCGACAACAACCAGGTCTATGTCGGTTTCGTGGTGCACCTGAACTACAAGAACCCGCACCTGTTCCCCTACATGGAGTTCCAGCGCTTTAAGCATCACCCGATGGTGGCCGAGCTGCTGAAGGGCGGCAAGCGCGTCGCCTATGGCGCCCGCGCCATCACCGAGGGCGGATACCAGTCGATGCCCAAGATGGTGGCGCCCGGTGTGGCGCTGCTGGGCTGCTCGGTCGGCATGGTCAACGTGCCGCGCATCAAGGGCAACCACAACGCCATGCTGTCGGGCAAGGCCGCGGCCGAGGCCGCCCATGCCGCCATCAAGGCGGGCCGTCAGTCGGACGAGTTGAGCGATTACGAGACCGAAGTGCGCAGCGGCCCCATCGGCAAGGACTTGAAAAAGGTCCGCAACGTCAAGCCGATGTGGTCGAAATGGGGCCTGACCGCCAGCCTGGCGCTGGGCGGGCTGGACATGTGGACCAATACACTGGGCTTTTCGCTGTTCGGCACCCTGGGCCATGGCAAGACCGACGCCGCCGCGACCGAGGATGCCAGCAAACACAAGCCCATCGACTATCCCAAGCCCGATGGCGTGCTGTCCTTTGACCGGCTGACCAACGTGTCCTTTGCCGCCACCAACCACGAGGAAAGCCAGCCCTGCCACCTGCGGCTGACCGACCCCGACCTGCCGGTCAAGGTCAACTTGCCCAAATACGACGAGCCGGCGCAGCGCTATTGCCCGGCCGGCGTCTACGAGGTGGTCGAGGACGAGGCCGGCCCGCGCTTTGTCGTCAACTTCCAGAACTGCGTGCACTGCAAGACCTGCGATATCAAGGACCCCAGCCAGAACATCACCTGGGTCACCCCGCAGGGCGGCGACGGTCCGAACTATCCGAACATGTGATCGGGCGCTGATACCAAGACAGACACCGGGCCGACATGCTGCCCGGTGGTTTCTTTTGTGCAGATGACCGGATCTTTATTGCTGCTTATCGATCCCGGACCCCCCCAGCCATTGCACCCGCGCCCGCAACGCCCTAGCTTTGCGGGAAAGCAGCAGGAAAAGGCGGATCCTTGGCGATGTCTCTGGTCAAAAAAGCGGTGGCGGCGATACTGGTCTCGGCGCTGGCACTGCCGGTGTCGGCGGATGTGGGCGCGGGATCGTATCTGGCAGCGCGCCAGGCGGCATATGACAATGATTTCTCGGCTGCCGCGGATTACTTCGCGCGCGCCCTCGCCTTCGACCCCAAGAACCCGGCCCTGATGGAAAACATGGTTCTGTCTCAGCTGGCGCTGGGGCGGCACGAGCAGGCCTATCCGATCGCGCTGCTGATGCAGGAGGCAGGGCTGAAAAGCCAAGTTGCCAATATCGCCATCGCGGTTCATCTGCTGGCCGAGGAGCGCTATCAGGAAATTCTGGACCGCGACCCTGAAACCCGGGGTGTGGGCAAGCTGGTCGACGGGTTGGTTGCAGGCTGGGCCGAGATGGGGCTGGGCTCGGTCGCCCGTGCGCTGGCGCAGTTCGACAAGGTGGCGGACGAGGCTGGGCTGCGCGGTTTCGCCAATTACCACAAGGCGATGGCCTTGGCCTCGGTTGGTGATTTCGAAGGTGCCGAGGCGCTGTTCGCCGCCGATGACGGGGCATTGACCACCATCTCGCGGCGAGCGGCCCTGGCCCGTGCCGAGATCCTGTCGCAACTGGATCGGAATGACCAGGCGCTCGAAATGCTGGCCGACGTATTCAACGGCAGTTTCGACCCGGCATTGACCGATATCGCCGATCGTCTGGCAGCGGGGGAAACGCTGCCCTTCTCGCTGGTGCGATCAGTCCGAGACGGCCTGGCCGAAGTGTTCTTTACGATCGGCGCCGCGTTGAATGGCGAGGCGGCGGATGATTTCACCCTGATCTATATCCGCTCTGCGGTGCATCTGCGCCCCGACCATATCGACGCGCTGCTGATGACGGCAGGCCTGCTTGAATCGCTTGGCCAGTACGATCTGGCCGTGGCCACCTATAAGCAAATCCCCAGCGATAGTCCCGACTACCACGCCGCGGAATTGGGCCGGGCCGAGGCGCTGCGCCGCTCGGCCAAACCGGACGCTGCCATCGAGGTGCTGGAGAAACTGGCCAAGGATTATCCGACGCAACCGCAGGCCTTTGTGGCGCTGGGCGATCTGGAGCGGCAGCAAGAGGCCTATGACCGCGCGGCTGCCGCCTATGACAAGGCGTTGGAGTTCACCGAATCCGGCGCGCCGAACCTGTGGTTCCTGTATTATGCACGCGGCATCTGTCACGAACGTCTGGGCAACTGGCCCGGTGCCGAGGCCGATTTCCGGTCGGCGCTCGAGTTGAACCCGGATCAGCCGCAGGTGCTGAATTACCTGGGGTATTCGCTGGTCGAAAAGCAGGAGAAGCTGGACGAAGCACTGGACCTGATCGAACGTGCCGTCGCGGCGCGGCCCGACAGCGGCTATATCGTCGACAGCCTCGGCTGGGTTCTGTTCCGGCTTGGCCGCTATGACGAGGCCGTCGGGCATATGGAACGCGCGGTCGAGCTGATGCCGGTCGATCCGGTGGTCAATGATCATCTGGGCGATGTGCTCTGGGCGGTGGGCCGCGTGCGTGAGGCCGAATTCCAGTGGAAACGCGCGCTCTCCTTCATCAAACCCGACGATACCGATGGAGAGGCCGACCCGGACCGTATTCGCCGCAAGCTGGAAATCGGCCTCGACCGGGTTCTGGCCGAGGAGGGTGTGCCGCCGCTGAAGGTCGCCAATGGCGATTGAGGTCTTTGCGCCGGCAAAGATCAACCTGACCCTGCATGTGACCGGCCAGCGTGACGACGGCTATCACCTGCTCGATTCGCTGGTTGTCTTCGCGGATATCGGTGACACGGTGCGGGTGACCCCGGCGGATCGGCTCAGCCTCGATATCGATGGGCCCGAAGCGGGTGGGCTTGACGCCGAGCCCGACAATCTGGTCCTGCGTGCCGCACGCCTGCTGGCGCCCGACCGTGGCGCTGCGATCACCCTGACGAAACGGCTCCCCGTCGCTTCGGGCATCGGCGGCGGCTCGGCGGATGCGGCGGCAGGTCTGCGCGCGCTGGCGCAGCTTTGGGATATGTCCCTGCCAGAGCCCGAGCAGGTCCTGTCGCTGGGGGCCGATGTTCCGGTCTGCCTGTCTGTGATGCCGCGCCGCATGCGCGGGATCGGCGAGCAGCTGGATCACGTGCCGCCGCTGCCCGCGATGGATATCCTGCTGGTCAATCCGCGCGTTGCAGTCTCGACGCCGACCATCTTTCGCACGCTTGCTGAAAAGAACAATCCGCCCATGGAGCGGGACTTGCCGCGATGGCGCGATCTGCCCGATTTCGCCGGTTGGCTCGCAAACCAGCGCAACGATCTGGCCCTGCCAGCCATTGCCCAGCAACCGGCGATCACCGAAGTCATCGATGCATTGAGCGAGGCCGGCGCACTTTTTGCCGGTATGTCGGGATCCGGGGCGACCTGCTTTGGATTGTTTTCACCCGATCATCCGCCCGCTGAGCCGGTGCTTAGACGACGTCACCCGGACTGGTGGTGCGCAAGGGGACGGGTGCTCTGACCTCCCGTTCCCTTCATTTCGCCAGAAATACTCCGGGGGTGAGGCCTGTCAGGGCCGAGGGGGCAGCGCCCCCTTGCTTCAGTTCAGCCGCGCCACCACATAATCGGCAAGATCGCTCAGCATGGCGCGGATCTCGTGATTGGGCAGCACTTCCAGTGCGGCGCGTGCCTTCGCGGCCCAGGTGCGGGCATCGGCCCGGGTCGCCTCCAGCGTGCCGTATTTTTCCATCAGCGCCAGCGCCTGGCCCAGATCTCCCTCGGTCTGTTTGCCTTTTTCGATGGTCCGCACCCAGAATGCGCGCTCTTCGTCGGTGGCTTGCGCCACCGCCTTGATCACCGGCAGGGTCAGCTTGCGCTCGCGGAAATCGTCGCCCACGTTCTTGCCCGTCGCCTTGGCGTCGCCCTGATAATCCAGCAGATCGTCGGCGATCTGGAACGCGATACCTAGGGCATCGCCATAGTCGAACAGCGCCTTGACCTGTGCCTCGGGAACGCCCGCGATCACGCCGCCAACCTCTGTCGCGGCCGAGAACAGCGCCGCCGTCTTGCCCCGCACCACTTGCAGATAGATGCTCTCGTCCGTGCGCAGGTCGCTGGCCGCGGTCATTTGCAGCACTTCGCCCTCGGCGATGGTTGCAGCGGCATTGGCAAGGATGTCCAGCACCCTGAGCGAGCCGGTTTCCACCATCAGCTGGAAACTGCGGGCAAACAGGTAATCGCCCACCAGCACCGAGGATTTGTTGTCCCAGAGCAAATTGGCCGTAGGACGTCCACGGCGCTGGCCGCTTTCGTCCACCACGTCGTCATGCAGCAGGGTGGCGGTATGGATGAACTCGACCGTGGCGGCCAGTTTGACGTGGTCCTCGCCTTGGTAGCCGCACAGCCGCGCCGCCGCCAGTGTCAGCATCGGGCGCAGGCGCTTGCCACCCGCCTCGACCAGATGCGCCGTCACCTCGGGGATGCGGGGCGCGTGGTCCGACGCCATCCTGGTACGGATCAGCGTGTTTACCGCCGCCATCTCATCGGACAGGGTTGCGGCCAGCATCTCATGCGGTTTCGTGCTCACCTTGGCGTCCATCGCTCTCCTGCAACAAGGCTCGACAATGCGCCAACCTTGCCCTTACATCCATCCTTATGAAGGAACTTTTGCGCAGCACCGACCCGACCGTCATGGCCTTTGCATCCGCCCTTCTCGAGGGCGAGGATATAGACTGCTTTCAGATGGACGTAAATATGAGCATCCTCGAAGGCGGCATCGGAATCTTTCCGCGCCGCATGATGGTGCGGGACGAGGATTATGACGACGCCCTGCGCGTGGTCACCGACAATGGCATTCCGCTGGGAAGATGACCACCTTTGCCGAAAGCGAACTGACCTGCGACGCTTTCCTGGGTGGGTATCTGCAACTCTATCAACCGCGGGCCGGATACCGGGCCGGGGTTGATCCGGTGTTTCTGGCCGCCAGCGTCACGGCGCAGGCAGGACAATCGGTGCTGGAACTGGGCTGTGGCGCTGGTGCCGCAATCCTGTGCCTGGGTCGTCGGGTGCCGGCACTGGCGCTGACGGGGGTCGAATTGCAGTCGGACTATGCCGATCTGGCCCGGCGCAATGCGGCGCTGAACGATATCGCGCTCGACGTTGTCGAAGGCGATATTACCGCCCTGCCGCAGGCGCTGCGACAGCAGAGCTTTGACCATGTCATCGCAAACCCGCCCTACTACCTTGCTGGCACCCACAGCCCGGCGAGCGATGCGGGGCGGGCCACCGCGTTGGGAGAGCAAACGCCGCTTGCGCGCTGGGTCGATGCGGCTGCGCGCCGTCTCCGCCATCGCGGCTATCTTCATATGATTGCCAAGGCCGACCGTCTGCCGGATATGCTGGCGGCCTGCGACGACAGGCTGGGCTCGCTTGAGGTGTTACCACTGGTTCCGCGTCAGGGCCGCGCCGCCGAGTTGGTGATTCTGCGCGCCCGCAAGGGCGGACGGGCGCCGTTTCGCCTGTATTCCGGCCTGATCCTGCATCAGGGCACCCGGCATCCGGGCGACCGCGACCATTACCTGCCTGAAATCGCAAAGGTTCTACGCGAACCGGCGCCGCTGCACTGGCCCGGTGCCGGATAGGCCGGGTTTGGCCGATATGTCGGTTTTATGACAGAATGCGACCGCTGCCCGCGTGACAGGCCGCTTGGGATGTGCTCAACTTGATTCATTCATAACAGAGAAGGAGGATCGCCATGAGTGTGAGCGCGCATTTGACCGAACTGAAGAAAAAGCACGCAAATCTCAGTCTCGAAGTTGAACAAGCCCAGCGTTCGCCAGGTACTGACGACCTTCAGATCAGCCAGCTGAAGAAACAGAAGCTGAAGCTCAAGGAAGAAATCGAGCGGCTGTCCGTCTAAGCCGCAAAGCTGGCGCGCGCTGCCAGCAGCGCGCCGCCAGTGATCAGAAGCGCAGAGATTGCCAGAACCCAGCTGGGCGCTGCGATGCCGCTGATCACCAGAACAAGTGTTGACAGCAGGGGGGCGGCATAAGAGCTCGTTCCCAGCAGTTGGATGTCTCCACGTTTCACCCCGATGTCCCAAACGTAAAAGGCCAGACCCACTGGCCCCAGGCCCAATGCCAAGGTCGAGGCCCAGCCCAGCGTGTCGCGCGGCCAGACCGTTTCTTCGACCATGAAATGCAGCCCCCATGAGGCCGCCGCGGTGGCAAGGCAGAATATGGCGACCGAACTGGTGGGGGCATTCCCAAGGCGCCGGGACAGGACCGAATAGCCCGACCATGTCAGCGCGCAGAGCATCGCAAGCCCGTAGCCCGGCAGAAACTGTGTCTGGAATCCGGGACCACCACCGCCGGTGATGATCAACGCCGCCCCGGAGAAGGCCAAACCCGCACCCACAAGATGGCCCCGCCGCAGGCGCTCCCCCGGCAGCAGGCCCGAAAACAGAACTATCAACAAAGGCCAGAGATAGGCGATCAGTCCCGCCTCGGCCGCAGGCGCCAGCCTGAGCGCCGAGAAATAGAGCGCGTGATAGCCGAACAGCCCCAGCGTTCCAAAGGCATATACCCTCCAGCCGACGTTGCGCAATTGCGAGAGGTTGCCGGTGGCCATGACCCAGATCAACCCCAGCGCCCCGCCGACGGTAAAGCAGAGCGCGTTCAGCAAAAGCGGTGGCACCGGCGCCGATCCGACCGTCAACAGCGCCAGCAACGCCCAGAGAAGGACGGCAACAAAGCCGATGGCGGTGGCGCGGGTGCGGGTCATGTGGGCGGGATGTCCTTGACGTGAACGATTGTCAAACCGTCCGAGATATGAGCGGTTTTTGCGATCTCGGCAAGGAACCAATCACGGAATGCCGCGATCTTGGGTTGGGTTTCCGAGCCGGCAAGGCAGACGAAGCGAAACCGCGCATCGGTCTCGACCGCAGTCTTGAACGGCATCACGAGTCTCCCCTCGATGACGTCCTTGATGATCATCGGGCGGCGGCCCAGCACCACGCCCACCCCTGCGACCGCCGCGTCGATGGCATGGTCCGCATTGGAAAAATGCGCCCCGCGTTTGGGGGCGAAATCCATGCCCACTGCGCGGAACCATGTGGGCCAGTCGATGGGCGGATCCAGAAAGCTGATAGATTCGTCAAAGATCAGCGGCGCTTCGCGCAGGCTTTCTGGTGTCGGGTACCGGCTCGCCAGCTCGGGGGTCATCACCGGGATCATCCATTCCTTGCGGGCAGAGATGGAATAAAGACCCGCGTCCAGCCCCTGGCCAAAGCGGATCGCCACATCGACCCCATCCCGCGCAAGGTCGACCAGCCGCAGGCTGGTCGAGATGCGCAGGTCGATCTCGGGATGCGCCCGCGCAAAATCGTAAAGGCGGGGCGCCAGCCATTTGGCGGTGAGCGCGGGTCCGGCGGTCACCGTCAGAGTGGTGTTGTCCTGAAGCCGACGGGCGGCCCGCCAAGCGGCGGCCAGCACCTCGAACCCTTCCTGAGCGCCCGGGGCCAGGGCGCGCCCTTCCTCGGTCAGTTCTACCGCGCGATTGAGACGCCGGAACAAGGGGCGACCCAGATGCTCTTCCAGCGATTTGATCTGAAAGGACAGCGCCGCAGGGGTCACGCTCAACTCGGCTGCCGCCTTGGCAAAGGACATGTGTCGGGCCGCGGCATCAAAGGCGCGCAGGGCGGTCAGCGGGGGCAGGCGGTCGCTCATGTCGATTCAGTTTTTCTTGTCTGAAGGTCGAAAATGTCTCGTTTGTGATGTTTTTTGATTGGGCGCATATTCACATCAAGTCAAGCAAAACTGAATAATTTACAAAGGAGCCCCGCCATGATCGAGATGACAACCAATCCCGCCGCCCGTCGGGCTATGGACCGTGCGCACATGGAGCGCGCACAAGCCTTGCGCACAGTCTGGGGATGGCTTTTCGGTTCCCGCTGACCGCTGCGCGCGCGGACTTACGGGATGAGGGGTCGGCCAGATGCGCCGGCCCCTTCGTCGTATTGCAGGCACGAAAAAGGCCGCCCCGCAATGGGGCGGCCAATCTCCCGGATCGCACCAGGTCAGACGAAGAACTGTGCGCCGTTTGCCGAAATGGTCGAGCCGTTGATGAAGCCCGAGTCCTCAGACGCCAGGAAAGTCACGCAGCGCGCGATTTCCTCGGGTTCGCCAAGGCGCCCAGCGGGGATGCCAGCGACGATCGAATCGCGCACCTTTTCGGGGATCGCCATCACCATCTCGGTGGCGATATAGCCGGGGCAGATGGCGTTTGCGGTGATGCCGGCGCGGGCGCCTTCCTGGGCCAACGACTTGACGATACCCAGATCACCCGCCTTGGTCGCGGCATAGTTCACCTGTGCGAACTGGCCCTTCTGGCCGTTGATCGAGCTGATCACGATGACGCGGCCGAACTTGCGCTCGCGCATGCCGGGCCAGACCGGATGGACGGTGTTGAACACACCGGTCAGGTTGGTGTCGATCACCTGATGCCACTGTTCCGGGGTCATCTTGTGGAACGGTGCGTCGCGGGTGATGCCCGCATTGGCGACCACGATGTCGATCGGGCCGATTTCGGCCTCGACCTTGGCGATACCGGCGGCCGATTCCTCGTAATCGGCGACGTTCCACTTGTAGGTGGCGATGCCGGTTTCGGCGGTAAACTTGGCTGCGGCTTCATCATTACCGGCATAGGTGGCGGCGACATTGTAGCCTTCGGCCTTGAGCGCCTTGGAAATCGCGGCGCCGATGCCGCGCGAACCGCCGGTGACGAGTGCTGTACGTGCCATTGAAGAATCCTCCAGATCTGAATTGGCTTGATAATGCTGTTACGCTGCGGGGGCAAAATACGCAATATTGTTTCGCGGAGATTTTCCGCGTTGCAGAACGTCAATATTGTCGCAGATGCAGCATGCTCTTGGAATGCCACGAAAAAGGGCGCCTGACGGCGCCCTGTTCCTATGGCCGGTTCGGGCGATCAGTCACGCTCCACGCAGAGGGCCACGCCCATGCCGCCACCGATGCAGAGGGTTGCGAGACCCTTCTTGGCGTTGCGGCGCTTCATTTCGAACAGCAGGGTGTTCAGGACGCGGCAGCCCGAGGCGCCGATCGGGTGGCCGATGGCGATGGCACCGCCGTTCACGTTGACGATGGCCGGATCCCAGCCCATGTCCTTGTTCACCGCACAGGCCTGTGCGGCAAAGGCTTCGTTGGCCTCGACCAGGTCCAGGTCCTCGACCTTCCAGCCGGCCTTGGCCAGCGCCTTGCGGCTGGCGTGGATCGGGCCGACGCCCATAATCGACGGGTCGAGCCCGGCGGTGGCGTAGGAGGCGATGCGGGCCAGCGGCTCGATCCCGCGCTTTTCGGCGTTGGCGGCGGTCATCAGCAGGGTGGCTGCGGCGCCATCGTTCAGGCCAGAGGCGTTGGCGGCGGTGACGCTGCCGTCCTTGGTGAAGGCAGGGCGCAGTTTCTGCATCGCCTCGATGGTGGCGCCGTGACGGATGTATTCGTCCTTGTCCATCACGATGTCGCCCTTGCGGGTTTTGATGATGAAGGGAACGATTTCATCGGCGAACTTGCCGGCCTTCTGGGCGGCTTCGGCCTTGTTTTGGCTCGCGACGGCGAATTCGTCCTGCATCTCGCGGCTGATCTGCCACTGCTCGGCCACGTTCTCGGCGGTCTGGCCCATGTGATAGCCGTTGAACGCGTCCCAGAGCCCGTCGCGGATCATGGTGTCGATGTATTTCATGTCGCCCATCTTGTGACCGGCGCGCAGGGCGGCGGCATGGGGTGACAGGGTCATGTTCTCCTGGCCGCCAGCGGCAACGATCTCGGCATCGCCCAGCAGGATGTGCTGGGCGCCCAGCGCCACGGCGCGCAGGCCCGAGCCGCAGACCTGGTTGATGCCCCAGGCCGAGCTTTCCTTGGGCAGACCGGCGTTGACATGGGCTTGGCGGGCGGGGTTCTGACCCTGGGCGGCGGTGAGGACCTGACCCAGAATGGTCTCGCTCACCTCGGCCTTGTCGATGCCGGCGCGCTCGACAACGGCTTCGAGCACCGCGGCGCCCAGGTCATGCGCCGGGGTATTCGCGAAAGAGCCGCCAAAGCTGCCGACGCCGGTGCGGGCGGCAGATGCAATTACTACGTTGGTCATGTGATCCGATCCTTTGCCGTCATGATCCTATTGGGGAAATCTGACGGCATGACGGGGCGATGTCGACCCCGGAGCGCCCTTATCCCCGCTCTAGCCCCCTTGACATAGCCCAGTGCTGCACATGCAGCAACTGACAGCTTGTCTCACAAGTAGTGCCAGGATGGTGATCAGCCGTTGGCCTTTGCGGTTTCGGGTCGTTCCCAGGCCGGCGTCACGGTCGGCGCGCCGTAGAGGTAACCTTGCAAGCAATCGACCCCGTTTTCAGCGAGAAAGCGCGCGTCCTCTTCGGTTTCGACCGATTCGGCGATAATCAGCATTTCGAACTCGCGGGCCAGCGCGATCAACGCTCTCACGGTGGCGCGATTGGCAGCGTCGGTGCTGACCTGACGGATGAAACGACCGTCGATCTTGACCGCGTCAAAAAAGAAGTCGCGGAAACTGTTGAAGTCGATGGGGCCGTCACCGAAATCATCCAGCGCAAAGGCGATCCCGCGTGGTTGCAGCCTGTCCATGAAGTCGATCACGAGTTCCGGAACGGCCATGGCCGAGGTCTGATTGATCTCGAGGATAAGCCGATCACCCAAGGTTTCGTCCCGCTTGAGAAAGCGTTCCAGCACCTGCATCCACTTGCGGTAGCCTATCGAGCGGGCCGACATGTTGATTGACAGGCGCAGCGTCGGATTGCGAACCAGCGCCCGCAGACCGGTTTCCAGCGCGATACAGTCCAGTTCCCGTCCGATTTCGGTATTCTCGACAGCTGGCATGAAATCGCGAGCGGGGATGACCCGGCCGGTTTCGTCCAGCACGCGGATGAAGCCTTCATAGAAGGCGGTGCCATGTGGTGGCGCGGTTTGCAGGACCGGCTGATAGGCGAGCAGACAATCGCCATGCCGTACAGCCTCGGTCGCCATGGCCACGGCGGATCGGTCACGGCTCGACACCGCCGCGCTCAGGGGGTTTTCCGCCCCTTCGGGCAAGTCTGCCAGTTTCTTGATCCGGGGGCGCATCGAGGTTCCTTGTCGGACAGGCCAGAACGAGAGATGTGCCCAGCCTTGGCCAAAATCGTAAATCGCAGGTTAAGCGCAGGATTTGACTAAAAGACGGATCACCCGGAGCTGTGTCATGTCGCGCTCGGATATCCATCTGATTTCATTGGAATTTCATGGAAATTGCGATGGCGCGGCCCATGATCTAGCGACGAGATTGTTAGAATGTGACCGAGTTTCTAACCTTCGAAACCGGGTGTCCCCTTCTGTTCGGGGTGACGGGCCAGGTAGCGCGCCTTGATCCCCTCCGAGGTTTCTCGGCTGCCATCGTGGCTGTAGCCCGGCGGAGCAAAGGCATAGGCCAGCCGCTGGCGCCAGGTCAGGCCCGGTTGGGTCACATCGCGCCAGATGCCCAGCCATTCGTGAAAGGCCACGCGCAGCGGGTTGAATGTGCCTAAGTTGTGGACGAGGCCGTAATCGACCCTCTCATCGTCCTGCTCGGGAACGAAAGTGCCGAACATCTTGTCCCAGATGATGAAGACACCGGCATAATTGCAGTCCAGATAGCGCGGGTTGCGGCCGTGGTGCACGCGGTGATGGCTGGGCGTGTTCATCACCGCCTCGAACCAGCGGGGCAGCTTGTCGATCGCCTCGGTATGGATCCAGAACTGGTAAATCAGGTTCAACCCACCGCAGAACAGGACCAAAGCCGGATGAAAGCCCAACAGCACCAGCGGCGCCTTGACCACCATCATGAAGGTAAACGTGCCGGTCCAGGTCTGCCTGAGGGCTGTGGTCAGGTTGTAGTGCTGGCTGGAGTGATGGTTCACATGGCTGGCCCAGACCCAGCGTATCCTATGGCCGAAACGGTGCACCCAATAATAGCGCAGGTCGTCCAGCACGAAACAGATCAGCAGCGCCCAGATGGATGTGCCCATGTCCAGCGGCGTAATCTGCCAGAGCAGCATGAAGAACCCCCAGGCGATGAAGCCCAGCACAATGCCCTCGGCCACCGATCCGGCCCCCATGATAAGTGAGGTGACGGCATCGCGGGTCTCGTACCGCCCGCCGCGTTTCTTGATGGCGATCCACAGGAATTCGATCAGGATCGCAGCGATGAAGAAAGGCACAGCCAGCTGGGTTGCATCGGGGTAGCTGATCGAATCGGTCATGCGCGGGCCAGTCTTTGTTGCCAGATGGGGGCTTCATCGGGGTCGAGTCTCAGGGTGACGCGGGGCGCGGTGAAATCGTGGAACGTGATGGTCAACCCGCCCGTAACCTCGTCTATCTCATAGCCCCGAAGGTGTCGGCCCACGGTATCGGCACCCAGTGCCCAGATCAGGCCAGGACCGCTCTGTGTCTCGACCAGAGCCGCATGACAATCGCGTGCGAGCAGCGTGCCCATCACGTGGTCTTCGGGGAAATGTCGCAACCAAGCGGCTTGCAGTGTCTCAGGGCGCAGTATCGCGCGCTCTGACCGGCCGGTCAGATGCAGAACAATGGCAATGGCCGATATGCCGCCGATCACCAGGATCAGCAGGATTTCAAGTGGCATGGGCGTCTCCCTGCGACGCAGAGTGAAACCCGGGCGCGCGCTCTGTCAAAGGTCGCGTGGCGTCAACGCTCGCTCAATTGATGGTGAATGGATCACCGACCTTGCCTTTGCCCTTGGAACGGGTGAAGCGGGTCGTATTGCCATCGATCTCGACCAATTGGCAGTCGGTGCCGATTTCCTTCTTGCCGATGATCCCGTTGCGGCACCAGAACTTGCCGTTCCAGGTCCATGCCCCCTTGTAGGTCTTGCCGCCAAAGCTTCCGGTCTGACTGCCATCGGATTTGATGATGGTCCAGTTGCCGTTGGCGTCGGTCAGCTTGCGGTCAACAAGCTGGGCGCGAAAGTCCTTCTCTTTCTTGATCGGCTTGAACTCGGCCAGCGCAGCGGAACCGGCGAGGCCAAAAGAGAGTGAAAGGATGACGAAGGCGGTACGTTTCATGAAAACCCTCTGATTTGAATGATCGCTGTAAAACGCCCCAAAACAGGGCCCTGAAATACTGCAGGATCAAAGAGGTCGAATCAAACGTTCCCTTGTCCGGACAAAAAAGGAGCGCCCAAAGGCGCCCCGCTGAGGGAATGATCCGGGATATGCCTGGTCGCTTTGGCGTAGCGGCACCGCGCTATTGCATCAACGCTGCGATGATCGCGCGGGCGCTGTCCGAGTTCCAGTCGGCATCGCCGATCAGGCGGGCGACTTCCATCCCGTCGGCATCGATCAGCACCGTGATGGGCAGGCCGATCACCGCCATCTCGCGTGCCAGCGCCTGACGCGGGTCCTGATGCCGGGGCAGGTTGTCGACGCCGATCTCGCCAAAGAACTTCTCGATCCCGGCGGGCGAGTTGCGGCCGGTGGCGATGGTCAGCACCTCGAAACTGTCGCCGCCCAGTTCGGACTGGAGCGCCGAAAGCTGCGGCATCTCCTTGCGGCAGGGGGCACACCAGGTGGCCCAGAAGTTCAACAGAACCACCTTGCCCTTGTAATCGCCCAATGTGGCTTCTCCCGCGCCGTCGGCCAGTTGAAACGGTACCTGCGAGACAGCGCGCGCCTCGGGCAGCACGATCAGTTTCTTCATGTCACCGTCGCGCAGCGCCTCGATCTCGGCGCGGTCGGCGGCCAGGCCGAGCGATGGATTTGCGCCCAACGCGGCGGCGGTATAGACGAGGGCGAGCAACAGTTTCTTCATATCCCCTCCGAAGGGTTCTCTCAGATGACCGACAAGACCTCGAACCAGATGTGGGGCGGCCGCTTTGCCGCCGGACCGGACGCGATCATGGAGGCGATCAATGCCTCGATCGGGTTCGACAAGCGACTGGCGGCCCAGGACATCGCGGGTTCGCGGGCCCATGCGGCCATGTTGGCGGCCACGGGCGTTATTACGGATAGTGATGCCGAGGCCATTCGGGAAGGGCTGCTCACCGTTTTGTCAGAGATCGAGGCGGGAGAGTTTACCTTTTCCACCGCGCTGGAGGACATTCACATGAATGTCGAGGCGCGGCTGAAGGAGATCATCGGCGAGCCGGCGGGGCGGCTGCACACGGCGCGGTCGCGCAACGACCAGGTGGCGACGGATTTCAAACTGTGGGTGCGCGACCAGTTCGACGCCGCCGAACAGGGGCTGTTGGCTTTGATCCGGGCGCTGCTCGGTCAGGCCGAGGCGGGGGCCGATTGGGTGATGCCGGGGTTCACCCATCTCCAGACGGCGCAGCCGGTGACCTGGGGTCATCACATGATGGCCTATGTCGAGATGTTCGGCCGCGATCTGAGCCGGGTGCGCGATGCCCGCGCGCGGATGAACGAATCGCCCCTGGGTTCGGCGGCGCTGGCGGGCACCTCTTTCCCGATCGACCGGCACATAACGGCGGCGGCGCTGGGCTTTGATCGGCCCACTGCCAACTCGCTGGATGCGGTCAGCGACCGAGACTTTGCGCTGGAGTTTCTGTCAGTCGCCTCGATCTGCGCCATGCACCTGTCGCGCTTTGCCGAGGAGCTGGTGATCTGGTCCAGCGCGCAGTTCCGGTTCGTGATCCTGTCTGACCGGTTCTCGACGGGCTCGTCGATCATGCCGCAGAAGAAGAACCCCGACGCGGCCGAGCTGATCCGGGCCAAGGTGGGCCGCATCTTTGGCGCCAATACCGCGCTGATGATGGTGATGAAGGGGCTGCCGCTGGCCTATTCCAAGGACATGCAGGAAGACAAGGAACAGGTCTTTGACGCCGCCGACAACTGGATGCTGGCGCTGGCGGCGATGGAGGGGATGGTACGTGACATGACCGCGAACCGCGACAGCCTCGCCGCGGCTGCGGGCTCCGGTTTCTCCACCGCGACCGATCTGGCCGACTGGTTGGTGCGCGTGCTGGGCCTGCCGTTCCGCGATGCGCACCACGTGACCGGCGCGCTGGTGGCGCTGGCCGAAGGCAAGGGCTGCGACCTGCCGGATCTGAGCCTGGACGAGATGCAATCGGCCCATGCCGCGATCACCGAGGATGTCTATGGTGTCCTTGGGGTGGAAAATTCGGTAAACTCGCGTCAGAGCTATGGCGGCACCGCGCCCGCGCAGGTGCGCGCGCAGCTCGCCCGCTGGAAGGAGATGCTGGCATGACACCGATCCGCCTGACCCTCGCCCTTGCACTGGCCGCGCTGGTATCCGGTTGCGGTGCCGATGGCGAACCGGTGCAGCCGACGGTTGCCGCAAATGTCGGCGTCTCGGGCAGCGGTACCCATGTGAGCGGCGGTGTCGGGTTGGGCAAGGGTCCGTTCAACCTCTGGCTCGGGTTCTGAGCGGCCCGTCGTGTCCGGGGGCGCTGCCCCCGCCGCGGCAAGCCGCGACTCCCCCGGAGTATTTTCGGCAAAGTGAATGATCTTGGGGCTGCTGCTTCTTTCTGGTTCAAAATACTCCGGAGCGCGAGGCGGAGCCTCGCAAAAATCTTCTCCGCTTTGCGTGGCGGCAATTGATCCGCCACCGGATTTCAGGCTAAGCGCGCGACATGGATCATTTTCTTTATCGTGACGGTGCGCTCTGCGCCGAGGATGTTCCCCTGGCCGAGATCGCGGCCACGGTGGGTTCGCCTTTCTATGTCTATTCCACAGCGACGCTGCTGAGGCATTTCCAGCTGTTTGACGAGGCGCTGGACGGGACAGAGCACCTGATCTGCTACGCGATGAAGGCGGCCAGCAACCAGGCCATCCTGCGCACCCTTGCGCAGGCAGGGGCGGGGATGGATGTGGTCTCGGTCGGCGAATATCTGCGTGCACGGGCGGCAGGTGTGCCAGGTGAGCGAATCGTCTTTTCCGGCGTCGGCAAGACGGCCGAGGAGATCCGGATCGCGCTCGAAGGTGGCATCCGCCAGTTCAATGTGGAATCCGAACCCGAGATGGAGGTCATCAACGCCATCGCTCTGGAACTGGGCAAGGTGGCGCCGATCACCATCCGGGTGAACCCGGATGTGGATGCCAAGACGCATGCCAAGATCGCGACCGGCAAGTCCGAGAACAAGTTCGGTATTCCGATCGCGCGCGCCAGCGCGGTCTATGCCCAGGCCGCGGCGTTGCCGGGGCTGGAGGTAGTGGGGATCGACGTTCATATCGGCTCGCAACTCACCGATCTGGCGCCGTTCGAAACCGCCTATCGCAAGGTGGCGGAACTGACCGAGCGACTGCGCGCCGAGGGTCACGATATCCGCAGGCTCGACCTGGGCGGGGGGCTCGGCATTCCCTATACCCGCTCGAACGAGGCGCCGCCGCTGCCGATGGAATACGGCGCGTTGATCAAGCGGACGCTCGGCCATCTGGGTTGCGAGATCGAGATCGAGCCGGGACGGCTGATCGCGGGCAATGCCGGGCTGATGGTGTCGAAAGTCATCTATGTCAAATCGGGCGAGGGGCGCGATTTCCTGATCCTTGATGCGGCGATGAACGACCTGATCCGCCCGGCCATGTATGACGCCCATCACGACATCGTGCCGGTGATCGAACGCGAGCCGGGGGTCGAGCCACAGCCCTATGACATCGTTGGACCTGTTTGCGAAACCGGCGATACCTTTGCCAAGGCGCGGATGATGCCGCCGCTGGCCGCCGGCGATCTGGTGGCGTTTCGCAGCGCCGGCGCCTATGGCGCGGTGATGTCGAGCGAGTACAATACGCGCCCCCTGATCCCCGAGGTTTTGGTGCATGGGGATCAATTCGCGGTTATTCGCCCACGCCCGAGCTTTGACGAAATCATAAACCGCGATACCATTCCCTCATGGCTCTGACGCGGTGACCTCATCGTGCGGGCCGACAGGAGGCCCGATGTGATCCCGAACCGCCAGCCGAACCTGCCGCTGCCTCGCTTTGCGCTGGGCCTGACCCATGCGGGCCTTTGGGCCGAACGGCTGTGGCGGGCGTTCTGGCCGTTCCTTTCGGTTCTGATGCTGACGGCATCACCTCTGCTGCTGGGTCTGCACGCGCTTGTGCCGCTGGAATGGGCCTGGGGGCTCGCAGCTCTGCTGGCCCTGATGGCGGGTGCGACGCTGGTCATGGGCTTGCGGCGGTTCTGCAGGCCGTCCCGGGGCGAGGCGCTGTCGCGGCTCGACGCCGCGCTGCCGGGCCGACCGATCCAGACCCTCCTCGATGAACAGGCGGTCGGCGCGCAAGATCCGTCGTCGGCCGCGCTCTGGCGGGCGCATCAGGCCCGCATGGCGGCGCGGGTCGCAAGCGCCGAACCGGTCGCGCCCGATCTGGTACTGACCAAGCGCGATCCCTATGGTCTGCGCTTCATGGCGGCGCTGTGTTTCGTCGCGGCGCTTCTCTTTGGCTCGGTCTGGCGGGTGGGGAGCGTGGCCGATCTGGCGCCGGGTGCGGCGCAGGCTGCGGCAGGGCCAAGCTGGGAAGGCTGGATCGAGCCTCCACGCTATACCGGTCTGCCGACGCTCTATCTGAACGACCAGAACGATGAGGTGCTGCAACTGCCGCAGGGCAGCCGTATCACGCTGCGGTTCTATGGCGAGCTAGGGCAGCTGCGTCTGGCCGAGGATGTCTCGGGCATACCGGTGGAGCGCCCCGAACACCCGGAACAGACGGTTGAGGTCACTCGCAGTGGCCCCTTCGAGATCGAAGGGCGCGGGGGGCGCGGATGGCAAGTGGTGATGCTGTCGGACAATGCCCCGCAGGTCGAGATCGTGGGTGCGGCCGAGACCCAAGCAGGCGGAAAGATGGTCCTGCCTTTTGCCGCAATGGACGACTATGGCATCACCGGTGGGCGGGCTATCATCGCACTGGATATCGAGGCGGTTGACCGCCGACATGGGCTACGGGTCGAGCCCGAACCGCGCGACCCGGTGGTCGCCGATTTGCCCTTGCCGATCACCGGGGACCGGCGCGAATTCACCGAGAACCTGATCGAGGATTTTTCGCAGCATCCGTGGGCACACTTGCCGGTGACGATTACCTTGATCGCCAGCGATGCGGCGGGGCAGGAGGCCGAGACGTTGCCCTTTGGCACGATGTTGCCGGCGCGGCGGTTCTTTGATCCCTTGGCAGGGGCTGTGATCGAACAGCGCCGCGACCTGCTGTGGTCGCGCGACAACGCCCCGCGTGTGTCCCAGATATTGCGCGCGATTTCGCACCGCCCCGACGACGTGTTCCGCTCGCAGACAGCCTATCTGCGTCTGCGGGTCATTCTGCGCCGGATGGAGGCGTTGCAGCGATTTGGCCTGCAACCCGCACAGCAGGAGGAGATCGCCCAGGCGCTTTGGGATCTGGCGATCATGCTCGAGGACGGCACCCTGTCGGACGCGCTGGAGCGGATGCGCCGGGCTCAGGAGCGACTGAGCGAGGCGATGAAGAACGGCGCCTCGGACGAAGAAATCGCAGAACTGATGCAGGAGTTGCGCGAGGCGACACAGGACTATCTGAGGCAACTGGCGCAGAATCAGCAGAACGAGCAGGATGGCGAGCGGCAGGCGCAAGAGGGCGAGCGCCTGCAAATGACGCAGGACGACCTGCAAAAGATGATGGACCGCATCCAGGAACTGATGGAACAGGGCCGCATGGCCGAGGCGCAGCAGGCGCTGGAAGAGTTCCAGCAGATGATGGAGAACATGCGTGTCACCCAGGGACAGGGCGACAGTGGACAGTCCGAGGGTCAACGCGCGATGGAGGGGCTGGCCGAGACGCTGCGCAACCAGCAAGGACTGAGCGATCAGGCCTTTCGCGATCTTCAGGAACAGTTCAACCCCGGTGCGCAGGCAGGGGAGAGCCAGCAGAACGAAGGCCGCAATGGGGGCCAGGGCCGGGGGCAAAGCCACGAGGGCGAGGGCCAGGGCAGCCGACAGTCTGGAACCGGACAGGATGGCGCGCAACCGGGTGAGCCCGGCGAGACCGGCGAAGGATCGCTGGCCGACCGGCAGCAGGCATTGCGTAACGAATTGGGGCGGCAGGAACAGAACCTGCCCGGTCAGGGTACCCCCGAGGGCGACGCCGCGCGCGAGGCATTGGATCGCGCCGGGCGCGCGATGGAGGGCGCCGAGGAGGCGCTGCGCGAGAACGATCTGGCCGAGGCAATCGACCGCCAGGCCGAGGCGATGGAAGCCATGCGCGAGGGCATGCGTTCGCTGGGCGAGGCGCTGGCGCAGCAAAGCCAGCCGGGACAAGGCAGCCAGGAAGGCGATCAGCGCGCCCGCAGCCAGGACCCGTTGGGGCGCACTCCCGGTTCTCAGGGGGGTGTCGACACCGACGAGTCGCTGGTACCGGGCGATGATGTTTATCGCCGGGCGCGGGATCTGCTTGACGAGATCCGACGCCGCTCTGGAGAAAGTGATCGGCCCAAGATCGAACGCGACTATCTCAAGCGCCTGCTCGACCGGTTCTGAGGAAGGTTCTCGGGTGCTTTATCGCGGCATCAGGTCGCCGGCTTGTGCCTCGAGCCAGAGCCGCGCCTGATCCACTAGCGCCACATAGGCGCTGAGCATCGGGTCCGCCTGCGGCAGGGTCCGCGCCACCAGCGGGGCGTTCGCGTAAAGCAGGAACAGCACTGCACCAAAGATCAGCATCATCAGGAAACCGCGCATGAAACCGCCGGGACGGCGCTTTCGGGCAGGACCGGCATGTACAGTCGCAGGCGCAACCGCTGACCCGTCCGAGTTGCGCAGACTTGAATTGATTTCCTCGATATCCGGCAATAGGCCCCGGCGCGAGGTACTATCGGCCTCTTGTGCCACTGGTTCCTGGCCGCGCATCCTGGCCATACGGTCCTGGGCTTCGCGCGCGCGGCGGCCGGGTTCGTCGCCGGGATAGGCATCAAGACCCAGATCGGGCTGGCTTTCCAGCGCTTCGGTTTCGCGCGCGCGCAATTCAGCCTCGCGCGCGGCCTCTTCGCGCAAGATGTCCGAGACATCGGGGCCGACGCCGCGGCCCAGCGCGGGCTCCGCCGGCTCGGGGTCGTTGTCGAAATCATCCTCATCCTCGTCCCAGTCGTCCTGATCGTCGCGCTGGTCCGGGCTTTCGTTGGTGTCTTCTTCGGGGACTGGTGTCGGATTGGACGCGAAACCGTCCCCGGCATCGCCTTGATCCGTGTCGAGTGCCTCACCAGCGGGGGGCTGAAACCAGGTATGGCCGCAGTTTGAGCATTGTACATCGCGGCCTTCGGGCGGGATAACCTCGTCTGGCACCTCGTATTGGGCGTCGCAATTCGGACATGTCAGACGCATGCTGTCTCCCGGTTTCTTCGTTCTGCCTGATCTTCGTTTTTCCGCTGATCATAGGCGCTTGCGCCAATCGCGGGAAGAGCGTTTTGCGGCAAGGACCCGCGAGTGTCGCCCAACGGACTCAGCAGCCAGGCAGGCGGGCATTGAAACCGCGTGCCCCATCGGGCAAGAAGAGCCGGAAACGTCAGGGGGCCGATGTGATCGAGCTTGAGAATGTGGGCTATAGCTATGGGGGCGGTGAATTGCTGGACGATATCTCGGTTGAGCTGTCGCCGGGGTCTTTCCATTTCCTGACCGGCCCCTCGGGTTCTGGCAAGACCACGCTGCTGAAACTCTGCTACGGGGCGCTGCTGGCGACCTCGGGCCAAGTGCGCGCCTTTGGCGAGGATATGCGGCGGCTGGATCGGGATCAGATGGCGCTGTTCCGCCGCCGCATCGGTGTGGTGCATCAAGATTGCCGATTCCTCGACCATCTGCCGCTGGCCGAGAACATCGCATTGCCGCTCACTGTTTCAGGCCATGATCTGGAGGGCGAGCAGGAGAATTTGCGTGAGTTGATGGCTTGGGTCGGGCTGTCAAAACGGGCCGAGGCCCTGCCACCGGAACTGTCGGGGGGTGAGCGCCAGCGCGCGGCACTGGCCCGTGCGGTGATCATGTCACCCGATGTGGTGGTAGCGGATGAACCCACCGGAAACGTCGACTGGGAGATGTCGCAGCGGCTGTTGCAGCTGCTGGTCGAGCTGAACCGGATGGGCAAGACAGTGCTGATCGCCACCCATGACCTAAGCCTGATCCGCGCCGCTAAAAGCCAGGTTCAGGCGCGTGTGCTGCGAATCTCGAATAAGCGGCTGCAACTGGCGGGGGCGGATCTGTGAGCAAGGGAACGATCCGTGCATTGCTGATGGCCGACAAACAGGCCGACCGGGTGGTGCCGCCCTCGGGCTTTACCGCGCAGCTGACACTGTTCGTCTCCGGCGCCATGGCCTTTCTGGCGGTGTTTGCGCTGGCGTTGTCGCTGGCTTCGGGGCGGCTGGCGGATCGCTGGGCCTCGGAACTGGCCCAGGCGGCAACGCTGCGGATCAACGCGCCCGCCGATCAGGTCGCCGCACAGACGCAGGCGGCGCTCTCGATCCTGAAACAGACACCTGGTGTGGCCGAGGCCCGCGCGCTGAGCCGCGAGGAACAGGCGGCGCTGCTGGCGCCCTGGCTTGGGCCTGATGTACCGTTGGACACCCTGCCGGTGCCGCAACTGATCGAGATCGTTGGCGGCGAGCCCGCCTATGACGCACAGGGGTTGCGATTGCGACTGGTGGCCGAGGTTCCGGGCGCTGTGTTGGATGATCACCGGCGCTGGCGCGAGCCGCTGGTGGATGCCGCCAATTCGCTGCGCCGTCTGGCGCTGGTGTCGATCCTGCTGATCGGTGGCGCCACGGCGGCGATGATCACGCTGGCGGCCAATGCCGCGCTGGCGGCCAATGCGCAGGTTATCGAGGTTTTGCGGCTTGTTGGCGCGCGCGACCGCTATATCGCGGGCGCCTTCGTGCGCCGGTTCACCCTGCGGGCGTTGATCGGGTCCGCCGTGGGGGTGGTGCTGGGCATGGGCGGAGTGTTGTTGCTGCCCGAAGCCTCGGACGAGGGTGGCTTTCTGACCGGGCTCGGTTTTCGTGGTGCCGGTTGGCTGCTGCCTTTGTTGATCCCGGTTCTGGGCGCTGTGGTTGCGTTTGCCGCAACCTGGAACGCGGCCCGACGCAGGTTGAAGGAGCTTGCATGATGATCCAGTGGGTGCGTTCCATCGTCTTTACCATCGTCATTTACATCTGGATGGCCATCCTGGGGCTGCTCTTCACCCCTTATGCGCTGGTCTCGAAGAAGGGCGCGCTCAGGGCCTGCAAGCTATATGCCCGCAGCACGATCTGGATGGCGCGCTGGATGGTCGGCATTCAGGGCGAGATACGCGGGCCGGTTCCGACGGGTGAGGTGCTGATCGCCGCCAAGCATCAGTCTTTCTTTGACATCCTGCTGATCTTTCACGCCGTGCCGCATGGCAAGTTCATCATGAAACGCGAGCTTTTGTGGACGCCCGTGATCGGGGTCTATGCCAAGCGGCTGGGCTGTATTCCGGTGAACAGGGGCAAGCGCGGTGCAGCGGTGGCCAAGATGGTCAAGGACGTGGCCAAGGAATTCGCCGAACCCGGTCAGCTGGTAATCTATCCGCAGGGGACCCGGGTCGCGCCGGGCGTATCCAAACCCTACAAGGTAGGCAGTGCCGTCCTTTACGAGGGGTTGCAATACAGCTGCATCCCGGTGGCGACCAATGTGGGGTTGTTCTGGCCGCGTGACGGGCTTCTGCGCAAGCCGGGGCGCGCGATCGTGGAGTTCCTCGAGCCGATTCCGCCGGGGGTGCCGCGCGACGCCTTCATGCGACGGCTGGAGACCGAGATCGAGGGCGCCTCGGACCGGTTGATGCGTGAAGCAGGATATGAGAACGCTCAGAGTTGAGGCATGACAGGGGGCGCTGCCCCCGTCGCCTGACGGCGACTCCCCCGGAGTATTTCGAGCGAAATGAAGCCTTGAGGGCGCGTATGACGGGGCGGCGGTGCTGCCGCCCCGAAGCGTTTTAGGGTTACGAGTGGATTGGGCCGTCGCCGCAGGCCAGCGCAGCCTCGCGCACCGCCTCGGAATAGGTCGGGTGCGCGTGGCATGTCAGCGCCAGATCCTCGGCCGAGGCGCCGAATTCCATCGCGACGCAGACCTCGTGGATCAGCTCGCCCGCCGCCGGGCCGATGATGTGGGCGCCAAGGATGCGGTCGGTCTCCTTGTCGGCGAGGATCTTGACGAAACCGTCGCCCGCGAAGTTGGCCTTGGCGCGGCCATTGCCCATGAACATGAACTTGCCGACCTTGTAGGCGCGGCCCGCCTCCTTGAGGCTTTGTTCGGTTTCGCCCACATTGGCGACCTCGGGCGTGGTGTAGATCACGCCGGGGATGACGCCGTAGTTGACATGGCCATGCTTGCCAGCGACCTGCTCGGCGGCGGCCATGCCTTCGTCCTCGGCCTTGTGAGCGAGCATCGGGCCTTCGATCACGTCACCGATGGCGTAGATGCCGGGCACGTTGGTCTGCCAGTCCTTGCCGACCTTGATCTGGCCGCGCTGGGTCATCTCGATCCCCAGCTTGTCGAGGCCCAGACCGGCGGTATAGGGTTTGCGCCCAGTGGCGACTAGCACGGTATCGGCTTCGATCTCGTGCTCGGTGTCCTTTTTCATCAGCTTGTAGGTGACCTTGGCCTTGCCCCTGGCCACTTCGGTCTTTTGCACTGCGGCGCCCATGACGAAGTTCAGGCCCTGCTTTTTCAGGATGCGCTGGAAGGTCTTTTGCACCTCGCCATCCATGCCGGGGGTGATCACGTCGAGGAATTCGACCACGGTCACCTCGGCACCCAGGCGCGCATAGACCGAGCCCAGTTCCAGCCCGATGACACCGGCGCCGATCACCACCATGGATTTCGGGATCTTGCCCAGTTCCAGCGCGCCGGTGGAGGTCACGACGGTTTTCTCGTCCACCTCGACACCGGGCAGCGAGGCGGGCTCGGACCCCGAGGCGATGATGATGTTCTTGGCCTCGTGGGTGTCGTCGCCCACCTGCACCTTGCCCGCGGCAGGGATGGTGGCCCAGCCCTTGATCCAGTCGATCTTGTTCTTCTTGAACAGGAATTCGATGCCCTTGGTGTTGCCCTCGATCACCTCGTCCTTGTAGGCGAGCATCTGTTTCCAGTCGACCGAGGGCGCCTTGCCCTTGAGCCCCATCTTGGCAAAGTTGTGCTGCGCCTCGTGCAGGCTGTGCGAGGCATGCAGCAGCGCCTTGGAGGGGATGCAGCCCACGTTCAGGCAGGTGCCGCCCAGGGTTTCGCGGCCTTCGACCACGGCGGTCTTCAGTCCCAGCTGGGCGCAGCGGATGGCGCAGACATAGCCGCCGGGACCGGCGCCGATTACGATGACGTCATAGTTAGCCATTTTAACTCTCCTTCGTGTGCGCCGGGTGGGGTAGTGCGGCCCGGTGCCTGAAATGTCGTGCCGGTGCCGGATCAGACCGGCGTCAGCAGCTTCACCGTGATATGGGCAATGCCGCCGCGTTCGTGGTGCATGGCCAGTTCTTCGCTGTCGAAGAAGGCCTTGGCCGAGGCGAGGTCGGTGATCTCGAACAAAGCCACCGCATGATCGGCGCGATCAGGGTCGCGCCAGATATGCAAATCGCGGATGCCCGCGGCCTTGCGCATCGCGCGATCCTCGCGGAACACCTTGAGCCAGGCGTCGAAATCGGCCACATCGGCCTGCCAGAGGGCGTGGGTTGCCATGGGTCAGTGTCCTTTTAATCCGGCATGTAAGGCAGCGGGTCGCCGATGCGTGACCCGGAGCGCGGCGAATCTGGATAGCATTCCGTCAATCATCTGATCCGTCATACTCGGCTTTCTTGTCTGTCCGGCCTGAGATGGTTTCGGCCTCGCACCGGACATGGTGCGAGACCGGTTGTCTTTGATCACAGATCCATCAGCAGGCGGCGGGGATCTTCGAGCGCTTCCTTGACGCGCACCAGGAAGGTCACGGCGCCCTTGCCGTCGACGATGCGGTGATCGTAGCTGAGCGCCAGGTACATCATCGGGCGGATCTTGATCTCGCCGTTGATGACCATGGGGCGGTCCTGGATCTTGTGCATGCCGAGGATGCCCGACTGCGGGGGGTTCAGGATCGGCGAGGACATCAGCGAGCCGTAGACGCCACCGTTCGAGATGGTGAAGGTGCCGCCCTGCATCTCGGCCATGGACAGTTTGCCGTCGCGGGCGCGCTTGCCCTTTTCGGCGATGGCCTTTTCGATTTCGGCAAAGGACATCCGGTCGGCGTCGCGGATGACCGGCACCACGAGGCCCTGCGGCGTACCGGCGGCGACGCCCATATGCACGTAGTTCTTGTAGACGATGTCCTGGCCGTCGATCTCGGCGTTGACCTCGGGCACCTCTTTCAGCGCGTGGCAGCAGGCCTTGGTGAAGAACGACATGAAGCCCATGCGCACGCCGTGCTTCTTCTCGAACGCGTCCTTGTATTGGTTGCGGATCGCCATAACCTCGGTCATGTCCACCTCGTTATAGGTGGTCAGGATCGCGGCGGTGTTCTGGGCGTCCTTCAGGCGCTTGGCGATGGTCTGGCGCAGGCGCGTCATGCGAACGCGCTCCTCGCGCGCGGCATCCTCTGCCAGGGCAGGCGCGCGGGGGGCCGCGGCGGGGGCCGAAGCCGCGGCAGGTGCGGCGGCCGGTGCGGCGGCTGCGGCGGCAACGGCTGCGGCGACATCCTCTTTCATGATGCGGCCATCGCGTCCGGTTCCGGTGACCTGTGCCGGGTTGATCCCGGCCTCGGCCATCGCCTTTTCGGCCGAGGGCGCGTTGGCAATGTCCTTGCCGGTGGAAGCTGCGGCAGCGACAGTGGTGGACGGGGCGGCGGGTGCGGGAGAGACGCCCGAGGCGCTGCCCGAGATCACCGCCAGCTTGGCCGATGCGTTCACGGTGGTGCCTTCGGCGGCGACGATTTCGGCCAATACGCCCGACGCCGGTGCAGGCACCTCGACCGAGACCTTGTCGGTTTCCAGCTCGCACAGCATCTCGTCTTGCGCGACGGTGTCGCCCACCTTCTTGAACCAGGTCGAGACAGTGGCTTCGGTCACCGATTCACCCAAGGTGGGCACCATCACGTCAACCGAACCGCCCGCCTCGGCGGCAGGCTCTGCCGCCGCTTTCGCGGGTTTTTCGCCTGCGGCGGGGGCCGCACCTTCGCCGGCGGCGATGGTTGCCAGCAGCGCGTTCACGCCAACGGTTTCGCCTTCCTTGGCCACAATCTCACCCATCACGCCTGCGGCGGGGGCGGGGACCTCGACGGTAACCTTGTCGGTTTCCAGCTCACAGAGCATCTCGTCCACTGCGACGGCGTCGCCGGGTTTCTTGAACCAGGTGGCCACTGTGGCCTCGGTCACGGATTCGCCAAGCGTGGGGACACGAACTTCGATCGTCATCGCTTATTTTCCTTCGATGCTCAGCGCTTCGTTCACGAGCGCCTCTTGTTGGGCTTTGTGTTGACTGGCCAGACCGGTCGCGGGAGAGGCCGAGGTGGCGCGGCCCACATAGGTCGGGCGGGTGTGTTTGGCGCCGATGCGGGTCAGCACCCATTCGATATTGGGCTCGATGAAGCTCCACGCGCCCTGGTTCTTGGGTTCTTCCTGGCACCAGACCATCTCGGCCCCCTTGAACCGCTCCAACTCGTTGATGAGCGAATGGGCGGGGAAGGGGTAATACTGCTCGATCCTGAGCAGATAGACATCGTCGATGCCGCGCGCGTCGCGTTCCTCGAGCAGGTCGAAATAGACCTTGCCCGAGCACAGCACGACCCGCTTGATCTTGTCGTCGGCGACCAGCTTGGTCTCCGAGTTGCCATATTGCGCATCATCCCACAGAACCCGGTGGAAGGACGAGCCGGTGGTGAATTCCTCGGCCTTCGACACTGCCAGTTTGTGGCGCAGCAGCGATTTCGGAGTGACCAGGATCAGCGGCTTGCGGAAGGTGCGGTGCAGTTGACGGCGCAGGATGTGGAAATAGTTGGCCGGCGTGGTGCAGTTGGCCACGATCCAGTTGTCCTGACCGCACATTTGCAGGAACCGTTCCAGACGGGCAGAGCTGTGTTCGGGACCCTGGCCCTCGAACCCGTGCGGCAGCAGGCAGACAAGGCCCGACATCCGCAGCCATTTGCTTTCGCCCGAGCTGATGAACTGGTCGAACATGATCTGGGCACCGTTTGCGAAGTCGCCAAATTGCGCCTCCCAAAGGGTCAGCGCGTTTGGTTCGGCCAGAGAATAGCCGTATTCAAAGCCCAGCACCGCGTATTCGCTAAGCATCGAGTCGATAACTTCGTACTGCGCTTGACCGTTGCGGATGTTGTTGAGCGGATAGTATCGCTCTTCGCTGTCCTGGCTGACCAGGCCGGAATGGCGCTGGCTGAAGGTGCCGCGGGTGGCGTCCTGACCGGCCAACCGGACCGGATAGCCCTCGGTCAATAGCGAGCCATAGGCCAGCGCCTCGCCGGTGGCCCAGTCGATGCCCGTACCGGTATCGAACATCGCCTTCTTGGTTTCAAGCAGGCGTTCGACCGTGCGGTGCAGCGCGAACCCCTCGGGCGCGCGGGTCAGGGCGTTGCCGACCTCGGCCAGCGTTTCGGGCGTGATCGCGGTCTCTCCGCGCACATATTCCTCTTTGTTCTTGTCCAGATGCGACCAGCGGCCATCCAGCCAGTCGGCCTTGTTGGGCTTGTAATCCTTGCCGGCCTCGAACTCTTCGTTCAGATGCGCCTGGAAGGCGGCCTTCATGTCCTCGATCTCGCCTTCGGGGATCAACCCGTCCTTGACCAGACGCTCGGTATAGAGGCTGAGCGTGGTCTTGTGGGTCTTGATCCGCTTGTACATGATCGGGTTGGTGAACATGGGCTCGTCGCCCTCGTTATGGCCAAACCGGCGATAGCAGAAGATGTCGATCACCACATCCTTGCGGAACTTTTGCCGGAACTCGGTGGCCACCTTGGCGGCGTGAACCACCGCCTCTGGGTCGTCGCCGTTGACATGGAAGATCGGCGCCTCGACCATCAGGGCGATATCGGTCGGATAGGGGCTGGAGCGGCTGAAATGCGGCGCGGTGGTAAAGCCGATCTGGTTGTTGACCACGATATGCATGGTGCCGCCGGTGCGATGGCCGCGGATGCCCGAAAGCTGGAAGCATTCGGCCACCACGCCCTGACCGGCAAAGGCAGCGTCGCCATGCAGCAGCACCGGCATGACCGAAGTGCGGTCCTTGTCGCCGAACTGGTCCTGCTTGGCGCGAGCCTTGCCCAGGACCACGGGATTCACGGCCTCGAGGTGCGAGGGGTTGGCGGTGAGGCTGAGATGCACCCGGTTGCCGTCGAACTCGCGGTCCGAGGAGGCGCCGAGGTGGTATTTCACGTCGCCCGAGCCATCGACATCCTCGGGCTTGAAGCTGCCGCCCTGGAATTCGTTGAAGATGGCGCGATAGGGCTTGCCCATCACGTTGGCGAGGATGTTCAGGCGGCCGCGGTGCGGCATGCCGATGACGATCTCGCGGACCCCCAGCGCGCCACCACGCTTGATGATCTGTTCCATCGCGGGGATCAGCGCCTCGCCGCCATCAAGGCCAAAGCGCTTGGTTCCCATGTATTTGACATGCAGGAACTTTTCGAAGCCCTCGGCCTCGACCATCTTGTTCAGGATGGCCTTGCGCCCTTCGCGGGTGAACGAGATCTCCTTGCCGTAGCCTTCGATCCGCTCTTTCAGCCAGGCGGCCTCTTCAGGGTTCGAGATGTGCATGTATTGCAGCGCAAAGGTGCCGCAATAGGTGCGTTTGACGATGTCGATGATCTGCCGCATCGAGGCATGGGTCAGCCCCAGCACGTTGTCGATGAAGATCGGCCGGTCCATGTCGGAATCGGCAAAACCATAGGTCTTGGGATCCAGCTCGGGATGCGGGGTGCCCGCGCGCATGCCAAGCGGGTCCAGATCGGCCACCAGATGGCCCCGGATACGATAGGCGCGGATGATCATCAGGGCGCGGATCGAATCCAGCACCGCACGCTTGATCTGGTCATCACTGACCGGAACGCCGGCCTTGACGGCCTGTTCCTTGATCTTGCCACCAGCGGCCTTGGCGTCGATCTCGGCCCATTGCCCGGTCAGCGCGCCGGTCAGGTCGTCGGCGGGCATCGGCGGCCAGTCGGCGCGCGCCCAGCTGGGGCCGTCGGCCTCCTTCTTCACATCGGTATCCGCATCGCCCATCGCGCGGAAAAACTCGGCCCATGCGGCATCCACCGCGCCGGGGTCGTTGGCGTATCGGGCATAGAGTTGTTCGAGGTATTCCGCATTGTGCCCCTGCATGAAGCTTGAGGCATGAAACTGGGGGTTGGGCGATTGTTCGGTCATTGGGTCACCTGACTTTCCTAGCTCTGGATTTCGCGCGTTGCGATGGCCAGAACGGGTTCTTTGAGCGATCTGAAACTGTGGCCTGCATTCGGTATGGCGGTGAATGTGGCGTTCAGGCCGCGTGCCTGGGCCTTGGCCACATAGTCCCGGGCAAGGCCGGGCTGCGTATTGGAATCGTTCTGGCCGGTCACCGCGATGATCCGGGTTTGCCGTGGTATCTGGTCAAGATAGCGGATCGGCGACTGGCTTTTGGGCCAGGGCGTGCCGCGCGCAGCCCGCCAGCGCGGAATGTCGAACGGGCCAGACACCATGATTGCCGTGTCGATCAGGCCGGGTACCGTTCCCAGCAGGGTGGCGGTCTGTGCCGCTCCGCCGGAATGGGCCACCACCACCAGCTTTTGATGCGGATATGCCTGGCCAGCCGCCGAGATACCCTGTGCCAGCAGATTGTTGTTCTGCTTGGTGTAATGGTCACGACTGCCGTTATTCGATCCCTTGCTGCGGCGCCCGGCGACGGAATAGCCGGGCCGCGCCATCTGGATGACGGTTGACTGCGGGTTTCGCGCGGCTAGTTCCGTGGCAAAGGACGTGATGTAGTCCGGCCCGGAGTCTCCATGCAGGACGATAACCAGCACCTTTGGTCCCACACCATGAATCTGGCCTGAAACCGGACCGAACATCTCGGCCAGCAACGGGGTGCCAAGACACAGGAACAGCGCGGCAAGGCCAGCCGTGAGGCGCTGGTGAAAGCGGGCCGGATGCGAGACGTGGGCACTCATGGCGACACCGCCTGGTTGGGATGGGGACCGTATTGATTGGTGCCCGGCTGGCTGGGCCGGGTCAGCCACCACAGAACCAGAAGTGGCGAGACGATCAGGACGGCAACAGTCGGGATCAGCAACAGCAGCGTGGCGCGGGTGAAGAGAAGGTCGAGCGAGCCGCCAGCGGCAAAGCTGGAGGCGATGCCGATGCCGAAGACCAGGATCAATCCGGCGCCGATCATCAGCAAGATGGGAAACAGCGCAAAAAGCCCGTTGCGGCCGGTATCGTGCATTCGGCGAAAGGCCACCGCCAGATGCGGCAGGAACACGGCGAGTGAGAACAGCGCGGCGAGGGGGCCGGTATTCTCGATACTGGCGCTGGCGCCGGTGTCCGAGGTTTCGACCGTGGTGGTCACGGAATCGAACAGCGCCGCGTCGAGCAGGGTTGCCACCACGTTGCCCAGCACCATGAACAGGAAAAAATACCAGTACTCCGGGCGAGAGGCCCGCCCGGAGAAGGTGAAGTATTTCGAGAAACACGTTCCTATGGCCTTGCCGAACGTCATGTGTCCTCCCGATTTGCGCGCCGCCCCGCATTGACGCGGGGCAGGCCGGTTACTTGCCGATGGCCGCCAGAACGGCCTCGCCCAGGGTTGCCGGGCTGTCGGCCACGACGATCCCGGCCGAGCGCATGGCTTCGATCTTGTCCTCGGCGCCGCCCTTGCCGCCGGCGACGATAGCGCCTGCATGGCCCATGCGGCGGCCCGGAGGGGCGGTGCGGCCCGCGATGAAACCGGCGACCGGCTTCTTGCGGCCCTTCTTGGCCTCGTCTTTCAGGAACTGGGCGGCCTCTTCCTCGGCGCTGCCGCCGATCTCGCCGATCATGATGATGCTTTCGGTTTCATTGTCGGCCAGGAACCATTCCAGCACGTCGATATGCTCGGTCCCCTTGATCGGGTCGCCGCCGATGCCCACGGCGGTGGACTGGCCCAGACCGATATCCGAGGTCTGTTTCACCGCCTCATAGGTCAGGGTGCCCGAACGGGACACAACGCCGACGCTGCCGCGCTTGTGGATATGGCCGGGCATGATACCGATCTTGCAGGCATCGGGCGTGATGACACCGGGGCAGTTGGGGCCGATGAGGCGCGAGGACGAGCCTTCGAGCGCGCGCTTGACCTTCATCATGTCCAGCACCGGGATGCCTTCGGTGATGCAGACGATCACCTCCATCTTGGCGTCGATCGCCTCGAGGATCGAGTCGGCGGCAAAGGGGGGCGGCACATAGATCACGGTTGCATTGGCCTCGGTCACGGCCTTGGCCTCGTGCACCGAGTTGAAGACGGGCAGGTTCAGGTGGGTCTGACCGCCCTTGCCGGGGGTGACGCCGCCGACCATCTTGGTGCCATAGGCGATGGCCTGTTCCGAGTGAAAGGTACCCTGCGAGCCGGTGAAGCCCTGGCAGATTACCTTGGTATTTTCGTCGATGAGGACTGCCATTTTATTCTCCAAAATTCTCTGAACTAAGACGAGTGACGACATCATCGGATACCGTGAAGAAGCGCGCCCAAGAGACACGTCGCACCTCTGCAAGCTCTTTCTCGACTGTATCGTCGTGGTCGATCACATCTGTGTTCAGATCGTGTGAGTAGAGATCAACCGATGGATAGCGCGACAGTTCAAGCGTGAAGCGCCATCCCCCATCCACCGTTCGATCTGCGGTGTAAATTGTGCCGCGTCCATATAGCCTTCCATCACGAGCGCCTTTGGAAGTGTTCTGCCGGAACAGGAACACATCACACGGAACGCGTATCGACGAGTTGTTCCCCCGCTTTCCAACGGATACTTCGATCCGTTGGTCTAAGGGCCATTCTTCGATTTCGTTGGGCTTAAGAATTACGGCTGTCACGCGATTAGCCCTTGACCGCTTTCACGATCTTCTCGGCACCATCCGACAGGTTGTCCGCGGCGATGACGTTCAGGCCAGAGGTGTTGATGATCTCCTTGCCTTTCTCGACATTGGTGCCTTCGAGACGGACGACCAGCGGAACCTGAAGGCCCACTTCCTTGACCGCGGCGACCACGCCCTCGGCGATCACGTCACAGCGCATGATACCGCCGAAGATGTTCACGAGGATGCCTTTGACGTTGGGGTCCGAAGTGATGATCTTGAACGCTTCGGTCACCTTCTCCTTGGTGGCGCCGCCGCCGACGTCGAGGAAGTTGGCGGGCTCGGCACCGTAGAGCTTGATGATGTCCATGGTTGCCATCGCCAGACCGGCGCCGTTGACCATGCAACCGATCTCGCCATCCAGTGCGATGTAGTTCAGGTCGTACTTGGAGGCTTCCAGTTCCTTGGGATCCTCCTCGGTGGTGTCGCGCAGTTCGGCGATGTCCGAGTGGCGGTAGATCGCGTTGCCGTCAAAGCCGACTTTGGCGTCCAGCACCTTGAGGCTGCCACCCTCGGCCACGATCAGCGGGTTGATTTCCAGCATCTCCATGTCCTTCTCGACGAAGGCCTTGTAGAGGAGACCCATCAGCGAGACGCATTGTTTCACCTGCGGGCCGGAAAGGCCGAGCGAAAACGCGATGCGGCGGCCATGATAGGGCTGGTAGCCGGTCACCGGGTCGACGCTGAAGGACAGGATCTTCTCGGGCGTGCTGGCGGCGACCTCTTCGATGTCCATGCCGCCCTCGGTCGAGCAGACAAACGAGATGCGGCTGGTCTGACGGTCGACCAGAAGGGCCAGGTACAGTTCCCGTTCGATGCCGGATCCGGCCTCGATATAGATGCGGTTGACCTGCTTGCCTGCCGGGCCGGTCTGATGGGTGACCAGGGTGCGGCCCAGCATCTTCTTGGCTTCCTCGGCGGCCTCTTCGACCGATTTGGTCAGACGGACGCCGCCCTTTTCACCGGCATCGGCCTCCTTGAATTTGCCCTTGCCGCGTCCACCGGCGTGAATCTGCGCCTTGACGACCCATAGCGGGCCATCGAGTTCGCCTGCGGCGGTCTTGGCGTCTTCTGCACGCAGCACCACGCGGCCGTCCGAAACCGGCGCGCCATAGCTGCGCAGAAGGGCCTTTGCCTGATATTCATGGATGTTCATTGCATCTGTCCCGTCTGACTGCGATTGTCCCGATATAGGGTGGTCTAGCGGCCATTTTTAAAGGGTTATTTGACGCGGACGGGAAATATCGTGAAGATTTTGTATATTTGTGATCACACGCTTTCTGGCTGTGATCACATATGCGAAACCTTGCGAACGTTTGTGATTCGCCGTTTGCGCCTGCAGGGAAAAACGGCTTTGTAGCGGGGTTTTGCGGCTTTTGCGCTAACGGCTCGGCGGGCTGGTGGTTGATCTGAACCAGGGTGAACGATAGCGTGGGGCCAGCGCCGTCAGAGAGCGTAGCGAGAGCAGGAATGTATTTTCGAAAGGGTGGAGACGGGCAAGCCAGTTGGGCGGTGGTGACCACCTGCCGCGAACCGGGGGTGCTGGTTCTGGCCTTTGTCGCGCATCACCTTTCGCTCGGCGCAAATTATGTCGAGCTCTACCTCGATGCGCCGGATCCGGCGCTGCAATCGGCATTGGCGGGCATTTCGGGGTGCAGGGTCACGTTGTGCGACGACAGCTATTGGCAGGACGAACTTGGCGGCCCGCGCCCGGCGACCAATGAAAAGCGTCAGATTCGCAACGCAAGCCGAGCCTATTTGCGGGCAGAGGCCGATTGGCTGCTGCATCTGGATGCGGACGAGTTTCTGGAAACTGATCTGCCGTTGGTCCGAATCCTGGGCGGACTGCCCGAAACGGTGGATTTTCTACATCTGCCCAATCTCGAACGAGTCTTCGATGCGGCAGAACCCCAGGAGAACTTGTTCGACGGCTACATGCGCGCACCTTTGCTCCGGGGCTGGCCGGAGCAGGCCGATATGCTCGATCCGGCGATCCAGCCCTTTCTGCATCGGGGAATTGTCGCCCATTCGCAGGGGAAATCGGCGGTTCGGACCGGTCGCAAGCTGTGGCCGGGCATTCACTCGCCTCGAGCGCCGGCGGGCCACGACAGGCTACTGCTCTGGCCTGCCGTCAATGCGCGAGTTCTGCATTTCGACGGGCTGACAGGGTTCCATTGGATCATGAAGCTTTTGCGCGGTTGGACAGACCGTGGCGGAGGGGCTGCCGCTCATGCAGGGCTTGCACCCGCTCGACAGGCGCAGATTGCCTATGTCGACGAGAATAGGGGGGACATGTTTGCCCTGTTGCAGCTTCATCAGCAACTCAAGGCCCTGCCTCTGAGCGATCTGGAGCGGTTGGAGGCGATCGGCTTGTTGCGACGCTCGCGGATCGATCCGGGCGCCGCCCTTCGCGCGCTGGGGCAACCCGCCGACCTGTCACGAGCCAGCTTTGACGAGGGGCTGGAGTTCGACATTCCGGATTTCGACCGACACCGGATCAGGTGGCGACGACTCTATCGCCTGCATTTTGCAGAAGCCGATCGGAAACAGGCATGAAGAAGGCCGGCCCTAATGCGGACCGGCCCTGAAGATTGCATCGCCAGGGATCAGGCCAGCGAGTTGTCGATGCCCTTGCAGGCCTCGACCAAACCTTTGACCGCGTTGACCGAGTTGTCGAACATTTCCTGCTCTTCCTTGGTCAGCGTCACGTCGATGATGCGCTCGATCCCGCCTGCGCCGATCACGGTGGGCACGCCCACATACATGCCCTTGACGCCCAGTTCGCCGTTGCAATGCGCGGCGCAGGGCAGAACGCGTTTCTGGTCCTTCAGATAGGCTTCGGCCATTTCGATGGCGCTGGTGGCGGGCGCGTAATAGGCCGAACCGGTTTTCAGCAGGCCGACGATCTCGGCGCCGCCGTCACGGGTGCGCTGCACGATGGCGTCCAGCTTCTCCTGGCTGGTCCAGCCCATCTTGACCAGGTCGGGCAGGGGGATGCCGGCAACGGTCGAGTAGCGGACCGACGGCACCATGGTGTCGCCATGGCCGCCCAGCACGAATGCGGTGACGTCCTTCATCGACACGTTGAATTCTTCGGCCAGGAAGTGACGGAAACGAGCCGAGTCGAGCACGCCTGCCATGCCGCAGACCTTGTTCGCGGGCAGGCCCGAGAACTGTTGCAGCGCCCAGACCATCGCGTCGAGCGGGTTGGTGATGCAGATAACGAAAGCGTCCGGCGCGTTGTCGCGGATCCCTTCGCCGACCGATTTCATGACCTTGAGGTTGATGCCCAGCAGGTCGTCGCGGCTCATGCCCGGCTTGCGCGGCACACCGGCGGTGACGATGCAGACATCGGCGCCCGCGATATCGGCATAGGACTGGGTGCCCTTGAGCTTGGCGTCGAACCCTTCCGAGGGGCCGGATTCCGCGATGTCGAGCGCCTTGCCCTCGGGCGTGCCTTCGGCGATGTCGAACAGGACAACATCGCCCAGTTCCTTCAGCGCGACGAGGTGGGCGAGCGTGCCGCCGATCTGACCTGCGCCGATGAGCGCGATCTTGGGTCTGGCCATTTGGAGTATCTCCGGTCCGGTTGAAAATCGTCGCTGTGCTAGAGCGTAAAGCGGCGTCGTGCAAGTGTTCTGCGACGCGGCATCACGGCGCATTCCCCCTGTCCGAAGGCGGGTGACTGCGCTAAAAGCGTTGTGATGTAGCAGGTTAGGGGGAATTGGCGCGTGCTGGAACCGGATATCGGCTTTTTCGCGGTGACCATTCCAGCGGTGATCTTTGCGGGTATTTCCAAGGGCGGCTTCGGCTCGGGTGTGGCCTTTGCCTCTGCCTCGATTCTGGCGATCTACCTTGACCCGGGGCAGGCGCTGGCGCTGATGCTGCCCTTGTTGATGCTGATCGACCTGGCGACGCTGAAGCCCTATTGGCGCAGATGGAGTGGGCCGGATGCCCGGTTACTGATCCTGGGAGGGTTGCCCGGTGTGGCGCTGGGCGCGCTGCTCTACCGCGCGACCGATGCCGATCTGTTGCGCCTGCTGATCGGGGGAATTTCGCTGGCGTTTGTGGCTTGGCAGATGGCGCGCGGGCGCGGTTGGGTGCGCGAATTCACCTCGCGCCTGCCTCCGATGGCTGGGTTGCTGGCGGGGACGGTGGCCGGGTTCACCAGCTTTGTCAGCCATGCGGGCGGGCCGCCGGCGGCAGTTTATCTGCTGTCTCAAAGGCTGGGAAAGACCGAGTTTCAGGCCACCACGGTGTTGACCTTCTGGGCGCTCAACATCGCAAAGTTCATTCCCTATGCGTGGCTGGGGATGTTCTCCCTGGACACCGCGCGGGCGGGTCTCTTGCTGGCACCCTTTGCCCTGCTCGGGGCGTGGCTGGGCGTCAAGGCCCATCACCTGGTGCCGGAACGGGCCTTTTTTGCGCTGGCCCATGTGATGCTGACACTTACCGGGGTCAAACTGATCTGGGACGCGCTCGGCTGAGCCGGGTCAAAGTGGCGCGCCGATCCGATCCGCAAGGGCCCCACGAGGGACGGGGGCACATCGGACCGGCGCGCAACCCGGTTCAGGCGTCGTTGCCGCTGGTCGGCAGTGCCTCGGCCAGCGCCTCATAAGACTGGCCGCTGGCCACCATGCAGGTCATGCCATTGGGCAGGGTCACCGTGATGGTCCAGGTTCCGGTCTCGTCCGAAGCAAAGACCTCCATCACTGAGCCCTGCTGAACCAGTCCGATACCGCGCCGCGCTTCGCCATATTTCTGCGCCAGTTGGTCCAGCACCATCTGGCGAGGCGCGCAGTTGTTGCCCTGCGCCTGAAGCTGGCCGGCGGCCAGCGCCATCAGGCTCAGGCCCATCGTCATCTTGATCATCATCGTCTTCATGGGTCGTCCCCTTTTTCCGGGGCAGCCGCGATGCGCCCAGGCCTGCCGGTAGTCCCGGTCAGCCGCACCGCCCGTTGCCGTTAGTCATGGCAGAACATGTCTGGGCCCGTCTTGCCCGGTGGCCTGCCCCAAGGACCCGCATGCCCTGTTCCGATACGAAAACCCTGCCGAAAAGGTGCTGAAAACCGGTTAATCCGGCGCGCGTCAGCCCGTTGCGCAAGGTTCATGCTGCAATGCGGCGTTTTTTGCCTTGAACATTCCGGCAAAAAATGCACCTCTCCGCGCAACAATATTTCTCTCGGGAGACCTGACATGGATCCGCGCCAGCGCCCCTATCGTTCCGTCCTCTATATCCCCGGCTCCAAGGAGCGGGCGTTGGACAAGGCGCGCAGCCTGCCGGTGGATGCGATCATCTTTGACCTTGAGGATGCGGTCGCCGCCGATGAAAAGGACAACGCCCGCGAGACGTTGAAGGCGGCACTGGCGCAGGGCGGTTATGGCGCGCGGGTCAAGATCGTGCGGATCAACGGGCTGGACACGCCCTGGGGCCGGGCCGATGCCGAGGCGGTGCGCGAGATGGATGCCGACGTGGTGCTGTTGCCCAAGGTGGGCAGCGCGGCCGATGTGGATGCGCTGGCCGCGATCACCGGCGACCTGCCGATCTGGGCGATGATGGAAACCCCGCGCGGCATGCTGAACGCCGCGCAGATCGCCGCGCATCCACTGCTGACCGGGTTCGTGATGGGCACCAACGACTTGGCAAAGGAGTTGCAGACCCGGTTTCGGGCTGACCGTCTGCCGATGATGACCTCGCTGGGCCTTTGCCTGCTGGCGGCCAAGGCCGAGGGGCTGATCGCCATCGACGGCGTCTATAACGCGTTCAAGGATGACGAGGGGCTGGCGGCCGAATGCGCGCAGGGCCGCGACATGGGGTTTGACGGCAAGACGCTGATCCATCCGGCGCAGGTGGATATTGCCAACGCGGCCTTTGCCCCGTCCGAGGCCGAGATCGACCTTGCCCGGCGCCAGATCGCCGCCTTTGCCGAGGTCGAGGCCAGCGGACAGGGCGTTGCCGTGGTGGATGGCAAGATCGTGGAAAACCTGCACGTTGCCACCGCCCGTGAAACTCTGGCAAAAGCAGAGGCGATATTGGCTTTGCAAGCGGGATAAACTCTCATGGGCTTCGTTCTTTTGATCCTTGGTGTGGCACTCTGGTGGGCCGCGCATCTGTTCAAGCGGGTTCGGCCTGCGCAGCGCGCCGCAATGGGCGATCGCGGCAAGGGCAAGGTGGCGCTGGTGTTGCTGGGCTCGGTCGTGCTGATGGTGATCGGGTTCCGGATGACGCCCTATGTGCATGTCTGGGCGCCGCCCGCCTATCTGACCCATGCCAACAACTTGTTGGTTCTGGTTGCGATCTGGATGATGAGCCCGGCCGGAACCAAGGGCAAGCTGCTCAACAAGATGCGCCATCCGCAATTGGCTGGTTTCCGGGCCTGGGCGGCGGCGCACCTGTTGGTGAACGGAGATCTGGCGTCGATTATCCTGTTCGGTGGCCTGTTCCTGTGGGGCATTGTCGAGGTCGCCGCGATCAATGCCGCGGAACCAGAATGGACCCCGGGCAAGCCCGGCACGCTGGGCAAGGACGCGATGTTCCTTGTCGCCTCGGTCGTGCTGATGGCGGTTATTGGGTATATTCACGGGCTGGTCGGCCCCTGGCCCTTCCCGGCATAAGGACGCGCGCTCATGGCCAAGCTCTATCGCCTCCTGACCGAAGAGGACACCGCCGCCTTCTGCCACAAGGTTTCCGATGCGCTGGCCAAGGGGTGGGAGCTTTATGGCTCCCCCGCCTATGCCTATGACGCGGCGAACGGCATCATGCGCTGTGCACAGGCTGTGACCAAGGATGTTCCGGCCGACTATTCCCCTGACATGAAACTGGGACAACAATGATGGCAAAGACCAATCCGGGCCGCTTCTTCGAAGACTACACTGTCGGCCAGACCCTGCATCACGCGGTTCCGCGCACCGTGACCAATGGCGAGCGCGCGCTCTATCATGCGCTCTATCCCGCGCGGCATGCGCTGTATTCCTCGGATGCGTTTGCGCAGGCCTGCGGCTTGCCGGGCAGCCCGATCGACGATCTGGCGGCGTTTCATGTGGTCTTCGGCAAGACGGTCCCGGATGTGTCGCTGAACGCGGTGGCCAATCTCGGCTATGCCGAAGGCCGCTGGCTGAAGCCGGTTTATGCGGGCGATACGCTGCGCTCGGTTTCCGAGGTGATCGGGCTCAAGCAGAACTCCAACGGCAAGACCGGGGTGGTCTATGTCCGCACGCGCGGCTTGAACCAGCGTGACGAGACCGTGATGGAATATGTCCGTTGGGTGATGGTGCGCAAACGCGACCTGGATGCGCCTGCGCCCGAAACAGTGGTGCCCGAGCTGAAAAAGGTGCTGGCGCCCGCCGATCTGGTGGTGCCCGAGGGGCTGGATTTCTCGTCCTACGACTTTGCACTGGCGGGCGAGCCGCATCGTTGGGATGATTATGCCGTTGGCGAAACCATCGACCATGTGGATGGTGTCACTGTGGAAGAGGCCGAGCATATGCTGGCCACCCGCCTGTGGCAGAACACCGCCAAGGTGCATTTCGACCTGACCTTCCGCCCCGATGGGCGGTTGATCTACGGCGGGCACGTGATCTCGATGGCGCGCGCGCTGAGTTTCAACGGGCTGGCCAATGCGCAGATGGTCGTCGGGCTGAACGGCGGGGCGCATGCCAATCCCTGCTTTGCCGGCGACACGATTAAGGCCTGGACCGAAGTGCTGGACAAGGCCGATACCGGCGCGCCCGGCGTCGGAGCGTTGCGTCTGCGATTGGTGGCCACCAAAGGCGGCGCGCCGTTCGAGTTGCGCGACCCCGCAGGGAAATATAGGTCTGACGTTTTGCTTGACCTAGACTATTGGGCACTGATGCCGGTCTGAAGGCTACCTCCGACGCGATCGAAGCGGCGTCTTGGAAGAAACATAGCGCGGTCCGTGTCAATGGATCGCGCTTTTGCTATACTCCAGACTTGAAGTTGACGGACTCGCAATCGAAAGGATTCGACCCGTGACAGAGCGTTACAAGGAATATGATTTTCAAAGAAAAAACCTAGGAGCCACGTTTTCCATGGATGCGCCAGCTGCGCATTGGCTTCTACGATTCGCGTTGTCGGCAACGTTCCTGTTCCACGGTGCAAACAAAGCAACGCAGATTCCGAATGCAGCTGAGGCGTTCGGTTTGTCGGTCGGGACGATGAGCATGGTTGCCTCCGTGGAGTTCGCAGTCCCCGCATTTCTGGCCTTGGGGGGTGTTTCAAGCAATCAATTGGGCGACATGCTGACAAGGCTTGCGGGGCTGCTGGCAATCGTGATTCTGGTCGGGGCTATATCGGTGGTGCATTGGGGGCAGTGGAGCTTTGCGCCGAGTGAAACACATCCTTATGGTGGGATGGAGTTTCAGGTTACACTGATCGCCGTTGCGTTGTTCTTTGTTTTCAGAGGGAACAACGCTTGAGGCCACAAGGCCATGCAATCTCATGGCGCTGGGCGCTGGTGATAGAAATTGGGTATGGCTCCATTATCACACGACAGGTTGCTCTGCCTGTTGTAGCCTGTTTGCCATGCGAGTTTTGCTTTCGACGTTAGCGTTTTCGATCTCTGGCCCCGTCGCGGCTTGTGATCTGGCCTTGGCCTTGGCCGTGGACGTTTCCGGATCCGTCGATGAAGGCGAGTACCGTACTCAGATGGACGGGCTTGCTCATGCGCTGCGCGATCCGGTCGTGTCCGAGGCGCTGGTGCGGGCGGAGGCGCAGCTGATGTTGGTGCAATGGACCGGCGCTGCCCGCCAGCGGGTGACCATCCCCTGGACCCAAGCCAGCAATTTCGACGCGTTGGACCGGTTTGCCGACCGGGTCGCTGCCGATCCGCGTGTCTGGCGTAATTATTCCACTGCAATCGGCGAGGCGCTGGAAATTACCATGGCCGCCTTTTCCCAGGTTCCCGAATGTTCCCGCCATTTGATCGACGTCTCCGGCGATGGCCCTTCGAACGAGGGGATCGAGCCGCTGGCTGTGCATCGCGACCTGCGTGCGCTGGGGATTACGGTGAACGCGATTGCCATAGAGCAGAGTGAACCGGACCTGACCGCCTATTTCTATGAAAACGTCATCGTGGGCGAGGGGGCCTTTGTCGAGACTGCCAATGGTTTCGCTGACTATCCCGCGCGCATCCGCAAAAAGCTGCTGCGCGAGGTCACGCAGCAGACTGCGGCATTGGACTGAGGTGCCGGTGAGAGATTCGTGATCACATCCGACCTGCCATGCTAACGCTCACATGCGGAGAATACGGAGAATAATGTGATCACACGCTAGATCACCGTGATCACAAAGGGGCAAATCTTGCCAGGCGTGCCAAAAAACCGCGCCCTTTTGCAGTTGCGGCGCGTGACAGGACGCAAAAAAGAGGTAAAACCAAGCGCAGCCAACGGAAAGGAGCCATCATGGCCGATGTCAATCGGGGTAACCGCCCGCTTTCGCCGCATCTTTCGATCTATCGACCGCAGCTGACCTCGATCACCTCGATCCTGACGCGGATCACGGGCAATGCGCTGTTGCTTGCGGCGTTGCTGATCGTCTGGTGGTTCCTGGCCGCCGCGACCTCGCCCGAGTATTTCGCTGTCGCCGATGCAGTGGTCACCTCGCTGATCGGGGATCTGGTGATGGCGCTGTCGCTTTGGGGGCTGTGGTATCACACGCTGGCCGGTATCCGGCACCTGATCTGGGACAACGCGCTGGGCCTTGACCTTCCGACAGCCGAGAAACTGGGCTGGGCCGTTGTGGTCGGGTCTGTCGTCCTCACCATCCTGACCCTTCTGGTCATCGCGTAACGGAGGCCAAAGATGCGCTATCTCACAGACCGCAAACGCGCCGTTGGCATGGGCTCGGCCAAGACGGGCACCGCCCATTTCTGGGCGATGAAGGTCAGCTCGGTGGCCCTGCTGATCCTGATCCCGCTGTTCGTCTTTACCTTTGGCCCGATGCTGGGTGAGCCACACCAGGCGGTGCTGGACTATTTCTCGCGCCCCTTCCCGGCCATCGTTGCCGCGTTGACGCTGGTCGTCGGTTTCAAACACTTCGCCGACGGCGCCCAGGTGCTGATCGAGGATTACGTGCATGGCCTGATGCAGAAAATCCTGATCATCCTGGTGATCTGCCTTTCCTATGCCGCTGCTGCGACCGGCCTTTTCGCCATCGCCCGCATCGCCCTTTAAGACCGGAGCTTTATCAATGGCTGCTTACGAATACGAAACGCATGAATATGATGTGGTCGTGGTCGGCGCCGGCGGTGCCGGTCTGCGGGCCACGCTGGGCATGGCCGAGCAGGGCCTGCGCACCGCTTGTGTGACCAAGGTGTTCCCGACCCGCTCGCACACTGTCGCCGCGCAGGGCGGGATTGCCGCGTCGTTGTCGAACATGGGGCCCGACCACTGGCAGTGGCACATGTACGACACCGTCAAGGGGTCGGACTGGCTGGGCGATACCGACGCAATGGAATACCTCGCGCGGGAAGCCCCCAAGGCGGTGTACGAGCTGGAGCACTATGGCGTTCCCTTCTCGCGCACCGAAGAGGGCAAGATCTATCAGCGCCCGTTTGGCGGCCACACCACCGAGTTCGGCGAAGGCCCGCCCGTGCAGCGCACCTGTGCAGCGGCGGACCGGACCGGTCACGCGATCCTGCACACGCTCTATGGCCAGTCGCTGAAGAACAATGCCGAGTTCTACATCGAATATTTCGCCATCGACCTGATCATGTCCGAGGACGGTCAGTGCCAGGGCGTTGTGTGCTGGAAACTGGATGACGGCACTTTCCATGTCTTCAACGCCAAGATGGTGGTGCTGGCAACCGGAGGATATGGCCGTGCCTATTTCAGCGCAACCTCGGCCCATACCTGCACCGGCGACGGTGGCGGCATGGTGGCACGTGCCGGCCTGGCGTTGCAGGACATGGAATTCGTGCAGTTCCACCCGACCGGGATTTACGGTTCGGGCTGCCTGATCACCGAAGGCGCGCGTGGCGAGGGCGGGTACCTCACAAACTCCGAAGGCGAACGGTTCATGGAGCGTTATGCGCCCCAGTACAAGGACCTGGCGCCGCGCGACTATGTGAGCCGCTCGATGACCATGGAAATCCGCGAAGGCCGTGGCGTGGGCAAGGATGGCGATCACATTCACCTGAACCTGAGCCACCTGCCGGCCGAGGCGCTGGCCGAACGCCTGCCGGGCATCTCGGAAAGCGCCAAGATCTTTGCGGGCGTCGACGTGACCAAGGAACCGATCCCGGTTCTGCCCACCGTGCATTACAACATGGGCGGCATCCCGACCAACTATTGGGGTGAGGTGCTGAACCCCACCGCCGACAACCCGACCGCCATCGTGCCCGGCCTGATGGCCGTGGGCGAGGCCGGTTGCGCCTCGGTGCATGGGGCCAATCGCCTCGGCTCGAACTCGCTGATTGACCTTGTTGTGTTTGGCCGTGCCTCGGCCATTCGCGCTGGCAAGGTTGTGGACCCCGAGGCTCCGAACCCGGTGCTGAACCTCGCCTCGGTTGAAAAGGCGTTTGACCGGTTCGACGGGCTGCGCAACGCCAAGGGCAATGTCGCCACCGCCGAACTGCGGCTGGAGATGCAGAAGACCATGCAGGCCGACGCTGCCGTGTTCCGCACCGCCAAGACCATGGCCGAGGGCGTCGAAAAGATGACCGCGATCGCGGCCAAGATGGACGATCTGAGCGTCACCGACCGCAGCCTGGTCTGGAACAGCGACCTGATGGAAACGCTGGAACTGACCAACCTGATGCCCAGTGCGCTGGCCACCATCGTCGGTGCCGAAGCGCGCAAGGAAAGCCGTGGCGCCCATGCGCATGAGGATTTCCCGACCCGCGACGACGAAAACTGGCGCGTTCACACCGTGTCGCGCGTGGAGGGCAACAAGGTCGATCTGAGCTATCGCCCGGTGATCACCGACCCGCTCACCACCGAAGAGCAGGGTGGCATCAGCCTGAAGAAAATCGCGCCCAAGGCGCGGACTTTCTAGACAGGAGGTAGGGACCGCTTTGGCGGTCCTCCGTTCCCATGGCCGACACCGCGCTCATATCCTGCCACTATGGCCCGGCCCGTTTTCGGGCCGTCATCGCTGTGCGCAGTCGAAGGGAGCTGTGATGACTGACCCAAAGATCATCCTGATTGGTCTCAACCGGTGCGCCACCACCACATTCTACAAGCTGTTTCAAAACAGCGGCATTCCGGCGGTGCACTGGCAGGATGGTAAAGGCAAGAATATCGCCCTCAGGATGATGACCAATATCGCGATGGGTCGAAAACCGCTGGACGGTTTCGGGGAGGTGCGTGCCTTTACTGATATGGCGTTTGTCAGCCACCGGATGATGCTGGACTGCGCACGCTTATTTCGCGAACTGCATCAGGCGTATCCCGACGCTTATTTCCTGCTGAATACCCGCGACAAGGATGATTGGCTTGCCTCTAGGGCACAACATGCCGATGGCTCCTATTTGGAGCGCTGCTGCAAAGCCAACGGCCAGGACGAAGACGAGGTCAAGTCGGGTTGGGCGCAGATGTACGACGTACATCATGCCGAGGTCATGGGTTATTTCGCGGGCAACCCCCAATTCATGTATTTCGACATCGACCGCGATGATCCGCGAGCCGTGGTCAATTGGCTCGCGCCGGATTTCGACGTAAACCTCGCCCATTGGGGGCATTACAATCAAAAGGCCCCCAAGCGGGTCAAAACAGGCTGAATGGCGGCCCAGTGCCGAATGGAGGATTGACATGGTTCAACTGACCCTGCCCAAGAATTCCCGGATCACCACCGGCAAGACCTGGCCCAAGCCGGACGGCGCGACCAATCTGCGCAAGTTCCAGATCTATCGCTGGAATCCGGACGATGGGCAGAACCCGCGCGTCGATACCTATTTCGTCGATATGGACGATTGCGGGCCGATGGTTCTGGACGCACTCATCTATATCAAGAACAAGGTCGATGCGACGCTGACCTTCCGCCGGTCCTGCCGCGAAGGGATCTGCGGATCCTGTGCGATGAACATCGACGGGATCAACACGCTGGCCTGCATTTACGGCATGGACGAGATCAAGGGCGACGTGAAAATCTATCCGCTGCCGCATATGCCGGTGGTCAAGGACCTGATCCCGGATCTCACCCATTTCTATGCCCAGCACGCCTCGATCATGCCCTGGCTGGAAACCAAGACCAACCGCCCGGCCAAGGAGTGGAAGCAATCCATCGAGGATCGCAAGAAGCTGGATGGCCTTTATGAATGTGTGATGTGCGCGAGTTGCTCGACCTCGTGCCCCAGCTATTGGTGGAACGGCGACCGCTATCTGGGGCCCGCCGCGCTGCTGCACGCCTATCGCTGGATCATCGACAGCCGGGACGAGGCCACGGGCGAACGCCTGGACAACCTCGAAGACCCGTTCAAGTTGTACCGCTGTCACACGATCATGAACTGCGCCAAGACCTGCCCCAAGGGGCTGAACCCGGCCAAGGCGATTGCCGAGATCAAGAAGATGATGGTCGAACGCACGGTCTGATCGGTTCAATACCCATGGTAACAGCGGGCCCTCCTTTGGCGGGCCCGTATTTTTTTGGTGATCTATTAAGTGTTGCCCTTTCTGCATGGCCAGTCTGCACAACTGTCCGATGCATCCGGTGTGCTTTGCGCATAGTTTGATCGGCAGGGAGGGGCCAAATCTGATGCAAAGGATGACGCCCATGAACACCGCGAACAAACTCGCCAGACCCCATATCCCCGCGCAAGAGGCGCTGGACCTGCTTAACCAGGCTTGGGCTTACTACGTGCCCGAACCAGTCATGGTTGCAAAGGAAGAGCAACCCGACCTCTTCCAATATGCCAATGCCGCCTGAGGGCAGATTGCCTAAGCGGTACTGACAAGATAGGACGGGGTCATGCCCGTCCTTCTTCTGTTTTTGGCGTTGGTTGTCTTCGCCTATTTCTTCTGGCGCGCCCGCAGCACCACTCTGACCCGAAACTGCCGCTGGCGGTTTGACCGAAATCGCGAAATCTGGACTTGCGCCTATTGCGGAGGTCAGGTTTCGGGGTCTGTGAATAAGCCACCAACCTGTTGCGTTGAAACAGCAAATAGAGCCGACTAGGAAGAAATTTGCGTGCTTTGGAAATTCCTCTTGAAACGACTCATCATTAGACCGATATCGCGATTCAAGACGCCAACGCACGCGCCTCTGTCGTAAGGGACGCACCCTATGGTTACGCAGCGACGGTAACGTCTCCACTTTTGCCGCACGGCTTTGCCGCGTCTGTTGGAGATGACCTTGAACGCAGTTGTAACCGGGCCCCTGGCCTGTGAAAGCGCGACTCTGTCCCGCGCCGAAACCTTTATCCTGTCCAACCGTTTCGATCGCCCGACGCTGGTGATCGACACCCAGGCCGTTGCCCGCCAGTTCGCCGCGCTGGCCCAAGGCCTTGGCCGCGCGCGTATCCATTACGCGGTCAAGGCGAACCCGCTGCCGGAAATCCTGTCGACGCTGGCCCGCTTGGGCAGCAATTTCGACGCCGCCTCGCGCGCCGAGATCGAGCTGTGCTTGGCCGCCGGGGCCTCGGCTGACCGCATTTCCTTTGGCAATACCGTCAAGAAACCGGCCGATATAGTCTGGGCGCATGCGGCGGGGATCACTCTGTTTGCCGCCGATGCCGAAGACGAGCTGGACAAGATCGCGGCCCATGCACCGGGCGCGCAGGTCTATGTCCGCATGATCGTCGAGGCCTGTGAGGCCGACTGGCCGCTCAGCCGGAAATTCGGCTGTGCGCCGGACAAGGCCATCGCTGTCCTCGACTACGCGCGCTCTGTCGGCCTCGACCCGGTTGGCCTGTCCTTCCACGTCGGCTCGCAAACCCGGCGGGCCGAGATGTGGGTGCCGGTGCTGGATCAGGTGGCGGCTGTCTGGCATGCCGCCCGCGCCGCAGGGCATGAACTGAGCCTGCTCAATATCGGCGGTGGTTTCCCGGCCTTCTATGGTCAGGAGGTGGATGCGCCCGAACTCTACGCCGCCGAGGTGATCCGCCTGATCAGCGAACGGTTCGGTGATGTGGGGCAGATCATGGCCGAGCCGGGCCGCGGCATGGTGGCCGAAGCCGGTGCGATTGCCGCCGAGGTGCTGCTGGTCTCGCGCAAATCCACCAATGACCTGCACCGCTGGGTTTACCTAGATATCGGCAAGTTCTCGGGTCTGGCCGAAACCATGGACGAGGCGATCCGCTATCAGTTCCTCACCGAGCGCGAGCACGAGCCGACCGGTCCCTGTATTCTTGCCGGTCCCTCCTGCGACAGTGCTGATGTTCTCTATGAAAAGAAGATGGTGCATCTGCCGCTGGGCCTGCGCGATGGCGACCGCATCGTGATCCGCAACTGCGGAGCCTATACCTCGACCTATGCCAGCGTCGGCTTCAACGGCTTTCCGCCGCTTGACGTTGTCGCGATCTGAGACACTGCTGTCGGAGACGGTCTTGCGCCGTCTCCGTTCCGACGGCTTTATGGGGTGGCAAACAGACAGGTGACCGCCCGATGACCGATGCCCCCGCCGATGCCGATGCTCGCCGCGCCGTAAAGCCGGTGATCTGTTATCCCAACGACAGTCTTCCTCGCCCCGACCTGGATCTCTATCGCGCCGCGCGCGCGTCTGCCCGCAAGACGGACGAGGTGCTGGTCCCGCCGCGCGAGGGGCGGTGCTTCGAGGTCAAGGCGGGTCAGGTCTTTCGCATCAGCTCCGTCGAGGGGCCGCAGGTGGGGGACTTGAACCTGCACAACCTGCATGACCTGAGCGAGCGGTTCTTCTCGGGCAAGACACGCGCCCTGCACGGTACCCACGTTACCACCGGTGAACGGTTGTGGTCGAATCTGCCCTACCTGCGACCGATGGCGACGATCATCGAAGATACGCTGGGCTGGTACGGGATCGACCAATTTGGTGGTTCTGTCCATGATGTGATCGGCACCCGCTGCGATCCCTATACCGGCAATTTGCTGGCGGGCGACCACTACCATCATTGCTGCCATTCGAACCTGACGCGCGCCCTGGCCGACCATACCGGGCTACCGCTGCACGATGCCGAGATGCTGGTACATGACGTTCTGAACGTGTTCATGTGTACCGGCTTCACCCGCGATACCGGGCAGTATTTCATGAAGGCTTCGCCGGTGCGACCGGGGGATTATCTGGAATTCTTTGCCGAGATCGACCTGTTGGGCAATCTCAGCGCCTGTCCCGGCGGCGATTGTTCGTCCGAGCATTCCTCGGACACGGCAACCTGTCACCCGCTCCTGGTAGAGATCTTTACGCCAGCAGAGGGCGCGCTTGGCGATTGGTCCAGTCCGTCGGTCAATGGCTATGATCGTAGCCACGGGCGATAGGCTTGTGCGGAAACAGCCCGACAGGGCGGGATGAACGTATGAAAAACGCGGCCCCAGAGAGCCGCGTTTTTCTTTTGGGTTCAGGCATCGGGAAAGGCCGCGTGCAGCGCGATCTCGACCATGTCGCCAAAGCTGGTCTCGCGCTCTGCGCTGGGCAGGGCGGCCCCGGTCAGCAAATGGTCGGAAACCGTCAGCACCGCCAGCGCCCGGCATTTATGCCGTGCCGCCAGAATGTACAGCTCTGCCGCCTCCATCTCGACCCCCAGCACGCCGTGGCGCACCATCTGTTCGTTCAGATCGGGCCGCTCGTCATAGAACACGTCCGACGAATAGATCCCGCCTACATGGGTCCGAACCCCTTTTGTTTCGGCGGCACGCGCCGCTGCGTGCAGCAGGGACCAATCGGCGCAGGGGGCAAAGTTCAACTCGCGAAAGATGCCGCGTGACGGCGTGCCAAGCGTCGAGGCTGTCATCGCCAGGATCACGTCCCGCACCTCGACACTGTCTTGCATCCCCCCGCAGGAGCCAATCCGGATCAGCGTTTTTGCCCCATAATCGCGGATCAGCTCGTTGGCATAGATCGACAGCGATGGCATGCCCATCCCGGACCCATGAATGGTTACCCGATTTCCGCGCCACATGCCGGTAAACCCCAACATGCCCCGAACCTCATTTACCAGAACCGGATTATCCAGGAACGTTTCGGCCGCCCATTTCGCGCGATAGGGATCGCCGGGTAAAAGAACGGTTTCCGCGATTTCGCCAGCCTTGGCGCCAATATGGATCGTCATTTCCCCAGAATCCGCTCAGATTTCCAGATCGGAGATATCTGCGCCGCTCTGAATGGCATCATGCACCCATTGCGGTTTGCGTCCGCGGCCCGACCAGGTCTGTTCCGGATTGGCGGGATTACGGTATTTGGGCTGGGCCTTGGTCCCCTTGGTCGACTTGCGTGTTTCACCGGACAATTCGGCCAATGAAAAGCCGAACTCGGCTGCCGCCCTTTCCGCCGCTTTCAGGGCTTCCTGACGTTCGCGTTGTTCGGCGGTTTTGATGGCTGCATCAACCTTGTCCCTTAGGTTGATCAGTTCCTTGCGAGTCATGCCGCTAAGATCGTGTCCCATCCTGTGTTCCTTTTTGAGTTCTATTGAGCGCAAAAAAACGTGGCGCCAATCGCGCCACGTTAAGCACAGACAAAGACGCGTTTCAGCATCATTTTATTAGAGCAGCGAATTTATTCCGCCGCTATTTCGGTGTCTCTCACCAGCGTCACGATATCACCCATAATTCCGTTCAATTCGAAATCCTTGGGTGTATAGACCTTGGAGACCCCCATTGCGCGCAATTTTTGGGCGTCCTCGTCAGGGATAATGCCGCCAACGATTACCGGGATATGTGCCAGACCGGCGAGGCGCATGCGATCCATCACCTCTTCGACCAGCGGCAGATGGCTGCCCGACAGGATCGACAGGCCGACTACATGGGCCTGTTGCTCGAGCGCCGAGGTGACCAGTTCCTCGGGCGTGAGGCGGATACCGTCATAGCTGATATCCATGCCACAGTCGCGGGCGCGAAAGGCAATCTGCTCGGCGCCGTTGGAATGACCGTCCAAGCCCGGCTTGCCCACAAGGAATTTCAGGCGACGGCCCAACCGGTCGCTGACCGCGTCCACCGCCGCGCGCAGGTCTTCCAAGCCTTCGGTCTTGTTCGAGACCGATCCGGATACACCGGTAGGGCCGCGATAGGTGCCATAGGCCTTGCGCATTTCTTCGGCCCATTCGCCGGTGGTGACCCCGGCCCGCGCCGCCGCGATCGAGGGTTCCATCACGTTCGCTCCGGTCTGGGCCGCGGCGCGCAGCGCCTCCAGTGCCGCAGCAACCGCAGCATCGTCCCGTTCGGCGCGCCAGCTATCCAGCCGCGCGATCTGTTCCTGTTCGACCGCCGGATCGACGACCATGATACCGCCATCCTCGGTCTGCAGGGGCGAGGGTTCGCCCTCGGTCCAGCGGTTGACGCCGACCACTACGGTTTCGTTGCGCTCAATCCGGTTCAGGCGTTCGGCATTGGAATCGACCAGACGCGATTTCATGTATTCGATCGAGGCAACCGCACCGCCCATCGAGTCGAGGTTGGCCAATTCGGCGCGCGCGCCCGCTTTCAATTCTTCGACCTTGGCATCCACGACCGGGTTGCCGTCAAAGAGGTCGCCATATTCCAGAAGGTCGGTTTCGTAGGCCAGAATTTGCTGCATCCGCATCGACCATTGCTGGTCCCAGGGGCGGGGCAGGCCCAGTGCCTCGTTCCAGGCGGGCAGCTGCACGGCGCGCGCGCGGGCCTTCTTCGACAGGGTCACGGCCAGCATTTCGATCAGGATGCGATAAACGTTGTTTTCCGGCTGCTGCTCGGTCAGGCCCAGCGAGTTCACCTGCACCCCATAGCGAAAACGGCGGAACTTCGGGTCGTTGACGCCATAGCGGCTTTCCAGAATCTCGTCCCACAGATCGACAAAGGCGCGCATCTTGCACATTTCGGTGACAAAGCGGATGCCAGCATTCACAAAGAATGAGATGCGGCCACACAACGCCGGGAAGTCTTCGGCGGGGACACGCGGTTTCAACTCGTCGAGTACCGCGATGGCGGTGGCCAGCGCATAGGCCAGTTCCTGTTCCGGTGTCGCGCCCGCCTCTTGCAGGTGATAGGAACACACGTTCATCGGGTTCCATTTCGGCACGTTGGTGTAGCAATATTCGGCCACATCCGCGATCATCTTGAGCGACGGTTTCGGCGGACACACATAGGTGCCGCGCGAGAGATACTCTTTGATCAGGTCGTTCTGAACCGTACCTTGCAGTTTCGAGACATCCGCGCCCTGTTCTTCGGCCACCGCGATATAGAGCGCCAGCAGCCAAGGCGCCGTGGCGTTGATCGTCATCGAGGTATTCATCTGTTCCAACGGGATCTGGTCAAACAGCACCCGCATGTCGCCCAGGTGGCAGATCGGCACACCGACCTTGCCCACCTCGCCACGCGCCAGCACGTGGTCGCTGTCATAGCCGGTCTGCGTCGGCAGGTCGAAGGCCACCGAAAGGCCGGTCTGCCCCTTGGACAGGTTATTGCGATAGAGCGTGTTCGAGGCCTTGGCGGTCGAATGGCCGGCATAGGTGCGGATCAGCCAGGGACGGTCCGCCTTGCGGTCGGAGTTTGCAGTCTGACGGTCTTTTTGCATCTGCGACATGGACGGCCTCTCGATTCTGCTTCGGTAACAAAGTTTCGCTAGAGGGTTCTAAATCGCAATTTTCGGGACATGTCAATTCGCTGCATTGCGGCGAAGCCATCTCGCATCATTCGATTGTGAGGGGCCGCGATTGGTGGCAGTGTGCCGGAATGACGCAGACCGTGGAACTCCCGCTTTGGCTATTCGTGCTGATCGTGCTGTTTGCCGCGGTCACCTTCGCCTCGCACTTTCTTTTCCCATCAGTCCGCTGGTTTTTCCGTCGCAGGCTGGAACGCGCGGTTGCCCGGTTGAACACGCGGTTGGCCCGACCGATCCAACCCTTCAAGCTGGCCCGCCGTCACGACATGATCCAGCGGCTGATCTACGATCCAGAGGTGGCGCGTGCCGTGCGTGACCAGGCTCGCGACGAAGGTATCCCCGAAGCGGTGGCCTTCGAGCAGGCGCGACGCTATGCGCGCGAGATCGTTCCGGGCTTTTCGGCCTTTACCTATTTCAGTTTTGCAATCCGGTTGGCACGCTTTCTCTCGAACGCGCTTTACCGCGTCCGGCTGGGCCATGTGGACGCCGAGGCGCTGCGCGGCATCGACCCCGAGGCGACTGTTGTTTTTGTGATGAATCATCGCAGCAACATGGATTACGTTCTGGTCACCTATCTTGCCGCCGAGCAATCCGCGCTCAGCTATGCGGTGGGCGAATGGGCGCGGGTCTGGCCGCTCAGCCGGCTGATCCGGGCGATGGGCGCCTATTTCATCCGCCGTAGATCGCGCAGCGACCTCTACCGCAAGGTGCTGGCCGCCTATGTCCGCCATGCGACCGAGGCGGGCGTGACACAGGCAATGTTTCCCGAAGGCGGGCTCAGCCTGTCGGGCGGGTTGGGGCGGCCCAAGTTGGGTCTGCTGAAATACATCGTAGACGGCGCCGACCCGGCTGGGCGCGATGTGGTCTTTGTTCCCGTGTCGATCAACTATGACCGCGTGCTCGAGGACACGATCCTGACAGCGGCCGCCAGCCGCGGAGAGCGCCGTTTTCGCGCGCGGATTGGCGTGATCACGATCTGGTTTCTCAAGCAGTTCTGGTGGCGGATCACCGGACGGTTTCACCGCTTTGGCTATGCGGCTGTCAGTTTCGGCAGGCCTCTGTCTTTGTCCGGGTTTCGAACCAAGGCCAAGGGAGACCCGACAGTACCGCTCGCACGCGAACTGATGGCGCGTATCGGGGCTGTTGTACCGGTGCTTCCGGTGCCGCTGGTGGCCTGGCTGATCCAGCAAAACGGGCCGATGACCCGTAGTGCTTTGGCCGCAGGGTTCGATCATGCCCTTGCTGCGTTGCCGCATGCACATATCCATATGCCGCGCGACGACCGCCACTATGCGATCGAAGTGGGGCTGCGGCAGTTGATCGAGCGGCGCATCCTGGTCGAGAGTGATGGCCGCTTTGGTCCGGGTACCGAGCGGCAGGACCTGTTGGCCTATTACGCGGCCTCGATTGCACATCTGATGGATGGCGGCGCTGCATATGCAGCAGAACTTTCTGCGATTGCAGGGTCATAAAATTTCAAAACATTGGTCAATTGCTATTGCAATGTTGCGTGACCGTTTGTAGGTCATGCTGAGTGCCGCGATTCTGCGTTGCGGCAAAGAGATCGTAAAAGGAGGCCACCATGGCTTTGGACACCGACAGCGGTATCGCGTCTTACGAGGCGCCCGAAAAAGACCTCTATGAGATGGGTGAGATCCCGCCGCTGGGATATGTGCCCAAGAAGATGTATGCATGGGCGATCCGTCGTGAGCGCCATGGCGAGCCCAACTCCGCCATGCAGCAGGAAGTGGTCGATATCCCCGAGCTTGACAGCCACGATGTGCTGGTTCTGGTGATGGCCGCGGGCGTCAACTACAACGGCGTCTGGGCGGCGCTGGGCAAGCCCATCAGCCCGTTCGACGGCCATGGGCAGCCCTATCACATTGCCGGTTCGGATGCCTCGGGCATCGTCTGGGCGGTGGGCGACAAGGTCAAGCGCTGGAAGGTCGGCGACGAAGTTGTGATCCACTGCAACCAGGACGATGGCGACGACGAGGAATGCAACGGCGGCGATCCGATGTATTCGCCCAGCCAGCGGATCTGGGGCTACGAGACCCCTGACGGGTCGTTTGCCCAGTTCACCCGTGTGCAGGCACAGCAGCTGATGCCGCGCCCCAAGCATCTGACCTGGGAAGAAAGCGCCTGTTACACCCTGACCCTCGCAACCGCCTATCGGATGCTGTTCGGCCACCCGCCGCATGACCTGCAACCGGGCCAGAACGTGCTGGTCTGGGGCGCATCGGGCGGTCTGGGGTCCTATGCGATCCAGCTGATCAACACCGCTGGCGCCAATGCGATTGGTGTGATCTCGGACGAGGACAAGCGCGACTTCGTTATGGGTCTGGGTGCCAAGGGGGTCATCAACCGCCGCGATTTCAACTGCTGGGGTCAGCTGCCCACGGTCAACACCCCCGAATATGCCGCCTGGCTGAAAGAGGCGCGCAAGTTCGGCAAGGCGATCTGGGACATCACCGGCAAGGGCGTGAGTGTCGACATGGTCTTTGAACACCCTGGCGAGGCGACCTTCCCGGTGTCGTCGCTGGTGGTGAAAAAGGGCGGCATGGTGGTGATCTGCGCCGGCACCAGCGGGTTCAACTGCACTTTCGACGTGCGGTATATGTGGATGCACCAGAAGCGCCTGCAAGGTTCACACTTTGCCCATCTCAAGCAGGCAGCCGCCGCCAACCGGCTGATGCTGGAGCGTCGGCTTGATCCTTGCATGTCCGAGGTGTTCACCTGGGCTGACTTGCCCGAAGCGCATATGAAGATGATGCGGAACGAGCACAAGCCGGGCAACATGTCGGTGCTGGTGCAATCGCCCCGCACCGGTCTGCGCACGCTGGAAGAGGTTCTTGACGCCCGCGGTTAACCCAACCGCCAGACCTGGCTGACATGATGGCCTGCGAATCACCACCATGGTTCGCGGGCCATTTTCATTTGTCGGGCACGCTCTCGGGGTTTCAGGAGGTTAGAAATTTCGACCTCGCTACTTTTGGGGAGTGGAAAGCAGTGAATTTTCGCCCGCAAGTCGTACATGCTATAGTTGTGTTAACCTTTCGTTAACCGTTTCGGAGAGACTCTGATGCCGCAAACTGAGTGGATACTGGACGTCCTGTCGGACCTCAAAACCTTCGCCAGCGCGAACGGGCTGAGTGCTCTGGCCGAGCAGCTCGACGACACCAAGATCGTTGCCGCGGCAGAAATCGCGTCCAAGAGAGAAGAGGCGCTGTCACCGACCCATGGGCAGAAAGGTCAACCTGAACCCGATTTTGGAGGACTTGGACGCCACCAGCGCGCTTGAAGACCTCGAAAGGGTTACCGTCAAACTGCGCGATACGCTCGAAATTGACCACATCGTCTATCACTGGGTTGACAGCGCTGGCGATCAATATGGATGTGCAACCTATCCTCAGGCCTGGCAGGAACGGTATCTGGAAAAGAACTATCACCGGATAGATCCGGTGATTCTGGGGTGTTTTCAAAGGTTTCACCCGGTAGACTGGAAGCGGCTCGACTGGTCCGGCAAGGTCGCGAAGGCGTTCTTGCAGGATGCGCTGGAACACGGGGTCGGAAATCAGGGTTATTCTATTCCGATCCGTGGCCCCAATGGTCAGTTCGCCCTCTTTACCGTGAACCATGTCTGCGATGACGCGGTCTGGTCCGAGTTTACTGAAACCTACGGGCGCGATCTGATTCTGATCGCACATTACTTCAACCGAAAGGCGCTGGAGTTCGAGAGCTCACGCCAACCAGAGCAGCCGCGCAATCTGTCGCCGCGCGAAGTGGATGCGATGACCTTGCTTGCGCTTGGCTATAGCCGAGCGCAGGTGGCGCATTCATTGTCAATCTCGGAACATACATTGCGGGTCTATATCGAAAGTGCTCGTTTCAAACTTGGGGCACTTAACACAACCCACGCGATAGCTACCGCAATGAGTCGCGGTCTTATTGTAGTTTGAACGGCGCTCGCACTACTGACCAGATTTTAACCATTTGTACGTACCCCTTTTGTTCCATATCGGACGGCAAGGGAACAAACAAATGCTGCGCTATTTGTATGCGGATGAATTGCACCAATACCCGAAACTAGCGAAATCCATGTTTTTGGATCGCGCGGACCAGTTCAAGACGCGCCTTGGATGGGATGTACATGTCAACGAAGATGGGGAAGAGCGCGATCAGTACGACGAGCTTAACCCGCTCTATGTCATCTGGGAGGAACCCGATGGAAGCCATGGAGGCTCCATGCGGTTTCTGCCTACGACTGGCCCTGTGATGATCAACGATGTGTTTGGTCACCTGACCGGGGGTAGCCCGATCTGCAGCCCGATGATCTGGGAAGTCACGCGCTTCTGTCTCTCGCGGAGGGCCAGTTCGCGCGTTGCTGGCGCGATCATGCTCAGTGGGGGCGAGGTGATGGAGGGTTTCGGCCTGACGCATATCGCCGGTGTCTTTGATGAGCGAATGATCCGAATTTATCGATTGATCGGCTCGTCGCCCGAGATACTGGGCAGCGAGGGCGAAGGCCGCGACCGGGTTTCGGTAGGTCTATGGCCGTTTTCGCCCGCCGATTGTGCGCGGGTAGCCGAACGGGCGGGTGTCCCGCGCGAACTCTCGCGGCTCTGGTTCAATCGCGCCTTTGGCAAGGTGAACCGTCGCCGCTTTGCCCGGGCGGGATAATTCCCGTCACGGACCGGTCCTCTCTGGCACGGCGCGGCCCCCGACTGTAGGGTCGCGCCATGACCACAAATGCTGTTACCTACTCCGATGATCAGGCCAATGCCTTTGACGCCATAGCCGAGCTGCTGCGCGCGGCCGGGGTCGATCTGGACGATGATGCGCTGCTGCGCCCGCCCGGCGGGGGCAAGACCGGGGTGATGGCGGTGATCGGCAAGGCGGGTTCGGGCAAAACCCTGTTGCTGGCCGAACTCTGCAAGGCGCTGACCGAAGCCGGGGTACAGGTCGTTTCGGGCGACTACGAGGGACGCAAAAGCAAGGACCGGCGCACGCTCGCGATACTGGCCCCTACCAACAAGGCCGCCAGTGTTCTACGCCTGCGCGGGGTCCCTGCGACCACGATCCATCGTATCCTCTATACTCCGGTTTATGATCCCGACTACGAGCGTATCGCCGAATGGCTGGCCGGCAATGGCGACCGGCCCGAGATCGATGGGTTGAGCGATGCAGCGCTGGACCGGGCGGCGGCGTTTTACGCGCGCAACACATCGATTCCCGGCGCGCTAGCAGCGGCGGGGCTGCGCGGGTCTGATTTCATCACTGGCTGGAAGCGCCGCGAAGAGCCACTGGATATCGGTTTCATCGACGAAGCCTCGATGCTGGACGACCGCCAGTTCGAGGATTTGAAAGAGATCTTTCCCACCCTGATCCTGTTCGGTGACCCGGCGCAGCTGGCACCGGTCAACCAGTCCGGATCGATGGTGTTCGATGCATTGCCCGAACCGCGCAAGCTGACGCTCAGCCGCATTCACCGGCAAGAGGCCGACAGCCCGATCCTGGATCTGGCCCATGCCCTGGCCGATCCGGCAGTCGATTTCGAGGCCTTCGAGCGCATGGTCGAGGACAAGGCCCGTCAGGACGACCGCGTCGTCTGGGGCGGCAGGGTCGAGGTCGACCTGATGGCCCGCAGTCCGGTCCTGGTCTGGCGTAACGCCACTCGGATCCGCCTGATCAACGCCTTTCGCTCGGTCCACGGTGCGCCCGAGACAGAACTTCTGGAGGGTGAACCGCTGATCTGCGACGGGATCGAGTTGCCGCTCAAACACCGAAAGAAACGGCTCGACCTCGAAGCGCGCGGCCTGATCAAGGGGGCACAGGTGATCTATCTGGGCCCCGGCCGCAAACCGGGATTCTCGCGCCTGCATGTGATGGGCGCCGAGGATCCGCAAGTCAGCGCCGCCTCGATCGTCAAGATCGAGAAGCCTGATGAAGAGGAGCCGTTCATCCCTTTCGCGGCCCGCATGGGCGCGACGTTCCTGCACGGGGCGGCGGTGACCATTCACAAGGCGCAGGGGTCGCAATGGGAGACGGTGCAGGTCTTTGCCCCTGACATCTATGCTGCCGCCCGCGCCGGACGCGTCGAGGCGGGGCAACCCCTCTGGAAACGACTGGCCTATGTGGCAATCACCCGTGCGCAGGAACGGCTGATCTGGGTGGTGCGCAACCGCCTGTCGAAACCGACCTATCCGCTGCGGGTCGATGATCTGCGGCAGGCCGCCGCGCCGGTGCTGACGCTGGAAGAGGAGCAAGAGGCATGAGAACCATCCTGATCACCGGTGCCAGTTCCGGCATCGGGCGCGCCACCGCCGAGCTGTTCCTTGGCGAAGGGTGGACCGTGGGATTGCTGGCTCGGCGTGGCGAGATGCTGGAGGAAATCGCGGCGGGTCACGACCGTGCGGTTCCACTGGTGGCAGATGTGACCGATCCGCAGTTGGTCGAGCGGGCCTTTGACCGGTTTCAGGGCAGGGTCGGGCGGCTCGACGTGCTGTTCAACAATGCGGGCATTTTTGCGCCGGGCGGCACCATAGACGAAATCGCTCTCGATGACTGGTTCACAACCGTCAATGTGAACCTGAACGGCATGTTCCTTTGCGCCCGAGCCGCTTTTGCCTGGATGCGAGGGCAGGCGCCACAGGGTGGTCGGATCATCAATAACGGGTCCATTGCGGCCCATGCACCTCGGCCGAACTCGATCCACTACACCACGACAAAGCATGCGATCACCGGTCTGACCCGCAGCTTGTCACTGGATGGCCGCGCCTTTGGCATCGCGGCGGGACAGATCGACATCGGCAATGCCCAGACCGATATGGTGCGGGGCCTGAACGAAAGGGCGCTGGCCGAAGGCCGCACGCCCGATCCGTCGATGGCGGTCATGGATGCGGCCCGCTCGGTTCTGCATATGGCGACCCTGCCGCCCGAGGCGAATGTCCTGTTCATGACGGTGATGGCGACCACGATGCCCTATGTCGGGCGCGGCTGAGTCTAGGTTCCGCGCAGCGCCCGGAATGCGGCAGAGGCGCCCCATCCGGCGGCGATGGCAATGGCCAGAGACATCAGCCCGTACAGAACCGGTTGCTGATGCGCCAGATTGAACAGGAACCGTTCCAGCCCCACCTTTCGCACATCGATCGTGGTTTGGAAGTTCGAAACCACCTTGCCGCCGCGAGTCAGGAAGATACGCGCGACATATTCGCCCTCGGTCAGGTTGGCGGGCATGTCGATCTCGGTCCGGAACAGGGTCTGTTCATCCACGGCAACGGTGTTCTCGCGGATGGAATACAGCCCTTCGTTCTGGCGAATGCGAACAACGGCCCGGGTAAACTCTTGCGCGTCGGCGATGTTCATGTCGGCGCCGACCGAGCGGATTGCCCGCTTGATGGACACCTTGTGGCGCAGGTCCTCGGTATCGCTCAGGGCCTGGCTGAACGGCGCACTGGTCGCGGCGGCATAGAAACTGGGGGCTGAATCCACCAGAACGCTGTCGGTGTTGACCCAGATTCCCAGCTTCTTTTCTTTGCGGCGAACCAGCACCGGGGTCGAAGGACCCGACACCGCCACGATCACCTGAAGCGGATCGCCCTGCGGGATCGGTGTCTCGCGCTTCACCGCGCCAAAGATCAGGATGTCTGAACCGTCAAAGTCGGCGGTGATCGCAACGCGGTCACGGCTCAGGCCAAGTACCACTTGTTCTTCGGTGGCCGTGGCCATCAGCGGCATCACCAGCGCCAGCAGAGTGACAAGAACGATGCGGCGCATCTCAGTGCCCCCCCGAGGCGCCAAGCGAGAAAAGCTCGCTGGGCATCAGCAACAGGTCAAGGGCCAGTTTCGCACAGACCGCCAGAACCAGCCCAGCCAGCAGGATGCGCAGCTGTTCGGCCTTCATCCGGGCGCCGATCACCGTTCCGATCTGAGCTCCGATCACGCCCCCGATCAGCAGCAGCACCGCAAGCACCACGTCAACCGTGTAGTTGGTGGTAGCATGCAGCATGGTGGTGAATGCGGTGACAAAGATGATCTGGAACAGCGAGGTGCCCACCACGACCTTGGTCGGCATGCCCAGCAGATAGATCATCGCGGGCACCATGATAAAGCCGCCCCCGACCCCCATGATTGCTGACAGCACCCCGACCAGCAGACCGACCACCACAGGCGGGATAACCGAGATATAGAGGCCCGAGGTGCGGAACCGCATCTTGAACGGCATCGCATGGATCCAGCCACGCTGGCGCCGTTTCGGCACTGTGCCACCTGACTTGCGGGATTTGCGGATGGCATTCAGGCTTTCGATGAACATCAGCCCGCCGATGATGCCCAGAAAGACGACATAACAGAGCTTTACCAGCAGATCGACCTGGCCCAGGCTCTTGAGATAGTTGAACAGGACCACGCCCAGCGCCGCACCCGTCAGGCCGCCGATCAGCAGGATCGTTCCCATCCTGAAATCGACCGTACGCCTTCGGAAATGCGCCAGAACTCCCGAAAAGGACGAGGCAACGATCTGGTTCGCTTCGGTTGCCACCGCCACAGCGGGCGGGATGCCGATGAAGAACAGCAAGGGCGTCATCAAAAAGCCGCCACCAACCCCGAACATGCCCGACAGGATGCCGACCATGCCGCCGAGGCCCAGCAGCAGGAACGCGTTGACCGAAACCTCGGCAATGGGAAGGTATATCTGCATGTTTTTTGTTAAACCGGCATGCCCCGTCAAATCAACGGGGAATGCCGCTTTGCAGCGAACAGGACCGAAATTCCCCGGGGAACTGGCCCTATCACCGCTCTTTCACATAGGGCTCACCGCCCGCGCGCGGGGGAATCGCCTTGCCGACGAATCCGGCCAGGATCACAACGGTCAGGATATAGGGCAGGGCGTCCATCACCTGCACCGGGATCACCACGCCGCCCAGGTCGATATTCTGGAACCTGAGCGCAATGGCTTGCAGCAGCCCGAACAGCAGACAGGCCCACATCGCATGCAGCGGGCGCCATTTGGCAAAGATCAACGCCGCCAGCGCGATAAAGCCGCGCCCGGCGGTCATGTCCTTGACGAACCCGGCCTGAAGCGCAGTGGCCAGGTAGGCGCCGGCAATGCCGCACAGCACGCCGCAGATCATCACCGCCGCATAGCGCAGCCCCACGACCGAGACGCCGGCAGTATCGACAGCGGCCGGGTTCTCGCCCACCGCGCGCAGGCGCAGGCCGAAACGGGTGCGATACAGCAGCCACCAGGTGCCGGGCACCGCCAGAAACGCCAGATAGACCAGCACCGAATGGCCCGAGAGCAGTTCGGCATAGATCGGACCCAGAACGGGGATGCCGCTCAGCGTCTCGGCCAGCGGCCAGTCGATCGGTTCGAATCGGGCGCCACCGAACAGCGACGGCGTGCGCCCGCCCTGCTTGAACCAGTCCTGCGCCACCAGAACGGTCATGCCTGCGGCGAGAAAGTTGATCGCGACCCCGGAAATCAGCTGGTTGCCGCGAAAGGTGATCGAGGCCAGCCCATGCAACCCCGCCAGCACCAGAGACGAGGCGATCCCGGCAAGAAGGCCCAGCAGGACCGAGCCGCTGACCGCCGCAACGGCCGCGGAAAAGAACGCGGCCATCAGCATCTTGCCCTCAAGCCCGATGTCGAAAATGCCCGCCCGCTCGGAATAGAGCCCGGCCAGACAGGCCAGCAAAAGCGGCGTCGACAGGCGGATCGTCGAGTCGAGCACCTGGATGATCGTCAGGAAATCCATCACGCTTTGCCTTTCCGCAGGGCCAGGAAGACTTTCTCCAGCGGCATCCGCACCATGTTGTCCAGCGCCCCGGTGAACAGGATCACCAAGGCTTGGATCACCACAATCAACTCGCGCGGGATATTGGTCCACAGAGCCAGTTCAGCGCCGCCCTGATAGAGAAAGCCGAACAGGATCGCGGCAAGGAACACCCCGAACGGGTGGCTGCGCCCCATCAGCGCCACGGCGATCCCGATGAAACCGGCGCCCTCGGTCGAGTTCAGGACCAGCCGCTCGGCCTCGCCCATCACGTTGTTGGTGGCCATCAGCCCGGCCAGCGCGCCCGAGATCAGCATGGCGACCATGGTGATCTTGAAGGGCGAGATCCCGGCATAAAGCGCGCCGCTCTCGGAATGGCCATAGGCGCGGATTTCATATCCCAGCCGGGTGCGCCAGATCAGCGCCCAGACCACGACACAGGCCAGCACTGCCACCAGCAGCGACACGTTTGCCGGCGCCGCCTTGGAAAAGCTGATGCCGATCGGGGCCAGCAGCTCATGCAGGGTGGGCAGATGCACGGCGGCCGGAAAGCGTTCGCTGGCCGGGTCCATCGAGCCGTCGGGCCGCATCACATTGACCAGCATATAGTTCAGCAAGGCCGCAGCGATGAAGTTGAACATGATCGTGGTGATCACGATATGGCTGCCTCGGCGCGCTTGCAGATAGGCCGGGATCGCGGCCCAGACGGCCCCGAACAGCATCGAGGCCGCGCAGGCGGCCAACAGCGCCATGGTCCAATGCGGCCAGGGGATGTAAAGGCAGATCATCGCCACACCAAGCCCGCCCAGCATCGCCTGCCCTTCACCCCCGATATTGAACAGGCGCGCATGAAAGGCGACGGCCACGGCCAGGCCGGTGAACATGAAGTTGGTGGCGTAATAGAGCGTGTAGCCCCAGCCATAGGTCGACCCCAGCGCCCCCGATACCATCATGTTGACGGCGGCCACCGGGTCTTCGCCGATGCCAAGGATCACCAGCGCCGACAGGATTGCGGCCAGGATCAGGCTGATCAGCGGGATCAGCACCACATCGGCCCATTTGGGCATCTTGTCCATCAGGCGGCCTCCCCGTTGACACCGGCCATGAGCAGGCCGAGTTCCTTTTCATCCGTCTCGTCGGGCAGGCGTTCACCCATGATATGGCCGTCGAACATCACCGCGATGCGATCGGCGAGGCCAAAGATCTCCTCCAACTCGACCGAGACGAGCAGCACCGCCTTGCCCTGATCGCGCAGGGCGACGATCTGCTTGTGAATGAACTCGATGGCGCCGATATCGACGCCGCGCGTCGGTTGACCGACCAGCAACAGGTCGGGATTGCGCTCGATCTCGCGCGCCACGACGATCTTTTGCTGGTTACCGCCCGAGAAATTCTTGGCCGCCAGCCAACCATCGGCAGGGCGGACATCGAATTTCTCGATCTTGCGGTCGGTATCGGCGCGCAGGGCGGCGTTGTTCATGAAGATGCCGGATTGATAGGCCGGATCGTGGTGATAGCCAAAGGCCACGTTTTCCCAGGCGTGGAATTCCATGATCAACCCTTCGCGCTGGCGGTCCTCGGGCACATGGGCCACATGCGCGGCGCGGCGGGCGCGGGCGTCGGATCCCGGGCCGCTCAGCGGCAGCGGGGCGCCGTTCAGCCGGATCGCGCCGCTGCCCGGTCGCATGCCGCCCAGCACCTCGAGCAGTTCCGACTGCCCATTCCCTGCGACGCCGGCGATGCCCATGATCTCGCCCGCGCGCACGGTCAGGTCGATGCCCTTGACCCGTTCGACGCCCTTGTCATCGGTTACGCGCAGGTTTTCGATTTCCAGGATCGGCTTGCCGGGTTTGGCGGGCACCTTGTCGACACGCAGCAACACCTTGCGGCCCACCATCAACTCGGCCAGATGTTCGGGGCTGGTCTCGGCCGTCTTGACGGTGGCGGTCATCTCGCCCCGCCGCATCACGCTGACGGTATCGGTCGCCTCCATGATCTCGCGCAGCTTGTGGGTGATCAGGATGATCGTCTTACCCTCATCCTTGAGCCGGTGAAGGATGCGGAACAGCTGATCGGCTTCGGCCGGGGTCAGCACGCCGGTCGGCTCGTCCAGAATCAGGATTTCGGCCTGACGATACAGCGCCTTGAGGATCTCGACCCGCTGCTGCATACCGACGCCGATCTCTTCGATCACCGCATCGGGGTCGACATTCAGCTCGTATTCGGCGGCCAGCTCGGCCAGGGTGCGGCGGGCCTTGGCCAGCGAGGGTTTCAGCAACCCGCCATCCTCGGCGCCCAGAATGATGTTTTCCAGCACGGTAAAATTCTCGACCAGCTTGAAATGCTGGAACACCATGCCGATCCCGGCGGCGATGGCCGCCTGGCTGTCAGGGATCTCGGTCTTCTTGCCGTTGATCCATATCTCGCCCTTGTCGGCCTTGTAGAAGCCGTAAAGGATGCTCATCAGGGTGGACTTGCCCGCACCGTTTTCGCCGATGATACCGTGAATGGTGCCGGGGGCGACGCTGATCGAGATGTCCTTGTTTGCTTGCACTGGCCCAAAGGATTTGGAAATCCCTTTGAGCTCGATGGCGGGGACGGTCATGTCTTGTCCTCGATGGCCGAAAGGGCGCTCATCCGCCTAGGCGGGTGTTTTCGCCAGGATGGCCCGCAGGGCCGAATGAGCGCCGGGTGAATGCGGGCCGGAAGGTCCGGCCCGCGATCTGGATCAGAACTTCAGTGCGGGGCAGCTGTCGTTCTCGTAATAGCTCACCACGCTCAACTTGCCGTCGATGATGTCCTGGCGGGCCTGATCAACTGCGGCCTTCATCTCGTCCGAGATAAGGGCGGCGTTGTTGTCATCCAGCGCATAGCCCACGCCCTCTTCGGCCAGACCCATGTTGAAGACGCCGGTTTCGAGGTTTTCGCCCGCCTTCATCGCGTCATAGACGGCCACGTCGACGCGTTTCAGCATCGAGGTCAGCACCTTGCCGGGATGCAGGTGGTTCTGGTTGCTGTCGACGCCGATCGACAGGATGCCCTCGTCGGCTGCGGTTTGCAGCACGCCGACACCGGTGCCGCCAGCGGCGGCATAGACCACATCAGCGCCCTGGCTGATCTGCGCCTTGGTCAGTTCCGAGCCCTTCACCGGGTCGTTCCATGCGGCCGGGGTAGTGCCGGTCATGTTGGCCACGATCTTGACATCGGGGTTCACCGCCTTGGCGCCCTGGGCATAGCCGCAGCCAAAGTGGCGGATCAGCGGAATGTCCATGCCGCCGACAAAGCCCACGGTGCCCGATTTCGAAGCCATCGCCGCCATCATGCCGACCAGATACGAGCCTTCGTGTTCGGCAAAGCCGATCTGGCGAATATTGGGCGCGTCAAGCCAGGTCACGTCGACCGCGACGAACTTTGTGTCAGGATAGTCCGCAGCAACGGCGCTCAGCGGGTCGGCCATGGCAAAGCCCATGGTGATGACCGGGTTGGCGCCTGCCTCGGCAAAGCGGCGCAGCGCCTGCTCGCGCTGGGCCTCCGATTGCAGTTCGATCTCGCGGAAGCTGCCGCCGGTTTCCTCGGCCCAGCGTTGGGCGCCGTTGAATGCGGCCTCGTTGAACGACTTGTCGAACTTGCCGCCCAGATCAAAGATCAGGGCCGGTTCGGCCAGGGCGGCGCCCGCGGTCAGCGCCATCGCTGCGGCGGCTCCCATCAGGGATTTCATCAGGGTCATCTTATACTCCCGTTGGTTATTGTTCCCGGGGCGGTGGCGGACCAGTCACCCCGCTCAGAGCGAGCAGAACTGCTGTGATGCTGGTAATTAAGGACGGTTGCAACCCTGCCGGTCAACCGCTTTTTGACCGCTTGGTCCGAGAATGCGGCGCTTGCCGTCAGGGCAGGGGGCGCTCCATCACGATGGCATCGGCTGTCTCTCCACTCGGACGCCGGTAATAGCCCCGGCGCAGACCGCAGGGCGCATAGCCGCAGGCGGTGTAGAGTGCAATGGCCGGGTCGTTATCGGCCGCGACGTCAAGCAGGGCGCGCGTTGCACCGGCATGCGCCGCCTGTATCTGCCACTCATTCATGCAGGCGCGTGCCAGCCCCTGACGGCGGTAGACAGGGTCGGTGGCAATGGTCAACAGCTCGGCCTCACCCGCGATAAGCTGAAACAGGGCGAAGCAGCGGTTATCGCCAACCAGATGGTTGTACGGGTTGCCAAGCAGCGTCGCGAATTCCGCCTCGCTCCAGGGGCGCGACTGGGTGAAGGCGCGGCCATGCAGCCGGGCCAGGTCCGCCGGTGTCATGGGTCGAGCAACACCGGAGGCCGGTCGCGTGAGGGCGCCGCATCCGCCGGGCGGACATATAGCGGGGCGGGTGGAGTCGTGGTATCGCGCCAGCGCGTGGCGGTGGTCCGGGCGATGGCCTCTGCCAGCTGGTTGGGAGCGTATTCGGTCTGAAGCAGCCCAAACGCCTCGGCCTCTTGCCGGGGCATGAGTTGTGCCGTGCCACCTTCGGGCATCAAATAGACCTGATCGCGCGGCGCCGGAATCGCGGGCAAGACCCTCGACAGCGTCAGCGGCGCACGGGCTTCGAACCCGTCGACCCCGACTGCGGGAATGCCGAGCCCCAGTGCCAGGCCACGCGCGGCGGAAACGGAAATGCGGATACCGGTGAAGTTGCCCGGCCCGATGCCGACGCCGATGGCATCAAGGTCGCGCCAGCCCAATCCCGCTTCTCGCAGCATCTCTTCGAGCAGGGGCATCAGCCGCTCGGCCTGGCCGCGCGTCATCTCTTCGGCGGTAGCGGCAACGATCCGATCGCCCACCAGCAAAGCGGCCGCGCAATGCGCGGCCGATGTGTCGAATGCCAGAATGACCGGGTCAGACGGCAACGGGGCGCACCTCGGTCACTTCGGGGATGTAGTGGCGCAGCAGGTTCTCGATCCCCATTTTCAGAGTCAGCGTCGAAGAGGGGCAACCCGCACAGGCGCCCTGCATGTGGAGATAGACCACGCCCCGGTCAAAGCCGTGGAACGTGATATCGCCACCGTCCTGTGCCACCGCCGGGCGCACCCGGCTGTCCAGCAGCGCCTTGATCTGGGTCACGACCTCTGCATCCTCGCCGCTATGTTCGGCATGGCCCGAGGCGGCCTGTGCATCGGCGCCCATCACCGGTTGGCCGGACTGGTAATGCTCCATCACCGCGCCCAGGATCGCGGGTTTGATATGGTCCCATTCGACGCCTTCGGCCTTGGTCACGGTCACGAAATCATTGCCGAAGAAAACACCGGTCACCCCGGAGACAGCAAAGATGCGCGCGGCCAATGGTGATTTCTCGGCGGCGTCGGTCGAGGGGAAATCGGCGGTGCCTGCTTCCAGAACGGTCTGTCCGGGCAGGAATTTCAGCGTTGCCGGGTTCGGGGTCGATTCGGTCTGGATGAACATGGTCGGAATTCCTTATCGCTCCCCTCAGATATGAGGCGGCACCCGCGCCTTGTCAACTTTTGAACCATTCTAAATCTCGGGTTGGCCATGATCTGGCCAACCCGTTGACGGGCACCGGTGATCACATCGCGGTCAGGGTGGCTTGGGCGTGCTCATACCCCGCCTGCGGATCGTTCGTCAGCAGCGAAGGCTGGTATCTGACGATGGTCACATCCGTTATCCCGATGGTCTCGAACCACCATTTCAGATAGGTCGAGTGAAAATCGCTGCCATATTTTGCGTCCGCCCCCTCGGACCAGACGCCGCTGGTGGTCACCACCGTTGCCTTCTTGTTCCGCAGAAGGCCCGAATACCCCGCTTCAGGGTCGAAGCCGAACAGCATGCCGGGCTGGGTAATGATGTCGATGTAGTGCTTCAGCCGATAGGGGATGCCGCCGTTCCACATCGGGACACCGATCACGATGTGATCGGCCGCCATGAAGCGGTCCGTGATCCGTGCAACCTCGGACCAGGCTTGTTCCTTGGCGGGGTCCATCTCGCCCACTCCGAAAAAGGTCATCTTGGCAGCGGCTGGATCGCCGTCAAAGGCGGGCAGGTCCTCGTCCCAAAGGTCAAGGCGATCCACCTGGAGAGTGGGGTCCTTGGCGCGTTGTGCGGTGACGAAGGTCTCGGCAAGCGCGTTCGATTTCGATGCACTTCCGCGGGGCGAGGCGACGATATGAAGAAGGGTTGGCATAGGTGGGTTCCTTGGTAACCAATAAAAGTAATATGATCGGTTACATGAGGGTGGAAACTTGTAAAGGGCGTTTTAGCCGGTTACATAATGGGTCACGCCAACGTGACCTGACCCGGGGCATTCGATCCATGCGCACCACGCTTCCACCGCCTTATCTGATTGCCGACAACACAGGGGTCGAGTTGCTGAACTCGATGGGGGCGCCCTATGGCGAGGAGCTGGACTGGTTACGGGATGGGACCGAGATGCTGGCCTGGATGCAGTCCGTCGGATTGCTCACCGCCCAAGAGGCAGAGGCAGTACGCAACACGCTTGAGGCACAGGAACTTGAGGCCGCCGCCTCTGACCTGCGGGACCTGCGGGCCGCGTTTCGCGACAATGTCCCCGTGGCCTCGGCCGAATTCCTTGACCGTCTGAATGCCTGTCTTGCCGAAACCAGCCGGCATGACCGTATCGTCGTGACACAGCAGGGCGTACCGGAATTGCAGCAGGTGCCAAGACTTCGAAATGGCCGCGATCTGGTCGGCCTGTGCGCCGCCGCCATCGCCGAGTTGTTGTGCCAGGGAGAACCCGGCCGGACCCGTCAATGCGACGGGCCCACCTGCACCTACTGGTTCCGCGATACCAGCAAGAACAATCGGCGCCGATGGTGCAGCATGGCCGTCTGCGGCAACCGGGCCAAGGTGGCGTCACATCGCGCCCGCGCAAGATCGGATTGACCTCGACCGCGCGTGCGAACGGGCTTGAAAGCGAAGCCTAGGACGTGGGGCAATCAGGATTGGGCAGCCAGCGCCAATGCCTGGTCCAGCCGATCATCGCCCCAGAACAGCTCCTCCCCCACCACGAAACTGGGGGCGCCGAACAGGTCAAGCGCGGCGGCGCGCTCGCCCTGGGCAAACAGCGCGGCCTTGATCTCGGGCGCCTTGGCCCGCTCCATTGCCTCGGGCGGCAATCCTGCTTCGGCCCAGCACGAGGCCAGCACGTGCGGATCCGAAATCACCAGCCCACGCCCGAATTGCGCAGCATAGACGGCGCGGACAAAGGGCGCGATGTGGCCCATCTCGCGGGCCACCAGTGCCAGTCGTGCCGCCGGAAGCCCGTTTTGAGGGAACGGGTCGGGTCGCGTCAGCGGCAGGCCCTGCCGGGCACAAAGCCGCTCCATGTCGCGCCACATGTACCGCCCCTTGGCCGGATAGAGGTTGAAGGGCGAACTGGTCCAGCCCTGCGCGGCAAAGATCGGACCCAGCAGGAATGGCTCCCAGTCGACCGAGACCCCCAACGCCTCGGCGGCCCGTTCGATCCGCATCGCCGAGAGATAGGAATAGGTCGAGGCAAATTCGAACCAGAATGAAATGCGCTTGCCCATGCCCGCCTCAGGTGATCGCTTCGAGCTTTTCCTTGCTCAGGTCGCCCGGCACGATGGTTATGGGAATGGGCAGGCTGCCAGAGGAGCGGCTCATTTGCGACACCAACGGGCCGGGACCTTTCTTGTCGGTGCCAGCCCCCAGAACAAGAACGCCGATTTCGGGGTCTTCCTGAATCTGTGCGATGATCTCGGGCACGGCCTCGCCCTCGCGGATCACCAATTCGGGCTCAACCCCCTGCTTGTCGCGCATCCATTTGGCAAAGACCTCGAAATGCGCGTGGATACGCTCGCGTGCCTCTTCGCGCATCACTTCGCCGACGCCGATCCAGTGGTTGAATTCGTCCGGCGGTATGATCGACAGGATCGCCACCCCGCCACCTGTGTGCGCGGCGCGCATGGCGGCAAACCGCATCGCGTTCAGGCACTCGCGGCTGTCATCCAGTACAACAAGAAACTTGCGCATCTCGGTCCTCCACAATCCCGGTCAATCTGCCTGAGGGGCCTAACACTGTCCATCGCTTTTCCCTGCCGCCCTCCGCGCCACGTTGGTGGCATAGAGGGTCAGGACGACGGCCAGTACCGACAGGCGGAACAGATGCGCCGCCGCGACAAAACTGGGATCGGCGCCCAGGGCGGCGCTGAGAATGATCATGGTTTCAAGGCCGCCGGGCGAAAAGCCCAGCAACACATCCAGCAGCGGCAGACCGGAAAGATAAGAGGCCGGGAGCGCCACCAGCGTCGCCAGGCCCGTGGTCACGGTGACGATGGCCAGACCCGCTGTCAGGCTCTGGCGCAGGTCGCGCCACCCCATGCCGCCAAACCGGGTTCCGATCAGCGTACCCATCAGGATCAACGCCGCCTGCGCGGCCCAGCCGGGCAGGCCGCCAGCGGTCCAGCCGGCCAGATGTGTGGTTGCCGCCACCACGATCCCGGCAATCAGCACATGGGCCGGCAGCCTGGCCGCTTTCAGCAACGGGGCAAGCAGCAGCGCCGCGACGAGCTGGCCGAGAATCCAGGCCCATGGGGTCACGGCCGAGGCCTGCGGCAGGCCCGGACCAATGTCGATCCCCGCCACATTGGCCGCCAGAGGCACCAGAAGCGTCAGCGCCATCAGGCGGATCGAGGCCAGCACCACGGGACGCGTCAGCGACAGGCGCAGACTGTCTGCCAGAGCGATGACAAGACTCAGGTGACCGGGTGCCGCCGCGAGAAATGCTTCGTCCTGGTCGATGGGCAACAGGCGCGGGATCAGCCAGCGTCCGGCCCAGGGCGTGACCAGCGTCAGTCCGGCCAGCAGGGCGAAAGCCACCGGCCAGCGCATCATCGCCTCGATGCTTTCAGGGCTCACCATAGAGCCGATGCTGAGGCCGACAATGAGAAAGCCCGCGTCGCGCAACTGTGGCGAGATATGAAGCGACAGCCCCGAAAGTCCCGCCAGCGATACCAGAACGGCGGGCCCGGCCAACAGGGCCATGGGAAAGAGAAGTAGCGCCGCAACCAAGGCGCCACATGCGCCCACCGCTAGCGTCAGCAGGTCCCGACGCAGCTCTGCAAAGCGCAGGATCACGCGTTGGATTTCGCCCAGTCCCAATAGAGAGCGCGCGCGCGACGGGCGATCGGGCCGATCTGGTACTGGGTGTCGTCCAACGCGGTGACCGGGGTCACCTTGCTCATGTTGCCGGACATGAACACCTCGTCGGCCGCGTGGAAATCGGCAAAGCTCAGCACCGTTTCATGCACGGCGATACCATCGGCGCGCAGGTTCTTGATGTGGCGCGCGCGGGTGATACCAGCCAGGAAGGTGCCGTTTGCGATGGGTGTGAACACCTCGCCATCCTTGACCATGAAGATATTGGCGGTGGCGGTTTCGGCCACATTGCCCAGCGCATCGGCCACCAGCGCGTTGGTGAATCCCTTGGATCGCGCCTCGCGCAGCATCCGGGCGTTGTTGGGGTAGAGGCATCCGGCCTTGGCGTTGACCACCGCGTCCTCGAGCACCGGGCGGCGGAACCGGGTGGTGGTCAGCGTCGCCGAGGCCGTGGCGGGCGCCATCGGGATTTCTTCCAGGCAGACGGCGAAGCCGGTGCTGTCGGCCATCGGGATGATCGCGGTCGGATCGCCGTCTATCCCCCAATACATCGGCCGGATATAGACCGCCTGGTCCGGGCGATAGGCCTTGAGCCCCTCGCGCACGATCTCGATCATGTCTTTGGTCGATACCGTGGGGGTCAGCATCAGCGCCTCGGCCGAGCGGTTGACCCGCGCGCAATGCGCCTCAAGATCGGGGGCCATTCCGTCAAAATAGCGGGCACCGTCAAAGACGCCCGATCCCAGCCAGGCGCCGTGATCGGCGGCGCGGATGATCGGGGCGTCGCCCTCGTGCCAGCTGCCTTGGAAATAGGTGCGGATATTGCTGCCGGTTGCCATGATCGCCTCCCTCGGGTTGGTATCAGGGTAGGCTTGACTGGGTCAGAGGTCCAGACCTTTCTAGCGGCGGATCGCGGGCAGGCTGTCGCGCTGGACCATGGTGCGCAGGGCGAAGTTGGACCGCAAATTTCGAATGCCGGGGATCTGCATCAGCCGGTTTTCCAGAAACGCATCGAAGGCCGCCAGATCGGCCACCAGAACCCGCAGCAGGATGTCGCGCGAACCGGTCATCAGATAGCATTCCATCACCTCGTCACAGGTGCGGATCGCCCGTTCGAATGCATCGACGGCGGCGCGCTCCTGTCGCTCCAGCTCGACCGAGACAAAGACCGACACGCCCAGCCCCAGCTTGGCCGGATCGACCCGGGCGCTGTAACCGGTAATTACGCCGTCACGCTGCAACCGCTCCAGCCGCCGGGCGCAGGGGGTGGGCGACAGCCCGACCTTGTCGGCCAGATCCGAGATGGTCATGCGCCCGTCGCGTTGCAGGGCGCGGACAATGCGATGGTCGATCTGATCCATTGGTGAAACACTCCAAAAATGGTGAACATCTTGGTGAATAGCTCTAATCTTTGCCAACGCTGCGCGCAATCTTGGTGAAAAACAGCGCCGCAGTTGTGGCAGATAGAGGCCATTCAGCGGAGGATTCCATGCAGATTACACCCGTCGCAGCGCCCAAACACGAACAGGTGGTCCGAATAGCGGACCCCGAAAGCGGGCTTCTGGGCTTTATCGCCATCCATTCCACCCGGCGCGGTCCCGCTGCGGGCGGCGTGCGGATGCGCCCCTATGCGCAAGAGGCAGACGCGCTCAACGACGCGCTGCGCCTGTCGCGCGGCATGACTTACAAGAACGCCGCCGCGGGTCTTGATCTGGGCGGTGGCAAGGCGGTGATCATGGCCGATCCCGCAACCCAGAAGACGCCGGACCTGCTCGCCGCCTTCGGGGCTGCGGTCGAGACGCTGGCGGGTCGCTACTGGACCGCCGAGGATATGGGCATGACCCCCGCCGACATGGCGCGGATCGGCACCCGCACCGCCTGTGTTGCGGGTCTCGCCGATGGCGATTTCGCCAGTGGCGACCCCTCGCCGATCACCGCGCGTGGCATCTTCAACGCGATCCGCACCGCTGCGCGGCACCGCTTCGGCTCGGACGATCTGCGCGGGCGCACCGTCTCGGTGCAGGGGCTGGGCCATGTGGGTCACTACCTGTGCGGCTATCTGCATGACGCGGGCGCCAAACTGATCGTCACCGATATCGACGCGGGCCAGGTTGCCCGCGTGGCCGAGGAGTTCGGCGCCACCGCCGTCGCGCCCGATGCGATCTACGGGGTCGAGGCCGATATCTTTGCCCCCTGCGCCATCGGTGCCATCCTGAATGCCGAGACCATCCCGCAGTTGAAGGTCGGGGTGGTCGCGGGCGGCGCCAACAACCAGTTGGCCACGCCCGAGGATGCCACCCGTCTGCACGATCTGGGCATTCTTTACGCGCCCGATTACGTGGCCAATGGCGGCGGGATCATCAATGTGGCAACCGAGATCCTCAAGATTTCGGGGCGCGAGGCCTGGGTTGCCGGCCGCCTTGCGGCGCTGGACGACACCATGGACCGTATCCTGACCCGCGCCCGCACCCTGTCGGTCAGCCCGGCCGAGGTGGCAGATGCGACCGTGGACGAGATCCTGCAGGCCAAGGCCGCCTGAGCGCTGCCTGCCGGGGCCGGAACTTAACCGGCCTCGGCCAGCAGCGCGGGGATATCGAGCGGCGCGTTGACCATGGCCAGATTACCCTCGGCATCGCGCGGCCAGTCCTCGGGCGCGCGGTCGCGATACAGCTCGACCCCGTTGCCGTCGGGATCGCGCAGATAGACGGCCTCGCTGACCCCGTGATCGGCAGCGCCGTCGATGGCTATCCCGGCCTCGACCACCTGACGCAGCACTGCCCCCAGCGCCTTGCGGTCGGGGTAGAGGAAGGCCGAATGATACAGCCCGGTCGCCCGAGCGGGCGGTTGCGGACCGCCCCGGCTGTGCCAGGTGTTCAGCCCGATATGGTGGTGATAGCCACCGGCGCCCAGAAAGGCGGCGGCGTCGCCGTATCTCTGTTGCAGTTCGAACCCCAGAACATCGCGATAGAACACGATAGCCCGGTCCAGATCGGACACTTTCAGATGGACATGGCCGACACAGGTGCCGGCGGGGGCGGAATAGGTCATGATGTGTCTCCTTTGCCCGATTATCGGATGGATCCGCGTTCCGGCAAAGGGTCGATCCCGCGCAGATCTCCTGCGCGGACGCACATTATTCTTGATACTTGGGTGTCAGGACACCATGCCGACGATTTCATAGGTCCGTTTCAGGATCGGCGCGGTGATCGCGCGGGCGCGTTCAGCGCCACGTGCCAGGATGCGGTCGATCTCGGCCTGATCGTCCATCAGCCGCGCCATCTCGGCCGAGATTGGCGACAGCTTCGCGACCGCGAGTTCCGCCAGCATCGGCTTGAACTCTCCGAACTGTTTGCCGCCCACCTCGGCCAGCACCTGATCGACGCTCTGATCCGCCAGTGCGGCATAGATATTGATCAGGTTGCGCGCCTCGGGGCGCCCCTCCAGCCCCTCGGCCTCGGATGGCAGGGCGTCGGGATCGGTCTTGGCCTTGCGGATCTTTTGCGCGATGGCATCGGCATCGTCGGTCATGTTGATCCGGCTCATGTCCGAGGGGTCGGATTTCGACATCTTCTTGGACCCGTCGCGCAGGCTCATCACCCGTGTTGCCGCGCCCTCGATCACCGGTTCGGTGACGGGAAAGAAATCGACGCCGTAATCGTGGTTGAACTTGATCGCGATGTCGCGCGTCAGTTCCAGATGCTGTTTCTGGTCCTCGCCCACCGGCACATGGGTGGCGTGATAAATCAGGATGTCGGCGGCCATCAGCGACGGATAGGCAAACAGGCCCAGCGAGGCGTTCTGCTGGTTCTTGCCGGCCTTGTCCTTCCACTGGGTCATCCGCTGCATCCAGCCCATGCGGGCGACGCAGTTGAAGATCCACGCCAGCTGCGCATGTTCGGGCACCTGGGATTGGTTGATCAGGATCGACTGTTCCGGGTCGATCCCGGCTGCGATGAAGCCTGCACACAGTTCCCGCGTGGAATGCGCAAGTTCCTTGGGATCTTGCCAGACGGTAATCGCGTGGAGATCGACCATGCAATACACGGTCTCCATCTCGGGTCCCTGCATATCCACAAATCGCTTGAGCGCACCGAGGTAGTTACCAAGATGCAGGTTTCCCGAAGGCTGGATGCCGGAAAACACACGCGGCGTGAACTGGGTTTCGGTCATGATGGGGAACTCCCGTCTGGAAAATTCGGCCCCCGTCGCTTACCCATGGGGCAAAGGGACGTCAACAGCCGCGAAAGGCCCGCCCATGAGCAGTGATAACGATACATCGCCGGTCAATCCGCTGCCGCCCGTCGTGGTGGCGCTGGTCCTCTTCATCATGGGGATCGAGATCGCCTTCTCGCTGGGCGCGCGCGGCATCGTCGGCGGGCCGCAGGCGGTGGGCTGGCGGCTGGCGGCGATGCAGTCCTATGCCTTCTCACCCGACATACTGACCTGGATGTGGGAGACGGGGCGCTGGCCTGTCGAACATGTGATCCGCTTTGTCAGCTATCCCTTCGTGAACGCCTCGTTCACCCAGTCGCTGTTTGTCTGTGTTTTCGTGCTGGCGATGGGCAAGATGGTGGCCGAGAGCTTTGGCAGCCTGGCGATGCTGGTGGTTTTCGTGGTCTCGGGCATCGGCGGGGCGCTGGGATATGCACTGATGACCGGGTCGCCGGTGGCGCTGATCGGGGGGTTTCCACCCGTCTACGGGTTGATCGGCGCCTTTACCTGGCTCTTGTGGCGCAAGCTGTCGCTGGTGGGGCAGCATCAGGCGCGGGCGTTCAGTCTGATCGCCTTTCTGATGGGCGCGCAGCTGCTGTTCGGTCTGCTGTTTGGCGGTGGGCTTGACTGGGTTGCCGATCTGGCGGGCTTTGCCACCGGATTTGCGCTGTCCTTCTTCCTGTCGCCGGGCGGCTGGGCGCGGATGCGCGGCCGGATCCGCCACGATTAGGGCGGTCCGGCCGGGCAGGTTTATTTCTTCAGCGGGCAGGTGTTCAGGCCCAGGATGGTATAGAGCGGGCAGGACCCCACCAGCCCGGTCAACAGCGGGATCAGGCCGACCAGGCCCCACATGGTCTTGGGGCCGATCACGGTCAGCGACAACAGGACGAGGCCCAGAATGATACGGGCGGCGCGGTCGAGGGTTCCTGCGTTACGGGTCATTTGCGAATCCTTTCAGGTCAGAGGTCTGTGCCTGTTGTGACCGATCCCGCGGCCGCTGTCGGTGACAGTGTCACCGTTCCTCTGCGGCAATCCGTTCCAGCCCGGACCGGTCGCACAGCGTCACCCGTCCGCGCGCCAGTTCCACCAGGCCCTGACGCGCGAATTCGGCCAGCCGACGGCTGACAAAGGCCCGGCCCGAGGCGGTCTCGGCCGCCAGCGCCTCATGCGTCGCGGATACTGTGTCGCCTTTTGCCAGCCGCAACAGCACCCGCGCCAGCCGCGTGTCGAACCCGGTCAGGGCCACGTCCTCGACCAGATGTTCGAAATCGGCAAACCGGCGTGCCACCGCCTGCATGACCTCGGTGCGGAACGCTTCGTTCTGGGCCAGCGCGGTGCGGAACTCGGCATGGCTCATCAGATGGCCGCGCACCCGGGTTTCGGCCACCCCTTCGGCGCTGTAGCTGCGCCCCTCGGTGAGGCAGGCAAAGGTTTGCAGGCAGACATCGCCCGGCCCGACCCGATAGAGCACCACCTCGCGCCCGTTGGCGGCGGTCAGGGTGACGCGGATCGAGCCTTCGTCCAGGCGCAGGAAACCGGGGCAATCCTGCCCGGCGCGGAACAGGACGGTGCCGGCGGGACAGTCAAGCGCGCTCATGACCGCCTCAACGCGCGGCGGAATTCCGACAGGCGGAAGGCGCCGATCAGATGGCCGACCCCGAAATAGACCACGGCGGCAAAGAGGATCAGCGCCAACAGGCCCAAATAGCGCCAGCTGGGCATGTCGAGCACCCAGCCGAGCGGGATCAGCACCGCATAAAGCGCCGCCCCCATGATCAGCGAGGCCATCAGGATCCGCCAGGCGCGACGGTGAAAGCGGGTGTCGAACCGGGCCACGTCTCCCATACGGCGAGCGCCCAGGGCAAGCTGCGCCACCATGGTCCAGCCCGCGACGGTGGTGGCGATCGCGGGCGCGATCCAGCCCAGCAGCGGATAAAGCGCAAAGGCCAGCACCGCATTTACCACCATGGCCACCACCGCATAGCGGAACGGGCTTTTGGTGTCTTCGCGGGCAAAGAACAGCGGCTGGAACACCTTTTGCAGCATGAAGGCGGGCAGGCCCAGCCCGTAGACCGCGACAGCCAGAGCGGTGGCGGCGCTGTCCTCGGGCGTAAAGGCGCCGCGCTGGAACAGCACCGCGACCAACGGCAGCGGGATCGCCACCAGCGCCATGGCCGAGGGCAGGGTCAGGATCAACGAGAACTCGCCCGCGCGCGAATAGGCATCGCGCGCGCCGGTATCGTCACCGGCCCGCAGGCGGCGCGACAGATCGGGCAAAAGAACGATCCCCACCGCGATGCCCACCACGCCCAGCGGCAGTTGATAAAGTCGGTCCGCCGCAAAGAGCCAGCTGACCGCGCTTTCGGTGCGCGAGGCGACAAGCTGTCCCACCACCAGGTTGATCTGCGTCACCCCCATCGCCAGCGCGGCGGGAAAGGCCACCCGCACCAGCCGCCGCATGTCTGGGCTGAGCCGGGGAAGGCCGGGGCGCAGTCGGATGCCCGCACGCTCGGCCGCGACCCAGACCAGTGCCAGCTGCGCCACACCCGCGACCGGGATCACCCAGATCAGCCAGTCGATCACTTCTCCACCCAGTGCCGAGCCGGCCAGCATCGCGGCGCAGGCGAACACGTTCAGCAGAACCGGCGCGGCGGCAGCGGCGGCAAACCGCCCGGTGGCGTTCAGAACGCCGGAAAACAGCGCCGCCAGCGACATGAACAGGATATAGGGAAAGGCGATCTTGCCGTATCCCACCGCCAGGTCGAACCGCGCGTCCCCGGCAAAGCCGCTGGCGGTGACCCAGATCAGCGCGGGCATGAAGATCATGGCCAGCGCCACCAGCGTCAGCACCGCCGTACCCAACAGGTTGAACGCCTGCTGGGCAAATCCCTCGGCATCCTCGCCGCCTTCTAGCCGTTTCGAGAACATCGGCACGAAAGCCGCGTTGAACGCACCCTCGGCAAAGAAGCGGCGGAACAGGTTGGGCAGGCGAAAGGCCGCCACAAAGGCATCCATAACCGGGCCGGGGCCGATATAGGCGGCCAACAGGATCTCGCGCACGAAACCCAGAATGCGGCTGGCCAGTGTCCAGAAACCGACCGTGAAGAAACCGGCCATCATGCGAACGGGCTTCATGATGCGGCAGCCCGTTCTGCACCTTCGGTTATGGCCTTGCGCAGCTTTGTCTCAAGCGTGCGCTGCTTGGCCTCGGAATGGTATTTCAGTCCGAACATGTCCTTGACATAGAAACTGTCGACCACCTGTTCGCCATAGGTCGCGATCACCGCATTGGCGATATAGACATTTGCCGCCGCCATTGCCCGGGCCAGATCATAAAGCAGGCCGGGCCGGTCGCGGGTATCGACCTCGATGATCGTGTAGATGTCCGAGCCTTCGTTGTCGAAGGTGATATGGGTCGGCACGTTGAATGCCTTTTCCCGCTTCTTGATCTTGTCGCGGGATTTCAGCGCGTCGCGGGCCACCACCTCGCCCTTGAGGGTTTTCAGGATCATCTGGCTGAGCCGGGGCAGGCGCGCGGCCTCGTAAGGGTGGCCTTCGGCGTCCTGGATCCAGAAGGCATCGGTCACGTAGCCGTCCTTGGTCGTATAGCTGCGGGCATCGACCACGTTCGCGCCAACCAGCGCCAAGGCGCCGGCCATCCGTGAAAAGATACCGGGATGATCGGCCATGGCGAAACAGGCGCGGGTGGCATCGCGGTCCTCGTCCGGGTCGAGCCGGATTTCGATGCCGCCGGGATCGCCGCTTTGTTCCAACTGGCGCAGCATCTCGGCAAAGGTGACATGGGTCTCGACATTGAAGCCCTGCCAATAGGGCGGATAGTGGCGGGCGATCTCAGTCTTGATCTCGCCTGCGGGCCAGTCGGACAGGGCCGTGCGCAGCGCCTTCTTGGCCTCGTTGCCGCGCCCTTCGCGGTTCAGTGCCTCCATCCCCATTTCAAGCGCCCGCTTGGTTTCCGCATGCAGGGCGCGCAACAGCGTTGCCTTCCAGTTGTTCCAGGTGTTGGGGCCGACGCCGCGAATATCGCAGACGGTCAGCACCGTCAGCAGGTCCAGCCGCTTGACCGTCTGCACCGCCTTGGCAAAATCGCGCACGGTCCGGGGATCGGAGATATCGCGTTTCTGCGCCATGTCCGACATCAACAGGTGATAGCGCACCAGCCATTCCACCGTTTCGCAATCGGCCTTGGACAGGCCCAGACGCGGTGCCACCTTGCGGGCGATGCGGGCCCCGAGGATCGAGTGATCCTCGGGCCGGCCCTTGCCGATATCGTGCAACAGCAGCGCCACATAAAGAACCTTGCGGTTCACCCCGGCCTTGAGGATGGACGAGGCCAGCGGCAGCGACTCGACCAACTCTCCCTTTTCGATCTGGGCAAGGTTGACGATGGTCTGGATGGTGTGTTCGTCCACCGTATAGCTGTGATACATGTTGAACTGCATCATCGCCACGATGGGTTCGAATTCGGGCACGAAGGCCGACAGCACCCCCAATTCGTTCATCCGCCTGAGCGCCCGTTCGGGGTTGCCGTGTTTCAGCAGCAGGTCCAGAAAGATGCGCCGCGCCTCCTTGTTGTTGCGCATGTCGTCATCGATCAGGTCCAGATTGGCGGTCACCAGCCGCATTGCATCCGGATGGATCAGCATGCCGGTACGCAACCCCTCCTCGAAGATGCGCAGCAGGTTCAGCTTGTCGTCCAGAAAGGTCTCGGGATCGAGCACGTCGATCCGGCCATGAACCACCTTGTACCCCTGCTTGACCCTGCGGCGACGACGAAAGATGCGTTCCAGCAGCGGCGCGCCCTTCATATGCGACGCTTCGAGCTTGGTCAGGAAAATCCGCGTCAGTTCGCCCACGCGCGTGGCCTCGCGAAAGTATTTCTGCATGAACACTTCGACCGCGCGGCGCCCGGCGCGGTCCTGATAGCCCATGCGCTCGGCCACTTCGACCTGGAGATCAAAGGTCAGCTGTTCAGTGGCCCGCCCGGTAACCAGATGCAAATGCGCGCGTACCGCCCACAGGAACTCTTCGGCCTGTACAAAGGTTCGATATTCCGACGGGGTGAACAGGCCCAGCGGCACCAGTTCGGCGGTTTCCTTCACCTCGTAGATATATTTGGCGATCCAATAGAGCGATTGCAGGTCGCGTAGTCCACCCTTGCCCTCCTTTACATTGGGCTCGACCATGTACCGCTCGCCCTGCTTGCGGTGGCGGGCGTCGCGCTCCTCCAGCTTGGCCTCGATGAATTCGCGCTGGCTATCCTTGTAAAGCTCGCTTTTCAGACGTTGGTCCAGCGAGCGCGCCAGAGGCGCATGCCCGGCCAGGAACCGGTGTTCCAGCATCGCGGTGCGGATGGTGAAATCCTCGCGCCCGAGCCGCACGCAATCCTTTACCGTGCGCGAGGAATGCCCGACCTTCAGTCGCAGATCCCAAAGGATGTAGAGCATCGATTCTATGACGCTCTCGGCCCAGGCAGTGATCTTGTAGGGGGTCAGGAATAGCAGATCGACATCGGAGAACGGCGCCATCTCGCCGCGCCCGAACCCGCCCACCGCCAATACCGCGATCCGTTCGCCCTGGGTGGGTGTGGCCAGCGGGTGCAGGATTTCCGAGGCCACATACATCGCCGTCTTGACCAGCCCGTCGGTCAGATAGGTATAGGCGCGGGTCAATGGTCGCGCGGCAAAGGGGTCGCCCGCAAAACCGGCGGCGATCGCGGCCCGGCCCGATTTCTGAACATCGCGCAGAATGGCCACGACAGCCCCGCGCAGCGCTGCGTTGTCGGCGGCCTCGTTTGCCGCCTCGTTGATCCGCGCGAACACGGCCGGGGTGTCGAACACCTCGGCCGGGTCGCAGATCAAATCGCCGGTCAGCCTGGGCTGGATCGGCAGGGACGTATCGGTCGGATCAGAATCCGGCGCCGGAGAAGCTTTGTGGGGCAGGGTCAATCACAACCACCTGTTTGTTCTGGATCGTGGCCACGGCCAGCCCCCGTTCATTAGTCCCGTCGGGGCGCAGACGGAAGATGCCACCGACACCCTGGAACCCAGCACTTTGGGTCAGGGCGGCGCCAGTCAACGCATCCGACTTGCCCGCGCCCACCAGCGCGCCGATGGCGGCAATGCCGTCATAGGCCAGCCCGCCGATCGGGTGCGGTGCGCCGCCATAGGTGCTTTGATACCGGGCGCGGAACGCCTGTGCCTTGGACGGGTCGGGCAGAGCGAACCAGCCGCCCTGCACGCCGGGAAGTTCCAGCGTCTGCGCCGGAATGTCCCAGCGGGTCAGGCCGATATACTGGGTCTCCGCCGGTGATACGCCCGCCTCGGGCAAAAGCTGGGTGTAGAGCGGCAATGCCCCGGCCGTGGTCGAGGTGAAAAAGATCGAATCCGCGCCGGCCCCGTCCACCGTTGCCTTGACCTGCGGGATCGAGTTGATCACACCCTGCTGCGACCGTTCATAGGCGACCGTTCCGGCCAGTTTGGCGCTGCTGCGCGATATGGCGTCGGTGATCGCCGCCCGGCCCAGCTGCCCGGCCTCGTCGTTGCTATGTACCACGACGATATCGCCCTTACCCTGCCGCGCTGCGAAATTGACCAATCGGTCTGCGCTGTTGTTGAAGGTCGGCCCCAGGACAAACACGTTGCCACCAGCGATGTTGACGTTGTTGGAGAAGGACAAGACGTTGATGTTGTCGCTTAGCACCGCCAGCCCGGCGGCGTTGGCGGCCTGGGCATAGACCGGGCCGAGGATGATCTTGGCGCCGTCTCCGACGGCCTGTTTGGCAACCGCAGCGGCAGTGCCCGCATCGCCTGCGGTGTCATAAACCCGTAGGTCGATCTGTACGTTCTGCAGGTCCGCAATCGCCAACCGGGCCGCGTTTTCCAGGCTTTGCGCCAGAACCGCGTCACCCGACTGGGCCGAGCCGCGCGGAACCAGCAGCGCAACGGGCACCGGTTTCGAGGTATTGATGCTGGGACCGCCGCCACCGATGGCGACCGGCTCGCAGGCCGATAACAGTGCAGCCGCCGCCAAGGCCATCGCGGAAAGGGCAATCTTGCGGGCGGGGTTGAAAACGGCAAACATCTAATCAATAGCTCCTTGATCCGGCGGCAGCCCGCCTCAATGGTCGAGCCGCGATAATAGACGTCATGAAACACGGGTCCAGCGTTGAATTACCAAAAGCTCAGATTGCCTGCGGGCCTGTATTTCGTCGGCACCCCGATCGGGTCGGCGCGCGACATCACGCTCAGGGCGCTGGATGTGCTCGCCTCGGCCGAGGTGATCGCTGCCGAGGATACACGCTCGCTGCGCCATCTGCTTGATATTCACGGCGTGCCGCTCGATGGGCGGCGGGTCCTTGCCTATCACGACCATTCCGGTGCCGGGGCGCAGGCGCGGTTGCTTGAGGCACTGGCCGAGGGCAAGTCGGTGGCCTATGCCTCGGAGGCGGGGATGCCCCTGATCGCCGACCCCGGTTTCGAACTGAGCCGCGCCGCCGCCGAGGCCGGGCATATGGTGACCTGCGCACCGGGGCCGTCGGCGGTGCTGACAGCGCTGACGCTTGCGGGCCTTCCGACGGATGCCTTTTTCTTTGCGGGATTTCTGCCCAATGCGGCAGCGGCGCGCAAAACCCGGCTCGAAACCCTGCGGGGAGTGCCCGGCACGCTGGTCTTCTACGAATCGCCCAAGCGGCTGGCGGCCAGCCTGCGGGACATGACCGCGGTGCTGGGTGGTGACCGGCCAGCTGCACTGTGCCGGGAACTGACGAAGAAATTCGAGGAAACCCGCCGGGATACGCTGGCTGGGTTGGCCGACGCGCTGGTCGAGGCGCCGGTCAAGGGCGAGATTGTGGTGCTAGTTGATCGTGTCCGTTCAGGTCCGGTTAAGGAGTCTGACCTAGAAAAAGATCTCATGGCAGCACTCGAAACGCATTCGGTCCGGGACGCCGCCGATCTGGTGGCGCGCATGCATGATGTGCCCCGGCGCCCGGTCTACCAGTTGGCGCTGAAGCTCGGGAAGGGATGACATGAAGGCGCTTGCATCGCGAGGGGCACAAAATCACCTGGCCGGAGAAGCGGCCGAGCATTCGGTGCTGCGCGATTACGAGCGGCGCGGATATCGACTGGTTCACCGTCGCTGGCGCGGCAGGGGTGGCGAGATTGACCTGATCGCTCGCTTGGGTGACGAGGTCGTCTTTGTCGAGGTCAAGCAGAGCCGGGATTTCGCCCGTGCCGCCGAAAGCCTTGGTGCGCGCCAGATGGAGCGCCTGCATGCGGCCGCGGCCGAGTTCCTGGCGGAGGAACCCGCCGGGCAGCTGACGCCGATGCGCTTTGACGTGGTTCTGGTCGATGGAACCGGGCAGCTTGAAATTATCGAGAATGCCTTTGGTCATGGCTGATCGCCATTGAACCCTCTGCCCCTCTGCGCCATGTATCTGGACAATCGATAGAGGGACTTGCCATGAAGATCGCCTTTCAGATGGACCCGATCGGGGCCGTGAACATCAATGCTGACAGCTCTTTTCGGCTGGCAGAAGAGGCGCAGGCGCGCGGGCACGAACTGTTTTATTACGGTCCTGATCAACTGGCCTATCAGGAGGGCCGGATCACCGCGCGCGGTCATGATATGACCGTGCAGCGCGTGGTGGGAGCCCCGGCTGTTCTGGGACCAATGCGCGAGGTCGATCTGGCAGATTTCGATGTGGTCTGGCTGCGTCAGGATCCCCCGTTCGACATGCATTACATCACCTCGACACATCTGCTGGACCGGCTCAAGGGGCAGACTCTTGTTGTCAACGACCCGTTCTGGGTGCGCAACTATCCCGAGAAGCTTCTGGTTTTGAATTTTCCCGAGTTGACCCCGCCCACCGCCATTGCGCGCGATCTGGAGACCATCCGCGCATTCAAGGCGCGGCACGGCGACATCATCCTGAAGCCGCTCTACGGCAATGGCGGCGCCGGGGTGTTCCGCTTGGACGAGAACGATCGCAACCTGTCCTCGCTGCATGAGCTGTTCGTGGGTTTTTCGCGCGAGCCGCTGATCGTGCAGAAATACCTGCCCGATGTACGCAACGGCGACAAGCGCGTCATTCTGGTCGATGGCGAGGCGGTGGGCGCCATCAATCGGGTCCCGGCTGAGGGAGAGGTGCGTTCGAACATGCATGTGGGCGGGCGGCCCGAAAAGATCGGGCTGACCGAGCGCGACCGTGAGATTTGCGCTGCCATCGGCCCGCTCCTGCGGGAAAAGGGGCAGGTTTTTGTCGGGATCGATGTGATCGGCGACTATCTGACCGAGATCAACGTGACCTCGCCAACCGGGATTCAGGAATTGGAGCGCTTTGACGGGGTGAATATTGCCGGGCGTATCTGGGAGGCCATCGAGGCCAAGCTCTAAGCGAGCGGCAGGCGGCCGTTTTCCGCTGCGGAAAACGGCCCGGAAAACGTGTCGTTTTCCGGTACCCTCAATTCAGGGCTTTGGCCGAAACCCGAAAGCTGAGCGCTTCGGCGATATGCGGGCGCCGAACATCGGGTTCTCCGGCAAGATCAGCGATGGTGCGCGCCACCCGCAGGATGCGGTGGTAAGCGCGTGCGGACAGCCCGAACCTGTCGGCGGCGGTGATCAAGAGGTCGCGTCCCTCGGCGTCGGGCGTGGCGATCTCTTCCAGCGCTTTACCCTCCGCATCGGCATTCTGCCGTAAGCTCGGGTGGCTACCGAATCTCAATGTCTGGACCGCCCGCGCTGCCGCAACGCGCGCCGCCACCTCGGCTGAACCTTCGGCGCTGGGCGGCAGGTCGAGATCGGTAAAGGCCACTGGCGGCACCTCGATTCTGAGATCGAACCGATCCATCAAGGGCCCTGAAATGCGGCCCAGGTAATCTTCGCCACAGGCGGGCACCCGGGCACAGGCGCGTGCCGGATCACTGAGATAGCCGCAACGGCAAGGATTGGCCGCCGCCACCAGCATGAACCGGCAGGGGTACTTTACATGGGCGTTGGCGCGGGCCACCATCACCTCGCCGGTCTCGATCGGCTGGCGCAGGGTTTCCAGCACAGTGCGCGGAAATTCTGGGAATTCGTCCATGAACAGGACCCCGTTATGGGCCAGGCTGATCTCTCCCGGTTTGGCTCCTTTGCCTCCTCCCACGATCGCCGCCATCGACGCCGTGTGATGCGGTTCGCGAAATGGCCGGGTGCGGCTGATCCCGCCCTGGTCCAGCAGGCCGCACAGCGAATGGATCATCGAGGTTTCCAGCGCCTCGACCGGGGTCAGCGGTGGCAGGATGCTGGGGATGCGCGCGGCCAGCATGGATTTACCGGAACCGGGGGTGCCGATCATGATCATGTGATGTCGGCCCGCCGCCGCGATCTCCAGCGCCCGTTTGGCTCGTTCCTGTCCCTTGACCTCGCGCAGGTCGCGCTCGAACGCGGTGGCGCTGACCTCGCCCGGCCGGGCCGCGTCGATCGGAGCCTGTCCGGTAAAGTGGCGTACCACCGCCGCCAGGGATGGAGCGCCGATCACCTTGGCCGCGTCGACCCAGGCGGCCTCGGCGCTCGACGCTTCGGGGCAGAGTAGCAACCAGTCCTCTGATGCCGCGGTCATCGCGGCGGGCAGCGCGCCGACCACCGGCACCAGCGACCCGTCAAGCGACAGTTCCCCCAGTGCCAGCGTCGCTTCGGCCGCATCGGCGGGCACGATCTCCAGCGCGGCCAGCAGCGCCAGCGCGATGGGTAAGTCGAAATGGCTGCCTTCCTTGGGCAGGTCGGCGGGGGACAGGTTGATGGTGATCCGTTTCGAAGGCAGCGCGATGGCCATGCCGCTCAGCGCGCTGCGCACCCGATCACGCGCCTCGGACACCGCCTTGTCCGGCAGGCCAACGATGGAGAAGGCGGGCAGGCCCGGTGTGACGGCGCATTGCACCTCGACCGGGCGGGCCTCGACCCCCTGAAATGCAACGGTATGGGCGCGGGCGACCATGTGGAACCTGCCTCGTGGTTAACACTTCGTTGCTATCCCGAGGCAGGTTTAAGAATGGTTAACCCTTGGCCACCATCGCGGTGAATTTCGGCCAGGCGCCGGGGTCGGCCACGGTCTTGTCCCGGCAAAAGGCGTTGCAGAATCCCCAGACGCTTCCATCGAGTTCCAGGAAATCGGTCACCGGATTCCCGGAATAGGGGCAGGAGGCGTTCACCGACGGGCCGGCTTCGACCGCGCGCGCGGCGCTGGGCGTGCCCACAGGCCAGTCAAGCGTCGGCAGGTCCAGCGCATAAGGCATCGGATCGTATTGCACCGTCAGCCCCATCGCCCGCCATTGCCGGACGGCAGTATCGCCGAGAAGGAACAGGCAGTAGTCACGCGCCGCCGCGCTGACCGGCAGGCCATAGCCGACGATGCGCGCGGCGACCGGCACATAGAACACATCCGCCAGCGAATAGGTACCAAAGAGCGGCCCCGTCGCAACGCCCGACACCGCCCTGGCATGCGACCAGAGCGTTTCGATGCGCGCCAGATCGGACAGCGTTTCCTTGCTGGGCTGAAACCCTTCAAAGCAATAGAGAAGCTGCATCGGGCATTCGCCGCGCAGAGCGGAGAAGCTCGACACCATTTCGGCGCACAGCCAGCGGGCGGTCGCGCGGGCAGCTGGGCCGGCGGGCCACAGCCCGGCCTCGGGATGCCGTTCGGCCAGGGTCTCGGCCATGGCGAGACTCTGACCCACCACGATACCCTCGGGCGTGCGCAGCACCGGCACCTGTCGTGCCGGGGCCAGGGGCGCCAGATCCGCGGCCATGGTGCCGGAATAAAGCCCCACCAGATGCGAGCGATACGGGATGCCGAATTTCTCGAGCATCAGCCAACCGCGCAGCGACCAGCTGGAGAAACTGCGGTCGCCGATAAAAAGATCATATGTCATGCGCAGACGTTACGCGTCAGGCAAAGCGCCGGTAAATCGACGTTTCGTGCGGCGGCGCATCACACCAGATGATTGATCCGCCCGACCTCCCACCCCTGCGGCAGGCGGGTGATCTCGGTCACGGACAGGTTGTCGATCCGATGGGCAAAGGCCTGATCGGCGTCCAGCCGCAGGGCGCGCTGTACCTGGGTCAGGATCATGCCGAAATGGCCGACCACGATCAGGTCACCGCCGGGATGCGCGGCGATCAGTGCGTCGATCTCGGCATCGACACGGGCGCAGACCTCGTTCCAGCTCTCGCCGCCGGGGGGACGCACATCGCCGGGTGTCTCCCAATAGGCGCGGATATGCTCAGGGTCCTCGGCCTCGATCTCGGCAAAGCGGCGCAGCTCCCAGGCGCCGAAATTGATCTCGCGCAGCCCGGCCCGATGCGGCAGGCGGGTGCGGGCGCCCTGGATGGCGCTGGCGGTATCGGCGGCGCGGCGCAGGTCGGACGAGACGACCAGCGCCTGTTGCGGCAGGTGCGCGGCAAGGCGGGTCAGGAAACCGGTATCGCTCAGATCGGCGGGCAGGTCGGACCAGCCGACCATGGATTTGGCATGAGTGGGACCATGACGGACCAGATGCAGGCGGGTCATGGCAATTGCCCCTTCAGGACGAGTGGCAGCCCGGCCACCACCAAAACGACCAGATCGGCCTCGGCCGCCAGCGCGATGTTGAGCCGCCCCTGCGCTTCGCGGAACTGGCGCGCCAGGGCGTTGTCCGGCACGATCCCGTGCCCCACCTCGTTCGAGACCATGACCAGCGGCGCCGGACAATGGCGGATGGCCGCCATCAGCCGTTCCTGCGCGGCGTCCAGATCGTTCTCGGCCAGCAGGTGATTGCTCAGCCACATGGTGGCGCAGTCAAACAGGCAGATATCGCCGGCGCTCAGCGCAGCGAGGGCCGGTCCGGGCTCCAGCGGTTCCTCGATCGTGGTCCAATCCGGCCCGCGCTGGGCCAGATGGCGGTCGATCTTGGTCTGCATCTCGGCATCAAAAACTTGTGAACTGGCGAAATAAACACGGGATTTTCCAGTGGAAACAACCATCTGTTCGGCAAAAGCCGATTTGCCCGATGCCGCACCGCCCAGAACCAAGGTGAATTTGGGATACAGCATTCCTACCTTTCTGGTGATCCATCCGTGCAATCCGTGCGTAATGGGTAGGACGGCTCAGGGAAAGTCAAGCTGAGCGCCGGACATTTGGGGAGAGATGTATGGCACTGGACGACCCGCAGGACAAACGCATGTCCCGACAGGCGATGAAGGCCGAACTGCTCGATGCCGAGACCGAGCTGGCCTTGGCCTATGCCTGGCGCGACCACCGCGACGAGGCGGCGCTGCACCGCCTGATTACCGCTTACATGCGGCTGGCGATATCGATGGCGGCCAAGTTCAAACGCTATGGCGCGCCGATGAACGACCTGATCCAAGAGGCCGGTCTGGGCCTGATGAAGGCCGCCGACAAGTTCGACCCCGATCGTGGCGTGCGGTTTTCGACCTATGCGGTCTGGTGGATCAAGGCCAGCATTCAGGACTATGTGATGCGCAACTGGTCGATGGTGCGCACCGGGTCAACCTCTAGCCAGAAATCGCTGTTCTTCAACATGCGCCGCGTGCAGGCCCGGCTGGAGCGTGAGGCCGCCACCGATGGGCTGGCGCTGGACCGGCATCAGTTGCACCAGATGATCGCCTCGGAAATCGGGGTACCGCTGCGCGATGTCGAGATGATGGAGGGCCGGCTCTCGGGTTCCGATTTCTCGTTGAATGCGACCCAGGCCTCGGACGAGGAGGGGCGCGAATGGATCGAAGCGCTGGAGGATGAGAGCGAGCAGGCCGCCGAACTGGTGGCACACCGGCACGATACCGAGCAACTGCGCGATTGGCTGATCGAGGCGATGCAGGCGCTGAACGAGCGCGAACGCTTTATCGTGCGCGAACGCAAGCTGCGCGAGGATCCCCGCACGCTGGAAAGTCTGGGCGATGAGTTGGGGCTGAGCAAGGAGCGGGTGCGGCAGTTGGAAGCGGCGGCCTTTGCCAAGATGCGCAAGAGCCTTGAAGCGCGCTCGCGCGAGGTGCAACACTTCCTGGTATGAAACGTTTCTTTGCCGCGGGCCTGGCGCTGGCCCTGTGTCTGGTCGCCCCGCTTCGGGCGGCGTCTGCCGGTGAACTGATTCCGGAGGATATCCTTGCCGCCATGCGGCAGGCCGATGTGGTGATCCTGGGTGAGACTCACGACAACCCTCGTCATCACCTGGTTCAGGCCGAGGCGGTCGCCGCCATCGGCCCCGGCGCGGTGGTCTGGGAGATGCTGACCGAGGAGGGCGCCCAGCGCCTGACACGCAAGGCCGTGAACGATCCCGACGAGCTGGAGCGCATCCTGCAATGGGCGGAACTGGGCTGGCCCCCGCTGGCGATGTACCTGCCGGTGTTCGCGGCGGCGGATGCGCCCGTGTATGGCGCGCTGGTGACGCGGACCGCAGCGCGCGCCGCGATGGAGACGGGGGCCGCCGCGGCGATGGGCGCGGATGCCGCACGCTTTGGGCTGACGGTACCGTTGACCGAGGCCGAGCAGGCCGCGCGCGAGGCCGATCAGCAGGTCGCCCATTGCAACGCCATGCCGCCCGAGATGCTGCCGAAACTGGTGGCGATCCAGCGCCTGCGCGACGCGGTGCTGGCGCGTGCCATTCTGCGCGCGCAGGACGAAACCGGCGGTCCTGTTGCGGTGATCACCGGAAATGGCCATGCGCGGGCCGACCGGGGCGTCCCGGTCTATCTCTCCCGGATTTCGCCGGGACTGCGCGTCTATGTGCTGGGCCAGTCCGAGGATGGCATGATCGAGGGCCGGTTCGATGCGGTGATCGACAGCCCCGCCGCCCCGCGCGAAGACCCTTGCGCCGCTTTCGACAAGAGCTGAGGCCGGGGTTTTGTGCTGGCACTTGACCGGCGGCGGGCCTAAGTTCAGGGCTGACCCGGGTTTTCGGAGACGCGCGCCATGCTGGCATCCAGACGCATTCTGCTGATCATCGGCGGCGGCATCGCCGCCTACAAGTCGTTGGACCTGATCCGGCGCCTGCGCGAACGCGGCGCGGCGGTGACGCCAGTCCTGACCCGGGCCGCCGAGGAATTTGTGACGCCGCTCTCGGTCTCGGCCCTTGCGGGCGAGAAGGTTTATCGCGAGCTTTTTGATCTGACCGACGAGGCCGAGATGGGCCATATCCAGCTGTCGCGCTCGGCCGATCTGGTGGTGGTGGCCCCGGCTACCGCCGATCTGATGGGAAAAATGACGGCCGGTTTGGCCAATGACCTCGCCTCGACCCTGTTGATGGCGACAGATACCCCGGTGCTGATCGCGCCGGCGATGAATGTGCGGATGTGGCAGCATCCGGCGACACGGCGCAACCGGGCGCAGCTGGCGGCGGATGGCATCCGTTTCGTCGGGCCGAACGAGGGCGACATGGCCTGCGGCGAATTCGGGCCCGGGCGGATGTCGGAACCGCTGGAAATCGTGGCCGCCATCGAGGCGGCGCTGGGCGACGGGCCGCTCAAGGGCAAGCGGATATTGGTGACCTCGGGTCCGACGCATGAACCGATCGACCCGGTGCGCTATATCGCCAACCGGTCCTCTGGCGCGCAGGGCACGGCGGTGGCGCGTGCCCTGGCGGCGCTGGGTGCCGAGGTGGTGTTTGTCACCGGTCCGGCCGACGTGCCCCCGCCCGAAGGGGTCGAGGTGGTGCGGGTGCAGAGTGCGCGCGAGATGGACGCCGCCGTTGATGCGGCTCTGCCTGTCGATGCCGGGGTGTTCGCGGCGGCGGTTGCCGATTGGCGCGTGGCCAGCGCCTCGGACCGCAAGCTGAAGAAATCCAGGGACGGTCTGCCGGTGCTGGAATTCGCCGAGAACCCGGACATACTGAAACGGGTAAGCCAGATGAAACAGGGCCGCCCGGCGCTGGTCGTGGGATTTGCCGCCGAGACCAATGACGTTCTCGAGAATGCCACCGCCAAGCGGCTGCGCAAGGGCTGTGACTGGATCGTCGCCAATGATGTCAGCCCGGCCACCGGCATCATGGGCGGGCGCGAGAATGCGGTGACCCTGATCACCGGCGAGGGGGCCGAGGAATGGCCGCGCATGGGCAAGGACGCGGTCGCCGACCGTCTGGCCCGGCGCATCGCCGAGACCTTGGCGGGGTAGAGATTTTTCGTCGAAAAATCTCGCGTGCCGCACGGGCAACGCAGAGAAACGGGAGAGGTTGGAAATGATTGCCATTCGGGTGATCCGGGATGCAGGGGCGGATCCGGACGTGCCGCTGCCATCCTATGAGACGGCGGGCGCAGCGGGGGCCGATATCCGGGCCAATCTGCCTGATCGCGGGTCGCTGACACTGGCCCCGGGCGGACGGGCATTGATCCCGACCGGGCTGCGCGTCGAGATCCCCGCGGGCTTCGAGATTCAAATCCGCCCCCGCTCGGGTCTGGCGCTGAAACACGGGATCACCCTTCCCAATACCCCCGGCACCATCGACAGCGACTATCGCGGGCCGCTTGGGGTAATCCTGCTGAATGCGGGCGCCGAACCCTTCGAGGTGGTCCATGGCGAGCGGATTGCCCAGCTGGTGGTGGCGCCGGTGGTGCAGGCCCGGTTCGACCTTGTCGACAGCTTGGACGAGACTGCGCGCGGGGCGGGCGGTTTCGGCTCGACGGGGCGCGGCTGATGCTGCTGGTGCTGGCACTTGCGGCGGGTCTCTGGGCCATGGGGCATATGATGGGCGTGTCACGGCGGGCCCGGCTGGTGATGCTGACCGCTCTCTTTGCCGTTGTTCTGTTGCTGCAAGTCGCCTTGCCTGCGTCCCATCCCCTGCGCGTGGCGACCGGCGGGTCGCCTGCGCTCTGGTTGCTCATCGGCGGCTTTGGCATTCTGGCCTTTGGCTATGGCAGCGGGGTTGCCTGGCTCAAGGCGCGCGCGCAGGGGCAGCCTGCCGAGGCTACGGCAAAACCCGGCAGTTTCACCGAGACCGAGCTGGACCGTTACGCCCGCCATATCGTCCTGCGCGAGTTGGGCGGACCGGGGCAGAAGCGGCTGAAACAGGCGCGGGTGCTGGTGATCGGCGCAGGGGGGCTGGGCGCGCCCGCGTTGCAATATCTTGCGGCGGCGGGGGTCGGCACCATCGGTGTTATCGACGATGACGTGGTCGAGAACGCCAATCTGCAACGGCAGGTGATCCATCGCGATGCCGATATTGGCAAGCCCAAGGTGTTTTCTGCCGAGGCCGCGATGCTGGCGCAGAACCCCGCCGTGACCGTGCGCCCCTATCACCGGCGCCTGACCAAAGAGATCGCGGCCGATCTGTTTGCCGATTACGATCTGATCCTCGACGGAACCGATAATTTCGCCACCCGCTATCTGGCCAACCAAGTGGCGGTAGCGCAGGGCAAGCCTCTGATCTCGGGGGCGTTGTCGCAATGGGAGGGGCAGCTGAGTGTCTTTCATCCTGCCGATGGTACACCCTGTTACCAGTGCATCTTTCCCGAGGCGCCCGCGCCGGGGCTGGCGCCATCCTGTGCCGAGGCCGGGGTGATCGGCCCCCTGCCCGGTGTGGTGGGCGCGATGATGGCGGTTGAGGCGATCAAGCTGATCACGGGCGCCGGAGCACCGCTCAAGGGTGAAATGCTGCTCTATGACGCGCTCTATGGCGAAAGCCGCAAGATCCGGCTGAGCCGACGGGCCGATTGCCCGATCTGCGGCAAGGGGTGACCCAACCCCGAGAGGGCCAGCACGAGATGAGCACGAACCTGTTTCACGCCGAATTGGCCAACTATCTCGGGGTCGGAGACCTGCGCAGCGACGATCCCGATGGCGGCTGGTCGTGGAACCGCCACAGTTTGACACTGGGCCGCTACCGGGTGGAGTTGACGCAGGACCGCCAGATCGTCGCGCAGCGCCCGCGTGGCGGCGGCCTGATCCCGTCCACCCTACTTGCCATTACCGGTGTGCGCAGCTTTGGCGAGGGAGAGCGGGTGACCGACGATCTCTGCCGCCTGTTGTCATTGGCCGCACAGTCGCAGGTGGTGCCGCTCAGCTATCGGTTCGGCGGCCGCGGACGCCAGCCTCTGCATCCAATGGGGCAGGCACTCTATTTTCGCCCTCTCCTGCCCATTCGTGACGGCGCCGTGATGCGGACCTATCTGGAAACGGTCTGGCCGCGCTATCGGTTGCTCAGGCGGCGGCGCAAGCTGGCCGAAGTGATCGACATGCTACTGATCGCCGAATTGCCGGTGCAGTCGCTTGAGGTGAAACTGGCCCAGCTCTTCATCGTCATGGAAAACCTCAAATCGACCCATGCCAGGGCGTGCGGCTATCCGTTCCGGCGTGGGCGCTATCGTGACCCGGCTCAGCCCTCGCGTGTCCTGGGGTTCGAGGCGCTGCTGCGCGAAATGTTTGCCGAGATGGGGATGCGCCCCGGTCTGCGCCGCCTTGTCACCCTACGCAACGAGATCGTGCATTTCGGCCTGTCCCGCCGACCCTACGAGTCGCTTCGCGACCACCACGATCGCGGCAAGGATATCCTGCACGAATACCTGCTCCGGCTGCTGGGATTTCGCGGCCGGATGCTGCTGTACCGCCATGCGGCGCGCCTGGGCAAGGATATCGGTTGAACGCGCGACCGCGCCGGGGACCCATCGGGCGCCCGGCGCCGGGCCCAACGCCACCAGCGGGCATCCTTGATGCCTGCGCGGGGGCGGGAGCCGCCCCTGACTGGATCAGACCGGTTCGGATTTCGCCGATTTGGTCGCCTTGCGGGCGATGTCGCGGGCCTCGTCCAGCGTTTCCTCGACCGCTTCGGCCTCGGTCTTGGTCACGTAATCGGCGCAGCGCGAGACCGTGTCGAACCATTCGCGCGCATCCTCGACCATGCGTTCGACCGAATGGCGCTGCCAGTCCATTACCGTTTCCATCGCCTCGGCCGGATTGGACGGATCAGCGGCGGTGGCGCTGCGGGCGGCGTCCAGCGCGGTGCGGATCGCTTCGTGTCGGCGCTCGAACCAGTGCCGGGTGAAGCGTTCGGATTCGGCCAGCAGCTTTTCCTGCGCGTCCCAGAACTGTTCCAGCTGCGGCTGAACCAGCGATGTCATCGACACCGGCCCCTGCATGGATTTCAACACCTCGGTGAACGAGGCGGGTGTGATCTTCGTCGTGTCTGTCTTGGCCATCTCTTTTCTCCCGGTCACGATTGCCCAACCAAGTCTGGCAGACCCGTTGGGGGTCTGCCTTAACCCAGATCAATTTGGCCGGTTTTCGCCTTTGACCGGGGACGTGGGTCTAGGCCAGCGCCCGATCCAGATCGGCGATCAGGTCCTCGGGGTCCTCCAGCCCGACCGACAGACGGAAAATCCCGTCGCCGGCATAGGCGCGATAGGCCTCCAGCTGGGCGCCCTCCAGCCGGAACGAGGTCTCCATCAGCCCCTCGGTCCCCATCCAGAAGATCAGGCTGCGGTGATGGCCCAGCGACACGGCATAATGGATCACCTCTAGCCGCTCGATCATCTGCCGGGCCAGACGTTCGCCCGTGGCGGCATCGCCCACCTGGAACGAGATCATCGCCGACATGTTCGACATCTGCCGCGCGGCCAGCTCTGCCTGCGGATGCGAAGCGAGACCCGGATAGATCACCCGACCGACGCGCGGATCGGCCTCCAGCCATTCGGCCACAGCCTGGGCGCCCGCCGCATGCGCCTTCATCCGCAGGGGCAGCGTGGCGGCCCCGCGTGCGATCAGCCAGGCGTTGAAGGGCGACAGCACCCCGCCGTGATGGATCGCCGCCTCGACCCGCATTTGCGAGACCAGATCGGCCCGGCCACAGACCGCGCCCGCCACTGCATCGCCATGGCCGCAGATATACTTGGTCACCGAATGCATGGTCAGATCGACGCCCAATGCGACCGTGTCCATTCCCAGCGGCGAGGCAAAGGTGGCGTCACAGCTCAGCAGCGCGCCTGCCTGCCGTGCCAGGGCCGAGATCGCGGCCAGATCGGTCAGCCGCCCGATCGGGTTCACCGGGGTCTCGGTATGGATAAGCCTGGTCTCGGGCCGGATCGCCGCCGACACTGCGGCAAGGTCGGACATGTCCACGGTGCTGACCGCGATTCCCATCCGGGGCAGCGTGTCGCGCGCCAGTTCGGCCACGCCCGCATAAGAGACATCCGACACGATCACATGATCGCCCGCCGACAGGAAGGTGAAGAAGATCGCCGCCGCCGCCGCCATGCCGGATGCGGTACACAGGCAGGCCTCGGTCCCCTGCATCGCGGCGATCTTGGCCTCGAGCATCGCGACGGTGGGATTGGCCCAGCGTGAATAGGCATAGGGGCTTTGCGGGGTCAGGTCATGGGCGGAAAAGCCCAACACATCCTCGGACACATAGGTCGAGGACATGTGGATCGGCGGCGCCGAGGCCAGCGTTGCCGGGTCCGGGGACTCTCCGGCGTGAATGGCGGTGGTCATCGGGCCTGCGGGGCGGTTGGTCTTTTTCATCGTGTCTCCTCCTTGCGCCCGACCCTGAGGGGGAGGGCGCGCAGATGCAACCCGGTTTCGGTCCGGCACCTCTGGACCATTCCCGCGCGCGCTCCTAGCTTGTCGGACAAAGGAGAGCCGCATGACCAACCCCATCCTTGCCGATTGGCAGACCCCGTTCGACATCGCCCCGTTCGACCGGATCGCGGACAGCGATTTCGCCCCGGCGCTGGAGGCGGCGCTTGCCGAACACAGGGCCGAGATCGCTGCCATCGCCGACAGCCCCGAGGCGCCGACCTTTGCCAATGTTGTCGAGGCGCTCGAGGCGGCGGGCGGTGCACTGGACCGGGTTTTGGGCGTGTTCTTTACCGTGGCGGGGGCGGACAGCAATCCGGCGCGAGAAGAGTTGCAGCGCGCGTTCTCGCCCCAGTTGGCGGGGCATTTCTCCGAGATTTCGGCCAACAAGGCGCTGTTCGCCCGCGTCGCCGCCGTGTGGGAGGCGCGCGAGGATCTGGAACTGACGGACGAACAGCAGCGGGTACTGATGCTGACCCATCGTGGCTTTGTTCGTTCGGGCGCGGCGCTGAGCGGTGAGGCCGAGGCGCGGATGAAGGAGATAAAGGCGCGGCTGGCGGTGCTGGGTACCGAATTCACCCAGAACCTGCTGGCGGACGAGCGCGACTGGTTCATGGACCTGTCCGAGGACGATCTGGAGGGGTTACCCGATTTCGTCACCGCCGCCGCCCGCGCGGCAGGGCAAGAGAAACAGGCCGCCGGGCCGGTGATGACCCTGTCGCGCTCGCTGATCGTGCCCTTCCTGCAATTCTCGCCGCGCCGCGATCTGCGCGCGCGGGCCTATCGCGCCTGGGTGGCGCGTGGGGCCAATGGCGGCAAGACCGACAACCGCGCCATCGCGACCGAGATCCTGGCGCTGCGCGAGGAGCGCGCCGCGCTCCTGGGTTATGACAGTTTTGCCACCTACAAGTTGGAGACCGAGATGGCCCGCAGCCCCGACAGGGTGCGCGACCTGCTGATGCAGGTCTGGGCGCCCGCCCGCGCGCGGGCCGAGGAGGATGCCGAGGTGCTGACGGCGATGATGCAGGAAGACGGGATCAACGGGCCGCTGGAGCCCTGGGACTGGCACTATTACGCGGCGCGGCGGCGCAAGGCCGAGCATGATCTGGATGAGGCGGCGCTGAAACCCTACCTGCAACTGGACCGCATGATCGAGGCGTCCTTTGCCTGCGCCAACCGGCTGTTCGGGCTGGAGTTCCGCCCGCTCGACATCGCGCTCTATCATCCCGATTGCCGGGCCTGGGAGGTGACGCGGGACGGTCGGCATGTGGCCGTCTTTATCGGTGACTATTTCGCGCGTGGATCGAAACGCTCGGGCGCCTGGTGTTCGGCGATGCGGGCGCAGGCGAAGTTCCCGCGACCCCAGGCGCCGGTGGTGATCAATGTCTGCAACTTCGCCAAGGGCGATCCGGCGCTGCTGAGCTATGATGACGCGCGCACGCTGTTTCATGAATTCGGTCACGCCCTGCACCAGATGCTGTCCGATGTGACCTATGAAAGCGTGTCGGGCACATCCGTTGCACGTGATTTTGTGGAACTGCCCAGCCAGCTATACGAGCACTGGCTGGAGGTGCCCGAGGTGCTGGCAGAGTTTGCCACCCATGCCGAGACGGGGGAACCGATGCCCGCCGAGATGCTGGAAAAGGTACTGGGCGCGGCCAATTTCGATCAGGGGTTCCAGACGGTGGAATATGTCGCCTCGGCCCTGGTGGACCTGGCGTTTCACGACGGGGCGGCGCCGCCTGACCCGATGGCGAAACAGGCCGAGGTGCTGGCGGACCTCGGCATGCCCCATGCCATCGGCATGCGGCACGCTACCCCGCATTTCGCCCATGTCTTTGCCGGCGACGGCTATAGCTCGGGCTATTACAGCTATATGTGGTCGGAGGTGATGGATGCCGACGCCTTTGCCGCGTTCGAGGAGGCGGGCGGGGCCTTTGATCCTGAGCGGGCCGAGGCGCTGGAGCGGCATATCCTGTCGACAGGTGGGTCGCGCGAGGCCGAGGACCTTTTTCTGGCCTTCCGGGGCCGTCTGCCGGGGGTCGAGGCCCTGCTCAAAGGCCGCGGATTGATCGCGGCCTGAGATTTTTCGACGAAAAATCTCGCCTCCGGCGGGAGTATTTTCGGCGAAATGAAGGGGCGCAGTGTCAGTAGCCGAGAGTGCGGTCGACCAGGTGCAGGAACAGTTCGCTGCTTTCGCCTCGGCGGATGTTCTCGCAGATCACCTGCGCCGCCGTTTCGGGGCGGGTTTCCGAGGCGATATGCGGGGTGACGGTGACGTTGGGATGTGCCCAATAGGGATGATCCCGGGGCAGCGGTTCGATGCGGAATACATCGAGCGTCGCATGGCCCACCTGCCCGCTGTCAAGCGCGGCAAGCAGAGCGTCGTCGTCGATCAGCGGCCCGCGCCCGGGATTGATGATGCGGGCGCCCCGGGGCAGGCGGGACAGCGTTTGGGCATTGAGCGTGTTTTCGGTTGCGGCGGTGCTGGGCAGCAGCAGCACCAGGATTTCGGCGCCCGACAGCGCTTGGTCCAGCCCCTCTGGCCCATGCAGGCAGGTGATGCCGGGCAGGTCCTTGGGCGATCTGCTCCACCCCGTGACTTGGAAGCCCAGCGCAGTCAGAGCGCGGGCGGCGGCCTCTCCCAGCGCGCCGAGGCCTAGGATGGTCACCTGCCGCTGGCTGGCCAGTGGCGGCACGTCCTGACGCCAGTCGCCTTTCAGACCGTGGATATGGGCATCCATCCCGAGATGGTAGCGCAGCACGTGTCCCACCACCCATTCGGTCATGCCCTGGGTCAGTCCGTGATCGACCATCCGGGCCAAGGGTGCCGTCAGTGTCGGATTGCCGGCGATGCTCTCTACTCCGGCCCAGAGGCTCAGCACTGCCTTGAGCCGGGTGAACGGGGTGAAATCGTGCAGACTGCCATTGGGCGCGTATACGACATAGTCTACCTCCTCCGGCGCGAATGCGTTGCGCAGGTCAAAGGTGACTCCCATGTCTGAGAGGTATCCTTCGATCAACGGTCGATAGATCGGCCAAAGCTCGGGGCGCGCGGAAAAGAGCACATTGACGGGCATGGTGGATCCTTTCAGGGGGTCAGCGGGGGCGGTGGATATGGGCACTGTGCACAAGGCCAAAGGCCACCATCAGCACCAGCATGGCCGAGCCACCATAGCTGACCATCGGCAGTGGCACGCCAACAACCGGGGCCAAGCCCATGACCATCGACATGTTGACAGCAAAAAACAGAAAGAAGTTCACCGCGATCCCCATCGTGACCAGTGACGAGAACCGGTCGCGGGTGGCGAGCGCAGTGACCACGCAAAACGCGATGATCAGCGCATAGAGCGACAACAGCGAGATGCCGCCGATAAAGCCGAACTCCTCGGCCAGCGTGGTAAAGATGAAGTCGGTGTGCTTTTCGGGCAGGAAGTTCAGCCGCGACTGGGTGCCCTGCATGAAACCGCGTCCCGACCAGCCGCCCGAACCCAGCGCGATCTTGGACTGGGTGATGTGATAACCGGCGCCCAGCGGATCCGAGGACGGGTCCAGAAAGGTGTCGATGCGGCGGAACTGATAATCCTTGAGCAGTTGCCAATCGGTTCCACGGCTTTTGAACACCGCTGTGATCAGTCCTACGCCCGCCGCGATGACGGCAGCGAAATAGGCCCAATGCACCCCGGCCAGAAACATCAGCGCCCCACCCGCCGAGAGCAGCAGGATGGCGGTGCCCAGGTCGGGTTGTTTCAGCACCAGCGCGGTGGGGACCAGGATGATCAGCACCGGCACCAGCACCCAGAGCGGGCGCGAGGTCTTCTTGCCCGGCAGCCAATCATAATAGGCCGCCAGTACCATCACCAGGGTGATCTTGGTCAGCTCCGAGGGTTGCAGCCGCATGAAACCCAGGTCGATCCAGCGCTGGGCGCCCATGCCGACGGCGCCGAACAGCTCGACCATGATCAGCAACACCAGCGATCCGCCATAGGCGACGGCGGCCATGTTGCGCCAGAACCAGATCGGCACCATTGCGACCGTGGTCATCACCACCAGCCCGGCCACGAACCGCTTGATCTGCGGTTCGGCCCAAGGGCTGAACGAGCCGCCAGCAACGGAATAAAGCATCAGGAAACCGACCGAGGCCACCGAGATCAACAGCAGCGTCAGGGGCCAGTTCATGTAGAGAATCTTGCGCAGGCCGCTGGGTGTCGCTTTGACCGTATATTCAAGATAGCTCATGCGCGGTCCTTGTCCTCGGGCCGGGTAACCGGGCGCAACTCGCGGCGCAACCGCTCTTGCTGTGCCTCAATCCGGCTGCGGTCCTTGGCCGGATAGGCCTCGAGCGGTGGAAAACCGTCATAAAGTGCCTGAAGCAGGATGTCGCGCGCGATAGGCGCCGCGGCGGTGGACCCACCGCCACCGTGCTCGACCACCACCGAAACCGCGAAACGCGGGTTGTCGAAGGGGGCGAAGCAGACAAACAGCGCATGGTCGCGCCGTTCCCAGGGCAGGTCCTCGTTGCGGATCACCCCGGCGGCACGCTCGGCGGCTGTGATGTTGCGCACCTGACTGGTGCCGGTCTTGCCTGCCATCCGGTTGTCATCGGCCAGGATGCGGCTGCGATAGGCGGTGCCACGGCGATTGTTGCTGACCGCGTACATGCCCTTGCGCAGGCGGCGCAGGTTGGCCTGGTTCACCGCCAGCGGCTCGCCCGCGCCCGAGGGCTGCTCGACCCCGTCGACCGATTTCACCAGCCGGGGCGCCACCTTGCGCCCGGTGGCGATCCGGGCGGTCATCACCGCCAGTTGCAAAGGTGAGGCCAGCATGAAACCCTGACCGATCGAGGCGTTGGCGGTATCGCCGACCAGCCAGTCCTGCCCATGCACCCGTGCCTTCCAATCGCGATTCGGGGCCAGCCCGCGCGCCACTGCAGACATAGGAATGTCATGCCTTACGCCTATGCCGAATTCCTCGGCCATGGCCGAGATCTTGTCGATGCCGACCTTGAGTGCCACGTCGTAATAATAGACGTCGCAGCTCTGCTCCAACGACTCTTCCAGGTTCATATGACCGTGGCCACCGCGTTTCCAGCAATGGAAGCGGCGGTTGCTGACCTCAAGGAAGCCGGGGCAATAGACCGTCTCCTCGGGGCTGGTGATCCCTGCCTCAAGCGCCGCCATGGCGGTGATCATCTTGAAGGTCGAGCCGGGCGGATAGGCCCCCTGAACCGACTTGTTCGCCAGCGGGCGGTAGGGGTCTTCGGTCAGGCCGCGGTAGTCGGCCACCGAGATACCGCGCACGAACAGGTTGGGGTCGAAACTGGGGGCCGAGGCGATGGCGCGCAGATCGCCGGTTTCGCAGTCGATGACCACGGCCGCCGCGCTTTCCTGTCCCAGCCGGGCCTGCACATAAGATTGCAGCGCCGAGTCGACGGTCAGCTGCAGGTCGGCGCCAGGCTTGCCCTCGCGCCGGTCCAGCTCGCGCATGACGCGTCCGTTGGCGTTGACCTCGACCCGTTTGGCGCCGGCCTTGCCACGCAGGAGGTCTTCCTGTTTGGCCTCCAGCCCGACCTTGCCGATCTGGAAACGCGGAATGCGCAGCACCGGTTCGGGATCCTGGATCTGGCTCAGGTCGTAATCGCTGACCGGGCCGACATAGCCCACCACATGGGCAAAATCACCGGCCTGCGGATAGACACGGGTCAGGCCGACCTCGGGTGTGATGCCGGGCAGGGCCGGGGCGTTCACCGCCACTTTCGAGATATGCTCCCAGCTGATCTGATCGGCCAGCGTGACCGGCAGGAATGGCGGCGAGCGGCGCATCTCGGCCAGGGCGCGGTCCAGTTCCTCGGGGTCCAGCGGGATCACCCGCTTCAGGTTTTCGATCACCTCATCCACATCGCCCGCATCCTCGCGCACCATGACGATCCGGTACGAGGGGGTGTTCTGGGCGATGATGGCGCCGTTGCGGTCGAACAGTTCACCCCGTGTTGGCGGGATCAGGCGGATGTTGATCCGGTTCTCCTCGGCCAGCAGGCGGAACTGGTCGGCCTGATCGACCTGCATGTAGCGCATGCGCATCGCCAGCCCGCCGACAAAGGCCGCCTGCGCACCGCCAAGCAACAGGGCGCGGCGGGTCAGGACCCGCTGTACCTTGTCCATGTCGCGCGCCGATCGTCTCAACTCAACGGGCTCCCAGTGCTTCGGCATCGGCGGGCGTCAGGCGGCGCACACCGAACACCGCCTGGCTGGACCCGGCCACCAGCGGATAGATCAGGATTGTCAGCAGCAGTTGCGAGGTTGCTAGGAACAGAGGCGCCTGATCGACCGAGGTGATCGCAAGGACGATCCGGTAGAGCAGGGCGATTACCGCCATAACCACCGCCACTGCCAGCCACTCGGCGGCAAAACCGGATTCGCCATGTCCTCCGAAACGGCTGCGCAGGAACACTGCACCCGCCAATATCAGTGCCGCCAACAGGCCCGGAGGACGCTGCAACAGCAGATCGGCCAGCAGGATCACCACAGCAATCAGCAGCGCTGGCACGAAATCGGGACGGCGTAGCGCCCATGCCAACGTCAGCGCCAGCAACAGGTCGGGTTCCGCCCAGCCTTTTGGCAATGTGTCGAGCGGCAACAGGTGAAAGAACAAGATCACTGTCGCCAGCCCGGCGTAGCACAAACGCATCAGCCAGATGCGCGAGGGAGCCAGACTATCCATCGGTGGCCTCTGCAGGGTTTGCCAGAGAGGAGGTGTTGGGCGCGACCGGTGCCGGCGGCCCGACCACGCCGCCATGATCTTCGATCTGCTCGGTGCCGTGATGGCGCAATACGCGCAGGAATTCCAGCCGCTCATAGTCGGCCGAAAGTCGCACGCGCAGGCGCCCGTTGCGGTCCTCGGCCACCTGCCCGATCAGCAGCCCGGCGGGAAACACGCCACCATCGCCCGAGGTAACGACCCGGTCGCCGGGCCGAACAAATTCGCGGTTTTCCAGGAAATCGATCACGGGTGCTGCAGTATTGTCACCGGTGATCAGGGCGGTCTGTCCCGAGGGTTGGATCGTGGCGGGGATCGAACTGGCCGCATCGATGAGCAGGATGACTCTGGCCGAGGACTGGCCCACGCCCGAGATCCGACCCACCAGCCCGATCCCGTCCATCGCCGCCCACCCATCGACGATCCCGTCGCGCGCACCGACGTTCAGCAACACTGATTGCCGGAAGGGCGAACCGCTATCGGCCATGACAACGCCGGTGATATAGGTCAGGCGCGGGTCGAGCCGGACATTGTTGAGATCCAGCAGCCGGGCGTTTTCTTGCTCGAGCTGTAGTGCCGCCTCTTTCCAGGCCCGCATCTGGCGCAGCTCGCTGCGCAGTTCACGGTTCTGCTCGCTCAGCCGCTGATAGCTCTGGAAGTCGCGGATCAGGTTGATCGTGCCGGTGACCGGCACCATGGCCCAGTCCATCGAAGGGATGACCGTATCGACGACTTGGGCGCGGAACCGTTCGACTCGCGGGCTGTCGATACGCCAAACCAGGAAGATGCCCAGCAGGCACAGCAACACGACCCCGAGCAACAGACGGCGCAGGGGGCCGGCATAGTCCTCGCGCTGTGAGCGGTCGCGTGCCAAAGAGGTCCTTTCCGCCAATAGTCCGGGCCGCCGGACGGCAGCCGCTTAAACCGCCGAATACCCCGGGATCCTGCGCGGCTTAGCTGTCGTAGTCAATCGCGTGGCGCAGCTGCTTTTCGTATTCCAGCGCCTTGCCGGTGCCGAGTGCGACGCAGTTCAGGCTTTCATCGGCAATCGAAACCGCCAGCCCGGTCTGTTCGCGCAGGGCCAGGTCAAGATCGCCCAGCAACGCGCCGCCGCCGGTCAGCATGACACCGCGGTCGACGATATCGGCGGCCAGATCGGGCGGCGTGGTCTCCAGCGCGGTCATCACCGCCTCGCAGATTTGCTGTACAGGCTCGGCCAGCGCCTCGGCCACCTGGGCCTGGCTGATCTCGATTTCCTTGGGAACGCCATTCAGCAGGTCGCGCCCCCGTATCTGCATCGACTGGCCGCGCCCGTCATCGGGCATGCGCGCGGTGCCGATCGAGGTCTTGATGCGTTCGGCGGTGCTTTCCCCCACCAAAAGGTTCTGCTGACGGCGCAGGTAGCTGATGATCGCCTCGTCCATCCGATCGCCACCGACACGAACCGAGCGGGCATAGACGATGTCACCCAGTGACAGTACCGCCACTTCAGTGGTGCCACCGCCGATGTCCACGACCATGTTGCCGGTCGGGTCGGTGATGGGCATGCCAGCACCGATGGCGGCGGCGATCGGTTCGGCGATCAACCCCGCGCGGCGCGCACCGGCACTGAGCACCGATTGACGGATCGCGCGCTTTTCAACCGGGGTGGCGCCATGAGGAACGCAGACGATGATCTTGGGCTTCGAGAAGGTCGAGCGCTTGTGCACCTTGCGGATGAAATGCTTGATCATCTCTTCGGCGGTGTCGAAATCGGCAATCACGCCTTCGCGCATCGGGCGGATCGCCTCGATGCTGCCCGGGGTGCGGCCCAGCATCAACTTGGCGTCCTCGCCCACGGCAAGAACCTTCTTGACCCCGTCCTTGACGTGGTAGGCCACAACCGAGGGTTCGGACAAAATGACACCGCGTCCCTTGACATAGACCAGTGTGTTAGCCGTGCCTAGGTCGATCGCCATGTCCGCTGCGAACAGGCTGCCCAGACTATCGAAGATCCCCATGTGAGTGGTCCTGTCTACCAGAATTCTTGCAATGCCCACGACTCGACGGGCCTGCGACGAATGACTTATAGGGCGCAGACGCACTGTGGAAAAGGGCCGAATCTGCTCGGATCAGCACCAATCCGCCGCGCAAGCGGACATGACGCGGGGACAGAACAGGCAAATGCTATCTTATCAGCACATTTATCACGCCGGAAACCTGGCCGATGTCCAGAAACACGCGCTGTTGGCGGTAGCGCTAGATTATCTCACCCGTAAGGACAAGCCGTTGAGCTATCTGGAAACGCATGCCGGACGCGGGCTTTATCATCTGGATGCGGCCGAGGCGGTGCGCACGGGTGAGGCGAGAGTCGGGATCGGACGGGTCGAAGAGGCGGAATGGTTCGTTTCGGGGCATCCGATAATGCGGGTGCTGGCCGCAGTTCGGGCGGATCACGGCGGTGCGGCCTACCCCGGCTCACCGCTGGTGGCGGCGCACCTGCTTCGTCCCGGTGATGTGATGCACCTCGCCGAGATGCACCCGCAGGAAAACGCGGCGCTGGAACAGACGATGGCAGGTTTTCCGGCACGTGTGTATCGGCGGGACGGGTTCGAAATGGCGCAGTCGCTGCTGCCGCCCGATCCTCGAAGGGGGATGATGCTGATCGATCCCAGCTTCGAGGTTAAATCCGACTACGACCGGATGCCGGCGGTGATCGCGCAATTGCACCGCAAGTGGAATGTGGGCGTGATCGCGCTTTGGTATCCGATCCTGACCGATGAGCGGCACAAGGTGATGCTGGCGGCGCTCGAGCGGCAAGGCCTTCCCAAGGTCCTGCGGCATGAGGTCCGTTTTGCGCCCGCCCGCGAGGGGCATCGGATGGTGGGGTCGGGTATGTTCGTGATCAATACGCCCTTTGGTCTTTCCGCCGAGGCGACGCGCCTTTCGGGCCTGTTCGCTCAGCTCTGAGAGAGGCACCGTTTTCCGAGCCGGAAAACGGCCCGGAAAACGAAGTTTTCCGTTTCGGAATTCTTGCAGAATTCCGATCTACCAAGGCGTCAGGTCAGGTCCTTGTAGCTGATCTCGCGCGTATCGGCGCCGGGGCCAGCCTTCTCGCGCCGTACGATCAGACGGTTGAGTGCGTTGATATAGGCCTTGGCGCTGGCCACCACCGTGTCGGTATTGGCGGACTCGCCGGTGGCAATCATCCCGTCCTCTTCCAGCCGAACGCTGACCGTGGCCTGGGCGTCGGTGCCTTCGGTCACCGCATGCACCTGGTAGAGCTGCAGATGTGCCTTGTTGGGATGCAGCTCGCGGATCGCTTTGAAACTGGCATCTACCGGCCCGTCGCCATGCGCGGTCGCGCTGACATCCTTGCCGTCGATCTCCATCTCGACCGTCGCCTCGGCCGGGCCACCGGTGCCGCAGATCACCTTCATCGAGACCAGCTGCAAATGGTCCTGTTCGGCATTCTCGCCCGAGCGCATCAGCGCGATCACATCGTCGTCGAACACCTCTTTCTTGCGGTCGGCCAGTTCCTTGAACCGAACGAAGATGTCCTTGAGCTGGTTGTCGCCCACCTCATAGCCGAGGTGTTCGAGCTTGTCGCGCAGCGCCGCGCGCCCCGAATGCTTGCCCAGTGGCAACGAGGTGCCCGAGAGGCCGATATCCTCTGGCCGCATGATCTCGAAATTCTCGCGGTTCTTCAGCATCCCGTCCTGGTGGATGCCGCTTTCATGGGCGAATGCGTTCTTGCCCACGATGGCCTTGTTGAACTGCACGTTGAACCCGGACACGGTCGCCACACGGCGCGAGATCGCCATGATCTTGGTGGTGTCGATCCCGGTGTGCCAGGGCATGATGTCGTGGCGGGTCTTCATTGCCATCACCACCTCTTCCAGGGCGGTGTTGCCGGCGCGTTCGCCCAACCCGTTGATGGTGCATTCGATCTGGCGCGCGCCACCTGCCACGGCGGCAAGGCTGTTGGCCGTCGCCATGCCGAGGTCGTTGTGGCAATGGGTGGCAAAGATCACATCGTCGGCACCCGGCACCGTTTCGATCAGCCGTCGGATCAGATCGGCGCTTTCGGCGGGGGCGGTATAGCCCACGGTATCGGGGATATTGATGGTCGTGGCGCCGGCCTTGATCGCGATTTCGATCACACGGCACAGGTAGTCCCATTCGGTCCGGGTCGCATCCATCGGCGACCATTGCACGTTTTCGCACAGGTTGCGGGCGTGGCTGACCGTTTCGTGGATCTTCTCGGCCATTTCGTCCTGGGTCAGGTTGGGAATGGCGCGGTGCAGCGGTGACGTCCCGATAAACGTGTGAATGCGGTTATGTTCGGCGTGTTTCACCGCCTCCCAGCAGCGGTCGATATCGGCGAAATTGGCGCGCGCCAGCCCGCAGATGCGGCTGTTTTTCGAACGCTTGGCGATCTCGCTCACCGCTTTGAAGTCCCCTTCCGAGGCGATGGGGAAGCCCGCTTCGATGATATCCACGCCCATCTCGTCGAGCATCTCGGCGATCTCGAGCTTTTCTGAATGGGTCATGGTGGCGCCCGGGCTCTGCTCGCCGTCGCGCAAGGTGGTGTCAAAGATCAAGACGCGGTCTTGGTCGGTCGCATGGGTCATGTCGGTAACTTTCGTATCTGTCCTAAGCCAAATGGCGCGCAAGCCTCCTCCTCTGAGCGGGCGCGCCGAAAGGGCACGCTCAGAGGCGGATTAGGATCAGTAGGCCACGCAGAGCGGCGCCAGAAATGGCGGTGCCGGTCGATGCTATGTCTGCGCGGTTGATCATGCGGCAAGGTTATACCGGCCCGCGCGGGAATGGAAAGGGAGAAAATGCTGTCTCGGACGTGGCGCTGATATTGAAGTCGTTGCCAGTCCAGCTAGCTGCGGAAGCATGAAAAAGGCTCTTGTTATTGGTGCTTCGGGGGGGATCGGTGCGGCCATTGCGGCGCAGCTTGAAGCGCGCGGCATGTCCGTGACCGGCCTGTCGCGCTCTGCCGATGGGCTGGACCTGACCGATGATCAGAGGAGTGCGCGGATCTTGCAAGGGCTCGATACCCCGTATGATCTGGTTTTGGTGGCGACAGGCGCGCTGGAAATCAACGGTGCCGGGCCAGAGAAATCGTTGCGCGCCCTGTCGGCGCAGGCCATGGCCGACCAATTCGCCCTGAATGCCATCGGCCCGGCCCTTGTCCTGCGTGAGGCGGGCCGACTGTTGCCGAGAGAATCCCGTAGCGTATGCGCGGTGCTTTCCGCGCGGGTCGGGTCGATCGGTGACAACCGGTTGGGCGGATGGGTCAGCTATCGCGCGTCCAAGGCGGCGTTGAACCAGATCGTCCGAACCGCAGCCATCGAGCTTGCGCGCAGCCACAAGCAGGCCGTCTGTGTCGCCTTGCATCCCGGTACAGTCGCCACCGCCTTTACCGAGAAATACCTTGGCCGCCATCCGGCGGTCTTGCCGAACGAAGCGGCGTCGAACCTGTTGCGCGTGATCGAGGGGCTTACCCCCGAGCAGAGTGGTGGGTTCTATGATTGGGCCGGGAAAGAGGTTCCCTGGTGACCCGTCTCATCCTTGTTCTGGGTGATCAATTGAGCGCCGGCCTCTCCGCGCTGGCCGAGGCGGACCCAAACACCGATTGCGTTGTCATGGCCGAGGTCGCCGCCGAGGCCGAATATGTTCCGCATCACCCCAAAAAAATCGCGCTGGTGCTGGCGGCGATGCGCAAGTTTGCCGAACAGCTGCGCCGGGCAGGGTGGCGGGTCGCGTATTCTCGGCTCGACGATCCGGATACGGGCGGTTCCGTTGGCGACGAATTGCTGCGCCGGGCCGGTGAAACCGGCGCGACCGAGGTTCTGGTCACCACGCCCGGCGAGTGGCGGTTGATCGGGCAGCTTCGAGAGCTGCCGCTCAAGGTGAGGCTACTTCCCGATACGCGGTTCATCGCGTCCCGGCGCGATTTCGAGGACTGGGCAAAGGGGCGCAGCCAGTTGCGCATGGAATGGTTCTATCGCGACATGCGCCGCAAGACTGGGTTGTTGATGGAGGGTAATCAGCCTGCTGGCGGCAGTTGGAACTATGATGCCGAAAACCGCAAGCGACCCCCGAGCGGCCACCAGTTTCCGGCCCCGATGCAATTCGCACCTGATAGCGTCACTGCCGAGGTTCTGGATCTTGTCGCGGCACGTTTTGATGCCAGTTTCGGTACTCTGCGCCCGTTCTGGTTCGCCACCGACCGGGTACAGGCGTTGCAGGCGCTTGACCATTTCATCACCGAGGCGCTGCCTCTTTTTGGTGACTACCAGGATGCGATGCTGACGGGGGAACGGTTTCTGTATCATTCCGTCCTGTCGGTCTATCTCAATCTCGGTCTGTTGGAGCCGCTGGAGGTCTGCCGTGCTGCCGAACAGGCCTGGCGCCAGGGCCATGCGCCCTTGAACGCCGTCGAAGGCTTCATTCGGCAGATCATCGGTTGGCGCGAATTCGTAAGGGGCATCTATTTCCTCGAGGGGGCGGGATACACGGCATCCAATGCGCTGGGACACCAGCGTGATCTGCCGACTTTTTACTGGGGCGGCGAGACGCGGATGACCTGTATTCGCGAGGCGGTGTCGCAGACGCGGGACGAGGCCTATGCCCATCATATCCAGCGCTTGATGATCACCGGTAACTTCGCCCTTCTGGCGGGTGTTGATCCGCAACAGGTCCACGAATGGTATCTGGCCGTTTACGCCGATGCTTTCGAGTGGGTCGAGGCCCCGAACACCATTGGCATGAGCCAGTTCGCCGATGGCGGGATCGTGGCGTCCAAGCCCTATGTGTCGAGCGGCGCCTACATCAATCGGATGTCGGACCACTGCAAGACATGCGCCTATGACGTCAAGGCCAAGACCGGAGACCGGGCATGCCCTTTCAACCTGCTATACTGGAGCTTTCTGGACCGCCATCGCGACCGGTTTGCGAGCAATCCTCGCATGGGTAACATGTACCGGACGTGGGAGCGGATGGACCCGGATCAGCGCCGGACCATCCTGTCGGATGCCGACACCCTTCTGGCCCGGCTTGACGGCGGAGATATCGTCTAGCCGTCAGACGCGGCGGGGGCCGGATCACCTTTGGTCAGCGCACCATTGTCCCAGTTGCCCTTTTCTTCCTGGCCGCTGGCATATTTCATGGTGCCTTCACCCTGACGCTTACCATTACGGAAATGGCCTTCGTAGACATCGCCATTGGCATAGGTGGCGACACCGATGCCGCTGATCTTGCCCGCCTGCCACTGGCCTTTGTAGCGGAACCCGTCGGCCATCACGATCTCGCCGTCGCCCTCGCGCTGGCCGTTGACATATTGCCCGGTATAGACCGATCCATCGGGATAGGTGGCCTTGCCCTGTCCGTGGCGGACCCCGTCCAGCCATTCGCCCTCGTAGCGATAGCCGTCGGCATAGGTCATGATGCCCTGGCCGTGGTTCTTGGCATTCTTGAAGGTGCCCTTGTAGACGATGCCATTGGCATAGATCGCGGTACCGGTGCCCTCAATCACGCCGGCGACCCAATCGCCCTCATAGCTTGACCCGTCGGGATAGGTGATCTTGCCCTGGCCATCGGCCAGATCGGCGCGGAAATTGCCCTCGTAGACAGAGCCATCGGGATAGGTGACGCGACCCTGGCCCTCGATCTGACCCGCAACCCAGGAGCCGGCATAGCTGTAGCCGTCGGTGCCGGTGAAGATGCCCTGACCCTCGCGCCGGTCATCGGTGAAATCACCTTGATAGACATCGCCATTGGCATAGGTGACCTTGCCCTTGCCTTCGCGACGGCCAGCGATCAGGTCGCCTTCGTAGACATCGCCATTGGCCTGGGTCAGCGTGCCCTTGCCGTTGATCTGGCCATCGGCCCAGAAGCCCACATAGACCAGCCCGTCGGGCAGGGTCAGCGTGCCCTCGCCATGACGCTGCCCCGCGACGATGCCGCCCTCGTAGACGGCGCCGTCGGGATAGGTGATCTTGCCCAACCCCTCTTTCTGGCCGTCGACCCAGTCGCCATCATAGACATATCCACCGGGGCTTTGCATCACGCCCTTGCCATGATGTTTGGCATCACGGAACCCGCCTTCGTACCGTACACCGTTGGCATAGATCGCGACACCCTGGCCGTTGATCACACCGTCCGACCATTCTCCCTCGTAGGTACCTCCATCTGAAAAGGTGATCTTGCCCATGCCTTCGGGCTTGCCCTGGGCAAAGCTGCCCTCGTAGACCGACCCGTTGGGAAAGCGCGCGACGCCGCGGCCGCGGATCTCGCCATCGACCCATTCGCCGCTGTATTCATAGCCGTTGGGCAGCCGATAGGTGCCGGTGCCATGTTGCAGGCCGCCCCGGAACGTGCCCTCGTAGACGCCGCCGATCTCGTCCTGCGTGGTCAGGACCTGGTTCTGCTGGGCATAGGCCGCAGGGGCCATGGCCAGGATGGCGGCAAATGCGATGCGTCTGCGGTTTCTGGTCATTGGTGCCTCTGTCTGCCCTGTCGACCGTCTGAATGCGGCACCGCGAAATTAAGGCAGGTCCGGGCAAGGGGCAATGTCTTTTGCCGCATTTGGCTTTTCCTCGCGCGTCGATCTGATAAATCGGCAGATCAGGAGCAAGGGCAAGGGGGCATCATGGCCGACCGTTTCCGTATCACTCTGGCGCAGCTCAACCCCACCGTGGGCGACCTGGCTGGCAATGCCGCCAAGGCCCGCATGGCCTGGGAGCGGGGACGCGCGGCGGGGGCCGACCTGGTGGCGCTGCCCGAAATGTTCGTGACCGGGTACAACACGCAAGATCTGGTGATGAAGCCGGTGTTTCATGATGCCGCCATAGCCATGGTCGAGGCGCTGGCCGAGGAGTGCGCCGATGGCCCGGCGCTGGCCATAGGTGGCCCCTGGGTCGAGGACGGCAAGCTCTATAACGCCTACCTGATCCTGCGGGGTGGCAAGATCGTCAGCCGCTCGCTCAAGACCCACCTGCCCAACGAGACGGTGTTCGACGAGGTGCGCATTTTCGATGCCGGGCCGCTGGGGGGGCCGTATTCGGTGGGCAACACCCGCATCGGCAGCCCGATCTGCGAGGATGCCTGGCACGAGGACGTGGCCGAGACTCTGGCCGAAACCGGGGCCGAGTTTTTGCTGGTGCCCAATGGCTCGCCCTATTACCGCGACAAGTACGATACTCGGATCAACCAGATGGTGGCGCGGGTGGTCGAAACCGGCCTGCCGCTGATCTATCTCAACATGGTGGGTGGGCAGGACGATCAGGTGTTCGATGGCGGCACATTCGGCCTGAATCCAGGCGGCGCGCTGGCCTTTCGCATGCCGGTCTTTGACGAGGCAATCACGCATGTCGATCTGGAGCGCGGACCCGAGGGCTGGCGGATCGCCAAGGGAGAAGTGGCGCTGCTGCCCGACGCATGGGAGCAGGATTACCGCGTGATGGTCGAAAGCCTGCGCGATTACATGCGCAAGGCCGGCTTTGCCAAGGCGCTGCTGGGCCTCTCTGGCGGTGTGGATTCGGCGCTGGTGGCGGCAATAGCGGCCGACGCCTTGGGTGCAGAAAACGTGCGCTGCGTCATGTTGCCCTCGGAATACACGAGCACCGAGTCGCTGGAGGATGCCGAGGCGGTGGCGCAGGCGCTGGGCGTTCGATACGACTATGTCCCGATCTCTGAAAGCCGGGCGGCGGTGACCAATACGCTGGCACCGCTCTTTGCCGGGACCGAACCGGGCCTGACCGAAGAGAACATCCAGTCCCGCCTGCGCGGCCTGTTGCTGATGGCGCTTTCCAACAAGTTCGGCGAAATGCTGCTGACCACCGGCAACAAGTCCGAGGTGGCGGTGGGTTATGCCACCATCTATGGCGACATGGCGGGCGGCTATAACCCGATCAAGGATCTCTACAAGACGCGGGTGTTCGAAACCTGCCGCTGGCGCAACGCCAACCACCGGCCCTGGATGATGGGACCGGCGGGCGAGGTGATCCGGCCCTCGGTCATCGACAAGCCTCCCAGCGCCGAGTTGCGCGCGGATCAAAAGGACAGCGACAGCCTGCCGGACTATCCCGAACTGGACGCGATCCTGGATATTCTGGTCGATCAGGACGGCTCCATCGCCGATTGCGTGGCCGCAGGGTTCGACCGCGATGTCGTCCGCCGGGTCGAGCATCTGATCTATATCAGCGAATACAAGCGGTATCAGTCGGCCCCCGGCGCGCGGCTGACCCCGCGTGCCTTCTGGCTGGACCGTCGTTATCCCATCGTGAATCGCTGGCGTGACCCGAGTTGATCTATTGTCGTGGACAATCGTGGGTTCTTCGAGGTGACTGTCATCCGCTTCGGTTCGATTTATGGCGAATTTGACCCAAATGTGACATTTTGAGGGCTTCCGAGGCGAGGGGATGGCAGAATGTCCAAAGTCATCGCCCCACACCTGTTTTAACGAACTCAACCTGGGGCGGAACATAACTCGTGTCTGGGATGTGTGCCATGTTGAACCCGCTGAATGCGCCCCCTAAAGGCGTAAAAATGCTGAAATCGCCACCGAGAGAACTGGACGAAGCCGATATCGATCGTGTTGTCCAGGAAATCATACGCGAAGAGATCGCGGCGCCTAAGCTGAAGCCGCGCAAGACGCTGCCGGAGCTCGCTCCCGCTTTGCCATTCGAGCCCGAGAGCGAAGAAGCCTCGTTAGGCAAGCCGCGCTATCAACCGAAACTTCGCCACTCGGCCGCAATTCTTGCGCTGGCGTTGATGATCGGCTGGCCGTGGCTATTGCCGACTTTCTTAGGGCTGGTGATCATTCTTCCCGTTGTTGCCTGTCTTGTGTTGGGCCGGAAACGCATTGGCAAGGTCGTCGCGAGCGGTTTCTCGCGCTTCCACCAGTTCAGCCCTGCTCAGGCGGAGGCGCTGCGCGGATGGGCCATGCGGCGTGTCGCCGGAATGGAGCGAATGCTAGCACGCCTTCCGAACCGTTGGACCGCTGGGCTCTATCTTCCGGATTTGGGGCCCACGCCTGAGAGCGCTGAAAAAATGCAGCAGGATCCGTTCGACAGACTCCGCCTGGATCAGGCCGAAGTCTGACGGAGGCGCAATTGTGATGGAATTCTCCATTCTGTCACAATTCGGCCCAAACGGCGCCCTATTTGCCTTTTTAAAGTCGATATAGGTAAGTTAAGACCACATAAATGGCGATTTTGCCCGAGCAGTGAATAGCGTCTGAATAAAGACGAAGGTGGGAAAGAAGCTGAACTCGCTTGGGGACAGTCACATGAAAGCGCCGCATAAGCTTCACTTGTCCGCTGAAAACATGAACCAATCCAAGGGGCGTGATGTCGATGAACAGTTGATCGACACGACAATTCGAACCCTTCTGGAAAGTGACGTTTCGGCCCCTCGACAGCAAGCGAACCGGGATTGTGTTCAGGAGCGGGAGCAGGGCACGGCACCGATACGGCCTGATAGTCCAGTCTCCGCCTCGGTTCGGCGCTCATTTCTGGGTAATCCGCCGGGGTGGCGGGTTTCGCTCGTAATTCTTGTCCTGGCCATATTGATCGGCTGGCCGATCTTGTTGCTGGTCTTTTTCGGGCTGTTGGTGGCTATCCTGGTGATCCCGTATCTCACGCTTGGCCATGATCGCTCGGTGGAGATTTGCCTTCTTGGTTACGACCTGCTGTCCCGACACAGCCCAAGTCGCGCCGAATATTTGAGAGGCTGGGCTGCTAGGCAAACTAGCGCGATGGAACGTTGGCTGACCCATTTGCCGGAGAGCTGGGTCTCGGGATTGTACTTGCCAGATTTTGAGACCGATACTGGAAGGCCGGAAAAAATGCAGACGGATCCGTTTGACAGGCTGTATGAACGTCTGCGCAGCAAGGATGCCGAACCGTAAGTGCAGTTTTGCCACAGCTATCCGGGATGTGATCCGGCGCGTCATTTTTGACCCTTTCGTTCGGGTAGGCCGGGCTACATCTCTGGCACCGATTGTGTCACTTGATTGAGATTGAATGCCCGGACCCCGCCCAACCGATTTCTATTCCGACCTTGCCCTGCCCAAGCAGGTCGAGGTCGTTGTGGTTGGTGGTGGCATCATCGGGGTCTCGGCGGCGCTGGAATTGGCGGAACGAGGCGTCTCGGTCCTGTTGTGCGAAAAGGGTCAGATCGGCGCTGAACAAAGCTCACGCAACTGGGGTTGGGTGCGGCTGGGCATGCGCGACCCGCGCGAGATACCGCTCATGCAGGCGGCGCTGGAGATCTGGCACGGGTTGGATGCGCGTCTGGGACGCAACACCGGTTTTGTGCGCTCGGGCATCCTGTTTGCCGCTTCGGGGCGGCGCAGTACCGGGAATCTGGAGCGCTGGGCACGCCATGTGGATGGGCTGGACACGCGGGCCCGGATGATCGAAGGCGCCGAGCTTACCGCCCATCTGCCCGGTCATCGCAAACCTCCGCAAGCGGCGCTGTTCATGCCGCAGGACGGCCGGGCCGAGCCGCAATGGGCCGCCCCCGCGATTGCCGAGGGCGCCCGTGACCGGGGTGCACAAATCCTGACGGCCTGTGCGGTGCGTTCGGTCGATGTCGAGGCGGGCCGGGTGACAGGGGTCTATACCGAACGGGGCCGGGTGGGCTGTTCCAGAGTGATTTTGGCGGGAGGGGCATGGTCACGCCTCTTTGCCGGCAATGCTGGCGTGTCGCTGCCGCAACTCAAGGTGCTGAACACCGTGTTGCGCAGTTCGCCGATGCCCGATGGTCCGAATGCCGCCTACTGGTCTGACGCGTTTGCCATGCGCCGTCGCGCCGATGGAGGGTTCACCATCGCTGCCGGCACCCAGAACACGGTCGAGCTGGTACCTGACAGCTTGCGCTTGGCCTATGGCTTCCTGCCCGCCTATCGGCAGGAATGGCGTTCGCTGCGCTTTCGGCTGTCGCGTCGCTGGCTGGAAGAGGCGCAGATGGCGCGCCAGTGGCAGCCGGGCGATGTAACCCCGTTCGAGCTGACCCGGATACTCGACCCGGAGCCGTCGCAGAAACACCTGCGCCGCGCGTGGTCTGCCGCCCGCCGCGCCTTTCCGATGCTCGACGGGGCCGAGATCATGCAAAGCTGGGCCGGGATGATCGACGTGACCCCGGATGCGATCCCGGTAATCTCGGGTGTCCCGGATCTGCCGGGCCTGTACATTGCGACCGGGTTTTCCGGTCACGGGTTCGGGATTGGACCGGGCGCCGGGCGGCTGATCGCCGATCTGGCGACAAGCGAACCCCCGGTGGTGGACCCGTGGGAGTTTCGCCTGTCGCGGTTCAGCGATGGCAGCCGGGTGGCGCCCGATCCGGGGTACTGAGCCTGGAGCCTTAGCCCATCAACTGATAGCTGACGGGCACGAAGCGGAAACCGTCACCGCGCGCTTCCACGTAACCTGCCGCGGGGAAAGGCATGTGATAGCCGATCATCGGCACCCGGTCTGCGGCCAGCATGCCCAGGATCTGACGGCGCGAGGCGGTTGCCTTGGCTTTGTCCATGTCGAACCGTACCTCCCATTCAGGATGGGCGAAGGACCAGACATAATGGTTCGCCAGATCGGCGGTCAGCATCAGCTGTTGCCCGTCGCTCTCGAGCATGTAACCCATATGGCCCGGCGTGTGTCCCGAGGCATCAACCGCCGTTACCCCGGCGGCGACCGAGGCGCCCGGCTCGACAAAGGTCATTTTCTCCGCCAGCGGCGTTACATGCGACTTGACGAGGTCACCGACACGGTTGCCGGCCTCGGCCTTGGACCAGAAATCGTATTCGGCGGCGCCGGTGACATAACGGGCATTGGCAAAGGTGGGGGCGCCATCGGTCATCATGCCGCCGATATGGTCGGGATGCATATGGGTGATTACCACCACATCGATGGCTTCGGGCGCAACGCCAGCTGCTTCTAGCGCGCGGGTGATGCCGCCCTGGCCCAGACCGGTGTCGAACAGCACCAGTTCGGCCCCGGTATCGACCAGCGTAGGGGTAAAGAAGAATTGTGCCGTGTCGGCAGGGATGAAGTTCTCGGCCGAGACACGCGCGAAATCCTCGTCCGATGCGCCACCGCCAAAGATGTCCTTGGCCCCGTCACGCGGCAGGCTGCCGTCAAGAAGGGTGGTCACCCCCAGGCTGCCCAGCTTGAACGAGCGGGCGATGGGGGCCGCCGCCTTGCCGCCATGGGCACCGGCCAGGACGGGCGCCGCGGCGGCGGCAAGCGGCAGGGATGCGGCACCGGTCAAGGCGGCGCGGCGCGAAAGCTTCAGGGTCATGTCAGACCTCCCCAGTTATGTGTGAAACACCCAAAAGGATAGGGCAGCTCGCGCCCCCGGCAACCTCGGCATTCGTGCATAAATCTGTGCGGATTTGAGGTGGTGCCGGATGATCGGCCGGATCGGCGACAAGCGAAACAGTGATGTTGTCTGTGTGATGCGGGTGACAGGGGCCGAACTGGACAATTGTCGGCCCTTGTGACAAGGGGATCGGCAACAGGAGATGTCCATGACCACCACCCGTTTCGCCCCTTCGCCCACCGGTTACATTCATGTGGGCAACCTGCGCACCGCGCTGATGAACTATCTGATCGCCCGCAAGGCGGGCGGTACCTTCATCCTGAGGATCGACGACACCGACCCCGAGCGGTCGAAAGAGGAATATGTCGACGCAATCAAGCAGGATCTCGACTGGCTGGGCCTGCATTGGGACCAGGTGGAGCGTCAGTCCGAGCGGCTGGACCGCTATGCCGAGGCCGCCGACAAGCTGCGCGACATGGGCCGGTTCTACGAGGCGTTCGAGACCCCGACCGAACTGGATCTGAAGCGCAAGAAGCAGCTCAACATGGGCAAGCCACCAGTATATGACCGGGCGGCGCTGTCGCTGTCTGAGGGTGAGAAAGACGCCCTGCGTGCCGAGCGCGGTAACGGGGTGTGGCGTTTCAAGCTGGATCAGGAGCGGATCGAGTGGACTGACGGCATCCTTGGGGATATCTCGATCGACGCGGCCAGTGTCAGCGACCCGGTCCTGATCCGGGGCGACGGTCAGGTTCTCTATACGCTGGCGTCGGTTGTGGATGATACCGATATGGGTGTCACCGACGTGGTGCGCGGCTCGGACCATGTGACCAACACCGCGACCCAGATCCAGATCATGGCGGCGCTCGGGTTCGAACACCCCCGCTTCGCGCATCATTCGCTGCTGACCGGCCCGCAGGGCGAGGCACTGTCGAAGCGCCTGGGCACGCTGGCCCTGCGCGACCTGCGCGAGCAAGGGGTGCAGCCGATGGCGCTGCTCAGCCTGATGGCGCGGCTCGGCTCGTCCGATCCGGTCGAGTTGCGCAGCGACATGGCCGAGCTGATCGAAGGTTTTGATGTGACCCGGTTTGGTGCGGCACCGACCAAGTTCGATGTGCAGGATCTGTTTCCGCTGACGGGGCGCTACCTGCAGGCGCTGCCGCTGGAGGCAGTCGCGGCAGACGTGGCAGCGGCGGGTGTGCCCGAGGATATGGCCGCGCCTTTCTGGTTGATGGCGCGCGAGAACATCACCACGCTGAACGATCTGGCAGGGTGGTGGGCGCTGTGCCGGGACGGAGCCGAGCCGCTGATCGCCGACGAAGATCGCGCCTTTGTGGCCGAGGCCATGGCGCTCTTGCCCGAAGGGCCGCTTGACGGTGGCAGCTGGGGTGCCTGGACCCAGGCAGTGAAAGAGGCCACCGGCCGCAAGGGCAAGGGGCTGTTCATGCCGCTGCGCAAGGCGGTAACCGGTATGGAGCGCGGCCCGGAAATGGCTACGCTGCTGCCGTTGATGCAGGTGATCCGCGCGCGCGGCTGAGCGGGAGCGCAAGATTTTTCGACGAAAAATCTTGTCGCCTCCGGCGGGAGTATTTGCGGCGAAATGAAGGGCTGCGCGTTCAGCTCACCGCGACGATGCGGGCGCCGATTTCGATGAGGGACCGGTCCACCAGATCGGTCTCTTCTGCCTTGAGTTGCTGGTGGCGCGGGTAGCGCGGCTGGGAGCGGTCGTCGAGAATGGGTGCTTCCCAGCCGCTGGTGGTGTTAAAGAAATCACGCACGCCCTCGCGGCCGAAGGCATGCAGATAGCCCTGCACCACCACGTCGATATAGCTGAGGAGGATGGGGTGCCGGGTGCTCGGCACGCTCTGTTTTTCCGGTGCCACCGCATAGACCGCGATCTCGGTGGGCTGCTTCAGGTCGTGGCGCACGTGGTCGGTGACCGCGACGCGGTCATAGGCCCATTCGCGCGCATCGAGTGCCTGCCAGTCGTCATTGGGCACATGGGCGATCATGCCGTCGATGCTGCAATCCGCATCCGGAAGTGCCGTCAGAAAGGCCACTTGTCTGAGGTCTGTATGACGCCAGACGCGCCGCCAGCCATGCAGGCGGGCCGGGCGCGGATCGGGGAAGTCGTGGGTTGCCAGGTTCACCAGGCTGCCGTAGCCAAAGAAATAGGGGTCTGCCATAGGTGCCTCGCCGCCGATCCGGTGCAATTGATGTATGTCAAACAGGTTTTTCCCGGGTTGTGCAATAAGGCTTGCAGATGAAATCCCACGGGGGAGGACCCGATCATGCGCATTACCAAGCGCACCAATATTGCGGTTCGGCTGCTGATGTACTGCGCCGCGCATCCGGACCGGCTGGTGACCAAGTCCGAGATTGCCGAAGTCTGCAACATTTCCGAGAACCATCTGGCCCAGGTAATCAACCAGCTCAGCCAGTTGGGGTTCCTGACCACGCAGCGCGGCCGCAATGGCGGCATGTGTCTGGGCATGGCCGCGGATGCGATCCGCATCGGGGAGGTGTTCAGACATGTCGAGGGCAACCTGCCGATGGTCGAGTGTTTCGCCGATGCCGACAACAGTTGTCCGCTGACCGATGCCTGCCGCCTTCGGCTGGCGCTGAGGGATGCGGCGCAGGCGTTCTATGCTTCGCTGGACGAGATCACGCTGGATGCGCTGGTCTGTGACAACACCGACCTGCTCAAGATCCTCAATCCGGTGGTCTGCGCGCGGCAGAGCGTGTCCCAGGCGGGCTGATTCATTCTCGGGCACGCAGGACGCGCGCCGGGCGGGTGGCGAGCGGGGACAGAGAGAACACAAGGCTTGCACCAAGTACCGCTGATACGCCCCCCAGCACGATGGTCAGTGCCGAAGGCCAGATCACCGAGAATGATGTCTCGAAGACAAAGCGGCTGACCGCCCAGCCGCCCAGGATGCCTGCGGCCAGCGCGATGGTTCCGGCAGCGGCGCCCAGAAGGGCGCTGCGCAGTGCAAGGCTCAGCAGGATACGGCGGCGCGACGCGCCCAGGGTGCGCAGTACCGCCGCCTCGTAGATGCGTGCGCCCTGACCTGCGGCGGCGGCGCCGATCAGGACCAGAAACCCGGTCAGCAAAGAGACGCCTGCGCCATAGGATGTGGCGCTGGCCAACCCGGCCAGCAGGCCCGAGGCGCGGTCGATGGCGTCGCGCACCCGGATTGCGGTGATGTTGGGATAGCTGCTGGCCAGATCGCGCAGAATGGCGGCCTCGGCGGCCTCGTCGGCATAGACCGTGGCGATATGGCTATGGGGGGCGCCGGACAGGGCAGCAGGGTTCATCGCCATGATGAACCCCATGCCCGCGGTCGAGAAATCGACCTCGCGAAATGACGAGATGCGGGCGGTGATATCGCGGCCCAGGATATTGACGGTCAGGGTATCGCCCAGTTGCAGGCCCATCTCGGCCGCCTCTTCGGCGGCAAAGCTGATCAGGGGCGGGCCTGCGTAATCCTCGGGCCACCATGCGCCCTCGGTCAGCCGGGTGGTGTCGGGCAGTTCGGCGGAATAGGTCACCCCCCGATCGCCGCGCAGGACCCAATGGTTTCCTGCGACCTCGCGCGCGGGCAGATCGTTGATACGCGTAATGATGCCGCGCAGCATCGGCGCGCTTTCGATACGGCTGACGCCGGGGTCGTTTCGCAGCCGGGCGGCAAAGCCGGGCATCTGGTCACGCTGGATATCGACAAAGAAATACGAGGGCGCCACATCGGGCAGGTTGCCGGAAATCGCGTTGCGCAGCGTGCCGTCGATCTGGCCCACGGCGGCCAGCACCGACAGGCCAAGGCCCAGCGACAGCATCACTGGCGCCGCCCCCTGCCGTGGCGAGGATATCGAGGCCAGCGCCCAGCGAAGTGCCGGGCGGCCACGCGCCAGCGGGGCGGCGGCACGACTGAGCGCCCGCACCGCACCGGCGGCCACGGCGAGCAAGAGGAGCGCTCCGGCGATGCCGCCCAGGGTCCAGAGTGTCAGGGTGACGGCCCCGCTGAACCATGCGGCCAGCCCGCACAGCAGGACCAGTCCGGCGCCCGTGGCCAGCACATAGCGAAATCGCGGCAGCAGCGGGGCGCGGGACAGCGCATCGCGCAGCAGGGTCGCGGCGCGCACCTCCTCGGTCCGGGCCAGAGGCCAGAGGGTAAAGACCAGCGCCGTCAGCAGGCCATAGATCGCGGCTTCGGCCAGCGGCTCTGGGTAGATCGCAAAGACAGCAGGCACCGGCAGTTGCGCCTCGATCAGCGGCGCCAGCAGCAGGGGCGCGAACCCGCCAAGCGCGAGCCCCAGCAGGATGCCAAGGCCCGACAACGCGCCGATTTGCAGGAAATAGGTCTGGAACACGGTGCGCCGGTCGGCGCCCAGCGTGCGCAGCGTGGCAATGGTGGCGGTCTTGTCAGCCAGATAGGCGCGAACCGCCGCCGAGACTCCGATGCCGCCCACAGCCAGGCCAGAGAGTCCGACAAGGATCAGGAACGCGCCCAATCGCCGGGTGAAATCGGCGATGCCCGGGGCGCCATTGCGCGCATCGGTCCAGCGCAGGCCACTGTCGGCGAAGCGCGCGCGGGCCTCTTGCGAGATGCTGGCCAGATCGCTCTCGGGGGGCAGGTCGAGCCGGTATTTGGTGTCAAAGAGGGTGCCCGGCGCCAACAGGCCGGATTGCGCCAGGTCCTCGGTTCGCACCAGCGTGCGTGGCCCGAGGGCAAAGCCGTCTGCGACACCGTCCGGCATCTGCATCAGCCGTGCCATCAGGACAAAATCCTGCGTGCCCAGCCGAAAGCGATCACCGGGTTGCAGCCCAAGCCGGTCGGACAGAACCGGTTCCATCACTCCACCGGGCAGGCCATTGGTGCCCGCCAGCGCCTGATCAAGCGGCAGGTCCGGGTCCAGCGTGACACTGCCAAGCAGGGGATAGGCATCGTCCACCGCCTTGACCTGGGTCAGGGCGCGCTCGTCGCCCACGACGGCCATCGAGCGGAAATCCACCAGTTCCGAAACCCGGTTGGCGCGGGTCTGCATCCACACCCGCTCCTCGGGGGTGGCAAAGCGATAGGTGAAACTCATCTGCGCATCACCGCCGAGAAGGGCAGCACCCTCGCGGGCCAGCCCGGCCTCGATCGCGCTGCGGACCGAGCCGACGGCGGCAATGGCGGCGACACCCAGCGCCAGACAGGCCAGAAAGATGCGGAACCCCCGCAGCCCGCCGCGCAACTCGCGCCTGGCGAGGCGGGCGGCCAGTCGCAGGCTCATTGCGCGGCCTCGCGGCTTTCGTTGTCCTCGATACGGCCATCGCGCAGGCGGACTACCCGGTCGCAGCGGCTGGCCAGGCGGGCGCTGTGGGTGACCAATACCAGCGTTGCGCCATACTGGTCGCGCAGGCCGAACAAGAGGTCCATGATCGCGGCGCCATTGGCCTCGTCCAGATTGCCGGTCGGCTCGTCGGCCAGCAGGATTGCAGGGCGCGGGGCCGCGGCACGGGCCAGTGCAACGCGCTGTTGCTCGCCGCCCGAGAGTTGCGCCGGATAATGCCCGGCGCGGTGGGACAGACCCACCGCCGCAAGCTCGGCCGCCGCGCGGTCGAACGCGTCTCGGTGGCCAGCCAGTTCCAGCGGCGTCGCCACGTTTTCCAGCGCGGTCATGGTGGGGATCAGGTGAAAGCTTTGGAACACCACGCCCATCCGGTCGCGTCTGAAGCGGGCCAATGCGTCTTCGTCCATCGCGCCCAGATTGTGGCCCAGCACCTGCACCCGGCCACCGGTGGCGCGTTCGAGCCCGCCCATCAACATCAACAGCGAGGATTTGCCCGATCCCGATGGCCCGACCAGCCCCAGCGTCTGCCCCGCCGATACACTCAGCGAGATACCGCGCAGGATATCGACCCGCCCGGCATTGCCTTCGAGCGACAAACGGGCATCTTCTAGGAGAATGGCAGGGTCGGTCATGATGGGCCTTTGCTTGGGTATTCTAGGGCATATGGAGCGTCGAGGGATATGCGCAAGGCTTTGATCGGGCTTCTGTTGACAGGGTGGGGCGCGGCTGCAACGGCCGAACCGGTGGTGATCGCCGCGCTGGGCGACAGCCTGACCCAGGGCTATGGCCTCGTGCAGGATCAGGGCTTCGTACCCCAGTTGCAACGCTGGCTGGTGGCCGAGGGGGCCGAAGTCACGCTGATCAATGCAGGCGTCTCGGGCGATACCACGGCGGGCGGCGCGGCGCGTGTGGCCTGGACCCTGACGCCCGAGGTGGATGCGATGATCGTGGCGCTGGGGGGCAATGACCTGCTGCGTGGCATCGCGCCCGAGGTGGCGCGCGGCAATCTGGCAACAATCCTGACCGAGGCGCAACAGGCCGGGGTCGAGGTGCTGCTGATAGGCATGCAGGCACCGGGCAATTACGGCGCCGAGTACAAGGCGGCGTTCGATGCCATCTATCCCGAGTTGGCGGCCCAGTACGGTGCGCTCTTTGCGCCGAGCTTCTTTGCCGGGCTCGCGGCTGAGGGCGACCCCTCGGCGGTGTCAGGCTTTATGCAGGGCGACGGTATCCACCCCAATGCCGAAGGTGTGGCGCGAATCGTCGCGGCGCTGGGTCCGCATGTGCTGGACCTTATCCGGTCGGCGGAGGAATGAGATGCCGGGACGCTTCTTTCTGACCCGGCAGCTGGCGTAACGCGCCGAGTCCTCACCGGATCGGAGTGCTATTGACACTTGCAGATGTGCCGATCTGCTGATTGGCGATGAAACGCAGGTTCAAACGCTGATGCGCCTCTGGCCCAAGGGCCGGTTGCGGATCAAGAAGGCGACGGATGTGGATTGGTCCGCCCCTTAGAAAGGGCCGGGTCCGGCAAGGCGGACCCGACGCGCAAAAGCTCAGAGCAGCTTCAGGTCGACCGCGGATTCGCGGCCGTCGCGTCCGGGCTTCAACTCGTAGCTGACTTTCTGGTTGTCGGCGAGGCCGGTCAGCCCCGAACGTTCAACGGCGGAAATGTGCACGAACACATCCTTGCCGCCTTCTTCGGGGGCGATAAAGCCGAAGCCTTTGGTGGTGTTGAACCATTTGACGGTGCCGGTGGCCATCGTCATATCTCCTGTCTGTTCTTTCAATTCCCTGCCCGCGATATGCGGCAGATCGGCTCGGTCAATGCGAAATCGAGGACTGAGCCGGAAAAGGAGCAGTATGGTCGATAGCGTAACGTTGCGCCCCCAGAAATGGGTCGCGCTTACGCGTTTGGCAAGAAGAATCTCGCATTACCGCCGGTCTGGCGCTGAAATCCGAGCGTCAGAGCACCGTCACGAGCGTGCCGAGAGGCACCCGGTTGTACAGGTCGATCACGTGCTCGTTGAGCATGCGGATACAGCCGTTCGATGCAGCCTGTCCAATGGTTTCGGGCTGAGTGGTGCCATGAATGCGGAAATAGGTGTCGACACCGTTCTGGAACAGGTAGAGCGCCCTTGCCCCCAGCGGGTTCCCCGGGCCGCCGGGCTGAACATAGGAGTTGTCCACGAATTTGGCATAGGTTCGCGGGTCGCGCTCGATCATCTCTTGCGTCGGGCGCCACGTGGGCCATTCCTTTTTGACGTCGATGGTGGCGTTGCCGGTAAACTCCAGCCCGGCCTTGCCGACGCCACATCCGTAACGGATCGCCTGACGTTCCTCGGTCACGTAGTAGAGGTAGAAAGAACGCGGGAGGATCAGCAAATGTCCGGGTTCGAACGCTTTCTTGATCCGCACGAATTGTGGTGTTGGGTCGAACTCTGCACTGGCGTTGGCCTGCACCGCCCATGGCAGCGTACCGGCCGCAGCCGAAGCGGCGATGAATGTCCGGCGCGTGATCATGTCTGGCCTCGCATCTTGAAACGGTAATATCAGGTATTTTCCGGTGCCTGTTCCGCTTGGTCAATGCGTTTGGCGGCTATAGCGGAAAAGTGATGCCAGAGTTGCGGCGGCAAAGGCACAAGTGGCGATCCAACCGAAATACCAAGCCTGGCCGGCAAGTGTATCTTCGGCAAAGGAGGCGGCAAAGCGGGACTTTCCCAAATGAGCGGTCAGAAAGGCAGCGAGAGTCAGCAGGGCGAATCCGCCCTGCCTTGGCAGGCGTGGGATCCCGAGCGCCCCGGCAAGGATCGCCAGACCGATGCCCAGCGGCAGACCGATCCAGATCACCTTTTGCGCCCACCATGGGTGCGCACCCAGTCTGAGCGTCAGCCCGGTGATCTGCGCAATCAGCGCGAATACAAGCAAGACTGCGCCCGGCAAGAGGGCTGTGTTGAGACGTCGCATAGAGCCAACATGCCCATTTGTGTGATGGCATGAAAGGCGGTGCACCGGAACGTGATGATGATTGCGGAGTCGCCCGCGAATTGCTTTACGCTGTCTCCAGCCGCAGTGCAGCAAAGAGGATATCGCGCCATGACCGACCCGCAACCAAATGGTGAACTCACCCTGCGCACACTTGCGATGCCGCGCGATGTGAACGTGAACGGCGACATCTTTGGTGGTTGGGTGCTGAGCCAGATGGACATCGCCGCTGGCCTGACCGCTGGCGCCCGCGCAGGGGGGCGGGTGACCACGGTTGCGGTGGATGCGATGAAGTTCATCCGGCCCGTGGGCGTCGGTGACGTGTTGTGCATTTACTGCCAGGTGGTGCGTGTCGGGCGCAGTTCGATGGCGATCGAGATCGAGGCCTGGGCGTTGCGCGACCGGCAGGGATTGCGCGAGAAGGTGACCGAAGCGGTGTTCACCTTTGTCGCGATCGACGAGCAGGGCAGACCCCGCCCGGTGGACGGCACCGCCGCAGGCTGATTGCCGCCGAACGGCGGAACAGAGCGGACGAAGCCCTCTTTTCAGTTTGCCAAAGCTGCATATCATATCGCTTCGGGCGCCCGACTCAGAGTGACGGGCCAGCGTGGACCCGACGGGCATCCGGCGCCCGGATCGTGGAGATCATCATGCAGATTCTGGTGGGTATTGCCGGGCTTTCGCTGGCAGTGCTGATCTATGCCTGGGCTTATGGTCGGGCGCATGACCCGGCCGCACCGGCCTGGGCACGGGGACAGTTGTTCGCCTCGGCAGCGTCGTTATTCGCGACGTCATTGGCGCCGATAGGCGCCGGCTATCTGACGGCTGGCATCTTGTGGCCCGATAGTTTGAGCCTTGTCTGGGGGCTGCCGGTCGCGATCGGTGCGGTACCGTTGGTCTGGATCGTGGCCCGCCGCCTGCTGCGCCGCGGGCGCGACAAGGCGCATTCCCCGCTGACTTTTACACGTGGCATGGCATGAGGGCGACCCTTGCAGGGTGATCTTCTGAAACCTATGTCACTTTCCGAATGTGATGCTTTCGGAGAGCCGAGATGGGTGACAAGACACTGACATGTCTGGCTTGTGGCCAGCTCAACCGCGTACCCGAGGCCCGGCTGAACGCTGGCGCCAAATGCGGGAAATGCGGCGAGGGGCTGGTCACGGGTCAGGCGCGGGATGTTGATCCCGCGATCCTCGAAAAGGCGAAGAAGAATGACGACTTGCCGCTGGTGGTCGATTTCTGGGCGCCATGGTGCGGCCCTTGCCGCATGATGGGTCCGGAATATGCAAAAGCCGCCGGGGTTTTGGCGGGGCAGGCGCGGCTGGTGAAGCTCGATACTCAGAAACACCAGTCCACCGGAGGCCGATACGGCATTCGCGGCATTCCGACCATGGTCGCCTTTGAACGTGGCAAGGAAAAGAAACGCCAGTCAGGCGCGATGCAGTCCGGGCAGATCGTCGGTTGGGTGCGCGGCTAGAAAACATTCTTATACTTGAATGTGATTTCTGGCCAGGTTATATGTACCTCAAGGCCGGGCGCGTCGCCCGGCAATTGACAGGAGTTGGATGAATGACCCTCGATCGTGCCGTGATGATGTTTGCTGGCTTCATGGTGTTGCTCAGCGTCTTGCTGACCGCGCTGGTCTCGCCCTTGTGGATGTGGTTCACCGTGTTCATCGGCGTGAACCTGATCCAGTCCTCGGTCACCGGTTTCTGTCCGGCGGCCATGGTTCTGAAGAAGCTGGGGTTCAAGGCCGGGACCGCGTTCTGAGCGGGGCCGGGCTTAACCGTTGACGGTTCTGCCGCCGGTCACCGGCTCGGCGGCAGGGACGCGAATATCACGCAGCATGAAGAGAAGAATGACCGCGACTGCAATGGCAGAGCCGGTCACCGGGTAGAGCAGTAGGGCCGCCCAGAGCGGCAACTCCCACAGGACACAGGCAAGGATGCTGCTGGCAAGCCCGGCAAGCGTTCCCAGGAAGACTCCGATCCAAGCCATAAGGTCCCTCTCCCAAACATTTTGAAATCGCGCTGGACGACTCTCGATGCTGAGACAGTCTAGGGAAGAATGTGTTCAAAATATGTTAACCTCTGGAGGTCGGCATTGAGGGTTGTTCATGGCGGTCGGGCTTAGGGTTTTTGCTGCTGCTACCCTTTCGAGGTAATGCTTACTGCGAGTTGGAGCAGGTCAAATCCAATCGCAGGGCGGTTCGCTCTCTTTTGAATGAAAGGGCGGCCCGAAGACCGCCCAACGTTACACGAGAAAATCGAGCATCGTTAGCAAGAGTGCGATTGTGCTGATAAAATCGGCATAAGACACTCGCCCTTTCAGTTTGAATGAAAACCGCATTGGATTTTTCCTCAGCGATGCTCATCCGGATGAGCGTTAAAGTTCGCTCAGTATTTATATACCGCCCCAATTACAGCGGTTTGGCCTGCTCCTATGATCACTTGGAGCTACCGTTCGACGGTCACCCGCTCAGCACATACTGTCGGACCGCCTTAGCTTACTCCCTGCTAAGGTTTCAACATAGCGCCGCTAAGCACTTGCAACATCCGGGCAGACGCTGAAGTTGCCCACATCGTGGGTCTTCATGCCCGCCACACGGTGGCTTTGTCACCTCCGATGCCGTCGCAAAATATAGATGCAACGACACTGGTCTTCAATAGATGTTCAAGTATGTGTCCAGTTTGACCGCCCACGATCGTTCCCGTCAGACCTAGTGTGGGCAATCTTGCCCACCGTGTACGAGTGGGAGTGGTGGGCAGAGTTGCCCACCCTACGGTGTTCCGCGAAAAGCGACTACTGCGCGCGCGTCTGATCAATCACTTGGTGATCTACCGCACGAACTTCTTGTGCTTCAACCGCTTGGGTTCCAGCGCGTCCGGGCCCAGGCGGCGCTTCTTGTCCTCTTCGTAATCCTCGAAGTTGCCTTCGAACCACTCGACATGTGCGTCGCCCTCGAAAGCGAGGATATGGGTGCAGATGCGGTCGAGGAAGAAGCGGTCGTGGCTGATGACAACGGCGCAGCCGGCGAAATCGACCAGCGCGTCTTCGAGCGCGCGCAGGGTTTCAACATCGAGGTCGTTGGTCGGTTCGTCGAGCAGGATGACGTTGCCGCCCTCTTTCAGCAGACGCGCCATGTGCACCCGGTTACGTTCGCCGCCTGACAGCAGCGAGACCTTTTTCTGCTGGTCGCCGCCCTTGAAGTTGAAGGACGAGCAGTAGGCGCGGCTGTTCACCTGGGCATCGCCCAGCTGGATGATCTCGGCGCCGCCGGTGATCGCCTCCCAAACGGTATCGCCATCTTTCAGATCGTCGCGCGACTGGTCGACATAGGAGAGCTTGACCGTATCGCCGATCTCGATGGTGCCGGCGTCGGGGGTTTCCTGCCCGGTGATCATCTTGAACAGCGTCGATTTACCGGCACCGTTGGGGCCGATGACGCCGACGATGCCGCCGGGGGGCAGCGAGAAGTCGAGCCCTTCGATCAGTTGCTTGTCACCCATGTGCTTCGACAGGCCGTTGACCTCGATCACCTTCGATCCCAGACGCGGGCCGTTGGGTATGACGATCTGGGCGCGGCCGACCTTTTCCCGCTCGGACTGGCTGGCCATCTCGTTATAGGCCTGGATGCGGGCCTTGGATTTGGCCTGACGCGCCTTTTGCCCCTGCCGCATCCATTCCAGTTCGCGTTCCAGCGTCTTTTGCTTGGCCTTGTCCTCGCGCGCTTCCTGTTCCAGGCGCTTGGCCTTCTGCTCCAGCCAGGCGGAATAGTTGCCCTCGTAGGGGATGCCCCGGCCGCGGTCGAGTTCCAGGATCCAGCCGGTGATGTCATCCAGGAAATAGCGGTCGTGGGTGACGATCAGGATGGTGCCCTTGTAGTCGATCAGGTGCTGTTGCAGCCAGGCGATGGTTTCGGCGTCCAGGTGGTTGGTCGGTTCGTCCAGCAGCAGCATGTCGGGCGCTTCGAGCAGGAGCTTGCACAGCGCGACCCGGCGTTTCTCGCCGCCCGAGAGGTTGGCGATATCGGCGTCGTCGGGGGGGCAGCGCAGGGCCTCCATCGAGACGTCGATCTGGCTGTCGAGATCCCAGAGGTTCTCGGCGTCGATCTGGTCTTGCAATTGCGCCATCTCGTCGGCCGTCTCGTCGCTGTAGTTCATCGCCAACTCGTTGTAGCGGTCGAGGATGTCCTTCTTGGCCTTGACGCCCAGCATGACGTTCTCGCGCACGGTCAGGTTCGGGTCGAGTTGCGGCTCCTGCGGGAGATAGCCGACCTTGGCGCCCTCGGCGGCCCAGGCCTCGCCGGTGAAATCCTTGTCGAGGCCCGCCATGATCTTCATCAGGGTCGATTTACCGGCACCGTTGACACCGACGACGCCGATCTTGACCCCGGGGAGGAAGCTCAGGTGGATGTTCTCGAAGCATTTCTTGCCACCGGGGTAGCTCTTGGAAACACCCTGCATGTGGTAGACATATTGATAGGCGGCCATGTCGTGTCCTCTGGGTCGGGGGAAGTCGGGTTGGCCGGTGTGATAGCGAATGGCGAGGATGGGGGCAATCGCTGGCGTGACCGAAGATGACGCAGCTGTGCATTGTATCCGGCCTGGCCCCCATGCAGCATGAAGCGCGCGGTTTCGGGGATAGCGATGAGCGGTTTGACAGAGCTTATAGGCGGCTGGGCGCAGCCGGGGCGGGTCGGCTGGATCGGGCTGCGGCCCGAGCGGCGCGCGGCGCTGGTCGCGGTTGACGCGGTTCTTGTCGGGCTTGATGGTCTGGCGGGCGATCACGGGCGGCCCGGCAAGCGGGCGGTGACGCTGGTGCAGGGCGAGCATCTGGGTGCCATCGGGTCGTATCTGGGGCGCGGGGCAGTGTCGCCCTTGGAACTGCGGCGCAATATCGTGGTCGAGGGGATCAACCTGGCGGCGCTCAAGGATCGGCCTTTGCGGCTGGGCGGGGCGGTTCTGCGCTTGACAGTGATCTGTGCGCCCTGTTCCCGGATGGAAGAGACATTTGGCTCCGGCGGCTATTCGGCGGTGCGCGGTCATGGCGGCTGGTGCGCCGAGGTGTTGGAGCCGGGCCTGATCAGGCTGGGCGATGCGGTGCGGCCTGCCGATTGACAAGGCCGGACGCAAGCGCCAAGCAAGCAGTTCATGAGACAGGGTTTTCCATATGCGCGGCCCGGGCAGGTGATCGGGCTGTTTGGCGGGTCGTTTGATCCGCCGCATGCGGGGCATGTGCATGTGACGCGCGAAGCGCTGAAGATGTTCGGGCTGGACCGGATCTGGTGGTTGGTGACGCCCGGCAACCCGCTCAAGACACGAGGTCCGGCGCCGCTGGATCGGCGTATGGAAGCGGCCCGCGCGATGATGCGGCATCCCCGCGTGGATGTCACCGATATCGAGACCCATCTGGGCACGCGGGCAACGGCAGACACGATTGCGGCGCTCAGGCGGATTTATCCGCGGGTGCGGTTTGTCTGGCTGATGGGCGCCGACAACCTGGCGCAGTTGAACCGTTGGCAGGACTGGCGTCAGATCATGGAAACGGTGCCGGTCGGTGTGCTGGCGCGGCCGGGGGATCGGATCTCGGCCCGGATGTCTCCGGCGGCGCGGGCCTATGCACCCTATCGGATCGACGGTCACGCGCGGCACCTGCTGGGGCGCTCGCAGGCTCCGGCCTGGTGTTTCGTCAATGTGCCGATGGTCGATGTCAGCTCGACCCGGATCCGGGCGGCGGGCGGCTGGTCAGCGGCGCAGCAGGGCCGAGGCAAGACCGGCGCCCAGGACCAGTGACAATCCCGCCCATGTCCACAGATCGGGCAGATCGCCGAACACTGCCCAGCCCAACCCGGTCGCGGCAAGAAGCTGGAAATAGACCAGCGGTGCAAGCCGGGTTGCCGGGGCATGGGCATAGGCCACCAGCAAGAGCAGGTTGCCCAGCATCGAGCCCAGTGCGCTGGCCAGTGTTAACCCCGCCACCTGCGGTGTGAAGGGGGGCAGGGCGGCGAGGCCAAAGGGCATCAGCACCAGTCCGGCAATGGCCAGCTGAGTGAGGCTGAGCGCCAGTGGCGAGCCCAGCGGGCTGAGCCAGCGCGACGCGGTCAGGAACCCGCCATAGAAACAGCCCGCCAGCAGGGCCAGCATCAGACCGGGTGAACCGCCGAACCCCGGGCGGACCACCAGCAATACGCCACAGAAGCCGAGCAGCATCAGGAGCGTTCGCAGCGCAGTCACGGGTTCTCGTAGCAGAAGAGCCGAGAGGGCATAGCTGAGAATCGGTCCGACAAAGAAGGCAGCAAAGACATTGGCCAGAGGCTCGGTCCTCAGGGCGGATTGTATCGACAGGATGCCACCGGCAAGCAGCAGCGCCCGAAACCAGATCCGCCAATTGGCGAGCAGACGCCATGCGGAGGTCGGCACGAAAGGCACCAGCAGCAACAACCCTAGCGTAAAGCGGGACCAGGCCACATAGATGGGCGCCGCCCCATAAGTCCCGGTCAGCAACTTGCCAGCCAGGTCCCCCGCGGGGATCAGCGACATGGCGATGAACATGATTCCGATGGCGCGGCCCATGCCCGCGCCGTAACATGATGAAAGCGGGGGCGAAATGCGAAACCACCGCTTGTGCGGCGCGGGTCACTGGGTTTTTATTGCGGCATGGTTGAAGTGATTTCCAGACGTGTTTTCCTGGCGGGGCTTGGCGCGGCGCTGAGCCATTCCGCGGCCTATGCCGAAGCCCCCGCATTGTCGCTGCGCCCACCGCTCAGACCCAAGGACGCGCAGGCGCTTGCCGGTCCCGAAGCGGTGCTGTCGGGATCGGGCCTGTCGGGACGGGTTGCCTTTGCCGTCGCCGATGCCGAGACCGGGCTGGAGCTGGAAACGGTCGAGCCGGGGCTGGCCCTGCCGCCGGCAAGTGTCGCCAAGGCGCTGACCGCGCTCTATGCCCTGGAGACACTCGGACCCTCGCATCGGTTCCGGACGCGGGTTCTGGCTGATGGGCCGGTCGAGAACGGGGTTCTCAAGGGCGATCTGATTCTGGCGGGCGGGGGCGATCCGACCCTGGATACCGATGCCTTGGCCGCGCTGGCGCGGGCACTGAAGGAGAGCGGATTGCGCGAGGTGCGCGGTGCTTTCAAGGTTTATGACGGTGCCTTGCCTGAGGTTTACAGCATTGACCCCGAACAGCCCGATCATGTGGGTTATAGCCCCTCGGTGTCAGGCATCGCGCTGAATTTCAACCGCGTGCATTTCGAGTGGAAGCGGGCTGGCAAGGGCTGGAACGTCAGCATGGACGCCCGCAGCAGCAAGATCAGACCTGTGGTCGCGATGGCCGAGATGAAGGTGGTGAACCGGGCGTTGCCGATCTATACCTATGAGCAGCGCCAGCGGATCGACAGCTGGACGGTGGCGAGCCAGGCGCTGGGCCAGGACGGTGCGCGGTGGCTGCCGGTGCGCAAGCCGGCGCTCTATGCTGGGGACGTGTTCCAGACGCTGGCGCGGTCGAACGGTATTGTCCTGGGGCGGGTCGAGGTCGTCAGGTCATTGCCCGCGAGCGCACGAATGCTGGTTCATCACGACAGTGCGCCGCTGGAAGAAATTCTGCGAGACATGCTGAAATACTCCACCAATCTCACCGCCGAGATGGTTGGGTTGGCGGCAACCGTTGCACGGGGCAAGCGCCCGGCCACGTTGCGTGCCTCGGCTGAAGAGATGACGGTCTGGGCGGCGGAGCGGTATGGCCTGCGCGGCTCGCGGCTGTTCGATCACTCGGGGCTGGGCGATGCGTCACGGATGACGGCGCGGGATCTGGTGGCGGTTCTGGTGCAGGCGGGCAAGACCGGACGGTTGCCGCACCTGCTGAAGGATATCCCGATGCGCGATCCAAAGGGCCGCGTGCTCAAGGGGCATCCGATCAAGGTGGCGGCCAAGACCGGGACGCTGAATTTTGTCTCGGGGCTGGGTGGCTTCATGACCGGAGCGGATGGTACGGTGCTGGCCTTTGCGATCCTGACCGCGGATACCGACCGGCGCGCGGCGATCCCGCCCGAAGACCGCGAGCGCCCGGAAGGCGCGCGCGGCTGGAATGCGCGGTCGAAGAAGCTTCAGCAAGCGCTGATCGAGCGATGGGGCGCGATATACGGCAGTTGAGGCACGGGCCGCGCGTCAAGCGCCCGGTGCTAACCTTGCAAAGTGCTCTCAGACCACGTGACGGGCACGGGCGCCACGCTCGATGGCTGCGGCGTGCAGCCGGTCGATATTGAGTTCGTAGCGGATTTCCTCGAGCAGCCGAAGTTCGGTTTCAGCGAGGGTGCCGTCGGCGGCAGCGACGTCGCAGGCCAGGGCATAGGCGGTTTCAAACAGGCGTTCGGGCAGGTTGTCACGGACCAGGCCAAAAAGAGCGTCCAGCCCGTCCTCTTGTTCGAACAGGTCGAACACCACCTGGCTGACCTGTTTCATCCGGTCAATGTCGTAGTCGGCAAAAACCGGCAGCATGTTCACCGCCGACTGGATTTTGACCAGTTCGGCGGTGCGGATGTTTTCGTCCGAGGCGGAAATCGCCATCATGATCGCGACCAGGCAATCCTGCGGGGTCATCGGGTGGGTCGGTTGCTCGGTCATGATCGGTCCTGCCAATGGGGTTGCGTCGCAGGGCAGGATAGGGTTGGCGCGCGGGGGGTTCAACTCCTTGCGCGCCAGACGGTTTGCGGCAATCAGGCGCTGGCGGTAAAGCGATACTCGATCGCCTCGAAGCTGGCCGAGGCAAAGCCATAGGCAAAGCGCAGACCTTCGGGGCCGGCAACGGTGCCATGTTCCGCATCGCCGGGAATATAGAGCGCGACGCCCGGGCGGATCTCGTGCGGCACGCCGTCGATGGTGACGGTGCCCGAGCCTTCGAGGCCAAGGTAGAACTCTGGTGGCGTGTGGCGATGCGGGCGCAATTGGTGGCCCGGGCCGAATTCGGCAATGCCCAGCACCATGTCGCGCGGTGCGGTGGGCGTGCCATTGATCAGGGTCCGCCAGCGCACTTCGCCAAAGGTGGGGTCGGTCCCACCCGAGAGCGGGACATGATCGGCATGAATGGCATGCGGCGGATGCGGCAGGTTGCCGGGCTGGTGCAGCGGAGTGGCTGCGGTCAGATCGGCGGCGAAACTGTCGAGCATGTCGGTCATGATGGGCTCCTTCCCTTTGCGCCCTCATAGTCGTGCTTGCCGGTCACGCGCAATCGCGTAAAACTGCATCACATTATACGCTGAGGTTATGATATGGATCGCTTGCCAAGCTTCTCGGGACTGACGGCTTTTTACGCGGCTGCACGACGCGGAACACTAACCGCCGCGGCGGCGGAATTGAACGTCTCACAGCCCGCCGTTTCGCGCCGGATTGCCATGTTGGAGGCCGACCTGGGCTGTCCGCTGTTTGATCGTAGCCACAAGCCGGTTCGAATGACCCAGTCGGGCAGAGATTTGTTGCGGGCGCTGCAAGGCGGGTTTGGCCAGATCGAGGCCGCGGTGGCACAAATCAGACAGTCGGCACAGGGCAAGGTGGTGACGGTAACCGCGCCGTCAGGCTTTGTCGCGTTCTGGTTGATCCCGCAACTGGGAGATCTGGAGGCCGCCTTTGAGGATGTGACGATCAGGATTATAAGCCAGGAGTATGGCGAGGCCACCCGGCCAGGCGACATCGCAATCCGGTTCGGGCTGGCCGAGGGCGGCGGAGAGACGCGGCTGCTGGGCGAGGGTGTGTTTCCGGCCGCCAGTCCACTCTATCTGGATCGGCGCGAGATGAATGGCGACAGCTACGATTTCGCCCGCATGACCCTGTTGACGATGGAAACGGCGCGCAGTCAGTGGCATGACTGGCCAAGCTGGTTTCGCGCGGTCGGTGTGCCGATGCCGCACAAGGCCCGGGTTCTGGACTTCAGCTCTTATGCGATGCTGGTCAATGCGGCGTTGGCGGGGCAGGGGGTTTGCCTGTGCTGGGACGGGGTGCTGGATCGGTTTCTGGAGGCCGGCGCGCTGGTCCGGCTGGAGGGTCCCGAGGCGGTATCCGCGCGCGGCTATTTCATCGCTGCGCGAGAGGGTTTGGCCGCGCCGCCGCATGTGCTTGGTATCCTCGACTGGATCGTCGAAAAAAGTCACAAATAGCGCGGTTTGGCGCCAGCATTTATTGACTCATGCTGCACTGGCACAATAGGACAGCCGGGCCGGGCGCATGGGGCGCCCTTCCTTCCCCGATGGAGATTGACATGTCCGACTCGCGTGAACTCGCACTTGCGTCCAAGGCTTGGCCCTTTGAAGAAGCGCGTCGGGTGCTCAAACGCTATGAGAAGGCGCCGCCGGAAAAGGGGTATGTGCTGTTCGAGACCGGCTATGGCCCCTCGGGCCTGCCGCATATCGGCACGTTCGGAGAGGTGGCGCGCACCACGATGATCCGCCGCGCGTTTCAGGAGATCAGCGATATTCCGACCCGGCTGATCTGTTTCTCGGACGATCTGGACGGGATGCGCAAGGTGCCGGGCAACGTGCCCAACCAGGACATGCTGCGCGAGCATCTGCAAAAGCCGCTGACCTCGGTCCCCGATCCGTTTGGCGAATACGAAAGCTTTGGCCATCACAACAACGCCATGCTGCGGCGGTTCCTCGATACCTTCGGGTTCGAGTACGAGTTCTATTCGGCGACCGAGTTCTACAAGTCGGGTCAGTTCGACGAGATCCTGCTGCGTGCGGCCGAACGCTATGACGACATCATGAAGATCATGCTGAAGTCGCTGCGCGAGGAACGGCAGCAGACCTATTCGATCTTTTTGCCGATCCATCCCGAGACGGGGCGGGTTCTGTACGTGCCGATGAAGGAGGTGAACGCCAAGGACGGCACCATCACCTTTGACGACGAGGACGGGCGCGAATGGACGCTGCCGGTGACGGGCGGCAACGTGAAGCTGCAATGGAAGCCCGATTTTGGCGCGCGCTGGGCGGCGCTGGGCGTCGATTTCGAGATGTACGGCAAGGATCACTCGACCAACACGCCGATCTATGATGGCATCTGCCGGGTGCTGGGCGTGCCCGCACCCGAGCATTTCACCTATGAGCTGTTCCTCGATGAGAACGGGCAGAAGATTTCCAAATCGAGCGGCAACGGGGTGAGCATCGACGAATGGCTGACCTATGCCAGTTCGGAAAGCCTTGCCTATTTCATGTACCAAAAGCCCAAGACCGCCAAGCGGATGTATTTCGACGTGATCCCCAAGGCGGTGGACGAGTATCACCAGCAATTGCGCGCCTATCCGACCCAGGATCTGGCGGCGCAGCTGAACAACCCGGTCTGGCACATCCATGGCGGCGATGTGCCTGCCTCGACCCTGATTGTGCCATTCGGGATGCTGTTGAACCTGGCCAGCGTGTCGGGGGCCGAGGACAAGGAGGCGCTGTGGGGCTTTATCCGCCGCTATGCGCCAGAGGCCAGCGCCGAGAGCCATCCGGATCTGGATCAGGCGGCCGGGTTTGCGGTGCGCTACTTCAACGATTTCGTCAAGCCGACGCGGGTTTACCGGGCGCCGACAGAGGCCGAGCGCGAGGCACTGGTGGAGTTGCGCGCGCAACTGGCCGCCTATGACGGGCCGGTTGAAGACGAGGCGCTGCAATCCATCGTCTATGCGGTGGGCCGTGACCGGTTCGACCCGCTGCGCGCCTGGTTCGGGGCGCTCTACGAGGTGTTGTTGGGCGCGTCGCAGGGGCCGCGTTTCGGCGGGTTCATCGCGCTTTACGGCATCCCCGAGACCATCACGCTGATCGACAAGGCGCTGGCGGGCGAGCTGGTCTGAACCAGCCCTCATCAGCTCCTTGCGGAGCTTCTTCGGATGGATGGCGGCGCCCGCTGGCGGGCGCCGCCATCTGTGATACTCTGTCCCCGACCAAGGGCATGGAGGTTGGTGTGACGATACCGGATGAAGACAAGTTTCAAGGTCGGATGCATGGTGAACAGCCCGAACCGAAAGACTCTGAAAACCTTTGGTGGCGGCTGCTGCACATGATCCTGATCGCGATCATGATCAATCTTGCCCAGACCATTCTGGCGGTGGTCACGGTGGTGCAATTCATCATAATGGCCGTCAGCAAAAGCCAGCCGAATGAACGGCTTGCCGATTTCGGAACCGACCTGGGTATCTGGATTGCCAAGGCAGCGCGGTTCCAGACAGCGGCCAGCAATGTCAAACCCTGGCCCTGGACCGACCTAGACTGATCCGGCGCGCTTTGCGCTTCGTAGTACTCCTCAGGGAAAGAGGAGACACACAATGCGTCAACTTCTGCTCATACTGGCCTGTTGTGTCGGTCTGGCGGGGCCGGCACAGGCCCAGAGCGACGAGATCGAGGCAGTCATCAATGACCAAATAAAGGCATTTCTAGCAGATGATTTTGCCAGAGCGTTTACGTTCGCCAGCCCGACGATTCGCAACATCTTTGGAACGCCCGAGAAGTTCGGTGCCATGGTACGCAACGGGTATCCCATGGTCTGGCGTCCCGCCGGTATTCGCTATCTGGGTTTAGAGGCGCGCGGCGGCGACCTATGGCAACTGGTGCAGGTAACCGATCAGCAGGGTCGCGCGCATCTCCTTGCATACCAGATGGTTAACCTGGAAAGTGGCTGGAAGATCAACGCGGTGCAGGTTCTGGAGACGCCGCCCCCCTCGGTTTGAGGCAACGTCACCGTCACGGTGCTATGAGCCGGGATTAATCCCTTTGTTCTACCCATTTGGCGCGTTCGGGTGCGGCCCGGACCCGTCACATGAAAGCGCGCTGACAGGTCGTCAGCGGCGCGATTGGGAAAGGGATTTGTATGAACAAGGCAATCACCGACGGCATCAACTTCATGCCGCCCGCCTTTCAGCTGGGCTTGAACGTGTGGTCAAGCGGCGACGGCACACCGGGGTCTGATACCTATGATGGGGCGCCGAATGCGGCCTTTGTCCCAGCTGATGCTGATTTTGGCGGCTGCTTGGAGTTGCAGAAGACCGCTTCCGTCCAAAAGCTGCGCTACATGGGGCAGACGCCGTTGCAGCCGGGCTGCTACTTGCAGATTAGGGTCCGGATCAAGGCGATCAGTGGAAACCTGCCCAGCGTTCGGGTCGCGGGATGGGCCGGTGCGGCAGGCGGTGCGCATGTCAGCGGCGTGACGGAACAGGGACCCTCTATCACGCTGACCAGCTATGGCGATGTGGTCGAGGTGACGGGCATCGTGGGGTCCGGCAATCGCGGTGGCGTCGACATGGTATGGGGCCGCTCTGCGCTTTTTGGTCATTTTGGCATCGACCTCGTTGGGGCGAACGGTGGTGTCGTTCGGATCGACGATATCGAGATTACCGACATCACCAGCGCATTCTTGCGAGATATGCTGAGCCAGGTTGACGTCCGCGACTATGGCGCGGTTGGCGATGGGATCACCGACGATACAGCCGCGTTCGAGGCCGCAGATGCTGCCGCCGGTGGGCGTCGCTTGTTCGTACCTGAGGGCAGTTACTTCCTGGCCGAAACGGTAAGTTTGGCGGCGGAAGTTGAGTTTGAGGGCACCTTGACGATGCCCACCGACAAGATGTTGCTGCTGACCAAGAGTTTTGATCTGCCGACCTATATCTCAGCCTTTGGCGACGAGGAGCTGGCCTTTCGCAAGGCGTTTCAGGCGCTGCTGAACGGATCGGATCACGAATCACTCGATATGGGTGGACGTAATGTGTCAGTTACCGCGCCCATAGACATGCAGGCGGCGGTTCCCAATCGGACCAGCTATTCGACCCGCCGGGTAATCCGAAACGGTCAACTGGTCGCTGTGGCTGGTCCGGCTTGGGAGACCGAAACCTTTACCTCGCAAGCGACTTATGATCCCAGCGATCAGCGCAAGCTAAGCAATGTGATCAACATCGCCAATATTCCGGTAGGGTCCTTGGTGACGGGCGCTGGGGTCGGGCGCGAAATATACGTTCGGTCAAAGAATGTGGGGGCCGGAGAAATAACGTTGAACGCGCCGCTCTACGATGCGGCAGGCACCCAGGTATTCACCTTTCGGAGCTTCAAATACATGTTGGATTTCAGCGGCTTCAGCTCGCTGTCGAAGTTTAACATGCAGAACATCGAGTTCCAATGTAATACCCATTGCAGTGCGATCCGTCTGGCGCCGTTCGGTTCGACCTTTGCGTTGTATGACTGTTTTGTCAGTCGGCCCAAGGATCGTGGCATCACCTCGATCGGCGGTGGCTGTCAGGGGATGCTTATCGACGGGTGTCAGTTCCTGTCTGCCGAAGAACCGCTCAATGTCCCGGATCGAACCAGCATCGGGTTCAACGCCAATGCAAACGATGTGAAGTTGCGTCATTGCCGCGCCACCAGGTTTCGTCACTTTGCCGTCATGGCGGGGCAGAATCACATGATCTTGGGCAACCACTTCTTTCAGGGTGATGCGGTCGCCAATGGGCCCCGCACAGCAGGTATCGTGTTGGTCGGAACCTATTCCAGCACCACCGTCGCCGAGAATTATGTCGACAACTGTTATCTGGAATGGACCAACGAACAGGACCCGATCCCTGATTTTGACGGCGGGTTTTCGTTCAGTGCGATGAGTATCACCGACAACATTTTCTTGTCGGGTGAGGTGGCACCTTGGTTCAGCTATATCGTGATCAAGCCGCACGGGGTCGGACACTTCATCAATGGCATGACCGTGACAGGCAACAAGTTCCGGTCGATCAACGGCTATATCGACCGGGCTGAGCGGATCGATACGAGCTTTGCTGGTCTCAACTTCGATCGAACCAAGGACTTGATCTATCAGGGCAACACCTATCACGGCGTCACTACGCGCAGCGCTAATCCTTTGCGGCTGGAATTCGAGCAGACCAGTGCGTCGGAAAACTGGTTGATAGAGACCAACGCAACATTGCCGTTCGGTGCCGAAACTCGGGGGGTCGATGGGGTGACGCCGCAGGGGCCGTTGGCCGCCTCGGACGGAGGCATTCGGTACCTGGCACCGTATGCGCAAGTACAGCAGGGGACTAGTCAGGATCAGCTGCGTTTGCGTTGGAGTGAGCCGGTTTCGGGCACCGTGTTGGTGACAGTTCGCGCGGACAAGTAGATCAGACAGACAGGGAATGACGGGGCCGCGATTGGCGGCCCCCTTTCGTTTAGAATTCGCGCCAAAGACTGAACTTGATGTTCAGCCCCCCAGGCAGATCGGATTTGTGTTCAAGGCCCAGTACCCATGTCTTGCCCTTTCCGCCATCGATCAGGAGTGAGGGTGTAACAGTCCAGAAAAGCCGGTGGTCCAGGACATAAGAGGTTTCAACCTGCAACATCGGATCGATGCGCCTTGCGGTGGATAGTCCGACAGTTAGATCGAGCTTGTAGATATCTGTGCGGGTGCCGCGGCGCTGCTCCCAAGCGGTGTCGATGGCCAGCCAGCCGTCACCCCACGACGTATGCACCCCCTTTCCGTATGATAGGGTGAGCTTGTGCATCATCGCCCAGTCGCCCAACCAGTGGTGCGCACCCAAACCCAGTTCGGCGGCAAACCGCCCCTTCGAGGCCTTGTCCCAGAGCGGATACCTTGCAAAGATGAGGGCGTGTCCGGTCAGGCCCGGTTGTTCGTTGATGTCGAGCCCGACTGTCAACCGTTCGGCCATGCCCCATTCGGCATAAACCGCCGTCTTGTAGTCATAGATGCCCTGAAATCGGTACAGGGTGGCCGAAACAGACGTGAAACCATGCCCCTTTTCTCGCAGCCACGCTCCTGCGGCTGCCGGTCCGGCGACGACGATGCAGAACCACAAGGCAAAGAGCACTTGTATCATTGCGACCCCTCCGTCGCAAGCTTGGCGGAGCTTGGTTAACGAACCGTTAGTGCGGTTGTGCCGCAGGAAGGGCTGAATTTTGCCGTTGTGGGCTGGCTTGTCGGTGGTATGCTGCATTGCAGCATAGGGAATCGTCGCATGGGACATGTCATTACGGTCGCACAGCAAAAGGGCGGGTCTGGCAAGACCACGCTGGCAGTGAACTTGGCCGTTGCCTTTGCCCGAGCAGGCAAGCGCGTGGCGCTGATGGACACCGACCCGCAAGGTTCTGCCGGGCGCTGGTTCATGGCGCGTCTTGAGGCGGGCGGCGATCCAGGGCTGGAATTCTCGACGGCCTCGGCTTGGGGCGTTAGCTATGAGGTGCGCAAGCTAGCCAAGGACCATGACATCGTCATCATCGACACCCCGCCCAAGGCCGATAGCGACCTGCGCCCGGCCCTGCGTGAGGCTGATCTGGTGCTGATCCCGGTGGCGACCTCGCATCTGGACCTCTGGGCGGTGGAAATGGTGCTCTATCTGGCTGAGCGTGAGGACAAGCCGGCGCTGATGGTGATGACCCGCAACCGCCCCGGTACCCGGCTGGCGCTGGATGTGGTGGCCAAGGCGCATGAACTGAACGCCGAGCTGGCGCAATCGGCGATGGCAAACCGCGTGACCTATGCCGAAACGCTTGGCTACGGTCGCGCTGCGCTGGAGGCCCCTAAGGGGCCCGCACATGCCGAAGTAACTGGTTTGATGCGGGAAATCGAAACCGCGATGGGGTTATGAGCGAGCGCAACCTGTGCTAGGCTGATCTTGCATTCGCAGGAGAAGCAATATGCCCAAGATCGTCAAAGCCGCCCCTGTGCAGACCGTTATCACTACCTTTGAGATGACGCCCGGCACCTGTCAGGACCTGCTCGAGGCGCTGACCGAGGCCTATGCCGATTTCATCTCTAAACAGCCCGGGTTCGTCGCGGCCGGTCTGCATGTGAACGATGCCCAAACCCGCATCGCCAACTATTCGCAATGGCAGCGGCGCGAGGATTTCCTTGCCATGCTGCGGACCCCCGAGATGCGCGAGCGCAACCGGCGCATCAACGAGATGTGTAAAAGTTTCGAACCGGTGATGTATGAGGTGGCCGAAACCTTCGACAGCGACTGAACCGGGGTGTGATCTGGATCAAGGATTGCGCGCCGCCGACGGGGCATAGTCGCTGTACCCAAACGGAGGCGCGACACATGTATCACAACATCCTTGTTCCGATCTCGTTCGATGCCGAACGCGATGTTTCCGGCCCGCTGAAGCTGGCACGGTTGCTAGCCACGCCTGAGGCACGAGTCACCCTGCTGCACGTGGTCGAACATATCCCTGCGTATGCGATCTCATATATGCCGACCGACTATCTGGCCGAGGCGCGCAAGGCGCTGAAGAAGGAGCTTGATGCGCTGGCTGCCCAATTGCCCAACGCCGCCGGCGTACTGATCGAGGGGCATTCGGGCCGTTCAATTCTGGATTGGGCCGAGGCGAACAATCCCGATCTGATCATCATCTCTTCGCACCGCCCCGGCATGCAGGATCTGCTGCTGGGATCCACCGCGACACAGGTGGTGCGCCACGCGCAATGCGCGGTACATGTGGTGCGTTGATCAGGCGGTTTATGTATCGAATTTCTCTTGTTCTGCGAGAGTAACTGGGTGATATATTCACCCAATGATTGTCTCTCTCGCAGTTCTTGCCGGTTCCCTGCTTTTGTTGGGCTGGTCCTTGCTGACCTTTGGTCCGATCCTGACGCCGCTCATGTTGGCGGCGGCGCTGGGCGTTGTCGTCGGCGTGGTTCTGGTGCTGCGTCAGAGGCTACGCAGCGCGCCGGTCTGGATCGTGATCGACGGCTCCAACGTGCTTTACTGGCGGGACGAGACCCCCAGCCTGCACACGGTGCGGCAATGTGTCGAAGGGTTGGTGCGCAATGGCTGGACCCCGCTTTTGTGGTTCGATGCCAATGTGGGGTACCTTGTCGGATCACAATATATGGGGCCGCACGAATTGTCGCGGGCGCTGCGCTATCCGGCCTCTTTGATCAATGTGGCGCCCAAGGGGACGCCTGCGGATCCGCTGCTGATCGAGCAGGCCGGTGATCTGGGCGCCCGGATCGTGACCAACGATCGGTTCCGCGATTGGGTCGAAACCTATCCGCAGGTCGCCGACCCTGACCTGTTCCTGCGTGGCAGCGCCTCGGGAGAGGGTGTGTCGCTGCGTTTCGCCGAGGAGCCTGCGCGCAAGCGGGCCTAGGCCGCGAGGTCTTTGGCGCTCAGCCGCACCGCTCTGCCGAAACCCGCGTTCAGCAGGCCATCGGTGACGACGAAACGGACAAAGCGGAAATCACCGAAATCGGCATAAAGCCCCGCTTTGGGTCTCAGGGCCAGATAGCGGGCCCGCAAGGTATCGTGCTCGGATGTGCCGCGTAAGACCTGTCGCGCGGTGCAATGCAGGGTCAGGCGTGGATGGGTCAGCGGGTCACCCTTGCCGTCCGGCTCTCCGATCAGCAGGGCACAAGCCGGGGTCGTCTCCAAAGCGGCGGTATGGGCGGCAAGAGATGAAATCAGCGAGATGGGCATGCCTTGCGCATCGGTGGCCAGCGCGATGCGGCTGATCGAAGGGGTCAGGCTACCCGGTTTCAGCACCGCCAGCGCGGCGTGCCGCGCGGTGTCGATCAGGGCGCGGGCCTGGGCACGGGTTTCGGCATCTGCTGCCTGATAAGGGTCGGTCATGGCCGGGGGCTATCGCAGATAGGCAAAGCGATAGGCCAGCGCCACGCCGCCCGCCCCGCCGAGGATATTGCCCAGTGTGACCCAGAGCAGGTTCGACAGCGCCGCGCCGAATGTCACCTCAGCCCCGGCCAGCATGCCCTGCGGGATCAGGTACATATTGGCCACCGAGTGTTCCAGCCCCAGCATGACGAACCCCGAGATCGGCCAGAGGATGGCCAGAATCTTGCCCGCCGCCGTGCGCGCGGCAAAGGTCAGCCAGACCGCGAGGCAGACCAGCGCATTGCAGAGCACCCCGCGCATGAAGGCCGCGCCGGGTTCCAGTGCCGCCTTGCCGCGCGCGATGGTCTGGGCGGTCTCGCCCATCGGCCCGTCCAGCAGGCCGGAAAGGCCAAAGGCCAGCGCCAGCCCGACCGCGCCCAGCAGATTACCCAGATAGACCAGGCCCCAGTTGCGCAACAGGGCGGACAGAGCGATCCGCCGGTCCACCGCTGCCATCACCATCAGCGCATTGCCGGTGAACAGCTCGGCGCCGCCAACGATGACCAGGATCAGCCCCAGCGAGAACACCACCCCGCCCAGGAATCGCGCCGGGCCTAAGCCCGCATCCGCGCCGGTCATCACCATCGTATAGGCCGCGCCGCCAAAGCCGATGAAGGCGCCTGCCAGCACCGCAAGCGTCAGGGTCTGGGCAGCGCCAAGCCCGGCCTTGGCCACGCCTGCATTTTCCACCAGGCGGGCAATTTCGGCGGGTTTATAGGCATCTAGCCCGGTGGGGTTGGTATCGCTCATGTAGGCACCCTAGCCATGGTTGCGCTGCCTGTACATTGATGCCGATCAAAGGGCGGCTCAGTCCTCGCCCACGGTCAGCGTCACCCGGTCACCGGCAAACCAGGTGCGACCGTATTCCACAGGCTGCCCGTCGGGATCGACATTGATCCCTGTCGAGAACATCAGCGGCGCCCCCTCGTTCAAACGCAGGTGCAGCGCCTGGGTGGCGTTGGCGGGCCTGGCGGTCAGACGGGTCGAGATCCGGGTGAAATCCGCGACCCCCAGCCGTTGCAGGGCGGCGGTGACCGAGCGCGTTTCGGTCAACACCTCGGGCAGGCCCGGAAAGCGGGCGGCAGGAAACACGCTCTGGAACACGGCGATGGGCTGGCCATCGGCCAGTGACAACCCGTCATAGACATGCACGCGCGCGCCGTCGGGCAGGTTCAGCGCCTCGGCCTCGGCCGCATCGGCGGCACGGGTCAGCAGGGTCAGGATACGTTTGCCCGGAATGCGGCCCCCGGCGGCGATATTCTTGTGAAACCGCACCCGCTTGCCGATGGCGTAGTCGGTGGGCCGGGCGGCGACAAAGACACCCGCGCCGCGCCTCGCATGCACCAGCCCCTGATCGGCCAGATCGGCCAGCGCCCGGCGCACCGTGTGCCGGTTGACGCCATGTGTCGCGGCCAGCTGCGCCTCGGTCGGCAGCTGGTCGCCTTCGCCATAGCGGCATTCGGCGATGTCTTCGGTCAGGCTCAGCGCGATGGTCTTCCAGACGGGGATGCGGCTCATGTCATCAAAACTTCATCGTTGGGTGGATTGCGGGATGGGCGGTGACCCGCTAATATTTGTCTAGTTGTATAGGAAATGTAGACAACCGGGCCAAGGGGTTTTCATGGCGGATCAAGAAAAGGACACGGCGGCGCGGCAGGGCTGGATGGGCCTTCTGGCCCGCGCGCCCGAGGCAGCGCTGATGGCGCTCTGGGACCGGGTCGAGGAGCGCCCCGCCTATGACTGGTTACGCCCGCCCGAGACCGGTGGCGTGATGGTGCGGGGTCGCGCCGGTGGTACCGGCGCCCCCTTCAACCTGGGCGAGATGACCGTAACCCGCTGCGCGCTGGCGCTGAGCGATGGCACGGTGGGTCATGCCTATGTACAGGGCCGCTCGCGGGCCAAGGCCGAGGCGGCGGCGCTGATCGACGCGCTGATGCAGACCAAGGCCGCCGACCGGATCCGCGCACGCGTGCTGAACCCATTGGCCGCGCAGATGGCCGAGCGCGCCGAATCCCGCGCCGCCCGGGCCGCCGCCACCAAGGTCGAATTCTTCACGCTGGTCAGGGGAGAGGATTGATGGACGGATCGAGCCTTTATGCCGGTGGCTTTCGCGACGCGCCTGTTGATGCGGCGCATGCCTTTCGCGCCGCGATGACTGCCATGGCGCGGCCGGGGGACATTCGCAGGATCGCAGGCGCCGCGCCGCCCGCGCCCCTTTCGGTTGCGGCGGGCACGCTGTTGCTGACGCTCTGCGACCCGGAAACGCGGGTGCATCTGGGTGGGGAGGCGGACAGCGACGCGGTGCGCCAATGGCTGAGCTTTCACACCGGCGCGCCACTGGTCGATGCGGCAGAGGCCGATTTCGCTCTGGGCAGCTGGGCCGACCTGATGCCGCTGTCGCGCTACAGGATCGGCACGCCGGAATATCCCGACCGCTCGGCCACGCTGATCGTCGAATGCGAAACACTGGAGAACAGCGGCGCGGTGCTCAGTGGCCCGGGAATCCGCGACACCGCCTGCCTGTTGTTGCCGGATGTGGACGCGTTGCAGGGCAACGCGATTCTCTACCCGCTGGGTTGCGATTTCTTCTTCACCTGCGGCGACCGGGTTGCGGCCCTGCCGCGCAGCACCACCATTCGCGTGGAGGGCTAGGCCATGTATGTTGCCGTCAAAGGGGGCGAGCGCGCCATCGAAAACGCCCATGCCTGGCTGGCCGAGGAGCGGCGGGGCGATACGTCGGTCGACGAACTCTCCCTTGCCCAGATCCGCGAACAATTGAGCCTCGCGGTCAACCGGGTGATGGCCGAGGGCTCGCTCTATGATCCTGACCTGGCCGCGCTGGCGATCAAGCAGGCGCGCGGCGATCTGATCGAGGCGATCTTTCTGATCCGCGCCTATCGCACCACCCTGCCGCGCTTTGGTGCAAGCGGCGCGGTCGATACCGGCGCGATGGGCTGCGACCGCCGTATCTCGGCCACGTTCAAGGACGCGCCGGGCGGGCAGGTGCTGGGGCCGACCTTCGACTACACCCACCGCCTCTTGGATTTCAAACTGGCCGCCGAGGGCGCGGTGCCGCCAGCGCCAAGCGCCCCCCCGCGCCGCGAACCCACGCCGCATATCACCGAGTTCCTGGGGCAGGAGGGGCTGATCCAGCGCGAACCCGAGAGCGACGCCGCGCCGCGCGACCTGACCCGCGAACCGCTGGAGTTTCCCGCTGACCGCGCCCTGCGCCTGCAATCTCTCGCGCGCGGGGACGAGGGGTTTGTGCTGGGGATGGCCTATTCCACCCAGCGCGGATACGCCCGCAACCACGCCTTTGTCGGCGAGTTGCGCATCGGGCGGGTCATGGTCGAGATGGAGGTTCCCGAACTGGGCTTCGCCATCGAGATCGGCGAGGTCGAACTGACCGAATGCGAGACGGTGAACCAGTTCAAGGGGTCCAAGACCGAACCGCCGCAATTCACCCGGGGCTATGGGCTGGTGTTCGGCCAGTCCGAGCGCAAGGCAATCTCCATGGCGCTGGTCGACCGCGCCCTGAGGTGGAAGGAGCTGGGCGAGGATAATCTGGGCGCGCCGGCGCAGGACGAGGAATTTGTGCTCAGCCATTGCGACAATATCCAGGCCACCGGGTTCCTGGAGCATATCAAGCTACCGCACTACGTCGATTTCCAATCGGAACTGGAACTTGTCCGCAAGCTGCGCCGCGAGGCGGAAGAGCGGATCGCGCATCGGGAGGCGGCGGAATGATCTCAATCGCCTCCACCGTCTCCGCCGCCAAAGGAATCCCCGCCGAAATCGGACGAATGCCAATCTCCACCCGGTGCGTCGGGATGGGTATGCGAGCGGTGTTCGCGGCCGTCAGACGCGGTCCAGATCCAAACGCCGCTGTCGTCTTGGCGAAGGGTGTCGCGCCGCCGTCGCCTCCGCGCCACATCTATCCAGCAGATCAGAATCGTAACAAGCAGCAATATCGCTGTGAAAACCATGTCCTCCAATGCGTCTCCTTTCAGAAGGCGGGGTCCTGAATGTCTGACTATAACTTCGCCTATCTCGACGAACAGACCAAGCGGATGATCCGCCGCGCCATCCTCAAGGGGCTGGCGGTGCCGGGATATCAGGTGCCCTTTGCCAGCCGCGAGATGCCGATGCCCTATGGCTGGGGTACCGGCGGGGTGCAGGTCTCGGCCGCCACGCTGACGCCCGAGGACCGGCTGAAGGTGATCGACCAGGGCGCCGATGACACCACCAACGCGGTGTCGATCCGCAAGTTCTTTGAACGCACGGCGGGGGTGGCGACGACCGAGGCCACGCAGGAGGCGACGGTGATCCAGACCCGCCACCGCATCCCCGAGGCGGAGCTGACCGAGGATCAGATCCTAGTCTATCAGGTGCCGATCCCCGAACCGCTGCGCTTTCTGGAGCCGCGCGAGACCGAGACGCGCAAGATGCACAGTTTGCAGGAATACGGGCTGATGCATGTGAAACTCTACGAGGATATCAGCCAGCATGGCGCGATCTCGACCGCCTATGCCTATCCGGTGCGGGTGGCCGATCGTTATGTGATGGACCCCTCGCCGATCCCGAAATTTGACAACCCAAAGTTGGAGATGGCGGCGGTCCAGCTCTTTGGTGCCGGGCGCGAACAGCGCATCTATGCGGTGCCGCCCTATACTCGCGTCGTGAGCCTCGATTTCGAGGATTACCCGTTCGAGGCAACAAAGGCCGATCACGCCTGTGACCTCTGCGGCGCCGGGGACAGCTATCTGGACGAGGTGATCATGGATGATGCGGGCGGGCGGATGTTCGTCTGCTCCGACACCGATTACTGCCGCACACGCCGCGAGGCGACGGCATGAGCAGTGCGGTCCGAGCGGGGGAAAAAATTTCGACGAAATTTTTTGAACAGGATTTCGGAGAAATCCTGGGCGCGGGAGGTGAGGGATGAGTCCTTTGTTGCGGGTGGCGGGGATCGAGAAGCGCTATGGCGCACGTATCGGCTGCGCGGATGTGAGTTTCGATCTCTATCCCGGTGAGGTGATGGGGATCGTGGGCGAAAGCGGCTCGGGCAAGTCGACACTGCTCAACTGTCTGGCCGGGCACCTGGCACCCGATGCGGGGCAGGTGATCTTTGATACCTGGCGCATGGGGCCGGTGGATACGGTCACCATGTCGGAACCCGAGCGGCGGATGCTGAGCCGTACCGACTGGGCCTTTGTCCACCAGCATGCCCGCGACGGTTTGCGCATGTCGGTCTCGGCGGGGGGAAACATTGGTGAGCGCCTGATGGCGGTGGGCGACCGGCATTATGGCCGCATCCGCGCGGCCGCGCTCGACTGGCTGGACCGGGTCGAGATCGACGGCGCCCGGATCGACGACCGGCCATCGGCCTTTTCCGGCGGCATGCAGCAGCGCTTGCAGATCGCGCGCAACCTGGTGACCGGGCCGCGACTGGTGTTCATGGACGAGCCAACGGGTGGGCTCGACGTGAGCGTGCAGGCGCGTCTTCTGGACCTCTTGCGCGGGCTGGTGCGGCGGATGGGGCTGAGCGCCATCATCGTCACCCATGACCTGGCGGTGGTGCGGCTGTTGGCCGACCGGCTGATGGTGATGAAGGACGGGCGCGTGGTCGAGAGCGGGCTGACCGATCAGGTGCTGGACGATCCGCAGCATGGCTATACGCAACTGCTGGTGTCGAGCGTGTTGCAGGTGTGAGGGGGCGCTGCCCCCGCGCCTTTGGCGCTCCCCCGGAGTATTTGGGGCGAAATGAAAGGGATTTGGGATGATCGACATCCGTGACGTGAGCAAGAGTTTCACGCTGCACAATCAGGGCGGCGCGGTGATCCGGGTGATGGAGGGGGCCTCTTTGCATGTGGCGCCCGGCGAATGCGTGGCGCTGACCGGTGCGTCGGGGGCGGGTAAATCGACCCTGATGCGGGTCATTTATGGCAATTACTTGGCGGCCTCGGGTTCTGTCCTTGTGGGCGGGCTGGACGTCGCCCGGGCCGAGCCGCGCGAGATCCTGCGGCTGAGGCGCGAGGTGCTGGGCTATGTCAGCCAGTTCCTGCGGGTTGTGCCAAGGGTGCCGACGGTCGAGGTGGTGGCCGAACCGCTTTTGGCGCTAGGCGTGGACCCCGAGGCGGCGCGGGCGCGGGCCGAGGCACTGCTCAGGCGGCTCAACATTCCCGAACGGCTCTGGCCGCTGAGCCCGACCACCTTTTCGGGGGGCGAGCAGCAGCGGGTGAACATCGCGCGCGGCTTTGCCCATGCCTATCCGGCACTGTTGCTGGACGAGCCGACGGCGAGTCTGGACGCGGAAAACCGGGCGGTGGTTCTGGAGCTGATCGCGGAGGCCAAGGCGCGCGGCGCGGCCATCGTCGGGATCTTTCACGATGTCGAGGCGCGGGCGCGGGTCTGCGACCGGGTGGTCGATGTCTCGGGCTTTACCCCGGGTGTGGCGGCATGAGTCTTGTGCCGGTGATCGCGGTGGTGGGACCATCGGGGGTGGGCAAGGACAGCGTCATGGCCGCTCTTGCCGCGCGCGATCCGGGGTTGCGCCTGATCCGGCGGGTGATCACCCGGCCGGAAGAGGCAGGTGGCGAGCCGTTTACCGGCGTCTCGCAACAAACCTTCGACGCGATGCGCGCGGCGGGCGGCTTTACCCTTTGTTGGCAGGCGCATGGGCTGAGTTATGGTGTCCCGATGCCCGCGGATGAAGAGCGTGCGGGCGCAAGGGCGCTGCTGGTCAACCTGTCGCGCGCAGTGCTTCTGCAAGCGCAGGGCGTGTTCCACCCCTTTGCCGTGTTGTCCCTGACGGCCCGGCCCGAGGTGCTGGCGGCGCGGCTGGCCGCGCGCGGGCGCGAGGATGTGGCCGATCAGGCGCGGCGGCTGGGGCGTGCCGACATGGCCTTGCCCGCGGGGCTGCGCCGGGTGATCACGATCGACAATTCAGGCCCGCTCGACGACACCGTCGAGGCGGTTCTGGCCCATCTTCAGCGGGAAAGTGCATAGCGATGGATCAGGTAAAACCGGCCATCACCGGCCTCGCCCACCAGCGCCAGATCACCCAGGGTGAAGGGCACCGGCAGCAAGGGGCCGAGCCGGTCCTGCAACAGGGCCTGTGCCCGCGCCAGCAAGTCATCGTCCAGCCGACCGGTGAGGGTAATGTGAAAACGGAACTGGTCGAGCACGTAAGGATAACCCCATCGGGTCAGATGCGCGTCTTGCGCCGGGGTCAGCCGGGCGGCGCGGCGGCGCTCCAACTCCTGCGGCGTGGCGGGCGCGCGAAAGCGGTCCAACTCGGTGACGCAGGCCGCCGCCAGCGCGTTCAACTCGGTCAGGTCCCCCACTGGGCGCAGGGCAAGGAACCGGCCGAGCCGGGCGATTTCCAGCCCCTCCAGCACCACCGCCGGGCGGCGGGCGGCCAGCTCTGCGCAGGCCCGGTGCAGCGCCTCGGGATCCTGCCCCGTGGCCAAGCGAAACGGTGGTTTCATCGTCGCATGCAGCCCATATTTGCGCGGCGTCGCGGTCATGGCGGCCACATCCAGACCGTTACCCTCGGGATGTGCCAGTTCCTGCCCGGTCTCGACGTCCCAACCCAGCCAGGCGGCACCGAACCCTGTCCAGGCCTCGGACGCAGGTGGCAGGAAATAGATCGCGTATCGCAGGAATGTCACATTGGCCTCCTATGTCGTGGCCTTCACCCATGCCCCAACCAGATGAAGTTCAGATGACAGATGAAATGATCCTTGCCAATGCCACGCTGGTTCTGCCCGGCGAGACCGTGACCGGCAGTCTGCGGGTGGTGGATGGAACCATCACCGAGATCGACCAGGGCGCGCGCGTGCCCGCCGGGGCCGTCGATTGCGGTGGCGATATGCTGGCGCCGGGGTTGGTGGAGCTGCATACCGACAATCTGGAGCGCCATATCCAGCCGCGCCCCAAGGTCGACTGGCCCCATGCCGCCGCCATCCTGGCGCATGACGCGGAACTGGCAGGTACCGGCATCACCACCGTATTCGACGCGATGCGGGTTGGCTCGATCCCTTCGGGCGCCGGACGCTATCTGAAATACGCCCGCAGCCTGTCGCGCGAGCTGTGGCAACTGCGCGAGGCGGAGGTGCTGAAGATCAGCCATTTCCTGCATCTGCGGGCCGAGGTCTGTTCGGAAACGCTGGTCGAGGAGTTGGACGAGTTCACGCCCGAGGACCGGGTCGGGCTGGTTTCGCTGATGGATCACACGCCGGGCCAGCGGCAATTCCGCGATATGGCCAAACTCGAAGCCTATATGAAGGGCAAGAACGCGATGGACGACGATACGTTCCTGCAACATGTCAGCCATCTGAAAATTCTGCGCGACCGCAATGGCGCCCGGCACGAGGCCGAGACGGTCAAGGCCGCCGCGCGGCTGGGGGCGGTGCTGGCCAGCCATGACGACACCACGCCCGAACAGGTGGCGGTATCAGCCGGTCACGGCATCCGGCTGGCCGAGTTTCCCACCACGATCGAGGCGGCCGAGGCCTGCCATGCACATGGGATAAAGGTGATCATGGGGGCGCCGAACCTGATCCGGGGGGGGTCGCATTCTGGCAATGTGGCGGCGTCGGAATTGGCCGAACGCGGCCTGCTCGACATTCTCAGCTCGGATTACGTGCCATCGGCCCTGTTGTTGTCTGCGCTGCGTCTGGGTGAGTGCTGGGGCGACATGGCGCGTGGCCTGGCCACGGTGACACGCGCACCGGCGCGTGCGGTCGGCTTGGATGATAGGGGCGAGATCGCGCCGGGGCTACGCGCCGATCTGATCCGGTTCCGCATGCGCGAAGGGGTGCCAGCGTTGCAATCGGTCTGGTCGCAGGGGCGCCGGGTGGCCTGAGCGCTCAGGGCCGGACAAATTTCGCCTGTCCGGGTGCGTGCTGCACAGGGACCTGAGCCTCCATGCTGGCCGAGGCCAGCGTGGTGCCGCAGGCGACACCGTCCAGATCCGCGTCGTTACGCAGGTGATAGCCAGGTTCGCCGCGCCGCGCCTCTGGCAGACCCGCGAGAGCCGCGACTTCGCACCCGGCCAGCGCAGCGATATGGCGCAAGGCCAGTTCTGGCGGATAGGGGCTGGTGCGAATGTAGACACCAAAGGCCGTCGATCCCGCAATCACCGGCAGGCTGGCCAACAACAACAGGATGCGCAGGGGCGACAGCGCCTTTGCGCGGGTGCGTTCGGCCCGGCGCTGACGCCGGGTCGGTTTCCTTGACGTCTCGGGATAGAGCGCCTCTCGGATGGCTTGCAACTCGGTCATGGGTGGATCGTGACACCTGAATATGGCGGCGGCATGGCGCGCAAAGGTCAGGATCGGGAAGTTATTCTAAGTACTTGAAATAATTGCAATAATAAACAATGGCTCCGTACTTGTGCCCTGCCTTGCGTCACCACATCTATCACCTGGTTTCAACCCATGCTCAAAGGAGCACCCCCATGCGCAGCCTTATCCTTGCTGCAACCCTGCTATCCGCCGCGATCCCTGCTCTGGCTGACGAGGTGACCGGTACTATCCTGGCCTTCGACCGGGTCGATAGCCTGATCGTTCTTGAGGACAAGACCATCTGGTCGCTGGAATTCGTTGACGAGATCCCAGAGGATCTGGCCGCCGGGGACGAAGTCCATATCGTTTTCGAAAGCGCGGGCGAGGACGGAATCACCAAGATCAACGCCATTCACCGCAAGTGAGAAACCTGTCCCGAAGCGGTCTTGCTCGCTTCGGGATACACATCCGCGCCAAGGAATGATGGCGATCCCACGAGGACTCGAACCCCGAACCTGCTGATTAGAAGTCAGCTGCTCTATCCAGTTGAGCTATGGGACCACTTGGCGCCTGTTATGCCACGCAGACATGGGGGGTCAAGCGGCCCCGCGCAGATCGAGGGTCATGAAGGTGGACCAGGGATCCTCGGCATACCCTTCGAAGGGGCCGCATTCGGCGAAACCATAGGTTTCATAAAGCCGCCGGGCCGGCAGGAAATCATCGGTCGATCCGGTTTCCAGATAGATGCCGGAGGCGCCTTGGTTGCGGGCATGGTCGAGCAGGAATTCGAGCATTGCGCGTCCCGCGCCCGTGCCGCGCGCCTCGACCAGGGTATGCATCGATTTCAGCTCCAGCGCGCCGCCCGACAGGGTTTTGAGCGCGCCCATTCCAATTGCGGGGCCCGCCTGACGCAGCAGGAAAAACGCCACGTCGGGGCTGTCCAGGCCACTGCCATCCAGCACATGACAGCTTTCCTCGGGTGATTGAGACGCCATCAACGCGACGTGCCGCGCGATCAGCGCCGCCGCCTCGGGTGCGGATGGGCTGACCCGCTCTATGGTGAATTCGGACAAAGCGCCCTCAGTGGGTCCAGGGGCCGCGCCGGTCGGTCGCGAAATTCTCGCCATAGCCGCGTGCGCGCAGGTTGGGCTTGCGCTTGTGCGGCTCGGTAACAGTAACCTCGATCCCGTGCGACTTTGCGTAATCCAGCGCCTCTTCCTTGGTGTCGAACCGAAGCCGGACCTGGGACTGCGTGTCGCTGGACGAGGTCCAACCCATCAGCGGATCGACCTCACGTGCCGAACCGGGGGCGTATTCCAGAACCCATTTGCGGGTCTTGGCCATGCCCGAGGTCATGGCATTCCGGGCGGGCTGGTAGATCCGTGCGCGCATCATGTACTCCGTCGTCTTCGGCTGGTTCCTATATGCGCGCATCGACGGGCTCGGGCAAGGCCGATTTCCGCGACCGCTCGTCGCCTGATGCTAGGCGCCAACGCCTTGCACCGCGCCGAGAATGGCAGCCCGGACCCGACCCTCCTTCGGATAGATTTGCACGAACCGTTTTTGCACAGCCAGCTAGACCGGCCCGATGATCTGCCTTACCAATCAAGCATGGACAATGAACGGGTATCCCGACGCCTTTCTGCCATTCTGGCCGCTGATATCGTCGGATATTCGCGGCTGATGGCCGAGGACGAATCCGCGACCCTGAACGCGCTGAACCGGCACCGGCGCGAGGTGTTCGACCCCTGCGTGTCCCGCCACAACGGTCGTATCGTCAAGCTGATGGGCGATGGTGCGCTTGTTGAATTCCTGAGCGTGTCCAATGCCGTGCAATGCGCCACCGAGATCCAGCGAACCATGGCCGACATGGACGACGCCGGGGGAATCTCCCTCAGGATCGGCGTCAACCTGGGCGACGTCATTCTTCAGGATGACGACATCTTTGGCGATGGCGTCAACGTCGCCAGTCGGCTGGAGCAGTTGGCGCAGCCGGGCGGCGTTTGCGTCTCTTCGGTGGTGCAGGAAAGCGTTGGCGGTCGTCTCGGGATCACCTTTCAGGACGGCGGGCAGGTCTCGGTCAAGAACATCGACCGCGCCTTGCGCGTCTATCACTGGCATCCGCAGGATGCCCCGCCGCTGCCAAGGGGAACTGTAATACCCGAAAAACCGCACGAACCCGGCTATGCCATCGCCGTTCTGCCGCTGGACAACATGTCGGGCGACCCCGAGCAGGAGTATTTCTCGGACGGGATCAGCGAAGATATCATCACCGACCTGTCCAAGGTTTCGGGCCTGACCGTCATCGCCCGCAACTCCAGCTTCGCCTACAAGGGCAGGTCCATCGACCTGCGGGTGGTCGGGCGCGAGTTGGGTGTCACCCATGTTCTCGAAGGCAGCGTCCGGCGTGCGGGCCAGCGTGTGCGCATCACCGCCCAGCTGATCGACACCAAAGACGGCAGCCATGTCTGGGCGGACCGCTACGACCGCGACCTGACCGACATCTTCGCGGTGCAGGACGAGGTGACGCTGGAAATCGTCAAGGCGCTGAAGGTGTCGCTATCCTCTCGCGAACGAGCGAATATCGCCGATGTCGGCACATCGAATATCGAGGCGCATGAAGATTACATGCGCATGCGCGGCTTCCTGTTCTTTCCCGGCATGAATGCCGAAGGCTGGCGCAAGGCCGTCGCCTATGGTGAGCGCGCGATTGCCCGCGACCCCGGCTATGCCGACGCCTATGGCATGCTGGCCCTCATGCACCTGCTGGACTATCACAACCACTGGTCTGGTGCGCCTTCGGAAGAGGCGATGCAAAAAGCGGATACCCTGGTGCGGCGCAGCCTGGAGCTTGGCCCGGACAATATCTGGCCCAACAACGCCTATGCCGCCATTTCGCGGTGGCAGGGTAAACTGGACGAAGCCCTGCCGGCGCTGGACCGGGCCATGGCCAAAAGCGCGGATTACGCGATGGGCTGGTTCACACGGGGCGAGATCGAGATCGCCCAGGGCAAGCTCGACGATGCGATCGAACATCTCGAACGCGCGATCCGGCTGGATCCGTCGTTCCGGCACCAGTTCATGCAATTCCTCGCCATGGCCCATTTCCTCAAGGGCAGCTTCGAGACCGCGGCACTGTTTCTGAAGGAACGGGTCTTCCTGGTGAAGGACACCGATATCGGGCGCGCCTGGCTGGCCTCGGCGCTGGGGCATCTGAGCGAGGTGGAGGAGGCGCGTCAGGTCTGGCAGGAGATGCTGGAGATCAACCCGACATTCGACATCCGGACGCGGCTGGCCCGGCTGACCCTGACCGACCCCGCCCACGAGCGGTTGATTTTGCAGGGACTGGAAAAGGCCGGTCTGCTTGCGGACAGCTGAAGGCGCCGGGATCGGCCCGGCAAAGAAAAAGCCCCCGCTTGGGGGCTTCCTCATAAACTCGCGAAAACCACCGGCGCATGTGTCCGGTGGTTGAACCGGCTCAGGCCAGTTGCAGGTTGGTCGCGCTCTGGCGACCGTCGCGACCTTCTTCCATGTCAAAGGTCACGGCCTGACCGTCATCCAGCGAACGGATGCCTGCGCGTTCCAGTGCGGTGATGTGCACGAACACGTCCTTGGAACCGCCCTCGGGCGCGATGAAGCCGAAGCCTTTAGTTGCGTTGAACCATTTCACAGTGCCATTGGCCATTGTGATGTCTCCATTATGTTTCGTTGCCCGCGGAATGCGGCAACCCGGCCTGTCAGTTCGAAATCGAGGACTGTGGCCATATTGGAGAACAGTAGGTCGAGATAGAAATACGTAGCATGCTGGACATGGTCCCTTGTGGCACACAAATCAAGGGAATTCGCCTGAAACAGCAAAAGAATCTCGGGGCGTCGCTGGTCACCGTCGTTTTGTCGGGTGGAAAGCGACCTCAGGTCTCCAACCCGTCCAGTTGCCCCTGTGGGCTACGGACCGCGCTCGCCAGCGCATCGGCCAGATGTTGGTGTGACGCCGGTAGGACGGGGCAGCGCGAGCAGATATTGGGCTGTGGCGCAAGCCCCGCCGCGCGCTGGAACACGCTTTGGGCGGCCTCGGTCTTACCGTCGGCCTGCAAGGCGAGCCCGCGCAGGACATACATCGCCCGTTACTTGGGTCGGGTATCCGCCGCAAGACGTGCATCCTCGGCGGCCAGATCATAGCGGCCGCCACAATAATAGGCCGCCGCGCGCAAGAAGCGTCGATACGGGATCATCGGATTGTGCACCTGCCGTTGCAGCAACAGTCCAAACTTCTCGGCGGCCTGATCGAACTCTCCCTCTACCATCAGGATATGCGCTTCGAGTTCGTGACTTTCGGCATAGGCCGGGTTCAGGTCGCGACTTCGGATCAGATCGGCACGCGCGCCCGCCACATCCGACAGGCAGTTGATTCGATATAGACCGCGTGTCCAGAACACATAGTCGCTGCCGGGGTTCTGTTCGATCGCGGTATCAAGCTCGTCTGCCAGTTCCGTCAGCAGGTCCTGGGACAGGCGCCTGTAGCGCGCGGAATGCGTCATGATCTCGGCCTCGGTGCGCATCGCCAGCGACACGCCGTCGCGCGGGTTCATCCGGATCGCGCGTTTCATCAGTCGCAGACCGTCGATCCAGTCTTCGTAGGTCAGCCGGTAATAGGCATTGGCCGCCCGCGCCCTCAGTTCCGAGACGCTCAGCTCCTCTTCGGGGATATGGGCCAGGCGGTCGCCGTCAAAGGCGTTGGTCTGGATGCGCAGATCGGCCTCGGCGCGTTCCAGCACCACGTCGCAGAAATCGAAAATGTCGGCCGTTTCGCGGTCATAACTTTCGGACCAGACCGGCCGCCCTTCGGAGCGCAGGACCAGCGACAGGCTCAACCGCCCGCGCCCACCCGCAACGCGCAGCCTGCTGCGCAGGTCATAGGTGGCGTTGTCGACAGGCCGGTTCGCGGCGTCCAGCACGACGACACCCTGCCGCCGGGACAGGCGGATCACCAGCTGATCGTGCAGGTCGCCCGCCAGTGCGGCGGTTTCGGCATCCAGCGGGGCGTATTCGATGGCGGCTATCGCGATCGAAGTGATCTGGTCCGGGTCGATCTTGCGCTTGTGCTTGGGCCGCCACTGATACAGCCGCACCGGCTGGGCGATGTTTTTCAGCCGGAAGGTACCGGCATCCTTGAGGTCACTTGCCAGCGGGCCGGACAATTGCCGGAACAGGTCTTCGGATATCATCAGCCCGCCAGGGGGTGCCTCGGCCTCGATCCGCTGCGCGATGTTCATTCCCGAGCCATAGAAATCCTCGCCATCCGAGACGATCTCACCGATATGGGCGCCGATTCGCAGTTTCAGCGGGGTCCCGGCCTGGAGCTTTCTCTGAATATTCATCGCGCAGTCGACGCAGGCGGCGACGCTGCTGAAAGAGATGATCCAGCCGTCGCCAAGGCGTTTCAGAACGCGGCCCGAATGGGCTGCGACAACAGGCTCCAGCATGTCCACTCGCAGGCCTCGGACCGCGTCGATCGTCTGCTGCTGATCGGCCTCCATCATAGCGGAATAGCCGACGATATCAGCGAACATCAGGACGGCAAGCTGGCTGTGCATCGGCTCTCCCTGTCGTGTCGTGCAAGTCTATGGGATCGTGGCGTGCTGTAAAGTGTTGGGCTCAGTAGACCGCGCCAGCTCTCCCAGATGCGAGGATCGTGCCCGCAGGAATGCCAGCAGCCGCGCCGGATAGCCCTCGGGCGGGGCATCGCGCACCGAAGGGCGCGCTGCCACCGCTGCGCGCCAGCGCGCCATGCCCTCGTCCTCGGGCATCAGGTCGAACGTGCCCAGCGTCTCGAACGTGTCGAGATAGCGGAACACCGTGCCCCAGACGCCGTCGATCATGTGAAACCGCTCGCCCGCGAAAAACGGACCTTGCACTTCGGGCGCCACCCGCGCCAGCCGGTCGCGCAGGGCCTGCCTGCGGCTCTCGAAGGTCGGGGCATCGGGGGCGTTATAGAACCCCGCGATCTCGGCCAGCGTGGCCGATGCATATTCGATCCACGCCCGGTGCCGCGCCTTTTCCAGCGGGTCGTCAGGGTGCAGCGAGCCGGGGGTGATCTCGTCCAGGTATTCTGCGATCACCTGGCTTTCGAACAGCACCCTGCCGCCGGTTTCGAGCACCGGCACCCGGCCCAGCGGTGACAGGGCGCGGAACCAGTCGGGCTTGTCCGACAGATCGATATAGCTGCGTTTGTGGGCAATGTCCTTTTCGCTCAGCACGATCACCGCGCGCTGCACATAGGGGCACAGGTGATGGCTGATCAGATGCAGGTCGGTCATGGGAACCTCATGTGGATGCAGTTGCATGTAGATGATCTGGATATTCTTGATTGAAAGTCAATGCACATGCATTTACTTTCTCCACATGAGCAAACCCACCCCCGATCCCTTTGCCGTCTGGCTGCCGCTGGCCCGTGCGCACAAGGCCATTCTGACCCATGTCGAAGCGGCGCTGAAATCGGCGGGCCTGCCGGGGCTCGACCGTTACGACATCCTGTGGGAGCTGGAACAGGCCGGGCCCGATGGCCTGCGCCCCTTCGAATTGCAGGACCGGCTGCTGCTGCCGCAATATGGCGTGTCGCGGCTGGTCGACCGGCTGGCCCGCGCCGGGCACCTGGCCCGCAGCGCTTGCGACGCGGACGGGCGCGGGCAGGTTCTGGTGCTGACGCCCGAGGGCGCGCGGGTGCGCGCCGCCATGTGGGCGGTTTACTCGGAGGCCATGCAACAGGCCATCGGCGATCACCTCGCCAAAGGCGAGGCGCGCCGCCTGGCGGATCTGCTGAGCAAGCTCACCCGTCCCGGCGACGCGTCCACCGCGCACCAAGACACTGGACAGGCAGGCCCTTCCACGTCCTAATCCGAGTTGGTGCAAGGGTGCGCCGGATCGGGGACCCGTCCACATGGCAAGACAGATCGCGGCCATACTCTCGCTTGACGTGGTGGGGTTCACTGCCCGTATGGCCGCGAACCCCGACACCACGATGGCCGAACTCAACCAGATCTTCGAACAGGTCATCCGCCCAAGCGTGAAGATCGGCAATGGCCGCATCTTCAAGCTGATGGGCGATGGCGCGCTGGTGCGGTTCGGCACCGCGACCGAGGCGATTGCCACCGCGCACGCAATTCAAAAGGCGATGCTTGGCAAGCCGGTGCAACTGCGCGCCGGTGTGCATGTGGGCGACGTCACCATCAATGGCGAGGATGTATTCGGCGACGCGGTCAACATCGCGTCGCGGCTTCAGGCGGCCGCCTCGCCCGGTGGCTGCCTCATCAGCCGCGTGACCCGCCAGATCGCGGGCGGCACCGTCGGCATTCCACTGAAATCCGAAGGCGCTATGAGCCTCAAAGGGCTTTCTGCCCCGCTCGAAGTCCTGTCGCTCGACCTGTCGGGCGCAGATGACCAAGCCGAACGCGCGCGCCAATCCGCGCGGCAGGTGATCCGCTTTGCCACCTCGCGGGACGGAACCCGCATCGCCTGGACCGAAACCGGCAAGGGCCGGACATTGGTCAAGGCGCCCAACTGGGTGCAGCATCTGGAATACGACTGGACGCAGAACCCGATGGATGGGTGGCTGCCTCATCTGAGCAACCACTATCGGTTGATCCGGTGCGACGGGCGCAACAACGGCTTGTCGGACCGGGGCGTTCAGGATGTGTCGTTCGACCGCTTTGTCGACGATCTGAAAGCGATGTTCGACGCAGCGGGCCTGGAACGGGCACCTGTGTTCGGCGTATCGCTGGGGGCGGCGGTCGCCGCGGCCTTTGCGGCACGCCACCCCGATCGGGTATCCAGCCTGATCCTGATGAGCGGTTTCGTCAAGGGATTGGGCAAACGAAACCGGCCGCAGGACCTGGCGCTGGGGCACGCGATGATGGATCTGTCGCGGGACAGCTGGGACGACGGGTATCCCTCGGGCCGGCACCTGTTTGCCCAGGCCTTCTTCCCCGAATCCAGCCCGCAGGATCAGGACAGATACGCCCGCTTCATCAAGATGGCGATGACCCATGCGGATTACCTGCGCGTTGGTGATTCCGTCGACGTGGTCGATATCGAACCGCTGCTGCCCGACATTTGCTGCCCCGCGCTGGTGCTGCATTCCGACCGCGAGCGGCTGCACTTCAAGGATCAGGGCCAGCGCCTGGCCGCCGGTATCCGCAACGCGCGCTTTGTCAGCCTCGACACCGCCAACAACACCATGCCCGATTACGACCCCGAATGGCCCAGGGCGCTGCGCGAGATCGAGGATTTTCTCTCCACCATTCCCGACGAGACCGCGCCCGGCTGATGCCAGTTTCCGGCATCAGCCCGCCACACCCCCTTGAACCGGAACAAAAACGGACCAAGATCGGGGGCGAAAGGAATCCCCCCGATGCCCTATGCCCATTCCGACAAGTCCGAGGCGCTGATGCATGCCCCCGCGCCGGACGTGAAGGCGCGCCCCAAGCTCGAAGGCGGCCGCCGGTTCGTCATGCAGACCGAGTTCCAGCCGGCGGGCGACCAGCCCACCGCCATCGCGGAACTCTCACAGGGTGTCAACGAGGGCGAGCGCAACCAGGTCCTCTTGGGCGCGACCGGTACGGGCAAGACCTTCACCATGGCCAAGGTGATCGAGGAAACCCAGCGCCCCGCCATCATCCTGGCCCCCAACAAGACGCTGGCGGCACAATTGTATGGCGAATTCAAAGGCTTCTTCCCCGATAACGCGGTCGAATACTTCGTCAGCTATTACGACTATTACCAGCCCGAGGCCTATGTGGCGCGCTCGGACACCTACATAGAAAAGGAAAGCCAGATCAACGAACAGATCGACCGCATGCGCCACTCGGCCACGCGGGCTCTGCTCGAACGCGACGATGTGATCATCATTGCCTCGGTGTCCTGTATCTACGGTATCGGCTCGGTCGAAACCTATGGCGCCATGACCCAGGACCTCAAGGTCGGCGGCGAATACGACCAGCGCCACATCATCGCCGATCTGGTAAGCCAGCAATACCGCCGCAACGATCAGGCGTTCCAGCGAGGCAGCTTCCGGGTGCGCGGCGACAGCCTGGAGATCTGGCCCGCCCACCTCGAAGACCGCGCCTGGAAACTGTCGTTCTTCGGCGAGGAGCTGGAGGCGATCACCGAATTCGACCCCCTCACCGGCCAGAAAACCGACACGTTCGACCAGATCCGCGTCTACGCCAATTCCCACTACGTCACACCCAAGCCGACGATGCAGCAGGCCATCATCGGCATCAAGAAAGAGCTGCGCCAGCGGCTCGACCAGCTGGTGGGCGAGGGCAAGCTCCTGGAGGCGCAACGCCTCGAACAGCGCACCAATTTCGATCTGGAAATGCTCGAGGCGACCGGTGTCTGCAACGGGATCGAGAACTATTCCCGCTACCTGACGGGGCGCGCACCCGGCGAACCACCGCCAACGCTGTTCGAATTCATCCCCGACCATGCCATCGTCTTCGCCGACGAATCCCATGTCTCGGTGCCGCAGATCGGCGGCATGTACCGCGGCGACTACCGGCGCAAGTTCACGCTGGCCGAACACGGCTTCCGCCTGCCGTCGTGCATGGACAACCGCCCCCTCAAGTTCGAGGAATGGGATGCCATGCGCCCGCAATCGGTCTTTGTCTCGGCCACGCCTGCCGCCTGGGAGATGGAGCAATCGGGCGGCGTCTTTACCGAACAGGTGATCCGCCCGACCGGGCTGCTGGATCCGCAGGTCGAAATCCGCCCCGTCAGCATGCAGGTCGACGACCTGCTGGACGAGGTGCGCAAGGTGGCCGGCATGGGCTATCGCACCTTGGTCACCACGCTCACCAAGCGCATGGCCGAGGATCTGACCGAATACCTGCACGAACAGGGTATCCGCGTCCGCTACATGCATTCCGACATCGACACGATCGAACGGATCGAGATCCTGCGTGACCTGCGCCTGGGCGCCTTTGACGTGCTGGTGGGCATCAACCTGCTGCGCGAGGGGCTGGATATTCCCGAATGCGGCCTCGTCGCCATTCTCGACGCCGACAAGGAAGGCTTCCTGCGCTCGGAAACCTCGCTGATCCAGACCATCGGCCGCGCCGCCCGCAACGCCGATGGCCGCGTCATCATGTATGCCGACCGCATCACCGGCAGCATGGAGCGCGCATTGGGCGAGACCGACCGCCGCCGCGCCAAGCAGATCGCTTACAACGAGGCGCACGGGATCACCCCCGCGACGGTGAAAAAGAATGTCGAGGACGTGCTGGCCGGCCTCTACCAGGGCGACACCGACATGTCCCGCGTGACGGCCAAGATCGACAAGCCGCTGCATGGCGGCAATCTCGAGGCGGTGCTGGACGGGTTGCGCGCCGACATGCGCAAGGCCGCCGAGAACCTCGAATTCGAAGAGGCCGCGCGTCTACGCGACGAGGTCAAGCGGCTCGAAGCGGTGGACCTCGCCATCGCCGACGACCCCATGGCCCGGCAATGGGCGGTCGAGAAGGCGTCAGAGGAGGCGGTCCGGTCCAAGGGGCGGAGCACGGCGGGTCGGCCGGGCCAGCGGGGCGGGAATGTGAAGAGGCGGGGGCGGTGAGCGTATGGCTCGGCTGAAACACTATCAAAGGGATCTTATCAAAGAGCTATTCTCTGACGAGCCTGGATATGTACTGGACTTTAACAATCGCACCTTCGCGGAGTTTTTTGAGGATCACTTTGAAATAAATATTTACGCCGATGCATTCAGCGAGAAAGGCACCTCCAAGTTCAACAGGCTTCTCGCTTTCATCGATTTGTCACCTCCTCATCTGGTGGTGGAAGCGCTTATCCTGCTTTGGAAAAGAAAGAATGCAGAGCGGGACGCCGAGATCGAAACTGCTGCAATGCGATGTGGAATGGACGATTGGACAGGTAACCCTGAATACGTTGCGGCACTGCAAGAGAACGCAGCGATTGAAGATACACCTTTCCATAAGCTCATTGATGAAATCGCCTCGCTTCCTTCACATACTATCTTGCCCCATCTGTCTCGGGTAAGCGCGGAATGGACTTTAGACACTGTTGAGAGAGAGTTTCAACGCGCTTTTGAAGGTGTGGAAAAAGACCCGGAAGCGGCTGTTACCGCTGCGTGTTCGATGCTTGAAGGAGTGTGCAAATCTATCCTTGATTCTAGGAGAATAGAGAAGCCTAAATCCATGGACATTAAGTCATTATACAAGGCTGCCAGAGAGCCTTTGGGTCTTGCACCTGACAAAGATGGTGTTCCGAATGAGATAGAAGCTGACGTGCGAACTGTACTCAGTGGGTTGGCAAATGTAGTTCAGGGGATTGGGGCGTTGAGAACCCATTCCGGAACTGCCCACGGTCGCGAGCGAGGTTTCCGACGGTTGGATCCTAGGATTGCAAGATTGTCTGTCTCTGCAGCATTGGCTGTGTCTTTGTTTCTTATCGAGACTTGGGAAAAACGATTTCCGGAAGATAAGCTGCAAAGATAATAGCCAGCGTAGGGTGGGCAGTCCTGCCCACCATCCCACCACCGAATATTGCCTCCACCCGCTGCGTGGGTGGGTAAACTGCCCACCCTACGAGATTGCTTGCCCCGATCCTCTGCCTGCTGCGGGGCCTTGCCCTTGCCAGGGACCGGGACGCGTTGGGCCAGCCCGGTGCTTTTGCCGCCCTGCGCCATGCCTTGGCCCTCGGCACCGGCGATCCCGCAGGGATCGGCGACAGCGATTGTGTCCCCCGCGCAATCTGGGCGACCGACCGCCGTTTGACGACGCCGGCATGTCCCTGTCTGTCCCGCAAAGCAGGGAAATCCGGACTTTGGGCTTGCCCCTCTGTCGGTTAGACTGAGGCATTTCCAATATCCCGGCCTTGGGGCCGAATTTTTCGACGAATTTTACCGTCAGGAGTTTCCATGGTACAGATTGCCGCCGGTTACGGCCTTGTTCTGATTTGCGCGACCGTCATCATCATCGCAGATGTCATATTGAAACAGGCTTCGGTCAATGGTGCCGAAACCGCCTCGCCCGAGGTCGGCCTTGCCAGCGCGCTTTACGTCGCCTCGGCGGTCATCTGGTTTCTGTCCATGCGATATGTCTCGCTCATGCAGGCCAGCGTGGCCTACACGATGTTCAGCCTGGTCGCGCTCTGCGCGGTCGGGGCGCTGGTGTATGGTGACCCCTTACGGTTGCGCGAAATGGCCGGGCTGACCTGCGCGGTCCTTGCGGTCGTGCTGCTGATCAGGGCCGCCTGATCCGCAACAACCGTAGGGTGGGTTATGTTGCCCACGATCCCACCCTCTTATCTGACGCCAAGCGCCGCACCGATGGGCCGATTGCCCATAGTTCGAGGGTGGAGCGGCGCGGCGTATCTGGCACACTATCAGGCGCTGCACGCCGGGTGTATTCGAGTGTCAAATGCAAATGAGTTGTTGCCCCACCGAACTGTTCGCCCTGGCATCTGATAGCTTGCAGTTCCTCGGTCGGTCGCCAACCGATGTCGTCACCGAGGACTGATCGCGTTGCGCCAGTTTTTACGAAGACCGGACACGGCATGAAACAGGCTAAAGTTGTTTTGCGTTTGCAGCAAAGAGCTTGACGCTATGGCCAATGAATGCTCCAAGGCTGGCATAAAGGCGTGTCCCGATTCTCTACCAGAACAATGAGTCTGGGGGAGCAACTGCTTTGAGAGCTTTTCTGGCTGAAGTGGAGACAATCAGGGCGATTTTCGGGTATTGGGTGGTGGATGGAAACCGCCGCCCAAATATTTCCCAACATTGGCCACATTTTCTCGATTTTTCTTAGCAAGCGCCACTGTTTTGACCCAGTCGTTACCTAAAAATATTCAATAAACCTCAACAATTATCGGTTGCCAACTGATGAAACATTCAAATCCTGGCAGAGATCAGTTTCAAAAGAAGCTCGAACTCCGCGCTCTGAAGCAGCGGGCTCTAAAGGTTTTGATCGTTGATGACGAGCCGAGCATTCTTGAACTACTCAAGACCGCGTTGGACTCTTTTGGAAACTGCAAGGCCACGGCGGCCAGTTCCGCAGCGAGCGCTCTCAAGCTCGTGGAGTCGGCCGAGGTTCCTTTCGAGTGTTTTCTGCTGGATATCCAGATGCCGAACATGAACGGCATCGAACTGTTGCGCCGGATCCGCAGCGTTCCGCGATACTCCGAAACCCCAGTGATCATGCTTACGGCGATGAGTGATCGTAAATACGTCGAAGAAGCCTTCCTTGAAGGCGCCACCGACTATGTGACAAAACCCTTCGATTTTCTCGAATTGCGTAGCCGGATCAATTCGGCGCATCTATTGGTTCAAGAGCGTCTTAAGGCGCAAAAAACCATGGAGTCGGCGCAGCATCTGCGCGAAGAACTCGACTATAACCAGCAGTTCAATCTGGAAGATCCCCTGACAATCGAAGGTTTGAACCGGGCCCTGAGATATGTGGAGTTTGACAACTACATTGAGCAGTTGTCCCGCGGTCGGCTGTTCGATGCCTGGGCAACCGCTGTCAAACTGCAAGATGCCGAGTTCTATTTCGACTTGAGTAACTGCGGGGATTTTCGGCGCGCGATTACCGATATCGGCGCCGCAATTCAGAAAACCACAAAAGATGCAGAGGCTATTTTCTCCTACAGAGGCAGCGGTGTTTTTCTGCTGGTCACACATGGCAAGGAGGCGACCAATGCGCTGCCCAGCGAGGAGCGACTGAACCACGTGTTCCAGACAATACTGGGCAATCGCCGCGCCTCTGGTTGGTTGCGTGCGCTGGTCGGAGAGCGTGTGTCACTGCGATCGCTGTCAAAGGCAGGGGCATTCTCTGCGCTGAACAAGGCAATTGCGAACGTCGACGCCCGAGAACTGTCTCTACGTAACGACGCTGATACGCCGGTCGCGACTGACGAGTACTTTGAACCGGTGGAGCAGGAAAAGGAGCGCCGCCGTGTTTATGAACGTGTCATGCTCGAACTGTTCGGAAAGGACTGTTACCTGGCGCAGAAGTGAAACGTGGTTTGGCGCCATGGCACTAGGAACACCGTCAATTAGCATTGGAAACTGCTTTGACGTTCAAAACCAGCGGGCCGCTGGAGCGCATTGTGAATGTCAGGACCGGTTCAGGTAGTGGCTGGGATGAAAGCGAGAATTCGACGCGCCGCAAGACAGAAGCCATCAAGACCATGATTTCGGTTTCAGCATACTGCGCACCGATACAGATCCTGGGGCCATCACCAAAGGGAATGTACTGTCCGCGCGGAAGCGAAGTACCAAGAAACCGTTCCGGCCTGTACTGATCGGGATCGTCCCAAAGCTGCTGGTTTCTATGCAGCGAGTAAACGGGAAAGAACAAGGCATCACCCCTTTTTATCTTGATACCCTTTACTGTGATCTCTTCTGACGCATCCCTCGCGAAAAACGCTGCCGAAGGATAGAGACGCAGTGTTTCCTTAATATGCGCCCGTAACAACGGAAGCTGCTGCAAGTCTTCGAAGGTTATCTCACCCTTTGGGCGGACAGATAAGATCTCTTCGCGAATTCTTGTCTGCTCAGTTGGATTTAGCGCAAGCAGATAGAGCCCCCAGCTTATCGCGTTGGCCGAGGTCTCATGCCCCGCTACGACAAAGGTCAGCAAGTTGTCGATCGTTGTCTCGGCGTCCTCGAAATCGGTCTTGAGCGCTTCGATCATGAAATCCAAGAAGTCGCGGGGAACGTCACGGTCCTCTGCGCGACGCTGCTCGATCACCTTTCGTGCCAAATCACGCATTTTTGTGACGGGGGCTTTGCTGCTCAGCCATTTCTTTCGCGGGAGCCATTTGGGAAGCCCCATGAGGTCAAAAAGAGAGATATCGGAGATATATTTGAAATATGCGATCAATCCGACGCGGATCTGTTCAGAGCTGACCTCTTCATTGCCGGAAAAGATCACCCTTGAGATATTCGTCAAGGTCGACGCCGGCGCGACCTGCGCAACATCTACCGGCCCTTCGTGCTCAGCCAGGGACTCTGCGACCTCGTCGCCCGTTTCCGCAAAATAGCGGGCCAGGGTCGGAAGGTTTCGAGCTGCAAAGAGTGGAGAGTAACGCCTTCTTTGTTGCCGCCACTTTTCTCCTTCCGAGAGGATAAGACCGTTGCCAACGGCAGAGCCGATGATGTCCTTGGTGAACTTCGCTTTCGGAAAGGAACGCCCCTGTCCCACGAGAAGATCCGTTACCATTTCGGGATCGCAGAAGTAATGGATATTGAGCGGACCCTTGACATAGGTTTGGGTCAGCGTTTCTGCGGGAATGACTTCGAGCATGTTGCGGCCTGCCGATTTGGCGAACTGAAGCAGTCCAACAGGTTTTTCCGCAAGTCTGGCCGAGACCGGCGTTTGGTTGCTTTGTTTCTTGTCCACCGTTTTGGTTCCCGTCCCGTTCAGGCAGCCGCGCGATCACACGCTGTGCACCTTTCGTTATTGGTATGCCAAAGGGGCCAATCGGCCCCCGGACCCCCGAGCTTTCCTACCGAAAGAACACTGAACACGAACACCCCGCATCCGACAAAAGACAGCCTAGATGCCAAACCAGTATCCCTGCGGTGCAAAGGATTGAAACCTTGCACATGCTTTCGCGCGCGCAACAGGTCCTTTGTGTCTCAGAACGGCAACGACCGGGACGAGGTTGCAGGCCTGGATAATGCGTAGTCGTTTGAGGAAAGTCCGATAGCTGCAACTAACGTAACGAGTGGCGGCTCAGCGGGGCACTGCCGGTCCGAAGTCTCGGTATCAAGCAAACGGGTGGTTGGGCTCCCTTGGGATTGGCAAATTGCAAAGAAGCGACATGTTCACTCAGGGTGGTGAAAACTGTCAGACCAGCGGAAGAAGGGCCAGAAACTGCCGCGCGCAATCGTCACCGGGTCTTGCGCATGTGGCACCGGGTATCGAGGGGGCGCTTAACCGCGTCTCCGTATGGTTTCGGCCAGCGTCTCCTCGGCAAGTAGAGCAAACTCTACGAAAAAGGTCGACCCTGCGCCCAGCGTGCTTTCATAGTCGATAAGGCCGCCGAAATGCTCGACAATTTCTTTTGAGATGTTCATGCCCAGGCCCGTACCACCCGCGTGCCGTTCATCCGAAGAGTCTATCTGAGAAAAGCGATCAAAAACCTTGTCGCGGCTGCCACTTGGAATCCCGATACCTTGGTCCTGTACGTAAATGCGGACGCGTTCGCCCATCTTCTTAAACCCGACAGTGACGGTGCCGCCCTCGAACGAGAACTTTGCCGCATTCGAGATCATGTTGGACAGGACTTGCATCAATCTTGATGCATCGGCTGAGATGAATAGATCTGTTTCGCCCGGGCAGTCCTCGGTGATACTAACGTTATGTGCGCTGGCATAACCAAGATTGCTTGCGATGGACTCGCTGACAATAGAGTGGACGTTCACGGGCTGGATCCGATAGACCATTTCACCCGCCTCCATCTTTTGGATGTCCAAGATGTCATTGATCAGCGTGGACAATCGCCGGCTGTTTTTGCTGGCCATGTCGATTAGGCCCTGCATTTTTTCGGGAACCTCGCCCAAAGCGCCGGTGTTGATCAGGTCGAGAGAGCCTTTGATCGAGGTTAGGGGCGTGCGCAGTTCGTGGCTGACCGTCGAGACAAACTGTGACTTGGCAATGTAGGCGGCCTTTGTCCGCTCGTGCTCTTCCTTCAGCTTTTCCAGCTGGGCAAGATTGGTTCTGTAGAGCCGCAGAAAAACCAGGGCGCAGTCGATCAGAAAATACATCACGAAGACAACGGTAAAGAAATGCAACCACAATTCCGATGACAGGTCTGGTCGTTCAACCCAGATATCCTTGACGACAATAACCATGAAGGAAATGCCGTACATGGTCAGGCGGATGATCATCGCCCAGACGATCTGGTGGTTGTTCATTGCGGCGAAAAGGGCAGCCGCGAACAGGAAAAACAGCGGTGTAAAATGTCCGCCAGACGGTTGTTCGAATGCGACGAACACAGCATAGAGGCAGATCGCCGCGGAATGCAGTATCGTGTTCAGAAGGATCCAAACCAAGGTTTCTGCGATTGCCTTGCGCTGGTGCCGGGTCAAGCGCTCTACACGCTTGGCGAGTAGCAGGTCCTGCCCCTCGCAAATCATGATCGTGGCGTAGAAGAGAACCGCGTTGAACGGGTCGAAGAAAAACGCGGTAAGAATTGTGGTAGCGAGAAAAATAGCCTGCCGCTGCCAGATGAGCTCGAAGCTCATGGCAGTGTAGTCCTTCATATTCTGAAGCAACTGATCGACCGGCATTTCAGGGGCCGGCTCAATCCTTTGCGAGTCAATTGCTGTCATTTGTCAAACTGCATTGATGTTGTCTGGTCATTGATTTACCGCATCAATGAGGAACTATTGGGCCGGAAATGCGGTCGCAGTTTGACCGAAGCGTAGATCGGCAACCCGTGGGATACTGCCCGTTAGCTCAAGCGCAAGCGCAACAGAGCCAATTTCTAGGCTGGGTCAGGTCAGGTAATCGCGCGTATTGAACAGGACCGACTGGCTCGTCGTGCCGTCGATCGAAAACTGCGCTCCAATCGGCGTCGCACCAGCGCCCAGGCGACGTGCCCATCGCGACCATACGGCAGGAACAATACCAAGAATGCGCGTTGCACCGTTCTTGGCAGCGGTTACCGCCATGCTGTCGAACAGTTTCTGTTGGACGTCCACCCGGCGTGCCGTTGGAACCGCATCAGTGACAAAGAACCGTGTAGCTTCCCAGACAGAAGGTTTAACGGGAGCTTCGAAAAACAAGACGTCCCTGGGCAAGCCAGCAAGAAGGCCATTTTGGGCGTCACGCAGCATGTAGCTGTATATGCCGCAACGTGCAGTTGTCGGGAGCAGACGCACCCCGCCCAGGACTTCTCCGTATTCGTGTAGAACGATCCAGTGGCAGGCAGGCGTGTCATATTGATCGAATTCCATCCCGTCTGCCTCGGCGACATGCCAATGGAGGCGGTCGATGAAGATTGACTTCCGAGCTTCCAGATACTTGGTCAACAGGTTGCCATGCTCGTGCATGTTGCGAAAGCTCATGGTGGTCGCGTGAATGCTGCCACGCGACTGCCTGGGCTGTGGTGCAATGGAACGCTCTTTCCTGAGAAGCCGGCGTTTGATAGGCTCCCGGACGTCGCGGCGCAACAGCTTACGCTCGACGGGTTCCAGCTCGGGAAACACCATCGCAGCGGGGTATGGGTCCACCAGCCTAAAGGTTTGGTCCATTTTCTGCTCTTGTTTTTCCGTCTTTTTGCCAAGAAAACAGGTTTCAAGTCTACTTTCGGCGTGCCTTTGCCTCCGGGTTGCACATGGGGTGTGACTAATTAGCACTTGAACAGTAGCGACGAACTGGTCGTCTCTGTACGGGAAACGGTATGTTGCGGCGCATCATCTCTCTTGACAACCATTTGAGGTTAACTTCGGGCAAAAAGCAACCCTGAGGTGCGACTCCAGCCTCTTGGAGGCCTCAGAATTTTGTTCGGTGGTCGAACTTTATGCTTCTGGGACCGGTGACGCCGAGGAAAAAGCCCGCGTTGCAGAGTCTTGCCCTTGCCTTCGGTGGGTCATTAAATTGCCGCTTTTGCCTGACAGTTCTATGAAAATGCGATGGACCCGTTGGAAAACGGGTTCAAAATGTACCCGTATCGCGAGTTGTCCGAGCGATACGAAAACCCAGGTGTAAAACTATGCGAATTCTAGCAGTAGATGACGAGCCGAGCATCCTGGAGCTGTTGACCCAGATTCTGTCGGTTTTCGGGTATGATGAAGTGGTTACCGCCCCGAACGGACGCGAAGCGCTTGAGATTCTGCGCGATGCGGCAAAACCATTTGAATGTCTGCTTTTTGATGTGCAGATGCCTCAGATGAACGGGATTGATCTTTGCGAAGAGGTTCGCAATTTCCCAGATTATCGCTTTACACCTATAATCATGGTCACAGCGATGGTTCAGAAGCAGTACATCGACGACGCATTCGAAGTGGGCGCTTCGGATTATGTGACCAAGCCTTTCGAATTCGATGATCTCAAGCAAAGACTTGCAGATGCCCATCGGCTGGCCGAAGAGCGAAAGGCCGCGATCCTGGCGATGGAAGCATTCCAAGATGTGCAGACCGTGGGCAGGGAAGCGCATGGCTTCCAGTTGAGTGATCCTGTTTTGCTTGATGCGGTGTCAGGTTTTTACGGATTGGCCGAGTTCGAAAACTACGTTCGCAAGATCGCTGTTTCGCACCCTCTCAATGCGTCGATCCTGGCCATCAAACTGGAAGAGGTGGAACAGCTCTTCCAGGAATCGAGCGCGGAGGTTTTCCGATCGACCTTGGCTTCGGTCGGTCGCGAGATCATATCGGCGACCAATGGTGCGCGGAGCCTGGCGACATACTGGGGTAACGGTGTCTTTCTGGTCGTACTCGACAGCGGCAAGTTGCTGGATTTACAGGCTCTGGGTATCCGTTTGGAAAAATTGGTCAGGCCAACGAGTGGTGATGGTGTACCAACCAATAGCATCTCGTGCCGGATCGGTGACATAATCCCTTTGCGTGCCTCCACCAAACTGGAAGCAATGCATCTGATCGACAAAGCGGTCGAAAGTGCCGACGCACCCTTTCAACCTATGACGCTGGTCAGTTGAGTTGCATGCACTGCATGGCCTGAGCGATTAGCACAGGTCGACTAGCGTAGCAAAGCTCGGCAACCCACATACGCGGCGTAAGTGGCGGTCGAGGTGTGGAGGCGGTCAGCGATAGACCCGCGCGTTTCGCTGACCCCAGTCGGTATAAAGATCTGCCATGATTGTCTCGAACTGGCGTTCCACCATCGACGGTCGGATCGTGGCTGTTTTGCTCTCTCCAAACACACGGACCGTATCGCCGACTTCGACCTGATCGAGATCGGTGACATCGGCGACGATCGCGTTCATCGACACCTTGCCCAGGACCGGCGCCAAGGCGTCCCGGACCGCCACGACACCGCCACCTTGGACTAGGCGCCGGTAGCCGTTCTCATATCCGATCGAGATACAGGCCAAGCGTCGGTCGCGGTCCAGATGGCTGCTCCGGTCATAACCGACACTCGCACCGCCGGGATACGTCTGAAGGCTGACCACGCGGGCCTCGACATCCATCGTCGGACGAAAGCCGAGCTCAGGCTTCAGAATGCCGTAGAGAATGGCGCCACAGCGATACATGTCCGTGTCGATGTCGACGCCAGAAACCAATGTCAGTGAACTGCCCGCATGCACCAGAATTTGTTCGCGCTTCAGGTCGCTGTTTGCAAGAACCCACGCGGCCTGTTGTTGAAACAGCTCCGAGCTCTGCCGCAGGTCCCCAGGTGCGTTCGAAGAGAAGTGAGAGCAGATGCCACCGATCCTACTGCCCGCGGTATCGATGATTTGGCGGCACGTGTCTTGCCCCTTCGTCGTCGAGATCTCCAGACCGTCGCGCGCCATACCTGCTGCGTTCAACGAAAGGTGCAGGCGAGAGGTGAACCGGCCCGAGGCTGTCAGCGCTGCGATCTGTTCTGCGGTGCTGAGCGAGGCGACTTGCTCTTCGACATGGTTTTCAAGCGCCGTCTCGATTTCCAAAGGTGTTGCCGCCCGTAATCGGATAATGGTGCCCTTGAAACCGGCCTTGCGCACGGCGTCGGCCTCGGCGTTCGACGTTATACCAATAGTGGTCACACCCTGCTCTTGGACAAGGGGCACCACCTGCATGATGCCGTGCCCATAGGCGTCCGCCTTCAACACCGCACAGAAACGGCGACCGTTGGGCACGAGCCCAAGCGCAAGCTCGAGATTGCGCGAGATACGGTCACGGTGGATGGTACACCAAGAGGCTGGGTAAGAAGCTGGCATAGTCAGTTCTGCGGAAATCCGAGCAATTCGCGCAGAATGCTACAGAACAGGTCCGTTACCACAGGCAGCAAAGCGTCGGGGAAATCATAGTCTGGATTGTGAAGCTGCGGATGGTCCTCGCCCGCACCGATGTACATCAGGGCAGCCTTTGCGCCATCATCACCAAATCGCCCGAAATCCTCGGACCAGCGCATGGGGATCGGCATTTCGTAACAAACCATCCCACGCATGCTTGCCGCATGTCGCGCAATGCTCGTGGCCTGTTCGTCATTCACAACCGATCGAAAAACATCGTGCCACGAGATGTCGGCCGTGAGGCGATCGGAGTGCGCCTCAACCTGCGCCAGCGCGTCGAGAACCAGCGCCTCCATCCGCGCATTTGTCATCGAGCGTAGCGTCACACGCAACTCGCCGTCTCCGGGCGCAATCCCGAAACTCGGTTCGCCAAGCTTGGCATGGGTCAGGGTTGCAAGGGCGAAAGCATCATCGCCGATCCGCCCCTTGCTCAGAGCAGGCAGTGCGGTCATCAGACCAGCCATCGCCGCGCCGGGAGAGAGTCCGTCTTCCGGCGCCGCCGCGTGTGAGCTCTTGCCTTCGAGATGAAGCTTCATTCCGCGCGAGGCGCAATTTCCCGGCCCTGACCGCAATCCGATCTCACCCAGCGGGCGACCGGGGACATTGTGACAGGCAAAGGCATAGTCCGGTCGTATCTCGGGCCAGCGAGGATCCGCGATCACCGCTTTGGCACCGGCCCCGGTCTCTTCGGCGGGCTGGAATAACAGGATTACCCGCCCTTTGGCCGGCCGTCTGGCAAGGCGCATTGCCACGCCCAACAGTGAGACCATGTGCCCGTCATGGCCGCAGAGATGCCCCTTGCCCTCGATCTCGGATTTATAAGGCAAGTCAGAGATCTCCCGGATCGGCAAGCCGTCCAGCTCGCATCGCAGCAGAACCGTTGGCCCGTCTTCAGCGCCTCTGAATTCGGCGGCGACCCCATGCCCACCAAGTCCCTGCCAAAGACGATCAGCGCCAAGAGAGATGAGTTCCGAGGTGATGCGGGCAGCTGTCGCGCGCTCGTCACCAGAGACTTCGGGGTGGCGGTGAAGATGCTTGCGAATGTTTATCAGCTGGTCAATTTGTTCCGGAGAAAGCATGTGCATCCTTTCCTCTCGGCAGGTGTCGATCTCGACAGCTGCGCGTGTTCCTTGGCAATGTCTGCGAGACCAAAACTTGAGCCGAAGCAGGAGGTCTTTGCCGCATTTGCGTGGCGCCTAACTCTCTTCTACTCCGCACCAGTCGGCGATGAACATGGCGGTGGCCTTGGTCACGCGGCGCATGCTGTCCAGATCGACACGCTCGTTGAATCCGTGAATCGCTTCGGCCCGTGGGCCATAGACCAGCGCGGGCGTATTTGCGTAAAGCCCAAAGAACCGAGCATCGGTGGTGGCGGTGATCGCCTCGCGCTCCAGTTTCACCCCGGTAACAGACCGATGCGCGCGTTCGAGTGCGTCGATGGCCGAGGCAGCATTGACCGAGCCGTCCCGAGACAGCGCATAACCTTCGGCGTGAAAGCCGTGATAGACAATCTCGGGCAATGCATTACGCAGGAAATCATTGCTGCGCGCGGCGTCCAGAATGACTTGTTCAATCTCGGCTTTGGCCTCCTTGATCGATTGCTCTGGGAAGATCGCCATACGCACGTCGAACACGCACCAGGCAGGCACCGAGCTGGCCCAGTCGCCGCCCTCGATCTTGCCGACATTCAGGTTCAGCGCATGATCCATATGGGTGTAGTCTGCTGGGCGCTGTTCAGCGGCATTCCAGCGATGTTCCATTGCGTGCAAGGCTTTGATCAGCGGAATGGCAGCCTCGATCGCGTTTGCACCACTGCCTGCATAAGCAACATGGGTCGGCCGTCCTTTGAGTTGAACCTGAAACCAGATCACCCCCAATTGAGCGGTCACCAGACGTTCGGCAAAGGGTTCGGGGATCAGCGCCGCATCCGCGCGATACCCGCGAGCCAGACAGGCCAACGCTCCATTCCCGGTACACTCTTCTTCGACAACGGATTGAAAGAATACATCAGCTGCCGGCGCCAGCCCCAATGAAGCAAGTGCGTCGAGCGCAAACAGGTTCGACGCCAGACCAGCCTTCATGTCGCCACCGCCGCGGCCATAGAGCCAGCCGTCTGCGACGCGTGGCTCAAAGGGCGGACTGTCCCACATCTCCAGCGGTCCGGCAGGCACGACGTCGATATGTCCGTTCAGGATCAGCGACCGGCCCGAACGTTCACGCGAACGGTGCGTTCCCACCACATTCACCGCGTCCTCATACGGGGTCAGCACCGGTGAAAAACCGGGGAGGTGCTGTATCTCTTCCAGATCGATTTGCCAGCGGTCGAGTTCCAGGCCGCGTATGCCTAATTCGCGGGCCATGAAATTCTGCGCCGATTGTTCGTTCCCCCGGGTTGACGGATGCGCAGTCAGCTCTGAAAGAAAGTCAACCTGCCGGTCGAAGGCTGCGTCGACGGCGTCAGAGAGGCGGGAGTTCAGATCGTCTTGCATGGGGCACCTCAGAATGTCGGGGGCGTTGCGTTGGGGAGAACCAACGGAGCGCCGGTGGCATCGGCCACCTCGGCGGCGGTGACCCCGTCTCGCGTCTCGACCAGGACAAAACCCCGATCAGATATGTCGATGACGGCTAGGTCCGTAAAGACCCGCGCCACACAACCGCGTGCGGTCAGGGGCAAGGTGCATTGCCTCTTGAGTTTGGGGTTGCCCTTGCGATCTGTATGAGTGGTCAGAACCACCACGCGTCGCGCCTTTTGCGCAAGCTCGATGCCGCCGCCTACACCGGGGCTGAACCGGCCGGGGATCTTCCAATTGGCCAGATCGCCATTGCTGGCCACTTCGAAAGCGCCCAGCATGGTCAGGTCCAGTCGCCCCGACCGCACCATCGCAAAGCTGGTGGCGCTATCGAAAAAGGCCGATCCCGGCACGGTCGATACATAGGCGCCGCCCGCGTCGATCAGATTGCGATCGGCGCGTTCGGGCGGCAAGGTCGGGCCGATTCCGGTCAGCCCGTTTTCCGTGTGCAGGCATACCGGCAAGTCTGCGGGCAGGTGGTTGATGACCTTCGTGGGCAGGCCAATGCCAAGATTGACCACCATACCGGGCGCAATCTCGCGCGCGGCGCGGGCGAGCATGCGGTCATTTGCGTCGGACAACATCGTATTCCTTCGACAATGTACCCAGTTCGGTGACGTGATCGACAAACACCCCAGCGGTATGGATGGCATCTGCGGTTAATCCACCCAAGGGCAGCAGCGTCTCGGCCTCTGCGATTACGCAATCGGCGGCCATTGCCATCAAGGGGTTGAAGTTTCGCGCTGTCGCGACAAAGGCCAGGTTGCCAAACCGATCGGCGGCGGCGGCGTGTATGAGTGCTACATCAGCCCGGAGCGCGGTTTCGACGATATGCGGCTTGCCGGCGAGTTCGACCACCTGTTTGCCGTTCGCCAGTTCGGTCCCGATGCCGATATCGGTCAGCACCGCTCCAACCCCGGCGCCGCCGGCGCGGATGCGTTCGGCCAATATGCCCTGAGCGTTGAATTCGACCGTGATCCGGCCTGCGTTCATCATGTCGATCGCGCGACTGTTCAGACCCAGATGGGTGGTGATCAAACGCGATATCTGCCCGCTTTGCAGCAAGTGATCGACGCCCATGCCGGGTTCGTTTGCATCGTTCTTGACGATGGTCAGCTCCCGCGCCCCATGGGCGACAAGCGCATGGATCAGTGCCATCGGTGTCCCCGGCACGCCGAACCCACCGATCATCACCGTATCGCCATCGCGTATCCTGGCGATAGCGCCCTCCAGCGAACATTGTTTGTCAGGCAGTTTCATGCTGCCACCACGACCGGCAGCCCCGCCTCCGCGGCAAAAGCGTCCAGCGCGTCGCGCAGGATCGACATCATCTCGCCGATCTGTGCCTCGCTGATGATCAGGGGGGGGGCGATCAGGAAGTGATCACCCGAGGTGCCCCCGCGCGTGCGCCGCGAATAGATGATCAGGCCGCGCTCATAGGCAAGCTCGACCAACCGGGCATGCGCGTCCAGCTCCTTTGGCAGGGGCTCCATGGTCTCTCGGTTGGCAACGAATTCGAACGCGGTCAACAAGCCCTTGCCGCGCACGTCTCCGATGAACGGATAATTATCCATCAACGCTCGCAATTCCCGCATCAGGACATCTCCCATTGCAGCGGCATGCGCGATCAGACCCTGCTCCTCCAGTTCTTCAAGAACTGCCAGACCGGCTGAACAGGCCAGCGGATTGCCCGCATATGTGAAGCCGTGCAGAAAGCCGCCGGCATCTAAAACCGGTTCGACCAGAGCGGCCCGCGCAACGATCGCGCCCAACGGTGCATAGCCCGCTCCGAACCCTTTGGACATCGCAACGATATCCGGCGTGATATCCCAATGCTCGGCAGCCAGGAACTTTCCCGTTCGACCGGCACCGGTCATGACCTCGTCATAGATCAGCAGAACACCGAACTCGTCACAGATCTCTCGGACCCTGGCATAGTAGCTGTCCGGGGCTACAAGGGCGCCGGTCGAGGCGCCTCCTATGGGCTCCATCAGAAAGGCAAGGACGGTGTCGGGGCCTTCTTCGAGGATCTTGTCGCGCAGCATTTCGGCATATTTCAGCCCGCGCGCCTCATCGGTCAGGTTGTCACGGTCAAGATAGGTTGTGGGCGCCGCGATTTTTGGCATAGCCGCCAACATCGGCACAAAGGGTTTGCGCAGCGGATCGTATCCCGTCAGCTCAAGCGCCCCGAAAGTCGAGCCATGATATGAGGGAAACCGCGAAATTACCTTGTAGCGCGTGCCCTGGCCCTGCGTCAGGGCATATTGCCGTGCCAGTTTCACCGCGCTTTCGACGGCCTCGGAACCGCCAGAGACAAAAAACACGCGATCCAGTCCCTCAGGGGTCATGGCAACGGTCTTTGCAGCCAGATCCTCGGACGGATGCGTGCGGAAATGCAGCCTATAGCCAAATGTCGCCTTGTCCATCTGGGTCTTTATCTTGTCCAAGACACGTGGGTTGGAATGACCGATATTCGACACCATCGCCCCCGACGATCCGTCGATATAGCGTTTGCCGGCCTCGTCGATCAAATAGATTCCCTCTCCCCGGTCCAAGAATGGGCGCGGGTTTCGGCTTTGATAGAACAGGTATGAGCGAGCGTCGGTCACTTTGCACCTTCGATATGTTTGCGGAGAAATTCCCGCGTGCGTTCCTTGCTCGGGTTCTTGAAGAGGATCTCTGGCGGGCCTTCTTCGACCACAATGCCTTTGTCCATGAACAGCACCCGATCGCAGACCGACGCGGCAAAATCCATCTCGTGTGTCACGATGATCATGGTCATGTGCTCTTCGGCGAGCTTCTTCATCACCAGGTTCACCTCTTCGACCAATTCCGGGTCGAGCGCCGAGGTGGCCTCGTCGAACAGCATCATCTTGGGTTTCATCGCCAGGGCGCGGGCGATGGCCACACGCTGCTTTTGCCCGCCGGACAGTTGCGAGGGGTAATAGTCAATCCGCTCCAGCATGCCGACCTTGTCGAGCTGCTCCTCGGCCAGTTTGTCGGCATCGCTCTGCGACAACCCCTTTAGAAGCTTCGGCGCCATCGTGACATTCTCGCGCGCAGTCATATGCGGAAACAGGTTGAAGTGTTGGAACACCATCCCAACCTGTTGCCGCATGGCATTGATGTGTTTTTCATATTGCCGGTGAGGCAGCGCCTTGTTCACTTGCACACCGTCCAGCCAGATCTCTCCGCCTGTCAGCGGGTCCAGATCGTTGATCGCCCGCAACAGGGTGGATTTGCCGGACCCGGACGAGCCGATGATACCGACGATCTGCCCGCGTTCGACATTCAGGCTGATATCCTTGAGAACCTCGACCGCACCAAAGGATTTCTGGGCGTGACGGATTTCGACAAAATGAAGCGGTTCGCTCATGTGGGACCTCTTCAAATCAGCGGGAGACGGAGATGCGGCGTTCGATACGGCGCTGTACCCATTCCATGCCTAGGTTGATGATGTAGTAGAGGGCCGCCGCGAGGATGTAGAATTCGAACGGACGATAGGTCTTGCCGATTACCCTCTGGGCAGACAGGGTCAGCTCGCTCACCCCGATCACCGAGACCAGTGCACTGTCCTTCAGCAGGGCGATCATGTTGTTTCCGATAGGCGGGATCACATCACGGATCGCCTGGGGGATGACCACCTTGCGCAGCGCCTGACTACGGCTCAGGCCAAGAGTGCGGGCAGCTTCCATCTGGCCCTTGTCCACTGCCAGAATGGCGGTCTGGATCAATTCCGAGTTGTAGACGGCGAAATGCAGCCCCAGTCCTATGATCCCGGCGACGAAAGCAGGCAGGTCGATGCCGATCTGCACCAATCCGAAATAGATCAGGAATAGCTGCAACAGCAGCGGTGTACCCATAAACACCCCTTCGACCAGGCGAAAGGGCTGGCGGATGATCCACGGCGCATAAAGCGCGATCACGGCAAAGAGAATGCCGCCGATGAAACTCAGCAATGCCGCCGACACCGTGATCCCGATGGTCCAGGCCACGCCGAGCAGGATGATGTCCATGTATTTGGGAATAATTGTAAAATCGAGACCCATCTATCTGCCCTTCCTGATCAGGTGATCTGTACCTTGCGGTCCAGCCAGGCCACGCCCCGACCTACCGCGTAGATGATGATCATGTAGAGAACCCCTGCGAGCAGGAACATTTCGAATGGCTTGTAGGTCGAGCCAATATAGCGCTGCGCCGTGTAGGTCAGCTCAACCACCGAGATAGCAGCCACCAGGGCTGTGGCCTTGACCAGCATGTTCAGGTTCACGCCAAGTGGGCGAACCATCAGACGCGCGGCTTGTGGTAGGATCACCTTGTAAGTGGCTTGCCAGCGGCTCAGTCCAAGAGTGCGGGCGGCCTCGCGCTGACCCTTGTCGATGGAAATGATCGATCCGCGGATCGTCTCGGTCATATAGGCTCCGGCATTGATGCCGAGCCCGATCACGCCAGCTTCGAAGGCATCCAGCTGGATCCCGATCTGTGGGCCACCAAAGTACAAGATGAACAGTTGGAGCAGCGCAGGTGTGCCCCGGAACAAGCTGACATAGGCCGCGCCGGCAAAACGCAGCAGGGCAAAGCGTGACAAGCGTGCAGCGGCCCCCAGCGCTCCACAAAACAGGCCCAGGATTGCGGTAAGGACCGAGAGGACGATGGTGGTCAATGCCGCCTCAAGGAAAAACGGGTAAACCTTCAACATCAGGTCGAAATCCATGACTCACCCTTTGTCTAATCGCTGTCGGCGATGCGTGGTTGGCCCCGCCAAGAGTAGGACAGATCCGAAACAGGGGCGCGAGCCGCGCGCAGACCTGCGAAGAAAGGTCGACCAACCAGTGGATTGGCCCAGCGGTTCTCCTGCCGTTGAACGGGGCGGCAGGAGGAAGTCGCTTAGCGGATATCGGCTCCGATCCATTCCTCGGCTAGCGCAAGGTAGGTGCCGTCTTCCATGATCGAATCCAGCGCCTTTTGCATTTCTGCTGCCAGTTTGGGGTTGCCTTGACGAATGGCAATGCCGGCGCCAAATGGCTCGGTGGTCGGGTCAGCGAACATTTCGAATTCCTGCCCCTTTTCGGTCATCGCCAGAATGGCCGCGATCGAGTCGTTGACGATTGCATCGACGCGTCCGTTTTCCAGCTCGAGAAGCAGTTCCGGCAGACCTTTGTAGGTGTTGATGTCATAGCCTTTCTCGCGGGCCCAGTCCTCGTGGGTTTCGCCCAATGTCAGACCAACTTTCTTGCCCTCCAAATCCGCGAGGCTGGCGATGCCCGAGCCCGGCTTCGTGAAGATCGCGCGCTTGTCCGAATAGTAGGGGCCGACGAAATCAACAACTTCGTCACGTTCGGCCGTGATCGTCATCGAGCCGACGATTGCGTCGTATTTATTGGCAAGGAGCCCTCCGATGATGCCATCCCAGGCAGTGGTGACGATTTCCGCCTCCATACCCATACGCTTTGCGATTTCGGTGCCGATTGCGGGGTCGAATCCGACAACCTTGTTTTCGTCGTTGACGAAGTTGAACGGAGGATAGGCGCCGGACATCGCTATCCGGATTACCCCTTTTTCCTTCAACGCGTCGAGCTCATCCGCAGCGACGGCGGATATACCGAAGAGTGCCAAGCCAGCGGCGGCCAGAGTGGATTTCAGGATAGTGCGGCGAACAGTCATTTCTTTCTCCCTGTTGTCGGTCACGCCGGGTTCGTTGCCCGAGCGAAAGCGGCGGGTTGGCGGGTTCAAGCAAAGAGTTGCATGACGATCACCATCGTGCAAATAAATATATACTAGCTTCAATATAGACGAAATCTATGAGTATCGCCCGACAGCAACGCTTTCCTTGGAACCTCGACTGGAACCTGCTGCGCACCTTCATGGTCGTGGTTGAGCAGCGCGGGATATCCAAGGCAGCTGACTTTCTGGGGTTGAAGCAACCAACGGTTTCCGCCGCGCTTAAGCGGTTGGAGCACTCAACCGGCAAGCAGCTTATCATCCGCAAGCCGCACGAATTCACTATCACTAGGTCAGGTCAGGCGCTCTATGCTGAGTGTGCCAAAATCTTCGGTTCTATCTCTCAGCTCCCTTCGCTTCTCGATGCCGACAAGGCCGAGTTGCGCGGGCATCTGTCCATTGCCATCACCAGTTCAGTGATTTCTGACCATTTCGATGATTTCCTGAACAAGTTTTCTCAGGCGCACCCGCATGTCACCTACTCCTTTTCGGTGAATGAAAGTGGGGATGTGGAGATGATGATCGCAAAGAACCGGGCCAGTTTCGGGATCTGCCTTTTGTCGAAGATTCCACAGAACCTGAACACCCTCGTCCTGTACCGAGAGTTTTTCGGCTTGTATTGCGGCGCGCGCCACCCCCTGTTCAATGCCGAGTCTATCGACCCAAGGCAGATGGAGGGCGAGCCGTTTGTTGCGTTTCAGACCGAGGCAGAAGGTGGCCCGCTAGAGGCTGTTTCCCATCTTCGGGCCCGGGCAGGATTGGCCAATAGCTGGCGTGGCGTTTCCTCCAGCCTGAACGAGATTCGCCGGATGATCATGGCGAACATCGGAATAGGCGCCCTGCCGTTGCATGTGGCCCAGCAGGATGTGGATTGTGGGCACATCCGGCAACTGCCGCCGTATGATGAATTGCCGATGGTGAAAATCTATCTGATCACCAATCCAGTGCGTCGTCAGACGGATGCCGAAGCAGCCTTTCTAGCCGCCTGCGAAGCCGAGTTTGCCAGGATCGACATCGCAGAGCGCACCTATCCTCGCGACTTCAACGTGCAGTGAACCGTTCTGGCTTGCGTTTCTTGGCTCGGCTGAAGAACACTTCGGGCGAAGGCAAAACGTTTTCTCGCAAAGAAAACGGCCCGAAACCCTTGCGGGATTTCGTCCCAGGGAAACGCCTGCACCTTGATCGTCGCGAACGGTCTTGCGTGGCTTGGCAGGGACGGGGGCACGCAGTAATCTGTTCCGTATGCGTGTCGCCGTTTTCGCCATTTGCCTTGCTTATGCTCTGTTCTTCGGCTGGAACTGGGTCGAGACCGTCAAAGCCGGGGGTGACGCGGCGGGGCGGGGGATGGCGTTGGGCTTTCTGACCATCGGCATGGGAACGACGGCAATCTTTGTCATTCCGGCGCTGATCCTGGCCATCACCGGGCGGGGGATGAAGTGGGCGTTGGGTCTGTCGCTGGTGCCCGCACTTCTGTTGCTCCTCTTCACCATTACCTACGTGGTCTGATCCGCCTCAGGCGCGGTAGAACAGGTAGCGTTCGGGCGGGATGCTGTCGGGGGCGGCGATGGCTGTGAACCCGACCAGCGGCTGACCCGAGATGATCAGGCCGCCGGGTACCATGACGCGGGCGATCAATGGGCTGAGACGCGCGGCCTCGGCCACGTCATCGGCCTTGATACCCATACCGAAATCGTAATGGGCCAGAACGATCGGGGCGCCCTCGGCGGCCAGACGTTCCAGCATAGGTTCCGCCTCGCCCATCAGGAAATCCGCTTCGGGCGGGGTGCACGAGGGGTGGCATTGCAGCACCCGGTCCATCACCCGGATGCGCCGATCCGGCAGGATCTCTCGCAGGTGGTCATAGGTGCGCCCGTTGCCCAGACCCATGTCGAGCACCTCACCGGGCATGTCGGCAATCTGCTGGGCGGCCCAGTTCAACCCGTCCCGTTGTGCGGTCAGGCGGCGCAGCATCGAATCCAGTCGGCTCATCGGTCGGTCTCCTCGGCGGGCATGGTCCAGGGCTGGCACGGGCCGGCCAACAGCCGCGCCAACAGCGCCCGGGTGAATTGCCAGATTTCGTCGTCATGCACCAGATGGTGGGTCAGGATGCCAAAGGGCTCGGTGGCATCGGCGCGACCCTCGCGCCGGTCCGCCAGCAGCGTGGCGGTCTGAGCGATCAGGATCTGTGGAGACATCAGGCCTCGGCTGCCGCGCCAGTCGATCGGGTCGAGATGGGTGTTGATCTGCGCCAGCCCCGGAGCGGCCACCGCGTTGCGGCGCGGGGTTGCAGTGGACAGCACGCGAAAGCCCAGCGCTGGCAGGCCTGCGGTGACCTCGGGTGCGATCCGGTTCCAGGGTGGCACGAACATCGGGCGCAGCGCGGCGCCGAACAGCGCCTGCAACCGCGCCTTGCCTTGCCCGGCCTCGGCCAGGATCTCGGGCAGCGGGCGGTGGGCGCGAAACTCGGCCTTCTTCTCGGTCGCGGGGGCATGGTTCTGATGCGCCCAGCCGTGCACGACCGGGACCAGATGCGGATGCGCCGCGACATGGCCAGCCAGCGCGGTTTCGGCCCCGGCGGGGATCACCGCCAGATGCACCGGCAGAGCCAAATCCTCGGCCAGCGCGGTCAGCCGATCCAGCTGTGGTGTCGTGGTCACCGCGTCATCGTCGCGCCACCAGAGCGGCAGGGTCAGCCCCTCCGCTGCCCATCGCGCCAGTTCGGCATCAAGTGGGGTCCAGTCCGGGGTCATCGTGCCGCCTCCATCTTCTCGACGATCCGTACCGCCTCGGCCGCGCCATCAAAGCGCAAGGCGGACGTTTCGCGGCGCGGATCGGTCATCACCTGACGCAAGGCCCGGACCAGGGTTTCGGGGGTCAGCTCGGCGCTGGTCACCGTGGCAAAGCCGGGCAGGGCGGTCAGGGCTTGGGCGCGCAGGCCCTGTTCGACCTCCTTGCCCGCGTCGAAGGGGATCAGCACGGCGGGGGCGCCAGCTTGCAGCAGGTCCAGCGCAGTATTGTAGCCACACATGCTGACCGAGGCCGCGGCATGGCTCAGCATGGCGCGGAAATCGGGGCGCGCGGGTTCCACCGTGATCGGGGCATCGCCAGCTTGCGCTTGCAATGCGGCCACCTCGGCGCCAGCCTGCGTACCCCCCACCAGCAACCGCCAGCGTTGGTCGGGCATCCGGCGCGCGGCCTCCAGCGCGACCCGGAACAGCGGCCCGCCGACGGCACCGCCCCCGGCGCTGACCAGGATCTCTCCCGCCCCGGTGCGCTCAGGGTGCGGTCGGGCAGGGGGCGGCGCCACAAAGCCGGTGTAGCGCAGCTTGCCCGCCAGTGCGGGACTGACCGGCCAGCTGGCCTCCAACCGCGTGACTGTAGGGTCGGAATGCACCAGCACGGCGTCATAGGCCTCGGCGATCACCCGATCGGTTGTTTCGGCCTTGGCCGGTTTCGAGGGCGGGGCAAGGATGTCGCGGATCGAACTCAGCACCAGCGGCGGGCGCGGCAGCGCCCGCGCGGCGGCGAGCAGTGCGCGGAACTCCTCCCGCAAGCTGCGGCGGCCAAAGGGGTAAAGCTCGGTGATCAGCACATCGGGGGCAAAGGCTGTGAGCGTCTCCAGCAGTGCCGCTTGCCGCACGTTGTGAAACTCCGCATCGGCTTCGGCCCCGGTTTCGGTCAGAAGGCGGGCGAAATCCACCCCGTCCGAGCGGAGCGCGGGCAGTTGCACGAGATCCAGCCCCGCCGGGTCGAGCTGTGGGGCGGGCATCCCGCCCGAGACCAGCCGCACCTGATGGCCGGTGGTGGCAAAGGCGCGGCCCAGTGTCAGCGCCCGGCTCAGATGACCGGTGCCCAGCAGATGGGTGACGACGATCATCACCCTCATGGGCGGGCCTCACGCGGGATCAGGCGCACCGGCTCGCCCAGCGGCGCCAACGGGTCGAGCGAGACGACGAAAAGCCGGTTGCGCTTGACCTTGAAGGGCGGGATGCCGTCGAAATTCCAGCCATGGGCGCGGGCCAGAATGACCCGCATGATGCCGATATGGCAGACCGCGACGCTGTCGCCGGTCAGCCCGGCCAGCCAGGGTTCGATCCGGGCCCAGACCTCTGCCGGGCTTTCGCCTGCGGGCGGGCGGAAATCCCAGCCCCAGTCCTCGATATGCCGATAGCCGCTGCCGGGCGTGTCCAGCAGGTCTTGCCCGCGCTGCCCCTCCCAGTCGCCCCAGTTCATCTCGGTCAGCGCAGGCGCGGTGCGGGGTGCGTGACCGGCCACCAGTTCGGCGGTTTCCACCGCCCGCGAGAGCGGGCTGGACCAGAGCGTCGCGCGATCCCAGGGCGCGGGCAGGGCCAGCGCGCCCAGATCGTGCCGCGCGGCGTCATCCAGCGGGATGTCGCTGCGGCCCTGGATGCGACCGGCGCGGTTCCAACCGGTGTGACCATGGCGGAGAAGGGCGAGGCGTCTCATCGGGCGGTCTCCATCAGCGGTGTCACCGCGTTCCAGAACACCCGCGCTGCCGCGGCGGGCAGATGCCGGGTGGCAATACGGTCGCGGGTCTGCGCACCGATCCGCTGGCGCAGGGCGGGATCGGCGCGCAGCTGGTCGATCATCCTGGCCAGTGCCTCGGGTCCCGCCTCGGGCGCGGGATAGGCGGGGCCGGGCAGCAGCACGTCGCGCACGCCGGGCCTGTCCTGCGCTACCACCGGAAGGCCGGCGGCCTGTGCCTCGAGATAGACCATGCCAAAGGCCTCGTTCACGCCGGGCCAGAAGAACAGCGAGGATCGGCCATAGGCAACCTGCAATCCGGCCCGGTCAAGCTGGCCCAGAAACCGCACCCGCGCGCCAAAGGGCGCCATCAACGCCGCGACCTCGGCCCGGGCCGGGCCATCGCCCGCGATATCGAGCTGCCAGTCGCCGTCCAGATGCGCCAGTGTCTCGGCAATCACCCGGTACGAGGCAAGCTTGTCGCCGGGCCGCATCATGCCGGCGCTCAGCATCGGGCCGTCGCATGCCGCGCGTGGCGGCAGGGTGTCGTCGGGCAGAAAGGGCGGCAATTCGACCAGCGCCTGAGTGCCGAACCGTTCCCGCTTGAGCGTGATCAGGTCATTGGCGGTAAGGTAGAAGATCACCCGCGCCGCATCGCAGGCATCATGCGCCGCCTGCGCAAACCCGGCCCAGGGGCCGGTCAGGCGGCTGGTGGCGCGGGTGCTTTCGATCTGCACATAGGGAATGGTGCGGGCGGCACAGACGGCGGGGCCGATCAGGTCCGGCGCCTTGTAATAGTTGTGATAGGTCACCCACAGGGCGCAATCGTCGGGCAGGTCGCGGATCAGCCGCTGAACCTCTGCTGTCGCACCCGCGCGCAATCGGGTCTGCGCCCCGGCATCGCCCTGCTTGTCGAGGCTCTTGAACTCCGAGACCAGATCGACCGGCAGGCCGCGCCCGGCGATCATCGCCCGCAGGCTGCGCGCCAGTTCGCGATCGCCCGAGGGCACCGGGCTGTCGGGCGATTTCATCGGCGCGTAAAAGGCGATGCGGGCCATGCTCAGCCCCCGGCGCAGAGGGCAGTCAGCCGGTTGGACAGATGGGCGATGCCTGGGGCCATGGTGAATTCGGACAGCAGGCGCAGGCGCGCGGCTGCGGCCATGCGGGCGGCGCGCTCGGGGTCGGCGGCCAGTGTGGTTATGGCGCGGGCCAGCGCCTCGGGCGCGTCGTCCGACAGGGTGCCATGGGTGCCGTCGGTGATGAATTCGGGGATCGCAGAGACCGGGGTAGACAGGATCGGCAGCATTTGCGAGGCCGCCTCCATCAGTACATTGGGCAGGCCGTCGCGGTCGCCATCGTCGGCGATCCGGCTGGGCAGCACAAACAGGTCGGCGGCGCGCATGGCGGCGATGACCTCGGGCTGGTCGCAGGCGCCGCGCCAGGTGATGCGCTCTGCGATCCCCAGCGCCTCGGCCTGAGTCGCCAGGGCGGCACGGTCGCCGCCCCCGCCGATATGGGTCCAGTGCCAGTCCAGTTCGGGCGGCAACAGGCCAAAGGCGGCGATCAGCCGGTCAAAGCCCTTCTTTTCCACCAGCCGCCCGACCGACAACATGGCCAGCGGGGCACGCGCTGCGCGCGGGCTGCGCGCGGGCGGATCGGGAAAGCGGGCCAGGTCAAGCCCGTGATAGACCAGATCGACCCGACCGGGATCATCGGCCAAGCCGCGCAGATGCGCGGCGCCGACGCCCGTGCAGGTGGCCCCAAAGGCCGCGCCGTGGCTGGCGCCGCTCAGTTTCTCGGCTTTTTCCCAATCGGGTGAGGTCCAGATATCCTTGGCATGGGCCGAAAAGCTCCACGGCAGGCCGCGCATGATCGCGGCATAGCGCGCGACCGAGGCGGGTGTGTGCAGGAAATGCGCATAAAGCCCTTGGGTCGAGGCGGGCAGTTCGGCCGCCATCACACAGGCCTGTCCGAAGCGGCGGATACGGTTCGGCGTGCGGTCCCGGGCCAGATCGGCGCGCCACACCCGATAGGCCTCGGCGTAGCCGGGCAGGGCCTGCGCCGCAGCGCGCGCGCGCCAGACCCGCTCCGGTTCCTGCCACAGGTATTCCGGCAGATAGCGCACACGCGCGCGAAGCCGCTCGTGCAGGGGGTGGCGTTTCACGTCGGTCGGATGGCGCAGCGACCAGATGTCGAAATCATGGCCCGCCTCTTCCAGCGCCACCAGTTCCTGCGCGATGAATGTTTCGGACAGGCGCGGCCAGCCCTTGACCACCACGGCCAGTTTCGGTGTGTCTGAGGTCATTCCGCCGCCTGATGGCTGGTCTTGCTCAGCAGTGCGCGGACACGGCGGATGACGTGGTCAAGCCCGTCCAGCAACCCCTCGCCAATGGCCTGGCTGGGCAGCGGCTGGTTGGGCAGGTTGCGGATGGCGTTGATCATCGTTTCGGGGGTCAGGCCGTCGCGGCTTTCCTCGAGCATCCGCACCAATCCCAGTTCCTCGGCCCGGCTGGCGCGGATCCACTGTTCCAGACGCGGTACGGTACGCGGTACAATCACCGCGCGCTGGTCGAACGAGAGAACCTCGCAGAACGTGTTGTAGCCGCCCATGCAGACCACACCGGCGGCACCGGCAAAGAGTGTCTCGATCTGGCTTTCGAAACCGACCGCCGTCACCCGCCCGTTCAGCGCGGCCACACGCCGCTCGAATTCCGCTCGGGTGTCGCCCGACAGGAAGGGGCCATAGACCAGAACCGCGCGCGGCGACAGGGTGGGGTCCTGTTCATAGGCGGACAGGACGAGGCTGACCATCGCCTCGCCATCGCCGCCGCCGCCGGGGGTGATCAGTACATAGGGCTGTTCCGGCGGCGCGCTCACCGGACCCAGATCGCGGCGCAGATAGCCGGTCCAGTACATGCGCGCTTGCGCCTCGGGGCTGAGGGGCAGGCCCGCCGTCGGATCATAGACCGAGCGCAGCCCGTAAACCCAGATCTCGTCATAGAACCGTTCCGTTGCCGCCACCGCGCCCTTGCGGGCCCATTCGGCGGCCAGCACCTCGGGTTCGTCCAGCACGTCACGCAGGCCCAGCACCAGCCGGGCGCGCCCGCGCCGTTGCAGGCAGTCGAGCGTCGGCAGCAACTCGCCGCGAAAGCCGGTCGGTTCCTTGTCGACGATCAGGATATCGGGGTCATAGCGCTCGGCCGCGCCGCGGATCAGGCCGCTGCGCAGATCGGTTACCTCGTCGATGCCCATCCCCAGCGTCTGCGACGCATAAGACCCATCGGCGCGCTTGGTGACGCCGGGCAGGCGCACATGGTCTACACGGCGCGGAAAGGTGAAACGCCCTGCCACCGGAGACCCGGTCAGGATCAGCGCCGAGGCTGATGGGTCAGCCTGAGTGATTGCCGCTGCCAGCGCGCGGCTGCGCCGAAGATGTCCCAGCCCGAACGTATCGTGGCTGTACAGCATTACCCGCGCTGCGCGGCTGGTTTCGACTGTCCTGCTCTCGCCCTGCATCGCTGCCGTCTATAGCCTTAGATCCGCGTCGGATTTGGAGAAAATGCCCTTGATATCATAGAGGACTGCACCCGGCAGGCCAAAGGTCCGAATGGACGCAGCCCCCAACTCGACAAACTGCCGATGCGCCACCGCAACAACAATCGCGTCATAGACACCCGTCTGCGGTTCCGAAACCGGAGTGATACCATATTCACGGGTCATCGCCTCGGGGTCAACCCAGGGGTCGTAGACCTCGGTCGCGACCGAGAATTCGGCCAGTTCCGACAGTATGTCGGCCACCCGCGTGTTGCGGATATCGGCGCAGTTCTCCTTGAAGGTAAAGCCCATCACCAGCACCCGCGCCCGGCCCGGGTCGATGCGGCGCGCGATCAGTGCCTTGATCAGCTGCTGCGCCACATGGCGGCCCATGTTGTCGTTGATCCGCCGTCCCGCCAGGATCACCTCGGGGTGATAGCCGCTCTGTTCGGCCCGGTAGGTCAGGTAATAGGGGTCGACCCCGATACAGTGACCACCCACCAGACCGGGCTTGAAGGGCAGGAAGTTCCACTTGGTCCCGGCGGCCTCCAGCACTTCGAGCGTGTCGAGGCCCAACCGCGAGAAGATCAGCGAGAATTCGTTGACCAGGGCGATGTTCAGGTCGCGCTGGGTATTCTCGATCACCTTGGCCGCCTCGGCGGTGCGGATCGAGCTGGCCCGGTGCACGCCGGCCTTGACCACCGGGGTATAGATGGCGGCGACGCGGTCCAGCGTCTCGGCATCCTGGGCCGAAACGATCTTGACCACGTTTTCCATCGAATGTTCGGCATCACCGGGATTCACCCGCTCGGGCGAATAGGCCAGCTTGATCTGGGAATAGAGTTCCAGCCCGCTGCCCTCGGCCAGAACCGGGCCACAGATCTCTTCGGTCACGCCGGGATAGACCGTGCTTTCGACAATCACCATGTCACCCGGCGCCAGATGCGGCGCAATCATCCGGCAGGCGCCCTTGAGCGGTTCCAGATCGGGGGTCTTGGCGTCGTTGATCGGGGTGGGCACACCGATGATATAGACGGTGCAGGCTGCCAGATCGGCCGGATCGCAGGAAAACCGCGCCCGCGTCTCGCGCAACGAGCGTTCCGAAACCTCGCCGTTGCGGTCATGGCCACGGCCCAGCGCGCTGATATGCCCGGCATCGGTGTCAAAGCCCAGCGTCTGGAACCCGGCCCGCGCCAGACCCAGCGTCAGCGGCAGGCCGACATAGCCCAGCCCAAGCACGGCGATCCGGTCCTGATCCGTTTGGCGCGACATGGCTTGCGTTCCCGATCTTGCGTGTTTCGTCGTGCGGCCGGGCAGAACAACCCTTTGCCGCCATCCGGTATCCTGGCCCGCAGGCAGCACCGTACTAGTCAAATCCCGCCGCCTTGGAAACACGATTCTGCGGTGCCGCCGGGGCAGTCGCTTCGCGTCGGACGACACTTGCCATTTGAATGCACTTCGTTGCTTCGATACGCTGCCCCGAAGCGCAACACCCCCACAGGTTCTCTTGATGATCGCAGTCTTTCGCCTCTTCCTCGCCTGTTTTGGCCTGATCCTCTGCCTGTCGCTCCCATTGGCGGCGCAGGTGTCGCTTTATCCCGGGATCGGCGGTAGCTCGGAAGAGGTCACGGGCGGGGACCTTGCCGAGGCCATTCGCGCCGCGTCCGAGGCGGGCGCTTCGGTCATCGTGATCGACAGCGCCGGCCGGGTCGCCGCAACCGGCACCGATCCGGCGGCGGAGGGAACCGCGCCCGTCGATCCGATGGGCGAGGCGTCGCAACTGATGAAGGCGCAGGAAAAGGTCGCCGATTTCGTCGGCGCGCTGCGCTCGCGGTTCGAGGCGCTGCCCTATTCCATCTTCGAGGTGCAGTACATCCTGCGCCAGACCAGTCCCGACGGGCGGATTGCGACCTATGTCGAGGTGCTGGCGATCAACCTCGTGCTGCTGCTGATCGGGCGCTGGATGTCGATCGAGATCTACGGCAAGCGCATCGCGCGCAAACACGTGGTGTCGCGGATCCGCGAGGCACCGCGCGGCTATCGCGAGAAGATGCCGTTCCTGGTGTTCCGCTTCGTGATGGGGGTAGGGGCGACGCTGTTCGCCATGGTCTTTGCCTTTATCATCGGCTTTCTGGTCTTTGGCAGGATGCAGGATCTGTCGATCCAGTTCACCGTCACCGCCATCTTTACCGCCTTCTTCCTTGCCCGGACCGCCTCGGACCTGTGGCGGATGGTTTTGTCGCCCTATCTCAGCCAGTACCGGCTGCCGCCCTTTTCGGATCGCGACGCCAAGCGGCTGTATCTCTGGGCCTCTGTGCTGGCGACCTACGATATCTCCAGCGAGCTGTTTTCGACCTGGGTCGCGGATTTCGGCCTGAATTACAATGTCTACGCGATGGTCTATGGCGTGCTGACCGGGATCGGCGCCCTGGGCAACGTGCTGATGGTGCTGTTCAACGGGCGCGCGATCTCGAACGCCATTCGTGGCGGGCGGACCAAGGAAGAGGTTTCGTGGTTGCTCCGGCTGGTTTCGGTCGCCTGGGCGCCTGTGGTCGTGTTCTACATGGCTTTCGGCTGGCTCCAGCTGGCCTTTGACCTGGTCTTGGAGAGGCCGCTTCATATCCCGCTCATGGCCGGTACCTATGGCATCTTCGTGTCGGTCGTGGTGGCCTATGGCGCGATGAATTACCTGCTTGAACGCTACTTCGATCGCACCCGGCAGGTAAAGGAACTGAACGCGGCCCTGGCCGAGGCCGAAGCGGCGGAAAATCACCCGATGGCAGGAGCGGGCGCGCAGCGGCTCCACATCGCGACCTACGAGGACCTGGCCCGCCGTGTCGCGGGCATTCTGGCCTTTGTGGTGGGTACCTATGCGCTGGTCCTGATCTGGAATCCGGGGATGGACTGGACCGGCGAACTGCCGCTCGACCGGGCGCTGGACGTGATGGTGATCATCTTCCTTGGTTACATCGTCTTTCACTTTTTCCGGATCTGGATCGACAGCAAGATTGCCGAAGAGACGGTGGATGTGCCCGAGGGAGAGCTGGGCGACGAGGGCGGCGGTACCAGCGCCAGCCGCCTGGCAACGCTGCTGCCGCTGTTTCGGGGTGCGATCCTGGCCGTTGTGGTCGTCTCGATCGTGCTGATCGCGCTGATGGAGGTTGGGATAAATGTCAGCCCGCTCTTTGCCGGTGCTGGCGTGGTTGGCCTGGCGGTGGGCTTCGGCTCGCAAACGCTGGTGCGCGACATCTTTTCGGGGGCGTTCTTCCTGCTCGATGACGCGTTTCGCAAGGGAGAGTATATCGACATCGGAGATGTGAAAGGGACGGTCGAGAAGATCTCGGTACGCTCGTTCCAGCTGCGTCACCATCTGGGCGCGCTGCACACGATCCCCTTTGGCGAGATCAAGGTGCTGACCAACTTCTCGCGCGATTGGGTGATCATGAAGCTGCCCTTGCGGGTGACCTATGACACCGATGTGGAAAAGGTGCGCAAGCTGATCAAGAAACTGGGGCAGGAGCTGCTCAGCGATCCGGTGATCGGGGACAATTTCATCCAGCCGCTGAAAAGCCAGGGTGTGATCGAAATGCAGGATTCGGCGATGATCATCCGGGTCAAGTTCATGACCAAACCGGGCGATCAATGGCTGGTGCGCAAGCGGGTTTATCAGGACATACGTGAGCTTTTTGCCCGCGAAGGCATCAAGTTCGCCCATCGCGAAGTCACCGTGCGTCTGGCCGACGGCCAGGAGGCCGCCAACATGACACCGCAGCAACGCGAAGCGGTTACGGGCGCGGTTCAGGCCGCCATCGACGAGGATGTGCTGGACGACATGATGGATGACGACCGGTAAGGGGGAGACCAAGATTTTTCGAGGAAAATCTTGGTCCGCGGGTATGGAGATTTTTCGACGAAAAATCTCGGGTCCCGCCTGCCTGTTGCTCAGCTATAGGGGTCGAGGCTGTCGCGCAGGCCATCGCCCAGGAAGTTGAAGGCCAGCACCACCACCACGATGGGCAGCATCGGGATCGCGGTCCAGGGATAAAGCTCGATGCTGGCCAGGTTCTGTGCGTCGTTCAGCATCACCCCCCAGCTGACCGCGGGCGCCCGCAGGCCAAGCCCCAGAAAGCTGAGCGCGGTCTCGCCCAGGATCATCGCCGGGATCGACAGCGTGGCGCTGGCGATCAGGTGCGACATGAAATTGGGCAGCAGGTGTTTTCGGATCACCCGACCCTTGCCCGCGCCCATCATCTCGGCGGCGCGCACATATTCCTCTTCGCGCAGTGACAGGAACTTGGCCCGCACCGAACGCGCCAGCCCGGGCCAGTCGAGGATCCCAAGGATCACCGAGATGATGAAGAACACCGCCACCGGCGACCAGTTCGACGGCACCGCCGCCGACAATGCCAGCCAAAGCGGCAGTTCCGGCAGCGAGCGCAGGATCTCGATCACCCGGTTGATCACCCAATCGGTCTTGCCACCCAGATAGCCCGCCAGCGAACCAAAGAAGATACCCAGCACGAAGGAAACCGAGATGCCGATCAGGCCCACGGTGAGTGACAGCTGTGCGCCATAGAGGATGCGGCTGAACACGTCGCGGCCCAACCGGTCCGAGCCCCACAGGAACAGCGTCGCCCCCTCGGGTGCGCAGAACAGATGTGTGTCGCTCTCGATCAGCCCGGCCAGTTTGTAACTGTCCCCCTCGCACAAGAACCGGATTCGCTGGGGGTTCTCGGTATCGGGGACAAAGGTCCACTGAAAGGTCTCCAGATCAGCCTCGGCGGTGATCGGATAGATGAACGGGCCGAGAAACTCGCCCTCATGCACCCAGCGTACCGCCTGTGGCGGGGCATAGAGGTGATCGGCATTGCGGAAATTGGGCGAGTAGGGCGCGATGAACCCCATGAAGGGCAGCAGCAGGTAGCTCAATAGCAGAAAGATGCCCGAGATCAGGCCCAGCTTGTGGGTACGGAACTTGCGCCAGACCAGCAGCCAGTTGGGCGCATCCAGATCGCGCCGCTCCAGCTGTTGGATCGATTGTTGCGGATCATAGGGGGCGTCGTCGACATAGCGTCCGTCGGGAAGTTGGGTCATGCGTCGCGCCCCTCGTATCGAATGCGCGGGTCGAGCATGACCAGCAGGATATCGGAAATCATTGTCCCGATCAGCGTCAGCAGCGCCACGAACATCAGTACGAAGCCCGACAGGAACATGTCCTGGCTCTTGAGCGCGGTCAGCAGGGTCGGGCCGATGGTTTGCAGCCCCATCACCACCGAGACCAGAACCGAGCCCGACACCATCGAGGGTAGCAGGTTGCCGATATCGGCCACAAACGGGTTGAACGCCACGCGCAGCGGGTATTTGGCCAGCATCCGGCTGGGCGCCATGCCCTTGGCGATGGCGGTTTCCACATAGGGTTTGCCCAGTTCGTCCAGCATGTTGGCGCGCAGGCGCTGCATCATCGCCGAGGCGCCGGCGGTGCCGATCACGATGGTCGGCACGATCAGATGCACCAGCACCGACTGGATCTTGGCCCAGCTCATCGGCTGCCCCTCAAAGGCCGGGTCCATCAGACCGCCGATGGGGATATCCAGATATTTGCGCCCGTAATAATACAGGATCAGCGCCAGCAGAAAGTTCGGCGTCGCCAGTCCCAGATAGCCGACAAAGGCCGAGGTATAATCGGCCCAGGTCCGCGCCTTGGCCGCCGCGATCACGCCCAGGGGCAGGGCGGTGGCATAGACGAACACGATGGCCGCCATGTTCACCAGCACGGTCAGCCAAAGGCTGTCGCCGACGATCTCGGAAACGGGTCGGTCGAATTCAAACGACCAGCCGAAATTGCCCTGGATCAGGCCGGAAAACCCGTGCGGGCCGGGCATGAAGCCCATCCAGATCATGTATTGTTCCCAGATCGGCCGGTCGAGCGCGTATTCCTTGCGCAGGAACTCGGCCTTGGCCACGCCAGCGGACTGGCCCGAGGCCTTGAGTTCGGCGATCTGGTTGGACAGGTAATCGCCCGGCGGCAGGTTGATGATGGCAAAGACCAGCACAGAGACCACAAGCAGGGTCATCAGCATGGTTCCGAACCGGTAAAATGCGTAGCGCAGGATTGCCATTCCGCCGATCCGTCAGTCCTGAATAAAGAATTCGTCCATCCGGTGCACACCGAAATGCGCCCCCGGATCCCAGGCCCACATGCCCTTTTTCGGCACGTTGCGCATCCGGGCCGACACCACGATGGGCTGCGGCGCCTCGGCCAGAAGGCCGATGCCATAGATCTGGTCGGCATGGATGGCCAGCATCTCGCTCCAGGCGGCGGCGCGGGCCTGATCGTTGGCGGCGCTTTCCCAATCGTGCAGCAACTCCATCAGCCGCTGCGCCTCGGGCAGGTCGGGCGCTTCACCCGCCTGACCGGCGGTCTGATAATACTGTCCCCATTTCGGCCAGGCCAGGAACACCTGATCGGTGGGCGCCAGATAGGCCGGCGAGGTATAGGCCTGGGGCAGGCCATTGTCCCAGCCGAACCAGACCGAGGCCATGGTCGTGCCCGCAAAGACCCGGTTGCGCAGGATGTCGCGATCCAGCGGGCGCATGACCAGCTTGACCCCGATCTCGCGCCAGGTGTCGGTGATGATCTGAAGCGCGTTCTCGACCTCCTGCCGCTCGCCCGCCGTTTCGATCACCAGTTCCATCGGGCGGCCATCGGGCAGCAGGCGGATGCCCGAGCCGTCGCGCTTGTCCAGCCCGATCTCGTCCAGCAGCGCGTTGGCCTGCGCCACGTCATAGGCCGCCCAGGCGTCGCGGTGCTCCTGCTTGAAGAAGGGCGAGGCCGGCAGCACTGCCATGGCACCGGGCTTGGCCAGCTTGAAATAAAGCGCCCGGTTGATCGCGTCGCGGTCGATCGCCAGCGAAAGCGCCCTGCGCAAACGGGCATCGCGCAGCACCGCCCGCCAGCCATCGTCATTATGGTTGAGGTTGGGATAGATCGCGATCTGCGAGGCAACGCCGGTTTGCCAAAGATAGGTCTTGTAGCCGCCATCGGCCTCGCCCTTTTTCAGGATCGAGGCATCACGAAAGTCGAGCCCGCGCCCCTGAAGATCGACCTCGCCCGCGTTCGACTTGGCCGCGACAAGGCCGGGCGCCACGATCTCCATCTCGACGATGTCGATATAGGGCAATTGCACCCCGCGGGTGTCGATCCGGTGATAGAAAGGATTGCGCACGAAGTTGTGGCGGATCTTCTTGCCTTCGCTGGCATTGATCCAAGGTTGCAGGGTCGGCAGCTGGGCATTGTCGAACTGGTACATGTTGTCCAGCTTGTTATGCAGCGCCGCCCAGCTCTTGACCCGGTTTTCCTCGACTGCTGCGGCCAACGACGCAGCATCGGCATAATCCTGATGGAACTGTTTCAGGAAATGCGCAGGGCGATAGATGAAGGGCGGACGCGCCTGCGCCAGCGATTGAAGGAAATTGGGGTTGGGCTTGTCCCATTCAAACACCACGGTCGTGGCATCGGGAAAGCTGACCCGGGGCGGCTGGCCTTCGATCAACAGGAAATCGGGAGGGCCTGCCGGGCTGAGCAGCGGGTTGTTGGCCACATCCGTCCACCAGTATTCAAAATCGGCCGAGGTAAAGGGCGCGCCGTCCGACCATTTATGCCCCTTGCGCAGGTGCAGGGTAAAGCGGCGATCCTCTTCGGCCTCATAGGATTTCAGCAGATCGGGGACCAGTTCGTATTTCTCGTCATAGCCGACCAGCCGGGCATAGCCATAGACGACCATCTGGCGGATATCCTTGGAGCGGGTGATCATGGTGCGCATCACCCCGCCCGGTGTGCCGAATTCACGCCCCTTGGCCTCGAGATCGACAATCAACGGTTCTTCTGGAATGCGTTGGTCAATGGGTGGCAGGTCGCCGGATTTCACCTCGGCCCCCCAAAAGATCGATTCCTGTAATGTCGGCACGGTTTCAGCGCGCAACGGTAATGCCCCGGCCAGAACCATGGTCAGGGCAAGCGCAAAAGTGCGTCGGGGCAATTCAAACATGGCAGCGTACCTTGTGTCCTGGCTCCATTTCCACCAGCGAGGGTATCACGGAGTCGGTGAAACGAAAGGCCTCGGCCCAGCTGTCTGGCGCACCGGCGCCCAGGGCCACAAGCTTCAGATTGATCGGCCGGTCGATATCGGGTTCCGGCTGGGCGGCGATCAGCGCCTTGGTATAGGGGTGTTGGGGATTGTGGAACAATGTCTCGGGCGGGGCCTGTTCGACCACCAGCCCCTGACGCATCACCGCCACCTCGTCGGCGATACGCGCCACGACCGCCAGATCGTGGCTGATGAAGAGGTAAGACAGTCCCAGCCCCTCCTGCAACTCTTCCAGCAGGGTCAGGATCTGGTCCTGTACCGACACGTCCAGCGCCGAGGTCGGCTCGTCGCAGACGATCATCGCCGGGTCGAGCATCAGCGCGCGTGCGACTGACAGGCGCTGGCGCTGGCCGCCGGAAAAGGCATGCGGATAGCGCTTGAGCATGTCGGCGTTCAGCCCCACCCGTTCGAGCGCCTCGGCGGCCTTGTCGCGTTGCTCGGCACGGGTGCCGATCCGGTGGATCTCCAGCGGTTCGGTCATCGCGTCCTGGATGCGCATGCGCGGGCTGAGCGAGCTGTAGGGATCCTGGAACACCATCTGCGCCTGACGCTGGAACGCGGTACGCTGGGCGCGGCTCATGTCATGCACCGTCAGCGGCGCGGCTTCTGGGTTGGCGCGGAACAGTACTTCGCCGCCGGGATCGGGCGGTTCGGCGCCCAGCGCGATACGCGCCGCGGTGGTCTTGCCCGAGCCGCTTTCGCCCACGATCGCCAGCGTCTTGCCGCGGGCCAAGCGGAAGTCGACGCCCCGGCAGGCATGGATCAGCTTATCGGCCTGCCAGCCCCGGCCAGAGCGCATGGTATAGGTCTTGGACACGTCCTTCATCTCGAGGATCAGATCGTCCTGCGGCATCGGCAGGCCGACCGCCTCGACATCCGGGATTTCGGGTGCGGCGTCGAACAGTTGCCGTGTATAGGGATGCGCCGGGTCCTTGAGCATGGCAGCAGCAGAGCCGCTTTCCATCACCCGGCCCTTGTGCATGACAACCACCTGTTCGGCCATGTTGGCCACCACGCCCAGATCATGGGTCACCAGGATCAGCGCCATGCCGGTCTCGCGCTGCAACTCCTTGATAAGCCCAAGAACCTGCGCCTGGGTGGTCACATCCAGTGCCGTGGTCGGTTCGTCCGCGATCAGCAGGTCGGGTTTGGCCACCATCGCCATGGCGATCATCGCCCGCTGCCGCATGCCCCCCGACAATTCGAACGGATAGGAGTTGTAGGCGCGTTCGGGATCGGGAAACCCCACCCTTTCGAACTGTTCCAGTACCGCCTTGCGCGCCTGCCGCTCACTGGCGCCGCGATGCAGCCAGAGCACCTCACTGACCTGATTGCCGATCCGGTGCAGCGGCGAGAGAGAGCGCATCGGCTCCTGGAAGATCATCGAAATGCGGTTGCCGCGGATCGACCGCATCTGCCGCTCGCCGAGCTGGTTCAGGGCGAGCGGCCCATCCTCGCCGTTCAGGGTGATCCGGCCGGAGCGGATTTGTGCCGCCTTGGGCAGGATGCGCAACGCGGCCCGGCAGGTGATTGTCTTGCCCGAGCCGGATTCACCCACCAGCGCCAAAGTCTGCCCGGGCATCACCTCGAAACTGACGTCCCGCACCACGGGTTCGTCGCGACCAAAGCCGATGCTGAGGTTTTCGACAGACAATAAAGGGGTCATTCAGGTGTCCCACCCGACTGGCCAGAAAACGACATGACGCTATCAATACCCCCAACGGTCTTTATTGTTTTGCCTGCACTTTCGCGCGCCGGGCGGCGGTTCGTCAAACCTCAATTTCGCAAAGATGGCCGGGAAATCGCGATATTGCCGGTCTGATGGCTGTCAAAGCGGGGCGGAATTTGGCATGAGGAGCAAAAGCGGCACCCGGAACGGCGCCGCGCGGACAAGGGAATATCAGATCATGAGCCAACCAGAGCAGAGCCGCCTCGACCTGTTCATCGACCGGATGGTGTCGCAACGGGCCTGTCTCGACCATGCCATCGCATTGACCGCCGAATTGCCCGGTCCGGTCTACGAACTTGGTCTGGGCAACGGGCGCACCTATCACCACCTGCGCCAACATGTGCGGGGGCGCGATATCTACGTGTTCGAACGCGCGGTGGCCTCGCACCCCGATTCGACACCGCCCGAGGCCGCGCTGGTCCTGGGCGATATCCGCGAGACCCTGCCCGCCACGCTGGAACGCTTCGGCGCCACGGCCAGCCTGATCCATGCCGATCTGGGCGGTCACAACCGGGAAAAGAACGATCGTTTCGCCCGCATGATCTCACCTTTGATCGAACCGCATCTGGCGCAAGGCGGGCTAATGGTGTCGAGCGACCGGATGTATTTCGAGGGGCTCGAGGAACTGCCGCTGCCCCCCGGCGCGGTTGAGGGGCGGTGTTTCATCTATCGGCGCGGATGACGTCCGGGTGATGTGCCGCAGGGTCACGCCCGCGAACGGCTAGGCGCGCGGCGCGGTTGATGCCTAAGCTTGGTGCACGCTGCACCAGAGGATCCCGTCATGCTGTTTTACGACTGTTCCACCGCGCCCAATCCGCGCCGCGCCCGCATGTTCATCGCCGAGAAGGGGCTGGAGATCGAGAGCCGCGATATCTCGATCGCGGCGGGCGAACAGTTGCAACCGGCTTTTCGGGCGGTGAACCCGCGCGCGACGATCCCGGTGCTTGTGACCGACGAGGGCACGGCTTTGACCGAGAATCTGGGTATTGCCGCCTATCTTGAGGCGCGCTTTCCGGAACCGCCGCTGATGGGGCGCACGGCCGATGAAAAGGGTCTGGTGATGATGTGGAATGCCATCGCCGAACAGCAGGGCGGCGCGCCGGTGGCCGACGCGCTGCGCAACGGGCATCCGGCGTTCAAGGACCGTGCCATCCCGGGCCCCGCCAACCATGCCCAGATCCCCGAACTGGCGCAGCGCGGGATCGCGCGGGTGGCGCAGTTCTTTGATGTACTTGAAGATCGATTGAGCGAAAGCCCGTTCGTGGCCTGTGATCATTTCACGCTGGCCGATATCTCGACCTTTGTGTTCGTGGATTTTGCCCGGGTGATCAAGATGCGGGTGCCCGAAGGTAATACCGCAACCCGCGCTTGGTATGAGGCCATCAAGGCCCGTCCCAGCGCACAGATTTAGGTGGTCCCTTTCGATTGGAGCCGGAAAACACATGTTTTCCGGGCCGTTTTCCGTGACGGAAAATGGCGCCTGCCGTGCGGTCCGGTGCCTTTGTCGTATAGGAGAGTAAGGCGCAAGTAGTACTGTACATAAATGTCTAGACAGGTGCCCAACCCCGCACTAGCCTGAGGCGAGGAGCAAGGGAGGGTCGTATGAAGTCCCATTATCGCGTTGTCGTCATCGGAGGTGGCGTTGTCGGTGCCTCGGTTCTTTATCACCTGGCCAAGTTCGGCTGGAGCGATGTGGTGATGCTTGAGCGGCGCCGACTGGCATCCGGATCATCCTGGCACGCGGCGGGCGGCATCCATGCGCTGAACGCCGATCCCAACATGGCGGCCTTGCAGGCCTATACCATCGACCTGCTGTCCGAGATCGAGAAGGAATCGGGCCAGAACATCGGGCTGCACATGACCGGCGGTCTGACGCTGGCGGGCACGCCCGAACGCTGGGAATGGCTGCAGGCGAACTATCGCATTTTTCAGTCCATCGGTATCGACGACTGCGAGCTTCTGACCCCTGAAGAGGCGCAGCGCCGATGCCCCATCATGTCGACCGATGGCGTTCTGGGCGCGATGTGGGCCGACCGAGAAGGCTATATCGACACCACCGGCACGGTGCAGGCCTATGCCACCGCCGCCCGCAAGCGCGGCGCTGAGTATTACGAGGACACCAAGGTCGAACAGCTGATCCAGACCGCCGACGGCTGGCAGGTGGTCACCGACAAGGGCACGATCACTTGCGAACACGTGGTCAATGCCGCCGGTCTCTGGGCCAAGCAGGTGGGCCGAATGGCGGGCGTCGAACTGCCGGTGTCGCCGCTGAAACACCACTACCTGATCACCGATACGGTGCCCGAGGTGGCAGCGGCGGAATTCGAAATGCCGATGACCGTCGATCTCGAAGGTTTCACCTATATGCGGCAGGATCAGAAGGGCATTCTGGTCGGTATCTACGAGATCAACCACGAACATTGGGCGATGGACGGCGCGCCCTGGAACTATGGTGAGGAGCTGTTCCAGGAACAGCTCGACCGGATCGAGAACGAGCTGATGCTGGGCTTTGCCCGCTACCCCTCGATCCAGGACGTAGGCATCAAGACCTGGGTCAACGGCGCCTTCACCTTTTCGCCCGATGGCAACCCGCTGGTCGGCCCGGTTCCGGGCAAGCGCGGCTATTGGTCGGCTTGCGCGGTCATGGCGGGCTTCCTCCAGGGTGGCGGCGTCGGCAAGACTCTGGCCGAGTGGATGATCCATGGCGAGCCCGAGGCGGACGCCTGGTCGATGGACGTGGCGCGCTATGGCGACTATGCGCAGAACAAGCGCTACATCCGGGAAACCACCGGCCAGTTCTATTCCCGCCGCTTCGTGATGTCTTACCCAAATGAGCAGCTTCCGGCGGGTCGACCGCTGAAAATGGCCCCGGCGCATGACGCGATGACGGCCGCGGGCTGTCGATGGGGCGTCAGCTGGGATCTCGAAGTGCCGCTCTACTTCGCGCCCTCCGAGGATTTCGTCGAGAACCTGACGCTGAAACGCTCGAACGCGCACCCGATCGTGGCCGAGGAATGCCGGGTGATCCGCGAGGGCGTGGGCCTGATGGATATCACCGGCTTTTCCCGGTTCGAGGTCTCGGGTCCCAACGCCGAAGCTTGGCTGGACAAGCTTTTTGCCACCAAGCTGCCCGCGCCGGGGCGCGCGCGCCTTGCCGTGATGCTCAGCGAGACGGGCCGCCTCAAGGGCGACCTGACGCTGCTCAACTGGGGCGACGGAACATGGTGGATCATGGGCTCCTATTACCTGCGGGCCTGGCATATGCGCTGGTTCAACGACCATCTCGACGATGGGGTGGCTGTCCGTGATCTGGGCGAGGAGATCTGCGGTTTTGCTCTTGTCGGCCCGAAATCCCGCGCTGTGATAGAGAAACTGGCCGAACAGGATATCTCGGACCTGAAATTCATGGGCTGCGGCGACTTTGACATCGGTCTTGTCCGCGCCCGCGTCGCCCGCATGTCGGTCACCGGCGAGATGGGCTACGAGATCAACTGCCGCTATGGCGAGCACATCGCGCTACGCCGGATGCTGCTGGAGGCCGGCGCGGGCGAGGGAATCCGCGAGGTGGGTTTCAACGCCTTGCTCTCGACCCGGATCGAAAAGAGCTTTGGTATCTGGTCGGCGGAATTCACCCAGGATCGCACCCCCGGCATGACCGCCATGGACCGCTGGATCGCCTGGGACAAGGGCGATTTCATCGGCCGCGCGGCTGCGATTGCCGAGCGCGACGGCAATGGCCCGGCCCGGGTGCAGGTGACACTGGAGGTCGAAGCGGCCGACGCCGATGCCTCGGGCTATGAGCCGGTCTGGGCGGATGGCACGCAGATCGGTTTTGTCACCTCGGGTGCCTATGGCCATTACACCGGCAAGTCGCTGGCAATGGCGCTGGTGGACCGGGACAGGGCACAACCGGGTACGAAGGTCAGTGTACATGTCGTGGGCGTCGAACGACCCGCCAAGATCATCGCACCCTCGCCCTATGATCCCGACGGCAAGGCGATGCGCGGATGAGCGGCGGGCGGCGGGGCAGGCGGGCACGGACCGACGCCCCGGCGCCGGCCCGCCAGGTCGATTACCGCAACCTGCGCAACCCGTTCCCGCCGATGGCGGCCTTTTCCGACGACCGGATCGAGGCGCTGCACGAGGCGGCGCTGAGCGTGCTTGAAGATTTGGGGATCATGGTTCTGCATCCCGGCGCACGGGATCTCTATCGGCAGGGTGGTGCCCGTATCGACGGCGAGATGGTTTACATGGGCCGCGACGTGGTCGAGGCGGCGCTGGTCAGCGCGCCGAAGTCCATCCGAATGCGCGGCGCCGTGCCCGACCGCGACGTGGTGCTGGAACTGGGCCGAATGGCGTTTCAGCCCGGTGCCGGTTGCCCGCATGCCACCGACCTGACGCGCGGCCGCCGCCCCGGCACCATCGCCGATTTCCGCGAACTGGTGCAGATCACCCAGAGTTTCGACGTGCTGCACATGGTGCCGCCGCTGGTCGAGGCGCAGGACGTGCCGATGCATCTGCGACACATGGCAATGACCGAGGTCGAACTGACCCAGTCCGACAAGGTGCCCTTCCTCTATTCGCGCGGCACGCCGCAGGTGATGGACGGGTTCGAGATGATCCGAGATTTCCGGGGCATGTCGGATGCGGAGTTCCGCTCCGAGCCGTGGAGTTACACGATCATCAACACCAATTCTCCACGCACGCTGGACCTGCCGATGGCGCAGGGGCTGATCGACTTTGCCCGCCATGGCCAGTTGGCGATTGTCACCCCCTTTACCCTGATGGGCGCGATGGCGCCGGTGACGGTGGCGGGCGCCATGACGCTCAGCCATGCCGAGGCGCTGGCGGCCATCACGCTCAGCCAGTTGGCGCAGCCCGGCGCGCCGGTCTGCTACGGCACCTTCACCAGCAACGTGGACATGAAATCGGGCGCTCCGGCCTTTGGCACGCCCGAGCATTTCACCGCTTCTCTGGTGGCCGGGCAATTGGCGCGGCGCATCGGCCTGCCCTGGCGTTGCGCCGGGGGGAGTGCCGCCAATATCAACGACGCCCAGGCCGCGAACGAGACACAGTTCGGCCTCTGGGGCTGCCTGCTGGCCGGGACCACGGTGACGATACATTCGGCGGGCTGGCTCGAAGGGGGGCTTACCGTCTCATACGAAAAGATCATCACCGATCTGGAAGTGCTGCAAATGGTGGCCGAGCTCTGCGCGGGTACGCCCGCCACCGACGCGGATATCGCGCTGGATGCGCTACGCGAAGTGCAGCCGATGGGCCATTTCTTTGGTGCTGCACACACGATGGCGCGCTATCAGACCCAGTTCTATGAACCGCTGGTGGGAGACTGGTCGAATTTCGGTGCCTGGACCGAGCGCGGGGCAGTCGATGCCAATCATCGCGCCACTGGCATCTGGCGCGGGATCGTGGATAACTTCGACCCACCGCCCATGGACCCGGACCGGGTCGCGGCGTTGCAAGACTTCATCGCGCGCCGAACCGCCGAAGGGGGCGCCCCGCCCGAAAGCTGAGGAGACCCGCCATGGGCAGCAAACCGATCCTGCATCGCGACGATCCCAGCGCCGAGCCACTGGTGGGCAACATCAAGGTGACGCGTGACGACTGGCTGAACGTGGCGATGGATGTGCTGGTCTCGGACGGGGTCGAGCAGGTCAAGGTCCTGAACCTGGCCGAGCGGATGGCGGTCTCGCGCTCGTCGTTCTACTGGTATTTCAAGTCGCGCCAGGACCTGCTGGACGCGCTGCTGGCGAAATGGCAGGCCACCAATACCGCAGGCCTGATTGCGCAGACCGAGCTGCCTGCCGAGACCATAACCGCCGCGGTCTGCAACCTGTTTCACTGTGTTGTCGATCCGGCGCTGTTCGATACCGCGCTGGATTTCGCGGTGCGCGACTGGGCGCGTCGGTCGGGCAAGGTGCGGCGCTTGCTGGATCTGTCCGACAGCCGACGGCTTGAGGCTCTGACAGCCATGTTCCTGCGCTATGGTTACAGCCAGATCGAGGCCGAGACCCGCGCCCGCGTGCTCTATTACATGCAGATCGGCTATGACCTGGCGCAGATGAACGAGCCGATCGACCAGCGGCTGTCCTTTGTGCGGCACTATCTGTTTGTCTTTACCGGCGTGCAGGCCCGTGACGAAGAGGTCGCCGCCTTCAGCGCATTCGCTCGCGGTTTCTGGGAGGGACGACGACCATGAACAGCCCCGACGCAATCATCATCGGCACAGGCGTGATCGGCGCGGCGATTGCATTCGAGATGGCCAAGGCAGGCTGGAAGACGCTGTCGCTGGATCGCAACGCACAGGTGGGCCACGGCTCGACCGCTGGATCCTGCGCCATCATCCGGATGCATTATTCCACCTTCGAAGGTACGGCCCTTGCCTGGGAGGGCTATCACTATTGGCGCGACTGGGCCGAGTACCTAGGCCTGCCCGAGGGGGCGGATCTGGCGCGGTTTCGGCAGACCGGTTGCCTGGTGATGAAGACCGAGGCCAATGATCAGATGGTCAAGCATATCCGCTGTTCGGCCGAACTGGGCATCCCGTTCGAGGAATGGAGCGCCGAAGAAGTTCAGGCTCGCCTGCCGATTTATGCAATGGACAGCTATGCGCCTGCCCGGCGGTTGGATGATCCGGAGTTCGGCAAACCCAATGGCGGTCGGATGGGGGGCGCGGTTTTCTGGCCCAATGGCGGCTATGTCACTGATCCGGCGCTGAGTGCGCAGAACCTCATGGATGCGGCGCGTCTATACGGGGCGTCGGTGCGCAACCGTGCCGAGGTGGTGGAGATCCTGCAATCGGGCGGACGGGTGGCCGGGGTAAAGCTGGCCAGCGGCGAGGAAGTCCACGCCCCCGTGGTGATCAACGTGGCGGGACCGGGCTCGGCCATCGTCAATCGCATGGCGGGCGTCACCGGAGACATGACCATCCAGACCCGCCCGCTGCGGCAGGAAGTGGTGCATCTGCCCGCACCCGAAGGGTTCGATTTCGAAGCGCAGGGTACCATCGTCTCGGACAGCGATATCGCCTGCTATTGCCGGCCGGAGCAAGGCAATCACATCCTGATAGGGTCAGAGGACCCCGCCTGCGACCCGCATCAGTGGTGCGAGGATGATCTGGATTATGATCGCAACTTCACCGATCAGTGGACAACCCAGGCCATGCGCTATGCCCAGCGGGTGCCGAGCCTGGGTATCCCGTCGCGGATGCGCGGCGTGGTGGATCTCTACGATGCCTCGACCGACTGGATCCCGATCTATGACAAGTCTTCGCTGCCGGGGTTCTACATGGCCTGCGGCACCAGCGGGAACCAGTACAAGAACGCCCCCATCGCGGGCAAGATGATGGCCGCGCTGGTGCGTTATTGCGAGGAAGGCGGCGATCACGACGCCGCGCCGCTCCAGTTCGAACTGCCCTATATCGGGTGCCGTATCGACGTGGGTTTCTACTCACGCAAGCGGCCGGTCAATCAGGAGAGCAGCTTCTCGGTCCTGGGATAGCGCTGTCAAACGGCGCGCCTTCGGCGCAAGACAATGTCTCGTCGTCGTTCCTCTTCCTCGGAGCGTGGGGGGAGGTGATGATCCTGCGCGGGTACGGTGGGGATGAGAGGGCAGATGCCTCCGGCGGGAGTATTTCGGACCAGAAAGAAGCGGGAACGATGCTGCTTCTTTCTGGTCACAAATACTCAATCCGCCGTCGCGGCAAGTGCAGGCGCAGAGGATCAAGCCTGGTCGAGGCGGCTGGCTATGTCTGCTTGTACGCGTCTGACCGCGTCAACCCGAACCGGACCATAGCCGCGAATTTCGCCTGCCAGGGTCAGGATGGCGTGCCAGTTGGCCTCGTTATCTTTCGTGCATTCCCGCTGCATCCGGTCGAGCAGGGAGAGATACCAGGCAAGCGTTTCACGGTGCAGACGCGCCTCGGAATGGTAGCCGAACGGGTTGAGTGCCGTGCCGCGCAGCGGTTTGGCACGGGCGAGCAGGCTGAGAACCGGGCGCAACCAGGGGCCGAAGCCTCGTTTCAACGGCCTGCCACGCGCGTCCTTTCCATGTGCCAGCAGGGGCGGGGCGAGGTGGTAGGTGAGTTTGACGTCACCCTCGAACTGCTCTTGCAGGTCCTTCTGAAAGTGGTCCGTGGCCATCAGTCGGGCGACTTCGTATTCGTCCTTGCAGGCCATGAAGCGGAAGAGGTTGCGGGCGGCCTCGGCAATCAACGCCTCCGAGGCCTCCGGCAGGGCCTGGCGCAATGCGGCGATGCGGTTGGTAAACCGCGTGGCATAGGCGGCATTCTGATAGTCCGTCAGGAACGCAGCCCGACGGGCGAGCATCTGGTCGAGGGTTTCCTCTGCCTCCGGGGTGGCGCTTTCGACGTCGAGCCGCGCGGGATCCTCGGCAAGCGCCCGGCCCGCGGCAAAAGCGAGGCGGTTCTTTTCCACCGCCACGCCGTTGAGCAGGATCGCCTGTGCCAGTGCGCTGCGGCTCACCGGCACCAGCCCCCGCTGCCAAGCGTAGCCCAGCATCATCACATTGGCGAAGACCGCGTCGCCCAGCAGCTGTTCGGCGGTCTGGTTGGCGTCGAAACCGCTGACGTTCTCGGTGCCGACCACGGCGCGGATGGCGGCCTCGCGCGTGTCGATCTTCAGCTGCGCGTCGCGATGCAGCACCAGATCGCCGGTGGGCATTTCGGCCCGGTTCAGCACCACCTTTGTGCCGTTGCGGTAGTGAGCCGAGGCCTTGGGCGCGGAACTGACCACCATGTCACAGCCGATCACCGCATCGGCGCCGCCGGTGTCGATGCGCACCTGGTGCAGGGCGTCGGGCTTGGCGCCGAGGCGTATGTAGCTGAGAACAGTGCCGAATTTCTGTGCAAACCCGGTGAAATCCAGAACCGAGGCCCCCAGCCCCTCGAGATGGGCGGCCATGGTGATCAGCGCGCCAACGGTGACGACGCCGGTGCCGCCGACCCCGGTGACCAGCAGGTCGAACGGGTCGGACAGTGCAGGCAGGGTCGGTTCGGACAGGCCGCTTTCCAGCTGCTCCAGATCCAGTTTGACCGCGCGCTTGCGCCGGGTAGCGCCCTCGACGGTGACAAAGCTGGGGCAGAACCCGTTCAGGCAGGAGAAGTCCTTGTTGCAGGAGCTGAGGTTGATCTTGCGCTTGCGGCCCAGGGGGGTCTCGCGCGGCTCGACGCTGAGGCAGTTGGAGGCAACCGAACAGTCGCCGCAGCCCTCGCAGACCAGATCGTTGATCCAGGCAAACCGGGCGGGATCCTCGATCTTGCCGCGCTTGCGGCGGCGGCGTTTCTCGGTGGCACAGGTCTGTTCATAGATCAGCACGGTGACGCCGTTGATCTCGCGCAGCTCTTTTTGCACCGGCATCAGCTCGGCCCGGTCGTGGAACGTGGTGCCGGCGGGGAAATCGGCGCGCGAGAATTTCGTGATATCGTCCGAGACCAGCGCGATGCGCGCGACCCCCTCGGCGCGGCAGGTCTGGGCGATGCCCGAGACGCTGACCGGCCCGTCCACCGGCTGGCCGCCGGTCATCGCAACCGCGTCGTTATAGAGGATCTTGTAGGTGATATTGGTGCCCGCCGCGACCGCCTGCCGGATCGCGAGGGAGCCGGAGTGATACCAGGTGCCTTCGCCCAGGTTCTGGAAGATGTGCTTGCCGCCATTAAATTTGCTGGCCACCACATGCGGCACGCCTTCGCCGCCCATCTGGGCGTATCCGTCGGTGTCGCGGTTCATCCAGCTGGCCATGACATGGCAGCCGATGCCGCTGTTGGCGCGCGAGCCTTCGGGCACCTTGGTCGAAGTGTTATGCGGGCAGCCCGAGCAGAAATAGGGGGTGCGGGTGGCGCCGGGCACCGCGATCACGGGCGGCGGCGTTTCGGTCAGCGCGCGGGCACGGGCGGGCAGGTTCTCCTCTGGGAAGAACGCATCCAGACGGGCGGCCACGATTGGCGCCAGCATCAGCGGGCTCAACTCGCCGGTCCAGGGGATCAGCGGTTCGCCCTGTTCGTCGTATTTGCCGACCATCCGGTGCGGTTTGTCGCCCGGCCAGTCATAAAAATACTCCTTGAACTGGCTCTCGATGATGCCGCGCTTTTCCTCGACGACCAGCACCTCCTGCTTGCCGCGCACAAAGCGAAGCGCGTTGCGGCGGGCCAGCGGCCAGACCATGCCGACCTTGTAGATGTCGATGCCAAGCGCACGGCACTTATCCTCGTTCAGACCCAAGAGGCGCAGTGCCTCCATCAGGTCGAGATGCCCCTTGCCGGTGGTGACAAAGCCAAAGCGGGCGTTGGGCAGGTCATGGATGCGCCGGTCGATCGGGTTTTCCTCGGCAAAGGCGCGCACGGCGCGCAGCTTGGCCTGAATGCGGGTCTCGATCTCGGGGCTGGGCAGATCGGCGCGGCGCACATGCAGGCCACCCGCGGGCAGGTCGATCTGTGGCAGGGTGAACTGGCGGTCCGGGCGCAGTTCGACCGAGCGGCCGCTTTCCACCGTTTCGCTGATCGCCTTGAACCCGACCCAGGTGCCCGAGAAGCGCGACAGCGCCAGGCCATATTCGCCGAACTCCAGGTATTCTTCGACCGAGGCCGGGTTCAGCGTCGGCATGAACCAGGCCATGAAGGCCACGTCGGACTGGTGCGGCATCGAGCTGGAGACGCAGCCATGATCGTCGCCCGCCACCACCAGCACGCCGCCCTTGGGCGCGCTGCCATAGGCGTTGCCGTGCTTCAGCGCATCGCCCGAGCGGTCCACCCCCGGCCCCTTGCCGTACCACATCGAAAAGATGCCCTCGTGCTGGCAATCGGGGTCCAGCACCGCCTGTTGCGCGCCCAGCACGGCGGTGGCGCCCAGATCCTCGTTCACGGCGGGCATGAAGGTGATGCGGTCTTGCTCCAGCCGTGCCTTGGCGCGCCACATCTCCAGATCCAGCCCACCCAGCGGCGAGCCGCGATAGCCTGACACAAAGCCAGCGGTGTTCAGCCCGGCAGCGCGGTCGCGGCGGGCCTGATCCATCATGATCCGCACCAGCGCCTGGGTTCCGGTCAGGAACACGCGGCCGGTGGTCTGGTCGTAACGGTCCTCCAGCGTATAGCTGCGCAGGGCGGGGGCAGGGTGGGTCATTTGAGTTTCCTGATCGCGGTGGTTGGTGGCGCTGCGCGAAAGGATAATCCGGGATGAGTGAAAATCGGTGCCAGAAACTCCGGGTTTGCCCGGGTCTGCCGGATAAACTATTCATCAAAGGTCAATGATGTGAAACAACAGACCGAATCCATGCAATTAGATGACCGTGACCGTCGAATCCTGACCCTGCTTCAGCAGGACAGCCGTATCTCGAATGCCGATCTGGCCGAGGCGGTGGGCATGTCGGCCTCGGCGCTGTGGCGCCGGGTGCGCGCGTTTGAAGAGGCGGGGGTGATCACCCGCTATGGCGCGGTGGTCGATCCGGGGGCGATGGGGCTAGATTTCGAGGCCATCGTGCATGTGCATCTGACCCGGCACGATCCGGACGGGATCGTCGCCTTTATCCGCGCTATCGAGACCGCGCCCGAGGTGCAGGAATGTTACGCCACCACCGGTCAGGCCGATTATCATCTGCGGGTGCTCTGCCCGGATCTGGCGGCCTATAATATCTTTCTTGAACGCTTCCTGTTTCGTCTGCCTGCAGTGGCCAGCGCCCAGACGAATGTCGTTTTGCGAACGATCAAGCGTAGCCGTCCGGTCACGTTGTGACGACCTGATGTTCCCACTATGAGAACAGATTTCGGAGACGGTCAGGCTCGGGTCGAAAGCGATCCGTTCGAAGCGCCGATACAAGAAAAACACCCTAGTCCGGGACAATACCATTCGTGGTATCGCCCGGTATTAGCATGATCCCGATCTGTGGTCCGTATGTCGATTCGAAGGTAGAACCGTTGCCTGCATGGTCTGGCTGGCTGGCGACCTTCGCGCCGTATTTGCGAGATGTCGTTGGGTGGTTTGATCCCGCAGTTCTGGCCGGCCCCCGGAAATTCCAAGATTCTCCGTCGCGGTTTTGCTGCCGGAAAACGGGCGAGAGTTTAGTGGGCGAATTCGACCCAGGCCCAGGCCATGGCCAGATAGGTTAGCTGGTGCAGAAACTGGTCGAAGCCCATCGCATACCAGTATTTTGCCTGATTGGGTTGCAACGCGTTTCGATCAGAGTAGCTGGCCTTGCCATAGTCGATATTGAAATGAACCACCCATTCCAAGACCGCTATGACCAATGCGAACACCGCCGGCGCGCCGACCACCAGGAAAAGCAAGACCGATCCTAATGCATGGATCCCTGCATGCTGGGCGCGGCCTAAATGCCAATACTGGCAGCGACCGGACAACATTCTTGGTGTCTGCAGGAAGAAGTCTGCAAACATATGCTTGACTTGCAAAAGACCAAGCACCAACAGCAGCGAGGCTATGGTAACAGGCAAGAACACTCCTCCATCCGCGTTCCTGAACCCACCTTAGCGCAGGATTCGGGGGCTGCAAAAGGAACTCGTTCACAAATAAAGCCGATTGACCAAACGTAAATGCGATTGCCAGGCCGTATTAGGCCGCGATAGCTTCGAACTGGGGCGCCGCCTTTTGGTGACGGTCAAACAGTACAAGTCCGATTTGGGGGTCGGAGCCATAGAACGCACTTTGTTCCGTTTTATCTGGAAGTACTCCAGACGCGATCAGCTGATCCTGCTGATGGTGACGGCGACGCTGTTTCCGCTTCTCTACCTCACGTTGGAGCTTCCCAAACGCATCATCAACGACGCTATCGGCGCCGCCAGTTCCACCATCGAGGTTTGGGGCTTCACCTTTGACCAGGTAACCTACCTGGCCATCCTCTGCGCTGCCTTCCTGATCTCGGTCACTGCGCATGGGCTGATGAAGATGCGGATCAACACGATGAAAGGCGTGATGTCCGAACGGATGTTGCGCCGGTTCCGCTATCTGCTGATCACTCGGGCGCTGCGGTTTCCACAGCCCTATTTCGAGCGTGTCAGCCAAGGTGAGCTGGTGTCGATGATCACCGCCGAAAGCGAGCCGATGGGCGGGTTGATGGGCGATGCGATCAGCCAGCCGGTCTTGCAGGCCGGGCAGATGATCACGATCCTGTCCTTTCTTTTCCTGCAAAGCCCGTGGTTCGGGCTGGCTGCCGTCGCGCTGATCCCGCTTCAGGCCTGGCTGATCCCGCGCATGCAGCGCCAGATCAACCTGCTCAACAAGAAGCGCATCCAGGAGGTGCGCGTTCTCGCCGCGCAGATCGGCGAAAACGCGGCCGGCGCGGCGACGCTGCGATCCAATGCCGGCTGGCCCTGGCGGATGTCGATGATCAGCTATCAGCTGGGGCGGCTGTTCAGCATCCGCTTCGACATCTACCAGAAAAAGTTCTTCATGAAGTTCGTGAACAACTTCATCGGGCAGCTGACGCCGTTCCTGTTCTATTCGATCGGCGGCTATCTGGTGTTGCAGGGCAGCGTGTCACTGGGGGCGCTGGTGGCGGCGCTTGCAGCGTACAAGGATTTGTCGAGCCCCTGGAAAGAGTTGCTGACCTATTACAATCAGACACAGGACATGTCGCTGCGCTGGGAGGTGATCCTGGACCGGTTCGCACCGCCGGGTATGATCGACGAAGACAAGTTCAGCGGTTTCCCCGAAGAGCGCCCGCGCCTGACCGGCGATATCGTGCTCGACAAGGTTTCGGTCCGTGATGCCGATGGCAATCTGGTGCTGGACGATCTCGACCTGACCCTGCCGGGCGGCAAGGTGATCGGTATCGCCGCCAGCAGCGAAGAGGATCGCCGCGCCCTGTCCGAACTGCTCACGCGTGAGGTATTGCCGGCCAGCGGACAGGTGCGGATCGGCGAGGTCGGACTGTCGGATCTGCACCAGATGGTGGTGGCCTCAAGGATCGGTCATGCAACCTCGCGCCCGGTGCTGTTCCAGGGCACCTTCGGGGAAAACGTGACGATGCCGGTCCGGGTGCGCCCTCAGGGTGACAGCGGCGAGCCGGGCTTTCACGCCGAAACCTTGCGTGCGGGCAACAGCGCCGATCCCTATCACAGTGACTGGCTGGAGCCGGGCCTCGCGGGCTTCGATGATGCCCGTGCGCTGCGCGACTGGTGGCTGAAGCTGGTCGAGGGGCTGGGTTCGGGTGCGGCACTCTATCGTCGCGGCGCCGAGCAGGTCTTTGCCGAGGCCGATCACCCCGAACTGGCGGCGCGGCTGGTGGCGCTGCGGCCGGTCATTCAGGAGGCGGCAGAGCGCGCGGGACTTGCCGGGCAGGCGCATTTCTTTGACCCCGACCAGTACAACCCGGCGCTGCCGGTGGCCGAGAACCTGCTTTTTGCCACCCCGCGCGCGGCCTTCACGCCCGAGGTTCTGGCCGGTCAGACCGATTTTCTGGCCCAGATCCGTCAGATCGGGCTGGACGAGCCGCTGGTGCGCCTGACCCAGGACGTGATCGACATGCTGCGCCAGATCTTCGGGCTGGACGGCACCGACCACCCGCTGTTCCGCAAGCTGAATCTGGATGTGCGCACCTACGAGACCGCATTGGAACTGGTGGAAAAGACCCGCGACGACGGCGCTCGGGCGCTGGAGGATGCGCAACTGGCCAGCCTGCTTGCGGTGCCGTTCCGGATCTCGGCAGACCAGATCGGCCCGGCCTTCTCCGACGAGATCAAGGCGCGCATCTTGGAACTGCGCAAGAGCCACTCGGCCGAGTTGATGCGCAGTCTGGACGATGTTTTTGCCCCGCTCGACCCCGACGCCTTTGCGCCCGGTCTGAACGTGCTGGAAAACGCTTTGTTCGGCAAGGTGAGCGAGGTGGGCGGTGCGCGGTCGGACGAATTGCGCAAGATGATCGCCGAGGTGCTGGACGAACATGGCCTGCGACCTCTGGTGATCCAGCTGATCTATGATCTGCCCGTCACGCTGGGTGGGCAGAATGTGCCGGCGATTTTTGCAGAACCGCTGGCCTTTACCCGCGCGACAATCAAGAAGCCCGACATCCTGCTGCTCGACCGGGCGCTGGCAAGTTATGATATGCAGACCCAAATCGCTGTGTACCGCAATCTTCGCGCGTTGCTGCCCGAGACGACATTGATCTATCTTAACGATGCGTTCGAGAATCCGGACGTTTTCGACCTCTATATCGAGGTCCAGCAAGGCCGGATCGTGACCGAGGAAGTGCCGAAAAAACAGGAGGAAGAGGACAGCGTCGCCTCGGCCGATCTCAGCCGCAAGGTCCGCACGCTGGAGCAGACGCCGCTGTTCTCGGGCCTCGACCGGCGGCAGCTGCGGCTGCTTGCCTTTGGTGCGCGCTGGTACTCGGCCAAGGCGGGCGAGGTGGTGTTCCTGAAGGACGACCAACCCACCGACGGCGCCTATATGATGATCGAGGGTGAGGCGGGGTTGTACCTGCCGCGCGAGGGGCAGGAGGATCAGTTGATCGTGACGGTCGGGCCAGGCCGCCTTGTGGGCGAATTGGGCCTGATCCGCAAGGAACCGCGCGCCCTGAGCATGGTGGCGGCCACCGATATCACCTGTCTGCGCATTGGCGAGGAAGAGTTCCTGGCAGTGGTCGAGAATGACGCTGCAACCGCGTTCAAGCTGTTGCAGGTGGTGGCGGGCTACGTGTCGAACTGACACGATGCGCGAGCGGCATGGGCCGTTTTCCGGCTCGGAAAACGGCTTGGAAAACGTTGTTTTCCAGGACGGAATTTTTGCAAAATTCCGTGCCCCTACTGACCGGCCAGACCCATCTGCCGAACCGCCAGATCGCGCAGGATTTCTTCCGAGCCACCGCCGATCGCCATCACCTTGACCTCGCGCCAGACCCGTTCAACCGGGTTTCCGGTCAAGTACCCGGCGCCGCCGAAGATCTGCAATCCTTCCGAGGCCACGAATTCCAGCGCCTTGGTCGCCTGCACCTTGGCCTTGGCGATCTCGGCCGCAGGCATCAGCCCCTGGTTCATCGCCCAGCAAATCCGCTCCAGATAGGCCTCGGTCATGTCGATCCGCGACGACATTTCGGCGAATTTGTGGGCGATCACCTGATGTTCGATCAGCCGCTTGCCAAATGTCCGCCGCGCACGCGCCCAGTCAAGCGCGGCGCGATAGCAGACCCGCATCATGCCAAGGCTACCGGCCACCATCGCCAACCGTTCGTGGTTGAAATTGTTCATGATCGCCAGGAAGCCCTTGTTTTCGGGGCCGATCAGGGCCGCCTCGGGCACGTGGCAATCGTCGAAATGCAGCATGGCCTGGGTCGAACAATGCCACCCCATCTTGCCGCCTAGCGGGGTGCGTGAAAAACCGGGCGTTTCCGCCTCTATCAGGAACAGCGAGATGCCCGCCAGGCCCGGTCCGCCGGTGCGGGCGCCGACCACGTACCACTGCGCGTCCATCCCCCCGGTGATATAGGCCTTGGCACCATTCAGCACCCAGCCACCCGCCGCCCGCTCCGCCCGCGTGCTCAGATTGGCCACATCAGACCCGCCCCCAGGCTCGGTGATCGCGAGCGCCGAGTTCATCTCGCCCCTGACGATCCGGGGCAGGACGTTTTGCCGGAATGCTTCGGGCGCGAACCGGACCATCGGGCCCAGCGAGATCATCCGACCACCGACCGCCGCGGCCACCCCCGAGGCACCGCAGCCAAAGGCCAGTTCGGCATAGTCGCAGCGCATGAAGGCGTCGTCGAACCCCAGTCCGCCATATTCCTCGGGGATGCCAAAGCCGAACACGCCCAGTTCGCCCAGTTTCTGGTGCAGTTCCCAGGGCACGGCCTGTGCGGCCTCCCACTCCTCCACATGCGGGGTGACCTCGGTGGCGAAAAACGCTGCAAGCGTGTCGCGAAAGGCCTGACGCTCGGGCGTCATGAAGGGAGAGGGGCAGGTCATGGCGCATCCTTTGCGGGCAGGGGGGTCAGCTGGCTTTCCATCATCCCGGCGAACCGGTCCACCATCCGCGCCAGATAGGCAGGGTCGGTGACGAAACGTTCGTGCAGGACCAGACCGCGCAGAAAGTTCCGGGTCATGCTCCACAACAGTTCGGCGTCGTCCGGTGCCGGGGCCGCCCCGACATAGGCGCGCGCGACCGAGGCGCGGCTTTGCCGGTCCCAGTCGTGCAGGCGGGTTTCTAGCAGGCGATAAAGCTCGGCATCGGTGCGGCAGGCCACCAGAATCTCGACCATTGCCCGCCCCCCGGCGGCGTTCACCACCTGACCCCAGGCCCGGGTGATCAGATCGCGCACCGGTTCGGGGCTGGCGGCCTGCGCGGCGCGGCGTTCGACCGGGTCGAGCGCGCGTGCCAGCAATTCCATCGCGGTGGCCGCGACCAGCGCCTGCCGGGTTGGAAAGTGATGGGTGATCGCGCCACGCGACACGCCCGCCCGCTCCTGAATGCGGGCAAAGGTGGTCTCGGCATAGCCCAGCCGATCCAGACAGGCGATGGTGGCCCGGATCACCTTGGCCTGGGTCGATCGGGATCGCCGGTCTTGCGGGGTCGGTTTCAGGGTCTCGGGCATCTGCCGTCACGTCACACTTATTTCGATTGACCGCGAGGGTCTCGGGAGGCAGCTTAAAAACAGAACGGGCGGTCTGTAAAGTGGCTGCCGAAAGCCAGGGGAGAGAACGTCGCGTGACAGCAGCGTTGAGGATCGGCGGGGCCTGCGGTTTCTGGGGTGAGGCACCGCATGCGACGGCACAGCTTCTTGCGGCCGGGGTCGACGTGCTGGTCTATGACTACCTGGCCGAGATCACCATGTCGATCATGGCGCGCGCGCGGCTGAAGGATCCGGATCAGGGCTATGCCACCGATTTCGTGACCGAGGCGATGGGACCGAACCTGAAGACCATTGCCAGGCAAGGGGTGCGGGTGCTGTCGAATGCCGGCGGGGTGAACCCCGAGGCCTGCGCAGAGGCGCTGAGAGAGCGGATCGCGGCGGCGGGGTTGTCCCTGCGGGTGGCGGTGGTGACCGGCGACGATCTGCTGGCGCGCGCCTCGGAGTTTGCCGCATGCACCGAGATGTTCACCGGCGCTGCCATGCCTCCGCCCGAGCGGATCGCCTCGATGAACGCCTATCTGGGCGCGGCGCCGGTTGTGGCGGCGTTGCGGGCGGGGGCGGATATCGTGCTGACCGGGCGCTGTGCCGACAGCGCCCTGACACTTGCGGCCTGTGTGCACCGCTTTGGCTGGGGCCTGTCAGATCATGACCGGCTGGCGGCGGGGTCTCTGGCCGGGCATCTGCTGGAATGTGGTCCGCAGGCGACCGGGGGCAATTTCACCGATTGGGAAGCGGCGGGCGATCTGGCGCGGATCGGCTATCCGATCGCCGAGGTTGCCGCCGATGGCGGTTTTGTCCTGACCAAGCCCGAGGGCAGCAGCGGGCTGGTGACCCCGGCTACGGTGGGCGAACAGATGCTGTACGAGATCGGCGATCCGCGCGCCTATCTGCTGCCCGATGTGGTCTGCGATTTCTCGGGCGTGACCTTGGAACAGGCGGGGCCGGACCGGGTGCAGGTCAGCGGTGCGCGCGGGCGGGCGCCGACCGGGCGGCTCAAGGTCTCGGTCACCTGGGCCGATGGCTATCGTGGCGGCATGGTGTTTCAGATGACCGGGCGCGACGCACGGGCCAAGGCGCAGGCCTTTGCCCAGGCCGGGCTGGACCGGGCAAAGGCGCGGCTGGCGGCGCTGGGCGCGCCAGACTATCGCGAGGTCTCGTTCGAGGCCTTTGGCGGGCGCCCGACCCCGGATGCGCCCGAAGAGGTCGCGTTCAAGGCGGCGGTGCGCCATGACGATGCACGCGCGGTGGGTCTGTTTCTCAAGGAACTTGTGGGCGCGGCGCTGGCGACACCGCCGGGCCTGCATTTCTTTACCGGTGCCGGGCGACCCCGGCCCTCGCCGGTGGTGGCGCTGTTCTCCTGCCTGATCCCGGCTGAGGCGGTGCGATGCCGCGTCGTGCTGGACGGGGGAGAACTGTCCTTCGATCCACCCGAACAGCCGCTGCGCGAGGTTGAGGCGACACCAGCCCCCTGTCCGCCGCCGCCGGATATGGAATTTGAGCTGGAGGCACGGCCACTTGAAGCTCTGGCCTGGGCCCGCTCCGGCGACAAGGGCGACAGCGCCAATATCGGCGTGCTGGCCCGCCATCCCGAATACATGCCCTATATCTGGGCGGCCCTGTCGACCGAGGCGGTGATGAGATTTTTCGACGAAAAATCTCCCGCCCAAATCCAGCGTTTCTATCTGCCGGGCTGTCATGCCATGAATATCGTGCTGACAGGGGCGCTGGGCGGTGGAGGAGTGGCCAGCCTCAGAAACGATGCCCAGGGCAAGGCTTTTGCCCAAGAGCTTCTGTCCCTGCCGGTACCTGTTCCGGTCGGGTTGATCGCAAAGAACTAAGGCAGAGGGACCATGCGTTTTATCAGCCAGCTCGACAGGGACAGCGACAGCTATCGCCGCAACCGCGCCGATATGCTGGCGCTGGTGGATCGGCTCCGTGCCCTCGAGGCGCGGCCCATGGCGCTCAGCGAGGAGCGGCGCGCCCGGATGGAGGCGCGCGGTCAGATCACCCCGCGCGACCGTCTGGCGCGGCTGCTGGACCCGGGTCTGCCTTTCGTGCAACTGCACAGCCTCGCGGGATACATGGTCGACAGCGCCGATCCCGAAACCTCGGTTCCCGGGGCCTCGGTCATCATCGGTATCGGCTTTGTCTCGGGCGTGCGCTGCATGGTGGTGGTCGATGACAGCGGCATCAAGGCCGGTGCCATGACCGAGATGACGGCCGCCGCTTTTCTCAGCGCGCAGGAGGTGGCGCTGAAACAGCGTCTTCCCTTCCTGCACCTTGTCGAAAGCGCGGGCGCCAATCTGATGGAATACCGGGTCGAGCTGTGGGCCCATGGCGGCAAGCTGTTTCGCAACCTTGCCCGGCTGTCGGCGGCGGGCATTCCCAATATCGCGGTGTTGCATGGCCCCTCGACCGCAGGGGGCGCCTATATGCCCGGTCTGGCCGATTACGTGGTGGGCGTGCGCAAGAACGGGATGGCGGCGCTGGCGGGGGCGGCGCTGGTGCATGCCGCCACCGGCGAGCGTGCCAATGACCGCGATCTGGGCGGGTCCGAGATGCATGCCCAGACCAGCGGTCTGGTGGAATACCTGGCCGAGGATGACGCCCACGGGATCGAGATCGCCCGTCAGGTGGTTGCCGCGCTCGACTGGAACAAGGCATTGCCCGCACGGCCCACGCCCGCCGAGATCGGGCCGCCGCTCGACCCCGAGGACCTGGCCGGGCTGGTCCCGGTCGATTACCGGGTGCCCTATGACATGCGCGAACTGGCGGCGCGGGTGGTGGATGGCGGGATCTTTCAGGACTTCAAGCCGCGCTATGGTGTCTCGACCGTCTGCCTGCAGGCGGCGATCCACGGGATCGCGGTGGGCATCATCGGCAATAACGGCCCGATCGACCCCGATGGCGCCACCAAGGCGGCGCAGTTCATCCAGCTTTGCGGGCAATCCGATACGCCGTTGATCTTTCTCAACAACACGACCGGTTACATGGTCGGCACGGCCTATGAACAGGCCGGCATGATCAAGCATGGCGCCAAGATGATCCAGGCGGTCACCTCGGTCGATGTGCCGCGCATCACGCTCTATGTCGGCGCCAGCTTTGGGGCGGGCAATTACGGCATGTCCGGTTACGCCTATGAGCCTGATTTCCTGTTTGCCTGGCCCAACGCCACCACCGGTGTGATGGGGGGCGAGCAGGCGGCGGGGACCATGGCCATGGTCGCCCGCGCCGGGGCCGCCCGCAAGGGGCAGGAACTCGACGAGGCGCGGCTGGCCAAGCAATCGGCGATGATCGCGGCGCATTTCGACCGCCAGTCGGATGCGTTCTATACCTCGGGGCGCTGTCTGGATCACGGGGTGATCGACCCGCGCGACACCCGGCGGGTGCTGGGCTTCTGCCTGCACACCTGTCGCGAGGCGCGGGCACGCCGGGTCAAGCCCGGCTCATACGGGGTGGCGAGGTTCTGACGATGCGATTTGACACTCTGCTGATTGCCAACCGGGGCGAAATCGCGGCGCGGATCATCCGCACCGCCCGCGAGATGGGGCTGCGCACCGTGGCCGTCTACACCAGCGCCGATGCCGGGGCGCCGCATGTGGCGCTGGCCGATCACGCGGTCTGGATCGGCGAGGGGCCGGTGGGCGACAGCTATCTGAATGTCGAGCGCATCCTTGATGCCGCCCGGCAAAGCGGCGCCGGGGCCATCCATCCCGGCTATGGGTTCCTGTCCGAGAACGCCGGGTTTGCCCGCGCCGTGGCGGCGGCGGGGCTGGTCTTTGTCGGGCCGGACGCGGCGGCGATCGAGGCGATGGGCAACAAGGCCGAGGCCAAGCGGTTGATGCTGGCCGCCGGGGTTCCTTGCGTGTCGGGCTATCAGGGCGCCGATCAATCCGATGCCGCGCTGACGCGCGAGGCCGAACAGATCGGCTATCCGCTGATGGTCAAGGCCGCGGCTGGCGGCGGCGGGCGCGGCATGCGGCTGGTGCAGAGTTCCGACACCCTGACCGAGGCGCTGGCCCGCGCGCGGGCCGAGGCATTGGGCGCCTTCGGATCGGACGAGTTGATCCTGGAACGCGCCATCGTCGAACCGCGTCATGTGGAGTTTCAGGTCTTTGGCGATGCCCATGGTGCGCTGATCCATCTGGGCGAGCGGGACTGCTCGGTCCAGCGCCGCCACCAAAAGGTGATCGAAGAGGCGCCCTGCCCAGTGATGACACCCGATCTGCGCGCAGAGATGGGCGCTGCCGCCGTGGCCGCCGCCCGTGCGGTGGAGTATCGCGGCGCCGGTACGGTCGAGTTCCTGCTGGACGCGTCGGGCGGTTTCTATTTCCTCGAAATGAACACCCGGCTTCAGGTTGAACATCCGGTGACCGAGATGGTCACCGGCCTCGATCTGGTGGCGCTGCAATTGCAGGTGGCGCAGGGCGATCCGCTGCCGCTGACGCAGGACGATCTGCGCATCGACGGCCACGCGATCGAGGTCCGGCTTTATGCCGAGGATCCGGCGGCGGGTTTCCTGCCCGCCATCGGGCCTGTCCTGCGTTGGCGCCCCGCTGACGGGGCGGGTCTGCGTGTCGATGCGGGCATCGCGCAGGGGCAGCAGATCGCGCCCCATTACGACCCGATGCTGGCCAAGATCATCGCCCATGGCCCTAGCCGCGCGGTGGCGCTGGCCCGTCTTGCGCGCGCGGTGGCCGATACGGTGCTGCTGGGCACCGCGACCAACAGTGCCTTTCTGGCCGACCTGCTGGCACTGCCCGAATTCGCCGAGGGCCGCGCCACCACCGGTCTCTTGGCGCGCAGCTATCCCGAAGGTTATGGCGCAGACGCGCCCGAGCCGCGCGACGTGGCCCTGATGGTGGCGGTGCTGATGCAGCATGACCGTGATACGGCGCTGGCGGCTGCTGGTCCGATCCCGCCCGAGCTTCTGGGTTGGACCAGCGCCCCGGTCCTGCCGCGCAGCCTGCGGGTCGAGACCGGCGGGCAGGTCTTTGACTGCACCGCGGGCGCCGGTCCGGGCGGCTGGCGGATCGGCGTTGCGGACGCGCAGTTCGAAATCGAGCTGGACCAGCGGGGCGACGGTCTGCGGGCGCGGCTGGGTGGCGAGACCCATGACCTGCTGGCGCATGTGGCGGGCGATACGGTGTACATGGCATCTGGCGCACAGCGACTGACCCTGCGCCGCCAGCGTCCCGGCGCGCCCGATGCCGAGGCGCTGGGCGGTGGCCGCGTCACCGCGCCGATGCCCGGTCTGGTGCAGTCGGTGTCGGTGGCCGAGGGGGGCGAGGTTGCCAAGGGCCAGACGCTTGCGGTGCTTGAGGCGATGAAGATGCAGCACCAGATCACTGCCCCGGTCGCGGGCCGGGTGACCCGGCAACATGTGGCACCCGGCGCGCAACTGGCGGCGGGCGATGTGATGTTCGAGATCGAAGAGGAAGAGAGCGCATGAATTCCGACCTGTGCCGCAAACTGGGGATCGAGTTTCCGCTCTTTGCCTTCAGCCATTGCCGCGACGTGGTGGCCGCCGTCAGCCGGGCGGGCGGCATGGGCGTGTTCGGCGCCGTGCTCTATACGCCCGAACAGCTCAGGACCGAGCTGGAGTGGATCGACGCCCATTGCGGCGGCAAACCCTATGGTGTGGACCTGATCGTGCCGACCTCGATCCAGCGGCAGGGGGGCAGCGGGCCGGACGACGATCAGTTGCTGGCTGGGCTGCCCGCCGAGCATCTGGCCTTTGCCGAACAGGTGCTGGAGCGGGCAGGCGTGGGCGCCGACGATCTGGACGAGCGCCGCCGCGCGCTGCTGCATATCTCGCGCAACCTCGATAGTGCGGGGGCTAAGGCGATGCTGGATGTTGCTTTTTCCTTTCCCATTCGGCTGATTGCAAACGCGCTGGGCACGCCGCCACAGATCATGCTGGACCGCGCCCGTGCGGCGGGGGTGCCGGTGGCGGCGCTGGTGGGGTCGAAACAGCACGCCCAGCGGCAGGTCGCCGCCGGGGTCGACATTCTGGTCGCTGCCGGGGGCGAGGCCGGTGGCCATTGCGGCGAGGTCTCGACCATGGTGCTGGTGCCCGAGGTGGTCTCGGTCGCGGGCGAAACCCCGGTTCTGGCGGCGGGTGGTATCGTGACCGGCCGACAGATGGCGGCGGCGATGGCCATGGGCGCGGCAGGGGCCTGGTGCGGCTCGGTCTGGCTGACCACCGCCGAGGGCGAGCCCAGCCAGGTGGTCAAGGACAAGATGCTGGCGGCCTCGTCCTCGGATACGGTGCGCTCGCGCTCTCGCACGGGCAAGACCTCGCGCCAGCTGAAATCGGCCTGGACCGATGCGTGGGAAGCCGAAGGCCCCGCGCCGCTGCCGATGCCGCTGCAATCGCTGGTGGCCGAACCGGCGCTGGCCCGGATCGAGGCGCTGGCCCAGCGCGGCCATGCGGGTGCTGCCGACCTGGCCACCTATTGGGTCGGGCAGGGGGTCGGGCTGATGACCCAGACCACATCCGCCGCCGAAGTGGTGCAGGAATTCAAACGCGACTACCTCGCCGCGACCGAGCGGCTGATGGCGACACTGGAGGGATAAGGATGGAACAGGCAGGCGATTTTCTGGCCGAATGCCAGGCGCTGGACGCGGTGCTGGACGGGATGCGCGGCGCCGATTGGGACCGCCCTACCCAGTTCAAGGGCTGGACCCTGAACGACGTGCTGGTGCACCTGCATTTCTGGAACCGGATGGCGGATCTGTCGCTGACCGACCCGGTCGCCTTTCAGGCCCGCGCCGCCGAGACCCTGGCGGGCATCGGGCGCGATGGCTTTCGCGCCACCGAAAACGCGATGGTCACCGAACGCGGCGCCGATCTGCGCGCCGCCTGGGCCGCGCAATATACGGATATGGCGGAACGCTGGTCGGCGCTTGACCCCAAGCAGCGGCTGCAATGGGTCGGTCCCGAAATGTCGGCGCGCTCGTCCATCACCGCGCGGCAGATGGAAACCTGGGCCCATGGGCAGGAAGTGTTCGACTGTCTTGGCGCCACCCGGACCGAGGCCGACAGGATCAGGAATATCGTGGTGCTGGGGGTGAACACCTTTGGCTGGTCATTCAAGGTACATGGCCGCCCGCAGCCCGAGATGATGCCCCGGCTGGAGCTGACCGCCCCCTCGGGCGCGCTGTGGGACTTCGGCGAACCGGGCGCGAACCGGATCGCCGGCCCGGCGGTCGAGTTTGCCCAGGTGGTGGCCCAGACCCGCAACATCGCCGATACCTCACTGGTGGTCGAAGGCCCGGTTGCCACCGAATGGATGGCCATCGCGCAATGTTTCGCGGGCGGGCCGGAAACCCCGCCCGCCAAGGGCGCGCGCCACCGCGTCGCGGGCTGAGTGGAAAAGGACGTAGCGTAGCGCCGCCGAAACGCCGCGTCACCCGGATTGGCGGGAATCGGGTGCGCGCGTAATTTCGGCGCAAACGCAAATTGGAGAATGTCATGTCCCTTTTCAGCAGCACGGCCGCCTGGGTCACCGACGAACACCGCATGTTCGCCGAAGCGGCGGGCCGGTTCCTTGATGACGAACTGGTTCCCAACATCGAAACCTGGGTCGACAATGGTGTGGTTGACCGCGATTTCTGGCGCAAGGCCGGTGAGACCGGGCTGATGGCGGGCGCCATCCCAGAGGAGTTCGGCGGCGTCGGCGGCGGCATGGGGTTCGACGCGGTCACCATCTATGAACAAACCTCGCGCGGGGATGCGGGCTGGGGCTATGGCATCCAGTCGATCGTCACGCACTACATCACCGCCTATGGCAGCGAGGAACAAAAGGCCAAATGGTTGCCGAAACTCGCCTCGGGCGAGATGGTGGGCGCCATCGCGATGACCGAACCGGGCACCGGCTCGGACCTGCAGGCGGTGCGCACCACCGCCGAGAAAGACGGCAATTCCTATCGGATCAACGGCTCCAAGATATTCATTACCAACGGCCAGACCGCCGATCTGATCATCGTGGTGGCCAAGACCGACAAGACGTTGGGGTCCAAGGGCGTGTCGCTGATCGCGCTCGAAACCGAAGGCGCCGAAGGCTTTCGCCGGGGCCGCAACCTCAAGAAACTGGGGATGAAGGCCAACGACACCGCCGAACTGTTCTTCGAAGACGTCAAGGTGCCGATGACCAACCTGATCGGACCGGAAGAAGGGCATGGGTTCTACCAGCTGATGAAACAGCTGCCCTGGGAACGTCTGACCATCGGCATCATGGCGCTCGGCGCCATCGATTTTGCCCTCTCCGAGACGGTGAAATATGTTCAGGAGCGCAAGGCATTCGGCCAGCGGGTGATGGATTTTCAGAATACCCGGTTCAAGCTGGCCGAATGCAAGACCAAGGCCGAGGTGCTGCGCAGCTTTGTCAACGACTGCATCGCGCGGCTGGAGGCCGGGCAGCTCGACGCCACCACGGCCTCGATGGTGAAATACTACGGGTCCGAGGTGCAGAACGAGATCATGCATGAATGCCTGCAACTTTTCGGCGGCTATGGCTTCATGATGGAATACCCGATCGCGCGGCTCTATGCCGATGCGCGGGTGCAGATGATCTATGGCGGCACCAACGAGGTGATGAAGGAACTGATCGCCCGCTCCATGGACGTCTGACCCGTTCGCAATCAAATCGTGCGCCTGCGGCGCGCTCGATCCTTTGTTGAGGGACGCTGTCCCTCAAACTCCCTGGAGTATTTGCAACCAGAAAGAAGCCAGAGCCGGATTTGCGCTTCTTTCTGGTCGGAAATACTCCGGGGTGAATTGCCCGCAGGGCAAGAGGGGCAGCGCCCCTGTTCTTATGTAAATGCCTCTTGCAGCCATTCTCGGAACGAGTCGAGCGGCGGCGCGATCATGCGTTCCTTTGGCCAGACCAGGTAATAGCTCCCCAGGCTTATGGCGGGCCCGTCATGGGCAGTGACCAACCGGCCCCGGGCCAGATCATATTCAACCAGATAGCTTGGCAAGAGCGCCACGCCCAGCCCGTTGGCCACTGCCGGGATCATGGTCGAGAACTGGTCGAACAGCATGCCGCGCAGCCCCGGCGCCGCAAGGCCATGGACCGCGAACCAGCGTTCCCAGGCATCCGGGCGGGTGTCGAGATGCAAAAGCGGAGCCGTGCGCAGCCAGCCGGGATCGTCGGTGGCTTGCCGCAGTTCGGGCGCGCAGACCGGCAAAACCTCCTCGCGCATGATCTTGAGATAGTCGACACCGGCCCAGTCGCGTCGTCCGAAATGGATGGCGGCATCGAAGGGTTCGCTGGCAAAATCGAAAGGTTTCAGCCGGGTGCTGAGGTTGACCGAGACTTCCGGGTGGCGGCGGGCGAAATCCTGCAATCGCGGCGCCAGCCAATGCATGCCGAAGGCAGGCAGGATCGACAGGCTGAGCGTGCCGCCGGTCGGGTTGGCCTTGAGCTTGAGCGAGGCCTGCGCCAGCTGGGTCAGCGCGGTGCGGGCGGTCTGCACATATTCCTGTGCCGCAGGCGTCAGGTGGAGCCGCACGTGGTCGCGTTGGATCAATTTGACGCCCAGTTGTTCTTCCATCGTCTTCAGCTGCCGGCTGATCGCGCTTTGGGTCAGGGCCAGTTCCTCGGCGGCGGCCGAGGCGCTGCCCAGCCGGTCGACCGCCTCCAGAGCCAGCAGCGAGGAAATCGAGGGGAGGAAGCGGCGGGGGGCAATCACTTGAGTTTTCCTCATACCTTTTGACTGGAATATCACTGGTTTTTGCCGCGATCCAGCGCGATCTAATGCGGGAAACTCCTGATGGTGGGGAAGGCGATGAACGGTTACGGCGAATCTGGATTTCGGCGCGCAGGGCGTCTTGATGGAATCGAGCTGTCCGAGATCGTGCAGATCTCGGAACGGGCGGCGCAGTTGCGGTCCGGCGGCGCCGATATTGTTGCGCTCAGCACCGGCGAGCCGGACTTTCCGACGCCGGATCACGTGATCGAGGCTGCGCACGGGGCGGCGCTGGCGGGGCAGACCCGCTATCCGGCCACGGCGGGTACACCTGCCCTGCGCGCGGCGATTGCCTCTGATGCGGGGGTGGAGCCTGCCAATGTGATCGTTTCGACCGGGGCCAAACAGGTGCTGGCGGGCGCGTTCCTGGCCACGCTCGACCCGGGCGACGAGGTGATCACGACGGCGCCGTTCTGGACCAGCTATGCCGATATGGTGCGGCTGGCGGGCGGCGTGCCGGTGGTGCTGGATTGTCCGGGCGATCAGGGGTTCAAGCTGACGCCCGCGCAGTTGGAGGCCGCGATCACCCCCCGCACCCGCTGGCTGTTGCTCAACACGCCATCGAACCCCACCGGCGCCATCTATTCTCAGGCCGAGTTGCAGGCGCTGGGTGCGGTGCTGGAGCGTCAACCGCATGTCTGGGTGATCTCGGACGAGATTTACCAACATCTGGCCTATGTGCCCTTCACCCCCTTTGTGCGGGCGGTGCCAGAACTGGCCGATCGCACCCTGATCGTGAACGGGGTGTCCAAGGCCTATTCGATGACCGGCTGGCGCATCGGATGGGGTATCGGCCCGGCCCCGCTGATCAAGGCGATGGTGGCGGTACAGGGGCAGATCACCTCGGGCGCCTGCTCCATCGCGCAGGCGGCGGCCCTGGCGGCACTGACCGGGCCGCAGGACCTGCTGGCCGAGCGGCGGGCCGAGATGCGGTCGCGGCGCGATCTGGTGGTTGCGGGGTTGAATGCGGCTGGGCTGGATTGTGCGTCGCCCGATGGCGCGTTCTATGTGTTTCCGAAGACACCCGCGCAGATGCCGGTCGATCATGAATTCTGCCATTACCTGCTGGACAATGCCGGGGTGGCGCTGGTGCCGGGGCGGGCCTTTGGCACGCTGGGGCATTTGCGCCTGTCCTTCGCTTATGCGAGGCAGAGTCTGGAAGAGGGGCTTGCCCGTATCGCCCGCGCCACCGCCGCGTTGTAACAAGGGGCATCGCCCAAGCATAAGAGAAGGCCGAGCCATGGACCGCGCCCAGATCGTACATGAAAACTTCCTCAGCCGGGTCGCGGCGGGCGACCTGCCTGCCGGGGTCCCACCGCGCCCGGGTCTGTCGCGAGAGCAGGCGGTGTCTCTTTATCGCTCGCAGGTGCTCAGCCGTGCGCTTGACCGGACCAGCCGGGCCATGCAGAAAGCGGGGCAGGGGTTCTATACCATCGGGTCGTCGGGGCATGAGGGGATGGCGGCGGTGGCGCAGGCCCTGCGCCCGACCGACATCGCCTTTCTGCATTACCGCGATGCGGCGTTCCAGATCGCGCGGGCGGAGCAGGTGCCGGGCCAGCAGATCGCCTGGGACATGCTGCTCAGCTTTGCCTGTTCCAAGGAGGACCCGACCTCGGGCGGGCGGCACAAGGTGCTGGGGTCCAAGGCGCTGATGATCCCGCCGCAGACCTCGACCATTGCCAGCCACCTGCCCAAGGCGGTGGGCGCGGCCTATAGCCTGGGTGCGGCGCGGCGGCACCCCCCCGAACACCGGCAATTGCCCGAGGACGGGATTGCCATGTGCTCCTTTGGCGATGCCTCGGCCAACCATTCCACGGCGCAGGGCGCGATCAACACGGCGGGTTGGACCAGCGTGCAGTCGATCCCGCTGCCGCTCCTCTTTGTGTGCGAGGATAACGGGATCGGGATCTCGACCAAGACGCCCAGAGGCTGGATCCAGGCCTCGATGCAGCATCGGCCCGGTATCCGCTATTTCCAGGCCAACGGGCTGGACATTTACGAGACCTATGCCGTGGCGCAAGAGGCCGCCGAATATGTCCGCACCCGACGCAAACCGGCCTTCCTGCATCTGAAAACCGTGCGGCTCTATGGTCATGCCGGGGCGGATGTGCCGACCACCTATTTGACCCGCGCCGAAGTCGAGGCCGAGGAGGCAAATGATCCGCTGCTGCATAGCGTGCGGCTGCTCGCCGAGGACGGCGCGCTGACACCGGAGGAGGCGCTGGCGATCTATGAACAGACCTGCGCCCGCACCGACCGCATTGCCGCCGAGGCCGCGACCCGCCCGCACCTTGCCAGTGCGGGTGAGGTGGCAGCCAGCCTGATCCCGCCGAAACGGGACTGCAAACCCACCAATGGCCCCAGCGCCGAGGCGCGGGCAGCCACATTTGGTGGCGACCTGCGCGCCATGGACGAGCCGCAGCCGATGAGCCGCCTGATCAACTGGGCGCTGACCGATCTGATGCTGGAACATGGCGAAATCGTCTGCATGGGCGAGGATGTGGGCCGCAAGGGGGGCGTCTATGGCGTGACCCAGAAGCTGCAACAACGGTTCGGCCCCGACCGGATGATCGACACGCTGTTGGACGAGCAGTCCATTCTGGGGTTGGCCATCGGCATGGGCCATAACGGGTTCCTGCCGATCCCCGAGATCCAGTTCCTCGCCTATCTGCACAATGCCGAGGATCAGATCCGGGGCGAGGCCGCGACGCTGCCGTTCTTCTCGAACGGGCAGTTTTCGAACCCGATGGTGCTGCGCATCGCGGGGCTGGGATACCAGAAGGGGTTCGGTGGGCATTTCCACAATGACAACTCGCTCGCGGTGCTGCGCGACATTCCCGGTGTGATCATCGCCTGCCCCTCGACCGGGGCGGATGCGGCGCAGATGCTGCGCGAATGCGTGCGGCTGGCGCGCGAGGAGCAACGGGTGGTGGTGTTCCTCGAACCCATCGCGCTCTACCCGATGCGCGATTTGCACGGGGCGCAGGATGGTGGTTGGATGACCACCTATCCCTCGCCCGACCGGCGCATCGCGCTGGGCGAGGTCGGGGTGCATGGCGATGGCACCGATCTGGCCATTGTCACCTATGGCAACGGGAACTACCTGTCCAAACAGGCGCTGCCCGAGATCGAGGCGGCGGGGGTCAAGGCGCGGATCATCGACCTGCGCTGGTTGGCGCCACTGCCCGCCGAGGCGCTGCGCGCGGCCACGCAAGGGTGCAAACACGTGCTGATCGTCGACGAATGCCGCCGCACCGGCAGCCAGTCCGAGGCGCTGATGACTTTCTTCTGCGAAGAAAGTCGCGCCCCCGCGACCGCCCGCGTGGTGGCCGAGGATTGCTTCATTGCCACCGGCCCGGCCTATGCTGCCCCGCTGCCGTCCAAGGACGGCATCGTGGCCGCCGCGCTGACGCTCACCGGAGTTGCGAAATGACCCGTACCGCTGTCGTGATCTGTCCCGGCCGGGGTACCTATAACAAACCGGAACTGGGCTATCTGCACCGCCACCACGGCGCCCGGATGGACATGTTCCGCGCCTTTGACACCATCCGCGCAGAGGCCGGGCAGGAGGCAGTCACCGCGTTGGACGGGGCCGAGCGGTATACGGTCGGCAAATACTCGCGCGGCGATGTGGCCTCGCCGCTGATCTATGCCGCCGCGTTGGCTGATGCGCAGGCGCTGGCCGAGGATATCGAGGTGGTTGCTGTCACCGGCAATTCGATGGGCTGGTATATCGCGCTGGCTGCCGCCGGGGCGCTGAGCCCGGAAAACGGGTTCCGGGTGGTCAACACCATGGGCACGCTGATGCAGGAACGGCTGATCGGCGGGCAGCTGGTCTATCCCTTCACCGGAGAGGATTGGGCGAATGACCCGGCGCGCAAGGCGGCGCTGCTGGCGGATGTGGCGCGGATCGACGCCATGCCGGGGCACGATCTGGCCCTGTCCATCGACCTGGGGGGCATGCTGGTGCTGGCCGGAAATGAGGCAGGGCTGTCGGCCTTCGAGGCGGCGCAACCGGTGGCGCAGGAACGCTTCCCGATGCGACTGGCCAATCACGCCGCCTTTCACACCCGCTTGCAGGCACCGGTTGCCGCCGAGGGGCGGCAACGGCTGGGCGCGGGCCTCTTCACCCAGCCCACCCGCCCGATGATCGACGGGCGCGGCAAGATCTGGTGGCCGGGCGCCACCGATACCGGGGCGCTGTGGGACTATACACTGGGCCATCAGGTGACCGAACCTTATGATTTCACCCGCGCCGTGCAGACCGCCGCGCGTGAATTTGCGCCCGACCTGTTCATCGTCACCGGTCCCGGCGCCACGCTTGGCGGTGCGGTGGCGCAGTCGCTGGTGCTGGCCGATTGGCGTGGCATGAGCGACAAGGCGACGTTTCAGGCGCGCCAAGCCGAGGTGCCCTTGCTGGTGGCGATGGGGCGCGACGATCAACGCGGACTTGTCACCGCCGTCTGAGTGCCTAAGACGTAGATATCCCTCTTGCAGACGAGACCCGGTCATGTCGGACAATACCCGCAACCTCTGGCATCTGACCTCGGCTGAGCAGGTCACCGCGCCGCCGCTGGCGGGGGATGTCACCGCCGATCTGGTGTTGATCGGTGGCGGCTATACGGGCCTGTCGGCGGCGCTTCATGCCGCGGAGCAGGGCGCCGATGTACGGCTGGTCGAGGCCGAGATGCCGGGCCATGGCGGCTCGGGCCGCAATGTCGGACTGGCCAATGCGGGCCTGTGGCTGCCGCCCGACGATATCCGCGCCCATCTGGGCAACGGGGCGGGCGACCGGTTGATCGCGCTGCTGGCCGGGGCGCCGGGAATGGTGTTCGATCTGATCGACCGGCACGGTATCGCCTGCGAGCCGGTGCGGGGCGGTACGCTGCATTGCGCGCATTCCCTCTCGGGCCTCGCCGATCTGAAACGCCGCCACGCGCAACTGACCGCCAGCGGCGCGCCTGTCGAACTGCTCTCGGCCGCAGAGACCGCGCGCCGTACCGGGTCGGCCGCGTTTCACGGCGCGCTCTTTGATCCGCGCGCGGGCACCATCCAGCCGCTGGCCTATGCCTGCGGGCTGGCCCGTGCCGCGCAGGCGGCGGGGGCGCAGCTGCACGGGCAAAGTCCGGCGCTGGAGGTGGAACATTATGACGGGGTCTGGCAGGTGCGCACGCCCGGTGGCAGCATCCGCGCGGGCAAGCTGATCCAGGCCACCAACGCCTATCACCGGGGGGTGGCCCGACGAAAGCCTGCCCATGTGCCAGTGCACTATTTCCAATATGCTACCGATCCGCTGCCCGCCGAGATCCGTGCCGCGATCCTGCCGGGCGGCGAGGGGTGTTGGGATACCGGGTTGATCATGACCTCGTTCCGGCTGGACCGGGCGGGGCGGATGATCATCGGCGGCATGGGGGCGCTGGACCATCCGGCCAGCGGCATCCACCGGGCCTGGGTGCGGCGCAAGCTTGCGCAGCTCTATCCAGCCTTGTCAGGGCAACCGCTGGTCACCGGCTGGCATGGGCGCATCGCGATGACCGGCGATCACATCCCCAAGATCACCCGCCCCGGCCCCGGCGCGCTGGCGGCGCATGGCTATTCCGGGCGCGGCATCGGGCCGGGAACCCTGTTCGGCAAGGCCATGGCCGAGGCGCTGCTGAGTGGTGACGAAACCAACCTGCCGATCCCCGCCATCGACAACCATGCCGAGCGCTGGACCGCCCTGCAACAGGCCTATGTGGAAACCGGCGCCACGCTGATGCACCTGATCCGGGCGCGCGTGGGCTACTGAGCGCCGCGTTGCAGCCGGGCGGCGATTGCCTCGACCCGGGCGCGCAGCCAGCGATGGGCCGGATCGGCGGTCGAGCGTTCGTGCCAGACCATGTAGATCGACACCGGATCGCAGGCAAAGGGCAGCGGCGCGCAATCCAGCGCCGCCAGCGGCCCCAGCTTCATCAGCGTGGTATCGGTCGAGATCAGGTCGCTGCCTTTGACAAAGGCGGGGATGGCGCCGAAATGTGGTAAAATCACCGTGGGTGGGCGTATCTGGCTTTGATCCACGCCGCGCATCACCACATTGGCGCTGCGTCCGTCGCTGAATCGCACCTCGACATGTTCGGCGGCACAATAGCTCTGCCAGCTGTCGGGCGGGCTGCGATGACTGGCGTCATAGTAGATTTGCAACGGGCTGGTGAACAGGTGCCGCTGATAGATATCGGGCCCATCCGGCGGCAGCGGCGTCAGCACCAGCTGGCAGCGGTCGCTGCGCAACAGGGCCGGATCGGGCACGCCCGAGGGGACGAAGCCAAGGCTCAGCCGTACTCCTTCGGAGCGGGCGCGGTGCAACAGTTCGGGAAAGATCAGCTCGCGTTGCAGGTCGTTGGCGGCGATGTCGAAATGCATCGCTTCGCCCAGCGGGTCAAAGGGGCGGGCATCGGTCAGCGACTTGATCCCGTCCAGCACCCGCTGCACCGGTTCGCGTAGCGACAGTGCCCGTTCGGTGGGCGTCAACCCCTGGCCCGATCGTACGAACAGCGGATCACCCAGCACCGCGCGCAGCTTGGCCAGCGTATGGCTGACCGCCGATTGGGTGACGCCCAGCCGGTCGGCCGCGCGCGAGACCGAGCTTTCTTCGAGGATGACCAGAAAGCAGCGCAGCACCTTGCCATCGAGATCGGTGAAATCGAATTTGTTCATGAGATTTATGACTAAACATGAATGGTTTTACTGTCCATTCCACGTTACGCCGGATGGGCATTCAGGAGGCGCCGGATGGGTATTCGCTTTTTCTCGGACCGCGATAGGCCCGTTCATATGGGTCCCTATCCGCTGGAGCGGCTCGCCCGGCGCGATGGCGCCGCGGATCTGGCTGGCGTTCCGCAAATGCCTGTGCTCAGCTTTCACCGGCCCGAGCAGCCCGAGAGCATCGTCAACGCGATGGGCGAGTTTCAGGCGATGCTGGATGCGATCCGCGACGGGCTGGTCAACCCGGCCCGCGCCGAGATCCCTTCCGATCCCCAGGAGCGCGCCAACCATCTGAAAGCGTTTGGGTATTTCAATGACGCCTCGATGATGGGTTGCGGACCCTTGCCGGCCGGGGCGCTGTTGCCGGCACCCCGACGCAACCCCGATATCGACCGGCTGGCCGAGGCGCTGCGGACCCGGCAGACCAAGACGCTGGCCTCGGGTATCGACGTGATCATGGCCGACCTCAAGGAGAGCATGGAGGCGCCGCCACGCCCGATCGAGGGGCACCGGCACGCGATTGTCTTTCTCTACGAACATCACCGCGACCCCGAGGCGGACGAACTGGGAACAGAGTGGATAAGGGACGCGCAGGACCATCGTGCCTGTCTGCTTGCCAGCGAAAACGCGGTGGTGATCGCCAATTACATCCGCCTTCTGGGCTATGACGCGCGGGCGCATACCGCCATGTCAAGCGATGTCGATCTGGGGCGGCTGGCGCTGGCGGCGGGGCTGGTGACGCTTGAGGGCGGGCAACTGGCCGCGCCCTGGCTGGGGCGCCGTTTTGGCCTGGCCGCCGTCACCACCGAAATGGAACTGGCCCACGACCGCCCCTTGACGCCACTGGCCGCGCAGTCCTGGGCCGCCACACGCGGCCCGGCCTGGTGGCTGGGCAAGGGGTTCGCCAAAAGCGGGCTGAACCGCGACCCCTATGCCCGGCGGCGCTATGTGGACGGGGCACACCCGTTCGAGCGGCTGCACCGGGTCGAGACGCCCACCACCTATATCGACGAGGCCAATGTGGCCCGTGTGCCCAAATGCGCCGACATGTTCGCCCGCGCCCAGTTCGGCGATATGGGCAAGGCCCTGCAAGAGGGGGCCAAGGGCGGTCACTATGTGCGCAAGGCGGCGCCCAGCTTTGCCCAGCGGCGGGCGCTGGGGGCGTTCGTCTTGCTTCAGGATGGCGACAGCGCCGATGTGCCCCGCCCGGTCGATCCGCGCCGCAATGCCGCCAACCTCAAGGCGGCGAGCTATTTCCTGGGCATCGACGCCGTCGGCCTCAGCCGCTGCCCGACCTGGACCTGGTACAGCCATGACGCCACCGGCGAGGCAATTACCCCGCCGCATGATCAGGCGATCAGCATGATCGTCGATCAGGGCTATGAGACGATGGAAGGGTCGAGCGGCGACGACTGGATCGCGGTGGCGCAATCCATGCGCGCTTACTTGCGCTTTTCGCTGTTGGGGGGTGTGATCGCGCAGCAGATCCGCAATCTGGGTTACAAGGCCAAGGCCCATACGGTGATGGATGGCGAGGTATTGCAACCGCCGCTCCTGCTGCTGTCGGGCCTGGGCGAGGTCAGCCGCATCGGCGAAGTGATCCTGAACCCGTTCCTGGGCCCGCGCCTGAAATCGGGGGCGGTGACCACCGACATGCCGATGAGCCATGACAAGCCCATCGACTTTGGTCTGCAACGGTTCTGCGAGGCCTGCAACAAATGCGCCCGCGAATGCCCCTCGGGGGCGATCACCGCCGGGCCCAAGCGGATGTTCAACGGCTACGAGATCTGGAAATCCGACAGTCAGAAATGCGCCACCTATCGCATCACCACCCAGGGAGGCGCCATGTGCGGGCGCTGCATGAAGACCTGCCCGTGGAACCTCGAAGGGTTGTTTGCCGAACGCCCCTTTCGCTGGGCTGCGATGACGATCCCGGCGGCGGCCCCGGCGCTGGCGCGGCTCGACGATGCGCTGGGTCATGGCGGGCTGAACGAGGTCAAGAGATGGTGGTGGGATATCGAGTTGCAGCCCGATGGCGCCTATCGCCCGACCGCCGGGCCAGTGAACCGGCGTGACCTGCAACGGGATCTGGACCTGAAATATGAGGATCAGACGCTGGCCGTCTATCCCGCGCCGCTGGCGCCGCATCCCTGGCCCTATCCGTTTCCGATGGACCGTGAGGCGGGGATCGCCGCCTATCAGGCGATGATCAGCGCCGACGAATACCGGGCGCGGCTGGCATCTGGCGACCGGTCGATGGTGCATCGTTATACCGTACCCGATGCGGACAGTGCGCCAGTGATCCGGGTCGAGGTGACGCGGGCCGAGAAGATGACGGCTGAGATCACCAAATACGAGTTTGCTGCCCCAGACGGCGCGCCGCTGCCCGAATGGACGGCGGGCGCGCATCTGGATGTGCTGGTCGCGCCCGAGTTCCTGCGTCAGTATTCGATGTCGGGCGACCCGGAGGATCGCGCCACCTATCAGATCGGGGTGCTGCGCGAGGATGCGGGGCGGGGCGGCTCAAGGCTGATGCATCGCATCTTTACGCCGGGCCGGCGGGTATTCATCTCGAAACCGATCAATCACTTCGAACTGGAGGAGCGCGCGACGCGCACATTCCTGATGGGCGGCGGCATCGGCATCACCCCGATGATCGCCTTTGCCCACCGCTTGCACGCGCTGGGGGCCGACTTCGAGCTGCATTATTCCGTCCCCAGCCGCGCCAGCGCCGGATATCTCGAGGATCTTGGCGCGATGCCCTGGGCCCATCATGTGCAGTTGCATGTCTCGGATGAGGGGTCGCGCGCCGATCTGGATACGGTTCTGGCGGGGTATCGGCCCGGCTGGCACGTTTATACCTGCGGTCCCGAGCGCTATATAGATGGGGTGATGCAGGCTGCCGAACGACAAGGCTTCCCCGAAGAGGCGCGGCATCTGGAATACTTCTCGGTCCCCGAACAGCCCGCGTATGAAAACCACCCCTTTACGCTGAAACTCACCCAGTCAGGGCGCGAGATCACTGTGCCCGCGGATCAGGACGCGGCGCAGGTGTTGAACGCGAGCGGGATCCCTATCGACGTGAAATGTTCGGACGGGATCTGCGGCGTCTGCAAATGCGGGTTGATCGCGGGCGCGGTCGAACATCGCGATTTCGTGCTGTCAAGGAAACAGCGCGAGAGCGCGATCATCCTCTGCCAATCCCGCGCGGCAGAACCGGGCGGGGTGGTCGAGATCGACCCGTAGGCTTGCGGCCTATGCGCGCGGTGGCCCCAGCGAGCCGCGCAGAACGACGCGGGTATCCAGTCGCTGCCCCTGTCCCGGCGTGCCCTCTGACACCATCGAGATCAGGGCACGCGCAGCGCGGGTACCCATCTGTCGATGTGGAACATGCACGGTGGTCAGGCCCGGGCTGCACACCTTGGCCAGTTCGATATCGTCAAAGCCGGTGATCGAGACATCGCCCGGCACGTCATATCCCATCTCCTTGGCCCGTCCCATGGCGCCGACAGCCAGCACGTCATTGCCGCACATCACAACGGTCGGGCGGGGCGTACGCTGCATCAGGGCCTCGAACGCGGCGGCGCCCTCGTCGATGCCATAGGCGGTTTCCACAAGGCTCAGCGCGTCGGGGTCCAGTCCCGCCTCGTCCATGGCCGCGCGGATTGCGGCCACCCGGGCGCGGGCGCGGTCGTTGCCCGCCTGTTCGGCGCTGATCACGCCGATATGGCGATGGCCGTCCGCGATCACCCGTCGGGCAAGGTCCAGCATTGCGGAATGGTTGTCGAACCCGATCGTGGGCACCGGCGCATTCGGGTCGTGGACCCAGGCCACGAGGGTCGGAATGCCGCGCCGGTTGAGAAAGTCGTAGAGCGCCGGATCGCGATGGGCGCCGATCAGGAACAACCCGTCGGCGCCGCGCGCCACCAGGGTGCGAATCTGCTCCTCCTCCAGATCGGCGCGATATGAAGAGGAGGCCACCAGCAACGTGATCCCCTTCAGCCGCAACTCCTCCTGAAAGGCCTGAAGACCTCGGGCAAAGATCGCGTTCTCCATGGTCGGGATCACGGCGCCGATGGTGTTGGTGCGTTTCGCGGCCAGGGCGCGGGCACCGAAATTGGGCGAATACCCAAGGTCGCGCACCGCCTGCAAAACCCGGTTGCGGGTCTCCTCGATGACCCGGTCGGGCGTGTTCAGACAGCGCGAAACCGTTGCCGTCGACACGCCCGCGCGCCGGGCCACATCGGCCAGGGTCGGGGTGCGTTCGGTTGGCGGCGCGGTCATGCTGAGCGGTTCCATCGGGTTGAGGGCGGTAGGGTCCGATATCCCATCCGCTGGGAACAGCATAGCGTGTAAGCGCTTGCATCGTCAAATGTAAGCGCTTACATTGCTAGGGCGAATCGTGTTTTTGCCCATCCGGAGGACCCGATGCTTTTGATCTCGGCCGCACTCTTTGCCCTGTTTGCCCTGAATGTGGGCCTTGGCTCTGTCGGGGTCGGGCCGATGCTGGGGGATGTTGGTGAAATGCTGGTTCTGTTCGCCGCTGCAATCGCGTTTGTGGTGGCCATTCTGCAACGGGAAGCCGCAGCGAAGAGCAAGACAAACCAGCGGCCCTGATCTGTCCAAATGGGAGGAAATACATGAAAGACGACCGGACCGGACTTGCGTCCGCGACACGCCGCAACTTTCTGAAACTGGCCGGCAGCGGCAGCTTTACCGCCGCCATGGTGGCCGGCGCGGCGGGGACCCTGTGGTCGACCGAGGCCGCAGCGCAGACCGCCAAGGAAGAGAAGGAACGTGAAGCCGCCGCATCGCATGTGATGACGGTGGCGACGGCCTATGTGCTGGGCGCGTCACGCAGCTATCCGATCATGCAGCTGGACCTCAAGGAGAACATCCAGAACGCCACCAACGGCAAGGTCTATGTGAAACTGGCGCCGGGCGGCCAGCTGGGCGCCGGTGGCGCGCTGGTGCAAAAGGTGCAGGGCGGCACCATCCAGGCGGCGCAGCATTCGCTGTCGAATTTCGCCCCCTTCGCCAGCGCAGTCGACCTGATCAACATGCCGTATTTCTGCGGCTCGAACCAGCGGTTCACCAACCTCGTGTCGTCGGATGCCTGGAAGTCCGAGGTGCATCCCAAGGTCGAGGCTGCGGGCTTCAAGGCGCTGTTCTATATCGTGATCGACCCGCGCGTCGTGGCCGTGCGCAAGGGTGGCAACGCGGTGATCACGCCGGGCGATCTGGCAGGGGTCAAGTTCCGCGTGCCGGGCTCGAAGATGCTGCAACAGTATTACCGCATGGTCGGCGCCAACCCGACGCCGGTGGCCTGGGGCGAGACGCCCTCGGCGATCAAGCAGGGCGTGGCCGATGCGCTCGACCCGTCGGTCGGCGCGCTTTATGTCTTTGGCTTCAAGGACATCCTCAGCCATGTGACCTTTACCCAGGCGGTGCCCGACAGCCAGGTGTTCTCGATGAACCTGGAATGGTTCAACGGGCTTCCGGCAGACGTGCAGGAAGGCATCATGTTCGCGGGCGAGGTCACCTCGCAGCAGAACCTGGCCAAGGTGCCCGCCGCGCGTGCCTATGCGATGTCGGAACTGACCAAATCCGGGGTCGAGTTCCATTCGCTGTCCGCCGACCAACTGGCCGAATGGCAGGCGACCGGCGGTTATCAGCGCTCGGAATGGGACAGCTTCAAGACCGAACTGGCCGGGTCGATGGATGCCTTTGCCCGCCTCGAAGAGGCCGCCGGCACCATGGGCCGCTATTACGTGCACGACGCCTGATCGGGCACTGGCCGGCGCCTGGGACGGCGCCGGCCCTTTCCTTACCCGCATGACGCCATCAACCGGGCCTCCGGCAACGGATGCCCCTCGCCCGGAGGGAGGGACGCGTGAGCCTTATCCTGAATGCCCTGAACCGGAATGCCGAGCGCTGGGCGCTCCTGGTGTTCTACGTGATGCTTGTCGTCACCATGGCCATCGAGGTGCTGCGGCGCGAGATCTTCGCCTATTCCTCGATCTGGGGAGAGGAGATCGTGCGCTATTCCTTCATCTACCTCGCCTGGATCGGCGCCGCCTCGGCGGTGAAGGAACGGGGCCATATCCGCATCGACGTGCTGATGCATTACCTGGGCCGCCGGGCCAAGGCGCTGCTCTATATCTTTGGCGATCTGGTGATGTTCGTGGTGGCGGTCATCGCGCTGTACTGGTCGTTCGAAACGGTGCTGGTCTCGGCCAAGTTCGGATCGGTCAGTCACGGCCTGCGCATCTCGATGGTGTGGTTCCTGATGGCGGTGCCGGTGGGCTTTTCGCTGATGATCCTGCGACTGGTGCAATCCTTCCTGCGCGATTTGCGCAGCCTTCGTGACGGCACGCCCGTCTACGAGGGCGACAAACTGTTCGATTGAGAGGGCGGTCATGCTTTGGAACACCCTCAATCAGACGGTTGAACTGGGCTGGGATTTCTACCTGCCGGTGATCCTGTTCGTGGGCCTCATCGCGCTGGCGGTGCCGGTCTGGGCCGCCATCGGGGCGGCGGCGATCACCATGTTGATCATGTCGGGGGACATGCCGCTGAGCGCGGTGGGCGAGAGCCTGTTCACCGGCATCGACGCCTTTGCGCTGACAGCGGTGCCGCTGTTCATCCTGACCGGTGACGTGCTGGTGCGCACGGGGCTTTCGCGCAAGTTCCTGGACGTGGCCGAGGCGCTGACGCAATTCGCCAAGGGCGGGTTCGGCTCGGCCACGGTGCTGGTCTGCGGCATGTTTGCGGCCATCTCGGGTTCGGACGCTGCGGGGGCCGCCGCCGTGGGCCGGATGACCATCGACCGGCTGGTCGAGTCGGGCTATCCCCGGCCCTATGCCTGTGCGCTGGTGGCGGCGGGGGCCTGTACCGGCATCCTGATCCCGCCTTCGATCGCCTATATCATCATCGGTCTGGTGCTGGGTATCTCGGCCTCGACCCTGTTTCTGGCCGCGCTCATTCCGGGCCTGTGCATCCTGATCTCGATCCTGGTCACCAATGTGGTGATGAACCGCATCAACGGCTGGGAGGGCGGCGGCAATATCTCGGCCGCCGAATACGTGGGCAATCTGGGCCGGGCGCTGAAATCCGGCTGGTATGCCTTCATCGTGCCGGGGATCATCTTTTACGGCATCTTCTCGGGCCGGCTGACGCCGACCGAGGCGGGTGCCACCGCTGTTGTCGTCACCATCCTGATGGGCTTCATCCTGCGCACCCTGTCGCTGTCCGACTTCCCGGCGATGCTGGTCAGCTCGGCCAAGGTGAACGGGGTTATCCTGCCGATCATCGCCTTTTCCGCCCCCCTGGCCGAGGCGCTGGCGATCATGGGCGTGCCGCAGGGATTTGTCGCCGCAGTCACCGGCATGACCGAAGAACCCTGGCTGTTGATCCTGCTGATGATCGGCATCCTGATCGCGGCGGGCTGCGTCATGGAGACGACGCCCAATATCGTGATCCTGGCCCCGATCCTGAAGCCGCTGGCCGACAATATCGGCATGAACGAGATCCAGTTCTGCATCATGATGATCACCGCGCTGGGTGTGGGCTTCATCACGCCGCCGCTGGGGCTGAACCTGTTCGTGGTCTCCGGCATCACCGGCGAGTCGATCCTCAAGATCGCCGCCCGCGCTGTTCCCTTCGTCTTGTTCATGCTGCTGGTGGTGCTGCTCATCGCCTATCTGCCCGCCATTTCCACCACGCTCTTGCCCGATATCTACAAATAGGACGCCCCCGGTATGACCATCGAATACCTCAAGAAAGCTTCGCTTACCTCGAAATCCGATGCCTCGGACGTGCAAGAGACGGTGCGCGCGATCCTCGCCGATATCGAGGCGGGCGGGGATCAGGTCGCGCTGGACTATGCCGCCAAGTTCGACCGCTACGAGGGCAGCATCATCCTGTCGCCCGCAGAGATCGAGGCCGCCTGCGCGCTGGTGCCGGAAAAGCTCAAGGCCGATATCCGCTTTGCCCATGACAATGTGCGCCGCTTTGCCGAGACGCAGAAGGCGACGCTGACCGATGTCGAGCTCGAGGTGGTGCCGGGCGTGATCACCGGACAAAAGGCGATCCCGGTGGACGCGGCGGGCTGCTATGTGCCCGGCGGGCGCTATAGCCATATTGCCAGCGCCATCATGACCGTGACCACGGCCAAGGTGGCGGGGTGCAAACATATCATGGCCTGCTCGCCGCCGCGTCCCGGTGTCGGCGTGGCGCCTGCCATCGTTTATGCCGCCCATATCTGTGGCGCCGACACGATCATGGCAATCGGCGGTGTGCAGGGGGTGGCGGCCATGGCCTTTGGCCTGTTTGGCCTGCCCAAGGCGAAAATCCTGGTTGGTCCCGGCAACCAGTTCGTGGCCGAGGCCAAGCGGATGCTGTTCGGGCGTGTCGGCATCGACATGATCGCGGGCCCCACCGACAGCCTGATCCTGGCCGACAAGACCGCCGATCCGCATATCGTGACCACCGATCTGGTGAGCCAGGCCGAGCATGGCTACAACTCGCCCGTCTGGCTGGTGACCGATGATCGCGCGCTGGCGGAAAAGGTGATCGAGATGATCCCGGCCTATATCGCCGACCTGCCCGAGGTGAACCGCGACAATGCCGCCGCCGCGTGGCGCGATTATGCCGAGGTGATCCTGTGCGCCGACCGCGAGGAGATGGCTGCCACCTCGGACCGTTACGCGCCCGAGCACCTGACGGTGATGGCCGACGACCTGGATTGGTGGCTCGACCGGCTCAGCTGTTATGGATCGTTGTTCCTGGGCGAAGAAAGCACCGTCAGCTATGGCGACAAGGCGGCGGGCACCAACCACGTGCTGCCGACAAGCGGCGCCGCCAGCTATACCGGGGGCCTCAGCGTGCACAAATACATGAAGATCGTGACCTGGCAGCGTGGCACCCGCGAGGGCTACAAGCCCGTGGCCGAGGCCACCGCCCGCATCGCCCGGCTTGAGGGGATGGAGGGCCATGCCCGCGCCGCCGATGTGCGGCTGGCCAAGTATTTCCCCGACGAGACCTTTGACCTGACCGCCAATGGCTGACTCTGGCTATCTCTTCTCGGTGCGGGGCCGGGTGGCCTGTGTCACCGGCGCCAGTTCCGGCCTTGGCCGGCGCGCGGCGACGGTGCTGGCGCAGGCTGGCGCACGGGTGGTGGGCGTGGCCCGGCGCGCCGATGCGCTGGCCGAATGGCAGGCCGAGGCGGGGAGCGAAACCCATGCCATTCCCTATGACCTGTCGGACCGCGACGGGTTGGAGGGGCTGGCGCACCAGGTCGCAGCGCCCTTTGGCCCGCCCGACATTCTGATTCACGCCGCCGGCATCAACACCCGCCAGCCCGCCGATGAGGTCACGCCCGAAGGCTGGGACATCACCCTGACCCTGAACCTGTCGGTGCCGTTCTTCCTCAGCCAGTATCTGGTCCCGGGGATGAAGGCGCGCGGCTGGGGCCGGATCGTCAATTTCGCCTCGCTCCAGACAACCCGGGCCTTTCCCGGCGGCATCGCCTATGGCGCGTCCAAGGGCGGTGTGGCCCAGATGACCCGCGCCATGGCCGAGGCCTGGTCTCCGCACGGAATTACCGCCAACGCGCTGGGGCCGGGTTTTTTCCGGACCGAGCTGACGGCGCCTGTCTTTGCCGATCCCGCGCGCGCGGCGCGCAACGCGGCGCAGACCTGTCTCGGCCGCAATGGAGAGCCCGAGGATCTGGACGGGCCGTTGTTGTTCCTTTGCTCCGAGGCGTCGGCCTATGTCACCGGTCAGGTGCTGATGGTGGATGGAGGATATACCGCGAAATGAAGGCGCTGGTTTACACGGGCCCCGAAACGCTTGCGCTGCGCGAGATGCCCAACCCGGTCGCGGGGCCGGGCGAACAGCTGATCCGCATCGCGCAGGTGGGGATCTGCGGCTCGGACATGCATGCCTATCTGGGCCACGATGCGCGCCGCCCGGCGCCGCTGATCCTGGGTCACGAGGTGGCCGGTGTGATCGTGGGTGGGCCGCGCGACGGCGAGCGGGTCACCGTGAACCCTCTGGTCACTTGCGGCGACTGCCCGGCCTGCCGCACGGGACGCGACAACCTGTGCCCCGCCCGCCAGATCATCTCGATGCCCCCGCGCGAGGGCGGCTTTGCCGAATATGTGGCGATGCCCGAGGGCAATCTGGTCACTGTCCCCGACCCCGTCCCGCTGGCCAAGGCGGCACTGGCCGAACCCATCGCCTGCGGCTGGCACACGGTGCGCCTGTCCCTGGCCGCGCTATCCGGTGCGCGTGACACGGCGCTGGTACTGGGAGGCGGGGCGATCGGGCTGGGCGCCGCACTCTGCCTGGCGGCGCAGGGCGTACCGCAGGTCACCGTGGTCGAGCCGAACCCCGCCCGCCGCGCCTATCTGGGCGACCGCTGCGGCCAGCATGCGGTCGATGCTGCGCCAGAGGGGTCGCAATTCGATCTGGTGATCGACGGGGTGGGCTATGCCGCCACCCGCGCCGCTGCCTCGGCCCATGTGCGCCCCGGCGGTGTGATCGGCCATATCGGCCTGGGCGAGGATACCGGTGGCCTCGATATCCGGCGGATGACCCTGCAAGAGATCACCTTTATCGGGACCTATACCTATACCGCCGAGGATTTCCGCCAGACCGCGCAGGCAATCTTTGACGGCCGCCTCGGCCCGCTTGACTGGACCGAGGCGCGCCGGCTGGAACAGGGTGCCGAGGCCTTTGCCGATATCCGCGCGGGCCGGGTGGCGGCACCCAAGGTCCTGCTGGTTCCCGACACCGACCCGGAAAGGAGTTAGGCCATGTATCACCGCATCCTTGTTGCCCTGTCGCTGGAACACGGGATCAGCGAGCGGGCGCTGGAAACCGCCCGCGCCCTGGCCGCGGAGGACGCTACCATCCGCGCCGTCCACGTGATCGAGCCGCCCAACCCGGCGGTCCGCGCCTATCTGGACGCCGATCTGGTGGCCAAGGCCCGCGCCGATGCCGAGGCGCGGTTGCGCGCCCGCGTGGCCGATGCGCCCGGGGTCGAACCGGTGTTGCTGAGCGGTCATTCCAGCCGCGCGCTGACCGAATATGCCACCGACATGGGCATCGACCTGATCATCGTCGGCTCGCACCGGCCCGGCCTCAGCGACTATTTTCTGGGCACCACCGCCGCCCGCGTTGTTCGCCACGCGCCCTGTACCGTGATGGTGCTGCGCTAGGGAACGGCCCAACCCGCAGGACGACTAGGAAAGAGCCCAGGCCATGCTGCGCCAGACCGGCATTCATTCCAGCGAGGACGCCCGCAGGCTGGCGCGCAGGCGCCTGCCCTGGATGGTGTTCGACTATATCGACGGCTCGGCCGGCGAAGAGCATGGCGCGATGCTGGCGCGCCGGGCCATTCAGGATATTCGCCTGACGCCCCGGGTGCTGCGCAACGTCAGCCGGCGAGAGCTGCGGGTGCAGCTCTTCGACAAGCTGGCAGTGCGCCCCTTTGGCATCAGCCCGATGGGCATGTGCAACCTGTCCACCCCCGGCGCCGATCTGATGCTGGCCCGGCTGGCCGCAAGGGACCGGGTGCCGCATGGCGTCTCGACCGTGGCCTCGACCGACATGGAAACCCTGCTCAAGGTCTCGGGCGGCATGGCCTGGTTCCAGCTTTATTTCAGCGGCGATGGCAGCGGCACCATGAAACTGGTCGAGCGCGCCCGTGCGGCCGGCTATGGCACGCTGGTGCTGACCGTCGATGTGCCCGAGGTGGGCCGCCGCCCGCGCGAACTGCGGCACGGGTTCAAGATGCCGTTCCGCATCGGTCCCCGTCAATTCGTCGATTTCGCGCTGCATCCGCGCTGGTCCCTGTCCACGCTGATCCGGGGGCGGCCGCAGATGGCCAATTTCGACGGGCGGGATTATGTTTTCGACCGTACCGAGAGCCGTGCCGCCGCCGATTGGACGACATTCGAGCGCCTGCGCGCCGCCTGGCCCGGAAAGCTGGTGGTCAAAGGCGTGCTGCACCCCGATGATGCGCTGCGCCTAAAGGCGCTGGGCGCCGATGCGATCCAGGTCTCCAGCCATGGTTGCCGGCAGCTTGACGCCGCACCCCCCGCGATCGAGGCGCTGGCCGCGATCCGACAAGCGGTCGGCCCCAGCTATCCGCTGTTCTATGACAGTGGCATCCGCAGCGGCGAGGATGTGGTCAAGGCCTATGCGATGGGGGCCGATTTCGTGTTCCTCGGCCGCCCGCTCCTTTATGCCATGGCGGCGGGGGGCGAGGCAGGGCTGCACCAGCTGTGGGACGTGCTGGCGCAGGAGGTCAGCCTGACACTGGCGCAGCTGGGCCTGACTGAGATGGCCGCGCTGCGCGAACGTGCCCTACCGGATAACGGGGATCAGGCTGTGCAGGCCGCCATCAGCCGATAGACGATCTGGGCGGCGGTGAAATCCCAGGCAGCATTGCCGTCGGGCGCCAGTTCCACCACGTCAAGGCCAACGCATCTGCGGCCCTTGAGCGCGTGTTCGACCAGGTGCAGTGACTGATAATAGCCAAGGCCGCCGGGCACCGGCGTGCCGGTTGCGGGCATCTGGGCCGGGTCCAGCCCGTCGACATCGAAGCTGACATAGACCAGTTCGGGGAAATCTTCGGGCAGGTCGACGGCGTGGATATTGGTGGTGACCAGCTCCTCGGCATCCTTGTAGAACACGCCGTGTTTGGCGCGCTCGTCCATTTCCTGCTGGCAGAGGGCGCGGACGCCGAATTGCGCCAGCCGAATACCCTCCTCGGCAAGCAGGTGCATGACCGAGGCATGGCTGTGTTTCTCGCCCTGATAGGCGATGCGCAGGTCGGCATGGGCGTCGATCTGCACCAGCCCCAGCGGCTGACTCAGGGCGCGCGCCACGCCCATCACCGCGCCATAACTCAGCGAATGTTCACCTCCCAGCGTCACCGGCACCCGGCCTGCGCGGATGGCGGCTTCGGTCCGTTGGGCGAGGCGCTCCATCACCTCGGGCAGCGGGCCGTCGCAGTCGAGCGGGGCTTCGGTGAAGATGCCCTGCGCGCAGGGTTCGGCGCCGTTGGTGATGCGTTCCAGCTCGTTTGACGCTTCGATGATCGCACCGGGCCCCCCCGCCGTGCCCGCGCCGTAAGAGACGGTGCGTTCCAGCGGAACGGGGATGATCCGGAAACGGGCGTCCTCGCCGCGCTCGGATGCGGTCAGTTCGCTGTCGAGGAAGATGCTCATGAGAGACGGTCCTTGAAGTCGGAATAGTCGAATTGGCGCACGATGCGCAGCGCGTCGGTCTCGCTGTTCCACAGCGCGATCGTGGGCAGGGGCACGCCGTTGAAAGTGTTGGTCTTGACCATCGAGTAATGCGCCTGGTCGAGAAAGGCGAAGCGCTGGCCGATGGTCAACGGCTTGTCCCAGGTGTAATCGCCGATCACATCGCCCGCCAGGCAGGAGGGGCCGCCCAGGCGATAGGTATGGCCGCTCTCGGCCTCGTCCATCAGGGCGGGGCGATAAGGCGCCTCGATCACATCGGGCATGTGGCAGGTGGCCGAGATATCGGTGATGGCGAGGTCCATGCCATTGGTCGGCAGGTCGAGGATTTCACCGACGAGGATTCCGGCATCCAGCGCCACCGCCTCTCCCGGTTCAAGATAGACGTCGACACCGTGTTTTTCCCGGATACCCTTGATGAAGTGCACCAGCGCGTCGCGGTCGTAATCGGCGCGGGTGATGTGATGACCGCCACCGAAGTTGAGCCATTTGAGGCCGGGCAGGTAGGGGGCGAGTTTTGGCTCCACCGCCGCCCAGGTCCGTGCGAGCGGGTCGAACCCCTGTTCGCAGAGCGTGTGCATGTGCAGCCCGTCGACGCCTGCCAAGGCTTCGGGCGTCAGCAAACTGACCGGGGTGCCGAGCCGCGAACAGGGCGCGCAGGGGTCGTATTTGGCGATCTCGCCCTCGGAATGTTCGGGGTTGATCCTGAGACCCACCTGAACGCCCGCCGCCTGGGCGCGGGTCAGGAAGCGGTCCTTTTGTGCCGGGCTGTTGAAGATGATGTGATCGCTGAGCGACAGGATCTCGTCGATATCCTGTTCCTTGTACCCGGCGCAGAAGGTGGCGACCTCGCCGCCATATTCCTCGCGCCCCAGCCGCGCCTCGTAGATGCCGCTGGCGCAGGTGCCGCCGAGGTATTGGCGCACGAGGGGCGCGAGGGCGAACATGGAAAACGCCTTGAGCGCCGACAGCACATGCGTGCCGGAGCGGTCGGAGATATCCTTGAGGATCGCCAGATTGCGCTCGATGGCGACCTCGTCGACCACGAAACAGGGGGTAGGCACGCGGGAGAGGTCAAAGTGGCGGAAGGCGCCAGCGTCTCCTGCCTGGGTCTGCATCACATCTGCCATTTCCGGCGCCTCCGCTGGAGGAGAGGCCGGGGGGCGCTGCCCCCCGGACCCCCCGAGGTATTTTTAAACAGAAGAAAGGGCGCGGGCGCCCGTTGCCCACAAGGTCAGAAAGAGACCGGACCGTCGAGTTCATGGACCTGCCACGGCAGGCCGTGATTGTTCAGCATGTCCATGAAGTCATCGGGGTCGAGCTGTTCCATGTTCCACACGCCCGGTTCCACCCAGTTGCCCTTGAGCACCTGCGCCGCGCCGATCATGGCGGGGACACCGGTGGTGTAGGAAACCGCCTGGCTGCCCACTTCGCGGAAGCATTCCTCGTGGTCGCAGATGTTGTAGATGTAATAGGTCTTCTCGCCCGATCCGTCCTTGGCCTGACCCGTGGCGATATCGCCGATGCAGGCCTTGCCCTTGGTTTCCTCGGCCAGCGTGCCGGGATCGGGCAGCAGGGTTTTGAGGAACTGGATCGGGATGATTTCCTTGCCGTCATGCATGACCGGGTCGATGCGGGTCATGCCGACGTTTTCCAGCACCTTGGCGTGCATGATATAGGCATCGCCGAATGTCATCCAGAAGCGGGCGCGCTCGATCTCGGGGAAGTGGGTCGAGAGGCTCTCCAGTTCCTCGTGATACATCAGGTACATGTTCTTGGGCCCGATGCCGGGGAAATCGAATTCGACCTTGTGGGTCATCGCAGGCGTGACCTGCCAGGAGCCGTTTTCCCAGTGCCGCGCCTCGGCCAGAACCTCGCGCAGGTTGATCTCGGGGTTGAAATTGGTGGCGAATGCCTGCTCGTTCGAGCCGCCATTGGCATCCAGCACGTCGATCTGGCGGATGGTTTCGAGCTTATGCTTTTTCAGCCAGGTGGCAAAGACCGAGGTAACGCCCGGATCGAAGCCCGAGCCGAGGATGGCGGTAAGGCCCGCTTCCTTGAACTTGTCCTGATAGGCCCATTGCCAGTGGTATTCGAACTTGGCCACATCCTCGGGCTCATAGTTGGCGGTGTCCAGGTAGTGGCACCCGGCCTCGAGGCAGGCATCCATCAGCTTGAGGTCCTGATAGGGCAGGGCGAGGTTCACGAGGATCTCGGCGCCTGTCTCCTTGATGAGCGCGACGGTGGCGGCCACGTCCATCGCATCCAGCGCGGCGGTCTTGATGCTGACCCCGGTGCGCTCCTTGACCGAGGCGGCGATGGCGTCGCATTTCGCCTTGGTCCGGCTGGCCAGAGTGATCTCGGTAAAGATGTCGGAATTCATGGCCATCTTGTGAACGGCGGCGTGGCTGACGCCACCTGCGCCGACAACGAGTGTTTTGCCCATGGGAAGGTCTCCTCTGGCTGGTGGGTTATTCGTAATCAGGTGTATCTCTTATCGGACGAGACTAACACCGTTGCGGAGTAATCAGGTGGTTCGGTTGTGACTGTGCCTGAACAGGTGTTGGCTGTTGTTCGTGCCCAGTTAGTTTCAGTGTTTCCGCGTAGCAAGAAAAACATGGCTATGATCCATTTCTATGAAGACCTGCAAGAATTTCATCGTAGATGTTCTGCATCTGAGTAGTGCAGGAAGCCAAGGCGGCATATGTTACTCGATCAAAAAACGATGCAATGCGACCCAATCTCTCGGTTGTTGCCTCAATCTCGGCCAAGGTGAGGTTCACTTGGATGTCGTTCATCATGGTAAAGATCACAACACTTGTCCGTGCACCGTCGTTCACACGAAAGCCGCTGATCTCGTGCGCGAGCCGGTTCCGAATGTGAAGGCCGCCCGCGACCTGCCTGTGGATCTCGTCAATGACATCCATATGCATGGGTTTGTGTTGCGCGATGGTCTTGTGCAGGTCTTGCCAACGATCCAATGAACGAAGGATGCCATGGGTCGGCTGGTGCCCTGCGGCGTCTTCCAGTTGCGTGATGGACTGTCTCAACTCTTCTTCAAGATACGACCACATGAAGAAATGCGCGCCCACCGCTTCATGCAGATCGCGCAAGCCGAGCGCCTCAGGGATTGATGGCCCGCCGTAGTCGCAGATCGGTCTTTGTTTCATTCGTAATAGGTATAGCCGTTGATGCTGTCGCGATAGGCGCCGATGATCAGCTTGCGCTCGTTTGCCTTGAGGCAGCCGTTCGAAATGGCGCCGTCGACCAGCTTGCGAAAGGCGGCGACGCAATCGGCCGGGTCGTATTCGACGTAAGAGAGCACCTCGGAGATGGTGTCGCCCTCCTGCTCGTGCAGCAGGTCGAACCCGCCATCGGCGCGCAGGTCGATGGTGACCACGTTGGTGTCGCCAAAGAGGTTGTGCAGATCGCCCAGCGTTTCCTGATAGGCGCCGACGAAGAAAACGCCGAGGTAATAGTCCTGATCCTCGGGTAGGGAGTGCACAGGCAAGGACGGCGACACGCCATCGGCAAGGATGAAGCGGTCGACCTTGCCGTCGCTGTCGCAGGTGATGTCGGACAGGACCGCGCGGCGGTCGGGCGCCTCATTCAGCATCTGCAAGGGCACGATCGGGTGCAGCTGGTCGATGGCCCAGACATCGGGCAGCGACTGGAACAGGGAAAAGTTGCAGTGGTAGATATCTGCGATCTTTTCCATCTGGGCGTCCAGATCGGTCTCGGCCTCGACCTCGGCCACCATGGTCTTGATCCGCGCCATCAGCGACAGATAGATCCGTTCGGCCCGGGCCATCTGGCGCAGATCGACATAGCCACGGCGGAATAGCGCCCGCAATTCGTTGCGATAAAAGGTGGCGTCGTTCCAGCATTCCTGAAGCCGCGCGGGCGTCAGGTACCCGTTCACCGCCGCCAGGTCGGTGACCAGATGGTGATCGTCGGGCTCGGTGCCCGGCGCGGTGGGCGCGTCGTACAGCGTGCTTTCGAGCACGTTGAACACCAGCAGCGACGAGGTTGCCACCACCGCGCGGCCGCTTTCGGTGACGATGGTGGGATGCGCGATGCCGGCCTCGTCCATCGCATAGGCCACTGTTTCCACCACATTGGCGCAATATTCCTCGACCGTGTAGTTGATCGAGTTCTCGGTGGCGCGCTTCTCGCCGGTGTAATCGACGCCCATGCCGCCGCCCAGATCCAGATGGCTGAGCGGCACGCCCTCGGCGCTGAGTTCGGTGAAATAGCGGCAGGCCTCGCCCACGGCGCGGCGCACGTCGTTGACGTCGGGTACCTGGCTGCCCAGATGCGAGTGTTGCAGTTTCAGGCAATGGATCAGCCCGGCATCGCGCAGCTTGTCGACCACGCGCACCAACTGGTCGGTATTCATTCCGAACGAGGAGCGGTCGCCGGAGCTTTCTTCCCATTTGCCGCTGATCTGGTTGGTGAGCTTCACGCGCACGCCCAGAAGCGGCTCGATCCCCAGCTCGTTATAGACCTCGATGACGGTATCGGCCTCTTTCGGGCTTTCCAGCACGATCACGGTGTTGAAGCCCAGTTTGCGGCTGAGGATGGCCAGCCGGATGAACTCGGCATCCTTGACCCCGTTGCAGACGATCAGCGCGTCCGAGGCCAGCTTGTGCGCCAGCGCGATCACCAGTTCGGGTTTCGAACCGGCCTCAAGCCCGTAACTGTAGCGATGGCCAAACTCGACGATACGGTCGATCACCTGCGCCTGCTGATTGACCTTGATCGGGAACACGCCGCGATAGGCGCCCTTGTAGCCCGAGCGCCTGATGGCATCGGCAAAGCTGTCGTTGATATGGGCGATCTCGTTTTCCAGATAGGAACTGATCCGCAGGATCATCGGCGCGCGGATGCCGCGCTGTTCCAGATCGTGCAGAATGCCGGGCAGGCTGACCGCATCGGCCTCGGGGCGGAGCGGGTTTTTCAGCCCGATCTCACCCTCTTCTGTCACCACAATCAGGCCCTTGCCCCATTTGTCCACGCCATAGATGGAATGCGGTGCGTCAAGAGGATGTTTCAATCGGGTCGGCCTTTCCTGCGGCTGGGGCTCCGGTGTCGGTCGCCCTTTAAAGGCGGGGTTCGATTCGTCCAAGGCCAAACTTGCGGTGACCGCCAAGAGGCGAGCGAAATGGACTTCGGGTCGTTCGCGACCTGTTTTCCTGGTCGTTTTCAGGTCAGCATAACCAAGGATCGCAACAACTTGAAACCGTTTGTGGCGATTTGCCGGGAAACGGATGCGGATGGCGCGTGATGTTACCCGTTGCGCTGTTCCATATGCTCGGCCAGCGAGTCGCGGGCGCCATGGATATGCTCGGCCGTCAGGGCGGCGGCGCGTTCGGCCTCTCCCCTGGCGCAGGCGTCGAGAATGGCCAGATGCTCGCGGCGGGCGCGCTCCATCCCGTCGCTCAGCACCAGTTGCGCGCGCAGATAGCGGTCGATCCGGTCCATCGCGTTTTCGATGACCCCCAGGTGATAGGGCAGGGCCGAGGCGCGGTAGAGCGTTTCGTGAAACTCGCGGTTCAGGTCGCCATAGTGCATCGGGTCGCTGGCGGCGGCAAAGCGTTCCAGACAGGCGCGGGCGGTGTCCAGCACCTCGGTCGTCATGTTGGGCACGGCCCGGCGCATCACCTCGGCCTCGACCAGCGCGCGGAAATCGAAGATCTCGGTCGCCTCGGCCATCGACAGGCCCGCCACCACGGCGCCCTTGTAGCGTTCGGTTTTCACCAGACCCTGCTGCTCCAGCATGGTCAGCGCCTCGCGCACCGGGATGCGGCTGGTGTTGAAGCTGCGGGCGATCTCGTCTTGGCGTAGCGGTTCACCATCGGCCAGGTCGCCCTCGACAATCGCGCGGCGCAGGGCGGCAAAGATGATACTGGCCGCCGAGGCCGAGCGTCCGATGTCAACGGTTTGAAATTTCGCCATTTTCCACGCTGTCAGCTACCGCTTTTCCCGCAGGCTAACGCAACACGGCGGGGATGTAAAAATTTTATATTGAATATTGGATACAATATCCGATACCAAGAGAATATCACGACTCAGGGCGGGTCCGGTGATCCGCGATGAAAGGACATTCCATGACCCAGACCGTTTTCTCCGGCACCATGCCGGCGCTGATGACCCCCTGCACCCCCGACCGCCGCCCCGATTTCGACGCGCTGGTGCGCAAGGGGCGCGAGATGATTGCCGCGGGCATGTCGGCGGTGGTCTATTGCGGCTCGATGGGGGACTGGCCGCTGTTGACCGATGCCGAGCGGATGGAGGGCGTCGCGCGCCTGACTGCCGCCGGGGTGCCGGTGATCGTTGGCACCGGCGCGGTCAACACCGCCTCGGCCGTTGCCCATGCCCGCCACGCGGCCGAGGTCGGCGCGCGCGGTCTGATGGTGATCCCACGCGTGTTGTCGCGCGGCAGTTCGATGGCGGCGCAGCGCGCCCATTTCGCGGCGATCCTGTCGGCGGCGCCTGACCTGCCCGCCGTGATCTACAACAGCCCCTATTACGGCTTTGCCACCCGCGCCGATCTGTTCTTTGACCTGCGCCGTTCGCACCCAAACCTGATCGGGTTCAAGGAGTTCGGCGGTAAGGCCGACTTGCGCTATGCCGCCGAGGCGATCACCTCGCAGGACGATGGCGTGACACTGATGGTCGGGGTCGACACCGCCGTCTATCATGGCTTCGTCAATTGTGGGGCCGAAGGGGCGATCACCGGCATCGGCAACGCGCTGCCGCGCGAGGTGCTGCATCTGGTGGCGCTCTGCCAGCAGGCGGCAGCGGGCGATCCGGTGGCGCGGCAGCGCGCGCAGGAGCTGGAAGAGGCGCTGGGGGTATTGTCGTCCTTTGACGAGGGGCCGGACCTGGTCCTGTACTACAAGCACCTGATGGTGCTGAACGGCGAGCCGGAATACAGCCTGCATTTCAACGAGTCTGATGTGCTGAGCGACAGCCAGCGTGGCTATGTCGAGCGGCAATACGCCCTGTTCCGCGCCTGGTATGCCGGTTGGTCGCAGCAGCTCGACCTGGCGGCCTGAGGCGACGGGGATGGAGTATCGCAATCTCATCGGCGGCGACTGGGTCGCCTGCGGCACGGGCCGCGCCAATGTGAACCCCTCGGATGTGACCGACATCATCGGTCACGCCGCTCAGGCCGGGGAAGGGGAGTTGGACGCTGCCATCGCCGCCGCCCATGCTGCTGCGCCGATCTGGGCCGCATCGACCCCGCAACAGCGCTTCGATGCGCTTGATTTCACCGGCACCGAATTGCTGGCCCGCAAGGAGGAGCTGGGGCGGCTCTTGTCGCGGGAAGAGGGCAAGACGCTGGCCGAGGGGATCGGCGAGGTGGCGCGGGCCGGGCAGATCTTCAAGTTCTTTGCCGGTGAGGCGCTGCGCCAGACCGGCGACCGGCTGGCCTCGGTTCGGCCCGGTGTCGAGGTCGAAGTCACCCGCGCGCCGGTGGGCGTGGTGGGCCTGATCACGCCCTGGAACTTTCCCATCGCCATCCCGGCCTGGAAAATCGCCCCGGCGCTGGCCCATGGCAATGCGGTGGTGCTGAAACCCGCCGACCTGGTGCCGGGTTGCGCCCATGCGCTGGTCGAGATCCTGTCGCGTTCCGGTCTACCCTCAGGCGTGGTGAACCTGGTGATGGGGCGCGGGTCCGAGTTGGGCCCGCGTCTGGTATCGGACGCGCGGGTGGACGCGATTTCCTTCACCGGGTCGGTGCCCACCGGGCGCGGTATCGCGGCGGCCTGTGGCGCGGCGATGAAGAAGGTGCAGCTGGAGATGGGCGGCAAGAACCCGATGGTGGTTCTGGACGATGCCGATCTGGATCTGGCGGTGGCCGCCTGTCTCAATGGCGCGTTCTTCTCGACCGGCCAGCGCTGCACCGCCTCTTCGCGGTTGATCGTGACCGAGGGTGTGCATGACCGTTTCGTGGCGGCGCTGGCGGCGGCGATGCGCGATCTTCGGGTGGGCGATGCGCTGGACCCGGCAACCCAGATGGGGCCGGTGGTGGACGCGCGGCAGTTGGAGCAGAACCTGGGCTATATCGAGATCGCGCGAAGTGAAGGCGGCACTGTCACTGGCGGCGAACGGTTGGCGCTGGACAAGGACGGGTTCTACATGGCCCCGGCGCTGGTGACCGAGACCACGCCCGACATGCGCATCAACCGCGAAGAGGTGTTTGGCCCCGTCGCCTCGGTTCTTCGCGTGCGGGATTATGACGAGGCTTTGGCGGTGGCCAACGATACCGAATTCGGCCTGTCGGCGGGGATCTGCACCACCTCGCTGAAACATGCGAGCCATTTCAAGGCCAATGCGCGCGCGGGCATGGTGATGGTCAACCTGCCCACGGCTGGGGTGGACTATCATGTGCCTTTTGGCGGCACCAAGGGGTCAAGCCACGGGGCGCGCGAACAGGGGACCTATGCCGCCGAGTTCTACACCACCGTCAAGACCGCCTATACGCTGCCATGACACGCGGTGCCGAGGTCATCGTCACCGGGGCTGGCGTGGTCGGCATCACCTGCGCGCTGGCCCTGCAAGGGGCCGGGTGTGTGGTCACGGTGCTGGACCGCAAGGGGGTCGCGGCCGAGGCGTCGGCGGGCAATGCCGGGGCTTTTGCCTTTGCCGATGTGATCCCGCTGGCGACGCCGGGGATCATGCGAAAGGCGCCGAAATGGCTGCTTGATCCGCTGGGTCCGCTGTCGGTGCCGCCCGGCTATGCCGCGCAGATTGCCCCCTGGATGGTCCGGTTCTGGCGGGCCAGTTGGCGCGACCGCTATGACAGTGCGTTGGCAGCACAAGCGGCGCTGATGCGGCTGAGCGCCGAGGCGCTGGACACGCTGATTGCCGAGACCGGCGCGCGGGCGCTGGTCCGCGACGAGGGGCAGTTGCAGCTCTATGAAGGGCCGCGCGCCTATGAGGCGAGCCTGCCCGGCTGGGAGACCCGCGCCGCCCATGGCGTCGCCTTCCGCCTGCTCGACCGGCCCGGGGCGATTGCCGAGATCCAGCCGGGCCTGTCTCCGCGCTTCACCCATGCCGGGTTCACCCCGGGCTGGCGCAATGTGACCGACCCGGCGCAATGGGTCGCGCATCTGGCGGATGTGTTCCGGGCGCGGGGCGGTCGGATCGAGATCGCCGACGTCCGCGCGTTGCGCCAAGAGGGCGAGACGGTGGTGCTCGACTGTGCCGATGGTGCCCGCCGGGCGGACCGGGCGGTGATCTGCGCCGGGGCATGGTCGCATCACCTGGCGCGGACACTCGGCGATGACATCCCGCTGGAGACCGAGCGCGGCTATAACACCACCCTGCCTGCGGGGGCTTTCGATCTGCGCACGCATCTGACCTTTCCCGATCACGGTTTTGTCGTCTCGCGCATCGGGCAGGGGGTGCGTGTCGGCGGCGCGGTCGAGCTGGGCGGGTTGAAACGCCCACCCAACTGGCGCCGGGCCGGGGTGCTGCTGGACAAGGCGCGCGGGTTCCTGCCCGGTCTGCGGGTCGAGGGCGGGACACAGTGGATGGGGTTCCGCCCGTCTCTGCCCGACAGCCTGCCGGTGATCGGCCCGGCCCCGTGCGCGGATCGCGTCACCTATGCCTTTGGTCATGGCCATCTGGGCCTGACCCAATCGGCGGGCACGGCGGCGCTGGTCGCCGCGCTTGTCACCGGGGCCGCGTCCCGGATCGACCTTTCCCCCTATGCTGCAACCCGTTTCTGAGGCATCATGACCCAGTTCACCTTTTCCTGTATCGACGGCCATACCTGCGGCAATCCGGTGCGTGTGGTCACCGGCGGCGCGCCGCGTCTGGACGGCGCCACCATGCTGGAGCGCCGGGCGCATTTCCTGGCCGAGTTCGACTGGATCCGCACTGGCCTGATGTTCGAGCCGCGCGGCCATGACCAGATGTCGGGCAGCATCCTCTATCCGCCGACGCGCGAGGATTGCGATGTGGGGGTTCTCTATATCGAGACCTCGGGCTGCCTGCCGATGTGCGGGCATGGCACCATCGGCACGGTGACAACCGCCATCGAACACGGGCTGGTCACGCCGCGTGTGCCGGGTGTGCTGCGGCTCGACACGCCCGCCGGGTTGGTGGTGGCGGAATACCGGCAAGAGGGGCGGTTTGTCGAAGAGGTGCGGCTGACCAATGTGCCCGCCTATCTGCATGCCTCGGGTCTGAGCGCCCATGTCGAGGGGCTGGGCGAGGTCACGGTCGATGTGGCCTATGGCGGCAATTTCTATGCCATTGTCGAGCCGCAGGCGGTGTTCCGCGATATTGCCGATCACCGGGCGTTGGATTTGGTGGGGTGGAGCCCGCGCCTGCGCGCGGCGCTGAACGCGAAGTACCAGTTCATCCACCCCGAGAAACCCGAGATTCGGGGGCTGTCGCATATCCTGTGGACAGGGCAACCGACCCAGCCCGGCGCCGATGCGCGCAACGCGGTGTTCTATGGTGACAAGGCGATTGACCGGTCGCCCTGTGGCACCGGAACCTCGGCCCGGATGGCGCAGCTGGCGGCGCGGGGTGCGTTGCGTCCCGGCGACGATTTCGTGCACGAGTCCATCATCGGCTCGCTGTTTCATGGCCGGGTCGAAGCGGCGGCAGAGGTGGGCGGCAGGCCGGGTATCATCCCCTCGATTGGCGGCTGGGCGCGGGTCACCGGCTTCAACACCATCTTCATTGACGCGCGCGACCCCTATGCCCATGGTTTCGTCGTGGCCTGAACAGGGAGGTGGGATGGCACACTGCATCGTGGCGGCCCGGGCGTCGGGGCCGGTTCTGGTCTGTGACGAGGGGCTGAGTTTCTGGGGCGGGGTCGATCCCGAGACGGGCCGGGTGATCGACGCGCACCACCCGCAGCACGGTGCGGCGCTGGCCGGGGCGGTGGTGATGATGCCGACCAGCCGGGGCTCCTGCTCGGGCAGTGGCGTGCTGCTGGCGCTGGCGCTGAATGGCCACGCCCCGGCGGCTCTCGTGTTCCGCGAGGGAGAGGATATCCTGACCCTTGGCGCCCTGGTCGCGGCCTGGATGTATGACCGGCCCGTCGCGGTGCTGCGCCTGTCGGCGGCGGAATACGAGGCGCTGGCGAAGGAGCCTTTGGCCGAGGTGACGCCTGACCGGCTGACGGCGGGGGCGCTGACGCTGACACTGGAACCGCTCTCGGGTGAGGTGCTGGACCTGAGTGCTGCGGATCGCGCCATGCTCTCCGAGGCGGCCACGCCGCCGGTGCGGCTGGCGATGCGGATCATCTGCGCCATGGCGGCGGCGCAGGGGGCCGAACGGTTGACCGATGTCAGCCGCGCCCATATCGACGGCTGTATCTATCACAGCGAGGCCAATCTGCGTTTTGCCGAGGATATGGCCGCGATGGGCGGACGGGTCTGTATTCCCACCACCATGAACGCGATCTCGGTCGATCATGCCAACTGGCGCGCGCAGGGCGTGCCGCCGGCGTTCGGCGGGCCGGCCAGCCGGCTGGCCGATGCCTATCTGCGCATGGGCGCGCGGCCCAGTTTCACCTGCGCGCCCTATCTGCTGGCGGACATACCACAGGCGGGCGAAGCCATCGCCTGGGCCGAGTCGAACGCGGTTGTCTATGCCAACAGCGTGCTGGCCGCGCGCAGCGTCAAACATCCCGATTACCTCGACCTGTGCATGGCGCTGACCGGGCGCGCGCCGCTGGCAGGGGTCTATCTGGACGCCAACCGCAAGGCGCAGGTGGAAATCCGGGTAGAGCGGCCCGAGAGGGCAGATGATGCGTTCTGGCCCTTGCTCGGCTATCTGGCCGGGCGGCTGGCGCCGGATCGTATCCCTCTCCTCACCGGGCTGGAGGACAGCGCGCCGTCCGAGGATGACCTCAAGGCGCTTTGCGCCGCCTTTGGCACCACCTCGGCGGCGGCGATGCTGCATGTGGCGGGGGTGACACCCGAGGCTGATGGCGCCCTGGCCGAAGGCGCGGCGCGTATGGCAATCGAACCGGGCGACTTCGCCCGCGCTTGGGCGCAGTTCAACCCCGGGCCCGAGCGGGTGGAACTGGTCGCCATCGGCAGCCCGCATGCCTCGGCCAATGAATGCAGGATTCTGGCGGATCTGCTGGACGGGCGCCGGATCGCCGAAGGGACCGCCGCCATTGTCACGATCGGCCGGGGCGAGCGCGACAAGTTGGCGGGCGACGGGGTGCTGGCGCGCCTGCAAGCCTCGGGCGTGCAGGTGATCCCGGACCTCTGCTGGTGTTCGGTGACCGAGCCGGTGCTGCCACCCGCCACACGCACAATCATGACCAATTCGGGCAAATACGCCCATTACGGGCCGGGCCTGTCGGGCCGCGCCATGCGGTTCGGCGGCCTTGCGCACTGCGCCGAGGCGGCCGTGAGCGGGCATGCGCCGGGGCGTCCCGGCTGGATTAGCTGAGAAGGCAGAAAAATGCGCAGCAGCAAGACCATCCATGTGATCTCCGCCCATGCCGAGGGCGAGGTGGGCGATGTCATCGTTGGCGGTGTCGCGCCTCCGCCGGGCGAGACCCTGTGGGAGCAGCGCAACTGGATCGCGCGCGACGGGCGGTTGAGGAATTTCATGCTGAACGAGCCGCGTGGTGGCGTGTTCCGGCATGTCAACCTGCTGGTGCCGCCCAAGGACCCGCGCGCCGATGCCGCCTTCATCATCATGGAGCCCGAGGACACGCCGCCGATGTCGGGGTCGAACTCTATCTGCGTGTCAACCGTGCTGCTCGACAGCGGCTTGGTGGAAATGGTCGAGCCGGTGACCGAACTGGTGCTCGAAGCGCCAGGCGGGCTGGTGCATGTGCGGGCCGAATGCCGAAACGGCAAGGCCGAGCGCATATTCGTGCGCAACCTGCCCTCCTTTGCGGCGCAGCTCGACGTTGCGCTGGATGTGCCGGGGGTGGGGCGGGTGACGGTCGATACCGCCTTTGGCGGTGACAGTTTCGTTGTGGTGCGACCGCAGGATGTGGGGGTCGAGATCGCCCGAGACCGGGCGCGTGATCTGGCCGAGATGGGGATTGCCATCACCAATGCGGCCAATGCGCAGCTGGGCTTTCACCACCCGGAAAACCCTGAGTGGCGGCATATCTCTTTTTGCCTCTTTGCTGGCGAGATCGAACGGCGGGACGGGGTCTTGCGCGCCGCCTCTGCCGTGGCGATCCAGCCCGGAAAGATCGACCGTTCGCCGACCGGCACCGCCGTGTCGGCGCGTATGGCGATCCTGCATGCGCGGGGCGAGATGGCCGAGGGGGAACAGTTTGTCGCGATCTCGATCATCGGGTCCGAATTCTCGGGTCGCATTGCCGGGCTGACAAGCGTCGGCGACCACCCGGCAATCCTTCCCGAGATTTCGGGGCGGGGCTGGATCACTGGCATTCACCAGCACATGCTGGACCCCAGCGACCCCTGGCCCGAGGGATACCGCCTGCGCGACACTTGGGGAGTCTGACACGTGATTTCATTTTGTTTTCGTAAATAAATTATAAAATACAAAGCGATACATGAAACTAAAAATTTAGTTTGACAACTTGCGCGCCCATGTGAAAGCTAAATGACAGTCAGGTGCCGCAGAGCATTTCTGGCATTGCAGACAACAGGGAGGAAAAGATGCGCAGGTATCTTTTGTCCGCAGCCGCGGTATGCGCCGTGGTCGCGGGACAGGCAGCCTATGCCGACGAGGCCGCTGCCAAGAAATGGATTGACGAAGAGTTCCAGCCCTCGGTCCTGTCCAAGGACGAGCAAATGGCCGAGATGCAATGGTTCATCAAGGCGGCCGAACCTTATGCGGGTATGGAAATCAACGTGCTGTCCGAGGGCATTCCCACGCACAGCTACGAATCCGAAGTGCTGACCAAGGCCTTCGAGGAAATCACCGGCATCAAGGTGAATCACCAGATCCTGGGCGAGGGCGAGGTCGTTCAGGCCGTGCAGACCCAGATGCAGACCAAGCGGAACCTGTATGACGCCTATGTCAACGATTCCGACCTGATCGGCACCCATTCGCGCCTGCAACTGGCCTATAACCTGACCGACATGATGGCGGGCGACTTCAAGGACGTGACCAACCCCGGTCTCGACCTGGACGATTTCATGGGCACCCAGTTCACCACCGGTCCCGATGGTGATCTGTACCAGCTGCCCGATCAGCAGTTCGCCAACCTCTACTGGTTCCGCAAGGACTGGTTCGACCGCGAGGATCTGAAGGCGGCGTTCAAGGCCAAATACGGCTATGAGCTGGGCGTGCCGGTCAACTGGTCGGCCTACGAGGATATCGCCGAGTTCTTCAGCGAGGACGTCAAGGAAATCGACGGCACCGCGATCTATGGCCACATGGATTACGGCAAGCGCGCGCCTGACCTCGGCTGGCGGATGACCGACGCCTGGCTGTCGATGGCCGGTGCCGGGTCCAAGGGGGAACCCAACGGTATCCCGATCGACGAATGGGGCATCCGCATGGAAGCGGGCTCGTGCAACCCGGCGGGCGCCAGCGTGACCCGTGGCGGCGCGGCAAACGGCCCGGCGGCGGTCTATGCGATCCGCAAATGGGATGAATGGCTGCGCAAATATGCGCCTCCGGGTGCGGCGTCCTATGACTTCTACCAGTCGCTGCCGGCGCTGGCGCAGGGCAACGTGGCTCAGCAGATCTTCTGGTACACCGCCTTTACCGCCGACATGGTGAAGCCGCAGTCCGAAGGCAACAACACCGTGGACGGCGACGGCAACCCGCTGTGGCGGATGGCGCCCAGCCCGCACGGCCCCTATTGGGAAGACGGTCAGAAGGTCGGCTATCAGGACGTGGGATCGTGGACCATCCTCAACTCCACCCCGCTGGATCGTGCGCAGGCGGCCTGGCTCTATGCCCAGTTCGTGGTCTCCAAGACCGTCGACGTGAAGAAAAGCCATGTTGGCCTGACCTTCATCCGCGACAGCTCGGTCAATCACGAGAGCTTCTCGGAACGCGCGCCGAAACTGGGTGGCCTGGTGGAATTCTACCGCTCGCCGGACCGGGTGCGCTGGTCGCCTACCGGCATCAACGTTCCGGATTATCCCAAGCTGGCCCAGATCTGGTGGCAGCAGATCGGCGACGTGAACTCGGGTGCCTTTACCCCGCAAGAGGCGATGGACCGTCTGGCGTTCGAAATGGACACCGTGATGGCCCGGATGCAGGCAGCGGACGAGGCGGCGAATGTCTATGGCGGCTGCGGCCCTCGCCTGAACGAAGAGAAGGACGCGGAGTGGTGGTTCGCCAATGGCGGCGCCAAGCCCAAGCTGGACAACGAAAAGCCGCAGGGCGAGACCGTCAACTATGACGAGCTGGTCGCCCGCTGGGCCAAGAACTGATCTGGCTTCCTGATGGGCGGGGCGTGTGTGGCCCGCCCACCCTCAGCCCCGGGGAACCTTCCGGTCTCCGGGGCCTCTCTGACCAAAAGAACCGGCCGAAAGCTTTGGGACGATGGCACTCGAACTCAGAAACGTAACCAAGCGCGTCGGCGCCGACCTGCATATCAAGGAGACCTCGCTGGTCCTTGAGACGGGTCACTTCAATGTCCTGCTTGGCGCGACCGGCGCGGGCAAGACCTCGCTGATCAAGATGATGGCCGGGCTCGATCCGGTGGCCAGCGGTCAGATCCTGATGGACGGTCAGGACGTGACCGGGCAGAGCACCCAGAAACGCAATATCAGCCTGGTGCACCAGTTTTTCATCAATTACCCGCATATGACGGTGTTCGACAATATCGCCTCGCCGCTCAAGGTGGCGGGCCTGCCGAAATCCGAGATTCAGGGCCGGGTGGAACATGCCGCCGATATTCTGAAGCTGCGCCCGATGCTGCACCGGCGCCCGCACGAGTTGTCGGGCGGCCAGCAGCAGCGCACCGCGCTGGCCCGCGCCATTGCCAAGGAAAGCCGCGCGGTGTTCCTCGACGAACCGCTGGCCAATCTTGACTATAAACTGCGCGAGGAGTTGCGCGACCAGCTGCCCGAGCTTTTCGCGGGCCGGGGCGCGGTGGTGGTCTATGCCACATCGGAACCCGAAGAGGCGCTCTTGTTGGGCGGTCATACCGCGTTGATGGAGGATGGCCGGGTGACCCAGTTCGGCCGCACCGCCGAGATCTATCGCGATCCGGCCAATGTGCTGGCGGCACGGGTGTTTTCGGACCCTCCGATCAACACGGCCAAGATCGTCAAGCAGGGCGATACCGCCCGCATGGGCACCGATGTCACCTGGACTCTGACCGGCGCTGCTGCCGGTCTGGCGGACGGGCCATACATGATTGCGATCCGGCCCCATCACGTGTCGCCGGTCGCCTCGCCCGAAGCCACCGTCACCCTGTCGGGGCGGGTGCAAGTGACCGAGCTGTCCGGCTCGGAAAGCTCGGCGCATTTCGACACGGGCAGCGGCAGCTGGGTGTCGCTTGCTCCGGGCGTTCACCCGTACCGGGTGGGCGAAATGCATGATTTCCATATGGATCCGTCGGCGGCTTATGTGTTTGCGCCCGATGGCTCCCGCGTGGCGTGAGGCGCAGATGGCGAAAATTACCCTCTCCAAGCTGCGGCACAGCTATTATCCGAACCCGAAATCGCCCGATGACTATGCATTGAAGGAGATCGACCTCGACTGGACCGACGGCGGCGCCTATGCGCTGCTTGGCCCCTCGGGTTGTGGCAAGTCCACGCTGCTGAACATCATCTCGGGCCTGCTGGTCCCGTCCGAAGGGCGGATCCTGTTCGACGGCCTGGACGTGACCGAACTGCCGCCCGACAAGCGCAACATCGCGCAGGTGTTCCAGTTCCCGGTGATCTACGACACGATGACCGTTTACGACAACCTCGCCTTTCCCCTGCGCAACCGGGGCCGGGACGAGGCCACGGTACGCGAGCGCGTGACCGCGATTGCCGAGATGCTGGAACTGTCCGACCTGCTCGATCGCAAGGCCGCGCATCTGAGCCCGGACAACAAGCAGAAGATCTCGATGGGGCGCGGGCTGGTGCGCCAGGACGTCAATGTAGTGATGTTCGACGAGCCGCTGACCGTGATCGACCCGCATCTGAAGTGGAAGCTGCGCTCCAAACTCAAGGAACTGCACCAGCGGGTGCGGGCCACCATGATCTATGTCACCCATGACCAGACCGAGGCGCTGACATTCGCCGATCAGGTGGTGGTGATGCAGGAGGGCGAGGTGGTGCAGATTGGCACCCCCGTCGAACTGTTCGACAGGCCGGCCCATACCTTTGTGGGCCATTTCATCGGCTCGCCCGGCATGAACATCCTGCCCGCCGACGTGTCGGACGGGGTGGCACGGTTCGCCGGTGAGGCGATCCCGCTCGAAGGGCCGATCACCGCGGCGCCCGGCGCCCGGACCGAGATCGGCATCCGCCCCGAATTTGTCTCGCTGGGACAGTCCGGCCTGCCTGCGACGGTCACCAAGGTCTCGGATGTGGGACGGCACACCGTGGTCGAATGCGAGGTCGCGGGCAGCCGCGTCAATGCCATCGTCAGTGGAGCCGGCCCTGAACGAGGTGCGATGGTGCAACTGGATTTCCGCCGCGACCAGACCCGGCTGTATGCCGATGGCTGGCTGGCGACCGAGGCCGCGGAGGGCGCCGCATGAAGACCGAAAATCAAAAGGCCTGGTTCTTTGTCCTGCCGGTGTTGTTGTTGGTGGCGTTCAACGCGCTGATCCCGATGATGACGGTGGTCAATTATTCGGTGCAAGAGACGTTCGGCGACAACCTGTTCTTCTGGCAGGGGCTGGGTTGGTTCGAGCAGATCCTGCGCTCGGACCGGTTTCACGCGGCGCTGGGGCGGCAGTTCCTGTTCACCTTCCTGATCCTGATCATCGAGGTGCCGCTGGGCATCGCCATTGCGCTGTCGATGCCGCGCAAGGGGTTCTGGGTGCCGGTCTGTCTGGTGCTTATGGCCCTGCCGATGCTGATACCGTGGAACGTGGTGGGCGCGATGTGGAACATCTTTACCCTGCCCGATATCGGCCTGTTGGGCTATTTCCTGAACCATGTCATCGGCATAAACTATGACATGACGCAGGATCCGCTGGCGGCCTGGATCACCATCGTCACCATGGATGTCTGGCACTGGACCTCGCTGGTGGTGCTGCTCAGCTATGCGGGCCTCGTGTCGATCCCTGACGCCTACTATCAGGCGGCCAAGATCGACGGGGCGTCGAACTGGGCGGTGTTCCGGTTCATCCAGCTGCCCAAGATGAAGACGGTTCTGACCATCGCGATCCTTCTCAGGTTCATGGATAGCTTCAACATCTATACCGAGCCTTTCGTGATGACCGGGGGCGGTCCCGGCAACTCGACCACGCTTTTGTCCATCGACCTGGTCAAGATCGCGCTGGGGCAGTTCGACCTGGGTCCGGCGGCCGCGATGAGCCTGATCTATTTCGCCATCACCCTGCTGGTCAGCTGGCTGTTCTATACGCTGATGACCAAGGACGACCTGAACTGAGGACGACAGACATGCAGAAACGAACCCTCGTCCCCATAGTCTATATCCTGTTCCTGATGCTGCCGATCTATTGGCTGGTGGCGATGAGTTTCAAGACGACGAACGAGATCCTGGCCGGGTTCTCGCTGTTCCCGCAAACCTTCACGCTGGAGAATTACCGGGTCATCTTCACCGATCCGACCTGGTATTGGGGCTATATCAACTCGATCCTCTATGTGACGATGAACACGGTGATCTCGGTCGCGGTGTCACTGCCGGCGGCCTATGCGTTCAGCCGGTACCGGTTCCTGGGCGACAAACAGCTGTTCTTCTGGCTGTTGACCAACCGCATGGCGCCGGCGGCGGTGTTTGCATTGCCCTTCTTCCAGCTCTATTCGGCGGTGGGCCTGTTTGACACCCATCTGGCGGTGGCGCTGGCGCATTGCCTGTTCAACATCCCGCTGGCGGTCTGGATCCTCGAAGGTTTCATGCGCGGTATCCCCAAGGAGCTGGACGAAACCGCTTTTGTCGACGGCTATTCCTTTCCTCGCTTCTTTGCCACCATCTTTGTCCCGTCGATCAAGGCGGGCGTCGGCGTCGCAGCGTTCTTCTGCTTCATGTTCTCGTGGGTCGAGATGCTGTTGGCCAAGACATTGACCGCAGTGGACGCGAAACCCATCGCCGCCACCATGACCAAGACCGCGTCCAGCGCGGGGTATGAACTGGGTCTGCTGGCGGCAGCTGGGACATTGACGATCATTCCGGGCGCGATCGTGATCTGGTTCGTCCGCAACTACATCGCCAAGGGTTTTGCGATGGGGAGGGTGTGATGTTTTCATGGATGGCCTGGACATGGCCCACCGCGCTTTTGTTCATCGGCATCTTCAGCGCCATCGGGGTGCTGGTGGTGCTTGAAATCCGGCATCCGGGCGGCGATGCCCGCAAGGGGGTGCTGGGTCTGACCACGACCCGGGGCGATCGGCTGTTCATCAGCCTGTTGGGCAGCAGCTATATTTTCCTCGCCTGGCTGGGCCTTATGGGCCCGCCGCTCTGGGTGCCACTCGGACTGGCACTGGCCTGGGGCACCTTCTGTTTCTGGAAGGTGTGAGGACCCGCCTGCTAAGAAAATAGTTTTCAACCGCCTCTTCAGCCCCTAGCATGGATCGGAACAAGGACGATGCGGAAAACCGAGCCGATGGCGCGCAAACAGGAACGCTCCCTGCTGACCGAGGTCGAACTGGAATTCATGACCGTGGTCTGGGAAATCGGCAGCGGTACCGTGCGTGATATTCTGGCCGAACTGAACAAGGCGCAGACCCGCGCCTATACCTCGGTCGCGACGGTATTGAAGATCATGGAGCAGAAGGGCTTTCTGACTTCCGAGCGGCATGACCGCTCGCTTGTCTACCGGCCTGCCGTTCCCAAGGAAGACTACCAACGAACGACACTCAAGGACCTTTCGAGCAAGCTTTTCGACGGCGCACCGGCGGCATTGGTTGCCCGGCTTGTCGACGACGAAGAGGTGACGGACGACATGCTCGAAAGCATGCGGGCCTTGCTGAACGAAAGGTTGGGGGACAATGGACGGTGAAGTTCTTCTCAATGCCTATCTCGATCTGAATCTTCTGCTGGTCGCGGGTGTCGTGATCTGGTCGCTGCTCCGATGGGCGGTGATGAAAACCCGGCTGGGCAGTGCCTATCTGCCGCAATTGCGGCTCCTGAACGGGCTGACCGTTCTGCTGGTGGCCTCGCCGTTGTTGGCGCTGATGATCACAACCTGGATTGTCGCCCATCCCCCCAATATCCCGGATTTGCTTGTACGGCAGTACCTGCACGGCAATGTCGGTCTCAGCGCCAGCCAGTTCGAGGCCCTGCTGGGTCTGCGCGAGGATATGGTTCGTGCGCTGCTGGCACAGCACGAGGTCTGGACACAGGTCGTGGCGGTTGCCTTTCTGGCTGGTGCGCTGTTCTGTGCCCTGCATATGGGCCTGTCGGTGCTGCGACTGACCCACAGCCTGCGCGGTGCCCATCTGTGGAAACGCATCGGACGGGTGGAGCTCCTGATCAGCGACACCGCCCGCGTTGCCTATTCGACCCGCGGGGTGCGCAATCGCTATGTGGTGCTGCCCTCGGCGCTGCTCGAGGCGCCTCAGGACCTGCGGATGACCGTCGCACACGAGTTGCAGCATTTTCGCCAGAGTGACATCGAATGCGAGTTCCTGCTTGAACTGCTGCGCCCGCTGCTGTTCTGGAATCCGGCCTTTTTCCTGTGGCGTCGCCAGGTGCGGATGCTGCGGGAATATGCCTGTGACCAGGCGCTGATGGTGCGCCCGCATTTCGACATGCGCGCCTATTGCGAGTGCCTTATCCGGGCCTGCCAGTTGGCCGCGCAGAACCCGGTGCTTTTTGCTCGCACCACCCCCACGGTGGCCCTGGTGGACCGGCGCGAGACGCGCCGTCCCTCTACCTTGCAAAGCCGTATCGTGGCGCTGACCGCCACCCGTCAGGATACCGCCGGGCCTGGGGTCTGGCTGCTCATTTCGGGGCTGCTGATGGCCTCGGTTCTGACGACGATGCTGGTCATGCAGCGCTCGTCGGACTGGAGCCATGACCGCATCATGCTGTCGACCATCGTTAATCTGGAACGAATGGCCCAGCGCAATGCGACCGTCAGCAGCCCGTTCCAGGGTGGTTTCGTGGTGGCGACGGACTGAAACGGTGGGCCAGCTTTCGGATTTGCGATTCAGCTTGGTCTGGAAACCGTCTAAGCTGTCGCAGATCTGAAACCGGAGACCCGTGATGAAAGCCGTCCTTTACCGTGCCTTTGGCGCCGCGCGCGATGTCCTGCAATTGGAGGAACTGCCCGCGCCCCGGCCCGGTCCGGGCGAGGTGCTGGTCGATGTCGCGTTCTCGGGGGTGAACCCCTCGGATGTCAAGGCGCGCGCGGGTGCGCGCGCCGGCGTCACCGAACTGCCCTATCCGGCCATCGTACCCCACAGTGACGGGTCCGGTGTAATCCGTTCGGTGGGCGACGGGGTCGATGCCGGCCGGGTGGGCGAACGGGTCTGGTTGTGGAACGGGCAGTGGGGCCGCGCCATGGGTACCTGCGCCGAACAGATCGCGCTGCCCTCGGAACAGGCGGTGCCGCTGCCGGAGGGGGTAAGCCTTGAAACCGGTGCGGTGCTGGGCATTCCCGGCCTGACGGCGGCGCATGTGGTGTTCTCGGGCGGTCCTGTCTCGGGCAAGACCTTGCTGGTGCAGGGCGGGGCCGGCACGGTGGGCTATCTGGCGGTGCAACTGGCCAAATGGGGCGGTGCTCGGGTCATCGCCACCGCCAGCGCCGGGGCCGCCGAGCGCCTGCGCGCGGCTGGTGCAGATGCGGTTCTAGACTATGCCGCGCCCGATCTTGCCGCGGCGGTGCTGGCGGCCAACGACGGGGCCGCCGTCGAACGTATCGTCGAGGTAGAATTCGGAGCCAATGCAGAAGTGGACGCTGCCGTGATCGCCCCGAACGGACGCATCAATGCTTATGGCTCGGCCCGGGTGATGGCACCGACGCTGCCATTCTATCCGCTGATGTTCAAATCGGTGACACTGGAAATGGCCCTGGTCTACCTGCTCGATCCTGTAAATCGGCAGGCCGCGATCGACCATCTGCACGCCGCGCTTACGGCTGGCGCGCTGTCCTGTCCAGTTCAGAAAATCTTTGCTTTCGATGCCGCCGCTACCGCGCATGAGGCGGTTGAGCGCGGTGCACGCAGCGGTGCAATCTTGGTACGGACCGAGGGCTGATCCGGGCCCCGATGGCCAGACAGAAAAAACGTGAGCGGTGCTCAGATTTTTGCTGCTAGCCTCTTGCGTAGCCTGTCGAGGTTGCGTAGACAGCCGCTCACCGTTGGGGTGTAGCCAAGTGGTAAGGCAACGGTTTTTGGTACCGCGTACCGTAGGTTCGAATCCTACCACCCCAGCCATCTTCCCTAAGATCAGCAGAGCAAGCAGTCAGGCATCCCGAGGGTCCCGAGAATGCCCCTGTTTTTGCCCCACCTAGAGGGCCTCTTATCCAGGGTTATCCCTCCCCATAAATAGGTATAAGTAATGGAGAGGATGACTTAGAGAGAAGGAAGAACCTGAGTAGGGAATCCAAAGGTGGCTGCCTTACAGAAAGGTCTCGGGACAATTTCAGATCGACGCGCCCTTATGACGGACTGCGGTTCCGACGAGACCTGCGAGAATGCCTACGACGATTGCGATGGCATATTCGGCGCCCGAGATCGCAACGTGTGTCGAATGCGACCCGCCAAGCAGCAGCGGTGCAATCACTCCAACGATCCCGCCCATCACGGCAGCCACGATCCAGTTGCGCGTCATCATTCCCAAGGCCACGCCCAGAATACCCGGCAAGCCCAGAACACTGGCGCCGATGGTGCCGAGCAGGTCCAGAGTGCTGATCATCTTTGTGTCTCCTACGAAAGGCGGGGCCCGTCCGGCGCTCGGTTCGGGCCCGGATTTAATCAGTCGGCCTCGATGCCGAGGTAGGTCTTGATCTGGGCCACGTCAATTTGACGTTCACGACCGCCGCGTTCAGTCTGGGCAAGTGTTTCGACCACGTGGCGGTATTCCTGAAGATAGCCGGGCGGAAGGTCGTGTGCGATACCTTGGTGGCAGTCTATGCAAGTCATGCCTTCATCAATGGCCTTTTGATGACTGTCAGCCGCCCGTGCCTCCTGGATGGTGAAATCCATATATTCGAACGCGTGGCAGTTGCGGCATTCGCGCGAGTCGGTGGCCTTCATCTTCTTCCAGACGGCCGCGGCCATTTCCAGGCGGCGTTCCTCGTATTTCTCGGGGGTCGATATGGTTCCCAGCAACTCGTGGTAGACGTCCTTCACGGCCATGATCTTGGCCTTCATCTTGTACTGCCATTCGTGTGGAACGTGGCAATCCGAGCAGATCGCGCGGACACCCGAGTGATTGTTGTAGTGAATTGTCTCGCGGTATTCGCCAAGGTTCGTTTCCATCGTGTGGCATGAGGTGCAAAACTCTTCGGTGTTGGTCAGTTCGAGCGACCAGTGGAATCCGCCCCAGAACAGGATTCCACCAATGAACCCTGCGATCAGCAGAAAGCCTGTGCTGAGCACTCCGGTCGGACTCCAGAATGCGTCCCAGGCGCGGCGCAACTGGCCACGGCGGCGTGGAGGTAGTTCATCCTTTGGATCAGCCATGATGTCGTTTCCTGTGCGGTATCAGTTGGAGCTGTTTGACGGCTTGAAAGTGTTGCCGACCAGAGCAGGCGCATTGGCCTGTGGCACGTGGCACTGATTGCAGAACCAGCGCGTGCCGGCGACCGTGTCCAACTGGGTGCCATTGCGGTCCAGGTAATGGGTCATCGACAGCGTAGGCGCACCGCGTTCACCCGCGTTGGTCCAGTCGTGACAGGACAGGCATTGGTTCGCCCGCAGATCGATCTGGTATTGATCGGTCGAATGCGGGATCAGCGGTGGCTGCTGGCGATAGTTGCGGGCCTCACGCCCCTCCATCTGCCGATGAATCTCGTCGGCGGGAAGGGTCGCATTGATGTCAGCGCCGCGCAGGGTCTGCACCGGGGACGTGTTTTGCGCTGCAACCAGACCGCTGATCAGCAGGGTTGTCGCGAGGGCGGAGATGCCCGCTATGGCCGGAAATTTCATCTGCTTTCTCCGTGTTTGTCGTTCAGGCGGCCTTATCGGCGACCAGTTCGGTGTCCTTGACGTGGTTGTCGAAGCGGTGAGTGAAGGCGAAGACATCGACGGAACAGACGTCGATGCAGCGTCCGCAATTGGTGCAGTCGGGCGATAGGATCAGAGGCGTCTCGCCGGACTTGCCGCGCAGCGCGGGAGAAATAACCTGGTTTTCGGGGCAGACGGCGAAGCAGTCCATGCAGTCGTCGCAGGCGGCCCGGCCCGATGCAGAGATGCGCAGCAGGCTTTTCCGGCCTACAAGGCTGTAGAAGGCGCCAACGGGGCAGAGGTGGCCGCACCAGCCATGCCGTGCCACGACGACATCGAACAGGAAAACCGCACCGACGAGCGCCCATGCGAAACCCATGCCGAAGACTAGTCCGCGATGTAGCATGGTGATGGGGTTCACGACTTCCCAGGCAATGGCGCCGGTGAGGGCCGTGACAACAAGGACCGTACCGAGGATCCAAAGGCGGGTTGACCGCTTGGGTTGCCAGCCCTTCGGTAAGCCAAGCCTATCATGCAGCCAATGCGCCGCGTCAGTGACGGGATTGATCGGGCAGACCCAGGAACAATAGACCCGGCCGCCGACCAGCGCATAGACGGCTAGGACGATTCCGGCACCGATGATAGCGGTCAGTTCGGGCCAATGACCGGCGACCATGCTCTGCAGCAGCACGAACGGATCGGTCAGCGGCAGCACGCCAAAGGTTCGCGATCCGGCAAGGGTGCCGGTAACCCACCAAATGCCAAGCCATGGCCCCATCAGGAAGAGGAAAAGGAAGGAACTCTGTGAAAAGCGGCGCAGGATCAGCCACTTGTGGGCGCCCAGCCAGCCCTTTGCGGCGACGGCCTCTTGTCCGGTGGGCAGTTTCGTCTTGGTGCTCATTGGCTTGCCCCCGGCAGTTTGAAGGCCGGTTCAAACCCGCCGGGCGCGGCAAGGTTGTCGGTGCCCGGCCCCGGAAGGCGGTCGGGAAGGTCGATGATCCCCTCGACCAGCGGCGCGCCCTTGGCGTCCTTTTCTTCCCAGCCTTTCAGGTAGTGTTCGCCAGCGGCGCCGCGCGCCAGCCGCACGGGCAGGACCTTGATCGCGGCCTCGGGCAGGACGCAGCTTTTCTCGCAGACGCCGCAGCCGGTGCATTTGTCTGCGTGGACGGTCGGCGCAAAGATCGCGTGGTGGCCCGAGCGGTCGTTGTGGGACAGCTCGAGCGAGATTGCTTCGTCGATGACGGGGCAGACGCGATAGCAAACGTCGCAGCGCAGGCCCAGAAAGTTCAAGCAGTTCTCTTGGTCAACCAGCACGGCGGTGCCGATTCTCGCGTCGTCGATATTGGTCAGGGCGGGGTCCAGCGCGCCTGTCGGGCAGGCGGCAATACAGGGGATGTCATCGCACATCTCGCACGGCACATCGCGTGCGGTGAAAAACGGGGTGCCCGTGGCCGGGCCGTCAAAACCAAGCTCGGCAAGGCTGAGGGTGTTATATGGACAATCCCGCACGCACAGCCCGCAGCGGATGCAAGCGGCCAGAAAATCACCCTCGGGCAGCGCTCCCGGCGGGCGCAAGGCTTCAGCCGGCAGGGCGCGGGCATCTGTCACAAGATAGGCAAGGCCCAGTCCCGCCACCGCGCAGCCGCCAGCCATGCGGGCGGTGTCCGTGAGGAACCTCCGGCGGGCAGGTGACATGGGGGCGGGGCTGAGCATTCTTTATTCCTTCAAAGGGGTTATGCGCGCTCGACCTTGCAGGCGCACTTCTTGAAGTCGGTTTCCTTCGACAGTGGGCAGGTCGCGTCCAGCGTCAGCTTGTTGATCAGTTGTCCCTCGTCGAACCACGGCACGAAGACCAGACCCTTGGGCGGCTTGTTGCGCCCGCGGGTTTCTACCCGGCTCAGCATTTCACCCCGGCGGGTCGAGATCATGATCTCTTGCCCGCGTCGCAGGTCGCGCGCCTGCGCATCGTCTGGGTGCATGAACACCATCGCGTTCGGAAAAGCGCGGTGCAGTTCCGGCACCCGGCGGGTCATCGATCCCGAATGCCAGTGCTCCAACACCCTGCCGGTGCACAACCACAGGTCGTATTCATCGTCCGGAGCCTCGGCCGCCTCTTCGAAGGGTGCGAAGATGATCTTGGCCTTTCCATCCTTGTGCCCGTAGAAACGGACCTCTTCTCCGGCAGGCACATAGGGGTCATAGCCTTCGCGGAAGCGATACAGCGTTTCCTTGCCATCAACGACCGGCCAGCGCAGGCCGCGCGCCTTATGGTAGGTGTCGAAATCGGCAAGGTCGTGCCCGTGATGACGCCCGAAATCGGCATATTCCTCGAACAGCCCCTTCTGGACGTAGAATCCGAAATCCCTGCTTTCCTGGTTCTCGAACCCGTCGGCGATTTCGGAAACAGGGTAGGCATTGACTTTGCCATTCTCGAACAGGACTTGGAACAGCGTCTTGCCAGCCAGTTCGGGCTTTTGCGCCACAAGCTCCTCGCCCCAGGCTTCTTCGACGGTGAAGCGCTTGGAGAACTCCATGACCTGCCACATGTCCGAGCGCGCCTCGCCGGGGGCATCGACCTGCTGGCGCCAGAACTGGGTTCGTCGCTCGGCGTTGCCATAGGCCCCTTCCTTTTCGACCCACATAGCTGTGGGCAGGATCAGGTCGGCGGCCATGGCCGTCACGGTCGGGTAGGGGTCGGACACGGTGATGAAGTTCTCCGGGTTGCGATAGCCTGGAAAGCCTTCCTCGTTCATGTTGGGCGCGGCCTGCATGTTGTTGTTGCACTGCACCCAATAGGCGTTCAGGACGCCGTCCTTCAGCATCCGGTTCTGCAACACTGCGTGAAAGCCCGGCTTGGCAGGAATGGTACCGGCGGGGATGTTCCATGCCGTTTCGCAAATCTCGCGGTGCTTGTCGTTCATCACAACCATGTCGGCGGGCAGGCGGTGGGCAAAGGTGCCCACTTCGCGCGCGGTACCGCAGGCAGACGGCTGCCCGGTCAGCGAGAAGGGCGAGTTGCCGGGTTCGGAAATCTTGCCAGTCAGGAGATGTACATTGTACATCAGCCCGTTCACCCAGGACCCGCGCGTGTGCTGGTTGAAGCCCATCGTCCACAGCGACATCACCTTGCGGTTCGGGTCGGCGTATTGCTGCGCCAAGCGTTCCAGCTGGTGCACGGGCACGCCCGAGATCTCGGATGCCTTTTCCACTGTGTATTCGGCAACCGAGGCGGCATATTCCTCGAAGGTCATTGGGGTCAGCTTGCCCGAATCCGGGTTGGCGGCCGCCTGTTGCAGTTCGTGTTCAGGACGCAGGCCATAGCCGATGTCGGTATCGGTCTTCGTGAAGTTGACGTGCTTGTTGACGAAGTCCCAGTTCACCGCGTCGTTCTGGATGATGTAATTCGCGATGTAGTTCAGGATCGCAAGGTCCGACTGGGGCGCGAACACGATTCCGTTGTCGGCCAGTTCGAACGACCGGTGCTCGAAGGTCGACAGCACGTGCACCTCGGCGCCCGGCTTGGTCAGGCGCGTGTCGGTCAGGCGCGACCACAGGATCGGGTGCATCTCGGCCATGTTGGAGCCCCACAGCACGAAAGTGTCCGCGTGTTCGAGGTCATCATAGCACCCCATGGGTTCGTCTATGCCGAAGGCGCGCATGAAGCCCACCACGGCTGAGGCCATGCAGTGACGAGCGTTCGGATCGATGTTGTTCGATCGCAACCCGGCCTTCATAAACTTGGCCGCGGCATAGCCTTCCCACACGGTCCACTGCCCCGATCCGAACATTCCCACCGAGGTCGGACCCTTCTTGGACAGCGCCTCTTTCCACTTCTGCGCCATGATATCGAAGGCTTCGTCCCAGCTGACTGGTTCGAATTCGCCGTTCTTGTCGTAGATGCCGTTCGTCTTGCGCAGCAGCGGCATGGTCAGGCGGTCCGATCCGTACATGATCTTGGACAGGAAATAGCCCTTGATGCAGTTCAGGCCGCGGTTCACCGGTGCGTCCGGGTCGCCCTGTGTGGCGACGACGCGCCCTTCCTTTACCCCTACCAGAACCGAGCAGCCCGTGCCGCAGAAGCGGCAGGGGGCCTTGTCCCAGCGGATGCCGGCGGCGGCGGTTTGTGCAACCGCAGGACCGGTCGCAAGCGGAATGCCAACTGCGGCTGCGGTGCTGGCTGCGGCGGTGGCTTTCAGGAAAGCCCGGCGTGAGTCCGAGATGGTCATGTCAGTTCTCCGGCTGGGTAGCGGCGAGCTCGGCTCGCGGTGAGAGGTCTTCGAAATGGTGGTAGTTGAGCGTCAACGAGATGACGCCTGGAATCTGGTGTAGCGCCATGATGGTGTCCGAGGCATAGGTGTCGCCGGTGTCCTCGACGACGACGACAAGGCGACCGTCCTCGGTTCCGGCGTGAATTTCGACGCCGTTCATTTCCTCGATCCGGGGGCGGGTCGCAGTCAGCACCTCTGGCGCGACATGGACAAGGCATCCGCAGATGTTCATGCTGTGATCTCCGTTTTGGCGGGCTTGGGGCGCTCGAAAGCGACAGATTGGGCCGGGCAGGTGAAGGCGCATTCGCCGCAGCCGGTGCACTGCTCCTGGTCCAGAACTGGGACTGCGCGCCCTCCAGTTTGCAGGCGGAATCGGATTGCGCGGTGTTCGCAGGCATCTTCGCAGGTGCGGCAGGAAATCCCCCGAAAAGACAGGCAGGTTTCCAGGATCGTGGCCCGCCAGGGCCAGTCAACCTGATCCTCGACCGCCAATGCCCCGGTTGGACAGGCCTGCGCGCAGTCGCCGCAGAACGTGCAGGGGCCGTGGTAAAAATCCAGTTTCGGCCCGCCGGACGCTGCGTGGCGGACGATGCGTTGCGGACATGCGCGAGAGCAACGGCCGCAATCGTCGCAAAGACGGTCAAACTCCGGCTGCGCACCGGGCGGACGTATGACCGGTTCGCGGCTTTCCCGGAAAGCTCCTCGCAGAATGTCGCGTCGGCTGTGCTTAGGCATCAAGGTCTTGTCCATCCCGTATTGCGAACCGAAACACGTTCCGTGCCACTGCCGCTTGATCGGAACGTGCACATGGTGAATTTCGGGGCACTTTCGGGCGAAGTGCCGATTGATCATTCTTATTGTCGCTGAAGCGCCCACGAATTGACTTAAGTCATTTTCCAAATCAATTCAGATAATTGCATGTGATTGTTGGCATGCGGCTCTCGAGGCGCGATGGACTACGGTCAATTGGCCCATCTCTGACATGCCTCGGACAAGACAGGTATCCGGGGCCTGCTTTCGCCATGTTGTGCAGAGCAAGCCTTCCTACCCAACGCGGTGAATGCTTGGAATCCGCTTGACCTTCATGTACTTTCTCAAATGCATGATCCTTTTGATCGCGTCCGCTTTGGGCTGGGACCGGCATCCTGTGTCAAGAGCCTGAACGGTAGCTGAGGGTCGTCCACCTTTGCAGGTTTGATCCTTCGACTACGAATCCTGCGCTGCCTCCAAAAGTCCTCAATCTACCTGATTCTAAGGCTGTAGGCCTCACTCGCGAGTTGCGCATTCAGGGTTGCCTCAGATCGCCCTGTCCGGGCTTCCTGTTCCAGGAGACGCTGAACTTACCCATCGCAGGTCTTTTGTTCCTTCTCATTGACCGCCCAGCACAAGTCGGGGACCTGCCGCCCGAGGCTCGCGGGATTCTCCAGTGGGGGCGCCAATTGCCATGGTGATCCGGGGCTGTTTCGAGAAATCGGCAGGGTAATTAGAAAAAATGATCCGTATTTCCTAGCCGGTCGTAAACTGCTTATGTTGACACAGATCCTTGAAACCCCTCGAAGCGTTCAGCGTGCAAGCTTTGCGCGCGGTCACGAAAGAGCAACTGTGTCTCAAAGCAATATCGAGATCTCGGAACAGACCCAATGGATGATCGCCGTCCGAGACAACCGTGATCGCGCCGCATTCGCCGCGCTGTTTGATTTCTTCGCGCCGCGGCTCAAGGGGTTCATGATGCGGTCCGGCCTATCGGCGCATCAGGCCGAGGAAATCGTACAGGATGTCATGCTGACGATCTGGCGCAAGGCGGCGATGTTCGATCCGCATCGGGCGCAGGTGTCCGCGTGGATATACCAGATTGCCCGAAACCGACAGATCGACATCGCGCGCAAGGAGCGTCGCCCGATGCCCGAAGAGTTGAAAGAAGAGCCGGGCACTGAAGCGGACGCGAGCCAGATTCTGGGTCTGGAACAGGAAGCCGGACGCTTGAAGCAAGCACTTACCAAACTAAAACCCGAACAACGCGAAATGATTGAAAAGGCCTATCTTGGCGAGCTGACCCATCAGGAGATCAGCGCTCAGACCGGCCTTCCATTAGGAACCATAAAGTCACGTATTCGGCTTGGGCTGGAACGACTTAGACACGAGTTGAAGGACCTCAAGCAATGAGTGCCATAACCCATCATATCCCCGACGCAATGTTGGCGGCCTATGCAGCGGGCAACCTGCCGCATGCTTTTGCTGTTGTGGTGGCAAGCCATGTGTCGCTTTGCGAACAATGCCGCGTCGCATTGGAAGCGCATCAGGCGGTCGGCGGTGCAGTTTTGGAAGAAATCGCCGCAGTAGCTGTGTCGTCCTCGCTGAAGAATGACATCCTGGCCCAGCTTGACGCACCCTTTAGGCCTGAACCAGTCTACGAGCGCAACGGGATTTATCCCGGCCCGGTGATAGAGGCGCTGAAAGGCCGTGCGCCGAGGTGGAAAAAGCTGGGTATGGGTGTGCGTCAGGATATCCTTACAGCTGATACCAATGGTTCGGTGCGATTGCTCTATATTCCACCAGGGCAGGCAGTGCCGGACCACAGCCATAGCGGGTTGGAGCTAACTCTTGTGCTGCAGGGCAGTTTTAGCGACGAGACCGGCCGGTTCGGGGTCGGCGATCTCGAGATCGCAGATGAAGATCTGGAACACACGCCAATTGCCGATGATGGCGAAGCCTGTATTTGTCTGGCTGCCACCGACGCACGATTGCGGTTTCGCGCGCTGGTGCCTCGTCTTTTGCAACCCTTGTTCCAGATCTAGGTATCAAAAACTGGACGTCACCTTCTTGAAGCCATCGGATTTCCGGTGGTTTCTTTTTTTTTACAATGCCTTGCATCACAAAGCTGTGAGGTGGTGATCCAAAGGCGGGGCGCTGCGTATCCCCTATACGAACAACAATTCAGTCCGGGTAATTACACCCTTCGCCAAGGAGAGCCAGAATGAAGATGACGATCAAGACTACCATTGCTGCCGCCGCGCTCAGTGTTTCCGCCGCCTCCGCACAGGCCAACACAATCGTCGATATCGCCGCCGGAGACGAGCGCTTCTCGACCCTGGTCGCCGCCGTAACCGCAGCAGGCCTCGCTGAAACACTGTCCGGCCCGGGCCCGTTCACTGTCTATGCCCCGGTGAATGACGCTTTTGCGGCCTTGCCGGAAGGCACGGTCGAAACTCTGCTCAAGCCCGAAAACAAGGATCAGCTGACCAACGTGCTGTTGTATCACGTTGATGACCGTAAACTGACGGCAGAAATGATCCCTGCCGGCTCGAACTATTTCAAACCCATCCTGGCAAGCGGACGCCTTTGCATCACTGCTGGCGCAGAGGGGGTGAGCATCGCGGATGGGACGGGCGAAGTGGCCAACGTGATCATCGCGGATATCCAGGCCGACAACGGCGTGATCCATGTCGTGGATAAGGTGCTTTTGCCCGGCGCGCGTCCGGCCTGTCACTGACGACGACCGCTCGGCCAATTGTGGCCGGTCGTCTGAATACGCAACAGGGCTGTCGGCGATCCGGCAGCCCATTTCTGTGCTTGATCATGGGGTTTGCCTTTACTTGCCCCGGAAAACCAGCCAATCCGGCAAAATCGCCAATGTCTTGATCGCCCAAGAGAACGGCGCTGGAAAATCGGTGCGAAAATGCCGCTTTCTCATCGCCTTTAGTACACGGGACGCAGCTTTGTCAGCGGTCATCAGCATCGGCATCCGAAAGCTGTTTTTCTGTGTCAGCCGGGTTTTGACGAAACCGGGATTTACGAGCCGTACAACAACGCCCGTATCCTTGAGGTCAAATCGCATGGTTTCCGCCAGACTGATCAGTGCCGCCTTGCTGGCCCCATAACCGATGGCGCTTGGCAGTCCCCGGTAGCCAGCCAGCGATCCTATCAGGGTGATATCGCCCTGGCCGTTTTCGAGAAATCGCGGCACGATTTCGCCCAGCACGCGGAGCGCCCCGCTGAAATTGACCTCACACATCATCAGCGCAGCCTCGCTGTCCCACTGTGTCGTGTGCATCGGTTCATATGCGCCGGCATTGTAGATCACGCCATCCACGTCGCCGATAACGGCGACGGCTTGGCGCACCGCGTCAGCGTTGGTGACGTCCAGCGGAAGCACGCGCGCGTTTTCCAGATCGGCACACAACTCGTCGAGCCGCTGTTTGTTGCGCGCAGACAGCACCAGATGCGCCCCCGCTGCGTTCAACTGCCTTGCGAGAGCACGCCCCATGCCTTCGCTGGCTCCGACGAGCCAATATGTCTTGCCGGAAAGTTCGGTCATTCGGAAGCCCTGCCCAGATTCTGGCTGACGGTTATCGCTTTCGTAGGGGCGGGCTGCCTTTTGAGGAAGGGTGCGCGCTTTAAATAGAGTTTCGCAGCCTGCCAATGGATCAGCGCGAGGACTCGCAGCGCGCCAAACGGGCGCCGGGCCGCTGCCCACATCAACGACTTGTCCGTCGCGATGCGGCGATGACCCGACAAGGTTGCCAAGACGCCTTTGTCCCCATCTTCAAAGGAAATGCGGATGTCGATCTTCGTTTCGCTGATGTTGAAATTGAACCGGTAGACTCCGGAAACCCTTTGAAACGGAGAGACATGCATAATCTTCTCGGCGATCAGCGTGTCAGCAGGTCGGATTGTGCGAAAGTCCTCATGCGCGCAGAAATAGCAATGCCGCTGGCCAAAGGTATTGTTGACCTCGGCAACAAATGCGCGCGGGGTCCCGTCGATTAATGCGATCCAAAAGCTGACAGGATTGAAATGGAACCAGAGAAAACTCGGTTGCGTCAGCAGCAGAAGTTGGGCCGCCTCGGACTGGAAGCCCCGACTGTCCAGCACCTCCCTGAACCATGCCATTCCCTGTCCGCCTCTGCGGGCCCCGCCGTGGTGGCGGTCCCACAGTGACCAGAGGTTGAAGCGATTGCGAGACATCAGCCGTGGCGTCGCTTCTTCTAGATCGGTCAGCACGAAATCGACGCCATAGCTGAACACGTTTTTCAGCGTGCCGCGTCTGGCGTGAAGGGTCCGGGCCTGGATGTGTTCCATCTGCATAAAAGCATTACGCGCAGGCGTCTTGGATGGATCAATGTCAATCTGAATCTTTTTTATCATTTTCGCGGCAGATCTGATCCAACCTGAGAGCTGGTGCGTAAATGCTTAAAGACGTTGGAAACACGAGGACGGAATGTTTGATCAGACCCAGGGGCCGCGTAAAAAGATCGCCATAATCGGAGGCGGCATCTCTGGCCTTTCCGCCGCGTATTACCTTACGCCATATCACGATGTCACCCTGTTCGAGGCCGCGCCCAGGCTCGGCGGGCATGCGCGCACCGTGATGGCAGGCAGGAATGGCGACCAACCGGTCGATACCGGGTTCATCGTTTTCAACTACGTGACCTATCCTTACCTGACACGCTTATTTCGCGAGCTCGACGTGCCGGTCATCAAAAGTGAGATGAGTTTTGGTGCCAGCATCAACGACGGTTGGCTGGAATATGGCCTGTCGAACATGGGCGCGATCACGGCACAGAAAAGCAACCTGCTGCGCCCGCAATTCTACAAGATGATCGCCGACATCATCCGGTTCGGAAAGAACGCAGAAGCTGCTGCTAAGGATGATGGCAAAACCATCGGGCAACTCGTTGACGATCTGGGATTGGGGGACTGGTTTCGAAACAACTATCTGATGCCGATGTGCGGAGCGATCTGGTCGACACCAATGGGCGAGATTGATCAATTTCCGGCGAAATCGCTGGTGCGGTTCTTCCGCAATCACGCTCTTCTGGCGGGTGCCGGTGAACATCAATGGTGGACCGTCAAGGGCGGAAGCATCGAGTATGTGCGCAGGTTGGAGGCAGCACTGATCGCTCGGGGCTGCACGATCCGCACCAACACGTCCGTCCGACATGTTCAAAGAGATGCCTTCGAGGTTCGCATCGTCGCTGGCGGTGATGCCCCGGAGTCCTTTGATGAAGTGGTTCTGACCTGCCATTCCGACCAGGCCCTGGGCATGCTGGGGGAGGACGCCACCCGTGCCGAGCTGGAGGCACTGGGTTCCATCCGTTATCAGCCCAACACCGCCGTCTTGCATTGTGACACACGACAGATGCCTAGGCGCCGGGCCTGCTGGTCAAGCTGGTCCTACCGCTCTCAGGAGGGCAGTATCGGCGTCACCTACTGGATGAACAAGCTGCAGAGCATCCCTCAGACTGATCCACTGTTTGTCACCCTGAACCCATCGATCGAGATCCCTCAGGAGGCGATCTATGACGAGGTGGAGTTTGCCCATCCTGTCTTTGACAGCGCCGCTTTGAAGGCCCAGCAGGCCATTCGGGAGATGCAGGGCCTCAATCGGACCTGGTTTGCAGGCGCCTGGAACCGGCACGGTTTCCACGAGGATGGCATTGCCAGCGCCCTGCGTGTCGTGCGTGGGCTCAATGAACGTCACCAATTCAAAGGAATGGAAAATGCGCTTCACCAACAAGGCCTTGAGATCGAATTTCCTGTCGACCTGCGAGCAACTGCGTGACGGCCAACTGACCCTGCGAACGCCAGAGGGCGAACTCTATCGCTTCGGCCATACCGGGCCAGAGGTCGAAATGGTTATTCGTGATTGGTCTGCCGTGTCCGCCATGGCCGCACATGGGCAGGTCGGCCTGGGTGAAAGCTATGTTCATGGACTTTGGGACACATCCTCGATCGAGGGGCTGATGACCGTCGCGATGAAAAATCGCGAGCATTTTGGGGCATATGATAAGGCCAGTCCACTCAACAAGGCCAAGTTCCGGCTTGTAGACACGGTCCTCAGAGCGAATTCACGGAGCGGCGCGCGCAAGAATATCCGCTCTCACTATGACGTGGGCAACGAGTTTTATGCGCTGTGGCTGGATGAGGGGATGACATATTCGTCTGGGTTGTTCGACCTGACCGACGATGACCTGGCTCACGCTCAAACCCGCAAGAATGCGCGCGCCCTGTCACGATTGGCATCCGGGGACCGCTTGCTTGAAATAGGCTGTGGTTGGGGCGGTTTCGCCGAGCAGGCCAGCACACATGGATATGATGTCACTGGTGTCACGATTTCCCGAAACCAGCACAGCTATGCAGAATGCCGCCTGGATGGGCGCGCGGACATCCAGTTGAGCGATTACCGTGACATCAATGGCCGGTACGACAACATCGTGTCGATCGAAATGGTAGAGGCGGTCGGAGCACGCTATTGGCCAAGCTACTTTGCCACCCTCAAACGCAATCTGGCCGAGGGCGGGCGCGTACTGTTGCAGGCGATCACCGTCAAGGACAGTTTCTTTGAGACCTACAAGAACTCGTCCGACTATATCCGCCAATATGTCTTTCCCGGGGGCATGCTGCTGTCGGACAGCGTGATCGCGACCCAGGCCAAGGGCGCGGGCCTTGCGGTGCGCGACAATTTCGCCTTTGGGCAGGATTATGCCAGAACCTGCCGTATTTGGGCCGAACGCCTGAGTGCTCAAAAGCGAGAGATATCCGATTTGGGATATGGCGAAGGATTCTTCCGGAACTGGCACTACTATCTTGAAATCTGTGCCGCGTCCTTTGCCGTGGGGCACACCAACGTCGTTCAGGTGGAGCTCGCTCATGCGTAGCCTCTTGATCGTTATGGCCACGCTGCTTGTTCCCTTTGCTGCGCTGGCCTCTACCATCACTTCAGCTCTGCCGGGGGCGGAACTGCGCGGTGCAGCGACTTTTCGTTATGTCGGTTTCCCACTCTACGAGGCGCAGCTGTACACTAGGTCAGGCGCCCCGTTGGATTGGAGCAAGGATTTCGCGCTTGAACTGAAATACATGCGCGACCTGACCGGAAAAGACCTGGTCGAAGGTACCATGCGCGAGCTGAATCGCACCGGAGTCGACCTGCCGGTACGCGGACAGCTTGAGAAGTGCTTCCGCGATGTGAGCAAGGGCGACCGCTATGTCGCCGTGTCCAGCGGAAAGAACCAGATCGGGTTCTGGTTGAATGGGGACAGGGTATGCACACTCAGCTACCCCGAGATCAAAACCTACTTCATGGCGATTTTTCTGGGTGAGAACACACGGTCGAGCTCCTTTACTCGGAAACTGAAGGGCGAGTGATGATTTACCCGCGTGTCAGCCTCTATGCGCTGATGCTGGCCGCGGCCGGCATCCCTCTCTATATTCATCTGCCTAGGTTTGCTTCGGTGGAGCTTGGCATTGGTCTTGGTGCGATCGGTGCGATCCTGTTGGCGATACGGTTGGTTGATCTTGTCCAGGACCCGCTGATCGGCTGGGCGATCGACCGATGGCCACGCGCTCAAAGCCTGTTTGCCGTGGCTGCCGCCCTTGGGTTGGCGATCGGCTTTCCGTTGCTTTTTGCGACGCAACCGGGGTCAAGCGTTGTGGCGCGTCTTTTGGTGATCCTTGTGCTGCTGTTCTCGGCATATAGCTTGGGCATGATCTTGCTCTATGGGCGCAGCGCAACCCTGGCTGCGGAGCCCACACCGCGCGAATTGATGCGGCTGGCGGCGTATCGCGAGGCCGGTATGTTGGCGGGAGTGATCGTTGCGGCCATTGCTCCGGCGATCCTGGTCACTCTGGGAGCAGCCGAACAAGGTTATGGTGCGTTTGGACTGTTTCTCGGAGCTATCGCATTGGGCACTGCGGTGCTTACTTTACCAATTTGGCGCCGGGAACCGCTCCAGGCGGAACGTCTTTCACTCGTTGGTCTTCGTCAGGCTGGGGCTATGCGGCTTTTGACCCTTGCCTTGGTGAATAGCCTGCCGGTGGCGATTACTTCTACCTTGTTCCTTTTCTTCGTCGAGGACCGCCTACAGCTGGCAGGCAAAGCAGGCCCCTTGTTGATCCTATTCTTTCTCAGCGCGGGTTTCAGCGTGCCGTTTTGGGTGTGGACAAGCCAAAAGATGGGGGCGAAAGCGACGCTGATGATCGCCATGCCGTTGGCCATTCTAGGCTTTGTCGGTGCAGCATTCCTAGCTCCCGGTAACCTGATCGGATTCGCTGCGATTTGCCTGGCCTCCGGCGCCGCTCTGGGAGCCGACATGGTCATTCTGCCGACCATGTTTTCGGTGGCACTGACAAAAGCGGGGCTCGAAGCGTCGGCGGCCTTCGGTATCTGGTCCTTCGCAGGCAAGCTTGGCCTTGCATTGGCTGCGTTCCTAACGTTGCCGTTGCTTGAGTTCAGCGGTTTTGTACCGGGCGCGTCAAACAGCGCCGCCGCGTTGGGTGCGCTCAACGTCTCTTACGCCGTCTTCCCATGTCTCCTGAAACTTGGCGCATTGGCACTTGTTCTTGCGCTTCCCACAGAGAACCAAATCGCATGAAGCTTCTCACCACTCTGCTAGTTCTGGTCATTCTGATCATGGCCGCAAAATCCCTGTTTCTGAGCTTTCGGGCGCAGAAACCGTCCAATTATGCCGACACCGGGCCCGTCTTTACCCTAAAGACCCATCTTTCGGGCGAGTTCTTGTCCGAGGGCCTGATTTATGGGCCGACCGGCAAGATGACCAACAGTTTCGTAGCCCGGATGGTTGGTGAGTGGGATGGGGACACTGGTACGTTGAGCGAGGAATTCACCTATTCCAACGGCAAGCAGCAAAGCCGCAAATGGTTCCTGAAGCTTGGCGAGGGCAACAGCTTCACGGCAATCGCCGATGACATTGTCGGAGAGGCCAGGGGCACCATGTCCGGAGCGACCGTCAAGATGGAATACCAGATCGTTTTGCCAGAAGACGCGGGCGGGCATCGCCTGACCGCGACCGACTGGCTATATCTTACCGAAAATGGTGTCATCATGAACAAATCCGAGATGCGCAAGTTCGGTATCAAGGTGGCAGAACTGATTGCAACCATACGCCCGAATCCCGGTGAAGGACGCTGATCGCCCACCTAAGCGCGCGCACGGAGAAATCGGCATGTCACACCAGAAAACACCCTATCTCGCCGTTGCGGTGACGCTGGCTTCGATCGCGTTTGCCCTGTCGCCGCTGATGACTCGCGAGTTTGCAGGTTTTCGCCCCGAGCAGTTTCCCGTGGTCTTGGACTTCTGGCCGGTTCAGCCCGCGGGCTGGGCGTTTGGCATCTGGGGAGTGATCTATGTCTGGTTGATTCTTGGGGCGATTTGGGGGCTTGTGAACGCGCGGCGCGATTTCGACTGGGAGCGTATGCGGGCGCCGCTATTGGTGAGCCTTGGTCTGGGAACCTTCTGGATCGCGGTGGCCAACGCGTCGCCGCTGCTTGCAACGTTCATGATCGGTGCAATGGCGGCGTTTGCTATTGCCGCCATGCTGCGCGCAGGAACCACGGCCGCTATTTGGCAAGCTGCGCCGGTGGCGCTCTATGCGGGATGGTTGACGGTGGCAACCGGCGTGGCGACGGGCGTGGTTCTCGGCGGTTACGGTGTTCTGACCGCTCAAGTATCGGCTCTGGTGATGCTTGTGGCAGTCCTGGTCGTCGCCTTGATCGTCCAGAGCGCGCGGCCAGCTGAATGGGCCTATCCGCTCGCAGTCATTTGGGCGCTTGCTGGAGTTATCGCGGCAAATGTCGCGTTAGCAAACTGGTCGGTGATTTTGCTGGCCACAGTCGGGATCGTGGCGCTGGCGCTTGGCTTCTTGCTGCGCGGAGGACCGCGTAGCTTGCGGTGGAAGAATTAGGGGTGAATTCTAGCGCTCTGCGAGCGCCTCATTCGCGAAGTTCGTCGGCGCCCACGCCCCAAAGGTTTTCCTTTGGGGCCCAGCCGCGATACCCGCCGGCAGAAATACGGCACCAGTCCTGTGTGCAACTACCCAATCGGGCCACCACGCCCATCTCAAAATGGGCGGCGACTTGAGAGGCCGGGTCGGGGCGAGCGTAGAGTGGCATCATGTCCCTTTCCACAAGCACCGTACGCACACCCGACAGCAGCGCATAGTGAACCCAGCCGCCAGCGCCGTCTCGATCCTGGACCTTGCGCCAATGTCCATGTTCGGCAGTAATCTGCAAAGGCATATCGCGCCGCTTGAACACCCAGTCGATCCGATGGGTCAGCGACGGGCCGCGCCGAACGTTACCTTCGTTCGCCTTCATCGAAACAAATCGGGGAATCGGCAGATTGGTCACCGTGCCACGCTTGGCTTCTTCCGCTACCGGAGCGCCTGGTACCATGGCTATGAATGTCGAAAGGATAGCCGCCACCAATGGGCGCATGAAACTGCTGTAACCTGTCACTGTCTGCCTGCCGGAATGTCTGCCTGCTCAATCGGAAAAAGCCTGCGTCATTTGCGCATGGGGTTCTTGTGCCCCGCTCTCTCCTGCGCCACGATGCCATGGCGCGCACCGAATTGCAAAGCCGTGGGAGAGCTCAAGTGCCAAGAGAACGTCTGAGTGTTGTCGTAACGCGACGGTTGCCCGAGGTGGTGGAAACCCGCCTGAGCGAACTGTTCAATGTCCGTCTGCGGGATGACGACACGCCAATGTCGCGCGACGAGCTGGCCGCGGCCCTGCGCGAGGCCGATGTGCTGGTGCCGACGCTGAACGACCGCATCGACGCGGGCCTGCTGGCGCAGGCGGGCGAGCGGTTGCGGTTGATTGCCAATTACGGGGCCGGGGTCGATCACATTGACGTGGCCACGGCACGTCAGCGCGGCATTCTGGTTTCGAACACGCCGGGTGTGCTGACCGACGACACCGCTGACATGACCATGGCGCTGATTCTCGCCGTCACCCGCCGGATCCCCGAAGGGCTGGCGGTCATGCAAAAGAACGAATGGACCGGCTGGGCGCCCACCGCGCTCTTGGGCGGGCGCGTCGGTGGACGTCGGCTTGGTATTCTTGGCATGGGCCGCATCGGTCAGGCGGTGGCCCGTCGCGCCAGTGCCTTTGGCATGCAGATCCACTATCACAACCGCCGCCGGCTGCGGCCCGAGGTCGAGGATGCACTGGAAGCGACCTGGTGGGACAGCCTTGACCAGATGATCGCACGAATGGACGTGATCTCGGTCAACTGCCCGTCGACGCCCTCGACCTTTCACCTGATGAACGCGCGGCGTCTGAAGCTGATGAAACCCTCGGGTGTCATCGTCAACACCTCGCGTGGTGAGGTGATCGACGAGAACGCGCTGACCCGGATGATTCGCGCGGGCGAGATTGCCGGGGCGGGGCTGGACGTCTACGAACACGGCACCCAGGTGAACCCGCGTCTGCGCGAATTGCCCAATGTCGTGCTGTTGCCGCATATGGGCTCGGCCACGCTGGAGGGTCGGATCGAGATGGGCGAGAAGGTGATCATCAATATCAAGACCTTCGCCGACGGTCATCGCCCACCCGATCAGGTGGTGCCCGCGATGCTCTGAGCCGCCAAGGTGGATAGAGCCGAACAGCCTTAGATTGTATCGTCCCCGCATCGCTGTCAGGATGAACGCGGTAACGCGACAGCAGGGAGAGTGACGATGCGAACGGGTATGATGGCGGGCCTCTGGCTTTCGGCGCTGGCGGCAGGGGCCGCACTGGCGCAGCAAGAGGCCGACACGGTGGCGCCCGAAGGCGCGGCAGCAGGTCAGGTCAGGCCGTTCTCTGCCGTGGTCGAGGCCGCCCAGGCGGCCAAGGAGGCAGGACAGCCGGTCGAGGCGCAGAACTGGATGGTTGCCGCCGCCAACCCGCTGGCGGTCATGGCCGGGGGCAATGTGCTGCGCCAGGGGGGCACCGCTGCCGATGCGATGGTTGCGGTGCAGACCGTGCTGGGTCTGGTCGAGCCGCAAAGCTCGGGTCTCGGCGGCGGCGCCTTTCTGGTCTGGTATGATGGCAATACCGGGCAGATGACCACGCTCGATGCCCGCGAAACCGCCCCGCGCGAGGCAACGCCGACCCTGTTTCAGGACGAAACCGGCGCGCCGCTGAAATTCTTCGATGCCGTGGTCGGTGGCCGCTCGGTCGGCACGCCCGGCACGCCCGCCCTGCTGGAAGAGGCGCACCGCCGCTGGGGACGGGCCAATTGGGGGGCGCTGTTTGGCGATGCGATCTGGCTGGCCGAGAACGGCTTCACCGTCTCGCCGCGCCTTGCTGGTCTGGTCGGGGAAGACGCCGAAAGGCTCGGCCGCTTTCCCGAAACGGCAGAATATTTCCTGCCCGGCGGCACGGCAATCAAGGCCGGTGATACTCTGAAAAACCCCGCTTATGCCGCCACTCTGCGGGCGCTGGCCGCAGGAGGGTCGGCCGCCTTTTACGGCGGTCCCATCGCCGCCGATATCGTGCGCACCGTGCGCAATGCGGAGGGCAATCCCGGCGTTCTCTCCGGGGCCGATCTGGCGCTTTACCAGGTGATCGAACGTGAACCGGTCTGTGCCAGCTATCGCGCCTTTGAGGTTTGCGGCATGGGACCGCCCTCGTCGGGCGCGCTGACCGTGGGGCAGATTCTGGGCCTGCTGGAGCCCTATGACCTGGCGGCGCTGGGCGCCGAAAATCCCGAAAGCTGGCGCCTGATCGGCGACGCCTCGCGCCTCGCATTCGCTGACCGGGGCCGCTACATGGCCGACAGCGATTTCGTGCCGATGCCCACCAAGGGTCTGGTCGATCCCGCCTATCTGAAATCGCGCAGCGAGTTGCTTGCCGGCCCCAATGCGCTCGAGAGCGCAGACCCCGGCAACCCGGAGTTCGACCATGCCTCGAACTGGGCCGATGACATTTCCATCGAGCTGCCTTCGACCTCGCATATCTCGATCGTGGACCGCTATGGCAACGTCTTGTCGATGACCACCACCATCGAAAACGGCTTTGGCTCGCGGCTGATGACGAACGGGTTCCTGCTCAACAACGAGCTGACCGATTTCTCGTTCAAGACCCATGACAATGGCGTGCCCATCGCCAACCGGCTGGAGCCGGGCAAGCGCCCGCGTTCCTCGATGGCGCCCACCATCGTCACGCAGGATGGCAAGCCGGTTCTGGCCATCGGCTCGCCCGGCGGCAGCCGCATCATCGGCTATGTCGCCCAGTCGATCATCGCCTGGGCTGATTGGGGGATGAACGTGCAACAGGCGCTGAACGCGCCGCATCTGGTCAACCGCTTCGGCACCTATGACCTGGAAGAGGGCACCGATGCGGCCGGGATGGAAGAGGCGCTGACCGGCCTCGGATACAAGGTCTCGGTGCGGGCACTGACTTCGGGCCTGCACGCCATCGAGATCGGTGAAACCCTCAAGGGTGCTGCCGATACCCGCCGCGAAGGCATCGCCATGGGCGAATAGGGCCGTCGGGGTTTGTGGGTATTGACCCGCAAGCCCCCGGCTCTCTACTTAACACATGAACCTTGGCGGGGCTGGCCCGCCGGGGCCAAGGGGGGGACAGACATGGCTCAGATCACCGCATTGCCGCGTAACGAGACCGGCATCGAAACCGTGATCGGTATCCTGAAACAGCGCTTCGGTGATCGGGTACAGACCGGCCAGGCGATCCGCGAACAGCATGGCCACACCACCACCTGGATCGAGAACCAGCCGCCCGATGCGGTGGTCTTTCCCACCTCCACCGCCGAAGTGTCCGAGATCGTCAAGACCTGCGCCGAACACAAGGTGCCGGTCATCCCTTTTGGCACCGGCACTTCGCTCGAGGGGCACGTGAACGCACCCGCCGGCGGCATCTCGGTCGACCTGATGCAGATGAACAATATTCTCGCCGTGCACGCGGGCGATCTGGATTGCGTGGTCCAGCCCGGCGTCACCCGCGAACAGCTCAACACCCATCTGCGCGACCAGGGCCTGTTCTTTCCCATCGACCCCGGCGCGAATGCCTCGCTGGGTGGCATGGCTTCGACCCGGGCCAGCGGCACCAACGCGGTGCGCTATGGCACGATGAAGGACAATGTCCTGGCGCTCGAAGTGGTGATGCCAGACGGCGAGGTGATCCGCACCGCGCAACGGGCCAAGAAGACCTCGGCAGGCTATGACCTGACCCGGCTGATGATCGGCGCCGAGGGCACTCTGGGCATCATCACCGAGATCACGCTGAAACTGCAGGGCATCCCCGAGGCGATCTCGGCCGCCCGCTGCTCCTTCCCGACGGTCGATGCCGCCTGTCAGGCGGTGATGACGACGATCCAGTTCGGCATCCCGGTGGCGCGGATGGAACTGCTCGATGTGATTGCGGTGCAGGCGGTCAACGCCCATTCCAAGCTTGACCTGCCGGAAACCCCGCTGTTGCTGCTGGAGTTCCACGGCTCCGAGGCGGGCGTCGCCGAGCAGGCCGAATTGTTCGGCAGCATCGCCGAGGAAAACGAGGGGAGCGGGTTTGCCTGGACCACCTCGACCGAGGAACGCAACCGGCTCTGGAAGGCGCGGCACGAGTTTTACTGGGCCTCGCTGCAACTGCGCCCGGGCCGCACGGCGCTGGCCACCGATGTGTGCGTTCCGATTTCGCGTCTGGCGGAATGCGTCAACGCCGCCACCGCCAAGGCCGAGGAACTCGGCCTTTTTGCGCCGCTGGTCGGGCATGTGGGCGACGGCAATTTCCACATCTCGCCGCTCATCGACAAGGATGACCCGGACGAGATCGCCAAGACCGAGGCGTTCACCGCCTGGCTGGCCGAGCTTGCCATCTCGATGGATGGCACCTGTACGGGCGAACACGGTATCGGTCAGGGCAAACGCGCCTATCTCGGCCAGGAACTTGGTGCGACCACCCGCTATATGACCGCGATCAAGGCCGCACTGGACCCGTTGAACATCATGAACCCGGGCAAGATTCTCTAACCGGTACGGCGGCGACGCCAGAGATTTTTCGACGAAAAATCTCGCCTCCGGCGGGAGTATTTGTCGCGGAATGAAGCGGTGATGGCCCTTCATTCCGCCCAAAATACTCAATTGCGACCGTGTCCGGACCGGGCGCGCGCGTCGTTGTCAAGGCGGAGGTCGGTTTTGCACGTTTTTGCGTCGGATGGACTTGGCTTGTGAGAATGGGCTTCGGCATAAACCATGCCAAAGAGACTCATTCCGGAGAGCGGTCCCATGAAAACCCAAGTCAAAGCACTGGTCGTCGGCGGCGGTGCCGTCGGTACCTCGATCGCCTATCACCTGGCCAAGGCCGGCTGGGACGACGTCATGCTGATCGAGCGTGACGAGTTGACCTCCGGCTCGACCTGGCACGCGGCGGGCCTGTTGCCGCTGTTCAACATGTCCTACGCGACCACTCATATCCACCAATACTCGGTCGATTTCTACAAGACGCTGGAAGAGGAAACCGGGCTGAATGCCGGTTTCGCCGTGGTCGGCAACCTGCGCATGGCGCAGACGCAGGATCGTATGGACGAGTATATGCTCTATGCCTCGACCGCCGAGACCTGTGGCGTGAAATACGAGTGGCTGACCCCGGACCAAATCAAGGAACGCTGGCCGCTGATCGAGACCTCGGACCTCAAAGGTGCGATCTATCACACCGAGGACGGTTATATTAACCCCGCCGACGTGACCCAGGCGATGGCCAAGGGCGCGCGCCAGCGTGGCGTGGAGATCGTGCGCAAGATGCAGGCCGATGCCTTCCACTGGACCGGCACCCATTGGGAAGTGACCTGCACCAAGATGGTGGAAAAAGGCGGCAACCTCGTGCCCTCCGACGAACAGGTCGTGATCACCGCCGAGCATGTCGTCACCGCATCGGGCAACCACGCGCAGCGCACCGCCAAGCTGCTGGGCATCAAGATGCCGGCGATCCCGGTTGAGCACACCTTCATCGTCATGGATCAGGACCCCGAACTGGTCAAATGGCGCGAGGCGGGCAACCCCGAGCACCCCGTGGTGCGCGACGCCGACAACGAATCCTATGCCCGCGAGGAACGCGGCGGCTGGATCCTCGGCATCTACGAACATGGCGCGCCCGCGCGCTTCGAATATGGCGTGCCGGACAGCTTCCGCGCCGATCTGTTCCCGCTCGATCTTGACCGGATCGCCGATCAGTACATGGCGATGGCCGAGCGCGTGCCCTCCTGCGCCGAAAGCGGCCTCAAGGACGATTTCAACGGCCCGATCTGCTACACGCCCGATGGCAACCCGCTGGTCGGCCCCGCACCGGGCCTGCGCAACATGTGGCTGGCCGAGGGCTTCTCCTTTGGCATCACCGCCGCCGGCGGCACCGGCTATTACCTGGCGCAGATGATGGTCGATGGCGAGGCCGAGATCGACATGGCCAGCCTCGATCCCAAGCGCTACAGCTCGAACTGGATGACCACCGAGTTCGCGGCGCGCAAGAACGAGGAATGCTACGAACACGTCTACATCCTGCACCACCCGGACGAAGAGCGCGAGGCCTGCCGCCCGCTGCGCACCGCGCCCGCCTATGATCGGCAAAAGGCGCTGGGCGCGCAGTTTGGTTTCGTCAACGGTTGGGAGCGTCCGAACTATTACGGCCCGCTCGATGCGCCCGAAAATTTCGACCATGACGCGCGCAGCTTCCGCCGTGGCGGCTGGTGGCAATACGCCGTCGACGAGGCCAAGGCGATCCGCAACGGCGTGGGTCTGATCGACGCCACCGCCTTTACCAAGCACGTGGTCAAGGGCCCCGGCGCCACCCAGTTCCTGGACTGGTTCACCTGCAACAAGCTGCCGAAAGTGGGCCGGATCAACCTGACCTATGCGCTGACCAGCGCTGGCACCACCCGCACCGAATACACCATCGTGCGCAATGGCGAGAACAACTACTACATCGTCTCCGCCGGGGCGTGGACGGAGTATGACGCCGACTTCCTGCGCAAGGCGGCCGAGGACAAGATGGAGGAGTTCGGCTATATCGAGATCCAGGATGTCACCACCCAGTGGGGCGTCTTTGCCATCGCCGGGCCCAAATCGCGCGACGTGCTGAAAGAGGTGATCAAGGACGCCGATCCCGAAACCGCCCTCTCGAACAAGCGTTTCCCGTGGTTGTCGGCCCGTCAGATCGAACTGGGTATGTGCCCTGTGAACGCGATCCGTGTGGCCTATACGGGTGAGCTGGGCTGGGAGTTGCATCACCCGATCGAGATGCAGCGCTACCTGTGGGATCTGCTGCTGGCTGCCGGTGAAAAGCACGGGATGAAGCTGGTTGGCGCCCGCGCCCAGAACTGGCTGCGTCAGGAGAAGAGCTATCGCGCGTTTGGCACCGAACTGGGCCGCGATGCGACCCCGCTGGAGGCCGATCTGCCGCGTTTCGTGGACCTTGGCAAAGACTTCCACGGCAAGGCCGAGATGGAGGCCAAGGGCATCCGCTCCAAATGCTGCACGCTGCTGATCGACGGGCCCGCCGATGCCGATCCCTGGGGTCGCGAGGCGCTTTATACGCCCGAAGGCGAGCGCGTCGGTCGTCTGACCTCGGGTGGCTATTCGGTGGCCTTCGAGAAGTCGATCGGCATGGGCTATGTGAAGCCTGAGCTGGCGGTCGAAGGCACCAAGCTGAAGGTCAAGATGCTGGATCAGCTGTGGGACGCAGTCGTGACCTGCGACAGCCCCTATGACCCCAAGAACGAGACCATCCGCAAGGACGGCTGACGCCTCCCTTGAGAATGAAGAGACGGCCCCGGACACCCGGGGCCGTTCTTGTTTCAGCCGCCCGGTTTGAAATCGGCGCTGCTGATCACGCCATCGCCGTTCTTGTCGAGCATGTCGAAGAAGGCGGGGGCCTGGGCGCCGAACTCGTCGAGCGAGACCAGACCGTCGCCATCGGCATCGTTGAAGGTGCGGTCCATCGCCTGATCGACCAGCGCCATCGGCCCCTTGCGGCCACCGGCATTGGCCTCGATATCGGCACGTCGGGTTTCGTCGAACAGGTCATATTCGGCGGCATCCAGCGCGCCATCTTCGTTCTGGTCGAACATCACGAAAATCTCGCCGCGTTTCTCGGCGATCTCGGCCACGGTGATCAGCCCGTCGCCATCCATGTCCCAGTTTTCGATGAAATGCGCTCCGGGCGTGCCCTGGGCCAGGGCGGCGGTGCCAAGGGCACAGGCCGAAGCGAGAAGGAGAAGGCGCATCAGAGTTACTCCTGTTTGACGGCATTCATGCGTCAAACGGGTGATGCGCCCCAATCCGTCGGGCCATTTCGCCGCAGGGGGGCTCCCGCCCGTCGGAGGCGCATCAAAGATGCACCCCCTCCCGTTGGGCCGGGCGCCGCGCGGGGCGCGGCGCGGGCGCTTAGAGAGGCCCCGCCCCACGCAGGGCCAACTGTTGCAGGATCGAGGCAAGGGCCATCGCGGCCAGCAGAATCGCGGATTTCATCAGCGCGCTCCCTGTCATGTGTTCCGGTATTACCTGAAACGGGTGGGAGGCGTTGTTCCGTCGCTTATCCTTCGGCGGTCTCGTTCAGCTCCATGTGACCGCCGCCGCGGGACAGCACCCGCCGCAGAATGGGTTCGAAGAATTCCAGCGGTTTGGTCGGATAGTCCGGGTCGAACGCGCATTGGTCGTATTCATGGCAGAAGTAACGCGCGTCTTCCCAATAGGGGCTGTCGCGATACTTGTCGCGGGCGTTGCGGTCGCCGCCCCAGTAATGGTTGTAATAATAGCCCTGGAACACGCAGTGATGTTGCAGGATCCAGTAACATTTCTCGCTGACATAGGGTTTCATCATCGCCGCGGCCAGTTCGCCGTGGTTGTAGGGCGACAGGATATCGCCCACGTCATGCACCAGGGCGGCCACCACGATCTCGTCCTCGGCGCCATCGGCATGGGCGCGGGTCGCGGCCTGAAGCGAGTGCTGATAGCGGTTGATCGGGTAGGGGGTCCAGGCCTCGTCCAGCGAGCGGATCGCGTCCAGTATCCGGTCGGGCAGGGCGGCGTTATAGGCCTCTTCATATTCCATCACCGCGTCCCAATCGGCCTGGGTGGCCTCTTCGAAACTGGTCCAGGTGGGTTTTTGTGACTTGTCCAGCATGGCGCGTTTCCTTCGTGTCTGCCTGGGGCAAAGGTAGCAGAGCGCGACTGAGCAGAAAAACGAATTGATTTGCTCAGAGTGATGTGAAAATCTTTTCAGTTATGCAGATAGCCGCGCTTGAAACCTTTCTCGCCATTGCCGAGGCCGGCAGTTTCCACGCGGCAGCCCGTGGGCTCAACGTCACCCAGACCGCTGTCAGCGCCCGCATCAAGGCGCTTGAAACCGCGCTGGGGGTCGCGCTTTTCGAGCGTGGTCCGGCTGGCACGCGCCTCAGCCTTGCCGGACAACGGTTCCGCCCGCATGCCGAGCAGATGCTGCGCACCTGGACCTTCGTCACAGCCGAAATGGCCGCCGGCCCCGGCGCGCGCGGCGCCTTGCGGCTGGGCGCGCAGCTGTCGCTCTGGGATGCGCTCCTGGTCGATATGGCGGTCTGGCTGGAACAGGAACAGGGCGTCGTGCCCTTCACCCTGAACTATGACCATGCGCTTGATATGGGGGTGGCGGTGGCCGAACGCCTTGTCGACCTGGCTTTGGTACATGACCGCCCGACGCAGCCCGGGATCGAGGTTACTGACCTGCCCGACGAACGGCTGACGCTGGTATCCGACCGGCCCCTTACCCTCGGGCAGGACGAGATGCCGCTGTTCATCAACCTGGAATTCTGCGCCGAATACGACCGGCTCTGGCAACAGGTGATGCCGCCCGGCAGCCGTCAGCATATCGTTCTGGGCAATGCGGCGATGGGGCTGCGCTATCTGATGCGGCGCGGCGGGGTGGGGTATTTCCCCGATACGATGGTCATGGGCTCGCTGCGGCGCGGGCGGCTGCACGCGGTGCGTGGCGCGCCCGAGATGCGGCTTGCCTGCCGCGCTATCCACCTGCGCGACAATCCGGGCCTTGGCCAGATCGAAACCGCAATCACCGGCCTGCGCAAACTGCGCGGCGGGCGCTGACGCCGGTTTTGGTCCGTGGTGATGGTGTGCTAGAGTAATGGCGATTTTGAGTTCGCCATTCAGGAGAGACGCCATGCGCGCCTGTTTCACCTTGTGCCTTCTGCTGGCCGCCCCGGCGTTCGCTCAGGAAGGCCCCTCCTTCGACTGCTCCAAGGCACAGAGCGATGTCGAAACCCTGATCTGTGAGGATGCCGACCTTGCCCGGCTCGATCGGCTGGTTGCGGAACGCTACACTGCGGCGCTTGCGGTGATCGACGGATTGGACACTGGCGCCGAGCAGGCAAAACAGAGCCTGCGCGCCGAACAGCGCGGCTGGATCAAGGGCCGCGACGAGTGCTGGAAGGCGGGCGATTTGCGTACCTGTATCGCCGATACCTATCTGCGGCGCGAGGGCGAGCTGGTCGCTCGCTGGATGCTGGAGGAGCCGACCGGCATTGCCTTCTGGGCCTGCGGCGGCAATCCGGCGAACGAGGTCGTGACATATTTCTATGCCACCGAACTGCCCAGCGTCCGGTTCGAACGCGGCGACAGCATCGATACCGGTACCCTGGTGCCGACCGGGTCGGGTGCGAAATACGAGGGCAGCTTTGGCCGTTCGATCTGGACCAAGGGCGACAGTGCCCTGTATCGCGACCCCGACCCGGACGGCAGCGAATGGGACTGTGTGTTGACGTCGAATGGTTAACGGGATGCGTGGTGACGACACATTGACGGCAGTCGGCAACACACCGCTGGTCCGCCTCCGCGCGCTGGAGCCGGAAGGCGGCGCCGAGATCTGGATCAAGCTCGAAGGCGGCAATCCCACCGGGTCCTACAAGGACCGCATGGCCATATCGGTCTTGGGCGGTGCCATGCGGCGGGGCGACCTGCGCCCGGGCGACCGGGTGGTCGAATACACCGGCGGCAGCACCGGAACCGCGCTGGCCTTTGTCTCGGCGGTGCTGGGGCTGCGCTTCACGGCGGTGTTTTCCGATGCCTTCTCGGCCAGCAAGCGGCAGGCGATGGCGGCCTTCGGCGCCGAGGTTCTGGTTGAGGAGAGCCATGGTCAGGGCATCACGCCAGACCTGATCCAGCGGATGAAGGCGCGCGCCTTTGCACTGGCCGGGGAACCGGGCAGCTACTACGCCGATCAGTTCGGCTCGCCCGACGTGCGCGCGGGATACGCGCCGATGGGGCGCGAGATTGCGGAGGCTCTGGGCGGGCAGGTCGATGTTCTGGTCTCGGCAGTTGGCACCGGGGCGGCGCTGATGGGTGCGGCCGATGGCCTGACACAGGCCGGGGTCACGGCGCAGGTGATCGCGCTCGAACCGCTGCAATCACCGTTGCTCACCACCGGCAAGGGCGGCGCGCACCGCGTCGAAGGGGTGGGGGTCGGCTTTGAACCGCCCTTTCTGGACCGTGGGCGGCTGTCTGACATACGGGCGATTGATCAGGAGCAGGGATTCGAGATGTGCCGACGCTTGGCGCGGGAAACCGGCGTCTTCGGTGGCGGCTCGACCGGCCTGAACGTGGTTGCCGCAATCCAGCTGGCGCAAGAAATCGGGCCGGGCAAACGCGTCGTCACCTTTTGTTGCGACAATGGTGGCAAATACCTGGGCGGCCATATCTACGGCTGATCCCGGATGTGGCGGGGCGCGCGCTTCGTCCGCGCCCCGGACCGCTTGTTACCCGACCAGTTCGTCGAAACACTCCAGTGCCTTGGCGGCATACATCATCGATGGGCCGCCCCCCATCTGGATCGACATGGCCAACACATCGGACAGTTCCTCGCGGCTGGCACCGGCCTTGACCAGCGCCTCGACATGCAGAGAGATGCAGGGCTCGCAGCGCGACGCGATCGAGATGCCGAGCGCCACGAATTCCTTGGTCTTGAAATCCAGCGTGCCGCCTTCCTTGACCGTCTTGCCCAGCGCGCCAAAGGCGCGGGCGGTGTCGGGAATGGCGCCATGCAGATTGCGCAGCCCCGCGCGGGTGGCTGACAGCTTGTCGTTCCAGTTCATTCGAATGTCCTTACACACATATTGACATCGGCATGTGTAAGGGTTGCCGGCCCGGCGGCCTTGATCTGGATCAGACCCGCGGCTTTTCAGCGATCAGGGCCAGATTGTTGGCGGGCATCTCGACCACGTCGGCCATCTCAAGCCCGACGGCCTGCATTCGGTCCATCGTGTCGAAATCGTCCTTGTATCCGATTTCGGGATCATCTGCCGTCAGGGCGGCGTGAAACCGTGCATCGCCCTCGCTGGTCAATTCGCCCGCCCGCATGAAGGGGCCATAGATCACCAGCCGCCCGCCTGGCGCCAGCGCGGCGGCGGCCTCGGCGATCAGGGTCGCGGCCTCAGCCTCGGAAATCAGGTGCAGCAGGTTGATCAGCACCACCAGGTCCTGACCCGCCCAATTTGCACCCCAGCCGGGGCGCGTCGCGTTCAGCTCCTGCACTGGCGCGACATTGTCCAGGCCCTCGCAATAGGCGTCGATGCTGGCGCGGCGCCGGGCGTCCACTTCGGATGGTTGCCAGTGAAGCCCCGGCAGCCGCGTGGCAAAGGCGCTGACATGCTGGCCGGTGCCGCTGGCCAGTTCCAGCGCGCGGCCCTGATGCGGTGCCACCTGCTCCAGCAGGTCGCAGAGTACGCCCACGTTCCGTTCCGCGGCGGGCGCGAGCATGCGCGCACCTTCACCAGTCGTAGCGATACTGGCGACCGAGGGCGGCTTGCGGCTCATCTCAGCCGCTCCGGCCGCAACTGCGCCACCACCCCGGCTTCGATCTCGGGCGCGGCGCCTGTCACCAGGTCGCACAGCAGTTGCGAGGCCGCGGGCGAGGTCTGGAACCCATAGCCGCCCTGACCGGCGCACCAGATGAAATCATGCTGATCTGGGTCCGGCCCAAGCACCAGCACCCGGTCGGGGGCAAAACTGCGCAAGCCCGCCCAGTTGCTGTCCATCCGGGTGACTTCCTCGGTCACCATCTCCTGATAGCGCGCCAGCCCCTCGGCCAGCACCATGTCATCGGCCCATGCGTCCTGCGGCTCGACCGGGTCGGCATCGGCGGGCGAGACGATCAGCTTGCCCGCATCGGGCTTGGCGTACCAGGTCTCGCCGACACCCATCAGCATCGGCCAGCCGTTCACGTCATGTCCGCCCGGCGCGGGGATCCGCGCCATGGACCGGCGATAGGGTTGCAAACCGATGGGTGCCACCCCCGCCATCACCGCCACCTGGTCGGCCCAGGCGCCTGCGGCGTTGACGATGTTGCGCGCCTCGAAGACCTCTCCGGCCTCGACCTGCCAGACCGCGCCGTGTGATATCCGCGTCACCCGCCGCCGGGTCAGCACTGCGCCGCCATTGCCGCGAATGACACGCGCGAAATCCTGCATCAGCCGGTCGGTGTCGATATCCCAGGCCTCATGATGATGGGCGGTATAGACCACCGTTTCCGGGTTCAGGATCGGCACCATGGCCCGCGCCTCGTCCACCGAAATCGGCGTCATCTCCATGTCGGCGACATCCGTCTGAAACGCATTCGCCTGATCTGCGCCACCCACCAGCATCAGCCCGCGCGGGGTCAGGTAGCCGCCATTGGCGGTGTGGTGATAATCGGCGCTGGCCCGGTTCAATGCCACCACCGCAGGCTTGCCATAAGCCGCCTCGAACAGCGCCGCCGAGCGGCCCGAGGCGTGGTAGCCCAGCGCGTCCTCGGCCTCGAGCACCGTCACCTTGCCATGCGCCGACAGGCGCGCGCCCGCGCTCAGGCCCGCGATACCGCCGCCGATCACCAGAAAGTCGATCATGCCTGTTCCTCGATCCTGTCCGTCGCCGGGGGCGGCGTCGGGCTCAGCGCCGTGAGCCGCGCATAAAGCTCCGGCGACATCTGAAATTCCATTGCCGCCAGCGAGGGGCGCAACTGCTCGGCTGAACGGGCCGAGACGATGGGTTGCGCGCCCAGCGGGCTGGCCGCCACCCAGGCGACCGCCAGCGTCGCCGGATCGACGCCCAACTCGGCCCCGATCTCGGCCAGCCCTTCGGCCGCGCGCGGCATCCAGTCCATACCATAGCGCGCGGCATATCGGTGATCCTCGGTCAGCCGTCCGGCACCGCCTCCCGCATATTTCCCGGTCAACAGGCCACCGCCCAGCGGCGAATAGGCGGCCACATTGATCCCTTGGTCGGCGCACATCGGCAGGATCTCGACCTCGGCCTGGCGCTTGACCAGATTGTACATTGGCTGCATCAGGTCGATGCGCAGGTCGAACAGGCTGGCCACAGCGACTGCCTTCATCACTTGCCAGGCGGCGAAATTCGACAGGCCGACATAGCGGATCTTCCCCTCGTCCCGCAGCCGCGCAAAACACTCCATCGTTTCGTTCAGGTCGGTATCGGGGTCGAACCGATGCAGATAAAGCGCATCGACCATGTCGAGACCCAGCCGCTGTCGGCAGACATCGAATTGCGCGCGCATGTTGGCAGCGCCCGCGCCTCCGTCATAGCCCACCTTGGTGGCGATAAAGAGCCGTTCGCGCTCGGCCCGGATCATCTCTCCCAAAAGGGTCTCGGACTGGCCGCCGGTATACACATAGGCGGTGTCGAAATGGCTGAGGCCCGCCTGGCGGCAGGCGTCGAACATTGCCGCCGATGCTGCCGCGTCTGCGCGGCCGCCAAATTGCATGGTTCCAAAGGCAAAAGCGCTTGCCGGGCTGCCGTCGGGGGTGGTGAGGAGCGATGTCATGCGCGGACAATGGCACGCACCGAAAGGGTCGAAAAGATCAAATCCTATTTGATCGCGACGGCTTGCACCCTGCGGTTCCGGCGGCGCATAGTTGCGCTGACTGATTAAGTGTTTTCGGGAGAGCAGTTTGAGCGCGGAGAACATACATCCGATGGCATCCGGACATGTGCCGTCCTATATCGTGGCCACCGACGGCAGTGATTTCCTGCTGGGTTTCATGGCGGTCTTTACCATTGGCCTGATCCTGCTGATCGGCGTTGGCTATTTCACCCTGCATGCCCTGCCGGAGCGCATGGCCCACAAAAGCAACCATTCCCAGTTCCAGCTGGTGGGGATTCTGGCGCTGCTGGCGCTCTTTACTCATAACAACGTGTTCTGGGTGGCTGCGGTTCTGGTGGCGGGGTTCCAGCTTCCCGATCTGGCCGCACCGCTGCGCGCCATCGCCGATGCAATCCGCGCGCGCGGCACCGATTCCGAGAGGCAGGACGATGCATCGCCTGAGACGGTTGCCGAACCGCATTCCCATCCTGCCGCTGCGACAGAGGGGCACTGACCCATGCTCGAAACGATACTCTGCGCGCTTGTCACGCTTTTGCCGGACTATCTGTTCCGCCGCTATGTTCAGGGCAAGCGCATTGGGCATGAGCTAACCCTGTTCTCGGTCTGGTATGAATTGCGCTGGGGGCTTACCAGTTGTGCGATGCTGACCCTGACGGTCATCACCACGCTCTTCTACTTTCATCCTGCGACCAACGCGGTAACCTCGTATTTCCGCACGGTGACGATCCTGCCCCAGGTCGGCGGGCGCGTCGAAGAGATCTATGTGACCAACAACCAGGTAATCGAAGCGGGCCAGCCGATTCTACGCCTTGAGGGCCTCTCGCAAAGGGCGGCAGTCGAGGCGGCCAATGCCGGCATCGCCCAGATCGAGGCGGCGCGCAAACTGGCGGTAACCGATCTGGCCATGGCCGATGCTGGCATTGCCCAGGCACGGGCGGCGCTGACCCAGGCGCAAGAGGATCTGGCCCGCAACCAGACGCTCAAGGATCAGGGGTCGAGCGCCGTGCGCCTGACAGAAATCGAGCGGCTGGACAATCTGGTGAGCGAGCGTGAGGCGCTGTTGCAGGCGGCCGAGGCCGGCAAGGCGGCAGCGCAGCAGCAGATCGACGTTCTGATCCCGGCACAGATGGCCAGCGCCCAGGCGCAGCTTGAACTGGCCGAGGCCGAACTGGGAAAGACCCTGATCGTCGCAGGGGTAGCTGGCCGTATCGAACAGTTCGGGCTTGAGGTCGGTGACTATGTCAGCCCGCTGCTGCGCCCTGCGGGTCTTCTGGTGCCGTCGGATTCGGGCCGGGGCCGGTTCCAGGCCGGGTTCAATCAGATGGCGGCACAAGTGATCAAACCGGGCATGGTCGGCGAGATCGGTTGCATGACCAAGCCCTTTACCATCGTTCCCATGGTGGTGGTGGCGGTGCAGGACGTGATCCCCTCGGGACAGATCCACCCCAGCGACGTGCTGCGCGACCCGGCCAAGAACCTGACGCCCGGCAGCGTGACCGTCTATTTGGAGCCGCTCTACGAAGGCGGGGCCGATCTGCTGCCACCGGGCAGCGCCTGCCTTGCCAACGTGTACACCAACAACCATGACCGTCTGGAGCATGACCCTGACCTGGGTGGCTTCGAACGCGCCTTTTTGCATGTGGTGGACACAATCGGCGTGGTGCATGCCGCAGGCCTGCGGCTGCGGGTACTGCTGATGCCGATGCAAACCCTGGTTTTCTCGGGGGGCCACTAAAGCATCACGGTGATCAGGCGAAAGGGGCCGTTTCCGGCCCCTTTCCTATTCGGCGGCGATCACGGACTGATCGGTGATCACCATGCTGCACGCGCGACAGGCGGTTTCGCCGGTCTGATCGAACCAGCGGCAACTGGCGCGGATCGGGCAGAGCGGCAGGCTATTGGCCAGAGGCACACGGGCCGCTTCCAGATGCTCCAGCACATGGTCGATCACCCCGCAGCGGCTGCCGGTCCATTGCGCACAGCCCGAGGTCGCGCAGGGGGAGGAAAAGCGCATGCGCGCCTCGGGCTTGCCATGGGCAGAGGCGGTTTCGACGAAATCGGCGTCGATGGTCATGGAACTGCGCAGATGGCGCACATGCCCGTCCGACCCCTTGACGCCCAAGAGCTGGTTGCCCGGCGCGCAGCGCGCGCTCGGGCAGGTTCTGTCGGGGCTGGACATCGGCCTCACCCCAGGCGGGCGAGCATGTTGCCCATCTGCTTTTCCCGCTCCAGCAACGGGTCGAGTTCGGGGTGCAGGATGATTCCGTACCAGTCGCGGGGGAACTTCGTCACCCAGGGCTTCTCGAACCCGGTGCGGGCGATATGGCCAAGGACCAGCTTCTGGATTTCGCCCTGAAGCTCCATCTCGGTGGTCTTGTCCATTTCCAGATTGCCGGTATCGACAACAAAACGTGCCATGTCAGTCTCCTTTATGAAAATGCCACCCCTGAAAATACGTATGGGGCAGGGACAGGGTACACGCTGAACGGGTCGCACCCTATGCGGGAAAACCGAACCATCATACACGCATCGGCACGTTTTTTCCGATCGGAGCCGGGTGGAACGGCCAAGAAAATTCGACGAATTTTCTTGGCCCGGCGGTGCAAGCCGCAAAGAAAAAGGCCCCGCCGGGGCGGGGCCTTTGGTCCGGTCATCAGGCCGGGGATCAGTTCGGGATGTCGCCTTCGATGCCTTCGACGTAGAAGTTCATGCCCGCCAGCGTGCCGTCATCTGCGGTTTCGCCTTCGGCCAGCCAGTCCGACCCGTCCTGCTTCTTCAGCGGGCCGGTGAATGCGTGATAAGAGCCGTTGGCAAGCGCGTCCTTCAGCGCCAGCGCCTCGGCCTTCACATCGGCCGGAACCGCGTCCGAGATCTCGCCGATGCCCACCATGCCGGCACCGATGCCGTCCCAGGTGCTTACGCTGGTCCAGGTGCCATCCATCACCGCCTTGGTGCGGGCGATGTAATAGGGCGCCCAGTTGTCGATGATCGAGCTGACGCGCGGCATCGGGGCATATTCGCTCATGTCCGAGGCCTGGCCAAAGGTGATCACGTTGCCGGCGGCCTGCGCGGCGGCCTGCGGCGCGGTCGAGTCGGTGTGCTGCAGGATCACGTCCGCACCCTGTTCAATGAGCACCTTGGCAGCATCGGCCTCTTTCGCCGGATCGAACCAGGTATAGGCCCAGACGATCTTGAACTGCACGTCCGGGTTCACCTTGCGGGCGTGGATGAAGGCCGAGTTGATGCCGCGGATCACTTCGGGGATCGGGTAGGAGCCGATATAACCCACGATGTTCGACTTGGTCATGCGCCCGGCGATGGTACCTTGCACGGCGCGGCCTTCATAGAAACGGGCCGAATAGACCGACACGTTCTCGGCCTGCTTATAGCCGGTGGCATGCTCGAACTTCACCTTCGGGAACTTCTTGGCCACGTTGATCGTGGGGTCCATGTAACCGAACGAGGTGGTAAAGATCAGATCGGCGCCTTCGAGCGCCATCTGGGTCATCACCCGCTCGGCATCGGGGCCTTCGGGCACGCTTTCGACGAACACGGTTTCGACCTTGTCGCCAAATTCCGCCTCGACGGCCTGGCGGCCCTTGTCGTGCTCATAGGTCCAGCCGCCGTCGCCGACCGGGCCGACATAGACAAAACCGACCTTGGTCTTGTCCTCCGCCATGGCGCCGGTCGCCAGACCAAGCACCATTGCGGCACTTGCGAGAAGTGAGGTGAATTTCATGTAGTGACTCCCCTTTATGGTTCGTTTGCAGTTTCGTTGTGGTTGGCCCCTCGTCAATGAGAGGCGTGGAAGCTGCGTCCAAGTGCGGCAGGCGCACCGCTCTTGTCCGCGGAAAGGATCACAAGCACAAGGATCGTGATGAGATAGGGCGACATTGCCAGATACTCGACGGGGATGGCAACGCCCGCCGCCTGAAGGTTCAGCTGGACCACGGTGACGCCGCCAAAAAGATAGGCACCGAGCAGCGCGCGCCAGGGTTTCCAGCTGGCAAACACCACCAGAGCCAGGGCGATCCAGCCGACACCGGCGGTCATGCCTTCGGTCCACTGGGGCACCCGGATCAGGCTGATATAGGCACCGCCCAGCCCCGCGCAGGCGCCGCCGAACAGGATCGCCAGAACGCGGATGCGGATCACCTTGTAGCCCAGCGCATGGGCGGCATCGTGGTTTTCGCCCACCGCGCGCAGGATCAGGCCCGCGCGGCTGTATTTCAGAACCCACCAGACCGCGCCGGTCAGCAGGATGCCCAGATAGAGGATCGGGTCATGGCTGAACAGGATTGGCCCCACCACGGGCAGATCGCTCAGCACCGGCAGGTCGAGCCGCCCCATCGCGGGCGGTTTGATCCCCACATAAGACTGGCCCATCAGCGCGCTCAGCCCCAGGCCGAACAGCGTCAGCGCCAGACCGCTGGCGACCTGGTTGGCCAGCGCCACCTGGGTCATCAGCACAAAGAGCAGCGACAGGATGGCCCCCCCGATGGCGGCGGCGATGAAGCCCAGCCAGGGCGAGCCGGTCTCGACCGAGATGGCAAAGCCGCAGATGGCGCCGGTGATCATCATGCCCTCGACACCGAGGTTCAGGACACCGGCCTTTTCCACCACCAGCTCACCGATGGCGGCCAGCAAGAGAGGGGTTGCCGCGACCATGAGAGAGGCCACCAGCAGGACGGGATTGATTGCAGACAGGTCCATGGTTCACGCCACCTCTTTGCGGGCCGCACGGATGCGGTAATTGGTCAACAGATCCAGCGCCAGCAGGAAGAACAAGAGCATCCCCTGGAACACCTGGATCGCGGCCGCGGGCAGGCCCAGACTGCCCTGTGCGATCTCGCCGCCGATATAGGTCAGCGCCATCAGCCCCCCGGCCAGCAGGATGCCCACGGGATGCAACCGGCCCAGAAAGGCCACGATGATCGCGGTAAAGCCATAGCCCACGTTGAAATCGATACTGATCTGGCCCGACGGGCCCGAGACCTCGAACAGCCCCGCCAGCCCGGCCAGCGCGCCGGACATGCCCAGGCAGAACAGGATCAGCCGGGCAGGTTTCACGCCCGCGAACCGCGCCGCGCGCGGCGCCTCGCCGGTCAGGCGGATGTGGAACCCAGTCATGTGCCGGTTGAGCAGCACATAGGCAAATATCACCGCGACAAACGCCGCCACCACGCCCCAATGCATCCCCGATCCCTCGATCAGTTCGGCGTTATGAGCGCTGGCATAGGATTGCAGGTTGCGCGAGCCGGGAAAGCCGAAGCCTTCGGGGTTCTTCAGAAGGCCCAGCGACATCGAGGCAAGGAATTGCTCGGCCACATAGACCAGCATCAGCGAGACCAGGATCTCGTTGGTGCCGAACCGAACCTTGAGGAAAGCAGGGATCATTGCCCAGACCCAGCCGCCAAAAGCGCCCGCGAGTACCATCAGGGGAAAGATATAGAAGGCCTCCATCGGGTAGAAGGCCAGACCGACACCGGCGCCGACGATGGCGCCCATGATATACTGTCCCTCGGCGCCGATGTTCCAGATGCCCGCACGAAAACCCAACGAGAGGCCGATGGCGATCAGCACCAGCGGCGCGCCCTTCACCAGCAATTGCGGGCGATAGTAGAACGCATATTCACCAAACAGCGGCTCCCAAAAGATGGTGCCGATCGCCTCGACCGGGTTCTTGCCCAGTACCGCGAACAGCAGCCCGCCGCAGATCATTGTCGCCAGCACCGCCACCAGCGGCGTTGCCATCGACCAAGTGCGCGAAGGCTGCGGACGTTTCTCCAGCACGATCATGCGCGCGTCTCCCTGTTCTTCTTGTTGTCGGGGGAAATGTCAGACATGCGCCACCTCCATCCCGTGGGCACCGCCCATCATCAGGCCGATCTCGTCCACGGTCAGACCGACAGTGGTGCGCGGCGCGCTCAGCCGCCCCTCGTTCAGCGCCGCGAACGTGTCCGAGATCTCCATCAGCTCGTCCAGGTCCTGGCTGATGCAGACCACCGCCGTACCCTTGGCCGCCAGATCCAAGAGCGCCTGCCGGATCGCGGCGGCCGCCGATGCATCCACACCCCATGTGGGCTGGTTCACCACCAGCACGTCAGGGTTCTGCAACACCTCGCGCCCGATGACGAATTTTTGCAGGTTGCCGCCCGACAGCGAGCGCGCCGCGTTTTCCGGGCCCGGCGTGCGCACGTCGAATTCCTTGATGATCCGCTCGGCGAATGCCTGCGTTTCGGCCCATTTCAGGAACCCGTTGCTTTCCAGCCCTTCGCGCACCGATCCGGTGAGCAGCGCGTTTTCCGTCAGGCTCATATTGGGCGCCGCCGCATGGCCCAGCCGCTCCTCGGGTGCCGTCAGCAGACCCAGCCGCCGCCGCGCCACCGGACCCAGCCGGCCCACCGGCTGGCCATCCTTCTTGACCGCGTCCGCCGCCGTCAGGATCTCGCCCGACAGAACCGCCAAGAGCTCGTCCTGCCCGTTGCCCGCAACCCCGCCGATGCCCAGAACCTCGCCCTTGCGCACCGTCATATGGACGTTCTTCAGCGAGGTCCCGAATTCGCTGGGCGAGGGCACCGACAGGCCCGAGATATCCAGCGCGATCTCGCCGAACTCGCGGCCCGACCGTTCCGGCGTCTTCAGCGCCGTGCCCACCATCATCTCGGCCATGTCGCGGGCCGAGGTCTCGCGCGGGGTGCATTCGCCCACGTTCTTGCCCAGCCGCAGGATGGTCGCGTGGTCGCAAAGCGTGCGGATTTCCTCCAGCTTGTGGCTGATATAGAGGATCGAGGTGCCCTCGGAGCGCAGCTTCTGCAGCGTCTGGAACAGGATCTCCACCTCCTGCGGCGTCAGCACGCTGGTCGGCTCGTCCATGATCAGCAGCTTGGGATCCTGGAGCAGACAGCGGATGATCTCGACCCGCTGCCGCTCGCCCGCGCTCAGGTCACCCACCGTGCGGAACGGATCAAGCGGCAGGCCATAGGTCTCGCTCACTGCGCGGATGCGCGCGGCCAGATCGCCCATCGCGGGCGGGTTCTCCATCCCCAGCGCGATGTTCTCGGCCACGTTCAGCGCGTCGAACAGCGAGAAATGCTGGAACACCATGGCAATCCCGTCGGCCCGCGCCGCGCGCGGTTCGGGCGGCGCATAAGGCGCGCCGCGCAGGGTCATGCTGCCGCTGTCGGGCTTGACCAGCCCATAGATCATCTTGACCAGCGTGGACTTGCCCGCGCCGTTCTCGCCCAGCAGGGCATGCACCTCGCCTTCGCCAATGTCGAAACTGACATTGTCGTTGGCGACAACGCCGGGATAGGCCTTGGTCAGGCCCTTGATGCTCAGAAGTGGTGTGCTCACGCGCTGAGCTCCTTCCTTGTGATGCCGCTTTGCTCCGGACGCAACAGCCGGGCGGCAACGCCGATGGCGATGCATGCGGGATGTTTGCCCAGGGCGGGATCGCCGATGGGACAAGTGATACGGTCGATCTGTTGCGGCGTGTGGCCAAGCGCGGCCAACCGCGACCGGAATCGTGCCCATTTGGTAGCCGAGCCGATCAGCCCGGCAAAGGTAAAATCATGTCGCAGCAACCGGTTGCAGAGTTCCAGGTCCAGTTCATGGGAATAGGTCAGGATCAGATGTTCGGCCTCTTTCGGCGCATAGGGAACCAGATCGGCGGGCCGCGTCGCGGGGAGACGGGTAACCCCGCCGGGTATCGTTTCGGGAAACCGTTCGGGCGCGGTATCGACCCAGGTGATGGCGAAGTCGGGCAACGGGGACAGCGCATTCACCAGCGCCCGGCCGACATGGCCGGCACCCCAGACCCACAGTTGCCGGGAGGGTTGCAGAACCGGCTCGACCATCCAGTCGCCTACCAGCTGCGCCTCGGGCAGCACCCCCTGTCCGCGCGCCTGCGCGAGCAGGCGCTTGACCGTGAGAGGCGCGCCGGAAACCTGCAAGGTTTCCGGTCCGTTTTCCGTGCCGGAAAACGGCAGCGCGGGCCGCGCGACCACCGTGCCATCGACCGTGTCAATCCGCGCCGCGTCCCAGCTCTCCGTCAACAGCGTCACCGCCCCGCCACAGCACTGGCCCAGCTCCGGCCCCAGCGCATGACGGCTCAACCCCAGCCGCCCGGTGCGCGCGGCCTCCGCCGCCTGAAACTCCAAGGCTCCGCCGCCGATGGTGCCTGACTGGCCATTCTCCCAGACCAGCATCGCCGCGCCCACTTCACGCGGGGACGATCCCCTGATCGCCGCGATCACCACCCGGGCCACTGGCCCATGTTGGGCCACCGCCGTGCGCAGCTCCTCCAGATCAAACGCCATCGCTTAGCCTCCGGATGCCTTTCCAGACCTCCTCCGCCGTCGCCGGCGCGTTCAGCGCCGGATAGGCATCGCCACAGGAGGCAACCGCATCCGACAAGGCCAGCCAGGCCGAGATGCCCAGCATGAACGGCGGCTCGCCCACCGCCTTCGACCGATAGATCGTGTCCTCTCGGTTTTGCCCGTCCCACAGCGCCACGTTGAACACTTCGGGCCGGTCAGAACAGGCCGGAATCTTGTAGGTCGAGGGCGCATGCGTCCTGAGCCGACCCTTGTCGTCCCAGACCAGCTCTTCGGTGGTCAGCCAGCCCGCGCCTTGCACATAGCCGCCCTCGACCTGGCCGATATCCAGATCGGGGTTCAGCGAGGCCCCCGCATCATGCAGGATGTCCGCGCGCAGGATGCGGTATTCGCCGGTCAGCGTGTCCACCGCCACCTCGGTCACCGAGGCGCCATAGGCAAAATAGTAGAACGGCCGCCCATGTCCCTGGATCCGGTCCCATTCAATCTTGGGCGTCTTGTAGAACCCGGTGGCCGACAGGCTGATCCGCCCCTGATAGGCCAGCGCCGCCGCCTCGGCGAAACTGTAGCGCGCCTCGCCCACCTCGACCTGCCCATTCCCGAACCGGACCGAGGCGACCTCCGCCTGATGCCGCTCGGCCAGATAGGCCGCCATCCGGTCGCGGATGGTGTCACAGGCGGCCTTCACCGCCATGCCGTTCAGGTCAGACCCCGACGAGGCCGCCGTGGCCGAGGTATTGGGCACCTTGGCGGTATCGGTGGCGGTGATCTTCACCATCTCCAGCGGAATGCCGAACCGGCTTGCCGCCACCTGCGCCACCTTCTGGAACAGGCCCTGGCCCATCTCGGTGCCGCCATGGTTCAGATGCACGGAGCCATCCTGATAGACATGCACCAGTGCACCGGCCTGGTTAAGATGAGTGAGGGTAAAGGAAATCCCGAACTTCACCGGTGAAAAGGCAATCCCCCGCTTGACGATCGGGTTGGCCGCGTTCCACGCCGCCACCGCCGCCTTGCGCGCGGCGTAATCCGACGACGCCAGCAGCGCCTCGGTCATCCCGTGCAGCTCGAAATCCTCGACCACCTGCCCATAGGGTGTGGTATTCTCCTTCATTCCGCCGGAAATACTCCGGGGGGTGTGGGGGGCAGGGCCCCCCACCGGTGCCGCATAGTAATTCCGCTGCCGCAACTCTACCGGGTCGATCCCCAGCACATGCGCGGCGTGGTCCATGACCCGCTCGATCCCGACCATCCCCTGCGGCCCGCCAAACCCGCGATAGGCGGTGGCGGACTGGGTATTGGTCTTCAGCCGGTGGCTTTCGATCCGCGCGTTGGGCAGCAGATAGGCATTGTCCGCATGCAGCATCGCCCGGTCTGCCACCGGCAGCGACAGGTCCTGCGCCCAGCCGCAGATCGCGTGATGCAGGAAGGAGACGCCCAGAATACGCCCCTCACCGTCGAACCCGGCACGATAGCCGATGCGAAAGGCATGGCGCTTGCCGGTGATCACCATGTCGTCGTCGCGGTCATAACGCATCTTGCAGGCGCGCCCGGTGGCGCGCGCCGCCACGGCGCAGGCCACCGCCAGCGCGTTGCCCTGGCTTTCCTTGCCGCCAAAGCCGCCGCCCATGCGGCGGGTCTCGACCCGGACGGCGTGCATCGGCACGCCCAAGGCCTCGGCCACCTTGTGCTGGATCTCGGTCGGGTGCTGGGTGGAGCTGTGCACCAGCATGTCGCCGCCCTCGCCAGGCAGGGCCAGCGCGGCCTGACCTTCGAGATAGAAATGTTCCTGCCCGCCCAGCTCGAACGTGCCCTCGATGACATGGGCCGCCCCGGCAATCGCCGCCTCGGCATCGCCCTTTTCATAGATGCGCGGCCCGTCCTCGAACCGGCTGTCGGCCGCCAGCGCCTGTTCGATGGTCAGGATCGCGGGTTCCTCGGCATAGTCGATCCGCGCCAGCCGCGCCGCCTTGCGCGCGGCCAGATGGCTGGTGGCCACCACTACGAAAAGCGGCTGGCCCACATAATGAACGGTGCCGTCCGACAACAGCGGCTCGTCATGGGCCGAGGGCGAGACATCGTTGGCAAAGGGCAGGTCGTCGGCCGTCATCACCATCACCACGCCGGGGGCGCTCTTCACCTCATCGAGGTTCATCGCGGTGACCCGCCCCTTGGCGATCGTGCTCAGGCCAAAGGCGAGATGCAGCGTGTCGCGTGGGGTGGGGATGTCATCGACATAGCGGGCGGTACCGGCGACATGCAGCGGTGCCGCGTCATGCGGCAGGGGTTTGGCGACGCTCATGCCCGTACCTCCAGCACATTGGTCAACTGGCCCTGATCCTCGGCGAAATAGCGGCGCAGCATCGCCTTGGCGGTCTCCATCCGGTAGCGGGCCGAGGCGCGCATGTCCGACATCGGGGTGAAATCGGCCTCGAACTCTGGCAGGGCCGCGTTAACAACCTGTTGCGTCCAGGGCTGGCCGATCAGCGCCGCCTCGACCGCGCGGGCGCGTTTCGGGATACCCGCCATACCGCCAAAGGCGATGCGGGCCGCGGTGACGCTGCCACCCTCGACGGTGATGTTGAAACAGCCGCAGACCGCCGAGATATCTTGATCGAAACGCTTCGACAGCTTGTAGCATTTCAGCCGGTCGGGCTGGCGCGGGAAACTCACCGCCTCGACGAACTCGCCCGGCGCGCGGTCCTGCTTGCCATAGTCGAGGAAGAACGCCTCGAGCGGCAGGTCGCGGCGGGTGTCGCCCCGGCGCAGATGCAGGGTCGCCCCCAGCGCGATCAGCGCGGGCGGGTTGTCGCCGATGGGCGAGCCATTGGCGATATTGCCGCCAACGGTGGCGGCGTTGCGCACCTGCACGCTGGCATAGCGGCGGATCATTTCGCCATAGGACGGGTGCAGGGGAGCCACGGCGTCGCGCATTCGGTTCATGTCGACCATGGCACCGAGGCGCACATGGGTATCGGTGATCTCGATCTCCTTCAGATCGGCGCAGCCGGAAAGGAAAATGACCTTGGGCAGGTCGCGCAGCTGCTTGGTGACCCAGAGGCCCACATCCGTCGCCCCGGCGATCAGCGTGGCATCGGGATGGGCTTCGTAAAGGGCCGCGAGTTCATCGGAGGATATTGGGGAAGAGGGGGGCTCTGCCCCACCCGCCATTGCCTCTTGGGCAACTGGCGCATTGGAAGAGGGGGGCTCTGCCCCACGCGCCATTGCCTCTTGGGCAACTGGCGCATTGGAAAAGGGGGGCTCTGCCCCCCGACCTGAGGTCTCCCCCCGGAGTATTTCCGGCGAAATGAAGGCGCGATCGGTGGCGAGCCAATCAGGCTTGGGCGCCTCCTCGACCGCGCGGGCGGCGCGGATGATCGGGGCATAGCCGGTGCAGCGGCAGAGATTGCCGGCCAGTTGCGTGTCGTGATCGGTGGCGCCCTCGGCATGGCCCGCAACCATCGACATCACGAAGCCCGGGGTGCAGAAACCGCACTGACTGCCGTGATGGGTGACCATGGCCTGTTGCACCGGGTGGCTGCCGCCCAGCCCTTCGACCGTGCGCACCGCCTTACCATGCAGTTGCGGCAGGAACAGGATACAGGCGTTCAGGGCGCGGGTGCCATCGGCATCGCTGACAGCCACGGTGCAGGCGCCGCAATCGCCCTCGTTGCAGCCTTCCTTGGTGCCGGTCAATCCGCGTGCCTCGCGCAGCCAATCGAGCAGTGTCGCCGTGGGGTCGACCCCTGCCAGCGTAACTGTCTCTCCATTCAGAAGAAACGAGATGTCCATCCTGTGAAACCGGTCGCGTTACCCTGTTGGCCCATGGCTGCCCACCTTCGATGCGACGTAGAAAGGGGCCGGGCTGTTGTCTGACAGGAAGGTTAGAAACCGGAACCGTTGTCTGGCAAGAAAAACTCAATCTGCAATGCAGCAATTTTCGACAACTTGTCGCAAGAGGGGGCCTCGGCGCTAAAATTTACTCATTTGAATCATCTATTTGCCAAGGTGGCTGGAAAATGACTTTGAAAGACCTTCAGGTTTTGACGAATAATCATCTCTGGCTGTTTGGGAGATTGACGGTAGTTTCCGACCTTGCCGCCGTGTCAGAGCAACGTGGAGTGTCGATGCAGGCCGATGAAAATGGCCAATATCCCGAGCGCCATCGTCAGGGGATGCCCCGGCGTTTCAACGCGCCCAGGATCGGTGCGCGAACGACCCCGCGGCCCCCTCGCCAGCGCAAGACGGGGGAACACAGCCAGGGCGACAAGGGTGACAAAGACAACCCAGTCATCGAGCCAAGTCATTCGTTTATCCCCTGCAATCGGGCTTTTTGCCATTTGCAGAGCATCCGCCGTGGCGCCCCTGAACCGGATCGCCTATCGTCGCGCCCATGAGCAGTGATCCCCGATTCATCCATCTTCGTCTTCACACCGAATACTCGCTCCTCGAAGGCGCGGTTCGGCTCAAGAAATTGCCTGCGCTCTGCGAGAAAATGGGCATGCCGGCAGTGGCGGCGACCGATACCAACAACCTGTTTGCGGCGCTGGAGTTTTCGGTCGCAGCCAGCGGGGCGGGTATTCAGCCGATCATCGGATGCCAGATGGATCTGGCCTATGTCGAAACGATGCCCGGCGAAAAGCCGAAGCCACCGGCGCCGCTGGTCCTGCTGGCACAGACCGAGGCCGGGTATGAGAACCTGATGAAGCTGAACAGCTGCCTTTACGTGGACAAGGGCGGGCAACTGCCGCAGGTCACGCTGGAGGAACTGGAGGCGCTGGGCGCCGGGCTCATCTGTCTCAGCGGCGGGCCGGACGGTCCGGTCGGGCGCCTGTTGCAACAGGGCCAGCGCCCGGCGGCCGAGGCGCTGGTGGATCGGCTTGCGGCGATCTTTCCGGACCGGCTTTATATCGAGTTGCAGCGCCATCCGGGAGAGGATGGCGCGCCCGAGGCAGAGCGCCTGACCGAACGCGGCCATGTGGAAATGGCTTATGCCAAGGGTCTGCCGCTGGTAGCCACCAATGACGTCTATTTCCCCGAGGCCGGTATGTACGAGGCGCATGATGCGCTGATCTGCATCGCCGACGGCGCCTATGTGGACCAGGCCGAGGGCCGCCGCCGCCTGACCGCGCAGCATTACCTGAAATCGCCGCAAGAGATGGCGACGCTTTTTGCCGACCTGCCCGAGGCGATCGAGAACACCGTCGAGATCGCGCGGCGTTGTGCCTTCATGGCCTATCGCCGTGACCCGATTCTGCCGAAATTCGCCGATGACGAGGTTGTGGAACTGCGCCGTCAGGCCAATGAGGGCCTGCAGGCGCGACTGGCCGTGATCCCGCATGCGGTCAGCCCCGAGGACTATCAGAAACGGCTCGATTTCGAGCTGGATATCATCGAGGGCATGGGGTTCCCCGGCTATTTCCTGATCGTGGCCGACTTCATCAAATGGGCCAAGGATCATGATATTCCGGTGGGGCCGGGACGGGGTTCCGGCGCGGGCTCGCTGGTGGCCTATGCGCTGACCATCACCGACCTTGATCCGCTGCGTTACAGCCTGCTCTTCGAACGCTTCCTGAACCCCGAACGGGTCTCGATGCCCGACTTCGACATCGACTTCTGCATGGACCGGCGCGAAGAGGTGATCCGCTACGTGCAGGAGAAATACGGCCGCGACAAGGTGGGCCAGATCATCACCTTTGGTGCGCTTCTGTCCAAGGCCGCGGTGCGCGACATCGGGCGGGTGTTGCAGATGCCTTATGGGCAGGTGGACCGCCTGTCCAAGATGATCCCGGTCGAAGGTGTGAAACCCGTCAGTATCGAAAAGGCGCTGAAAGACGAGCCGCGCTTGCGTGAAGAGGCCCGCAACGAAGAGGTCGTCGACCGGCTGCTGACCTATGGCCAGCAGGTCGAGGGGCTGCTCAGGAACGCCTCGACCCATGCCGCCGGCGTGGTGATCGGCGACCGGCCGCTGGACGCGCTGGTGCCGCTCTACCAGGATCCGCGCTCGGACATGCCGGCCACCCAGTTCAACATGAAATGGGTGGAACAGGCGGGTCTGGTCAAGTTCGACTTTCTGGGCCTGAAAACCCTGACCGTGATCCAGAACGCGATGGACCTGATCTTCAAGTCGGGGCGTCCGCTGCATGTGGCCGCCGACGGGCGGCAGCTTTATGAGCCCGCCGAGGGGGCCGAGAACCAGATCAACGCCATCCCGCTGGAGGACGGGCCGACCTACAAGCTCTATTCCGCGGCCAAGACGGTGGCGGTGTTCCAGGTGGAAAGCTCGGGCATGATGGATGCGCTCAAGCGCATGAAGCCCACCTGTATCGAGGATATCGTGGCCCTCGTGGCGCTTTATCGTCCGGGTCCGATGGAGAATATCCCGGTCTATTGCGAGGTGAAGAACGGGCTGCGCGAGATCACTTCGGTGCATCCGCTGATCGACCATATCCTTGAGGAAACGCAGGGTATCATCGTCTATCAGGAACAGGTGATGCAGATCGCGCAGGTCATGGCGGGCTACAGCCTCGGCGGCGCCGACCTGCTGCGCCGGGCCATGGGCAAGAAGATCAAGGAGGCGATGGACGCCGAGCGGCCCAAGTTCGAAAAGGGCGCGGCAGAGAATGGCGTCGATGCCAAGAAGGCCTCCGAGGTGTTCGACCTCCTGGAAAAATTCGCCAACTACGGTTTCAACAAGTCGCACGCGGCGGCCTATGCGGTGGTCAGCTATCAGACAGCCTGGCTCAAGGCCAACCACCCGGTAGAGTTCATGGCGGGCGTCATGAACTGCGATATCCACCTGACCGACAAGCTGGCGGTCTATTTCGAGGAGGTCCGCAAGGGGTTGGGCCTGCCTTACGTTCCGCCCTGCGTGAACCGGTCTCAGGCCACGTTCGACGTGGTGAACGGAGAGCTGGTCTATGCGCTGGGCGCGCTCAAGAACGTGGGCGTCGAGGCGATGCGCCTGGTGGTCGAGGGGCGCGGCAGCAAACCCTTCGTCAATCTCTTCGACGTGGCCCGTCGGGTCGACCTGAAGAAGGTCGGCAAGCGCCCGCTCGAGATGATGGCGCGCGCCGGGGCCTTTGACCAGCTCGACCCCAACCGCCGCCGCGTCTTTGACAGTATCGAGTCGCTGATGGCCTATTCCGGCGCCATCTTCGAACAGAAAAGCTCAAACCAGGTCTCGCTTTTTGGCGAGGCGGGTGACGACCTGCCCGAACCGCGTCTGGCGCAGGCACCCGACTGGCAGCCCGCCGAGCGCCTTTCCGAAGAGTTCAAGGCCATCGGTTTCTACCTCTCGGGCCACCCGCTCGACGACTACATGCTCTCGCTGAAACGCAAGGGCGTGCTGACGCTGGACGAGGTCACCGAACAGGCCCGCTCGGGCCCGGTGCTGGCCAAGATGGCCGGCGTCGTCGCCGGGCGGCAGGAACGCAAATCCGCCCGTGGCAACCGCTTTGCCTTTGCCCAGATGTCCGACCCGACCGGCGCCTTCGAGGTGACGCTGTTCTCGGACGTGCTGGAGAAAAGCCGCGAGTTTCTCGAAACCGGGTCCCATGTGGTGCTGACCGCCGAAGCGACGATGGAGGCCGACCAGCTCAAGCTGTTGGCGCGCTCGGTCGGCCCCGCCGATGCGGTGGTGGCCGAGGCGGGCGCCACCGGCCTGCGGGTGTTCATGGACAGCGCCGGCGCGGTCGAGACGGTGGCCCATATCCTGGCCGAGGCGGCGCAGGCCGCCCGCAACGCGGCGCGCGGACCGGTGCAACTCTGCCTGATGGATCCGGGCCTGCCCGGCGAGGTCGAAATGGATTTGGGACAGGAGTTTCCCCTGAACCCTCAGATCAAGGGCGCGCTGAAATCGCTCGACGGGGTGGTGGACGTCGAAGAGATGTGAGCACTCTCAGGCCGTGACCCCGGCCAGTTCGGCCAGGCCGTCACGGTCCAGACGGTCGCGAAAACCGATGCAGACAAGGCCCGCTTCGTGCGGGCCTTGGGCGGCGGTGACCTCCCAGCGGTGGCCCACAGTCTGGATCAGCCACAACGCCCCGTCGATATCGCGCAGATACCCTTTGGCGCGGATCACCCCATGGGGGCCGGTGGCCAGGTCGCGCGCCAGTTCCTCGACTGGCTGGCCACCCTCCGGGGTCAAGACCACACTGTCGAACAGACGGTCGGAATGGTCGGCGGGTTGGCCCGCGCCGGGGGCGGGCAGCACGCCCAGCAGCGCGCCGGGCGCCACGCGGCCGCGTTCGGCCGGGATGGCAATCGCGCCGGGGGCGGCTTCGGCCAGCCAGGCCATCAACTCGGTCTGAGCCGCAGGCGCCAGCAGGTCTGTCTTGTTCACCACCACGATCTCGGCATCCGAAAGCTGCCGGGTGATGGTGTCGCCGACATAATCGTCCAGTGCGCGCTGGCGCACGGTCTCGCCGTCCACCACCACCACGATCCCGTCGGATCGGATACCTTCGGCCAGCAGCATGGTCGACACGATGGCGCCGGGGATCGCCACGCCCGAGCTCTCTACCAGGATATGGTCGGGACGCGGTTCCATCGCGGCCAGATCGCCAAGTGCACCGATAAGGTCACTGCCGAAGGAACAGCAGATGCAGCCCCCCGCGATCGAGATCATGCCGTCCTCTTCGGCCTCGATCAGGTCGGCGTCGATGGGCAGGTCGCCGAATTCGTTGACCAGCACCGCCAGCCGCCGCCCGGCCGCATGGCGCAACAGGTGATTGACCAGCGTCGTCTTGCCTGCGCCCAGATAGCCGCCGATGACGGTGACCGGAAGCGGCGCCATCAGAGCGCCGCGGCTGGAAAGACGCGCCCGCCCTGCACCGTGCCCCAGACCCCGATATCCTTGAGCGCCATCGGATCGGTCTGGGTCGGGTCGCTGTCGAGCACCGCGAAATCGGCCCGCTTGCCCACCTCGATCGAGCCGACCTCGCCATCCATATGCAGGGTATAGGCCGCGCCCAGGGTGATCGCATAAAGCGCCTCGGAAACGCTGATCCGCTCCTCTTCGCCCTGCACCCGGCCCGAGGCGGTGATCCGGTTGACCGCCGCCCAAGCGGTAAAGAGCGGCCCCAGCGGGGTGACCGGCGCGTCCGAGTGGATGGCCATGGGCACGCCGGTATCCAGCGCGGTGCGGCAGGCATTCATCCGGCAGGCGCGTTCCGGTCCCACCGTCAGCCGGTAATGCTCGTCCCCCCAATAGAAATGGTGGTTGGCGAACAGGTTCACATTCATGCCCAGGCTGCGCATCTTGCGGTACTGCGCCGCGTCGGCCATCTGGCAATGCTGCAGGGTAAAGCGGTGGTCGGGGCTGGGATGTGCCTTGAGCGCGGGTTCCAGCATGTCCAGCGCCATCTGGGTGGCCTGATCGCCATTGGTATGGGTATGCACCTGCACCCCGGCGGCCAGCGCCCGGTGATAGAGCTCGGACATCTGCTCGGGCGCGGTGTACCACAGGCCGTTGGGCGCGCCGTTGTAATAGCCGGGCCAGCGCAGCCGGGCGGAAAACCCCTGGATCGAGCCATCGGCCACGGCCTTGATCCGCCCCAGCCGCAACCGCTCGGTCGAGCGCGGCTTGAGTGAAACGCAATAGTCCACGATTTCCTCGGCGCTCATGCCAAAGAACACGCGCAGCGGCACGATACAGGCGGGATAGTCGTCCTCGGCGGTGACCCTGAGCATCATGTCGACGCTGTCATCGGTCAGGCGGGCGGCCAGGTCGGTGCAGGTGGTCACCCCCGCCCGCACGCAAAGCTTGCCATAGTCGCGCAGGCCCCGTTCGTCACAATCGGTAAGCGCCCGGTCGAACCCCACATGCGGCCCCACCGGTGTCATCGCGTCGGGGCCGTAGAGCGGGCCAAGGGGCAGCCCGTCCTCGCCCAGCGGGATGCCGGGATGGTTCACGCCGGGTTTCATCAGCCCTGCCAGTTCCAGCGCGCGGGTGTTGACGTTCATGATATGGCCCGAGGCGTGCAGGATGCCGATGGGCCGGGTGGTCGAAACCTGGTCGAGCTCCTGCCGGGTGACCCGGCGGTTCTCCATATAGATCGGGTCCAGCGCCCAGGCCGCCAGAGGCGCTTCGGGGTCGGTCATCTGGGCCTCTGCCTCGCGCAGCCGGTCCACCACCGCGTCGATGGATTTCAATCCGGACCAGACCCGGCCATCAGGGTCCATGCGGTCGAACCAGCCGACATAGACATTGCGCCAGAGCGTGCCCTCCATCGTGTGGGCATGCCCCTCGACAAAGCCGGGCATCAGCACCTTGCCGGCAAAACGGTCGTCCAGAAGATAGTCGCCCCAACTGGCCAGCTCCTCGAGCGTGCCGATGCCCAGGATACGTCCGTCGCGCACTGCCACATGGCTCACCTCGGGGCGAGAGGGGGCCATGGTGATGATTTTGCGGGCGGCATAGATGATCGTCTCGGCCATGGGGCCCTCCCTGTCTGACGCTCTGAGCTTAGGGTGCTTTCTTTCGTTGAAAAAATGGAATTAACTGGGGGCTAAGATCGGATTTTTAGGGGAAGCCCATGTTGAACTTTACCCTGAAACAGTTGCGCTATGTCGAGGCGGCGGACCGGTCGGGGTCGATTGCCAAGGCGGCTGAAGAGCTGAACATCTCGCAAAGTTCGATCACCGCGGCCATCGACGCGCTGGAAAGTGGGCTGGGCTTCGACCTGTTCGTGCGCACCCCGGCGCGCGGCATCCGCGCCACCGCGTCGGGGCGCGACGCGCTGGGCCTGATCCGCCGGTTCATCCACCAGTCGCACCAGTTCGAAGAGGAACTGAGCTCGCTGGGCGGGCTCACGCGCGGCACGGTCCGCATCGCCTGTTATGCCACCGCCGCCCCCTCGTTCCTGCCGCCTGTCCTGCGCGCGATCACCGAGGGGTTTCCCGATCTCTCGATCCAGCTGCTCGAAGGGAACATGGCCCGGATCATGGAATTCCTGGACGAGGGTGAGGCCGATGTCGCCTTTACCTATTCCCAGGTGCTGAGCGACCGCTGCCATTTCGAGCCGCTGTTCGAGGCGCCGCCCTATGCGATGGTCTCGGTCGATGATCCGCTGGCGGGTCAGTCCAGCACGACCTTTGCCGAATTGGCGACCCGGCCGATGGTGATGCTCGACCTGCCGCATACGCGCGATTATTTCGTCGGCATGTTCGAGGCGCTGGGCCTGTCGCCCAACATCGCCCATTCCACCCGTTCGTCCGAGATTGTGCGCGCGCTGGTGGCGGGAGGCTTCGGGTTCTCGCTGCTCAACATCCGGCCGGTCGATTATCGCGAAAGCGAGTCGCGCTATCGCATCGTGCCGATCAGCGATGCACCGCTCAGCCCGGTTTTTGGCATCGCGACCATGGACGGCGCACAACAAACCCGGATGGTGCGCGCCTTCGTGCAAAGCTGTACCGAGTTGAGGGATCGCGGAGTGTTCGAGGATCTCGTGGTGCGCTGCCCGCGCCAGCCAACCCCGCCATTCCCCAGAAAAATGTGAGAATGAGGCATAATTAATCCTGTTTTTTGGTCCGAATGGGTCGGCTACGGTCGATTCCATAACAAAAGACCCAACCAGGAGGACTACCCCGTGAAGCATCTGTTCAAGGGCCTGATTGCCGCGACTGCCGTCGCGTCTGTTCTGGTCGGAACCACCGCATCCGCCGAGGAGCCACGTCAGGGCGGCACGCTCAAGACCCAGCTTGGCAGCAATCTGCGCACCCTCAATTCGGCGGTGCAGTCGGGGATCGTCACCGGTTTTCCGGGCGCCCAGCTCTTTGCCTCGCCGCTGCGCTATGACGACAGCTGGACGCCGCAGCCCTATCTGGCCGAAAGCTGGGAGGTTTCGGCCGACGGTCTCAAGGTCACGCTCAATCTGGTCAAGAACGCGGTGTTTCACGACGGCCATCCGATCACCTCGTCCGATATCGCCTTTTCGGTCAAGGTGATCCAGGAGGCGCATCCGTTCAAATCCATGTTCGCACCGGTCACCTCGGTCGACACGCCGGACGACCATACGGCGGTGCTGAACCTGTCCCATCCGCATCCAGGCCTGATGCTGGCCATGTCGGGCCAGCTGATGTCGATCATCCCCGAGCACATCTATGGCGACGGGCAGGACTTCAAGACCCATCCCCGCAATATCGAGGACGTGGTGGGATCGGGTCCCTTCAAGTTGGCCGAATACAAGAACGGCGAACATGTCATCCTTGAGCGGTTCGACGACTTTTTCATCGAGGGGCGCCCGTATCTGGACAAGATCGTGATGCGGATCATCACCGACAGTTCCGCCCGCGCCATCGCCTATGAAAATGGCGAGCTGGATTTCGGTGCCTTTGAAAGCGAGCCGCTGATCATCAACCGGCTGAAGAAGGTCGATCACCTGACCGTCACGCCCACCGGTTACGGCGCCATCGGCGCGCTGGACTGGCTGGCGATCAACACCACCAAGGGTCCGCTGGCCGACAAGCGGGTGCGCCAGGCCATCGCCTATGCGATCGACAAGAACTTCATCCAGAACGCGCTGATGCAGGGAACGGTGCAGGATTCCAATACCGGCATCCACCCCGACAGCCCGTTCTACAACGCCGACGTCAACACCTATGCGCTGGATCTGGACAAGGCCAACGCCCTGCTGGACGAGGCGGGCTTCCCGATGAAGGGGGACGAGCGGTTCGCGGTCACCATCGACTATGGCTGGCCCTCGGCCAAGCCGCATGTGGAATATGTGCGCGCCGCATTGAAAAAGGTGGGCATCAATGTCGAGGTCCGCGCCAGCGCCGATTTCCCGACCTGGGCCAAGCGCATGGGCACGATGGATTTCGATCTCAGCTGGGACGCCGTGTTCAACTGGGGTGACCCGTCGATCGGGGTGCACCGCACCTATCTCAGCTCGAACATCGCCAAGGGCGTCTGGTCAAACACCCAGGGTTATTCCAACGCCCGGGTGGACGAGTTGCTGGACATGGCCGGCAAGGAGAACGACCCCGAGAAGCGCAAGGCGCTTTATGCCGAGTTCCAGAGCATCGTGAATGACGAGGTGCCGATCTACTTCATTCAGACGCTGCCTTATCACACGGTCTATTCCAACAAGGTGATGAATGCGCCGGTGAACGGCATCTGGTCCACCTCGTCGCCGCTCGATCAGGTCTGGCTGAAAGAGTAACGCGACCGCGACACCGACCCCGGCGGCACTGGTCCGCCGGGGCATTTTCGAACGGCGGGGTCCTCTGGTGAACTTTCTGCGCGTCACCCTGATACGTATCCTCTACGCGGCGATCCTGCTGATCGCGGTTCTGGTGCTGAACTTCTCGCTGATGCACGCGGCGCCGGGGGATGTGGCCGATACCATCGCCCAGGCGGCAGGCGGCATCGACGCCGAGGCATTGGAGCAGATCCGGCGCGAATACGGGCTGGATCAGCCGTTCCTGGTGCAGCTTGGCCGCTATATCGGCAATGTGCTGCAATTCGATCTGGGTTATTCTTATTTCTACAGCGACAAGGTCACCAACCTGATCCTCAGCCGCCTGCCGGCGACACTGCTTCTGGTGATCTCGGCGCAACTTCTGGCGCTGGTGGTGGGGGTGGTGCTGGGCGTGTTCTCGGCCCGCAAACCCAATGGCATCCTCAGCCATTTCGTGACCTTCCTGGCGCTGTTCGGCTATTCGGCGCCGGTGTTCTGGACCGGGTTGCTGATGCTGGTGGTGTTCTCGCTGATGGTGCCACTGTTCCCGGTGGCCGGCATGCGCGATGTCACCATCGAAGGTGGCTTCTTCGTTCAGGCGCTGGATATCGCCCATCACCTGGTCTTGCCGATGCTGACCTTGGCCTCGATCTTTCTGGCGCTCTATTCGCGCCTGTCGCGTGCCGCGATGATGGAGGTGCTGGGCTCGGACTATGTGCGCACCGCCAAGGCCAAGGGGCTGAGTCCGCGTCAGGTGGTCTATAAACACGCGCTGAAAAACGCGTTGTCGCCGGTGATCACGCTGGCGGGGCTGCAACTTTCGGCCGTCGTGTCGGGTGCCGTTCTGGTGGAAACCGTGTTTTCCTGGCCGGGTTTGGGCACGCTGGCCTTTCAGTCGATCCTGGCTCGCGACACGCCGCTGATCCTGGGCATCCTGTTCTTTTCGGCGCTGGTGGTGATCGTGGGCAACCTGCTGACCGATCTGGCCCTGCGCCTGGTCGATCCGCGCGTGGGGGGCAAGAGATGAGCGAACCCGTGACCCTGCCTGAAGAGGCCCCGGAACAGGCCCGCCATCCCTTTACCGAGGCCTGGGAGATGTTCCGCCGCAACCACGCCGCGCTTGTGGCGCTGGTGCTGCTGGTGCTGATCTGCGTGCTGGCGGTGATCGGTCCGGTGCTGTATGGCCGGGACCCCTATGACATGGTCTGGGCCCCCTTCACCCGGCCCGGCGAGAACTGGGATTTCATCCTGGGCACCGATTACCTGGGCCGGGACCTGCTGGCGATGATCATCAGCGGCGCGCGGGTGTCGATCATCATCGGTCTGTCCGCCGCCTTTGTCTCGATCTTCATCGGCGTCACGGTGGGGGCGCTGGCCGGGTTCTATCGCGGCTGGGTCGAAGAGGCGCTGATGCGCTTTACCGAGTTCTTTCAGGTGCTGCCGACGCTGCTGTTCTCGATGGTGATCGTGGCGCTGTTCGGGGCCTCGCTGCCGATGATCACCTTTGCCATCGGCGTGGTCAGCTGGACCGCCGTGGCGCGCATCACCCGGGCCGAGTTCCTGCGCATCCGCGAGCTGGAATATGTCACCGCCAGCCGCGCCTCGGGCGCGCGGAACGCCAAGCTGATGTTCCGGGTGATCCTGCCCAACGCGCTGCCGCCGATCATCGTGCAATCGGCGCTGATGGTGGGGTCTGCCATCCTGTTCGAGGCGGGGCTGTCCTTCCTTGGCCTGACCGATCCCAACGTGGTCAGCTGGGGCCAGATCATCGGTTCGAACCGGACCTATTTCCTGGATGCCAGCTTTACCGTGACCATTCCGGGCGTGGCGATCTTTGTCACCGTTCTGTGCATCTCGCTGGTGGGCGATGGGCTCAACGATGCGCTCAACCCGAAACTGAGGGCGCGCTGATGACCGAAGCACTGCTCAAGGTCGAAAACCTGCGGATCGAGCTGACCACCCGCGCGGGCGTGGCGCCGGTGATCGACAACCTGTCCTTTGAGCTGGGGCATGGCGAGAATATCAGCTTTGTCGGCGAAAGCGGCTGCGGCAAGTCGATGACAGCGCTGGCGATCATGGGGCTCTTGCCCGAGGGGGTGGGCCGCGTCGCCTCGGGCCGCATCCTGTTCGAGGGCGAGGACCTGACCGCGGCCAGCGACAGCCGGTTGCGCGACATTCGCGGCAACGAGATCTCGATGATCTTTCAGGAGCCGATGACTTCACTCAACCCGGTCTATACGGTGGGCGAGCAGATCGCCGAGGTGCTGCGCGCCCATCAGGGCCTGTCGGCCCGTGCCGCCCGTGACATGGCAGCCGACCTGCTGGACGCGGTGCGCATCCCCAACGCGCGGGCGCGGGCGGGCGATTACCCGTTCCAGATGTCGGGCGGACAGCGCCAGCGGGTGATGATCGCCATGGCGCTGGCCTGCCGTCCCAAGATCCTGATCGCGGACGAGCCGACCACCGCGCTGGACGTGACGGTGCAGGCGCAGATATTCGACCTGCTGCGCGATCTCCGGCGCGATACCGGCACCTCGATCATCCTGATCACCCATGACATGGGGGCGGTGGCGGAAATGGCCGAACGGATGATCGTCATGTATGCCGGGCGCAATGCCGAGATCGGGCCGGTGGAGCAGATCATCGACCATCCACGCCACCCCTATACCAAGGGGCTGATTTCCTGTGTGCCCCATATCATGGCGACCCTGACCGAGGACCGCCCCGACCTGACCGAGGTGCCCGGCATCGTGCCTGGCCTGCGTGAATTCGGGCAGGACCGGTGCCTTTTCGCCTCGCGCTGCGCCTATCGGACCGAGCAATGCCTGCGCCAGCGCCCCCCGGCAATGGCGTTTGACAACGGACAGCTGGCCGATTGCTGGCATGCGGAGACGCTGTAAATGACCGACCGGCCCCTTCTCGACGTCGAAAACCTGACCGTTCGTTTCGCGGTGCGCCGTGGCGGCGTCTTTGGCCGCAAACAGTTCCTGGACGCGGTCGACGGCGTCAGCTTTGCGCTGGCGCGGGGCGAGACGCTGGCCATCGTGGGCGAGAGCGGCTCGGGCAAGACCACCACTGCGCTGGCGGTGGCGCGGCTGGTGGCGGCGCATTCGGGCCGGGTCGAGCTGGACGGGGCCGATATCCTGGGGCTTGAGGGCGAGGCCCTGCGCCAGGTCCGCCGCAAGGTGCAGTTCATCTTTCAGGACCCCTATTCCAGCCTCAACCCGCGCCAGCGGGCCGAGGACGTGGTGCGCGAACCACTGCTAAGCCTCACCGACATGCCGCGCGATGAACAGCAAAAGGTGATAGACGAGCTGTTCGTTCAGGTCGGTTTGCGGCCCGAGCAGAAACGGCTGTTCCCGCATCAGTTTTCGGGTGGACAACGGCAACGCATCGGCATCGCCCGGGCGCTGGCGACCCGGCCCGAACTGATCATCTGCGACGAGCCGGTTTCGGCGCTGGACGTGGCGGTTCAGGCGCAGATTCTCAATCTGCTCCGGCGGCTGCAAAAGGAATTCGGGCTGACCTATCTGTTCATCAGCCACGATCTGGGCGTGGTCCAGCACATGTGCGATTCCATCGCGGTGATGTATATGGGCCGGATCGTCGAACATGGCCCCCGGCTGAGCCTGTTCAACAACCCGCTGCATCCCTATACGGCGGCGCTGCTCTCTGCGGTGCCCTCGGTCGACAAGGCGCGGCGGGCGGCGACGCGGCGCATCCTGATCCCGGGCGACCCGCCCGATCCGGTGAACCTGCCGCCCGGGTGCCGGTTCGCCAATCGCTGCCCGGTGGCGCAACCGCAATGTCGCGAGGCCGAGCCAGAGTTGCGCACGGTTGCCGGCGGTCAGCGCGTTGCCTGCCATCTGGTGAAAGAGGACGGAACCGCCCCGCTGTGACCCGACGCGAGGCTCAGTAATGCGGCGGGCGCTCGTCGCCCAGGATCACGCCGCCGCTGCCCTCTTGCGCGCGGTCGGCCTCGCGCTGCCACAGCATCGCGACCCGCCGGGTCAGCCGGTCGATCTCATCCTGCTGGCGCGCGACCACGTCGCTCAATTCATCCACGGTGTGGATCAGATGCGCGATCCGTTCTTCGAGATGCGTCATGTCACGGTCCTTTCACAGTGGTGTGCCCCCTCCCATACAGGCGCAACGTCACGCTTGCCAGCCCCGCCATGACAGCCCGACAGTTGCGGCAGGGAGAACAGACATGAGCGTGATCATCGACAACGCCCTGGGCGTCACCACCATCACCATCAACCGGCCAGAGGCGCGCAACGCGGTCGATCCCGACACGGCGCGCGCGCTGTATCAGGCGTTTCTGGATTTCGAGGGTGATCCCGACCAGCGCGTCGCCATCCTGACCGGGGCGGGCGGCGCCTTTTGCGCAGGCTTCGACCTGAAAACGGCCGGTTCCGGCGCGGCGGATGCCTGGATCACCTCGCTCGACCTGCCCCCGGATTGGAACGACCCCGTGGGCGATCCGCGCCCCGGCCCGATGGGCCCCTCACGCCTGATGCTGTCGAAACCGGTGATTGCCGCGATCGAGGGGCCGGCGGTGGCGGGCGGCATGGAACTGGCCGCCTGGTGCGATCTGCGGGTCATGGCCCAGGGCGCGGTGACGGGCGTGTTCTGCCGCCGCTGGGGCGTGCCGCTGATCGACGGCGGCACCGTGCGCCTGCCGCGCCTGCTGGGCCAGGGGCGGGCCAGCGACCTGATCCTGACCGGGCGCGCGGTCGAGGCCGACGAGGCGCTGGCCCTGGGCTTTGCCAACCGCGTCTACCCCGAGGGGGAGGCGCTGGCCATGGCGCAGGAACTGGCCCACGCACTGACCCGGTTTCCGCAGGCCTGCATGCTGGCCGATCACCTGTCCGCGCGCATGGAACCCGCGGAGCTGGCCGCCGCGCTGCGCCGCGAATGGCGCTCGACCGCCACCTTTGCCGCCGAAGGTCGGGTCGGGGCCGCCCGCTTTGCCGCGGGCAAGGGGCGCGGTGGCGATTTCGCCGATATCTGAACCCGCTCTGCGGCGGTGCTGCGCCTTGCCCCGGGGCGGGCCATGGGCTAGACCGCGCGCGGAACAACGACCGCCCGAGGACGCCCGTCATGGCCAAGCCCAAGAAAACGCCCCGCCCCAAGGCCGAGACGCCCAAGGGCTTTCGCGACTATTTCGGCGCCGAGGTGACCCAGCGCACCGAAATGCTGCGCACCATCGCGGGGGTCTATCATCGCTACGGCTTCGAGGCGCTGGAAAGCAGCGCGGTCGAGACGGTCGAGGCGCTGGGCAAGTTCCTGCCCGATGTCGACCGCCCCAACGAGGGCGTCTTTGCCTGGCAGGAATCCGAGGATGACGGCGCGGGCGACTGGATGGCGCTGCGCTATGACCTGACGGCGCCGCTGGCGCGCGTCTATGCCCAGCACCGCAACGACCTGCCGACGCCCTATCGCCGCTATGCGATGGGGCCCGTGTGGCGTAACGAGAAACCCGGCCCGGGCCGATATCGTCAGTTTTATCAATGCGATGCGGATACGGTGGGCAGCGCCTCCATGGCCGCCGATGCGGAAATCTGCGCCATGCTCAGCGACACGCTGGAAACCGTCGGCATCCCGCGCGGCGACTATGTGGTGCGGGTGAACAACCGCAAGGTTCTGAACGGCGTGTTGGAAATCTTGGGTGGGCCATTTCAGATCGAGGATGAGGACGATCGCATCATGTCGGCTGTGTGGGACAAGCACATGGAAGACGCCATTCTGCGAACTGCCGACAAGTTTGACAAGGTCGGCGAAGCCGGTGTGCGTGAATTGCTTACGACAGGTCGAAAGGATGCGTCGGGCGCCTTTATTGAAGGGGTTGGATTGACGGCCCAACAGTCCGATCTCGTCGTTCGTTTTTTGACTTCCAAGGGAGCCGATAACGCCGAAACTCTAGCCAACCTCAGAGATGCGATTTGTGGTTCGAACATCGGATTACAGGGAATCGACGAACTCGAAGAGATCGTCGATCTCTTGGCCGCAGTTGGCTACGGCCCTGACCGCATCGTCATCGACCCCTCCGTCGTGCGCGGCCTCGGCTATTACACTGGTCCTGTTTTCGAAGCGGAACTGACTTTTGAAATCTTTGACGAAAAGGGCCGCAAGCGGCAGTTTGGCTCGGTTGCGGGTGGCGGGCGCTATGACGATCTGGTTGCCCGGTTTACCGGGCAAACCGTTCCGTCCGTGGGCGTCTCCATCGGTGTTGACCGCCTGCTGGCGGCCTTGCGTGAGAAAGGCCGCATCCAGGCCGTGGAACATGGCCCCGTCGTGGTGACGGTGATGGATCGCGACCGCATGGCGGATTACCAGGCGATGGTGGCCGAGCTGCGCAACGCCGGTATCCGGGCCGAGGTCTACCTCGGCAACCCCAAGAACTTCGGCAACCAGCTCAAATATGCCGACAAGCGCAACTCGCCCATTGCGGTGATCCAAGGTGGCGATGAAAAGGCCAAGGACGTGGTGCAGATCAAGGACCTGATCCTGGGTGCCCAGATCGCCGCCAATGCCACGCTGGAAGAATGGAAGGAGCGCCCCAGCCAATACGAGGTCGCCCGTTCCGATCTGGTGGCCAAGGTGCGCGAGATTCTGGCGGAGCAGGCGGGATGATCACCCGCGCCCGTATTCTGGAGCAGGCCGCACAGCTGCGCGCACGGTTCGAGGCGGCAGGCGCGCAGGCGGTGGAAACGCCGATCCTGCAACCGGCCGAAACCCTGCTTGACCTTTATGGCGAGGATATCCGTGCGCGGGCCTATATCACCTCGGACGCGCTGAGGGGCGAGCAGATGCTGCGCCCCGACTTCACCGTGCCGGTGGTGCAGAAGCACATGGAACACGGCGCCGAACCGGCCCGTTACACCTATGCGGGCGAGGTGTTCCGGCGGCAGGAACACGACCCGGACCGCGCCAATGAGTACATCCAGGTGGGCTACGAGGTGTTCGACCGTACCAACCCCGCCGCCGCCGATGCCGAGGTCTTTGCCCTGATTGCCCAGGCGCTCGACGGTCTGGCATTGCGCGCGGCCACCGGCGATATCGGTATCCTGATGGCCGCCGTGGCCGGGCTGAAAACGACAGAGCCGCGCAAGGCGGCGCTGATGCGTCATATCTGGCGCCCGCGCCGGTTTCGGGCGCTGCTCGACCGCTATGCAGGCCGGACACCGGTGCCACCCGCGCGCGCGGCACTGCTGGCCGCCGCTGACCCGCTGGCCGGGGGCGCGCCAGAGATCGGCAAGCGTGACCGCGCCGATGTCGAGGCGCGGATCGCGGTCCTGCGCGCAGATGCCGCCGCCGCACCCATTTCGGACAATGAAATGGCCGGGCTCGATGCGCTGTTGTCGGTGCGCGAGACCATGCCCTTTGCGCTGGAACACCTGCGCGATATCGCGGTGGACCTGCCGCAGATCACCCCCGCGCTCGACCGGCTGGAGGCGCGCATCGCCGCGCTGCGCGCGCGCGGGGTCGATGTGGACCGGCTCGATTTCGAAGCCTCCTATGGGCGCACCTCGATGGAATACTATGACGGTTTCGTCTTTGGTTTCTATGCCGAGCGGCGGCCCGACCTGCCGCCTATCGCCACCGGCGGGCGCTATGACGCGCTGACCCGGCGGCTGGGCAACGGGGCCGAAATTCCGGCCGTGGGCGGCGTGCTGCGCCCCGGCCTGATGCTGCTGCTTGCGGAGTCCGAGATATGAGCCTGAAGCTTGGGGTGCCGTCCAAGGGGCGGCTGATGGAAAAGACCTTTGCCTGGTTCGACAAGCGCGGCATCACGCTCAGCCGGACCGGGTCGGACCGCGAATATGCGGGCCGCGTCGATGGCATCGAAGGCGTGTCGCTGGTGCTGCTCTCGGCGGGGGAAATCCCGCGCGAACTGGCGGAGGGGCGTATTCATCTGGGCGTTACCGGCACCGATCTGGTGCATGAGAAACTGCCGCTCTGGGATCAGCAATTGCAAGAAGTGGCCCAGCTTGGCTTTGGCCAGGCCGACCTGATCATCGCGGTGCCCGCCTGCTGGGCGGATGTCGATACGCTGGACGATCTGGATGCGGCGGCGGCGGGGTTCCGGGCGCGGCACGGGCATCGGTTACGCATCGCCACCAAGTATCACCGGCTGGTACGCGATTTCCTGACCCATGCGGGGGTGGCCGATTATACTCTGGTCGACAGCCAAGGCGCGACCGAGGGCACCGTCAAGAACGAGACCGCCGAGGCGATTGCCGACATCACCTCGACCGGCGAGACCCTGCGCGCCAACCACCTGAAGATCCTGAGCGACGGGTTGATCCTGCGCAGCCAGGCAACGCTCTGGCGCAGCCGCACCGCGCCTCTGGAGGCCGCGGACAAGCAGGTGCTTGAGCTGTTGCTGGACCGTTTGGCGAAATAGGGGAAGGGGGCGCTGCCCCCGCCTACAAAATTCGTCGAATTTTGTAGGCGCTCCCGGAGTATTTCGGGCGAAATGAAGGGGCGGGATCTCAGTGAAAATCGCGGCTGGGGAACAGGCGTTTGGCCTGCTCCCTGGGGTGCATGGCCCGGGGTTGCGGGCGCGGGCGGGGGGCGCTGTCGGTCTGCGGTGTGGTCTGGCCAACTGCACTGTCCAGAGGGTGGCCCAGATCGGCGAGGCGGGGAGAGAGATCCTCGATCCGCTGGGCGATCAGATGCACCACGATCCCCTCGCGTTGCAGGGTGCCGGTCACCCGCAACAGCCGCCCCCCCATCACGATGCGGCGGAACTGTTCATAGATCTTGGGCCAGACCACCACATTGCTGACCCCGGTTTCATCCTCGAGCGTCAGAAAGATCACCCCCGAGGCGGTGCCTGGCCGCTGGCGGGTGATGACAAGGCCGCAGACGCTGACCCGGTGGGCGGTCACGGTGGCCAGCTTGTCATGCGGGGTCAGGCCGGGGATCGCGGGGCGCAGCAGTTCCATCGGGTGGGCGCGCAGGGTCAGGCGCATCGACACGTAATCCTCGACCACCTCCTCGCCCAGATGCATGGAAGGCAGGGTCACCTGCGGTTCGTGGATGATCTCGCCGTCGAGCGGATCGTTGAACAGGGGCAGCGGCGCCTGCCCCCGGATCGCCCGCACCTGCCAGAGCGCGTCGCGCCGGCCAAGGCCCATATCGGCAAAGGCATCCGCCTCGGCCAGCCGTTCCAGCACCGCCGGTGTCACCCCGGCGCGCAGCCACAGCGCCTGGGGATCGGGATAGCCATTGCCACGGGCCGCCACGATCCAGCCGGCATCCTCTTCGCGGAACCCCTTGATCTGGCGAAAGCCCAGCCGCAGGGCCAGCGCCCCGTCGGCGCGGCGTTCCAGCCGGTTGTCCCAGTCGCTGGCATTGACGCAGATCGGGCGCACTTCGACCTGATGGTCGCGGGCATCGCGCACGATCTGGGCCGGGGCATAAAACCCCATCGGCTGCGCGTTCAGCAGCGCGCAGGCAAAGACCGCCGGGTGGTGGCATTTCAGCCAGGCCGAGACATAGGCCAGCATGGCAAAGGCCGCCGCGTGGCTTTCGGGAAAGCCGTAATCGGCAAAACCCTCGATCTGGCCGAAACAGCGTTCGGCTACCTCCTGGCTATAACCCTTGCGCCGCATGCCGGCGATGAACTTGTCCCGATGCGCGCCGATCGTGCCCATGCGGCGGAACGAGGCAAGCGAGCGGCGCAGATGGTCGGCCTCTTCCGCCGTATAGCCCGCGCCCACCACGGCGATTTGCAGCGCCTGTTCCTGAAACAACGGCACGCCAAGGGTGCGCGCGGTCACCGCCGCCAGTTCCGGGCCAAAGGGGTCGGCCTTTTCCAGCCCCTGACGGCGCCGGATATAGGGTTGCACCATGCCGCCCTGGATCGGGCCGGGACGGACGATGGCGACCTCGATCACCAGGTCGTAAAAGGTGCGCGGTCGCATCCGGGGCAGGAAATTCATCTGCGCGCGGCTTTCCACCTGAAACACGCCCACCGCATCGGCGGCACAGAGCATGTCATAGGTGGCCGCGTCCTCTTGCGGCACGGTGTCGATGGTCAGGTGCCGCTGCTCGTGCTGGCGCATCAGGTCAAAGGCCTTGCGGATACAGGTCAGCATGCCCAGGCCCAGCACATCGACCTTGAGGATGCCCAGCGTGTCGATATCGTCCTTGTCCCATTCGATGAGGGTTCGGTCCTCCATCGCGGCATTCTCGATCGGGGCGAGTTCGTCCAGCCGCCCGCGGGTGATGACAAAGCCGCCCACATGCTGTGACAGGTGGCGGGGAAAGCCGATGATCTCGCCGATCAGGCGGATGGTCAGCGCCAGCCGCCGGTCCTCGGGGTCAAGGCCCAGTTCGCGTATCCGCGCAGGATCGGCGCCGCCATTGGACTGGCCCCAGATCTGGCCCGAGAGGCTGGCGGTCACGTCCTGGCTGAGCCCCATGACCTTGCCCACCTCGCGAATGGCCGCGCGCGAGCGGAAATGGATCACCGTGGCGCACAGGCCGGCGCGATGGCGGCCGTATCGCTGGTAAATCCACTGGATCACCTCTTCGCGCCGTTCATGTTCGAAATCGACGTCGATATCCGGCGGCTCGCCCCGGTATTTCGAGATGAAGCGCTCGAACACCATTGCGATCTGGTCGGGCGAGACATCGGTGATGCCCAGCAAATAGCACAGGATCGAGTTGGCCGCCGAGCCGCGCCCCTGGCACAGGATGCCCTGCGAGCGGGCGAATTGCACAATGTCGTGCACCGTCAGGAAATAGGCGGGAAAGCCCAGTTCGGCGACCAGCTTGAGCTCTTTGGCCACCAGCTCATGCACGCGCTGCGGCGCGCCGCCGGGATAGCGGCGCACGATCCCCTCGGCGGTCAGCCGCTCCAGCCGGGCCTGCGGGGTTTCGCCCTCGGCGACCTCGTCGGGATATTCATAGCTCAGCTCGCTCAGGCAGAAACTGCACCGGGCGGCGATGTCCAGCGTGCGGCGCAGGGCGGCGGGGTGGTCGCGGAACAGCCGGGCCATGTCGGCATGGCCCTTGAGGCGGCGTTCGGCATTGGGCAGGGCGCGGGTGCCGATCTGGTCGATGGTGATATGCTCGCGCATGCAGGTCAGCACATCGGCCAGCTGGCGGCGATTGGCGCGATGCATCAGCACATCGCCCACCGCCACCATCGGGGCCGAGCTGCGCAGGGCCAGCCGGGCGCAGGCGTCCAGCCAGGCCTGATCGGACCCGTCATAGCGCGGCGCCGCGCCCAGAAACACATGGCCGGGAAAGCGGCGCTGTACCTGCTGAAGATGGGGCAGGGCGCCGTCGAGCCGCCCCTGCGGCAGTGCGATCAGGATCATGCCGGTGCAGCCCGCCAGCAGGTCGGCCAGATCGAGATGACAATCGCCCTTTTCCGCCCGTCGCTTGCCCAGGGTCAGCAGCCGGGTCAGCCGCTGATAGGCGGCGCGGTCGCGGGGCAGGGCGATCCAGTGCAGCGGGCTGTCGCGCAGCACCAGGCGGCAGCCGGTGATCAGCCGGGGCAGGCGCGGCACCTCGGGCCGGGCGATCGGCTGCGGATGCCCGACCTCCTGACGCGAGCAGGAATCGGTCCGGTGCTGCGAGCGGATGCGGATGGCCTCGTCCGCCTCGCGCCGCAACTCCTTTAGCGCGGCATAGGCCCGCACCACCCCGGCCAGAGAGTTGCGGTCGGTGATGGCGATGGCATGCAGGCCCAGTTCGGCGGCGCGGGTCACCATCTCCTCGGGGTGCGAGGCGCCGGTGAGAAAGGTGAAATTGGTGGTGACGCAAAGCTCGGCATAGGTCATGCGAATTCCCCCTGTACGAACCAGCCCGGGTTCTGCGGTGTATGGAACAGCCATAGCCGCCGCCCCTGTCGGGTCTCGACATGCCAGTAATCGCGGACCCCGCTGCGCCAGTTCTCGTCGGGCAGCCACCATTCGGGGGCGATCCGTTCCGGCCCGGTGGCGCGCGCCGTGCTCAGCGACATGCGCCGCCAGCGGAACCGCTCGGGCGGGCGCGGGCCGGTGGCGGCGAGGGGTTCGGGCGGGAACAGCAGGATCGGGCGCGGGCGGGGCGATGCCCAGCTCCCCTCTGGTTCCGACCAGGCCGCGGCGGCGATGGTAAAGCCGCGTTCGGGGATATGGCTGTCGACGGGCAGAAACCGCTGGATGTTCTCCAGCCCGATCCGGGTGCCGATCCGGCTGATCAGGTCGTCCAGCCGGTCGGCCCGGCCCGAGGAGACATGGCTGAGCTGGCGCACCGGCAGCGGCTCGACCCGGGTTGCCTCCAGCCGCATCTGGTCGATGCCATAGCCCGCGTCGACCTCGCGCACGCCACGTTCGAACAGCGGCAGGATACGGGCGGCATCGCGCAGCGGGCGGGCCAGGCGGAGTTCGACCGTCTGCGCCTCCTGATCGACCCGGCGCAGGGTCAGGCACAGGCTGCGCGCGCCCGCCTCCTGCGTCTTGAGCCGGGCGCAGAGCTGGTCGAGCAGGCGTCCGGTGCCCGCCATCACGTCATCGAACAGGCCGATCGGGTCGGGCAGGGTCAGGCGAACCCCGTAATGGGGCGGTTCGGCCAGGGGCGAGATCTGTTCGGGCTGGCGCCCCATCGCCTGATCCAGCCGCAGCAGCAGCTCGGGGCCGAACCGGCGGGTCAGCGGCGCGCGGGCGGTGCGCTCGAGCTCGCCGATCTTGCGCAGGCCCAGGCGGGTCAGGCCGGTGACGGTGTCCTCGCCCAGGCGCAGGGCGGCGACGGGCAGATGGTCCAGCGCCGCCAGCGGCTGGCCGGGGTCGGCGCAGCCCTCGCCGTGATGGGCCAGCGCCCAGGCCGCGCCACGCGTGTCGGCCAGCCCGATTCGGGCGGCCAGCCCCGCGCGCGCAAGGCGCTGGCGCATGTCGGAAAGCAGCATTGCCTCGCCCCCGAACAGATGCGCCGCCCCGGTGATGTCCAGCACCAGCCCGTCGCGCCCCTCAAGCCCGACCCAGGGGCAATAGCGCGTGGCCCAGCGGCGCAGCATCCGCAGGAAGCGCGCATCGCCCGCCGGATCCGCGGGCCGGGTTTGCAGATCGGGGCAAAAGGCGCGGGCATCCGCATAGGCCATGCCGCGATGCAGCCCGGCCCGCTCCGCCCCGGTATCGAGGCAATAGAGCCGGTCCGCATTGGCCTGTTTCAATGTCAGGGCAAAGGGGCCGTCAACCGGGCGCGCCCGCAGGGCCCGGTCGCTGGCCAACCGGGGAAACCAGATCGAGACGACGCGACGCCCTATTCCATCGAACATGCCAGGCCCCCAATGTTCCTGATTTGTTCTTGATAATTTCCCACCGCATCAGAGTCGAGTCCGATGGGTCGAAAACCGGGGCGCAATGCCAGCGGGTTTCGGCCGCGTTGCTGCCCATGCCCTCGGGGATCAGGCACAATCCGGTTGTCTTGCCATCCTTGGCCGCCAGTTGCAGGCGCCGCCCGGCGGTCAGGCTCAGCGGCGCCGTCAGCTCGATCACCACAAGGGGCAGGGCGCCGTCGCGCAGGCTTTCCTCGGCCACGGCCAGGGTATCGGTCTGGTCCCTGGTCTGGGCCAGCAGCAGCCGCGCGGGGTCGAAATAATCGGCCAGCCCCAGCGGGTTGATCAGCTCGGGCCGCCAGCTCTCGCGCAGCCACAGAAGGCCGCTCACCTGGGCGGCGGTGACGGCGGCCATGGCCACGGCCAGGGGGCCGCAGGCTTCGTGCACCCGACCGGGGCGCAGGGGAAAGGAGGCGTTCAGGGACGGCATGGATCAAAAATAACCACAGGCGGTGCCGGGTTCAAATAGTCTCGGTCCGGCGCCGGGGCCGAAAATGGCAAAACCGGCGCGCGGTACGCGCCGGTTTCACGGGCAGACGACCCAACGGGAGAGGTGCCGGTCGCGGCCCCCGGTCCTAGCCGAAGACGCGGGTCAGCGCCTGATCGACCGCATCGGTGATGGCGTCGATATCCTCGGCGGTGGCGATCAGCGCCGGCGAGAAGCACAGCGTGTTGTTGCGACCCGGGATCGAGCGGTTGGTCACCCCGATGATCACGCCCTGCGCCATGCAGTCGGCAACCACGGCCTGTGCCTGTTTCTCGGTCACCGGTTCCTTGGTCTCGCGATTGGCCACCAGCTCGGCGCCCAGGAACAGGCCCTTGCCGCGCACATCGCCGATCACGGCGTGCTTTTCCATCAGCGCGTGCAGGTTGCCCAGCATCCGCTCGCCCATGGCGGTGCAATTGCCCAGCAGGTCCTCATCCTCGATGATGCGCATGTTTTCCAGCGCTGCGGCGGGGCCGGCGGTGCAGCCGCCAAAGGTCGAGATATCGCGGAAATAGTTCAGCGGATCGTCGCTGTTATCCTTGAACATCTCGAACACTTCTTCGGTGGTCACCATGCAGGCGATGGCCGCATAGCCCGAGGCGACGCCCTTGGCCATGGTCACGAAGTCGGGCTTGATGCCGTATTGCTGATAGCCGAACCAGGTGCCGGTGCGGCCGATGCCACAGACGACCTCGTCGATATGCAAGAGCACGTCGTATTGCTTGCAGATCTCCTGCACCCGCTCCCAATAGCCTTCGGGCGGGGTGATGACGCCGCCACCGGCGGTCACCGGCTCAAGGCACAGCGCGCCTACGGTCTCGGGGCCCTCGCGCAGGATCACCTCTTCGATCAGGTCGGCAGCGGCGCGACCGAACTCGGCGCCCGACAGATGACCCAGCCCCAGCTCTTCCTTGCGGTATTCCATGCAATGGGGAACCTTGACGAAATCCGGCGCAAAGGGGCCGTATTGCGCGTTGCGCTCGTCCTGGCCACCCGCCGACATCGCCGCCAGCGTCGAGCCGTGATAGTCGCGGTCGCGGTAGAGGATCTTGGTCTTCTTGCCGCCGTATTTCTTGTGCGCGATCTGGCGCACCATCTTGAACGCCTTCTCGTTCGCCTCGGAGCCCGAGTTGGTGTAATAGACCCGGCTCATCCCCGGCATCTTGGAAATCAGCTTCTCCGCATACAGCGCGCCGGGAATCGAGCCCGCCGAGTTCGCAAAGTAGCAAAGTTTCATCAACTGGTCATAAACCGCCTTGCAGATGGACTCACGTCCATAGCCCACGTTGACGGTCCAGACGCCGCCCGAGACGGCGTCGAGATGCTCTTTGCCCTTCTGATCCCAGACCCGCATGCCCTTGCCTTCGACGATGATGCGGGGGTCGTTGGTCTCAAAGGGTTTGTGCTGGATCAGATGGTGCCAGATATGGGCGCGGTCGGCTTCGACCACCCGACTCAGATCGTTTTCGTTGAACGTGCCGTCCATGAGGGGCCCTCTCCTGATGACTGTTTGATCGACTCCGATGTCCCAGAAAAACCGAGACGCGTGATAGAGTCCAGAGACGTCAAATCCTGGGCATTCGATAGGGCCAGAAAAATACCTCACATATAGCCAATATGGCTGCCCTTACGGCAGCTTGCCGCGCTGCTTCCCCGGATAGCGGGCTGAAAAATATAGGTATTTCCAGATTTGAGGTTTTGAAATCCGCACGTTGGTCTGTCCAAGACTTGGCCCAATGGCAGAAAAATTCGTTGATCGAAAGGGGGATTTCCTTTCGGAGTAGGGAGGGGCGCTCGGTCGAGGGCCCGCGAAACAGCAGAAACGGCTGAACCGTTCGCGAAATTCCTCCGCCATTCCGGCGGAACACAGGGAGAATTAGATGATGACTGCAAAAACGAAGCTTTTGGGTGCTGTGGCCGGTCTGGCGCTGGCGGTTGGCGCCATGCCTGCGGCGGTGGCTGCCGAGGGCGAGATCACCGTGGCCTACTTCCTCGAATGGCCGATGCCGTTCGAATACGCCAAGCAGAAGGGAACCTATGACGAGGCGCTGGGCGTCAAGGTCAACTGGGTCAGCTTCGAAAGCGGCGTGAAGATGTCGGCGGCGATGGCGTCGGGCGATGTGCACCTGTCGGTCAGCCAGGGCGTTCCGCCCTTCGTGGTTGCCACCTCGGCCGGGCAGGACCTGCAAATCCTCGATGTGGCTGTGTCCTATGCCGACAACGACAACTGCGTCGTGCGCTCGGAGCTGGAGATCGACAAGAACAATGCCGGTGAACTGGCGGGCAAGAAGGTTGCCGTGCCGCTGGGCACCGCCGCGCACTATGGTTTCCTCAAGCAGATGAACCATTTCGGCGTAGATGTCGCCAGCATGGATGTCGTCGACATGGATCCGCCCGATGGTGCGGCAGCCATTGCCCAGGGCGCGGTCGACATGTTCTGCGGTTGGGGCGGCTCGCTGCGCCGTGCGCTTGAGCATGGCAATGTGCTGCTGACCGGTGACGAAAAGACCGAACTGGGTATCCTGGTGTTTGACGTGACATCGGGCCCGGCGGGCTGGGTCGCGGAGAACAGCGAACTGGTTGCCAAGTTCCTAAAGGTGACGGCGGATGCAAACGCCATGTGGGCGGACGAGGCCAACCATGCCGAGATGCTGCCGCTGATCGCCAAGGATGCCGGCATGGATGAAGAGGCGACCGCCTCGACCATCGCCACCTTCAAGTTCCCGACCATCGAGGAGCAGATGAGCGGTGCCTGGCTGGGCGGCAATGCGCAGACCTTCATGAAGGGGGTGGCGGATGTGTTCGTCGAGGCGGGCAGCATCGACAGCGCGCTGGACACCTACGAGAACGCCGTGAACACCGGGCCGCTGGCCGCGGCAGGCGGCATGTAAGCCGACCGGACGACGGGCGGCGGGCTGTCCCGCCGCCTGCATTTTGCATGTTGCCCGGAACCGGCGACACCATACCCCTGCAAATATCTCCAACAGGAAAGGCGGGCCATGTCGGGACTGTCTATCGAAAACATATCCATGCGCTTTGACCTGCCGAACGGCAGCTCGGTGCAGGCGCTGAAAAACGTGACGCTGCATATCAAGGAAGGCGAGTTGATGAGTGTGCTCGGCCCTTCGGGCTGCGGCAAGACAACATTGTTGAATATTGTCGCCGGGTTTCTGGCGCCGACCGAGGGTCACATCGCCATGAACGGGCACAAGGTCCACGGACCTGACGCGGAACGCGGCATGGTGTTCCAGCAGGGCGCCTTGTTCGAATGGATGAACGTGCGCGACAATGTCAGCTTTGGCCCGCGCATGAAGGGGCAGCGCGAGGCGGAGTATGGCAGCCATGTCGACCATCTGCTCGACGTGACCGGCCTTGGCGATTTCAAGGACAAGGCGATTTATGAGCTGAGCGGCGGCATGCAGCAGCGCGTCGCGCTGGCCCGTTGTCTGGCCAACGATCCCGACGTGATCCTGATGGACGAGCCGCTGGGCGCGCTGGACGCGCTGACCCGCGAAAAGATGCAGGGCCTGGTTCTGAAGCTCTGGAAAGAGACCGGCAAGACCATCATCCTGATCACCCACTCGGTCGAAGAGGCCCTTTTGCTGGGTGAACGGCTGCTGGTCATGGCGCCGCGCCCTGGACGCATCCACAAGGAATACCGCCTGCCCTATGCCGATATGGGGGTGAATGCGGATCTGCGCGAGGTCAAGAAATCCGAAGGCTATTCCCAGACGCGCGAGGAAATCCTCTCGATGATCTGGGACATGGAGGAAGAAATCATGGGACGCACGGAGGCAGCACAATGATCGGCCTGATTATCCTTGCGGTCTATGTGGCGATCTTTGTCGGGTCGTTCCTGGCCGTGCGCTTTTTCGTGCGCAAGACCACCAATGACTTTACCTCGCTCAAGACCGTGACTTTCGGTGACGAGAGCGCGGTCACCTCGAACCGGATCGCCTCGGTGGTGTCGGTTCTCACCATCTTTCTGATCTGGGGATCGTTCACCGGGTCGAAATACGTGCCCTCGTTCCTGCACGCGCCGGCGCCTTTTGTCGGTGACACCTCGTTTGTCTACACGCTCGAGGATGCCAATGGCGCCCGCGACGACGCCACCGTCCATGTCAAGGTCTACCCCTTTGGTGAAAAGACCGAGAATTTCGACGTGGATCCGGGGCCGGGCTTTGCCAAGGACGATGCGGTGTCGATGACCGCATCGCGCTCGACCACCATCATCTTTGACAAGAACGACGAGGCCAAGCGCAAGGAAGGCGCCAGGATCGTGGCCATCGACGGCACCGCCATATCCGAAGGTCAGTCGATCAAGACCGGGTCAGGGCAGTTTTCGCTGACCGACAAGGGGGCGATCAGTTTCCGGCCACCATCGGGATTGCAGATGGAGCCGATCTGGCTTCCGCCGCCCGAAGCCGTGGTCAGCCGTCTGGGCGAGATCGCCAAGTCCGGCTATCGCGACAGCACCTTGTGGGAACATCTGGGCTTCTCCCTGTTCCGCGTAATCGCTGGTTTCTTCTTTGGCGCGCTGGTGGGTATTCCGCTGGGCTATGCCATGGGGTTGAGCGACTGGTTCCGCGGCTGGTTCGACCCGATCGTCGAATTCATGCGCCCGGTGCCGCCGCTGGCCCTGATCCCGCTGGTCATCATCTGGGCGGGGATCGGCGAGACGGGCAAGATCATCCTGCTGTTCCTCGCGGCCTTGTGGATCATGGCCATCGCCGCCCGCTCGGGTGTCTCGGGTGTCAGGATCTCGAAGGTGCACGCCGCCTATTCGCTGGGCGCCAGCAAGGCGCAGATCATGCGCTACGTGATCGTTCCAAACTCGCTGCCCGAGATCTTTACCGGTGCGCGGGTGGCGATGGGGGTCTGCTGGGGCACCGTGGTTGCCGCCGAACTGGTGGCGGCGGAAAAGGGCGCCGGTATGATGATCATGGTCGCGTCCAAGTTCCAGCTGACCGATATCGTGATCATGGGGATCATCCTGATCGGCGTGATCGGCTTTGGCATCGACATCCTGATGCGCTGGGCCGAACGGGTGCTGGTACCCTGGAAGAGCAAGGGCTGATCCACCTTCGGCAAGAAAAAATCGGGGCCCTGCGGGGCCCCGGTTTTATTGTTGCGGCAGGCACGTGTTATTACGATCTTTCCTTGCCGGGCGTGTTTGTGCCACATCTGCGCGCAAGGCATCACTCAGGGAGGACAGGACATGACCGGCAACAGCATCTATGACCAGCATCTGGACCGGACACGTGCCAATTTTACTCCGCTGTCACCGCTGAGCATGATCGAGCGGACGGCGGCGGTCTATCCGGATTACCCCTCGGTGGTGTATGGCGCGCGCCGCTACACCTGGGCGGAAACCTATGCGCGTTGCCGCCGGCTGGCCGGGGCGCTGACCGCGCGCGGGATCGGTAAGGGCGATACCGTTTCGATCATCGCCGCCAATATCCCCGAGATGTACGAGGCGCATTTCGGCGTGCCCATGGTGGGTGCGGTGCTGAACGCGATCAATACCCGCCTCGATGCCCCGATCATCGCCTTCATCCTGACCCATGCCGAGGCCAAGGCGCTGATCGTCGATCCCGAATTCTCGGCCGTGGTGCGCGATGCCTTGGCACAGATCGACCGCCCCGACCTGCTGGTCATCGACATCGAGGATCCCAGTTTCGAAGGCGGGGAGCGGCTCGGCGCACTTACCTATGAGGAACTGCTGGCCGAGGGTGACCCCGAATTCACCTGGTCGCTGCCGGATGATGAATGGGACGCGATCGCGCTGAACTACACCTCGGGCACCACCGGCAACCCCAAGGGGGTCGTCTATCATCACCGGGGCGCGGCGCTGAACGCGAATACCAATATCCTCGACTGGGGGATGCCGAAACACTCGGTCTATCTGTGGACCTTGCCGATGTTTCATTGCAACGGCTGGTGTTTTCCCTGGACCATGGCGGCCAATGCCGGGGTGTCCGTCTGCCTGCGCGCGGTACGGGACGAGCCGATCTACCGCGCCTTCCGCGAAGAGAAGGTCACCCATTTCTGCGGCGCGCCCATCGTGCTGAACATGCTTGCCAACGCGCCCGCGCATCTCAGGGATTTCGACCACCAGATCAAGGTGATGACCGCAGGCGCGCCACCACCCGCCGCCGTGATCGAAAAGATGGAGGCGATGGGCGTCGAGGTGACCCATGTCTATGGCCTGACCGAAACCTATGGTCCGTCGGTGGTGTGTGCCTGGAAAGAGGAATGGGATACGCGGCCAGCCAGTGAACGGGCGGCGCTGAAGGTGCGCCAGGGGGTCAAGAACGCGGCGCTGTCCGGCCTGATGGTCGCGGATCCCGACACGCTGGAGCCTGTGCCCGCCGATGGCGAGACGATGGGCGAGATCTTCATGCAGGGCAACGTGGTGATGAAAGGGTATCTCAAGAACCCCGATGCCACGGACAAGTCGTTTCGCGGTGGCTGGTTCGCCTCGGGCGATCTGGGGGTGATGCATCCCGATGGCTATATCGCGCTCAAGGACCGGTCCAAGGACATCATCATCTCGGGCGGCGAGAACATCTCGTCTGTCGAGGTGGAGGGTGTGCTTTACAAGCATCCGGCGGTGATGGAGGCAGCCGTGGTCGCCAAGCCGGACGAGAAATGGGGCGAGACGCCTTGCGCCTTTGTCGAGCTGAAACCGGGGGCCGAGGCCGATGCGGCCGAGATCATCGACTATTGCAGGGCGAACATGGCGCATTTCAAGGCGCCACGGACCGTTGTGTTCGGCGAGTTGCCCAAGACCTCGACCGGAAAGGTGCAGAAGTTCGTTCTGCGTGACCGGGCAAGGGCGCTCTGACATGGGTTTGCCGGGGCTGACCATCGCACCCATGGGCCTGCCGGATCTGGATATGGTTCTGGACTGGGCGGCAGAGGAGGGGTGGAACCCCGGGCTGGACGATGCGCGGGCATTTCATGCCGCAGACACGCAGGGGTTCTTTCTGACGCGGGTCAAAGGCGAGCCGGTCGCGGCGATCTCGGTGGTCAACCACGATGCCGGTAACGCCTTTCTGGGCCTCTATCTCTGCCGACCCGACTGGCGGGGGCAGGGGATCGGGCTGGCGACCTGGACCCGTGCGCTGGAACACGCGGGTACCCGATCTGTCGGTCTCGATGGTGTGGCAGCGCAAGAGGGGAATTATGCAAAGTCGGGTTTTGTGCGAACCGGGGCCAGCCTGCGGCACGAAGGGCGCTGGCCAGCGGTTCGGTCACCTGAGATACGGTCAGCGGCCTTGTCGGATATGCCACGGCTGATCGAACTCGATGCCGCTGCCGGTGGCTTCAGCCGCCCGACATTCCTGAACGCCTGGTTGGCACCAGGCCAGCCCGAGCGGGCTACGCGGGTATTGCAAAAGGACGGCGAGATCGTTGGCTTTGCCTCATGGCGGGCCTGTCGCGAAGGAACCAAGATCGGCCCCATCATAGCGCCGAGCACTGCCACAGCACTGGACCTGGTCGCGGATATCGCCGCTGAGCGACCGAATTGCCCGCTGATCATCGATTTACCCGAGGCCAATACATCGCTATGCCGCGCGCTGGAAGGTGCCGGATTCACCGTGCCCTTTGCAACGGCCCGAATGTATCGCGGCACGGTCCCGCAGACAGGTCCGGGGTTGCAGGCGATTGCCACAATGGAACTGGGCTGAGCGGCTAGTCGAACAGCGACAGGTCCAGATCCAGCATCTCGCCCATCCAGATGGCGCGGTCGCGATGATCGCGCAATTCGTCGCCGGTCTCGGGATGGGCAAATATGGTCAAGCCCTGCCGGTTCAGCATCAGCCAGGGCACGACCTTGTCGAAGTCCTCGGGGCCAAAAGCCAGTTGGCAGCTCCAGCGCGGATGCGGGCCGACATTCCGAGCGTGAACCCGGCCCATCTGCACCGGAAACAGGTGCGCCGCCTGTTCGCAGACCTGCCGGGCGGTCGCCTCGCTGTCGGCGTCGAAATAGACATGGGCATGATAGCCGGTGATGGACTGGTTCATCGGTGTCTCCTGTTTCATCTGGGGCAATATGCCGATGCGAAAATGTGCCTGCAATTCCGTACAGACGAACCGCACCTGTGCGCTTTCAGCGTTTTCGGTGGTGCAGCACCCGCCCCAGCGTGTTCATCAGCAGTTGCGCCGCCAGGATCGAGGTGCTGCCGGTCTGGTCATAGTCCGGGGCGACCTCGACCAGGTCGATGCCCACGATATCGCCCCTCCGGGCCAGCCCGTCGATCAGCTCAAGCACCTCGTAATACTGGAACCCTCCATGGCTGGGCGTTCCGGTTCCCGGCGCGATAGAGGGATCGAAGGCGTCAATGTCGATGGTCAGGTAATACCGCACGCCTGCGGGGATCCGGGCAAGCATCGCGTCGGTTCCCATCCGCCTCACATGTCGCACCGACTGGATATCCGATCCCATGGCGCGGGCGGCGTCATAGCCGTCCTTGGCGGTGGAAGAGACATTGCGGATACCGATCTGGGTCAACCCGGTGACATGCGCCTTCTCCGCCGCGCGCCGCATCGGGTTGCCGTGGCCATAGCGCACGCCATGCCGCTCGTCGACAAAATCCAGATGCGCGTCGATCTGCACCACATGGATCGGGTCCTGATCGTCAAAGGCATTGATGCAGGGGATATTGACCGAATGATCGCCCCCCAGCACGACCGGTAGGGCGCCGGCCTGCAGGATCTTGCGCACCCCATATTCGATATTGGCATGGCTCTTCAGCGTGTCGGTATGCACGATATCGGCATCGCCGATATCGACGATCCGCACCTTGGCGGGATCGAGATAGGTGATGTCGTCCTCGAAATCATAGGCGCCCGCATGGCCGAAGGAAAACAGGGTCGAGGCTTCGCGGATGGCCCGCGGTCCCATGCGTGCGCCTGATCGCCATTGTGCGCCAAAATCGAATGGAGCGCCGAGGACCGCCGCATCGGCGTCGATACTGTCCCAATCTTCGACATAGGGGTATTTGCCAAAGGTGCAGATCCCCACAAACGGCAGGTTCAGCCGTCCGCTGTCATATCCGTGTGATGCCATGCCTGCCTCCCGCTCATCCTTGCCACATTAACGGCGCCCGGATCGGGGCTGTCCAGTGGCTTTCGGGCGGGGGCCGTTTTCCGATACGGAAAACGGGCCGGAAAACATGTGTTTTCCGGCGGCGCCAAGATCACGCGGGGGCGTGACGATCTGGATGTGCGGCGGCAAAGGCCGGGTGTTTTGCACAGGCCGCCTCGACCGACAAGAGGCGTGGCAGGTCGCTGATATCCACTTCCCAGCGGCGCGCATTGTAGATTTGGGGCATCAGGCAGATATCGGCCAGCCCGGGCGCATCGCCGCAGCAATAGGGCGATTGTTCGAATCCGGCCAGCATCGTCTCGAAGGCTTGCAGCCCGGGGCGGATGAAATGGCGCATCCAGGCGCCCGGCATGTCCTCGGCGCCGCCACTGAGGTCGGTGGCGTGACGCGCGACCTTCAGGTTGCAGACCGGGTGGATATCGACAGCGATCGCCTGCGCCAGCGCCTGTACCTGCGCCCGGCCCGCCGGATCGGCGGGCACCAGTCCCAGCCCGCGGGTCTGGTCGAGATAGTCGAGCATCGCCAGCGACTGCGTCAGCCGCAGGCCGTCGATCTCGAGAACCGGCACCAGCCCCTGCGGATTACGGGCGAGGTGTTCTTTGGAGCGGTGTTCCCCCTTGACCAGATCGACCGGCACCGCCGTATAGGCAATGCCCGCAAGGTTGAGCGCGATGCGCAGCCGGTAGCTGGCCGACGAGCGCCAGTAGTCATAAAGGATCGTTTCGGTCATTCCGGCGTCTCTCCTGTCAGGGGCAGGCGGATGTTAGGCTGTTGCCCGCGCGGTGTTAACAGCTTTCGCTCCATGGCGGTTCTCAATCCTTCGCGGATCTTCCTCGCGAAAGGGGCCCGGTGACCTGCACCGGACCCCATCCTGTTGTTGCTCGGTTCTCAGACGGTCTTGTTCAGCTCCTTGGCGTGCAGCCACGCGGCGTGCTGCGGCGCCTTCTTGGTGCGCGACCACTCTTCGAGCATGTCCCACTTGACCTCGTCCATCCGCTTCAGAAGCGCCTCTTCCTCCGGGTCCGGACAAGCCAGCTCGACACGGTGGCCGTTGGGATCGAAGAAATAGATCGAATGGAAGATCGAGTGATCGGTGACGCCCAGAACCTCGACGCCATTGGCCTCCAGATGTTCCTTGAACTCGATCAGCGTCTCGCGATCCTTGACCTTGAACGCGATATGCTGGACCCAGATCGGCGTGTTCGGGTCTCGGCCCATCTCGGGCTTGGTCGGCAGTTCGAAGAAGGCCAGCACGTTGCCGTCACCTGCATCCAGGAACAGATGCATATACGGGTCCGGTTCATGGGTCGAAGGGACATGATCCTCGGCAATCGCCAGGATGAAGTCCATGTTCAGCATCTTGCCATACCATTCGACGGTTTCCTTGGCGTCCTTGCAGCGATAGGCGACGTGGTGGATTTTCTCGATCTTCATGGGGTTACTCCTTGAATGCGGCGGCTTTCAGCGCCTTGGACAGGACGGCGCGGTCGCCGATATGGTTGGCCAGAACCAGCACGAGGCGCGCGTTCAGCGCATCGCTTGCGGATTTGTCGAGGCCCTCATGGGCGGCCAGCAGTTCGGCATAGAAATCGTCTGCGCCAGCGATGTTCGGGGTCAGTGTCAGATCGGACATGAGGCTCACTCCTTGCCGGTGGCCCGGCGGATCGCGTGCCGGAACTGGGTTTCGTCGAATGTCGCGCGGCGGGCGGCGACATGCTGGTCGGGGCGGATCAGGTAGACGGCGCTGTCATTGTCGCCCAGATAGCGGCGCTTCAGCTCCATCGTCGGGTCGTCCTTGACCGAAAGCGCCAGGCGCGTGACCTCGATCCCCTCTTCCTCGATCAGGTCGGGGGCATCGGCGTCGATGGTCAGCAGGATGAACTTGTCGCCCAGTTTTGGCAGCAGGAACCCGTCGCCCAGCGGCGCGTCGAGGCAGGGGCTGCCGGGACGGGTGCGTGCCGGGCCGTCCAGCAGCGCATCGGCCGAGTTGAGCGGCGAGCCGTCATAGGTGCAGGGCACCGACAAGCGGCCCGAATTCACCAGCGGGCGGGCGAATTCATACTGCTCGCTCAGGTCCAGCACCGCGTCGCGCAGGACGCGCGACATCTCGGATTTGGGCGTGATGAAATCGGTCGAGCGCGACGAATTGAGGATATTCTCATCCGCGCCGTGGATCCGCTCCATATCATAGCTGTCCAGCAGGCTTTCGGGTGCCTTGCCCTCCATCACCAGTTTCAGCTTCCAGATCAGGTTGTCGGTATCCTGCAGGCCGGAATTCGCCCCGCGTGCGCCGAACGGCGAAACCTGATGTGCCGCGTCGCCCGCGAACAGCACCCGGCCATGGCGGAACTTCTCCATCCGGCGGCACTGGAACGTGTAGATCGAGACCCATTCCAGCTCGAACTGCACATCCTCGCCCAGCATCGCCTTGAGGCGCGGGATCACGTTCTCGGGGCGCTTTTCACGCTCCTTGTCGATATCCCAACCCAGTTGCAGGTCGATGCGCCAGACATTGTCAGGCTGCTTGTGCAGCAGGGCGGATTGACCCCGGTTGAAGGGCGGATCGAACCAGAACCAGCGCTCGGTCGGGAAACCGGCATCCATGATCACGTCGGCGATCAGGAAGTTGTCCTCGAACACGCGGCCCACGAAATCGAGCCCCAGCATCGAGCGCACCGGTGAACCTGCGCCATCGCAGGCGATCAGCCAGTCGGCCTCGACGGTGTAGGAACCCTCGGGCGTCTCGACCTCCAGCTTGACATGGTCGGCATGGGTGCCGATCGCCTCGACCTTGTTGCGGCCGCGGATTTCGATCGGAGCACCGGCCTCCTGCAATTCGCGGACCCGGTTCACCAGGTATTCCTCGAAGTAATATTGCTGGAGGTTGATGAAGGCGGGGCGCTGGTGGCCATCCTCGGGCAGCAGGTTGAAGTCATAGACCTGCCGATCGTCAAAGAACACCTTGCCCAGGTTCCACTCGACCCCCTTGTCGACCATCGGCTGACCACATCCCAGCCGGTCGAGGATTTCCAGCGGGCGCTTGGCATAGCAGACCGCGCGGCTGCCAAAGCTGACCTTGTCATTGTCGTCCAGCACCACGACCTCGATCCCCTGTTGGGCAAGGTCGATGGCGGCGGCCAGCCCGATGGGGCCTGCGCCGATCACGATCACCTTGTGGCGTGCCGGGCTGGAGGCGTCCTGATCGGGACTGCGCTCGTAGGCATAGAGTGGGACTTCGAAGATTTTGTTCATGGGTCTCTCCTCCCAGGTCTGGGCGCGCTCGGCAGGCCGAGGGCGCAAGTCTCCCGTCCTCTGCCGGGCACCCGCCAGAGGTCTTGTCACATCGTCTCATCAGTTCACCCGGCGCGACACGATCTGGATCAATGTCGACCGGGCCGGGGGCTCATCCGCCCTTGCGGGCGTCTTCGCTGCGAAGAGACCCCGCAAGGGGTCGAGGAGCGCCCCCTTCGGGTCAGCCTTGCAGGGCCTCCCACATTTCCAGGTCGCGCTGGGCGGTCCAGATGCGCGGCGTGTCGATGCCGCGCGCCTCGTCATAGGCGCGCGCCACGTTGAACGGCAGGCAATGCTCGTAGATCGCGTAATCGGCAAACTTCGGGTCGCACTCGGCGCGCACCGCGTCCCAGGCCTCTTTCAGCGAGCCGCCGCGCGCGGCCACGCGTGCCGCCGGGCGATAGGTGCTTTGTACGAAATCGCGGGTGTTCTCGATGGCGGCGTTCACCATCTCCTTGCCGACCAATGCATCGCCGCGCCCCGGCGCAATCGCGTCCACGTCGAACCAGGCGATGTTGTCCAGCGTATTGCCCCAGTCGTTGAAATGCCCGTCGCCGCAATAGCAGGCCGAGTGGTATTCGACGATATCGCCGGTGAACATCACGTTCTGATCCGGCACATGGATCACCGCGTCACCCGCCGTATGGGCGCGGCCCAGATGCATGATATCGACCCGGCGGTTGCCCAGATAAACGGTCATGCTGTCCGAGAATGTGGTGGTGGGCCAGGTCAGGCCCGGAATGCTCTCATGCCCCTCGAACAGGCGTGGAAAGCGCTGGAACTCGCTGTCCCAATCCTCTTGCCCGCGCTCCACCACCATCGAACGGGCGGTGTCGGACATGATCACCTGACCGGCACCGAATGCGCTGGCGCCCAGCACGCGCACGGCGTGGTAATGGGTCAGCACCACATGGGAAATCGGCTTGTCGGTGACCTCGCGGATACAGTCGATCACCTTTTGCGCCAGACGCGGGGTGGCCTGCGCCTCGACCACCATGACGCTGTCATCGCCGATGATGACACCGGAATTGGGGTCGCCCTCGGCGGTAAAGGCGTAAAGCCCCTCGCCCACCTCGGTAAAGCTGATCTTCTTCTCGCTCATGTCGCCTTGCGACGCGAATGCCTTGGCCATGTGTCAGTCCCTTTCCAGGAATTCCAGCCGGTTGCCAAAGGGGTCTTCGGCAAAGAACCGGCGGCGGTTCTCGATTGTGTCGTCCCAGCGCGGGCTCTGGCCAAGGGCCTCGATCCGCGCGGCGACGGTGTCTATGTCAATGACGGCAAAGCCCGGATGGGCCTTGCGTGCGGGGGCGAAGTCCGGCTCCACCCCCAGATGCAGTTCGGCACCATTGAGCGCCAGCCACAGCCCGCCGCGCGCCTTCAGCGCACCGGGCTTGGCGATCTCGGCCAGACCCAGACCCGCGCACCAGAAGGCGCGCGCCGCGTCCTCGCCCCCGGCGGGGATCGCGATCTGGATATGGTCGAGAGCCAGGGTCATGGGCAGTTCATCCCCAGGCCTTGGCGGGCAGGATCTGGCCCACGCAATCACCAAAGCCGATGGTATAGCCATCGCCGCGCGCGTTGCCCCGCAGGGTCAGCGTGTCGCCATCCTCGATAAAGCCGCGGGTCTCGCCCGTTTCCAGCGTGAAGGGCTCGCGCCCGGCCCAACTGAGTTCCATCAGCGAACCAAACTCGGTCCGGTCCGGTCCCGAGATGGTGCCAGAGCCCAACAGATCGCCCGCATTCATCGCGCAGCCACCAATGGCGTGATGGCAGAGCTGCTCGGCCGCCGAATAGTACATGCGGCTATAGTTGGTCCTGGCGATGACCGAAGCGTGATCGGCGCCTTCGGGCTGCATCAGAACCTCAAGCTCGATGTTGTAAAGCCCGTCCTTGCTGCCGCTCAGATAAGGCAGCAGCTGTTTTTCACGCGGCGGCGTGGGGGCGCGGAACGGCTCCAACGCGGCGGCGGTCACGATCCATGGGCTGATCGAGGTGCCGAATGCCTTGCCCTGGAACGGCCCCAGCGGCTGATACTCCCAGCCCTGGATATCGCGCGCCGACCAGTCGTTCAGCAGCACATAGCCAAAGATCATCGCATCGGCCTCGTCCACCGTGATCGGCTGGCCGAACTCGGACCCGGTGCCGACGATGGCGCCCATTTCCAGCTCGATATCGAGCCGTTTCGAGGGGCCAAAGGACGGCATTTCCGCATCGGGGGCCTTGGTCTGGCCATTGGGGCGGTGGATCGGCGTCCCCGAAACCACGACCGAGGAGGCGCGGCCATTGTAGCCGATCGGGATATGCAGCCAGTTGGCCGGCAGATCGGGCGAACCGCGCAGGATCGCGCCCATGTTCTGAGCGTGCTGCTTGCCGGCATAGAAGTCGGTGTATTCGCTGACCACCAGCGGCATGTGCAGCGTGGCCTCGGCCATCGGGACCAGCAGCGGTTCGACAGCCTCCTGCTCTTTCGACCCTTTGGCCAAAAGCGCAGTCAACCGCTCGCGCAGGGCGGCCCAGACGGCGGGGCCTTCCTCCATCAGGTCGTTCCAATAGGGCACGTCGAACAGCGGATAGTCGGTCAGCGCGATCAGGCCCTCGGCCTCGGCGGCGGCGATGTCGAGGATCATGTCGCCGATGGCCACGCCGCAGCGGGGATCGTCCTCTCCGGTCGAGAAAACGCCATAGGGCAGGTTGTTCAGCGGAAACGGGTGATTGGCATCGTTGGCCGAAGCCACCCAGGATTTCAGAAGGGGCATGTTGTCTCCAAACGCTTGTCACGGGCGGGGCAGGGATTTTTCGTCGAAAAATCCGGGCCCCCTCAGCCGCAGCCTATTTCTTGCCGGGGGTGCCGTCGAACTTCTTCTCCAGCGAGGTCCAGCAGTCGATGTAGTCGTCCTGCAATGGCGCTTCCTTGGCGGCGAATTCGGTCAGGTGCTGCGGGAAACGGGTTTCGAACATGAACGACATGGTATGGTCCAGCTTGTCGGGGCCGAGATTGGCGTTCGACGCCTTCTCGAACGCTTCCTTGTCCGGCCCGTGCGGCAGCATCATGTTGTGCAGGCTCATCCCGCCGGGGACAAAGCCCTGCGGCTTGGCGTCATACTGGCCATAGATGTTGCCCATCAGCTCGGACATGATGTTCTTGTGATACCACGGGGGGCGGAAGGTATCTTCCATCACCATCCAGCGCTCGCGGAACAGGACAAAGTCGATATTGGCGGTGCCCGGCACGCCCGACGGCGCGGTCAGCACGGTGAAGATCGACGGATCGGGATGGTCGAACAGGATCGCGCCCACCGGGCAATAATTGCGTAGGTCGTATTTGACCGGGGCGTAATTGCCGTGCCAGGCCACAACGTCCAGCGGGCTGTGACCGATCCGGGTGGTGTGGAACTGGCCGCACCATTTCACGGTCACGGTCGAGGGCGCCTCGCGATCTTCGAACGCGGCCACCGGCGATTTGAAATCGCGCGGATTGGCCATGCAGTTGGCGCCGATCGGGCCACGGCCCGGAAGCTCGAACTTCTGGCCGTAATTCTCGCAGACAAAGCCACGGCAGGGGCCTTCCAACACCTCGACCCGGTAGACCAGGCCGCGCGGCAGGATGACGATTTCCTTGGGTTCGACGTCGATGATGCCCAGCTCGGTGGCAAAGCGCAGCCGGCCCTCTTGCGGGACCACCAGCAGCTCGCTGTCGGCGGAGAAGAAATAGTCGTCGACCATCGACTCGGTGACCAGATAGATATGGCTGGCCATGCCCACCTGGGTGTTCACATCCCCGGCGGTGGTCATGGTGCGCATGCCAGTGAGCCAGGTCAGCCCCGCGCCCGAATGTGCCACCGGGTCCCAACGGTACTGGCCCAGGCTGATCACATCGGGGTCGATACAGGGGGCCGATTTCCAATAGGGCAGGTCGATCTTTTCATAGCGGTGCGAATGCTTGACCGAGGGCCGGATGCGATAGCACCAGGTGCGCTCGGGGCGGGTCGCGGTAAAGGCGGTGCCACTCAGCTGTTCGCCATAAAGGCCATAGTTGCATTTCTGCGGGCTGTTCATGCCCTGGGGCAGGGCGCCGGGCAGCGCCTCGGTCTCGAAATCGTTGCCCCAGCCCGGCATGTAACCTTCGGTCGTGCCGGCGGGCGTCGCGGCCTGCGTCAGCAGATGGGGGTCTGTCGGTCGGTTCATGTCGCGTGTCTCCGGTAATCTGCTTGCGGATTAATAGTTGATTTTGTAACTAACAAGCATGACAGAGACCAATTTACCCGAAAATGATGACTTTGAGTTGCGAAGTTTCCTGCCATTCCTGCTGAATCAGGCGGCCGAGCAGAGTTCTTTGGAGTTTCAGCAGGTCTACAAGAATCGCTATGGCATGCTGCGGACAGAGTGGCGGGTGCTGTTTCACCTGGGAAATTCCGGCGAGATGACGGCCAAGCAGATTGGCGATCTGGCGCTGATCCACAAGACAAAGGTCAGCCGCGCGGTCGCCAAGCTGGGGCAACGGCGTTATCTTACACGCACTCGTGATGAGCGCGACCGCCGGTCCGAGCGTTTGGCATTGACCCCGACGGGAGAGGCGGTCTACCGCGAGTTGCGCGGCATTGCCGAGCAGTATGACGCACGGATGGCGGCCAAGTTCACCAAGGGCGAGGTGGCACTGTTGCGGGTCATGCTGCGGCGTTTGGCAGCGATGGAGTGACCCTCGAAACCGGGGGTGTGACCGCATAGATAGATCCCGTGACAGGCGCAGGTGCCACGGGGCTGGAGAGACATATGGATGCGGCAGGGCAATTTCACGCAGAGGCGGATGCCTCTTCGGTACAGCTGATCTCGTGGCTGCTGCAACGCGGTCTCGAAGGCGCGCGGCAGGACGAATTGCTGCATGGCTATTGCGAGCGGCTGGTGGAACTTGGCGTGCCGCTCTATCGCCTGCATGTGGCGCAGAGCGCGTTTCATCCGAAATATGGCGGGCTCGGATTCAACTGGTTCCGTGAACAGGGGGTATCCAGCGAGGAATACGGCTATACCGAGACCCCGAACGCGGCCTGGATACGCAGTCCGCTCTATCACCTGCTCGACAGCGGCGAGCAGGAGTATCGGGAACGTCTGCTGGACAGCAATGTCGACAGCCGCTTTCCGCTGCTCAACGAGTTGCGCGAGCGTGGGGCGACCGATTATTTCGCCGCTGGCGTGATCCTGGAAAAACGCGCGCATTTCGAGCGTATCGACCCGGCGAACACGCCCGAAGGGGTGCTGATCTCGTGGACGAGCAACGGGCCGGACGGGTTCTCGGACACCGATCTGCGGCTGGTGCGCGAGTCGCTGCCGCAGCTGGCGCTGGCGCTGAAATCGGCGGCCAACCGGCAGATGGCTGGCGACCTTCTTCAGGTCTATCTGGGGCGCGACGCGGGGCGGCGGGTGTTGTCAGGAGAGATCCAGCGCGGATCGCTCCAGCAGATCGACGCGGTGCTGTGTTACTTTGACCTCAAGGACTTCACCGCACTGACCGAACGCACACCGGGGCCCGAGCTGATCGCGATGCTGAACGACTATTTCGGCATGGCGGTGGCGATCATCCAGGAGCATGGTGGCAATATCCTGAAATTCCTGGGCGATGGGATCCTTGCCATGTTCAACCTTGAGACGCCCGAACAGTCGGCAGCGGCAGGGCTGGACGCAGTGGTGCAGATGCGCCGTTGCATGGAGCAGAAGAACGCCGAGCGTCAGGCCCAGGGAGAGACCACGACCGGGGTCACGCTGGCCCTGCATGCGGGCGAGATCCTCTATGGCAATATCGGCGCCGAGAACCGGCTGGATTTCACCGTGATCGGTCCGGCGGTCAACCTGACGGTGCGCCTGTCCGGCCTGCACCGGTCGGTCGGGCGCAACATCATCCTGTCCGAACCGGTGGCCGAGATCGCGGGCCATACGGCGCATGATCTGGTCAGCCTGGGCAGGTACATGCTGCGTGGCGTGTCCGAACCGCAGGAACTCTATACCATCTACGAAGCGCCCGCCTGATCAGAAATCGATCTCGACGCCGGGCAGTTGCAGCGCTTTCATCATGTCGCGCAGCTCTTGCCGGGCGGCGATGTTCGAGATGTTGAGCTGCTTGACCCCAACGTCCTTGAGGTCAAGGAGCGTCAGCCCGCGCGGAAACAGTTCACGAAAGATCACGCGCTCCGAGAAACCGGGTGCGATACGGAACCCGATGCGGCTGGCCAGCATCTCGATGGCGCGTTCCATCTTTTCCTTGTTGACCATGCGCTGGGTGCCGACGCGGTTGCGCACCACGACCCAGTCGATCGGTTTCAGCCCGGCCTGCGCCCGCAATTGGCGGGCGTTCCAGACCATTTCGGAATAGACCGAGGGGCCAAGGATCTTTTCGCCGCTGGAATCGATCCGCGCCAGCAGGTCGAAATCGACGAAACTGTCGTTCAGCGGGGTGACCAGCGTGTCGGCCAGCGAATGCGCCACCTGGCTCAGCCTTGTATGTGAGCCGGGGCAGTCGATCAGGATGAAATCGCTGTCTGCCTCGAGCCGTGCCACCGCAGCGGACAGGCGATGGTCGAACACGTTCTCGCCCGGCTTCAGCGAGGCCGGGTCGATCTCGGGCAGGTCGTGGTTGCGGGGCGAGGGCAGGTCCAGCCCTGATGCCTTGTTGAAGGCCGCGCGGTTCTCGAAATAGCGGCCCAGGCTGCGCTGGCGCAGATCCAGGTCCAGCGTGTTGACCTTGTAGCCCAGCCGCGCCAGCGCGCTGGCCACATGCATGGATACGGTGGATTTGCCCGCGCCGCCCTTTTCGTTGCCGACGACGATGATATGCGCCATTGCCTGCGTCCCCTGATCTCCGAACCTTTGTCGGCACGGTATTGGGGCATACTATATGTTGTGTCTGGGATGAAGGGAAGCGCAGACAAACGCAACGGTCAGATATTAGTAATGTCTTCTTGCAGACACGCTGCAAAACGCTGTGCAGAACTGGGGGGCGCGCGCGACGGGGCGCTTCTGACCGGTGAAGTTCCATTGGTCAGAGGATTGACGCGCGCCCACCCTGTCTGTGATGACCCAAGCCTCCTTAGGCCAGCAGGTCGAACACCTCCTTGCCGATCTGGAGGTTGATCTCGCTCTGCCCCTCACCGTCCACAAGCGCCCAGATGATCTGACCGGTGGGCTTGTAGATCACGAACGCCTCCTGCACGTCGTCATCGCCCGAGCGTTCGCCCTCGGCATTGGCGGTATGGGCCAGGTTGATCTGGAACTGGTCGGCAGTGGCGCCGGCCTGGCCAAAGACCAGCACGTCGCCCTCGGCGGCGTTGTAGTCCTGCACCCAGTCCGAGCCGTGATCGAAGACGCCCAGATGATAGAACTTATCTGCTCCGGTGCCGCCGTTGATCCGATCATAGCCGAAGCCACCATTGACGAAATCGTTGCCGTCGCCGCCGAACACCAGGTCGGAATAGGCCGAGCCGGTGATCACGTCGTCGCCTTCCTGACCCTGCAGCTCGTCCACGCCGAAACCGCCCGCGATGGTGTCGTTGCCGGCCATGCCGTAGATCAGATCGTTGCCATAGCCACCGTCCAGACGGTCATTGCCGTTGCCCCCGTAGATCACGTCGCGCAGATCCTCGGTGGACCCGCCACCGAGAATGTTGTCGTCGCCATCACCACCATTGATCGTGTCCGCACCGTCGCCGCCATCAAGGGAGTCGTTACCGTCATCGCCGCGCAGGGTGTCATTGCCAGAACCGCCATCAATGGTGTCATCGCCACCGCCGCCGCTGATCTTGTCGTCGCCGCCGCCAGCGATCACTTCTTCGCTGTCATCGCCTCCGGTCAGGGTTTCAGACGTTCCGCCGCCAACAATTGTTCCCGGGGTGGGGAAGAGGTCGGCGATCTTGACCGACGCATCGTTGAAACCCAGTTCCTCGACATTGACCAGGGTGTCGGTGCCAAGGGAAGAAACAACCTGGATCGACCCGTCGCCGTTCTGGGTAATGGTTGCGTCGGCCTCGTTGACGCCCCAGAACTCGGCCCTGTCGAATCCGCTGCCGCCGTCGATCCGGTCATCGCCTGCTTCGCCCACCAGGGTATCGTCGCCTCCGCGGCCATTGATCGTGTCGTTGCCGCCTCTGCCGTTGATCTGATTGTTGTTGCCATTGCCCTGCAACAGGTCGGCGTCATTGCGAGAGCCGTTGATATTCTCGATGCCGGTAATCGAATGAGTGAAGCTGGTGCCGCGCCACGTTCCGGTCGCAGTGCCTGCGGCCAGATCGACCTCAACGGCGTCCACCCTGTTCCTGTCATAGCGCACCCAATCATTGCCTGCGCCGCCGTCCAGCGTATCGTTCCCTGCCATCAGGATGAAGCGTTCGTCGGCCGACGAGCCGATGATCCGGTCCGCCTGCATCGAGCCACGCAGCTCGGTAGCGGTGCCGGTTACCGTGTCGGTGCCGCCGTGGCCGTCCTGAATGATTCCGGTCGCCAGATTAGCCACGATCCCGGCGGGCGAGTCGCGATAGTCGAGCCGCGTGACACCGTCGCTGGCCCCGATATTGATCTGGTCGTTGCCACCCAATCCGCGCACCTGAGCGAAGCCATCCATTACGCTGGTGATGTTGAGCGTGTCGGCGAAGTTGGTACCCCAAATCGCCAACCCATCGGCCAGCATCGCCGAGGCTGGGTTCAGCAGAATGGTTGAACCGCCAGCCCCCTTGTCGATACGTCCGACATTGGTGGTGCCGTTGACATTTGCAGTGATGCCGGCGGTCAGCCCGTCATTGTGAGCGATCTCGGCATACGAGTCGGTAATATCGGAGAGATCCACCACGTCCCGTCCGGTGCCGGTGTCGATGTTGACCTCGACAAAACCGCTTTCCCCGTCGACCAGAACCAGATCGTCGCCGGCCAGCGTACGTATCTCATCATAGCCGCCACCGCCGACGGTTACATAATCGTTGCCGTTACCTGTGGTGATCGTATTGTCATTGGTATCGAAGCTGTCGATGATCTGCCCAGTATGAGCGATCCCTCTCGTGAGAGAAGAGAGCGGGATCGATGCGCCCGGGCCGAATGGACCGCTGGTAACCGGGCCGACACCTGTGATTTGCCCATCGAGCGCTTTCCAGCCGGCGACCGGATCCGCTAGGGCAGGGACATCGGGGATGCTCGCCCCACCCAGGCTGAAATACCAGTCGGTTGCGGGTTGTCCAGCTGGTGCTTCGGTAAAGGCAAGAACATACGATGTTGCGCCAGAAAACTGGACGAAGCCGAAGTAGCTATCGGTTGTATCCAAGTCACCGCCCAGAAGGTCGATGCTTGTGGCTCCTGGAACGTTGCCAATGATCAGTGGCAGGGGCTCGTCATCGGGATTGGGCACGGGATTGGCCGGGGTCTCGAACTGATAAGTCAAGTTCGGTGAGACTCCGTCCGGCATGGTCACTGTGATAGACGTGTCGGTTACACTGGCCACATTGTCGTCAGCGTCGAACTGAACCTGGTAGCCAAGTAGAGTATAAGGTGTGGGCATATCCGTCCTCTCAGATGCGTTTGATCGCGTTTCGGACCGGTAGGGGCCAGAGCTCGGCACCGCGCAAAGCGGTGCCCACTGTGTTGTTAGAGCGTATTGGAGAAGCTTTTATTGGTTATGGTGACTGATTGGTTTCAGCCTTCCTGCTCTGTTTACCCCTCAGGTCTTCTTTTGAGATCACACTATCCCGAGAAGCACCTCGGTCAAGCGTATCGGTTGGAAAAATGCCGAATTTTTCGGGATAATGTCATTCTTGCCAATACAGCCGCCCGCGCCCCGGTCAGGCCAGCAGGTCGAACACCTCCTTGCCGATCTGGAGGTTGATCTCGCTCTGTCCCTCGCCATCGACCAGCGCCCAGATGATCTGGCCGGTGGGCTTGTAGATCACGAACGCCTCCTGCACGTCGTCATCGCCCGAGCGTTCGCCCTCGGCATTGGCGGTATGGGCCAGGTTGATCTGGAACTGGTCGGCAGTGGCGCCGGCCTGGCCAAAGACCAGCACGTCGCCCTCGGCGGCGTTGTAGTCCTGCACCCAGTCCGAGCCGTGATCGAAGATGCCGAGGTGATAGAACTTGTCGGCGCCCGAACCGCCGTTGATCCGGTCATGGCCAAAGCCGCCATTGACGAAATCGTTGCCGTCGCCGCCGAACACCAGGTCGGAATAGGCCGAGCCGGTGATCACGTCGTCGCCTTCCTGACCCTGCAGCTCGTCCACGCCGAAACCGCCCGCGATGGTGTCGTTGCCGGACTGGCCATAGACCAGGTCGTTGCCGGCGCCGGCGTCGATATTGTCATGCCCCGCACCCGCATAGATGATGTCGCGCAGGTCGTCGTCGGATGTCCCGCCAAGGATGCTGTCGTCGCCATCGCCGCCATTGAGCGTATCCGACCCGTCGCCACCATCCAGCGTGTCGTTGCCCTCGTAGCCCAGCAGGCGGTCGTTGGATGCCAACCCCGAGACACTGTCATTCAATTCAGTCCCTTTGAGGTCGTCTGCTTCGGGCGTGCCGGTCAGCGTCCGGCCGATCCCGTCACGCTCATTCAGGTCGGCCTCGTCCAAGGCGATATCGTTGAACCGGAACCGCTCTACTCCGGTTACCGTGTCTCGCCCTTCGGAGGTGAACAGGACAAAGGCTTCGTCTTCGCGATAGACGAGCAAATCGGAGCTGGAGGAGTCAAAAACGGCCTCGTCTTCGCCCAACCCACCATCGAGACGGTCATTGCCGGTGCCGCCGTTCAGGGTGTCGTTGCCAATGCCACCCGATAGCAGATCGTTGCCGCCAAGACCCACCAGTTCGTCCCGGCCCGCCAGCCCCATAATGAAATCGCGATTGCCATTGCCGGTCAGCGCCTTGCTTAGCCTGTCGTCGATTGCAGTGTTCGCCGATTTCTCGAACAAAGAGATCGTTTCTTTCTCGTACTCGGGCAAACTGTCATAATCGGTGCGACCGATCTGAATGCGATGGGTGCCGCGGAATTCAGAGAGCGGATCGTTGGCCAAAGCCCAGATGCTGGCCCAATAGAGCCCCGGATCATGCTCGGCGCCGAAACCCGTGGAAAATTCAGTGTTCTCGACATTGGGGAGGTCGATCTGGGTCAGCCCATCCTCGAAGTTCACGTTGGTCAGCAGCGTCAGAACTGTGGTGAGCGAAGGTTCAGGCGAGACCCAGCTTTCGCCGGCAAAGGTGACCCGGTCTTCACGATGTGAAAGCCCGATATAATAGCCGGGCGCATTTAGCTGCATAGGCGCCAGAGGATTGCCGGTGAGTTCAGGAATGGCCGGATCGTATTGCAGATCGAACCCTTTGAAGGGAAGCGAGTCGGTATAGACATCCGGGTCGATCCCGGCCGAGGCCAGGGAGATTACCGCCAGATCTACATCGGCCGACACACGGTGGGCATCGACCGTGGCAAAGATATCGGCCATCGACCCGCCCAGAGAGTGGCCGGACACGACTAGACGATCAATTCCGTTGCCGGGGTCGTTCACATAGGCCAGTGCTGCCTCTATCAGCGCGTCGTGTGCCACATACTGATCAAACAGCCCGTTGCCGCCCCAAGCCTGTCCGCTCAGCGCCAGTGGCCAATCTGAATCATCGGTGCCGCGAAAGGTGAGCGCAACCGTGCGGCTGCCATCGGCCATCGTGCCTTCGGCAAGCAGCCCTTGCGCCGCCCACAAGAGACTATTGCGGCCCTCGAACAACCCGCCGCTTTGGAACCGGGCGTCGTTGTCAGAGACATAGTTCTGCCCCAAGTTTCCTTCGGTCAGAACGGTCCAGCCGCGCTGTGACAGGTAGCCCCTGTAGTTGTCGTCCCGCCCGTTGTCGCTGTTGTCGCCGTTGTAAACATCGGGCAGCAAGTCATCGCCGTAGACGACGCGTGCCATGAAGGCGCCCAGTTCGATTTCCGCTAGGGAAGTGGTGACCGTTCGCGCGGGTTCGTCCGCGCGCGAGACGCCAAAGAGTTCGGTACGGCCCAGGCTATCGCCGCGGTTGATGCGAACCTCGATTTCCTGTTGGCCGGTTGTCGACACAGTGTAGGAGATGGTTTCAGGGTCTGTTTGCCCTGGCAACAGGCCGCCCGAATAGGTGTCTTCTCCGATTTTGCTGCCATTGACATAGTAGCTGATCGAGAAGGGCGCCTGATAGCTGTCGCTCTGATTGGTTACCTCGGTCTCGATCACGACACTCTGACCGGCGATCGCATAGCCAAAGGCGGAAATATCGCTGACAAACAAATCGGGAAGGTCGGGGCCGACGCGATATGACTCGGTTCGTGAGTTGTTGCTGGTTCGACTGTCACCGTCGACGTCGACGATCCGCACTTCTATGGAATTCGCGCCTTCTTCGGTCAGCGTGTACTTGATGGTCTCGGTATCGGTCCACCCGCCCGGCAGGCCCAGAGACAGTGTGTCGCCGCCAATGAGCGATCCGTTCACGTAATATTCGATGCCGAAGGAGCCTATGCCCTTGTTGCCGATGTTGGCCAGCTCCGCCTCGATCTCGATTTCCTCGCCGACGTTCAGATCGCCGATGACGCGGATATCTCGGACCGTCGGATCGGCAAAGTTGTAGTCGATGTCGACGTTGAGATACTTCATCTGTAGCGTTACGCCGGTGTTGTTGCGCACCTGTAACTGCCAGTTTCCCTGCACCTGCTGCCCGTCCATGAAAACGGAGATGTTGGAGACGGAATCGGTTCCCCAGAAAGAGATGTCGTAGTCGTCGGATCGGTCGCTGTCGTTCCCGTCATCGGTGTCCTTACCGATACCATCGAAATTGTCGTAGACGCGGACGCGTCGCCCTTCGGGTGAGATCAGCCAGATATCGACATCCCCGAGGTCGACAGCAGCGCCGTTGTTGTAGTTGATGAAGAAGTTCAGCGAAACGTTCTCGACCTCGGAATAGGGCAAGTCACCAAGGACGTTAAAAGAGAAATAGCGGTCTCCACTACCGATGTTGCGTGTAAAGGAGCTGTCATATGTGGCGGTCGGCATAATTCGGTACTCTCAACAATGACCGCGTTCCGGGCACAATTCAAAAAGTAGCAACCCAGAAGACGGCAGAAAAATTTCTATGCCGACAAACTAAGGCCAAACTGGAAAAGCGGCTCAATGGCAAAGAATATTATGAATAGTGCGTGCATGTTTTGGCCCGTGTCAACAAATACTGGCGTTTGCAAAGGATTGCGCTTCGCTCAGGATCAAAGAAAAACGCCGCCCCGAGGGGCGGCGTTTGCGGTTCGATCGCTGGCAGGGATTAGAAGCCCAAGCCTTCGTATTTCTTCTTGAACTTCGACACGCGACCGCCGGTGTCCATCAGGCGGGACGAGCCACCGGTCCAGGCCGGGTGCGACGAGGGGTCGATTTCCAGCGACAGGGTGTCGCCTTCCTTGCCCCAGGTGGATTTCATCTGGATGACGGTGCCGTCGGTCAGCTTGACGTCGATCAGGTGGTAATCGGGATGGATGTCGTTTTTCATCTTTCCGCTCCTTACGCTTCGGCGTCAGCCTTGGGTTTGTAGTTGGTGACTTCGGCGATACGGGCCGATTTGCCACGACGCGAACGCAGATAGTAGAGTTTCGCACGACGCACACGGCCACGGCGGACAACGGTGATGCTGTCGATGTTGGTCGAATAGAGCGGGAACACACGTTCCACGCCTTCGCCGAACGAAATCTTGCGAACGGTGAACGAACCGGCGATGCCGCTGCCGTTCTTGCGGCTGATGCAGACGCCTTCATAGTTCTGCACGCGCGAACGGGTGCCTTCGGTCACCTTGTACCCGACGCGAATGGTGTCGCCGGGTTTGAAATCGGGGATATCTTTCCCCAGGGCGGCAATCTGTTCCGCCTCGAGCTGTGCGATAAGATCCATCGCTTTTCTCCTGGTTTGCCCGTGGTTCTACCCACGAAGATATGTGCGTCCCGAGAGCTCGTGGCCTTCGATCGGGTCCGCCGCAGCGCCCGCCCGAGATCGGATCGTCCGTTTCTTTTGTTCGGTCTGCCGCCTCGGTGGCCCGGTCGAAGAAACCGGATGGGGCGCGGAAACAGGCCAAACGCCCGGAGCCGCCAGAGGCGATTCCAGACCGGCCTCGTTTAGGCAAAACCAGCGCGGGGATCAAGAGTGTTGCGGGTCCTGGAGCGACTTTTTAAGGCAGGTCGGCAAAGGTCCCGCCGATTTTCGCTTATCCCCGGGCGGGTGGTTGCTTTTGGCCGGCGCCGCGCCAATCTCTGAGGCAGTACCGATTTCAAATCACGGTTTCACAGCGAGTCATTATGCGATCCCTGCTCCTTCTCTCCGTCTTTCTTACCCTGATGGCCGCTTGTGGCCGCCGCGCGCCCGAGCCCGAGCCGGTCGCAGCTCCCGACCCGATGCGCGCTGAACTGGCGCAACTGGTCACATATCCGAAATTCGGTGATGCCGATCCGCATCCCTGGGACGGGCGCGCGCCGCACAGCTATCCGATCCACGGGATCGACGTATCGCGTTGGCAGGGCAATATCGACTGGCCGACCGCCCGTGCGGCAGGTGTGAACTTTGCCTATATCAAGGCGACCGAGGGCGGCGATGTCGCCGATCCCAAGTTCGCCGAACACCGTCGCGGCGCGCAGGCGGCGGGCGTGCCCTGGGGCGCCTATCACTATTACTATTTCTGCCGCCCGGCTGCGGAACAGGCGCGCTGGTTCATCCGGCATGTTCCGCGTGGCGCCGATCTGCCGCATGTGCTCGACATGGAGTGGACCCACCGCTCGCGCACCTGCCCTCTGCGTCCCGAAGGCGCCAAGGTGCGGGCCGAGGCACGCAAGTTCCTCGACATTCTGGAGGCGCATTACGGGCGCCGTCCCATCATCTATACGACGGTCGACTTCTATCGCGACACTGGCATCGGACAGTTGCGCGACGCCGAGTTCTGGCTGCGCTCGGTCGCGGGCCATCCGCGTCAGGTCTATCCCGGCGCCTACTGGACCTTCTGGCAGTATACCGGCACCGGGCTGATACCGGGGATCGAGGGCAAGGTGGATATCAACGTGTTCCGCAGCGCCCCCGATATCTGGCTGCGCTGGAAGGCCGGGTTGATCGGCTAGGTGCGCCACCGCTTCCCTCGGCCCGCGCCTTGCCCTATGACAGCGGCCATGAGCACACCACCCGCCCGATCCCATGGCCGCAAGGCCATCCGCCCGACGCTGCAACCCCGCGAGCTGATCACCGACACGCCCGATCTGCATGGCGTGTGGAAGGCACGGGTGATCACCCTGTTCCCGCAGGCCTTTCCCGGTGTTCTGGGCGAAAGCCTGACGGGCCGCGCCCTGCAAGAGGGGCTTTGGCAACTGGAGACCATCGAACTGCGCCAGTTCGGCATCGGCAAGCATCGCAATGTCGATGACACCCCGGCCGGCGGCGGCGCCGGCATGGTGTTGCGCGCCGATGTGCTGGCCCCAGCGATCGAACGCGCGATGCAAGGCGCCAGCGGCAACTGGCCGCTGATCTACTTGTCGCCGCGCGGCCGCCCGATGGATCAGTCGCTTATGCAGTCGCTGGCGCGCTGTGACGGGGTCACGCTGATCTGTGGCCGCTTCGAGGGCGTCGACGAGCGGGTGCTGGAGCATTACGGCATTCAGGAGGTTTCGCTGGGAGATTTCGTGATGACCGGTGGCGAGATTGCGGCGCAAGCCCTGATCGACGCCACCGTGCGGTTGCTGCCCGGCGTGCTGGGCAACCAGGCCTCGACCGAGGAGGAGAGTTTTTCCTCGGGGCTTCTGGAACATCCGCAATACACCCGCCCCGCCGAATGGATGGGCCGCCCCATCCCCGAGGTGCTGATGTCCGGCCATCACGGCAAGGTAGCCGAGTGGCGCCGCGCCCAGAGCGAAAAGATCACGCAGAGCCGCCGACCCGACTTGTGGCGACGCTATCAAACGCCGAAGGAAGATTGACAGCTCCTGTGCCGTGATGCGCAGATAGGGGTGAGTATTTGCAATAAGAGGGGAAAAAGTTGTTTTATGGAAAGCTTGACGGTGAAAATGCTGACCGCTTTCGCATCGCGCTAGAGACGCTGCAAGAATTGTTTGGCTCGGTCTACGCCTCAGACAATCTGATCGGGTTGCAACGGGCAGGCGGGTTTCGCGAGGACAGGAAATTCGTTGAAACGCTGCGCCGAAACGCCCAGACAAAACAGGAGATATCGATTGCCTGGCGGCTGCATACGCTGCTCTGGGCCGCCCAGAACGTGATGCAACTGCCCGGCGATTTCGTGGAATGCGGAGTGTGGAAGGGGTTTTGTTTCGCGTTCCTGACCGACTATCTGGACTTCGCCAAGTCTGACAAGACGCTCTATCTCTATGACACCTATCAGGGCATACCAGAGGCGATGAATTCCGAGAAACGTTCAAATCAGGCCTATGAACAGGACATCGCCGATGATCCGGATGCGATCCTGAAGGTGGTGCAGCAGCGCTTTGCCAAGGTCCCGAATACGCGGATCGTGCAGGGCATGGTGCCAGACAGTTTCGCCCAGGCCTGCCCCGAGCAGATCGCGCTCTTGCATATCGACATGAATTCGGCGGCCTCGGAAATTGCTGCGCTGGAGGCGCTGTTCGACAAGGTGGTGCCGGGCGGGATGATCGTGTTCGACGATTACGGCTGGACCGGCTACGCCGCGCAACGCCACGCCGAAAACGCCTTCATGGCCGCGCGCGGGCACACGGTGCTGGAGATCCCCACCGGGCAGGGGTTGGTGATCAAGCACTGAGGGCGCGTGCCGGGCTCGGCTGGTCGCGCCTCGGAACTTGGGCTGCTGCTTTGCGGGACGAAGCGGGCTTTCGCTGTCGCTGCTGCAATGTCGGCTCTGACGAAACAGTCGAGCAGGCGTTAGTTTGTCGGGAGTCGAGCAAACGGGAGTAGTTTTTTCCGACCTTTTGAGTCAGCATGTGGCGATCACAAAAACTTGAAAATAAGCCTGTCAATTTCTATCTCATTCTTTGGACACAGCCTTTTAAGGAAACCATTTATGCCACTGCCTTTGCTTACCATTGCCATCCCGGTCCTGCATTCATCTGGAGCGTGGATCGCCTCCACAGGTGCCGCCGGTTACATCGCAGGCACCTTGTCCAGCACTTGGATCGGAGCATTCGTACTGGGGAATAGCGCATTGCTAGGCAGCTTGGGTCTGATATCTGCCGCAGGCATTTTTGGAGCTACTGGAAGCCTAGCAGCACTGACTTCAGGTGCCGCGCTTTCGGTCGGATCGGCACTAACAGCGGTGGGCCTGGGCGGTCTTGCGAGCTCACTCGGCATCGCACCTGTAGCAACTTTTCTAGGTCTAACGCCTGCCGGATGGGCTGTGGCCGGAACAAGTTTGGTGATTGCTTCAACTCTCGGTTTCTACTTCACCCGCAAAACAATGCGGCGGATCAATGAAGAGCGTGAAAAAGGCGGCTTAGGCCCTATCTCCATGTCCCAGATTGTGAAGGAAGTGCGTCTTCTCGAAGAACAATCATTGGAAGCCATACTGAAACGGCTGTCTTTTGAATTGGATGGCTTTCAACTTTCCGATGACCAAAAAGAAGTGTCGGTTGATGGCCAGGTATTTTCAGTTCACCGATTGAAGTATGTAGTCAATGCAGATGGCTCTGAAGAGCTTGTTTTTGTCACTCGGGCTGGACGCAAAAAGAGAGTACTCTTGATTAAGCCCGCGTCTAATCCTGATGGTCAGCCCGCTTGAAGATATCTGGTCGAAAACACGACCTGTAACCGTATCTTTACTATGGCCTTGACGCGGTAGCAGACTTTGGCTGCGTTGCAGAAAATCTGCAAGGTGGGCTCAGCGCCGTCATTCGCTGCTGCGCTCAAAGGCCCTGCGTAGACATCGCGAACCAGGGGCCGCTGCAGGCGCGGTCAGAACAGTCCTTCGGGCGGGTCGGCGACGATGCGGCGTTGATCAAGGTCCACGGTGGGGACTGCAGCTTGAGTAAAGGGCAACAGGACCGGCGATTTCAATCCACCTCCGCCGATCTCCAGCAGGTCCGAGGCGCCGTGGTTCTGGACCGAGATCACCTTGCCCAGAAGCGTGCCGCCGGTGTCGAACACCTCCAGCCCGATCAGGTCGGTGTGATAGAACTCGTCATCGGGCAGCGAAGGCAGCCGGTCGCGTTGGGTATAAAGGCGCAGACCCTTGAGCGCGTCTGCCGCTTCCTTGGTCTCGACGCCACCCAGATGCGCGGCAAAGCCGTTCTTGATCGCACGGGTCAGCACGATGGGAAAGCGCCGGGTGCCGGTCTCGTCGGTCAGCGGCGAATAAAGCTCGATATCCTCGGGCACCGCGCAGAAGCTTTTCAACCTTACCTCGCCGCGCACCCCGAAAGAGCCCGCCACCGAACCCACGCAAATCAGATCGCTCATTTTTGCCATCCCTCGCATAAATCCGCCTCGACCCGCCCGCCGGCATCCAAGCAGCGGTCCCGGTGGGCATTGCGTTCGTATACCACTCCGACGACAAAGGCGACCGTGACAAAGAAAAACAGTCGGACGGGGCGGAGCATGGAGCTATCGTGTCTCGACCGTCAGGTGGCGGTCGCGCGCTTCCCAGCCTGCGGTTTCCAATTCGGGAATGTCAGAGACCTCTTGCGGCCAACCGATGCAGAAATAGCCGATCAGCCGCCAATCCTCGGGCGTGCGCAGATCGCGGCAAAGGCGATCGGGGTCAAGGATCGACACCCAGCCCAGCCCCAGCCCCTCGGTCCTGAGCGCCAGCCAGAACAGGGTGATGGCAGAGACCACCGAGTAACGCCGCATTTCCGGCATCGTGCCGGCCCCCAGCCCGTGCCCCTTCACCGTGGCGTCATCGCAGAACACCGCCAGTTGCACCGGCGCCTCCTGCATGCCCGACAATTTGAGCTGGCTGTATTGCCGCGCCCGGTCGCCGGAATAGCCTGTCAGCGCTTCGGCGTTCGCGGTTTGGTAATTCTCTAGCGCCGACGCGCGGGCGGCCTTGCTTTCGACGCGGATCACGCGCCAGGGTTCGCTCAGGCCAACGGAAGGCGCCAGGCGAAAGGTGTCGAGGCAGCGCGTCAGCACTGCCTCGTCCACCGGATCGGTGCGGAACCGGCGTACATCGCGCCGGAGCCGCATCAGCAGGTCGAACTGCGTGCGGAAATCGTCGGAAAAGCTCTGATCCCGCACGTGCGTCCCGCTTATTCTTCGGCTGCCGCTTCGGTTGCCGCAGCGGCCTTTGCGGCCTTCTCTTCGGCGCGTTCCTTGGCTTTCTTGCCCGGCACGGCCTTGTTGGGGTTCGAGCGCTCGGTCTTGCCGACGACACCGGCGGCTTCGAGCATGCGCGCGACGCGGTCGGTGGTCTGGGCGCCCTGGCTCAGCCAGTACTGCACGCGCTCGACATCCATTTTCACGCGCTCTTCGCTGTCTTTCGGCAGCAGCGGATTATAGGTGCCCAGCTTCTCGATGAAGCGGCCGTCGCGCGGCATGCGGCTGTCTGCGGCCACGATGCGGTAGAAGGGACGCTTTTTCGAGCCGCCACGGGCCAGACGGATTTTCATTGCCATTGTGTTTCTCCTTTGATGGCGTCACGCCGGGGGGCGTGTTTCGTGTTGACCGGGTATTGCCCGGTTATTCCTGGTGTTTCCTGTGGTGTCGGATGACTTCCTGAATGATGAAATTCAGGAAAGCCTTGGCGAAATCAGGGTCCAGATCGGCCTCTTTCGCCAGGTCTTCGAGCCGCTCGATCTGTTGTGCCTCGCGCACCGGATCGGACGGGGGAAGGTCGTGCTCGGCCTTGAGCTTGCCCACGGCCTGAGTGTGTTTGAACCGCTCGCCGAGCGTGTAGACAAGGATCGCGTCCAGCCGGTCGATGCTGGCGCGGTGGCCTTTCAGCAGTTCGGCGGCGCGCGCCACGGGATCAGGCATGGTGTCAGTCAATGGCCCATCCTTTCGGTTTGAACAGCGGGTCGGCGTAATGGGCGATTTCCATGTCGATCCCATGTGCCAGCTGGGTGCCTTCCAGCTTGGCGGGAGACGGATGGCGATAGACCGCGTCGTTGCCGTCGATGGTCGGTGCCTCGGGGTCCTTCTTGGCCCCCAGCCGCTCGGCCAGGCGGATCGAGTCGAGGTTCTTGGGGTCGATATAGCTGACGGCGGTTTCCCAGCCGAGATGGCGGTAGAAGTGTTTGCGGGCGGCATGGGTCGCCTCCAGCGCATAGCCCTTGCCGGCGGCATCGGGCCAGATCACCCAGGCGATCTCGGCCTCGGGCCATTTCGCAGGTTTCCAGCCACCCGCCATGCCATAGGTCTCGTCCGTCACCTTGTCGTGGATCATCCACATGCCATAGCCGCGGATCTGCCAATGGCCGATCTCGGCGGCGTAAAGCATCCACGCCTCGTAAGGGTTCAGCGGCCCGCCCATGAACCGGGCGCGATAGCTGGTGAACGTCGATTTGAAATCCGGGTAATCCTCGGGCTCGGGGCCGCGCAGGATCAGACGCCGGGTTTCGATGACGGGGATGGTATGGGTCATGCCAACCCCCGCAGGTCGTGCGCGATCACCACATCACCCGGGTCTTCGCCGATGCCGTCGGGGTCGATCACCCCGCCCAGCCGCAGGCCCAGCGCGATGGAGCGCGCATTGTCCGGGTCGATGATATTGGTCAGGTGGTCCCAGCCGAGATTGCGCCGCGCCCAGATCATCACGGCACGTGCCGCCTCGGCGGCGTAGCCTTTGCCCTCGGCGTCGGGGATCACGAACCAACCGAGTTCCGGGCCGGGATAGCCATCGGGTTCGTAGATGCCCACCTCGCCCACATAGGCGCCGCTGTCGCGCAGTTCGACGCCAAAGGGGCCATAGCCGCGCAGGGTCCAGATGCCGACATCCGAGGCCCAGACGCGCCAGGCGGCGGCGCGCTCCATCATGCCGCGTTCATGCACCGACCGCTCAGAGGCAAAGAAGGCGGCCCAATGCTCGAAATCCGCGAGTTGCGGGGCGCGCAGGGTCAGACGGTCGGTGTGCAGGGTGGGGATGCTCATACCGCCCCCTCTGCCAGATCGTCGGGGCCGGGGTGGCGATAGACATGTTCGGTGCCATGAGTGACGTTGTCATAGCTGCGCTCGAAACGCGCGCCCATGCGTTCGGCCAATGCGACCGAGCGGGCATTGCCCGGAAAGATGTTCGAGCTGAGCGTTTCAAAGCCCAGCACCGCATAGGCGTAACGGCGGATTTCCTCGGCGGCCTCGCGGGCATATCCCTTGCCCTCGGCGCCTTGGTAGACGACCCAGCCCAGCTCTGGTTCCGGCCAGCCCTCGGGCGACCAGATACCGACAAAGCCGACCGGCTCTCCCTCGCGGGTATCGGCCATCCAGAAGCCATAGCCATGCAGCACCCAATGGCCGATCATCGAGGCGAACCAGCGCCAGGCCTCGTTGCGGCTGAGCGGGCCGCCAAAGCCCCAGCTGCGATCACCATCGGCAAAGAAGGTGGCCACGCCGTCGAAATCGCGGGCCTCGGGCGCGCGCAGGATCAGGCGCTGGGTGGTCAGGGTCGGGATCTGAAGGTCGATCATGCATAGGCCTCCATGCCGCCATCCGACAGTTCGGACGGGGCCGGGTGGCGCCAGATCTCCAGCGTGCCGAACCGTTCATGGGTGAACAGCCCGTCCTGGGTTGCACCCATGCGCTGGGCGACGCGGCGCGAGCCGTCATTGCCGGACGCGACCAGGCTGATCGCGGTCTGCCAGCCCAACACATCATAAGCATAGTCGCGGGCGGCGCGGGCGGCTTCGGTCGCGTATCCCTTGCCCTCGAACCCGTCCATCAGGTCCCAGCCGATTTCCGGCTCGGGCCAGCCCTCGGGGCACCACAACCCGATGATGCCTGCAAAGTGGCCAGTTTCCGTCTCTTCGACCGCCCAGCGTCCATAGCCGCGCAGCTGCCAATGACCCAGCTCGACCGCCAGCATGCGCCAGCTTTGTTCCGCCGGGACCGGCCCGCCCACGAATTTCGACCGGTCCGACGCAAAGAAGGCCGCAAAGCCCGGGAAGTCCCGTTGCTCCGGCGCGCGCAGCGTCAGCCGTTCGGTCGATATGGTGGGGATCGGGGTCATGTTACTTCTTCTTTCCCAGTCCGCTCAGACCCGGCGGCAGGCCCATGCCGCCACCCAGACCGGGCAGACCGCCGCCAAGACCCTTGCCGCCGCCCATCGCCTTGGCCGCTGCCTCCAGCGCCTTGGGGTCCATGCCCTTGGCCATCTCGGCCATGTCGGCGGGCGTGCCGCCCTTGCCGAACATGCCCTTCATGGCCTGTTTCAGCATGCCGCCCTTACCCATCTTGCCCATCTTCTTCATCATGTCCGCCATCTGGCGGTGCATCTTCAGAAGCTTGTTGAGATCGCTGACCTCCATACCGGCACCGGCGGCGATCCGCTTCTTGCGGCTGGCCTGGAGCAGGGCGGGATTGGCGCGCTCGCGCTTGGTCATCGACTGGATTAGCGCGATCTGCTGTTTCAGGACACGGTCGTCGAGACCCGCGGCATCCATCTGCTTGGCCATCTTGCCCATGCCGGGCAGCATGCCCATCATGCCCTGCATGCCGCCCATCTGGATCATCTGTTCCAGCTGCATCCTGAGGTCGTTCATGTTGAACTGACCCTTGGCCATGCGCTTCATCATGCGCTCGGCCTGTTCCATCTCGATGGTGTCCTGGGCCTTTTCGACCAGGGCGACGATATCGCCCATGCCCAGGATGCGGCCGGCGATACGCTCGGGCTCGAAGGTTTCGAGCGCGTCCATCTTCTCGCCCAGACCGACGAAGCGGATCGGCTTGCCGGTCACCGCGCGCATGGACAGAGCGGCACCGCCGCGCCCGTCGCCGTCCATCCGGGTCAGCACCACGCCAGAGATGCCGATCTTGGCGTCGAATTCCTCGGCCACCTCGACGGCGACCTGGCCGGTCAGGCCATCGACCACCAGCAGGGTTTCGCGCGGGGTGACGACGTTGCGGACATCCTCGACCTCCTGCATCAGCACCTGGTCGATATGCAGGCGACCGGCGGTGTCGAGCATATAGACGTCATAGCCGCCCATCATCGCCTGCTGCTTGGCGCGCTTGGCGATATCCACGGGCTTCTGGCCCGGCACGATGGGCAAGGTATCGACCCCGATCTGCGCGCCCAGCACCGCCAGCTGATCCATCGCCGCCGGGCGATAGACGTCGAGCGAGGCCATCAGCACCTTCTTGCCCTCGCGCTCTTTAAGGCGCTTGGCCAGCTTAGCCGTGGTGGTGGTCTTGCCGCCGCCCTGAAGGCCGACCATCAGGATCGGCGCGGGCGGGTTGTCGATCTTCAGCTTGCCCGGGTCTTCTTCGCCGCGCAGCACGTCGACCAGCGCGTCATGCACGATCTTGACGACCTGCTGACCCGGCGTGACCGACTTGGTCACCGCCTGGCCGGTCGCCTTGTCCTGCACCGCCTTGACGAAGTCACGTGCCACCGGCAGCGAGACGTCGGCCTCGAGCAGTGCGACGCGCACCTCGCGCAGGGCGGTCTTGACGTCTTCCTCGCTCAGCGCACCCTGCTTGGTCAGGCGGTCGAAGACGCCAGAGAGGCGTTCGGACAGATTTTCAAACATGGCTCTCCGGCTCCTTTTGCCTGTTGCGGTCGCGCCCCCAAGGTAGGAAGCGGTGGATCAATACACAATCGCCTCCACGGGCGTAACACGCTGGTGGAGGGCGATCCCCGGACAAGACCGGGGACCGGAAGGTTTGACGCTTCCGGACAGTTGCGGCGGGATTACGCGGATCGGGCCGGGGAGTCAAGCCGCGCGGGCGAAAGGGGGCTCTGCCCCCGGCACCTGCGGTGCCTCCCCCGGGATATTTTCAGCAAGAGGAAAGAGACGGGCCTGTCTCTTCATTTCGCCGCAAATACTCCGGAGCGCGAGGCAGCGCCTCGCAAAGGATCAGAAGTCAAGCCCCAGATCGACGGTGCGATAGGAATGGGTCAGTGCGCCTGACGAGATGTAATCCACCCCGGTGGCCGCGATGGCGGCGACCGTGTCGAGGGTGACATTGCCGCTCGCCTCGGTGATCAGGCGACCACGTGCCATGTGGACCGCGCGGGTCAGCGTTTCCGTGTCCATGTTGTCGAGCAGCACCGCATCCGCGCCACCCACTGTCAGCACCTCTTCCAGCTGGTCGAGGCGGTCGACCTCGATCTCGACCCTGACCATATGCGAGGCGCGGGTGTGGGTCGCCTCAAGTACGGGGCGGATACCGCCGGCGGCGGCGATATGGTTGTCCTTGATCAGGATCGCGTCGGACAGCGAATAGCGGTGGTTGAAGCCGCCCCCATGCAGCACCGCCTGTTTCTCGACCAGCCTGAGACCCGGCGTGGTCTTGCGGGTGCAGGTGATGCGCGCGTCGGTGCCGCGTGTCTCGGCCACCAGCGCGGCGGTCAGGGTGGCGACGCCGCAGAGCCGCCCGGCAAAGTTCAGCGCCACCCGCTCGGCCGACAGGATGGCGGCGGCCTCGCCCTCGATCACCATCAGTGTGTCACCGGTGGCGCAGGTCTGGCCATCGGCCACAAGCGTCTCGACCCGCAGCGCCGGGTCGACCAGCCGAAAGGCCAGTGCGGCGATCTGCATGCCCGAGACGGTGGCGGCGGCGCGGGCGTTCAGCTGCGCGCGGTAACGGGTGCCCGGCGCGATCACGGTGCGGGTGGTGATGTCGCCATAGGCGCCCAGATCCTCCATCAGAGCGGCACGCACCAGCGGTTCCAGGATCAGGTCGGGCAGGGGGGCATGGGTCATGGCGGGTCCTTGGGTCAAAGCGTGCTGCGCAGAGCCAGCGCCTGCTCCAGCGTCAGGTCCGAGCGTTTACCGGGGCCGGGCGCGGCCTGCGGGAAATCGGTGCGATAGTGCGCGCCGCGGCTCTCCTGCCGCAACAGCGCGGCGGCGGCAATCATCGTGGCGGTGGCGGTCATGTTGGCAAAGGCGTCGCAGGGGGGATGCGCGGCCTCGATCTGTGCGATGGCGCGCAGGGCGCGGCGCAACCCGTCACCATCACGCACCACGCCCACATGATCGGTCATGATCCGGCGCAGTTCGGTGACCGCCCGCGCATCGGGCGCATCGCCGCCGGGGACAAAGGAGATGTCCACCCGTGCCGCCACCGTCTGGCGCACCTGCCGGGCGATGTCGCGGGCGCAGGCGCGGGCAAAAACCAGCGCCTCCAGAAGCCCGTTCGAGGCCAGCCGGTTGGCGCCGTGCAACCCGGTCGAGGCCGCCTCGCCACAGACCCAGAGGCCTGGCAGGCTGCTTTTTCCATCCAGATCGGCGGCCACGCCGCCCATATGGTAATGCGCCGCCGCCGCTACCGGGATCGGGGCAGAAAGCGGATCGATCCCCGCCTCGGCGCAGGCACGGGCGACGGCGGGAAACAGGGTGGGCAAATGCGCGCCGATGGCCGCGCGGGTATCCAGCGCGGGGGCGTTGCCCGCCTGTGTTTGCAGATAGACGGCGCGGGCCACCACGTCGCGCGGCGCCAGTTCGCCGTCGGGATGCACCGCGGGCATGAAGCGCTGGCCGTGCCTGTCTATCAGCGTCGCGCCTTCGCCGCGCAGCGCCTCGGTCGCCAATGGCGCGGGATCGGCGCCGGTGGCGATGGCGGTGGGGTGGAACTGTACAAATTCGGCATCGGCGATCCGCGCGCCCGCGCGGGCGGCCATGCCCAGCGCTTGACCCCGGATGCGGGCGGGATTGGTGGTCTGGGCATACAGCCCCGCCGCCCCGCCCGCCGCCAGCAGCACGGCGGGCGCGCGCAGGGTGACGGGGGCGGAGCCTTCGGGCGCGGCCGATGTGAGGCAGGCGCCGGTGACCCGCCCGGCCTCGACCAGCAGACGCGCGACCTGCACGCCTTCGAGCACCTGAACCGACCGGGTTTGCCGCAAGGCCGCGATCAGGGCGCGCATGATCTCGGCCCCGGCCTGATCGCCCTTGACCCGCACCACGCGGGCCGCTGAATGCGCCGCCTCGCGCGACATCACATAGCCGCCGTCGCGGGTGCGGTCGAAAGTGGTACCCAGATCGGTGAGGTCGAGGATATGCGCGCGCGCCGCCCGGGTGACGTAATCGGCCACCTCTTGCAGCACCGTTCCCGCGCCCGCGCGCAGCGTGTCGCACGCATGCGCCTCGGGCGTGTCGGCGGGGTCCATCGCGGCGGCTACGCCACCCTGCGCCCAGGCCGAGCTGGCGCCATGGCCCAGCGGGTCGGGCGAGATCATCAGCACCGGGTGGGGCGCCAGCTTTAGCGCCGCATAGATCGCAGCCAGCCCGGCGCCGATGATGACCACGCGGTCGGTGCGCAGGTCCTGCATCGGGGCCTCAGACCCCCAGTTGCCGGCTGAGGTCGATCATCCGCTGCACCGCCAGCCGCGCCCGCTGGGCGACGGTTGGGTCGACCTCGACCCGACTGGTCATGGTGTCGAGCGCATAAAGCACCTTTTCCAGCGTGATCTTCTTCATATAGGGACACATGTTGCAGGGACCGACGAAGTCGACCTCGGGCAGGGCATCGGCGATGTTCGAGGCCATCGAGCATTCGGTGATCAGCAGCGCCTTTTCCGGCTTCTCCCGCGTGACATAGTCGATGATGCCGCTGGTCGAGCCCGAGAAATCGGCCTCGGCCACCACATCGGGGGGGCATTCGGGATGGGCGATCAGCCGGGTGCCCGGGTTCCATTCGCGAAAGTCGCGCAGGTCGCGGGCACTGTACTGCTCGTGCACGATGCACGACCCCTCCCACCAGACCACGTTCTTTTGCGGCACCTGGGCGGCCACGTTCTGGGCCAGATACTGGTCGGGGGTCATGATGATCGTGTGCTCGGGCAGGGCGGCCACGATCTGGGCGGCGTTGGAGGAGGTGCAGCAGATGTCCGAGGCGGCCTTTACCTCGGCGGTGGTGTTCACATAGGACACAACCGGCGCGCCGGGATATTTCGCCCGCATCTGGGCGATGCCCTCGGCGGTGATGCTTTCGGCCAGCGAACAGCCCGCCCCCATATCGGGCATCAGCACGGTCTTGTCGGGGCTGAGGATCTTTGAGGTCTCGGCCATGAAATGCACGCCGCATTGCACGATCACATCGGCATCGGTGCGGGTGGCCTCGATCGCCAGTTGCAGGCTGTCGCCGACGAAATCGGAAATGCCGTGATAAATCTCGGGCGTCATGTAGTTGTGGCCCAGGATCACCGCGCCGCGTTCGGCCTTGAGCTGGTTGATGGCGCGGACATAGGGCGCGTGGATGGCCCAGTCGGCGGGGGTGACCACCCGCGCCATTCGGGCGTATTCCGCGCTCATCTCGGCGGCAAGTGTGGGCGAAGGAGCAAGGTCATACTTGTCGGCGAGGCCGGCACGCATTGCGGGAAGGTCGAACACGGGGCGATAGGTCCTGCCAGTTGCGAGGGGGTGTCGTTGAGATAGGGGTATATGACGCCGCTGGCCATAGGGGGTGATGGGATAATTTCCCGAAAGGGGGCCTTGTTCCGGAACTTTGTGACTTTTTCTTCAGGGTTGTTTGTTTGCAAACAAACAATGTTTTTTGCACTTCTATCTTGATTGTGGAATTCTTTCCTCATTGAGGTCATTGGTGGGCGAACGACGCAACGCGCGGTGAACTGGTCGCGCCATGGGTTGCGATGGGGCGGTGATCGCGGCAAGAGGGGCGGAATGACTTGTCAGGGAACCCGACCATGGACGCCTCTTCGGCCTATCAGGACACATTGCCCGTTTCCTCGGACGCGCTGCTTGGCCAGCTTGACGACTGGGGGCTGGCCTATCGACTGTTTACCCATGTGCCGCTCAGAACGGTCGAAGACGCCAAGGCGGTCGAGGGAGAGCTGACCCGGCCCGGGGAACGGGCGTTCCGGATCAAGAATCTGTACCTGCGCGACAAGAAGAAGCGCAACTATCTGGTGACGCTGGAGCAGGATCGTGAGATCGACCTGAAGGCGCTGGGCGCGGTTCTGGGCGCGGGCAACCTGTCCTTTGGCTCGGCGGACCGGCTGTTGCAGAATCTGGGTATCCGGCCGGGTGCGGTCAGCCCGCTGGCGATGATCAACGGGGTTGGGCAGGGGGTCAGGCTGATCATGGATGCGGCGGTGCGCGAGGCCGATGTGGTCTATATGCATCCGCTGGTCAATGATCGCACAGTCGCGATGGCGCGCGCGGACCTGATGGCGTTTCTCGACCGCATCGGCTGCGCGGTGACCTGGCTGGACGGGTCCGAACGCGCCTGACGGCGCGTGCCTGCGGCGCGAGTATTTTCAACCAGAAAGAAGCAGGGGGTCAGACCTCATCCGCAAGCGCCAGGTCGAGGGCGGCGGCGACATGGGCCGCCGAGGGGTTGACGAAGAGATGCCCACCGGCGCGAAAGGTGATGTCGTCCACATGGTCGGGAAAGGCCAGTGGCAGTTCGGTACAGGCCAGCAGGATCGCGGTGCCCGGTTCGGCGTGGCGGTCGCAAAAGGCCAGCAGGCGCGGGCGCGCGTTTTCCGAGACGCCCGCGTAAAGGTCTTCGTCGATCAACGCCTGCATTTCGGCGATGTCCTCAAAGGGCAGGGCGGGGTTCGCCGTGATTCCCTCTGCGGCGAGCGCGCTGGCATAGTCGCGGGCCTGCATGGTGACGGCAGTGCCCAGAACCAGGGCCCGGGCGCTGCCGGTTTCGGCTGTGGCGCGTGCGGTGGCGTCAAAGATCGACAGGACCGGCATGTCGACCCCCCGGCGGATCGCATGCAGCCGCGCATGCGGCGTGTTCGAGGCGATCACCGCGAAATCGCAGCCCGCCCCCTGAAGGGTCAGCAGGGCGTTGCGGAAGACCGCGTCGAAGCCGGACCAGCTGGCCTCGTCCCCCGGGCGGCCACGCAGGGCGCGGGTCTGCGCCTGGGTGACGGATTCGATCGTCATCGGGGGGATTGGCAGCGGCGTTCCATGGCCGCGCGCGGCAAAGAAGCGCCCCGCCCCCTGCGCGATGGCCCGGTAATAGTCTATGGTCGAGGGCCAGCCGACGCCGCCGAGTATGCCGATCTTCTTCATGGGGCCTCCGGGTTGGTGGGGTCTGGTGCAGCGTCCTGCGGAAGGCGCGAAATTGCCAGAACAAACCTTCTGACGGAAGATTTGTGTTGCAGAGGTGAACGTAGCGCAGGAAAACTGTCGGTAATTGTTGAAATCTGCACAGTTTGAGGCCCTAAGCCGCATGGAGAATTGGGATGAGGTGCGGACCGCCTATCAGGTGGCACGCATGGGAACCGTCAGTGGCGCCGCCGAGGTGCTGGGTGTGCATCATGCCACCGTGATCCGCCATATCGACGCGATCGAGGCGCGGCTGGGCGTCAAGCTGTTCCAGCGCCACGCGCGCGGCTATACCCCGACCGAGGCGGGTCTGGACCTGCTCAGGGTGGCGCAGGCGACCGATGACCAGTTCAGCCAGCTGGTCGGGCGGCTCAAGGGCGTGGGCGACGATGTCTCGGGCGAGCTGGTTGTAACCTCATTGGAATCGCTGGCGCCGCTGGTGGTACCGGTGCTGGGGGCGTTCCAGCGCAAGCATTCGGGTCTGATCGTGCGATATCTGACCGGCGCGCGCCTGTTCCGGCTGGAATATGGCGAGGCGCATGTGGCGATCCGGGCCGGACGGGTGCCGGACCAGCCCGACAACGTGGTGCAGCCCTTCATCGATCAGGAGGTGGGGCTTTATGCCAGCCGGGGTTATGTGGCGCGGCGCGGGATGCTCAAGGGGCCCGAGGACCTGAAAAACCACGAGTATGTCGGCAGCGATGACGAGAACAGCCGGGCACCTTTCTATATCTGGCTGCGCCAGAACGTGCCGCCCGAGGCGATCTCGTTTCGTTGTTCCGATACCTATTCCGCCGGGCACGCGGTGCGGGCGGGGGCAGGGATCGGCTTTGTCTCGCGCTGGGCCGCTGCGCGCGACCCGGATCTGATCGAGATGCTCCCGGCAGAAGAGGAATGGGCGGGCAAGCTGTGGCTGGTGACCCATGTCGACCTGCACCGCACGCCCAAGGTGCAGAGCTTTCTGAAGTTCCTCAAGCAGGCTGCGCGCGAATGGGAGGTCTGAGTCCCGAGGGGCGGGGTCATCTGGCGATGCTCTGCTTTTCGGCGCTGGTGGCGGGCAGCTTCTCGCTTGGTTCGATGGTGGCCAACGAGATCGCTCCGGCGGCGCTGAACGCGGTGCGGTTCGGGATTGCCGCGGTGGTGATTGGCATCGCGGCGGCGGCGACCACCGGCATTCCGCGCACGGCGCTGCGGGCGCCGTGGCGCTATGCGCTGCTGGGCGGGCTGTTCGCCGCCTATTTCGTTCTGATGTTCGTGGGGCTGAAGACGGCGCCACCGGTCAGCGCGGCGGCTGTGTTCACCCTGACCCCGGTTCTGTCGGCGGTTGCGGGCTGGCTGCTGCTGCGGCAGGTGACCACGTCGCGCATGGCACTGGCGCTGGCGATCGGGGCAGGGGGCGCGCTGTGGGTGATCTTTCGCGCCGACTGGGCCGCTCTCCGGGCGTTTCAGATCGGACAGGGAGAGATCGTCTATTTCTGGGGCTGCGTGGCGCATGCGATCTATACGCCGATGGTGCGGCGGCTGAACCGGGGCGAGCCCGCGGTGGTGTTCACGCTGGGAATGCTGGTGGCGGGGTGTCTGCTGCTGACCCTTTATGGCTGGGAAGACCTGCGGGCGACGGATTGGGCGGCGCTGCCGCCCATCGTCTGGATCGGGCTCCTGTATGTGTCGATCTGCGCCAGCGCGATGACATTTGTGCTGCTGCAATTCGCCACCCTGCGGCTGCCCTCGGCCAAGGTGATGGCCTATACCTATCTGACGCCAACCTGGGTGATCTGCTGGGAGATCGCACTGGGCAATGGTGCGCCGGGCGGGCTGGTTCTGGTGGGGATCGCCATGACGGTGGTGGCGCTGGTCATGCTGTTGGAAACACCCGCGCGGCGGGTATAGCCGGGCGGCTCATCCGCCCGGTTGGGCGTCTTCGCCCAGTTCCGTCGCAAGAAAGCGTTCGAACGCATCCAGATTGACCGGTTCGAACTGACCGAAACCCTGCATCCAGACCGAGGCCTGCCGCAGCGCGTCGGGTTCCAGCTTGCACCATTTCACCCGGCCGCGTTTCTCCTGCGTGATCAGCCCGGCACGGGTGAGGATCACCAGATGTTTCGAGATGGCCGCAAGCGACATCTCGAACGGTTCGGCCACATCGGTCACGGCCATGTCATCCTCGAGCAGCATCGCGAGGATCGCGCGCCTTGTGGGGTCGGCAAGCGCCGAAAAGACATCGTCGAGCGGGTCTGACATGAACTGGCAGAACCATATGCCGGCTGGATCGTCAACCGTTTGGTTGAATATGCATTTCTGGCGATTTTGGTCCCGGACCTGCCTGCGGCGCATTTGCACCCCGTTTTGAAATGTAATAAATACCTTTTTATTTCAATGTGTTGGTCGCAGGTTTGCTGGGGTGACAGAGGCGTTGACTCTGTGCCCCGGCCCCCTTAGCACATGCCCAAGACTGCGTAGGGGTGCCACCCGTGACCGAAGACGACCAAAAGCAGCGGCTGACGCAGCTTGAGGCGCGGATCGAAGCGGCCAAGAAGGCCCGCGAAACCGGCACCAAACGCGCGGATGCAAGCCATGCCCAGGGCGAATTGGCCTGGCGGATGGTGATCGAGATGGTTTCCGGTCTGGGGATCGGATTTGGCATCGGGTACGGGCTGGACAGCCTGTTCGGGACGATCCCGATCTTCCTGGTGCTGTTCACATTGCTGGGTCTTGCCGCCGGGGTGAATGTCATGCTCCGCAGCGCGCGCGAAATCCAGGCGAAGACAGAGGCCGAAGCCGCCAAGGCAACGGCCGAGAGAGACGAGAGGGACTAGACGTGGCAAGCGAAGCACACGCCGCAGACAAGGCAGCAGAACACGCGGCAGAGGGTGGTAGCCTGGTCTTCCACCCGATGGATCAGTTCATCGTCAAGCCGCTGTTCGGCGACGGCGCGGTGGGCATGTTCACCATCACCAACTCGACCCTGTGGATGGGTCTGGCGGTGCTGGCGATCATCGGCCTGCTGGTGCTGAGCACCTCGAAACGCGCCATCGTGCCGGGCCGCATGCAGTCGATCGCGGAACTCGCCTATGGTTTCATCTACAAGATGGTCGAGGACATCTGCGGCAAGGACGGGGTGAAATACTTCCCCTATGTCATGACCCTGTTCATGTTCATCGTGACGGCCAACTTCCTGGGCCTGCTGCCCAAGTCGTTCACCACCACCTCGCATTTCGCGGTGACCATGGTGCTGGCGCTGGCGGTGTTCCTGACCGTGACCATTCTGGGTTTCGTCAAGAACGGCGCCGGGTTCCTGAGCCTGTTCTGGGTGTCGAGCGCGCCGCTGGCCCTGCGTCCCATCCTGGCGATCATCGAGCTGATTTCCTACTTCGTGCGTCCGGTCAGCCACTCCATCCGTCTTGCCGGTAACGTCATGGCAGGCCACGCGGTGATCAAGGTGTTCGCAGGCTTTGCCGCCATCGCCGCGATCAGCCCGGTTTCGGTTCTGGCGATCACCGCCATGTACGGTCTCGAGGTGCTGGTGGCCTTTATCCAGGCCTATGTGTTCACCATCCTGACCTGCGTCTACCTCAAGGACGCGCTGCACCCGCATCACTAATCTCAGCGGCGGGCCCGTGCCCGCCCTGTGTATCCAACACCCTGACATTCAACTTCCAATCGTAAGGAGACACATCATGGAAGGCGATCTCGCACATATCGGCGCAGGCCTGGCAGCAATCGGTTCCGGCGCAGCCGCAATCGGTGTGGGCAACGTGGCCGGCAACTTCCTGGCCGGCGCCCTGCGCAACCCCTCGGCCGCCGCGTCGCAAACCGCGACCCTGTTCATCGGCATCGCATTCGCAGAAGCCCTGGGGATCTTCGCGTTCCTCGTCGCTCTGCTGCTGATGTTCGCCGTCTAATTCGCGGAACCTGATCCTTACGCGCAGGTGGGCCCAGGCCATAGCGGCCCACCTGTTGTAAAGACAACGTTCCGACGGAGGACAACATGGCGACTGAAACAACCGGAGCTGTCAGCACCTGCGTCGATTCCCATGGCTCTGCCATCGGCATGCCGCAGCTGTGTTTCGACTGGTTCCCGAACCAGATCTTCTGGCTTGTCATCACGCTGGTCGTCGTCTTTCTGGTCCTGTCGCGCGTGGCCCTGCCGCGTATCGCGGCAATCCTGGCCGAGCGTCAGGGGACCATCACAAACGACCTCGCCGCTGCCGAAGACCTGAAAGCCAAGGCCGCCGCAGCGGAAGAAGCCTATACCAAGGCGCTTGCCGATGCCCGCGCCGAGGCGCAGCGTATCGCCGCCGAGGCCCGTGCCGAGATTCAGGCTGGCCTGAACGACGCCATCGCCAAGGCCGATGCCGAGATTGCCGCCAAGGCCGCTGAATCGGAGAAGGTGATTGCCGGTATCCGTGCCGGTGCGCTGGAAAGCATCGAAGCGGTTGCCAAGGACACTGCCGAGGCGCTGGTGGATGCGCTGGGTGGCAAGGCCGACGCTGCCGCTGTTTCCGGTGCCGTCGAGCAGCGGATGAAAGGATAAGAGACATGCGTAACATTCTCGCCCCTGTCCTGAGCCTTGTCCTGATCGCTGGCGTGGCCAGCCCGGCCCTTGCCGCGAGCGGCCCGTTCTTCTCGCTGAAGAACACCGATTTCGTGGTGACCATCGCGTTCCTCGTCTTTGTCGCGGTGCTGTTCTATTTCAAGGTGCCGTCGATGATCGGCGGGGCGCTGGACAAGCGTGCCGAAGGCATCCAGTCGGACCTGGACGAAGCCCGCAAGCTGCGTGAAGAAGCGCAAAGCCTCCTGGCCTCATTCGAGCGCAAGCAGAAGGAAATGCAGGGCCAGGCCGATGCCATCGTGGCTGCGGCCAAGGACGAGGCACAGCGTGCTGCGGAGCAGGCCAAGGTGGATCTGCAGGCGTCGATCGCCCGCCGTCTGGCCGCCGCCCAGGACCAGATCGCCTCGGCCGAGGCGGCAGCGGTCAAGGACGTGCGCGACCGGGCCATCGCAATCGCGGTTGCCGCCGCCGGCGACGTGATCGCCAGCAGCATGACCGCGACCGAGGCCAACAAGCTGATCGATGCCGGCATTGCCGACGCGGGTGCCAAGCTGCACTGACGTCAACAGCATGTACCGATCTGGAAAACCCGGCCGATGGTCGGGTTTTTCGATTCCAAAGATGTCGTCAGGGTAGTTGCCCGGGCGCAGTTCAGCTACGCCCGGCCTCATGCTCCAACCGCTGCCGGGCGATGGCCTCGTTGCGTTCGGCCTTTTCCTGATCGGCCAGACATTGCTCGACATAGCTCAGATGGTCGGACACGGCAGCGCGGGCGCCGGCCGGGTCACGTTCCTGAAGCGCGGCGTTGATGGCGCGATGCTGGTCCAGGATCGCCTCGCGCGTGGTGCGCTGGTGGAACATGATCTTGCGGTTATAGAACACGCCCTGCCGCAGCAGGTCGAACATCGAGCGCAGCATGTGCAGCATCACCACGTTGTGGCTGGCCTCAATGATCGCCATGTGAAACTCGGCATCCAGTCGGGCCTCGTCCTCGCTCTTGCCGCGCTTATGAGCCTCGACCATCTTGTCAAAGATTGCCTGAATCACCTTGAGGTCGCTTTCCGAGCCCAGCCGCGCCGCGCGTTCGGCCGCCAGCCCCTCGATATCGCGGCGGAACGAGAGATAATCGAACATCGCCTCTTCATGCGAGGCGAACAGTCGGGTCAGCGCGGGCGAGAAGGCATTGCCCAGAACCTCGGCCACAAAGATGCCCGAACCCGCCCGCGACACCAGCAGACCCTGTTCCTGCAATTCGGCCACCGCGTCGCGCAGCGATGGGCGCGACACGCCCAACCGCTCGGCCAGGTCACGTTCGGCGGGCAGCCGTTCGCCTGGTCGCAGGATACCTTGCAGGATCAGCATCTCGATCTGGCGCACGACCGAGGTCGACAGTTTTTCGGGTTGGACTTTCTGGAATGGCATATGCGGGCGGGGCCTCTGAATGTGGTCAAAACATATGACCGGGCGCGGCGGGACGCAACAGGGCGCGTTCACGTCCTCTGTAACATTGGTCAGAATTATTGACTTAAATTTCCCGATTTCTAGTCTCACCCTGATCACAAGGAGGACCGGAGCATGAGTCTGGAAGAAATCTTTGCCACGCGGGCGGGGCGGCTGAAGGCCTCGGAAATCCGCGAGCTGCTGAAACTGCTCGACCAGCCCGATATCCTGTCCTTTGCCGGGGGAATCCCCGACCCGGCGCTGTTCCCGGCCGAGGCCTTTGCGACCGCCTTTGCCGAGGCACTGACGCCGGCGCACCAGGCGCAGGCGCTGCAATATTCGGTGAGCGAAGGCTACCTGCCGCTCCGCCGCTGGCTGGCCGATCACATGGGCACGCTGGGCGTGCCCTGCGGCGCCGACAACATCCTGATCACCTCGGGCTCGCAACAGGCGCTCGATTACCTGGGCAAGCTGTTCCTGTCGCCGGGCGATACCGCGCTGGTAGGCTGGCCCACCTATCTGGGCGCGCTGGCGGCGTTCAACGCCTATGAACCGGCCTATGACCGGCTGCACGTCAACACCAACCGCGCGCCCGAAGATTACCGCACCGCGGCCGAGGCCACCGGCGGGCGGGTCAAGATGGCCTATCTCTCGGCCGATTTCGCCAACCCGACAGGCGAGACGGTGGATGAGGCCGGACGCGAGCGCCTGCTGGACCTGGCCGAGACGCTGGACTGTGCGGTGATCGAGGACGCGGCATATCAGGCGCTGCGCTATGACGGCACGCCGGTGCCGCCGATCCTGGCGCTTGAGATCGCGCGCAAGGGTTCGATCGAAGCCTGCCGGACGCTCTATTGCGGGTCGTTTTCCAAGACGCTTTCGCCCGGCCTTCGGGTGGGGTGGGTGGTGGCGCCGCAGGCGGTGATCCGACAGTTGGTGCTGATGAAACAGGCCGCCGACCTGCATTCCTCGACCATCAACCAGATCGCCATTCACCGGGTGGCCGAGACCCTGTTCGACAGCCATGTCGCCAGCCTGCGTACCACCTATCGCAGCCGCCGCGACGCCATGCTGGCGGCGCTGGCCCGGCACATGCCCGAGGGCGTCGACTGGACCCGCCCCGAGGGCGGCATGTTCGTCTGGCTCACCCTGCCGCAGGGCATGGATGGCGCCGCGCTGCTGGCGCGGTCGCTGGACACGGTGCGGGTGGCCTTTGTGCCCGGGCGCGCCTTCTTTGCCGACGGCTCGGGTGCCAATACGCTGCGCCTCAGCTTCTCCTGCGCCTCTGAGGAGATGATCGAAGAGGGGATGGCCCGGTTGGGGCAGTTGCTGCGCGCCGGGTGAAACCATCTGTTAACCGGATATGTTGCAGAGTGCGGCCATGCTCCGCCTGCTCTCTCTCATCGTGTTGCTGGCCGGTTGCGGCGGCCCCGGGCGAGAGTTCCGGGGCCTGCCTGCGACCCGTGTCGATGTGGGCGGCAGCGTGTTCGACGTGCGGGTGCGCGGCAATCTGGCCGAGGCGATCCGGGTCAATCCGCAATACGCCCCCCGCTTTGGCCCGATCCGCGAGCGGGCCGGTTTTGCCATGGCGCAGGTCTCGGGCTGCCGGGTGGTCGGCGTGCTGGGCGATCAGGCGGTGGCGACCGGCGTGCTCAGCTGCGACGGGCGCCCGGCCAACTGGGCGCAGCCTGCGGCGTTGATGCGGTTCGACTGTTTCGAGGTGGACAGCTGGACCAGCGGCGACACCGAGTATACCGATTTCGAATGTACGCCTTACTAGGGGTAAACGGGCCGGAAATTGCCATATATTGGGGATAACTCGGCCTGATCCGCCAGATGATGGGGCGTGGGCGTTGACAGGCGGCAAGTGGCACGGGCAGGCTGATTGAGCACTGGAATCACCGAAAGCCGCCCGCACTTGCGTTTCAACAGGCTCAAACTGACCGGCTTTAAAAGCTTTGTTGACCCGACCGATCTGATCATCGCGGACGGGCTGACCGGTATTGTGGGCCCCAATGGCTGCGGCAAGTCCAACCTGCTCGAGGCGCTGCGCTGGGTGATGGGTGAAAACCGTCCCAAGGCGATGCGCGGCGGCGGCATGGAGGACGTGATCTTTGCCGGTGCCTCCTCGCGCCCGGCGCGCAATTTTGCCGAGGTCACGCTTCTCATGGACAATTCCGAGCGGCTGGCGCCCTCGGGGTTCAACGATGCCGACCAGTTGGAAATCGTACGCCGCATCACCCGCGACGTGGGCAGCGCCTACAAGGCCAATGGCAAGGATGTGCGTGCCCGTGACATCCAGATCCTGTTTGCCGATGCCTCGACCGGAGCGCATTCCCCGGCGCTGGTGCGGCAGGGCCAGATCGCCGAGCTGATCAACGCCAAACCCACCTCGCGCCGCCGTATCCTGGAAGAGGCGGCGGGGATTTCGGGCCTCTATCAGCGGCGGCACGAGGCCGAGCTGAAGCTGAAAGGCACCGAGACCAACCTGACCCGCGTTGACGACGTGCTGGAACAGCTGGGCACCCAGCTGGCGCAACTGGCGCGTCAGGCCCGGCAGGCGGCGCGCTATCGCGAGATCGGCGAACAGCTGCGCCTGGCCGAGGGGCAGTTGCTCTATCGTCGCTGGCGCGATGCCGACGAGGCGCGCGCCAAGGCCGAAGAGGTGCTGCGCCACCGTACCCTCGATGCCTCGCGGGCCGAGGCGGCCGCGCGTCAGGCCGAGGCGCTGCGCGCCGAGACCGAGGCGGCGCTGCCTGCGCTGCGCGAGGAAGAGGCGATCGCCGGTGCCGTGCTTCAGCGCATGCATGTGCAGCGCGACACGCTCAACGATCAGGAACAGCGCGCCCGTCAGCAGATCGAGGTTCTGACGGCGCGCATTGCGCAATTGGGCCGCGACATCGAGCGCGAGACCGGGCTGAACCGCGACGCGGGCGACACCATCGAACGGCTGGAATGGGAGGCGCGCGAACTCTCCAAGGCCGGCGCAGGCCATGCCGACCGGCTGGCCGAGGCGGCGGAACTGGCCCGTGAGGCGGCCGCCGTCCTACAAGAGCGCGAAGACCATCTGAGCCAGGTGACCGAGGATGTGGCACGGCTGGCCGCCCGCCACCAGTCGGCCCAGCGCCTGGTCGAGGACAGCCGCAAGACGCTGGCCCGCTCCGAGGCCGAGGAGACCCGCGCCCGGGGCGCGGTCGAAGAGGCCCACGCGGCGCTGGACCGCGCGGGCGAGGCCTATGAGGGCGCCGAGAGTGCTGCCGAAGAGGCCGCCGAGGCCGCCGAGGCCGCCGAAGAGGCGCTGGCCGCCGCCGACGAGCTGCGCGGCGAGACACAGGCGCGCGAGGCCGAGGCCCGCGCGCAGCTCTCCGAGGCCGAGGGCGAACTGGGCGCCATCCGCGCCGAAACCGGCGCGCTGGCCAAATTGGTCGAACGCGACACCGCCGAGGGCGGTCAGGTGCTCGACCTGATGCGGGTGGAGCCGGGCTATGAAAAGGCGCTGGGCGCGGCGCTGGCCGATGACCTGCGCGCGCCGCTGGTCGAGGGCGAGGGGCCGTCGGGCTGGCTCGACCTGCCCGATTACGACCACGGCCAGCCACTGCCCGAGGGCGCCGAGCCGCTGGCGCTGCATGTGTCCGGCCCCGACCGGCTGAGCCGCCGTATCGCCCAGATCGGTCTGGTCGATGCCGCCACCGGCGCCCGCCTGCAAGCGGCGCTGAAGCCCGGCCAGCGTCTGGTCAGCCTCGAAGGCGACCTGTGGCGCTGGGATGGGTTCCGCGCCTGGGCGCAGGACGCCCCCAGCGCGGCGGCAATGCGGCTGGAACAGCTTAACCGGCTGGAGGCGCTGAAACAGGAACTGGCGCAGGTCAGCGCCCGCGCCGAAGGCGCGCGCGCCGCCCATGACCGCCTGTCGCAGCGCCTGCGCGAGGTGACCGAGGCCGACCGCCAGGCCCGCGAGGCCCGCCGTGCAGCAGATCAGCGCATGGCCGATGCCGCCCGCGCCCAAAGCCGCGCCGAGGCCGAACGCAACCTGGCCCAGGGGCGTCTGGAAACGCTTGGCCTGGCCGTCACCCGCCACAAGGAAGACGCGATGGCCGCCCGCGCCCAGCTGCGCGAGGCCGAGGCGGGGTTGGCGGGTCTGGGCGATCTCGACACCGCGCGCGCTTCGGTAGAGGATATCCGCCACACGGTCGAGGCGGCGCGGATCACCATGCTGACGCACCGTTCCAGTCATGACGAGGTGCGCCGCGAGGGCGAGGCCCGCACCAAGCGTGCGCAGGAGGTCACCAAGGACCTCAGCGGCTGGCGCCACCGGCTGGAAACCGCGGGCAAGCGCATCGCCGAGTTGGAAGAGCGCAAGGCTGCCTCGGAGGAAGAGCTGACCGAAGCGATGCAGGTGCCCGGCGAGATTGCCGAAGCGCGCGAGGAACTGGCGGAACAGACCGAAATCGCCGAGGCCCGCAGGGCCGAGGCCGCGGATCGGCTTGCCGCGGGCGAGTCGAGCCATCGTGAGGCGGCATTGGCCGAACGCGAGGCGGCACGTCTGGCGTCCGAGGCGCGCGAGGGACGTGCGGCTGCCGAGGCCCGGGCCGAGGCCGCCCGCGAGACCATGCAGGCCGTCGCCGAACGCATCGCCGAAGAACAGCAACTGACCCCGAACCAGCTGTTGGCGAAGTTGGCGGTAGAGCCGGACGCCATGCCCGACAGCGACACGCTCGAAGCCGAGGTCAACCGCCACAAGCGCCAGCGCGACGCCATGGGCGCGGTCAACCTGCGTGCCGAAGAAGACGCGCGCGAAGTTCAGGAAGAGTTCGACTCGCTGTCCAAGGAAAAGGGCGATCTGGAAGAGGCGGTAAAGACCCTGCGCAGCGGTATCGCCAGCCTCAACCGCGAGGGGCGCGAGCGGCTGCTTACCGCCTTTGAACAGGTCAATTCGAACTTTGCCATGCTGTTCCGCCACCTGTTTGGCGGCGGCGAGGCCAATCTGGTCATGGTCGAAAGCGACGACCCGCTGGATGCGGGGCTGGAAATCATGTGTCAGCCGCCGGGCAAGAAACTGTCGACCCTGTCTCTCTTGTCGGGGGGTGAGCAGACGCTGACCGCGATGGCACTGATCTTCGCGGTCTTCCTGGCCAACCCGGCGCCGATCTGCGTGCTCGACGAGGTCGACGCGCCGCTTGACGATGCCAACGTGACCCGGTTCTGCGATCTGCTGGACGAGATGTGCCGCCAGACCGACACACGGTTCCTGATCATCACCCACCACGCGGTGACCATGGCGCGGATGGACAGGCTGTTTGGCGTCACCATGCAGGAAAAGGGCGTCAGCCAGCTGGTCTCGGTCGACCTGAAAAAGGCCGAGGCGCTGGTCGCCTGATCCGCCTCACCGCAACGTGACTGGGGGCGGGTGCGCAGCCGGGTTAGGTTTGGCTCATGATCCTGCGCCTTGCCCTTGCCTGCACCCTTGTCGCAACACCCCTGATGGCCACCGAATGGCGCCTGAAAGAGGGCGACCGCCCCCTGAACGCAGTCGAGTTGGAGGCATTGGCCGGGCGCACGCTGACCTTCTACGACGATGGCCGCTCGACCTATTCGGCGGGGGGCTCGTTTTCCTATACCTATTCCCCGGCCAATGGCGGCGGCACCGCGTTCGGCACCTACACGATCGCCGAGGATGGCAGCATCTGCACCCGCTTCCGCAACGGTCTGGGCCGCTGTGACCTTTATGTGCTGAACGGCACCCGGATGCTGCTGATCACGGAAACGGGCGAGCGGTATCCTGTCCGGCCAGAGTGACGTTCGCGGGCAGATCGTGAAACCCGTCACCAAGCGGTTGGGCGAGTGAGAAGCCGGGTGTAGAGGTGAAATAGATATCTAGCAGACAGGAAGGATGTGCTAGAGCTGGGTGAAATTTTCGTTGCCTAGGTTTTGCATATGCCGGTCGCGCCAGTCTTTTTCTTTCTGATAGCCGGGCCGTTGGCCATCGCCATTGTTTGGGTCCTTGCCTCTCTCCCCGCCTATCCCAATAGTCCGAAGGCGAGGGTTTTCTGGTTTGCGGCCCTTTTTCTGGTGTTTGGTTTTCTCATTTTTGGTCGACTGTCTCTGCATTCTCCACGCGTCTGGCAACCGCCAGTTCAGGCCGATATTGCCTGGGGGCTTTTCCTTGTCCTGCCTTTTGTGGGTTCATTGCTGTTGTGGAGGTATCAGCGCACTGCCACTGCGAGGCTCTCGGCCGCAAAATCCACACTGATTGTCCTCGCAATCTGCATCTTGTCTGTCTTGGGACTCAGACAGTTCAACAAAAGCTGCGTCTATTTCGACTACTGGAATGACCAGGGACAGGCATGGTGCCCGGTGACGTGGCAGGCGAAACTGGGAACCTAGAGCAGTATCAATATCAGCAGCAGGACCATACGCTTCAGAACGCAGAGGAGCCCTATAACTGCCCCAAAAGCTCTGCCGTGGGCCAGGCATCGGCGGGCAGGCCCAGCCGGGCCTGTTCGGCCTGTACGGCGGCCCGCGTGCCCGCACCCAGGATCCCGTCGATCTTGCCCACGTCATGGCCCCGCGCCTGCAACTTCTGCTGCAGCGCCTTCATTTCGGCACCGTCCAGCCCGGGCGCGGGGTTGCCGGCGTCATAGACCTGACCTCCCTCCAGCCGTGTTGCGAAATAGGCCGCCGTCAGCACATAGACAAAGCTCTGGTTCCATTCGAAATAGACGTCGAAATTGGGATAGGCGAGGAAGGCCGGCCCCTTGTGCCCCTGTGGCAGGATGAGTGAGGCGGGCAGATCGGTGAGGGTTCCGGCGCGCGGGCGTACACCCATCGCCTGCCACTCCGCTGCTGAACGCGCTTTGCCCGGCCCGCTCAACGACCAGTCCATCCGGGTGGGCACATTTACCTCTTGCAGCCAGGGTTCGCCCGCGCGCCAGCCCAGATGAGACAGCATCCGCGCGCCCGACATCAGCGCATCGGGGGCCGAGGTCTTGAGGGTCACATGCCCGTCGCCATCGCCGTCGACACCGTTTTCCAGGATGTCGCGCGGCAGCATCTGCACCATGCCGATCTCGCCCGCCCAGGCGCCGGTGGTGCGGGCGGGGTCGAAATCGCCATGCGCGAAAAGTTCGATCGCGGCAAAGATCTGCGGCCGGAACAGTTCAGGCCGGCGGCAATCATGCGCCAGCGTGACCAGCGCGTTGCGGGTGTTGAAATCGCCCTGATAGCCGCCGAAATCGGTCTCGAACGCCCAGAACGCCAAAAGCACGCCGCGCGACACGCCGTATTCCGCTTCGATCCGGTCGAACACCGCATCGTATTTGCGTCCCATCGCCTTGCCGGTATCGAGCCGGTTTTGCGAGATCAGACGGCGCGAGAACTCGACAAAGGGTTTCTGGAACACGCCCTGTGCGCGGTCGGCCCTGAGCACCTTGGCGTCCTGCGCCGCCCCCTGAAAGAAGCGGTCGACCAGCGCCGGGTCATGGCCCATCGAAACCGCCTCGGCTTTGAGACCATCGACAAAGCTCGAAAAACTGCCGCCGCATTGCGCCAGCGCCGGAGAGGCCAGCACAATAGCGGCCATGATCTGGGGAAGAATGCGCATGATGTCCTGTTGGTTTGGTACTGGAATACGATCAGAAGATCGCCGCCAGCGCCACCAGCGTCAAGGTCAGACCCAACGCCAGCGCCCAGACCTGCCACAGCAGCGTCACCGCGCGTTCGATCTCGCGCGGGCCGATTTCCTTGCGGCCCTCCTCGTTTACCCAGGCCAGATGCCGGATCTCGCCGTGATAGCTGCGCGGCCCGGCCAGCGCGATGTTGAGCGCGCGGGCCATGGCGGCCTCGGGCCAGCCGGCATTGGGCGAGATATGGCGCTGGGCATCCTCGACGATGCCGCGCCAGTGGCGCCAGCCATTGGACAACAGCACGATCATGCCGCAAGTCAGCCGGGCCGGGATCAGGTTGAGCAGATCATCCAGCCGTGCAGCGGCCCAGCCGAACTGCGCATAACGCTCGTTCAGATAGCCCACCATGCTGTCGGCGGTGTTGATCGTCTTGTAGAGCAGCAGGCCCGGCAGGCCACCGACCAGAAACCAGAAGGCGGGCGCGATCACCCCGTCGCTGAGGTTTTCTGCGGCGCTTTCGATGGCGGCGCGCGCCACCTGCGGTTCGGACATGGTGGCCGTATCGCGCGAGACGATGCGGGCGACGCTGCGCCGCGCCTCGGGCAGTGACAGGCGCAGGGCGTCGGCCACATCCGCCACATGCCCGGCGAGCGATTTCTGTGCCAGCAGGATGGCGCAGATCAGCACCTCGGCCACCGGTCCCAGCAGGGACAGCAGCGCACCCACCGACAAGGCACCCACCGCCAGGATCGCGGTTACCGCCACCCCTTTGAGCCGGCGATGTCCGCCCTCGTTCAACTCTTCGTCCAGAACCGAGATGAGGTCGCCGATCAGAACCGCCGGATGGCGCAGGCGCGACCACAGCCATTCGGGCTCTCCCAGCGCGGCATCGAGCAGCATGGCAAAGCCGAGCAGCAGGGCGGTGCTCATAATGCGCTCTCCAGCCGGCCCCAGCCTTCGGCGGGGGGAAGGCCCAGCCGCAGGAAATGGCCGGAATAGGGAAAGATGCGGCTCCAGATCCGGGCCTGGGCCAGGCGGTCCTGCCAGGCGGCGGCATCATCGACGTGGTAAAGGCGGAACAGGTCGGTGCCGCCCAGACGTTCGGCGCCGTGCGCGGTCATCAGCGTGTCGAGCCGGGCGGCCTCCTGCGCCAGCCTGATCCGGGCCTCTTCGGCCCATGCAGGATCGTTCAGCGCCCTTGTCCCGATGCGCAGCGCCGGACCCGACACCGCCCAGGGGCCGGTCAGGTCATTGAGGCGCGCGATGGTTTCGGGCAGGGCGACGGCAAACCCGAGCCGCAGCCCGGCAAGCCCCCAGAACTTGCCAAAGCTTTTCAGCACCACGGTGCCCGGGCGCGTGGCCAGATGCGCCAGCGAGGTCTCGGGTGTCACGTCGCCAAAGCTCTCGTCGATGACGCAAAGCGCGCCTTCGGCCTCGGCCTCGGTCCAGATGCGGCCGTCGGGATTGTTGGGATGCACGATCACCCGTGCCTCGGCCGGGCCATCATCGACCACCTGCCAGCCATGGGCGGCAAAGGCGGCGGCATGTTCGTTATAGGTGGGCCGGGTGATCCGCACCCGCGCGGGCTCTGCCAGCGCCGGAATGCGCGCGATCAGGGCCGAGGCGCCGGGCGCGGGAAGGATCGCCGCCGCGTCGGGCAGGTGCCAGAACGCGCGCGCGGCGCGGGTCAGCTCAGCAAAGGCACCGTGATCGGGCAGCGCCGTCCAGTCCTCGGGCAGCAGCGCCCCAACTGGATAGGGCAGGGGGTTGATGCCGGTCGACAGGTCGATCCAGTCGGCGCGCGCGCCACCATATTGGCGCATCGCTCCGTCCAGCCCGCCGCCATGGTCACGGCGTGCGCGCGGATCGGTCGGATCGTCCGGCTTGGCGGACGGATTGGCAAATCCCGTGTTCATGTCCCTGTCATCCCCGACATCGCGACTTGCATCAAGCGGATTTCCGCCCGAAGCTCAAGGGAGGAACGCGGCTTCCCGGGTGCGGCGGCCGCTGTTAACAATTTGTAAAGTATTTGATCAGATTACGGAGCCAAGGGAGACTGGCACCGCAAACGAACTCAAACAAAAGTGCCGGGTTAACTGTTATGCATGTATTGATCGTCGAAAGTAACCCAGAGCTTGGTGCGCTCTGGCAACGCCATCTGCAACGCCAGGGTCTGCAGGTCACGTTGGTGACGTCGCAAGAGGATGCGATCCTGGCGCTCTATCGTGCTGAGTTCGAGATCATCGTTCTTGACCTGGTACTTGAGCAGGGCAGCGCCCTGGCGGTTGCGGATTTCGCCAGCTACCGGCGCCCGGATGCGCGGGTGATTTTCGTTACCAACACGACCTTCTTTTCAGACGGTTCGATCTTTGCCCACAGTCCCAACGCCTGCGCCTATGTGCATGGCGACACGCCGCCCGAGGATCTGGCGGCGATGGTCGAGCACTACGCCACCGCGCGCTGATCGCGTCCATGCGGCGCGAGATGGTCGAGCTCGGGTCCGATCGGAACGATTCGGTGCGGATTGATGCTGTCGTGGCTGTAATGGTAGTGCCGGATGATGTGATCCATATGGACGGTGCCAGCCACACCGGGCCATTGATACAGTTCCCGTGTATAGGCCCAGAGGTTTGGATAATCGATCAGCCGCCGCCGGTTGCATTTGAAATGCAGATGATAGACCGGATCAAAGCGGATCAGCGTGGTGAACAGGCGCCAATCGGCCTCGGTTACCTGGTCACCCATTAGGTAACGGTTGTTCGCAAGACGTGATTCCAACCAGTCCAGAGTGTCGAACAGTGGGTGCACCGCAGCGTCATATGCCTCTTGAGTCGTGGAAAATCCGCATCTGTAGACGCCATTGTTTACGTTTTCGTAAATACGCGCGTTCACCGTCTCGATTTTTTCTCGGATGCTCTCCGGCCAAAAATCTTCGTGATTTCCGGTCAGGTGATCGAAGGCCGAGTTGAACATGCGGATGATCTCGGCGCTTTCGTTCGAAACGATGGTCCGGCGCTCGGTATCCCACAGGATCGGCACGGTGACGCGTCCGGAATAGGCTGGGTCGGCACGGGTATAGATCTGATGGGCATAGTTCAGCCCATACAGGCGGTCACCGGTGCGGCCCTCTGTCTCGGGTGCAAAGGTCCAGCCTTGGTCCAACATGTCGGGGTGCACGACCGAAACCGGGATATGTGTGGACAAACCCTTGATTTCGCGAAAGATCAGGGTCCTGTGCGCCCAGGGACAGGCATAGCTGACATAAAGGTGGTAGCGCCCCGAGGCGGCGGCAAAGCCGCCTTTGCCGGATGGTCCGGGGGCGCCATCGGGGGTGACCCAGTTGCGGAACTGCGCCGCCGAGCGCTGGAAGGCGCCGCCGCTGGATTTGGTATCGTACCAGGTGTCATGCCAGATGCCGTCGATCAGCAGGCCCATCGGAGTCTCCTTCTGCTTTGATCAGCATCTAGGATCTGCGGTGCGGGATACCACGCCGTTGCCGCGCACGTGACCTGCGCAGGTGCACATCCGGCGCGGCCCCGCGGAAAGCACGCGGGTGCCATGCACCGAACATGAAAATCTTTGCTTGATTTTAATGGATGCTGCGGCAGGCTGATGAGGTTCGCACGGAGACGCTTTATGAGCACCTATATTTCAAAAGAAGTCGGCGAGGATCTGGCCCGGGCCCGGATCGCTGGATTGAAGAAGATGAGCCGCTTGCGGGTGGAACATATCGGTATGTTTTATACTGTACTTCGGCTGTGGCGCGACGGGTTTGCCGTCGAAGCCGAAAGCACGCCGCCACTGCGCGGGCTGGTCGATATCTACGAGGGGTCAAACCTGCTCTATCAATGCCTGATCGTGGCCTCGGGCGGCGAGCGCGGCGAGATGGTCTATGAGTTCAAACGGCATACCCTGGCACAGGACCGCGCGCCGCTCGACTTCGAACGCGCGGTGGATGCGCCTGTCGGGTTGCTGGGCGAGGGATAGCCCCCTGCGGGCGTTCTCGCTGAGCCCGCTCCTGCACTACACCTATTGCAGATCGCCGAAGGCGCTGTTGAGCCGGTCGATCGCCTCTTCGATCCGTGCCCTCTGGGTGCCAAGGTTGAAGCGCAGAAAATTCTCGCCACCGGTACCAAAGCTGGTGCCGTGGTTTACTGCGATCCTGGCCTGCTGCTCGACCCGCTCGGTGAATTCGGCCCGGTCCATGCCGGTGCCTGAGAAATCCACCCAGGCGAGATAGGTCGCTTCGAGCGGCATCGCGCGCAAACCGGGAATGGCCGAGATGGCGCTTTCGAAGAGGCGCCGGTTCTCGTCCAGATAGGCCAGCAGCCCATCAACCCATTCCGCCCCTTCGGGAGAATATGCGGTCAGCGTCGCCATCTGCCCGGTCGAGTTCGGTGCCAGCGAGAGCGCGACCATCCGCTTGGCGAAACGTCCACGCAGTTCGGGGTCGGGGATGATCACCTGCCCGGTATGCAGGCCCGCGATGTTGAACGTCTTGGAGGGCGCAGTGAGCATCAACAGCCGGTCGACGATATCGGGCGCCGCGTTGGGCATCGGGATATGGGTATGGCCGGGATAGACCAGGTCATGGTGGATCTCGTCCGACACAAGAAGCAGATCGTGCCGCTTGGCGAAATCGGCCACCGCGCGCAGTTCCTCCTGTGTCCAGACCCGGCCGCCGGGATTGTGCGGCGAGCAGAGGATCACCATGCGCTCGTTGCCGGTCATCTGCGTGTCATAGGCGGCGAAATCCATCTCGTACCGGCCGTCATTGTTGACCATCTGGCATTCCACCACTTGCCGGCCCGCATTGCGGATCACCTTGGCAAAGGCGTGATAGACCGGGGTGAACAGCACGATCCCGTCTCCCGGCTGGGTATAGGTGTCAAGGCACATGCCGACACCGTTCACCAGCCCGGTGGTGGTAAAGATCGCCTCGGGCGCCACATCCCAGTCGTGGCGGCTGCGCATCCACCAGCGGATCGCATCGGTATAGGGTTTGGAATAATCCACATAGCCCAGCACCCCGTGGTCGGTCATCTCGCGCAGCTTGGCCAGCACGTGTTCGGGCGCGCGAAAATCCATGTCGGCGACCCACATGGCCAGACCGTCCTGTGCGGGCACGCCATAGATGGGTTCCATCATGTCCCATTTCGAGCAAAAGGTTCCGTGGCGGTCGATCAGGTCGTCAAAGCTCATCTGGGTCTCCGAGGGTCAATTGTCGGCCAGAGGCTAGCCAGTTTGCCGCCATGCGCAAGGGGCGTTGCAGCAGGGCGGTCAATCGCCTAAATCGGGACCATGAAACGTGCTATTCTCATTCATCCCGATCCGCGCCTGAAAAAGGTCTGCGCGCCCGTGGCCGATATCTCGGACGAATTGCGGGCGCTGGCCGACGACATGCTGGAGACCATGTACGACGCGCCGGGCATCGGCCTGGCCGCGCCGCAGATCGGTGTGCTCGACCGCTTGATCGTGCTGGATTGCGTCAAGGAAGAAAGCGCGCCCGCGCGCCCGCTGGTGATGTTCAACCCGCGTATCCTGGCTTCTTCGGACGAGACCAATGTTTACGAGGAAGGCTGCCTGTCGATCCCCGAGCAATATGCCGAGGTGACCCGCCCCAAGGTGGTGGATGTCGAATGGATCGACCGCGACGGCAAATTGCAAAGCGAGACCTTTGACGGGCTCTGGGCCACTTGCGTGCAGCATGAGATCGACCATCTGGATGGCAAGCTGTTCATCGACTACCTCAAGCCGCTGAAACGCCAGATGATCACCCGCAAGATGCAGAAGCTGAAGCGCGAGCGGGCGCGGGCGTGAGCGTCCTGCCGATCCTGACCTGGCCCGATGCACGCCTGTCGCAGCGCTGTGACCCCGTCGAGGGGATCGTGCCCGACGATCTGATCCGCGACATGTTCGACACCATGTATGCTGCCAAGGGGCGTGGGCTGGCCGCGCCGCAGGTGGGCGTGATGCAGCGGTTTTTTGTAATGGATGTCGGCTGGAAAGAAGGCACGCCCAGCCCGATGGCGATGATCAACCCTGTGATCATGGCCGCCGAGCGGGTGCCGGTCGAGATGGAGGAGGCATGCCTCTCGATCCCCGGCCTCTCGGTGCCCGTCACCCGGCCCAAGGCGATAACAGTGCAATGGACCGCGCCCGAGGGCGACATTCACATGGCCGATTTCGACGGGTTCGAGGCGCGCTGCATCCAGCACGAATTCGACCATCTGAACGGGGTCGTCACGCTGGATCATCTGGACCCGCAGGCCCGCGCCGCCATGCTGTCCGCTTATGAGGAAAACCATCCATGACCGTCCGCCGCTGTCTGCCCTGGCCCGACAAGCATCTGCGCAGCCGCGCCGCCGAGGTGAGCGAGATCACCGACGAGATTCAATCGATCTGGAACGACATGATCGACACGATGGAGGCGATGCCGGGCGTGGGCCTGGCCGCGCCACAGATCGGGGTGATGCTGCGGCTGGCGGTGGTCGATGGCTCGTCTGAGCGGGGCCGTGCGGTTCGGATGGCCAACCCCGAGATCCTGCATGCCTCGGTCGAGCTGCGTGAACATGACGAGGCGAGCCCCAACCTGCCCGGCGTCTCGGCCAGGCTGAAACGCCCGCGCGCGGTGACGGTGCGGTTCCTGAACGAACAGGGGCAGGTCGACCGGCGCGATTTCGTCGGCATCGAGGCGACCAGCGTGCAGCATCAGATCGACCACCTGAACGGGCGGATGTATTTCGACAATCTCAGCAAGGTCAAACGCGACATGCTGCTGCGCAAGGCGCGCAAGCTGGGGGGCTGAGGTCATGCGCGTCGTGTTCATGGGAACCCCCGATTTCTCGGTTCCGGTACTGGAGGCGCTGGTAGGTGCGGGGCATGAGATCGCCGCCGTCTATTGCCAGCCACCCCGCCCGGCGGGGCGCGGCAAAAAGGACCGCCCCACGCCCGTCCATGCCCGTGCGCTGGACCTGGGGCTGGAGGTGCGCCACCCGGTCTCGCTGAAAGGGACCGAGGCGCAGGCGGATTTCGCGGCGCTGGGCGCCGATGTGGCGGTTGTGGTGGCCTATGGGCTGATCCTGCCGCAAACGGTGCTGGACGCGCCGCGCCACGGCTGCCTCAATATCCACGCCAGCCTGTTGCCGCGCTGGCGCGGCGCGGCGCCCATTCACCGGGCGATCATGGCAGGAGATGCTGAAACGGGCATTTGCATCATGCAGATGGAGGCGGGGCTGGATACCGGGCCGGTGCTGTTGCGCGCCACGACACCCATCGGGGCAGAGGAGACCACCGGCGCGTTGCATGACCGCTTGTCGGCCATGGGGGGCGACCTGATCGTCGAGGCGCTGGCACGTCTGCCCGAGTTGACTGCGGAGCCGCAGCCCGAGGATGGCATCACCTATGCCGCCAAGATCGACAAGGCAGAGGCGCGGGTCGACTGGACCCGCCCGGCGGTCGAGATCGACCGGCAGATCCGGGGCCTCTCACCCTTTCCCGGCGCCTGGACCGAGATCGCGGGGGAACGGGTGAAACTGCTCGCCTCGCGCCTGGCCGAGGGGCAGGGCGCCCCCGGCGCAGTGCTGGACGATGCGTTGACCGTGGCCTGTGGTACCGGCGCTGTGTCACTCACCCGCTTGCAACGGGCGGGCAAAGGGGCGCAGGATGCCGACATCTTCCTGCGCGGCTGGCCCGTGCCAAAGGGAACCCGCCTGTAGAAGGGGATCGCGTATGTTCATGGTTCTGATGGGAACGGTCGTGATTGCCGGGATCGTCGGCTACATCTCGGAAAAATCGGGGTTCACCCATAACGGCTATCTGCAATCCATCATCATCTGTGTCGGCGGGGCCTTCCTGTTCTACTTCCTGCGGATCATGTTCGGGATCGGTTTCGGATCCCCGGGGATGAACGCCATTCTCTCTTCGATTGGCGCGCTGATCATCGTGCCCTTCCACTGGAGGAAATGAGATGCATGTCGTTGTCCTGATCATCATCGGCGCCGCTGCCGGGTTCCTCGCCACCCGGCTGATGCGGGTCGAGGCGGATATTCCCACCACCATGCTGATCGGCATCGTGGGCGCGCTGATCGGCGGGCTGATCCTGCGGGCGCTGTTGACGATGATGGGCTGGTTGTCGGGCTTTGTCGGCGCGGTGCTGGGGGCGCTTCTGGTTGTCTGGCTCTGGCAGACCTATCTGCGGCGGCGCTGAGACGCGCCGGGGGGATGCGAGGCTCTGCCTCGCGCTCCGGAGTATTTTGGGCGAAATGAAGAAGTGTCAGCCGCGCGTGCGTGGCGGGCGGCTCTTGTAGACCGGCAGGCGCCAGCCAAAGACCAGCGATCCGGCGCGCAGACCCCAACAGACAAGCGCGCAAAGGCCCAGCGCGGACAGGGTGGCCAGCCCCAGTCCGGTTGCGATCACCGCCGCCACAGCCCCCGCCAGCGCGCAGGAGACATAGAGTTCGCCCTGTTTCAGGACCAGCGGCACCTCGTTGCAGACCACATCGCGCATCAGCCCGCCCAGACAGCCGGTCATCATGCCCATCAGCACCACGATCACCGGCGGTTGACCTTGTGCCAGCGCCACCCCGGTGCCGGCAGCCACCGCGATGGACAGCGCGAAACTGTCGAGCCAGATCAGAAGGCGATAGCGGCTTTCGACCAGGTGTGCGGTGAAAAAGACCAGCGCGGCAGCGCCCGAGGCGATCAGGATATAGGCGGGTTGCCCAACCCAGAACACCGGGTCGCGGCCCAAAAGCAGGTCGCGCATGGTGCCGCCGCCCACCGCCGTCAGGCAGGCGACAAAGGCAAACCCAACCAGGTCGAGCTGCGCCCGGCTGGCCACCAGCGCGCCGGTCAGGGCAAAGACCAGGACCGAGGCGTAATCGAGCAGGGCAAGCAGGCTCACGCGCGGGCCTTCTTCGGTTTGAAGGGTTTCATGCCTGCGCGCGCCAACTCGTCGGCGCGTTCGTTTTCCGGGTGGCCCGCATGGCCCTTGACCCATTCCCAGCTCACGTCATGGCGCGCCTGCGCCGCATCCAGCCGCTGCCACAGCTCGACATTCTTGACCGGCTTCTTGCCGGCGGTCTTCCAGCCGTTGCGCTTCCAGCCGAAGATCCAGCCGGTCACGCCGTTCTTTACATAGGCGCTGTCGGTGACCACGGTGATTTTCGAGGGCCGTTCCAGCGTTTCTAGCGCGTTGATCGCGGCCAGCAGTTCCATCCGGTTGTTGGTGGTCTCCCCTTCACCGCCGGACAGCTCACGTTCCTTCAGCACGGTCTCGCCCTCGATGGCGCGCAACAGCACGCCCCAGCCGCCGGGGCCGGGATTGCCGGAACAGGCGCCGTCGGTATAGGCAAAGAGCTCAGGCATGGGCGCGCATCGCGATCCAGTCCTCGACCTTGCCGCTGAGGCCCGGCCCGGCGCCGAAGGCGCGGTCGATAACTGTGAAACCGGCCTGCTGCAACAGATGCTCCAACGCGTCCTCCTGATGGTAGCTATAGAACCGGCCGAGGCTGTCACGCCCTTCGCCGGTTCCGAGTTTGAGGGCGATATGGAAAATCCCGCCGGGTTTCAAGGCCCGATGGAGCCGGGCGAGATGGCCGGGAAACTCGGCATGGGGGGCATGCAGCAGGCTGAAATTGGCCCAGATGCCGTCATAGGCGGCGGTCTCCCCGATCTCGTCGAAACGGGCCTGACGGGCGGTGACGCCCGGGTGTTGCGCCGCCAGCGCCACCATCTCGGCCGAGGCGTCAACCGCCACGACCGCAAGTTCTGCCCGCGCCATTTGGGCCGCAGAGGTGCCGGGGCCGCACCCGAGATCCAGCACCCGACCGCCGCTTGGCAGCATGGCGACAAAGGCCTCCAGCATGGGGTCGGCGGCGTTGTGATCCTCGGTCAGCGCGGCATAGTCGCTGGCGCGGCTGTCATAGATGCGGATCGTTTCTGGATCGCTCATAGAAAGGCCCCCACCGCCAGGCACAGGGTGACAACCGCTGTCAGCAAGAGGCGCAGCCGCATCCACCAGACCGGCGCCAGGCCCCAGCTGGCAAAGGCGGCATCCAGCATCAACAGGCCCAGAAAGCCGAAGATCAGGTTGATCGCCGCTCCGGTCGGGCCGCCCCCGGTCATGAAGAAGGCCCAGAGCGCGGGCAGCACCGCAAGCGCATAGCCGGTCGCGGCGCGGCGGTCATCGGCCTTGGTGGCAAAGCCCCAAAGGACGCCGGACATGAAGGCAAGGATGATCTGGCCATAGGCGATCTGCACATAAGGTCCCACAAAACGCGGGCCGAGCGCAGCGGCGCCCCAGGCCTGCAAGGCCGGGCTCAGATAGGTGAGCGCGCCCCAGAGGAACGGGATCAGCCCGGCAAGGCCCAGGATCAGCGGTGCGCGGGGGATGGTGGTCATGTGCGCTCCTTCAAAGGTGAGCCGATGAGGCAATCAACGGCAATGCCGAGATTGAAAAAGGGGTCTCAACAACCGACCGAGTTTGTCGCCCGCGCCTGTTGAGTATTCGCGGCCAGACTAGCCACGATTGCCGTTGGGTGAAAGCGCGGTTTCGGTGACGCTTGCCAGCAGGTTGCAAATGCTGGCTGTCGCGTGTGCAACAGAAGCGTCTACCGTGCTGAAATTCGGGTGGGGATCATTTGCGCAGGCTCATGCCGGCTGCCGCAATACCCGCGGAACCTTGAACTCGACATGTTCGACCGCGGTTTCGACCACCTCGACCGTCACGTCGAACCGTGTGCGAAAGGCGTCGATCACTTCATTCACCAGCAATTCGGGGGCCGAGGCACCAGCAGAGACGGCAACGGTTGCGATGCCGTCCAGCGCGCGCCAGTCGATGTCACCGGCGCGCTGCACCAACTGCGCATAAGAGCAGCCCGCCTTGGCCGCGACCTCGACCAGGCGGCGCGAGTTCGACGAGTTCGGCGCCCCAACGACGAGGAGCGCGTCCGATTTCGGCGCCACCGCCTTGACCGCCTCTTGCCGGTTGGTGGTGGCGTAACAGATGTCTTCCTTGTGCGGGCCGACGATCTGCGGGAACCGGGCCTGAAGTGCTGCCACGATGTCGCGGGTATCGTCCACCGACAGGGTGGTCTGGGTGACAAAGGCGAGGCGTTCTGGGTCACGCACCGCGATGCGGGCGACATCCTCGACCGTTTCGACCAGCAGCACCTCGCCCTCGGGCAATTGCCCCATGGTGCCGATGGTCTCGGGGTGACCGCGATGGCCGATCATGATGATCTGAAGGCCGCGTTCCGCGTGCCGCTCGGCCTCGATATGGACCTTGGACACCAGCGGGCAGGTGGCATCGACATAGATCATCTTGCGTCGCTCGGCCTCGGCCGGGATCGCTTTGGGCACGCCGTGGGCGGAAAAGATCACCGGGCGATCATCGGGACATTCATCCAGTTCCTCGACGAACACCGCCCCCTTGGCACGCAACCCGTCGACCACGAACTTGTTGTGCACGATCTCGTGCCGGACATAGACGGGGGCGCCCCATTTCTCGATTGCCATCTCGACGATCTTGATGGCGCGGTCGACACCGGCGCAAAACCCGCGCGGCGCGGCAAGATAAAGGGTGAGGGGCGATTTGGTCATGGGCGGGTCTCCTTGCCTGAGCACAGGTAAGGTTTTGTGCGGTTCAGATCCAGCCCGGTTCTGGGTGTCACGAATCCGTCACCGGAGCCGGCTAGAAGGCGGGTATTGAAGCAGGCAGTGATACTTAATGATATACGGCCAGATGATCGCTCATCTGGCCGTATTTTCTTGATGGGGTGTGCTGGCTCGGATCAGTTGCCGTTGGCCGCAAATGATCGCGACTCTGCCGGCACTTCGCGCGGGGGACGGCCGATCACATCACGCAACTCTTCAAGCTCGATGAAGTTGTCGGCCTGCCGACGCAACTCGTCCGAGATCATCGGCGGCTGGCTGCGGATGGTCGAAACGACCGAGACACGCACGCCCTGACGTTGCAGGCTGGCCACCAACGGGCGGAAATCGCCATCGCCCGAGAAGAGCACGATATGATCGACGCGCGGGGCCAGTTCCATGGCATCGACGGTCAGTTCGATATCCATGTTCCCCTTGACCTTCCGGCGCCCCATGCTGTCGGTGTATTCCTTGGCCGGTTTGGTCACCATGGTGAACCCGTTATAGTGCAGCCAATCGACAAGCGGACGGATCGGAGAGTATTCGTCGTTTTCCAGCAGTGCCGTGTAATAGAAGGCTCTCAGCATCTTTCCGCGACGCATGAACTCCTGCCTGAGAAGCTTGTAGTCGATATCAAAGCCGAGAGCCTTGGCCGCCGCATAAAGATTCGAACCGTCGATGAACAGCGCTAGCCGTTCGTCCTTATAAAACATAATTGTTCCTTCCGGTATGTACCGAAACCGCCTGCTGTCCGTGAGTGAGTGCAAATAAATTCGGCGGTTCGGTGGCACTAATGTAGGAGAATCGGCATGTATAGCAAGTCCACTCTTGACGTTCACGGAAGCCGCTTATGATCGAGAAAGAGCAAATTGGCGTTATCGCATTGGGAGGAAATCTTTCTTTTGATCAAAATCCTCCGCGCATAACGTTGCGGAATGCGACGAATGAGCTGATTGCGCGCGGGGTAAGGGTGCTCGCAGAGAGTCGGTATTTTACAACCCCGTGCTTTCCAGCAGGCGCGGGACCCGACTATATCAACGCCGCGATTTCCTTCAGCTCCGAGCTTTCTCCGGCTGCTCTCTTGCAGCTATTGCACGAAGTGGAGGCGGCATTCGGGCGCGCCCGCGAACAGCGCTGGGGTATGCGCACACTGGATCTGGACCTGATCTGTTATGGCGACCGAATCCTGCCGGATCGCGAAAGCTATGACGCCTGGCGACAGCTGGACCCGGCGCGCCAGACCAAACTGGCGCCCGACCAACTGATTCTGCCTCATCCCCGGTTGCAGGATAGGGGCTTCGTGCTGGTGCCGATGGCAGATGTCGCCCCCGAATGGCACCATCCGGTCCTGGGGCTGACCGTGCAGGAGATGCTGGCGGCGCTGCCTGCCAGGGACCTAGCCGAGATCCGGCCGCTTTGACCGTAAGACCGGGCATTTCCCGCTTGTCAAGCTGGGGAATCGCGCCTAGAACCGTGCTTTCTGGACAAAGCTGCACTTTGGAGAGTCGCTGATGGCCCGCGTGACGGTAGAAGATTGCGTAGACAAGGTTCCGAACCGGTTCGAGCTGGTATTGCTTGCCGCTCATCGGGCGCGTGAGATCTCTGCCGGCGCCTCGATCACCGTGGACCGCGACAATGACAAGAACCCGGTCGTGTCGCTGCGCGAGATCGCCGACGAGACCCAGAGCGCCGACGAACTGCGTGAACGCCTGATCGAGGCGAACCAGACCCAGATCGAGGTGGACGAGCCCGAAGATGACCAGATGGCCCTGCTGATGGGTGCCGAGAGCGACCGCCCGGCCGAGGACGACATGTCCGAAGAACGCCTGCTGCGCGCCCTCATGGAGGCCCAGGGGCAGGGCTGAGAACGCCGCGTGAGAGGATGCGGACCGGATGATTTCTGCTGACGACCTGATTGCCCTGGTCCGCAACTACAACCCCAAGACCAATGCCGAGCGTCTGACCCGGGCCTATGAGTTCGGGCATCAGATGCATGATGGCCAGTTCCGCCATTCGGGCGAACCCTATTTCACCCATCCTGTTGCCGTCGCCGCCATTCTGACCGAACAGCGGCTGGATGATGCCACCATCATCACCGCGCTGCTGCACGACACGATCGAGGATACCAAGGCCAGCTATGGCCAGGTGTCCGAGCTGTTCGGCGAAGAGGTGGCGATGCTGGTCGATGGGGTGACCAAGTTGACCAACCTGCAACTGTCGTCGCGCGAGACCAAGCAGGCCGAGAATTTCCGCAAGCTGTTCATGGCCATGTCCAAGGACCTGCGGGTGATCCTGGTCAAGCTGGCCGACCGTCTGCACAACATGCGCACCATCAAGGCGATGCGCCCGGATAAGCAGGCGGTCAAGGCGCGCGAGACGATGGATATCTATGCGCCGCTTGCCGGGCGCATGGGCATGCAGTGGATGCGCGAAGAGCTGGAGGATCTGGCCTTTCGCGTGCTCAACCCAGAGGGGCGCCAGTCGATCATCCGCCGCTTCATCACGCTGCAACGCGAGACCGGCGATGTCATTCACCGGATCACCGGCGACATGCGGCACGAACTGGACAAGGCGGGCATCGAGGCCGAAGTGTTCGGGCGTGCCAAGAAGCCTTATTCGATCTGGCGCAAGATGCAGGAAAAGGACCAGGGATTCTCGCGCCTGTCCGATATTTACGGCTTTCGCATTATCACCCAGTCCGAAGAGGATTGTTATCGCACGCTCGGTACCATCCACCAACGCTGGCGCGCGGTGCCTGGCCGGTTCAAGGACTATATCAGCCAGCCGAAATCGAACGGCTATCGCTCGATCCACACCACGGTGTCGGGGCGCGACGGCAAGCGGGTCGAGGTGCAGATCCGCACCCGCCAGATGCATGACGTGGCGGAAACCGGGGTGGCGGCGCATTGGTCCTATCGCGACGGGGTGCGCACCCAGAACCCCTTTGCCGTCGATCCGGCCAAGTGGATTGCGGGCCTGACCGAACAGTTCGACAGCGAGGAGGATCACGAAGACTTCCTCGAAGCGGTCAAGCTCGAGATGTATTCCGACCAGGTGTTCTGCTTTACCCCCAAGGGCGATGTGGTCAAGCTACCGCGCGGCGCCACCCCGATCGACTATGCCTATGCCATCCATACCCGGATCGGGCATGCCTGCGTCGGGGCCAAGGTGGACGGGATCCGGGTGCCGTTGTGGACCCGCCTCAAGAACGGCCAGTCGGTCGATGTCATTACCGCCGAGGGCCAGACGCCGCAGGTGAGTTGGCTTGAAATCGCGGTGACGGGCAAGGCCAAGACTGCGATCCGACGTGCGTTGCGCGAGGTGGACCGTGAACGGTTCATCAAGCTGGGGCATGAACTGGCGCGCTCGGCCTTTGACCATGTCGGGCGCAAGGCCACCGACAAGGCGCTTGATACCGCCGCCAAGCACCTGCGGTTGAAGGATCGCGGCGAGTTGCTGGCCCGTCTGGGTTCGGCCGAACTCACCGCCCATGACGTGGTGCAGGCTGTCTATCCCGAGTTGGCCCCAGACGAGGGCGACGCCATTCCCCCGCGCCGCGCCGTGATCGGTCTGGAACCGGGGCAGAGCTTTGACCGCGCGCCCTGCTGCCAACCGCTGCCGGGCGAGCGTATCGTCGGCATCACCTATCGCGGCAAGGGTGTGGTGGTTCATACCATCGACTGCGACCGGTTGAGCGAGTTCGAGACCCAACCCGAACGCTGGGTCGATCTGCACTGGCATTCCGGCACCCACCCCGCCGCCTATGGTGCTACGCTGGACCTGACCATCGGCAATGATGCCGGGGTGCTGGGACGGATTTGCACATTGATCGGTGAGAAGAAGGCCAATATTTCCAACTTGGAATTCATAGACCGCAAACCGGATTTCTATCGCCTCATGATCAGCGTCGAATTGCGGGACGTGGAACAGTTGCATTCGTTGATGCTGGCGCTCGAGGCCGAGGGTGACGTGGCCTCGGTCGAGCGCTACAGGGAAAAGGCCAAGGCGGGCGCCGCGGCCGGGTAAAGGCCGACAGGCAGGGAAAGGACATCCAAGCGTGGTTTTCAAGCGCCGAGATCGACGCTCTCCGCTGCAGGTGCTGTGGGAACTGATCTGGCCGCGTGGCGGTTGGACCCGTGCCTTTCACTATGTCAAACACCGGGTGCGTCGTCTGCCGGACCGGCCCGAACGGATCGCGCGGGGCATCGGTGCGGGGGTCTTCGCTTCGTTCACGCCCTTCTACGGCATCCATTTCGTGATCGCAGCCATCCTCGCTCGGCTGATCAACGGCAATATCCTGGCCGGGCTCAGCGGTACCTTCTTTGGCAATCCGTTGACCTATGTGCCGATCGGTGTGATTTCGTTGCAAACCGGGCATTTCCTGCTGGGAACCGAGTTTCAGGAAGGCGCCGAACAGGGGTTGATGCGCAAATTCGCCGGTGCTGCGGGAGAGCTGAAAGACAACTTTCTGGCACTTTTCACTGATCGCGACGCCGACTGGCATGCGCTCGAGCTTTTCTATGATGAGGTATTCTTTCCCTATATGATCGGCGGCATCGTACCGGGGATCGTTGCGGGCGTTGTCTGCTATTACCTCAGCCTGCCGGTGATCAGCACCTATCAGAAACGCCGCCGCTCCAAGATCAAGGCCAAGTTCGAGGCGATCAAGAAAAAGGCACAGGCCGATCTGCCAAACCCGGAAAATCCCGGCTAGGGTCGGGCGCGAGCGAGTCGGAAAGGAAATCCCGTCATGTCTGTTCCCCACCTGCGTCTTGGCGTGAATATCGACCATGTGGCGACCGTGCGCAACGCGCGCGGCGGTGCCAGCCCCGACCCGATCCGCGCCGCGATCCTGGCCGAGCAGGCCGGTGCCGACGGCATCACCGCGCATCTGCGCGAGGATCGCCGCCACATCACCGATGCCGATATCGACGGGCTGATGGCGGCGCTCAGCGTGCCGCTCAACTTCGAGATGGCCGCAACCGACGAGATGCAGAAGATCGCGCTGCGCCACAAGCCGCACGCGGTCTGCATCGTGCCCGAAAAGCGCGAGGAGCGCACCACCGAAGGCGGGCTTGAGGTCGCGCGCGAGGAAAACCGGCTGGCCCATTTCATCGCGCCGCTGCGCGAAGCGGGGTGCCGGGTATCGATCTTCATCGCCGCCGACAAACGTCAGATCGAGGCCGCGCACCGGATCGGCGCGCAGGTGATCGAACTGCATACCGGGGCCTATTGCGATGCCCATGCCGAGGGCGATTTCGCCACCCGCGACCGCGAGTTGGAGGCGATGCGCGAAATGTCCGCCTTTGCCCATTCGCTGGGGCTCGAGGTGCACGCCGGCCACGGGCTGACCTATGACACGGTGCAGCCGGTCGCGGCCTTTCCCGAGGTGAGGGAGCTGAATATCGGCCATTTCCTGATCGGCGAGGCGATCTTTCGCGGGCTCACACCCGCCATCGCCGAAATGCGCCGCCTGATGGACGAGGCGCGGGCATGACACCCGGGCTTGGCCTTGTCGTCCTGGGCTGGATGGTGGCGGGCGGCAGTCCCGGGCCTGCCACCCTGACGATTGCCGGTACCGGCATGGCCGAAGGGCGCGGGGCCGCACTGGCCGTGGCGCTGGGCATCGTGGCAGGTTCGGCCAGTTGGGGATTGGCCGCTGCGCTGGGCATGAGCGCGCTGATGCTGACCCATGTCTGGATCGTCGAGACGGTCCGTTATGCCGGGGCGCTTTACCTGCTTTGGCTGGCGGTGAAATCCCTGCGCGCGGGTCTGGCCCCCGCAGGCGTCAAACCCTTCAGAACCGCCACGGGCACGGCCCGGCGGCTGTTCCTGCGTGGTTATCTGATCCACCTGACCAATCCCAAGGCGATCCTGAGCTGGGGTGCGGTCTTTGCCATCGCGCTGCCGCCTACGGCATCTCTGGCAAGCGTATTTGCACTGTTCGCTGTGCTCATCACCGCCTCGACTTGCCTGTTTCTGGGCTATGCGCTGCTGTTTTCGACCCGCGCCATCGGCGAGGGATACCGCCGTCTGCGCCGCTGGTTCGAGTTGAGCTTTGCGCTGCTCTTTGGCGGCGCGGCGCTGAAACTGCTGACGGCCCGGTTGCAATGATCCTGGGTATCGGCACCGATCTGGCCAATATCGAGCGGATCGAGCGCACGCTCGACCGCTTTGGCGACCGCTTTCGCAACCGCGTTTTTACCGAGATCGAGCAGCGCAAGGCCGAGCGTCGTGCCGACACCGCCGGCACCTATGCCAAGCGCTGGGCCGCGAAAGAGGCCTGTTCCAAGGCGCTGGGCACCGGCCTGCGCATGGGCATCGCCTGGAAGGACATGGCGGTCAGCAACCTGCGCAGTGGTCAGCCCGTCATGCAAGTCACCGGCTGGGCCGCCGAACGCCTGCGCGAGATGACGCCCGAAGGCTATGAGGCGATCATTCATGTCACCCTGACCGATGATCACCCCTGGGCGCAGGCCTTTGTCGTGATCGAGGCGCGTCCGCTCGCCGAGGCGGGGGAGGTGAACTTGACTTACCCCGCCCCGCCCCGCATGTAGCCCCGAAACGCCCGCAGCAACTGGAGAGCCTGATGGCCAGCAAAGCCGCCAAGACCGGAAATGCCTTTGTCGAGACGATCAAGACCATCGTCTATGCGCTGCTGATCGCGGGCGTGTTTCGGACGCTGTTCTTTCAGCCGTTCTGGATCCCCTCGGGCTCGATGAAGGAAACGCTGCTGATCGGCGATTTCCTCTTCGTCAACAAGATGGCCTATGGCTATTCCTATGCTTCGTGCCCCAGCCTGGTGCTGCCGCAATTCGGCATCGACATCGACGCCGAGGATGTTTGCGGCTGGGCCAAGGGCGATAATGACCGCCTGTTCGGCGGTACGCCCGAGCGTGGCGACGTGGTGGTGTTCCGTCATCCGGTTTCGGGGCGTGATTTCATCAAGCGTCTGATCGGCTTGCCGGGCGACCGCATCCAGATGAAGGACGGCGTCCTTTACATCAACGATCAGGCGGTAAAGCTGGAAGATGACGGCGTGTTCGAGGAACTGGCCGAGGCACAAGGCCCCCAGCGCCTGCGCCCGCGCTGCGAGAACGGTCCGGTGGGCGAGGGCGGCATCTGCCAGAAGTCGCGCCAGATCGAGACGCTGCCCAACGGGGTCAGTCACAAGATCGTCAATATCGGCAATCAGGCCTCGGACCATACCGGCGTCTATACGGTGCCCGAGGGGCATTACTTCTTCATGGGCGACAACCGCGACAATTCCAGCGACAGCCGCCTGCCGCAATCGGCCGGTGGGGTCGGCTATGTGCCTTATGAGAACCTGATCGGTCGGGCCGACCGTATCATGTTTTCGTCGGCGGGCCGGTCGATGCTGTTCTTCTGGACCTGGCGCAGCGATCGTTTCTTCAAGGGGATCGAGTGAAGCTTTCGGCAGAGATGAAGGCCTTTGAGGCGCGGCTGGGCTACTCTTTCGAGCGGCCCGAACTGCTGGTGCGCGCGCTGACCCATGGTTCGATCTCCTCGGCCACCCGGCAGGACAATCAGCGGCTGGAGTTTCTGGGCGACCGGGTACTGGGGCTGGTGATGGCGACGGCATTGCTGGAGGCGGACAAGGACGCGACCGAGGGTCAGCTGGCGCCCCGCTTCAACGCGCTGGTGCGCAAGGAGACCTGCGCCGAGGTTGCCCGCGAGGTCGATCTGGGCGCGGTTCTGAAACTGGGCCGCTCCGAAATGATGTCGGGCGGGCGGCGCAAGCTGGCGCTCTTGGGCGACGCGATGGAGGCGGTGATCGCCGCCGTCTATCGCGATGGCGGTTTTGCCGCCGCCGAGGCGGTGATCCTGCGGCTGTGGGGCGCGCGTATCCATCAGGTCGAGGCCGATGCGCGCGACGCCAAGACCGCGCTTCAGGAATGGGCGCAGGCGCGTGGCCAGACCCCGCCGCGATATACTCTGGTAAAACGTTCTGGCCCCGATCATGCGCCGGTCTTTACCATTCTGGCAGAGCTTGCCGATGGCCGCCGGGCCGAGGCCACCGCCGGGGCCAAGCGGCAGGCCGAACAAACCGCCGCGCGCAAACTGCTCGACAGTCTGGACTAGGCCCGCGATGCTGGCCCGCCTCGCCCTTTTGCTGCCCGCGCTGGCGCTGGGATATTGCGGGCAGGACGAGACCGCCACCGCCTATGGTGCCGCCGGGCAGGTCTGGCAGGCTCAGAGCATCGACGGCGCCGCCTTTGCCGCCGGGGCAGAGCTGCGCTTTCCCGAACCGGGCCAAATTGCGGGGCAGGGGCCGTGCAACAGTTTTACCGCCCGGCTGGACGCGCCCTATCCGTGGTTCGAAATCGCCGATCTGGTCGCCACCCGCGCCGCCTGTCCCGAGTTGGAGGCCGAGGGGATCTTCTTGGCCGCGCTGCTGGCGATGGAGCAGATCGAGGTCTCGGGCGCGGTGCTGATTCTGCGCAACGAGGCCGGGCACGAGATGCTGTTCAGGGCAGCCGACTGATCAGGTCGATCAGCCGCCCGCGCGCCTGCGGCAGCGGCGCATGGCCCAGGGCGGGCGCGACGCGGTGTTCCAGAAAATAGCCGGTGGTGCGCAGGGCCAGTGCGATCTCTGGATCCGATGCCGGGCCTTCGCCGCGCAGGCAGGGGGGCAGCGGCAACAGCCGGTCGGCCCATTCGCCTGCGGCCCCCGCGCTGACCGCGCGCCCGCTGCGCGGCGAGACATAGACCAGATCGTCGCTGGCGCCGGTCACCGCGCAGGCGCTCAGGTCAAGGCCAAAGCCCAGCGCGTCAAGCAGCGCCAGCTCCCAGCGCAGATAGGCCAGCGGCCAGATCTCGTCCTGCCCCAGCAGGTCCAGCAGCTGTTCGGACTGCTTGTATAGTCGGGGATGCGCCTCGCGCTCGGGCAGGCAAAAGGACAAGAGCGAGACAACCGCGTTCAGCCCGGCCAGCGCCAGCCGCCCCGACATCGCCGCCGCAGCGCGCGAGCGCAGCGGTTCCACCGTGAAACTGCCCAGATGCTCCTCCAGCCGGGCGCGCCAGCTGAGGTCGAGCTGTGCCCCCGGTTGCAGGATCGGCGCGATGCGGCGGCTGGTACCACCCCGCACCACGCCCGCATGGCGGCCATGGCTGGCGGTAAAGGTGTCGATGATGGCCGACGTCTCGCCGTGGCGACGCACGGAAAGCAGGATACCCTGATCACGCCAATCCATGTCGCCCCTCACGCTCGTTCGGGGCCAGAATGGCCGCATCCGGGGGCAGACCGCAAGGCCCGCCCGCGCGGTTCAGGCCCGTCTGGGCCTCAACCGCATTTGGAATGGCCGCAACTGCGGCAGGTCATGCAGCCCTCGACCATCTGCATGTCGAACTGGCCGCAGCTGGGGCAGGCCTTGCCGCGCGGCGCGTCGCCATTCACCACCTGCGCTTGCGGGTCCGATTTCAGGCCCATGCCCTCGCCTTCGAGAAAGCCGATGGCGATCAGATGCTGTTCGATCACCCCGCCAATGGCCGCCAGGATCGAGGGGATGTACTTGCCCTTGACCCAGGCACCGCCGCGCGGGTCGAACACGGCCTTCAACTCTTCGACCACAAAGGACACGTCGCCGCCGCGCCGAAACACTGCCGAAATCATCCGGGTCAGTGCCACGGTCCAGGCGAAATGCTCCATGTTCTTGGAGTTGATGAAGACTTCGAAGGGGCGGCGGTGGCCGTTGATGATGATGTCGTTGATGGTGATATAGAGCGCATGCTCGCTGTCGGGCCACTTGATCTTGTAGGTGTTGCCTTCGAGATGCTCGGGCCGATCCAGCGGTTCGGACATATAGATGACGTCGCCACCTTCGAACTCGTGCGGCGCATGGGCGCTTTCACCCGGCGCCTTGTCGGCGCTTTCCGAGACCGTCAGGACCGAACCGGTCACATCATTGGGCCGATAGGTGGTGCAGCCCTTGCAGCCCAGATCCCAAGCCTGCATGTAGACGTCCTTGAACTCGTCGAACGAGATGTCCTCGGGGCAGTTGATGGTCTTGGAAATCGAGCTGTCGATCCATTTCTGCGCCGCCGCCTGCATCCGCACGTGATCGGCAGGCGCCAGCGTCTGGGCGTTGACGAAATAGTCGGGCAGGGGGGTGTCGCCGAACTTGTCGCGCCACATCTGCACCGCGTAATCGACCACCTCTTCTTCGGTCCGGCTGCCGTCCTTTTGCAGCACCTTGCGGGTATAGGCATAGGCAAAGACCGGCTCGATCCCCGACGAGACGTTGCCGGCATAGAGCGAGATGGTCCCGGTGGGCGCGATCGAGGTCAACAGCGCGTTGCGGATGCCATGGGCGCGGATCGCCTCGCGCACATCCTCGTCCATGGCCCGCATGGTGCCCGAGGCCAGGTATTTCTCGGCGTCAAACAGGGGAAAGGCGCCCTTTTCCTTGGCCAGCTCGACCGAGGCGAGATAGGCCGCGCGGGCGATGGCGTGCAGCCAGTCCTCGGTCTGCTTGGCGGCCTCGTCGCTGCCATAGCGCAGGCCCAGCATCAAGAGCGCATCGGCCAGCCCGGTCACGCCCAGCCCGATCCGGCGCTTGTTCTGCGCCTCGGCGGCCTGTTCGGGCAGCGGGAATTTCGAGGCATCGACCACGTTGTCCATCATCCGCACGGCGGTGGCGACCAGCTTTTGCAGCGCCTCGGGGTCCAGTTCGGCTGCGTCTTCGAACGGGTTCGTCACCAGCCGCGCCAGGTTGATCGAGCCCAACAGGCAGGCGCCATAGGGCGGCAGGGGCTGTTCGCCACAGGGGTTGGTGGCGGCGATGGTTTCGACATAGTTCAGGTTGTTGGCCGCGTTGATCCGGTCGATGAAGATCACGCCCGGTTCGGCATAGTCATAGGTGGCCTGCATGATCCTGTTCCACAGGGTGCGTGCCTCGACCGTGTGATAGACCTTGCCGTCGAATTGCAGCTCCCACGAGCCATCGGCCTTGACCGCCTCCATGAAGGCATCGGTGACCAGCACCGACATGTTGAACATGCGCAGGCGGGCGGGGTCGGACTTGGCGGCGATGAACTGTTCGATATCGGGATGGTCGCAGCGCATGGTCGCCATCATCGCGCCCCGGCGGCTGCCTGCGGACATGATGGTGCGGCACATGGCGTCCCACACATCCATGAAGCTGAGCGGCCCCGAGGCATCGGCGGCCACGCCCTTTACATCGGCGCCGCGCGGGCGGATGGTCGAGAAGTCGTAGCCGATGCCGCCGCCCTGCTGCATGGTCAGCGCCGCCTCTTTCAGCATCTCGAAGATGCCGCCCATGCTGTCGGGGATGGTGCCCATGACAAAGCAGTTGAACAGCGTCACCTGCCGCGCGGTGCCCGCACCGGCGGTGATGCGCCCGGCGGGCAGATATTTGAAATCCTCCAGCGCGGTGTAGAATTCCCGCTCCCAGCGGTCGGGGTCCTGTTCGACGCGGGCAAGATCGCGGGCGATCCGGCGCCAGCTGTCCTCGACCGTCTGGTCGATCGGGGTGCCGTCCGCCTGTTTGAAACGGTATTTCATGTCCCAAATCTGCTCGGCGATGGGGGCGGCGAAACGGCTCATCGGATGATTCCCTCGTGCTGGAAGAGACATCCAGACTAAACCAAATGTGAGGTAGGCCACAACTGCTTGATGCCCGGGTGGGGTGAGCTACAATATCAAGGTGGCCTTGGGACGACTCTGTGGGAAAGCTGTGGATAACTACCTCAATCTGATCAAGCTCAGCGTCGGGACGGAAAGCGTCGACAACCTGGCCGAATGGCAGGCGATGCGCCGCGCGCAGACGCCGGACGGGTTGCCGCGTCATGTCACCCGCATGTGGCCCAAGCGCGAGAGCGAGATCCTGGCGGGCGGCTCGATCTATTGGGTGATCAAGGGGTTGATCCAGTGCCGTCAGCGGGTGCTGCGGATGGACGAGGTGACCGGGCAGGACGGCACCCGCCATTGCGCGCTGGTGCTCGACCCCGAATTGCACCGCACCCACAGCACCCAGAAACGCCCGTTCCAGGGCTGGCGCTATCTGAACCCCGCCGACACGCCGCCCGACCTGCCCAAGGGACGCGCGCAGGACGATGCGTTGCCCGAGGACCTGAACCGGGCCCTGGCCGAGATCGGGGTGATCTGAACTTCAGCCGGTCCAGGGGCTGTGACGCAGGATGTCGGCGAATTCCGCGACCAACTGCGGGAACTGGGTCCGGGTGTGGATCAAGAGAGACACGCTGCGCTGTTCCTCCAGCCCGGCGATGGGGCGGAATGTCAGCTCTGTTGGCTGTACCCGTGCCACCGAGCGCGGCAGGATCGTCACCCATTTGCCCGTCCGCACCATCGCCAGCAGCGAATGGGTGTTGTGCACGGTGATCCGGGCGCGGGGCAGGGCGGCGCGTATCTCGGGCGCCTCGATCAGCCCGCACAGGCTGTTGCGGATGAAGCCCGAGGCAAAGACCGCGTCGATATCGGGTGCCTGTGGTTGCTGCGCCAGCGGATGACCGGTGGCGCAAAGCAGGCCATAGGCGTCTTCGAACAGGGTTTCGCTTTCGACCCCGTTCAGCACCGGTTGGCCCGAGACAATGCCCAGATCGGCCTGCCCTTGCAGCATAGCATCGACCACCCGACCGCTGTCCATGTCGCGCAGCTCCAGATCCAGTGAAGGATGGCGCTGCATCATCGTCTCAATCGCGGCTGGCAGCGCCAGACCAGAGGCAGAGGGGATCGACGCCACCCTGAGCAGCCCCTGCGGCGCCCGCGCCGCCGCCTCGATCGCCTGTATGGTATCGTCGAACTGGCGCAACTGCTGCTGGGCAAAGCGGAACACCTCTTGCCCCAGCGGGGTCAGGCGGTTCTTGCGCTCGTTCTCGAACAGGCGCTGGCCCAGATGTTCCTCCAACTGTTTCAGGGTCATCGACAGCGCAGACTGGGTCCGCCCCATCCGCATTGCGGCATCGGCCAGGTTTCCAGTTTGTGCAACAGTGCTGAAACAGCGCAGCATCTCGATTTTGATCATGAGTTCAGAAAACCTGAAATTTCATTAAGAAATTTAAGTTTGACCGATATGGTGCGCGGAGTCCACCATGACCCAATTCATTCGAGGAACTGGGCCAGAGGCATGTCGGACACAAAACTCAATCTCATCGCGGGCGAATGGCTGGCGGGCGAAGCTGAAATCGAAAACCGCAACCCGTCGGACCTGAGCGATCTGGTTGGTATGTTTGCCCAGGCCAGCGCCGATCAGCTCGATGCGACGCTGCTTCAGGCCCGGCGCGCACAGGCGGAATGGGCGGCCTACGGGATGGAGCGCAAGCAGGCGGTGCTGATGGCCATCGGCACCCAGCTGATGGCCCGGGCCGAGGAACTGGGCACGCTGCTCAGCCGCGAAGAGGGCAAACCGCTGGCCGAGGGCAAGGGCGAGGTCTATCGCGCCGGTCAGTTCTTTACCTATTACGCCGCCGAATGCCTGCGCCAGTTGGGCGAGAATGCCGACAGCGTGCGCCCGGGCGTCGAGATCGACGTGCGCCGCGAGGCGGTGGGCGTGGTCGCGGTGATCAGCCCGTGGAACTTTCCCACCGCCACCGCCTCGTGGAAGATCGCGCCCGCGCTTTGCTATGGCAATGCGGTGGTGTGGAAACCGGCCAATATCACCCCGGCCAGCGCCGTGGCGCTGACCGAGATCATCGCGCGCCAGGACATCCCCAAGGGCCTTTTCAGCCTGGTCATGGGCTCGGGTCGCAGCATTGGCCAGCGGCTGGTGGAAAGCCCGCTGGTCAACGCGATTTCCTTCACCGGCTCGGTGCCGGTGGGCAAGGGTATCGCATCCGCCGCGATCCAGAACCTGACCAAGGTGCAGATGGAAATGGGGTCCAAGAACGCGTTGGCGGTGATGGATGACGCCGATCTGGATCTGGCCGTGACGCTGGCGCTGGGCGGCGCCTTTGGCGGCACTGGGCAGAAATGCACCGCAAGCTCGCGGCTGGTGGTGCATGCCGCCATTCACGACGCCTTTGTCGAGAAGCTGGTGGCGGGCGCACAGGCGATGAAGGTGGGCCATGCGCTGGCCGAGGGCACCCAGATGGGCCCGGTGGTAAGCCAGCAGCAACTGGCCGAGAACCTCGCCTATGTCGATCTGGGCAAGTCCGAGGGCGCCGAACTTGCCTGCGGCGGCCAGCGGCTCGATATGCCGCAGGACGGCTATTACATGTCACCGGGCGTGTTCCTGAACACCACCAACACCATGCGCATCAACCGCGAAGAGATGTTCGCGCCGCTGACCAGCGTGATCAAGGTCGGCAGCTATGACGAGGCGCTGAGCGTGGTGAACGATACCAATTTCGGCCTGACCTCGGGCATCGTCACCCAGTCGCTGGCACGCGCCACCCATTTCCGCCGCAATGCACGCACCGGGGTGGTGACGGTGAACCTGCCGACCGCGGGCACCGACTACCATGTGCCGTTTGGGGGCCGCGGCGACAGCTCTTACGGGCCGCGCGAACAGGGCAAGGCGGCGGCCGAGTTCTATACCACGGTCAAGACGGCGTATATCAGCGCGGGGGCACCACAATGAGCTATCGCATCGACGGCCTGCAATATGCCAACTGGTCGGAAAAGATCTTTCGCCAGCTGCGCGCGGGCCATGTCGATGCGGTGCATGTCACCATCGCCTATCACGAAAGCTTTCGTGAGACGGTCCTGAATTTCGAGAAATGGAACCGCTGGTTCGAGCAGTATCCCGACCTGATCATGAAGGGGCAGTGGGCCGGCGATATCGACATCGCGCGCGAGACCGGGCGCACCGCGATCTTTTTCGGGTTCCAGAACCCCAGCCCGATCGAGGACGATATCGGCCTGGTCGAGATCCTGCACACGCTGGGCGCGCGTTTCATGCAGCTGACCTATAACAACCAGTCGCTGCTGGCGACCGGCTGTTACGAGGCCGAGGATGCGGGCATCACCCGCATGGGCCGTCAGGTCATCAAGGAGATGAACCGCGTGGGGTTGGTGGTGGACATGAGCCATTCCGCCGACCGCTCGACCATCGAGGCCGCCGAGATCTCGGAACGCCCCATCGCCATCACTCATGCCAACCCGCATGACTGGGCCCCGGCCCTGCGCAACAAGCGTGACGATGTGATCCGGGCGGTGACCGAAAACGGCGGCATGCTGGGCTTTTCGGTCTACCCCCATCACCTGAAGGACAAGTCGGCCTGCACGCTGGACAGCTTCTGCGAGATGATCGCCCGCACCGCCGAGCGGTACGGAGTCGACCATCTGGGGATCGGCACCGACCTGTGCCAGGACCAGCCCGACAGCGTGGTGGAATGGATGCGCACCGGGCGCTGGTCCAAGGAGATCGACTTTGGCGAGGGTTCCGCCAGCGCGCCGGGCTTTCCCCCGATGCCGCACTGGTTCCAGGACAATCGCGATTTTGGAAATATCGAGAACGGGTTACGCGCGACCGGCCTGAACAAGGACGAAGTGGCCGGGATCATGGGCGGGAACTGGTACAGGTTCTTTGCCCAGAACTTCGTCCCGCAAGGATGAGAGAGATGGACACCGCCCCGAACAGGCACATCCAGCGCAGGGATCCGGCAACAGTCATGCGGCTGTCGCGGCTGGGGTCGCTGCATCAATGCCGCCTCAGCTTCATGCGCATCCTGACCCGGCGCATGGCGCGCGAGAACTGGAGTTTTTCGCGCCCTGTGTTCCGCATCGACGCGGCGGGCGTGGGCCATGCCGTCTATACCGCGCAGGGACCCGACCGTGCCTATTCGCTGGTGGCCTTTGCCCATGACCTGCCGCCCGAGATGCGTTCGGACCGGGTGATCGCCACCGCCTGGGATGCCACATTCACCCTGTTCGACGGGATCCCGACCGAGGACGACATCGACCGGCTGTCGCAGAACGTGCCGCTGCAAGAGGCGGGCCGGGTCAGCGAACGCGAGATATCGGTCAGCCGGGCCAACCGGTCTGTGCGGCTCTGGGCGCATGTGGTCGATGCGCTGGCCAGCGGGCAACAGCCCGACCGCGCCGAGATCGACAAGGTGGGCTATCTGATGCGCACCACCGCCGTCTATGGCTCGGGCAAGCTGGGCGCGGCGGATCGCGAGCAGATCGCCGACCGCCCCGAGATGCAGGTGCCGTTTCAGGCCGAGATGCTGTCGGTCTATCTTACCCGTGTCTTCGTGCGCGATCTGGTGCAGCACATGGCACGGGCCAAGGGCGGTGAAGGCGCGGTCGATCTGGACCCGGCGCTGGCGCGGCGCATGGGCATCGGCAATTCCACCGGCCTTGGCATGGCGCCCTATATCGTCAACCACCCGATCCTGTTCAACAACTGGGTCATGGCCCGGGAAGAGGCGATTGCCCGGGTACGCGGTGTTGCCACCGCCAGCCCCGACGCGGCCGCGCAGTTTCGCCGGATGCTGAGGCGCAGCGAGGTGTCGCTGGGCCAGTGGCGTTCCGAACACCCGATCCAGCTTGAGAAACTGGCCGATCTGCGCCGCGACATGGAGGCGCTCTCGCGCCATGTGGCAGGGGACGACCTGTTGAACGATCATCCTTGGGACCGGCTGATGCGCTGGGCCGAGGGCGCGCTGAGCGAGGAGGGGCAGGAACTGGTCGCCTCGCTGATCTTGGAACCCTATCCCGATCTGGTGGACGGTTTGGCAAGCTGCATGGCCGATGGCAATCCGGGCGCGTTTCGCATCGACGGGGCCATGCCGATCTCGGAACTGCGCGACCTGATCGCGGCCAGCTACGCCTGGGCCTTTCACCTGGACTGGTCGGCACCCGAAAACTGCGCCCGCGCCTGGTATGTCTCCGAAGAGAAGTTGGAGCCGCGTCTGGGTGAGCGGTTCGACGAGCCGATTGCCGACTATGAACAGCCGCTGGCGCCGGCCCGCGATGCGGCGGCGGCCCATGCGGCACTGGCCGATTGGGACGGTGCCCGTCCGGTGGCGGAATTCCTGCTGGCCCATCCCGAACACCGCCACACCGTGCGCCGCGCCCAGATGAGCCGAGTGGCCCCATATGGCGAAATCCACGACAACACGATCAGCGCTGCGGTCCTGCCCATCGACATGCTGCGGGCGAAACTTGCCTTCTTTGGCGCTATCCATTTCGACCCCCGTTCGGATCGTTGGGTGCGGATCTGCATGTATGCGGGTGCGCCATACCCCGAGGAGCTTTCGCCCGAGACGGCGGATGACTGGGTCTATCCAGAGGTGCCGGCATGAGCTTTTCCCTCAACGAGATCGAGGCCACCGCCAAGCGCGCGACGCGTGGCGCGGGCTATCCCTGGGGCCTTGCCGAAGAGGCGGCCAAGGCGACCCGCTGGCTGGCCGCCCATGACATTGACGCCTGCGCCGAACTGGCCGCGCTGCTGACCCGGGTCGATGGGGTGCCGCTTGCCGATCTTTCTCCCGACCCAAGGGGCATGACCTGGGCCGCGCCGGGCGGAACGCTCTGCCCGCTGGCGGCGGGGGCGGCGCTTTCGGATCGCGCGGCAGAGCTGTCCGATGCAGGGTTTCGGCTGGAACAGGTGGCCCGGCCCGCGCTGCTGGTGCCCTTTGCCGCGCTGATGGCGCAGCAGATCGGTCGCCCGGTTTCCCTGCGCTGGGAGGGCGGATGTGCCGTCACCGATGGTAAGGCGCTCGACCTTTCCGGCGCGACACCGGACCTTGCGCCTCTGGTCGAGGTGACATTGGGCGGCCAGATCGACGCCGCGACGCCAATGCGCAGCCGCGCCCAACCCGCGCCCGAGACCTGGGCCACCCTGAACCGTTTCGCCCATCGCACCTATGCCCCCGCAACCGAGGAATCCCGGTTGAAGGGCGCAGGCGCGGGGCTTTCCGACAATGACTGAACCGAGGACCCCATGACCGAAACCCGCATCCTGAGCCTGGACGAGATCGAAGATCTGAGCTTTCGCGCATTGGTGGCCGCTGGCACCTCCGAGGCCAATGCCCGGCCATTGGCCGTGGCCACCGCCGCGACCGAGGCCGACGGTATCGCCAGCCACGGGTTGCTCTATATCCCGATCTATAGCGAGCATGTGCAATGCGGCAAGGTCGACGGGCGGGCCGAACCCCGGCTCGACCGGCCCGCGCCCTCGGTGTTGACTGCGGATGCGGCGACCGGGTTTGCCCATGCGGCGATCGATCTCGGCTTTGACCAGCTGATGCCGCTGGCGCGCAGCCAGGGCGTTGCCGTTCTGGCTATCCGCAACAGCTATAACTGCGGCGTGCTGGGATATCACACTGCCCGTCTTGCGCGGGCGGGGCTGGTGGGGCTGGGCTTTACCAATGCGCCCGCTTCGATCGCGCCCTCGGGCGGATCGAAACCGGTGGTCGGCACCAACCCGTTCTCGCTTGCCGTGCCGGGTGAGGATGGTGAACCGGCGATCCTGATCGACCAGAGCGCCAGCACCATCGCCAAGAGCGAAGTGATGAAACACGCCCGCGAGGGCAAGCCGATCCCGGTCGGCTGGGCACTGGACGCCGACGGCAACCCCACCACCGACCCCGAGGTCGGGTTGAAAGGCTCGATGGCGCCATCGGGGGGCTACAAGGGAGTCGGGGTTGCCCTGCTGGTCGAGACCATGGCCGCCGCGCTGACGGGCGCGACACTGGGCATCGACGCTTCGCCCTTTTCCGGCACGGCGGGAGGGCCGCCGCGCACCGGACAGTTCTTTATCGCGATCGACCCGGGCGCGACTTCGGGTGACCGGTTTGCCCCATTGGTTGCGCGTCTGGCGGGGGCGGTTCATGATCAGGACAACGCCCATTTGCCCGGCGACGGGCGTCGCGCCCGCCGAATCCGCTCGCGCGAAGAGGGAGTCGCGGTCAACGTCGCGACCCTAGAACGGATCGAAAAGATCATCGCGGCATAAGCGACATTTCAGACGTCGTTTCTGTGACAAAAACCATCGGTCCTGCGTCACTCTGACCGGCGCGGGATCGCTAGAGTAAGCAAATTGTTGCGTCAGGGAGGGATCGCATGTCAGTAAAACCACCATTCACCGAGATCGAGGTCAAAAGGGCCGCGTCCGGTTTCTATCAGGGACATAGCGTCGAAATCGCGCTGTTCTCCAAGGCGATCATGGTCGGCCTGGTCCTTTGGGCGCTGGTCTGGCCCGCGAATGCCAATGGCGTTCTGGGCAGCCTGAACTGGCGTCTGCTGGAGGATTTCAACGTCTTCTACATCGTCATCGTCGGCTTCTTTGCCGTGTTCCTGTTCGTGCTGGCGGCGCTGCCGCAGACCGGCAAGCGGATCATGGGTCGGCCCGGCGAGGGCACCGAGTTCTCCAACTTCTCCTGGTTCTCGATGATGTTCGGTGCCGGTCTGGGCGTCGGCCTGATGGTGTTCGCCACCGCCGAACCGCTGGGCCTGTGGGGCTCGAATCCTGTCGTGGTTTCGGGCGCTGTTGCCGGCAACTCCGAGGAGGCGCTGCAATCGGCCTATCGCTACACCTTTGCGCATTACGGCTTTCACGCCTGGGCGATCTATGTGGTGACCGGCCTGGCGCTGGCCTATTACGCCTATACCCGTGACATGCCGCTGACGATCCGTTCGGCGCTGACGCCGCTGTTCGGCCCGCTGATGAACGGGTTCCTGGGCCATGTGGTCGACATTCTGGGCGTGGTGGCAACCATCCTTGGCGTGTCGGTGACCATCGGCTTTGGCGTGTCGCAGTTCATCGATGGTATGTATGCCATCACCGGCATGGAATGGATGATGGACATGACCGGCGAGGCGCCTGCACCGGGCACCGTCGGCCTGATCTCGGGTCTCTTCGTGATCATGGGTCTGTCGGTCATTTCGGCGGTATCGGGCGTGGGCCGCGGCGTGAAGTACCTTTCGAACCTCAACCTGGTGATGTCGCTGATCCTGCTGTTCACCTTTGTGGTGTTTGGTTCGTTCCTGTTCGCCATGACGACCTATGCCTCGGCGCTGGTCGACTATATCCTCCACTTCCTCTCGATCAGCTTTGGCGCTTATGGCCCGCAGGATCCGGCCGCTTTTGCCGCTGCTCTGCCGACCGAGGCCGCCCCTTATGCCGACGCGCTGCGCGGTGGGGCGACCAATGCCTGGGGCTCGTTTGACGGGTTCAAATCCGGCCTCGAAGGCGAAGCCGCCGCACTGTCCGACGAGGTTCTGGCCGCGGCCTATGCCGCGGGTGAGCCGGGCCGTCAATTCGGCTGGCAGGCAGGCTGGACCACCTTCTACTGGGCCTGGTGGATCGCGTTCTCGCCCTTTGTGGGCCTGTTCCTGGCGCGCATCTCGCGCGGTCGCACGGTGCGTGAGTTCATCGTCGGCTGCCTGTTCGCCCCGGCGCTGGTCTGCTTTGCATGGATGACCGTCCTGGGGGGCACCGCCATCGACCTGGAACTGACCGGCAATGCCAATGGCGCCATCATCGGCGCGTCGAACACCGCCAAGCTGTTCGTGACTCTGGGCCAGATGCTGTCGGGTGGGTTCCTGTCGGCGATTACCGTCATGTGCGTTGTGCTGATCATGACCTTCCTCGTCACCTCGGCGGACTCGGGCATCCTGGTGATGAACACCATCATGTCGGGCGGCGATCAGGAAGTCGGCAACAAGCACAAGATCGTCTGGGGCGTGATCCTGACCGCGGTGATCGGTACGCTGCTGATCGCGGGCAAGACCAATGGCGGCGCCGACCCGATGGAGGCTCTGAAGAGCGCGATGATCATCGGTGCTCTGCCCTTTACCGTGGTGATGGGGCTGATGTGCGTGTCGCTGGTCAAGGCGCTTTATCGCGATGGAAAACGTGAAAAGCTGGGCCTGACCGTGGGCAAGCCGGCCGAGTAAAGCCAATGTGTCGGGCGGTTTGCCGCCCGGCCCCGACCCTTGCAGACGGGCCTGTGCCGGATTGGCGCGGGTCCGTTTCGCTTTTATGTGTCATGCCGTCTCCAGCAGGGCACGCAGCGTGTCCAGGGCCGGGTCCATCTCGGCCTCGGAAAAGGCGCAGAACCCCAGGATCAGCCCGTTGCCGCGCCCTGGCACAGCGCAATAGCGCGAGAGGGCGGAAACGGTCAGCCCCGCCGCACGGGCACGCTCGGCCAGCGCCATGTCATCAAGGCCGGGATGCAGGTGCAGCACCGTCTGCATTCCGGCCTGATGGTCGGCGGCGGTTCCATATTCGGCAAACTCCCGCGCCAGCCGGTCCAGCAGAAAGCGCCGGCGCTCGCCATAGACCCGCCGCACCCGGCGCAGATGCCGGTAGAACTCGCCGCTCGACATGAACTCGGCCAATGCCTGCTGCGGCATCGAACTGGCCCGGACCCCGAACCGGCGCACGGTCTGGCGGAACGGCTCCAGCAGCGGTTCGGGCGCGATCAGGTAGCCCAGTCGCAGCGCGTTCGAGAAGATCTTGGAAAAGGAGCCGACATAGATGGTGCGGCTCAGCGGATCGAACCCGGCCATGGCGGGGATCGGGCGCCCGGCATAGCGGAACTCGCTGTCATAGTCGTCTTCGATGATCCAGGCATCGCCGGACCGCGCCCATTGTGTCCAGGCACTGCGACGGCTGGGGGACATGGCACCGCCCAGCGGATAGTGATGCGAGGGGGTCAGCACCGCCAGTCGCGGCGCTGTGTCGGGTGGCGGCAGCGTCGCCCCCTGTTCGTCGAGCGGCAGAAAGACCGGCTGCAAGCCCTGTGCCTTGGCAAAGCTGCGCAATGGGCCATAGCCCGGATCCTCGAGCGCGATGACCTCGCCGGGACGCGACAGGCTGCGCATGCACAGTTCCAGCGCATCGGTGGCCCCGGCGGTGATGATGATCTGTTCGGGCGCGGCCTCGACCCCACGCCAGTCGCGCAGATGTGCAGCGATGGCGCCGCGCAGCGCCGGATTGCCGAAGGCGTCGCCGGTCGTGAACATCGCCTGCGGGTTCGAGCGGCAGAGCCGCGCCACGGTGCGCGCCCATTGCCGATAGGGAAACAGCCGCATGTCCGGCGTGCCCGCCACGAAAGGACGCGCTTTGGCGGGGGCGGTTTCGACCTGCGTCGGTCGGGTACGTGCGGCCGGCGGGGCGGTCTCGACTTCCCCCATGGCACAGACAACATGGCCCGAGCCCTGGCGCGCGCGCAGATACCCTTCGGCCACCAACTGCTCATAGGCGGTTACCACCGTCGAGCGGGACACGCCAAGCTCGACCGCCAGTATCCGTGTGGGCGGCACCGCTGTGCCCTCGGGCAGGGCGCCGGTACTGGCACGGGCGCGGATGGCGCTACAGATCTGTTCAAAGACCGGCACCGGGCTGTTGCGCTCAATCGAGATGGCGGGCCAAGAGGTCTGGCTCATGAAATTGGTTTGCCTGTTTATTCTGATTTTGGAGGTTAACGGCTGTCCACCTTATGGGCAAACAGAGAGTAGCGCAGGAGGGGCGGAGATGATGGAATGCAGAAACGAACTGGGTCAGCCGATCGGGGCGGCACTGCCGGGTTGGCGGGGATGCCCAAGACCCCGGCGGCAGCAGATGGAAGGCAGCTTTGCCCGGCTGGAGCCGTTGCAGGCGGCCCGTCATGGCGCCGATCTCTGGCACGCCTTCGCCGCCGATACCGAGGGGCATGGATGGACCTATCTGCCCTTTGGTCCATTTGACGGGCAGGCTGACATGACGGCGTTTCTGGAGGCGATGAGCAAGACCGAGGACCCGCTCTATTTCGCCATTTGCGACAGGGTCAGCGGGCAGGCGCAGGGCATTGCCAGCTATATGCGCATCCAGCCCGAGCATGGGGTGATCGAGGTTGGCGGCATCGCCTTTGCGCCGGTTCTGCAACGCAGCCGGGTGGCGACCGAGGCGATGTTTCTGATGATGTCTCATGCCTTCGACACGCTGGGCTATCGTCGTTACGAGTGGAAATGCGACGCGCTGAACGCGCCGTCGCGCCGGGCAGCGGAACGGTTGGGGTTTCACTATGACGGTTTGTTCGAACAGGCCATCGTCTACAAGGGCCGCAATCGCGATACGGCCTGGTTCTCGGTCCTGGATCGCGACTGGCCCGAACTGCGGCAGCGCTTTGTCGATTGGCTGGCGCCCGAGAATTTCACCCCCGATGGCCAGCAACGCCACAGTTTGGGCGACGACCGGGCCTAGGCCCGATCCACCTCAACAAAGGTCTCGTTGTAACAGGCGCCCCTCTCGATATCTGTTCGGATATCCGAGGGGATCAGCGCATTCACCGTCTGCCCGGTGGACGAGCTTTCGAGCCAAGTGCCCTTGGGGCTGTAGAGGACGCCGGGCCGGGTGGCGTCGGTGATCTTCAGCCGCAAAGCCACCGCGCCACGCCCATTGCGCAGAACCACGGGGTCGCCATCGCTGAGTTCCAGCCGCGCGGCATCTTGCGGATGCATCTCGACCGTCTCGGGGTCAAGGCTGTCGCTATGGCCGCCAAAGGTGGCATTGGTGCGTTTCGACGAACTGGGTGTGATCAGGGTAAAGGGCAGGTCCGGTGCCACCGGCTCATGGCGCGGCAGACCGCAGCCGAACCGATCCTCCAGATCCTGACTGTACAGCTCGATCCGCCCCGAGGGCGTGGCGGGCAGCACGGTGTCGCACATCACCAGCGGCGCATCGGAAGGCCTTGCCATATCCAACGCGCGATCGGTCGGCATTTGACTGGGCGCATGGCCCCCCAAACGCGGATCGGTGCCGTCTATCGCCTGGTCCATCAGCGCCGCGTCGTTGTCGCGGAACTCGGGCTCGTCATAGCCGAACCGGGCGGCCAGCCTGCGGAAGATCTCGGTATTCGGCAGGCTCTCACCCACTGGGGCAATCACCGGTTCGGCCCGTTGCAGCCAGGTCTGCCCATAGGCGCCATAGATATCGTCGAACTCGAAATGACTGGCGGCGGGCAGGATCACGTCGCAATAGGCCATGCTGTCGGTCATGGTCACATCGGCGCCAACGATGAACAGATCCGGCCGGTTGAGCGCGCGGATCATATTGGACTGGTCCGGATGTGTCGCCACCGGGTTGTGATTGTAGATCATCAGCGCACGGATCGGCGGGTCGAGCCTGTCGTCCAGCAGATGCGCCGCCACATCGACGATGTTGAACACCCGCGTTCCGGGCTGCTTCAGATGATCGCCCTGAAGTCGTGCCGTGGTGCGCGGAAAGGCGAGGCCGGGCTTGGCGATCACGCCCGCGCCGGGGCGGCCATGCTGGCCGGTCAGCGCGTTCAGGGCCATTGCCGCGCGCAGGCCCGCCCCGCCCGAGCGGCCGCGCTCGATCCCGTTGCCCAGCGAGGTTGCCATGGTGCGCGCTCCAGCGATCCAGTCGGCCAGCATGTGGAACTCGACCGGGGTCAACCCGCAATGGCGCACCACCGAGTCCACGTCATGGGTGCGCGCGGCCTCCAGATACCGGTCGGCGCCCAGCACCCATTTGCCGATGAAACCATGGTCCAGCGCGCCGCGTCGTTCCAGTTCAGCCGCCAGCGCCAGAGCCAGCACCACGTCCGAACCGGGGTGGAGTTGCAGGTGCAGATCGCATTGTTCGGCCAGCTTGATCCGGCGCGGGTCGATCACCACAACCCGCCCGCCCGCCGCGCGGACCCGTTTGAGAACCCGCATCAGATGCAGGTTCGAGACGGTGACATTGTTGCCCCAGACCAATACCAGGTCGGCCAGTTCGGCCTGTTCCGGTGGCATACCGGGAGCAGAGCCGAACAGACTTGTATACGCGGTGCCGCGCACGCCGCCGCAGAGCGGTCCGCGATCCAGCATCGTTGCTCCCATCCGGTAAAAGAACCGCCGGTCCATCGAGCCGCCTGCCAGCTCTCCATGCGGGCCGGCATAGTTCAGCGGCAGCACCGACTGCGGCCCATCTGTGGCGATTGCGCGAGAGAACCCCTCGTGGATCAGGTCGAGCGCACCCTCCCAGCTGATCGGTTCATAGGCCCCCGAACCGCGCGGCCCGGTGCGGCGCAGGGGGTGGGTCAGCCGACGGGGACCATGAACGAAATCAGGGTAATAGCGCGCGACCTTGTTACAGATCACCCCGGCGGTAAAGGGATTGGCCGCAGATCCACGCACCTGCGCAACCCGGCCGTCCTCGACAGTGACGCTCAAACTGCACGTATCCGGGCAATCCAGCGGGCAGACAGAGGGCAGGGTAAGGGTCATCTTGGTCTCCGATCAGAAGGTGAGAGGACAAGATAGCCAAACAGGACTGGTCGAAAACGGCCAAAACAAGTCAAAACAAGCAGACCAATCATCGGCGGGTACCCGCCATTCAGCCTTGGGCCGCATCACTGCGGCCTTAAGAACACGTTTTAAGAGACTGGAAACAAAGTTCTTCCCCTATCAGCAATAATTTGCTACCGAAAACTTAATAATAAAACTGAGGCAGGCAGACGGTTAATGAAAACGGGCTTTCGTGGCACGTTCGTCATTTCCTGGTCGCAAACGGATTTGGATGGTCTTGAGGGGGCTCCCCTCGACGCGCTGACCGCGGGGGCGGTCTGGTCATGGCGTGGCGAGACCGTGCAGGTGGATGGGCCCACGGGCGTGTTGCGGCTGGACCGGGCGGACGGAGAAGAGGCGCTGCGCAAACGCGCGGCCCGCAAGGTGAGGCGTCTGGTCGGGGCGGCGGTACAGCATCGTACCGATGTCGAGGCGGTCGAGGTCGAGGACCCCTTGATGGATCAGACCTTTGTGGTCACCAACGGGGCGCAGAGCTATACCATCACCGTGATCGAAACAGGCAATGGCACGCCGCCGCTGCTGATGTTCATCGACGAATTGCCACCGCGCGATACCGATCTATGGGTGGTGCATCACAACCTGAACAGCGCCGATCCGCTGCCGGGCGCGCGCGAACGCGGCGGGGTGATCTGTTTCACCCCCGGAACCCGCATCGCCACGCCGACCGGCCCGCGCCTGATCGAGGAGCTGCGCGAAGGTGACAAGGTTCAGACCCGAGACAGCGGCCCGCAGGAGATCCAGTGGATCGGCCAGCGCCGGATGACCGGCGCGCGCCTGTTCGTGATGCCGCATCTGCGCCCGATCCGCATGCGGGTGGGGGCGCTGGGCATCGACCGGCCCGACGCCGAGTTGCTGGTCTCGCCCGAGCACCGGATGCTGCTGCGCGGTCCGACCGCGCAGGCGCTGTTCAATACCGACGAGGTGCTGGTACCGGCGCGCGACCTGGTCAATGACAGTACGATCATGGTCGACCTGACCCTGCGCGAGGTGACCTATGTCCACCTCATGCTGCCCAGCCACCAGATCCTCTGGGCCAACGGCATCGAAACCGAAAGCTTTCATCCCGCCCACGCGGCGCTTTCGGCGCTGGCCGAAACCGACCGGCGGCGGCTGTTGCAGCGCATGCCCGAGATCGAGGCCGACCCGTACCTGTATGGCGGCTTTGCCCGGCGCAGCCTGACCCCGACCGAGGCGGCATTGATGTTGCACGAGGCCGCTTGAGGCCGATCCCGGATGCGCGGGCGGTTCATTCCGCGCATCCCCTGCAAAACCCCTGTTGACTCCCCCTGCCGCGCGGCTATAAGCGCGGCTTCATTGGTGTTGGTGGCTCCCGCAAGGGATCGCCTGTCATGCCGCAAGGCAAGAGGACAACGCCCTTCATAGTGGCCCTTTGGGCCTCGACCATAACGAAGGAGATCAGCCGTGACCAAACGCACGTCTGCCAAGTACAAAATCGACCGCCGGATGGGCGAAAACATCTGGGGTCGTCCGAAATCCCCGGTCAACCGCCGCGAATACGGCCCCGGCCAGCACGGCCAGCGCCGCAAGGGCAAGATGTCCGACTTCGGCCTCCAGCTGCGCGCCAAGCAGAAGCTGAAAGGCTATTACGGCGACCTGACCGAAAAGCAGTTCCGCCGCATCTACGGCGAAGCCGAGCGTGTGAAGGGCGATACCGGTGAAAACCTGATCGGCCTGCTGGAACGCCGCCTGGACGCCGTCGTCTACCGCGCCAAGTTCGTGCCGACCGTCTTTGCCGCCCGTCAGTTCGTGAACCACGGTCACGTTCTGGTCAACGGCAAGCGCGTCAACATCCCGTCCTACCGCGTGAAAGAGGGTGACGTGATCGAGGTGCGTGACCGCTCCAAGCAGCTGGCCTCGGTTCTCGAAGCCGTGTCGCTGGCCGAGCGCGACGTTCCGGATTATCTGGAAGTCGACCACTCGAAGATGACCGCAACTTTCGTCCGTACCCCCGGCCTGGGCGATGTGCCCTACGCAGTGGTGATGGAACCGAACCTGGTCGTCGAATACTACGCCAAGAACTGATCCGTTCAGTTCCCGAGATTTCCGAAAGCCGCGCATATTCTGCGCGGCTTTCTTTTGTCCGGGTTGACCCTGTCGGTCGCTGTGGGTATCGCGCGGCCAAAGCCCTTTGCGCAATTCGGAGCCTGCCGTCATGACCGCCAGCAAACGTATCGTCCTGTCCAGCGACCACGCTGCCATCGAACTGCGTCGCGCGGTTGCCGCGCATATCTCGGCCCAGGGCTGGGAGGTGGTCGATATCGGCCCGCAAACCACCGAAAGCACCCATTACCCCAAACATGGCCGCGCCGCGGCAGAGCGGGTCGCCTCGGGCGATTGCCGGTTGGGGATCATTCTCTGCGGTACCGGTCAGGGCATCATGATGGCCGCCAACAAGGTCGCGGGCATCCGTTGCGGTGTCTGCTCCGATACGTTCTCGGCCCGGATGATCCGCATGCATAATGACGCCAACATGCTCTCGATCGGCGCGCGCGTGGTGGGCGAGGGGCTGGCGCTGGATATCGTCGATGCGTTTCTGTCGGCCGAATTCGAAGGCGGCCGCCATGCAACGCGCGTGGACATGATCGAAACGCCCGAGGGCTAAAGCGGCAGCGGCCGCCCCTCGGCAATCGCCTCCATCGCGAAATAGCTGGTGACGCTGTCCAGTTCGACCTTCTCGATCAGCCGCTGATAAACCTTGTCATAGCTGGCCATGTCGCGCGTCACCACCTTGAGCTGATAGTCGTAGTCGCCCCCGATGCGGTGGAAATCCACCACTTCGGGGATGGTCAGCACATGTGTGCGGAACTTTTGCAGCCACTCCGCCGAATGGTGGCGGGTCCGCAGCATGACGAAAACCACCAGATCGAGCCCGAGTTTCTCGCGCGCGACGCGGGCGGTGGAGCCTTTGAGCACGCCCTCATCCGTTAGCGCCTTCAACCGCCGCCAGCAGGCATTCTGCGACAGCCCGACCCGGTCGGCCAGGTCCCGCTGGCTGAGCGAGGCATCGCGTTGCAGCTCTTTCAACAGTCTTGTGTCAATATGGTCTATCTTTTTCATATCTTCTATCAAATGACACGAAAATTTAGAAAATCAACTAAAGATAGGTGACAAATTCTCTGGTTTGTTAGGTCAATCTGCCCTCACCAGCAGGAGACCGCAGACATGACCCTTTCCCAGTTTCGCCAAGTGATCGAAGGTGATGCCCGTGCCGGACGCCTGGCCGACGGGCTGATCGGAGAAGGGGTGATGATCCCCGGCCTCAACGGGGACGTGCCGTTGGTCTATGCCGATTACGTCGCCTCGGGCCGGGCGCTGCGGCAGGTAGAGCGGTATGTGGCCGAACATGTCCTGCCGTTCTATGCCAACAGCCATACCGAGGCGTCTTTTTGCGGATCGTACATCACTCGTCTGCGCAGGGAGGCGCGAGACGAGATCGGCCGGTGTGTCGGCGCCACGGAAGACGACGCGGTGATTTTTGCCGGGTCGGGTGCCACTGCCGGATTGAACCGGCTGGTCAGCCTGTTTGGGATTGGGGAGGCTGACCGGCCGGTTGTCTTTATCGGACCCTATGAACATCACTCCAATATCCTGCCCTGGCGGGAAAGCGGCGCCAAGGTGGTCGAGATCGCCGAAGCGCCTGAGGGCGGGCCGGATCTGGCAGAGCTGGACGCGGCGCTGCGTGCACACGCGGGCAGCGACCTGATGATCGGCGCCTTTTCGGCGGCCTCGAACGTGACCGGCATCATCACCGGCACCGTGCCCGTGACCCGGTTGCTCAAGGCGCATGGGGCGCTGTCGGTCTGGGATTATGCGGGCGGTGGGCCCTATCTGCCCATCGACATGGGCGAGGGCGGGCTGCGCAAGGATGCCATCGTGGTCTCGCCGCACAAGTTTCCCGGCGGCCCCGGTGCCTCGGGCGTTCTGGTGGTCAATCGCGGCGCGGTGCGGCGCGACGTGCCGACCTGGCCTGGTGGCGGCACGGTCAGCTTCGTCTCGCCCTGGGGGCATGATTACAGCCCCGACCTGGCCGCGCGCGAAGAGGCGGGCACGCCCAACGTGATCGGCGATATCCGCGCCGCGCTGGCCTTTGTCGTCAAGGACGCGGTGGGCGCGGACGAGATCGCCCGGCGCGAGGCGCTTTATAACACCATGGCGCTGGAGGGATGGGCCGACAATCCGCATCTGATGCTGCTGGGTACCGACAAGGGTCACCGGCTGCCCTTCTTCTCGTTCCAGGTGCGCGACGACGCTGGCCGTCCGGTGCATCAGCAGTTGTTCACCCGGATGCTGAGCGACGTGCATGGCATCCAGGCGCGTGGCGGCTGTGCCTGTGCCGGTCCTTACGGCCACCGGCTGCTGGGGATCGACCGGGCCACCTCCGAGGCGCTGCATGCCGATCTGGCCGCCGGGCGCGAGATGCACAAGCCCGGCTGGGTGCGGCTCAACTTCTCTTACCTGATGGACGAGGCGACAGTGCGCTTCATCATCGGCGCGGTGAATGACTTGTCACGGCGGACCGGAGACTATGTGCCGCTCTATCAGGGGGATCCTGCCACCGCGCGCTTCAAGGCCGCATGAGGGAATTGCGTCTTTTCTCAGCCGAATGAGACCGGTATGAGGGGCTAATCTTCAGGAGCGCCCCGCATGAACCAGTTCACCCCGCAGCCCGGCATCATGGACATCGCCCTTTACCAGGGGGGCAAGGCCCATGTGGACGGCGTGGCCAATGTGATCAAGCTCAGCTCGAACGAGAACCCGCTGGGCGCCAGCCCGGCGGCGGTCGAGGCGATCCGGGCCACCGCGGCGCAGGCGCATCGCTATCCCAGCACCGACCATGCCGAACTGCGCGCCGCCATCGGCGCGGTGCACGGGCTGGACCCCGACCGCATCATCTGCGGTGTCGGCAGCGACGAGGTGCTGCAATTCGTGGCCCAGGCCTATACCGGCCCGGGGGACGAGGTGATCTATACCGAGCACGGGTTCTCGATGTACCCGATCCTGGCGCGGATGGCGGGGGCGACCCCGGTTCAGGTGCCCGAGCGTCAGCGCGTTGTCGATGTCGATGCGATCCTGGCCGCCGTCAATGATCGCACGCGGCTGGTGTTTCTGGCCAATCCGGCCAACCCCACCGGCACCATGATTTCCGAGGCCGAAGTGACCCGGCTGGCCGACGGTCTGCCGGGCAATGTGCTGCTGGTTCTCGACGGGGCCTATGCCGAATTTGTCGAGGGGTTCGATGGTGGTGCCGCGCTGGTTTCGGCCCGCGACAATGTCATCATGACGCGCACGTTCTCCAAGATTTACGGGCTGGGCGGGCTGCGGATCGGCTGGGGTTACGCGCCGCGCGAAATCATCGACGTGCTGAACCGTATCCGTCAGCCCTTCAACCTGTCGACCATGCAGCTGGCTGCGGCCGAGGCGGCGGTGCGCGATCAGGACTGGGTGATCCGTTGCCGCGAGGCAAACACCACCTGGCGGGGCTGGCTGGCCGCGCGGCTGGCTGAACTGGGCGTGCCCTCGGACGTGTCCTGCGCCAATTTCATCCTGGCCCGTTTCGCCGATCAGGGTGAGGCCGAGGCTTGCGACCTGTTCCTGCAATCGCGCGGCCTGATCGTGCGCCGGGTGGCGGGGTACAACCTGCCGCAGGCGCTCAGGATCACCGTGGGCGATGAGGCCGGATGCCGTGCCGTCGTCGATGCCGTGCGCGCCTTCAAGGAGGGTCGCGCATGAGCCCGGTCTATGACCGCGTCGCCCTGATCGGTCTGGGCCTCATTGCCTCGTCCATGTTCTGGGCGATCAAGCGCGCCGGGCTGGCGGGCGAGGTGACGGGCTATGCGCGCTCCGAGGCGACGCGGGACACCGCGCGCCGGATCGGTCTGTGCGATCGGGTCTGCGACAGCGCCGCCGAAGCGGCCGAGGGGGCCGATCTGGTGGTGCTCTGCGTGCCGGTGGGCGCGATGGGGCAGGTGGCGGCGGAAATCGGCCCGGTGCTGAAACCGGGCGCCACGGTGTCCGATGTCGGCTCGGTCAAGCGCGCGGTGATCGATGCGGTGGGGCCGCATATTCCCGAAGAGGTGCATTTCATCCCGGCTCACCCGCTGGCCGGGACCGAGCATTCGGGGCCGCAATCGGGCTTTGCCGAGCTTTACGACAATCGCTGGTGCCTGCTGGTGCCGACCGAGGGCAGCGACCCGCAGGCGGTGGCGCGGTTGCGCGCGCTGTGGGAGGGCATGGGCGCCAATGTCGAAGAGATGGAGGCCGATCATCACGATCTGGTGCTGGCGGTGACCAGCCATGTGCCCCATGCCATTGCCTATACGATGGTGGGGGTGGCCGACCATCTGCGGCGGGTGACCGAAAGCGAGGTCATCAAGTATTCGGCGGCGGGGTTTCGCGACTTTACCCGCATCGCCGCATCGGACCCGACCATGTGGCGCGACGTGTTCCTGAACAATCGCGAGGCGACGCTGGATATCCTGGGCCGCTTCACCGAGGAACTGTTCATGCTGCAACGCGCCATCCGGATGGGCGACGAGACCTATCTGTTCGACTATTTCACCCGGACACGGGCGATCCGCCGGGGCATCATCGAGGCGGGGCAGGACACTGACGCCCCCGATTTCGGACGCGTCAAGGGCAAGCCCACATGACCGGGCGCGGGCATATCCTCGCGGCTCTGGCTCTGACGCTCTGGGCACTGCCGCTTGCGGCCAATGCGCCGGACCGCTCGTTGCGGCCGGTGCCCCGCGCGGTTGCTGCCGATCCGGTGGTTCAGGCCGCCATCGCTGTGGCGACAGAGGAGGCCGCCGCCTCGGTTGCTGTGACCCGGATGCGCCCGAACCTGCGCCCGCCCTCGGAACAGGAGATATTGGCCGCCGCCACGCCACCCCGACCAGACGCGCCCGGCCTCGACCTGTCGCCACGGCCCGAGCTGCGCCCGAAAGAGGTGGAAGAGCGCGCGCTGTTTGGCCGCAAGAAGCGGATGAAGGGTGCGGTCTGCGGAAACCCGGATATTCAGGGCAGTGCAGCAGGCCGGGTTCCGGGCAAGATCAAGGGTTGCGGTATCAAGGACGCGGTGCGTGTCACCTCGGTCTCGGGCGTGCGGCTCAGCACGCCGGCGGTGATGGAATGCGGCACGGCAGAGGCGTTGAATCACTGGGTCGCGCGCAGCGTCAAACCCACCTTTCGCCGTCGCGGTCCTGTGGTCGAGCTTCAGGTCGCGGCGCATTACGCCTGCCGCACTCGCAACAACCAGCGCGGCGCCAAGATCTCGGAACATGGCAAGGGCCGCGCGATCGACATCTCGGCCTTTGTGATGAATGACGGCGAGCGGATCACCGTTCTCGAAGGCTGGAAACGCGGCGCCAAGCGCAAGATGCTGCGGCAGGTTTGGAAAGAGGCCTGCGGCCCGTTCGGCACCGTGCTGGGGCCAGAGGCGGACCGCTATCACAAGGACCATCTGCATCTGGACACCGCCCGCCACCGGGGCGGCCCCTATTGCCGCTGACGCCTTTGTGTCCTAGCGCAGGATGATGCGCGGCGCCGGACCCAGCGGGATCGGCCCCAGGGTCACAAAGCCACGGCGAAAGCCCAGTTCCACATCCAGCGCGTCCGGGTTTCCGCCCAGCCCCGCCAGCATGGTCAGCACCCGGCTCAGCGGCTCGGCGGCCTGCTGGGACAGGGCGCCCGCCTGCTGTGCCATCGCCACCATCTCGCGCCAGTTCTCGGCCTTCAGCGCCACCGATCCGGTGGGGATGCCGTATTCGTCGACGCTGACCTTGCCGGCGGCAAAGAGGCGCAATTCGCCCCAGGCGGCCTCGGCCAGAGAAAGGTTGATCTCGACCGGCTGCGGGCGGCGCTCCTCCAGCGCGGCGCGGTCCCAGGGGCGGTCGAAGGTCACCGCCATCGAGATCTCGGCCCGTTCGAAACTGCGCGGCAGCCCCTCGGCCCCGCCCATGGCGCGGCGCAGGTCGCGACCCGGTGCCAGATCGCTGAGTTCGGCGTGCAGCACATAGGCCTCGGGTTGATCCTGTTGCGTCATCGACAGGGTCAGTGCGTCGGCATCGGCCAGAACCTCGCCATCGCGAGTGACCGACCATTCGCCCGCGCTCAGCCCCATGCCGCGCAGTTCCAGCGCCACTCCCGGCGCCAGATCCAGATCGGCGCGCATCGCCTCGGCCTCGATCACCAGGGTCCGGTCGAAATAGGACAGCCGCTGTGGTGTGTCGGGGAACAGCAGGCTTTGCCGTCCGGGCCAGATCGCCGGGCTTTGCAATACCAGCCGATCAGCCCGCCAGGCGGTACCGGTGTCCGGATCGGCCAGCGCCGGAGCTTCGATTTCAATCCGGTGACGGATGGGAAAGCCCGACAGGCCGGTCTCGGTATATTCGGCCTGCCAGCCGCGCGTGGCCTGCGTTTCGAACCAGCTCACGACAGAACCGCGCAGGCCGAACCCCGCAACCGCCCAATAGCCCGACCAGATCACCGCCGCCAGCAGCGCCACCCGCACCAGGTTCAACATCGCCTGCCCCTTTTGTCTCTGCTCGTTTTCCTGTTTATAGGCCGAAACGGGCAAGGACCAGCGCGATGACGATGTGGGTATTCGGATACGGATCTTTGATGTGGAACCCGGGTTTTCCGGTGGCGCGGCGCGAGTTGGCGACGCTGAACGGCTGGTCGCGCTCTTTCTGCATGAGTTCGATCCACCATCGCGGTACCGAGGAAAAACCGGGGCTGGTGCTGGCGCTTGACGCCGTGCACGACGCACAGTGCCGGGGCATCGCCTTTGCGGTCGAGCCGGGGCACGAGGCACGCACTCTGGACGAGCTGCGCGAACGCGAACTGATCTCCTCGGCCTATCTTGAGCGTGAGCTGGACGTGGCACTGGATATCGGCGGCCTGGTGCGCGCGGTCACCTATGTCATCGACCCCGATCACGAGCAGTATTGCGGCGGCATGCCGCTGGAGCGGCAGGCCCAGATCATCGCCACCGCGACCGGCGGGCGCGGCCCCAATACCGAGTATCTCTACAACACCGCGGCCCATCTGGCGGAAATCGGGCTCAATGATCCCGATCTCGACTGGCTTTCCGCCCGCGTGCGCGAGATTACCGCATAAACCCTTGGCGTTGCGCCTCTCTTTTCGATAGGTTCGGGCCAGAGCAGTCAAGGGTTCAGGAACGCCGCGAATGGCCCAGCCAGACCGAGAAGCGAGGCCGCAGTTCTCGCACCCGACCCGCCAGATCCTGATGATGCTGATCGTCATCGGCCTGTCGGGTTTTGGCGTCTTTGTCGCCATGCCGCGCGTTTTGCCGGTGTTTCAGGCCAACCCCTATCTGAACGGGTTCATCCTGCTGGTCTTCCTGATCGGTGTGCTGGCCTGTTTCTGGCAGGTGGTGCAGCTGATCGGGTCGGTCCGCTGGATCGAGGAGTTCGCCGCAGGGCATGAGCGCGAGGATACCAGACCGCCCTCGATGTTGGCGCCGCTGGCCTCGCTGTTGCGCTCGCGCGCGGCGCGGATGCAGATTTCGTCCAGCTCCACCCGCTCGATCCTCGACTCGGTGGCCGAGCGGATCGAGGAAGAGCGCGAGATCACCCGTTATATCACCAATGTGCTGATCTATCTGGGCCTTCTGGGCACGTTCTTTGGCCTTGCCACCACCATCCCGGCGGTGGTGGACACCATCCGCAGCCTCAACCCGCAGGAGGGCGAAGAGGGGTTGGCCGTCTTCAACCGGCTGATGACCGGGCTTGAGGCGCAGCTGGGAGGCATGGGCACCGCCTTTGGTTCATCGCTGTTGGGTCTGGCCGGGTCGCTGATCGTTGGATTGCTGGAGCTGTTCACCGGCCACGGCCAGAACCGGTTCTACCGCGAACTCGAGGAATGGCTGTCGACCATCACCCGGGTCGGGTTTTCCTCGGGCGAGGAGGGACACTCGGAAAGCGGCGCCATTGCCGGGGTGGTCGACACGATGGTCGAGCAGATGGACGCGCTGCACGCCATGTTCGCAACCTCGGAAGAGGGCCGCGCCGAGGTCAGCGGCAAGCTGGGGGCACTGGTCGACACAATTGCCGAGATGAACCAGCGCCAGGCCGAGACCGAGGACGTAACTGCCGCGCTCGACCGGGTGGCGGCGGGGCAGGAGGCGCTGATCGACTTTCTGCGCGAACAGGGCGCCCATGACGGGCTTGACGCCGAAAGCCGGATGCGGCTGCGCTCGATCGACGTGCAGATGTTGCGCATTCTCGAGGAGATTTCCGCCGGTCGGCAGGAAAGCATGGCCGAGCTGCGCAAGGATATCGAGCTGTTGGCCAAGGCGCTGTCGGTTCCGCGGCGTCCGCTGCGCGGCGTCGCCCGCGACGAGGGCTGATCCATGGCCCTGTCACGCCGCACCGGACACAGGTTTCAGGGGTCGGTCTGGCCGGGGTTCGTGGATGCGATGACCGGCCTTCTGATGGTGCTGACCTTTGTGCTTACCATCTTCATGGTGGTGCAGTTCGTACTGCGCGAGACCATTTCCGGGCAAGAGGACGAGCTGGACGCGCTGGCAGGCGAGGTTGGGCGGCTGGCGCAGGCGTTGGGGCTAGAGGAACGCACCAACAACCAGTTGCAGGCGCGTTTGGGCGCGCTCAATGCCACGCTCAACGATACCCAGGACGATCTGAGCCAGGCTCAGGCGCTGATTGCCTCGCTGACGGTCGAACGTGACCGCAGCCGCGCCGCGCTGGACGAGGCCGCGACCCGGATTACCGCCTTCGAGGCGCAGGTCGCCGCGCTGTTGGCTGATCGCGACCGGGCGCTGGGCGATGTGGCGGCGCTCGAGGCCGAGCGGGGCCGGCTGCTTACCGAACAGGAGGCGTTGAACCTGGCACTGGCACAGGCTCGCGACGAGATTGACGACCGGACCGAGGCGGCAAGGCTGGCCGCCGCCCGGCGCGAGGCGCTGGAGGCGATGATTGCCGATCTGCGCCGCTCGGGCGAAGAGAACGCCGCGCAGATCAGCACGCTGGAACAGCAGTTGAGCGAGGAAGAGGCTGCCCGCCTGGCCGAGGCCGCCGCCGCTCAGGCGCTGCGCGAGAAGCTTGAAAACGCCGATGCGGAATTGACCGCGATGACTCTGGCATTGGAGGCGCAGCGCCGCGAGGCCGAGGATACACTGACCCTGCTGGCGGCGGCGGATGCGGCGCGTGAGCAACTGAATGCGAAACTGGCCGAGGCGCTGGACCAGATCGAGGCGGCCCGCGCCCAGGCGCGCGAACGCGACGAACTGGCCGAGCGTCTGACCCGGGTGCTGGGCCAGATGGAGGTGGCCCGGTCCGAGGATGCCGCGCGCGTCAGCGCGCTTGAGGCCGAGCTGGACCGGATCCGCGCCGAAGGCGGCGAGACCCGTGCTGCTCTGGCCGAAGCGCGCGCCCATGCGGAAGAAACACGAAGCGCGCTTGAAGCGGCGCTGGCCCAGCAGCGCGCGGCCACCGTGGCGACCCGTTCGCAATACCAGGACGAGCTTGACCGGCTGCAATCCGAACATGCCGCCGCCCGCGCGGCGCTTGAGGCGGAACTGGCCAAGGCCCGCGCCGAGGCCGACACCACTCGCACCGATCTGGAGGAACGTCTGGCGCGTGACGAGGCCGAGGCGGCCAGCATCCAGGCCGGGCTGGAGGCCGAGCTGGCTCAGGCGCGCGCCGATCTGACCGCCGCGCGTACCGCCGCCGATTCCACCGCCGAAGATCGCACCTCGGTCGAGGCGCGGCTGCTGATGGCGCTGGAGTCGCTTGAGCGTGCGCAGGCCGCCGCCTCGGATAACGAGGTGTTGCAGCGGCGTCTGCTGGCGGCGCTCGACGCGCAAACCGAGGCGGAAAGCAGTGCCGCCCGCCAGCGCAGCCTGGCCGAGGAGCGTGCAACGTTGCTGGCGCAGGCGCGGGCCGCTCTGAGCGAGGAACAGGCGGTGTCGACCGAGGCGCAGCGCCAGACCGCGCTGTTGAACCAGCAGGTCGCAGCCCTGCGCAACCAGCTGGGCAGCCTTCAGGCGTTGCTGGACGATTACAAGGCCCGCAACGCCTCTGCCGAAGTACAGTTGCAAAGCCTGGGTCAGGACCTGAACGCCGCGCTGGCCCGTGCCGCCTCCGAGGAGCGCAAGCGCCGCCTGCTGGAAGAGGCCGAGCGCAAGCGGTTGGAGGAAGAGGCCCGTGTGCTGGCCGAGCAGGCCAAGGATCTGGAGCGCTATCGCTCGGAATTCTTCGGGCGGCTGCGCGATGTGCTGGGCAATCAGGAAGGCGTGCGGATCGAGGGCGACCGCTTCGTGTTCTCCTCCGAGGTGCTGTTCGATCCGGGCAGCGCCGATCTGTCGCCCGAGGGTCAGTTCGAGATCGCCAAGGTGGCGCGGATCCTGCGCGCGATTGCCGCCGATATCCCGCCCGAAATCAATTGGGTGATCCGGGTCGATGGACATACCGACAACGTGCCGCTGCTGGGCACCGGCAAATATGCCGATAACTGGGAGCTGAGCCAGGGCAGGGCGCTGTCGGTGGTGCGCTACATGGTCGACGCGCTGGGCCTGCCACCTGACCGGCTCTCGGCTAACGGGTTTGGTGAATACCAGCCCGTCAATTCGGCCGACACCGACCAAGCGCGCGCGCAGAACCGGCGGATCGAATTGAAACTGACCGAGAAGTAGCGCTTACTCGACCGAGACTGTCGCCAGTGTCCGGTCGACCTCGACCCCTTTACGCAACAGGGATGCGGTGCCTTCATAGGTACCTGCGGGCCAGGACGGCCCCTTCAGGCGGCGTCCCGCCGCGCGAAAGAACTGTGCCTGAGCGCGGTCTAGGGTCATGTCCTGTTGCATCAGCTGTCCTCCGGGACCCTCGACCGTCAGCCGCAGGATGTCACCTTTTTGCCCGCCAAACGCTAGGACAAAGAACACCAATGCGCCTGCGTCCCCGGGCAAACTGGCCCGGGTGGCGGTGCCGTCTTGTACCTGCGCATATTCGGGAACCGCGTCGGCAAAGCCCGCGTCGATCAAGCCACTGGCCTCGTAAATGGGCGTTTCTCGCCAGAGGCTGCCCCCACTTGCATTACATTGCGCCGTATCACCGGTATCGAAGGGGTCGACCACCGCGCCGTTGTGGCGGACCGACAGATGCACATGAGGAAACTGGGCCTTGCCGCTGATCCCAACCTGTCCAAGGATGGCGCCACGCTCAACTCGGTCGCCCTTGCGCACCCTGACCGAACCTTTCTTGAGGTGGCAATACTGGGTTTCCCAGCCATCTTCGTGCCTTAGTACCACGCCGTTTCCGCATTCACGGCCTTCGACCGCCGCCGCATTGTCAGGTCCATAGACACGATCCTCGACCCCGTCACGCAGGCCTGTCACGATACCGGGCGCCGAGGCCTGAACATCGACCCCTGCGCGCATATGCGCCAGCGTAGGGAGCGCGAAATCGGTGCCTTTGTGGCCGTCATAGCTGAGTCCACCGCAGGTGAAATCGCGCGCACCCTTTCCAGGATCGCGGTCGACATATTGCTGAATGTGACAGGATGCGCCCAGAGTACAGTCGATGGGCAGATCCAAAACGGGATCACCCGCCGCGGGCAAGGCGGCGAGCGATAGAAGGAGCGTGAGCCCCGGGCGCATCAATCTGCGGTCAGCAGGGGGGGCTTGTCGCCAGATATCCGCGGCCGGTCAGGGCCGTCGATCTGCAGCACCAGCTCACCGCCCTTGACGCCGACCCGGACCACACCGCCCTTGGCCAGCTTGCCAAACAGCAACTCTTCGGCAAGAGGCTTCTTGATGTGCTCCTGGATCACCCGGCCCAGCGGGCGGGCGCCCATCTTGTCGTCATAGCCCTTGTCGGCCAGCCATTCGGCGGCCTGCGGGGTCAGTTCGATATGCACATGGCGGTCCATCAACTGGGCCTCCAGTTGCAGCACGAACTTTTCGACCACCTGCAGGATGACCTCCTTGGGCAGCGGCGCAAACGAGATTACCGCGTCAAGACGGTTGCGGAACTCGGGCGTGAAGGTGCGCTCGATGGCGGCGGTATCCTCGCCCTCGCGCCGGTCGCGGCCAAAGCCGATGGCCGACTTGGCCTGTTCCGAGGCGCCCGCGTTCGAGGTCATGATCAGCACCACGTTGCGGAAATTCACCGTGCGCCCATTATGGTCGGTCAACTGGCCGTGATCCATCACCTGCAACAGGATATTGTAGACATCCGGATGCGCCTTTTCGATCTCGTCCAGCAGCAGCACGCAATGGGGATGCTGGTCGACGCCGTCGGTCAGCAATCCGCCCTGGTCAAAGCCGACATAACCCGGAGGCGCGCCGATCAGGCGGCTGACGGCGTGTTTCTCCATGTATTCCGACATGTCGAAGCGCAGCAGTTCCACGCCCAGCGTCTCGGCAAGCTGCTTGGCCACCTCGGTCTTGCCGACACCGGTGGGACCGGCGAACAGGTAATTGCCGATGGGTTTTTCCGGCTCGCGCAGGCCCGCGCGGGCAAGCTTGATGGCGCTCGACAGCGCTTCGATCGCCTTGTCCTGGCCGAACACCACCCGTTTCAGGCTGGCTTCGAGATCTTTCAGAACCTCTGCGTCGTCCTTGGTGACGTTCTTGGGCGGTATGCGGGCGATCTTGGCCACCACGGCCTCGATCTCCTTGACGCCGATGGTCTTGCGCCGCTTGCTTTCGGCTACCAGATGCTGCGCCGCGCCGGCCTCGTCGATCACGTCGATCGCCTTGTCGGGCAGCTTGCGGTCGTTGATGTAGCGCGCGCTGAGTTCCACCGCCGACTTGATCGCATCGGCGGTATAGCGGACCTCGTGATGTTCCTCGAAATAGGGTTTCAGCCCTTTCAGGATCTTGACGCTGTCCTCGACCGTGGGTTCGTTCACGTCGATCTTCTGGAACCGGCGGCTGAGCGCGCGGTCCTTCTCGAAATGCTGGCGGAACTCCTTGTAGGTGGTCGAGCCCATGGTGCGCAGCTTGCCGCCCTGCAACGCGGGTTTCAGCAGGTTCGAGGCATCCATCGCCCCGCCCGAGGTGGCCCCGGCACCGATCACGGTATGAATTTCGTCGATGAACAGCACCGCGTCGGGGTGATCCTCAAGTTCGGTCACCACCGCCTTGAGCCGTTCCTCGAAGTCGCCGCGATAGCGGGTGCCCGCAAGCAACGCCCCCATGTCGAGCGAATAGATCGTGGTCTTTGACAGCACCTCGGGAATGTCGCCGGCGACGATCTTGCGCGCCAGCCCCTCGGCGATGGCGGTCTTGCCCACGCCCGGATCGCCCACCAGAAGCGGGTTGTTCTTGCGGCGGCGGCACAGGACCTGGATGCAGCGCTCGACCTCGTGGTCACGGCCGATCAGCGGGTCGATGTCGCCGGCGCGCGATTTGGCGTTCAGGTTGACGCAATACTTGGACAGCGCGCTTTCCTTCTGCTCGCCATCGCCCGTGGGCGCGCTCGAAGTCTCTTCCTCGCCATGTTCGGCGCCGGTCACCGGGCGGTTCTCGCCATAGGCGGGATCCTTGGCGACGCCATGGGCAATGAAATTGACCGCGTCATAACGGGTCATGTCCTGTTCCTGCAGGAAATAGGCGGCGTTCGATTCCCGTTCGGCAAAGATCGCCACCAGCACGTTGGCGCCAGTCACCTCGGTCCGGCCCGAGCTTTGCACATGGATCGCGGCGCGCTGGATCACACGCTGGAACGCGGCGGTCGGGACCGCCTCGGACCCGTCGATATCGGTGACGAGGTTCGACAGATCCTCGTCGATGAACTCCACCAGAGTATCGCGCAGTTCCTTCAGGTCGACGCTGCACGCCTGCATCACCCGCACCGCGTCGGGTTCGTCCAGCAGCGCCAGCAGCAGATGCTCCAGCGTGGCGAATTCGTGGCGCCGTTCGTTTGCAGCCGCCAGGGCGGCATGAATGGCCTGCTCAAGTGTGCTCGAGAATGAAGGCACAGGCGTGCTCCTCTGTCTTGGGTCGGGAGGGGGCCGAGTAGCGGTCGGACCCCACATCCAACCATGTGCTCATAGTATTAGAGTTTGGTTGATGTGTGCGGCTCTTCAAGAGTTTTCTTGCGTTTGCCGCTCACATTTATGGTGACAGGTGGCGCGAATGTTGCATTTGCGGCATCAGAACCGGTCCTTGCGGGCGCGGATTTCCGCAAAGACACGGGCGGGGTCTGCCCCTTGCATGCCCAGCTGGCTCTGGATACCGGGATCGGCTGCGCGCAGGAACGGGTTGGTGGCCTTTTCCAGCGACAGCAGGCTGGGAACGGTCGGACGCCCCTCGGCCCTCGCATGATCTATCTCGTCGGCGCGGGTTTTCAAGGCCGCATTGCCCGGATCGACGGTCAGCGCGAAACGGGCGTTCGACTGGGTGTATTCATGGCCGCTGCACACCAGGGTGTCGTCGGGCAGGGCGGCGAGTTTCGACAGGCTGGCCCACATCTGGTCCGGCGTGCCCTCGAACAGGCGGCCGCAGCCCAGCGCCATCAGGCTGTCGGCGGTAAACACCGCCTTGCCACTTGGCAGGTAAAAGGCGATGTGGCCCACAGTATGGCCGGAGACATCCAGAATTTCGACCGAGGCGCCGCCAAGGTCGAACCGGTCGCCATCGGACAGGGCTAGGTCCAGAGGCGGTAAGCGATGGGTATCGGCCTCGGCCCCGATCACAGTGGGGGTGTAGCGGGTTCGCAGCGCCTCGAGCCCGTCGACATGGTCCCAGTGATGGTGGGTCAGCCAAACCTGGTCCAGCGACCATCCGCGCCGATCCAGCTCGGCCTGGATCGGGGCCGCCTCCGGCGCGTCGACCAGCGCTGTCTTGCCGCTTTCGGCGTCATGTACGAGATAGGCGTAATTGTCGTCGAGGCACGGGACCGTCACGATCTCATGGGGCATGGTCTTTTGGCCTTTCGTTGTTAGACTGCCCCAGCCAAACAGATCGGGCGAGCGGCTGCAATGCATCTGGACGTGCAGGACCTGAGGAATTTCTATTACCGCAGCACCTTGGGGCGGGCGGCGCAGGCCGCTGTGCGCGGCCGACTGCTGGAGATCTGGCCCGAGGCCAAGGGCCAGACGGTCGCGGGCTTCGGCTTTGCGGTGCCGCTGCTCAGGCCATATCTGACCGAGGCGCGGCGGGTGATCGGCCTGATGCCCGGCCCGCAAGGGGTGATGCCCTGGCCCGCTGGTATGCCCAATGTCTCGGTCCTGTGCGAGGAGACGCTGTGGCCGATCGAGACCGGCCATGTGGACCGGTTGGTGGTGATGCACGGGCTTGAAACTTCGGAACATCCGACCCAGGTGCTGGATGAATGCTGGCGGGTGCTGGGGCCGGGGGGCAAGGCGATATTCGTGGTGCCCAATCGGGCCGGGCTGTGGTCACGTTCTGACAAGACGCCATTCGGCTTTGGCCGCCCCTATACGCTGGGCCAGCTGGAAACCCAGCTGCGTAAGCATCAGTTCCTGCCCGAATTCCATTGTTCGGCCCTGTATCAGCCGCCTTCGTTCAAACGCTTCTGGCTGAAATCGGGCGCCCTGATCGAGCGGACGGGCACCCGGCTGCCCACCATCATGGCGGGTGGGGTGTTCATCGTCGAGGTTTCGAAACGGGTGCACCCGCCGCGCGGAAACCCGGCTCGCGACGCCACGCGCCGCCCGGTCAAGGCGCTGGACGGGTTATTGAAGCCGGCCTGATCAGGCCCCGGATGCGTCACAGGAATCGCGAAAAGCTGCAAACGGGTAACATTTTTCAAGCACTTAAGAGGGTCCAAAGGGTCGCAGTTCAGGTAACGCCTTGAAAACACATGATTTGGTTACAAGGCCGTTATCGCTATACTATATTGCGACACTGGGACTGCTCTGCTACATCCCCCCTGATTTTGATGACCTGCCGCCAGGGCGGGGTATCTTCACGCCCCCGGGGTCGCGCGCCACGCGCGTTCGGGGCCAAAATATCGGAAGGGTGGACGTGTCCGAACCAGCTTCGATTTCCGCAGGCATTGCTCAGCGCTATGCCACCGCGATTTTTGCGATCGCGCAAGACAACAATGACCTCAAGGGTCTGGAAACCGGCATCAACGATCTGACCGCCGCCCTGGGTGACAGCGCCGATCTGCGCAGCCTGATCGCCTCGCCGCTGGTCTCGCGCGCCGATCAGGAGGCCGCGATCACCGCGGTTGCCAAAAAGATGAAACTGAATCCGGTTCTGGCCAACGCGCTGGGCCTGATGGCGCAGAAACGGCGTCTGTTCGTGCTGCCGCAACTGCTGAACGCGCTGCGCGACGCGCTGGCAGAGGCGCGCGGCGAAGTCACGGCAGAGGTCGCATCGGCCAAGGCGCTGACCAAGACCCAGATCGAAAAACTGACCAAGACGCTGAGCGAGCAGGTCGGCAAATCGGTCACCATCAATGCGACCGTGGATGAAAGCCTCATCGGCGGTCTTGTCGTCAAAGTTGGCTCGAAGATGATCGACAGCTCGATCCGCTCCAAGCTCAACTCCCTCCAGAATGCAATGAAAGAGGTCGGATAAATGGGTATCCAAGCTGCAGAGATTTCTGCAATCCTGAAGGACCAGATCAAGAATTTTGGTCAGGAAGCAGAAGTGGCCGAAATCGGTCGCGTGCTGAGCGTCGGCGACGGTATCGCCCGCGTTTACGGCCTCGACAATGTTCAGGCCGGTGAAATGGTCGAGTTCCCGGGCGGCATCATGGGTATGGCGCTGAACCTGGAAAGCGACAATGTCGGCGTCGTGATCTTCGGTTCCGACCGGGACATCAAGGAAGGCGACACCGTCAAGCGCACCAACTCCATCGTGGACGTGCCGCAGGGCGAAGCGCTGCTGGGCCGCGTTGTCGACGGTCTGGGCAACCCGATCGACGGCAAAGGCCCGATCAAGGCGGAAAAGCGCGGCGTTGCAGACGTCAAGGCGCCCGGTATCATCCCGCGTAAATCGGTGCACGAGCCGATGGCGACCGGCCTCAAGGCCGTCGACTCGATGATCCCGATTGGTCGCGGCCAGCGCGAGCTGATCATCGGCGACCGTCAGACCGGCAAGACCGCGATCGCGCTCGACACCATCCTGAACCAGAAATCCTATAACGATGCCGCTGGCGACGACGAGAGCAAGAAGCTCTACTGCGTCTACGTGGCTGTTGGCCAGAAGCGCTCGACCGTGGCCCAGCTGGTCAAGAAGCTGGAAGAAAACGGCGCGATGGAATACTCCATCGTTGTCGCCGCCACCGCATCCGACCCCGCGCCGATGCAGTTCCTGGCGCCTTATGCCGCAACCGCGATGGCGGAATACTTCCGCGACAATGGCCGTCACGCGCTGATCATCTACGATGACCTGTCCAAACAGGCCGTGGCCTATCGCCAGATGTCGCTGCTGCTGCGCCGTCCGCCGGGACGTGAAGCCTATCCGGGCGACGTTTTCTACCTGCACTCGCGGCTGCTGGAGCGTTCGGCAAAGCTGAACGAGGACTTCGGCGCCGGTTCGCTGACCGCTCTGCCCGTCATCGAAACCCAGGGCGGCGACGTGTCGGCCTTTATCCCGACCAACGTGATCTCGATCACCGACGGCCAGATCTTCCTGGAAACCGAACTGTTCTACCAGGGCATCCGCCCCGCCGTGAACACCGGTCTGTCGGTCTCGCGTGTGGGCTCCTCGGCCCAGACCAACGCGATGAAGACCGTTGCCGGTCCGGTGAAACTGTCGCTGGCCCAGTATCGCGAGATGGCGGCCTTTGCCCAGTTCGGTTCCGACCTCGACGCCGCAACCCAGCAGCTGCTGAACCGTGGCGCGCGCCTGACCGAGCTGATGAAACAGCCGCAGTACTCGCCGCTGACCAACGCGGAAATCGTCTGCGTCATCTTTGCTGGCACCAAAGGCTATCTCGACAAGATCGCCCTCAAGGATGTCGGCCGGTGGGAAGCGGGCCTGATCGCGCATATGCGCGGCAAGCGGGCCGATGTTCTTGAGTGGATCACCAAGGAAGATCCCAAGATCAAGGGCGACGCCGAGGACAAACTCAAGGCAGCGATCGACGAATACGCCGCCACGTTCGCATAAGGAGAGAGTTGGGACATGCCTTCTCTCAAGGACCTTAAAAACAGGATCGAGTCGGTCAAATCGACCCGCAAGATCACCAAAGCCATGCAAATGGTCGCGGCGGCAAAGCTCCGCCGCGCCCAGGAATCCGCTGAAGCGGCTCGCCCCTATGCCGAACGGTTCAATGCCGTGATGGCGGGGCTGGCGGCCTCGGTCGGCGGCAGTGACAGTGCGCCGCTGCTGCTCCGTGGTACGGGCAGCGATCAGGTGCATCTGCTGGTCGTCATGACGGCCGAACGCGGTCTGTGCGGCGGGTTCAACTCGAACATCGCCAAACTGGCCCGCACCCGCGCAAACGAGCTGTTGGCCAAGGGCAAGACGGTCAAGATCCTGACCGTCGGCAAGAAGGGCCGCGACGCGCTCAAGCGTGACTTCGCCAAGCATTCGGTGGGTCATGTCGATCTCAGCGGTATCAAGAGCATGGGCTATGCCAATGCTCAGGATATCGCGCGTGATGTTCTGGCTCGGTTCGATGCCGGTGAATTCGACGTTGCCACGATCTTCTACGCGAAGTTCGAGAATGTCGTGACCCAGGTGCCGACCGCGCAACAGATCATCCCGGCGGCCTTCGAGACCGACGGCGAGGGCGACGAGGTTGCGCTGTTTGACTACGAGCCCAGCGAAGAGGCGATCCTGGCCGACCTGCTGCCGCGTGGTGTGGCGACGCAGATCTTCTCGGCGCTGCTTGAAAACGGGGCCTCGGAACAGGGTGCCCGGATGTCGGCGATGGACAACGCGACCCGCAACGCGGGCGAGATGATCGACAAGCTGACCATCGAATTCAACCGCTCGCGTCAGGCCGTCATCACCAACGAGCTGATCGAAATCATTTCCGGCGCCGAGGCGCTGTAAGAAAATCCGGAGACGAAACATGGCGAATGCAAAAGGCAAAGTCACGCAGATCATCGGGGCCGTCGTCGACGTCCAGTTCGATGACGCACTGCCTGAAATTTTGAACGCGCTGGAAACCGAGAACAACGGCAAGCGCCTCGTTCTCGAAGTGGCTCAGCACCTGGGCGAGAACACCGTCCGCACCATCGCGATGGACGCGACCGAAGGTCTGGTCCGTGGCGCTGTGGTGACCGACACCGGCGGCCCGATCTCGGTGCCGGTTGGCTCGGCCACCCTGGGCCGCATCCTGAACGTGATCGGCGAGCCGGTGGACGAAAAGGGCCCGGTCAACGCGACCGAGACCCGCGCCATCCACCAGCCTGCACCCGAGTTCGAAGAACAGTCGACCGCGACCGACATCCTGGTCACCGGCATCAAGGTCATCGACCTGCTGGCCCCTTACTCCAAGGGCGGCAAGATCGGCCTGTTCGGCGGCGCCGGCGTGGGCAAGACCGTTCTCATCATGGAACTGATCAACAACATCGCAAAAGTGCACTCGGGTTTCTCGGTGTTCGCGGGTGTGGGTGAACGGACCCGTGAGGGCAACGACCTCTACCACGAGATGATCGAATCCAACGTTATCAAACCGGATAACCTGGAAGAGTCGCAGGTGGCGCTGGTCTACGGCCAGATGAACGAGCCTCCGGGAGCCCGTGCGCGCGTCGCCCTGACCGGCCTGACCCTGGCCGAGCAGTTCCGCGACCAGTCCGGCACCGACGTTCTGTTCTTCGTCGACAACATCTTCCGCTTTACCCAGGCCGGTTCCGAAGTGTCCGCTCTGCTCGGCCGTATCCCCTCGGCCGTGGGTTACCAGCCGACGCTGGCCACCGACATGGGTGCGATGCAGGAACGCATCACCTCGACCAAGGCAGGCTCGATCACCTCGATCCAGGCCGTCTATGTTCCCGCGGACGACCTTACTGACCCGGCACCGGCAACCACCTTTGCGCACCTCGACGCAACCACCGTTCTGTCGCGTGCGATCTCGGAACTGGGTATCTACCCGGCCGTGGACCCGCTCGACTCGTCGTCGCGTATCCTCGACCCGCAGGTTGTCGGTGAAGAGCACTATCAGGTTGCCCGTGACGTTCAGGGTATCCTTCAGCGCTACAAGTCGCTTCAGGACATCATCGCCATTCTCGGTATGGACGAACTGAGCGAAGAGGACAAGCTGACCGTGGCCCGCGCCCGGAAAATCCAGCGTTTCCTCAGCCAGCCCTTCGACGTGGCAAAAGTGTTCACCGGTTCGGACGGTGTGCAGGTTCCGCTGGAAGACACCATCTCGTCGTTCAAGGCGGTTGTGGCCGGTGAATACGACCACCTGCCCGAGGGCGCCTTCTACATGGTTGGCGGCATCGACGAAGTGATCGCCAAAGCCGAGCGGATGGCCGCAGAAGCCGCCTAAGGAGTATCCCTGATGGCAAACACGATGCAATTCGACCTCGTCAGCCCGGAGCGCCGCCTCGCGTCGCTTCAGGTCAGCGCGGTCCAGATTCCCGGCGCGGACGGGGACATGACGGCGATGCCCGATCATGCCCCCACCATCACCACGCTGCGCCCCGGGGTGCTGAAGGTCGAAGGACCCGAAGGCACCAGCGAATACCTGGTCACGGGCGGCTTTGCCCAGATCGGCGCCGACACGCTGTCGGTGCTGGCCGAGAAAGCCATTCCGGTGACCGAGGTGACGCGGGCGCATCTGGACGAACTGATCGCCGAGGCGCGCAGCTCGCACGAGGCTGCCAAGGGGCAAGAGCATACCAGCGTCGTTGACGACGCAGCCAAGCTCTTGGCCGATATGGAGGCCTTGGGCACGCATATGGGGCTCTGAGCCTCGCGAGCGCAGTCCAGAACAGGGGCCAGCCGGGCAACGGGCTGGCCCTTTTTGCGTCATGTTTTGGCCGGACTGGTCTGATAGAGACGCAAGAAAAGTAGGAATTTGTGTGGGTTTTGAGCCATGAAGCTGTTTACTTCCCATCCAGTCGCCATTCAGCAGGGCGACGAGGCGATGTTCTCGGATTTCGAGAATGACGGCGACATGTGGACCGGTTCGGGCAGTCGTGAGAGGCGAAAGCCCGTCCTGTTTGAACAGCCGTTCCGCTCTACCCCGGTGGTGATGGTCACGATTTCGCTATGGGATGTGGATACCGGCGCAGCGGTGCGGGCCGAGGTCAAGGCCGAGAATGCAACGCCCGAAGGCTTCGATCTGGTGTTTCGCACTTGGGCGGATACCCGCGTCGCCCGCCTGCGGCTCGGCTGGACCGCGATCGGCGACATGCGCAACGAAGATGATTGGGACGTGATCTGATCACTTGCGGTGGCCCCAGTAAATTCGTCGAATGTTTTGGGGCGCTCGCCGCTTGCCGGTTCAGTTGAACCGGCAAGCGGCATTAGTCCATGTGATAGAGAGATTCGTAGATAGGCCGCAGGGTCTTGTCCTCGAACAGGGACGAGACCGACGTTCCGTTCCAGATATTTAGGATCGCCTGGGTAAAGATCGGTGCGGTCGGTACCACGCGGATATTCGGGGTGGCCAGGATCTCGGGTGTCGGCTGTATGGAATCAGTGATCACCAGCGACTTCATCACCGAATTGCTGACCCGTTCGACAGCCGGCCCGCTCATCACCCCGTGCGAGATATAGGAGTGGACCTCGCGCGCGCCATTGTCGAGCAGCACCTGCGCTGCCTTGCACAGGGTTCCGGCTGTGTCACAAATGTCGTCGACGATCAGGCAGATCTTGTCGGTCACATCTCCGATCACCGTCATCTCGGCCACTTCGCCCGGCTTTTCCCGGCGCTTGTCCACGATCGACAGCGGCGCGTTGATCCGCTTGGCCAGCTCCCGCGCCCGGGCAACGCCGCCCACATCGGGCGAAACCACCATCAGGTCTGCCATCTGCTGTTTGAACTGGGTCTGTACATCCAGTGCAAAGATCGGCGAGGCATAGAGGTTATCGACCGGAATGTCGAAAAAGCCCTGAATCTGGGCCGCATGCAGATCCATGGTCAGGATCCGCTCGATCCCGGCGCCGGTCAGCATATTGGCGACCAGCTTGGCACTGATCGGGGTGCGCGCCTTGGTGCGACGATCCTGGCGAGCATAGCCGAAATAGGGGATCACAGCGGTAATCCGGCTGGCCGAGGACCGGCGCAGCGCATCGGCGATGATCAGCAGTTCCATCAAGTTGTCATTGGCCGGGTTCGAGGTCGGCTGGATGATGAACATGTCCTCGCCGCGGACATTCTCGAACACTTCGACGAATATCTCGCCGTCGTTGAACCGCTCGACCCGGGCATCGACCAGCCCTTGGTCGACCCCGCGATAGAGGCTCATCCGGCGGGCAATGGAGCGGGCAAGCGGAAGATTGGCGTTCCCAGCGATCAGCTTGGGCTCGGTGAGTGACGGCATGACGATTATCCCCAGGCAGCACTGTCTGTTGTGACAGATTCGTGATGTTGACACCGCTTAGCATGGGCGTACGGTCCCGCAAAGCGCAGGCAGCGGAGAAAACGAATATGGCTGATATCGACTACTATTTTGCGACACTTTCCCCCTTCTCCTATCTGGCCGGGCAGCGTCTGGAGGAAATCGCCGCCCGTCACGGGGCGAAAATCGCCTACAAGCCGATCGACATCATGGCGCTGTTCGCCCGCACCGGTGGCGTGCCGCCCAAGGATCGGCATCCCTCGCGCATCGAATACCGGGCACAGGAGTTGCAGCGCCAGATGCGCAAGACCGGATTGCCCCTGAACATGAAGCCGGCTTTCTGGCCAACCAATGCTGCCCCGTCTTCCTATGCGATCATCGCGGCTGGCAGGGCAGGTGGTGGCGATCTGGGGGCGCTCTGCCATGGCATCCTGCGCGCCTGCTGGGCAGAGGAGCGCGATATCGCTCAGGATGAAGTGATCCGTGACTGCCTGTCCAGCGCCGGGTTCGATCCGGGACTGGCCGACAGCGGCCTGCTGGCGGGCGCTGAAACCTATGCCGCCAATCTGGAGGAGGCGGTCGAGCGTGGTGTCTTTGGTGCGCCTTTCTACATCACCGCCGACGGGCAGCGGTTCTGGGGACAGGACAGGCTTGACGATCTCGACGCCCATCTGGCGGAGATCAAGGGGTGAGGACGGCGCAGACCTTGCCGCAAGCCGCTTTTGTCAGTCATTTCGGCCATGGTCCGCGTCCGGTGCTGGCTCTGCATTGTACCATCGCCCATTCCGGCGCCTGGAAGGGGCTGACACGCCTGCTGGGGGAAGAGGCGCGCTTTACCGCCCCCGACATGCTCAGTCACGGGCGCAGCCCGGACTGGGACGGGCAGGGTTGTTTCCAGGACCGTATCCTGCGTATTGCCGAGACCTGCCTGACCGAGGCATCGATGGATGTGATCGGCCACTCCTTCGGCGCCACGGTGGCGCTGCGCCTGGCGGTGGAACATCCCGAGCGGGTGCGCAGCCTGACCCTGATTGAACCGGTCTTCTTTGCCGTGGCCGGCCAGGACGCGCCCGAGTTGATCGACAGCCACGCGAGCGACGCGCAGCCCTATCTCGATGCGCTATCGGCCGGAGACCGTGCGCTTGCCGCGCGGCTTTTCAACCGGATGTGGAGCACCGCCTCAAGCCCGCGCTGGCCCGATCTGCCCGAAGCGACCCGCGCTGCCATGATCCGGGGCATCCATGTGGTGCCGACGATGGATGCCGCGCTGTTCGACGATACCGCCGGGTTACTGGCGCCGGGGCGGCTCGACCGCGCGGCCATGCCGGTTCTGCTGCTGCGGGGCGCCTTGACACATCCGGTGATGGAAGCGATCTCGAAGGGCCTCCAGCGCCGTTTGCCCGATGCTCGCGAAGAGAGGATCGAGGGCGCCGGTCACATGCTGCCGATCACCCATCCAGAAGAGACGGCGACCCATATCCGCGCGCTGTGGTCGCGGGCAGGCTGAGCACGCCTCTTCATTTCGCCAAAAATACTCCCGGGGAGGTGACAAAATTCTCCGAATTTTGCACCGGGGGCAGCGCCCCCTGCACCCCTTCAGAGCAAGGAAAGGAACTGGTCGATCTGATCCGTTCCGATAGACCAGTCGCAGACCATGCGACAGGCCAGCATCTCGCTCTCGTCCGCGCCCTCCAGTTCCGCACCCCACAGGTGATAGGACGCGCCCGCACCCATCAGGCGCCGATGGGTCGCGCGTGGGAAACTGGCAAAGACGATATTGGCCTGCGGCTCGTGCAGGAACGTGGCCCCCGATGCCCGCAGCCCCTCGACCAGGCGGGCGCAATTGTCATTGGCCCGACGCGCCGAGCGCAGCCAGAGATCGTCGGTCAGATAGGCCTCCATCTGTGCCGACAGATAGCGGTGTTTCGAAAAGAGATGCGCGCCGCGCTTGCGGCGCAGCTCGAATTCCCAGGCATGTTTCGGGTCGAAGAAGATCACCGCCTCGACCCCCATGCAGCCATTCTTGGTGCCGCCAAAGCTGACCGCGTCCACGCCTGCTTTCCAGGTCATCTCGGCGGGCGAGGCGTTGAGGGCGACCAGCGCATTGGCAAAGCGGGCGCCATCCAGATGCACCGGCAGACCGTACTCCTTGGCCACACCGCAAAGCGCCTGCAACTCGGCGATGGAATAGACGCCGCCGCGTTCGGTCACCTGAGTGATCGAGACCGGGCCGCGCTGCGGCCCGTGCACGCCACGGGTCTCTTCGCCCGTGATCGACCCGCGCAGCGCCTCGGGTGTCATCCGGTCGCCGCCGGGCACCAGGGTCAGCTTGGCGCCGCCCGAATAGAACTCAGGCGCGTTGCACTCATCCTCGTGGATATGGGCCACGGGCGAGCAGAAAATCGTCTGCCAGGGCTGTGACAGGGTGGCGAGTGCCAGCGAGTTGGCCGCCGTCCCGGTTGCCACCAGATAGACCGCTGCGTCTGGCGCCTCGAAAATTCGACGAATTTTCTCCTGCACCGCCTGCATCTGTGCATCCGCCCCATAGGCCATGGCATAGCCCTGGTTGGCCTCGGTCAGGGCCGCCAGGATCTCGGGATGGACAGGGCCGGAATTGTCAGAGGCAAAGAACATCAGATAGGCTCCTCGATGATATGGTCTTCCCAGTCTTCTTCGGGGGTTTCAAACTCTGATACGGTGATGCCGCGCACCGAGACGCCCGCGCGATGCACGCTCTCGGGATCGCCCGAGACCAGCGGGTGCCAGTCGTAAAGAGGCTTGCCCTCCCACAGCAACCGATAGGCGCAGGTGCGGGGCATCCAATAGGCGTGGCTGTCCAGATTGTCGGGGGTCAGCACGATGCAATCGGGCACGAACTGGTGCCGGATCGGGTATTGCGTGCAATGGCAGCTCTCGTCATCCAGCAGCCGGCAGGCGACCCGGGTCAGCTCGACCTCGCCGGTATCCTCGTCCTCAAGCTTGTTGAGGCAGCATTTGCCGCAACCGTCGCACAATGCCTCCCATTCGGTCTTGCTCAGCCGCGCCAGCGGCTTGCGCTCCCAGAAACGCGGGCGCAGCCCGTTGCGGTCGATCGGATCCTTCATAGGGCGGCCAGGATGTCGCGGGCGCGGTCGCAATCGGCGTCCATCTGCGCGATAAGCGCGTCCAGCCCGTCAAAGGTCATTTCTGGGCGCAGGTACTCGACAAGTCCGACACTCAGCGTGGCGCCATAAAGATCGCCGGAGAAGTCGAACAGGAAAGTTTCGATATTGGGGCGCTCGCCGTTGAACATCGGCCGTACCCCGACCGAAGCAGCACCGCGATAGCTGCCCTTGTGCGGTCCGTCCAGCACATCGACCAGCACCGCATAGACGCCGAACCGGGGCGGGTGCAGGCCGTCGATGGACATGTTTGCGGTGGGAAAGCCCAGCTCGCGCCCGCGCTGCTCGCCACCGATCACTTCGCCCTCGATCCGGTGCCAATGGCCCAGCATGGCAGCGGCGTCGCGCGGGCGGCCCTCGCTCAGGGCGGTGCGGATCGCGGTCGACGAGATCACGCGCTCGGTCTGTTCCAGGAGCGGCGCGACGGTGACGCCGAAGCCCATTTCCTGACCAAACCGGACCATGTCGGCGGCGTTGCCGCTGCGGGCCTTGCCGAAACAGAAATCGGCACCGATCACGACATGAGCCAGGCCCAGCCCGTCGCAGATGACGCTGCGCGCGAACTCTTCGGGTGTCAGCCCGGCCAGCGCGGCGTTGAAAGGCAACTCGTACAACCGTTCGACACCCAGTTTTTGCAGCCGATGCGCGCGTGCCGGGCCACGCATCAGGCGAAAGGGCGGACTGTCGGGGGCGAAATACTCGCGCGGATGTGGCTCGAAGGTCATCACGCCAAGCGGTACGTCGGGCGCGGCCTGCCGCGCCAGCTCGATCACCGAGCGATGCCCGATATGCACACCATCGAAATTGCCGATGGCGACACTGGCGCCCCGGTCGGCAGGTTCGACGAATTTGTAATCCCGAATGATCCGCATGGCAGCAGGCCTAGCGTCCCGCGACGGCGGGATCAAGCGCTGCTTGCCGGAACCGGTTCGGCAACGCATACTCCGGGACCGGCGGGGGTGTTTTCGACCCTCCCGACAGGAGTTGCAATCGGATGCAAACACTGTTCCAACTGCCGGTTCCGGTTGCGGCGTTCGTGTTCGTTGCGGCAACGCTGGTGCTGGCATTCTCGGCCTATGGGCTGACCCGGGCGATACTGTGCCGCTCGGGTGAGGCAAAGTCCGACCTGGCCGGCCCGATCTTTACCCGTGTCGGGGCGTTGCATGCACTGATCCTGGCGCTGGTTTTCGCACAGGAACTGATCAATGTGCGCGACATCAGCACCGCCAGCGCGCGTGAGGCGGTTCTGGTGGGGGACGCGTTCTATGATCTCAAGCGCTATGATCCGGAGGAAACGCTGCCGATCCGCAAGGACCTGGCGGGTTATGTGCGTCTTGTCCTCGAGCAGGAATGGGACAGCCTTGCAGAGGCGGATATCCTCTCTCCCGAGGCCTGGGCGGCCTGGGAAAGGGCCTATGTCGGGGCCTTGGAACTGGAACCCGCGACGGATCGGTAGAACGTGCTGAAGGGTATCGTCGTCGACCACCTGCGCGAGGTGTCCGGTTTGCGGCGATTGCGCGAGAACGCGGCGATCGCAAATGTACAGGACCTGTTCATGATGGCTGCGGTTGCCGGGCTGGTCCTGACATCTGCGGGCCTGTTCACCCATGCGCCGAACACGCACAACATCTTTCTGTTGTCGATCTTCGCGGCCTATACCGGCTTGATCGTGTTCTTTGTGGTCGCCTTTGCCAATCCCTATCACGCGCCGGGCATGGTGATGCCAACGGGGTTTGAAAATCTGTTCATGGGAGAGTTGGCCGAGCTTGGCCGATGACGTGGCCGAAACGGACAAGGAAACACCGCAGCACCAGAGGTGCTGCGGTGTTGATCGACAGCAGTCGGGTTCAGTCGAACTTGCGCGAGGGGGCCAGCACCATCGCCTCGCCCACCAGCACCTTTTTGCCATCGACGGAGCAATGGCAGTCCAGCTTGACCCGGCGCTTGGCAAAGTCGATGTCGATCACCTTGACCTCGGCATAGACGGTGTCGCCGGGGCGCACGGGCGCGAGGAACTTCAGCGACTGGCCCATGTAGACCGTGCCATGTCCCGGCAATTGCTCACCGATCACCGCCGAGATCAGCCCGGCGGTCAGCATGCCATGGGCGATGCGCCCCTCAAAGATGGTGTCGCGGGCGTATTCGTCGTCCAGATGCACCGGATTGCGGTCGGTCGAGACCTGGGCGAACATCTCGATATCCTCGTCGGTGACCTGCTTGCGCAGGTACCGGGTCATGCCCATCTCGATATCTTCGATACAGATCGTTCCGCGCGGCAGATTGTCCAACATGTCACCCTCTCTATCCAGGTGGCGGAGCAACTTTGAACAAGCCTCCACCTGAGTTTGGCAACTTTATTACTTTGCAGGTGCAGAAAATCAAGTCCTTTCTGCTCAGCGCAGTTGTCCAATAGTATAGGTTGGGGTTCGGTTTTCCCTGTTCAGATAGGCTGTTAGCGCTTTGGGGTCGGGGCTGTGGCCAGTTTTGGTTTCCGATGCGGCCAGGCCGCCCGAGATGAAGAGGGAATCAATCCCTTCGCCCATCGCCCCGGCGACATCGGTCTGGATGCCATCGCCGATGGCCAGGATCTCGCCATCGCCCACATCCTGGCCCAGCGCGGTCAGCCGACGGCGGGCCAGATCATAGATCGGCGGGTGCGGTTTGCCGAAATAGAGGCTCTCGCCCCCCATCTCGGTGTAAAGCCGCGCCAGCGCCCCGGCGCACCATTCGCGGATTTCGCCGCGGTCGACCACGATATCGGGATTGGCGCAAAGCAGCTTCATCCCCTTGGTCTTGGCATAGAGGAAATCGGGTCGGTTCACCTCGGGGTCGGCCATCGGATCGAAGGGGCCGCAACAGACGATGCCCTCGGCCTCTTGCAGGGGCACGCGGGTGATCTCGACCGGGTTGTCGAGCAGCTTGAGCGGCTCGAAGAACCCTGCATCGCGGTCCCATTCGCCCATGAAATAGACCTTTTGCCCAACCGCGCCCCGGAACATGGCGGACCGGGCACTGTCGCCGCTGGTGGCGATGGTGTCATAGGCGTCCTGAGGCACGCCAAACTGGGTCAGCTGCGTCGCCACGCCCGCGCGGGGTTTGGGCGAGTTGGTGACCAGCACCACGATGCCGCCCGCCGCGCGATAGGTCTGCAACGCGGCGACCGCCTCGGGATAGGCAGTCACCCCGTTATGGACACAGCCCCACAGATCGACGAACAGCGCGCGATATCGGTCGGAGATGTCGGAGAGGGCGTTGATGATCTGGGTCATGTCGAGGTCCGGCTTTGTAACTGTCGCAGGCCGTGTATGCCGCATGCGTCGGACGATGACCATGGGCAAGCGCTGACCATCAGGTGCGAAAGCTTTCCAGCCGCCGCCCGGTGCGGCGCGTCATCACACGGCGGAGCGCGGTGGCATCGCCATACCCGACCCGATGCGCGACCTGTTCCAGGCTCAGCCCGCCCGCACGATATAGGCGGATCGCTTCGGTCACCCGCAGGGTCTGGGCAAACTCGCTCGGGGTCATGCCCGCGACCCGCGACAGGCGGCGGGCAAAGGTGCGCGCGCCCAGCCCGGCGGCCTCGGCCAGTTCGGCCAGCGGCACCTGCCGGGCGATATGGCGGCGCAGGTACAACTCGACCCGTTGCAGCGCCGGATCACCCGCCACCAGCGTCGCCACCGACAGATAGGGCAGTTGGCTGGGGCGGCTGTCGGCCAGCAGAAAGCGGCGGCAATCCTCGGCCAGGGCATAGCCCGCCTGGGTCTCGATCAGATGCAGCATCAGGTCGATCTGGGCAAAGGAGGCCCCGGCCGTCACCAGCGTCCCATCGCTGCACAGCACCTCGCCCATCTCGACCCGGGTCTTGGGGAACCAGGCGTGCAACAGCGGCGCCAGCCACCAGGTGGTGGTGGCGCGGCGCCCGTCAAGCAGCCCCGCCGCGGCCAGGGCAAACACGCCGGAACAGGCGCTGGCGATGCGGGTGCCGGGCTGGGCGAGGGCGCGCAGCGCCGCGTTCAGCGCCGCAAAGGCAGGGCTGTCCATCGCAGCCCGCAACTCCTGAGCCGAGGCAAGCCCCAGCCCCGGCAGGACCACCAGATTCGGCGCCGGTGTATCCGGGCCGACCGCCTCGGGGCGCAGGGTGCGCCAGCGAAACGGCGCCGCCTCGCCGCGCAGCGCGGCCACGCGGTTGGCGCTGTCCAGCATGTCCTCGGCGATAGCCAGGCTCGACCGCTGGCAAGGGGTTGGATGCAGCAGAAGGACGTCCATGGCGAGTTGTCCATTTTGGCCTGAATAATGTCATTTGTGACACTAGCGACCTGTGAGCCCCGCGTCCATCCTGTGCCGTGACACCGAAACAAGGAGACCAGAATGACACTTACAGGCGGATGTTACTGCGGCGCGCTGCGCTACGAGGCCGAGGGCGAGCCGATGCTCAAGGCGCAATGCCACTGCCGGACCTGCCAGACCTATTCAGGCGGCGCGCCGAACCTGTTCATGGTGATGCCCGCCGCTGGCTTTCGCTATGTCAAGGGCACACCCAAGAGTTTTCGGCTGGAGGATCGCCCAGACCGCGTGACCCGCGATTTCTGTGCCACCTGCGGCACCGGGGTCGCCTCGCACCGGCCCGGACTGCCGGCGGTGATCCTGAAGATCGGCACATTGGATGATCCGGCCCTGTTCAAGGGGCCCAAAGCGGCAGTGTTTGCCGCCGAGAAACAGGCCTTTCACATCATCCCCGAGGGGGTGCACGCCTTTGACGGGCTGCCGACCCAATAAGGTCAAAACGCAAAAGGCGCCCGCAAGGGGCGCCTTTTTCATCAGTCGGGACCGGATCAGACCTTGAGGTTCGGGATGATCTGCTTCTTGCGGCTCATGATGCCGGGCAGGACAACCGTGTCGCCCGAGACCGAGGCGCCAAAGCTCTTTTCGGCAACCGTCTTGACTAGATCGTTGGGCACCAGCAGCGTGGCTTCCTCGTTCAGGATGTCGATCACGAACAGCAGCACCTGGTCGGCGCCGTCTTCCTTGGCCACGTCGATCATCGAGGCCATCAGGCTGTCCTTGCGGTCCAGCAGAACCTTGGGCGCGGTGGTCTCCAGAACCGAGACCCGGAATTCCTTGCCGTCGACGTTGTATTCTTTCGAGTCCATCCGCAGCAGCTCGGCATCCGAGAAGGACGACACGTCCGACTTGGCCGCGAACATCTCGGCGGCATAAGAGGGGATGTCGATGCCCAGATCGGCGGCCAGCTTCTCGGCCACGGCGCGGTCGTGCTCGGTGGTGGTGGGCGAGCGGAACTCCAGCGTGTCGCTGAGGATACAGGTCAGCGCCGCACCCTTGACCGCGTCGGGCATGCGCGTGGCATCGTCGCCCATCAGGTCGACCATGATGGTGGCGGTGCAGGCCAGCGGGCGCAGCGTGATGTCGATCGGGCCCTTGGTCTTCAGCCCGCCGATCAGGGCGTGGTGGTCGATGATCTGGCGGATATCGGCGTCGTTGACGCTGGCGGGCAGTTCGGCGGGGTTGTTGGTGTCCACGATCACCACCGGGGCGCCTGCGTCCACGTCCGAGATGATCTCGGGCTTGTCGAAACCCCAGCGGCTCAGCATGAAGGCCGCTTCGGTGTTGGGTTCGCCCAGCAGCACCGGTTTGGCGGTCTGGCCCTTCACCTCGGTCAGATACCAGGCCCAGACGATGGGCGAGCCGGTGGAATCGGTGTCGGGGGATTTGTGGCCGAATACCTGAATGGTCATGTCTCTATCCTGCGCATGGTCGAATTTGCGCGCCTTATAGGGGCGCGGGCCGGGCTTGTCACGGGGCGCTGTGCGGCCTGCGACCGTTGGTCTATCCCCGTATCAGAACGCCACCCGGTTCAGGCTGTAACCCGCCTCGGCCAACAGGTTCAGCAGACCCTGTTGTCCATGCAGATGCGCGGCCCCCACCGCAATCACGGCGGTCTGGTCGCGGATGTCCAGAACATGACGCATCCAGTTGCGGTTGCGCCCCTCGACCAGTTCCAGCATGAAACTGTCCCAGAGCGGGGCGAATTCCTCGGGCGTCAAACCGCTGCGCGCCATCGCATCGCGTCGCGAGAACTCCATGAACTCGGCATGGCGCTCTTCGAAATAGATCGCGCTCAGTGTTGCCAGTTGGTCGGCATCGGCGCCCAGCATGGCCGAGAACATGTCCAGTTCGCGGGCCTGCTGTTCGATCGGGGTGGCGGTGAACAGCGCCAATAGCTCGGCACCGGTCTCCAGCGAGTGCTGCGGCAGGCCATGGCTGTCGGCCAGGGCCGCAAGCCGGCGATCCATGCCTTGCCGCGCTTCGGGGTCGCGCAGCAGGCAGGGCGGCAGCGAAAGAATCGAGCCCAGCACCCAGGGTTGCATCTTGGCCCCCATCCAGCCGGGCACATTCCGTTCGGCGAGGGCGCGGGAGATCCGGTTCCATCCCTCCTCGCTCATCAACTCGATCAGGGTGGGGCCTTCGGTGATCAGCGCCACCTTGGGGTTGCCCATCACCTCGCGCTCGAACGCGGCCAGATCGGAGCTGTTCAGTTCGAACCAGGCCGCATCGGCGCCTGCAATCACCGGTTTCAGCCTTTCGATGGCAGGCCCCATGCGCGGGTCGTTGACATGCAGGGTGCCGATCAGGTGCAGCACGGTATCGCCCCGGGTCGCGACCCAATGATTGCCCTCGGGATAGGGGATCGCGGCAGCGGCCTGCTCCATCTCGGCGCGGATCTCGCCCGGCAGATCGTCACGCAGATCGTGGCCCTCGCAAGCGGCCTGCGCTGCCAGTGGCATCAGGAGAAGCAGCAGCACAGAGAGAAAACGCATCCCAAGCCCCCGCAAAGGTCAGAAATCGGCCCGGCTAAGGCTGTAGCCCTGTCGTTTCAACAGGTTCAGAATACCGGTCTTGCCCGGCAGATGGGCAGCCCCCACCGCGACCACCAGAACCGGAACGTCCGCGCGCAGGATCACCGGCATCCAGGCCCGGTTGCGTCGGTCCAGGATATGGGCGTCGAACTGGCGCAGCAGACGCGCGACCTCGCTGCGCGACACCTTGAGGTCGCGGTAGAGTGTCCAGCTTTCGATCAGCATAGCCTCGGCCAGGCGCTGTTCGAAATAGGCATTGGCCATGGTGACGACCTGATCGTCGTAGTTCAACTCGCTTTTCAGATCGAGCAGCAGCAGCTGGATCTGGTCGCGGATCGGGATCGCCGACAGTGCCCGCATCCCGTCGCCCACATTCTCGAGAGAACCGATCGGCACCTTGGCCCGGATCGCGGTCTTTTCGATGCGGTCATCCAGGCCCTGATAGGCGAACAACCCGCGCCCGCCGCAGCCCGAAGTAGACAGGCTCATCGAGATGAACCAGGGCTGCATCCGCGCCAGCACCCGCTCGTCGACCCCATGCATGGCCATCTTGACGCTGAGCAGGCGCCAGTCCTCGGCGCGCATCATCTCGTTCAGGCCGGGACCCTTGGGAATGGTGAGAAGACCCGGCGTGCTGCGCAACACGCTGTCGAGCGTGGCCAGTTTCTGCTGCGTCACCTCCAGCAGTACCGCATCGGCCGACCGGATCACCGGTGTCAGGTTGCGCATCGCCGCTCGCATCCGGTTGTCGCCGGTATGCTGAGTGCCGATGACATGGATACGGCGGTTGCCCTTGGTCGCGACCCAGTGATTGCCATAGGCAAAGGGAACCTGCTTGATCTCGCGCGCCAGCCGTGCCTCTGCCTCGGGCGTCAGCCGGTCGCGCATGTCAGTGCCGGTGCAGCGGGCTGCTGCCCCACCTGCGGCCAACAGGCAGAGGCAGATCAAAAACACGCGAAACATGACAAGGCTCCTGCAATTTCCGGCTGTCTCCACAGCTAGGCCGCCCGGGTCGGGGGGACAACCCCGGGGCAGGGGGACGATTGTATTGCCGCGGCGATGTGCCTAGCGTGCAACCATGCAACGCGAACAAGATCTCTACCCTCCGCTCAAGGCGGTGTTCGAGCGGCAGGGATATGTCGTCAAGGGCGAGGTGGGCGCGGCCGACCTGGTCGCGCGCCGGGGGGACGAACCGCCGGTTATTGTCGAGATGAAGCTGCGGTTCTCGCTGTCGCTGTTTCATCAGGCTGTCTCACGGCTCGCGCTCAGCGACAGTGTCTATGTCGCCGTGCCGCGCCCGACCGGGCGCACGGCCCGGCGGGCATTGCGGGACAATCTGGCGCTGTGCCGGCGGCTGGGTCTTGGCCTGATCACCCTGCGTGCAGATGGCCGGGTCGAGGTGCATTGCGATCCCGGTCCCTATCGTCCGCGCAAGTCGAAGGCGCGCGAGGGACGGCTGCTGCGCGAGTTCGAAAGGCTGGAGGGAGACCCGAACGCGGGCGGCGCCACCCGCCACGGCATTGTCACCGCCTATCGCCAGGACGCGCTGCGTTGCGCGGCCTGGCTGGCGGAACAGGGCGCGTCACGCGGCGCCGATGTGGCGCGCGCAACCGGTGTTTCCGCCGCGACGCGGCTGATGCGGGACAATCACTATGGCTGGTTCGCGCGGCTCGAAAAGGGGGTCTATGCCCTGACCGAGGCCGGCCGCGCCGGGCTGGTCCACTGGGCCTATAGCTGGGATCAGGAGGACGCGGCGGGCATGTCCGAGGCAAAGACCGGCTCGGGATAACCCACCCGCGCCAGATAAAGGCCCTGCGGCGGGCAGACCGGCCCACAGGCGGCGCGATCGCGCGCCTCCAGCGCGCGGCGCACATCCTCGGGCGCCCAGGCCCCGGCGCCCACGCGCTCCAGCGTGCCCACGAAACTGCGCACCTGGTTGTGCAGGAACGAGCGCGCGCGCACGTGGAACCGGATCTCGGGGCCGGAGAAACTCTCCACCTCCTCGACACGCAATTCGTCCAGCGTCTTGACCGGGCTGGCGGCCTGGCAAATCGACGAGCGGAAGGTGGTGAAATCGTGCCGCCCCAGCAACAGGTCGGCGGCGGCCTGCATGGCGCGCGCGTCCAGCCGGTGCCCGACCTGCCAGACCAGCCCTGCATCATGGGTCGCCGGCGCCCGCCGCATCAGCAGGCGGAACAGATATTGCCGTTCGGTGGCCGAAAAGCGGGCATGCCAGTCCTCGGCCACCCGCGCGGCGGCGGTGATCGCCACCGGTTGCGGTTTCAGGTGCCAGTTCAGCGCCTCGGACAGGCGGAACGGGTCCCAGTCGCGGGTCAGGTCGCAATGGGCCACCTGGCCAAGCCCGTGCACGCCGGCATCGGTGCGCCCGGCGGCGGCGATGGTATGGGGGCCGGGTTCGAGCCGCGCCAGCGCCGCCTCGATGGCGCTCTGCACCGAGGGCAGGTCCTTTTGCCGCTGCCAACCGGCAAACGGGGCGCCCAGATATTCGACTTTCAATGCATAGCGTGGCATGGCCGCGCTGGTACCCTGCGCCTGTCGCCCTGTCCAGTGGGGGCGCTGCCCCCGCCGCCGCAAGCGGCGACTCCCCCGGAGTATTTCCGGCGGAATGAAGTCGGGGCGGATGGGCTTCTTTCTGGTCGAAAATACTCCGGAGCGCGAGGCGGAGCCTCGCAAAAAACATCGCAACCCTAGCAACCGGGCGGCGCGCTCTTTATCTTGGCGGGGAAACAGGCAGGGGCAGAACTTGGTCATCACCTCCTTCGCAGACCGCGTGATGCGCGGCGTCGAGACCGTTTCGGATACGCTGAGCGAGGCGCTGTTCGAGCCGGTGATCCGGCTGGGCGTGACCGGACTTGCGCGCTCGGGCAAGACCGTGTTCATCACCTCGCTGGTCGCCAATCTGCTCGACCGGGGCCGCATGCCGGGCCTTGTCGCGGCGCAGGAGGGACGGATCGAGGCCGCGTTCCTGCAACCTCAGCCCGACGATACCGTGCCGCGTTTCGACTACGAGGCGCATCTGGCGGCCTTGACCGGCCCCGCGCCGCACTGGCCCGACAGCACCCGCGCGGTAAGCGAGCTGCGCTTGTCGCTCAGGGTGCGGCCCGGAGGTTTGCTGGGCGGCTTGCAGGGGCCGCGCACGGTGCATCTGGATATCGTGGATTATCCCGGTGAATGGCTGCTCGACCTGGGTCTGATGGACAAGAGCTATGAAGACTGGTCGACCGACGTGCTGGCGCGGATCGGGAGCCGGTCTCAGGCAAAGGCCTATCTGGCGGCGCTGGGTCCCGTGGACCCGACCGCGCGCCATGACGAGCCCCTGGCGCAGGAGCTCGCACGGAGCTTTACTGCCTATCTGGAGGCGGCACGCGGCGCGGGGTTTTCCGACTGCACGCCGGGGCGCTTCCTGTTGCCGGGCGATCTGGCCGGCTCGCCGGTGCTGACCTTTGCGCCATTGCCGGTGACGGGCGCCGCGCCGCGCCGGTCGCTGCACCGGGAAATGGCGCGCCGGTTCGAGGCCTACAAGGCGCGGGTGGTGCGCCCGTTCTTTCGCGATCATTTCGCTCGTATCGACCGGCAGGTGGTGCTGGTCGATGCGCTGGGCGCCATTCACAAGGGTCCGCAGGCGGTCGAGGACATGCGCCTTGCGATGGCCGATATCCTGGGTGCCTTCCGGCCTGGCCGCAATGCCTGGCTGAACCGGCTGCTGCTGGGCCGCCGGGTGGACCGGATCCTGTTTGCCGCCACCAAGGCGGATCACCTGCACCACAAGCAGCACCCGCAGCTGACCGCGATCATCGAGGCGCTGACCCGCGAGGCGCGCGATCGGGCGCAGTTCGCCGGAGCCGAGACCGCCGCACTGGCGCTTGCTTCTCTGCGCGTCACCACCGAGGAGATGCGCGCACATGACGGGCGCGACTTGCCTTGCGTTCGGGGCACCCTGCTGGAGGATGGACGGCAGGCCGCTTTCTATCCCGGTGCCTTGCCCGAGGATCCGGGCCAGTTGCTGAGCCCGGCCCGCGCCGGGGCCGAGGCCTGGCTGGGCGCGGGGTTCCAGGCGATGAGTTTTGCGCCGGCGTCGCTGCAGTTGAAGCCGGGCGATGGGCCGCCGCATATCCGGCTGGACCGGGCGGCGCAGTTCCTGTTCGGGGACCGGCTATGAACGCGGTGCTGCGCCCGGCCCGGCCCGGCGATGCTGAGGCGACCGGAGACATCCTCTATCGGTTTGCGCAGGACACGCCCTGGATGCCCAAGCTCTATGAACGGGCCGAGACCGTGGGTTTTTGCGGTATCATGATCGGGCGTGGCTGGGTGAGTGTTGCGGTCCTCGGAGGGCAGGTCGCGGGGTTCATCGCCCGTGACGGGCAGGAGATCTGTTCGCTCTACCTTGCAAAAGCGGCGCAAGGGCAGGGGCTGGGCGCGGCGCTGTTGGGGAATGCGATGGAGCGGAGCGACCGGTTGGAACTCTGGACATTCCAGCAAAATACCAGGGCGCAGCGTTTCTATGCGCGGCATGGCTTTGTCGAGGCCGCCCGTACCGATGGCGCGGGCAACGAAGAGCGCCTGCCCGATATCCGTTATGAATGGAGGCGGTCATGACCCAGGGTCCGGTCCTGTTCGACCTGAAGGACGAGAAAACGCCGCCGCCCCCGGTGGCCGAGGCGCTGCCGGTGCCCGACACGGATCGCCCGCAGGGTGCGGCCATGCAGGCCGCCGCCCGCGTGGCGGCGCGGCGTCCTTCGCGGCTGGCGCGTTGGTTCTGGGGTCTGGCCGCTGCGCTTCTGGGGGCGGTGATCTCGGTCGCGGCCTGGGATTTCGTCACCGGGCTGATGGACCGTGTCCCGGTTCTGGGTTGGGTCATGACTGCGCTGCTGGCGGGTTTTGTGTTGGTGGCGTTGCTGATCGCGCTGCGGGAGCTGGCGGCGATCGGGCGGCTGGGCCGGGTCGACGGGCTGCGCCGTGCCGCCGATGCGGCATTGGCCGAGAATGACCTGGCGCAGGCGCGCGCTGTGTGCCGAAAACTCGACACCTTCTATCGCGGGCGCGAAGAGACCCGCTGGGGTCGCGAACGGTTGGCCGAACGCGCGGAGGAGCAGTTCGAGGCGCGTGACCTGCTGGCGCTGGCCGAGGACAGCCTGCTGGCCCCGCTGGACGCCGAGGCGCAGCGCGAGGTCGAGGCGGCGGCGCGCCGGGTGGCCACCGTCACCGCACTGGTGCCGCTGGCGCTGGCCGATGTGGTTGCCGCGCTGGCCTCTTCGCTCAGGATGATCCGGCGGGTGGCCGAGATTTATGGAGGTCGGTCCGGCGTGCTGGGCAGCTGGCGACTGACCCGCGCTGTGATGGCGCATCTGGTGGCAACCGGTGCGGTTGCGGTTGGCGATGACCTGTTGGAACCGGTGCTGGGCGGTTCGGTCCTGAGTAAACTGTCGCGCCGGTTCGGCGAGGGTCTGGTGAACGGAGCGCTCACCGCGCGGGTGGGCGTCGCGGCGATGGAGGTTTGCCGACCCCTGCCGTTTTCGGCGCGGCGCCGGCCTTCGGTCCGGGGCGTGGTGCGCCGCGCCCTGACGGGAATTGTCAGCAAGGCCAATGGCTGACTTCAGGTGGTAAGGGGGCGCTGCCCCCGGCCTACAAAATTCGTCGAATTTTGTAGGCCCCCCCGGAGTATTTGGTGCGAAATGAAAAGATGCTCAGAGGAGCGAGGGCACGTCGTCCGGTTTCTGGCGCATCGAGGTCAGGCCCATTTTCAGCCCGTGGCCGATCCGGTTGGCCAGCGCCCCCCAGCGGGCGGCGGTGTCGGCGGCAAGCTCTTGGGTCAGAACCTCGTGAAAGAGTGAAAGCCAGAGCGGGAAATGATCGGGCCGGATATCGGGGCGCGCGACATGCACCCGCATCGGGTTGCCGTCATAGCAGCGCTCTTTCAGGATGGCATTGCGCCAGAAGGCGGCGATGCGCGTCTCGTGCGCGGGCCAGTCGCGCACATGGGCGGCGAAGACCGGGCCCAGTTCGCCATGAGCGCGGATACGGGCATAGAAGACCCTCACGACGCGGTCGATCTGGGGGGCGGTGATCTGGAACAGGGGCAGGGGGCTGGGCATTGGCGTCTCTTTTCTGACTTTTAAAGTCGGATATGGGGATGCGATCCGCAAGCGCCATACTGTCACAGGCGGGGGCTTGATCTGGGACAAGGACAGCCCACCGGGCAACCGGGAAGGCTGCCGGAATGAAAGAACATGGACATAGCCCCAACGAGGTCTCGCAGCGGATCGGCGCCCCGCCCGGGCGCGGCGTATTGCGCGACGTTGTGTATGGCGGCATCGACGGGTCGGTGACCACCTTCGCCATCGTGGCGGGCGTGGCGGGGGCGGGCCTTTCGCCCTTTGTCATCGTGGCGCTGGGGCTGGCCAATGTTCTGGCCGACGGGTTTTCCATGGCGGCGGGCAACTACTCGGGGACCAAGGCCGATCTGGACAACGTCCGGCGCCTGCGCGTGGTCGAGGAGCGCCATATCGCCCGCTACCCCGAGGGCGAACGGCTGGAGGTGCGCGAGATCCTGGCGCAGAAGGGGCTGTCGGGCGAGGTTCTGGAACAGGCCACCGACGCCATCACCGCCGATCGTGACAACTGGGTCGCTCTGATGATCGACGGTGAATACGGCCTCGGCAGCGTCGATCCCCACCCGATGCGGGCGGCGCTGGCAACATTCGCGGCCTTTCTGCTGGCGGGCATGATCCCGCTTTTGCCGTTCCTGTTCGGGGTGGACGGCGCGTTCACCGTTTCAGCCTGGATGACTGCTGCGGTATTCTTTGCCATCGGCGCGTTGAAAAGCCGCTGGTCGCTGGCACCCTGGTGGCGGTCGGGGCTCGAGACGCTGGCCATAGGCGGGGCCGCGGCGGCCATCGCCTATGGGGTGGGAACGCTGTTTCACGCCTGAAACTCGGGTCAGGCGCGTTATTGCAGTTCGATCTTCAGCGGATAGCCATAGACATCCTGCGACTTGTCACGCTGGCTGGACTGGCTGGCGGTGACAGCGGCGCCGATCAGACCTGCGCCAAAAAGGACATGTGCTGCGGCCGCTGCCGAATAGGCCTGCTGCGTCAGGTTCACGGGCTTGACCGTATCGTCGAATTCAAACTGCTCCGAGGTGCAGCGCACCCGCATCGGCGGTGTCTTGGTGCCATAAGAGGGCAGATTGACCTCGCCCGGAATTTTCACCTCGGCGGTGAAATGGCTGCTGGAAAGCTGGCAGGTCTTGGGCTGAAAGGCTGGCGGAACGGCAGAATAAGACCGGCTGTCGGGAAAGGTGATCCGCACCGGGGTGATCTTTTCCGGGGCGATCGCCTTGCCGGCAGCGCTCAGTTGCACGCTGTTGGACAGTGCCAGTGCGGCTTGCGCACCGGGAGAGGCCGGTTCGGTACAGCCTGCAAGCGTGCTTGTCAGTGCAAGGGCGAAAAGGGGCAGGAGGGGTTTGTTCATTTTGGTCTTTGTCGTGGATTGCTGTTCGCCCTTGGAATGCGCAACCGGGCACGCGTTTGCAAACCCATTTGACGCCAATGCGCGTAAGGCAACCCGGCTGTGTCATAACGGCGCTTTCCCCCCGCGCGCGAATTGCCTATAAGGCGCCCATGACCCACCGTGCGGCCATCATTATTCGAATTACCTCCCCGGCGCTCTGACCAGATCGAGACGCCGGGCAAAGGTGCTTGAGCCATCGCACCGAACCGAATATCCCCCAACCGACATGATTGCCAGAGGACGCCCGAGATGTGCGCCGACACGACCGCTGAAACGCCCGAATACAAAGACACGCTGAACCTGCCGAAAACCGAATTCCCGATGCGCGCCGGACTGCCCGCGCGCGAGCCGCAATGGCTGGAGCGTTGGGAGAAGATCGGCGTCTATGACCGCCTGCGCGAAAAAACGGGCCGCGCGCCCTTCACCCTGCATGACGGCCCCCCTTACGCCAACGGCCACCTGCATATCGGCCACGCGCTGAACAAGACGATCAAGGACATGATCGTGCGCAGCCACCAGATGATGGGGTTCGACGCGCGCTATGTGCCCGGCTGGGACTGTCACGGCCTGCCGATCGAATGGAAGATCGAGGAACAGTACCGCAAGAAGGGCAAGAGCAAGGACGATGTCAACGTTGTCGAGTTCCGCCAGGAATGCCGCCGCTTTGCCGAGGGCTGGATCGACATCCAGCGCGAGGAATTCAAGCGCCTGGGCATCACCGGCAACTGGGCCGATCCCTATGTCACCATGGACTATCACGCCGAGGCGGTGATCGCCGACGAGTTCATGAAGTTCCTGATGAACGGCACTTTGTATCAGGGCTCCAAACCCGTGATGTGGTCGCCCATCGAACAGACGGCGCTGGCCGAGGCCGAAGTCGAGTATCACGACAAGGAAAGCTTCACCATCTGGGTGAAATTTCGGGTCAGCGAAGTAGACAAAGACGACTACATTGAAGCGGTTTTGGAAGCTGATCGCACCAAGATTCATAGGTCAGCGCCAACGAAGGACTTTGAGGGCCGGACCGTAAAGGTGAATCCGGAGGTGACAGTCGCCCTTGAAGAACGGTTGAAGCAGATACCCTTTGACTTGGTGAATGCCTACGTTGTGATCTGGACCACCACGCCCTGGACCATCCCGTCGAACAAGGCGGTGGTTTATGGAGCCGACATTTCCTATAGCCTCTACGAAGTTACCGGCACCCCGGACGAATGCTGGGTCTCTGTTGGCGACAAGTACATTCTTGCTGACAAGCTGGCCGATGACGTGATGCGCCGGGCGCGGCTCGACCCGTCGCAATACAGGCGCGTCCGTAACGTTTCAGCAGAAGAACTTTCGAGCTTGAAGCTGACCCACCCGCTGCACGGCGCCGAGGGCGGCAATGGTGAATGGGACGATATCCGCGATTTCCGCGCCGCCGAGTTCGTGACCGATACCGAGGGCACCGGCTTTGTCCATTGTGCCCCCTCCCACGGGATGGAGGAATTCGAACTTTACCGCGATCTGGGGATGCTCGAGCAGGTCATCACCTATAACGTGATGGACGATGGCTCGTTCCGGGCCGACCTGCCGTTTTTCGGCGGCAAGTACATCCTGTCCCGCAAGGGCGGCGAGGGTGATGCCAACAAGACGGTGATCGACAAGCTGGTCGAGGTCGGCGGGCTGCTCGCACGTGGCAAGATCAAGCACAGCTATCCGCATAGCTGGCGGTCCAAGGCGCCGATCATCTATCGTAACACGCCGCAATGGTTCGCCAGCGTCGACCGGCCCGTCAATGACGGGCAGGATACCTATGGCAAGACCATCCGCGAACGCGCGCTGACCTCGATCGACCAGCTGGTGAAGTTCACCCCGCAAACCGGGCGCAACCGGCTCTATTCGATGATCGAGGCGCGGCCCGACTGGGTGCTGTCGCGCCAGCGCGCCTGGGGCGTGCCGCTGACCTGTTTCACCCGCAAGGGCGCGCTGCCGACCGACCCGGACTTCCTGCTGCGCGATCCGGCCGTCAACGCCCGCATCTTTGCCGCGTTCGAGGCCGAGGGCGCTGATTGCTGGTATGCGGAAGGGGCCAAGGAGCGCTTCCTCGGCAATGACTACAAGGCCGAGGAATGGGATCAGGTGTTCGACGTGCTCGACGTCTGGTTCGACAGCGGCTCGACCCATGCCTTTGTGCTGCGCGACCGCGAAGACGGCACCGCGGATGGCATCGCCGATGTCTATATGGAGGGCACCGACCAGCATCGTGGCTGGTTCCACTCCTCGCTGTTGCAGGCTTGCGGCACGCTGGGCCGCGCGCCCTATCGCAACGTGGTCACGCATGGCTTCACCCTCGACGAGAAGGGCATGAAAATGTCCAAGTCGCTGGGCAACACCATCGTGCCCGACGAGGTGGTCAAGCAATACGGCGCCGATATCCTGCGGCTCTGGGTGGCGCAGACCGACTATACCGCCGACCAGCGCATCGGGCCCGAGATCCTGAAAGGCGTGGCCGACAGCTATCGCCGGCTGCGCAACACGATGCGGTTCATGCTGGGCTCGCTCTCGGATTTCACCGAGGCCGACCGGATCGAGGATCCGGCGGATATGCCGCCGCTGGAACGCTGGGTGCTGAGCCGCATGGCCGAGCTGGATGAGCAGGTGCGCAAGGGCTATGCCGGTTTCGATTTCCAGGGCGTCTATAGCGCGGTGTTCAACTTTGCCACCGTGGATCTTTCGGCCTTCTACTTCGATATCCGCAAGGACGTGCTTTATTGCGACGGCGACACGACGCGGCGCCGGGCGGCGCGCACCGTGCTCGACCTGCTGTTCCACCGCCTGACCACCTGGCTGGCACCGGTGCTGGTGTTCACCATGGAAGAGGTCTGGCTGGAGCGTTATCCGGGCGAGGACAGCTCGGTCCACCTGGTCGATTTCCCTGATACACCCGCCAGCTGGCGCGACGCCGAGCTGGAGACGCGCGTTGCCCGCATCCGCCGCGTGCGCCGGGTGGTGACCTCGGCGCTGGAAATCCAGCGTCGCGACAAGGTGATCGGGTCGAGCCTTGAGGCGGCGCCGGTGGTGCATGTCGAAGACGCGGGCCTGCGCGAATTGCTCGCCGGTATCGACATGGACGATCTCTGCATCACCTCGGGCCTGACGGTGACCGGTGATCCAGCACCCTCCGAAGCCTTCCGCCTGCCCGAGGTCGAAGGAGTCGGCGTGGTGTTCGAAACCGCCGAGGGCGAGAAATGCCAGCGCTGCTGGAAGATCCTGCCCGATGTCGGTCGCCATGCCCATGCGGGCGTCTGCGGCCGCTGCGACGCGGCGCTGGGCTGAGGGGATCGCTGCCGGGCGGCAGCGACCGGGCGAGGGGCGCCGCCCCTCGCGCTCCCCGGAGTATTTGTGGCGAAATGAAGTTGGAACAGGGCGCGACATCTTGTGCATGATCCGCTGCGGCGCCATGGTCGGGGCATGCCGAGCCTGACCGTTGATACGCCGACCGGCACCTTTGTCCTGACCGAGGAGGATGGTGCGATCATCCGCGCCACCTGGGGACTTGGCGGATCGGACCACACGCCTCTGCTGGAACGGGCGGCAGCGCAGGTCAGGGCCTATTTCAGGGGCGAGCTGGAACAGTTCGAGCTGCCCTTGAAGGTGCGCGGGTCGGCCTTGCAACGCGCCGTCTGCGATGCGATCGCCGCGATCCCTTATGGCTATACCCGCACCTATGGCGAGATCGCGCGCGATCTCGGCTCCTCGGCCCAGGCAGTGGGCCAGTGCTGTGGCGGCAATCCGATCCCGGTGATCATCCCCTGTCACCGGGTGATGGGCGCCCGTGGCCTGACCGGGTTTTCCGGAGAGGGTGGCGTGGAGACCAAGGTGGCTCTTTTACGACTGGAAGGGGCTGCGGGCTTGCTCATCTGACCCAGATCAAGGCAAGCTGGGCGTCAACCCATTCAGATATCGTCTGGAACATGGACAGGAGACGCAGATGACCGACCGTGCCGCGCAGAAACAGGCCGTGCATGACAAGCTGATGTCGCTGGAGGCGGCCGAACTGGCCGCGGCCAAGGCGCATTACGAAGCCTTCCTGAAGGAGGCGCAACTGGGCGACCGTGAGGTGCATGACAAGGACGATCTGGTCGCCGCGCGCGAGAACCGCGATCTGGCCGCCGCCTTTGATGCCCCGGTTCAGGCGCATCACGCCAAGATCGATGTCATCGAGAATACCGATTTCGCGCTGACCGACACGGTTGGGCCGGGCGCGGTGGTGTCCTTTGGTGGGCGCAACTTCGTGGTCTGTGTCTCGACCACCCGGTTCGACGTGGATGGCAAAACCTATATGGGTATCTCGATGCAAAGTCCGATCTATCTGGCGATGAAGGACCTGCGTGCGGGCGAGAGCTTTGCCCATAACGGTCAGGACTTCGAGATCGAAGATATCATGTGAGCGGCTTGCGTGGCCGACCGGTGCGATGTGGCTATGCGGCCGAGGCCGAAGCGCTGATTGCCGCTTTCGAGGCGCTGGACAGTGCAGATGTGCTGGCTCCGGTCATTGATGATCTGCCTGAAAACCCCGGTCTTTGTCTGGATCTCGGGGCCGGCAGTGGGCGGGATGCGGCTTGGCTGGCAGCGCGCGGACATCGGGTCTGGGCGGTAGAGCCGGTGGCCGCCTTTCGCGCCGCGGGGCGGCAGCGTCATCGCGGCCACCCGATCACCTGGGTCGATGACCGATTGCCCAACCTGACCCGGCTTCGCGGGGTGGGACTGCGCTTTGACCTGATCCTGACGATCGGGGTGTTTCATCACCTGTCGCCGCAAGCGCAGCAAGAGGGGTTGACCACCGCTTTGGCACGGTTGTCGCCGCGGGGCCGGATGATCCTGTCATTGCGCCATGGGCCAGCCCCGGCAGCGCGACCGGGTCATCCGGTCGATACCGACGCATTGGTCGCGAGCGCCACTGCGCAGGGGATGCGGATCCGGCGCCTGATCCGGGGAGCGCCCTCGATTCAGCCCGGCAACCGGGCGGTTGGGGTCAGAAGGGACTGGCTATGTCTTTCTCGGGAATGACCATCTGGGCGATCCCCGCGAAGATCAGGTAGAGGCTGGTCACCACCAGGCCCCAATGCGCCCAGCTCTCGGGGTGAAAACCGACCCAGGCGGCCCAGCCCGCGAAGAAGGTCCAGGCCAGCGCCATCGGCAGGGTTACCGCGCGCCAGCGTTGCGTTCTGACCGGATGAACGAATTTGAGCGGCAGGAACATCGACACCGCCAGCACGGTGACCAGCACCAGGCTGACCCAGAAATTTGGCTCGAGCGCGAATATCACCAGCACCACCATGTTCCAGCAACCCGGAAAGCCCGAGAACGAATTGTCCTTGGTCTTCATCCTTGTGTCGGCGAAATACATGGCGCTGGCAAAGGTGATGATGATGATCGCAAACCAGCCGGTCCAGCCATCCATCAACCCCGATTTGAACAGGGCGAATGCGGGGATGAACACATAGGTCAGATAGTCGATGATCAGGTCCAGCAGCACCCCGTCGAATTCGGGGGCATAGGTCTTGACGTGGTAGCGGCGCGCCATCGGCCCGTCGAGCCCGTCGACAAAGAAGGCCACAACCAGCCACAGGAACATCAGGTCCCATTTGGCATCTACCGCCGCCAGCATCGCCAGCATGGCAAAGACAGCGCCGGTGGCGGTAAAGAGATGGACGAAGAGAGCGCGGAACTGAGGTGTCATCCGCCTCTCATGACGGAAAAATGACAGGGTTGCAATTCGTCTGCTGCAATCGGTTCCGGGGCGCGGGCGTCAGGCCTTGGGGTGGCTGCGGTTGTAGACTTCCATCAGGTGGGCGGTGTCCACGGCGGTATAGGCCTGTGTGGTCGACAAAGAGGCATGGCCCAGCAGCTCTTGAATCGCGCGCAGGTCGCCGCCGGCTTCGAGCAGGTGGGTGGCAAAGCTGTGGCGCATCGCATGCGGCGTGGCGGTGGCGGGCAGGCCCAGCTGCATCCGTGCCTTGGCCATCACCGCCTGGATGCTGCGGGCGTTCAGCGGACCGCCCCGGGCACCGCGAAACAGCGGTGCGTCAGGCTCCAACGGCCAGGGGCAGAGCCGCAGATAGGCATCGACCGATGCGCGGGCTACGGGGATCACCGGCACCAGACGTTCCTTGCCGCCCTTGCCGCGAATGCGCAGCGTGGCGGGCAGCGGTGCCGCGCGCCCGGTCAGCGACAGCGCCTCGGAGATGCGCAACCCGCAGCCATAAAGCAGGGTCACCACCGCCATGTCGCGGGCGGCGATCCAGGGTTTGGTCGATTGCAGCTCGACCGTGTCGATCATCGCGCGCGCCGCATCCTCGGCCAGTGGGCGGGGCAGTTTCCTCTGGAATTTGGGCGCCCGGGTCGACAGCACGGCGGTGGGCTCGAACCCCTCGCGTTCGGCCAGCCAGCGATAGAAGTTCTTGACCGCCGAAAGCTTGCGCGCCAGCGAGCGGGGTCCGATCCCGTCGGCGCGCATCTGGGCCATCCAGGCCCGCATGTCGGGAACCCCGATACGGGCCAGCGGTGCCAGCCCTTGCGTCGCACCAAAATGCACGGTCATGAAGGACATGAACTCGACCACATCGGTGCGATAGGCGGTGATGGTGTTGTCCGCCCGACCGGCCAGTGCCCGCTGCGTGTCCAGCCAATGCTGCAATGCATCGCGGCAGGCCGGCGAGATCAGGCTCACGACAGCCAGCGGCGCATCGTGCGTTCGAACACGCCGGCAAAGAAAGAAAGCAGGTCGGTACCCAATTGCGGGGTGAACTGATGCGGGTCCTCGGCTCCCATTGCCAGCATGCCGGGCAGGCGACCGGGGCCCAAGTCGAGTTTCAGGCAAGCCTCGGACCGGATCCAGTCGGCGCGGCGGCCATAGACCTGCGGGGTGGCCTGTTGAAGTTGGCGCAGCGTGACCTGACGCGCCACCGCGTTGCGCCCGGCGGTCAGGTAACTGTCGACAAATCCGGGCTGTGCTACGGTCAGAACATCGTCGAGCCGTTCCAGCGAGGCACCGCGCTCGGCCTGGCTGCTTTCCAGCACCAGCCGGATCGCATCGACGCGCAAAACCTCGGCCACTTCGGTGCCGAGATCGCGCAGGAAGGTTTCGAAATCCACCGGGTCGAGCAGCCGCAGGACCGCACGCTGCACCTGATTGGTGCCGGCAAGGTTCTCATAAGCGGCCGCGATGACCGAGCGATGCGTGTCCTCGAGCCGGTCCAGCCGGGCCTCGAGCCGCTCCATGGCGATGCCACGCAGATCGACGACATTGCCGCCCATCGCCCGCTCGTTCGCGGCGACAAGCGCATGCATGATGTCCTTGTCATCCAATACCACTTGCGGCTTGGCGATGATCGCCTCGCGCAAGGTTTCGTCCAGCTTCGGGCTGCTGCTCATTCACGCCTCGTTTTATGTTGCGACGTTTTATAACACGGGAATGCGATTTTTCTGCCGAAAAATCAACACTCGGGCGGAAATCTACCACCGGATGTGCTGCGACACGGTTTGGGCAAGAACGCTGCCGGTGCGGGGCGCCCAAGAAAATTCGTCGAATTTTCTTGGGCTTTTCCCCGGTTGTTCGCGGTGCGTGAGCGCGCCGCGAGGGCGATGCCTCAGAGGATCTTGATCCCGGCGGCCTTGATATCGGACAGGAACGCATCGAGCCCCTTGTCGGTCAGCGGGTGGTTCACCATCGCCTTGATCACCGCAGGCGGGGCGGTGATCACGTCGGCGCCGATCCGCGCGCTGTCGAGGATATGGTTCACAGAGCGGATCGAGGCCGCCAGGATCTGCGTTTCGAACCCGTAGTTGTCATAGATGGTACGGATGTCCTGGATCAGGTCCATCCCGTCCAGGTTGATATCGTCGAGCCGCCCGATGAAGGGCGAGATGAAGGTCGCGCCCGCCTTGGCCGCCAGAAGCGCCTGGTTGGCCGAGAAGCACAGCGTCACGTTCACCATGTGACCATCGTCCGACAGCACCTTGCAGGCCTTCAGCCCGTCCCAGGTCAGCGGCACCTTGACCGCGATATTGCCGGCGATCTCGACCAGCTTGCGGCCTTCGGCGATCATGGTTTCGGCATCGGTGGCGGTCACCTCGGCGGACACTGGCCCGTCGACCATGGCGCAGATCTCACGGGTGACCTCGATGATGTCGCGGCCCGATTTCTTGATCAGCGAGGGGTTGGTGGTGACGCCGTCCACCATGCCCAGGTCGTTCAACTCGGCGATGGCGTCGATCTCGGCGGTATCAACGAAGAATTTCATGGGGCAGTCCTTTGATGGGTTGGCCTCGGTCTGGCTTGCCTTTACCTCATGAGACAGGCGGCGCAAACCCCGAATGCCGGGCTGTGCCGGCACATGAGGTTTGACGGGAGCCATCAGCTTGGACACGGGCGGCTTGGACAGCGGCGGGTTTTTCGAAGAGGGGGCGCTTGTCTCGGTCCTGACCACGCAGCCGCTCGACCGGACGCTCGATTACAAGGCGCCCGAAGGGGGCTGCTTTTCAGGTGCCTTTGTCGAGGTACCGCTGGGCCCGCGCAAGGTGCTGGGCGTGGTCTGGGGGCCGGGGCGGGGTGACTTTGACCGGTCCAAGGTACGCTCGGTGCTGAGGGTGCTCGACGTGGCGCCAATGCGCGAGGAAATGCGCGCCTTTCTGGGCCGGACCGCCGATTATACGCTGACCCCGATGCCCGCGATGCTACGCCTGGCCACCCGCGCGCCGGGTCTGGGTGACCCGCCTTCTATGCGCAAGATCTATCGGCTGGGCGCGGGGGACCCCGACCGCATGACCGATGCGCGCGCCCGTGTTCTTGAGGTGTTGCGCGACTATGGTGGGCTCGCCTTCACCCTCAAGGAACTGGCCGAAATGGCGGGGGTGACCGCGTCGGTGGTCAAGGGGCTGGTCAAACAGGGGGCCGTGCGGGAAGAGGACAGCCCGCGCGATCTGCCTTATCCGCATCTCGATCCCGACCTGCCCGGCAAGGCGCTGACCGAGGATCAGTCCCGCGCCGCCGACAGCCTGCGGGCCGGGCTGCGCAGCGGGCGCTACGGCACCACGCTGCTCAAGGGGGTGACCGGTGCCGGCAAGACCGAGGTCTATCTGGAGGCGGTGGCCGAGGCGCTGCGCATGGGGCGACAGGCGCTGGTGCTGCTGCCGGAGATTGCGCTCACGGCCGAGTTCCTGACCCGGGTCGAGGCGCGGTTCGGCGCGCGGCCCGCCGAATGGCATTCGGGTGCCACAATGACCGAACGCCGCCGAGTCTGGCGCATGGTGGGGCAGGGCGAGGCACAGCTGGTGGTGGGTGCGCGCTCGGCGCTGTTCCTGCCGTTTCGGGATCTTGGCCTGATCATCGTCGATGAGGAACACGACACCTCTTACAAGCAGGAGGATGGCGTTCTCTATAATGCGCGTGACATGGCGGTGCTGCGGGCGGCGATCTGCGGCGCGCGGGTGGTGCTTGCCAGTGCCACGCCCTCGCTGGAAAGCTGGGCCAATGCGGATGCGGGTAAATACGAGCGGCTGGAGCTGACTTCGCGTTTCGGTGCGGCGGTGCTGCCGCAGATGCAGGCCATCGACATGCGGGCCGAGACGATGCAGCCTTCCAGTTGGATTTCGCCCAGCTTGCGTCGCGCGGTGATTGACCGATTGGGCAAAGGCGAACAATCGCTGCTTTTCCTCAACCGGCGCGGCTATGCCCCGGTCACGCTCTGCCGGGCCTGCGGCCAGCAGATCGGCTGTGACCATTGCGATGCGCGCATGGTCGAACACCGGTTCCTGAAACGGCTGATGTGCCATCAATGCGGCGAGACCAAACCGATCCCCGACACCTGCCCCCATTGCGCCGCCGAAGGGCGGCTCGCCCCGGTGGGACCTGGCATCGAGCGGCTGGCCGAAGAGGCCGCCGCCAGCTTTCCCGAGGCGCGGCTGGCGGTGCTCAGTTCGGACATGTTCGGCACCGCCCGCGCGTTGAAACAGCGGATCGAGGCGATCGCGGCAGGCGAGGCGGACATCGTCATCGGCACTCAACTCGTGGCCAAGGGGCACAATTTTCCCTTGCTGACGCTGGTGGGGGTGATCGATGCGGATCTCGGTTTGCAGGGCTCGGACCTGCGCGCCGCCGAGCGCACCTTTCAGCTGATGCGGCAGGTGGCGGGCCGGGCGGGGCGGGCCGAGAAGCCGGGACAGGCGCTGTTGCAGACCTATCAGCCGGAACACCCGGTGATCCGCGCCATTCTTGCCGGCGACGAGGAACGGTTCTGGCGGGCCGAGGCGGCAGAGCGTCAAGCCGCCGGAGTGCCGCCCTATGGGAGGATGGCCGGGATCATCCTGTCGGGCCCCGAGGCCGGACCGGTCTTCGATCTCGGCACCGCCATGGCGCGCAACGACGCGCCCCTGCGCCAGATCGGGGCGCAGGTCTTCGGCCCCGCGCCCGCGCCCATCGCCCGCATCCGGGGCCGTCACCGGGTGCGGCTCCTGGTCAAGGCGCCCAAGGGCGCACCGCTGCAAGAGGCCATCGCCCGCTGGATCGCGCCGCTGCGGCTGAAGGGCGACCTGCGCCTCAGCGTCGATATCGATCCGCAAAGCTTTCTTTGATCCGATTTTGCGAGGCTCCGCCTCGCGCTCCGGAGTATTTCTAAACCAGAAAGAAGCAGTGCCCGCATTCGGGCTTCTTTCTGGTCGGCAATACTCCGGGGGTGAGGCCAAAGGCCGAGGGGGCAGCGCCCCCTGACCAGCCCCTCCGCTGCTACAGCAACTGCTCATAGGCGCTGGTGGCCATCTGGCGCAGAGCGTCGCGGGGCAGGGCGCCGGTCAGGACAAATCCCAGCCCGCCCTCGGCCCAGTGCAGGCTTTCGGTCTGCCGGTCTCCACCAAAGCGAAAGGCGCTGTCGCCTGCCTCTTGCTGCGCCACATAGAGGGTGATCCGCAGACCCTGGGCGTTCTCGTACATGTAGAGCCCGGCCACCCGGTCGCCTGCGGGCAGGACACGCCCGCCCATCAGGGTAAAGCCCGAGGTCGACAGGTCCGGCGGGCTGACCGGCGCGCCGATGCGCTTGGACATCCAGCTGTCCATATGGTCGCGCTGGCTGGCGGGCACCTCGACCGGATGCACAACCTCGACCACATAGGTGTTATGCGCGGTCAGCGCCGCATCGGCCAGGGCCGGAGCGGGTGAGGGGTCGCCCAGTCGGGCGTGCCCGGCCCAGCCTCCAACAAGACCCAGCGCCAACAGGGCTATCGCCGCCAGCGCCTGCCGCAACAGCGGCGGGCGCGGCGCCGGGGGCGGGCGCAGGGCCTCGCGCAGCCGCGCGGGCACCGGTTCGGCATCGGACTCGCCATAAAGCGCGCGGATCTTGGCATTCTGCCGCGCCCAGTCCTCCAGCAGCGCCTGCGCGCGCGGATCCTGCGCCAGCCGCGCCTCCAGCGCGGCGCGTTCGTCCACCGGCAGCGCATCCTCGAAATAGGCGATCAGCTCTTCGTCGTTCAGCGGGTCCTGGGTCATACGCCTTTACCCCTTTGGGCCGGGCCGGCGGAGGGCTCCCCGCGCCCGGTCATGGTTCTCAGATTGGTCCGCGCGCGCGCCAGCCGCGACATCAGCGTGCCCTTGGGGATGTCGAGCGCCGCCGCTGCCTCGTCGAAACTGGCCCCTTCCAGCGCCACGAGCAAGAGCGCGCGGCGCTGATCCTCGGGCAGGCGGGCAATCGCGGCCTCGGTCTCGCGCAGGGCCATATGGCTGTCCTGACCGGCAGGATGGGCCGGTTCCACCACCAGATCCTCGACCGCCACCAGATGGCCCGCGCGCGCCGCGCGGCGGCGCAGGTCGCGATGCCGGTTGATCAGGATGCGAAACAGCCAGGCCCGGAGGGAGCCGTCCGGGCGGCGGCCAGCAAGGCCTGCCACCGCCCGTTCCAGGCAATCCTGAACCAGGTCGTCGCCTGCCTCGCGGTCCCGCATCAGCGCATGGGCATAGCGGCGCAAGTCGGGGATCAGGGCTTCGATCTGGTCGAGGATCGCCATTCAACCGCTCCGCCGTCAGGGACGGGCCAGATGCCAGACGCCCTTGACCCCGTCACCAGTGATGTCACCGGCCTTGCTGTCCTTGATCCAAGTGTAGAGCGGCATGCCCTTGTGGGTCCACTGGCGCGAGCCGTCGGCGCGCAGCACGATGCCGAATTCGCCCTGCGGGCGGGCGGTATTGGCGGCCTCGAGCGGCGGCCATTTCGCCGCGCAATCGTCATAGCAGTTCGACACCGCGGGCATGTCCTTGTCAAAGGTATAAAGCGACAGGCCATTTCCATCGGTCAGCACCGCGCCCTTGGCGGTGTCGCCGGTCTGGATTGCGTTGGCGGCTAGGGCGGATGTGGCAATGGCCAGCGACAGGGCGGCCAGGGCAAGGCTGGGTTTCAGGGTCATATCGGGTGTCCTTCTGATCTCACTCAACCGGTGCCTCATGCAACCGGCAGAACAAAGGACGCCAGCGCGCCGGAAATAATCCCTAGCCTCGCGTTTTCGTGATCAGGCGACCCGGGCGCTGGTGGCGCGCTGGTCGATCAGGAAATCGGTGGCCATGGCCCCCACCCACATGAAGAACAACGCCGCCCAGGCGGTGCCGACAAAGATCGAGCCGCCGGTCACGCCTGCCCCGATGGCGCAGCCGCCCGCCAGCATGCCGCCGAACCCCATCAGCGCCGCTCCGATCATCGCCTTGCGCATGGTGACCGGCCCGTCAAAGGCCTGGATCTTCATCTCGCCCGCCAGCGCCGCCGCGATCATCGCGCCGATGAACACGCCCGGCACCAGCCCGACATCGAATTCCAGAACCGCGTTGCGGTCGAGAAAGAACATCAGCGTATGCGCCGAGGGGCCGGTGAAGGTGGCGCTTTCGATCTGCACCGGCTCAAAGGCCACCTGACTCAGCGCATAGGTCAGCACCCAGCCCAGCGCGACGGCAAAGCCCACGCCCGAGGCAAAGACCAGCCGCGCCGCGCCGATCCGGTGGCGCCGCGCCAGCACCAGCGCGAAAACGGCGCAGATCAGGCCCAGCACCAACCCGCCGTATTCCGGCAGGCCAAAGGTGGTAAGCAGGTTCATGTTGCGTCCGCCCTCGGTGATCCACAGCGCCGCCAGCTTGTCGCGCAGCGGTGACAACAGGCCCGACAGGCTCATCTGTGCGACAACTGCAAAGATCAGCCCGGATACCACCGAGCGCAGGTTGCCGGTGGCCGCCAGCACCAGCAAGCGCCCGGAACATCCGCGCGCCAGAACCATGCCCGCGCCGAACATCAGCCCGCCGATGATCGCCCCCGACCAGCTGCCGGGCACCGCCATCATACGGGCATCGGCACCGTTCATCAGCCCCATCAACTGCGCCGCCTGCACCCAGACCAGCGCCGTGGAAAAGGTCAGCAGCCAGACCGCCACCTTGTCCTCCATCCGGCCACGGGCAAATTCGACCGTGGCCGCGCGCAGGCAGAATCGCGACCGCTGTGCCGCGACACCAAAGGTGATGCCGGTGATCAACCCGAACAGGGCGGCGGTGGGGGCTTCGCCGATGCGTTCGACAAGGCTTACAAGATCCATGACGCTCTCCGGGCTGCAAAAGTTGCGCCGTTATAGCGACACATTCCGATATGTGATTTGATTTAGGTCATGCGGCGACGCCGGACCGGGCTGCGCGCTGATGCAGAGCGATTGTGCAGTGCGGGCTTTGCTCTCGCCAAGGCGAGGGAATGGGCGTAAGGCATTCGCCATGTTCCGACCTGTTCCCCTGTCTCAGGCCACCGGCCTGCCGTTCTGGCGCCGTCCCGTCACGCTGTTGTTCGCGATGGCCATTGCCATGCCCATCGCCTTCAACGCGTGGAGCGCGCTGCTCAACAACTTTGTCATCGAGGTGGCGAATTTCGACGGTGCCGATATCGGGTTGCTGCACACGGTGCGCGAGATACCGGGCTTTCTGGCCGTCGGCGTGATCGCGGTGATCCTGGTGATGCGCGAGCAGGTGCTGGGGTTGATCTCGCTGATGTTGCTCGGGGTGGCCACGGCGGTCACCGCCTGGTTTCCCAGCTTGGGCGGCCTCTTGATGGTGACCCTCTTCAGCTCGATCGGGTTTCACTATTACGAGACGGTGAATCAGTCGCTGCAACTGCAATGGCTGTCAAAGGACCGCGCGCCGCAGATGCTGGGCTGGCTGGTGGCCACCGGATCGGCCTCGACCCTGGTGATCTATGGGCTGATCGTGCTGACCTGGGACCGGTTCGAGCTGAGCTATAACACGGTGTTCATGGCGGCGGGCGGGTTGACCGTGGTGATCGCCCTCTTTTGCCTGCTGGCCTATCCGCAATTCGATGCTCCGACGCCGCAGACCAAGAAACTGATCCTGCGCCGGCGCTACTGGCTTTACTACGCGCTGCAATTCATGGCGGGCGCAAGGCGGCAGATCTTTGTGGTCTTCGCAGGCTTCATGATGGTCGAGAAGTTCGGGTTCGACGTGCACGAGTTGACCGGTCTCTATCTGATCAACCTGGTGATCAATATGGGGGTCGCACCGCTGTTGGGACGGGCGGTGGCCCGGTTCGGGGAACGGCGCACATTGATATTCGAGTATGCCGGCCTGGCGATGGTCTTTGCCGCCTATGGTGGCATCTACTGGTTCGGCTGGGGCGTAATGCTGGCGGCGATCCTTTACGTGATCGACCATATCCTGTTCGCCTTGGCGCTGGCGCTGAAGACCTATTTCCAGAAGATCGCCGACCCGGCCGATATCGCGCCGACCGCCGCCGTTGCCTTTACCATCAATCATATCGCGGCGGTGTTCCTGCCGGTGCTGCTGGGTCTGCTCTGGGTGGTGTCTCCTGCGGCGGTGTTCGGGCTGGCGGCCTGCATGGCGCTGATCTCGCTTGGCCTGTCGCTGCTGATTCCACGTCACCCCGAACCGGGCAACGAGACGGTGCTGTCGAAATACATGCCCGCCGCCCCGGCGGAATAGCCGGATGGAGCGGCGCGGGCGGTTCCTGAGCGGCTCGACCATGGGGCATGTGATCCGCATGACCCTGACCGGCGCGATGGGGATCACCTTTGTCTTTCTGGTCGATGCGGCCAATCTCTACTGGATTTCCCGGCTGGGGGAGCCGCGCCTGATGGCGGCGATCGGCTTTTCCTTTGCCATCCAGTTCCTGTCGGTAAGCGTCGGCATCGGGCTGATGATCGGCGCGGTGGCGCTCATTTCTCGCGGGATCGGGCAGGGGCGGCGCGGGCTGGCACGGCGGCATGCCACGGCGGCGATGCTGCTGGCCTTTGCCATCCAGAGCCTTGTCGGCCTCGTCATCTTTGTTTTCCGTCATCAGATCGTTCAGCTATCGGGCGCCAGTGGCGAAACGGCGGAACTGGCGGCGCGCTATCTGGCGCTGTCGGTGCCCTCGCTGGGGGTAATGGCGGCGGGTATGGTCGCCAATGGCGCGCTCAGGGCCGAGGGGGACGGCATGCGCTCGATGTCGGTGACGCTGACATCGGGCGGGGTGGCGATGGTGATCGACCCGTTCCTGATCTACGGGCTGGAAATGGGGCTGGATGGCGCCGCGCTGGGCGTGGTGCTGTCGCGGTTCGTCATGCTGGCGATGGCGTTCCGCTTTGCCACGGGGCCGCATGACCTGCTGGCCCGGCCCCGGCGGCGCGACCTGCTGGCAACCTGGCGCCCGTTCATGGTGATCGCGGTGCCGGCCATCCTGACCCAGCTGGCCGCCCCGGTCGGCAATTACATCCTGACCTCGGTCATGGCGCAGTTCGGCGATCAGGCGATGGCGGGCTGGGCCGTGGTGGGGCGGCTGACGGTGGTGGCCTTTGGCGGCATCTTCTCGTTGGCGGGGGCCATCGGCGGGATCTTCGGCCAGAACTTCGGCGCCGGAGAACATGCGCGCCTGCGCAGCACCTATCGCGACGCGGTGCTGTTCGGCCTTGGCTATACGCTGGTGATGTGGGCGGTGCTGAGCCTTGCCGCCCCGGGTATCGGGGCGGTGTTCGACCTGCAAGGCCCCGCGCTCGAGGTGCTGCGCGCCTTTACCTATGTGGGCGCGGGTGGATTTGTCTTTGCCGCGCTGCTTTTTGTCTCGAATGCCGCCTTTAACGCTTTGGGTAAGGCGCGGCGGGCGACGCTGACTACCTGGCTGCGCGACGGGGCGCTGACGCTGCCCGCCGCGCTCTGGCTGGCGGGAGCCTACGGGGCAACCGGGGTGATCTATGCGCAGGCGCTGTGCAGTCTGGCGGTGGGGCTGGGGGCGTCGTTCTGGGGCTGGCGGTTCGTCGTTGGCCTGGGCCGCCGGCACCTGCCACGGCTTGACCTCGCGCCGCCACGGCCCTACGCGCATCCTGACAGATACAGGAGACGCTGATGCCCACCTTTACCGCTCTGACCACCCTGACCGGCAAATCCCAGGCCGAGGCGCTGGGCGAGGCGATGGAGAGCCTGACCCCCGAACCCACCGGTATCGGCGTGTTCGAGCTGGAGGACGGCTCGGGCCTGTGGGAGGTCGGCGGCTATTTCACCGAGACCCCCGACGATACCGCGCTGGCGCTGTTGGCGGCGGTGCATGGCGCCCAGCCCTTCGTGGTGTCGGAACTGCCCGAAACCGATTGGGTCGCTCATGTCCGGCGCGAGTTGTCGCCGGTCGAGGCGGGGCGCTTCTTTGTCTATGGCAGCCACGATGCCGACAAGGTGCCAGCGGATCGCATCCCGCTGCTGATCGAGGCGTCGATGGCTTTTGGCACCGGCCACCACGGCACCACACTGGGCTGTCTGCGCGCGTTGGACGGGCTGATCGAGCAGGGGTTCACTGCCGCCAAGGTGGCCGATATCGGCTGCGGCACCGCGGTGCTGGCGATGGCGGCGGCGCGGGTCTGGCAGGGCGATTTTCTGGCATCGGATATCGACGCGGTCGCGGTTGAGGTGGCCGAAGCCAACCTGAAAGCCAACGGCATGGAGGGCGCGGTCACCTGTCTGGAGGCAGCGGGCTTTGACCATCCCGATCTGACAGCACAGGCGCCCTATGATTTGATCTTCGCCAATATCCTGAAAGGACCTCTGGTGGCGTTAGCCCCCGACGTCGCATCGCATCTGCGACCCGGCGGCTATGCGATTCTGTCCGGTATTCTCAACGAACAGGCCGATGATGTGATCGCGGTTTATGCGCAGGCCGGAACCAATCTTGTCGATCGCGGGGTGATTGGTGACTGGACTACGCTGCTGCTTCGCAAAATCGACGCAATTTAGGCCAGTTTTACAGGCATTTTATACATCCGCCTTGGTTTCGCCCAATTTCGACCGTAGCATAGTTCCAACGCTGGTGGGGGCCGGTGTATGGAGGTTGCCATGGTCGATAACAATGTCGACTTCGACCAACGCATTCGTCGATTGAATAAGAAGCACGAGGCTCTGTCGCGCGGCTATACCGCTCGCATGCGCAAAGATGGGCTGATCGAATTGAAGCCCCGCCGCGCGAGCGTGCAAATGCCGTTTCGGGCGCTGCTTCTATTGTGCTTGGCGATCCTCGCTTTCAAGGCATTTTTGTTGGCCAGTCTCGGCCCTGACAGCTATGACGCCCGCCTGTCGAGCTTGGCTGAGGGCACGCCGGTCGAACAAGCCGGAGCCTGGGTGATGCAGGTCGATCCGGCAAGCCTGTTCCTTGCCGAACAGATCGGGCCCATTCTGCGCTGATTTTCCCTCGGCGAAGAAAAAACGCCGCATGCTATTTCTTGCATGCGGCGTTTGCTGTTGTCCCGAGGGAGCGGGATGAACTTAGTAAACGGTCTTGCCTGCGGCGACGGTGTCGATGTCGGCGCGGCTCAGGCCGATATCTTCCAGCTCGCGGTCGCTCAGCGCGGTCAGCGCATTGCGGGTTGCGCGGGCGTCGTTCCAGGCGGCAAACGCGTTTGCGATGGTGGTGCCAAGAGCAGCGAAACGGCCAACGAGGCCGAAGGAGCCTTGAGCGAAGCGGGTGGTGTCCAGTGCGGCCATATCCGTGCGTCCTCTATAGGGTTGTGAGTAGTGGTCGTTGTTTCAGCCGGGCATCTAGTCGCCGAAAATCGACAAAGCAAGCGCGCAAATTGCATGTTGGGCATGCGCTGATTGCATAGGTCAAATTCGTCGAAACCCTTATGAAATATTGGGTAAATCGACTGTGAAAACCTGTCGCTTTCTGCGTCGCAGCATGTCGGTTTTGTGCAGGAAGTCGAAAACGGGATCCGAGGCGTCGGAATCATGCGTGAGCGTAAAGCGCTTGGAAAATGTTCCCCTTTCGTGCTATTTCGTGAAAAAAGTTACAACAACGGGCGGGCAGGGCGGACACATGCGTATACTTGGCATTGATCCAGGCTTGAGAACGCTGGGCTGGGGCGTGATCGAGTCGCGGGGCAGTCGGCTGTCGCATGTGGCGAACGGGCTGTGTCATTCCGATGGCGACGATCTGGGCGAGCGGTTGTTGTCGCTGCACAATCAGATCGTCGAGGTGATCGCCGCGCACCGGCCTGATCAGGCGGCGATCGAACAGACTTTCGTCAACAAGGACGGGGCGGGCACGCTGAAACTGGGTCAGGCCCGCGGTGTGGCGCTGCTGACGCTGGCGCAGGCCGGGCTGCCTGTTGGCGAATACGCTCCGAACCGGGTCAAGAAGACGGTGGTGGGTGTCGGTCACGCGGAAAAGGAACAGGTCATTCACATGGTCAAGCTGCAATTGCCCGGCTGCCTTCCCAAGGGGGCGGATGCGGCGGATGCGCTGGCCATCGCCATCTGCCACGCCTATTACGGAGGCGCGAAGGCGCTGAGCCAGAGAGAGGTGCGGGCATGATCGGCAAGCTGACAGGGCGGCTCGATTATCGCGCGACCGACCATGTACTGATCGACGTGCGCGGGGTCGGCTATATCGTCTATTGCTCGGATCGGACGCTGGCGGCGCTGCCGGGTGTGGGCGAGGCGGTGGCGCTGTACACCGATATGGTGGTGCGCGAGGATCTGATGCAGCTTTATGGCTTCATGTCGCTGGCCGAGAAGGAATGGCACCGGCTGTTGTGTTCGGTCCAGGGGGTCGGGGCCAAGGTGTCGCTTGCCATTCTGGGTGCGCTGGGGCCGGACGGGGTAAGCCGGGCGATTGCGCTGGGCGACTGGGCCTCGGTCAAGTCGGCCAAGGGCGTGGGGCCGAAAACGGCGCAACGCATCGTGCTCGACCTCAAGGACAAGGCGCCGGGGGTTATGGCGATGGGCGGCACGGTGGCCCAGGCAATGGAGGGCGCGGCAGAGGTGGTCGAGGTGATCGAACCCACCGCGCCGGCGCCGCGCAAGACCGCGCCGCCCAGCGGCGCCGGTGCCGCGACCGCAGGTGCCCTGTCGGCGCTCTCGAATCTGGGTTATGGCCCCTCGGACGCTGCCGCCGCCGTGGCACAGGCCGCCGCCGAAGCGCCCGAGGCGGGAGAGGCAGAGCTGATCCGCGCGGCGCTGCGCCTGCTCGCGCCCAAGACATGAGGTGCGCTCGATCCGCCCTGGCGGGCGTCCTTGCGGGAGATGACAGATGACTGACGCCGATCCGACCCTGCGGCCAGACCCGTTGCCCGAGGACAATGACCGCGCCCTGCGTCCGCAGGCGCTGGACGAATTCATCGGTCAGGCCGAGGCGCGGGCTAATCTGCGCATTTTCGTGCAATCGGCCCGCCAACGCGGTGAAGCGATGGATCACACGCTGTTCCATGGCCCGCCCGGCCTGGGCAAGACGACGCTGGCACAGATCATGGCGCGCGAGCTGGGGGTGAATTTCCGGATGACCTCGGGGCCGGTTCTGGCCAAGGCGGGGGATCTGGCGGCGATCCTGACCAATCTCGAGGCGCGCGATGTGCTGTTCATCGACGAGATCCACCGGCTGAACCCGGCGGTTGAAGAGGTGCTCTATCCCGCGATGGAGGATTTCGAACTGGACCTTGTGATCGGCGACGGGCCCGCCGCGCGGACCGTGCGGATCGAGTTGCAGCCCTTTACGCTGGTCGGGGCGACCACGCGGATGGGCCTGTTGACCACGCCGCTGCGCGACCGGTTCGGCATTCCGACCCGGCTGCTGTTCTACACCGTTGACGAGTTGTTCGAAATCGTCAGCCGCAATGCGCGCAAGCTGGGCGCCCCTGCCGACGAGGCCGGTGCGCGCGAAATCGCGCGGCGCGCCCGCGGCACCCCGCGAATTGCCGGGCGCCTGCTGCGCCGGGTGGTCGATTTTGCCGTGGTCGAGGGCGACGGCCGCATCACCCGCGAACTGGCTGATCACGCGCTGACCCGGCTGGGGGTCGACCAGTTGGGCCTTGATGGCGCCGACCGCCGTTATCTGCGGCTCATCGCCGAAAATTACGGCGGCGGGCCGGTCGGGATCGAGACCCTGTCGGCGGCTTTGAGCGAGAGCCGGGACTCGCTGGAAGAGGTGATCGAGCCCTATCTTTTGCAGCAGGGATTGATCCAGCGCACCCCGCGCGGGCGCATGCTGGCGCAGAAGGCCTGGACGCATCTGGGCCTGGACGCGCCGCGCCCGCCGGGGCAGAGCGACCTGTTCGGCTAGGGATGGGGATGTGCAAGGGGGCGCTGCCCCCACCTACAAAATTCGCCGAATTTTGTAGGCTCCCCCGGAGTATTTTGGGCAAAGTGAAGGGGCGCGGGTTGCGATCTTGCAATGGCGGGGGTGGACCTTGGCCCGCGTTTCGACAAGAAACGGGACGCCTTTTTGCGGAGCCGGTCCACCATGCTGACACCTGAGACAATCGAAGCCATGTTCACCCGTGACGACGGCAGTTTTCAGTTCGCCCGCTGGGGGCGACCTGTGGTGCCGATCGTGTTCGGGGTCGATGACGAAACGCTGTCGGTGGTAAAGGGCGCGTTCGAGGCGGTGATGGCGCTGGCGGGTCACAAGATGGCCGAGACAGATCCCGAACTGGGGGCCAACTGCATGGTTTTCTTCTTTCGTGACTGGGAGGAACTTCTGGCAGTCCCAGACCTCGACAGGCTGATTCCGGATCTGGCGCCGCTGGTCGAACGGCTGACGGCAGCAGGTGCGAACCAGTATCGCGCCTTTCGCTTTGACGAAGGAGGGGCGATCCGCGCGGCATTCGTCTTTTTGCGGATGGATGCGCAGATGGCGGCACAGCCCGCCCAGACGCTGGCGCTGGCCCAGGTGGTGCAAGTCATGCTGTTGTGGTCCGAGGCCGCTTTCCGCGAACAATCGCCGCTTGGGCTGGCGGGTGACGCAACGATTCTGCGGCCCGAGATTGCCGGGTTGATCCGTGCGGCCTATGATCCGATCCTGCCAGGGGCGGCGCGGGACGCCTCTCATGCGCTCAGACTTTTTGCCCGCATGGAGCGCCCGCAATGACGCATGTCTTTCCCGTTCGGGTCTATTACGAAGACACCGACATGGGCGGCATCGTCTATCATGCCAACTATTTGCGGTACATCGAGCGGGCGCGCTCGGACTGGGTGCGCAAGTTGGGCAACGACCAGAACGCGATGCGCGAGGCCGGGCTGGTCTGGGTGGTGCGCAAGATCGAGGCCGAATACCTGGCGCCCGCGCGGTTCGAGGACGACTTGACGGTGCTGACCGAGGTGGTCGCGCTGTCAGGGGTGCGATTGACCATGGCGCAGAGCGTCCGGCGCGGCGAGACCGAGATCTTTCGGGCCACCGTCACCGCCGTCTGCATGAACGGCGAGGGACGGCCGGTGCGTCTCCCGGCGGAGATTCGCGCATTGCTGTAACAATTTTCGGCGCCTCTGCTGTTCTGTTGGAAATCGCCGGGAATCTGCTATAGCGTCGTGCGAAACAAGGCCGGAAAACCGGTCATAGGGCAATAAAGAGCAGGTTCATGGAAACAGAAGCCCTGGCATTGGCGCAGGAAATCGATTTCTCGATGTGGGGGCTTTTCGCCCGCGCGACGCTGACGGTCAAACTGGTCATGCTGTTGCTGCTTCTGGCATCGTTCTGGGCCTGGGCCATTATCATTCAGAAACACATCCTGTATCGCGCGACCCGGCGCGAGGCGGACCGGTTTGATCGGTCTTTCTGGTCGGGCGAGCCGCTGGACGAGTTGTTTGAACAGATCGGGACGGATCCGGAGGGCAGTTCCGAGAAGATATTCGCCGCCGGCATGATCGAATGGCGTCGCTCGCATCGCAACGACGGCGGCCTGATCGCCGGGGCGCAGGCGCGCATTGACCGGTCGATGGACGTGGCCATCGCCAAGGAGGCCGAAGGGCTGCAACGCGGCCTGCCGGTGCTGGCGACGGTCGGGTCGACCGCACCCTTCGTGGGTCTTTTCGGCACCGTCTGGGGCATCATGACCGCCTTCATCGAGATTGCCGAGCAGCAGAACACCAACCTGGCCGTTGTGGCGCCGGGCATCGCCGAGGCGCTGCTGGCCACCGGTCTGGGCCTCTTGGCCGCGATCCCGGCGGTCATTTTCTACAACAAGCTCAGCGCCGACAGCGACCGGATCGTTGCGGGCTACGAGGCGTTTGCCGACGAGTTCGCCACCATCCTCTCGCGTCAGCTGGACAGCTGAGCCATGGGGGCCGCGGTTCAGCAATCCGAAGGCGGGTCAGGCGGGCGTCGGCGCGGGCGCCGTCGCGGACGCGCCCGGCCGATGTCCGAGATCAACGTCACCCCGTTTGTGGACGTAATGCTGGTGCTGCTGATCATCTTCATGGTGGCGGCGCCGTTGATGACCGTCGGGGTGCCGGTCGAACTGCCCAAGACCGCCGCAGGCGCGCTGCCCTCGGATGACGAGGAACCGCTGACCGTGACCATCACGGCAGAGGGTGAGGTGCAGATCCAGACAACCGCCGTGCCGCGCGACGAGCTGGTCGCGCGCCTGCGCGCCATTGCCGCCGAACGCAGCAGCGACCGGGTCTATCTGCGTGCCGATGGCGGTATTCCCTATGCCCAGGTGATGCAGGTGATGGGGGCGCTGAACGCGGGCGGATTTTCCAATGTCGGGCTGGTCACCGATACCGGCGGACCACGGCTCGACAGTGGCGGAGAGTGAGGCAGCGGTTTGCAGACCGGCACCAAGATTTCCGCGCTCGCCCATGTCACGTTGGTTGCATGGGCCTTTCTGGGCGGTGCCTTCCGCTCGGATCCTTTGCCTTTCGAGGTGCAGGAGGTTTCGGTCATTTCGGCCGAGGAGTTCGCGGCGCTGAGCGCGCCGCGCGAGGCGCCCGAGATCATTCCACAGCCCGTCGAACCGGAACAGCCTACCGCGCCCATCGAACAGCCGGCGCCGGTGGAACCAGCGCCCGAGCCCGAGCCGGAACCGGTGCGCCCCGAGCCGCAGCCGGTGGCCCGGCCCGAACCCGAACCTGCGCCGCAGCCGGTCGAGCCCACTCCGGAACCGCAGGTGCCCAGCGAGGCGCCCAGCCTGGAACGGCCAGAGCCTGAAACGGTGCTGTTGCCGGAACCGCCGGGAAAGCGCCCCAAACCGCGCCCGGTTGAGCGCGTCGCCCCGGAACCGGTGGCAGCACCGCCGCCCGATGCGCGCCCGGATCCAGTCGAAACCCCGCCCGTGAGTGCCGAGCAAGGGGCCGAGACGCCACAGCCCGAGCAGCCCGCCACCGCACCCGAGGAGGCGACCGACCGGATTGAACCCGAGGCCGATCCGACGACCGAGGTGGCGCCGTCGCGCTCGCCCCGCCCGAAGACGCGCCCGCAGCAGCCCACGCAGACAGCCGAGACCAAGCCCGCGGCCACACCCGAGGCAAAACCCGCAGCAAAACCCGAGGCGAATCCGGCACCTGCCAGCCAGGCCGCCGAGACCCGCAGCGCGGTGAACGATGCCCTGGCCGAAGCGCTGGCCGCGACCGAGGAACCGGCCGCCGCACCAGCTCCCACCGGCCCGCCGTTGACCAGCGGCGAGAAGGACGCGCTGCGCGTGGCGGTGTCGCAATGCTGGAACGTGGGCTCGCTTTCCAGCGAGGCGCTGAGGACGACAGTGGTGGTTTCGGTGCGGATGAATGCCGACGGCACGCCCGATACCGGCTCGATCCGCATGATCGAAAGCTCTGGCGGATCGTCGGGGGCCGCGAAACAGGCCTACGAGGCCGCGCGCCGTGCTATCATCCGTTGCGGGGCCAAGGGCTATAAACTTCCCAGTGAAAAATATGATCACTGGCGTGATATCGAAATGACATTCAATCCCGAGAGGATGCGGATCAAATGATGAGATTTCTGACCAGCCTTGTTCTGGGTGCAGCGCTGCTGGCCGGAGCGGCCCAGGCGCAGAACCAACCGCTCAGGATCACCATCGATGAGGGGATCATCGAACCCTTGCCCTATGCAGCGCCGAATTTCGTGCCCGACAGTCCCGCCGCTGCCGAATACGCGGCCGAGATCGCGCGCGTTCTGGCCGACGATTTGACCGGCAGCGGTCTGTTCCGTGAAATCCCGTCGACCGCCTATATCAGTCAGGTCACCTCGTTCGACGCGCCGGTGCAATTCGCCGACTGGAAGGCGATCAACGCGCAGGCACTGATCACCGGCGCGGTCAGCGTGTCGGGCAACCGGCTGACGGTGCGGTTCCGCCTGTGGGACGTGTTCGCCGGGGCCGAACTGGGCAGCGGCCTGCAATTTGCAGGCACGACCGACGGCTGGCGCCGCATGGCGCACAAGGTGGCCGATGCGGTCTATAGCCGGATCACCGGCGAAGGCGGCTATTTTGACAGTCGCGTCGCCTTCGTTTCGGAAAGCGGACCCAAGGACCAGCGCCGCAAGCGTTTGGCGATCATGGATTACGATGGCGCCAACGTGCAGTATCTGACCGACAGCTCGTCGATCGTGCTGGCGCCACGTTTCTCTCCCTCGGGCGACCGCGTGCTTTATACCAGCTATCAGGGTGGCTTTCCGCGCATCCACATCCTGGACGTCGGCCAGGTGCAACAGCGCGTCTTGCAAAGCCAGGACGGCACCATGAGCTTTGCGCCGCGCTTTTCGCCCGATGGTCAGACGGTGCTGTTCTCGCTGGCGCAGGGCGGCAATACCGACCTCTATGCGATGAATATCGCCTCAGGGCAAAGCACCCGGCTGACGAGCGCCCCCTCGATCGAGACCGCGCCCAGCTATTCCCCGGATGGCAGCCGTATCGTGTTCGAAAGCGACCGATCCGGCACGCCGCAGCTCTATGTCATGTCCGCCTCGGGCGGCGAGGCGACCCGGATCAGTTTCGGTCAGGGCCGTTATGGCACGCCGGTCTGGTCGCCGCGTGGCGACCTGATCGCATTCACCAAGCAGAGCAAGGGCCGGTTTCATATCGGCGTGATGCGCACCGATGGCAGCGAGGAACGTCTCTTGACCGCCTCGTTCCTGGACGAGGGGCCGACCTGGTCGCCCAATGGGCGCGTCATCATGTTCACCCGCGAGACGCAGGGCGCCAGCGGGCGCGCCGCGCTCTATTCCGTCGACATCTCGGGCCGCAATCTGCGCCCGGTCCGCACCCCCGATGGCGGCAGCGATCCTTCGTGGTCGCCGTTGCAAAAGTAAACCGCGGATTCCCCCACTTCGGCGCGCGTTCACATGGACGAGTCGATGTGATATCAAAGAGACAAGAAAATCTTAGGTGAGGCACCTGGAATGAACGTATTGAGCAAGCTAACAGTAATCGGCGTGTTGCTCGCGCTGACAGCCTGTACAAATCCCGCGGATCTGGGCGATGGCAATGCTGTCGATCTGAACGGAGCTGGCGCGGGCGCTGGCAGTGGCTTGGTGAGTGATCCCACCTCGCCGGCCTATTTCAACCAGGCGATCGGCGACCGCGTTCTGTTCTCGGTAGACCAGTCAACGCTCAGCGCCGAGGCGCAGGCGACCCTCGGGGCGCAGGCACAGTGGTTGCTAACCAACACTGACTACAACGCGACTATCGAGGGTCACGCAGACGAGCAGGGCACCCGCGAATACAACCTCGCGCTGGGGGCGCGCCGCGCCAATGCTGCGCGCGAGTATCTGATCTCGCGTGGGGTGGCCGGCAGCCGGCTCAAGACCGTCAGCTATGGCAAGGAACGCCCGATCGAGATTTGCAGCGACGAGGCCTGCTATTCCAAGAACCGCCGCGCCGTGACGGTTCTGACGACGGATCTGACGGGGTAAGCGGATGAGAGTTGCTGGCGCGGTTTTTGCCGTTTCTCTGGCATTTGCGGGGCAGGCACCGGCTCAGGATCAGCAAACGCTCGCCGACATCAGGCAGGAGTTGACGGTTCTGCATGTCGAGGTGCAGCGGCTCAAGCGCGAATTCTCGACCACTGGCTCGCCTTCGCCTTCGGTGGCAGGGGGCACAGTTCTTGAGCGGGTCGATGCGATTGAGGCAGAATTGCAGCGGTTGACGCGGCTGACAGAGCAGCTCAATGCTAGAATCGACCGCGTGGTTGCCGATGGCAGCAACCGGGTGGGCGATCTGGAGTTCCGCCTGTGCGAGTTGGAGGCGGATTGCGATATCGCGAAACTGTCCCAAGGTACCACCCTGGGCGGAGACGTGCAGGTAACGCCCGCGGCCTCGCCCCAGCCCAGCCAGTCGCAGACTGAACTGGCGGTGGGCGAACAGGCCGAATTCGACAGCGCCAGCGAGGCACTCGCGGCGGGCGACTATGCCAAGGCTGCCGACCTCTTTGCCCAGTTCGAGGCCTCCTATCCCGGCAGTCCGCTGGCCGCCGAGGCGCATCTGAAACGCGGTAAGGCACTGGATGGAACGGGCGACACCCGCGAGGCGGCCCGCGCCTATCTGGCCAGTTTTACCGGTGACAGTACCGGGCCGCTTGCCGCCGAGGCGCTTTTCCAACTGGGGGCAGCGCTGGGCCGGTTGGGACAGACTAGCCAGGCCTGCGTTACGCTGGGCGAAGTATCTGTCCGGTTCCCGTCGGCGGCTGCCGTTGCCGACGCAAATCGGGAAATGTCCTCGCTGGGGTGCTCTTGACGGCTGGCGGCCAGAACCTCGTCGATCATCTCAGGGCGCAGTTTTCCGCCCAGCCGCCTCGGCGGCTGGGCGTTGCCGTTTCCGGGGGTGGGGACTCGGTTGCGCTGATGCATCTCCTTGCACGCTGTTTCCCGGGTCGTGACGTCACGCTGCTGGTCGCGACAGTCGACCATGGCTTGCGGCCCGAGGCAGCCTCCGAGGCGGCGCTGGTCGCCCGCCAGGCCGCTGGCCTGGGCTTGTCACATGAAACCCTGCGCTGGACCGGCTGGACCGGCGAGGGCAATCTTCAGGACCAGGCCCGCCGCGCCCGCTATACGCTGCTGACCGAATGGGCGCTGCGCAACCGTGTGACCACGCTGGCGCTGGCTCACACCGCCGACGATCAGGCGGAAACGCTGCTGATGCGGCTGAGCCGGTCCGCCGGTGTATCCGGGCTTGCCGCCATGGCGCCGCGACGCATGCAGAATGGGGTGGTGCTGGTGCGGCCCCTGTTGGGTATCACCCGCGACACGCTGCGCAACTTTTTGCTTAGCGAAGGCATCGGTTGGGCCGACGACCCGTCGAACGAGGATGCCCGTTATGACCGCATCAAGGCGCGCCGGGCGCTGGCGGATCTGGCGCCCTTGGGCATCGACGCGCAGGGTCTGGCAGAGGTGGCCGCCAACATGGCCCGCGCGCGCGAGGCACTGGATTGGTACACCTTTCTGGCGGCCCGCGACCTGACCCGGATCGACGGCGGCGATGTCCTGTTGGAGCCGCGCGGTTTTCGAACCCTGCCCGATGAGATCGCGCGACGGATGCTGTTGCATATCGTCGGCTGGATCGGTGGCGGCGAATATCCGCCGCGCCGCGCCGCGGTGGCAGAGGCGCTTGCCGCGCTGCGCCACGAGCGTTCGGGCCAACTGGGCGGCTGTCTTATTCTGGGGCAGGGGCGCCGTATCCGGTTTTGTCGTGAACACAAGGCGGTCGAAACCCTCACCACCCCGCAGGGCGAACTGTGGGATGGGCGCTGGGTGCTGCGCGGCCCGGTGGTCAAGAACGGAGAGCTGCGCGCTCTGGGTACGGCGGGGTTGAAACTCTGCCCGGACTGGCGCCTGACCGGGCGCCCCCATGCGGCACTGATTGCCAGCCCGTCGGTCTGGAGCGGGGACACTCTGATCGCCGCGCCGCTGGCCGGATTGCCCAATGGTTGGACCGCCGAATTGGAAAGCGGCGAAGAAGACTTCTACGCGTCCCTTTTATCGCATTGAACCTCGCTCGATCCTCTCTATTTTAAGAAACAAGCTGGCTGCGGAGTTCCGCGGCCGGAAAGTATTGGGAGAATGTCCTTGGGCAACGCACGTAACATCGCCTTCTGGGTCGTCCTTTTCCTGTTGATTCTCGCTCTGTTCAACCTGTTCAGCGGGTCGGGCGGAACCTTGCAGAGCCAGGAAAAGACCTATTCCGAATTTGTCAGTGCCGTCGATGAAGGCAATGTGACAAAGGTGATCCTAGACGGTGAGCAGATCCGCTACCGCACCACTGACGGTCGCGATTTCGTCACGATCAAGCCTGGCGATGCCGAGGTGACGACCCTCTTGATCGACAAGAACATCCCGGTGCGCGCCGAAAAGCAGCAGCAATCGGGGTTCCAGTCCTTCCTCATCACGCTGTTGCCTTTCCTGCTGCTGATCGGGGTCTGGGTCTATTTCATGAACCGGATGCAGGGCGGTGGGCGCGGTGGCGCCATGGGCTTTGGCAAGTCCAAGGCCAAGATGCTGACCGAGAAGCATGGCCGCGTCACCTTTGACGATGTCGCGGGCATCGACGAGGCCAAGGAAGAGCTGGAAGAGATCGTCGAATTCCTGCGCAACCCGCAGAAATTCAGCCGTCTTGGCGGCAAGATTCCCAAAGGCGCGCTGCTGGTGGGCCCTCCGGGCACCGGTAAGACGCTCTTGGCGCGCGCCATCGCGGGCGAGGCGGGCGTGCCCTTCTTCACCATTTCCGGCTCGGACTTCGTGGAAATGTTCGTGGGTGTCGGCGCCAGCCGCGTGCGCGACATGTTCGAGCAAGCCAAGAAAAACGCGCCCTGCATCGTCTTCATCGACGAGATCGACGCCGTCGGCCGTCATCGTGGCGCCGGTTATGGCGGCGGCAATGACGAGCGCGAACAGACGCTGAACCAGCTGCTGGTGGAAATGGACGGGTTCGAGGCCAACGAAGGCGTCATCATCCTGGCCGCCACCAACCGCAAGGACGTGCTGGACCCCGCGCTGCTGCGTCCGGGCCGGTTCGACCGTCAGGTCACCGTCGGCAACCCCGACATCAAGGGCCGCGAGAAAATCCTGGGCGTACACGCGCGCAAGACCCCGCTGGGCCCCGATGTCGATTTGCGCATCATCGCGCGCGGCACGCCCGGCTTCTCGGGCGCCGATCTGGCCAACCTCGTGAACGAAGCCGCGCTGATGGCCGCCCGCGTGGGCCGGCGTTTCGTGACCATGGAGGATTTCGAGAACGCCAAGGACAAGGTCATGATGGGGGCAGAGCGCCGCTCGATGGTGCTGACCCAGGACCAGAAGGAAAAGACTGCCTATCACGAGGCGGGCCACGCGGTGGTGGGGCTTGCCTTGCCGATGTGCGACCCGGTCTACAAGGCCACGATCATCCCGCGCGGCGGCGCGCTGGGCATGGTGGTCAGCCTGCCGGAAATGGACCGGCTGAACTGGCATCGTGACGAATGCCAGCAGAAACTGGCGATGACCATGGCGGGCAAGGCTGCCGAGATTCTCAAATACGGAGAGGATCACGTGTCCAACGGCCCGGCGGGCGACATCCAGCAGGCCAGCCAACTGGCCCGTGCGATGGTGATGCGCTGGGGCATGTCCGACAAGGTCGGCAATATCGACTATGCCGAGGCGCATGAGGGCTATTCCGGCAATACCGCCGGTTTCTCGGTCTCGGCCCATACCAAGGAGCTGATCGAGGAAGAGGTCAAACGCTTCATCCAGCAAGGCTATGATCAGGCCCATGCCATCCTGACCGAACGCCGCGACGACTGGGAACGTCTGGCCCAGGGTCTGTTGGAGTACGAGACCCTGACCGGCGACGAGATCAAGCGGGTCATGAACGGCGAACCTCCGCATGAAAGCGATGACGAGGATCCGGGCAAGGATCAGGGCAACGCCGCCAGCGTGACCGCGATTCCCAAGACCAAGCCCAAGGCGCCACCGGCAGGCGGGATGGAGCCCGAACCCACCGCTTGATTTCGAACAGAGCAACATCAAAAGGCCCGGCATGCGCCCGGGCCTTTTTGTTTTGGCTGGCCTCTGACGGAGAGGCGGCTAAGGTTGCGGCCGTCACCAATGGGAGAGTGTACGAATGCCGGTTCTTGAGAAAAGCGGTTATGTGGGCCGGGTCGAATGGCTGGGCTGGGTGCCTGCGGGCGGGGTGCTGCGGGCAGAACCAGTCGATATGCTGGAGCTGAGCTTTTCCGGGGTCACAGGCGAGCGGCACGAGGGCGCCACGCGTCCCTCCTGTGTACGGGTGCGCAACCTCTATGACCGCGATACCGAGATCCGCAATGTGCGCCAGCTGACCATTCTGTCGACCGAGGAACTGGCTGCCATTGCCACTGAAATGGGGTTGGACCGTCTCGACCCGGCCTGGCTCGGCGCCTCGATCGTGGTCAGCGGCATTCCCGATTTCACCCATGTACCGCCCTCCTCGCGCTTGCAGAACGGGGACGGAACCACGCTTACCATCGACATGGAAAACCGCCCCTGTGTCCTGCCGGGACGCGAAGTCGAGGCCGACAAGCCCGGTTATGGCGCTGCCTTCAAGCCCGCGGCACAGGACCGGCGCGGCGTCACCGCCTGGGTCGAACGCCCCGGTACTCTGCGGCTGGGCGATGAACTGACGTTGTTCATCCCCGATCAGCGTCCATGGATGCCATAAGCGGCACAGGTTTCCGAAACGTCACCCGCGAAATCGGCCCGCGACGTTTCGCGTCGCGAATATGTCGGAATCCACATCCTGCCGGTGCAAATGCGACGTTACTGCTGTCACCAGCCCGGCGCGTGTGCGCCGGTATACCAGGACATCAAGCGGGGGATCGCACCCATGGCGTATAAGAGTGACATTGAGATAGCGCGCGAGGCGCGGAAGTTGCCGATCTTGGAGATTGGTGCGAAGCTGGGGATCGGGTCTGAGGATCTGCTGCCTTATGGCCATGACAAGGCGAAGGTGAGCCAGGGGTTCATCGATTCGGTTCAGGACCGCGCCGATGGCAAGCTGATCCTGGTGACGGCGATCAACCCGACGCCTGCGGGCGAGGGCAAGACCACGACCACGGTGGGTCTGGGCGACGGTCTGAACCGGATCGGCAAGAACGCGATGATCTGTATCCGCGAGGCGTCCCTGGGGCCGAACTTCGGCATGAAGGGGGGGGCTGCCGGGGGCGGCTATGCGCAGATCGTGCCGATGGAAGAGATGAACCTGCATTTCACCGGCGATTTCCACGCGATCACCAGCGCCCACAGCCTGCTCAGCGCGATGATCGACAACCACATCTATTGGGGCAACGAGGCCGAGATCGACACCCGCCGGGTGGTGTGGCGCCGTGTGGTGGACATGAACGACCGGGCGCTGCGGCAGATCACCTGCTCGCTGGGCGGGGTGTCGAACGGGTTCCCGCGCGAGGCGGGCTTCGACATCACCGTGGCCTCGGAAGTGATGGCGATCCTGTGCCTGGCCAAGGATCTGAAGGACCTGGAAAAGCGTCTGGGCGACATCATCGTGGCCTATCGCCGCGACAAGAGCCCGGTCTATTGCCGCGACATCAAGGCCGAGGGCGCGATGACCGTGCTGTTGAAGGACGCGATGCAGCCCAACCTGGTGCAGACGCTGGAGAACAACCCGGCCTTTGTGCATGGCGGCCCGTTTGCCAATATCGCGCATGGCTGCAACTCGGTCATCGCCACCAAGACGGCGCTGAAAGTGGCCGATTACGTGGTGACCGAGGCCGGTTTCGGGGCCGATCTGGGCGCCGAGAAGTTCATGAACATCAAGTGCCGCAAGGCCGGGATCGCGCCGTCGGCGGTGGTGCTGGTGGCGACCGTGCGCGCGATGAAGATGAACGGCGGCGTGGCCAAGGCCGATCTGGGCGCGGAAAACGTGGCCGCGGTCAACAAGGGCTGTGCCAACCTGGGCCGCCATATCGAGAACGTCAAAAGCTTTGGCGTGCCGGTGGTGGTGGCGATCAACCATTTCGTCACCGATACCGAGGCCGAGGTGCAGGCGGTCAGGGACTATTGCGCCAATCACGGGGTCGAGGCGGTGCTGTCGCGCCATTGGGAGCTGGGTTCGGAAGGCTCCGAGGCGCTGGCGCGCAAGGTTGTCGAGCTGGCCGATTCGGGCAAGGCGAACTTTGCCCCGATCTATCCCGACGACATGGGCCTGTTCGAGAAGATCGAGACCATCGCCAAGCGCATCTATCGCGCCGACGAGGTGCTGGCCGATCAGAAGATCCGCAACCAGCTGAAGGAATGGGAAGAGGCCGGCTATCGCAACCTGCCGGTCTGCATGGCCAAGACCCAGTATTCCTTTACCACCGATCCGAACCGGCGCGGCGCGCCGACGGGCCATTCGGTGCCGGTGCGCGAGGTGCGCCTCAGCGCGGGCGCGGGCTTTATCGTGGTGGTCTGCGGCGAGATCATGACGATGCCGGGCCTGCCGCGCAAACCGGCGGCGGAGACCATCCGGCTGAATGACGCGGGCCAGATCGAGGGCTTGTTCTGAGCCGCGATATGCGCAATTCACGGCCCGGGACCGATCCCGGGCCGTGAGAGTTTCAGGACATGAGCACATCCATCCCGCCGCAGGATTGTAGCGACATGGCCAGCCTGCGCGACCAGATCGACCGGCTGGACCGCGAGCTGATCACCCTGCTGGCCGCGCGGGCGGGCTATATCGACCGGGCGGTAGAGCTGAAGCAGGGCAATGGCTGGCCCGCGCGGATCCCCGAACGGGTCGAGGAAGTGGTGATGAACGCCCGCGCCGCCGCCGAAGGCCAGGGGCTGGACCCCGGCCTGATCGAGGACCTGTGGCGGCGGCTGGTGGACTGGTCGATCGCCCGCGAGGCGCGGGTGATCCGGGAAATCTAGGGCCGGGCCCGCGTGCGCGACCCCAGACGGCAACAAGGCGGTAACAAGACGGCAACAAGGAAGAGAGCAAATGGCAGCAACTGTGATTGACGGCAAGGCCTTTGCGGCCCGGATCCGGGGCCAGGTGGCGGAACATGTGGCAGAGCTGAAGGCCGGGCATGGCATCACCCCCGGCCTGGCGGTGGTGCTGGTGGGCGAGGACCCGGCCAGCCAGGTCTATGTGCGCTCCAAGGGCAAGCAGACCGTCGAGGTCGGCATGAACTCGTATGAGCACAAGCTGGACGCCGACACGTCGGAGGCGGATCTGCTGGCGCTGATCGACCGGCTGAATGGGGACCCGGACGTGCATGGCATCCTGGTGCAACTGCCGCTGCCGGGGCATCTGGACGAGGACCTGGTGATCAACGCCATCGATCCGGCCAAGGATGTGGACGGGTTCCATATCTCGAATGTGGGCCTTCTGGGCACCGGGCAGAAGAGCATGGTGCCCTGCACGCCGCTGGGCTGCCTGATGATGCTGCGCGACCATCACGGCTCGCTTTCGGGGATGGACGCGGTGGTGATCGGGCGGTCGAACATCGTGGGCAAGCCGATGGCGCAACTCTTGCTGGGCGACAGCTGCACGGTGACCATCGCCCATAGCCGGACAAAGGACCTGGCCGAGGTGGTGCGCCGCGCCGATATCGTGGTGGCCGCGGTGGGCCGGCCCGAAATGGTGCCCGGCGACTGGATCAAACCGGGCGCCACGGTGATCGACGTGGGCATCAACCGGATCGAGCGCGACGGCAAGACCAAGCTGGTGGGCGATGTCCATTACGACAGCTGCGCCGAGGTGGCGGGCGCCATCACCCCGGTCCCCGGCGGCGTCGGCCCCATGACCATCGCCTGCCTGCTCGCCAACACCCTCACAGCCTGCACCCGCGCTAACAACCTCAAAGAACCAAACGGACTTACTCCGTGAGTATCCTCTGATCACGCGATGGGCCACCGGAGGCGCAAGCACCGGTGGCCCTGATGCTTCTGAGCGTCAAATGGATTTGGCGCGAAATGTGTTTTCTGCTGCACTGTTAACTTTACTGAACAACATTAAGGTGTTGCTTTCTTGCGCCGCCTGACGCCAAAGCGTCGCAGTTTGTCAAAATGGACCCCTCCCGGTATTTGTCGCAGGGTGCCAATTGCGGTATGACGGTGTTCCGCGTCAGATCAGTTCAAGCAAGTTCTTCATGATAGCCACACTGAGATCCTTTCTGAGCGCCGATAAACGGGGTCTGATCGGACCGGCCTTTGTGTTTCTATCGCTCCTGGCCAGCATCTCGGCCCCGTTCGGCGGGCACAGCATGTCCTTTGTCCAGCGGTTCCTGTTCTGGCTGCTGGTCATGGGGGTCGCGGGCGGCATCGCGCACCAGAGCCATCGTCTGGTCGAGCGGCATTTGCCCGACGCGGCGCTTTTGGGCAAGGACCTGATGATTGTCGCACTGGTCACGCTGCTTTTTACACCGGCGTTGTGGCTGTTGATCCGGCTTCTGGCGCTACCTTCTGCCGCCGCATCGCCCGACCTGTGGAGCATGGCGCGCTACGGGACCATTTTTGCCTCGGGCCTGATCATCCTGCGTCGGGGCGTCTTGTCGGGCAACGCGGTAGAGAAACCGCCGCAACCCCGGATTTACAAACGCTTGCCAGAAGGATTTTCCGAGCAGATCCTGCGGTTGACCGTCCGTGATCACAGTGTCGATGTGGTGACCGATCAGGGAGTTCACACGATCCGGTCGCGGTTCGGAGACGCCATTGACGAGATGTCTCCGATCGCTGGGCATTGTACCCACAGGTCCCATTGGGTGACCGAAGCGGCGATCGAGAGCGTCGAGCGCAGCGGGGGCAAGACCCATTTGCGCCTGACCAATGGCGATCTGATCCCGATCAGCCGCAAGTATCGCCCTGGACTGGAGGACGCGGGGATCATCTGAACCTCTGTTCAGCGTGGCATTGGCACGGCATGCGGGGTGGCGCCGGTGACAATCGCCAGCGCCTCGGGCCGCATCAGTTGGGCCAGAACCGGCGCATCGCTGCGCAACCCGCCGGTATAGGTGCCATAGGCGGGCAGCACGATCCGCGCGGTGTCGACCAGAAAGGCCGGGCGCGTCAGGTTGCGCCCGCGCAGGCGCAGCGCCGCCTTTGGGTGGTAATGGCCCGAGATCTCTCCCTGTGCGCCATCTTGCGCGATATGGCGAAACAGCAGCGGTCCATGTGTCAGTTCGCGCAGATGCGTGCCGCCAATGGCCACCGGGCCGGGGTCGTGGTTGCCCTCGATCCAGATCCAGCGCAGCCCGGCCTGGAGCGTGGCGATGCGCAGTCGCGCGGGTTCGGGCAGGGCGCGGGCGGCCTCGGCATCGTCGAAACTGTCGCCCAGACAGATCACCGTCTCGGGTTTGGTGCGCTCCAGATCGGCGGAAAGCCGATCCAGCGTGTCGGTCACCTCATAGGGGGGCAGCGGGATGCCGTGGCGCCGGGCGATGCGCTCGGATTTCCCCAGATGCAAGTCCGAGACACACAAAAGCCGTCGCTCGCGCCACCAGAGCGCGCCCGAGCCAAGCGCGGTGAGCCGTTCCCCGGCAAAGGTGAATTCGTACCCGTTCATGATGTGTTCTTTGCGCGGGACGTCGGATTGCGCAAGTCCTTTCAGGTCAAGAGACCGGCGTCGGCCAGCAGACGGGCGCTTTCCTCGGCCAAGAGCTGCTCTTCGGCGGCGCCCTGCACCGGCACCCGGCCGACCTCCAGAAACAGCGGCGCGGCCAGTGGTGTTACCCGGTCCAGCCGCACCAGGTCGATCCGGTCGCCGACTCGGGCGATCATCTCTTCGATGCGGCCGAAATCGACCAGTCCGCGCATCGCCTCGGCCCGGGTGATCTGCATCATCAGGTGATGGGGGTCGTATTTCAGCAAGGTGTCATAGAGGATGTCCGAGCTGAAGGTCGCCTGCCGCCCGGTCTTGCGCTGGCCGCCTAGATTGCGCTCGATCAGCCCGGCGATGGTGGCCGAGGTGCGAAAGGTGCGTTTCATCACCGCGTTACCGGCCAGCCACTGGTCCAGCCCGGCGCGCAAGCTGTCGATGTCGAAGAGCGGCGCCGGGTCGGTCGTGGCCTCGAGCCCCCAGATCAGCACCGCGTAATCGGTGGCGACAAAGCCCAGCGGGTTCAGGCCCGTCTCCTCCATCCGTTTGGTCAGCAACAGGCCCAGCGTCTGCATCGCGTTTCGCCCGGCAAAGCCGTAGACGCAGAGATGCTCGCGCCCGTCCTGCGGAAAGCTCTCGACCAGCAGCCGCCCGCGTTCGGGCAGGCGCGAGACACGGCGTTGCAGGGCCAGCCACTCGGCGGTGTGGTGCGGCAGTTGCGGCCAATCGGCCTGCGCGAACAGGTCGAGGATGCGGGCGCTGAGCTGGGTCGAGGTGGCGAATTTGGTGCCCATGAAGGTGGCGATCTTGGGCTTTTTATCGGCGCGGCGGCTGACCTCGACCACCATCTCGCGCAGGCCCTCGTAGCGCACGATCTGGCCGCCGATGAGAAAGGTGTCGCCGGGGGTGAGCGAGGCGGCGAACCCTTCCTCGATCTCACCCAGCGGCTTGCCGCCGCGATTGCGCCTAAGCCGGACCTTGAGCGTGTCGGTGTCCTGGATGGTACCGATATTCTGGCGGATCCGCTGGGCGCTGCGCGGGTCGCGCAATTGCCATTGCCCGTCCGGGCGCTGTTGCAGGCGCTGCCAGCGGTCATAGGCGCGCAGCGCATAGCCACCGGTGGCACAGAACTCGAGACAGGCATCGAATTCGGATCGGGCAAGGTCGGCATAAGGCCCCGCCGAGGTCATCTCGGCAAAGAGCGCATTGGCGTCGAACGGTCCGGAACAGGCGGCGATCAGGATATGCTGGCAGAGCACGTCGCGCGGGCCGGGGCCGCGCGGGTCGCCGTCCAGCGCGTGTGCGCGAACCGCTTCGAGCGCGGCGATACATTCGACCACCTCGAATCGGTTGGCGGGCACCAGCAGCGCCTTGGAGGGCGCGTTATAGCGGTGATTGGCCCGCCCGATCCGCTGCACCAGCCGCTTGACGTTCTTGGGGGCGCCGATCTGGATCACCAGATCCACATCGCCCCAGTCGATGCCCAGATCGAGACTACCAGTACAGACAATGGCGCGCAGCTCGCCCCGCACCATCGCCGCCTCGACCCGTTCGCGCTGGGTCCGGTCGAGGCTGCCATGATGGATGCCGATGGGCAGCCCGTCGTCATTGGCCAGCCAAAGGTTGTGAAAGAAGATCTCGGCCTGGGCGCGGGTGTTGTGAAAGATGAGCGTCGTCTTGTGCCGCCGGACCTGATCGAGCACGGCGGGGATAGCATAGGCCGCGCCACCGCCGGACCAGGGCGGCATTTCCTCGGTTTCCAGCATGGCGATATCGGGGTTGGGGCCGGGGTCGGCCAGCAGGATCTCGCAAGGGTCGGGGTGACGGGCGAGGAAGCGGGCGATGGCCTGCGGGTCCTCGACCGTGGCCGACAGCCCCACCCGGCGCAGGTCGGGGCAGAGCGTTTGCAGCCGCGCCAGCGCCAGCATCAGCTGGTCGCCGCGCTTGCTTTCGGCCAGGGCGTGGATCTCGTCGACCACCACGCGGCGCAGCCCGGCGAACATGCGTGGCGCGTCCTCGTAGGAGGTCAGGAGCGCGAGGCTTTCCGGCGTGGTCAACAGGATATGGGGCGGGTCGGCGCGCTGTCGTTTCTTTTGTGTGGCCGAGGTATCACCGGTGCGATCCTCTATCCGGATCGCCAGGCCGATCTCGTCAACCGGGGTGCGCAGGTTGCGCTTGATATCGGCGGCCAGAGCCTTGAGCGGAGAGACATAGAGAGTGTGCAGGCCCTGATGCTGTCCCGTTGCCAGCTCGGCCAATGTGGGGAGAAACCCGGCCATGGTCTTGCCGCCACCGGTGGGGGCAATCAACAGGGTTGCGGGGCGGTCGGCGCGATCAAACATCGCTTGTTGATGGGGATGGACGGACCAGCCCTTGGCGGTGAACCAGTCGGTGAGGAGCGCGGGGAGCTGCGGCATGGGGTGACCTTATCACCAGCCTTGGGCAAGGGAAGGGGGCGCTGCCCCCGCCGCCCTATGGGCGACTCCCCCGAGGTATTTTCAAACAGAAGAAGGGCGCGGGCGCAGGGACCTGATCGCGGTCTGGACGCTGCGGGGCAGGGTGGTGTCGGCGCCCTGCGGCGCGGCGTCGAGAGCGCTTTCCACATCCTTGACCAGGATGCCGATCGTGTTGTCCTCGCTCAACCCGTCACGGGAGAATTCGATCTGGTCGAAATTGCTGGCAAACCAGTTCTGGCCCGAGCTGGTATGGATGAGTCGGAGCAGCGCGGCCTCGTCGAGGCCGGCAGCATCGCCCCACTCCAGCACCAGCCGTGTCATCGCCGTATTGGCGGCGGCGAGCAGGTTGTTGAGCACCTTGGCCTGCATGCCCGAGCCATAGGGGCCCATACGGTGGAAATGGCTGCCCATCGCGTCGAAGAGCGGTTGTGCCGCATCCAGATCGGCGGGGGCGCCGCCCAGCATGAAAGAGAGCCGCGCCTCCTCGGCCGCGACCTGGGCACCGGACATGGGGGCATCGATCAGGGCGATATGGTCCGGCACCCTAGCCCGCAGCGCGCGCACATAGCGGGGCGACAGGGTAGAGCAGAGGATGACACAATCGAGGTGTTTTGCGTGAATGAGTTTCTGATCTGTGAACAATACCTGCTCAGTTTGCGCAATGTCCCGGACGACAGTGATGAGAATCTTCAAGTTTTGCGAAAATACAGCGATATCATCGGTAATCCCGTGATCTTTACCTGCAAAATCGCTGGGTGGTCGAATGTCGAAACCTTTCGCCGGGAACCCCGCGCGTCGCAGGGCGGCCAGCATCGGCGCACCCATGCGGCCACAGCCCGCGACCCCGATCATTTCACGATCTTCTCGTCCTTGACGAACATGTTGGCCCAGGCGCGGTCGATCAGGTCGGGGCTCATCTGATAGGGGATGCCTTCGAACTCGCAGATGGCGATCATCTGGTCGATCAGGAAGACCGGCTGATAATTGGCATAGATGTTGTCGATGGTCGGGTATTTCACCTTGAGCAGATGCACCAGCGCCTTTTCATCCAGCGGCACGCCCTTCTTGCGGGCGACCATGGCGAAGATTTTCAGGAAGTTTTCCTGGTTCGGGCCGTCGATCTTGATCTTGAAGAAGATCCGGCGCAGCGCCGCCTGGTCAAAGATCTCGTTGGGGTGAAAGTTGGTCGAGAAAATCACCAGGGTGTCAAAGGGGACTTCGAATTTCTCGCCCGATTGCAGGCCCAGAATGTCCTTGCCCTCTTCCAGCGGCACGATCCAGCGGTTGATGATCGCCTGCGGCGGTTCGGCCTGGCGGCCAAGGTCGTCGATGATGAAGATGCCGCCGGTGGATTTCAGCTGCAAGGGCGCCTGATAGGTGCGCGCAGTGGGGTTGTAGACCAGGTCGAGCATCGACAGCGACAGCTCGCCCCCGGTGATCACGGTAGGGCGTTCGCACATCACATAACGGCTGTCGAACCGGGCGCGGCGGCGCAGTTGGGTCGGATCGTCTGGTTCCTGTTCGACGGCGGTGTGCACGATCGGGTCATAGACGGTGATGACCTGGCCGGAATACTCGATGGCGCGCGGCACATAGACATTGTCACCCAAGGCGTCGCGGATGCCGTTCGAGATCGAGGATTTGCCGTTGCCGGGCGGGCCATACATCAGAATCGAGCGGCCGGCGCTGACGGCGGGGCCGAGATGCCCCAGCAGGCTGTCGGGCAGCACCAGATGACCCATCGCGCGCACCAGTTGGTCACGGGTGACCTGGATGTTGCGGATCGACTGGCGTTTCACCTGCTCGCGATAAACCTCGAGCGGGACCGGCATGGCGCCGAAATATTCAGACTGGCTGAGTGCGTCGAGCGCGCGCGACTTGCCCGCATCGGTCAGCTGATAGCCCATCTCGTTGCCGCTGTTGGCGTTGAGAGTCCCGGTCGCCTCGAGCAGTTTCTGGCCGCGGGACATGTCGATCAGTTCCTGCGTGACCGAAAGCGGCAGACAGATGGCCTCGGCAACTTCGCGGGCGGTTTCCACATTCTTGCGGAACACGGTCTTCAACAGAATGTCCCGCATCATGACGATGGGCAGTTGCATCTCGGCTATGCCCTTTGGTGCGGGCGGGGCGATCACGGCGGTGGGTTGCATATTCATCGGTGTGCCTGCAGTGGTTCTGGTGACATGTCTGCGGGTGTCCCGCTTGGTGCCGAAAGTGATGCAACAATGTGGCATCACAAGGGCGCCGGGGCGGTGATTGATGGGTCAGCCGCGCTTAGCTGCCCCGTGCGATACCAAGCGCCAAATAGGTGACCAGCCAGAGGCCCAGCGCCAGGCCCATGGGGAACTTCTTGCCGCTGTCCCAGCTTTTCCAGTCGGGTGCAAAGCGCCTTAGCCCGCTGTATTTGGCGATGCGGTGGGTAGCAAAGGCACCTAGTAGGCTGGCGGCGAGGATCGCCATGGCAAGGATCAGATCGGCGGTCCAGACAAAGGGCGCGGCCGCTGCCAGGAACTTGGCATCGCCCGCACCCATGGCGCCCGCTGCGTTAAACCCTATCCCGACCAGCAGGACCAGCGGCAGATGCAGCAATTGCCAGGCATAGGTGGGCAGGGCCATCGGTATCGGGCCGATACGGCCCGATGCCCATTCGCTGGTAAAGGGCGGATATGCAATCAGTCCCACCGCCACAAAAACCCCGGCCAGTGCCATGACCGCGTGGTTGCGGATCTTCAGTTCGGCTAAGTCGGAATAAGCGACATAGAGGCAGATCGGCAGCGCGAAGGGTAAAAACCACAGCGCGGCATAGGCAGGAAGGGCCATGAGATCAGCCGATCTCCAGCGCCCGGAGCGAGCGTACCGCGTCTTCGAAATGTTGCGGATGGGTGTCGATTGCCTCGCGCAGCAGTGCCTTGCCGGTAGTGACGTCGCCCTGTTTGACCGCCGACAGCGCCATGGTGTGCAGCAACTGAGCGCGCTCGATCTGGGTCATCGGGACCACGGGCAGCGTATAGTTGCGTTGGGCACTGCGGGCCAGAACCAAGTTGTTCTTGGCGGTAAAAAGGTTGTCGTCCTGACGGATAGCGTCGCCGAACAGGCGCTCAGCCTCGGCGAAATCGCCGCGGGTCAATTTGGAATAGCCCCAGTTATTCATCACGCCGGCAGGCCGGGTGGTGAGGCCAACGGCGATTTCGTAAAAGGTATCGGCGTTTTTCCATTCCTGATTGGAATCCGCCACCATCGCCTCGAGCCGGTAGCGTTTGAAGGTCTCGTGGGTGGGCGGCACTCCGTCCAGCACCTGCTCTGCCCGATCCCACTCGTTGTTGCGGATCAGCGCATCGGCCAGATCGACCGCGTCGTCCGGGATGGCGCCGTCCATCTTGACGACGCGGTTCCAGGCGGCGACGGCCTCGGTGTTGCGGTTGGCGCGGGTTAGCGACTTGGCCAGTCCGCGTTGCAGGTCGGCCCGGTCGGGATTGTCCTTTGCAGCGCGCTGGAAATAGTCGACCGCTTCATTTGGGTCTGCCACCGTCAGCATCACGTCGTTCAGATTGGTTTCATCAACGACGTTCACGTCCTGAAACGCGCGCTCGACGGTTTCATCGGCATTCTTGGAACAGGCCGAAAGGGTCAGGCCGCCTGCCAGCATGACCGGAATCAAGATAAAGTGGCGCATTTTTGCGTCCTTCTTGCTGCTCTTGCCCTCTATGGTGTCTTGCGGATCAGGAAATCACCTTGTCCCCGCTGCACCAATTTGAATTCTTCATTTTGTTCAATATTAATAACAGGATTTTCCGATTTTGCGAGCGCAATCCGCAGATTGTTTCGGATTGAGTCACTTTCGCCATTGTCCAATGCATATGCCTTGCGGAACACGGCGGTCGCCTCGGCGATCTCGCCCTTTTCCATCAGCAGAACGCCCAGATTATTCCAGGCTTCGGGCCAGTCAGGGGCCTCTTCGACAGCGCGGCGCAGCATGGATTCAGACTGCCCCAGCCGCCCCAGGCCCAGATTTGCAGTGCCCAGGCCCGTAAGGATTTCCGTGGTCATTCCCTCGTCCAGCGCGGCGCGGGTAAAGGCGTCGAGCGCCAGTTCGTATTCGCCGGCGGCCATCAGGCGCTGGCCCACTTCGACACCGCTTACCGCCTGTTTGCGGTGATCCACACCGGGCGGGAAGGGGTTGTCGGGCAGAGTATTTTCGTCGCCTTTCGTGCAAGAGGCCACCGTCACCGCGGTGACGATGGCCCATGCGAGCGCAGGCTTTGGCCGTCGGGCCGGCACAGCCGATGATGTCATGTCGTCATTTGCTCATGTTGCCAAGTTCCATGATGCCCTTTGCCGACGGGCCAACAAGGATGATCAGCAATGGCGGAACCGTCAGCATCATTGTGGCAAGGGTCATTTTGGTTGGCAACTTGTTTGCGGCTTCTTCAGCACGCATCACCCGCTTGTCGCGCATTTCTCCGGCGTAGACACGCAGCGCTTCGGCAATAGAGGTGCCGAATTGGGCGGACTGGATCATCACGGTGACGAAAGAGGACACATCGATCACACCGCAACGAGTACCCATATCGCGCAGTACCTTGTCCTTTTCCTTGCCCGCCTTCATTTCATGGGCGACGACTTCGAATTCGTCTGCCAGATCGGGATAAGATGCCCGTAATTCCTTGGCCACGCGGACGATGGATTGGTCCAGCGACTGGCCTGCTTCGACGCAGACAAGCAACATGTCCAGCGCATCCGGAAACGCGCGGGTGATGTTCTCCTTTCGGGTATCGACGCGACGGGTGATCCAGTAGCGCGGCAAGAAATAGGCTGCGGCACCGGGTCCGAGAACCCGCAGAAGCATCCCCTGGGCGTCCAGGTCCTTGTCCGCCTCGATGACGGTGACATAGAGCACACCCAGTAGAAGGCCCACCAGGCCCAACGCCATCTGGGCAAAGTGAAAGAAGCGAACCGCGTCCTTGGATTGATACCCGGCCTGGCGCAGCTTCAGCTGCATCGCCGACAGTTGGTCGGCATCCTGCGGTTCCAGGAAAGAGGCAAAGCGTTGCAGCTGTTCGTTGCGCCCGCTCTGACGCAGTTGATCTTTCTTCGGTTTTGCGACCGTCTTGGGGTTCATGTCCCGCTTGAGTTTTTTCAGCGGGTCCTCGGGTTGGTTCATCAGCAGTGGGACGGCCAACAGGACCATGAACAGGCCCAGCACGCCAACCACGATCAGGGGGCCGAACTCTCCCAGGTGACCTGTCAGAAAGTCGTTGATCTGGTTCAGAAATTCCATGATGTCCTCCTCAGACCTTGATATTGGTCAGCATGCGCATGACGAACAGGTTGGCGGTCAGCAACACGCCGACGACGAAACAGGCGGGGATGAACAGCGGGTGATCCATCACCCCGTCGTAATAGCCCGGGTCGTTCACCAGGATGACCATCAGCGCCACCAGCGGGAATGCTGACAGAAACTTGCCCGACCACTGCGCCTCGGCGGTGATCGCTTTGACGCGGCGGAATAGACGGAAGCGGGCGCGGATCACCTTGGCCAGGCCGGCAAGAACCTCTGCCAGGTTGCCACCCGATTGCTGCTGGATGGTCACCGCCACCGAGAGGAAGCGCAGATCCTGCATATCCAGCCGCTCGGCCATTTCCTTGAGTGCCTCGCCCACCTCGCGACCATAGGCGGCTTCGTCGGCGATGATGCCGAATTCGGTGGCGATCGGATCTTCGGATTCCTTGGCCACGATCTGGATGGCCGAGACCAGCGGATGCCCGACCCTGAGCGAGCGCACCATCAGTTCGACCGAGTCAGGGAGCTGCTCTTCGATCATGCTCAGCCGTTTCTTGGCCTTCTGGTTCACCCAGAGATAGACTGCGGCGATACCGATGGCGACCGAGATAGCGGCGCGCAGTTTGACCTCTGTCTGGGTGCCAATGCTGAGCCCGACAAAGGCGATGCCTGCCAACAGCGCCATGATCATGATCAGCTGTCGGGGGGTAAATGCGATGGCCGCTTTCTGCGCCTTTTCCGCCAAGAGCGAATAGAGCGGGATCGACTTCGACTTCATGTGCTGCTGCATCTCCTTGCGGAGCTGCTCCAGCACCTGTTCGCGGCCGGCGCCCTTGTCCAGCATCTCGAGCCGGCGGTTCACCCGGCTGTTGAGGCTGATGGATTTCCCGAAAGCGACGAGATAGAGCCCTTCGACCAGCACCAGGACCCCGACAAAGATCAGGCCGTAGATGATCGGTTCTGCACTGAGTTGCATGGTCTTGATCCTTACATCGTGGTCGGTTCATAGATCGACGGCGGCAGATCATAGCCCCACATCCGGAAGCGCTCCGAGAAATGGCTGCGCACGCCGGTGGCGGTGAAATGGCCAATGATCTTGTTGTCGGGGGTCAGGCCCACCCGCTGATAGCGGAAGATTTCCTGCATCGAGATGACGTCGCCCTCCATCCCCGTGATCTCGGTGATCGAGGTCATACGGCGGCTGCCGTCCTGAAGACGGCTGGCCTGCACGATCAGGTTGACGGCGCTGGCGATCTGGCTGCGCACGGCCTTGATCGGCATCTCGATCCCGGCCATGGCGATCATGTTCTCCAGACGGCTGACACCGTCACGGGCGCTGTTCGCGTGGATCGTGGTCATCGAACCGTCATGGCCGGTGTTCATGGCCTGGAGCATGTCGATGACTTCCTCGCCGCGGGTCTCGCCGACGATGATGCGGTCGGGGCGCATCCGAAGCGCGTTCTTCAGACAGTCGCGGGGAGAAACCTCGCCCTTACCCTCGACGTTTGGCGGGCGGCTTTCCATTCGGCCCACATGGGTTTGTTGCAGCTGGAGTTCAGCAGTGTCTTCGATCGTCAGGATGCGTTCGGCATTGTCGATGAAGCTCGACAGCGCGTTCAGCGTCGTGGTTTTGCCCGAACCGGTGCCGCCCGAAACGATCACGTTCAGCCGGGTGGCGACAGCGGCCTGGAGATACGCGGCCATCTCTTCGGTAAATGCACCGAATTGAACCAGGTCGTCGATGCCCAGTTTGTCCTTCTTGAACTTCCGGATCGACACCAGCGAACCGTCAACCGCAATCGGCGGCACCATCGCGTTGAAACGCGAGCCGTCGGCCAGACGGGCGTCGACATAGGGGTTCGATTCATCGACGCGCCGGCCGACCGCGCTGACGATCTTGTCGATGATCCGAAGCAGGTGGCGTTCGTCTTTGAATGTGATGTCGGTCAGTTGCAGCTTGCCCGAACGTTCGACAAAAATCTGCTGCGGCCCGTTCACCAGGATATCGTTGACCGTATCGTCCTGAAGTAGGGTTTCCAACGGTCCCAGACCGGTGACCTCGTCATACAGCTCCTTATTGAGCTGCATGCGGTCCTCGCGGTTCAGTACCACGCCTTTGTTTTCTAGTATCTCGCTGGTGATGGCGGTAATTTCAGCGCGCAGTTCCGCCTCGGCGGCATGTTCCAGCGCCGCAAGATTAAGGTTTTCCAGAAGGTCGCGGTGCAGTTCAATCTTGAGCTCGCTCAACCGTTCCTTGCGCTTGCGGTCGCGGTCCTGCGGGGCCGCCTCTGCGGCCTGCTTCTGAGCCGGTTTGCGCAGGCTGGCCGAGGGTGCGGGCTCAGCCTTTGCGGCAGGCGCCTCGGCTTTCTTTGCGGCCAAGGCGGCCACTGGCATTGCCTTGTCGGTCTTTTTATATCTTGAAAACACGATCGACCCCCTCGTCTATGGTGTTCAGGCTGCCTTGGCGTCGCTGCGCCCCAATTCGTGCAGCGATTGCGCCAGTTTCGCGATTTCGCGGCGTAGTGGATTCTTGGGCGCCGAGGTTGCCAGCGGTAGACCGTGATCGGCGCCCTGAGTGACCTGTTTGCCACCATCGGGCAGTTGCAGGTCGATCGAGATACCAAGAGATTCCCCCATCCGTTTGACCCGGCTCTTGCCGCTGAGATCGGTGAATTTCGGCGCCTTATTCAGGGCAAAGCGCAATTTGTTGAAGGGCAGGTCCTCGGATTGCAGCGCGCGCTTCATCCGCAGAGCGTTCTGGGCCGAGCGCATGTCCAGCTCGATCATCGCGAAATAGACATGTGCGGCCTGCAGGATCGTCTCGGACCATTGCACCAGTGTCTTGGGCATGTCGACGATGACATAGTCGAAATGCGCACGGGCCATCTCGATCACCCGCTGGATGTCTTCGGGTGTCAGAATGTCAAGCGGCACCATGTCCGAGGGCGCGGTGAGCACCTGCAACTTGTCCTCGAAGCTGAGCAGGGCCTGACCGAATACCTCTTCGTCCATGCTTTCGGTTTCCGAAAGCATCTCGAACACCGCCTCGCGGCGGGGCAGATCCAGGTAGGTTGAGACCGAACCGTATTGCAGGTCGAGGTCCAGCAGGCAGACGCTGGGAGCATCCTCGCCGCCGATGCTGGCCAGTTCCCAAGCGAGGTTGACTGCCATGGTGGTAGACCCAGTACCCCCTGCCAGGCCGTGCACTACGATCAATGCCCCCTCGCGGGCAGCGCCCTTGTTCAGGTTCGCGGTGTTGTGATGGGTCTGGGCCTGCTCTGGCTCGGGCTTGTTCAGCCGGTCGATGGCTGATTGCAACTCGCGCTCGGGCAGAGGGTAGGGCACAAACTCGTCGGCCCCCTTTCGCAGCAGTTGATGCAGCGAAGCGGGGGTGACGTCCTCGGCGATCAGAATGATCTTGATGCCACGCGTCTTGGCCTGTGTGATGATTTCGCCCATCAGGACAAGGTTGTCCTCGTCATCCGAGTCAATCGCGAGGGCGATGAATTCGAGAGAGTCGGATTCCGGCTGGCTGAAGAAGGCCAGCGCCTCGGCAAAACCCAGGTCACCCCAGCTTTCGCCCATCGCGGCTTCCATGTCCTCAATCAGAAGGTCGAAGTTCTGCACGTCCCGGCTGACGGTACAGGCCAGGATCGGCGTCGTTTCGGGTTGCGGCATTGCGCTGCTCATTGCCTCTTTCCTCTTTACGGGGGCGAGGCAACGAGACGGTGTCCGGTCTGCCTTCGCCCGCGTGCGACCGGGAATCTGGTCGCACGTCACCTATTGGAAGCAATGTCGCGGGTAAGTTGGGCGAGATTTGGGCCGAAAAGAACCAATTGTAGGGAATCGGGCGACGATGCCGCCCGATTCCACTTATTGTTCGAAGGCGCTGGAGGAGGTGTCGATCTCGACCGTAGTCTTGGGCTCGGCACTCTTGATGTATTCGCGATAGACCACCTGGGCATATTTGCCGTCCAGCAGGTTCTGGTGGCCATCGACAAAGCCTGACACCTGGGTGACGGTGCGCCGGTTGCGGCGCTCGCGCTCGCTGGTGGGCACTAGAGGCTGGGTTTCACCGTAGGAGACAACCGCCTCGAGCCGCGAACGGCTGATGCCGCGGCTGGCAAAGAAGGACACGACCGCGCGCGCGCGACGCATGCCCAAGCTCTTGTTATAGCCCGAGGAACCGACCGCGTCGGTATGGCCATAAACCCGGAAGCGCACCTCGGGGAATTGCCGGATCCAATCGGCCTGCAATGTCAGCACCTGCTGAGCGGTTGCGTCCAGCTCAGCGCTGTCAAAGGCGAAATTGATCTGGGTCGGAACCTCGCGGGCAAACCGGTCCGCCAGGACCTGCGCATAGCTGCGCTCGCCGTTCATCATCTGGGTATTGTTCAGAGTCGCATTGCCGAACGTCCCAGAGTCGACCTGATAGCCGGCTTCAAGGCCGCAGGAGGCGAGTGTTCCGGTCAGCCCCAGGCATATCATCCAGTTCCGCATCGGTCCCATCCCCTGATCACTCCAAGACATAGCCATAAGAGCCGCTGAAATCCTGTCGCGCGACCTCGGAGGCAGCGCCGCTACGGGCACGCTCGGTCCGGGATGTCTTGCCGCGCAAGAACAGGTCGCTCTCGGTGGGCGGCTTGACCCGATCGGTCGGCAGCGCCAATGCCTCGCCACGAGTAGGCGAAACCAGATGGGCGGTGATGATGATCACCAGTTCCGTCTGCGAGCGCTGGTAGTTCGCACTGCGGAACAGGGCGCCAAGCACCGGTACGTCGCCGATCCAGGGTAATTGCGAGTTGTTGTCAAGGAACTCGTCTTCGATCAAACCAGCAATGGCAAAGCTTTCGCCGTCCTTTAGTTCGACAGTTGTCGAGGTCTCGCGTCGCTGGAAGGCGGCAATCTCGAAGCCGTTAACCGTGATCGAGTTATTGGGGTCGAGCGACGAAACTGCTGCCAGAAGCTCCAGATTGATCAGATCGCCATCGACCACGCGGGGGATGAATGCCATCTCGACGCCGAATGGCTTGTATTCGACGGTAAAGAGCCCATCGCGCTGGGCCACCGGGATCGGATATTCGCCACCGGCAAGGAACTTGGCCTCTTGCCCGGAGAGTGCCGAAAGATTGGGCTCGGCCAGGGTGCGGACGACACCCTTGCGCTCCAGCGCCTCGAGAAGCAGTCGAACCTGTGTCGACCCCGCGCTGAAACCAAAGAGAATTGCGCCAGCATTATCGTTCAGAACCGGTATGTTGCCAGTGATGGCATTGGTCAAAGCGGGCTGGTTATTAAGTGTGTTCAGGCCGCCGATAGCGTTGCCACCGCTGACACCAAGCGAGGCGCTCAGAGATTTCGAGACCGAGCGTTGCATCTCTGCAAAGCGTACTTTCAGCATGACCTGCTGCACACCGGCAACACTCATCAGGTTCGACACTCGCTCGGGCGCGTAGCGTTCGGCTAGGTCCAGTGCTCTTTGCAGGCGTGCCGTGCTCGACGCGGTGCCCGATAGCACGATGCCGTCATTGGCGGTGCGAACCTCGATCTTTTCGTTGGGCAGGATCTGTTTCAGGCGTTCCTTGAACTCTGCTACATCGAACGAGACGCGCACATTCACGTTAGTGATCAGGCGTCCACCCGCATCAAACAGGCTGAGCGTGGTCAGGCCCGGCGATTTACCTAGGACATAAATGGTACGGTCGGAAAGTGATGAGATATCGGCGATGCCGGCATTGGCAATCGAAAGCTCGGCAAAGGGCGTTTCGCTTTCGACGACGATGGCCCGGTTCATCGGAACATCAAGGGTTTCTGCGGTCCCTTGTTTGACCACGCGCAGGTCCTGAGCCTGCGACAGGCCGGCAACTGGGCTGCACGCAATTGCGAGCCCCGTCAGGGCCGCTTTGATCAAACCTTCAATTTTCATGTGACCTGCCTTTCCGATCACGCCTCTGAGCCGGGTCTTTTTGCCCGATATTTTTATCAGTCTGCGCGACTTGGCTCTTTTTTGCAAGAATCATTGCTTTTCGGCCCCTCGTTAATGTGTGTATTGCGCAACAAGGCAAAAGGACCGCGCCCATTGGCGCGGTCCCGATTTTTGATCTGTTGAATCCGAAGCATCAATTCGTGCAGGGGATCGGGATGTCGACAACCTCGGCACCGCGGCGGGTACGGATAGTGCAAACCTTTTCCTCGGCCTTTTCCGGCACCGCCTCGAGGGCGCCGAGACCCAGCAGCATACGCTGGTCCACTTCGACCGCAGCCGCGATGGTGTCGTCGTCGGCGCCGACCAGGGCCAGGGTCAAGCGCCCTGTGGTCTGGGCCTGGGCCAGCGATGCCACCTGTTGGGGCAGGGCAGCGACAGTAACCGTGCGGGCGATATTGGCGCCGGTCACGTCACCGCCCGCGATCTGGTCGATCGCGACGATCTGGATATTGGTCTGGATCAGGCGGGTGATCTCGCCCTGCTTCCCTTCGAGCGGGCCGGTTGCGCCGGACAGGCCACCGGTCCAATAAACATCGACGCGGTCGCCCGGGCGCAGAAAGCCAGAGACGCCGCTGGTTACGTCGACCTTGATGGCAAAGGCCCGCATGCCACGCGCCAGTTGCGAAGTCAGCCCCGCATCCTCACCCGGCTTGGTGACCTTGACGGCCATGATGGCCTCATCTTTTTCCATCGCGCGCAGGACATAGCGGTTGTCCTCCTGACGCTCGGGGAACAGCATTGCGGCATCCATGAAGGTGCCTTCGGGAATGGCGTTTTCGGGCCAATTCACGGCACGCACGTCTTCTTTGGTCAGGCGTTCGCCGTAACGGAGCGGGCGCGAGGCTACATATACGGTCTTGGTGGGTACGACCTGTGCCCGCGCCTGCCGCTCGCGCGCCAATTCGTTTTGATATGCGGAGATATAGTTGCGGGCCATCATCACCGCCCCCCCGGCAAGTGCGATCCCCACGATCAGGACCAGTCCGAATACTGCTCGCATCTTGTCACCTCTCTTCCGTTTCGGTCGCCCGGCCGCGGCCTTTCTGGCCGGGCACAGGCTGTTCGAAACATATTCTGCGCTTCAAATGTGTCATTCTCTGGGTCAAAGAACGCCCCTACGGCGCCTCTAACAGACAAACTGAAACTTGTTTTACTTCGAATTTATTTCGAACCAGGCGGCGCAACCAGGTCAGAGCCCGGTATCCACGTTGACCGTGCCAATGGTGGTCGAAACGGCCGAAGATACATCGCCTGTCGGGCCATTAATCGCCGAATAAGCGATACCGGCCAGAGAGACCACAGCAGCAGTCAGAACCACCCAGTCGACCGTGACGGCGCCGTCTTCCTCTTTTGCAAAGAGCATCCAGCTATACAGCATGGCAGTGCCTCCGTCGCATTGATTTCAGATAGAAAGGGCCACGCCTTGGGTAAAGACGCGGCCCCGATCTGCTGTAATCAGCCAGGCTATTACAGGCCGGTATCCGGCGTCACGCTGCCCAGCTCGGTATTGATGGCGGTCGACAGAGTGCCGGTACCGGTCGAGATGCCGTTGTAAGCAACAGCGGCCAGAGCCACGACAGCTGCGGTCAGCACGACCCAGTCAACGGTCACTGCGCCATCTTCGTCTTTGCGGAAGTTTTTGAAGAATTTGATCATGGTTAGTCCCTCCTAAGGATCACAAGAGTTTGTCTCAACCTCGCCGTCCGTCTGAACCTGCTCTCTCTCGTTGGCTCATGTCCGTCGCGGTATGGGAGTATATTTGCCTGTGGGCCGTGGCAGGATTTGGGCCAAAACTCGGATTTCTTTGCCTGATTTTAATTTTTTTCCCAGAAACAAGTTAAGCGTATGTTTTGGTTAGATAAAAAACTTAGGATTTTCTGTTGCCCCGTCTGTTGGCGATGCAAAACCGCATCAAATATGGCAAAATCGCCCCAATCCGGCGGGTTTTCTGGTGTTGGTGACGGGTTTTGAGCAATAAACTCGGAAAAAAACATATCTAGAGGCGAGCAGATGGTCCTCAGATACATAACCATGATTGCAAGCGCGGCTGTTTTTGCGGCTGCGGTCGAGTCGCGCGCGGAAAACCCCGCGCCTCTACCCGAAGTCAAGTTCAAGCGGGTGCGCGCACCCGCGCCGGGGACGCGTCCACGGGTCGATGTGCAGATCTCGGCCGAGGAGCACGCCCGTGCACCTGTTGCCGGGCGGCAGAAACCGGTCGAGGCGGAGGAGGTTGTCACCGCCGCAGCCACGCCCATGCCCGATGCGGCGGCGCCCACCGGGCGCTATGCCTGGTTCTGGGACAAGATCTCTCCCGCGCTTGGCCCCGACCGGCCCCGCCAGTTGGAGGACATGTTGAGCGCGCTGTCCGCCGGCGGCGTGGATGCGCCGCGCCTACAGGCCTTGCAGGATATCGCGCGGGCACAGGGCATCTCGATCCTGCGCTCGACCGTGGGAACCGAGGTTTCGCCAGCGCTGGTGCTCGCGGTGATCGCGGTGGAATCGGCAGGCCGCGCCGATGCGGTCAGCGGAGCGGGTGCGCAGGGGCTGATGCAGCTGATGCCCGACACGGCGGCGCGCTTTGGCGTGGCCGACAGCCTGTCACCGGATGAGAATATCAAGGGCGGCGTGCGCTATCTGAACTGGCTGATGGAGGAGTTCGGGCGCGACCCGGTCCTGGTACTCGCCGGATACAACGCGGGCGAGGGCGCGGTGCGCAAACATGAAGGTGTGCCGCCCTATGCCGAGACCCGCGATTACGTGCCCAAGGTACTGGCCGCCTATCAGGTTGCGCGCGGGCTCTGCGCCACACCGCCCGAACTGATCACCGACGGTTGCGTGTTCACCGCCATGCAATAGAAAAACCCGCCCCGGTTGTGGGGGCGGGTTGGTGATCCCAAGAAGAGACCCGGTCAGTCGACCAGCGTCGCCTCGGTCGCGGCGCGCATTTCGGCCTCGGTCACGCCATCGGCCAGTTCGACAATCCGCAGCCCGCCCTCGACCACATCCAGCACGCCTAGGTTGGTGATGATGCGGTCGACCACGCCCTTGCCGGTCAGCGGCAGGGTGCATTCCTTGAGCACTTTCGATTCGCCGTGCTTGTTGGTGTGATCCATCACAACCACCACGCGACCTACGCCCGCCACCAGGTCCATGGCGCCGCCCATGCCCTTGACCAGCTTGCCGGGGATCATCCAGTTGGCCAGATCGCCCTTTTCGTCCACTTCCATCGCGCCCAGGATCGCGGCGGCGATCTTGCCGCCCCGGATCATCGCAAACGAGGTGGCACTGTCGAAATAGGCGGTGCGGGCCAGTTCGGTGATGGTCTGCTTGCCGGCATTGATCAGGTCCGGGTCTTCGTCGCCCTCATAGGGAAAGGGGCCCATGCCCAGCATGCCGTTTTCCGATTGCAGGGTGATGTCCTTGTCGCCCACATAGTTGGCCACCAGCGTCGGGATCCCGATGCCGAGGTTCACATACATGCCGTCTTCGAGTTCTTCTGCCGCGCGCGCAGCCATCTGATTGCGGTCCCAGGGCATGGCTCAAGCCTCCTCACGTTTGCGGGTGGTGCGCTGTTCGATGCGCTTTTCATGCTCGCCCTGAATGATGCGATGCACATAGATGCCGGGCAGGTGGATGCAATCGGGGTCCAGCTCGCCGCGCGGAACGATTTCCTCGACCTCGGCGATGCAAATCTTGCCGCAGGTGGCCGCGGGCACGTTGAAATTGCGCGCGGTCTTGCGGAACACCAGGTTGCCGGTGTCATCGGCCTTCCACGCCTTGATGATCGACAGATCGGCAAAGATACCCTCTTCGAGGATATAGGTCTCGCCGTTGAAGTCCTTGTGCTCCTTGCCATCGGCGATGACGGTGCCGACGCCGGTCTTGGTATAGAAGCCGGGGATGCCCGCGCCACCGGCGCGCATGCGCTCGGCGAGCGTGCCCTGGGGATTGAATTCCAGCTCCAGCTCGCCGCTCAGGTATTGCCGCATGAATTCGGCGTTTTCACCCACATACGAGCTGATCATCTTCTTGACCTGCTTGGTTTGCAGCAGGATGCCGATGCCGAAATCGTCGACACCCGCATTGTTCGAGGCAAAGGTCAGATCCTTGGCACCCGAGTCCTTGATTGCCTGCAACAGCAGTTCGGGAATGCCGCACAGGCCGAAGCCGCCCGCCGCGATCAGCATGCCGTCCCGCAGCAGACCGTCGAGCGCCTCGGTGGCGTTGGCATAGACTTTTTTCATGGAAACTCCCCCAATGACTTGGTGATTGCGCCGGTTTTGCCGCCGCGTCAGCGCGGAGTCAATGACGGGTTCCGGGGGATGGTATTTCTACGGAATGGCAGGGGCCGGGGCGGCGGGACCGCCCCGGCCGGGTCACTGGGGCAGGGCCTCGGCGCTGTATTGCGCGGCAAATTCGGCGCTGGGCGGGATCGGGGTGATGACGTCGATCAACACGCCATTTGGGTCGGCGGTGATGAAATGGCGCTGGCCGAACGCCTCGTCCTTGAGCGGTTTCAGCATCGGCAGGCCAGCCGCTGTCAGCCGGTCATATTCCGCCGCCGCGTCTGCCACCTCGAAGTTAAGGATCACGCCGCGCACCGGGCCACGGGCCTGGCCCGGGATGGTTTCGTGCTGCCCGTCCAGGATGGCCAGATTGACCGAGGGGTCGGCGCTGGATTGCAGGTGAACGTACCAATCGGCCTCGAACGCGGTGTGGAACCCGAAATGGCTGCGATAGAAATCGGCAGTGCCCTGCACGTCGCCGGTCTGGATGACGGGGTAATACTGGGTCGTTTTCATATTGCCTTTCTCTTCAACATGCATACAGTCTGTATGTGAAATGGAATTAAACATACAGGCTGTATGCATGCAAGATAAAAAAGCACCCGTCCCCAATGCCGACCGCCGCGCCACGATGCGGGCACGCCTGATCGCTGCTGCGCGGGCGCTGTTCGTGGACAAGGGATATGCCGAGACCTCGACACCCGAGATCGTGCGCGCCGCTGAGGTGACGCGCGGCGCGCTCTATCACCACTTCGCCGACAAGGCCGATCTGTTTCGCGCCGTGGTCGAGGCCGAGGCCGAGGCGCTGGTGCACCGGATCGACGCCGAGGCGGTCAGCGCCGGGGCAGAGGGCATGGAAGCGGGCAGCGCCGCCTTTTTCCGTGCCATGGCCGAGCCGGGTCGTGCCCGGCTGCTGCTGATCGACGGGCCGGCGGTGTTGGGGCCGGAGGAGATGAGCCGGATCGACGCCGGTGGTGGCCGCGCGTCGTTGCGCGCCGGACTCGAACTGGTGGTCAGCGGTATCGGCGAGGACGAGATGCAGGCATTGACCGAGGTGCTGTCCGCCGCCTTCGACCGCGCCGCGCTTGCGATTGCGCAAGGGGCCGACCCCGCGCCCTTTGAACGCGCGATGACACGGCTGGTAGTGGGGTTGCGCGGGCGCTGACGCCCGCGCCCACGCCGTGGTCAGCTCTCGGTTTTCTTGGTGGTCTTCTTGCGCGGGGCGGCCTTTTTCTTGGTGCCCTTCTTGGCTGATTTCTCGGCAATCAGCGCGACCGCCATCTCCATCGTCACATCTGCCGCCTCGACATCCTTGGGCAGGGTCGCGTTGACCTTGTCCCATTTGACATAGGCGCCATAGCGGCCGTCCAGCACGTTGACCGCGCCGCCGTGTTCGGGATGTTCGCCCAACTCCTTGAGCGGTTTGGCCGCCGCCCGGCCCCGACCGCGCGGGTTGGCGCGTTTCTCGGCCAGCAGTTCGACCGCGCGGTTCATGCCAATCTCGAACACGTCGTTCGGGTCCTTGAGATTGGCATAGACCGGTTTGGCCTCATCCGGCAGCTGATGCATCAGATAGGGGCCGAACCGCCCGAAATTCGAGCTGATCATGCCACCTTCGGGGTGTTGCCCGATCTGGCGCGGCAGGCTGAGCAGCACCAGCGCTTTTTCCAGGTCCAGGTCTTCGGCCGACCAGCCGCGCGGCAGGCTGGCGCGCGGGGGTTTCTTGTTTTCTTCGCTGATCTCGCCGCGCTGGACATAGGGGCCGAACCGGCCCGCCTTGAGCCAGATCTCGTCGCCGCCATCCTCACCCAGCAGCCGCTCGGCGCTGTCATCCGCGTCGCCGCTGATCGGGCGGGTATAGCGGCATTCGGGATAATTGCCGCAGCCGACGAACCCGCCGGTGCGCGAGGTTTTCAGATGCAGCTGGCCGGTGCCGCATTTGGGGCAGATCCGCGGGTCGGATCCATCCTCGCGCGGCGGATAGAGCTGAGGCGCCAGCGCCTCGTCCAGCTTGTCGAGCACTTCGGAGATGCGCAGCTCGGATGTTTCACTGATCGCCGCCGAGAAATCGCGCCAGAACCGGCCCAGCAGGTCCTTGTAATCGCGCGAACCCGCGCTGACGTCATCCAGTTGCTCTTCCAGATTGGCGGTGAACTCGTATCCCACATACTGGCGAAAGAAGTTCAGCAGGAAGATGGTGACGATCCGCCCCTTCTCCTCGGGGATCAGGCGGTTCTTGTCCTTGCGGACATATTCGCGGTCCTGAATCGTGGTGATGACCGAGGCATAGGTCGAGGGGCGGCCGATGCCCAGCTCTTCCATCCGCTTGACCAGCGTCGCCTCGGTATAGCGCGGCGGCGGCTGGGTGTGATGCTGCAGCGCCAGCACGGCCTCGTTTTCGGACAGAATCGCCTCTTTGGCGATCTTGGCGCCCTCGGTCAACGGGGTATCTCCGGTCGCCTTGGCGAACTGATCGGCCAGCGAGGTCTTGGCAAAGACGGCCTTTTCCCCCATCGAGATCTGGGGCAGACGCTTGTCCTCGTCATTCTCGACATCGTCGCGCCCCTCTTCGTAGACGCGCAGGAACCCGTCGAAGAGCACCACCTGGCCAGTGGCGCGCAGGCCGACCTGGCCATCGGCGCTGCCGATCTCGACCGTGGTCCGCTCCAGCCGGGCGGCGGCCATCTGACAGGCGATGGTGCGTTTCCAGATCAGGTCATAGAGGCGGCGCTGATCCTCGTCTTTCAGTTTCAGCGCGGCGGCATCCTTGCGCATGTCTGTGGGGCGGATGCATTCATGCGCTTCTTGCGCGTTCTTGGCCTTGTTCTTGTACATGCGCGGGCTGTCGGGCACGTATTCGGCCCCGAACCGCTCGGCAATGGCGTCGCGGGTGGCCATCACCGCCTCGGGCGCCATGTCGATGCCGTCGGTCCGCATATAGGTGATGTGCCCGGCCTCATAGAGGCGCTGCGCCGCGCTCATGCAGTGGCGCGCGCCCATGCCGAACTTGCGGCTGGCCTCTTGTTGCAGGGTCGATGTCATGAAGGGGGCAGAGGGGTTGCGCGCCGCCGGTTTCGCCTCGACCGACTGGATGCTCAGCGCGCGGCTGGTGATCGCCTGCACCGCCAGTTCGGCCTGGGTGGCGTTGGACAGGTCCATCTTGTCGAGCTTGTTGCCCGCCAGCGTGACCAGCCGCGCCTCATAGGCCTGACCGCGCGGGGTTTCCAGCAGCGCCTTGACCGACCAGTATTCCACCGGCTTGAAGGCCTCGATCTCCATCTCGCGCTCGACGATCAGGCGCAGGCAGACCGATTGCACCCGGCCCGCGCTGCGCGCGCCGGGAAGCTTGCGCCACAGCACCGGGGACAGGTTGAAGCCCACCAGATAATCCAGCGCGCGACGGGCCAGATAGGCCTCGACCAGCGGCATGTCGACCTGGCGCGGGTTCTGCATCGCCTTGGTCACCGCGTCCTTGGTGATGGCGTTGAAGGTGACGCGGCTGACGGCGGTGCCCTTCTTGATCGAGCGGCGCTTGGTCAGCGCCTCCTGCAGGTGCCAGCTGATCGCCTCGCCCTCGCGATCGGGGTCGGTGGCGAGGATCAGTTCGTTGTCCTCGGCCAGCGCGTCGGCGATCGCCTTGACATGCTTGCGGCTGTCGGCGGCAACCTCCCAGGTCATGTCGAAATCATGCTCGGGATCGACCGATCCGTCCTTGGCAGGCAGGTCGCGCACATGCCCATAAGATGCCAGAACCGTGTAGTCCGAGCCGAGATATTTGTTGATCGTTTTTGCCTTGGCAGGGGATTCTACAACAACAACAGGCATTTAAGTGGCAACCTCATTCATCGGACACGGCGCGTTCTATGGCGGGGCAACATGTGGGGTGCAAGCCCCGATTGTCAATCGGTGCTGTTTGGGCGCAGATATTCCGAGTGTCAGAGGCACATGTGGCCGGTCCGTTGCGGCCTTGGGCACATGTCGCGCAGGGGTCAGCTGACGCGCGACAGAAGCCCGCCGGCCTGACGGTTGATCCGGCCCTCAAGCTCCAGATCGACCAGCACCGGGGCGACCTCGCCCGGGCTGGCAGCCAGATCGCGGATCAGTTGATCCTCGGCCACCGGCGAGGGGCCGAGACGGTCGAGGATCTGGCTGTGCAGCGCCGCGGTCTCGCGCAGGCTGCGTTTGGGGGGCGGTGCCGGCTGTTGCATCAGGTCGCACAGATCGGGTTGCGGTTGCGGCGCTGTCAGGGCGGGCAGGGCAGCGATCACATCCTCGGCATTGCGCACCAGATGGGCGCCGTCGCGGATCAGCATGTTGCAACCGGCGGCGCGGGCGTCGAACGGGTGACCGGGCACTGCCAGCACCTCTCGCCCCTGATCCAGGGCGTCGCGCGCGGTGATCAGGCTGCCGGATTTGGCGGCGGCCTCGACCACCACCACCGCCTGGGCCAGACCCGAGATGATGCGGTTGCGGCGCGGGAAATGGCGGGCCTGCGGGGTCAGGCGCATCGGTTGTTCCGACAGGCGCAATCCCTGACGCGCGATATCACCCGCCAGATGGGTGTTCTCGGCGGGATAGATCGTGTCGACGCCACCGGCCATCACCGCGATGGTGCCGGTGGGCAGCGCGGCCAGATGCGCGGCGGTGTCGATACCGCGCGCCAGCCCCGAGACCACCACGAATCCGGCAGCACCCAGATCCTGCGCCAAAGCCCGCGCCATGCGGGTGCCCAGCGACGAAGCATTGCGGGCGCCCACCAGCGCGATCATCGGGCGGCGCAACAGGGCCGGGTCACCGAGCAGCCACAAGAGCGGCGGCGCATCCGAGATCCCGGCCAGATGAGCGGGGTAATCGGCATCGCCCAGGCACAAAAGCCGCGCTTGCGCGGCTTTTGCGGCCTTGAGCTCTGCTTCGACAACACCGGGCGGGCATATTTCATAGCCCTCGACCCCGGCGGCACGTGCCACTTCAGGCAACGCGGCCAGCGCGTTCTGCGCCGTGCCATGCTCGTGCATCAGTCGGCGAAACGTTGTCGGGCCAACTCTGCGCGAGCGCAAAAGGCGGAGCCAGGAGAACCGGTCCTCTTCCGTGGTGGGTGGGAGTGGGGGGTGATAGGAAGAAAACTGTTCCTCGGTCATCCGTCGCTCCGCCTGTTTGCAGAAACAGGTTTACGGTCCGGCCCGTTAACAGGTGGTGAATCAAGCTAAATTTTTCGCAGTTTTTTGCGGTCGGGACAGAAAGTCACGCTCAACCATCTGAAATAAAAGAACTTTGATGGATGTTTCTTGGGCGAACCTATGGGCTGCTCAGACGCAGGGAGGCGAATCGGCGGCAAAGCTGTTTACCTTGCCGCCGTCCGGTTTCACGCCGCCGAGCCGCCCACCGTCAGCCCGTCCATCAGCACCGTGGGCTGGCCCACGCCCACCGGCACCCATTGGCCGTCCTTGCCGCAGGTGCCCATGCCGGGGTCGAGTGCCATGTCATTGCCAAGCCCCCGGATGCGTTTCAGCGCAGAAGGGCCGTCGCCGATCAGCGTGGCCCCCTTGACCGGGGCACCGATACGACCATTGCGCACCCGGTACGCCTCGGTGCAGGAGAACACGAACTTGCCATTGGTGATGTCGACCTGACCGCCGCCGAATCCCACTGCCCAGATACCGTCCTTGATCTCGGCCACCAGATCGGCGGGGTCTGCATCGCCACCCAGCATCACCGTATTGGTCATCCGTGGCATCGGCTTGTGGGCATAGCTTTGCCGCCGTCCGTTGCCGGTCGGCTCCACCCCCATCAGGCGGGCGTTCTGGCGGTCTTGCATGTACCCGGTCAGAATGCCGTCCTCGATCAGCACGGTCCGGCGCGAGGGCGTACCCTCGTCATCGACGGTGATCGAGCCGCGCCGGTCGGGCAGGGTGCCGTCATCGACCACGCTGACCCCGCGCGCGGCCACCTGCTGACCCATAAGCCCGGCAAAGGCCGAGGTGCCTTTGCGGTTGAAATCGCCCTCCAGCCCATGCCCGATCGCTTCGTGCAGCAGGATACCGGGCCAGCCGGGGCCAAGCGCCACCTCCATCACCCCGGCAGGCGCCGGTTCGGCATCCAGATTGACCAAAGCGATCCTCAGCGCCTCACGCGCCTGCGCCTGCCAGGCCTCGGGCGCAATCAGCCCTTCCAGCCCGACCCGGCCACCGCCACCGGCGCTGCCACTTTCGCGCCGCCCGTCCCGCTCGACGATGACCGAGACATTCACGCGTGTCATCGGCCGCACATCACGCAGATGCACCCCGTCGGGCCGCAGTATCTCGACCTCTTGCAGCGAGGCCATGATCGAGGCCGAGACCTGCACCACCCGTGGATCCAGATCGCGGGCATAGGCGTCGATCTCGCGCAGGGTCTCGACCTTGACCGGAAAGGCGGCCGACGCGATGGGGTCATCCTCGGTATAGAGCTTGCGATTGGTGCGGGCCGGGGCACCCGCCAAAGTGCCGCCGCCATCGCCCACCGCCAGCCGCGCGGTTTCCGCCGCCCGCCGCAATGCGGGGATAGAAACATCGGTGGAATGCGCATATCCCGCCACCTCGCCCTTGACCGCCCGCAATCCGAACCCCTCGGACGCGTCGTAGGAGGCCGAGCGCAGCCGCCCGTCGTCAATGCTGAGCGCCTCGGATTTGCGGCGCTCGACGAACAGTTCGCCATCCTCCGCCCCATCGGTGGCCGCCCGCAGAACGGCCAGTGCCTCGTCCTGCGGAAGGGCTGTTTCAAAAGGGCGAAAAGGGTCCTGCGCCATGATTTGCGGCCTCGTTGTTTGATCCAGATCAAAAATAGCGTCTGTTTGACGCAAGCATTTTGCTTTATCTGCCTCCGGGAATATGATTTTTAACGCGACCAAAGACAACGGGCGGGGTGTGTTTGATTCACGAACCCCCCGGTCAGGGACGCAAAGATCAAACGATCAGGACAGAACATGAAGAACGCTTTGACGCTTTCGGCGCTTCTCGCCACCCTTTCGAGCCTGCCCGCCGCGGCGCAGGAGCTGGAGATCATCGGCAAACCGGTCGACGGCGGGATGGGCTTTCAGCCCGCCGCAACCGAGCTGGCGCGCGAGTTGCAATCGCTGGACGGCATGATTCTGGTGATCATCACCGTCATCTGCCTGCTGGTGGCGGCATTGCTGGTCTGGTGCATCGTGCGGTTCAACAGCCGCGCCAACCCGACCCCGGCGAAGTTTTCGCATTACACCCCTGTGGAAATCCTCTGGACCGTCGGGCCGATCCTGATTCTGGTTTTCATTGGCGCCTTCTCGCTGCCGGTGCTGTTCAATCAGCAGGAAATTCCCGAGGGTGAGATCAACATCAAGGTCACCGGCTACCAGTGGTACTGGGGCTATGACTACACCGACGAAGGCTTCGGCTTCGAAAGCTTCATGCTGGGCCGCGACGCTCTCGAAGAGCATGGATACAGCCAGGATGAATACCTGCTGGCGACCGATACCGCCGTTGTCGTGCCCGTGGGCAAGGTTGTCGTGATGAGCGTGACCGGCGCAGACGTGATCCATTCCTGGACCATCCCCGCATTCGGCGTGAAGCAGGACGCAGTGCCGGGCCGTCTGGCGCAACTGTGGTTCAAGGCTGAAAAGGAAGGCATCTATTTCGGCCAGTGCTCCGAGCTTTGCGGCAAGGACCACGCCTATATGCCGATCACCGTCAAGGTGGTCAGCGAGGCGGAATACGCCAAGTGGCTGGCAAGCGCGAAAGAAGAATATGCCGGTCTGCCGACCAGCTATCAGGTCGCCTCGAACTGAACCTATCGGGCGGGGCCTGACCCCGCCTGCCAAGACTGACCCGGGCTGCGCGCATGTCGCGCGGCTTTTGCCCCAAGGGACCACCGCATGAGCGACGCAAGCTTCAACACCAGCACTGCCCGGGCCGCACATCGCCCGGACGAGGCCGGTTTTGGCGACTATTTCGCCCTGCTGAAACCGCGGGTCATGTCGCTTGTTGTTTTTACCGCGCTGGTCGGCCTCTTGGCCGCGCCGGTTCCGGTGCATCCCTTCATCGGGTTTTGCGCCATCCTGTTCATCGCCATCGGTGGCGGCGCCTCGGGTGCGCTGAACATGTGGTGGGATGCCGATATCGACCAGGTGATGAAGCGCACCAAAAAGCGTCCGATCCCCGCCGGCAAGGTCGAGGCGGGCGAGGCGCTGGCCGTGGGTCTGGGCCTGTCGGGCCTGTCGGTGATGATGCTGGCGCTGGCCACCAATGTGTTTGCCGGTGCCTTTCTTGCCTTCACCATCTTCTTTTATGTCGTCGTCTATACCATGTGGCTGAAGCGGACGACGCCGCAGAACATCGTGATCGGTGGTGCGGCAGGGGCCTTTCCGCCGGTGATCGGCTGGATCGCGGCCACCGGCGACATGTCGGTCGAACCCTGGCTGATGTTCGCACTTACCTTCATGTGGACGCCGCCGCATTTCTGGGCGCTGGCCTTGTTCATGCGGTCCGACTATGACGACGCCGGGGTGCCGATGCTGACCGTGACCCATGGTCGCCGCGCGACGCGTGTTCATATCCTCGTCTATACGATCCTGCTGGCGCTGCTGGCACTGGGCACCGCGTTTTCCGATATCGGCGGACCGGTCTATCTGGCCGTCGCTCTGGTGCTGAACGCGCTGTTCCTGCTGGGGGCCCTGCGCATCTGGCGCCGGGACGAGGCCGATAGCGAGGCCGACAACTTCAAGACCGAGCGGAACTTCTTCAAACTGTCGTTGCTCTACCTCTTCCTGCATTTCGGCGCCATTCTGGCCGAAGCGCTGCTGCGCCCCTATGGGCTGGGAGGCTGGGGATGAGCCTGCGCCAGACACATGAGCTGCATCAGCGCCGCTTTGGCCGCAACCTCGGCGTTGCGCTGACGCTTGCGGCGTTCATCGTCATCATTTTCGGCCTGACCGTGGTCAAGGTGACCCGTGGCGATTTCGAGCCGCCGCAGGCCAGTACCGGAGGGCAGGGCTGATGGCTTTGAAGGGACCTCAGAAAACCGTTGTGCAACTGGTCAGCGTGGTCGTGGTCATGGGCGGGCTCGCCTGGGCCTCGGTGCCTTTCTATGACTGGTTCTGCCGGGTCACCGGGTTTGGCGGCGCCACCGGCGTGGCCGAGGCCGGGTCGGACACCATCCTCGACAAGACCATCAAGGTGCGCTTCGACGCCTCGAAAGAGCGCGGCATGCCGTGGGAGTTCCGCCCCGTTCAAACCGAGATGGAGCTGCGCATCGGCGAGACCGGGCTGGCCTTTTACGAGGCCTACAACCCGACAGACCGGCCGGTGGCGGGGCAGGCGTCCTACAACGTCGCGCCCTATTCGGCGGGTGGCTATTTCGACAAGATCGCCTGTTTCTGCTTTGAAGAGCAGGTGCTGCAACCCGGCGAACGGGTGCAGATGCCGGTCAGCTTCTTTGTCGACCCCGAGATCGTCAACGACCGGGACGCGAAATATGTGCATACGATCACGCTGTCGTATACATTCTACGAAATCGATCTGCCCGAGGGCTATGCCGCCCTTGATGCAGCTACAACAACGAACACGAACTAACGCCGCAAGGTGAGGGACACTGATGGCACACGCTAAGAACCACGATTATCACATTCTGCCCCCGTCGATCTGGCCGCTGGTTGGCGCGATCGGCGGCTTTGTCATGCTCTTCGGCGCCGTTCTCTGGATGCACGGAATCACTTCCTACATGTTCTGGGCCGGCTTCATCGCCGTGCTCTATGTCATGTTCGCCTGGTGGTCCGAGGTCGTGGCCGAAAGCCGTGTTGGCGACCATACGCCCGTCGTCCGCATCGGCCTGCGCTATGGCATGATCCTGTTCATCACCTCCGAGGTGATGTTCTTCTTTGCCTGGTTTTGGTCCTTCTTCAAACACCGCATGTATCCGATGCAGGACTATGTCGGCACCGAGTATGTGGCGCCGAACATCCACGCGGTCGACCCGTTCCACCTGCCGCTGATCAACACGCTGATCCTGCTGCTCTCGGGCTGTGCCGTGACCTGGGCGCACCATGCGTTGGTGCACAACAACGACCGCAAGGCGCTGATTCAGGGCCTGTCGATCGGCATCGTGCTGGGCATGATCTTTACCTTCCTGCAAGGCTATGAATATGCCGAGCTGTTGCTGCACGAAGACTGGACCTTTGGTGGCGACCAGTTCTACTCGAACTTCTTCATGGCAACCGGTTTCCACGGCATGCACGTGATCATCGGCACCATCTTCCTTGCGGTGTGTCTGCTGCGCGCGCTCAAGGGCGATTTCACCCCTGAGAAGCATATCGGTTTCGAGGCCGCCGCCTGGTACTGGCACTTCGTCGATGTGGTCTGGCTGTTCCTCTTCTTTGCCGTCTACATCTGGGGTCAGTGGCCGCTGCTCTGATCGCATGGGCCCTGCGCCGGAAAGACAGACAAGGCCGCCCCTCGGGGCGGCTTTTTCATTGGTGTTCCGGCGGCGCGATCCCTGAATTGCACCCGATACAATTGACCGGTTGCAAATGCGGCCCGTCTCGCCATACCAAGGCACCGGCCCGCGCCGGGCCGTTTCACCTGTTCCGGAGCCGTCATGCGCCGCGTTCTCTTTCTGCTACTCGTAGGTCTCGCGGGCCTCGCCGTGCTGATCGCGCTGGGCAGTTGGCAGTTGCGGCGGCTGGACTGGAAACAGACGATGTTGGCAGATATCGACAGCCGCATCGCTGGCGCGCCGCAGGCGCTACCCGCCGAACCCGATCCCGAACGCGACCGCTATCTTCCGGTTGCGGTCAGTGGCACGATGGCCGGCGAGGAGTTGCACGTGCTGGTCTCGGTCAAGATGGTCGGGCCGGGCTACCGCGTCATCGCCCCCTTCGTGACAGACGAGGGCAGGCGCATCCTGGTCGATCGCGGCTTCATCCCCACGACCGCCAAGCAGGACCGCCGCGAAACCGGCCCGATGCGGGTCGAGGGCAACCTGCACTGGCCCGACGAGATCGACGGCTATACCCCCGCGCCCGATCGGAACGGCAATATCTGGTTCGCTCGCGACGTACCCGCGATGGCAGCGGAGTTGGGCACCGAACCGGTGCTGCTGATCGCCCGCGCGCCGACCGGCCCGGGTATCACACCCTTGCCGGTCGACAGCGCCGGCATCCCCAACGATCACCTGCAATATGCAATCACCTGGTTTGGCCTGGCCCTGGTCTGGGCCGCGATGACCTCCCTGTTTTTGTGGCGCAGCCGCGCCCGCAAGAAAGGCTGACAGCAATGAAATACATCTCGACCCGCGGGCAGGCGCCCGAGCTTACCTTTGAAGAGGCGATGCTGACCGGTCTGGCCCGCGATGGCGGCCTTTACCTGCCCGCCGAGATCCCGGTGATGGATCAGGACGAGATCGCCGCGCTGGCGGGCCTGCCTTATGAAGAGATCGCCTTTCGCGTGATGTGGCCCTATGTGAGCGGATCGTTTGCTGAGGACGAATTCCGGGGCATCATCGCCCGCGCCTACGAAGGCTTTGGCCATGCCGCACGGGCGCCGCTGAAACAGCTCAACGAGAATCACTTCCTGCTGGAGCTGTTCCACGGGCCGACGCTGGCCTTCAAGGATTTCGCGATGCAGCTGATCGGCCAGCTGTTTCAGGCGGCGCTGGCGCGGCGCGGCGAGACGGTGACCATTGTCGGCGCCACTTCGGGCGATACCGGTTCGGCCGCGATCGAGGCGTTCCGCGGGCTGGATGCGGTCAATGTCTTTATCCTCTTCCCGCATGGCCGCGTCAGCGAGGTGCAGCGTCGTCAGATGACCACGCCCGCCGATAGCAACGTGCACGCGCTGGCAGTGGATGGCGATTTCGACGACTGTCAGGCGCGGGTCAAGGACATGTTCAACGACTTCGCCTTCCGCGACGGGGTGCGGCTGGCTGGTGTGAACTCGATCAATTTCGCGCGGGTGCTGGCGCAGGTGGTCTATTACTTCTCGGCGGCCACCAGCCTTGGCGCACCGCATCGCAAGGTCAGCTTCACCGTACCCACCGGCAATTTTGGCGATATTTTCGCGGGCTATATCGCCAAGCGGATGGGGTTGCCGATCGAACGGCTGGTGGTGGCCACCAACCAGAACGACATCCTGCACCGCTGCCTGTCGGGCGAGGGCTATTTCAAGGGCGAAACCATCCCCTCGATCAGCCCGTCGATGGATATCCAGGTCAGCTCCAATTTCGAACGCGCGCTTTATTACGCCTATGGCCAGGATGGCGCGGCGGTGTCGCAGCTGATGGACGAGCTGCAACAAGGCGGGTTCCATGTCAGCCAGGGCGCCATGCAGGCCCTGCGCGAAAGCTTCTCCTCGGGCCGCGCCTCGGAAGAGGAAACACTGGCCACAATCAAGGCCACGCTGGCCGCCAGTGGCGAGCTGTTGTGCCCGCATTCGGCGGTGGGGGTAAAGGTCGCCGAAGAGGCCCGCGCGGCCGATGCGGCGCCGATGATCACGCTGGCCACCGCGCATCCGGCGAAATTCCCCGCTGCGGTGGAACAGGCCAGCGGTGTGTTTCCACCTCTTCCCCCTCGCATGTCGGATCTGTATGAACGTCCGGAACGGGTGACCCGGATCGCCAACGATCTGGCCGCCCTCCAGGATCATATCAGAAGGCATATCCCTGCGTGACAGTAAGACAGGACCAACTGGCCAACGGCTTTCGCATCGTCAGCGAGAACATGCCGGGCCTGCAATCGGCGGCCATCGGCATCTGGGTGACCGCGGGCGGGCGGCATGAACGGATCGACCAGAACGGCATCGCCCATTTCCTGGAACACATGGCGTTCAAGGGAACCGAGCGCCGCTCGGCGCTGCAGATTGCCGAGGCGATCGAGGATGTGGGCGGCTATATCAACGCCTATACCTCGCGCGAGGTGACCGCCTATTATGCCCGCGTCCTGAAAGAGGACGTGGCGCTGGCGCTCGACGTGATCGGCGATATCGTCCTCAACCCGGTCTTTGATCCGCGCGAGATCGAGGTCGAACGTGGCGTGATCCTGCAAGAGATCGGTCAGGCCCATGACACGCCCGACGACGTGATCTTTGACTGGTTGCAGGAAGAAAGCTATCGCGACCAGCCGCTGGGCCGCACCATCCTTGGCCCGGCCGAGCGGGTCAGCAGCTTTTCCCGCGCCGATCTGTCGGCCTTTGTGGCCGAGAATTACGGGCCCGAGCAGATGATTCTTTCGGCAACCGGCGCGGTCGATCACGACCTGCTGGTCCGGCTGGCTGAAGAGATGTTCGGCCATCTCACTCCGCGCAAGGGTACGCTGGCGGAACCTGCGCTGTTTACCGGCGGCGAAGCACGGCGTGAAAAGGCGTTGGAGCAGGCCCATTTTGCGCTGGCCTTAGAGGGGCCCGGCTATCGCGACGACGCCATCTATACCGCTCAGATCTATTCCTCGGCGCTGGGGGGCGGCATGTCCTCGCGCCTGTTCCAGGAAGTGCGCGAAGTGCGTGGCCTGTGCTACACGATCTTTGCTCAGACCGGCGCCTATGCCGATACCGGCACCACCACCATCTATGCCGGGACCAGCGCGGGGCAGGTGGCCGAACTGGCGGGCATCACCATCGACGAGATGAAGCGCGCCGCGGACGATATGACCGAGGCCGAAGTGGCCCGTGCCCGCGCCCAGATGAAGGCCGGGATGCTGATGGGGCTGGAAAGCCCGTCGAACCGAGCCGAACGGCTGGCGCGGCTCGTGCAGATCTGGGGCAAGGTGCCTTCGCTCGAGGATACCGTGGCCCGGATCGACGCGGTCACCACCACCGATGTGCGCGCCTTTGCCGAGCGGATGGCGGTCCAGGCCCCGGCGGCGCTGGCGCTTTATGGCCCGGTTTCGGCCGCCCCCAACCTGGCGGAGCTGCAAGAGAGGCGCGCCGCCTGATGCTGCTAGGCCGCCGCAAGCTGACACTCGAAACCGAGCGGCTCAGCCTGCGTCTGCCGGCGCATTCCGACTATGCCGACTGGGCGGCGCTGCGGCGGGCCTCGCGTGACTATCTGATCCCGTGGGAGCCTAGCTGGGCCAGCGATCATCTCAGCCGCAAGAGTTTCACAAACCGGGTTTATTGGGCGCAACGCTCGGTCTCGAGCGGCTCGGCGGTGCCCCTGTTCGTGTTCCGGCGCTCGGACGATGTGCTGGTTGGGGCGATCACGCTGGACAATATCCGCCGAGGTCCCGCCCAGGCGGGAACGCTGGGATACTGGACCGGGCAATGCTATGCCCGGCAGGGATATATGCGCGAGGCGATCGGCGCGGTGGTGCACCACGCCTTCTCCCGTCTCGACCTCAGCCGTCTCGAAGCCGCCTGCCTGCCCGAGAACATGGCCTCGCGCGGGCTGCTGGAAAGCTCGGGGTTCAAGTATGAAGGCGTGGCGCAGTCCTATCTTCAGATCAACGGGCGCTGGCGGACCCATGTCCTCTATGCCTGCCTGCGTTCGGACCGGCGCGGCAAGACGGATGCGGGCTAGATGGGCGGTCTCGCGGCGTCGGGGCCGTTCCGGAGCCGGCGCGCTTTCTAAAGAACAGGGATCAGGGGCGTGACTTGCCGCGATGATGCGCTACTATTCATGGAATGTGGCGGTTTCTACTGGCATTGACTTTACTTGCTGGGGGCGCGGCGGCTCAAGAGCGTCGCCCAAGCCATTGCATTGCCATCGCCGATGCCGCGCCCGGCATCGAGTATCTGCACAAGGCGGGCTGGCAGGATCCGGTGCCGGATTATTCGGTGCGGATCGGCTATATCGCGCATGCCTCGTTTCTGATCCAGACGCCCGGCGGGCTGAACGCGGTCACCGATTTCACCGACTTCATCGGCAGCGCCGACATGATCCCCGATATCGTGACCATGAACCACGCGCACGAGACCCATTGGACGCAATTCCCCGACCCAGCGATCCCGCATGTTCTGCAAGGCTGGGGCCCGTTCGGCAAGGGAATAGAACACCATCTCGATCTGGGTGAAATGCTGATCCGGAATGTCTCGACCGATATCCGTTCGGTCTATGGTGGGGTCGAGGAGCGCGGCAATTCGATCTTCGTGTTCGAGGTCGAGGGAATGTGCATTGGGCATCTGGGACACCTGCACCATGTTCCCGACGATGCGCAATTCGCTGCCCTTGGCCGGCTTGATGTGGTGATGGCCGCTGTTGATGGTGGCACGACCATGTCGCTTCCCGAGATGATCGCGGTGCTACGGCGCCTGAAAAGCTCGGTCATCATCCCGATGCACTGGTTCTCGGGGCATTCGCTGGACCGGTTTCTTGCAGGCGTTCGGAACGATTTCGACATTCGCCGCGATGGCGTGTCCGAGATCGACATATCGCTGCGCACGCTGCCCGACCGGCCCACGGTGGTGGTGCTTGAACCGCGCTACCTCGTCGATCTCGATTAGGGCTTGCCCGACCCGCGCACCTTGGGCATGGAAAGGGTATGATCCTGAATCCCGCCGATGAAAGCTTTGCCACCCATCTGCGCGGCCTGTTGCCCGCCGAGGTGTTGCGCCCGGTCGAGCCCCGCTATCTGGCCGAGCCGCGCGGGCGCTGGACCGGGCAGGCGGGCGTTCTGGCCTTGCCGCGTTCGACCGAGGAGGTGGCAACACTGATCCGGGCTGCATCGGCGCAGCGGGTGGCGGTGTTGCCTTATGGCGGCGGAACCGGGCTGGTGGGCGGACAGGTAATGCCCGACGGGCCCGCGCCGCTGGTCATCTCGCTGGAACGCATGAACCGGATACGCGGCGTCTATCCGCAAGAGAACGTTGTGGTGGCCGAGGCGGGCTGTATCCTGGCCGACATTCAAGATGCGGCCGGTGATGTGAACCGCCTGTTCCCGCTGTCGCTGGCGTCCGAAGGGTCCTGTCGGATCGGTGGCAATCTGGCCACCAATGCCGGCGGGGTGGGGGTGCTGCGCTATGGCAATGCCCGTGACCTGTGCCTGGGGCTTGAGGTGGTTCTGCCGAGCGGAGAGATCTGGAACGGGCTGACGCGCCTGCGAAAGGACAATACCGGCTATGATTTGCGGAACCTGCTGATCGGTTCCGAGGGCACGCTGGGCATCATCACTGCCGCCGCGCTGAAGCTTTTTCCGATGCCGAGCTCGCTGGGCACTGCATTGCTTGCGGTGCGCGATCCGCAGGCCGCGCTGGACATTCTGGCATTGGCGCGTGGCCAGAACGGCGAGTGTATCAGCGCCTTTGAGCTGATCCACCGTCAGAGCTTCGACTTTCTGGCGGAGACCCTGCCGCATCTGCGCCAACCGCTGGACCCGGTTCCGGAATGGAGCGTTCTGGTGGAGTTGGGCCTGTCGGGCGGTCTGGACGCGGTCACGGCGCTTGAGTCGCTGTTCGAGGCGGCGGTGGAGGCCGAATTGGCCAGCGATGGCGTAGTGGCACAGAGCGAGGCGCAGCGTGCCGCGCTCTGGAGCCTGCGCGAACAAATCCCCGAGGCCAATCGCCGGATCGGCTCGATCTCCAGCCATGACGTGTCGCTGCCGCTGTCGGAACTGCCCGCGTTCATCCGGCGCGGACAGGAGATGGTTGCCGCGGCGGGATCATACCGCATCAACTGCTTCGGTCACCTTGGGGACGGCAATCTGCACTACAACCTGTTTCCACCAAAGGGACGGAACCGGTCGGATTATGCGGATCAGGCCACTGGCCTCAAGAGACTGGTGCATGACCTCGTGCACGAGTACGGCGGTTCTGTCAGCGCCGAGCACGGCATCGGACGGTTCAAGACCGGAGATCTACAGCGCTATGGCGATCCGGCGAAACTGGCCGCGATGCGTGCGATCAAAACTGCACTAGACCCTTTCGGTATCATGAATCCGGGTGCAGTGCTTGCGTGAGAGGCAAGAGCAAGAAAATTCTGCGAATTTTCTAGTGAACAAAATTCGCAGAATTTTGTTCTGCGCCGGTCAGAGACCTTCGAAGGCGCAGAGCGCGTGCACATCCATGCCCATCGCTTCCAGCACCTTGCGGCCGCCCAAGTCAGGCAGGTCAATGATGAAGGCGCAAGAGACGATCTCACCACCCAACCGTTCTATCAACCGGATCCCGGCGGCGGCGGTGCCGCCGGTGGCCAGCAGGTCATCTACCAGCAGCACCTTCTCGCCTGGTTGGATCGCATCGTCGTGGATCTCGACAATCGCCTCGCCGTATTCCAGTTTATAGTCCTGGCTGATCGTGGTGCCGGGCAGCTTGCCTTTCTTGCGGATCGGTACGAAACCGACACTCAACTGGTGGGCAATGGCCCCGCCAAGAATAAAACCGCGCGCTTCCAGCCCCACCACCTTGTCGATCCGCTCGCCGGCATAAGGATGCAGCATCTGATCGATCGCCATGCGAAAACCGCGTGGATCGGCAAACAGCGTGGTCACATCCCGAAACAGGATCCCTTCATGGGGAAAATCGACGATGGTACGGATGTAATCCTGAACCGATTTCGTTCTGGACATGTGGCCCCCCGGAAAACAGCGTTTCCTGCGGTTTGGCGCATGACGCGCGCAGACGCAAGGGGGAGGGGCGACTTGTATCGCCCCGAAACGGGGGCGTCGTCAGGTCTTGGTCCTGAGGCTGCCAAAAGACCGGTAGAGCGTTGCGGGCAGTCAGGAGAGATGCGGTTTCACCCAGTCGCGGCGATCCCGGATCAGCAGCGATTGTGCGGTGTGCAGGTTCATTGCATTTGCCTTCGTCATGTTGCTACGGTTGAAGTGCATCGACATGATATATGCTTTGTATATACAAAGCATATGCAGATTTTTCAACCACCGGGTAGGTTTGTGGGCAAGAAAGACGGAAAAAACGCCTCCAGAAAGGATGCGCAGCTGGTTTTGAGGCTCGACAAGAACGAGCGGGACGCGTTTGTGGAAAAGTGCAAGGCGCTCGACACCAGCGCCGCGCGCGAGATACGCCGCTTCATCCGCGAGTTCATGAAGGCGTATCCGGACGATTAGGTGGGGCGCCTCAGAAGGGCAGTGGCAATACCCATTCCCATCAGGGTCACCCCGCCGGTTCGGGTCAACCCGGCAATGACCGAAGGCCGGTCGATCCAGCGGCGCAGATGGTCGGCAAGCAGCGCATAGGCAAGCGCGTTCAGCCCTGCCAGACCGACAAAGGTTGCGATCAGGATGGCGAATTGCGGGACCAAGGGGGCTTCGGGGCGCAGAAACTGCGGCACGAAGGCGATGAAGAAGGCGATGGATTTCGGGTTCAGCGCGGTGACGGCGGCGGCATGGGCAAAGACCGAGCGTGCGCTGACATCCGGTGAGACACGCATCTGCGCCAGCCCGGCGCTGCCCGCGCTGCGGAACAGGCGATAGCCCAGCCACAGCAGATAGGCGGCGCCGACCCATTTGAGCACCGCAAACAGCGTGGCCGAGGCCAGCACCAATGCGCCAAGCCCGGCGAGCGAGGCGCTCATCGCGATGAGATCGCCCAGAGCCACCCCCGTGGCCGACGCCACGGCCACACCGCGCCCCTTGGACAGCGCATAGCTCAAGACCAGCAGCACGGTCGGGCCGGGGATCAGCAGAAGCGCGGTCGAGGCGGCAACAAAGGCAAGCCAGAGATCAAGGGGCATTGGGGTCTCCGCAGGGTAAGGGCAGGCGGCAGTCAGCCCGCTTATCCGTTCACGGTCAAGTGTTCGTTTGTGCTCACAACACCCGACCTGCAACCGCGTCGAGCTTGGCAAGTAAGGCCGGGTCACGCGCTTCAGGTGCGGTCAGGATGGCATGCTCCAATGCGCGGTCGCAGCCATGCGGGCAGGGTGCGCGCTCGGCGCCCAGGAGGGCGGGCAGGCCCTTGACCATGGCGCGGGCCTTGTCGGCATTGCCCATCAGCGTGGCGATGATCCGGGTCACGTCCACCTCGCCATGATCGGGGTGCCAGCTGTCGTAATCGGTGACCATCGCCACCGAGGCATAACAAAGCTCGGCCTCGCGGGCGAGTTTGGCCTCGGGCATGTTGGTCATGCCGATCACATCGGCGCCCCAGTGTTCGCGGTACATCTTCGATTCCGCAAGTGTCGAGAATTGCGGCCCCTCCATCGCCAGATAGGTGCCGCCGCGATGCACCGTGATGCCGGCGGCGCGGGCAGAGGTTTCACAGGCGTCCGACAGACGCGGGCAGGTGGGATGGGCGACGCTGACATGGGCGACGCAGCCGGTGCCAAAGAAGCTCTTCTCACGCGCAAAGGTGCGGTCGATGAACTGGTCGACGATCACGAAATGCCCCGGCGCCATCGCCTCGCGGAACGATCCGCAGGCCGAGACCGAGATCACGTCGGTGACGCCCAACCGCTTGAGCGCGTCGATATTGGCGCGATAGGGGACCTCGGTCGGGGAATGTACGTGGCCGCGCCCGTGTCGGGGCAGAAAGGCCATGTCGACGCCACCCAACCGCCCGGTCAAGATCTGGTCCGAAGGCGCCCCCCATGGGGTGTCGACAGTGACCCATTCCGCCGCGTCCAACCCGTCGATGTCATAGATGCCCGAGCCGCCGATCACGGCGATCTTGGTGTTGCGCATGTTGCTGGCCTTTTCCTGTTGCGGGCGTTTCGCGTCCGAGTTGTGCGGATTCCGGCGCGCATTTCAAGGGTGGGGCTCATTCTTGCCTCGGGCTGCTGCCGCCGATAAGTCCGCGCGTCCGCGATTGCGCCAGAAAATCCTGCCAGGCTGCCTCGAACTGGCCAAGCGGCCAGTCGCGGTCCTGCGCCCGTCCGTGGCGATCTCGGAAAGTGAAGCGAAAGCGGTTTCCCTGCCGCATTGCGGTAATCAATGTCTCTGCGCCGTTGTCCGAGAAGTTACACCCCAGCCCGGTCAGGCAGCCGGGCCAATTGCTGTGCCAGATCCGCCCCTGTTCACCCTCGACCCGAAGGCCGCCGGGGGCGAAAAGCGAGCCGGGCTCGATCCCGATCTCGACCGCAAAGCCCTCGACCTCGGGCGTGACAAAGAGATATTGCGCGGCAAATTCGGGATGTGGCGAGAACACGTCCACGTGCCGCAGATAGCAGCGTTTCACCAATTTCCCTTGCTCGAACCGTTCATCGCACATGGAATCCCAGATGCCGATCAGTCGGTGATGGGTGACCCGCCAGTTGCCGGCGGTATCGTTGCCCTGCATGTCCTGGGCATGGGCGGGCAGGGCGATCAGGGCGGAAAGCAGCAAGGGGATCAGGGAACGCATGCAAGACAGGTGAGCAGCGGTCGGGTCGCGTGCAAGTCACGTTGCCGCGAGCGAAAGTCATGCATGCGACGCATAGCCGCTATCCGTGCTGCGCCATGGCCGTATGGGTAGCGATTCGTTACAAGGCGCGGAACGCGAACTCCCCATCAGGACCTGACCCATGCCCCGTGCCTTCCTGGCAAGTGTTGCCAATCGTCTCGCCATTCCCGACCTGCGCTGGATGCCGGACGAGCCGCTGACCGCCTCGCGCCTCAGGATCGAGCTGTTGTCGGGACTGACCGTGGCGCTGGCGCTGGTGCCCGAGGCGGTGGCCTTTGCCTTTGTCGCCGGGGTGCACCCGCTGGTGGGGCTTTACGCGGCCTTTCTGGTCGGGCTGATCACCGCGCTGATCGGCGGGCGGCCGGGCATGATCTCGGGCGCAACCGGGGCGCTGGCGGTGGTGATGGTGGCGCTGGTGGCGCAGCATGGGGTCGAGTACCTGTTTGCAACCGTGGTGCTGATGGGGCTGTTGCAACTGGTCGCCGGGGTCATGCAATGGGGCAAGTTCATCCGGCTGGTGCCGCATCCGGTCATGCTGGGCTTTGTCAACGGGCTGGCCATCGTGATCTTTCTGGCCCAGATGGGTCAGTTCAAGGTGCCCGGCAGCATGGAAAATACCGGCCACGGGATGGGCGGCGGCGAATGGCTGTCCGGTGGCCCGCTGATGCTGATGCTGGCGCTGGTGGCGCTGACCATGGTGGTGATCTGGATCATGCCGCGGGTGACGCGGGTGATCCCTGCACCACTCGCGGGCATCGCCGTGGTCGCCGCGCTGGTGATCGGCGCCGGGCTGGATGTGCCACGGGTTGGCGACATGGCCTCTATCGAGGGCGGGTTGCCGCAGTTCCACATCCCGATGGTGCCGCTGAATTGGGAAACGCTGGAAATCATCCTGCCCTACTCCGTCATCCTCGCGGCGATCGGGTTGATCGAGTCGCTGCTGACCCTGAACCTGGTGGGCGACATCACCGGCAAGCGGGGCGGGGCCAGCCAGGAATGTATCGCCCAGGGCGCGGCCAATGTGGTGACCGGCTTCTTTGGCGGCATGGGCGGCTGCGCGATGATCGGCCAGTCCATGATCAACGTGAAATCCGGCGGCCGGACCCGTGTGGCAGGTATCGCGGCGGCGCTGTTCCTTTTGCTCTTCATCCTTGTCGGCGCGCCGCTGATCGAGCAGATCCCGCTGGCCGCGCTGGTCGGTGTGATGTTCATGGTGGTGATCGGCACCTTTGCCTGGAACTCGCTGATGATCCTGCGCAAGGTGCCGCTGACCGATGCCTTTGTCACCGTTCTGGTCACCGTGGTGACCGTGATGGAGGACCTCGCGGTTGCCGTGGTGGTGGGGGTCATCGTCTCGGCGCTGGCCTATGCCTGGAACAACGCCAAGCGCATCCATGCGGTGACGCGCGAGTCGCATACCGCAAAGGGCGCCAAGGTCTATGAGATTCAGGGGCCGCTGTTCTTTGGTTCGACCGACGGGTTCGTGGAACTGTTCGAGGTCGAACAGGACCCCGCAACCGTGATCGTCGATTTCAAGGAGAGCCGGGTTGTCGACCAGTCGGCGTTGCAGGCGATCGAGGCGGTAGCGCTCAAATACGAGGCGGCGGGCAAGCAGGTGATGCTGCGGCATCTGAGCCGCGACTGCCACCAGCTGTTGACCAAGGCCGGGCATCTGATGGTCGACAGCGACGATGACCCCGATTACGGGCTGGCGGTGGATTACTCGGTCCGGACCGGCATCCTGGGTGGTCACTGACCCTTTGCCAAGCGGTGCGCGCCTGACGGCGCGCGCTTTCTTGTTGCCGCACCTTTCGGTGCGGGATGCGAGGCGCTGCCTCGCGCTCCGGGATATTTGGGGCAAGAGGAAAGTGGGATCAGGGGGCGAGGGCGGCGAGAGCGGCAAGATCGCCTGAGAGCAGCGCCGGTTCGGCGCGGGCGATGAGATCGGGCGGCCAGTCCCACCAGGCGAGCGATTGCAGCCGGGCAATGGTGTCGGGATCGAAACGGAAGCGGATCACCTGGCCGGGATTGCCGGTGACCACCGCGTAAGCGGGCACCGTGCCACGCACCACCGCGCCGGCGCCGATGATGGCGCCGTTGCCGATCCGCGCGCCGGGCAGGATCATCGCCCCATATCCGATCCAGACATCGTGGCCGACCACCGTATCGCGGCGGTCCGGCTGATAGGAGGTCATTTGCGCCGGGTCGAAGACCGGGAAGGGAAAGCAGGTGATCCCGTTCTGGGCGTGATTGGCCGAGGCGGTGATGAAGCGGACCCCGTGAGCGATCTGGCAGAAGCGGCCTAGTGTCAGCGTTTCGGCCGAAGTGGGAAACAGATAGGGCGCTAGCCGCGCCGCCCAATCCTTCGGCAGATCGAAATCAGAGGCATAGCTGTAGTCCCCGGCGCGGAACCGGGGATGGTCTATCACCCGGTTCAGGAACACGGTGCCAGCATGGTCGGACCCGTCAGGCAACGTGATCGGGTAGCGACGACCTGGGTCCGGAAGGGTCATCTGTCGTCCGGGCGCGCAAGCGTAAAGAGGTCGCGCACGACGGTATAGTCACGATAGCCAAGCCGGGCCAGCGGTTGATAGGTGGTGACGTCGAAAATCCCGTCCTTAAGGCAGTCATCGCGCATGTGGATACCGGTCACCTCGCCGAATACCACCCGATTGGACTCGCCGGGCAGCGTCACGATCTGCGTCAGCTTGCATTCCAGCGCGGCGGGCGCCCCGGCGATGCGGGCGCAGGCGATCGTTTCGCACTCGACGGGTGTCAGCCCGGCATGGGCGAATTCATCCACATCGCGCGGGAGACTCTCCGATGTCGCGTTCATCGCGTCGCGCATCGCGTATTCGACGATGTTGACGCAGAAGACACCTGTCGCCTCGATATTGGCGACGGTGTCCTTGGTGTTGTCCTGGTCGGGCTTGCTGCCCGTGGTCGAGAACATCACCTGAGGCGGGACATAGGCGGCACCATTGAAGAAGCTGTAGGGGGCAAGGTTGTTGGTGCCATCCGCAGCACGGGTGGATATCCAACCGATGGGGCGCGGCGTGATGATGGCGTTGAACGGGTTGTGCGGCAGGCCGTGCCCGTCTTCAGGTCGATAGAACATGTGTCTTTGATCTCCAAGCGTTTGCCCTAGGGGTAACGAAGTGATAGGGCGATTTCCACCCGAAGGGAGAGGCAGGAAGACAGGTGATCGAGGTCAAACCGGAAACACCGGACGATTGGTGGGAGGTCGAGGCGCTTTATGACCTGTGTTTTGCACCGGGCCGCACGGCGCTGTCCTCGTACCGGCTGCGCGATGATGTACCGCCAGTGGCCGGCCTGTCGCTGGTTGCGCGCGACAGCGATGGCACGCTGGCTGGTGCCATTCGGTTCTGGCCGGTGCATGTGGGCGATAGCGACGCGCTGCTCTTGGGTCCCGTGGCCGTCCACCCCACCCACCAGGGCGAGGGACTGGGTGGGTTCCTGATCCAGGAAGGGCTGGAGGCCGGCCGTGAAAGCGGTTGGGCGCGGGTGATGCTGGTGGGAGATGCACCCTATTACAGCCGCTTCGGATTTGCCCGGCTGGATGGGGTCGAGATGCCTCCGCCGACCAACCCCGACCGGGTGCTGGGGTTGGATCTGGTGCCCGGCGCCTGGGCCGGAGTTTCAGGCCGGGTCACCCGCTGGACCCGTTGAAATCGCATGATGCGATGCCGATCTTTGACTAACAGAGGAGGCATGCGCCATGCAGGATATCGTGATCGTTGCCCCGGTGGATGCCGAGGCCGAGCTGGAGGCGCTGGCGAGACGCTATCGTGCGGCGGGCGGCACCGGGATCCGGTTGCTGAACGCGCTGGGCGGGCAGGCAGAAGGGCTGCTTGACCGGCTGCCGCATCAGGTGCGTACCGGTCTGACCGAGGCGACCGAGCGGGCGCTGGTGCTGGCGATGCGTGCCGCACAAGGCTCGCGCCTGGCGGTGCCGGGACAGAGCGCGCGTACCAACATGATCTGGACCACAGCCATGGGCGCCGCCGGTGGCATGGGTGGGTTGCCTTCGGCGCTGGTCGAATTGCCAGCGACCACCACGGTTCTTTTGCGCGCGATACAGGACGTGGCCGCCGAACACGGGTTCGATCCCGCCGCCGAGAACGTGCAGTTCGACTGTATCCGGGTCTTTGCCGCCGCAGGCCCGTTGTCGACGGATGACGGCGCCGATCTGGGTTTTGTCTCGCTGCGGCTTACGCTGACCGGTGGGGCCTTGCACAAGATGATCTCGGCCGTGGCACCGCGACTTGCGACAGCATTGGGGCAAAAGCTGGCGGCGCAATCGGTGCCGGTGCTGGGCGCGGTTGCCGGGGCATCGGTGAACTATGTCTATACCCGCTATTACCAGCAGATCGCGCATGTGCATTTCGGGCTCAGGCGGTTGGCGGTGGATGCGGATATTCCCCATGCCGAACTGGTTGCGCGCCTGTCGGACAAGATGGCGCTGGGCGAAGGGATGTAACCGCAGTTTCACAATTCCGCCGTTAATTGGTTTCAACCCGCGCGACCACGCGGACAGGACGGAGCGCGATGAACGCAAAGCTCGACAAGGCGGTGACGATGCAAAGGGCGCAGGCGCTGACCCGGCTGCAATATGGCGCGCTCTGCTACCGGTTCGACGGGGACACGCCCCTGGTGCTGCTGATCACCTCGCGCGGGACGGGGCGCTGGATTCTGCCCAAGGGCTGGCCGATACCCGGCCTGGACGGAGCCGCCACCGCCGCACGCGAGGCGTGGGAGGAGGCGGGCGTCGTGGGGCGTGTCTCTCCGGTCCCGCTGGGGGCTTACCACTATGCCAAGCTGCTCGATAAACGGCGCGAGGTTCCCTGCAAGGTCGAGGTATATCCGCTCTGCGTTGCGCGTCTGGAAGATGAATACCCCGAAACGGGCCAGCGGCAGCGGGTCTGGTTTGCCGCGACCGAGGCAGCCCGGAAGGTTGATGAACCGGAGCTGAAACAGCTGCTCGGGACACTCGATCCCATGGCGCTGCGGCGGTTGTGCCCGACCGCCACAGGGCCGCACTCCACTTGATCTTGCGGGATATGTGGATATCTACTGGGCGGACCGCAACGGAATGGCCAGATGATTCAGTATTCTCTGAAATGCAGCGCCGGGCACAGCTTTGACAGCTGGTTCCAATCGGCTGCCGCCTTTGAAAAACTGGCGGCGACCGGAATGGTCGCCTGCTCGGTCTGTGGCGGGACCGAGGTCGAAAAGGCGATCATGAGCCCCCGTGTCACCTCGGTCCGGTCCAACAAGGACGCCCGCCCGCTGACCGCGCCTGCAACGCCCGCCGAACAGGCACTGGCCGAGATCCGGCGCAAGATCGAGGCGAATTCCGACTATGTGGGCCGGGATTTCGCAACCGAGGCGCGCCGGATGCATCTGGGTGAGGCGCCGGAACGGGCGATCTATGGCGAGGCCAAGATGGAAGAGGCCAAGGCCCTGCTTGAGGACGGTATTCCCGTCGCGCCGTTGCCATTCCTGCCGAACCGAAAGGCGAATTGACATGCATGTACTGATCACCGGCGGCAACCGCGGGATCGGGCGGGAGCTCGCCGCACAGTATCGCAAGGCGGGCCATGACGTCACCGCCACCGCGCGCGATGACAGCTGCGATATCGCGCTTGATGTGACCGACCCGGTCCAGCACCGCGCCATGGCCGAGGTGCTGGCGGGGCGCCCCATTGATCTGTTGATCTGCAATGCAGGCGTCTATCTGGACAAGGGGCTGTCGCTGGAGGGCTACACCGCGCAGGTCTGGACCGACAGCTTTGCCGCCAATGTCACCGGCGTCTTTCTGACCGTTCAGGCCCTGCTCCCCAATATCAGGGCCGCCGGCGGCAAGATTGCAATCATCTCGTCGCAGATGGCCTCGCACACGCGTGCGCCGGGCGGCAGCTATGCCTATCGCGCGTCCAAGGCTGCTGTGCTGAACCTGGGTCGCAACCTGGCTGCCGATCTGGCACCCGAGGGCATCGCCGTGGGCGTCTATCATCCGGGCTGGGTCCGTACCGACATGGGCGGTCAGGGCGGCGATATCGACGTTACCGAGGCGGCGGGCGGCCTGATCGAGCGCTTTGCCACGCTATCGCCCGAGACGACGGGATGTTTCGAAACCTGGGACGGGCGCGCGCACCCTTATTGAGACGCGACCGCGGCCGCCGGCAGTTCGAATACCTCGCCTGGTGCAATGAAAATCCGCAGCGTATCGCCGGAGGTTTCCGAACTGACGGCAGAGGGCGAGCTGCTGGAAACCGGTTTGCCATCCTCGAAATAGATGTTGCGCACCGTCCCGCCGGGCAGGATGACAGCCAATGTGGCGGTACCATCCTCCTTGCGGCGCAGCTCTGCCGGGCAATCGGAAAGGGCCTGACCACCCGTCGCGCAGGGGACCGTTCCCAACGCGTTTTGTCCGTCGGTCCCGGATACGGTGGCGGCAAACGCCACAGGCGAAGACAGGATAAGGCTGACAGCGAGAATGGTGGCGCGCATGGTCGTTCCTTGCTGGCTAACGGCTATGCAACGCTCGCATTCCGGCCCGGATCTGTAAAGCCCGTAGGCCGCCTTGCGGCCCTGCGTCAAATCGGTGCGGCCCCAATGCCCTCTTGCTCTTGTACCCCCCCTCGCATAAGAGGCTCGGGACATTTTTCCACAGGCGCGGAGACCTAGCCCCCATGCCAACGCTCGTGATGAAATTCGGCGGCACTTCGGTCGCCAATCTCGACCGTATCCGCCGCGCGGCCAAGCGCGTGGGCGTCGAAGTGGCCAAGGGCTATGACGTCATCGTCATCGTCTCGGCCATGGCCGGCAAGACCAATGAACTGGTGGGCTGGGTCAACGAGACCTCGCCGCTGTTCGATGCGCGGGAATATGATGCGGTTGTGTCGTCGGGCGAGAATATCACCGCCGGCCTGATGGCGCTGACGCTGCAAGAGATGGATATCCCCGCGCGCAGCTGGCAGGGCTGGCAGGTGCCGCTGATGACCAACAGCGCGCACAGCCAGGCCAGGATCGAAGATATCCCGCCGCACAATATCAACCAGAAATTCGCCGAAGGCATGAAGGTTGCGGTGGTCGCCGGGTTCCAGGGCGTCAGCCCCGAGGGCCGTATCACCACGCTGGGCCGGGGCGGGTCGGACACCACCGCCGTTGCCTTTGCCGCCGCCTTCCAGGCCGAGCGCTGCGACATCTATACCGATGTGGATGGCGTCTATACCACCGACCCGCGCATCTGCACCAAGGCGCGCAAGCTGGAAAAGATTTCGTTCGAGGAAATGCTCGAACTGGCCTCGCTGGGGGCCAAGGTGCTGCAAACCCGCTCGGTCGAACTGGCCATGCGGTACAAGGTCAAACTGCGTGTCCTCTCCAGTTTCGAGGAACAATCCGACACCGCCGGTACGCTGGTTGTCGATGAGGAGGAAATCATGGAATCCAATGTAGTCTCCGGCGTCGCCTATTCCCGCGACGAGGCCAAGATGACCGTTGTCTCGGTCCAGGACCGTCCCGGCGTTGCGGCCACCATCTTCAATGCGCTCAGCGAGGGCGGCGTGAACGTCGACATGATCGTGCAGAACGTGTCCGAGGAAGGCATCACCGACATGACCTTCTCGTGCCCCACCGACCAGGTGGCGCGCGCCGAAAAGGCGATGAACGCGGTCAAGGACGCGGGCGAGCTGGAATTCGAGGACCTGCTGGTCGATTATGACGTCTGCAAGGTCTCGGTCGTCGGCATCGGTATGCGCAGCCAGTCGGGCGTGGCCGCCAAGATGTTCAAGATACTCTCGGATGAGGGGATCAACATCAAGGTGATTACAACCTCTGAGATCAAGATTTCCGTGCTGATCGACCGGAAATACATGGAACTTGCCGTGCAGGCGCTGCATGATGCGTTTGAACTGGACAAGGCGGCCTGATCCAACCGGGACCGGGCGCGCCTGATCCTGCAACGGCGCGAGGGCCCATGGCGGACGGAACCGAAAGCGAATCCCGCAAGCTGCTGGGGCGGCTGCGCGAGGCGATGGCGACAGACGAGGCCGGACAGGCCCGTCTGGATCGTATCACGCATCTGATCGCCGACAGCATGGGGACCGAGGTCTGCTCGATCTACCTGTTTCGTGATGCCGACACTCTGGAACTGTGCGCAACCGAAGGGTTGAAGCCCGAGTCGGTGCACCAGACCCGGATGCGGCTGGGCGAGGGGCTGGTTGGCCGCGTCGCCAAGTCCGGAAAGGTGGTCAACACGCCCGATGCGCCCTCGGCCAAGGGGTTCCGCTACATGCCCGAGACAGGGGAGGAACGCTATTCCTCCTTCCTGGGCATCCCCGTGCAGCGGCTTGGCGAAAAGCTGGGCGTTCTGGTGGTGCAGTCGCGCGACGCGCGCGAGTTTTCCGCCGACGAGGTCTATGCGCTGGAAGTGGTGGCCATGGTGCTGGCCGAGATGGCCGAGTTGGGCGCCTTTGTCGGCGAGGGCGCGGCGCTGTCGCCGCTGCATCAGAAATCTGCCATGTTCCGGGGCGGCACCGGGCAGGAAGGCGCGGCCGAGGGCCATGTCTGGCTGCACGAGCCGCGCGTGGTGATCACCAACCCGATCGCCGACGACCCCCATCGCGAGATGGAGCGCCTGAACGAGGCTGTGGACGAGTTGCGCGTCGGCGTCGACAAGATGCTGGAGATGTCGCAGAACGGCGACAAGGAACAGTTGCAGGTTCTCGAGGCCTACAGGATGTTCGCCAATTCCAAAGGCTGGATGCGCCGGATGGAAGAGGATATCGCCCGCGGCCTCAGCGCCGAGGCGGCGGTGGAAAAGGAACAGTCTCTGGCCCGCGCCCGCATGGGGCAGGTACAGGATTCCTATCTGCGCGAGCGCCTGGCCGACCTCGATGACCTGTCGAACCGCCTGCTGCGCATCCTGACCGGTCAGGGCAAGCAGACCGGCGCCGAACTGCCGCCCGATCCGATTCTGGTGGCACGCAATATCGGGCCCGGCGACCTGCTGGAATATGGCCGCTCGCTCAAGGGGATCGTGCTGGAGGAAGGCTCGGTCGGCAGTCATGCGGCCATCGTTGCGCGGGCACTGGCGATACCGCTGGTCGTGCATGCCGAGCGGATCACCACCGAGGCACTGAACGGCGATCAGATCCTGGTCGATGGCGATCAGGGGGTGGTGCACCTGCGTCCCGAGGAGAGTGTGGTGAGTGCCTTTCGCGACAAGATCGCGATGCAGGCGGATGCACAGGCGCGCTATGCCTCGATCCGGGAAACCCCCGCCATCACAAAGGACGGACAGCATATCAATCTGGTGATGAATGCGGGGCTGATGGCGGATCTGCCCTCGCTCGAAAGTTCGGGTGCCGAAGGGGTGGGGTTGTTTCGGACCGAACTGCAATTTCTGGTACGCAACCAGATGCCGAAACGATCGGAACTGGTGGCGCTCTACTCGCGCGTTCTGGACGCGGCCAAGGGCAAGCGGGTCGTGTTCCGAACGCTCGATATCGGGTCGGACAAGGTGCTGCCCTATATGAAGCCCACGGACGAGCCGAACCCGGCGCTGGGCTGGCGCGCGATCCGGGTGGGGCTGGACAAGCCCGGAGTGATGCGCATGCAGTTGCAGGCGCTGATCCGGGCCGCAAATGGCCGTGCGCTCAGCATCATGTTCCCCTTTGTCGCCCAGGCCGAGGAATATCACGCCGCGCGCGCCGAGGTGGACAAGACCATCGCCCGCGAAAAGGTTCTGGGCCATCCGCTGCCCGAGACGCTGGAAATCGGCGCCATGCTCGAGACGCCGTCGCTGGCCTTTGCGCCGCAGAAGTTCTTTGACGATGTCGGATTTCTCTCGATCGGTGGCAACGATCTGAAACAGTTCTTCTTTGCCGCCGACCGCGAGAACGAACGCGTGCGCCGGCGCTATGACACGCTCAACAGCAGCTTTCTCAGCCTGATCGAACGGATTGTCGAGCGGTGCGGCATCTCTGGAACGCCGCTCAGCTTTTGCGGTGAGGATGCCGGACGACCGATCGAGGCGATCTGTCTGGCGGCCATGGGTATCCGCACCTTGTCGATGCGCCCCGCTTCAATTGGACCCGTCAAGAGCTTGCTATTACGCACGGATCTGGGTGAGCTGCGCAAGATCATTACAGATGCCCGCCACCGTGGTGTTCAGTCCGTGCGTCCTGCGGTGATGGACTGGCTTAGCCAGAATCCTTGATCTACCCCGATACCGGATCCCTGACAGTGCCCGTACGGGCCCGGTGCTATTTGTCTGTTGTTTTCAGCAAATCTTTGCTGGTCCTGGGCCGGATCGAGTAGCGGTTTGGGGCAACTTAGAGCGAGAGCTGTGGATAAATCTACCAGAGTTTCGCCGTAATTAATTGATGTTTCTTGATTCACTTGATCGAATTTCAGGAAGATTTTGCCTCAGAATATGCTATTTTTGATAACAAGCGTATTGTGCATCAATTTCATCCACAACTGCTGTGCAGATAGGAAATCCGCTGTACGATATGCTTTGACGTATCTCCGCAGGTCGTTTTCTGGCAGCAAGCCTCGTTCACCTTACTCTTGGTGGCACGGATATCAGGTGCAATGCGATTTCTCCATTGAATCCGTGCGTAGTGGTCTCAAATGCTGAACCGCTACATAAGTATTCATGTCTAACCATTTATAATAAAGTCAACTTTCGATATCACCCACAGAGTTTTCCACAGCCGAAAGCAGGAGCTTAATGGGCCTGAAAAACCTGTTTTCATAGAGGTTATTTCGTCTGATGGTGAGCAGTCGTGTCACAGATATCCACAATCGCTTCTCGTCGTGCTCGTCGCCGCTTGCTGAGGGTGGTACTGGATCAGGGCCGCTACAGAAAACTGTTTTATGTCAGGATGGGCTTGATATTTTGCAGGGTATCCGTAAAGAGGACGGCAAATTGTTAGCGTTAACATTTGTGATGTCCCGGCCCGGAGCCCGGCGTGGATACGCAAAAGAGCCGTTGCAAAGGAGACAGCATGGTATCCCGTGTCATTCCGGTCAGTGCCTTCGATCTGGTTCTGTTCGGGGCTACCGGCGATCTTGCTCGCCGCAAGATCTTGCCAGCGCTCTTTCATCGCTACGAAGTGGGACAGATGCCCGAGGAGGCGCGGATCATCGGTTCGGCCCGCACCGAGCTGACGACCGACGCCTTTCGCGCCGAGGTGCGTCAGGCGATCGAGGAATTTACCCCGGACACCCCGACCCGCACCGAGGTGATCGGACGGTTCCTGCAAAAGCTCGACTATGTGGCGGTGGATGCGCTCGGCGAGGATGGCTGGCAGGCGCTTGCAGCCATGTTGCGCGCGGATGCGGTGCGGGCCTTCTACCTTTCGGTCGGGCCGTCCCTGTTTGCCGGCATCGCACGGCAGCTTGAGAGCCACGGCATGGCCACGCCCGAGGCGCGGATCGTGGTCGAAAAGCCCTTTGGTCGTGATCTGGAAACCGCGCGCGCCCTGAATGCGGGTCTGAGGGTCTGTTTCGAGGAACACCAGATCTATCGGATCGACCACTATCTGGGCAAGGAAACGGTGCAGAACCTGATGGCGCTGCGCTTTGCCAACTCGCTGTTCGAACCCCTCTGGAACGCGACCCATATCGACCATGTGCAGATCACGGTGGCCGAAAGCATCGGCGTCGAGGGGCGAGAGGCCTATTACGACCAGTCCGGCGCCATGCGGGACATGGTTCAGAACCATCTGGTGCAGCTCCTTTGTCTGACCGCGATGGAGCCGCCATCGAAATTCACCCCGAACGCGGTGCGGGACGAAAAGGTCAAGGTGATCGAGGCGCTTGACCCGGTTCCGCCCGGCGACATCGCCCGGGGGCAATACCGCGCCGACGAGGGCGGCGATGGCTATCTGGACCATGTGGGCGACCCCCAGAGCCGCACCGAGAGTTTCATTGCGCTCAGGGTTCATGTGGCCAACTGGCGTTGGGCCGGGGTGCCGTTCTATCTGCGCACCGGCAAGAAGCTGCGGGCGCGGGTTTCGGAAATCGTGGTGCAGTTCCGCGATCCGCCACATTCGATCTTTCCCAATGTGGGGCCGATCCACGGCAACAAGCTGATCATCCGGTTGCAACCGGATGAGGGCATCACCCTGCGCACCACGATCAAGGATCCGGGGCCGGGCGGCTTCCGGCTGGCCGAGGTACCGCTGGACATGAGCTTTGCCGAGGCGCTGGGCGGCGATACCCGGCCACAGGACGCCTATGAGCGTTTGGTGATGGACGTGATCCGGGGTGACCAGACCCTGTTCATGCGCGGCGACGAGGCCGAGGCCGCCTGGGCCTGGGTGGATCCCATCATCGCCGAATGGGAAAGAAACCGCGACCGGCCCTATCCTTATGATCAGGGCAGTTCGGGTCCGGAAGAGGCGCTGATGCTGCTGCATCGCGACGGCCGCCGCTGGCGGCAGATCGGAGGATGACCATGGTACATGCGACCATAGCCGAGGTGACGGCCCGGATCGTGGCGCGCAGCGCCGAAACGCGCGGTCCCTATCTGGCCCGGATCGACGCGGCCCGCGACCAGGGCCCGGCGCGGGCGCATCTCAGCTGTTCGGGACAGGCGCATGCTTATGCCGGGGCGGGGGAGGATCAACAGGCGTTGGCCACCGGCTCGGCCGGGCATCTGGGCATCGTCACCAGCTATAACGACATGCTGTCGGCGCATCAGCCGTTCGAGCGCTATCCGGATGTGCTGCGCCAGGCCGCCCGCTCTGTCGGCGGCACCGCGCAGGTGGCAGGCGGCGTTCCCGCCATGTGCGACGGTGTCACCCAGGGCGCACCGGGAATGGAACTGTCGCTGTTCTCGCGCGACGTGATTGCCATGGCGGCGGGTGTTGCGCTCAGCCACAACACCTTTGACGCGGCGGTGTTTCTGGGCGTCTGCGACAAGATCGTGCCGGGGCTGGTGATCGCGGCGCAGAGCTTTGGCCACCTGCCGGCGGTCTTCGTGCCTGCGGGGCCGATGACCAGCGGTCTGCCCAATGATGAAAAGGCCAAGGTGCGGCAGCGCTTTGCAAAGGGTGAGGTGGGCCATGCCGAATTGATGGCGGCCGAGATGGCGGCCTATCACGGGCCGGGCACCTGCACCTTTTACGGCACCGCCAACACCAACCAGATGCTGATGGAGTTCATGGGGTTGCACCTGCCGGGCGCCAGTTTCGTGCCGCCGAACACCGGCCTGCGCGAGGCGCTGACCGCCGAGGCGGCGCGGCGATCACTCAGCCTTTCGGCGTTGGGCAAAAGCTATACCCCGGTAGGGCATGTGTTGGATGAACGCGCCTATGTGAACGGCATTGTCGGGCTGATGGCGACCGGTGGCTCGACCAACCTGCTCATTCATCTGGTTGCCATGGCGCGGGCGGGGGGCATCCTGCTTGACTGGCAGGACTTTGCCGAGATCTCGGCCGTGGTGCCGCTGGTCGCTCGGGTCTATCCCAACGGGTTGGCCGACGTGAACCATTTCCACGCGGCGGGTGGGCTGGGCTATACCATCCGCACTCTGCTGGAGGCGGGGTTCCTGCATCCCGACACGCTGACCGTGGCGGGCCGGGGGCTCGAGCGCTATACACAAGAGCCCAAGCTGCGGGATGGGGTGCTCGGTTGGGAGGCCGGAACGCAAACCAGCCTGAACGACAAGATCCTGCGCCCGGTCTCTGACCCGTTTCAGGCGACCGGTGGGCTGTCGCGCCTTTCGGGATCTCTGGGCACGGCGGTGATGAAGGTCTCGGCCGTGGCGCCGGAACATCGGGTGGTCGAGGCGCCGGTGCGCGTCTTTCACGACCAGGACGAGGTCAAGGCCGCTTTCAAGTCCGGTCAGCTGACCGGCGACATGGTGGTGGTGGTCCGCTTTCAGGGGCCCAAGGCCAACGGCATGCCCGAGCTGCACTCGCTGACACCGATCCTGTCGATCCTGCAAGGGCGCGGGCAAAAGGTGGCGCTGGTCACCGATGGGCGCATGTCGGGCGCTTCGGGCAAGGTTCCGGCCGCAATCCACGTTGTGCCCGAAGCGCTGGAGGGTGGTCCCATCGCGCGGCTGCGCGATGGCGACTTGTTGCGGGTCGATGCCGAGGCGGGCGTGCTTGATATCCTGACCGAGGGTGTACTGGCACGCGACCCGGTCACGGCGGACCTGTCCGGCAACCAGTTCGGCAGCGGCCGCGACCTGTTTGCCGCCTTCCGTGCGGCGGTCGGTTCGGCAGATACTGGCGCCAGCGTATTTGGAGGTTAGCGCATGACATCCCGAGAGACCCGCGCCATCTGCGAGATGGCGCCCATCGTTCCGGTTCTGGTGATCGACGATGCCGCCCATGCGCGCCCGCTCGCCGAGGCGTTGGTCGCCGGAGGTCTGCCCGCACTGGAAGTGACGCTGCGCACTCCGGCAGCGCTCGAGGCGATCCGCATCATGGCCCAGGTGCCGGGCGGCGTGGTCGGCGCCGGCACGCTGGTCACGCCCGAGGACGTGCGCGCGGCCAAGGCCGCTGGCGCCCGGTTCGGCGTATCGCCCGGCGCGACCGACAGACTGCTGGCCGCTTGTGAGGCGGAGGGCCTGCCGCTCTTGCCGGGTGCCGCCACCGCCAGCGAGGCGATGCGGCTGTTGGAACGGGGCTATGACATGCTCAAGTTCTTTCCGGCCGAGGCCTCGGGAGGGGCACCCGCGCTCAAGGCGATCGGGGCGCCTCTGCCGCAGATCGGGTTCTGCCCCACCGGCGGCGTGTCGCCGCAGAATGCCGAGAGCTATCTGAGCCTGCCCAACGTGGTCTGTGCCGGTGGCAGCTGGGTGGCGCCCAAGAACATGGTGGCGGCGGGCGACTGGGCCGGGATCGAGGCCCTGGCCCGTGCCGCAGCAGCGCTGGGCCGGGGATAGAGGGGGCCGGGATCGTCCAGGGTTAGGTGATTTGCTTCAGGACGGCGGCAACGATTGCTTCGGGGCAATCCTCCTGAACCAGATGCCCGGCATCGGGGATGGGAGTGCAGGCATTCCTTGAGATCAAAGCCGCCAGCTCCATGCCTTTGTCGCAGGGGATCCAGGCATCGCGCTCTCCCCACAGGACGGTGACAGGGCAATCCATCTGACGGTACAGCCCTTGAACCTCGTCGGTGTATCTCTGATCCATCTGGGCGATCTGGCGATAGAAGGCCGGTTGTCCGACCGGGCCAGTCCAGGGCGCTGCATAGATATCCATTGCCTCTGGCGACAGCGGCCGGTGCGCGGCGGTCTGCAAATAGGCGCGCAGCAGCGCCTGATGCATATAATCGGGCATTCCCGCGAATGCGGTCTCGTGCTGCCGCACGTGCTGCACGAAGGGCGACCCCCAGGGGGCAAGTGCAACAGCGTCGAAGATCGTCAGCGACTTGAAGCGCAGACCATCGAGGAAGGAGCCACGCAATGCCGTTGCGCCGCCAAAATCGTGGGCCAGAACATCGGGGCGGTCCAGGTCCCATTCCCGGAACAGGCCGGCCAGGACCCTGTTCTGAACCGCCAGCGATACATCCTGCCCTTCACGCATCTCGGACTGACCATAACCGGCCAGATCAAAATAATAGACCGTCCTATGTTGCGTCAGGTAAGGCACGATCCTGCGCCAGACTTGCGAGGAAAACGGTGTGCCGTGGATGGCAACCAACGGAGGGCCGTTCCCGGTCTTTCCCCAGCGAATAGCGGCGCCTTCGATGATCGACATATGGGGAAGATCCAGCATGACCATATCTCACATTTACATTTAGCTAACTGACTATATGATTGGAAGCCATGGACAGGTCAATTCAAATCAAGGCCATGGCCAGCGGGCCGCGACTGAAGGTATTGCAGCTGCTGGCGGAACCGCAGCGGCATTTTGCGGATCAATGGTCGGCGGATCCGGCAGAGTTCGGGGTGTGCATGACGATGATCGCCAAGGCGCTCGACGTTGCGCAGCCAACGGCCAGCAGGCATCTGGACCTGCTGAAACAGGCAGGTTTCATAACGGTGCGGAGGCACCTGAAATGGTCCTATTGCAAGCGGGACGAGGCGGCGATCCGGGAGTATCTGGATTGGCTCGCAGCAGAACTCGCACCAAGGCGTTAGAGCGGTGAGGACGTAAGTCGGGGGCTCTGCCCCCGTCGCGCGGGCGCAACTCCCCCGAGGTATTTTCGAACAGAAGAAATGCGAAGCGCGCAATCAGCCCAGAATGCGGGACATGAGGCGACGGTACCAGCCGGAGCTGCGCTGCGTCTCGTCGGTGCTGGGCCGTTGCTGGGCGGCGGCGCCGATCGGGTCCACCAACTCCTTGCCGCCTTCGAATTGCAGACGATAGAGATCGGCATAGATGCCGCCGCGCGCCAGCAGGTCTTCGTGACTGCCCTCGTCCACAACTTCGCCACGCTCCATCACCACGATCTTGTCGGCGTTGCGAATGGTGGAGAGACGGTGCGCGATAACGAGCGTGGTGCGTCCGCCCGAGAGCTGATCCAGCGCCGCCTGCACCACTTTTTCCGATTGCGCATCGAGCGCCGAGGTCGCCTCGTCCAGCAGCAGGATCGGCGTGTCGCGCAGCAGGGCGCGGGCGATCACCACCCGTTGCCGTTGCCCGCCCGACAACGCCGAGCCGCGCGGCCCCACCAGCGTGTCGAGCCCGTGTTCCAGCTTGGGCAGGAAGTCCGAGACATGGGCGGCATCCAGCACCTCTTGCAGCCGCGCCTCGCTGACATCGGTGCGTCCCAGCAGGATGTTCTCGCGCAGGGTTTCGTCGAACAAGAGCGCCTCTTGCGTGACCACCGAAAAGAGGCCGCGCAGTTTTTCCAGCGACATGTCGCCAACCGCCACATCGCCCACGGTGACCCTGCCGGATTGCGGATCGACCAGCCGGGTGAGCAGGTTGAAGATGGTCGATTTGCCTGCCCCCGAGGCGCCCACCAATGCTGTGGTCTTGCCCGCTTCGGCGCTGAGTGACAGGTTGCGAAGCACCTGCGCATCACTATAGGAGAGCGACACATCCTGAAGCTGGATCGCGGGCAATCCCGAGGGCGCGGCCACCGGTTTCGGCGGCGACAACAGCAGGATCGGCGTGTCGAGCAGGTCCTTGATACGCTCCAACGCGGCTGCCGCCGCCTGCCAGGTGCCCGAGATCGAGGCCAGCCGCCGCATCGGGTCAAAGCTGAGCCCGATGGCGGTGAAGAAGCTCATAAATTGGCCAACACTCTTTTCGCCGGCGATGATCTCGGCCCCGCCGTAAAGCAGCACGCCCATGAAGCCGAGACCGGCCATTACATCCACCAACCCGGTGATCGAGGCGGTGCCGAAAGACGCGCGCACCTCGGAGCGGACATAGGTCTTCATGTGGCCATCGAACCGGTCGAGCTGATAGCGCTCCAGCGCGTTCAGCTTGATCGGTACGATGCCGTGGAAAATCTCGTCCAGCCGGGTGGCGAGCGTCGCGCCCTGATCACGGGCCAGCGCAGCTTTCTTGCGCACATAACGCTGTGCCATGGCGATGGGCAGGAAGGCGAGCGGGACGCCCACCAGCATGACCAGCGTCCAGATCAGATCGACATTGACCGCCACCCCGATCAGAACCACCAGCGAGACCAGATCCTTGCCCGCGCCGGTGATGATCACCTGCCAGACCTGGTTGACAGAACCCACATCCACCTGCACCCGCTGGATCAGGAAGCCGGGCGGATGGGTCTGGTGAAAAGCGGTATCCTGTTTGATCAGCCGTTTGAGCAGGTCGAACCGCAGATGTGCGGCCGTTTCCTGGGAAATACGCGCCAGCAGCACCTTTTGCCCGACGCTGGCCATGCCTCGTACCGAAAAGATCACCAGAAAGGCGAGGCTGACCCAGACCAGCGCATCTGCATTTCCGTTGACGAAAATCTCGTCGAACATCGGCTGCATCATGTAGCTGATGGCGCCGACCATCGAGCCTTCGAGCAGCATGAACAGAAAGGCGAGGCCCAGAAGGCCCATCCGGCTTTTCAGATAGTTCTGCCAGAGCCAGCCTACCAGCTCGCGCGACGACATCGGTTTTGCGCTCATGGTTGGGCCTTTGGTCGGGGGAGGGGGGACAGATCGCGTGTCATGGTCGGCCCATTTAAGCAGGAGACCGCCGTGGCGCAAGCATTGCGCCGCTTGACCCGGCGGCGCATCCGGGCAGGGTGTTGGTCAAAGAGGTTGATCCGGGAAAGGACTAAGGATGGCAGAGACAGGGTTTCAACCGGTTTCGGGATTCGATTTGCCAAGGTTCGCGGGTATCGCCAGTTTCATGCGTTTGCCGATGATCGGTCTGGACGATCCGCGCCTGCCACAGGTCGATATTGGCCTGATCGGCCTGCCCTGGGATGCCGGAACCACCAACCGCCCCGGCCCGCGCCACGGACCACGGCAGGTGCGTGACATGTCCACCATGATCCGCGCGCAACACGGGGTCAGCGGTGTGCGCCCGTTCGAAACGGTCAACTGTGCTGATCTGGGCGACGTGCCGCCCAACCCGGCCGACCTGTCGGATGCTATGGACCGGATTACCAAGGCGGTGACGCGCGTGCACAAGGCGGGTATCCTGCCTGTCTGTGTCGGCGGAGACCACCTGTGCACCCTGCCGGTCTTGCGGGCGCTGGCGGCTGACGCGCCTCTGGGGCTGATCCATTTCGACAGCCACACTGACCTCTTTCATTCCTATTTCGGCGGCTCGATGTACACCCATGGAACACCGTTCCGCCGCGCTGTCGAAGAGGGACTGCTGGACCCGGCCCGGATGATCCAGATCGGCATTCGCGGCACCGCCTACGATTCGGAGGATCGCGCGTTTGCCGCCGAGCAAGGCATACGAATCGTCACCATCGAGGAGCTTTTCGATCGCGGTCTCAAGGATGTGATGGCCGAGGCGCGGCAGATCGCCGACACCGGTCCGACCTATGTCAGTTATGATATCGATTTCGTCGACCCGGCCTATGCCCCTGGGACCGGCACGCCAGAGGTTGGCGGGCCAAACGCCTTTCAGGCCTTGCAGGTTGTTCGGGAACTCGCGGGTGTGAACATCGCGGGTGCCGATCTGGTCGAGGTGTCGCCGCCCTTTGATGGCAGCGGCGGAACCGCCTTCCTGGCGGCGTCGATCCTGTTCGAGATGCTCTGCATAATCGCCCCGGCGCTGGCAGCGTCGCGCCGGGTGGATTGACGCCAAGCAACCGCTGGCTAGGGTGTGCCCAACGCACACAAGAGGCATGGAAATGACCGGCAATATCTCTCTTGCGCAGGGGCGCGAGTATCTGGCGATACCGGGGCCCTCGGTGATGCCCGATGCTGTGCTGCGCGCCATGCATCGCGCCGCGCCCAATATCTATGCCGGCGAACTGGTCGAGATGATGCCGGGGCTGATGGCCGATCTGCGCCGGGTGGTGCAAACCGAACACCACGCGGCCATATACATCTGCAACGGCCACGGCGCCTGGGAGGCGGCCCTGTCAAACGTGATCGCGCCGGGCGAGGTGGTGCTGGTTCCTGCTTCGGGACGGTTCTCTCATGGCTGGGCCGAGATGGCCGAGGGGCTGGGCGCCGAATGCCAGATCATCGACTTTGGCAAATCCGCGCCTTGGGATCTGGGCCGGATCGCCGAGGCGCTGAAGGCCGATACCGCGCACCGGATCAAGGCGGTGCTGGCGGTGCACGTGGATACCTCGAGTTCGATCCGCAATGACATCGCCGGGCTGCGGGCGGTTCTGGACGAGGTGGGGCATCCGGCGCTTCTGATGGCCGATTGCATCGCGTCGCTGGGTTGCGACGTGTTCGAAATGGATGGCTGGGGCGTTGATGTGACCGTGACCGCCAGCCAGAAGGGTCTGATGGTGCCGCCGGGGCTTGGTTTTGTTTTCTTTAGCGAAAAGGCGGCCGAGAAACGGGCATCCATGCCGCGTGTATCGCGCTACTGGGACTGGGTGCCGCGCGCCAACCCAACCGAATTCTACCAGCATTTCGGTGGTACTGCGCCGACCCATCACCTGTATGGGTTGCGCACGGCGCTCGACATGATCCACGCCGAGGGGATCGAACAGGTCTGGGCCCGTCATGCGGTGCTGGCGCGGGCGGTCTGGGCTGCCTGCACGGTTTGGGCCGAGGGCGGCGATCTGGTGATGAATGTTGCCGACCCGGCTTATCGCAGTCATGCGGTGACTGCCTTGAGACTGGACAGCGGCAAGGGCGCGGCGCTGCGGGAATGGACAGAGGTCAATCTGGGCCTGACGCTGGGCATCGGGTTGGGCATGGCCCCGCCGGGTGATCCGGGTTATGGCAAGTTCTTTCGCCTTGGCCATATGGGGCATTTGAACGGGCAGATGGTCATGGGACTTCTGGGCGGGATCGAGGCCGGATTGCAGGCGTTGGACGTTCCGCGCGGCGCCGGAGCGCTGGAGGCGGCGGCTCAGGTCCTTGCCGGGGGCTAAGCGCGGTTCAGCGCATCCGTACGGCCAGCCGTTTGATGCCATGGTGAACGAGCGCCGCCAGCAGCAATGCAGCGCCAAAGCCCCAGAGCGCCCAGACCAGTATCAGGATCCAGGTCAGGTTCACCCCGAGCATGACCAGGGCAGGGATTGTGTAGTCGGGCGCACGCCCGATGCCGCGTTCATCCATGATCCGCAGTTTAGGGCAAATTGCCTGAATGTCAGGTAAATCCGTTGCGATCAGCGGCGTGCCGCCGCCAAGGCGGCGGGCAGGGCGGTGGCAAACGCGTCCAGATCGGCCCTTGGTCCGCAACTGACGCGGATGCAGCGATTGTGTGGCTCGGCAAAGGGCATCCGTACAAAGATGCCAGATGCGACCAGGTTATCCAGAACGCATTTTGCAAAGATGCCATCTTTGCCGCAGTCGATGGTCACGAAATTGGTGGCCGACGGCAGCGGTATCAGTCCGTTTTCGCGCGCGATTTCACCAAGGCGCGTGCGGGCTGTCGCGATCTCTGCCTGTACATGCGCAAGCCATTCACCATCGGCCAGCGCCGCCAGCGCCCCGGCCTGGGCCGCGCGGTTCATGCCGAAATGGTTGCGCACCTTGTTGAAGGCCGCGATCAGCTCTGGCGCCCCCAGCGCATAGCCCACCCGCGCGCCCGCCATGCCATAGGCCTTGGAGAAGGTGCGCATGCGGATCAGGCGCGGATCATCGGCATCGACCTGAACGGCGGTGCCGTCGGGGGCGCATTCCACATAGGCCTCGTCCAGCACCAACAGCGTATCCTCGGGCAGCGCCTGCATCGCGGCCACGATATCGGCGCCCTTCAGCCAACTGCCCATCGGGTTGTCGGGATTGGCGAGATAGACCAGCTTGGCCCCCACCTCGGCTGCCTTGGCAAAAAGCGCCTGCGGATCCTCGTGATCGCCGGCATAGGGCACCTTGTGCAGTACTCCGCCAAAGCCCGCCACGTGATAGTTGAAGGTGGGATAGGCGCCTTCGGACGTGACTACCGGATCGCCCGGACCCACCATCAGGCGCACCAAGTAGCCCAAAAGGCCGTCGATCCCTTCGCCCACCACGATATTGTCGGGCTGAACCCCGTGATGCGCCGCAAGCGCCGCGCGCAGGTCGTGGTTTTCCGGGTCGCCATACATCCAGATCTCAGACGCTGCCCGCTGCATGGCTGCGATGGCGCGGGGCGAGGCGCCAAAGATATTCTCGTTCGCGCCCAGCCGGGCGGCAAAAGGCGCGCCGCGCTGACGCTCCTGCGTTTCGGGGCCGACAAAGGGCACCGTGGCGGGCAGCGATTGGGCAAGCGGGGTATAGCGTGGTCCGGTCATGCGCGCCACATAAGCGCAAGCCGTGGCGCCGGGCAAGACTTGCCTTTGCTGGTCCCGCCTCGCATGGTGCGCCCAAGTGCAAAGAGGTGCCCATGCGTTACGTTCTGATCCTGTTGCTCGCTGGCCTTGGATATCTGTTGTTCTGGCCCGTTCCGGTGGCGCCCGTGGCCTATCACCCGCCGGAAAACCCCGGTTTCACCGGTGATTTCGCCGAGAACCGGGTTCTGGACAAGGCCGAATTCGTGCCGCTCCCCGACGGCGAAATCGGACCCGAGGATCTGGCGGTGATGCCGGACGGCACGGTCTATACGACGTCGCTTGCGGGCAATCTCTATCGCATCGACGGCGCGGTGCCGGAGCTGGTCGACCGGCTGGGCGGGCGGCCGCTGGGCCTCAAGGCGGGACCGGACGGCGCGCTTTACATCGCGGACAGTTTCCGGGGCGTCCTGCGCTGGACAGCACCCGGCAAGGTCGAGACCGTGGTGGACCGGATCGACGGTGCACCGGTGATCTATGCCAACCAGCTGGATCTGGGTCGCGACGGAACCCTCTATTTCTCGAACTCCACCGACCGGTTCGATCCCAGGACCCTGGGCGGCACCAAGCCCACCTCGGTCATGACCGTCTGGGAACAGTCCGATACCGGCTATGTCGCCCGGCGCGCGCCCGATGGCAGGGTCGAGAAGATCGCGACCGGTTTCGTCTATACCAACGGCGTCGCCCTTTCGCCCGACGAGGATTTCCTGCTGATCAACGAGACCGGGCGGGCGCGGGTGCACCGGCTGTGGCTCAAGGGAGAAAAGGCGGGCCAGACAGAGGTGTTCCTGGAAAACCTGCCGGGCTATCCCGACAATCTCGAGGCACAGGGCGACGGCACCTATTGGCTGGCCTTTGCCAGCCCGCGCGTGCCTGCCGAGGCGCTGATGCCTTACCCCCTCCTGCGCAAGGTGGTCTGGCGATTGGGGCCCAAGGTACGACCCGCGCCGATCCATCGCGGCATGCTGATCCAGTTCGACGGAGAGGGGCGCATCCTGCGTACGGTGCAGGACCCCGATGGCCGGTTGGGCATCACCACAGGAGGCAAGCAGGTGGGCGAAATGTTCTATGTCATGACGCTGGACAGCCCCGGTTATGCGCGCATGAAGGCCGCCGACCTGCCCTGATCTGCCCCCACGTCCCGCTGGCGCTTGGACACAAGAGCGGGCAGTCTGGCTCCAAACAGGAATGGAGGCCCCGATGGCGCGCGTATCTGTCGAATACAAGGACCATATCGCATTTGTCACCCTGACCCGTGGTGACAAGATGAATGCGCTGGATCAGGCGATGTTTCAGGCGATCATCGCGGCAGGGCAAGAGGTTGCGGCCTCGGACGCACGGGCGGTGGTGCTGTCGGGCGAAGGTAAAAGCTTCTGCGCGGGGCTTGATGTGGCGAATTTCGCGGCCTTTGCCGGACAAGACCCGGTCGAGATGCTGATGCCGCGCAGCCACGGCGACACCAATGCGTTCCAGGAGGTCGCGATGGTCTGGCGCCGGGTGCCGGTGCCGGTGATCGCGGCGTTGCATGGGGCGGTCTATGGCGGCGGGTTACAGATCGCGCTGGGGGCGGACATCCGCATTGCCGCACCGGATACGAAACTGTCCGTGCTGGAAATGAAATGGGGCCTGATCCCGGATATGGGCGGCATGGTTCTGTTGCCGCAACTGGTGCGCTCGGATGTGCTGCGTCTGCTCACCTATACCGCGCGGCCCATCGGGGCCGCCAAAGCGGCCGAGTGGGGGCTGGTGACAGAACTGGCCGATGATCCGCTGGCCGAGGCCACCGCGCTGGCGCAAGAGATCGCGGGCAAGAGCCCGTCAGCGATACGGTCCGCCAAGCGTCTGATCGAGCTTGCTGAATCGGAACAGCGAACCGATGTCTTGCTTGCGGAATCGCACGAACAGGCGCAGCTGATCGGCAAGCCGGATCAGATGGAAGTGATCGCGGCCCAGATGCAAGGGCGCGCACCAGTCTTCAAGTAGCGGGTTCAGACTTTCGCGAAAGTCTGAAGACAAATCCTCGTCGAGGATTTGTGCCAATTCCTTTCAGGAATTGACCTGCGCATCGGCGTGCTTTCCATTTCTGCCTGCTGCACTCCCAAGCGGGGTCTCACCATGTGCGGTGAGACGAGGGCATCCGCCAATCTTCCCTCTCAACTTTCGACAATCTCTGCCAGAAAGGCCGAGAATTCCGAAAGGAACAAATCCAGTGCGGGTGAGCCATCAATGAGGGCATGGTTGTTTCCCGGCAGGGTAACAAAGCGCGCGCCGGGGATCAGCGCCGCCATCCTGCGCCCCTCGGCCACAGGCACGCGCCGGTCGCCTTCGGAGTGCAGAACCAGTGTTGGAGCCTGGATTCGGGATGCATAGTCTGAAACCTCGACCGAGGCGTTCATCGTATTGATCCGGGCCGCCACATCCGGCGAGCATGAGACCCGCTGCAACTCGTCAAAACTGGATTTCTGCGCCTCGGTGGAATCCGGCATCATGCTTTCGGTGAACAGGTGCCGATAGGCCGGGTTCGGTGATCCCCAGCCTTCGCGGATGAGAACGTTTGTCGCCTCGGACAGGGCCGACTGTTCGGGTGAATTGCGCATGAGCGCGCCTCGGAGATAGCCCGCGACCAGCACCAGGCCAGAAACTTTTTCCGGATTTTCAGCGGCATAGCGCACAGAGAATGCGCAGCCCTGCGAGATACCGAAGAGCACGAACCGGTTCAGGCCAGCCGCCTCGACGATGCTGCCGATGTCCGAGATCATCGCGTCCTCGGAAATCTCGGCCGGGTCCCGATCGGAAAGCCCGTTGCCGCGTTGGTCGAAGCGGACAAGATCGCATCTGTGCGACATCTGCTCCAGGAACGGCCCCCAGACGGGGCTGCGCCATTCATAGTCGAGATGGTTGAGCCAGTTGGGTGCCTTCAGGACACTCGGCCCTTTGCCGATCCGCGCCCATGCCAGTTGTGTGCCGTCCCCCGCAATGCAGAACGACACGTGCTGGGCCTGTGAACGGGCGGTATCGGGGCTGTTGTCCCGGCTACGGTCCGGCACCCATTGCCAGACACGGATCGGGCGCGTGATGTTCTTGACCTTTTGCAGGCCGAGATCGGTGAAAGGCTCCGTTACCCGATCCTGCGTAATCTGGTGGACCACGTCCGAGATACATATCCCGCCAGGTTCCGAAATCGCCTCCAGCCGGGCCGCGACATTCACCCCGTCACCGAAGATGTCCCCGTCTTCCAGAAGGATATCGCCGATATTGATTCCGATGCGGTACTGGATGCGCTCCTTGCGCGGGGTGTCGGCCTCACGCTGCTGCATGGCCTGCTGGATTTCCAGCGCACAGCGAACGGCGGCCTGCGCGGTGTCAAAGCGCGTCAGCATGCCATCGCCGGTCGTCTTGACGATCTGGCCACCCGCCTGCGCGATGGCGGGGTCGATCAACTCGCGGCGATAGAGTTTCTGACGCCCCAGAACATCGCTTTCGTTGCGCTCCATCAGACGCGTGTAGCCTGCCATGTCGGCGGCCAAAATGGCGCAAAGCCGGCGTTCCATGACCGGGTCCCCCGTCGCAATTCCTTCACCCGTCTCTGCGAGGATACATGGAAACGGTGACTTTGCGCGCTGTTATTTGAAAAAGGCGCTGCGGGTCAGCTTTAGAGGGCGTCAGGGACTACCCCCATCGGATGCGATGCCGATGGGGGGCGGTGTCATGAGTATTTTCAGCAAAGTGAAGGGGTTAGCCAAGCTCGGCCAAACGAGCCAGCGCCTCGTCGATGCGGGCTTCTTCCTCTTCACGGGCGGCGAGGTTCTCGCGGGCCTCTTCAACCACTTCGTCTGGCGCGGACTCCACGAATTTGGGGTTGTTCAGACGCCCGCGCAGGCCGCCCAACTCCTTGGCGAGCTTGCCCTTGGCCTTTTCCAGACGCTCCTTCTCGGCGCTGATGTCGATGATCTCGGCCAGCGGCAGGCCAAAGGCCGCGCCAGGGGCCGCGATCGAGATGCAGCCCTTGGGCATCACATCCGCCTTGGTCAGGCTGTCGATGCGGGCCAGACGCTTGATCAGCGCTTCGTTCCGGTCCCAGGCGGCCTGTCCGTGATCGTCGATTTCCGTCACGATCATGGGCACATAGAGGCCGGCAGGCACGCGCATCTGGGCGCGGGCGGAACGCGTGTTCTCGATCACCGAGATCACCCAGTTCATCTCGCGGTCAGCGGCGTCATCGACCAGATCCGCGGCCTTGTAGGTGGGCCAGTCGGCATGCACCAGCATCTTTGCCCGCTCCGCTGTCAGCCCCCAAAGCTCTTCGGTGATGAAGGGCATGATCGGGTGCAGCAGGATCATGCACTGGTCCATCACCCAGGCCATTGTGGCGCGGGTTTCCTCTTGCGCGGCGGTGTCGTCGCCTTGCAGCAGGGGTTTGGACAGTTCCACATACCAGTCACAGACCTTGCCCCAGACAAAGGCATAAAGCGCGTTCGCGGCGTCGTTGAAGCGGTAGCTGTCGAGCGCCGCGTCCACCTCTTCGCGCACCCGGGCTGTTTCGCCGATGATCCAGCGGTTCACCGCGAATTGACCGTTTTGTACATCCTCCAGACGGGTGATTGACCGTTTTGTACCGTCATAAACGCCGTTCATCTCGGCAAAGCGGACCGCATTCCACAGCTTGGTGGTGAAGTTGCGATAGCCGGTGATCCGCTCTTTCGACAGTTTCAGCACCCCGCCAATCGCCGCCATCGACGCATTGGTGAACCGCAGCGCGTCGGCGCCGAATTCGTCGACGATCTCCAGCGGGTCGATGACGTTGCCGGTGGTCTTGGACATCTTCTTGCCCTTCTCGTCGCGGACGAGCTGGTGCAGATAGACGGTGTGGAACGGCACCTCGTTCACGACCGCAAGCTGCATCATCATCATCCGGGCGACCCAGAAGAACAGAATGTCGAACCCGGTGATCAGGACCGAGGTCGGGAAATACCTGCGCATCTCGTCGGTATCCTCGGGCCAGCCCAGCGTGCCGATGGGCCAGAGACCGGAGGAGAACCAGGTGTCGAGCACGTCGGGGTCGCGCCAGACCGGATAGACCAATTTGGTCGGGTCCTGCGACATCTCGTATTCGGCCAGTCCAGCCGCCAGCGCATGCACGGCAGCGGCACGGTCTTCGACCTCGATCACGCGGGCATGGTTAAGCGGCGTGGGCAGCGGCGCCTCGGCATCGGCCACCTGCCGGATGACTGCCTCTAAATCGGGCGCGCAGAAATGATGCTCGTCGCCCAGCAGCAGTTTCTGTTCCGACAGCAGGCGGCCCATCTCGACCAGGTCGAGCGCTCCATCATTCTCATCATCGGCGAAGCTTTCGCGGGACAGGTCGAAGCCATACCAGACCGGAATCTGATGCCCCCACCACAGCTGGCGCGAGATGCACCAGGGTTCGATGTTTTCCAGCCAGTGGTAATAGGTCTTTTCGCCCGATTCAGGGATGATCTTGACCGTGCCGTCGCGCACCGCGTCCAGAGCGGGGCCCACGACCTTTTCGGCGTCGACGAACCACTGGTCGGTCAGCATCGGCTCGATCACCACCTTGGAGCGGTCGCCAAAGGGCTGCATGATCGGCTTGGCCTCGACCAGCGGCACGATGGCATCCGCCCCCTCGGCGCCGGGTTTCAGCGCGGCGGTGCCCAGGCGCGGGTCGTCCGCGCGGGTCATCACGGCGAGGCCTTCGCTGGTGATTTCATCCACCACTTTTGCCCGCGCTTCGAACCGGTCGAGCCCGCGCAGGTGGTCGGGAACCAGGTTGATAACGTCGATCTCGTTCTCGGTGAAGTCCTTGCCGCGCGCATAGTCCTGCGCCTTGCCTGCCTCTTCGGCATAAGGCGCACCGTCGGCCCGCATCTGGCCGCGCGTGTCCATCAGGCGGTAAAGCGGGATGCCGCCACGCTTGGCCACCGCATAGTCGTTGAAATCATGCGCGCCGGTGATCTTGACCGCGCCCGAGCCGAAATCCTTGTCCGGGTACTCATCGGTGATGATCGGGATCTGGCGGCGGTGCTCTTTCGGTCCGACCGGGATTTCGCAAAGCTTGCCCACGATGGGTGCATAGCGCTCGTCCGAGGGGTGCACGGCCACCGCGCCGTCGCCCAGCATGGTCTCGGGCCGGGTGGTGGCGATGGAGATATAGTCGCGCTCTTCCTCGAGCACGATGTTGCCGTCTTCGTCCTTCTCGACATAGGTATAGGTGGCGCCACCCGCGAGCGGGTATTTGAAGTGCCACATATGGCCCGCGACCTCGATATTCTCGACCTCGAGGTCCGAGATCGCGGTCTCGAAATGCGGGTCCCAGTTGACCAGCCGCTTGCCACGATAGATCAGGCCCTTGTTGTACATGTCGACAAAGACCTTGATCACCGCATCATGAAAATTCGGCGAATTTTCATGGCCGGTGCGCGGGTCGCCGGCGGCACCCGCCATGGTGAAGGCATTGCGCGACCAGTCGCAGGAGGCGCCGAGGCGTTTGAGCTGATCGACAATGGTGCCGCCGTACTGGCCCTTCCACTCCCAGACCTTCTTGAGGAATTCCTCGCGGCCCAGTTCGCGGCGCGAGGGCTGCCCCGTCGCGGCCAGCATCTTTTCCACCTGCATCTGGGTGGCGATGCCCGCATGGTCCTGACCGGGCTGCCAGAGCGTGTCGAAGCCGCGCATCCGGTGCCAGCGGATCAGGATGTCCTGGAGCGTGTTGTTGAAGGCATGGCCCACATGCAGCGCGCCCGTCACGTTGGGCGGCGGGATCATGATGGTGAAGCTTTCGTCACGCGAACGGTTGGCGCCCGCCTTGAAGGCGCCGGCCTCTTCCCAGGCCTTGGTAATGCGGGCCTCGGCCTCGGCCGCGTCGAATGTCTTTTCCATCGCCATCGTGGGGATCCCTTCGGTCAATCGAGGGATCAATTACCCAAAGGCGAGGCGAAGGAAAAGGCGGCAGGCGGCGATTTCTTGTTGCTTCGGGCCGGATCGCGGGTGGAGGGGGCGGAAATGAGTATTTTTGACCAGAAAGAAGCGGCAAGTCTTTGTTAACCAGAATCGCCGCAGGCTGGCGGGGCGGTACAGGCTGGAGAGCCGATGACCGCACCAGGAAGAAGCCGCCCCTGTCCCGTGGCAGGATTATCCCCTTGCGGACGGACGGCCGCCGGATCGGGGCGCTTCGTTTGCTGCTTCTTTCTGGTCACAAATACTCAAATGGCGCACCCGTGGGGTTGGGCGCGGCGTCGGGGGTTATCCGGCTGTCTGGTAGAGCGGCACCGCGCTGCTGGCGCCCTGGGCCAGGGCCTTGGCCTGGTCGGCGCGGATGCGCTCGTAGAGCGCCAGCGCCTCGGGTGCAAAGAGGCGCGCGGGCGCGTCGACAGGGATGAAATTGCCCGAACTGTCTGTGCCGCGCGCGGGCATGGCATAGTCGCGTTCGGCCACCAGTTGGCGCGCATTGGGGTTGAGATAGCGGATCGCCATGCCGATGCGACGATCGTCCGAGCGGTTGGGGCCGGAGCCGTGGATGGTCAGCCCGTGGTGCAGCGACATCTGGCCCGGCGCGAGTTCGATATGGGTCTTGTCGGTCTCGGCCACGTCGACGGCGATCTCCTGCCCGCGCGACAGGAGGTTGTTTTCGGAATAGGTATCGGTATGCGGCAGGATCGGGCTCTTGTGGCTGCCCGCCACGAAATCCATGCAGCCGCTTTCCACCGTCGCGGGCGACAGCGCCAGCCAGGCGGTCACCTGGTCGGGGGTTTCGCCCATGCCCCAATAGGTCAGGTCCTGGTGCATGCCGACCACATGGGTGGTGCGGGGTTCCTTGATGAAGAACTCGGCCGACCAGACCAGGAGGTCGGGGCCAAGCACGCCCTGGACCAGGTCGAGGATGCGCGGGTCGCGGGCGATGCGGGCGGCGAGCGGCATCACAACATGGGCATTCACGCGCTTGTACATGTTGAGCGGTAGCGGCAGGTCGGCGGAGAGCCAGTCGCGCTCGATCTGTTCCAGTTCGGCGCGCAGGGCGGCGGCCTCATCCTCGGGCATCACCTGCAACGGGTGCAGGAAGCCGTTCTGCCAGTATTGCGCGGTCTGCTCGGCAGAGAGTCGGCCGTTCGCGGTGGGAATGGGGCTGGGCATCGGGGTTTCCTTTGGTCGCGTTTCCGGCAAGGTAGCGGCGGTGCGGCGCGGTTCAGAGCGGTAAGTCTTGCCGGTCAGGGTAAGTTCAGCTTAGCCTGTGGTCATGGTATCGCGGATCCCCTCGCTCAACTGGTTGCGTGTCTTCGAGGCGGCGGCGCGGACGCAGAGCTTTGCCCGGGCGGGGGCGCAGCTCAACATGTCGGCGGCCGCCGTCAGCCAGCAGATCAAGGCATTGGAGGGGCATCTGGGCGTGGCGCTGTTCGAGCGGCGGGCGCATTCGGTGGTTCTGACCGAGAGGGGGCGGGCCTATCTGCCCGGTGTGCAGCAGTCGCTGTTGATGCTTGAGACCACGACGGCGGGGCTGTTCGGGGGCGGTGGTGAGCAGATCGTTTATGTCCGCTCGATCCTGCTCTTTGCCCAGGGCGTGCTGGCCCCGGCGCTGGGCGGGTTCATGGCGGCATATCCCGGTGTCGATCTGCGCTTGAGTACCGGCAATGACGTGGCCGATTTCCAGGGTTCGGTGGCGGATATGCAGATCGTGTTCGGCAACCCGGCTCTGTTTGGCGGGCAGGCGGACGATCTGATGGGCGAGCGGCTGTATCCCGTGGCGCATCCCGATCTGGCGGCTGGGATTACCCGCCCGGAGGACCTGTTGCGGCATCGGCTGATCGACGTTTCGGCGCATCGGGCGGGGTGGTTGCGCCTCTTCGAGGCGCTGCGCCTGTCACCGGCGGCGGGGCAGTTCCTGTTTGTCGACAACACGGTGATGGCGGCGGCGCTGGCGGCCGAAGGGGTCGGGCTGGCGCTGGCGCGGGCACCTGCCAGCGACACGCTCATGGCGCGGCATGGGCTGGTGCGCTGCCTGCCCGGGGTCGAGACGCCGGGGCTGGAACGCTATCACCTCGTCTGCGAGGATTGCGCTCGCCTGCGCAGGCCTGCGCGGCAGTTCCGCTCTTGGCTCCTGGATCATCTGGGAGGAGGGCCTGATCAGGCGCCCAGCCGCTCGCGGAAATAGGTTTCGACCCGCGCATAGGCCGGTTGGTGAAAATGCAGCGTCAGAAGGGAATGTTGGGTGCCCGGGTACTCGACCGTGTCCAACCCGTCGCCAAACGCAGTTTCTAGGTTCCGCATCAGCCTTGCGGGGGCCATCTTGTCGTCGCGGTAACGCATGCCCAGAGCTGGCCCCTTGGCGGACATGCCCGCGCGGGCACCGGAAATGTCGGCCTCGCTCATAGGCAGCGCGTCGCCCCCGAAAACGGGCAGGGCCGGCTGGCTGGCCACGGCACCCAGAACGGCGTCATCGGCCATCAGGGCCAGGGCGAAACTGCCGGTCAGGCACATGCCGATCACGCCGATGCCCGGCACGCCCTGCCGGTCGCGGATATGGCGGGCAAGGGCGCGCATCCACGTGGCAACCGGGCTTTGTCGGCCCCTGAGAAACATGTTGAACTCACGACGGACACAGAACAGGCGGGCGGCGTTGGTTACAAGCGTGGTCTTGCCGAAGGTTCCGAAGAAATGTGGCAGGTAGACGGTGAACCCCGCCGCGATCAGGCGGTCGGCCAGCGCCAGTGTCTCGGGGCCGATACCGGGCAGTTCCTGCAACAGCAGGATGGGCGGACCGGAGCCTTTGACATGCACGCTGTGTCGGGCCTCGCGCCCGCGGTCCAACGGGGCGGCGAAGGTGAAACACTCATCCGGGTTCCAGCTGCACATGCACGCTTATAGGCCTTTTGCGTGCACAAATCCACGCGCTTGAGCGTGGTACCACTGGTGTATGGCTCAGAGGCGCACTCTGCGGTATCGCCGGACGACTGGACAAGCCGTGGGCACAGGCTAGTCTCGGGTGAAGCGGAATGCGGGCGAAGGGGAAAGCAATGGAAAAATTCGGCAAAAGCCAGCCGGTTACGCGGATCGAGGACCAACGCTTTCTGACCGGCCAGGGCCGGTATGTCGACGACCTGGTTCCGGGTGATGCGCTGGTGGCGATGTTCTTTCGCTCGCCGGTGGCACATGGTGAAATCCTCGATCTGGACCTGGGCGCGTCGCGCGAGATGCCGGGCGTGCATCTGGTGCTGACACTGGACGATCTCGAAGCGGCAGGGGTTAAGGTGGGGCTGAGCGGCACCACCATGGCCAATCGCGATGGTAGTCAGGGTGCGGCGCCGGAACGGCCGATGCTGGCGCGCGACCACGTACGTTTCGTGGGCGAGGCGGTGGCGATGGTGGTGGCCGAAACCGCCGATCAGGCCCGCGACGCGATCGAAGCGATGGGCATGGATATCCGCGACCTTCCGGTGAAAACCGCCGTGGGCCCGGGCGGCCCGGCGATCCACGCGGAGGCTCCCGAGAATCGTGCCTTTGATTGGGGGCTGGGCGACGAGGCCGCAACCGAGGCGGCCTTTGCCAGCGCCGCACATGTGGTCGGGTTGCAGGTCGACGACAACCGGGTCATCACCAACTCGATGGAGCCGCGCGGCTGTTACGCCGAGATGGTCGAGGGGCGACTGCATTTCGCCTATGGCGGCCAGGGTGTCTGGGGGATGAAGGCGCAACTGGTAGAGAAGCTGGGCATCGCGTCCGAGGATCTGCGGGTGACTACCCCAGATGTGGGGGGCGGGTTCGGCATGAAGGCGATGCCATACCCCGAATATTTCACCGTCGCCCATGCGGCACGGGTGCTGAACCGACCGGTGCGCTGGATGTCTGACCGGACCGAGGCGATGCTGAGTGACAATCATGGTCGCGACCTGACCTCGCTGGCGGAACTGGCCTTTGACGCCGATCTGCGCATCACGGCCTACCGGGTGCGCACCCGCTGCAATCTGGGCGCCTATAACAGCCATTTCGGGCAGGCTATCCAGACCCAGCTGTTCTCGCGCGTGTTGACCGGGGTCTATGACATCCAGACCGCCTGGTTGCAGGTCGAGGGGTACTATACCAACACGACCCAGGTCGATGCCTATCGCGGGGCTGGCCGGCCCGAGGCGATCTATGTGCTGGAGCGGGTCATGGACCGGGCCGCGCGCGAGTTGGGGGTCACCCCCTGGGAGATCCGGCGCCGCAACTTCATCCGGCCTGAGGCGTTCCCCTACAAGACCGCGACGGGCGAGACCTATGACGTGGGCGATTTCGACCGCCTGCTGCGGCTCGCTGAGGCCGAAGCGCAGGACTTCAGCGTACGCCGGGATAACGATGCTGTGCGCGGCCTGCTGCGCGGGATCGGAGTGTGTTACTATATCGAAAGCATTCTGGGCGATCCTTCCGAAGGCGCGGAGATCGCTTTCAACGAGGATGACACCGTGGACCTGATGGTCGGCACACAATCGAACGGGCAGGGGCACGAGACTGTCTATGCTCGATTTCTGGCCGACCAGACCGGCCTGCCGATGGACCGAATCCGGGTCGTGCAGGGCGACAGCGACCGCATCGCGCAGGGCGGCGGTACCGGCGGCTCGCGTTCGGTTACGGTGCAAAGCAATGCGACTTTGGCCACAGTTGAACGCATGGTTGCCGCATTCACGCCCTTTCTCGCGGGCAAGATGGGGGTTGAGGAGAGCGCGGTGATATTTGACGATGAAACCTTTCGGGCGCCCGGCTCGAACCTGACGCCCTCGCTGCTGGAGGCCGCTGCCATGGCGCGGGCCGACGGGCGCAAGGACCTTCTGCGCCATGCCGCGCGGGCCAAACTGCCGGGGCGGTCCTATCCCAACGGCGCGCATCTTGCCGAGATAGTGATCGACCCAGAAACCGGTCATGCCCATGTGGACCGTTACCGGGTCTGGGACGATTTTGGAAACCTGATCAATCCCTTGCTTGCCGAGGGACAGGTTCATGGCGGGGTGGCGCAGGGGATCGGCCAGGCGCTTTGCGAACACGTGGTGCATGACGACGAGGGGCAGCTGCTCACGGCATCGTTCATGGACTATGCCTTGCCACGCGCAAGCGAGGTTCCCATCATCGGGTTTACCTCGGTGCCGGTGCCGTCGACAGCCAACCCGATGGGGATGAAAGGCTGTGGCGAGGCCGGTACGGTCGGCGCATTGGCCGCGATTGCGAACGCGGTGCAGGATGCGATCTGGGATCGGGGGGTGAGGCAGACAGATATGCCCTTTACCCCTCTCAGGCTTTGGGAATTGCTGAATGCTGAACCTGTCGCGGCTGAGTAGAAAGCTACTGGGATGGCTCGGGCGGCCGCTCAGCGCCGCCCATTCTGGCGAGGTGCGCCAGCGGGGACCGCAGACCCATGTGATCATCCTCGACGGGACCATGTCGACGCTGGAGCCGGGGCGCGAGACCCATGCGGGACAGACCTATCGGCTGATGTGCGAGATGGGGGCGCAGGTTTCGGTGTTTTACGAGGCCGGGGTGCAGTGGACCAGTTGGCGCACCACGCCCGACGTGATGATGGGCCGGGGGCTGAACCGCCAGATCCGGCGGGCCTATGGCTATCTCGCCTCGCGCTATCGTCCGGGCGACCGGATCTTTCTGCTGGGATATTCACGCGGCGCCTATGCGGTGCGCAGCCTGGCCGGGGTGATCGACATGGTGGGACTGTTGAAGGCCGAACATGCCACCGTCCGCAATATCCGGCAGGCCTATCGCCATTATGAATGCGACGTCCAGGGACCGCATGCACAGGTGTTTCGCGACCTCTACTGTCACCGGGACGTGATGATCGAAATGGTCGGGGTCTGGGACACGGTCAAGGCGCTGGGCCTGCGACTGCCACTGCTGTGGCGCCTGTCGGAACAGCGGCACGCCTTTCACAGCCACCATCTGGGCCGCAGCGTGCGCCATGGCTATCACGCGCTGGCGCTGAACGAGACACGCGACGTGTTCGAGCCGATCCTGTGGGACTGCAAGCCCGAATTCCGTGGCCATGTGGAGCAGGTCTGGTTCCGTGGCACGCATGGCGATGTGGGCGGGCAGTTGGGCGGGGATGAGCGCGCCCGGCCGCTGGCCAATCTCTCGCTGGTCTGGATGCTGGAGCGGGCAGAGAATCTTGGCCTGCCGCTGCCCGAGGGCTGGCGCGCGCGCTTTCCCACCGATCCCAACGCGCCTTCGGTGGGCACCTGGAACGGCTGGGGCAAGATCTTTTTGCTACGCTCGGCCCGCACCGTCGGCCGTGACCCCAGCGAGCGGTTGCATGAAAGCGTGACCGGCGACGCGCTGCCCACCGGTTTGCCGGCCCCCTACCTGCGCTCACGCAGTTACGGCTGAGCGGACTTCTGCCAGATAGCGCGCCTGCGGCGCAAGACGATATCTCGGCGGCGTGCCGCCGCCTCGGGCGGGTGTTCGTTGTGAGGCCGCGCAATGCGTGCCGGTCGGCAACGGGTTGAGATGTCGGATGCCTCCGGCGGGAGTATTTTCGGCGAAATGAAGAGGCGGGGGTGCCGCTTCTTTCTGGTCACAAATACTCGAATTCAACCGCGTGGGATGTTCAGGACGATGCAGGTGGTCGAGCCGGTGGCATAGAGGCGGTCGTCCTCGACGCCCCTGATCTCGCCATGGGCGACGCCGGTGGAGCGGCCGACGTGATCGGCGATGCCTACGCATTCGACCTCGGTTCCGGTCGGGATCGAGCGGATGATGTTGATCTTGTATTCCAGCGTTGTATAGGCGGCGCCCTGCGGCACCATCGTCTGCACCGCGCAGGCCATGGCGCTGTCGAGCAGGGTGCCGTACCAGCCGCCATGCACGGCGCCAAGCGGGTTGCAGACATCGAAGGTCGGCGTGCCGCGAAAGGCGACGCGGCCTTCGGCGACCGCGTGCAGGTGATAGCCCATGGTGCGCGCGATGGGCGGGGCGGGCAGGCGGCCGTCGAGGATGCCCTGCATGAAGTCGAGCCCGGAGATATTGGCCATGTCGGCCGGTCCCAGCAGGTCTTCGGGTCCGTTGGCGAAAGTCATGGGGCGTTCCTCCGGGTCAGGGTTGGAGGAACGCTAGCAGGGGCCGCGGGATGCTCAACCGTTACGCGACGTTCTGGAGCGCCACCTTGGGGGTTACGCCAAGCGCGTGGCAGACATCGCGGGTCAGTTCGGGGCGGTTCAGCGTGTAGAAATGCAGCTTGTCGATGCCGCCCTCGATCAGCTCCGAGCAGAGCTCGGTGCAGATGGCGGTGGCCAGCAGATCCTCGCGCCCGTCGCGGGTGGCCTTGTCAAAGGCGTCCTCGACCCATGCGGGGATATGGGTGCCGCAGCGGCGGGCGAAGTTGCGCGCGCCTTTCCAGTTCTCGATCGGCAGGATGCCGGGGGTGATCTGCTTGTCGATGCCGGCCTTGGCGCAGGCGTCGCGGAAGCGGAAGAAGGTGTCCGCCTCGAAGAAGAACTGGGTCAGCGCCTCATCCGCCCCTGCGTCCAGCTTGGCCTTCAACCAGTCAATGTCGGCCTGGGCGCTAGCGGCTTCGGGGTGGATGTCCGGGTAGGCGCCGACCCTGATGGCGAATTTGCCGGTTTCGGCCAGGGCCTGAATCAGCTCCACCGAATTGGCAAAACCGCCGGGATGCGGGGTGAAGCGGCCCGCGCCCTGGGGCGGGTCGCCGCGCAGGGCGACGATGTCGGTGACACCGGCCAGGGCAAAACTGTCGGCGATGGCCAGCGTTTCCTCGCGGCTGGCCTGCACGCAGGTCAGGTGGGCCGCCACGTTGAGGCCCGAGGATTTGTGCAGCGTGGCCACCGCGTCGCGGGTCAGCTCGCGGGTGGTGCCGCCGGCGCCATAGGTGACCGAGACGAAGCGGGGGGCCAGCGGCGCCAGCACCTGCACCGTATCCCAGAGCCGGAACGAGGCTTCGAGGTTTTTCGGCGGGAAGAATTCGAAGGAGATCTGGGGGGCGGTCATTTGGGCGGTCATCCTGCGCAAAGGGCAATGTTTCGCCTCTTGTCGCACTTGCAGCATTGTGAGACAACTTCATAATACTCAAGAACAACATGAGCGATACTGTAGGATGCATATCGAATTCCGGCATTTGCGGACCATCAAGGCGATCCATGATTGCGGCGGGCTGGCCCGCGCCGCCGATCAGCTGAACATCACCCAGTCGGCCCTGAGCCATCAGATCAAGGGGTTGGAGGATCAGGCCGGGGTGGAGCTGTTCGTGCGGCGGTTGAAGCCGATGAAACTGTCGGCGGCGGGGATGCGCCTGCTCAGGCTGGCCGAGCAGATCCTGCCGCAGGTCGAGGCGATGCAGGCCGAGTTTTCGTCGCTGCGTGACGGGCGGTCGGGTCGGATGCATATCGCCATCGAATGTCATGCCTGTTTCGAATGGCTGTTTCCGGTGCTCGAGGCATTTCGCAAGAACTGGCCTGATGTGGATGTGGATATTCGCCCCGGACTCGCCTTTGACGCGCTGCCGGCGCTACAAAAGGAAGAGGTGGATCTGGTGGTGTCCTCGGACCCCGAAGAGATCGCCGGTGTCGAGTTTGTCGAGCTTTTCGACTATAACCCGGTCTTTGTGGCCGCCTCGACCCATCCTCTGGCGTCGAAGCCCTGGATCGAGGCAGAGGATTTCCGGGGTGAGACGCTGATCACCTATCCGGTGGAGCGCACGCGGCTGGACGTTTTCAGCCAGTTGTTGATCCCGGCGCGGGTGGAACCGGCACAGGTGCGCCAGGTGGAGCTGACGGCGGTGATTCTGCTGCTGGTTGCGTCGAACCGGGGCGTGTCCGTCTTGCCCGACTGGGTGGTGCGCGAGGTGAAATACAGCTCGGACTATGTCACCCGCCCGCTGACCGAGACGGGTATCACCCGGCGGCTCTACGCGGCGGTGCGCAGCGAGGATCTGGAAAAGCCATTCGTTCAGGAACTGGTTGGACTGGCCCGCAGCGAGGCGCGCAAGCTTCAAAGCCAGTAGCGCGCAACGCCGATACGCCATTCAGGCTCTCGGTCAGATCAGTTTGACGATCTGCTTGCCGGTATTCCCACCCTTGAGCATGGACATGAAGGCGGCAGGCGCGTTTTCCAGCCCTTCTGCCACGTCCTCGAGATAGCGGATCTCGCCGTTGGCCAGTTTTGGGGCTACCTCGGACAGGAAGGCCGGGTAGCGGCCGAAATGGTTCGAGATGATGAAGCCGTTCACGGAAAGGAACTTGACCAGGATAGAGCGCCAGATTGCCGGACCGGTCAGTCCGGGGTCCGTCGCGCCCGCGCCCAGGCCACCGGCATTGTACCAGCTGATCATGCCGCAGATCGGGATACGGCCAAAGTTGTTCATCAGCGGCAATACGGCCTCCAGCACCTTGCCGCCGACATTCTCGAAATAGATGTCGACCCCGTCCGGGCATTCTGCGGCCAGCGCCCGGCGCAGATCCGCCGCCGTCTCGAAAGCGCGGTGATCCAGGCAGGCGTCAAAGCCAAAGGTCTCGGTGGCGATGCGGCACTTGTCGGCTCCACCCGCGACGCCCACCGTGCGCAGCCCGGCCAGGCGCGCGACCTGACCCACCATCGAGCCCACCGGCCCGGTGGCCGCGGCCACCACCAGCGTTTCACCGGCCTTGGGTCGACCATGCTCCATCAACCCGAACCAGCCGGTAAACCCCGGCATGCCCAGCACGCCCAGCGCGGTGGTGATCGGCATCACCTTGGGGTCGATCTTGCGCAGCATCTTCGCGGGCTGCACGCCGTGTGTCGCCCAGCCGAACATGCCGAAGGCGAAATCGCCCGGCGCAAACACCGGGTCGTTCGAGGCGATCACCTCGCCCACGCCACCGGCCTCCATCGTGCCACCGATGGGCACCGGCGCGGCATAGGATTTGGCATCGTCCATACGGCCCCGCATATAGGGGTCGAGCGACATGTAATGGACGCGTACCAGCACCTCGCCGGGGCCGGGAGCGGGGACGGGCGCTTCTTCATACGAGAAATTGGCGGCCTCGGGCGCGCCGGTCGGGCGGCTGGCGAGGGCGATGCGGTACATGCGGTCGGTCATGGGAGGGCTCCTTTGCTCGGAAACAGTCTAGAGTGCCGCTCGGGGGCTGCAAACCGTGCCGAGCCGATGACGCGGCGCCATGCACCGGTATGGCAACCGCCTTGCACAGAGAGCCCCTTGGCAAGTCGCGCCCGCGCGAGTATACGCGCGGCTTGACCGAACAGGAGCTCCCCGATGATTGGCAGTGCGAACCTCAACATCATGATCAAGGCCGCCCGCAAGGCAGGCCGGTCGCTGGTGAAGGATTTCCGCGAGGTCGAGAACCTGCAAGTGTCGATGAAGGGCGCGGGCGATTTTGTGTCCAAGGCCGATATCGCCGCCGAGGCGATCCTCAAGGAAGAGCTGCGCAATGCCCGCCCGACCTATGGCTGGGTGGCCGAAGAGGGCGGTTCGGAAGAGGGCGAGGACCCCACGCGCCGCTGGATCGTCGATCCGCTGGACGGCACCACCAACTTCCTGCACGGGCTGCCGCATTGGGCGATCTCCATCGCGCTCGAGCACAAGGGCAAGGTTGTCGCCGGTGTCATCTATGACGCCGCCAAGGACGAGATGTTCTTTGCCGAAAAGGGCGAAGGCGCCTGGATGAACGATCAGCGTATCCGGGTGTCGGGTCGCCACCGGATGATCGAGTCGATCTTTGCCACCGGTCTGCCCTTTGGCGGGCGCGCCGACCTGCCGCTGACGCTTCAGGATCTGGCGCGGCTGATGCCGGTCTGCGCCGGCGTACGGCGCTGGGGTTCGGCGGCGCTCGACATGGCTTATGTGGCGGCGGGCCGCTACGAAGGGTTCTGGGAGCGGCGCCTGAATGCCTGGGACATGGCTGCCGGGATCATCATCGTCAAGGAAGCGGGCGGCCTGGTCGAGGCGCTCGATCCTGAAAACTCGATCCTCGACAGCGGTGAGGTGATCTGCGCCAACGGCAATATCTTCGATCCATTCGCCAAGGTGATCCGCGGCTAGGTCGCGACCTAGATTTTTCGTCGAAAAATCTTGAACCCGGCCAATGGCCGGGTTTTTGCGTTCGTGGCGCTCACCTGCGCGGTATCTTCGGGATTCGGCTGGGAGACAGGCGGTATTTTTGCTCGGGATGCGGCGGGTGGCCCTCGGTACGCTGCCAGAATCCGCGCCCGCCACGCTTCAGCCAAAGCGGTAGCGTCAGCACCAACCCCACTGCGAAACCGCCCGTATGCGCCCAATAGGCGACGCCACCGCTATCCGGGTCCGAACTGAACCCGCCCAGGAACTGGAACCCCAACCAGGCCCCCAGCATCACGAAGGCTGGGATCGTGAAAATGCGGAAATAGACGAACAGGATCAGCAGGATATCGACGCGCGCGCGCGGAAACAGCAGCAGATAGCCCCCCATCACCCCGGCAATCGCGCCCGAGGCACCGATGGTTGGAACCAGAGACTCAGGGCCGCTCAGAACATGGATCAGCCCGGCCCCAATCCCTGCGGCAAGGTAGAACAAGGCAAAGCCCAGATGCCCCATCTCGTCTTCGAGATTGTCGCCGAAGATCCACAGAAACAGCATGTTGCCGCCCAGATGCATCCAGCCGCCATGCAGAAAGACCGAAGTGACCAGGGTCAGCCACCCGTCCCCGTCCGAGATGCGGGCCGGGATGATCGCATAGTCATAGTAAAAGCGGCTGACCAGCCGGGGATCCTCCATGATGCCCAGAGTGGTCAGGAAAATCCCGATATTGGCCGCCAGCAGCAGGTAGACGACAAAGGGCGTTCGGCCCGAGGGGTTGTGATCGCGGATCGGGAACATCCCGCGACGCTGCGGGCAAACGCGGCAGAGGTCAAGAGGCGCCGGGCGCGCCGCGTCAGCGGCGCGCCCGGCCCAACTGCCGCGGATCGCAAGATCCGGCGGCAGGCGGGAGCGCTCCCTGCCTTAGCCCATGCCACCCAGCAGCGCGGCATTGCCGCCCGCGGCGGTGGTATCGACGCAGACATGGCGTTCGGCCAGCACCCGTGCCCGGTCGGGCAGGCCGGGGATCAGCGGCAGGATCGGACCGGACCGGCGCGACAAGGCCAGCTCATAGGAGCGTGCTGTCTCCTCATCGCCCCACCACATCACGCCTGAAATCCCCTCAACCGTTTCCAGAGCTTCCGCCGCCAGTGAACCGGTGGCGCGGATCGCGGTGCCGCCCAACGCCTCGACCGCCTGTGCCTGCGCCGCGACCGCCGCTGCCGTCGGCCCAAGGCAGAGGAGCGGCGGACGCGCCATCTCGCTCAACCGGTTCGATTCGCCGGTCGGGCCGGGCAGGCTTTGCGTCCGCACCGGCGCGGGCGTGCCGGTCGCGCGGGGCAGGGTGGCCATCGGCGCGGCCCAGTCAGCCGCCGCCTGCTGCCGGTCCGGCGCACAGAAGCGCGCCATGTAGTTCGGTCCGCCCGCCTTGGGTCCGGTGCCCGACAGTCCCTCGCCGCCAAAGGGCTGGCTGCCGACAATGGCGCCGATCTGGTTGCGGTTGACATAGATATTGCCCGCATGCACCGCCTCGGTCACATGCTGCACCCGGTCGTCGATCCGGGTCTGCAGGCCAAAGGTCAGACCATAGCCGGTGGCGTTGATCGCCCCGATCACCTGGTCCAGCTCGTCCGAGCGGAAGGTGGCGACATGCAGCACAGGGCCGAATATCTCGCGCTCCAGGGCCTCGATGCCGGAAACCTTGATCAGGGTGGGGGCCACGAACGTGCCCTCGGGTGGCAGGGCCAGTTCCTTCAATACCCGTCCCTCGGCCCGCGCACGCGCCACATGGTCGGCGATGGTCTGGCGTGCGGCCTCGTCGATCACCGGGCCGCTGTCGGTGGACAGCGCCCAGGGGGTGCCCAGGTTCAGCGCATCCATCGCGCCCTTGAGCATTGTCAGCACGTCCTCGGCGATATCCTCTTGCAGGTAGAGGCAGCGCAGCGCCGAACAGCGCTGGCCCGCCGACTGGAACGCGCTTTCGATCACCGCCTGCACCGCCTGTTCCGGCAGCGCGGTGGAATCGACGATCATCGCATTGAGCCCTCCGGTCTCCGCGATCAGCGGCGTGCCTGGGCGCATATGTGAGGCCATGGCGGCGCGGATCTTCTGCGCCGTCGCGGTCGAGCCGGTAAAGGCCACGCCGGAAACCCGCGCATCCGAGGTCAGCGCCGCCCCCACCGCCGGGCCGCCTGGCAAGAGTTGCAGTGCGTCGCGCGGTACCCCGGCCTCGTGCAGCAACTCTACCGCGCGATGGGCGATCAGCGGGGTCTGTGGCGCGGGCTTCGCCAGCACCGCGTTGCCGGTGGCCAGCGCCGCCGCGATCTGGCCCGAGAAGATGGCCAGCGGAAAGTTCCACGGGCTGATGCAGGTGAAAATGCCCGCAGGTGCCGCACCGGGGATATTGGCGGCGTAATAGCGCAGGAAGTCCACCGCCTCGCGCAGCTCGGCCACCGCGTCCATCAGGGTCTTGCCCGCTTCGCGATGCAGCAGCGCAAACAGCTCACCATAATGCGCCTCGTAAAGGTCGGCGGCGCGGTTCAGCGTGGCGGCGCGCTCGGCCGCCGGGGCCTGCCACGGCTGGGCGCTGGCCAGCGCCAGTTCGGCGTCCGCCGCACTGGCGGCGGCCACGCTGCCCGGAATGTCATGCGGATCGGCGGGGTTGACCACGGCCTCCTCGGCTTGCGGAGCGGCGTCCTCGGCCAACAGCGGCCCGGCCTGCCAGCGATGGGTGCGGAAGGGATCGCGCGCGGCGTCGATCGCATCCAGCGACGGCTGATGCCCCAGATCGAACCCTTTCGAGTTCGGGCGCTCGGGCGCGAACAACTCGGGCCCGCGCTTCAGCGGCTTGGCCGGTTTTTGCGCGGTCTCGAACGGGTCGGCTGCCACCACTTCGGGCGGGACGTTCTCGTCCACGATCTGGTTGACGAAAGAGCTGTTGGCGCCGTTCTCCAACAGGCGCCGCACCAGATAGGCCAAGAGATCGCGATGCGCCCCCACCGGTGCATAGATGCGGCAGCGGGTCTTGTTGGCGGTGAGCACAAGGTTATGCAGCGTCTCGCCCATGCCGTGCAGGCGCTGGAACTCAAAGGGTTGGCCCTCCCGCGCCATATGCAGGATCGCGGCGACGGTATGGGCGTTATGGGTGGCGAATTGCGGATAGATCCGATCGGTCATACCCAAGAGCTTGCGCGCATTGGCGATGTAAGAGACATCGGTCACCGCCTTTTGCGTGAAGACCGGGAAGCCATCGACGCCGGCCACCTGGGCGCGCTTCACCTCGGTGTCCCAATAGGCGCCCTTGACCAGCCGCACCATCAGCTTGCGGTCATGGCGCTGCGCCATTTCGTAAAGCGTGTCGATCACCAGCCCGGCGCGCGGCCCATAGGCCTGTACCACGATGCCGAACCCGTCCCAGCCTTTCAGAGCCGGTTCCGCCATCACCGCCTCGATCACCTGCAACGACAGCGCCAGCCGGTTGGCCTCTTCGGCGTCCACGTTCAGCCCCATGCCGGCAGCCTTGGCCAAAAGCGCCAGCGCGCGCAGGCGCGGCACCAGCTCGTCCATGACGCGGGCCTCCTGCGCCAGCTCATAGCGCGGATGCAGGGCCGACAGCTTGACCGATATGCCCGGATTGGCACGGATGTCACCATGGGTGCAGGCCTCGGCAATGGCGGCGATGGCGCGCGAATAGCTCAGGTGATAGCGGGCGGCGTCGGCTTCGGTGCGCGCGGCCTCGCCCAGCATGTCATAGGAATAGGTATAGCCCTTGGCCTCCATCCCCTGCGCTCGCTTCATCGCCGCCTGGATGTTCTCGCCCAGCACGAACTGGCGCCCCATCTCCTTCATCGCGCGGGAGACGGCGGTGCGGATCACCGGCTCGCCCAGCCGCTTGATGGCGCCGCGCAGCGCGCCCACGGGGCTCGCCTTGCGCTCGTCCAGCACCTTGCCGGTCAGCATCAGCGCCCAGGTCGAGGCATTGACCAGCGAGGAGGAGGAATGCCCCAGATGCTTGCCCCAGTCCGACGGCGCGATCTTGTCCTCGATCAGCGCGTCGATCGTGTCGGCATCGGGCACGCGCAAGAGCGCCTCGGCCAGGCACATCAGCGCGATACCTTCGTCGGTGGACAGGCCATATTCGGCCAGGAACACCTCCATCATGCCTGGCGCGGTGCTGGAGCGGATATCGCGCACCAGCCCGGCGGCGGCGGCGCTGATTGCGGCGCGGTCGGCGGTGGATAGGGCGGCCTGCGCGACAAGTTGATCGAGCAAGGCGGATTGATCGGCATAGGTCTGGCTGTCGATATGGGTGCGCAGGGCGTTGGTCATGGTGCCTCCGGTTCAGTTGGCGTATATTACTGGGAAACAACGGGTGCTTTCGCCTTATCATCGCCAAGCCACAGGCGGATCGACCAAAAAAAGGGGATCGTATAGTGCAAATGAACCTTCCGGACCTGGATCGTTATGATCGGGCGATTCTGAACCATCTGGCGGCGGATGGGCGCATCTCGATTGCCGATCTCGCGCGGCGAATCGGCTTGTCGAAGACGCCCACCCAGGCGCGGCTGAAACGGCTCGAGACGACAGGGATCATCACCGGTTACCGGGCGCTCGTCGATCCCATCCGGCTGGGACTTGATCACGTGGCCTTTGTCGAGGTGCGGCTCAGCGATACCCGCGAAAAGGCGCTGGCCGAGTTCAACGCCGCCGTGCGCCGCATCGGCGAGGTCGAGCAGGCTCATATGATCGCGTCGAATTTCGACTATCTGCTCAAGGTGCGGACACATTCGATGACCGAATACCGCGCTGTTCTGGCCGAGCGCATCTCGTCCTTGCCGCATGTCTCCAGCACCTCGACCTTTGTCGCGATGGAGGCGGTGAAGGAACCCGGGATGCTGGGCGCGCTCGAAAGCGTTACTTGACGCGAGGCCCGTTTGCGTCAGCATTGGCATATGAGACATATCGCCCTTGCCTGTTTCCTGCTCGTCCCCGGAGCCGCACTGGCGTCGGAATGCCCCGCCGCGCCAGACAACTCCGAGCAAATCGCGCATCTGATCGAAGACATCCGCGTTGCGCCCAACGAAATGCATGCGCGCACCATATCGAACCGGATGTGGGAGCTATGGGCCGACGCGCCGGACGAGGCCGCCCAAGCGATCCTCGACAATGGTATGTCTCGGCGACGTGCATGGGATTTGTTGGGCGCTCTTAATGAATTCGATCGGCTGGTCGCTTACTGCCCCGACTATGCCGAGGGATATAACCAGCGCGCTTTTGTCCAGTATCTGCGCCAGAACTATGCCGCCGCACTGGTTGACCTCGACCGGGCACTTGCCCTGTCGCCAAACCATATCGCGGCGATGAGTGGGCGGGCCCTGTCGTTGATGGGGCTTGGACGTTTGGACGAGGCGCGGGTGGCGCTCAGCGATGCGCTCGAACTCAACCCCTGGCTGCCTGAGCGAGGTCTTGTCGCCCCTGGCGGGCCGCTTGAACCCAAGGGAAAAGACATCTGAAGGCCAGAAACCCCCACTTTTTTCGCCTAGCGTGATCTGCGTCACATTGAGATTGTCCCGCTATATGCTTAGAGGGAGGAGGATCCGGTTGGGGCCGGTGGTTGGTTAAAGTTTCTTACGAGTTTCAGGGCCTTGGCCTTGCTGTTTTTCCAAAGTTTGTTATCGAGTTCCACCTGGACCTGACGGTCGGCAGCAATGCCGGCCTCCCCTTCCGGATTCACGAGATGCGGGCGTGGTGGAATGGTAGACACATGGCACTTAAAATGCCTGGGCCGTATAGGCCGTGCCGGTTCAAATCCGGCCGCCCGTACCATCAATTCATCTTCCTTTGCTGGAGGGTATTGGCGCAAAACACTTGCCTTGGTGCCACCGGATGAATTTCTTAGCGATCCTCTGCTGAGCGGGAGTGGTATACTGGCTATTTGCTCAAGCAGAGGAAGCGACTGCGATTTGCGTGTCTTCTCGCATGACCTCCCCCCGCGGTTAGGGGCGGTTTGATCTGGAATCTTCCGGTTGGTTTGCAGTGTTGAGCGACAGTGTGGAGACCGCAAGGCGCCAACCTCATCCGGGTGGAACTGGGGAGCGAGGCCTGTGCTCTTGCTTCCCAGCGGTGCCAACGCGTTCACAGCGGAGCATCGGGCCCACGGCCGTGGCGCTGAAGCAGCAGAATGGTCGGCTCTACGGCGCGCTGGCCAATCACATCTGGGGTCTGGATGCACCGCCAGCGCAAACAAGATCAACAGTACATTCCTGCAGCCGTTTCACATATATGCGACCGCCGACTCCTGGACGTTTTCGCTGAACACGAAGTCATCTTATGACTGGAAATCCAAGCGATGGACGGTCCTGGTCAAAACCCGGCTTGGAAAGGAAATCACCAACTCGATTTGGCTGCATCACTCTGCGGTATCCGATATTGAGGTTGAAGCTGACCAGATGGCTTTTCTCGCCAGACAAAGAAACTGCTCTTGTTCTCCGACAGTAAGGTCACCCAGGATTTCAGTCTGCAACCGCTCCACGATCGGGAGTATGTCTTCGTAAATCCGTTGGCCTTTGTCTGTAATCCTCACAGAACGCGCCCGCCGGTCCCGTTCATTGATTGTCCGCGAGACAAGGCCCTTTTGCTCCAACCTGTCGATGACGCCGCCAATCGTCGCGCGGTCATAGGCGATTTGGGCCGCGATGCCCGCCTGATCCAGGCCCGGACTCGACCACACTGCGTCAAGCGCGGCGAACTGAACAGGGGTCAGGTCGTATCCGGCCTCTTGCATCCGCTTCAAGAAAACCTTGGTGGACATCTGGTTGAGCCGACGGATCAGATGGCCCGCCATGTTGAAGAGGGTCAATTTTGGAATTTCCTTAGTGATCGCATGGGACCTGTGTTCGAATATCATAGTTTAACCCAAAAGGTATGTATGCATACCTTTTTTCATCAGTATAGTGAGTATAGATACTAATAAAGGGGCCGAGTGCGCCAGTGCGGAGGAAAACCATGCAATATCATGTCGATGGGTTTAGGCCGGGGGATCCGGACATCAAGGCTCCTGCCCCGGGCCTCGATCAGCCGCAAGCCGATGCGATTCCAAAAGCAGTCGATGTTCTCATTGCCGGCTGTGGACCGGCCGGGCTCTGTCTTGCTGCGCAACTGGCCCGGTTTCCGGACGTCACGACGATGATCGTTGACCCAAAGCCCGGCCCGATGGAAAAGGGTCAGGCCGATGGCGTGAACGTGCGCTCGATGGAGATGTTTCAAGCATTCGGCTTTGCCGAGACGGTCAAGCGCGAAGCGTATTGGGTCAACCAGACCACCTTTTGGAAGCCGGATCCAACCAACACCGACCACATCACCCGCGTCGGGATTGCTCAGGACGTGGCCGACGATCAGTCCGAGATGCCACACACCATCGTCAATCAGGCGCGCGTCCACCAACTCTTTCTTGATGTGATGAAGAACTCTCCGACGCGGCTTGAGCCGTGTTACGGGCTTCGTGTTATCGACCTCCAGATCAATACCGGCAGCGACGACCATCCCGTGACCGCGACGCTGGAGCGCGTGACCGAAGTTGGCAGTGCGGGCGATACGCTCACGGTCCGTGCCAATTATGTGGTCGGATGCGACGGTGCGCGCAGCACTGTTCGCCGGGCGATAGGCGGCAAGCTGCATGGAGACGCGGCACATCAGGCATGGGGCGTGATGGATATCCTCGCCAATTCGGACTTTCCCGACCTGCGCCGGAAATGCCTGATCCAGTCCGCGCGCGAAGGCAACGTACTGATCATCCCGCGCGAAGGTGGCTATATGTTCCGGATGTACGTGGAGCTCGACAAGTTGAACCCGGATGAGCGGGTGTCGAACCGCAACCTGACCTCGGATCATATCATCGACGCCGCGAACCGGATCATGCGCCCCTACTCCATTGACGTGAAAGAAGTCGTCTGGTGGTCGATCTACGAGATCGGGCATCGCCTGACGGACAAGTTCGATGACGTCCCAGAGGATGAGACGGCAATCCGCAATCCTCGCGTCTTCACTGCCGGAGATGCCTGCCACACTCATAGCCCCAAGGCCGGCCAGGGCATGAACGTGTCCATGGGCGATACCTTCAATCTAGGTTGGAAGCTGGCACATGTACTGACGGGGCGATCGGACCCGAAGCTGCTACACAGCTACTCTGCCGAGCGACGCGAAGAAGCGAGGCGCCTGGTCGAGACCGATCACAAATGGGCGCGGATCATGAGTGCCCCTCCAGGACAGTCCGAGCTGGACGGCTCGGACATGCCGCGCTTTCAAAAGCAGTTCATCGAGAACCTGGAATTTACAGGGGGACTAGCCGTTCATTACGGTCCGTCGGATATCACCGCCGAACCAACGTATCAACATCTCGCCACCGGCCAGATCGTCGGCAAGCGTTTCCATTCGGCGCCGGTCCTTCGGCTGTCGGATGCCAAGCCGCTACAACTGGGTCACGTGGCTGAGGCGGACGGGCGGTGGCGCATCTACGCCTTTGCCGGACAAAACGACGTGGGAATCGAAGGCGGCGCGATCCACCGGCTCTGCGCCTGGCTGGAAAGCGATCTTGCTTCACCAATCCGGCGCTTCACGCGCCAGCATGAAGACATCGACGCGCTTATCGATCTTCGCGCTATTTTCCAACAGGATTTCAAGACCTTGAGCTATGAAGAGATGCCCCTCTTTCTCAGGCCTGCAAAAGGGCGCTATGGGCTGCGCGACTTCGAGAAGGTCTTCTGCATCGATCACAAACTGGGCGCAGACATTTATAAGATGCGCGGGATCGACAGGGCAGACGGGTGCATGATCATCGTTCGGCCCGACCAATATGTCGCCCATGTTCTGCCCTTGAATGAATTTGATGCTCTCTCCAAGTTCTTCGACAGCATCTTCGTGCCAAGTATCGAAGAGTAGCGAAACCGGTAGATCGACTTGGAGCCGAACGGGAAATCTGAGGCGGCGCGGAACGTCATCTACCCAGTACTGTCCTGGTTCAAGCAAGGCTGTGAGCCGTTCAAGATCGCGGTGAATTCGGACCTGAACGGCTGCTACGGATCAAGCAGTTATGGCAAGTCGGTCCACGACGGGATCGCCCTGATCGTGGCGCTTGAACCCGATCTGGTCATCAGCACCGGCGATATGGTCGCGGGTCAGCAGGTCAATCCGCATCTTTCGAGCGACCAGATTGCCGCCATGCGGTCGGCGTTCGATGACTCGGTCATGATCCCTTTGGCCAGGGCCGGCATTTCCTTCGTAGTGAGCCCCGGAAATCACGATGCTTCTGCCTATCCCGGGTTGTAGGTAGAGCGGGCGATTTTGCCAGGGTCTGGGGCGACCGGCAACCTGACGGGACATTTGTGGACAAGGCCGATTTTCCCTTTCGATACGCCCTGTCAGTGCAGGGCGTGCTGCTGGGTTCCTTGGACGTGACCACCACCGGAGCCCTGTCGGAAAACCAGTTCGACTGGCTCGACGATCTGCTGGAATGCCAGGCCAGCCGGCACAAGTCTGTTGTCCTGTTCAGCCACCTGCCGCTCTGGCTGTTGCCGAAAAGCGGCGTGATGACGTGATCGGGGATCCAAAGTTGCACGACCTTCTGTGCGGCACGGTGTGGACCGCTATCTGAGCAGGCATCACCTTGCCTATTATCCTGGTGTCGCCGACGGCATCCTGATAGTCTCGCAATCCTGCCTTGGCTCTGGGCCGCGCGTTCTGATTGGCGCAAGCCGACCTTCGCCCAAAGCGTTGTCCTTGGTCGAGATCGCCGCGGATGGCACGAGCGAGGAAACCGCCTACCAGTTCCCCGGTTTTCTGAAGCCGGCAAGTCTCGACGATCTTCCTCGCTCGATCGGGCGACTTGTCCGTAGGGACCTAGTCGGCAAGTGCCCCGACATGGCGAAGCGCACATTTCGGAAGTGACCGACCTACCATCCGGACGGTAGTCTCAAGACATTGGGTTTGAGTGAGGCAAGGCCGGCCCTTGGCCTCCGAGGCTGCGTCAGTAGGAACCCGGTTGAGGCGGGCAGGGGGGGTGCCTTCGAATGGGGCTTGGGGCTTGAAGTCTCGTTGGCAGGCGCTCTTTTTTAGCGCTGTTCGGTCAAGACATGCAGGTATTTTCGAAGCCTATAGAGAGTTTGTCGTTCCCAACTTGACGCCCGAAAATCAATGGAATAGTACCGGTGAGCGCCGAGCGGGCGTTGTGTAATGGTAAGACCCTTGCCTTCCAAGCAAGAGATACGGGTTCGATTCCCGTCGCCCGCTCCAGAAATTCTTTTCCGACACATTACCCGCAAAGAATTTCAGAGGTATCTTTTATCTCATTGATATTATGTTCTTTTGGGAGATTGGAGCGCTAGTCTTCTAAGCTGGTAAAGCGGGTTCGATACCCCGCCGCCCGCCACCCGCTCCAACGCATCAGACCCGACATGTCTGCTCGATTGCGTCATTTGGACCTTTTTACGGGGTCCGGGCGCGCTGATCGCTTGACCCTGATGGCTCTCGCCGCCATGAAGCTGGACCTAGCCTGGGTTCCCGGGCGCATCCGGACCCAAGGCAGGAAACCGCAACGCATGGCTCGCAGAACCACCGCCCCCGTCGCCAGCGAAGAGCGCGCAGGCTCGAAGAAGGTTGGCGTGCTCTCCGCGCTCTGGCCCTTCATGAAGCCGTACAAGGCACTGATGGCGGGTGCGCTGATGGCGCTGGTACTGACGGCCAGCATGTCGCTGGCCCTGCCGCTGGCGGTGCGCCGGGTGGTCGATAATTTCCGCATCGAAAATGGCGACCTGCTGGATGTCTATTTCCTGGCCGCGCTGGGCATTGCAGCGGTGTTGGCGCTGGGCACCGGCATCCGTTACGCGCTGGTTACCCGGCTGGGCGAACGCGTGGTGGCCGATATCCGCAAGGCGGTGTTCGACCGGGTGATCGGCATGAGCCCGGAGTTCTTCGAACGCATCATGACCGGCGAGGTGTTGAGCCGGATCACCACCGACACCACGCTGATCCAGTCGGTGCTGGGTTCCTCGGCCTCGATCGCGCTGCGCAACATGCTGCTGTTCGCGGGCGGTCTGGTGCTGATGCTGCTGACCTCGGCCAAGCTGACGGGGCTGGTGCTGCTTCTGGTGCCTGCGGTGCTGGTGCCGATCTTGGTGCTAGGCCGCCGCCTGCGCGCCATCAGCCGCGAGAACCAGGACTGGATCGCGGCCAGTTCCGGCAACGCGGGCGAGGCGCTGGGCGCGGTGCAGACCGTGCAATCCTATACCAACGAAACCGCCAGCCGGGCAGCATTTGCCGAGGTGACCGAGACCGCCTATGATGTCTCGCGCCGCCGGATCGCCACGCGCGCGGTGCTGACGGTGATCGTGATCTTCCTTGTCTTCTCGGGCATCGTCGGGGTGCTCTGGATGGGCGCCAACGACGTGCGCACCGGTGTGATGACCGAGGGCACGTTGATCCAGTTCGTGATCTATTCGGTGATCATGGCGGGCGCTGTGGCCGCGCTCTCCGAGATCTGGAGCGAGCTGCAGCGCGCCGCCGGAGCCACCGAGCGTCTGGTCGAGCTGCTGAATGCCGACGATACCGTCAATGATCCCGCGCAGCCCGTGGCGATGGCGCTGCCGGTTCAGGGCGAGATCGCCTTTGACAACGTGACCTTCCGCTATCCGGCGCGGCCCGATCAGGTGGCGCTTGACGGAATGAGCCTGACCGTGCGGCCGGGCGAGACGGTGGCCTTTGTCGGGCCGTCGGGTGCGGGCAAGACCACGGTGATCCAGCTGATCCAGCGGTTCTATGATCCGCAATCGGGCCGGGTGTTGCTGGATGGGCAGGACCTGACCACGCTGGCGCGCGCCGAATTCCGTCGCCACATGGCGCTGGTGCCGCAGGACCCGGTGATCTTTGCCGCCTCCGCGCGCGAGAACATCCGCTTTGGCCGCCCATCGGCCTCTGACGCCGAAGTCGAGGAAGCCGCCAGCGCCGCCGCCGCGCATGAGTTCATCGCCGCACTGCCGGAGGGCTATGACAGTTTCGTCGGCGAACGAGGCATCATGCTGTCGGGCGGTCAGAAGCAGCGTATCGCCATCGCTCGTGCCATCCTGCGTGATGCGCCGGTCCTGCTGCTGGATGAAGCGACCTCGGCGCTTGATGCCGAAAGTGAACGCGCGGTGCAACAGGCTGTGGAACGGCTAAGCGCCGACCGCACAACACTGATCGTGGCGCATCGGCTGGCGACGGTGAAAAAGGCCGACCGCATCGTGGTCCTGGAAGAGGGCCGAATCGTTGCCCAGGGCACCCATGACGAGCTGGTGGCGGGTGGTGGGCTCTATGCCCGGTTGGCACGGCTTCAGTTCACCGATGGTTTGGTGGCCGAATAATTCCCCTTACCTCTGATTGATCGTGTGCGCATCCTCGGAGCCAAGTGGAACCGAGGGAGAAACGGCATGGGTCTGTGGAGCTTTGTGAAGGATAGCGGCAAGAAGCTTTTTGGCGGCGGTGAGGAAGAGCCGCAGGCCGAAGCGCTGCAAAAGGAGATCGCGGAACTGGGCCTGGATGCAAGCGGTGTCGAGATCTCGGTCGAGGGCGATACGGTCAAACTGCAAGGCACAGCGGCCAGCGACGAGTTGAAAGAAAAGATCATCCTTGCGGTCGGCAATGTCGAAGGTGTCGGCGCCGTGGACGACCAGACCACCGGCGGCAGCGCCGAACCGGTGTTTCACACGGTTGCCAAGGGCGACACCCTGTGGGCGATTGCCGAAAAGACGCTAGGCAAGGGCAGCCGCTACAACGAGATTTTCGAGGCCAATCGCCCTATGCTGAGCCACCCCGACAAGATTTATCCCGGCCAGATGCTGCGAATTCCGCAGGTCTGACACCACCAAGTGGCTGGGGGGGGAGAAGAGGCGGCCCATTGGGCCGCCTCTTTGCGTTTGGCTGCTTCAAGGTCGCGGGGCCGTAACGTCATCTCTTTTTCGCCGTTGCGTCACGGGCGCTTTCGCGGCGCCATCCGGTTATGCGCCAGCTTGCGCCGGGATGCGTTTCTTCGCATCTTGGGATCAAGGATGGAATGGCCCGGGAAACGGGCCCTTGGGGAGGATTGCTCATGCCGTTTGCCGGGCTCGAAGACCGCGCACGTGTCGAAAACGAAATGCCGTGGGAGGCGCGGGACGTTCCCGCCACGCTGCACAAGCTGCTGACGCGGACCGCGACACGGTTCCCGAACCACAACGCCATGAGCTATCAGCTGTTGTCGGGGCCGACCGACAAGGCCGAAACCCTGACCTGGTCGCAGCTTCTGTCCAAGGTCAACCAGGCCGCCAACCTGTTCCGCAGCCTTGGCATCGGCGAAAACGATGTGGTGGCCTATGTGCTGCCCAACACCAACGAGACGCTGATCACCATGCTGGCCGGTGCGGTGGCGGGCATCGTCAACCCGATCAACCCGCTGTTGGAGCCCGAGCAGATCGCGGCGATCCTGCGCGAAACCAACGCCAAGGTGGTGGTCACGCTGAAGCCTTTCCCCAAGACCGACATCGCGCAAAAGGTGGCCGAGGCGGTGCGCCACGCCCCGCATGTGACCACCGTGCTCGAGGTCGATCTGAACCGCTACCTGACACCGCCCAAATCCTGGATCGTGCCGCTGGTGCGGCCCAAGATGGCGGACAAGGAACATCTGGCCCACGCCGATTACCTCAGCTTCAACCGCGAAATGCGCAAGCATCCGACCGAACTGACATTCGCGGATTCCGCTGGCGACCGGGTGGCCTGCTATTTCCACACCGGCGGCACCACCGGCATGCCCAAGGTGGCGCAGCACAAATATTCCGGCATGATCTATAACGGCTGGCTGGGGCATACGCTTCTCTTTACCGAAGAGGACACCATCATGTGTCCGCTGCCGCTGTTTCATGTCTTTGCCTGCCATGTCATCGTGATGGCGGCGGTGGCCTCGGGCGCGCATGTGGTGTTCCCGACCCCGGCCGGTTATCGCGGCGACGGCGTGTTCGACAATTTCTGGAAGCTGATCGAACGCTGGAAGGTCTCGTTCATCATCACCGTGCCGACAGCAATCTCGGCCAAGATGCAGCGCCCGGTCGATGCGGATATCTCCAGCGTCAAGACCGCGTTTTCCGGCTCGGCGCCGCTGCCGGTCGAACTGTTCCGCCGCTTCGAAGAAGCGACCGGAGTCACCATCATCGAAGGCTACGGCCTGACCGAGGCCACCTGTCTGGTGTCCTGTAACCCGGTGGATGGCGAGAAAAAGATCGGCTCGATCGGCATTCCCTTCCCCTACACGGACGTCAAGATCATCAAGGGCACACCCGATGGCCCCGTCGAATGCGCGGTGGACGAGATCGGCGAGATCTGCATCTCGAACCCGGGCGTCTATGCGGGTCACACCTATACCGAAGAGGACAAGAACAAGGATCTCTTCTACTACGGCACCCACCTGCGCACAGGCGATCTAGGCCGCTTCGACGCGGACGGCTATCTGTGGATCACCGGTCGGGCCAAGGATCTGATCATTCGTGGCGGTCACAATATCGACCCCGCCGAGATCGAAGAGGCGCTGCTGGGTCACCCGGCGGTGGCCTTTGCCGGGGCCATCGGCCAGCCCGACGCCCATGCCGGCGAGGTCCCTTGCGCCTTTGTCGAACTGGTCGAGGGCGGCAAGGTGACCGAGGCCGAGTTGATGGAATATTGCAAGGTGCATGTGCATGAACGCGCCGCCCATCCAAAGCATATGACCATCCTGCCGGAACTGCCCAAGACCGCCGTGGGCAAGGTGTTCAAGCCCGATCTGCGCAAGAACGCGATCACGCGTGTCTATAACGGTGCCTTGACCGAGGCGGGTTCGGCCGCGCGGGTGGTGTCGGTGATCGATGACAAGAAACGCGGGCTGGTGGCGCAGCTTGCGGCACATGGCGCGACCGAGGGCGAGGTGGCCAAGGTGCTGGGCGCCTATACCCGGCCCTGGGAATGGGCAGAGTGAGTGGCGAGGGACAGCCGGTAGATTATGACCGGCTGCTCGATGCCGAAACGTGGGCCTTTGTCCGGCGCACGGCTGAGAGCTACCCCGAGGATGCGGTCTCGCTGAGTATCGAGGGTCAGCGTCAGGTCTATGACGCCATGTGCCGCGCCTTTCATGCGGGTCGTCCCGAGGGCGTGCAGGCCGAGGATCGTGATGCCAACGGCGTTCCGGTGCGGCTCTACTGGGCGGGACAGCCCACGCGCACCGTGGTCTATGCTCATGGTGGTGGCTTTGTGCTGGGCGGGCTCGACAGTCACGACGATGTCTGCGCCGAGATTTGCGCCCGCACCGGCTATCGCGTCGTGGCGGTCGATTACCGGCGTTGCCCGGAGCACCGCCATCCGGCGCAGCTGGATGATTGTCTGGTGGCTGTGGGATGGGCCGAGACCGAGTTCGGCGATCCCATCGTGCTGGCGGGCGACAGCGCCGGTGGCAATCTGATGGCTGCCGTGACGCATCGCCTGCGTGGGGAGCGCCGCGAGATTTGGGGGCAGGTGCTGATCTATCCGCTGCTGTCGGCCCGGCCCGAGGCGCCCTCGTACCGCGAACATGCCGAGGCGCCGATGCTGAGCACGGCGGATGTGGCCTTTTACCAGTCGGTGCGTTTCGATGGGTCCGTGCCCGCGGGCGATTCCACCTGGGCGCCTCTGTCGGACAGCGATTTCGCAGGCCTGCCGCCCACTGTGGCGGTGACCGCCGGTTGCGACCCGCTGCGCGATGACGGGCGCGACTATTGCGCCGCCATCACCGCTGCCGGTGGCCGCGCCGCCTGGATCAACGAAGAGGGGCTGGTGCATGGCTATCTGCGGGCGCGCTCCAGTGTCACCCGCGCCGCCGACAGTTTCGAGCGGATCACCCTGGCGATCGAGGCACTGGGGCAGGGGCTTTGGCCCTACGATTGAGGGGGGTGCGGGCTCAACCCGCGAAATCCCGGCACTGCTCGGGGATCGACAGGTCGAACCAGCCACCGCTCTTGATTTGCCAATCGGCGCTATGAGTGGTGACATAGGTCCAGCCGCCAACCGGGATATGGGCGTAACCGACATAGTCTCCCGGCAGGACCTGCCCGATCTGGGCGGTGCCATGGCCCGGCCCGGCGCGCAACGCGATCACCGGCCCCAGCCAGCCCAGACAGGCGCTTTCGAACTCGTCCCGCACCGGCAGAACCCAGAGCTGCTGCCGCCAAAACACGTCATCCAGATCTAGCCATGGCTGCCCGGTGTTCACGCGGCAGCCATGGCTTTGCTCCAGCGCGCGGATCTGCGTGACCAGTCGCTGCTCGGCGGCGCCCAGGCTAACGGATTTTCCGGTGCAACCGCGATTGTCGAACACCGCTTGACCCAGCGTCGAGCCGAAACAATACCCGGCCCGGTCCATGATCAGGTTGCGAGTGAACCACAGGTCGTGACAGCCGTCATCGGCCAGGGCGGGCAGCGGCAAGAGCAGGGCAAAGAGCAGGGACAGCAGGCGGCGCATCGTAAATTCTCCGGTGACTATGCGGTTGATCGAAACACCGCCAGCCTGACACGCCCGGCTATTTCAGGAAAGACCCTGCCTTCATCGTCTCGGCAATCGGCGCGCCCAGACGGCTGAGGATCGTGGGCGCCAGTTGCAGCTGATCGATCACGGTATCGGCGTCGGGCCCTTCGGCATCGCCAAAGTAATAAAGCGCGGTTTCCTGCTGCAACGGGTGGCGCCCGCCGTGATGGCCACGCTCGTCCTGGCCATGATCGGCGGTGACGATCACGTCATAGCCCAGCTGCCGCCAGCGCGGGATGAAGGGGGCCAGCATCTCGTCCATCACGAAACAGGCGTGATCCATCTCGGTGCAGTCGTGGTGAAACCGGTGTCCCATGCTGTCCAGCGTGCAGGTGTGCAGGACGCCATAGGTCAGCCCGAAACGCAGGCACAGATTGGTGAGGGTCGCGAACAGGTCCACATCCGAGGGCGTCATCTGGTTGTCATGACCGTAACCGGTCATCGTATGGAACCGGCCATGGTTGATCGTGGCGCTGTCGGGCTCGTCATATTCGATGTCGCGCACATAATCGAACGGGTGGCGGTTGAAGAATTGCGACCAGAAACTGTGGGTGACCGCGCCGGTCACACCGCCGCCCGCGCGGACCTGGCTGAAGATATCCTTGTGTTCCAGCCGGAACACGTTGCCGTTGCCGGTGCAGCCGTGTTCCTGCGGGCTGACCCCGGTATGGATAGAGGCATAGCAACTGGCCGAGATCGAGGGCAGCACGGCGCGCAGCTTCCACATCCGTGCCTCGCCACTGTCCACCCAGCCTTCGAGATTGCCGAACAAACGCCGGAAGTTCCGAAAAGGGACACCATCGAGGATGATGAGAAGAAGCTTGCGGTCCATGTGATAACTCCGGTTTGGGACGCATTTTCTGGCACAGAAAATGCCTCAGATTTTTTGAAAAATCTGAGGCCAGACCCTGATACAGGGTCTGGATTTCAGTTTCCGGCGCTTTCCATCTTGCGATGGGCGACCACTTCTTCCAGCCAGCCGAGGCGCATCTCGGGCACCGAACTGAGCAAGAGGTCGGTATAGTCGTCGAACGGCGGGCTCAGCACCTGGCTCTTGGGTCCGTAGCGGACCACCCGACCCTGATACATCACCGCGATGGAATCCGAGATCGCCCGCACCGTTGCCAGATCGTGGGTGATGAACAGATAGGCCACGTCCTCGATCTTTTGCAGATCGAGCAACAGCTTCAGGATGCCGTCGGCCACCAGCGGGTCAAGCGCGCTGGTCACCTCGTCACAGATGATCATCCTGGGCTTGGCCGCCAGCGAGCGGGCGATGCACACGCGCTGTTTCTGACCACCCGACAGCTCGGCCGGATAGCGGTCGATGAACTTCTCGCCCATCTCGATCTCGTCCAGCAGTTCGATGATGCGCTTGCGCTTTTCGGCGCCGCGCAGACCGAAATAGAACTCCAGCGGCCGTCCGATGATAGTGCCCACGGTCTGGCGCGGGTTCATCGCCGTGTCTGCCATCTGGTAGATCATCTGCAACTCGCGCAGATCCTCGCGCGAACGCCCGGCCAGATCGCGGCTCAGCTTGCGCCCGGCAAAGGTGATCTCGCCCTCGCGCGGGGGCAACAGGCCGGTGATCACGCGTGCCAGCGTCGACTTGCCCGAGCCGCTTTCCCCCACCACGGCCAGGGTCTGGCCCGGATGCAGGTCGACGGTGACGTCATGCAGCACGTCAAAGGCAAGCCCCTTGTAGCGGGCCGAGATGCCCTTGACCGACAGCACCGGCTCGGGCGTCGGTTTCTTCTCCTCATGCTCGATCGAGCGGACCGACACCAGCGCCTGCGTATACTCTTGCTGCGGGCGGTTGATGATCTGATCGGTCTCGCCATATTCGACCATGTCGCCCATTCGCAGCACCATGATGTCGTCGCTCACCTGCGCCACCACCGCCAGATCGTGGGTGATGTAGAGCGCGGCGACGCCGGTATCCTGGATCGCCTCCTTGATCGCCATCAGCACGTCGATCTGGGTGGTGACGTCCAGCGCCGTGGTGGGTTCGTCGAACACCACCAGATCGGGCTCGGGGCACAGCGCCAGCGCGGTCATGCAGCGCTGCAACTGCCCGCCCGAGACCTGGTGCGGATAGCGCTCGCCGATATTGTCGGGATCGGGCAGGCCCAGTTTGGCGAACAGGGCGCGCGCCCGCGCCTCTGCCTCTTTCTTGGTGAACTTGTTCTGTTCCACCGCCGCCTCGATCACCTGTTCCATGATCTTCTTGGCCGGGTTGAACGAGGCCGCCGCCGACTGGCTGACATAGGTGACCTCGCCGCCGCGCAGGCCGCGCACATCCTTCATCGAAGTCTTGAGAATGTCGCGCCCGTTGACCCAGACCTCGCCGCCGGTGATCTTCACACCGCCGCGGCCATAGGCCATCGAGGCCAGACCGATGGTGGATTTACCAGCCCCGGATTCACCGATCAGCCCCAGAACCTTGCCGCGCTCGAGGTCGAAATCGACCCCGTGCACGATCTCGATGTCATGCGGCTTTTCGCCCGGCGGATAGACGGTGGCGCCGATCTTGAGGCCACGGACCTTGAGAAGCGGTTCGCTCATCCCCGGCCTCCTTTCAGCGATGTGGTGCGGTTCAGCACCCAGTCGGCCACCAGGTTGACCGAGATGGCCAGGGTAGCGATGGCCACGGCCGGGTAAAGCGCCGCGCCGATGCCATAGACGATGCCATCCTTGTTTTCCTTCACGATGCCGCCCCAATCGGCCAGTGGCGGTTGCACGCCCAGACCCAGGAACGACAGGGTCGAGATGAAGAGCACCATGAAGATGAAGCGCAGGCCAAGCTCGGCCACCAGCGGTGACAGGGCGTTGGGCAGGATCTCGCGAAAGATGACCCAGACACGGCCCTCGCCGCGCAGCTTGGCGGCCTCGACATAGTCCATCACGTTGATATCGACCGCCACGGCGCGGGCCAGGCGATAGACACGTGTGGCGTCGAGAAAGCCCATAACCAGGATCAGCACCGGAATGGTCACCGGCACCATGGCCAGCACCACCAGCGCGGTGATCAGCGAGGGGATCGACATGATCAGGTCCACCGTGCGCGACATCACCTGATCGGCCCAGCCGCCCAGAACGGCGGCCAGAAAGCCCAGGATCGACCCGGTGGTGAAGCTGAGGATGGTGGCCATGGTGGCGACAAAGATGGTGGTGCGCCCGCCATAGATCATCCGGCTCAGCAGGTCGCGCCCGATATTGTCGGTGCCCAGCAGGTATTCGCTGCTCGACGGCTCCCACACATCACCAACGACTTCGGCCATGCCATAGGGGGCCAGCAGCGGCGCAAAGATGGCCGCGATGAAATACATTGCCGTCAGGACCAGGCCGATGGCAGCGGAAATTGGAATGTTCTTCATTTCGGATGCCTCAGTCTGGGGTTGGCCAGAATGGCAACGATATCAGCGACCATGTTCAGCCCGATATAGATCGCGGCAAAGATGACCCCGCAGGCCAGCACCACCGGCACGTCACGCTTGGTCACGTGATCGACCAGATACTGCCCCATGCCGGGATAGACGAACACCACCTCGACCACCACGACGCCCACCACCAGATAGGCAAGGTTGAGCATCACCACGTTGACGATCGGTGCGATCGCGTTGGGAAAGGCGTGGCGATAGATGATCTTGAAGTTGGTCAGCCCCTTCAGCTCGGCAGTCTCGATATAGGCCGATTGCATCACGTTCAGGATCGCGGCGCGGGTCATCCGCATCATATGCGCCAGCACCACCATGGTCAGCACGATCACCGGCAGGGCGATGGCGTTCAGCTTCTGCCCCAGGCTCATGCTGTCATTGATCATCGCCAGCGGCGAGAACATGCCCAGCTTCACCGCGATGAAATAGACCAGAACGTAACCGATCAGGAATTCGGGGATGGAAATGGTGGTCAGCGTCACCGCCGAAATCACCTTGTCGGGCCAGCGGTTGCGATAGCGCACGGCCAGCAGACCCAGGAAAATCGCCAGCGGCACCGACACGATGGCGGCCCAGAAGGCGAGGAAAAGCGTGTTGCCCAGACGGCTGCCGACCGATTCGGCAATGTCGAGCTTGTTGGTCAGCGACTTGCCCAGATCGCCTTGCAGAATGCCGCCCAGCCATTCGAAGTAGCGCGTCAGCGCAGGACGGTCGAGGCCCATTTCCTCGCGCAGGTTCGCCAGGGACTCGGGGGTTGCGGACTGTCCCAGGACGGCTTGCGCGGCGTCTCCGGGAAGGGCTTCGGTCAGGCCGAAAATCAGGGCCGAAGCGCCAAAGAGGAGCATGAGTCCCAGCGCAAGGCGCTGGGACACAAGTTTCACGACGGGGTGCATGTTTGCGTGTCCCGGTGGCTCACGAGAACCACAGTTTGCGGGTCACCTGACCGTTCATCAGCTCGCCGTTCGGGTCGGTTTCCCAGCCCGACAGGGTGTTGCTGACCGCGTCGACGAAATCGTTGAACATCGGGCAGATCAGGCCGCCCTCATCCCGCAGCAGCATGCCCATCTTCGAGTAGATTTCCTTGCGCTTGGCCGGATCCAGCTCGGAGCGGGCGGCCATCAGCATGGCGTCGAAATCGGCGTTCTTGAACTTGGTGTCGTTCCAGTCGGCGGTCGACAGATAGGCGGTCGCATACATCTGGTCCTGCACCGGACGGCCACCCCAATACGAGGCGCAGAAGGGCTGCACGTTCCAGACTTCGGACCAGTAGCCGTCATTGGGCTCGCGCTTGATTTCCAGCGGGATGCCGGCCTGGGCCGCCGTCTGCTGGAACAGCGCCGCCGCGTCCACGGCACCCGGGAAGGCGCCATCGGCGGTACGCAGGATGATGGGCGAGCCATCGTGACCCGACTTCTTGTAGTGCTCGGCCGCTTTTTCCAGGTCAAACTCGCGCTGCGGGATCGAGCTGTCGAACAGCGGATAGGCCGCGTTGATCGGCATGTCGTTGCCGACCGAACCATAACCGCGCAGGATTTTCTCGACCATCTCCTCGCGGTTGATAGCGTATTTCAGTGCCAGGCGCAGGTCCTTGTTGTCGAACGGCGCCTTGTCCACATGCATGATGAACACATAGTGTCCCCGGCCCGGGGTCGATTGCACGGTCAGGTTGGGCGCGCGGCTCAAGAGACCCGCGACTTTGGGTTCGACGCGGTTGATCATGTGCACCTGGCCCGACTGCAACGCAGCGGTCCGGGCGGTGGCATCGTTGATCACCAGGATCTCGACACCGTCGAAATGCGCATCATCGCCCCAGTAATTGGCGAATTTCTTGTAGGCATGGCGCACGCCGGGCTCGTTGACCTCGACCTGATAGGGGCCGGTGCCGATGCCCGCACCCGGATCGTCCATGCCGCCATCGGGCTGGATGATCAGGTGATAATCGGCCATCAGATAGGGCAGGTCGGCGTTGGCATCGGTCAGCGTGACCGAGAAATACTCGCCATCGGCCTTCATCGACTCGATGCCCTTCATGATGCCAAGGGCGCCCGATTTCGAATCCTCGTTGGAATGGCGCTGCATGGTTTTCAGCACGTCTTCCGAGGTCATGGTCTTGCCGTTGTGGAATTCCACGCCCTGACGCAGCTTGAAGGTCCAGGTCTTGGCGTCGGCGCTGGCCTCGACGCTTTCGGCCAGGCGATGCTCGATCGAGCCGTCTGCGGCCACTTCGACCAGCGTGTCGCCGAATTGGCGGCCGTTGTGATAGGGCACCTGGCTGGCATAGGTGGCGGGGTCGAGCGAGTTGGTCGATTCACCGCCGACCGAACCGATCTTGACCACGCCGCCCTTTTTCGGGTCGGCGGCCTGTGCCGCCTGCGCAAAGATCGAGCTGGCCACGGCGGCCGACACGCCCAATGCGGCGGCCTTGCCCATGAATTCGCGGCGGGTCATCTTGCCGGCGGTGACCCGGCCGGCCATGTGTTCGAGTTGTTCGTTCATGGATTTCTCCCCTGTTGAGTGGTCGCGCGTTCTGGCTGCGCGGTTTTTGTTGACTGACGAATCAAGGTTTGCGTATTTCGCCCTTTCGGGCAAGCGGGAATGTCGGGCGGTGGTCTCTCCTGCACTCAGAGCATGTTGCGTCGGATTTTGCTGGCCTTGACGTTTTCGTATATCAATGTGTCGTTTTCATACGCCTCTATAGCGGCTTTGAGGTGGAAATGCTCGGCATCCGACCACATTTCACACCGGGTTTCGGTGCGCAAAGAAAGATCGCCACGCCCGGTTTCCGCGGTCCAGTGGCAGCTGCCCCGTGCCGAAAGCGGATCGTCGGGGTGAATCACCCAGTCCTCGCGCGCGATGGTGCCAGAGCGCGCGCCATGCTCCAGGTCCTCGACCAACCCGGCGTCGTCGATAATGCTCAGCCTAACATGGCCGGTGGCCTTGTCGATCTCGGTGCGTCGAATGTTCGACTCCTCGCGGAGGGTGCGTATCTTCCAGGGCGGATCTGCATCTTCGGGCGGAAAGACCCATTCGTCCGTCTCGCTTGCCGGCCGCTGCGGCAGGTCGATGGCGGCCTCGTGCAGAGTCAGGCAGGTGCGCTCTGGCGAGGGCCAGATCATCGGCCAGTATGACGACGAGATTGCCACCCGGAGCCGGTGCCCGGCGGGAACGCGATATCCGATATGATCCAGGTCGAAGGCGATGTCATAGATCCGCCCCGGCGCCAATGCCTGCGGTGCCGCATGGCTGTTGCGATGGGTCAGGTTCAGCACGCCCCATGTGATCCGGGCCGAGGTGCCATCGGGCAGCACATGGTTCAGCCGCACCGCGATCTGCGCCTGCGGTTTGTCCGCGCTCAGCCGCAGCCGGAGGCGCGGGGCGCCGACGATATCCATGCGCTGGGGCAGGGGAGCGCTGTCAAACGTGACCGACAGCGCATCGTCCAGCCGCTGGTCGCCGGGCAACTCCGGCCCGGCCCAGAACGACCCGTATTCGCCGCAATCCATGCCCGCGTGCAAGGGGGTGCTGACCTGCGCGGTCAGCGGTCCTTTGGGTCCCAGCCCGTCATCACTCAGATGCAGGGTTTCCATCGGGAAGTGGCGGGTCGAGCCCGTCTGTTCCGCGATCCAACGTCCGGGACGGAACAGGCTCTTGGTCTCGGGCGCAATGCCGTCCATCACATAGGCGCGATAATCGGGCTCATCCTCGACGCCGTTCTCTATGCCCTTCAGCCAGCGATCCCACCAGCGCAGCGCCTCTTGCAAGAACCCGATCCGGGGTCCGGGAATGGCGAAATGCGGGTATTTGTGAATCCATGGCCCGTTGATGCCCTTGACCACCGTTTGCAGGTTGTCGACCAGATGAGGCACCGTGTTCATGTAACTGTCGCCCCAGCCGCTGATGGCCAGCGTGGGCGTTTTGAGCGCGCCGAAATCCTCGCAGATCGAGCCATGTTGCCAATACTCGTCGCGTGTCTGGTGCCGCAACCAGGTCTCGGGCAGGAAGGGTTGCGCCCGCAGACGTTCCAGCCACATCTCACGCCAGGCATCGCCCACCAGCGCCGGATCGGGCGGGCGGGACGAGAAACACCACATCGTGGCCCCCCAACCCAGATTTTCGTTGAGCAGGCACCCGCCCTTGAAATGGATATCGTCCGCATATCGGTCGACGGTGGAACAGAGCGTGATGATCGCCTTGAGGGGCGCGGGCTGCATGGCGGCAACCTGGAGCGAGTTGAACCCGCCCCAGCTGATCCCCATCATCCCAACGGCGCCGCTGCACCAGGGTTGCTTGGCCAGCCAGTGGATCACCTCGACGGCATCGTCCAGTTCCTGTTGGGTGTATTCATCCTCCATCAGCCCCTGGCTGTCGCCGTTACCGCGAATGTCAACGCGTATGCAGGCATAGCCGCGCTTGGCCATCCACGGATGGGTCAGCGCGTCGCGGGCGCAGGTGCCATCGCGCTTGCGATAGGGCAGGTATTCCAGGATCGCGGGCACCGGATCGTCACCCGCATCGACCGGGCGCCAGACCCGGGCCGACAGACGGGTACCGTCGGACAGGGTGATGCCCATATCGGCCAGTTCTTCGATCTCGCGCAGGGTGTTCTTTTGCGTCATGCGCAACTCTCTCAGGCGGTCGCCCGAAGGCGGGGTTGGATTGCGACGTTTCAGGTGCGAAGCGCGACCAGAAGGTCCATTACGTTTGTGCCGGTGGGTCCGGTGACCAATAGCGCCCCGACCCGTTCCAGCCAGTTGCCGCTATCGGCTGCGGTGAGCGCCTCGGCAGCGCCCTTGCCCCAGGTTTGGCCGGTGACGATGGCGCCCGCCGCATCGGTGGGACCATCGGTGCCATCCGTGCCGCCGACCACCACCACCAGTCCGGGGTCACCCGCGATCTCTCGGGCCAGGGCCAGGGCCAGCGCCTGATTGCGACCACCCCGACCCGGATTCGGCGGCAGGACCACGGTCGGCTCTCCGCCCAGCACCAGCACACCCCGCGGCATCGCCCGCAGCCGCGCCCCGATGCGGGGCACCAGCGCCGCCAGATCGTCATGCAACGTTTCCGCGTCGCCCAATACGTCCAGGCCAAGCGCGCGCGCATGATCGCAGGCCGCCGCCCGTGCTACCGAATTCGAGGCGACGATGCGTGTGCTGGCGGCAAAACCGTACGCATCAGGCAGCGCCCCGATGCCCGAGCCGATCACCATCATGTCGTCGCCCGGCACATCCGAGATCGCCAGCACATCGGCGCGCTTGCCCTTGAAACCGGCCAGCAGTCCGCCGCCCTTGATCCGGGAAATCTGCCGCCTGCGGGCGTTCATCGCGGTGATGTCCAGCCCTTCGGCCAGCATCGCGCGGTTGAGCGCCGCCAGATCGTCCAGCGTCTTGCCCGTCACCAGGTCCTCGGCCAGCGAGGAGGCCCCGCCCGAGACCAGCAACAGCAGGTGACTGCCCTCGGTCATCGCCCCGACCGCCTGCCGCAGGGCGCGGCCCGCCATCAGGCTGCGGGCGTCGGGCACCGGATGCGCGGCCTCGATCAACTGGACAGAGGCGGGCAGCTCGGCGCCATGGCCGTCCTTGGTGACCACCAGACAGGGCAACGGTCCGAAGTGGTCGAGCGCCGCGCGCGCCATGCTGGCGGCGGCCTTGCCCACCGCGAGGATCCGGTCGGGGCGGGGCAGGTCGTCCAGCGCGGCGCGGGTGGCGGCATAGCCGCCAACCGCATCGACCCCGGCCTGCCATATCGCCAATGCCTGCTCGCAGGCCCGTGTCATATGTCCATCCAGATGGTGACCGGCCCGTCATTCAGCAGTTCGACCTTCATGTCGGCGCCGAACCGGCCGGTTTCGACCGGCACTCCCTGTGCCGCCAGTTGCGCGGCAAAATACTCATAAAGCCGCTCGCCCTCGGCAGGAGGGGCGGCGCTGGAGAAACCCGGACGGTTGCCGCTGCGGGTATCGGCGGCCAGGGTGAACTGGCTGACCACCAGCGCCCCACCGCCGATATCCAGGACCGAGCGATTCATCTTGTTCGCCGCATCCTTGAAGATGCGGAGCTTGGCGATCTTGGCGGCCAACTGGTCGGCTTGCGCCTCGCCATCGCCCGCCATGGCGCAGATTAGCACCAGCAGGCCGGGCCCGGTCTGACCAACCACCGCACCGTCAACAGTGACCGAGGCATGAGAGACTCTCTGGATCAGGGCACGCATCGCGGCCCCTTATCCGCGCCAGTCGACGATTTCGTCGACTGCGGCGCGTTCGGTGCGAAAGCTGTTGGCCGGATGTTCGGTATCGGCATAGCCAAAGGAGATGGCACAGAGGATCAGCCGATCCTCGGGGATGTCGAAGTAGCGGTGCAGGAACGGCGCATAAGAGGCCACGGCGGCTTGCGGGATGGTCGCCACCCCCAGCGCTTGCGCGGCAAGGGTAAAAGCCGCGACAAAACCGCCACAATCCATCGCGCCATAGCCACCCAGCTCGGCCGGGCTGGAGATGATGGCGCAATGGGGTGCGTCAAACAGCGAGAAGTTCTTCATCATCTGTTCCGCCGATCCGGCGCGGTCGCCTTTTTCGACGCCCACCGCCTCATAAAGCGCCCAGCCACAGGTGCGGCGGCGATCCTGATAGACGCCGGAATAACCGGAGGGAAAGGCAAGGTCGGGTCCGGGTGTGCCGGTCATGGCCTCGTTCATCAGCGCGGCGCGAAAGGCATCGGTCTCTGTCCCGCTGGTCAGCGTCACCTGCCAGGGCTGCGCATTGCACCAGCTGGGTACACGGCAGGCGGCAGCGACGATCCGCTCGATTTCGGCGCGCGGCACCGGATCGGCGCGAAAGGCACGGCAGGAGTGGCGCGCGCTGAGCAGCGCTTCAAGCTCGGTCAGGGTCATCGGACAGGTCTCCTCTTGCCGGCACAATGGCCGGGAGCATTGGCGGACGCAAGCTGATCGGCGGGCAATTTGCGCCGGATCAAGGAGGCGCGACGGCGGCTGTGTCAGAATCGGCGCAAACCATCAAAGGAGGACCGACAATGGTTGAAAAATCAGATCACGCTGGCCTCTGGCCGTCGCTTTACGATCCGTTCCGCAATTTCGGTGCGCGGCTGGCGGATTGGCTCAGCCCCGCGACAGAGGCCTCGGGCAATGACAATGCCTATGACATCGCCATGGAGCTGCCGGGCGTGTCCGAGGACGATATCGAACTGTCTGTGGAGAACGGGGTCGTGACCATCCGGGGCGAGAAGCGCACCCATGAAGAGAAGAAGGGCGACACCTGGTATTTCTCGGAGCGGCAATACGGTGCGTTCCGACGCTCGTTCCGCCTTCCCGAGGATGCCGAAGGTGGCAAGGCCGAGGCAACGATGAAGGACGGGGTGCTGCATGTCCGCGTGCCCAAACGGGCCAAGGAGGCCCCGGCCGTGGCGCAGAAGATCGCGATCTCACGCGGTTGACCCTGTGGGTCCGGTCCGCGCGGTGCGCGCGGGCCGGACCTTGCGGTGCCGAAGATTTTTCGACGAAAAATCTTCGGCCTCCTGCGGGAATGTTTTCGGCAAGTGGAATGAGGGGCGTTACTGGTTGAGAGCCATCACGTAGCCGACCGCCACCGCGATCAGAAGACCGAGCGTCACGGCAATGACGATCTTGATCGCCGACCAGGGGCGTTCGCCCTGCACACGCCCGGTGCGGCCATTGACCACGAACCGATAGGTGGCGCCGCGGTACTTGTAGGCGGCGAGCCATACCGGCAGCAGGATATGCTTGAAAGTCACGTCCGACACCGTGGTGTCGATGGCATGGATGCGTTGCTGGTCGCCGCCGATATCGAAACGCACGTCGCGTTCGATGACGCGGGCCATATGCGCGCGCGCCTCTCCATGCGCCTCGGCGAGGTCGACGGTATAGCCCTCGGCCCGGAACCCGGCCAGATATTCGGGCCGGTAGGGTTCGAGCGCGGCCAGATCCCAGGGTTCCAGCGCATCGGTGTGCGATTTCGGCAGCGAGCGCGAGGCGAGCACCAGAACGTCGTCGAAAAACCGCGCCACCCGGCCCGATTTCGGCGACCAGCGGATTTTCGGCACCTGTTCGGTCACGGTCTTGCCGTCGCGCACCACGGTGCGGGTTTCGTAATAGATGGTGCCACGCTCGCCCCGGTAGCTGGATTTGGTATCGGCATCGAAGGTCCAGTAAGGCACATAGATGCCCTGCATCCGGCGCCCCTTGCGGGCGTAATCCTTCAACCCGTTCGGCGCGAACCAGAGCCGACCCAGCCAGTCGGTCATCGCCTTGTGGGCGCTGCGCTCGTCCAGCGCGAAGGGCAGCACGCCGCGCGGCTTGATATGGCGGTGGATGCCGGTGTCGGTCACCACCGGGGTGGCGCAGAACGGGCATTCGGCGGCGTGGGTGTCGGGATCGAACTCCACCTGCGCCGCGCAATTGGGGCAGGAGAGGACGCGGGTCTCCTCGATCTCGGCCTCGGGCAGGGCCTTTGCCATGGCGGCCTCGAAATCCAGCTCGCGCAGGCTGGCGCCCTTCCACGGGTTGCCACTCATGGGTTCGGTATGGCCGCAATGGTCGCAGACCAGCGTACCCGCGCCCGGATTGAACCGGTAGTCGGCGCCACATTGGGCGCAGGGAAAGCGGTGTTCCTGCACCGGTGCCGGGGCGGCACCGGGCGGTAGCGGGGGGAGATCGGTCATGCCTCAGCCCTGTGGTCTGGTGATCCGGGTCAAGCTTCCGTCCTTTTTGACATATTGATGCCAGATCGCAACCAACGCATGTGCCAGCGCCACCAGCATCAGGGCGCTTCCCGCCGTCTCGTGCAGCTCGCCCACGGTTTCGGAATGGGCGTTCCAGGCCACCGCGCCCAAGGCCGGCGTCAGCACCATCAGCAGATAGAGCAGGCGGTGACCCCAGGTGGCGGCCATCTCCATCAATGGCGTCGAGCCGGGCAGCGGGCCGGGGGCGCCCTGCACGCGGCGTACCACGATACGGATCAGCACGAGGACAAAGACCGTGATGCCCAGCCAGACATGCGGCGTGTTGCCCTCGAACCCGGTGGCGCCGGACTTGATCCGGCTTTCCAGGGCGCGACCCATGTTCTCATGGGTGAGCCAGGCGGCAAGGATCAGGATCGCGATGACCCAGTGCAGCGCGATCTGAAGACGGGAATAGGCGGCGCGTGAGGTCATTTCAGAAGCTCCTCTGACAAGTCATGCCCGGATGCAACGGACCAGCCGGTGATTTCCGTCGCTTCACGCTCCGGGCGGTGGTGGCGGCGGCGGCAGAACAGTGAAAAGCTGAGCCAGTTCGCGTACATCCTCGGCCCGTTTCCATCCGTCCTGACCCGGTGTCCAGACATAGGTTTCACGGGTCAGAGTGCCTTCGGTTGCCATTCGGCCCATCTTGGCCTTGGAAAACGGGCCCGAGATCTGCCCGTCGACCGCGATGTGCCAGACATGTTCGACAGGCGGCGGCGGGGGGGCAGCGGGCGCGGCCGCAGCGGGGGCAGCGCCCCAGGGGCCGGGCTGGGCCATCTGCTGGGCCATGGCCATGCCCATGCCGGCGCCAAGGCCGGCGGCCATCCCACCACCGGCAGGGTTGGAGGCGGCGGCCGTCATCGCCTCGGCCGCCGAATACTGGGTGAACTTGCCCAGATCGCCCGCCAGACCCATCGAGGTGCGCTTGTCGAGCGCGGCCTCGACCGCGGGTGGCAGGCTGATGTTCTCGATATAGAATTCGGGCATCTCCAGCCCGTATTCAGTAAGTGGCAGCGCCACCTGCGCCGCGATCAGCTTGCCCAGATCGGCGGTGTTGGCGGCCATGTCCAGGACCGGAATGCCCGAACCCGCGATCACCCGCGAAAACTCCTGCACGATGATGTTGCGGATCTGGAAGCTGATCTCGTCCATGGTGAATTCGCCATCGGTGCCGACGATCTCGGAGAGGAAGCGCGCCGGGTCGGTGACCCGAGCCGAATAGGTGCCAAAGGCGCGAATACGGGTCGGTCCGAACTCCGGGTCGCGCAGCATGATCGGGTTCTTGGTACCCCATTTGAGGTCGTTGAACCGGGTCGTGTTGACGAAATAGATCTCGGATTTGAACGGCGACTTGAACCCGTGATCCCAATGGTTCAACGTGGTCAGGATCGGCATGTTGTTGGTTTCGAGCATGTAGAGCCCGGGCGTGAACACATCCGCCAATTGCCCCTCGTGGACAAACACCGCCGCTTGCCCCTCGCGCACGGTCAGCTTGGCGCCGTACTTGATCTCGTGGCCCTCGCGTTCGAACCGCCAGACCATCGTGTCGCGGGTGTCATCGGTCCAGTGGATGACGTCGATGAACTGGCCGGACAGGAAATCGAATATACCCATGTCGAGTGGTCCTTTCTCAAGTGGGGGTCAGAGCGACAGCCCCAGTTTCTCTCGCGCGATGATGCGGATCACCGGGCGGGCTTCTTCGGCGCTCATGCCCGGCGTCAGGCGCGGATCATAGAGCATGGACAAGAGTTTCTCGTCCTGATCGGTGAGCAGGGCAAATTCGTCATCGTCGTTGAAGATCGACGGGCGTGCCGCTGGGCTGTCATTGGCCAGCCCCAGACCCTGGGCCATCTCCTCGTGCACGCAGCTGAGCCGCACCAGGTCGGGATGTTCGGCCCGGATCAGCGCCACCGCCCGCATATAGCCATAGGGCCGGTCGGGATCGGCGGCGGCGAAGACGAAACAATAGATATCGCGCGGCAGGTTCACGAACAGGTCAAGCTGTTGGTCGCGAATGCCTGGCACCAGATGCCGCAGACGCTCCTGCACGAAGGGGCCGTCATCCAGCCCGGCCACGAAGACGTGGAAATTAGCGCCGCGCGTCACCGCCGAGACCGGGTGCCCGGTCAGACGACCCAGCCGGGCGGCGTAGTTCTCGACCGCGCTCTTGTCCTTGGCGCGCTGGTCGAGCGGTACCGAGGGACCGAACTCGACCCCCACCTTCACCGGGCCGGGCCAGCGGCTGAGAAAGCCTTGCGACCGGCCGCCGGTAGGCAGACCGGCGCCGCTGTCATATTCGTTGAAGAAGGCGATGTTGATGAAGTTGCGCTCCAGATCCTCGGCATCATAGGGCGTGTCGGGGCCGCCCCCGTCGGTGCGCAACAGGCCGCGCGTCAGCAGGTCGTTCTGGACCGCCAAATAATAGCGGACCAGATCGGCGCTGGCGGCAGAGCGCGGCGTGACCTGATCGCCCGCCGGGGCAAGGTCCGCCGGACGCGACGGCGGCACCGGCGAGGACTTGGGCGGCATCTCGCAGCCCGCCAGCAGCGCAAGCGCCGCCCATCCGGCGGCGCAGGCTGTGGCTATGCGTCGGCCTGTCCTCACCCGATCAGCCCGGAACCGCAGTGCCGGCAGTGTCGCCGGTGCCATCGGCGCGGGCGCGGGCGGCGGCCAGCGTGTCGCGCAGCTCGGCCTCCATCTTCTTGAGCTCTTCCTCGGCGGCCGCGCGCTTGGCCTTGCCCTCGTCTGCGATCTGAAGGCTTTCCTGGATGGTTCCGATCAGGTCGGCATTGGCCTTTTTCACCGCTTCGATGTCGAAAACACCGCGCTCCATCTCTTGCCGGATCAGCTTGTTGCTTTCGCGCAGGTTGGCGGCGTTCGAGGTCAGAAGCTCGTTGGTCAGGTCGTTGGCGTCGCGCACGGCGGCAGCGGCCTCGGCGCTGCGCTGGATGGTGACCGCTTGCGCCAACTGGGTTTCCCAGAGCGGCACGGTATTGACCAGGGTCGAGTTGATCTTGGTCACCAGCGATTTGTCGTTTTCCTGCACCAGTCGGATCGAGGGCAGCGATTGCATCGTCACCTGGCGGGTCAGTTTCAGGTCATGCACCCGGCGTTCCAGATCGTCGCGGGCGGCGCGCAGGTCGCGCAGCTCCTGCGCCTTCATCACCTGTTCGCCTTCGGGGGCGGCATCGACAGCGGCGGCCAGTGCCGGGATGTCCTGGCTGTCCAATTCGGTCAGCTTTTCCTCGCCCGCCGCGATGTAAAGCGCCAGTTCGTCGTAGAACCGCAGCGTCTTTTCATAGAGCAGGTCGAGCGACTTGATATCCTTGAGCAGTGTGTGTTCGTGGCCCAGCAGGTTGTCGGTGATCTTGTCGATCTGGGCCTGCACCTCTTCGAAGCGGGCGGTGAACTTGGCAAAGGGCGCGGCGCGGCCGATCAGCCTTTCCCACCAGCTGCGTTCGCGGCGCACGTCCAACTCGCTGACGGAAAAGCCGCGAATAGTGGTGACGATGCCGCGCAGGCTGTCGCCCGCCGGTCCCACATCCTTGTTGCGGACATCGGCCAGCATGGCCTGGCTGATCTCCTGCAACTCGGCCTGCGCACCCGAGCCGAAGCGGACGATCGAGTTGGTGTCCCCCATGTCGATCTCGCCCATGCGGCGCCGGATCTCGGTTCCGACCGGCTCGTCGGCCTCGGCCAGCGGCACCACCTCGGCGCGGGGTTCGGGCAGGGTGACGGCGGTCACTTCCTCGACCAGGCCAACCGCCTCGGCCGCTTTCTTCTGTATGCTGTCGGACATCGGGGTTCCTTTCGGGTTGGGCCGGTCAGTCGAGCCGGACGCCTTCGCGCTGCAAGCGGTCGCGCAGCACGTCGATTTCTACGGTCAGATCGCTGCGGTCATCCAGCAGCATCTTGCGGGTTCGGGCGGTAAAGTTCTGCTCCAGATCGTCGAGCAGGGCCAGATAGTCGGTGCGCGCGCCCGCGTCGCGGGTGCGGGCGTGGATATCGGCGAACTTGATCGTCGCATCGCGGGCGCCACGCAGATAGACGGTCAGGTATTTGCGGGCGCCGGTCAGATCGCGCGGGTCCTCTTCGACGGTGCGAAAAAGTTCGCGCGCGGTGGTCTGAAACCTCTCGACCCGAGCGTCCAGTTGCCGATCACCGGCGCGACGGATCGCGTCGGACATCTCGCTCAGCATCCGCTCGGCCTCGCCCACGGCACGCGCGACCCGGTCCTGTTGAAAGGTGTCGACCCCCTCCATCCCCTTGTCGCGCATCGGATCGGCGCCAAAGGCCAGAAGATGCAACGCCGAGGCCGCGACCCCGAACAGCACACCTGCCAGGATCGACGCTTCGCCAGCCATCATCCCGGATTTATAGACAGCAAGCGCTGTGCCGAGACCGGTCAGCGCGGTGGCGAACAGCTTGCGCGGGATCGCGGGGCGGCGTGCGACCCGGCGCGCGTGATAGGCGGCCTCGGCCCTCAGACCTTCGCGCAAGAGCAGCGCGGCCCCGGTCCACAGGCCGGCGGCGCCAAGCCCCAGCACCAGCCCGATGGCGCCATCGTTGAGCGAGGTAAAGACCAGCGGGATCGCGGGCACGAACAGCGCGTTGGCGCGGGCACCCGCCGGATCGACCCGGGCGCCGTCGAACTGGCCGCGCGGGGCCGGTTCGCTCGGTTGCTCTGCCTCGGGGCTGAATTTGCCGCCATAACGCTGCGCCATCGAGTCAGAGCCCTCCCAGCCAGCCGGTGCTCACACCAAAGAGCAGCACGAGAAGCGCGGCAAAGGCCAGTTTCTGCACACCGGTCTGTGACATTGCCTTCCCCTCTGAACTGCGGTTGCGGCGAATCTAGGCGATGCGGCGCGGGCTTGCTAGGGGGAAGGTTGCCTTCTGCGGCTCAGGAACGCGGTTTGCCGCCGCCGGGGCGCCTGGGCGGTTTGCCGCCGGGTTTTGCGGCAGGCCGGGCGTCGGGGCCCGCGTTGCGCCGTCCTGTGCCGGGTTTGGCCGCCCCGGTCGCGCGCGGTTTGCCTGTCCCTTCGCCGCGGGGCTTTGGGAGGCCACTCGCGCGACCCTTTGCCGAAGAGCCTCCGCGAGAAGGCGCTTGTGTTGACGCCCCCGGCTTGCGCTGGCGTTGAGGCCGGGCGGGGCGTTCGTCGGTCGGCTTGTCCTCGGCATCCAGCCCCAACTGGTCACGCAGCACGCGACGGCGCACCTCCTCGACCTTGCCGGGTGCAAGGGTGCCCAGCTGGAACGGACCATAGGAGACCCGGATCAGCCGGTTCACCACCAGCCCGATATCCTCCATCGCGCGGCGGATCTCGCGGTTCTTGCCTTCGCGCAGGCCAACGGTCAGCCAGGCATTTGCGCCCTGCTGACGGTCGAGCGTCACGATCATCGGCTGGAACCGCTCGCCCTCAATCACCAGGCCCTGGCGCAGCGGCGCGAAATCCTCGTCCTTGGGCGTACCCTTGATCCGCACCCGGTATTTGCGCAGCCATCCGGTCGAGGGCAGTTCGAGCTGCCGCTTGATGGCGCCGTCATTGGTCAGCAGCAACAGCCCCTCGGAATTGAGGTCGAGACGGCCTACGCTCATCACCCTCGGCATCTCCTCGGGCAGGTCGTCGAAAATGGTCTTGCGCCCCTTTTCGTCGCGCGCCGTGGTCACCAGCCCTGTGGGCTTGTGATAGAGCCACAGCCGCGCCGGTTCGGCGGCGGCCAGCGGCGCGCCGTCGACCGTCACGCGGTCGCGTTCGGTCACGTTCAGCGCCGGGCTGTCGATCACCTTGCCGTTGACCGCGACGCGGCCGGCCTCGATCATGCGTTCGGCCTCGCGGCGCGAGGCGACGCCCGCGCGCGACAGGATCTTGGCGATGCGTTCGCCGGGGGGAGGGGTGTTGCTCATCCCCGCGCAATAGACCATTTGCCGCGCTTGCGGAAGATGGATGATCGGGGCAGGGTCGGGCATGGTTTTCAGATCGCATATGGATCAGGCGCTGGCAGAGGCGCGCGCGGCGGGCGCGCGCGGCGAGGTGCCGGTGGGCGCGGTGATCGTGGCCCCCGACGGGCGCGTGGTGGCCGCCGCCGGCAACCGCACGCGCGAGACCTGCGATCCCACCGCGCATGCCGAGATCGTGGCGTTGCGCGCGGCCTGCGCCGCCGCCGGGTCCGAGCGGTTGGTGGGGCATGACCTTTATGTGACGCTGGAGCCGTGTGCCATGTGCGCGGCGGCGCTGGCTGCGGCGCGCATCCGGCGAGTGTATTATGGCGCGGCGGATCCGAAATCGGGCGGGGTGGCGCATGGGGCGCGGGTGTTTTCTCACAGCCAGGCCCATCACGCGCCCGAGGTCTATGACGGCATCGGCGGAGAGGAAGCGGCGGAGCTGTTGCGCGGGTTTTTCGCCGAACGGCGGGACAAGGGAGCGGAGTGAGATGGAATTCAGGTTTCGCGAGGGCGAAGAGGTAACGGATCTGCCCGAGGCCACCGACGCGGGCGTCTATTTCATCGGCCGCATCCGTACCCCCTGGACCGACCGCAAGGACTGTCCCCGGCAAGGGCGCGAGGACGGGCCGGAATGCCGGATCGAGCTGGATGCGCGCTGGGCGCCCGCGCTGCGCGGGATCGACGTTTATGAACGCCTCGACGTGCTCTACTGGCTGGACAAAAGCCGCCGCGATCTGGTCACCCAGAACCCCAAGAGCGATGGCAAGCTGTTCGGCACCTTCGCCCTGCGCTCGCCGCAGCGACCCAACCCGATCGGCCTGTCGCGGGTGCGGCTGGAACGGGTGGAGGGTACGACGTTGGTGGTGCGCGGCCTCGATTGCCTGGACGGCACGCCGCTGATCGACATCAAGCCCAACCGCTGTGAGTTCACGCCCAAGGTGGCGCCGAAAGAAACCGCACAGGGTTGAGCGCGCCGTCGTCAGCACATCTGTGGGCATCAAAGCTTGGTGAAATCCACATCTGACGCTAATCAAGATCAGGGCATGCGAAAGGCGACACGATGTACAGAAGAGATATCCTGCGGGCAGGGGGTGCGTTTGGGCTGATGGGGATGGCGGGACAGGCAGGGGCGGCGGGGGCCGGGTTTCATGTGCCGCCCGAAGAGGCGCGGCATGATCGGACCTTCATGCAGTGGCCGGTCAATCGCCGGGTGCATCCCGATCCGGTCTTTCTGGACATGGCGCAGCAGACCATCGCCGATATCGCCAATGCGATTGTCGCGTTCGAACCGGTCGTGATACTGGCCGCCGCCGAGGATCACGCGGGCGCGCGCAGAAAGCTGTCGGACAAGGTCGAGCTGTGGGACATCCCGACCGAGGATCTGTGGTGCCGCGATGCCGGGCCGCTGTTTGCGCTGGACGGGCAGGGCGGGCTGGCGGTCAGCCATATCCAGTTCAACGGCTGGGGGCGCAAGCAGGTGCATCGCCGCGACGCGCGCATCGCCGAGCAGGTGGCGCAACGCCTTGGTCTGCCGCTGCTGCCCGCCGGATTGCGGGGCGAGGCTGGCGGGGTCGAACAGGACGGCCATGGCCTTCTTTTGGCGCATGAAAGCTCGTGGGTGAACGACAACCGCAATCCCGGCCTGTCGCGGGCCGAGATCGAGGCGCGGCTGTTGCGCGCCTATGGGGCGCAACGGATGATCTGGGCGCCGGGCGTCTGGGGCGAGGATATCACCGATTACCATATCGACAGCCTGGCCCGGTTCACCGGGCCGGGGCGGGTGCTGATCAACCTGCCCGACGATCCTGACATGGACGACCCGTTCCACCGGGCGGCGCTCGATACCCATGACGCGCTGGTGGCGGCAGGCCTGAAGGTCGAGGTCATTCCCGAACCGCACCGGCGGCGGGTCAAGAGCATCGACTTTGTCGCCTCTTACGCCAATTACTACGTCTGCAACGGCGCCGTGATCGCGGCCGAGTTCGGCGATGCCGAGACCGACCGCATCGCCGCACGGGCGCTGGCGCGGCACTATCCCGGGCGCGAGGTCGTCACGCTGAACGTCGATCCGCTGGGCGAGATGGGCGGCGGCATCCATTGCGCCACCCAGCAGATGCCCGCTACATGAGCTGGCTTTCGCGACACGCGGCCTCGATCGAGGCATTGGCGGCCATGGCCACCGCCGCACTGGCGTTGGCGGCGCTGATCGGGGTCAAGATCCAGCTTGACGAGGCCGACCGCCTGCAACGCCAGCAATCCGCGCGCGAGGCGTTTCGTGCCCATCTGGCACTGGCTGCGACGCTGCCCGATTTTGCTGCGCCCGCAGACGAGTGCCGACTGCTCCATTCGGATCGGGGTGGCGCCTATTCCGCCTTTGTCGACCACCTTCTATATTCTGCCGAACAGATGCTGAGCGTAAGCGAGGGCTGGGAGATGTCGTTCCTGGACCTCTTCGAACCACACCGGACCTATCTCTGCTCTGACGAGTCGCAGGGGGGCGAAACCGAGGAAACCGCCGCCCTGCTGGCACGGTTCCGGGCCTCGGCCTGCGCCGAAATACCTGCCTGCGACTGAGCCGGGTCAGCCCCTGACCACGATCCCGCGCGGGATATCGGCCAGGCATTTGCCGCCCTCGGGCGTGATGACAAAGCTTTCCGTGATCGCTACGCCCCAGTCCGGGGTCCAGAGGCCGGGCATCAGGTGAAAGGTCATGTTCTCGGCCAGCGGCGTGGTATCGCCGGGCCGCAGGCTCATGGTGCGCTCGCCCCAGTCGGGCGGATAGGAAAGGCCGATGGGATAGCCGGTGCGGTTGCCTTTGACGTATCCAGCCCGCGCAAAGCTGTCGTAGACGCAGGCCGCCACCTCCTCGCAGGTCACGCCGGGGCGCGCACGGGTCATGGTGTCGTCGATGGCGGTCAGGATCGCCTCTTCGGCGCGGCGGACATCGGCGGGCACCTCGCCCAGATAGAGCGTGCGGCTGGCCGGGCAGTGATAGCGGTGATAACAGCCCGAGATCTCGAAATAGGTGGCCTCACCCTGGGTCAGAGGACGGTCGTTCCAGGTGATGTGCGAGGCCGAGGCCTCCAGCCCCGAAGGGGCAATGGGGGCAATCGCGGGATAGTCGCCTGCCAGCCCATCGGGGCCTGCGACGCCCGCCGCCTGTACCTCGGCCACCAGCTCGTGTTTCGGGCGGCCCTCGCGGAACCCGTCGCGCAGAACCGAATGCATATGCGCGGTCAGCACACCCGCCTTGCGCATCAGGGCCAGTTCGGCGGGGCTCTTGACCGCGCGTTGCCAGTTCACCAGCCCGGTCGCATCCGCCAGCGCATCGCGGCCAAAGGCGGCTTCGAGCACCGCGTGGGACTTGGCCGAGTAATAGTAATTGTCCATCTCGACCCCCAGCGCCCGGGTCCAGCCGCGCTCGCGCAGCAGGGTCACCAAGGCATCGACGGGATGGTGGTCGGGATGCTGGACATGTTCCTCGGGCCAGTCGAACAGGTCCTCGGGTGTCAGCCATGTGGTCTGCGCCGCCCCCGGCTTGTCCTGTGTGCGCCCCCACCAGAGAGGTTTGCCGCTGGCATGCAGGATGACCAGCTGCGGCACGTAAAAGCTCCAGCCGTCATACCCGGTAAGCCAAGCCATGTTCGAGGGGTCGGCGACCAGAAGGGTCTCGACCCCAGCCGCCGCCATTGCGGCGCGGGTGCGGGACAGGCGGTCGGCGTATTCAGTGGTGGAGAAATCGCTGGCTGGCATTGGCAGGGTCCTTCCTACAGAGGTTCCGGGCGCCCGGTCAGGCGATAGAGGACATGATCGCCCTCGAGCCCCTTGAGCGGGGTAGCGATGGCATCGGAATAGTCGAAATCATGCTGCGACCCGACCATGTTGCGGGTTGCGTCAGACAACAGGATGTCTTCCGCTCCGGCAAAAGAGGCGATGCGGGCGGCCTTGTTCACCACGGTGCCAAAGAAATCGCCCCGGTTTTCGACCACTTCGCCGGTATGCAGGCCGATGCGCAGGGCAAGGCGCGAGCCTTGCGTCCCGGCCCGAATGGCCGAGGCCGCGCGGACTGCGCCGGTGGCGGATTGAAAAGATGACATGGTGCCGTCGCCCAGCGATTTGACCAACGTCCCGCCATGCTCGGTCACGATTGCCTCGACCCGGCGGAAATGAGCGTCGATCAGGCGCACCCATTCCGCATCGCCCATGGCTGTGGCCAGGGTGGAACTGTCGACGATATCGGTGAACATGATGGTGGCCAGCCCGCCGGTTCCGAACCGGTGCGATCCGGCCTGCGCCGCCGCGATCAGGCGCTGAAAGGCGGTGTGCTCGATCCCCAGCTTGTCCCGGTTCGAGTCGGCCTGCGAGATATGGTGCTGCACCATTTTCCAGGTGCCGCGTTCCAGCACAAAGACAAAGGTCACCCGATGCGTGCCCCGGCTGCCGGTGCTGGAAAAGGTGTAATGGCTCTGATAACTGGCCCAGCCGGTTTCACCATGCTCATAGGCCTCGATCTCGATGTCCTCTTCGATGAAATCGGGGACCTCGGCCAGATGGTCGGCGATGCCGTCGCGCACCAGCTGCCCACGCCAAAGCTCGCCAGCGGCGCTGCCGATATATACCAGCGCGTCGGATTGCGACAGGTAATGCGGCAGGTCGGCCACCTTGTGGCTGCGGATCAGGGTGGTCCAGCGGCGCACGATGGCCTCGATCTCGGGCGAGCGCTGGATCATGTCCGCCACTCCAGCCGGTGGACCCGGTGCAGGCCGTCGAAACCTTTGAGCGGGATGTCTGTCGGCGGGTGAATGACCACGCCCTCCACCGCGCCGGTCAAGTCGCGGGTATCGCCGGAAATCACGATCTCGCCCGGTGCCGCGACGGCGGCGATGCGGGCGGCCTTGTTGACCACGGTGCCAAAGAAATCCTCGCGGGTCTGGATCACCTCGCCGGTATGAATGCCGATCCGCAGGGCGATGGCGGGGCCGTCGGAGGCCTCGGTCGCGCGCAATATGGCCTGCGCGGCGCGCAATCCCTGTTCGGGTGAGGGAAAGCTCGACATGGTGCCATCGCCCAGCGATTTGACGAACTGTCCGCCCCGCGCCTCGATGATCTCGCGCAGCGTCTTGAAATGATGGGCCACCTCGGATGACCACAGCCGGTCGCCCATGGCCGAGGCGAGGCGCGAGGAATTGACGATGTCGGTGAACATGACCGAGGCGAAGCCCTCGCGCTGATCCAGCGAGAACCCCTGTTTCGCGGCGGCGACCAGATCGGCGATGGCCGTCTGTGCGGCACCGGTGAACTCCATGTTCGGGATCGGGACCGATCCATGGCGATGCACGATCTTCCACGCGCCGTCCTCGAGCGTGAAGATCAGGGTCGAACGGATCTGGAACACCCGGTCGGGCTGAGGGGCAAAAACCAGTTCATGACTCATGCAGGCCCAGCCGGTGCCGTTGTGTTCGTAAGCTTCGGCAAAGGTCTCGTCATGTCTGATCAGATCGGGAATGTCCCCGAAGAAATCTCCGATCCCCTCGCGTACCGATGGGCCGGCCCAGATCTCGTTCTCTCCGGTTCCGACAAAGCGCAGGTATTCGCGTTCGGTCAGCAGGTTGCGCAGATCGTTTGGCCGCCTGTTGGGAATCGCGTCGATCCAGCGCCGAGCAATGGCCAGCAGTTCGGGAGAGGCGACCACGCCACTCATCCGCGCCACTCCAGCCGGTGGATGACATGTTCGCCCGCGAGCCCCTTGAGCGGCGTGGTGACCGGGTCGGCAAAGCGAAATTCGCGGCCGCCGACCAGGATGCGGGTCGCGTCCGACAGCCGGATGTCGCCGGGTTGCGCGAGGCCTGCGATCCGCGCGGCCTTGTTCACCACCAAGCCGAAGAAATCGCCGCTGGCCTCGGTGACCTGTCCGCTGTGCACTCCGATACGCACGTGGAGGGGAGGTTCCGTTTCGCGCTCGGCCATCCGCTCCTGGATCGCCTGAGCCGCCATCAGCGCGGGACTGGCACCGTGAAAGGCCGACATGGTACCGTCCCCAAGTGTCTTGACGAGCTCGCCCTTATGCCGGGTTACGATTGTCTTGATCTCATGCACATGGTTCTGAACCAGATCGCTCCACGCCGCATCGCCGATGGTTTCCGTGATCACTGTGCTGTCGGCGATGTCGGTGAACATGATCGTGGCCAGCCCGGCTTGTCCGAGGTTTGGCCGGTCGCGCGCGGCGGCCTTTGCGATCTCGTCAAAGTTGCCCGGATCGTACCCCAGCGAGGTGGCGTTTGGGACCGGGTTCGAGTTGTGTAAATGAACGATTTTCCACTGGGCCTCTTCGAGGCCGAAAACGATGGTGCCCCGGAATTGGATTTTTGTGCCCGTATCCGGCGTGACCATTGTTGCGCTCCAGACCGACCAGCCCATGACATCCCGCTCGAATGCATGGATGTCGATATCCTCGTAGCGGAAGACGGCAAGCTCTTCGCGGGTTCCGGAAAAGAACCTGCGCAGCATGTCTCCGGTGAACAACTCGCCTTCGGCGGATCCAAGGTAGAGCAGCGCGCTGCTTTGTGAGAATAGTCCGCTGGTAGATCCGTCGCGCCGGGCCGTGCACTGAAGAAACCGCCTGGTAATGGCGGCGAGTTCTGGCGAATTCTGGTAGCGGTCGGGCATGCAGAGCCTCCGGCCGGCGGAAAAAGGGACAACTGTTTTCTTTCTAAAGCCTCCGGCGGCTTTCCCGCAATCTCTTGAATGCGTGCTGGGCAGCCCGGGTGCCGGGTTCGGGCCGACGAGAAACATGCAAGGGGCAGGAAACATTCATGTAGTTTTCACCATCGAAGTCTTTCAGCCTGCGCAGCAGTCCTCGGGGTGAAGAAGGCAGGTTGGAAGAACTGTTCGGTTAGTCTCGCCACTCCAGCAGATGGGTCAGGTGGTCTCCCTCAAGCCCGCGCAGGGCCACGGCGGCGGGATTGGCAAAGACAAAACCGCCGCTGTCGCCGACCATCAGCCGGGTGGCATCCGAGACCCGGATTTCCCCCGGCCCGGCAAGGGCGGCGATGCGGGCAGCCTTGTTGACCACGGTGCCGAAAACGTCACTGTCGCCGGCGATCAGGTCTCCGGTATGCAGGCCGATGCGGATACGCAGCCGGGGTTCGCTCTCGGCCGCGGCCATTGCCGTTTGGGCGGCTGTGGCGGCCGACAGCGCGGCGCGGGCCGAGGGAAAGCTGGACATGGTGCCGTCGCCAAGTGACTTGATCAATGTCCCGCCCAGACCCTCGACCAGCTGCCTCATCTTGCCGATATGGGCCTTGACCGCTTTCGACCACGGCGCGTCGCCCAGGGCGACCGCGATGGCAGTGCTGTCGGCGATATCGGTGAACATGATCGTTGCCAGCCCGGTTCGGTCCGGTGTCTCGGTCCCGGACAGGGCGGCGTCCAACAGGTCGTCGAAGCGCGCAAGCTCTCGCCCCAGACCTTCGGTATTGGTTCGCGGGATCGAGTTATGGACATGCGCGATGCGCCACTGGCCCTGTTGCAGGTGAAAGATCAGGGTTGTGCGCACCTCGGCGGCGGTCCCATCGGGTGCCTCGGCCTCGTGCACCGTGATCGACCAGCCCGCCGGGCCACAGGCAAAACCGTCGATCGAAGTGAAGCGCAGGCGCATCGGGGGATGCGCCTCGACGAACCGGCCAAAGGCATGCCGGAACTCTGGCCCCCGGCCGATTTCTTCGGGGGCGGTGCCGACGTAATACAAAAGCGCGTCGTCCGTCAGCAGGTTAACCATCGTGGCGCTGTCACCGCCGGCATAGGCTTCGTGCCAGCGCCGTGCGATGGCGGCAATCTCGGGGCTGGGCTGGATCGACACGCTCACTCCCGCCACTCCAGCCTGTGGGTCACATGCCGCCCGTCCAGTCCCTTCAGGGCGACTTCGACAGGCGGCGAGAACCGGAACCTCCGGGCGCCACCGACCATGATGCGGGTGGCGTCCGACAGACAGATTTCTCCGGGTGCGGTCAGTGCGGCGACCCGTGCGGCCTTGTTGACGACGGTTCCGAACATGTCGCCGTCCTGTTCGACCAGATCGCCCGTGTGCAGGCCGACCCGGATGCGCAACTGCGGCTCGTCCTCGCTGGCGGAGATGGTCCGTTGCAGCTCTGCGGCCGCCGTCAGCGCGCCCGAGGCCGAGGCGAAGGCCGACATGGTGCCGTCACCCAGCGTCTTGACCAGTGTGCCACCATGATCTGTCACGATGACTTCGACCTGTTTCAGGTGCCTGCTGACCGCGACCGACCAGCTGGTGTCGCCCAGTGTTTCGGCCAGCACCGAACTGTCCGCGATGTCGGTGAACATGATCGTTGCAAGGCCTGTGCGCGTGAACTCGGCGGGGGTGGCAAGTGCGGCTTCGAGCAGGTCCTCGAAGCCGCGCGACTCGTATCCCAGCGCCTCCATGTTCGAGACCGGGTTCGAGTTGTGCACATGCACGATCCGCCAGACGCCCTGTTCCAGGTGCAGCACAAAGGTGGAGCGAAAGGTGATCTCCTTGCCGGTATCCAGCGACACCCTTTCACCGAACCATTCGACCCAGCTCAGTTCACCGCATTCAAAACCGCGAAACTCGTCCCGGTCCCAGGCAAAGCTGGGGATGTCCTGCATATAGCGTGCCATGCCCCGGCGCAGTGTGTCGCCGCGCCAGATCTCCCCATGGGACGAACCAATGTAACCCAGCGCCGGATCGTCCGAGAACAGGTTGGTCACGGTCACGTTGTCCCCCGACGCATAGGACCGCAGCCATCGGCGGACGATGGCACCAAGCTCGGGCGAGGGGGTGATGGCGGCCATGGTGTCAGACGTCGATGGGTTGCATCACCTGTGGCTCGATTACGTCGACACCGGGCAGACCGTCGATCAGGGCCTGGGCCGACTGTTCCAGGATCGGGAAGGTGCGGTAGTGGCAGGGGATCACCGTCTTGAAGTCGAAATAGCGCTTGGCGGCATAGGCCGCGCCCTGCATGTCCATGGTGAAATGGCCCCCGGCACTGAGAATGCCGATATCGGGTTTGTAATAATCCCCCATCCAGTCCATGTCGGCCATGATGCCGGTATCGCCCGACAGATAGACCACATGCCCCTCGGCGGCGATCATGTAACCCACCTCAGACCCGCCGCTGCGCAGCCCCTCCGGCGTGGTGAAGGTCGAGCTGTGCGAGGCCGGCACCATCGACACCCGCACCCCGTTCAGGGTCACCGTGCCACCCTTGTTGAATCCCACGGTCTCGATCTCTTCGGCCTCGCTCCAATAGCCCATCAGGTCGTATTGACCCACCACCGGCACCTTGAGCAGACGCGCCAGCGGCAGCACATCGACCACATGGTCGAAATGGGTATGGGTCAGCAGGATATGGGTGGCGCCCATGACGGCTGCGTCATGCTGATCCTCGGGCAGGGAAGGGTTGCCATTGAGCCAGGGATCGACCAGCAGCACGGCGTCGCCGCTCTCGATCCGGAAACTGCCATGTCCCAGCCAGATGATCTTCATGTGTCTTTCTCCCTGATATGTCTTGGTTTCACCCTAGCACCCACTAGATGAAAATCCATGGATTGGTTGCGCGAAATCGACGGCTATTGCGAAAGGCTGGGGCCGGGATACTGGGCCGAGCCGGTGAACGCCGTGACCAACCTTGCCTTTGTGCTGGCGGCCGTCCTGATGTGGTGGCGCACGCGGGGCGCGCGCGACGGGATCGAGGCGGCACTGATAGCTGTACTGGCGCTGATCGGGCTGGGCAGTTTCCTGTTCCACACTTATGCGCAGGTCTGGGCCGCACTGGCCGATACGCTGCCCATCGTGGCCTATGTGCTGATCTATATCTATGCGATCAACCGCGCCGGATGGGGCCTGCGCATGCCGCAGGCGCTGCTGCTGACGGGGGGCTTCTTTCCGTATGCCGCTGCCACGGTACCGCTGTTCGGGTTGTTTCCGGGCCTCGGCGGGTCGGCGGCCTATGCGCCGATCCCGTTTCTGATCCTGGTCTATGCCGCCCTGTTGCACCGCCGGGCGCCCGCGCTGGCCCGCGGTCTGGCGCTGGGCGCGGGGATTCTTGTTCTTTCGATCACGTTTCGGGCGCTGGACGATCCGCTGTGTGGGGGCTGGCCTCTGGGTACCCATTTCCTCTGGCATCTGTTGAACGCGCTCATGCTGGGCTGGATGATCGAGGTCTATCATCGTCATCGGCGCGGGATCCGAGCCTGAGTTTCCGGGATTGACGGAACCGGTTTGGACCGCCGATATGGGCCGCTGAAACGGGGAGAGGCGGATATGGGCGATCTGACGGCAGATGTTCTGGTGGTCGGCGGCGGCACCGCGGGCTTTGGTGCGGCGGTGACAGCGGGACGGCTGGGGCTCGATGTGGTGCTGCTCGAGGCCGGGACCAAGGTGGGCGGGGTCATGGCGTTCTGTCCCGGCATGCCCTGGGGCGCGGCCTATCCGCAGGATGAGAGCATCGGCGGGCTGATGCAGGAACTGACCGACCGGCTGATGGCGATGGACCCGCCGATGGCCGAGAAGCGGCCCTGCACGCTGGAAAACTTCGGCCCCGAGATCCAGTACGATCACGACGCCGCCACCACGATGATGTTCGAGATGCTGGAAGAGGCCGGCGTGCGGGTGTTCCTGGGCGCGGTGGCCATTGCCCCGGTGATGGAGGCGGATCGCATTGCCGCGGTCGAGTTCTTTGACCGGCGCGGACCGCAGCGGATTGCGGCGCGGATCGTGATCGACTGTTCCGGCGATGGCGACATCTCGGCCAAGGCGGGGGTGCCCTTCACGCTGGGCGACGGGCAGGGCAACATGATGGCGGTGACCCTGTCCTTTTTCATGGAGGGCGCCGATTGGAACCGGGTGTTTGCCGAGAACGATCCCTATTTCCGCCGTTACGCCGCCAAGGGGATCGCCGAGGGGCGGCTGCATCCACATCTGGCGCAGCTCTACCTGATGAAGGGGTTCCATCGCGGCACTGTGTTCTGCAACTCGGTCGCCATTCGCGGGGTGGATGGCACCGATCCCGCCGATGTGACCCGCGCGACGCAAGAGGGGCGGCGGCGTTGCCTGCAACTGGCCCAGTTCCTGCGTTCGGATGTGCCGGGCTTCGAGGCCGCGCATATGTCGCAGCTGGGTCCGACCGTGGGTGTGCGCGAAACGCGCAAGCTGGAAGGGGTGTACAAGGTCACCGGCGCCGATCTGGCGGCGGGCACCAAGTTTGCCGACGGGATCGTCGCCTGTGACAATCCGATCGACGATGTGATGCGCACCTCGGATCAGATGACCCATGACGCCATGGTCGAGCGCGGCGGCTATTACACCATCCCTTTCCGGTCGCTGTTGCCGAAAGCGGTTGCGAACCTGATGTTCGCGGGGCGCATCCTGTCGGCCGATCTGGTGGCCTTTGCCTCGGTCCGGGGGATGCCGCAATGCATGGCGATGGGTCAGGCGACCGGGGTGGCGGCGCATCTGGCGATCCGCGATGGCATTCCGGTGCAGCGGGTGGATCGTGCCGAGCTGGTGGCAATGCTGATCCGGCAAGGGGTTTCGCGCCTTGGGTGACCGGCTGAAATCAATAAGTGTTCAGAAGCATTCTTAAATCTGTATTTTCCATCTTTGATTGATCAAAATGCTTTGCCATTCGTTCAGTTGTTTGAACGATTGGTCATGGTGATTGAACGGGTGAACATTCACGCCGGGCGCGTTGTGATGCAGTTTCCTGACACACCCGCCAGTCAACTGGCCGGGCGATATCAGTCAACTGAAAGGAAACCAAACGATGCCTCGCATGATCACCTTTACCGCCGCCGCCCTGTCGGCCCTGCTCGCCTTTGGCCCTGCCATGGCCGCCGATGAAATCAACGTGGTGCCCGGTCTGACCGCCGCTGGCGCGCCGCTGGGCCTGCATGGTTCGGACCCGGTCGCACTGCTCGACAAGGGCAAGAACCGCGAAGGCAAGGCCGCGCATACCGCCGTGCATGACGGCGTGGCCTATTATTTTGCCTCCGAGAAGAACCTCAAGGCGTTCCAGGCCAACCCCGATCACTACTCCGTGCAGAACGGCGGCTTCTGCACCTTTGGCGTCTCGGTGGGCAAGAAGTTCGACGGCGACCCGAACTATGCCGCCGTGGTCGACGGCAAGCTCTATGTCTTTCTGAACGAGGAAATCTACAAGATGTTCGAGCAGGACAAGGCTGGCACCATCGCCAAGGCGGCGGCCAACTGGACCAAGATCGAGCACAAGGCGGCCAAGGATCTCTGATCCCGCCCGCACCCCGGACCGGCCCGCGCGACCTCTCGCGCGGGCCGTTTCGTGTTCGGTCGCTTGACCTTTGCTGTGCGCGCCGGTCATCTGCGCGGACGCATTGGGAGTGAGCGATGACGGCGGCGGTTATGACCGACAAGGCGCGGCGCGCCGGGATCGCGGGCGCGATAGCCTGCACCACCATCTTTGCGCTGACCGTTGGCCTCAGCTTTCCGCTCTTGTCGCTGGTGCTGGAGGATCAGGGCACCAGCGAGGCCGCCATCGGGGTCAACGCGGCGATGACGCCGCTGGGGATCATGATCGCCTCGCCCTTTTACCCGCGCCTGATCGAGCGATTCGGAAGCTGGCAGGTGGCCGTCGGCTCGCTGCTGCTGTCGGCGCTCTTAATCGTGGCGCTGGGGCTGACCCGGTCCTTTGGCGCCTTTCTGGTGCTGCGGCTGGCGCTGGGCATGGCCGATGTGGGCATCTTCATCGTGTCGGAAACATGGATCAACCAGCTCGCCCGCCCCGAGACGCGAGGCCGGGTGGTGGGCATCTATGCCACCGCTCTGTCTGTGGGCTTTGGTGCGGGGCCCTTCACGCTGGCGCTGATCGGGTTCCAGGGGTTTGCGCCCTTTGCCGTCGGCGCGGCGTGTTGTGTCCTGGCCATCGGCGTGGTGCTGGCGGTGCGCGCCCATGCGCCGGATGTCTCGGACGAGGCGCCGGTGTCCCCGCTGGGGTTCCTGCGCCGGGCGCCGACCCTGCTGGCGGCGATTTGCGTCTATGCCTTCTGGGAGGGCGCGATGCTGTCGCTGTTTCCGGTCTTTGGACTGGCGGCGGGGCTGACGGTGGCGGTAGCAACCTCAGCCCTGTCGGTGGCGTTCCTGGGCAACACGGTGTTGCAGATCCCCATCGGATGGCTGTCGGACCGCAGCTCGCGGCGGCAGGTGATGGTTCTGTGTGCCGTTTTGACCGCGCTGGGCGCATTGCTGCTGCCCGGCCTGCCCGACCGGTTGCCGCTGTTTCTGGGCGTGCTCTTTGTCTTTGGCGCCACGGCTGGGGGCCTGTACACGATGGCGATGTCGGAACTGGGTGACCGGTTCAGTGGCAGCGACCTGGTGGCGGGAAATGCCGCCTTTGCCATCGCCTTTGGTATGGGCGGCATGATCGGCGGGCCGATTACCGGCGCTGCGATGCAACTGACCGGCAATGGCGGTTTTGCCGGGGTTCTGGCGTTGATTTTCGCGGCAATGGCGGTGCTGGCCTATCTGCGCAGGCGGCGCGGCTGACCATCGCCATTCCGTTGCCCTTGCGACCGCGCCCATGGGGCGGTAAATGCGGGCCTGACGCAGATGAGGGAAACCGATGTCGATTGACCAAAGCACCGCCGCCAAAGTGGCCAAGCTGGCCCGGATCAAGGTGGACGAAGACGCGCTGCCGGCGCTCGCCGCCGAATTCAACACCATCCTCGGTTTCATCGAGCAACTGAACGAGGTGGATGTCGAAGGCGTCGAGCCGATGGTCTCGGTCACGCCGATGCGGCTGAAGCGCCGTGCCGACGGGGTGACCGATGGCAATCAGCAGGCCAAGGTCCTGTCCAACGCGCCCGACGCGCGCGAGGGGTTTTTCGCGGTTCCCAAGGTGGTGGAGTAAGACATGAGCGATCTGAACACGCTGACGCTGGCCCAGGCGCGCGATGCGCTGCGCAAGGGCGAGACCACCTCGGTCGCGCTGACCGAAGCCTGCCTTGCCGCCATCGAGGGGGCAGGGGCGCTGAACGCCTTTGTCCACAAGACCCCCGAGATCGCGCTGGAGCGTGCACATGCCGCTGACGTGCGGCTGCAATCGGGCGATGCGCCCAAGATGTGCGGCCTGCCGATCGGCATCAAGGACCTGTTCTGCACCAAGGGCGTGCCGTCTCAGGCGGCCAGCCGTATCCTTGAAGGGTTCAAGCCGGAATACGAATCCACCGTCAGCCAGCAACTGGCCGACGCCGGTGCCGTCATGCTGGGCAAGCTCAACATGGACGAATTCGCCATGGGCTCGTCCAACGAGACCTCGTGCTATGGCAATGCGGTCAACCCCTGGCGGCGCGGCAATGACGACGCGGCGCTGACGCCGGGCGGTTCCTCGGGTGGCTCCGCCGCCGCCGTGGCCGCCGATCTGTGCCTGGCGGCGACCGGCACCGATACCGGCGGCTCGATCCGCCAGCCTGCCGCCTTTGTCGGCATTACCGGCATCAAGCCGACCTATGGGCGCTGCTCACGCTGGGGCATCGTGGCCTTTGCCAGCTCGCTGGATCAGGCCGGGCCGATGACCAAGGACGTGCGCGACGCCGCCATCATGCTTGAGGCGATGTGCGGCCACGACCCCAAGGATTCGACCAGCGCCGATCTGGCGGTGCCCGATTTCGAGGCGATGCTGACGGGCGATATCCGCGGCAAGGTGATCGGCATCCCGCGCGAATACCGCATGGACGGCATGCCCGAAGAGATCGAGGCGCTGTGGCAGCAAGGCACCGAGATGCTGCGCGCCGCCGGGGCCGAGATCCGCGACATCTCGCTGCCGCATACCAAATACGCGCTGCCCACCTATTACGTGATTGCGCCCGCCGAGGCGTCGTCGAACCTCGCCCGCTATGACGGGGTGCGCTATGGCCACCGCGCCAAGCTGGCACAGGGTGACGGCATCACCGAGATGTACGAGAAAACCCGCGCCGAAGGGTTCGGACACGAGGTGCAGCGCCGGGTCATGGTCGGCACCTATGTGCTGTCGGCGGGTTTCTACGACGCCTATTACAACCGCGCCCGCAAGGTGCGCAGCCTGATCAAGAAGGACTTCGAGGATGTGTTCGCTGCCGGGGTCGATGCGATCCTGACACCCGCCACCCCCTCGGCGGCCTTTGGCCTGGGCGAAATGGCCGAGGCCGATCCGGTGCAGATGTATCTCAACGACGTGTTCACCGTCACCGTGAACCTCGCTGGCCTGCCCGGCGTGTCGGTACCCGCCGGGCTTGACAAGCAGGGGCTGCCCTTGGGCCTTCAGCTGATCGGCCGCCCGTGGGAGGAAGGCGATCTGCTGAATACGGCCTATGCCCTGGAACAGGCGGCGGGCTTTGTGGCCAAGCCCGGAAAATGGTGGTAAACCTGTCACCAAAGCAAAAGAGCAGGACGGCAACAATGCGCGTATTCTATCTTGTCCCCGTGATCGGGGTGCTTGCGGCCTGTGATCCGGCGGTGCCGGATTCGGCGGCCGGGGTCGGTTTCAACACACCCGAATACCAGGCCCAGCGCGACGCGGTGCTTCAGGGCCAGACGGTGACCGGTGATCCGCTGATCCCGCCCTCGGCGGTGTCCAGCGAAGGTTTGCCGCCCGCCGGATCCGCAACGGTCGACCCAGCCACCGCGGTCCCGGTTCAGACCACCGCCCAGACCGCAGCCTATGTACCGCAATCTGGTGACACAGCGGACGATATCGCCCGTGAAACCGCGGCGGCGCTGGCCGCCGCCAATGGCAATTCCGGCGTCGCCCCGGTCGAGGCCAGCCCCTCGAACCCGGCGCCCGCACTGGTCAGCAATCCCGGTATCTCCGACGAGCAGGATTTCCAGGCCGTTGCCAGCCGCGAGTCGATTCAGAGCGATGCCGAACGCATCGCCCAGAATCGCGCCTCGTATCAGGTGGTCGCTCCCACGGCGCTGCCTCAGCGCGACGCGGATGGGACCCCAAATGTGGTGCAATACGCGCTGTCGACCAGCCACCCCAAAGGCACCCAGGTCTATAGCCGCGCCGGGTTCAACCTCGCCGCCAAGGCCGAGCGCAATTGCGCCGCCTTCCCCTCACCTGACCAGGCCCAGATCGAGTTCCTGTCCAACGGTGGCCCGCAGCGCGACCGCAAGGGGCTGGACCCGGATGGCGATGGTTATGCCTGTGGTTGGGATCCGGCGCCGTTCCGCCGCGCGGTACAGAACTAGGGCGGCGTGACTCCGCACTGGCACCCCTCTCCCAATTTCGGACCCCGCCGCGACGCGCTGACCCCGTCGCTGGTGGTGCTGCATTATACCGCCATGGACAGCGCCGAGGCGGCGCTTGAGCGGCTCTGCGACCCGGTGGCCGAGGTTTCGGCCCATTACCTGATCGGTGCCGATGGAAGGCTCTGGCAGATGGTAACCGAGGCCGACCGCGCCTGGCATGCAGGCGTAGGGGAATGGCAGGGGCTGGATGACATCAATTCCCGCTCCATCGGGATCGAGCTCGACAACCGCGGCGATCACCCGTTCTCGGCGCTACAGATGGCCACGCTGGATGGCCTGCTGACGGATATCTTGCGCCGCTGGTCTATCCCACCCACAGGCGTGATCGGTCACTCCGACATGGCGCCCGGGCGCAAATGCGATCCCGGCCCGCGATTCGACTGGGCCCGCCTCGCCCGGCTTGGTCTCGCCGAGAGGTCGGGAAGCGAGACATGCTCAGACGACCCCACACCCGAGCAGCTGCGCGCCGCTGCCTGTGCGGTAGGTTTCACCGCGCCTGCCGATGACGAGACGTTGCTGGCGGCCCTGCGCCTGCGCTACCGTCCCTGGGGCCGCGGACCGCTCTGCGCCGCCGATCTGGCCGCCTTGCCCCTTCATTCCGCTGAAAATACTCCGGGGTGAATTGGCCGCAGGCCAAGAGGGGCAGCGCCCCTTTTCCGCCCGCCTCTTGACCTCTCCTCCGCCAGCGCCTAACTGCGGAACCGCGCGGAGGGCCGGATGGCCGCGTGGGGGGCGACCCCCGCGAGGAAAGTCCGGACTCCATGAAGCAGCGGTGCCGGGTAACGCCCGGGCGGGGAAACCCGACGGAAAGCGCCACAGAGAACAGTCCGCCGCGCAGGTCGCGGCAAGGGTGAAACGGTGGGGTAAGAGCCCACCGCGCCCCTGGCAACAGGGGCGGCACGGCAAGCCCCACCGGGAGCAATGCCAAATAGGACCCCCGCGCGGGACGCGTCGGTTTCGGCCGATACCTCCGCTAGGCCGCTTCAGCCGAGAGGGGTCGGGTTGGCAGCTAGAGGCGCCTGGCAACAGGCGCACCAGAGGAATGGTCATCGAAGGGGGCAACCCCGGAACAGAATCCGGCTTACAGGCCCTCCGCGCGCATTTTCCCGGGCTCGCCCTATTGACTCGGCCCACACGCCGGGTAAAAGCGCAGCCTCAGGACAGAATTCAACCGAAAGGCCCCTGCCTTTTCGGACGCAGGAGATAACCATGGCGAAGCCGACGACCATCAAGATCCGTCTGAACTCGACCGCGGGCACGGGCCACTTCTACGTGACCAAGAAGAACGCGCGTACGATGACCGAAAAAATGACCGTGCGTAAGTACGATCCGGTTGTGCGTAAGCATGTCGAGTACAAGGAAGGCAAGATCAAGTAAACTTGAGCCTTCGAAAAGCCGATGAGGGCCACTCTTTTAGGGTGGCCTTTTTCGTTTTGGCCGAATGGGGGGCTCTGGCCGCTTGCTTTTGCGACCCCGGCAAGGCTAGGCTTGCCGTGTCTGCCACCAAGCTCATGACGGTTATGAAGAAAATCCTGCTGCCCGCCCTTGCTCTGATGTCTCTGTCCGCCTGTGCCAGCCTGTGGCACCGCGAAGGGGTGGGGTTCACCGGTATCGACGGTGAGCCCAAGACCATTACCGAGAAGAGGGGGAGCGCCGATTACGTGGCGCGCCGTCTGAGCGTGCCGGCGGAACTTGCGGGCAAGCCTGTCCAGCGCCTGCAAAGCGAGAAAGGCGATATCGCCAGCCTGGCCGGGGTCGCCATCGGTGCTGGTGGCCGCAACCCGCAGACTGCGGTCGAGGTAGGGAGCGGTACCCTCGATTTGTATCTGAGCACGGTCGAAGTGAACGGAGTTCTTTTTGCGGTGCTGCGTACACCGGAGGACGGGATCGACCGGCTGGCAGAGGATGCAGGCGCCTCTTTTGCCCAATCGGTGCCACGCCTGACCGGCTGTTTGACCGGTGGCCAGGTATTTCGTTCCGGGCAGTCGAAGCGGTCCACCGGACTTGCGGTTCCCCTCGACTGTCGCTGAAGGCGACAGCGGGGCGCAACGGAACAGCGGGGCGCAACGGAAAAGGGCGGGGAATTCCCCGCCCTTCATTCGTTCTGTCAGTTGCTGACTTATTCGCGGTTGCCGAGTAATTGCAGCAGGAACATGAACAGGTTGATGAAGTCCAGATAGAGGCTCAGCGCACCCATGATGGCAGCCTTACCCAGCCATTCCTGATCGCCGGAATGGGCCATTTGCAGATAGGTGTTCTTGATGTTCTGGGTATCATAGGCGGTCAGGCCGGCGAAAATCAGAACGCCGATCGCCGAGATCGCAAAGGCCATGGCCGAAGACGCCAAGAAGATGTTGACTACCGAGGCGACGATCAGGCCGATCAGACCCATCACCAGGAAGGTGCCCATGGCGCTCAGGTCCTTCTTGGTCGTGTAGCCGTAAAGCGACAGACCGGCAAAGGCGATGGCGGTGATCAGGAACACCTGAATGATCGACTGGCCGGTAAAGACCAGGAAGATCGAGCTGATCGACAGACCCATCACAAAGGCGAAGGTGTAGAAGATCAGCTGTGCGGCGGCGGCCGACAGGCGGTTGATGGCGGCGCTGAACCCAAAGACAAAGGCCAGCGGCGCGAACATGATCACCCATTTCAGCGGCGAGGCGTAAAGCGAATAGCCGATCTGGGTCAGGTATTTGTCGGCGCTCAGCTGGGCCACGGCCGCGCTAGGATCGGTGGTCACCGCCAGACCCGAGATCGCCCAGGCCGCGGCAAAGGTGATCAGCATGCCCACGGACATGGTGCCGTAGACTTTGTTCATATGGGCGCGCAGGCCCTCGTCGATCTGGGCAGCGCGCGAACCGGCAGTAGTGGACCGGATCGTGTCGAATTGAGCCATTTGAGTCTCCCTGAAATCAAACTCGGGCCGCAAGGGCTACCCTGCGGCATTCCCGTCAAATATCGGAGAGCGAACCCGTGAATTCAAGTATTTCCGAGTCGGATTTAGGCTCAATCCACCCGAAAAAATGGCCCGCGCGGGGCGGGCCAAGGCAGGGGAAGAGCTGAAGCTGCTGTTCCGGCTTATTTCAGCCAGTGATGCGGGGCATCCCAGAACGGCCTCGCGGCCTCGGTCCGGGCCTCGGCGCGGGTGATCCCCATGTCTTCGAGCGCCCGGTCGTCGAGGTGCCGCAACTCCTGACGTTGGCGGCGCAGCGCCAGAAGGTCGTAGAATACGGCAAGCCGGGATCGGGGTGCGGGTCGGCAGGGGTGCGAGGCGGTGACAAAGGCCATGACGTGTCCTTTCTGATTTCGTGATGTGAGTTCGGGTGACAATCAATTTCCTTGATAGATATGGTGGGATGTGCTTCATTATGGAAACGAATGTTTTTGAACTCGTCCATCAAGGTTTGGAATGATACGCAATCTCGACATCACAACCCTGCGCAGTTTCGTGGCCGTGGCCGACAGTGGCGGTGTCACCCGGGCCGCAGGGTTCCTGCACCTGACCCAATCGGCGGTTTCCATGCAGATAAAGCGGCTGGAGGAACTCTTGGATCTGCAACTGCTGGACCGCAGCGGGCGCGGCATTGCGCTGACCGCCTCGGGTGAGCAACTGCTGGCCTATGCCCGCCGTATGGTGGCGATGAATGACGAGGTGATCGCACGGCTGACCGATCAGGCATTCGAGGGCGAGGTGGTGCTGGGCGTGCCGCACGATATCGTCTATCCGGCGATCCCGCGCGTGCTCCAGCAGTTCAACGCCGCTTATCCGCGGGTGCGGGTGCAACTCTTGTCCTGCTATACCTCCTGGCTGAAAGAGCAGTACGAACGTGGCGAATGCGACGTGATCCTGACCACCGAACCGGGGGGGGGCGATCATTGCGAGACGATTGCGGAACTGCCCCTGCGCTGGATCGGCGCGGCGGGGGGCTCGGCCTGGCGGCAACGGCCGCTGAAACTGGCGCTGGGACGGCGCTGTCTGTTCCGTGCCAGTGTGATCGCGGCGCTGGATGCGGCGAATATCCCCTGGGAGCTCTCGGTCGAGACCGAGAACGACCGCACCATCGAGGCGACCGTGTCGGCCGATCTCGCGGTGCATGCGATGCTGGAAGGCACTGCCGCGCCGCATCTGGCGCAGATCGAGTCCGATGCGCTGCCGGTGCTGCCCTCGCACAAGATCAATCTTTACGGCGGCAAGGACGGCAAGGGACAGATCGTCGATGCCCTGGTGGACCTGGTTCGCCAGAACTTTGCCAAGATGGGTAACGGCCATCTGCGCGCGGTGAGCTGAGCGAGCGCTGCCAAGCGGTGCGCCTGCGGCGCAAGACGATATCTCGTCGTCGTGCCTCCTCCTCGGCGCGTGTCGCACCGCGACATGCCACCGCCAAGACAGTGTATGTGGCGGCGGTAGACGCCTCCGGCGGGAGTATTTGCGACCAGAAAGAAGCGGCTGTCAGGGGGTGATGACGACCTTGCCGGTGGCGGTTCGGCTGCGCAGAAGCTCCAGCCCCTCGGCGGCGCGTTCGAGGGGCAGGACATGGCTGACATGCGGGTGCAGGCGCCCCTGCTGGTACCAGTCGAGCAGGGTCTGGAAACTGTCGCGGATCACCTCGGGGCGGAACTTCAGATAACCGCCGATGTAGAACCCGATCACGGTGAGATTCTTGACCAGCAGGTGATTGGCGGGGATTTGCGGCACCTCGCCGCCGGCAAAGCCGATGGGCAGCAGCCGCGCCTCGGGATTGGCGGCGCGGAAAGCGGCCTTGAAAACATCTCCCCCGATTGCGTCATAGACGACATCGACGCCGCCCAAGTCCAGCAGGCGGGCGCGCAGATCCTCATCGGCGTCGATCAGGATATCGGCTCCGGACTGGCGGGCGATCTCGAGCTTGTCTGCGCCACGGGCCTGCGCGATCACCCGCGCACCCATGAGTTTGCCGATCTCGACCGCAGTGAGGCCAACGCCGCCGGCGGCACCGGTGACCAGCAGCGTCTCACCCGGTTGCAGGCGGGCGCGGTGATCGAGCGCCATATGGCTGGTGCCATAGGCAATCTGGAAGGCGGCGGCGTGTTCGAAACTCATGGCGTCAGGCAGGGGCAGGGCACGGTCCGCGTCGAAGACACCCTGTTCGGCAAGCCCACCCTGACCGGTGTAAAGGGCGATTCGGTCTCCGATTTTCAAATGCGAAACACCGGCGCCGAGGGCGTTGACTTTGCCTGCAACCTCCATCCCAAGTGTGAAAGGCGCGGTCGGTGTGTCCTGGTAAGTGCCCTTCTGCATCAGCAGGTCCGCGAAGTTCAGGCCACAAGCACGAATGTCGATCCGAACCTGGCCTGGGCCTGGTTCGGCTACCTGCTGATTGATCAGTTGCGCTGGGCTGCCGGCTCTTAGCACGGAGAATGAGCGCATCGGTTTTTCCTCTTGATTTACCGCCATAAAGACCGAGCTGGTGTGCTGAGTCAAACTGTGGCTCGGACGGCGAACATTGACTGCGTCACAGCGGCTCCTCATTTGTCCTTGCAGTACCTTTCTGGGGTTGTATCGGTGGATTTCCGCCGCAACTTATGGTGCAGTTGAGCTGCACAGGATTCAACCAACTTGAATTCAATTGCGATTTTCGGCATATTCATAGGCGGTGCGGTTCGGGTCGCTCAACGATATTAGGGAATACTTAATTGGCCGTGTCAGATGGTTGGGGCAGGCCGCGCCCTTTATGCCGATGCCCGGGCGGTTGTCAGTGTAACAGAGGAGAATTCGCATGACCCATCCTGTAGACGTTCACGTGGGGAAGCGTGTACGGCACCGTCGCTGGCTGATTGGTATGACTCAGCAACAGCTGGCCGAACAGGTCGGTATTAAGTTTCAGCAGATCCAGAAATACGAAACCGGAGCAAATCGCGTGAGCGCGTCCCGCCTTTGGGATATCGCAGAGGCACTCGACGTTCCCGTGAGCTTTTTCTTCGAAGGACTTGAAGAATCGGAGAAGGTTGCTGCCGAGAAATCGAGCGTACCCGCAGACCTGATGGGGGACAAGGAAGCGCTGGATCTGGTGCGGTCCTACTATGCCATTCCCGAAAATCAGCGTCGCCGCCTGTTCGAATTGGCACGCGTGCTGAGCGACGTGGCCTGATCCGAGCCTGCATATTGCAAAATGGTCTGACGGGTGGCAATGCATCGGCATGAAACCTGCTGACTATACCGATCTAGAGATCGCCGAAAAACTGGCCGATGCCGCCCGCGCGGCGATTCTTCCTTATTTCAGACGGCTGGATCTTGGGGCCGAAAACAAGCTTGACAGCGGCTTTGACCCGGTGACCGAGGCCGACCGAGCCGCTGAAATGGCAATGCGCGAAATCCTCGCTGAGCTGCGTCCCCAGGACGGTATTCATGGCGAGGAGTTTGATGAGGTTGAGGGGCGTTCTGGTCGCGTTTGGGTATTGGATCCAATCGACGGCACCCGGGGCTTTATCTCGGGCACACCGACATGGGGTGTGTTGATTGCCTTGTCGGATACCCATGGCCCTTTCCTTGGCGTGGTGGACCAGCCTTACATCGGCGAGCGCTTTGTCGGTACATCCGAGGGCGCATATGTGACTGGACCGCTTGGGCTGCAGGTACTGGCAACGCGGAAGGATACTGATCTGTCCGATGCGGTCCTCTTTACCACCTTCCCAGAACTTGGCAGTGCTGAGGAAGAGGCGGCATTCCGTGCCGTGTCGAGCCGGGTCAAGCTGACCCGCTATGGAATGGATTGCTATGCCTACGCCCTGCTGGCGGCGGGGCTGGTCGATCTGGTGATCGAAGCTGGGTTGAAGGCAGTCGACATCCAGGCGCCCATCGCGTTGATCGAAGCGGCGGGCGGCATCGTTACAGATTGGACAGGTGGCCCCGCGCATGGGGGTGGGCGCGCCTTGGCGGCAGCCAATCCGCAAATACACAGCGCGGCGCTGGAACTCCTTCGTGGGGTGTGACCGCCTTGCAACCTGCCTCGGCTGGGCGTAACCTCTATTCAGCCGGTTCTTGAGCCCGTTTTCCGCCGGCCTGACACACTTCCTATGAAGCGGGCCCGACAGGGGAAGTGTGCACCATGACGGAACATCTGATTCGAAATGCCGATACCATTGTGACCATGGATGCGGACCGCAGTGAGCTGGTCGGCGCCGATATCCTGATCCGTGACGGGATCGTGGCCGCGATTGGCCCGAACCTCGCAACGATGGGCGAGGTGCATGAGGCGCGCGGCTGCGTGGTCACGCCGGGCCTCGTGAATACCCACCACCATCTGTATCAGAGCCTCACACGCGCCGTGCCGGGCGGGCAGGACGCGCTGCTGTTTGGCTGGCTCAAGACGCTCTATCCGATCTGGGCGCGCTTCGGCCCCGAGGAAATGTTCGTTTCGGCCCAGATCGGGCTGGCCGAGCTGGCGCTGTCAGGCTGCACGCTCAGTTCCGATCACCTCTACCTTTACCCCAATGGCGCGCGGCTGGACGATACGATCGCCGCCGCGGCCGAGCTGGGCCTGCGCTTTCACCCCACAAGGGGTGCCATGAGCATCGGCGAAAGCGCCGGTGGCCTGCCGCCCGATAGGCTGGTCGAGGGCGAGGCCGCGATCCTGGACGACATGATCCGGGTGGTCGATGCCTTTCACGATGCGGGCGAGGGCAGCATGTGCCGCGTGGGTCTTGCCCCCTGTTCGCCCTTTTCGGTCAGCCGCGACCTGATGCGCGACGCCGCCCTGCTGGCGCGCGACAAGGGCGTGATGCTGCACACCCATCTGGCCGAAAATGACGAGGACATCGCCTATAGCCTGGCGCAATTCGGTTGCCGCCCCGGCCAATATGCCGAGGATCTGGGCTGGACCGGACCTGATGTCTGGCACGCTCATTGCGTCAAGCTGGACGGGGCCGAGATCGACCTTTTCGCTCGCACGCGCACCGGCGTCGCTCATTGCCCCTGTTCCAACTGTCGGCTGGGCAGCGGCATCGCCCCGGTCCGTGCGATGCGCGACGCGGGTGTTCCGGTGGGGCTGGGGGTCGATGGCTCGGCCAGCAACGACAGCGGCAACCTGATGGGTGAGGCGCGGCAGGCGATGCTGCTGCAACGGGTGGCGCGCGGCGCCGATGCCATGTCTGCCCGCGAGGCGCTCGAGATCGCCACCCGCGGCGGCGCCGATGTGCTGGGCCGCCCCGATTGCGGCCGGCTGGAGCTGGGCAAACGCGCCGATATCGCGGTCTGGGATGTCTCGGGCATCGACAGTGCCGGCAGCTGGGACCCCGCCGCGCTGCTGCTGGCCGGGCCGACCCGGGTCAGGCACCTGTTTGTCGAAGGCCGCCAGATCGTGCGCGACGGTCAGATCACCACTATCGACCTGCCGCGCATGGTCGAACGGCAAAACCGCCTTGCCCGCGCGCTGATGGACTGAGCCCCTTCATTTCGCAAAAAATATTCCCGCCGGAGGCAAAGATTTTTCGTCGAAAAATCTTTCGCCCGCCGAGAGGGCGGTCAGACCCGCCTGCCGCCGATCCAGACCTCGGCGATGGCACGGTCGTCGCCCATCATGATGGTCGGGAACAGCGCTTCCCACAGGTCGTCCGCCACGGCGCTGCGCTGGGCGATGGCGGGGGTCGAGGCGAGGTCTAGCACCACCAGATCGGCCTCCATCCCCGCCGCAATGTTGCCGATCTGGTGATCCATCCGCAGCGCCCGGGCCGAGCCCTGGGTGGCCAGCCAGATCAGTTGCGCAGCATGGAGCGGCACGCCGCGCAGCTGGCCGATCTCATAGGCCGCCGCCATGGTGCGCAGCATCGAAAAGCTGGACCCGCCACCGGTATCGGTGGCCAGCCCGATCCGCTGCCCCTCAGCCATCAGCCCGGCCATGTCGAACAGGCCCGAGCCGATGAAGGTGTTGGAGGTCGGGCAATGGATCAGCCCGGCGCCATGTTCGCGCAGCCGGTCACGCTCGCGCCTCTCCAGGTGGATGGCATGGCCATAGAGCCCGCGCCCGCCCAGAAGCCCGTGTTGCTCGTACGTGTCCAGATAGTCGCGCGCCTCGGGGTAGAGGCCCTTGACCCATTCTATTTCGTCGGTCTGCTCGCTCAGATGGGTCTGCATCAGGCAGTCGGGGTGCTCGGCCCAGAGTGCACCCATCGCGTCGAGCTGTTCCGGTGTGGAAGTGGGCGAAAACCGGGGCGTGATCGCATAGGAGATCCGGTCGACCCCGTGCCACTTCTGCAAAAGTGCCCTGGACTGGTCATAGGCGCTCTGCGCCGTGTCGCGCAGGAATTCGGGCGCGTTGCGGTCCATGCAGGTCTTGCCTGCGACCACCCTCTGCCCGCGCGCCTGCGCCTCGGCAAAGAAGGCCTCCACGCTCTCGGGATGGATGGTGCAGAAACTGCACATGGTGGTGGTGCCATGCGCCGCCGTCAGGTCGAGATAGCGCGCGGCGATCTCGGAGGCATAGGCCGGATCGGCGAACTTGCGCTCCTCGGGAAAGGTATAGGTGTTGAGCCAGTCGATCAGGCGCTTGCCCCAACTCGCGATCATCGCGGTCTGGGGATAATGCACATGCGCATCCACGAATCCGGCCAGGACGACACGCGACCCGTGGTCGATCTCACGCGCCCCCGGTGCCGCTCTGCGCATCGCCTCCAGCGTGCCGACGGACGCGATATGCGAGCCGTCGATCAGAACCGCCTCGTCAACCCGCACCGCATCCGTGGGCGCGTCTTCGAACGGGGAGCGGGCAAAGGACAGGACTTGTCCCCTGAGGATCGTCTTGCCGGTCATGGTCCGCATCTCCTTCGCTCGGTACAAAACGGACGCTACCCTAGAACATTCGCGCCGCGGCGGTAAATTGTGGCATTGTCATTGTTTTCTGATAGCTGCTTCTTCAAATTTGCTGCCAATTGGCATAGGGCGTAGCCATGACACCAGGTATCGACACACCCGATCTTGAAAAGCCCCGTGAAGAGGATGCTTATGAGATCGACCTCGATCTCGTGGCCGAGATTCTCGATGCGGTCGAAGAAGAAAATCGAGATCGCCTGATCGAGTTGATGGAGCCGCTGCATGCGGCTGACATCGCCGACCTGCTCGAGCAGATCAATAGCTTCGATCGGGCTCAGCTGATCCGGCTCTACGACCGCGAGTTCGATGGCGAGATCCTGTCGGAACTCGACGAGGGCATCCGCGAAGAAGTGGTTCGCCTGCTCAACCCCGATGTTCTGGCCGAGGCAGTGCGTGAGCTTGACAGCGACGATGTGGTCGACCTGCTCGAAGACCTCGAAGAAAGCGACCATGAAACCATCCTCGACGCGCTCGAGGATGCCGACCGGGTCGCGGTTGAACAGGCGCTGGCCTATCCCGAGGGCTCTGCCGGGCGTCTGATGCAGCGCGAGGTGGTGATGGCCCCCGAACATTGGTCGGTGGGCGAGGTCATCGACTTCATGCGGGGTTCGGACGACTTGCCAGACCAGTTCTATCACGTGGTCCTGGTCGACCCGCGCCTGCACCCGGTGGGCAATGTGACGCTGGGCCGGATCATGTCGGCCCGGCGCGAGGTGCCGCTGAGCACGTTGGCCGAAGAGACCTTCCAGATCATCCCCGCCGATCAGGACGAAGAGGATGTGGCCTATGCGTTCAACCAGTATCACCTGATCTCGGCCCCGGTGGTGGATGCCGAGGGGCGGCTGGTAGGGGTGATCACCATCGATGACGCCATGATCGTGCTGGACGAAGAGCACGAAGAGGACATCCTGCGCCTGGCCGGTGTCGGCGAAAGCAGCCTGTCGGATACCGTGCTGGAAACCACCAGACAGCGCCTGCCCTGGCTGGCGGTGAACCTGGCGACAGCCATCCTGGCCTCGCTGGTGATCTCGATCTTCGAAAGCACGATCGCCAACGTGGTGGCGCTGGCCGTGCTGATGCCGATCGTCGCCTCGATGGGTGGCAATGCCGGCACCCAGAGCCTGACGGTGGCGGTGCGCGCGCTGGCCACCCGTGACCTGACCGGGTCCAACCTGGGCCGGGTGCTGCGGCGCGAGGTTTTGGTGGGGCTGGTCAATGGCGCGGTCTTTGCGGTGGTAATGGGGATCGTGGGCCATGTCTGGTTCGGCCTGCCACTGCTGGGCCCGGTGATCGCTGCCGCAATGGTGGTCAATCTGGTCGTGGCCGGGCTTGCCGGGGCCGGGATTCCGGTGCTTCTTGAAAAGGTCGGGATCGACCCGGCGCTGGCCTCGGGCACCTTCGTGACCACGGTGACGGATGTTGTCGGGTTCTTTGCCTTTCTGGGGCTGGCTTCCGTCTTTCTGCTCTAGGAGGGGTCATGGACGACCTGACCGCGATCAAGGCCGCCGCGCGCAAGGCTGCCTTTGCCCGCCGCAAGGTGGCATTCGATACCCGTCCGGCGGGGGCGGCCGGACGCCTCTCCGAGGTTCTGGCCGGCTATCGCGGCGTGCCTCTGTCGGGCTATATGCCGATCCGGACCGAGATCGACCCGCTGCCCGCCATGGCCGAGGCGGCGGCCCACGGTCCCGTGGGCGTTCCTGTCATTCAGGGCGCGGGTCTGCCCCTGCGCTTCTCCCGCTGGAATCCGGACGGTCTGCTGCGCGAGGGCCCGTTTGGCGCCATGGTGCCAGAGACCGACGACTGGATGGAGCCCGAAATCCTGATCGTGCCACTGGTCGCCTTTGACGCTCGGGGCGGGCGGCTGGGTTACGGCGGCGGCTTTTATGACCGTACGCTTGAGGGGCTGCGCGCCAAACGCGCCACGCTCGCCATCGGTTTCGCCTTTGACGCGCAAGAGGCCGAGGCGCTGCCGCTGGAACCCACAGACCAGCCGCTCGACATGGTGGTCACCGAAAGCCGCGTGCTGGGTTTCTGATCTTTTGCGAGGCTCTGCCTCGCGCTTCGGAGTATTTCGGACCAGAAAGAAGCCCGGTCCGCGCCGCTCTTCATTTCGCTGCAAATACTCCGGGGGAGACGCCGCAGGCGTCGGGGGCAGCGCCCCCTGCATTTTCCGGCTTGCCCTGAACCGCACCGCCTCATAGGACCGGGGACATGAAGATACTTTTTCTTGGCGATGTGATGGGCCGCGCGGGTCGCAAGGCCGTGTGCGAACACCTGCCGCGATTGCGGGCAGAGTGGAAGCTGGATTTCGTGGTGGTCAATGGCGAGAACGCCTCGAATGGCATGGGCTTGTCGGGCGAGCATGCCAAGGCGCTGCTGGATGCGGGCGCCGATTGCCTGACGCTGGGCGATCATGCCTTCGACCAGAAGGACATGCTGCAATATATCGAGACCGAACCGCGCATCATACGGCCGATCAACTATGCCAAGGGCGCGCCGGGGCGCGGTCATCGGCTGTTCACCGCGCCGGGCGGGCGCAAGGTGCTGGTGGCGCAGGTGCTGGGCCAGGTGTTCATGAAACGCCCCTATGACGATCCGTTCTCGGCCATCGAGCCGGTGCTGAAATCGCATCCGCGCGGCGGTATGGCCGATGCGGTGATCGTCGACATGCATTGCGAGGCGACCTCGGAAAAGATGGCGATGGGCCATTACTGCGACGGGCGCGCCAGCCTGGTGGTGGGCACCCACACCCATGTGCCGACGGCTGATGCGATGGTGATGCCCGGTGGCACCGCCTATCTGAGCGATGCGGGCATGTGCGGCGATTATCATTCGGTGATCGGCATGGACAAGGCCGAACCTATGCGCCGGTTCATCACCGGTATGGCAAGGTCTCGGTTCACCCCGGCGCTGGGCGAGGCGACGGTCTCGGGTGTCTATGTCGAGACCGCACCGCAAGGGGGCGCCGCCACCCGCATCGCCATGGTCCGCGTCGGCGGGCAGTTGCAGCAATCGAGCCCGTGATCGTCCATCCACGGGGGTGTACGCGCGGGCTTGCCCAAGGCTTGCCGATACGGGAAGATGCCAGACGGCACTGTCGCCAGGCGCATTCGGGCAAGACTGACAAGAGATGCAATTCCTCCACCTGACCGATACCGCCGGCGCGCTGGTCACGCTGGCCATCGTGCTGACGATGTTCCTGCTGTTCCTGCGCGAGAGCTATCCGACCGAGGTCGTGGCCATTCTGGGGGTCTCGGCGATGCTGGTCACCGGCGTTTTGCCCTATGACGCGGCGCTGCCGGTGCTGGCCAACCCGGCCCCATGGACCATCGCGGCCATGTTCATCATCATGGGGGCGCTGGTCAGGACCGGCGCGTTGGATGCCTTTACCTCGATCGCACAGCGGCAGGCGCAGACCAATGCGCGCTTTGCCATCGGCATGTTGATGGCATTCGTGGTGATCGCCTCGGCCTTCGTGTCGAACACGCCGGTTGTGGTGGTGATGATCCCGGTCTTCGTGCAGATCGCGCGCACCCTGAATGTGGCGGCGTCGAAACTGCTCATTCCGCTCAGCTATGCGGCGATCCTGGGGGGCACGCTGACGCTGATCGGAACCTCGACCAACCTGCTGGTCGACGGGGTCGCGCGCGCCCAGGGCATGGCGGCGTTCAGCATCTTCGAAGTGACGCCGCTGGGCATCGCGGTGGTGGCCTGGGGCATGATCTATCTGCGTTTCGTCGCCCCCCGCCTGCTGCCCGAACGTGACAGCATGGCGACCCTGCTCAGCGACCGGTCGAAGATGAAGTTCTTTACCGAGGCGGTGATTCCGCCCGAAAGCAACCTGATCGGGCGCGAGGTGACCGGAGTGCAGCTGTTCAAGCGGCCTGGCGTGCGGCTCATTGACGTGATCCGGGGCGACCTGTCGCTGCGCCGCAACCTCAAGGGGGTCGAGTTGCAGGTGGGCGACCGGGTGGTGCTGCGCACCCAGATGACCGAACTTCTGAGCCTGCAACGCAACAAGGAGCTGAAGCGGGTCGATCAGGTTTCGGCGGTCGAGACATCAACGGTCGAGGTGCTGATCACCCCCGGCTGCCGCATGGTCGGCCGTTCACTGGGCGATCTGCGCTTGCGGCGGCGCTACGGGGTCTATGTGCTTGCCGTACACCGGCGCAACCAGAATATCGGCCGCCAATTGGATCAGCTGGTGGTGAAGGTGGGCGATACGCTGCTTTTGGAGGGGGCACCCGCCGATATTCAACGGCTGGCCGCCGATATGGAGATGGTCGATGTCTCGCACCCGTCGGTGCGGGCCTATCGGCGCGGCCATGCGCCCATCGCCGTTGCGGCGCTGGTGGGGATCGTGGCACTGGCCGGTTTCGGGGTGGCACCGATTCTCATGTTGTCGGTGCTGGCCGTGGCTCTGGTGCTGGGCAGTCGTTGCATCGATGCGGATGAGGCGTTCTCTTTTGTCGATGGGCGGCTCTTGGCGCTGATCTTTGCCATGCTGGCCATTGGTGCCGCCTTGGAAAGCTCGGGCGCGGTGCGGCTGATTGTCGAGGCGATTGCGCCTGGGTTGAGCAGCCTGCCGCCGTTCCTGGTGATCTGGGCGATCTATCTGTTGACCTCGGTGCTGACAGAGCTGGTGTCGAACAATGCGGTGGCGGTGGTGGTGACCCCGATCGCCATCGGTCTTGCCCAGGCGATGGGGATCGACCCGCGCCCGTTGGTGGTGGCGGTTATGATCGCGGCCTCGGCCTCGTTTGCGACGCCCATTGGCTATCAGACCAACATGCTGGTCTATGGGCCGGGGGGCTACCGGTTCACCGATTTCATGCGGGTGGGCATTCCGCTGAACCTGACGATGGGGGTGTTGGTCTCAGCGTTGATCCCTCTGTTCTGGCCGTTGTAAGGGCCGCGGTGGCGGACCGGGGCGCTGCCCCGGACCCCGAGGTATTTTCAAACAGAAGAATGGCTGGTTGACAGCAGGGTCGGGGAGCTGTTGCCTTGGGGGATATTGGGGCATTTTGAAAGGTACGTGTAATGAGATCTGCTTTGGGTATCGCCGCGCTCTGCGCCGCTGGTGCGGTCGAGGCGGGGACGGTTTCGGGAAGCGCTGGTTATCGGGAGCGGATCGCATTGCCGCCCGGCGCGGTCTTGCAGGTGGAACTGCGCGATATCTCGCGCCAAGACGTGGCGGCACCGTTATTGTCGGCGCGGCGCTATGCGATGACTGGCGTGCCGATGGCGTTTGCGCTGGAATACGACGACGCGCTGATCGACCCGGCGATGCGCTATGCGGTCTCGGCCAGGATATTGCAGAATGAACGGCTGCTTTTCGTCACCGACACGGTGGTTCCGGTGTTGACCGGAGAGGCGGGGGATCGGGTTGACCTGATGTTGGTTCGGGTCGCCGAAGACTCCCCGGGGCTGGTGAGCCGCACCTGGTCACTGCGCGAGATCGGTGGGGCGCCGTTCGAGGGGCCGGGCACGCCCGGGATCGCTTTCGAAGCCAGCGGGCGGTTCTTTGGCCGGGGCGGTTGCAACAGCTTTCAGGGTGAGGCCGAGATCGAGGCGGGGCGGATCAGATTTCCCGACAATATCGGCATGACCATGATGGCCTGTTCCCAAGAGGCCGAGGCGCTGGACAGGCGCTTTCTTGAGGCGCTGACGCAGGTGACGGGATATGTGCTGGAGGGCGATGCGCTGAGCCTGAACGATGCAGCTGGCAATTCGGTTCTGGGTTTTGTCGCCCTGCCGTGACCGCTTGGCCTTGGTCGCGCGCTGCGGTTAAGGTGGCGCGCAGAGGGAGGCCGCATGACAAAGCAGGATATTCGCGTCGCGCTGACAGTTGTTGCGCTGGTCCTGGGGGTGGGCTGGGCCATTGGGTATGGGATCGGGCTGATGACGCGCCCGGCCTCGGTGGTGCCCGAGAACCCGCCAATCGAGACGCTGAAATCCCCCGCGCGCAAGGCGCCGCGCGGCGGGGCGGTGAGCGGAGGCATGCGCTATCCCGATTATGAAGATCTGTATGTCAATGACTATGCCGACCTGCTGGACCCCGCCGCCGAGAAGCGGGTGCGCGACAGGCTGATCGCGCTTTATGACTACAGCGGCGTCGAGATGACGGTGCTGACCATCGACAATATGGGCATGTACGGTCACGGCGGCCCCATCGAACCGTTTGCCACCGGCCTGTTCAACAGCTGGGGCATCGGTAACGCCGAGCGCAACGATGGCGTCCTCGTGCTGATCGCGCGTTATGACCGCAAGATGCGGATCGAGATCGGTGCGGGCTATGACCGCTCCTGGGATAGCCGGATGCAACGGGTGATCGACGTTGGTTTCCTGCCCTACTTCCGCCGCGACGCGTATCAGCTGGGGATCGAGGCCGGAGTGGATGAGACCATTCGTGAGTTGACCGGCGCCTATCCCGGTGACTGGGACATGGGCACCGCGCAACGCGGCTGGAGCTGGCTGGCCCGCGCGGTGGACCGGGTGGGAGAATGGGTATTGTCGCTCTTGCTGGTGCCGCTGGGCGGCGTCGCGCTGTGGGGCAGGCGCTATCTGCGCAACCGGGACAGGCCCTGCGTCCAATGCCGCACGCCGATGCTGCGGGCGGGCGAAGAGGCGGATGACGAACATCTCGATGGTGGGCAGCGGCTGGAGGAATACCTGAAATCGGTCGATTACGATGTCTGGCACTGCCCGGATTGCGGCCATATCGACATCCACCGCTACAAGAGCTGGTTTTCCGGCTATGGTGCCTGCCCGCAATGCAACTATCGCACCTTGTCCACCACCTCGACCGTGCTGAGTGCTGCGACCAAGAGCCGGTCCGGTCGCAAGCGCGTCGACTATGATTGTGCCCATTGCGGCCATCACGACAGCGAAATCCGCACCATTCCCAAGATCAGCGACAGCAATAGCAGCGGCTCGGGGCGGTCATCCTTTGGCGGCGGCTCGTCCTCGGGCGGGGGCGCCTCGGGCAGCTGGTAGGCGCTCTGGTCTCACCCCGGTGGCTCTGCTAACAGGGGCAGGAGTTTCAGCGTTGCAAAGGGCAGGACCATGGGTATCACACGCATTCATACCGGTGAGCGGATGAGCAAGATCGTCAAGCATAACGGCGTCGCCTATCTGTGCGGCCAGGTCGGCAGCGGCGATAGCGTGGCCGAGCAGACCCGCGATTGTCTGGCGCGCGTCGACGCGCTACTGGCCGAGGCCGGGTCGGACAACACCCGCATCCTGCAGGCCATCGTCTGGCTGGCCGACATGGCCGATTTCGCCGAGATGAACGCGGTCTGGGATGCCTGGGTTCCCGCGGGTCACGCGCCTGCGCGCGCCTGCGGCGAGGCGCGTCTGGCGCGCGATACGCTCAAGGTCGAGATCATCGTGACCGCCGCCTGCGACTGAGGCGCTCAGATCAGATAGCGCTGTTTGCGGGTCTGGCTGGGCCCTTCGCCGAACCGGGCGGCATATTGGGCCGAGAACCGGCCCAGATGGCTGAACCCGGCCGCCCCCGCGATCGAGGCGATGGTGACCTGCGGCGGGCTTTCGCGCAGCAGATAGCGGGCATAGTTCAGCCGCAGCACCCTCAGATATGCCAGCGGCGTCATCTCGAGCAACTGGTTGAACCCCAGTTGCAGGTTGCGCGGCGAGGTGCCGGCGGCGGTGGCTATCTGGCTCAGGGTCAGCGGTTCGGCCAGATGTGCCTGCATGAAATCGCGTGCCCGGCGCACGTGGGGTGACAGCGGCCCGGTTTCGGGCCGCTCCAGCAGCGGCGCGATGGACGAGGGCTGCGCCCTGAGGAACCCCGCGATCAATTCGTCCTCGACCAAGGCGCGGCTGAGCGCCTGTTCGGGATCGAGCAGCGCGCCATGATCCACCGCCGACACCGCCCGCCGGAACAGCGCAAGCCAGCGCTGCATCTCGGGGCGGGCGCGGTCGATCTGCGGGTCGAACCGGACCGGCGATTGCAAGGCGGTGCCGGTCAGGGTTTCCGCGACGGCGGTCAGCCTGTTGCGGTCGATCTGTAGCAGCACCTGTTCGCAGCCGCCCAGCCAGCGCATCCGCGTATGGCGGTCGGGGTTCAGAACCGAGGCGGCGGCGCTGCCGGTCTCGACCTCGGTCCTGCCGTTACGGATCAGGGCCTGCCCCCGGATCGGCACCTGGATCAGGTAAAAGGACCCCAGCTCTCCGGGTTCGATTTCCACATCGGCGCCATAACGGATGTAGTTGTAAAAGAGCCCGTTGCCGCCCGCCCGATGCTGGCAGGCGTCAAAGGCATCCTCGCGCGCCTGCCGCTCCAGCCGGTGACCGCAGAAATTGCGCGCCACCAGCGCCCGCGCCTCGTCCAGATCCGGTGTTCGGAACTGGCGGAACCGCGACAGGGGGGGGATATCGGGCTTGTTCTGCATGGGGTCAGCATGCGGCCCCGCGCCCTGATCACAAAGCAATTCCTGCATTCGGACCGCAAAGATGAGGCGAAAATTTCGCTTTTCGGATATTCGCGCCGCCCGCGCCTTCCTAGGCTTGCGGGATAATTACCCAACAGGAGGAGGAACGAAATGCAGATGGACGCGGGAATCACCGCCACCGATGCCGGTCTCGAGGGGCTGGCCTGGAACGTGGTCGGGCAGGTCTATACCCCGAAACTGCACAGCGACAACGTGTTCATGTGGCATGCCGAAGTGCCGGCCGACACCTTTGTGCCGCCGCATGTGCACCCGACGCAGGATGAATGGATCCTGGTGCTGAGTGGCAATCTCGAGGTGGATTTCGGGTTCGAGACCGGTAACGTGACCGCCAACAAGGCGGGGCCAGGCGATGTGGTCCGGATGCCCAAGGGGGTGGCGCATGCGGTGTTCAACCGCTCGGGCGCGGGTGCGACCTGTGTCTTTGGGGTGGCGCCCTCGCGCAAGCTCTTCGATCTGTTCAAGGCGCTTGATGGCGTGACCGACCCGGCCGAACTGGTTCGGATCTCGGCCCTGCACGAGGTCGATTTCCTGCCGCCGCCCGACGCCCAGTAAGGCGAGGGACATATCATGGTAAAACGCAAGAACGTCGCCGTCATCGGCGGCGGGGTGTCGGGTCTTGCCGCGGCAAAGGCCTTTGACGAGCGCGGGCACCGGGTCACCGGGTTCGAACGCAGCCACGATTTCGGCGGCGTGTGGGAGCTGTCGCGCTCGTATCCCGACGTGCAGACGCAAAGCCCCAAGGATCTGTATTGCTACACCGATCTGCCGATGCCCGACGATTACCCCGAATGGCCCAAGGGGCCGCAGGTGCATGCCTATCTGCATTCCTATGCCGACAAGCACAATCTGCCTCGGCTCTTTCAGCTCAACACCAACATCCTGTCGATGGACCGGCGCGCCGACGGGCAACCCGGCTGGACCCTGACGATCGAGGCGGCAGGCCGGGTGCGCAAGGAGGATTTCGACTTTGTGGCCATCTGCACCGGCCAGTTTTCCGACAAGAACATCCTGACCCATCCCGGGCAGGAGGCCTTTGTTGCCGGCGGCGGCGAGGTGATCCACTCGTCGGAATATACCGACAGCGCAATGGCGCGCGGCAAACATGTGGTGGTGCTGGGCGGTTCGAAATCGGCCACCGACATCGTGGTGAACGCGGCCCGCAACGGCGCGAAATCGGTCACCATGGTCTATCGCGAGAATGTCTGGCGGGTGCCTTATTTCGTGGGCGGCATCAACTTCAAGCGGCTGCTCTACATGCGCGCTCAGGAACAGCAGTTCAACCAATGGGGCAAATCCCCGTTGCAACGGGTGATCGCCGCGCTGCTGAAACCGCTGGTCTGGGCCAATTTCCGGGGGCTCGAAACCCTGCTCAAGGCGCAACTGGGCCTGAAGAAATGGAACATGGTGCCCGACACCCCGATCGAGAAGGAGGCCTCGTGCTCTCTGCCGATCGTGACGCCGGGCCTGTTCGAAAGCTTCCGGGACGGAACCGTCAATCCGATCCAGGGCACCTATGACCATTACGAGGACGGCCATGTGGTGCTGACCACCGGCGACCGGGTGCCTTGCGACCTGTCGGTGCTGGCGGTGGGCTGGAAATTGGGCATTCCCTATCTGGCGCAGGATTACCGCGACAAGCTGATCGAGGCGGATGGCCAGTACCGGGTGTACCGCCTGGCGGTGAACCCGGACCTGCCCGATATGGGCTTTGTCGGCTTCAACTCGTCCTTTTGCACCATCCTGTCGGCCGAGATGATCGCCAACTGGCTGGTCCGCTTTGCCGATGGGCAATTGGCCCACCAGCCGAGCGCGAAGGAGATGAACGCCAATATCGAGATGATGCTGAACTGGAGACGCAAGGAACGCCCCGCCGCCCAGGTCTATGGCGGGCTGTGCTCTGCGCCGTTCCACTTCAAGCATTTCGACGAATTGCTGGCCGATATGGGGGCAGGGGTGCGCAAGCGCGCCAACCCGCTGGCCGAGCAATTCTCTTATCCCGATGCGCGGGCCTATGGTCGCTTCCTGGCCTCGACCCCGCAGTATCAGGCGGGCTGAATGCCTTGCGCGGGCGGTGAGAGGCCGCCCGCGGAAAATCGTGTCTTACACTTTCCGAAACACGCATGTTAGCCTGCGCGAAACGAAACAGGAGACACGCAAGATGGTTTTGACGGTCAAGGACATGATGGCGGCGGCAAATGCGGCGGTGCCGCGTATCGACGGCGCCCGCGCCCAGCAACTGGTGGCCGAGGGCGCGCTGCTGCTCGACCTGCGCGACACGCCCGAGCTGGAACGCGCAGGCCGTGCCAGCGGGGCCCATCACATCCCGCGCGGCATGCTGGAATTCCGCGCTGATCCGGACACGCCGTTTCACGACCCGGAACTGCGCAAGGATCGGGTGATCGTGTTGCATTGTGCCTCGGGCGGGCGCGCGGCGCTGGCGGGTAAACTGCTCAAGGACATGGGTTATGACGAGGTCTACAATCTCGGCGGTTTTGCCGACTGGACCGGCGAGCGGATCGAACCGGTCGATCCCGGCATGTGATCCAGGTCAAAGTCAAACGCATTCCGATAATTTTATATCATGGTTGGACGCGCAGCCATATCAGGAGGTCCGGCCATGATGCGCCTTGCTTCGATTCTTTACAGTCTGATCTCGACCGCGCTGGCGGGCACTGCGGTGATTGCGGTGCTCACGGCGGGCTTGGTTTCACTCAAGGCAATTCTGGCGGCGGCGGTGACAGGTTTTATCGTCGCGGCGCCAGTCAGTTGGTTTTTGGCGCGGCGGCTCTACGAAGAAGAAGCCTAGAGTCCTGCCGGTCGGCCGGGGGCCAGCCCCCGGACCCCCGGAGTATTTTCGGCGAAATGAAGAAGACCGGGGCTTCTTTCTGGTCTGAAATACTCCCGCCGGAGGCGTCCCGGACGCACGGCAGGTGCAGAGTCAGAGGCTCAGGCATTCAGAAAGACACGCACCGCCGCTTCGAATTCGCGGGGTTTGTCGGCGTGTAACCAATGACCCGCGCCCGGTATCTTGGCAAAACGGGCGGCGGGGAACAGATCTCGGATCAGCGGGCGATGCTCGGCGCGCACATAATCCGATATGCTGCCGGTCAGGAACAGAGTCGGTCCGTCCCAATGTGCTGATATGTCGGGGAAGGACATGATCGCGGGCATGTTCGCCGCCAATCCGTCGAGATTCAACCGCCACCGCTTGCCGGGCAGATCAAGCGACTGGGTAAAGAAGCTTTGCAACGCTTTCTCGACCCCTTGCGCCGCCAGCATTTCTTCGGCATCCGAGCGGCGCTCGACCCGGCTCAGGTCGACGCCGCGCATCGCTGCGATGAAGGGCATCTGGCTGTGGGTATAAGTCACCGGGGCGATATCCGCGACCACCAGGCGGCGCAGCAGGTGCCCGTGGGTGAGCGCCAGCATCATCGCCGCCTTGCCCCCCATCGAATGGCCCAGCAAGTCGGCGCGACCGCCATGGGCCTCGATCACCTCGGCCAGATCGGCGGCCATCGCGGGATAGTCGTGTGTCTCGGCCCAGGGGCTGTGACCGTGATTGCGCATGTCGACGGCGATCACCTGCCGTTCATCGGCAAGTCGCCGGGCGATCACCCCCCAGTTGCGGCCAGAGCCATAGAGCCCATGGGCGATGACAAGGGGTGGGGTGTCGGTCGGGGTGCCATGCAGGATCGTGGTCAGCATGCCGCCCTGATAACCTGACGCGATCGCCCCCGCCAGCCCCATTGAGCCTGCCCGGACCGCGCGATATGGTGCCCGCCGGGGGTATGACAGCCATGACCGATAGCGACCGGATCGAAGACCAGATTGCCGTGACCGTCGCGTTGCTGCGGACGCGGCTTGGGGTGCATGGAAAATCGCTCCGCCTCGCGCTCAGACGGGCCAAGCACCGACTGCCGCGTCGTATCTATCGCCGTGCGATGGAACTGGCCCGGGTCGAGCCGATGATGGCGCATCCGCGATTGCGGATGACGTTGAACGCCCCTTCGTTGAGTGCCGCCGCACGCGAGGTGCAGGCGCATCTGCGCGGCATCGACCTGGCCGACCGGCGCAAGGGCTGGTGGCTGGGTATGCTGGGGGCGCTGGTCTTCAACCTGCTGGTATTTGCCGCGTTGTTGCTGGCCTTCCTGGCCTGGCGCCGGCTGATCTGACGAGACAGCGCCGTGCGGAACGCACGGCGCCCGGCCCAACGCATCTTTGGCCGCATCTCTGATGCGGTCACATGGGGCGGGAACGCCCCTTGGCTGGAGCCTCCTCCAGCGCGTCGCGCATCACCAGCGTGACTGTGACGAAGCTGACATAGAGCAACAGATACCAGGATCCCATCTTGGCCAGCCGCACCATCTCTCCGGCGATCTGCCCGGAATAAAGCCAGGTGCGCGTGGCGGTGCCCACATTCTCGGCCAGCCACAGGAAGAACGAGCTGAAGAAGGCCGCCAGCGGCAGCGGCATCCAGTAGCGGTGATCGCCGATGCGAAAGGTGATCCGCGTCCGGGCATAGAGCGCGACCGTTGCGGCAAACAGGGCCAGCCGTAGGTCGAACAGGAAATGGTGGGCAAAGAAATTCACATAGATCGCAACCGCCAGCAGGACCGACAACCAGAAGGGCGGGTAGGGCGCAAACCGCATGTCGAACAGCCGGATGGCGCGCGCCATGTAGGAGCCCACAGAGGCATACATGAAGCCCGAGAACAGCGGTACGTTCCAAAGCTTGACCAGGCCTGGGCCGGGATAGGTCCAACTGCCGGCCTGGACCTTGAAGATCTCCATCACGGTTCCGGTTAGGTGAAACAGCAGGATAACCCGGACCTCGCGCCAGCTTTCCAGTCCCAATGCCAGAAACAGCACCTGCAAGCCCAACGCATAGATCAAGAGCGCGTCATAGCGGGCGAGCGCCCAGTCCTGTTGCCAGATGCGGTCGCTGACCATCAGGCCGATCAGCAGCGATGCGCCGAACAGGGCGGCCCAGCCCTGTTTCAGAACGAACATGACAAATTCCGCCAGCACATGGGGCAGGCGGGCACGCATCCAGTCGCCAAGCCGCCGTTCCAACTGGCGCGTCCGGTTGCCCCGTATCCTGGTCAAATGGTCTGCCCGAAAATGAAAACTGCCACCGGGATGACCGGTGGCAGTGATGATGTCAATCCGAAACGTTTTTATTCATCAAAGGTTTGGATAGATCGGGAATCTGGCGCAGAGGTCTGCGACCTGGGCCTTGACCTTGTCCTCGACGGCGCCGTTGGCGTCTTCGCCATTGGCGGCCAGGCCATCGACCACCTCGATGATCCAGTCGGCGATCTGGCGGAATTCGGCCTCGCCGAAGCCGCGCGTGGTGCCCGCCGGGCTGCCCAGGCGGATGCCGCTGGTCACTGTCGGCTTTTCCGGATCAAACGGCACGCCGTTCTTGTTGCAGGTGATATGCGCGCGGCCCAGAGCCTTTTCGGTGGCGTTGCCCTTGACCCCCTTGGGCCGCAGGTCGACCAGCACCACATGGGTGTCGGTGCCATGGGTCACCGTGTCCAGACCGCCCTTGATCAGCTGTTCGCTCAGGGCCTGGGCATTGGTGATAACCTGTTGAATATACGACTTGAATTCAGGCCGCAGCGCCTCGCCAAAGGCCACCGCCTTGGCCGCGATCACATGCATCAGCGGTCCACCCTGGATGCCGGGGAAGATCGCCGAATTCACTTTCTTAGCAATATCTTCATCATTGGTGAGGATCATACCGCCACGGGGCCCGCGCAGGGTCTTGTGCGTGGTCGTGGTGGCCACATGCGCGTGCGGGAACGGGCTGGGATGCTCGCCCGCCGCAACCAGACCGGCGAAATGCGCCATATCGACATGGAGGTAGGCCCCGACCATATCCGCAATCTCCCGCATCCGGGCAAAATCGATCTGGCGCGGAATGGCCGAGCCGCCGGCGATGATCAGCTTGGGCCGGTGTTCCTTGGCCAGCGCCTCGACCTGGTCGTAATCCAGCAGGTTGTCCTGTTGGCGCACGCCGTATTGCACCGCGTTGAACCATTTGCCCGACTGGTTGGGCGCGGCGCCATGGGTCAGGTGGCCGCCCGCGTCCAGGCTCATGCCCAGGATGGTGTCGCCCGGCTTGATCAGCGCCTGGAACACGCCCTGATTGGCCTGGCTGCCCGAATTGGGCTGCACATTGGCAAAGCCGCAGCCAAACAGCTGCTTGGCCCGCTCGATCGCCAGGTTTTCGGCGATGTCGACATATTGGCAGCCGCCGTAATAACGCCGGCCGGGGTACCCTTCGGCGTATTTGTTGGTCATCACCGAGCCCTGCGCCTGCATCACGGCGGCCGAGACGATGTTTTCGGACGCGATCAGCTCGATCTCGTCGCGCTGGCGCCCCAGCTCCGAGGTGATCGCCCCGAACAGCTCGGGATCACGCTCCGAAAGCGCCTCTGTGAAAAATCCGGGGTCCTGGTGGCTCGCGTTCATGACAGCTCCGCATGAGAAGGGTCGATTTCCGCGATTTCCTATCGGAAACCGGGGCAATGCAAAAGGCTGTAAAGCGACGAATTGGCCAACTGCGGCGTCAAGTCTGGCCACTGGGGGAAAGGTGTGCTTGTTTCGGAACCGAATGCGCAGCACCGGAAACCTCGATAGATGCCCAAAAGAATCGCCTTTCTCGCCAGCGACGCGCCGGTGGCCCAGACCGCGCGTGCCGCGTTGATTGGCCGCTACGGCAACGTGGCCCCCCGCGACGCCGAGGTGATCGTCGCACTGGGCGGGGATGGCTACATGCTGCGCACCCTGCACAGCACCCAGCATCTGGATGTGCCGGTCTATGGCATGAACCGGGGCACCATCGGCTTTCTGATGAACGAATATGCCGAGACCAACCTGTTGGAAAGGCTAGCCGCGGCCGAGGAGGAGATCATCAATCCGCTGTCGATGACCGCGATGGATCAGGCGGGACAGGTACATCGGGCGTTGGCGATCAACGAGGTCTCGCTGCTCCGCGCGGGACCCCAGGCGGCGCGGCTGAAAATCTCGGTCGATGGGCGCCTGCGACTGGCTGAACTGGTTTGCGACGGTGCGCTGGTGGCAACGCCGGCGGGGTCAACCGCATATAACTACTCGGCGCATGGGCCAATTTTGCCGATCGGGTCGGACGTGTTGGCGCTGACCGCCATCGCGGCATTTCGGCCGCGCCGCTGGCGTGGTGCCTTGCTGCCCAAAACCGCCAAGGTCCGGTTCGATGTGGTGGACGCGGACAAGCGTCCGGTCATGGCCGATGCCGATTCAACCTCGATCCCGGATATCGCTTGGGTCGAGATTCAGTCCGAACCGACAATCAGCCACCGGATCCTGTTCGACCCTGGCCATGGGCTGGAAGAGCGCCTCATTTCCGAACAATTCACCTGAACCTGTGGGTGTTTACGAATATTTCGCAGTTATGTGACCAACTTCACAGGAAAGTGCGCGACACTCTGGCAAGCTCGATCTTGCCGATACTACACGTGAGGCGGAGGTGAGTGGCCACTTCACGTTGCGTGTTGGGACGAGTTCGCGTGGTATGAAGAGGACGTAGGTTCAACGCCTGCTTCCACCCTATCCAACGACCGTCAATTTTGAATGACGAGAGGGCCCCGGGCTGCGGCGAACGCCGCGCCCGGGGTCAATTCGCAAAGATAGCTTCGCCCCTTTATCGCATCTGCGCCCACAAATGCGGCGCCATGCGACCTACGCGCGCCTCGATCGCGGCGGCGGCATCCACCGCCATATCCTCGCGCCAGCGGCGGGCGGTGATCTGCACGTTGATCGGTTGCGGCCCCTTCGGCAGAGCCGCCAAGCGCGACGGCAGACAGGCGGCAGGCAGGCCCATGAAGTTCATCGAATAGGACCAGACCGCCGCGCCCAGAACCTCGTGCACGCCCTCGGCGCCCTCGGTGTCGCGGTCGGGACCAAAGAAGGGCTGCGGCAGGAACGGGCCCAGCACCAGAGGGTACTGCTCCAGGAACAGCGACCATTCGCGGGCGTAATGGCTGCGCTGCGCCATCACCTGCAACAGTTCGGTGCCGTGAAAGGGCGGGAATTCCTGGAAATAGACCTCGAAAATGTCGCGCACGGTCTGCGAGCCATAGGCATCGACATCCGCCTTCATCAGCGCCCAGACCTCGCCCATCAGCGCGCGATAGCCCGCGCGCCCGGCCTCGAACGCGTCGGGGGTCTCGACCTCTTCGACCAGATAACCGGCATCGCGCAGCGCGTCGCGGGCGGTGTCCAGCGCCGCCTCGACCTCGGGATGCAGGTCATAGCCATAGGTCGCCTTGGTAAAGGCCACGCGGATCGGCCCTTCGGCCGGGGCGCCACGCCAGGGCAGGGGCACGTGGAACGGGTCGCGCGGATCGGGGGCGATCAGGCTGGGCATGGCCAGGTGCAGATCGGCGGCCGAGCGGGTGATCAGCCCTTGCACCGACATGGATTGCGCCAGCATGCCACGCTCGGCCTTCTGGCTGGGGTTCCAGGCAGGCACCCGGCCCAGACCGGGCTTCACGGTGACGGCGCCATTTGCCGCTGCCGGAAAGCGCAGCGAGCCGCCGATATCGTTGCCATGGGCCAGCGCGCCGATCCCCGCCATCACCGCCGATCCGGCCCCGCCCGAAGAGCCGCCGGGCGAAATATGCCGTCCCCAGGGGTTATGGGTCCGGCCATAAAGCGGGTTGTCGGTATCGGCACGGAACGAGAATTCGGGCGTATTGGTGCGCCCGATCACCACCGCGCCCGCGTTCTGGAGATTGCGCACCACCGGTGCGTCACCGGGGGCAATCATGTCCTTGAGTGCGGTGACGCCATTGGTGGTGGCGTATCCGGTCTGATCCACATTGACCTTGATGGTGACCGGGACCCCGTGCAGCGGCCCGCAGGCTGCGCCCGCCGCGCGGGCCTTGTCCAGTTCCGCCGCGCGGGCCATCGCCGCCTCGGTACAGCTGTCGACCACGGCATTCAGGCCGGGGTTCACCGTCTGCATCCGCTCGATGGCGGCGGCGACCGCCTGTTGGGCGCTCAGCGCGCCGCTTGTGGTTTGTTCCGCGATCTGGGTCGCGTCCAATTGCCAAAGCGCTGTTTCTGTCATGTCCGGGGCCTCCTGCGGGCAGGTTAGGCGCCCCTTCGCCCAAAGGCCACGCCCGGAACCAAAGGTGACGCTAGGTCATGACCCCTCGCTGCCGAGGTATTTGCGCGCCAGTTCCACCACCCGGTCCGAGCTGAGGATGGGCGGGAACAGGCTCAGCACCTCGCCCTTGGCATCCAGCAGATAGATAAAGGCGCCATGGGTATAGACGGGCCCGTATTCGGGATCGACATAGGCCAATTCGCGCTCGACCGAATAGGCGTCATAGGCGGCCTGCAACTCGGCCTCGGACCCGGTCAGGCCGATGAAGTCCGGGTGATACCGCGCCAGGGGCGCGTTCATCTCGCCGGGGCGGTCGCGTTCGGGGTCGACGGTAATCATCACCGGCGTGACGGGGATGCCGGCATCGGCCAGCCGGTCCACCGCGTCGGCCATCATCGGCATCGCCGCCGAGCAGATGCCGGGGCAGGTGGCATAGCCAAAGAACAGAAGCTGCCCATGCCCCTGTGGATCGGCCTGGCTGCGCCTTGCGCCGTTCTGGTCGGTCAGCTCGAACGGACCGCCGACGTCAAAGGGCAGCGGTGCGTTGCCCGCCTGCGCGGGAGCCGCCAGAACGGCCCCCATCAGCAGGGTGGCCCCAAGCAGGCCGCGCATCAGAACCACTCCTTGATAAAGGCCTCGTCGGTTTCCAGACCCAGACCCAGATAGCCCTTGTCCTCGATATGATCGAGAATGCGGGGATCGCGGCGGAACCAGGGGCCCTTGCCGGTGGCCTCGGGGTTCTCTTCCTCCCAGACCTTGGTAAAGCGGTTGGCCTTTTCCCATTCGCCGCCGGGCAGGCGGATCATTTGCACCTGATAGACATGTTTGGCGCCCAGATCCGGGTCGTCGATCAACAGCCCGTCCACCTCTACCGTCTGGCCGCAATAAGGGGCCAGATCGGCGGCGGCGCCCGAGAAGACCGGTTGCCCGTTCTTGAGCGGCAGGACCATCACGTTATCGGCGCTGCGCAACAGGCCCAGCTGCCGCTTGCCCGCGCCGCAATCGGCAGGGCAGTCGCCGGTCAGCTCACACAGCAGATCGACCACCTTGGCCTCGAAAAAGGCGGGCTGTTCGGCATAGAGGTTCCAGGGCTTGGCGGTCGACCCGGCCGAGAAATCCTGGGCGAGGGCGGGGCTGGCCAAGAGGGCCAATGCAAGCGAGAGGCGCTTCATTCCTTGGGCTCCGGAATGGCGAAGCCGGGCACGGGGCCATAGTCTTCGTGATTGAGGTTGGTGATGTCGAGATCGCTGATCACCTGATCGACGATCAGGTAATTGATGCCGTCGCGCTGGTAATGCATCCCGTCCGCCTCGACCGTGTGCGAGGCGAGGCGAAGTGCGGTATCGCCCCCGGCCAGCTGGTCGTCCTGTTCGATCTTGAGCACCATGTAGATGGTGCCGTCCTCGGCCTGCAAGCCGACCGGGATGCCGCCCGCCGAGCACCACAGGGCGCAGGTATGGTGGGCCGAGCCGACCACCGCCTCGGGTCCGCCCATGACACCGGAATAATAACACCAGGTGTCGATCAGTTCTCCGGTGACCTGGATGCGGTGCCCTTCGCTAGCCAGAGCGGGCAAGGCGGGCAGGGCGGCGGAACAGGCCAGTGCGGTCAGGAATGCACGCATGGGTAACCTCGTCAGTTGCAGCGATTGCGGTCAGGGTAGAAACCCACCCAGAGTCTGGCAATCACCGGGGCGATGACGGGCGATCACAAGCTGTTGGGCAGATGCGATGCGGGCAACGAAAAAGGCGCCACCCGCAGGGGGCGGCGCCTGTTCTTGCGGTCGCGCTAGGGGTTACTTGGCGTAGCCCAGCGATTGCAGTGCGACCTTGATCTCGTCCAGAATGGCCGGGTCGTCGATGGTGGCGGGCATCTTGTACTCCTTGCCATCGGCGATCGAAACCATGGTGCCGCGCAGGATCTTGCCCGAGCGGGTCTTGGGCAGGCGGTCGACCACCACGGCCAGCTTGAAGGCCGCGACGGGTCCGATCTTGTCGCGCACCAGCTTGACCACCTCTTTCACCACATCCGCGTGGTCGCGGTCGCACCCGTTGTTGAGGCAGAGGAAGCCCAGCGGCATCTGACCCTTGAGATCGTCGCTGACGCCGATCACCGCGCATTCGGCCACGTCCTCGTGGCTGGCCAGCACTTCCTCCATGCCGCCGGTGGACAGGCGGTGGCCCGCGACGTTGATCACGTCATCGGTGCGTGCCATGATATAGAGATACCCGTCCTCGTCGATCATGCCCGCATCGCCGGTTTCGTAATAGCCGGGGAAATGCTCCAGATAGGATTTCCTGAACCGCGCCTCGGCATTCCAAAGGCCCGGCAGGGTGCCCGGCGGCAGCGGCAGTTTCACCGCGATGGCGCCCAGCTCGCCGGGTTTCATCTGGTGGCCGCCTTCGTCCAGGATCTGCACGTCATAGCCCGGCATCGCCTTGGCGGGAGAGCCCAGCTTGACCGGCAGTTCTTCGATCCCCAGCGGGTTTCCGGCGATGGCCCATCCGGTTTCGGTCTGCCACCAGTGGTCGATCACCGGCACACCCAGCGCCTTTTGCGCCCACACGATGGTGTCCGGGTCGGCCCGTTCGCCCGCCAGGTACAGCGCCTTGAGGCAGCTCAGGTCGTATTTCGCCAGCATCTCGCCCTTGGGATCCTCGCGCTTGACGGCGCGGATCGCGGTGGGGGCGGTGAAGAAGCTTTTGACCTTGTGCTCGGAAATCACCCGCCAGAAGGTGCCCGCATCGGGGGTGCCCACGGGCTTGCCCTCGAACACGATGGTGGTGTTGCCGTGGATCAGCGGGCCATAGCAGATATAGCTGTGGCCCACGACCCAGCCCACATCGGATGCCGCCCAGAACACATCGCCCGGATCGACGTTATAGATGTTCTTCATCGTCCAGTTCAACGCCACCAGATGGCCAGCGGTCGGGCGCAGCACGCCCTTGGGCGCGCCGGTGGTGCCCGAGGTATAGAGGATATAGGCCGGATGGTTGCCCTCGACCGGCACGCATTCGGCCGGTTCGACACCATACTGGAACCCGTGCCAGTTGTAGTCGCGCCCCTCGACCAGTTGGGCCACTTCCTGCTCGCGCTGGAAGATCACACAGAAATCGGGCTTGTGTTTCGCCATGTCGATGGCGCCGTCGAGGAGGGGCTTGTAATGCACCACGCGGCCCGGCTCCAACCCGCAAGATGCGGCGATGATCGCCTTGGGCTGGGCATCGTCGATGCGTACGGCCAGTTCGTTGGCGGCAAACCCGCCGAAGACCACCGAATGCACGGCGCCCAGACGGGCACAGGCCAGCATCGCCTCCAGCGCCTCGGGGATCATCGGCATGTAGATGATGACGCGGTCGCCCTTTTCCACACCCTTGGCGCGCAGGGCACCGGCCAGCATGGCCACACGATTGCGCAGTTCGACATAGGAAATCTGCCGCTTGGTTTGGGTGATCGGGCTGTCATAGATGATCGCGGTCTGCTCACCTCGCCCGGCCTCGACATGGCGGTCGACCGCGTTCCAGCAGGTGTTGACCTTGGCATCTGTGAACCATTCATAGAGCGGGGCGTTGCTGTCATCGAGCGCACGGCTGGGCGCCTCGACCCAGTCGATGCTCTTGGCGGCCTCCATCCAGAAGGCTTCGGGATCGCTCTTCCAGCTCTCGTAAACGTCCTGATATGCCATGGCGTCCTCCTCACGTTCGGCTGGCTGGTGTGTTAGGCATAGCGGCGCCACCGGGCAAGCCGGACAAAGGACGTCGCGTCACATTATCGCAAGAAATTTGCAGAGATTGCCTGATCGGGTCTGCAAATTTTTGCAAAGCCGCTTTTCTTGTCTGGTTTGCCGGAAAATTTGAGCCTCTTTGCAAAGTTGCAAATGATTGATCTGCAAAGGTGCCGGAATCGCTCTTAGTCGGTCGTGCGGTCGAAGCGACGCAGATCGTCCTGCAAGTTCAGCCAGGGAAGTCGCGCGGCATGAAATACGTGAAACCGGGGTGGGAGCACCGACGGGTCCTCCAGCGTTGCGGTATAAAGATGGATGTTCACGCGATCATCGGCGTTGCGATAGGCCATCTGGGTGCCGCAGGTGCCGCAGAACAGCCGCTCGACACGGTCTGATGAACGATAGATGCGCGGGGCATCGCCGCTCCACACGACACTCTCATGCGGAAGCCCGAAAAAGGCGGTGACCGGCGCGGCGCAGTTGCGGCGGCAATCGGCACAGTGGCAATAACAGCTCCACGCGACGTCACCGTCGCTCTGCCAGCGCACCGCGCCGCAATGGCAATGTCCCTTCATTGCGGTTCTCCCTGTTGGCGGCAAGACGCCACCGGGATCAACCGTAGTGAGCGACCGGGGTTCCGGCAATGGCCGCCATGTTCAAAAGCCCGCGCGCGGTGATCGAGGGGGTCACGATATGCGCCTTGTTGCCCATGCCCATCAGGATCGGCCCAACCTCGATACCGCCCGCTTTCATCTTGAGCACGTTGCGTACGCCGCTGGCCGCATCCGCATGGGCAAAGATCAACACGTTCGCCGCCCCATGCAGTCGTGAATTGGGAAAGATGCGCTGGCGCAGTTCAGGGTCCAGCGCGCTGTCGAGGTTCATCTCGCCCTCATAGACAAAGTCACGCGGTTGGCTGTCCAATATCTCGATCGCCTGCCGCAACCGCAGGCCCGAGCCTTCGGCCTGGTTGCCGAATTGCGATTGCGAGCAAAAGGCGATTTGCGGTTCGATGCCGAAGCGGCGCACATGACGCGCAGCACCCAGCGTGATCTCGGCCAGCTCCTCGGGGCTGGGGCGGCTGCGCACATGGGTGTCGGCAATGAACAGCGGCCCGTCTTCCAAAATCATCAGCGACAGCGCGCCATGCGGGCGCAGGTCGTGGGTGCCCAGTACCTGCTGCACATAGTTCAGGTGCCAGCGATATTCGCCGAAGGTGCCGCAGATCAGGCTGTCAGCCTCGCCCCGGTGCACCATGATGGCGCCGATGGCGGTGGTGTTGGTGCGCATGATCGCCTTGGCCAGATCCGGGGTGACGCCGCGCCGCTGCATCAACTGGTGATAAGAGGTCCAGTAATCGTAGTAGCGCGGGTCGTTTTCCGGGTTCACGATCTGGAAATCCTGGCCAGGGCGTACCGACAGGCCCAGCTTTTCACAACGCGCCTCGATCACCTCGGGGCGACCGATCAGGATCGGGGTCTCGGTGGTCTCTTCCAGAATGGCCTGTGCCGCGCGCAGAACGCGCTCGTCCTCGCCCTCGGCAAAGACCAGCCGCCGCGCTGCCTTGGCCGCCGCCTCGAACACCGGGCGCATCAGCAGGGCGGATTTGAACACGCTCTGGTTCAGCTTCTGCCGATAGGCTTCCAGATCGGCGATCGGGCGGCGCGCGACGCCGCTCTCCATCGCGGCGCGCGCCACGGCAGAGGAGACGACCCCGACAAGGCGTGGGTCAAAGGGTTTGGGGATCAGGTAATCGGCCCCGAATGTCAGCTGCTCGCCCTGATAGGCTGCCGCCGCCTCGGCGCTGGTGGTGATGCGGGCGAGTTCCGCGATGCCTTCGACACAGGCGATCTGCATGGCGTCGTTGATCTCGGTGGCGCCCACATCCAGCGCCCCGCGAAAGATGAAGGGAAAGCACAGGACGTTGTTGACCTGGTTCGGAAAGTCGCTGCGGCCGGTTGCGATGATCGCGTCCGGTGCCACCGCGCGCGCCGCGTCGGGCAGGATCTCGGGCGTGGGGTTGGCCAGCGCAAAGATGATCGGACGTTTCGCCATGCGCGCCACCATCTCGGGCTTCAGCACGTTGGGCCCGCTGAGGCCCAGGAACAGATCGGCCCCCTCGATCACATCGTCCAGCGTGCGCAGATCGGTGGCTTGGGCAAAACACGCCTTTTGCGGGTTCATGTCCTCGGCGCGCCCCTCATAGACCAGCCCGTGAATATCGCAGAGCCAGATATTCTCGCGCTTCACGCCCAGTTTCAGCAGCATGTTCAGGCAGGCGATTCCCGCGGCGCCCCCCCCGGTCGAAACGATCTTGATATCCTCGAACGCCTTGCCCGCCACATGCAGCGCGTTGCGCGCAGCGGCGCCCACCACGATTGCGGTCCCATGCTGATCGTCGTGAAAGACGGGGATGTTCATCCGCTCGCGGCACAGTTTCTCGACGATGAAACAGTCGGGCGCCTTGATGTCTTCCAGGTTGATGGCTCCGAAAGTCGGCTCGAGCGCACAGACGATATCGGCCAGTTTCTCCGGGTCGCTCTCGTTCACCTCAAGGTCGAAACAGTCGATGCCCGCGAATTTCTTGAACAGGACCGCCTTGCCTTCCATCACCGGTTTGCTGGCCAGTGCGCCGATATTGCCGAGCCCGAGCACCGCGGTGCCGTTGGACACCACCGCCACCAGGTTGCCGCGCGCGGTATAGGTCTCGGCATGGGCGGCGTTATCCTTGATCTCCAGACAGGCCTCGGCCACGCCGGGCGAATAGGCGCGGGCCAGATCGCGGCCGTTGGCCATGGGTTTGGTGGCCCGAATCTCCAGCTTTCCGGGCTTGGGAAAGGCGTGGTAATCAAGCGCCGCCTGGCGCTGGCTGGGCTGGTCGGACATCTCGGAAAATCCTCCTCGGGGAACTAGTTTAGCATTAAACTAAATTTGACGTGGCGGAAACCGGGATTTTTGCGCAACAAGGTCGCAGCCCCGCTTGCCAAAGCGGAGCACGACCGCCACTCTCGCCCCGCGAGGGAGGGACCGATGACCGACACCATAGCCGAGATGCGCCTGCCGACGCAGGAACTGCGCGACGACATCCCCTTTTATACCAAGGTTCTGGGCATGCGGATGGACATGATCTATCCCGCCGACGACCCGCGCATCGCGGTGTTCTCGGGCCACGGCCTGCGCCTGCGCATCGAAAAAGGCGCGCCCGAAGCGCCCAGCACCCTGCGCATCCTCACCGATGACCCGGACGGATTCGCCGATGGCCAGCGCCGCCTGACCGCGCCCAATGGCACGCGGATCGAGATCGAGGAACGCCACCCGCCATTGGTGATGCCGCAAACCGAACACACATTCGTGGTGCGCCGGCTCAAGGATCAGGCGCCCTGGATCATCGGGCGGGCCGGTATGCATTACCGCGATCTGGTGCCCTCGCGCCTCGGCGGCTCGATCATCGCCAGCCATATCCGCATCCCCGACGGCGGGCCGGTGCCTGACATGGTGCATTTCCACCGGGTCGGCTTTCAGCTCATCTTCTGCATTCATGGCTGGGTCGATGTGGTCTACGAGGATCAGGGCGACAAGATGCGCCTGACCGCCGGGGATTGCTTCATCCAGCCGCCCGAGATTCGCCACCGCGTGCTCGAGGCCAGCGACAACGTGCAGGTGATCGAGATTGGCGTGCCGGCCGAGCATGTCACCGAGATCGACCACGAGATGACCCTGCCCACACCGCACCTGCGCCCCGACCGCGAGTGGCAGGGCCAGCGCTTTGTCTATAACCGCGCCGAGGGCGCCGAATGGTCCCCCTTCCGCCTGCCGGGCTATATCTGCCGTGACACCACCATCGCCGCCAACACCAAGGGCGTGGCCGGAGTGCAGGTGGTGCGCCGGGGGCAGGGTGTGCCGCAATGGGCGGCCCATGACACCGATATCCTCTTCACTTTCGTGATGAACGGCACCGTGACGCTCGAGGGCGAGGGGCGCGATCCCTTCCCGCTGGAACAGGGCGACGCCTTCGTCATCCCGCCGGGCATGCGCACCCGCCTGTCCGACCCTTCTGACGATATCGAATTGCTCGAGGTCACCTTGCCCGGAACCTTCACCACCACACTGGGCTAAAGCTCCTTCATTCCGCCCAAAATACTCCGGGGGAGTCCGCAGGACGGGGGCAGCGCCCCCTTGCCCGGTGGTTCCTCTCGCGCGCGGGTGCGGGATAGGCTATGCATTTCCGACCAGATGATCAAAAACCGGGGAATCGCCATGAGCCTCAAATCCGCCGCCCTGACCGTTCGTGAAAACGCCCATGCGCCTTATTCCCGGTTCAAGGTCGGTGCGGCGATCCGGGCCGCCTCGGGCGCGGTCTATGCCGGTTGCAACGTCGAGAACATCGCCTATCCCGAAGGCACCTGCGCCGAAGCGGGCGCCATCGCTGCAATGGTTGCCGCGGGCGAAAGCCGCCTGACCGAGGTCTATGTGGTCGCCGATAGCCCGGCGCCGGTGCCGCCCTGCGGTGGCTGCCGACAGAAACTGGCTGAATTCGGGGATCCGGATGTGGTCGTGACCATGGCCAATCTCGATGGGATCGAAACCGCGATGACCATCGGTCAGCTCCTGCCCGGCGCCTTCGGCGCGGCCCATATGGACAAAAGCTGAACCATGGATGCACGTGCCATCATTGCCCGGCTCAGACGGCACGAGGTGCCCAGTGCGGCTGAGCTGACCTGGTTTGCCCAGGGCCTTGCCGACGGTTCAGTCAGCGATGCCCAGGCAGGCGCCTTTGCCATGGGTGTTTGCATGGGGCGGCTTGGCCCCGAGGGGCGCGCGGCGCTGACGCTGGCCATGCGCGATACCGGCGATGTGCTCCACTGGGATTTCGACGGGCCGGTGATCGACAAGCATTCCACCGGCGGCGTCGGCGATTGCGTCAGCCTGGTGCTGGCGCCCGCGCTGGCCGAATGTGGCGCCTATGTGCCGATGATCTCGGGCCGGGGGCTGGGCCATACCGGCGGCACGCTCGACAAGATGGAGGCGATCCCCGGCGTCACCATCCAGCTTGGGCCTGACCGACTGGCGCAGGTGGTGCGCGACACCGGGGCCGCAATTGTCGGCGCCACCGCCCGCATCGCGCCCGCCGACAAGCGGCTCTATGCCATCCGCGATGTGACCGCCACGGTCGAAAGCCTCGATCTGATCACCGCCTCGATCCTGTCCAAGAAACTGGCCGCCAGCCCCGATGCGTTGGTTCTGGACGTGAAACTGGGCAGCGGCGCCTTCATGAAATCGCCGGACGAGGCGCGCGCGCTGGCCCTTGCCCTGACCGAGACCGCCAATGCCGCTGGCTGCCGGACCTCGGCCCTGATCACCGATATGAGCCAGCCGCTGGCGCCCAGCCTCGGCAATGCGCTTGAGGTGGGCGAGGTGATGCGGGTGCTGACCTGCGGTCACGCTGATGACCCGCTGGCACAGCTCTCGGCCGAGCTGGGCGGCGTGCTGCTCTCTGATGCGGGGCTGGCACCGGATGCGGTCAGCGGGGCCGCGCGCATTGCTGCCATCATCTCAGACGGTCGCGCGGCCGACCGCTTTGGTCGCATGATCGCGGCTGTCGGCGGGCCGGTGCAATTTGTCGAGAACTGGCAGCGGTTCCTGCCCGAGGCAACCGTGATCCGCGAGGTTCCCGCCCGCGCGTCAGGCTATGTCACCGCCATCGACGGCGAGGCGCTGGGCCTTGCCGTGGTGGCGCTGGGCGGCGGGCGGCAGGTCGAGACCGATGTTGTTGACCCGGCGGTTGGCCTGTCACGGGTGATCCGGCTGGGCACAGCGGTTAACCCAAGCACCCCGCTCGCCACCATCCACGCCGCAAGGCAAGAGGCGGCAGAGGCCGCCGAGGCCACCCTGCGCGCGGCGATCACCATCGGGCCAGAGCCGGTGGCCGCGCCACCGCTTATCCATGAAAGGATCACGCCATGACCCGTGCCTTTCTGGTGGTGATGGATTCGGTCGGCATCGGCGGTGCGCCGGATGCCGATACTTTCTTTAACGGCGACCGCCCCGATACCGGCGCCAACACGCTGGCCCATATCGCCCAGGCCTGCGCGCGTGGCGCGGCGGAAGAGGGGCGCAGCGGCCCGCTGCATCTGCCCCATCTCGACCAGCTGGGCCTGGGCGCGGCGACCCGGCTCGCCTCGGGTGCGGCGACGCCGGGGCTGGCGGCGGACCCTTCTGGCCTCTGGGGCTGCGCGCGCGAACACAGCCGGGGCAAGGACACGCCGTCGGGCCATTGGGAGCTGGCGGGCCTGCCGGTGCCGTGGGACTGGCACTATTTCCCTCAAACGACCCCCGCCTTTCCGGATGATCTGGCACAGGCGGTGGCCGAGGCTGCTGGCAGCGACGGCATCCTTGGCAATTGCCATGCTTCGGGCACGGTGATGATCGACCGCCACGGGGCCGAGCATATGCGGACGGGTCAGCCCATTTGCTACACCTCCGCCGACAGCGTGTTCCAGATCGCCGCGCATGAGGAGACCTTTGGCCTCGACCGGCTCTTGGCGCTGTGCAAGGCCGTCGCGCCGCGCCTGCATGCGATGAAGGTAGGGCGGGTGATCGCGCGGCCCTTTGTCGGTACGCCCGAGACCGGGTTCACCCGCACCACCAACCGCAAGGATTTTGCCATCACCCCGCCCGCGCCGGTGCTGACCAACTGGGCGCAGGATGCGGGCCGCCGGGTGCATGGGGTTGGCAAGATCGGCGATATCTTCTCGATGCAAGGGATCGACGATGTGGTCAAAGGGTCGGATGCCGAGCTGATGACCCATCTCGCCCGGCTGGTCGCCACCGCCGAAGAGGGCAGCCTGACCTTTGCCAATTTTGTCGAGTTCGACAGCCTTTACGGCCACCGCCGCGACATTAGCGGATATGCACGGGCGCTGGAGTGGTTTGACCGCGAGATCGGCCAAATCCTGCAAAGCCTGCGGCCCGGCGACCTGATGGTTCTGACCGCCGATCATGGCAACGATCCCAGCTGGAGCGGTACCGATCACACCCGCGAACAGGTGCCGGTTCTGGTGGCCGGGCGTGGCGCCGGGCAGATCGGACAGGTGAATTTCGCCGATATCGCCGCCTCGGTGGCGGCGCATCTGGCTATTCCGGCGCAGGGGCCGGGGAGGAGCTTCCTGTGACCGAAGAACAGCCCCCGGTCGCCGACCTGCCCAAGGTCGAATTGCACCTGCATCACGAAGGCGCGGCACCCCCCGCCCTGATCCGGCAGCTGGCGCATGAGAAAAAGATCGACCTGCGCGGCATTTTCAAGCCCGACGGCTCTTATGATTTTCGCGATTTCGCCCATTTCCTCAGCATCTACGAAGCCGCTTCCTCGGTGCTGACCGGCCCCGAGGAGTTCCGCCGCCTGACCTGGGCCATCCTGGAACAAAGCGCCGAGAACGGGGTGGTCTATTCCGAGACCTTCCTCAGCCCCGATTTCTGCGGTGGCGGCGATGTCGCCGCCTGGCGCGACTATCTGGCCGCCATCCGCGATGCTGCGGACGCGGCCGAGGCGAAACTGGGCATCACCCTGCGTGGTGTCGTCACCTGTGTGCGCCATTTCGGCCCCGATCAGGCCAAGCGCGCCGCCCGCTGCGCTGCCGAGACGGCGGGCGACTGGATCGTGGGGTTCGGCATGGGCGGCAACGAGGGTGTGGGCAAACAGGGCGATTATGCCTGGTCCTTCGACTGTGCGCGCGAGGCGGGGCTGAGACTCACCACCCATGCGGGCGAATTTGGCGGGCCGGACAGTGTGCGAGACGCGGTGCGTGTGCTGGGGGTCGAACGCATCGGCCATGGCGTGCGCGCTATCGAGGACCCCGATCTGGTGCATGAACTGGCCGACCGGGGCATCACGCTCGAGGTCTGTCCCGGCTCGAACGTGGTGCTGGGCCTTTACCCCTCGTTTGCGGCCCATCCCATCGCGCGTTTGCGCGACGCGGGTGTCCGCGTCACCATATCCACCGACGATCCGCCGTTTTTCCATACCACGATGCGGCGCGAATATGAGATGCTGGCCAAGGCCTTTGGCTGGGGGGCAGAGGATTTCGCCCACCTGAACGCCACGGCGCTTGGCGCGGCATTCTGCGATGAAGACACCCGGAGCCGGGTCGCAAAGAGACTGGAGACATCATGAACGAACATCTGACCGTCGTCGACCACCCGCTGGTGCAGCACAAACTGACCCTGATGCGGGACAAGGGCACCTCGACCGCATCATTCCGCCAGCTTCTGCGCGAGATCACCCAGCTTTTGGCCTATGAGGTCACGCGTGAGATGCCGCTGACCACCCGCACCATCGAGACCCCGCTGGAAGAGATGGAGGCGCCTATACTCGCGGGCAAGAAGCTGGCGCTGGTGTCGATCCTGCGGGCGGGCAACGGCATGCTCGACGGGGTGCTGGAACTGGTCCCTTCGGCGCGGGTCGGCTTTGTCGGCCTTTATCGCGACGAGGAAACGCTGCAACCGGTGCAGTATTATTTCAAGGTGCCCGAAGGGTTGCAGGATCGGCTGGTGATCGCGGTCGATCCTATGCTGGCCACAGGCAATAGTTCCGCCGCGGCCATCGACCTGCTGAAACAGGCTGGCGCCACCGATATCCGCTTCCTCTGCCTGCTGGCCGCGCCCGAAGGCGTGGCGCGGATGAAAGAGGCGCACCCGGATGTGCCGATCGTCACCGCTTCGCTCGACCGGGCGCTGAACTCCAAGGGCTATATCATGCCGGGCCTGGGCGATGCCGGTGACCGCATGTTCGGCACGAAATAGGGGCAGATTGCGGCAACTGTCGCTTTACTAACTATGGGATTTCCTGCATCCTGCGTCCACATCTTGTGGGGGCAGGTATGCGAGTTACAAGAATTGTTGCGCTTTCGGTGATCGGGCTCAGTATCGGATTCAGTACGCTGAACGCTCAGACGTTGCGCAACGCGACACCACCGGCCGAGTTTCCGCCCACTTCCTACCAGGGCAAGCAATACGTTGACAGCCGTGGGTGCATCTATATCCGCGCTGGCATAGACGGTAATGTGACCTGGGTGCCACGCGTCTCTCGCGAGCGCAAGCAAGTCTGTGGTTACAAGCCTACCGCAGTGGCCGGGGCGACCAAGGCCGCGCCGCAACAAGCAGCGCCGAAGGTGATCACCCTCGACCAGCCTGCAGCGAAACCCACGACCAGGACAACCGCCACCGCGACGCCGAAACCGCAGGTGCGCACGGCGGCTAGCCCAGCACCCCGAACAGCTCCGGCGACAACCGTCCGCACAACGCCTGCAACGACGGTTCGCACCGCGACCACACCCCGGACGCCGACAATCCGGGCCGCCACCGCGCGCCCTGTCGCGGTACCGACTACCCGGACCACCACCGCGCGCCCGACTTCGGTCGCGGTGCCCGTGGCACCGGCCGCAGCGCCTGCGCAGGTAAAGCCACGCATGGTTGCGCCAGCTGCGGCGACGGGGGGCTGTTCCAACGCTTCGACACTGAGCCAGCGCTATATCAATCAGACCGGAGTGCGCTGCGGACCACAGGCAGAGCCTCCGATCACCTATGGCACCCGCAAGAACTCGTCGCTGAAAGTAGGCGACACCGGAGTTCGCGTTTCGCTCAACACCCGCGTCGTGCCACAACATATCTACGACAAACGTCAGAACACCACCAATGTGCAGATTCCGGCCGGCTATCGGCCGGTCTGGACCGACGATCGGCTCAACCCGCATAGGGCCGAACGCACCCTGCGCCCGGCGATCCAGTATAGCAGTTTCAACACCCCCACAGGGTTCCGAGCTGTTCATCGCGAGGATGGCCGGTTGAACCCGCTGCGCGGTATGCGTACTGCCGAAGGGGACGCACAGATGGAACAGCTTTGGACTCGCGAACTGCCGCGTACCCTGCTGCCGGTCGAGACTAATCCCAGAACGATCACCGTGGTGCATGGCGAACGGGCTTATACAAATGGTGCCAAGCCACCTCTGCATTTGCGATTGTCAACGCGCAGCGCCCCGGCCGGTACGGCGGGTAAGGTGACGCGAAGCAGCCGCTGATTATGTTTTTTTAGCGAAAAGGGCCGCCAACCTGGCGGCCCTTTTCGTTTGTGACCGGAGCGGGTGTCTTAGCCGCCGCAGATATCCTGCAACCGAACCCAGTCGCGATCGGCCAGAACCGGTTCCAGCGTGCGTCCCGTCATCGGGTCGGCCTCGATCAGGCCCAGCACGGTTTCGCCGGTGATGTCGCGCGCATAGGCATAAGGTGACGACGGGATCGCTGCCTGGCTGAACACTCCCAGCAGCGTTTCATCGGGAAGATCGGGGCGTGGTTCGGCCAGCACGCGCTCGGCATAGCTGTCAAGAATGCCAGGTGTCAGTGAACCGGTCGTCAACAGCCGGAACGACGCGACAGGGCCAGCGCGATAAAGCAGGTCATCGAGCGGATCCTGGGCCTGAGCCCGGGCGCGCTCTGCCAGGATGTAACCCGCGGCGATGGAACTGTCCTCGTGATCACCGATCAGCGCGTGGTTCAGAACTACGATACCGCCAGGTAAGAACAAGCTGTCCGCGCGCCCTCCGGGCACCACGACCAGCCGCCGCACACCAGTGCGTTGGGCAAGCCGGGACAGGATCGCGTCGGTCTCCTCGCCGGTACAAGCCTGCCCGGTGACCCGCTCTACGCGGACCAGAACTGCGCGGCCGATCTCTTGCCGCTTGATCTCGGGAACCACCGCTACCACATGCCGCCTCAAGGCGCCGGGCAACCAAAGGGCCAGTCCCGCCAGCACAACCGTCATCACCAGCGCCACAGTAATCCAGCGGATGCGACCGGGACGGGCCCGCCGGCTGTCTATGGCCCGTTGCAGGCGGTCTATTGCGGTGATCATCGTGGTCTCGCCTTCGGCCAGTTCCAGCGTTTCGCCCGGATCACCGTCGGGGGAATAGAGCGCCGGGAATGCGCCGGGGTTTTGTCGTTCCAATGCCGCCAGCGACCAGTGGGTCAGGGCCCGATCATTGAAATCAGAGATCGTCAGCGTCGCTTCGCCGATCGAGACCAGAACCTCACGCCTCTGAGCTTCTGGCGCAGGGCGCCAGAGGCCGGTTGCCTCGATCCGTTCGTATTGCTTGAGCGCTGTCATGCCTGGTACGGGATGCTCGTTCTCGTTTTTCATCAGACTACACCGTTGCCGGGCCAGCGGCAAATGGGTAGCGCGGTGTCTGAGGTCGCAGGAAAAACCTGTCTCCGGTGTCGCTTTGGGACAAGACCAGTTCGCAAGCCCCGACTATTCCGTCGGGATGCAGGCAGAAAATCCTTCGGCGCCCCTGGCGGCGGCACTCTACATGATCGCGGCGATGAGCATCATCGGCGTGATCGACAATTTCGTGATCCGGCTGGCCGAGAGCATCGGGCTGTGGCAGTTCCATTTCACCCGCGCGGTGATGATGCTGCCCCTGGTGGCGCTGATGTCTCTGATGGGTCTGGGTGGATTGCTGCCGCGCCGCAAGGGCTGGGTCCTGTTGCGCAGCCTGTTGTTGACGGTGGCGATGCTGTTCTATTTCAGTGCTTTGGCCTTCATGCCGATCGCGCAGGCGCTGGCGGGGTTGTTCACCTCGCCGATCTTCGTGCTGCTGATCACCGCCTTTGGATTGCGCCAGCGGATCGGACCCTGGCGCATCCTGGCGGTTCTGATGGGCTTTGCCGGTATCCTGTTCGTGTTGCAACCCGATCCGAGCGCCTTCGATGCGACGGTGCTGATCCCGGTTGCGGGAGGGTTCTTCTATGCGTTGGGTGCGGTGGTCACCCGCAACCACTGCGCGGGCGAGAGCACGGCGGCGCTGCTGGCGGCGATGGTGACGGCGTTGGGCCTGACCGGTCTGGCGGGATTGATCTGGCTGGCGTTCTTTCCTGCGGCGCCGGTGCCTGGGCCGGACGGGTTCGTCGCGCGCGGCTGGGTCTGGCCGATGACCGAGGCGATGCCTTGGGTTGCGCTTCAGGCAGTGGGATCGGCCACCGCCGTCTTCATGTTGATCCGGGCCTATCAACTGGGCGAGCCCTCTTATGTCTCTGTCTTCGAATTCTCGGTGATGATCTTTGGTCCGCTCTTTGCCTGGGTCGTGCTGGGCGTGGGGTTGGGGCCCTGGCAAATGCTGGGCATCGGGCTGATCGTGCTGGCGGGCGCGATCATCGCGCTCAGATCGGGTTGAGGGCCGCTGTCCGCGTCGCTACCGTGACGGCATGATCATTTCACCGGGTCGCGGCTATATCTTCGTGCACATCCCCAAGACGGGCGGCACCTCGCTGGCGCTGGCGCTGGAGGCGCGGGCGATGAAGGATGACATCCTGATCGGCGACACGCCCAAGGCGATCCGCCGGCGCGGTCGTCTGAAGGGGGTTCGGGCGCGCGGTCGCTTGTGGAAACATTCGACCCTGGCCGATATCGACGGGCTGATCGCGCCTGAGGCGCTGGCCGACCTCTTTGCCTTCACCCTTGTGCGCAATCCCTGGGACCGGGCTGTCAGCTATTATCACTGGCTGCGGGTGCAGGGCTTTGACCATCCGGCGGTACATCTGGCCCGGCGGGTGGAGTTCGAGGGTTTTGTCACCGCTCCGCAGACGCTGGCGGCCTTTCGTGCGGCCCCGGCCCCCAGCTATATGCGCCGCGCCGACGGGGTGGAACACTGCGCCGCCTATATCCGGCTGGAGCATCTGGAGACCGATCTGGCACCGCTGACCGCGCATCTGGGCTTTGCGCTGGACATGCCGCGCGCGAACCGGTCCGAGCGCGCCGCCGATTATCGCACGTACTACTCGGACCGCGCCGCCGAGGCCTTGGGCGAGGCCTGTGCAAGCGATATCGCTCGGTTTGGTTACCGCTTCGACTAGGGGGCTGTTGCGCGCTCGGCGTCAATCCGCCAGACCGCGCGGCATTGTCCGAAATAGCCCGGCCAATGCCACAATTTCTCCCTTGTCGCGGCCTGTTTCCGGCCCTCGAATCGAGTGTCCTGTCCTCACAACTTGGTTAATCCGGCAAGCCAGGCTCTTGCTGCTGCCACATGAGGGACGGCGCGTATGTTCGGATGGAAACGAAAAGGAGCGGGGGAGAGTCCCGTCATGGAAGATGCTATGGCGATGCTCGACGGACCGCTGATCACAGGGCAATCGGGGTTCCTGGCGGGAACCTCGATCGCCTCCAATCTTGGCTGGCAACCCGTGGAAACGCTCAAGGTGGGCGACAAGGTACTGACCTTTGACCATGCCATGCAGACGGTTGCCGATATCCAAAGGGAGACGGTGACGTTGCCGACCGATCGGCCAACCGCGTTGCACCCGGTTCGGGTGCCCAAAGGGGCGTGCCACAACCGACAAGATTTGTGGCTGATGCCTGATCAGGGCCTGCTGGTGGAATGCGAGGCGGTGCTGGATATGCTGGGCGATCCCTATGCGGTGGTGCCCGCCCGCCTGCTGCGTGGCTATCGCGGTATCGCGGCGGGTCGGCCCAGCGACCGGATAGAGCTGACCACGCTGGCCTTTCGCCAGGACGAAGTGATCTATGTCGAGGGCGGGTTACTTGTCCATTGCCCGGCACCCCGGCAACTGCTGGACAGCGCTGATATTTCGCACAAAGCGCTATACGAACGGCTTGGTGGCGCGGCGGCGCGGTTCCTGGTCAACTGCCTGATCGACGATGATGACGATCGCGCGCTGGGCTGCGAACCTGCTGATCTACCCAACCTGCCGATGCGTCCGCCACGCCCTGGCCGCCCGGTGGCGCCGAACCCGTTCGGCTGATCAGACCCCCCCTTATGACAAACCGGCGCCTCCGTGAGAGGGCGCCGGTACTCTTTTTCAGGCCGCGTTTCAGGCCGCCGATTTCGCCTCGGGGTCGAAACGTCCATAGAAGCTCTGGCCCTTGTCGGCCATTTCGCGCAGCAGCGGCGGGCAGGCGAAGCGCTCGCCGTATTTCGCCGCCAGCTGGTCGCAGCGGTCCGCCGCATAGGGGGTGCCGATGATGTCGATCCAGCTGAGCGGGCCGCCCGACCAGGGGGCAAAGCCCCAGGCCAGGATGGCGCCCACGTCGCCTTCGCGGATGTCTTCCAGCACGCCTTCCTCCAGCGCGCGGACCGCTTCCAGCACCTGTGCGAACATAAGACGTTCCTGCACCTCGATCAGGTCGGGTTGTTCCTCGGCCAGCGGGTACTTGTCCTGGAGGCCTTTCCAGTAGCCGGTGCGCTTGCCCTTGTCGTCATAGTCGAAGAAGCCCGCATTGGCCTTGCGGCCCATCCGCCCCAGCTCTTCCATCCAGAAGATCAGGTCATCCGCCGGGCTTTCGGGATAGGCATTGCCCATCGCCGCCTTGGTCGCCCGCGCGATCTTGGCGCCGAGATCAATCGAGGTCTCGTCGGTCAGCTGGATCGGACCCACCGGGAAGCCCAGCTGCCGCGCCGCATTGTCGATCAGCACCGGCGACACGCCTTCGGTGATCATCCGCGCGCCTTCGTTGACATAAGGGATGATGCAGCGGTTGCAGTAGAAGAAGCGCGCATCATTGACCACGATCGGGGTCTTGCGGATCTGGCGCACGTAATCCAGCGCCTTGGCCACCGCGCGCGGTCCGGTTTCCCTGCCCTTGATGATCTCGACCAGCAGCATCTTTTCGACCGGCGAGAAGAAGTGGATGCCGATGAACTGCTCGGGCCGCACGCTTGCCTTGGCCAGGCCAGTGATCGGCAGGGTCGAGGTGTTGGAGGCAAAGATGCAGTCCTCGGGGATGATCGCCTCGACCTTTTTGGTCATCTCGGCCTTGACGCCCGGATCCTCGAACACCGCCTCGATGATCAGGTCACAGCCCTTGAGCGCGTCCAGATCCGGGGTGGCGGTGATCAGGCCCAGCATCGCCTCTTTCTTTTCGGCGGTGACCTTGCCGCGCTTCATCCCCTTGTCGAGGTAAGCTTCGGTATAGGCCTTGCCCTTGTCGGCGGCGGCCTGGTCACGGTCGATCAGAACGACCTCCATGCCCGCCTGCGCGCTGACCAGCGCGATGCCCGCGCCCATCATACCCGCGCCCAGCACGCCTAGTTTCTTGACCCGCTGGTCGGGGATGTCCTTGGGCCGCACGGCGCCTTTTTCCAGCGCCTGCTTGTTGATGAAGAGGCTGCGGATCATGGCCGAGGAGGAGGGGTTCATCAGTACATGGGTGAACCAGCGCGCCTCGATGCGCAGCGCGGTGTCGAAATCGACCAGAGCGCCCTCGTAGATGGCGCTCAACAGCGCCTTGGGCGCGGGGAAGGCACCCTGGGTCTTGCCGTTGACCATGGCCGAGGCGCCGACAAAGGTCATGAAACCCGCTGGATGATAGGGGGCGCCGCCGGGCATCTTGTATCCCTTGGCGTCCCAGGGTTTGACCAGATCGGCATCCTTGGCGTTCAGCACCCATTCCTTGGCCGCGGCGACCGGATCATCCGCCAGGGCATCGACCATCTGCGCGCCCTTGGCCTTGGCCGGGTCCATCATCTTGCCTTCCAAGAGGACCGGGGCCGCCGCCATGGCGCCCACCATGCGGGAATAGCGGATGGTACCGCCGCCGCCGGGGAAGATGCCCAGCAGGATCTCGGGCAGGCCGATCTTGGCCTTGGGATTGCTGGTCATCACCCGGTGGTGACAGGCCAGCGCGATCTCGGTGCCGATCCCGGCGCAGGTGCCGTTGATGGCGCAGGCCACCGGCTTGCCGCCCTTCTTAGTCTTGGGGTCCATGCCCGCCAGTTCCAGCTTGCGCAGGATGCGGTGGCCGCCCATGACAAAATCGAACAGGCCCTGAGCCGGGTTGTCGCCCGCTTCCTCGCGGATCACCGCCAGCGTGTTCAGGTCCATGCCACCGGCAAAATCCGACTTGCCGCTGGTGATGACGATGCCCTTGACCTCGTCATCGGCCAGCGCCTGATCGACCAGGCTGTCAACCAGTTCAAAGGCCTCGCGGGTCATCACGTTCATCGACTTGCCCTGAGCATCCCAGGTGATGAAGGCGACGCCGTCGGCGTCCTTGGTCAGTGTAAAATCACTCATTGTCGTCTCCGATCTGGTCAGCCGTCAGCGGGCTGCCATTCTTGCGGGTGAAAGCGAAGCCCGAGGCATCCTGTTTCACCATCATGTCCATATCGCTGTAATAAGCGGTCTCGGTCGGGGTCCGCGTGCCCACCACCAGGAAGGTGGCGGGCGCATCGGTGCGATTGACGAACTGGTGCCCGTTCGGGTCGCCAGCGGGAAAGGTGGCGCAGTCGCCCGGAACCATCGGATGCTCGCCCTGGTCGTCGATCAGAACCAGCGCACCCTCGGTCACCATGACGAACTCGTCCTGCTCCATGTGGTAATGGCGCAGCGACGACATCGCTCCGGGTTCCAGCCGCACGAGGTTGACACCGAACTGGCTCAGCCCGCCGGCATCGCCCAGGCGCAGGCTGGATCGGCCATCCATGGCCGCGTTCAGCCGACCCGGATAGACCGAGCCGATACGCCGTTCGATACTGTCGAGGTCCAGTTTCGGCATCACACGCGCTCGATGATCGTGGCCGCGCCCATGCCGGACGCGATGCAGAGCGTTGCAAGACCGGTTTCCAGGTCACGACGCTCCAGCTCGTCCAGCAGGGTGCCGATGATGATCGCGCCGGTGGCGCCCAGCGGGTGACCCATGGCAATCGAGCCGCCGTTGACGTTGACCAGCGCCGGGTCGACATCAAAGGCCTGCTGGAAGCGCAGGACGACCGATGCAAAGGCCTCGTTCACCTCAAACAGGTCGAGATCGCCGATCTTCATGCCGTTATCGGCCAGGATCTTTTCGGTCACCGGCACCGGGCCGGTCAGCATGATGGTCGGATCGGTGCCGATCTTGGCGGTGGCCTTGATGCGCGCGCGCGGCTTCAGCCCGTATTTCTCGCCGAATTCCTTGTTGCCGATCAGCACGCCGGCGGCGCCGTCCACGATGCCCGAGGAGTTGCCCGCATGGTGGATATGGTTGATCCGCTCCAGATGCGGATATTTCAGCATCGCGATCTTGTCGAAGCCGGGCATCTGCTCGCCCATCATCTGGAAGGCGGGGTTGAGGCCGCCCAGCGACTGCATGTCGGTGCCCGGACGCATGTATTCGTCATGATCCAGGATGGTCAGCCCGTTCTGGTCGCGCACCGGGATCACCGATTTGGCAAAGCGGCCCTCGTCCCAGGCCTCCTTGGCGCGGCGCTGGCTCTCCATCGCCAGCGCGTCGGCCTGGTCGCGGGTAAAGCCGTATTCGGTGGCGATGATGTCGGCCGAGATGCCCTGCGGTACGAAATAGGTCTCCATCGCGATGCTGGGATCGACGGCGATGGCGGCGCCGTCGCTGCCCATGGCCACGCGGCCCATCATCTCGACCCCGCCGGCGATATAGGCATCGCCCGCGCCGCCACGCACCTGGTTGGCGGCCAGGTTCACCGCCTCCATGCCGCTGGCACAGAACCGGTTGATGGCAAGCCCCGGGATCGACTGGTCGAGGTCCGAGGCCAGCACCGCGGTCCGCGCCAGGCAGCCGCCCTGTTCCATCACCTGGGTGACGTTACCCCAGATCACGTCCTCGACCGCGTGGCCTTCGAGATTGTTGCGCTCTTTCAGCGCGTTCAGCGTCAGCGCGCTGAGGCGCACCGAGGTCACCTCGTGCAGGCTGCCGTCCTTGCGGCCCTTGCCACGCGGTGTGCGCACGGCGTCATAGATATAAGCTTCGGTCATCTTGGTCTCCTCAAGCGCGATCCGACGGATTGCCGGGCATCAGGTCATAGGGGTGTTTCCAGCCGGGCAGGGCGGCGATGCGGTCCAGCCAGGCGTCGATATGGGGCCAGTCGGCGCGGTCAAAGCCGAAAGGCTCGGGGTAAAAGAGGTAGCCGCAGCAGCTGAGATCGGCATTGGTCACGCTGTCCCCAACGATCCAGTCGCGGCCCTCGAGATGGGCGTTCAGCGTGGCATAGGCAGCCTTGAGCCGACCCTGGTTGAAGGCGATCACCTCTTGCGGACGCTTGTCCTCGGGCACGAAGTTCATCAGGAACCGGGTCAGGCCGGCCATCGAGCTGAGCTTGTGGTTGTCCCACAGCACCCAGCGGAATATCTCGTAATTCTCTTCACGGGTCTTGCCTCCGAACTTGCCGGACGCCTCGGTCACATAGGCCTGGATCGCGCCGGATTGCCCGGTCTTGAAATCGCCATCGACCAGCACCGGCGCCTCGCCCAGCGCATTGATATTGGCGCGGAATTCGGGCGTTCGGGTCTCGCCGCCGAAGAAGTCGACAAAGACCGGCTCCCAGTCGAGGCCAGAGAGTTGCAGCGCCAGCGCCGCCTTGTAGGAATTTCCGCTTTCTCCGAAGCAGTAGAGTTTGATCGTCATCGTCGCCTCCCTTGGCCAATGTCGCGGCGGGGGTTTCACACCCCCGCACCCCCGTGGAGTATTTCCGGCGAAATGAAGCAGGGGCCTCTTTACCGGGCATTAAGGTTAATCTGGTCTGTTTTCGGCTGCGGTACAGGCTGGAGAGCCGATGACCGCGCGGAGTGAAGCCCCGCCGTCCCGCCTGCGTTCCGCCTGGCGGTCGGGCCGGAGGGCGGGGTGGACACGCATGGTCTTCATTCCGCTGCAAATACTCTCGCCGAAGGCGTCTTTTACCGCTTGCGGTCGTCGAGCTCGGCGTTGAACAGGCGCAGCCGGTGGATCAGGTTCTCCTCGTTGATCACGCTGTTGAAATTCTCGAACAGGAAGGACAATGCCTCGCCTTCGTCCAGCCCGGCCTCGCGCGAGAAGCTCTTGAGCCTGCGATAGCCGTCCTCGGTCATCGCAACCGGGAAGCGGCGGGTCAGGCGGAAACGTTTCGGCATCGGGCTCTCCTGTCGGGCTGGGGTGGGTGGGCATCTCTGCCCACCCGGCAGCTTAGAAGTTCGCCGCGTCCAGGGCCATGACCGTTTCGGCGCCGGTCTGGATGCGGGCCAGGTGCATGGCGGTGGCGGGCAGGCGGCGGGCCATGTAGTAGCGCCCGGTCGCGATCTTCGTCTCATAGAACGCGGTATCCGAGGCGCCGCCAGCCAGCGCGGCGCGGGCGGCCTTGGCCATCTGCGCCCACATCAGGCCCAGGCAGACATGGCCGAACATGTGCATGAAGTCATAGGAACCCGACAGCGCGTTGTTGGGGTTCTTCATGCCGTTCTGCATGAAATACATGCCCGCCGCCTGAAGATCCTTGGACGCCGCTTTCAGCGGTTCGATGAACCCCTTGTCATAGGCTTCGTCCTCGCCTGCATTGTCCTTGCAGAAGGTCTTGACCAGTTCGAAGAAGGCCATCACGTGCTTGCCGCCGTCCTGGGCGAGCTTGCGGCCCACCAGGTCCAGCGCCTGCACGCCGTTGGCGCCTTCGTAGATCATCGCGATACGGGCGTCGCGGGTATATTGCGACATGCCCCATTCCTCGATGTAGCCATGGCCGCCATAGACCTGCTGCGCCTGCACGGTCATGTCATAGCCCTGATCGGTCAGGAAGCCCTTGATCACCGGTGTCAGCAGCGACACCAGCCCATCGGCATCCTTGTCGCCTGCGCGATGGGCCGCGTCGATCATGGTGGCGCCCCACAGGATGAAGGCGCGGGCGCCCTCGGTAAAGCTCTTCTGATCCATCAGGTTGCGACGGATGTCGGGGTGCACGATCAGCGGATCGGCCGGGCCGTCGGGGTTCTTGGCCCCGGTCACGTCGCGGCCCTGAAGCCGGTCCTTGGCGTATTCCAGCGCGTTCTGGTACGCGGCATCGGCCTGGGCCAGGCCCTGCATGCCGACGCCCAGCCGCGCCTCGTTCATCATGGTGAACATGGCGCGCATGCCCTTGTGTTCCTCGCCCAGCAGATAGCCGGTGGCGCCGTCATAGTTCATCACGCAGGTCGAGTTGCCGTGGATGCCCATCTTTTCCTCGATCTTGCCGACCGAGACGGCATTGCGCGCGCCCAGGCTGCCATCCTCGTTCACCATGAACTTCGGGACAATGAACAGCGACACGCCCTTGATGCCCTCGGGACCGCCCACGATCTTGGCCAGCACCAGGTGCACGATGTTGTCGGCCATATCGTGATCGCCCGACGAGATGAAGATCTTCTGTCCGGTGATCTTGTAGGAACCGTCCGCCTGCGGTTCGGCCTTGGTGCGCATCAGGCCCAGATCGGTGCCGCAATGGGGCTCGGTCAGGTTCATGGTGCCGGTCCATTCGCAGGATACCATCTTGGGCAGATAGGTATCCTTCTGCGCGTCCGAGCCATGCGCCAGAATCGCCGAGGCGGCGCCATGGGTCAGGCCCTGATACATGGTGAAGGCCTGGTTCGAGGCCGAGAACATCTCGCCCACTGCGGTGCCGATCACATAGGGCATGTTCTGGCCGCCATATTGCTCGGGCATGTCCAGCCCGGTCCAACCGCCTTCCTTGACCTGCTCAAAGGCGTCCTTGAACCCGGTCGGCGTGTAGACCACGCCGTTTTCCAGCCGGCAGCCCTCGGTATCGCCTACCGCGTTCAGCGGGTGCAGCACGTTGGTAGCGATCTTGCCGGCCTCTTCCAGCACGGCGCCGGTGAAATCGGCGTCCAGTTCGGCATAGCCGGGGGTGTCGGATTGCGAGACCTTGAGAACGTCGTGCAGGATGAACTGCGTGTCCTTGGTGGGGGCGGTATAGATGGGCATGGATGGCTCCCTGAAGTCGTGGGTCTGGTGTCGGATCAGGCGGCTTATTCGGCCGCCTTATTGGTGTCTTTCATCGAGGCAAGCACCTTCTCGCCCCAGCGCAGCTGTTCGCGCAGGTCGTCGATGGCCTGGGTCAGCTCGTCGCGCTGCGCTTCCATATCGGCAAGTCGCTCGTGGGCGATCTCGTAGGTGCGGTTCAGCTGCATGTGCTGCTGGTCGCCCACGTGATAGAGGTCCAGCAGCTGGCGGATCTGCTCCAGGCTGAAGCCGAACCGTTTGCCACGCAGGATCAGCTTGAGCCGGGCGCGGTCGCGTTTGGTGAACAGGCGCTTCTGACCTTCCCGGACCGGGAACAGAAGCTCCTTGGATTCGTAGAACCGCAACGTGCGCGGCGTCACGTCATAGGCGTCGCACATTTCGCGGATGGTCATCAGGTCTTCGGTCATTCTCTCAATCTCTCGTCGCTGGCGTCATGGCAGAGAGGTGATCAGCTTGCCCGCCGTTTACAACATTCAGTTGACGTTGACGTAAGCTGAACGTCACGTCACTTTTTTGCTGACGTAAGATCAAGTCGCGGAAGGCACCTTTGACGACATTTCCTTACCCGGCGGAAGCCGCGTCCGAACTGCGTTTCGCGGCCGGTACCGACGGTAAAGCTGCGGAATCAGCGTCCGGTGGCACCGCCGCGTGGCCCGCGGTAGAAGTCGCTGCGCGCCTGACGGCGGGCGGCGATCTCGCGGTCCCATTGCGCCTGATCGACGCCCGCAGGCGCGGTGCCATAGCCGGTTGGACCGGGATCACAGGCCGCCAGTGCAATGGCCGCGATCATCAGGGTCACAAGGAGTGCAGGGTTCGGCATCTGATCCTCCCGCAAAGGCCCCGCCGGCAGGTGCAGGGCAGGGTCCAGCCTGCGCCAGGCAGGGATCAAAGGCAACCCATCGGCGCGCGCGCCCGGATCACGTTTGCGGCAAGGAGCGGTTTACTTGATGCCTTTGGCGGTTTGTTCACGCAGCTGCTGCAACTCGCTCATGGCTTCTTCCAGTTGCTGCTGTTGCAGGCGCAATTCGTTCATCTGGCGGTCGGCCATTTCGACAAAGGCGGTCATCTGCGCCTGGTTGCCTTCGTCCTCGTAGATCAGCAGCCACTGACGGATTTCTTCCAGCGCAAATCCAAAGCGTCGGCCGCGCATGATCAGCTTCATCCGCGCCCGTTCGCGGGCGCCGTAGTAGCGGGCACGCCCTTCGCGGTCGGGCTGGAGGAGTTCGATATACTCGTAATATCTGAGCGTGCGCGGGGTCACGTCGAACTCGGCGCACATCTCCTTGAATGACAAACGCGTCTCGGGCATGTCCAATCTCCTTGCCCGCAACCTAGGGGCTTGCGAATTCCAGCGCAACTGCCGGGCTTGCCCTTTGTGTCGCGGCCTGCTCATAAAGGAGCGGAACAAAGGCGGGATCGCAAGCGCATGACAGACAAGGTGAAACTGGCCCGGCAATTCATCCAGGCGATACCCCATGCCAAGGCGCTGGGGCTGGAGTTGACCCATATCGGTCAGGGCGAGGCCGAGATTTCCATGCCCTACAACCCCGATCTGGTGGGCGATCCGCGTACCGGTGTCATTCATGGTGGCGCGGTGTCGGCGATGCTGGACACCTGCTGCGGCGCCGCAGTCATGAGTCATCCCGCAGCGCCGGGCGGAACTGCGACAATCGACCTCAGGATCGACTACATGCGGGCCGCGACCCCGGGGCAGACCATCACCACCCGTGCGACCTGTCATCATATCACCCGCAATGTGGCCTTTGTTCGTGCTGTTGCCACCGATGACGATACCGACCGACCCGTCGCCACCGCTGCCGGTGCGTTTACCGTGGAGGGTCGCTGAGATGGCCCGGACCCGTCCCGAACCGATGCAGGTGGTCAAGCAGCGCCGCGATGCCGCGTTGAACGCGCTGGTCAGCGGCGTGCCCTATATCCGCTTTCTGGGCATCACCTTTGACCGGCGCGGGGATGAGCTGACCGGGGTGCTGAATTTCGACGACAAGCTGATCGGCAACCCGTTCCTGCCCGCCATTCACGGCGGGGTGACGGCGGCGTTTCTCGAGGTGACGGCAATCATCACCCTCAGTTGGGCGCATCTGTTCGAACGGATCGAGAGCGGTGACCTGGCGCCCGAGGATATTCTGACCGACGAGAATATGCGCTTTCCCAAGACCATCGACTTTACCATCGACTACCTGCGCTCGGGCCTGCCGCGCGACGCCTATGCGCGCGCCTATATCAGCCGCGCCGGGCGGCGCTATGCCTCGGTCCGGGTCGAGGCATGGCAGGACCACCATGACAAGCTTTATGCGCAGGGGACCGGGCATTTCCTGATGCCGCAGGATCCCAAGCCCGAAAGCTGAGCGGTACATGTCCGACGCGGCCCCGATCACGCATCAGCGGGTGTTGAAGATCGCCGTTCCGATCATGCTGGCCAACATGACCGTGCCGATCCTTGGCGCGGTGGATACCGCCGTGGTGGGGCAGATCCCCCAGGCCGCACCCATCGCCGCCGTTGGCGTCGGCGCGATCATCCTGTCGGCGATCTACTGGATCTTTGGCTTTCTGCGCATGGGCACTGCCGGCTTGACGGCGCAGGCCCATGGGGCAGGGCAAGAGGGCGAGGTTGCCGCCCTGCTGACCCGCTCGCTGATGATCGGTGTGGCAGGCGGAGTCGCACTGATTCTGCTGCAACTGCCGATCTATTGGGGCGCGTTGGCCGTCAGCCCGGCCAGCGCCGAGGTCGAGACGCTGGCACGCGGCTACATGTCCATCCGCATCTGGTCGGCCCCCGCCGCCATCGCCATCTACGGCATCACTGGCTGGCTCATCGCGCTGGAGCGCACACGGGCGGTGCTGGTGCTGCAACTGTGGATGAACGGGCTCAACATGGGGCTCGACCTGTGGTTCGTGCTTGGTCTCGGCTGGGGGGTGAACGGGGTTGCCTTTGCCACTTTCCTGGCCGAGTGGACCGGGCTCGCCTTTGGCCTCTGGCTCTGCCGCGATGCCTTTCTGAACCCGCGCTGGCGCGACTGGGCGCGGGTGTTCGAGGCCGCCCGCCTGCGCCGCATGGCGGTGGTCAACACCGATATCCTGATCCGCTCGATGCTGCTTCAGGCGATCTTCGTCAGCTTCCTGTTGCTCGGCGGGCGGTTCGGCGATGTGACGCTGGCGGCCAACCAGGTCTTGCTGCAATTCGTCCATATCACCGGCTATGCGTTGGACGGCTTTGCCTTTGCCGCCGAGTCGCTGGTGGGGCAGGCCTTTGGCGCCGGTGCGGTGGCCCGGCTCAGGCGCGCGGCATGGATGACCAGCCTCTGGGGACTGGTGCTGGCTCTGTTGCTGGCGGTGGTGTTCTGGGCGCTCGGGCCCTGGCTGATCGACGTGATGACCAAGGATCCGAGCGTGCAACTGGCGGCTCGCGATTATCTGGCCTGGATGGTGGCGGCGCCGCTCTTGATCCTGGCACTGGTGATGTTCGATGGCATCTTTATCGGCGCCACCCGCTCGGCCGACATGCGCAACATGATGGCGCTCTCGGCGGCGATCTACTTCGCTGCCGTCTGGCTGCTGATCGAGCCCTACGGCAATCACGGGTTGTGGATGGCGCTGACGATCTCCTTCATCGCGCGCGGCATCACGCTGGGCCTGCGCTATCCGGCGCTGGAGCGCGCGGCGGTCAGTCCAACAGGCTGAGCAGGTCCTCGGGTGGGCGCCCGATCACCGCCCGGTCGCCCTTGATCGCCAGCGGCCGTTCGATCAGCACCGGGTTTTCCGCCATGGCGGCCAGCAGAACCTCGTCGGGGTCGCTCTTGCTGAGACCCAGTTCCTTGAACCGCGCCTCGCCCGTACGCATCATCGCGATGGCCGCAACCCCCAGCGCCGCCTGCGCCGCGCGCAACTCCTCCAGGCTCGGCGCCTGCTCCAGATAGCGCCGGACGTCGATCCCGACGCCCCGCTCTTCGAGCAATGCCAGACCCTGCCGCGATTTCGAGCAGCGCGGATTATGCCAGTATTCGATCACAGCCAGTCCTTTCTTCCGGTTCCCACCGCCTCGGCGACCGAGGCGAAGCCGTCCCGCGCCAAAAGCGCATCGAGCCCGCGCGCGATCTCAGCCGCCAGCGCGACACCGCCGTAGACCATCGCGGTATAGAACTGCACCGCCGAGGCACCGGCGCGGATCTTGGCATAGGCCTGTTCGGCATTGCTGATGCCGCCGACGCCGATCAACGGGATCTCTCCCTCGGTCAGCGCCGACAGCCGCGCCAGTACTCGGGTCGATTTGTCGAACAGCGGCGCACCCGACAGCCCGCCCGCCTCGCCCTTGTGGGGGCTTTTCAGCCCCTCGCGCGACAGGGTGGTGTTGGTGGCAATCACCGCATCCACACCCGTATCACGCGCCACGGCTGCGATATCGGCGATCTCGTCCTCGCTGAGGTCCGGCGCGATTTTCAGGAACACCGGGATCGGCCGGGCCAGCGCATCGCGGGTCTCGATCACGCCCGAGAGCAGCGCAGTAAGCGCCGCGCGCCCTTGCAGGTCGCGCAGTTTCTCGGTGTTGGGCGAGCTGACGTTGACCGTCGCGAAATCCAGATGCGCCGCGCAATGCGCCAGCACGCGGGCGAAATCGCCGGGCCGGTCGGTGCTGTCCTTGTTCGCCCCCAGATTGAGACCGATCACCGCGTCACGGGGGCGCTTTGCCAGTCGCGCGGCAATCGCCTCCATCCCTTGGTTGTTGAAGCCGAACCGGTTGATCGCGGCGCGGTCCTCGGTCAGGCGAAACAGGCGCGGGCGCGGGTTGCCGGGTTGCGGGCGCGGCGTGGCCGCCCCCACCTCGATAAACCCGAAGCCTGCGCGCGCCAGCGGCGCCAGCGCCTCGGCATTCTTGTCGAACCCCGCCGCCAGCCCCACCGGGTTGGGCAGGTCCAGCCCCGCCATCCGCGTGCGCAGCCGGGGTGAGGTCACCGGGCCGGGCAGGGGCACCAGCCCCGCTTGCAGCGCCTTGATCGACAGGCCATGCGCGGTTTCCGGGTCCAGCCGGTGCAGGGCCGCCAGCCCCAATCTCTCGATCATCTTCATCCGAAGCTGGTGCCCCCTGTGCCGGGTTTGGTGCGGATCAGGCGCGAGGTTTCGACCGCCGCCTGCCGGTGAACCACCGCCTGCCGATAGGCGGGGTCGGTCACCATCTCCAGAAACGCATGGGCATTGGGGTAGCGGGCGATGAACATCTCGTCCCAGACCTCGTCGCCGGGGCCGATCAGCACGGTCTGAAACGTGCCGCGCCAGACGATCGAGGCGCCCAGCCGCGCGATGATCGGCGCGGTCTCGCGGCCATAATTGCGATAGGCCTCAGCCCCGCTCAGCCCGGCACCGGCCAGCGCGTGGCCCTCGGGATAGGCGGCGTGGTCGCGAAACTTCACCAGGTTCAGCATCTCGATCGGGTGGTCGCGGTCCAGCGCCTTGAACGCTTCGAACTGGTCGCGGTCGGGGTCGATGTAACCTGTCATGTCATCTCCTGCGGGAATTGATGCATGCCATCCACCAGCGGCAGCGGCTGCGACCAGACCACATCCGACAGCCGCAATTCGCGGTAAAGATGCGGAAAGAGGGCACCGCCGCGCGACACTTCCCATTTCAGTGCCTCGCCCATGGCATCCGCTTCGCAGGCCAGCAAGACCAGCCCCTCGGCCCCGGCAAAATGCTTGGCTGCCGTTTCCGCCGCCTGCTGGGCGGTCGAGAAATGCACGAACCCGTCGGCCAGGTCCACCGGTGCCCCGGCGCTCTGGCCGTCACGTGTCAGCGCCGCCCATTCGTCGGCCCGGAAAATCTTGTAGATCAGCATGGCCCGGTGATGCCTTGGGCAGGGGGAGGAATCAAGCGCGATTTCCCTCACGAGACCTTTGACTCCGCTCAATTCCGCGCGCACCATCACGCGCAATAACAACAGGGAGTTGATAGCATGTTCACCCGTTTCATGACTTCGGTCGCGGCGCTGGGCCTGACGGCCGGCATGGCCGCCGCCGAATATAAGCTGACCATTCTGCATACCAACGATTTCCACGCCCGGTTCGAACCGATCAGCAAATATGACAGCGGGTGCAAGCCCGAAGAGAATACCGAAGGCAAGTGTTTCGGGGGCACCGCCCGCCTGGTGACCGCGATCGAGGCCGCCCGCGCCCGCGCCGGCAATTCCATCCTTGTCGATGGCGGCGACCAGTTCCAGGGGACGCTGTTCTATACCTACTACAAGGGCAAGGTTGCGGCCGAGTTCATGAACAAGCTCGGCTATGACGCGATGACCGTGGGCAACCACGAATTCGACGACGGCCCCGAGGTGCTGCGCGGCTTCATGGATGCGGTGGGCTTTCCGGTCCTGATGTCCAATGCCGATTTCAGCGGCGAGGAGCTGCTGGCCACCAAGCTGCTGAAATCGACGGTGATCGAGAAGGGTGGGGAAAAGATCGGCCTGATCGGCCTGACGCCCGAGGATACCCATGAACTGGCCAGCCCCGGCCCGAATATCTCGTTCTCGGACCCGGTGCCTGCCGTGCAGGCCGAGGTTGACCGCCTGACCGCCGAGGGCGTGAACAAGATCATCGTCCTCAGCCATTCGGGCTATGGCACCGACCAGCGTGTCGCGGCGGAAACGACCGGCGTCGACGTGATCGTGGGTGGTCATTCCAACACCTACCTGTCGAATGTCTCGGACAAGGCGTCGGGCCCCTATCCGACCGTGGTCAACGGGGTGCAGATCGTGCAGGCCTATGCCTATGGCAAGTTCCTGGGCGAGCTGAACGTCACCTTTGACGACGCTGGAAACGTCACCGAGGCGGTGGGCGAGCCGCTGATCATGGACGCGGCTGTGTCCGAGGACGCCGCTACCGTCGCCCGCATCCAGGAACTGGCGGTGCCGCTGGAGGAGATCCGCAGCAAGGTGGTGGCCAGCGCCGCAGCCCCGATCGAGGGCAGCCGCGATGTCTGTCGGGTGCAGGAATGCCAGATGGGCAATCTGGTCACCGACGCCATGCTGGACCGCGTCGCCGATCAGGGTGTCACCATCGCCATCGCCAATTCGGGCGGCCTGCGCGCATCGATCGACGCGGGCGACGTGACCATGGGCGAGGTGCTGACCGTACTGCCGTTCCAGAACACGCTGGCGACCTTCGAGGCCACGGGCGCCCTGATCGTCGAGGCGCTGGAAAACGGTGTCAGCCAGGTTGAAGAGGGCGCGGGACGCTTCCCGCAGGTCTCGGGCCTGACCTATGCCTGGGACAGCGCGCAGCCCGCCGGCAGCCGCATTGTCGAGGTCATGGTCGCCAGCGAGGACGGTTTTGTGCCTCTCGATCCGGCCGCGACCTACATGGTTGTGACCAACAACTATGTCCGCAATGGCGGTGACGGCTATGCGATGTTCTCGGGCGACGACAAGAACGCCTATGACTACGGTCCCGATCTGGCCGATGTGACAGCGGAATACCTTGCCGCCAACGCGCCTTATCAGCCCTATGTGGATGGGCGCATCGTCAAGAAGTGACCGTCAGACTCTGGCCTGGCCCAACTCGGGCCAGAGCCCGGGGTCGAGACCTGCGATGAATGGCGCAAGCATGGCCTCATGCTTGCGCCATTTGCCGACCGAGCGGGTGTGCACCGGCTGGCGCAACTGGTTTGCGCTGAGTGTCAGCACCTGGCCTGCCGCCTGATCGGGTCGCGCCATTTCGGGCACCCAGTCCAGCCCCAGATGTGCGGCCAGCCGGTGGCTGGCGCCCTCTACATCCGCCACCAGATCCTCGTAAGCCAGATCCAGGATCCGGCCCGGGAACTCCGCATGCCAATGCGCCATCATCCGGGCATACAGGTTGAACCGATGCGCCATGGCCCGCAGGTCATAGGCATAGTTCAGCGCCGATCCCGCCAGATGCGCCTGCCACAGCGACAGCGCCACATCGCGCGGGTCGCGCCGCAGGTGGATCACCCGCGCATCCGCCCGCGCCGTCAGCAGGAACCCCACCAGCCGATAGTTCTCGGGCATCTTGTCGGTATAGAACCGGGTGCCGTCGGGCAGGGCGGGCAGGCTCTCGGCCTCACCTTTGCGGAAGGTGGCGCGCGCCTGTTCATCGAATGGCAGGTTGCCGTTGATCAAGGGGGCCAGCAGCCGACCCGGCGCGATGCGCTCGCCCAGCGGATGTACCGCCGGATGCGCGCCCAGCATTGCCTCGGTTAGAGAGGTGCCGGATCGCGGCAGGCCCAGCACATAGACCGGTGCCACACCATCGCCCGACCCGTCACGGTCCGCGCCCGGCCCGAACCGCGCCATCAGCGCCTCGCTCAGCCGGGTGTCGGCCCCGGCGTCATAGGGCATCAACCGCGCCATCGCTGCATTGGCGCGGGTCAGGTGTTTGGCAAACCCGTCCTCGTCTCCCGCTTGTGCGGCGATCCGGGCCAGTGCGAAATGCAACTGCCCCTTGGTCGGGCCGCTGTCATCGGCGGCCTTCAGCGCCGCCAGCGCCTGTGGGATCAACGCGGCGTTTTCCGCGCCCGAATTGATCTGCGCCAGTTGCTCCAGCGCCTCAGGCTGTCCCGGCGTGATCTCCAGCACCGCCCGGTACTGTTCCTTGGCGGCCTCGGTCTGACCCTGTTCCACCTGCCGCATTGCCAGCGCCAGCCGGGCCGGAACATGACCCGGGGCCAGTGCCACCGCCCGTTCCGCCACGGTGCGGGCCGCATCGGGCCGGTCGGCCCGCGCCAGTGGCAGCGACAGCGCGATCAGCGCCTCGACATTGCCCGGCTCAAGCTCTGCCGCGCGTTCGAGATCGGCCAGTGCCCCCATCTCGTCACCCGTTTGTCCCAACAGCCGGGCCCTGAGCAGATACCCGCGCGCCTGACCGGGATACAGCGCGATCACGCTGTCCACCGCAGCCTTCGCTGCCACGTCATCGCCCCGTGCCATTCCAACCTGCGCCAGCAGCGCCCAGGCCCCGGCGTCCTGCGGGTTCGCATCGGTCAGCTGTCTCAGGTGCATGTCGGCCTCGTCCGTGCGTCCCAACAGCACCAACGTCTGTGCCAGATTGCGCCGGGCGTCATGGAAATCGGGGGCAAGCTTCAACGCCAGCTGGAAATGCGGCAGCCCGGCCTTGTGCCGGCCCATCCCGCATTCGGCGATCCCGGCGATGTTCATCCAGCCGGGATGGGCCTTGTCGGCTTTCAACCCCTTGCGGGCCAACCGCTGCGCGGTGCGGAAGTCGCCGCCCTGGACGGCGCGCTGTGCCTGAGAGATGTCGTTCTGCACCTTGAGCTGTCTCCGTTACAGGATGAGCACAGGTTTAGGGTGCAAGGCGCGGGGCCGCAACCGCCGCGGCCTTGGACACACGGGTTGACGCAGGGCAGGAAGATCATATAATTAACGAAATGGTTAAATAATGGGTGCCCCATGAAACTGCATGTCTTTCCTCCGTCCCCGAACTCTCGCAAGGTGCTTGTGGTCAACGCCCATTTGGGTCTGAACCTGCCGCTGGAATTGGTCAATCTTGCCACCGGCGAGCAGCACGCCCCGGGATTTGTTGCCCTCAACCCAAATGCCAAGGTGCCGGTGCTCGAATATGAAGACGGCGGCACGCTCTGGGAATCGAACGCCATCATGGCGCGGCTCTGTGCCGAGGCTGACACATCGCTCTGGCCGAAATCCGACATCCGCTATGATATCCTGCGCTGGCAGTTCTGGGAGACCGCGCATTGGACGCCTGCGCTCTCGCCGTTCATCAGCCGCCATATCTTTGGCCAGATGGATGCCGATCTGGAAGCCGCCACTACGCAGACCGCCAGATACGGGGCCGTTCTCGATACGCATCTGGCCCGGCGCGACTGGCTGGTTGGCGACGGGGTGACGCTGGCCGATATCTCGGTCGCCTGCATTCTCAGCCTGCGCGATCAGTGCCACTATCCGCTGGACGGCTTTGCCAATATCCACCGCTGGATCGCGGCGGTCGAGGCACTGCCGGCCTGGCAGATCGCCGAGGCCCAGGTGCAAGAGGTGCTGGCCAAGGTGCAGGCGGCCTCGTAACCTGCCGCCATGTGCGGACGGATCGCCAACACCCTGCCCAGCGACGCCATGGCGCGCCTGTTTCAGGCGCGACCGGCCAATGACCTGCCATCTGTGCCGAACTACAATATCTGCCCGACCAACCCGGTGCATGTGGTGCGGGCGGGGCCGGGCGGGCGGAACCTGCTGGCGATGCGTTGGGGCTTTCTGCCGCATTGGTACAAGACCGAGACCGACGGCCCGCTGCTGATCAATGCCCGCGCCGAGACACTGGCCGACAAACCCGCCTTCCGCGCCGCTTGTCGCCAGCGGCGCTGTCTGATCCCGGCCACCGGGTTCTATGAATGGACGCGACCGGGCGGAGACGTGCGCCTGCCATGGTACATCCACCGCCGCGACGGCGCGCCGATCGCCTTTGCCGGGATCTGGCAGGACTGGGGACCCGAGAGCGCGCGCCAGCCCACCTGCGCCATCGTCACCACCGCAGCCAACAATCATCTGGGTAAGCTGCATCACCGGATGCCGCTGATCCTGGAACCAGATGATTGCCCACTCTGGCTGGGCGAAGCAGGCCATGGTGCCGCCCGGCTGATGCAGCCGGGTGCCGAAGATGTGCTGGATTATCACCGCGTCGACCCGGCGGTGAATTCGAACCGCGCCACCGGACCCGAACTGATCGAACCTTTCGACGGGTGATCTTTTACTGATCCGCAAAGGGCGCTACACCGCGCGCATGGCTCTTGAATTCACCACGCTCCCACAGCTCTACGCGCATGGCTATGACGCCGTCATCGACGTGCGCAGCCCGGCAGAATATGCCGAAGATCATCTGCCCGGCGCCATCAACCTGCCGGTGCTGGACAACGAAGAACGCGCCCGCGTCGGCACCATCTACAAGCAGCAAAGCCCGTTTCTGGCACGCAAGCTGGGCGCGGCGCTGGTGTTTCGCAACGCCGCAAACCATGTGGAACAGAGCCTCTCCCATCACGCGGGCAACTGGCGGCCGCTGGTCTATTGCTGGCGGGGCGGGCAGCGGTCCGGCTCGTTCACCTGGATGCTGCAACAGATCGGCTGGCGGGCCGAGGTGGTCTCGGGCGGGTACCGCAGCTATCGCCGGTTGGTGAACCGGTACCTCTACGACGATCCGCTGCCGCACCGGCTGGTGGCGCTCGACGGGTTCACCGGCACCGCCAAGACCGAGATCCTGGCCCGGCTTCCGGCGCTGGGCGTCCAGATGCTGGACCTCGAAGGGCTGGCCAATCATCGCGGTTCGCTGCTGGGGGCGCGTCCCGGCGGCCAACCTGGGCAGAAGGCGTTCGAATCGGCGCTGGCTGCGGCGCTTTGCAGGCTCGACACCGCGCGCCCGGTGGTGGTCGAGGCGGAAAGCTCCAAGATTGGCGAACGCATCCTGCCGCCCAGCCTCTGGGCCGCGCTCTGCGCCGCGCCCCGGATCGAGATCGAGGCGCCGGTCGCCGCCCGCACCGCGTATCTGACCGCTGCCTATGACGATATCCTGTCGGATGCCGAGACTTTGAGTGCCCGGCTCGACCCGCTGCGTTATCACCGCGGGCATGCGGTTGTCGAGGGGTGGCTGGCCCTGGTTGCGGCAGGTGACAAACACGGGGTCACCCGTGCCCTGATGGAACAGCATTACGACCCGGCTTACCGTAAATCCCGCACCAGCCATGCGGTGCAGGTTGCGGCGTGCCTGCGGTCCGACATACTCGACCATGCAGGCATTGATGCGCTGGCGGAACAGGTGGCCGCAGCGCTGGATAACCTCTGAGTGCTGCGCGAGGGGGCGCTGCCCCCGTCGCGGCGGGCCGCGACTCCCCCGGAGTATTTTGGGGCGAAATGAAGGGGTGTGGCCTGCTGCTTCTTTCTGGTTGGAAATACTCCGGGGGGAGGCGCCCGGAACGGGCGGCGGGGGGCTGGCCCCCCGTCAACGGGCGAGGCGCAGGCCGAGCTTTTCGGTGAGTGTCCCGATCCGGGCGGCGGGGTAACCTGCTTTGATCAATGCTGCGAGACACGTTTGGGCCTGATCGGGGGCGACAGCGGCCAACAGACCGCCCGCGGTTTGCGGATCAAAGAGCAGCGCCGCCGCGCCGGTGGCGGGCAATTCCGGCACCAGCATCCGGTTATCGGCGAAGATGGACGAGCGGTGACCCGCCTCGGACAGGGCCAGCGCGCCCGCCATCAGCGGCACCGCGTCGAGGGCGATCTCGGCCCCGGTACCCGAGGCCTCGCAGATGCCGTGCAGGTGACCGGCCAGGCCGAAGCCCGTTACATCGGTCATCGCACGGGCCGTGGCCAGTATTCGCGCGGCGGCTCCCTGGTCTGTGGTCATATGGGCATAAGCTGCGGCTACATCGGAGCCTGGCGCCTGGCCCGCCATCTCGGCGGCCATCAGCACACCGCTGCCCAGCGGCTTGGTCAGGATCAGGACATCTCCGGGTCTTCCACCCGCCAGAGTGATTGGGTCTTGTGCACAAAGGCCCGTCAGGGTGAAACCGATGGTCAACTCGTCCCCGACCGAGCTGTGGCCGCCGACGATCTCGGCCCCGGCGGCGCGCATAACCTCGGTTGCAGCGGCCATGATCTCGGTCAGGCTGCGCTGTTGCAACTCGGGCGACAGGCGCGGCAGGATCACCGTTGCGGTGGCCGCCTGCGGCTCTGCCCCCATGGCCCAGATATCGCCCAGCGCGTGATGGGCGGCGATGCGGGTCATCAACACCGGATCCTCGACCAGCGCGCGCAGGTGGTCCGAGGTCATCACCTGCCGGACACCGCCGGTTGACAGCAGCGCCGCGTCGTCGCCGGGCAGCGGGGTGATATCGTTGCGTATCGCGCCCGGTAGTGGCGCCAGCGCCGCGCGCAACGCAGAGCGCCCGACCTTGGCGCCGCAACCGCCGCAAAGTGGCTTGTCCCCCAGCGCCTCGCTCAGCCCGGCGCTGTGAAGCTCGGGCAGGGCGGGCTGGCCCATCTGCGGCAGGTCGCGGAAGCGGTCCATGAAGGTCCGGTCGATCCGGTCCTTCCATCGCCACATGGCGGGCCCCGCAAAGACGCGCCCCCATTTCTCGGCCAGGGCGGATTTGCCGCCCAATGAGATCAGCTTGAGGTAATCGGATTGCGGGCGATAGGGGCGCGGATGCCCGGCCCCCAGCGCCGCGCGCAGGTTGTCATAGAGAACCGGCGCCTCGCGCACCGCATAGACCCCGGCCTTGGGGCGCGGATTGTCGGTCAGATGCGCACAATCTCCGGCGGCGAACACCATCGGATCGCTCGAGCGCAGGCAGGCATCGACCGAGATGAACCCATCGACGGTGTCGAGCCCGGTCTCGGTCAGCCAGGGATAGGCGCGCGCGCCGGCGGCGCCGGTCACGAAATCGGCCTCGATCCGGCGGCCATCCGCCAGTTCGACCGCTTTGGCGGTGATCCGGGCAATCTCGACCCCTTCGACCAGGGTCACGCCCAGCCCCTCCATAGCTTGCCGGATGCGTTGGGTGGCGCGCGGGCCGAGACCCGCCAGCACCCGCGCGCGGTCGATCAGCGTGACCTGAGCCGCGCGCCCCCGGCTGCGCAGGGCATGGGCCATGGCCATGACCAGTTCGGCCCCCGCCACCCCGCCCCCGATCACCGCCACCCGCGCCGGGCCGTTGCCCGCCAGATAGGCCGCCCAGCGGGCGGCGAAGGGGCCCAGCGGTTTGGCCGGAACCGCGTGATCGGCAAAGCCCTCCATCTCGGGCATGGCCGAGGTGATGCCGACATTGACCGAGGCCACGTCAAAGCCGACCGGCGGACGCCCCGGCACATGTATCTCGCGCCGGTCGAGGTCGATTCCCTGGACCGCGCCCAGCACCACCCGCGCGCCCGCGAAGCGCGCCAGTTGCACCAGGTCGATATCCAACGCCGCGCGGTCATAGTGTCCGGCGACGAAACCGGGCAGCATGCCGGAATAGGGCGCGGTGGGGCCGGGATTGATCACCGTCACCCGGGTACCGGCCAGTGGCAGCATCCCCCATTTGCGCAGCACCAGCGCATGGGTGTGACCCCCGCCGATCAGTACAAGGTCACGGGTGCGGGGCAGGGGCGGTATGTGCATGTTGTCAGTTGGCCGTATGCTCTGGTGTGTCGTTGTCGGGGGCAACCGCATGGGTGGCCCATCTGCCATCCCCGCCGGTGGGCGGCAGGGTCTCGGGCGTTTCATGCCGGTGAATGTGCCATTTTGCAATGAACAGCGCCGTGACCGGCGCCGTCAGGAACAGAAACAGCGTGATCAGCAATTCATGCAGCGAGATGTGATCCTCGAGCGTCAGAGAATGCAGGATCGAGGCGATCAGGACCCCGCCCACCCCCAACGTGGTGGCCTTGGTCGGCGCGTGCAGGCGCGACATCGGGTCCTTCAGCTTGATCATCCCGAACGAGCCGACAAAGCCGAACACGCCCGACACGATCAGGAAGAAGGCGATGACGATTTCCCAGATTTGTTCCATCCTGCCCTCACTCGATGATATTGCCGCGCAGCATGAAGCGCGCATAGGCCACGGTTGAAACAAAACCCAGCATGGCGATGATCATGGCCGCCTCGAAGAAGATCTCGCTGCCGATGGCCAGGCCATAAAGGATCATCAGCGCGATGGTGTTGATCACCATCGTATCCAGCGCCAGCACCCGTGTACCGACCCCGTCGGCGGTGATGATCCGCCACAGGCACATCATGATCGCCGCGCCGAAACAGGCAAAGGTGAAATAGATCGCATAGGTCAGGATCATTCGAAAATCTCCTTCAGGCGGCGTTCATAGCGGTGCTTGATCTCGTCGCGCACCGCGTCGGGGTCGGGCGCGTCCAGGCAATGCACCAGCAGGTTCAGGCCGCGCTCGGACAGGTCGCAGCTGACGGTACCGGGGGTCATGGTGATGGTGCCCGCCAGCACGGTGATCGCCTCGGGGCTGCGCAGTTCCAGCGGGATCGAGATCCAGGCCGGTTTACGGTCGGCGTCGCGCTTGAACAGGATGATGCCGGCAACGGTGACATTGGCCACCACGATATCCCACAGCACGACCAGAATGTATTCCACCACCATCGGCCAGTTGCGCAGTTTGGGTCGGTCCGGCCAATAGGGCTGGGTGATGAAGGGGATCACGATCCCCAGGATCAGCCCGAACAGCACCGAGTTGAGCGAGGGCGCGTTGGCCAGCAGCACCCAGACCAGCGTCAACAGCAGCGTCAGATGCGGGTGTGGAAAGATGCGGCGCAAGAGCTTCATTCTTCATCTCCCGTCAGCACGGCGTCGATATACCCCTGCGGCGCATAAAGCTGCGCCGCCGTGGCGCGGGTATAATCCATCATCGGCCCGGCAAAGAGGGTGACCGCCGCCAGACCGGCCACCAGGCCGAACACGGCGGCAAAGGTCAGGCCGGGCATCGGTTCGGGCGCGGGTTGGTGGATCACCTCGTCCTCGTTTTCCGGGTCCGGCTCGGTATTGTGACGCTCGTCATGGCTCTGCCAGAAGATCAGCGACCCCGCCCGCGCCAGACCGACGATGGTGACAAAGGAGCTGATCAAGATCACCGCCCAGATCGCGGCGAAATCTCCCCCGTCGCGCGCGGCGTCCATCACCAGCAGCTTGCCGACAAAGCCCGACAGCGGGGGCATCCCGGCCAGCGCGATCGAACCGATAAAGAACAGCACCGCGATCAGCCCCGATTGCGCCATCGGCGGCATGCCGTCGATGCGTCCGCCCTGACGCTCCATCACCAGATCGGCGACCAGGAACAGCAGCGCTGCCGCCAGGGTCGAATGCACCGCGTAATACAGCGCCGCCGCCGTGGCCTGCGGGGTGAACAGCGAGACCGCGATCAACAATGTGCCCATCGAGGCGATGGCGCCAAAGGCCGCCATGCGGGCAATATGCTGGGTGCCCAGGATACCGATCGCGCCCACCGCGAGCGTGACCAGAGCAGCGGGCAGCAGCCAGGCGCCCGCCAGCCCCTCGGCAATCGCCAGATCGGGGCCAAAGACCAGCGTATACATGCGCAGGATGGCATAGGCGCCGACCTTGGTCATGATCGCAAACAATGCCGCCACCGGCAGCGGTGCATTGGCATAGCTGGCCGGCAGCCAGAAATGCAGCGGCAGCACCGCGGCCTTGATGCAGAACACCAGGAGCAGAAGGACTGCCCCAACGCGCAGCAGGGCGGTATCCTCGGCCGGAAGCTCGGCCACCCGCACCGCCAGATCGGCCATGTTCAGCGTGCCGGTCACCGCATAAAGCGTACCGAGCGCGAACAGGAACAGGGTGGAGCCAAGCAGGTTATAGGTGACATATTGCACCCCGGCCTTGAGCCGCACCGCGCCGCCACCATGGGTCATCAGCCCGTAAGAGGCGATCAGCAACACCTCGAAGAACACAAACAGGTTGAAGGCGTCGCCGGTCAGAAAGGCACCGCAGACCCCCATCAGCTGGAACTGGAACAGCGGGTGGAAATGCCGCCCGCGCTTGTCCCAGCCTGATCCCATCGCATAAAGCACCACGACCAGTGCCAGCAGAGATGTCAGCAGCACGAACAGCGCCGACATCCGGTCGAGCACCAGCACGATACCAAAGGGCGCGGGCCAGTTCCCCAGCTCATAGACCTGAACAACGCCGGTCGAGGCCTGCGCGGTCAGCGTCAGCGCGATGCCGACCAGGCCGACGGTGCCCGCGACCGAAAAGATGCGCTGCAAATCAAGGTGATAGCGCAGCACCATGATGATGAAGGGCGCCAGCAGTGCCGGCAGCACGATGGGGGCGATGATCCAGTGGTTCATGCGTCCTCTCCCGCCGCGTCGACACTGTCCTGCGCGCTCATGTCGATGCGGTCATCGCGCGACGACAGATAGGCGCTGAGCGCGATCATCACGATCACCGCCGTCATCCCGAACGAGATCACGATGGCCGTCAGCACCAGCGCCTGCGGCAACGGATCGGTATAGGCGACCTCCTTGTACTTGTTCAGTACCGGCGGCGCGTTCAGCGCCAGCCGCCCGGTGGCGAACAGGAACGCGTTGACCGCATAGGTCAGCAGCGACAGGCCCAGGATCACCGGAAAGGTGCGCCGGCGCAGGATCAGGAAAATGCCGGCGGCGGTCAGAACGCCCACGGCGGATGCAAGAAGCGCTTCCATCTCAGGCCCCCTTTTCCGAGTCTATGGTCTTTCCCTGTTCGGCCATCTTCTGCTTGGTCTCCTCGACGAACTGGCGCAGCGCCTCGCGCGCGGGGTTGATATCCATCGGGAATTCCTGGGTCATCCCCGGCTGCCATGCAAAGCGCGACAGGCTTTCCAGCGTCAGCATCACCGCGCCCAGCACCGCCAGGAACACGCCGGTATCGAACAGCATCGCGGTGGCCCATTCGAACTCTTCCAGCGGCGGCCAGTGCAGATAGCCGAAATCGCTGGTCAGGAAGGGCATGTCGTTGAACCAGGCGCCCAGACCGGTGGCCGCCGCGATCAGCACGCCCCAGCCGATAGTGGCATGGTAATAGAACCGTTGCCGCTCGGCCGCCCAAGTGAAACCGCTGGCCATGTATTGCATCAAGAAGGCGATGGCGACCACCAGACCGGCGATGAAACCGCCGCCCGGCTGGTTGTGACCCCGGAAGAAGATATAGGCCCCCACCATCAGAGCGATGGGCATCATCACGCGCGTCACCACCACCATCATCAGCGGATGCGCGTCGCCCGATTGCGGCCAGTGCGGCTTGCGATTGAGCAGATAGGCGCGCACCTTGGTGGCCAGCACGCTTTCGGTCAGGGCAAAGATCACCAGCGCGGCAATACCCAGCACGATGATCTCGCCAAAGGTATCAAAGCCCCGGAAATCCACCAGGATCACGTTCACCACATTGGTGCCGCCGCCGCCCTTGTAGGAATTGGCCAGGTGGAACTCGGAAATCGTCGGAAAGGCGAAATCGCGCAGCATCAGCGCATAGATCAGTCCGCCTGCGCCGATCCCCGCGACGATCGAGATCGCCGCATCGCGCAGCTTGCGCCCATTGGTGCTGTCCACCGGCGTTTCCGTCGGCATGAAGTTCAGCGAGAGCAGCAGCAGGATCATCGTCACCACCTCGACCGAGATCTGGGTCAGCGCCAGGTCGGGGGCCGAGAGATAGTTGAACGCCATCGACACGATCAGGCCGACGACCCCGATCAGCACCAGCGACAGCAGGCGATTGCGGTGGAACCACATGATAGCCAGCGTCGCGCCCACCAGGCATACCCAGCCGATGATCGGCAGGATCGGTGCGGGGAGCGGCACACGGGTCGGTGCCCCCATGCTGCCCGAGGCATAGGCGTAATAGCCGATGCCCACGGTAAAGGCGACCATGATGGCGGCATAGCGGCTGATGACACCGTTGTGCAGCCCGTCGGTTACAAGGCGCGACAGCGTGGTCAGCGCCTCGATCACCGCATCAAAGATGACCTTTGCCTCGGGCCGGGGCAGGGCGTTCCAGAACCGCTCCAGATGCCGGTGCAGCGCAAGCAGCAGCAGACCGCCCAGAACCGCCACGATGGACATGTAGAGCGCGGGCGTGAACCCATGCCAGAGCTTGAGCTTGAAATAGGGCAACTCGCCTCCGATCACCGCCCCGGCTGCGGCCTTGACCAGCGGTCCCGCCACGGTGGCCGAGTTCAGGCCGATGATCACCACCAGCACCACCAGCAGGGCGGGCGACAGCCACAGGCCCGGACCGGGATCATGCGGGTTCTGCGGATAGCTCTCGCGCTCGGGCCCCAGGAACACATGCGCGATATAGCGAAAGGAATAGGCCGCCGAGAACAGCGCCGCGAAAACCGCCAGCGCAGGCACCACCACATGACTGTCCAGCCAGACGATGTGGAACGTCTCTTCCAGCATCATCTCCTTGCTGAGGAATCCGTTGAGCGGCGGAATGCCGGCCATCGACAGGGCCGCGATCAGCGCGATGCCAAAGGTTATGGGCATCAGCCGGCGCAAACCGCCGAGCAGCTTGATGTCGCGGGTGCCGGTCTCGTGGTCGATGATCCCGGCGCTCATGAAAAGGGCGGCCTTGAACGTGGCGTGGTTGATGATGTGAAACACCGCCGCCACCGCCGCGACCTTGGTGCCAAAGCCCAGCAGCATGGTGATCAGCCCCAGATGGCTGACCGTGGAAAACGCGAGCAGCGCCTTGAGATCGTCCTTGAACAGCGCGATGACCGCGCCCACCACCATCGTTACCAGACCGGTGGTGGCCACGATATAGAACCACTCGGGCGTGCCCGCCAGCACCGGCCACATGCGCGCCATCAGGAACAGCCCCGCCTTCACCATGGTTGCCGAGTGCAGATAGGCCGATACCGGCGTCGGCGCCGCCATCGCGTGCGGCAGCCAGAAATGGAACGGGAACTGCGCCGATTTGGTAAAACAGCCCAACAGGATCAGGATCAGCGCCGGCAGATAGAGCGGCGAGGCCTGGATCGCCTCCTTGTGTTGCAGGATCACGCTCAGGTCATAGGACCCGGCGATATGGCCCAGGATCAACATGCCCGCGATCATCGCCAGCCCGCCCGACCCGGTTACCGCGAGCGCCATGCGCGCGCCCTGTCGGCCTTCGGGCAGGTGTTTCCAATAGCCGATCAGCAGGAAGGAACTGAGCGAGGTCAGCTCCCAGAACACCAGCAAAAGCAGGATGTTGTCGGACAGGACGATGCCCACCATCGCGCCTTGGAAGAGCAGCAGATAGGTATAGAACTGCCCCATCGGGTCATGCCGCGACAGATAGAACCGGGCATAGAGGATGATCAGCATGCCGATCCCCAGGATCAGCGTTGCAAACAGGAATCCCAGACCGTCCAGCATGAAATTGGCGTTCAGACCCAGACCGGGCAGCCAGTCAAACCTTGCCGTAACCACCCCGCCCGACAGCACGGTCGGGGCATGGATCATCAGACCGGTAAAGGCCAGAAAGCTGGTCAGTCCCGCCGCCGAGGCCGAGGCGTTGCGTCCCGCCCGGATCAACAGGGCAGGGAAGATTGCCCCGAGAAAGGGAAGGGCGGCGATGAGGAAGAGGGACACCGTCGATTACTCCGCTGCTGGTTATTCTTGTTTCCGCTTTGCAGCGATAATTTATGTCCTTGGCCGGTATTGCAAGGATGCAAAGCCCGAAGTTTCGGCGCGACAGAATGTTTCATGTATTCCGGACTGACGTTTTCTTGATCATTCAGGTGCCAATCCAGGCGCGCGGCAGGGGCCCGTCCGTGTTAGAAACAGGCGAATTCGACAGAAAGGACGCTGCTTTGACCGCATCCACCATGCTTGCCCACCGGGTCGGTCGCCGGGCCGTACTGGTACTGGGCGCTGCGGCCCTGGCCGGATTTGCCGTTCGGGAATACCTGCTGACGCCCGAGGATTTCGCCGGTGGCGCCCTGAGCGTGGAAGAGGCGCATGCGCGGGCCGCCTCGGGTAAGGTATTGCTGGTCGATATCCGCCGTCCCGATGAATGGGCCTCGACAGGGATCGGGGCCGGGGCACAGCCGCTCGACATGCGGCGCGAGGATTTCGTGGCGGCGCTTGATGAACTGGCGGGTGGAGATCGGGGGCGACCGATTGCCCTTATCTGCGCGCGCGGGGTGCGCTCGGCGCGGCTGGCCAACCGGTTGGCGCAGGCCGGATTCACCGGCATCATCGACGTGCCCGAGGGGATGCTGGGCTCGCGCGCGGGGCCGGGCTGGCTGCGCGCTGGACTGCCGGTCGTGGCCCATGCCGAGGCACTGGAATGAGGCGCGCGGCTGTTCTGGCGCTGCTGGCCGGTTTCTGGGGGCAGGGGGCGCTGGCAGGCTGTGCAGGCGACGCCGCCCCCTGCGAGACCTCAGACGGCACCTATCACATCGCCTTGCCCGAGGTTGAGAACCCGCCGGTTCTGATCTTCTTGCACGGTCATGGCGGCGAGGGCGCGGCGACCCTGCGCAATGCGCGGCTGGTGGCGCCCTTGCTGGCGCGTGGCTGGGCTGTGATCGCGCCTGATGGCCAGTCCCGCGCGCCGGGTCGCCCGCGCAGCTGGACCTTCTTTCCCGGATGGGAGGGACGGGACGAGACCGCCTTTCTGGCCCAGGTACTGGCCGATGCCAGCGCGCGCTTCGGGCTCGATGCCGAGCGGGCGGTGCTGGGCGGGTTTTCGGCGGGCGCCTTCATGGTGACCTATCTGGCCTGCGCCACGCCCGGGGCCTATCGGGCCTATGTGCCGGTCTCGGGCGGGTTCTGGCGACCCCAGCCCGACAGCTGTGCCGGTCCGGTGCACCTGTTCCAGACCCATGGCTGGGCCGATCCGGTCGTGCCGCTCGAAGGGCGTTTCCTGGGCGGTGGCCGGTTCCAGCAGGGTGATATCTTTGCCGGGCTGGAACTGTGGCGCCAGACCAATGGTTGCGTCGAGCACAAGCCGGACGGCTTTGATCAGACGGGCACCTTTCTGCGCCGCCGCTGGCAGGGTTGCAGCGGTGGCTCGCTGGAATTCGCGCTGTTTCCCGGCGGCCATACGGTGCCCGACGGCTGGGCCGACATGATGGCCGACTGGGTCGAGGCGCTGCCCGCGCCCTGACCCGTCACTCGGCCGGATGGGCGCGGCTGCCGCGTTCCAGGAGCGTTTTCAGCTCGGTGCGGTAAACGTGGGCACGGCGGGTGATCGCGGGTTCGCGGAACTCTTCGCGCATGCCGATCAGGCGCCGCGCGGTGCCCGCCGTCACGCCCGACAGCGCCGAAAGCGGCACCGCCAGCGCCAGGCTGAGCGCGATGGGTGCCAGCCAGACCGAGACCAGACCCAGCGCGATGCCGGTACCCAGCGCCAAGCCGCTCAGCGTTTCCAGCGCATGGCATTTGACCAGCGTGGCCAGCCCATAAGTGCCGCCGTCGCGGGCCTGCGGTGACCAGCCCTTCTGGATGCCCAGAAAGGTGCGAAACACCGCGATCATCTGCTGTACCATCAGGATCGGCGCATAGAGGATAGACAGCACCACCTCGGAGACGAAGGACAGCAGGAAGCGGCCCGCGCCGCCGAAATCCGAGTAATGCGCGCCACTCAGCGGCAGCGCCACGACGCCCAGAAGTTTGGGCAAGAGCAGCATCGCATACATCACCACGATGATCAGCACATGCCGGCCCTCGGTCATCTCGGGCCATTGCGGGAACAGGGGGTTGTCCGGGCTGAAATAATGCAGCACCGATCCGTCCTGCCCATGCCCGATCAGTGCCCACATCACCAACAGAGCAAACCAGATCGGCGACATCAGATAGCCTATGGCGCCATGGAACATGTGGAACCGCGAGACCGAGCGAAAGCCGCGCGCACTCAGCAGGTTCAGGTGTTGCAGATTGCCCTGGCACCAGCGGCGGTCGCGCAGCACGTGGTCGATCAGGGTAGGCGGGGTTTCCTCGTAGGAACCCCGGATACGCGGCAGGAAGCGCACCGACCAGCCGGCCCGACGCAACAGTCCGGCCTCGACGAAATCGTGGCTCATGATCAGCTTTTCCCGCCCCGAAAGCGAGCGCAGCTTGGGCAGGCCCGCGCAATTGGCGAATGCGGCGGTGCGGATGATCGCGTTATGGCCCCAATAGTTGCCTTCCTGCCCGCACCAGCGGGCCATGCCCTCGGCAAAGGCGGCGCCATAGACGCCATTGGCGAATTGCTGCATCCGGGCAAAAACCGATTGCGCGCCAATCAGTTGCGGAAAGCTCTGGATCAGCCCGGCGCCGGGGTCACGCGCCAGCGCGTCGGTCAGCCGGACGATGGCGCGACCGGTCATCAGGCTGTCGGCATCCAGCACCAGCATCGCGTCCCAGTCGGCGCCCCAACCGGCGACCCAATCGGCGATATTGCCCACCTTGCGGTCGGTGTTTTCCACCCGGCGCCGATAGTAGAGCGCCAGATCCGGCGCCAGCGTGGTGCGCAGAGCCTCGACACTGGCCTGTTCCTGCGCGGCAATGGCGTCGTCGCGGGTGTCGGACAGGATGAACATGGCGTATTGATGCTGGCCGCCGCGCGCCTTGAGTTCTTCCAGCATGGTGCGGGCATTGCCCAGGACATACCAGGGCACTTCGTTATAGACCGGCATCAGCAACGCCACCTTCAGCGGCCCGGCCCGGCCCGCGCGTGCCCGGGCGGGTTGGCGCGATAGCGACAGCATGCCCAGAAGGACGGTGCTGACCGCAAAGGCGATCCAGAAGAAGTTGAACGAGATCAGAGCCAGCAGCACCAGCTCGATTACCGAGATGCCGCTGTCCGAGAACCAGTCGCCCATCAGCCAGACCAGAGCCAGCGTCGCCGCCATGGCGGGCGAGAAGGCCAGCACCCGCCACAGTGCCACGTCCTGCGGCGCGGTGTCCGATGGGGCCTGCGCGTCGCGGAACCCGGCGCTGAAGTCCTGCGCGCGCATGTCGAGCGGCGCGCGGGGCGGCATGATATGGAGATCGTCGCGCATCACGCGGTCCACCTGTAAAGCCAGACTTCGGAGGCCGGTTCCTTGTCGTGACGCAGCTGGGCGCGCAATTCGACCAGCGGGACCTCGCCGGGAACAAAGGAAAACGCCAGTCGCATGCCGCCTGTGTCGGGGTTGCGTTGCAGGACCGGCGGGGCGATCTGGGCATGGGGCGATTGCACGATCGGTTCCAGCGTATCGGCATCGTCGAACAGCGGGCTGGCTTCAAAGTCGATGACGACCAGCCGCCCCTCGCCAAAGGTCTTTTCGCCCATGGCGGTGCGGATCACCCGCGGCAGCGGCGTGCGGTGCGGTTCCTCGCCCCAGGTCAGGCGATAGGCCAGCGACACCTCGCTGCCAGCGGCATAGGGGGTCGCGGGGCGCCAATAGGCGACGATATTGTCATAGATCTCCTGATCGGCGGGGATCTCGACCAGGGTCACCGCGCCCTTGCCCCAGTCGCCATGCGGTTTGACCCACAGGCCGGGGCGGCGGTGGTAATGCGCCTCGAGATCGGCAAAATCGGCAAAGTCGCGTGCCCGCTGCATCAGGCCGAAACCACGCGGGTTCTCGTCGACAAACGACGAGATCTGCAAGTCGCGCGGATTGGCCAGCGGCCGCCAGATCACCTCGCCCGCGCCATTGCGGATCATCAAACCGTTGCTGTCATGCACGGCAGGGCGGAAATCGTCGAACCGGGTGCGGTCGGTGGCGTCGTAAAGGAACATCGAGGTGAGCGGGCCGAGGCCCACATGGTCCACGTCCTCGCGGGCAAACAGCGTCGCCTCGACCTCCATCACGGTATCCTCGCCGGCGGTGACCTCGAACCGGTAGGCGCCGGTGACCGAGGGGCTGTCCATCAGCGCATGCACGACCATGGTGCGTTGACCCGGTTCAGGGCGTTCCAGCCAGAAGCGGATGAAATCGGGAAATTCCTCGCCCATCGGATCGCCGGTCTTGAGCGCGAGACCGCGCGCCGACAGGCCATAGGCCTCGCCCAGGCCGATGGCCCGGAAATAGCTGGCCCCCTGAAAGACACAGAATTCATCGGTCTCACCGGGGCGGTGCATCTCGGTACGCAGACGCAGGCCCGAGAAGCCCAGTGCCTCGTCGGCAGGCAGCGGCGGCACCTCGGGGCCGGTGTCGAACATGTCCATCTCGAAGGCGACCGGGCGGGTCATACCGCTCTCGACCGCCTCGACCTGAACGGCGCGCGGAAAATAGAGACCGGGCGCGAAGAAATCGACGCTGAACGGGGTCTCGGTCCCGGCCCAGAGCCCGTGGTCGATGCGGAACCGGATCGAGCGGTATTGCTCATAGGTCAGCGCCTGCCATGGCTCGGGCACGCTGGGGCGCGGCGCGTAGGCGCGCGATGCCAGATCGCGCGCCATGGCGGTCACCATCGCGCGCTCGAAAGGCTCGGCAGGTGCAGCGGCAAAGGCGCGCGGCACCAGCGCCAGAGACGAGACAGAGGCCAGAAAGAAACGGCGAGACAGCATCATGTGCGGGATTTCCAGGGATGCGATTTGAACCAGGCGGCGCCATAGGCAACCGCTGCAATCAGGGCGAAGCCGAACAGGTTGACGGCAAGAACGGTGGCGGGGTCGCGCCCGCCCAGATCCAGCAGCACACCAAGGAGGCGGGCCGCGGCCATCGAGAAGACGAAGACCGCCAGCGATTGCTGACCGACCTTGAGGATGACGTTCAGAACGATCTGCCAGAGACGCGCCAGCCCGCCAGTTCCCTGCGGCAGCAACCGCGCGCCCTTGTCGCCTGCCACGACCCATCCCAGATAGGCCAGCGACAGGAAATGCACATAGCGCAGCAGCGCGAAATCGGTCTTGTCGCGCAGCTCTCCGGTCACTTTCCAGGTCTCGCGGATCGGCTCGCTGACGGTGGAGTTCCAGGCATCGACCCACAAAAACACCTTCCACGAGCCGAACGGGGCCGACAGCACCACGAACAGCGCCGCCGCCCAGATCAGTGCCTTGTGGACGGGCGGCGCCGGGATCCAGCCCCGCATGAAGGCAAAGCCGGTAAAGAACAGCAACTGCCAGCCGAACGGGTTGAAGAACCATTGCCGCTCGGACCAGGGTTCCGCCGGCAGCGCCAGCGCACCTGTCTGGGCCACCGCCCAGATCAGCACCGAGGCCAGCGCCATCGCCCAGAACCCAACCTGTCTGAGTCCCATCATCAGCGGCATCATTGCCAGAACCACCAGATACATCGGCAGAATGTCGAAGTAGTTGGGGACGTAGGTGAGCGTAAACAAGCCCACGATCTGCGGCATCGGATCGCCAAAGAAATGCTGAAGGTTCAGCCCGTCTACATAGCTCTTTTCAAACAGTCCCGAGAGGTCCAGCGCCGCCATGCACATGGCGGTGAAGAAGAACAGGCCGATATGTGCCCAATAGACCTGCCAGACCCGGAACGCGATGCGGGCGGTGCCCATCCACCAGCCCCGTTTCAGAAAGGCGCCGCCAAAGGCGATGGCCGACGCCATGCCCGAGCAGAAGACAAAGATCTCGGTTGCGTCGGAAAAGCCGAACCGCGCCGGGATCCAGCCGGCCCAGGGGTTGAAGGGGATATGCGCCACCAGGATGATGAACATCGCGATACCGCGAAAGAAATCCAGCCGCAGATCGCGGGTTCTGGCAGCCGTGGCCGCAGCGCGGGGCGCCGCGGCTGTGGGGGCGAAATCAGAGGCGGGCGAAATCGTCGCCATACGTCCTTGGTCCTTCTGTGTCACTCGTCATTCCGCGGGAACGCTGTGAAAATCGCGGTCGTCGCGGCCCGCCTCGATCAAGGCCCGGCGGGCGAGGGCATAGGTATCTTCATGACCGCCGCGCTTGGCGCGACGGTCGTCCAGCACCCGCTCGACCGCATCCAGACGCCCCGCCCGCAGGCCCGCGTCGATGGTGATGCGTTCGAAAACGTCGCGCTGGGCGTGGCTGCCACCGGCCAGCTGCATGCTGCCGCGCGCGGCCAGCAGGTGGTCGAAGGCTTGGCCATACTGCCCCTCGCCAAAGGCTTCGAGCCCTTGTGCGGCGGCCAGTCCGGGGTCGGCCATGCGGCGCGTGGTGTCGCATTGGGCCATGTCTGCATCGCGTTTGATCCGGTGCAGCATTCGCGAGATGGCGTCTTCTCGGGTATCCCCGGTCAGGGCCAGCAGGTAATGCAGGTCTGCGAAGATCAGGCATCCATCCTCGGTGCGCGCGGCACTCAGATCGGCCAGTTCTTCCCAGCGGTTTCCGACATTTACGCCTTCGAGCTCGAGCCGCGACAGCAGCGAGGTGGCGTTCGATATGTCCCGATAGTCGTCTGTCTTATCCTTGCGAATCGCTGAATCGTAGAGATCGAATACCTGATCAATCTGGCCTTGGTCCAGATGCATAAGTGCCTTGTGCCACCAGACGTGGTAACGAAAATTGTTGCAATGGGACCAGGCCGACTCGCGCCCGGCCAACCATTCCAGGCCTTGTTCGGATTGTCCTTTCATTTCATGGACATGCGCAACCGCATGCAGGCCCCAGGCATCGTCCGAAACCATCCAAAGCGCCTGCCGCCCGGCGATCTCTGCCTTGTCGTAAGCGCCGGTTTCCTCCAGCGCGAAAGCATGGCAACCCAGCAGGTATCCGCGCCCGGCGTGATCGGGGGCATAGGCGGGCATCACCCGCTCGATCGAGCGACGCATTCCATCGGGATCGCCCAACACGAACCGGGTCGCATGGCTGAGCTTCATCGCCAGCGTATCCTCGGGATGGGTGCGCAGCACCGCCTCGAATTCCTGAACCGCGCGGCTGGGGCTGCCTGCCAGCCAGTGGCGCAGCGCGGCCAGGTAATGCGCCTCGCGCGGCGTCACCGGGTGCGCATCGGCCGCGCGCTGGGCGGCGGCCATCGCGTCGACCGCGACCGGCGTCATCTCGCGCCGGCCCAATAGCAGCATGAACAGGCCCTTGATGGCATGGCCCAGGGCAAAATCGGGTTCCAGCTCCAACACCCGCGCCAGGTGCTGCGGGGTTACTGCCGCATGGGCCATGAAGCCCAGCAGAACGCCGTCCCACGCCTCGGCGCTGTCCGCGCGGGTCAGGCTGTTGGTCTGTCCAAAAACATCGTCTCTCATACCGGGTCCGTTCCTTGCAAAGGGGGCAGTTCGCGCCTTTGCCAAGTCTATTGGAGCCCCGTATCAGGATCGACGCCGCTCGCGAATTGGTGAAAGCGCGTGTGCGGAAAATGGGGGAAAAGCCGCCGAGTGCCCCTGTTGTTTCAGCAATTTGCCGCCCAGGGACAGGCGATGTTTCAGTCTGCGAACGGCTCGTCCGAGGAGAGCACGGATTCGGTGTCCTGCCCGCAGCGCGGCGGCGCCCTGCGATAGGTGACAGGGGTGCGCGACAGTTTCAGCGGATTGCCGATCAGGTGCACCGGGCCGGGCTCGGCCTCCATGTCGATCTGCATCTGCCGGGCCACGACCTGATCGCTGGCAAAGACCTGGTCGATGGTCTGGACCGGCCCCACCGTGACCTTGAGCGCCTCGAGCCCGGCAATCACCTCGGCCATGCTGCGCGCCGCCAGCGCCGGTCGCAGCAGCGCATCCAGTTCGGCGCGGTTTTGCAACCGCGCCTGGTTGGTGGCAAAGCGCGGGTTGTCCGCCAGCGCGCCAAGGTCGAGAAAGCCGCAGAACCGGCGGAACTGGCTGTCATTGCCCACCGCCAGCACCACATGACCGTCGCTGGTGGCGTAGACGTCATACGGCATGATGTTGGGATGGGCATTGCCCCGCCGCTGGGGCAGGGCGCCGCTGGTCAGATAGTTGACGCCCTCGTTTATCATCCAGGCCACCTGCGCATCGACCAGCGCCAGGTCGATATGCTGGCCCTCGCCGGTGCGCTGGCGGTGATGCAGCGCGGCGAGGATCCCCACGGTCGCATACATGCCGCACATCACGTCGGCGATGCCCACGCCCACCTTCATCGGGGCGCCCTCGGGCTCTCCGGTCAGGGACATCACGCCGCCAAACCCTTGGGCCATGAGGTCATAACCGGGTTTCGAGGCATTGGGGCCGGTCTGGCCAAAGCCCGAGATCGAGCAATAGACAAGGCTCGGAAATTCCGGGCCGAGGCTCGCATAATCCAGCCCGTACTTGGCCAGCCCGCCGGGTTTGAAATTCTCGATCAGGATATCGGCATGTGCCGCCAGGCGCCGGATTTGTGCCTGCCCCTCGGGCGTCGAGATATCCAGCGCCACCGATTTCTTGTTGCGGTTGGCGGCCATGAAGTAGGCACTCAGGTCGCTGGGGTTGCCTTCGGAGTCGGTCACATAGGGAGGCCCCCATTGCCGCGTATCATCGCCACCCGAACCGGGGTTCTCGATCTTGATCACATTGGCGCCCAGATCGCCCAACAGCTGGGTACAGGTCGGCCCCGCCAGAATGCGGCTGAGGTCCAGCACGCGCACCCCGTCGAGCGGCCCTTTGGGTTGTTCAGATCCGGCCATCGTAATCCCCTCGCGCGATTTCGGCGGCGATCACCGTGAAGCGGTCCGCGGCCTGCGCCGCCTCCAGCGCCGCGCGCAACTCTGCCCGCGAGCGCACGGTGTGTCCATGCCCGCCAAAGGCGCGGCCGATGGCGGCAAAGTCGTGATGCCCGAAATCGACGCCCCGATTGGGCAACTGGCGGCCGCGTTGTTTCAGCTCGATCAGCGACAGGCTGGCATCGACAAAGACCAGAAAGATCGGGTTGCCGCCCATCTCGGCGGCGGTCGACAGCTCTCCGGCGACCATCAGGAACCCGGCATCGCCCGAGAAGCTGATCACCTGGCGATCGGGTTCGGCCAGTTTGAGGCCAATCGCCATCGGCAGGGCACAACCCATGGTGCACAGGCCCGAGGACTGGATCAGCCCGCGCGGCTCGTCACAGCGCCACATCTGGCTCAGCAGGATGCGATGGGCGCCGCTGTCGGCGGTGGCGAGCGTGCCAGCAGGCAGGGCGGCGCGGGCCTCGGCGATGATGGCGGCGGGGCTCCACTCTTCATCCTGCGGAAAGGCGCGGGCAAGTGCTGCGCGGGTCGCCTGCGGCTCGCCCGCGGGCCAGGTGGCATGCCCGGTCGTCCCCTTGGCGATGGCCTCCAGCGTGGCGCCGGTATCGGCAACGATATTGATCCCGGCCTGATGCATGTAATGATCGTTGACCACTGCCGAGATGTCGATCACCCGCTGGTTTTCGGGGTCCCAGACCTCGCGCCAGCCGGGGCGCATCTCGATCGGGTCATAGCCCAGACACAGGATCAGGTCGGCGGCCTGCACCAGCGGCAACAGGTGGCTGTCTGCCAGCGGCGACAGGCCCGCGCCGCCGAGGCACAGGCGGTGATCCTCGGGCAGGATACCCTTGGCCTTGTAGGTGGTGACAAAGGGAATTTCGAAATGTTCCAGAAAGGCTTGCAGGACACATTTCGAGTTGTCCGCCAGCACGTCGAGGCCGATCACCGCCAGCGGACGCCGTGCCTCGGCGACCCAGCGACGGGCGGTCTCCAGACAGGTGCCACCGGGCGCCACCGGGGCCGCCGGGGTCAGCCGCCGCCGTCTTGTCTCGCGCACCGGGGTATCGGCCACGCCGATCGGCACGTCGATGTGAACCGGGCCGGGCCGGGGCTGCATCGCCAGCGACACCGCCTTGTCGGCGATGATATCCGAGCCTTCGGCGGTCAGGCGAAAACTGCCCTTGGTGATCGGGCGGAACACCTGGGCATGGTCCATCACCTGATGGGTATAGGTCAGCGCCTCGTCGGCATCGACACAGCCGGTGAGCACGATCATCGGTACCCGGTCCTGCAACGCGTTGGCCACAACGTTGACCCCGTTCATCGCCCCCGGTCCCAGCGTTGCCAGCAGGATGGCGGGTGCGCCATCGCGGTGATGCACCGCCTCGGCCATGAAGCCTGCGGCATTTTCATGCTTGGCCAGATGAAAGGCGATCCCGGCCTTGTCCAACGCATCAACCAGCGTCAGCACCTCGCCGCCGGGCATGCCAAAGGCATGGCGGCAGCCCGCCTCGTACAGCCGCCGGGCCAGCAGGTCGGCGGCGCGGGGAAGGGGGTCTGACATGGTGGGGCTCCGTTACAGGGGTCGGTTCTGGCCGAGATTGCGGAGCCTGCGCCCGAAGGCAAGGGGGGTCACGTCACTGTGAGGCGATTGCCTGCGCCGCGACCACCGCAAACCGCGCGTCCAGCTCTGCGGCAATGGCGGTCAGCTCGTCGCCGCCCTCGTCCAGATAGGGGGCAAAGACCTGCGAGGGCAGCTTGTAGCCCAGTGTCGCGGTGCCATCGGTGTTTTCGGTGACGTAGAAACGGATCGGTGCCTCGATCATCGCGGCGGTGGACAGCGCCAGTATCCGCACCGCGAAATCGTTGTTGAAGGCGCCGATGACCCGGTTGCCGGGAATGGTGATGCCGCGCCTCGCGGCGGCCTCGGTCGGGCCCGCCTGGGTGACGATGCCCAACCCGTTTGCGGTGATCGCGGCGCGGGTATCCTCGATCAGTTGTGCATGGGTCTTGGTCGTGGCGTGCACCGCCCAGCCCGGGCGCGGGCTCAGGTCGCCCGCCAGTGCGGGCAGGGCAAGGCAGGTGATCAGGGCGAGCATGGCAAGGCGCATGGCGGGTCTCTCCTTTGCTGGACCCTTGATGCCAGATTTTGGCGCCGTCCGCGCTCACGATATCGTGCACCGTTTACGGGAGGCCGCGCGCCGCCTAGGCTCGCCCCAATTGCGAGGAGTGAGGGTGATGAGCGAAATGAACGGCGCCGAAAGCCTAGTGCGCAGCCTGCTGCAAAGCGGGGTCGATACCTGTTTCACCAATCCCGGCACCTCCGAGATGCATTTTGTGGCGGCGCTCGATCAGGTGCCGGGCATGCGCTCGGTGCTGGCGCTGTTCGAGGGGGTCGCGACCGGGGCGGCGGATGGCTATTACCGGATGGCGCGCAAACCGGCGACGACGCTGCTGCATCTGGGGCCGGGTCTGGCCAACGGTATCTCGAACCTGCACAACGCCAAGAAGGCCGGATCGGGCGTCGTCAACATCGTCGGCCAGCACGCGGCCAGCCATCTGGAACTGGACGCGCCGCTGACCGCGGATATCGAAGGGTTGGCGCGGCCGGTGTCGCATTGGGTCGAGACCTCGCTGTCTGCCGCGGATGTGGGGCGCGATGCCGCCCGCGCGGTACAGGCGGCGCGCAGCGCGCCGGGGCAGGTGGCAACGCTGATCCTGCCGTCTGACACGGCCTGGACCCCAGGCGGGAAGGTGGCATCGGCCTTGCCGGTGCCTGCGCGCGCGCCGGTCGAGGCAGCGACACTGGAACAGGCCGCCGCCGCGCTCAGCGGGCCGGACAGCCTGTTGCTGCTCGGGGGCGAAGCGCTGACCGAGGAAAACCTGGAACGTGCTGGCCGCATCGCGGCGGCAACCGGCTGCGCGTTGCTGTCGGAATGGGCCAATGCGCGGATGGAGCGCGGCGCGGGCCGGGTGCCGGTGGCGCGCGTGCCCTATCCGATCGACATGGCGCTGGAGGCGCTGGCGCGCTTTCGGCGCATTGTCTTGCTGGGTGCGCGGCCACCCATCGGCTTTTTCGCTTATCCGGGCAAACCCGCCGTGCTGACCCCTCCCGAGGCCGAGATCATCGCGCTGGCCGATTGGGCCACCGATCTGGACGGCGCATTGACGGGGCTGGAACAGGCGGTGGGCGCTGCGGGTGCCGCGCCGGTCGTTGCACCGCTTGTCGCGCCGGGATCGGTCAGCGGCCCTTGTACGCCCGAAAGTGTCGCCGCCGTGCTGGGCCAACACATCCCCGAAGGCGCCATCGTGCTGGACGAGTCGGTGACCACCGGCCGCGCCTTTCACGGCGCGACACTCGGCGCCGCGCCGCATACATGGATCAACAATTGCGGCGGCTCCATCGGGTACAGCTTGGCCGCTGCCATCGGGGCCGCCATCGCCCGCCCGGACCGCAAGGTGATGACGCTGACCGGCGATGGCTCGGCCATGTACATGCCGCAGGCGCTGTGGACCATGGCGCGAGAGGGACTGGATATCACCGTCGTGATCTGGGCCAATCGCAGCTACCGCATCCTGTTGGGCGAATTGTCGGGGGTGGGCGTGATGAACCCCGGCCCGCGCGCGCTGGACATGCTGAGCCTGGAACGGCCCGCCATCGACTGGGTCGGGCAGGCGCAAAGCCTTGGTGTGCCGGCTGTCCGGGTCGAGCGGGCCGAGGATTTTGCGCAGGCGCTGGAGCGGGGTTTTACCGAGGCGGGGCCAAACCTGATCGAGGTTCTGCTTTAGCGGAGTTGGGGAGGGGGCGCTGCCCCCGCCGCGCCTTGCGCGACTCCCCCGGAGTATTTTGGGCGAAATGAAGGGTTAGAGGCGTAGGCCGCAGGCCGCAAACGCGGCGCGGGTGGCGGATTTTTCCGCCTCGGTCAGCTCCTGCATGGGAAAGCGCACTCGCCCGCCGGTCTGTCCAAGCAGCTCTTGCCAGTATTTGCCATGCGCCTGCGGCTTGCCGCCCGGTTTGGTGGATTTGATCGCCTGGCGCACCGGGTCGAGGCTGTCGCGGATGGCGCGCGCCTCGTCGATGCGGCCGGCAAAGGCCAGTTGGGTATAGTCATGCATGCGCCGGTCGTTTGCGGTCTGCAACTGGTAGGGCGGCGACGAGCAGAGGTAAAGGCGCCAGCCCAGTTCCACGATATTGTCGAACCATTCCTCCTCGGAGGCGGTGGAGACCTGGATCTTGTCGCCCGCCAGTTCGGTCAGGCGGGCATACATCTCGCGCGGGACCGAGTATTTGATCGCCACCACATTGGGCAGATCAGCGATGCGGGCGCATAGTTCGGGGCTCATCAGGTAACCGCTGTCAGGATGGCTCCACATGGCGATGCCGATATCGACCGCCTCGCTGATGGCCTTGTAGTATTCGTAGAGCAGCGCGTCGCGGTCATGCACGAAATGCAGCACCGGCGCATGCACCACGATATAATCGGCACCCACGTCCTGGGCATGGCGGGCCAGTTCCAGCACGGTGTCGAAATTCTGGTCCGAGACCGACATCATGGTGCCCGCGCGCCCGGCGCATTCCTCGACCGCAACCTCGAGGTTGCGCTTGCGCTCCTCCAGCGACATCGAGAAGAACTCTCCCTGTTTGCCGCAGATGAAGAGGCCCTCGATGCCCAGATCATCGACCCAGTGGCGGATGTTGCGGCGAAAACCGGCCTCGTCAAACGACAGATCCTCGGCAAAGGGGTTGAGGGCGGCGGCCCAGATGCCGCGCATATGTTCGCGGGCATGGTCCTTGGCCTCACTCTTGGCGTATTTCATGTCTGGGGTTCCTTGCTTGCATCGGTGATCGCCTGCCAGAGCGACAGGCTGGTAAGCGGCATTTGCAGATCGGTCACGCCCAGCGGTGCCAGCGCATCCAGCGCGGCGTTCAGGATCGCCGCCGGGGCGCCGATGGTGCCGGCCTCGCCGATGCCCTTGGCGCCGAGCGCGTTGGTGGTGGCGAGCGTCTCGGTCTTGTGGATGGTGAGTGACGGCAGGTCATCCGCGCGCGGCATCGCGTAATCCATGAACGAGCCGGTGAGAAGCTGGCCCTCGTCGAAATGCAGCGCTTCCAACATCGCCTCTCCCAGGCCTTGCGCGAAGCCACCCATCACCTGTCCCTCGGCCAGCATGGGGTTGATCAGCCGCCCGGCATCGTCGAGGCAGGCCATATGCGTCAGCTGAGGGGCGCCGGTGTCGCGGTCGATCTCGATGGCGGCAAGGTAGCAACCATGGCCCCAGGCCTCGCCCGGGGCGGTATAGACGGTGTCGGCGGTGATCGGGCAGGTCGCGCCCGCGTCACGGCGGCGGATGATCTCGCGGCAGGCCTCGAGTACGGCGCTGGCGCCGATGGGGGTGCTGCGGCTGGCCAGCGCGCCGATGCCGGGCGGGCAGGTGGCGGTGTCGCCATGCAGCACGGTGATATCGGAGGGCGAAAGCTCCAGCGCGTCGGCGGCAATCTGGGCCAGCGCGGTTTCGCGCCCGTGGCCCTGGCTGCTGCCGCCAAATTCCACTGTGGCGCGGCCTGCCTCAAGGGTGACCCGGGCGCTTTCCCATCCCTTGCCCGAAGGTTCGACGTAAAAGCCGAGGCCGATCCCGGCCAATGCGCCGTCGGCGCGTCTTGCGTCGCGCTGGGCGCACCAGGCGGGGTAATCGGCCAGCGTCAGAAAGCGGTCGAGTGCCGTGGCATAATCGGCCCCCTCGACCCGGCCCGCGGGCAGGTCGCGCGGGCCGTTCAAGCGGTTCAGGTTGCGGCGGCGGATCTCGGCGGGATCAAGGCCGGTGGCGCGGGCGGCGGCATCGGCCAGACGCTCCATCAGCGCGCAGGCCTCGGGGCGGCCGGCACCGCGATAGATGCCGGTGGGCGCGGTATGGGCGCGTCGGGCGCTGGCGCCCAGATCGGTGGCGGCGATGTCATAGGGGCCGGGCAGGATGCGGGCGGCGTTCCAGGCCGGGATCAGCGCCGAATTGGGCAGCCAATGACCAAGCGGCGCCTCGACACGGGCCTTGAGCGCCAGAAACCGCCCCTCGGCATCAATGGCAAGCTGGCCTTCGCTTGTCAGCCCCCGGCCATGGGTGGCCGAGAGGAACTCTTCGCTGCGGGTGGCGGTCCAGCGCACGGGGCGGCCCAGGTGATGCGCGGCCCGGACCGCCAGCACCTCCTCGGGGTAGAGCGAGGCCTTCATGCCAAAGGCGCCGCCCACATCGCGGGCGATCACGCGTAGGTGTTCGGGGTCGAGCGACAGGATACGGGCCAGATCGGCCCGCGCCCGGTGCGGTGTCTGGGTGGACAGCCAGACGGTCAGCCCGTGGCTCTCAGGCAGAATGGCGATGGCGCGCGGCTCCATCGGGCTGGGGGCAAGGCGAGGATGCGCGATCCGGACCGCGACCACATGGGCGGCGCGGGCAAACTCTGCCGCCGGATCGCCGCTTTGCCAATGTTGCATGGCCATAAGTTCGGAGGGTGGGGAGGGGGTCTCGTCGATCTCGGCCCAGATCTCCTCGACCGCGTCCAGCGCCTGTCCCGGTGTTTCGGCCAGCACCGCCGCGATGGGCTGACCCACTGCCGAGACCGTGTCGCCGGCAAGGATCGGATAGGGCGTGGCATGGTCGAGCGGCAGCACCGGGTTGACCTCGAGCCTGCCCAGTGCGCCGAGGTCGGCGGCGGTCAGCACAGCAGCCACGCCGGGCATCGCGCGCGCCGCGGTCACGTCGCAAGCGTCAAGCCGCCCGCTGGCATGGGAACTGCGCAGAAAGGCCAGATGCAGCGCCCCCGGCAGATGGATATCACCCGTATACTGCCCCTCTCCCCGCAGCAGGCGGGGGTCTTCGCGCCGGGGCAGCGCTTGTCCGGTATAGGGAGCGGATTTGGTCACGGGGGTCTCGGTTGCGGTGGCGGGTGCCTCGATCCTGCAAGCCCGACCGGGTGGGCACAAATCGCGAAATTGCATCCTGCTATCCGCAATCGGCATATCACAATCATGCTGATATGTGGAAACTATGGGGCAGTTGGCCAAAGGGGGACAGGGTGAGGATAGCACTGATCGGGCACGGGCCCATTGCCGCCCATGTGGCGGCGCATCTGCCCGAAGGCGTCAGGCTGATCGGGGCGCTCTGCCGGCCCGGGCGCGAGCAGGCCGCGCGGGCGGTCTTGGGCGTGCCGGTTGCGCAGGTGTTGGAGGACCTGCCCGAACGGCCCGACCTGCTGGTCGATTGCGCGGGTCATTCCGGCCTGCGCGCCCATGGGGTGGCGGCGCTGGGCGCGGGGGTCGAGGTGCTGACCGTCTCGGTCGGTGCATTGGCCGATGCCGTGTTCTGTGCCGAGCTTGAGGCTGCCGCCCGCGTTGGCGGGACAAGGCTGTGCCTGGCCTCGGGGGCGATCGGGGCGCTGGATGCGCTGGCGGCGGCGGCGATGGGGACGGGCTTGCAGGTGACCTATACCGGGCGCAAGCCGCCGCAGGGCTGGCGCGGCAGCCGCGCCGAAAAGGTGCTGGATCTGGACGCGCTTACCGCACCCGCCACCCATTTCACCGGCACCGCGCGCGCGGCGGCGCAGGCCTATCCCAAGAACGCCAATGTGGCCGCTGCCGTGGCGCTGGCCGGGGCCGGGCTGGATGCCACCCGGGCCGAGCTGATCGCCGATCCCGGCGCCGCCGCCAATATCCACGAGATCGCGGCCGAGGGCGCCTTTGGCCGGTTCCGGTTTCAGATCGAGGGGTTGCCATTGCCGGGCAATCCGCGTTCCTCGGCGCTGACCGCGCTCAGCCTGCTGGCGGCGCTGCGACAGCGCGGCGCGGCGATCCGGCTATCGCTTTGACCGATAGCCACGCTTCGTGATATCGCAAAACCCATGAACCGCACCCAGATCCGCATTGTCGAGCGCGTCTTGACCCGGCTCAAGCTGAAACAGCTGCGCCTGCTGGTCGCCGTGGGCGAGCGGCATTCGATCCTGCATGCGGCGCAGGCGCTGAACATGTCCCAGCCCGCCGCCACCAAGCTGATCAAGGATCTGGAGCTGGATTTCGACGTGCAGCTCTTTGACCGCACCAATCGCGGCATGGTGCCCACCGTGTTCGGGGCGGCGCTGATCCGGCATGGCAAGCTGATCCTGGCGCAGATTTCCCATGCCGCCCAAGAGCTTGACGATCTGAACGAGGGCAATGGCGGGCGCGTGGTGGTGGGCACGTTGCTGGCCGCCTCGGCCGAGTTTCTGCCCCGCGTGCTTACCCGGCTTCTGACCGACAAGCCGGGGCTGGTGGTGAAACTGGTCGAGGGCACCAACGAGGTGCTGATGCCGGCGCTGCGCTCGGGCGATGTCGATCTGGTGGTGGGGCGCTTGCCGATGCACCGGCACAGAGCCGAGATCGTGCAGGAGCGGCTGTTCGACGAAGAGGTGATATGTGTCGCCCGGAGCGACCACCCGGTGCATCGCCATGCCGCGCCCGCGCTGACCGACCTGATGGAATACCCCTGGATCCTGCCACCGGCGGAAACCACGTTGCGCCGCCAGCTGGATCAGGTCTTTGTCGATCTGGGCGGTGGTGCGCCGCCCTATGCGGTGGAATCAGTGTCGTATCTGGCCAATCGGGGCCTGTTGGTGGGGTCGGACATGCTGGCGGTGATGCCCGCGCATGTGCCGCGCCACGATATCAGCGCGGGGGCGCTGGCGCGGGTTGACTGGCCGGTGCCGATCCCGATCGGGCCGGTGGGCGTGTCGATGCGCAAATCTGCCAGCCTGTCGCCCTCGGTCGCCGGGGTGCTGGATGCGCTGCGGATAGAGGCCGCGCAAATGGCGCGTTGAGCTTGCCTCGGCGGACCCGATGCGCCACATCTGCCGCACCGATCAAGGAGACACCATGAGCGACATGCGCCTTTCCCTTTGCTCCAGCTGCCAGGGTGAGCGGGACCGTGACCAAGGGGCCGAGCGGGCCGCCGTGTCCGACGCGTTGGCGCGCGCCGGGCTGAGCGGGCGGGTGGAGCTGGTGGAGCATGCCTGCTTCGGCGCCTGCGCCACCCCGGTGGCACTGGCGCTTCAGGGACCGGGGCGGGCCAGCTATGTGTTCTCGGATCTCGACGTGGTGGCGGATGCCGACGATATCGCCGCCACCTGCCGTGTCTATCTGGACAGCCCCGGAGGCTGGATTGCCGATGCCCGTCCCTGTGGACGGTTGCGGCAATGCCTGTTGGCGCGGATCCCGGCCTATTCCACCTGAACCGTGACCACGGCCTCGACCGGGGTGCCATCGACCATCAGCGGGCTGTGGCTGTTGGCGTTCAGCGAGACCTTCACCTCGACCGGGCCTTTGGGCAGGTCGGGGATATGCATCCATTCGCTGTAAAGCCGGGCCAGTTTCACGTCGTTGACATAGACATGGGCATGGCCTTCGCCCGGCACGTCACTGGCCGAGGCGTTTTCGGGGGCAAAGCGGAAATTCTGCGGGCTTACATGCAGGTTCCAGCCCGACAGCGGATCGCGGGTCAGTGCTACGGACACACCGGGTGCGTCGGGGCCTGCGGGCAGATGGGTGGCCTGGGCGTGGTCATGGCCGCTTTGTGCCTCCTCATGAGCGCCATGCTGGGCCGCGTCGCCGTGATCATGACCGTCAAAGGTGACACCATAGGCCGCCGCGGTGATGAAACCGGCACCGCCACCAAAGACAAGGCCGATGGCGAAAAGAGCGAGAGAGCGGGACATATCAGTCTCCTAGCAAAGGAAAACCCCGCCGGATGGGTCCGGCGGGGCATATGAGTTGACGGATCAGGCGTGCGCTTCGGCGCGCTTGCTCTCGGTCTGCCAGAAGTAACCGGCGAAACCACCCAGCAACACCCAGGCTGCCATCCCGACACCAAAGGCGCGGGCGGCAAACAGCGCGCCCAGTTCGGTCGGCACCGGGCCGGCAAAGCTGTCAGGTTCGGGCGCGCCGATCAGATGCGGCGCCATCAACAGCAGCGCGGCGGCGCCATAGGCCATCAGGTTTCCGCCAAAGGCGATCAGCCACATGGCGATACCCGCCGCGGCCACGGTCGCGGTCCACCAGATCTGGCGGGCGGTGATATCGGTATAGGACACACCGGGCACCTCGGGCGCGAGGCTCAGTCCGGGTGCGAAGTGAAAGGTGATGAACCCGGCCAGACCCCAGAGCAGACCGGCGCGCGCGGTGACCGCATGACCCATCCCCTCGGCCACCGACATCAGGGCGACCATCACCACCGCATAGCCGGTATAGGTGAGCATTGCAAAAACGACCGTCAGCGCATCGCGCATCGGATCGGCGAACATGCCGGGCAGGTCGGGCTGGGCACTTACCGCCTCGGCGCCGAAATGCACCAGTTCGCCGGTTTCATACAACTCGGCATGCAGCAACACGGGCTGCACGAACAGAAACTGCAGCAAGGCGGCAATCAGCCCTGCTGCAGCGCCAGCGAACAACGCGCTGGTCAGAATGCGACTGAACATGGTTCAGTGGCAGGGAAAGCCGGTTGCGTGGCGCACGTCGTGGGCGGCGTCATGCAGCGCGGATGCCTGCACATGGCCCGCCAGGGTCACGATGCCCAGGCCCAGGATCACGGCGAACAGAGCCGGCAGGATCGCGGAACCGGTGGCCGATGCCTTGAGTGTTTTGGTCGTCATGTCTTTTCCTCCTTGCCGCCGCACCCGACGGCCGGTGTTTCATTGCCTGTCTGGCAGGTCTCCTGGCTCGCGGGTCGGTGCCTCTGTTCGCCTTCCCCCCGGAGTGAACCCGGGAGTGGCTGGTTGAACAGAGGCTCACCGCTTACAGTCGCGGGGGCGGCTTTGGCCTGAACCGACGGGCGGTCGCACCAAATTCCCTCTTAGCATCCGGATTGCTCCGGCAGGACCAGACCCCTCCATTTAGCCGCGAACGCGCATCCGGCGCAATCGTCATTTGCGACCTTTCCGGTCAGTTTCCGCGCTTTTTCAAAAGATAGATATCCATGATCCAGCCGTGATCGGCTCGCGCACGGGCACGGGTTTCGACGATTTCGCCCGCCATCTCGGCCAGTGGTCCCGCCACCAGAATCTGTTCCTCCATGCCCACATAGGCGCCCCACCAGATGTGGTAATCGGACATATCCAGCGCCTGGAACGAGCATTCGCCGTCCAGCATCACGGCCGCGGTATCCACCGCGGGCGGCCAGCCTTCGTCGCGCAGGCGCCGCCCGGTGGTGACCAGGAACGGTGCCCCCAATTCGTTGACCGGAATGCCATGCGCCGCTGTCAGCGCCTGCAGCGCGGTGATGCCGGGAATCACCCGTACCCTGGGTTGCGGATCGAGCCGCGCCGCGATTCGCAGCGAACTGTCATAGAGCGACGGGTCGCCCCAGATCAGCAGCGCAACCCGTGCCGCGCCGGGGTGGTCCTCCATCGCCGCCTGCCAGCGCAGCGCGATGGCATCGTGCCACTCGTCGACACCCTTCAGATACCCATCCTCGGCCCGGCGCGCCGGGATGTCGAAATAGGCGATCTGCGGCGGTGTGTCGGTGGCGTCAGTGATGATGCGCTCGCGCAGCCCGGCCAGATCGGATTTCCCCGCCCCCTTGCGCGGGATCAGGATCAGATCGGCGGCGCGAATGGCGGCGATGCCTTCGCGGGTGATGTGGTCGGGATTGCCGGTGCCGATTCCGATCAGGAGAAGCTCAGTCATCGCCGAACTCCGCCAGCGGACCATACAGGATCAGGGCAGGGGCGGTGCCGATCTCCGCTGCCAGCCGTAGGGCCAGTTCGCCCATGGTGGCGCGGGTCAGGCGCTGTTCAGGGGTCGAGACGCTTTCGGCCATCAGCGCAGGCGTTGAACGTGGCAGGCCATGCGCCTCAAGCGCATCCAGCAGCAGTGGAAAGGTGCGCTTGCCCATGAACACGACCGTGGTGGCCTGCGGGTCTGCCAGTGCGGGCAGGTTCAGGTCGGGGGGCAATTGCCCGCTGACGTCATGGCCGGTGACGAATTGCACCCGCCGCGCGGTCAGTCGTCGGGTCAGCGGGATGCCCGCCGCCGCCGCCGCCGCCACCGCCGAGGGGATGCCGGGGATGATCTCGTATCCGATCCCGGCCGCGCGCAGCGCGACCAGTTCTTCCTCCAGCCGGCCAAAGAGACCGCCATCGCCGGATTTCAGCCGCACCACATGTGCGCCGGTCTGGGCATAATCCACCAGCAGGCGGCTCACATGGTCCTGTTTGGGCGAGGCGCGGCCCGCTCGTTTGCCCACCCCAACCAGATCGGCATCCGCGCGCGCATGGGTCAGGATCGGACCGCTCGACAGATCGTCGAACAGCACCGCATCGGCCTTGCCCAGCCGATCCACCGCTTTCAGCGTCAACAGGTCCGGGTCGCCCGGCCCCGAGCCGACAAAGGAGACAAAGCCGCTCATGATCCCGCCTCCGCGATCAGGTGAAAGAAGGTGCCGGTCACATGGCCGCGCACGGATCCGGTTTGCGGCCCCTCGACGCCCTCGGCATCAAACACACGGGCCAGCGGCGCGTCGGGTTGCTCCAGGATCGAGGAATAGTGGAACTCGTGCCCGCGCAGGGTGGCACCGGTGCCATAGCCGGGCAGGGGCGCCAGCAGTTCGGCCCGGCGATAGCCCAGGTTGAACTTGCGCTTTTCATACGAGGTGACGAGGCCCAAGAGACCCGCCATCCGGTGGCGGGCGCCGTCCTTGTCGATCAGCGCCTCGCCCAATGCCATGTAGCCGCCGCATTCGCCATGCACGGGCCGGGTTTCGGCATGTTGTCTCAGCCCCGCGCGAAAGGCATTGGCGGCGGCGAGTGTGCCCGCATGCAGTTCGGGATAGCCGCCGGGCAGCCAGACCAGATCGGCATCGGGTGCGGGGGCCTCGTCAGCCAGCGGCGAAAACGGCAGGATCTCGGCGCCGCCCGCGCGCCAGCCTTCCAGCAGATGCGGATAGGTGAACGAGAACGCCGCATCCCGCGCCAGCGCGATGCGCTGGGCGGGGGGCGGCGGCAGCGGTGCCGAGGAAAGCCCAACAGGGCTTGAAGAGGCGGCGGCGCGGATCGCGTCCAGATCCACATGCTCGCGCAGGAACGCGGCATAGCCCGCGATGGCGGCCTCCAGGTCGGGATGTTCCACCGCCTGAATGAGGCCCAGGTGCCGCTCGGGCAGGGTCAGGTCGCCGCGCCGGGGCAGCACGCCCAGCACCGGCAGGCCCGCGCGCTCCATCCCCAGCCGGGTCAGCCGCTCGTGCCGGGGGCTGGCACAGCGGTTCAGGATCACTCCGGCAAAGGGCAAGTCGGGATTGTACATCCGGAACCCCAGCGCGGTCGCCGCCGCCGATTGCGCCTGTCCGCCCACATCAAGGACCAGCACCACCGGCCAGCCCATGCGCAGGGCGGTCTCGGCGCTCGACCCGTGGCCGGTTTCGCCCGGCTTGGCGACGCCGTCAAACAGGCCCATCGACCCTTCGGCCACCACGATATCGGCACCTGCCGCCTGCGCGGCCACAGCACTCAGCAGACCCTCGCCCATCGCCCAGCTGTCGAGGTTGAACGAGGCCCGCCCCGCCGCCGCCAGATGAAAGGCGGGGTCGATATAGTCCGGTCCGCTCTTGAAGGGTTGCACCGTCAGCCCATCCTCGGCCAGCGCGCGCAACAACCCCAGCATGACCGTGGTCTTGCCGGTGCCCGAGGCCGGGGCCGAGATCATCAGGCCGCGGGGGTTAGTCATCGCCATGGCTCCAGCTCGACCAGGGGCTGTCGGCGCTTTGCGGCCGGTAACGGCGGTCGTATTCGCGGGAATAGAGGCAGCTTTCGTCGAACCCTTCGCCCTTCAGCACCGGCCCCACCAGGATCAGCGCGGTGCGCGAGATGCTTTCGTCCAGCGCCTCTTTCAGCGTCTCCAGGGTGGTGCGGATGATCCGCTCGTCCGGCCAGCTGGCGCGATAGACCACCGCCACCGGGCAATCGGCGCCGTAATGCGGGGTCAGGTCGGCGATCACCCGGTCGAGGTTGCCGATCGACAGGTGGATGGCCAGCGTGGCGCCGGTGCGCGCGAAATTTTCCAGCGTCTCGCCCTCGGGCATCGACGAGGCGCGACCGGGGGTTCGGGTCAGTACCACCGATTGCCCCAGACCCGGCAGGGTCAATTCGGTCCCCAGCGCGGCGGCGGCGGCGGCGAACGAGGGCACGCCGGGCGTCACGCTGACCGGGATACCCATCTGTTTCAGCCGCCGGATCTGCTCGCCCATGGCCGACCAGACCGACAGGTCGCCCGAGTGTAGCCGCGCCACATCCTGCCCCGCCTGATGCGCAGCCTCGATCTCGGCCATGATCTGATCCAGATCCATCGGCGCGGTGTTGACGATCCTGGCCCCCTCGGGGCAATGGCTCAGGATCTCCTCGGGCACCAGCGACCCGGCATAAAGGCAGACCGGGCATGAGGCGATGATATCGCGGCCACGCAGGGTCAGCAGGTCGGCGGCGCCCGGTCCGGCACCGATGAAATGTACGGTCATGTCTTGTCTCCGATGGCGAGGGCGCAGGTGGCGCGCCGGTCGTCCGATATCTGTCTGGGGGTGATCAGCCGCGCGCCCGGCCCGGCGGCGACCAGTGCTGCGGCCTCGGCCACGCTGCCGGTGCCATAGCTGGCGCGGCTTTGCGGTGAGCAGGTCAGGGTGCGCTGCCCGGCAAGCTCGCCCGCCGGAATCAGGTGCAAGGGCAGCGCCAGCTCTGCCGCTAGCGCCTCCAGCGCCGGGTGCCCGGCTTTGTCGGCAACGGTGGCGAGTGCGTCCACCGCCTGTCCGGCGGCAGCCTTGTCATAGGCCGCGAGCAGGCTGACCGCCTCTGCCGTGGTTGTGAAACCCAGTCCCGCGACGATCATAGCGTGACGCTCCACTGCACCACCGGATAGGCCGATTTCCAACCCCGGCGCGGCCCCAGCGGAGCAGCCTGCGCCAGTTCGATCCGCAGCAGATCGCCGCCCTTGTCGGCCTGCCATTGGGCCAGCAAAGCCTCGCTTTCCAGCGTCACCGCATTGGCGACAAGGCGGGTGCCGGGGGGCAGTTGTGTGAACAGCCATTCCAGCAGGGCGGCACTTAGCCCGCCGCCGATGAATACGGCATCGGGTTGGCCGAGACTGCCAAGCACCTCGGGCGCGCTGCCTTCGACCACGCGCAGATGGTCTTGCCCCAAGGCGTCGGCATTGGCGCGGATGCGCGCGGCGCGGTCGGCGCGGGGCTCGACGGTGGTGGCGCTCAGCGTCGGATCGCTCATCAACCACTCGATCCCGATCGAGCCGCTGCCGCCGCCGATATCCCACAGGTGTTCGCCCCGTTGCGGCGCCAGTGCCGAAAGCGTCAGCGCCCGCACCGGGCGCTTGGTGATCTGTCCGTCAGTCTCAAAGATCGCGTCGGGCCTGCCGCTGGCCTTTGGGATCGCGGCGCCATCCCCCGCCACCTCGATGCCGACACAGACCGGGTGGGCAAAATCGCCCGCCTGCGCCTCGGTCAGAGACAGCGCTTGCACGCGCTCGCGCGGCCCCCCCAGCGCCTCCATCACATGCAGGCGGCTGGTGGCAAAGCCGATCCGGTCCAGATAGCGCGCCAGTTCGGTGACCGCCGCGCCGTCGCGCAGCAGGACCAGCGCGCGCAGGCCGGATGCCAGATGCGGGCGCAACCGGGTCAGCGGGGCAGCGTGGAGGCCATGAGTCAGGGTCTTCTCCAGCGGCCAGCCCAGTCGCGCTGCCGCCAGCGAAAAGGTCGACGCTCCCGGTAGTGCGCGCCACTCACCCGCATCGAAATGCCGGGCAATGACGGCGCCCGCGCCAAACCAGAACGGATCGCCCGAGGCCAGCACCGCGACGCGGCGCCCGCGCAGCCCGGTCAGAATCTCCAACCCGTCGGCATAGGGGACAGGCCAAGCGATGCGCTCTTGCGGTCCCTCGGGCAGCAGCGACAGGTGCCGGGGCGGCGCCATGATCACATCGGCCGCGTCCAGGGCTTGACGGCTTGCGGGTGGCAGGCCATCCAGTCCATCCTCGCCCATGCCGATCACGCTCAGCCACGGAGCATCAGACATGTCCCACCTCCTGATCCTGGGCGGTACCACCGAAGCGAACGCCTTGGCGCGCGCCGTGGCAGACACGGGCCTGCGCGCGACCTATTCCTATGCCGGCCGGGTCGAGGCGCCGCGCGAGCAGCCGATCCCGGTGCGGGTCGGCGGATTCGGTGGTGTGACCGGTCTGGTGGATTTCATCCACAGCAACAACGTCACGCATCTTGTTGATGCGACGCATCCTTTTGCCGCGCAGATGAGCATCAATGCCTACACTGCCTGCGCCCAAACGGGCACGCCGCTGGCCGCGCTGACGCGGCCCGCCTGGCAGCCCGTCGATGGAGACAACTGGCGCCACGTTCGCGATATCCCTGCCGCTGTAGCCGCACTCGCGGGGACGCCGCAGCGCGTGTTTCTGGCGGTTGGACGGATGCATCTGGACGACTTTGCCGCCCAGCCGCAGCACGACTATCTGCTGCGTCTCGTCGATGCACCCGGCGGTCCGCTGCCCTTGCCCAAGGCGCAGGTCGTGGTGTCGCGGGGGCCTTTCAAAAGAGAGGGAGACAAGGCCCTGATGCAACAGCATAAAACGCAGCTTGTAGTCAGCAAGAACGCAGGCGGAGCGGGCGCGCGGGCCAAGCTGGACGCGGCGCGCGATCTGGGCCTGCCGGTGCTGATGATCGACCGCCCCGTTCTGCCCCCCCGGACCGAGCTTGCCACCCCCGCCGATGTGCTGCGCTGGCTGCGTCATTCCGGCGTGAACCTCGGCGTGTAAACGATTGGTGCGCCATCTCTTTCGATGAGGCGGGTGCGGGATGAGCCGACCAGGACCACGGTCTGCATATCGGCCATATCGGGCGTCGCCTCGGCCAGATGTGCGATGCGCAGCGCCTCGTCCGGGCGCGAGACCGCGCGGGCGAACAGGATCAGCCTCTCGGGTTCACATTCCTCTCGCAGGATTTGCAGCGTCTTTTCAAAACCTTCGGGCCGAGATTTCGAGCGCGGATTGTAGAAGGCCATGGCGAAATCCGCCTGTGCGGCCAGCCGCAACCGGCGTTCGATAAGCGGCCATGGCTTCAGGTTGTCGCTGAGGTTGATGCAGCAGAAATCATGGCCCAGCGGCGCGCCTGCGCGCGCAGCAGCGGCGAGCATGGCGGTGATGCCGGGCAGCACCTGAATATCCAGATCGCGCCATGCGCGCGGCCCAGAGTCCACCGTTTCGAACACTGCCGAGGCCATGGCGAACACGCCGGGATCGCCCGAAGAGACCACGACAACCCGGTGTCCGTCGGCGGCCATCTCCAGCGCGTGGCGCGACCGGTCGATCTCGACCCGGTTGTCGCTGGCATGCAGCGTCAGGCCGGGCCGTTCAGCCACCCGCGCGACGTAGGGAATATAGCCCACCACGTCGGTGGCCTCGGCCAGCACCGCCGTCACCTCGGGCGTCACCAGTGCCTCGGCGCCCGGGCCAAGTCCGACAATCCGCAGCCAGCCGCTCATGGCCGCCGCCCCTGGCCATGCACGATGATGATCGAGAAATAGGGCGTGATGCCGGTGCATTTCTCGGACAGGCGCGAGACCTGCTGATTGGCCATCTGGGCGTATTCGACGATCCAGGCGCGTTCGAACAGACCGGAGGTCTTGAGCGCGCGCACCACCTTGTCGAGGTTGCGGCCCAGCTTCATCACCACCAGCGCGTCGGTTTCGGCCATGCGGGCGGCCAGCACATCCTCGGGCAGGGTGCCGGGCAGCACGGTCAACACGTCGTCGCCCCAGGTGATCGGGGTGCCGGTGGCGGTCCAGGCGCCGGACATGCCGGTGATGGCGGGGATTACCTCGACCGGGACCAGATCGCGCAGGCGGGTATAAAGATGCATGAACGAGCCGTAGAAGAACGGATCGCCCTCACACAGGACAACCACATCCTCGCCCGCGTCCGCCAGCGCGCGCAGATGGGCGGCGGCACCCTCGTAGAACTCGGACAGCAGCTGGTTATAGCGGGGGTCGGTGACCGGGATCTCGGTCGTCACCGGGTATTCCATCGGAAACTCGACCGCGCCCTCGGGGACCATGCCGTTGACGATCTTGCGCGCCTGACCGCTGCGGCCGGGCTTGCGGAAATAGGCCACGTGGCGGGCGCCGCGCAACAGGCGGTCGGCCTTGACGCTCATCAGGTCGGGATCGCCGGGGCCAAGGCCCAGACCGTATATGGTGCCCGCGTTCATTCGGCGCGGCTCGCGATGGCGTTGATCGCCGCGACGGTGATGGCGCTGCCGCCCAGTCGGCCCTTGACGATGCAGCAGGGCACCGGCTGGGCCTCCCACAGGGCGTCTTTCGACTCGACCGCGCCGACAAAACCCACCGGGCAGCCGATGATCGCGGCGGGGCGCGGGCAGTCGGGGTCCTCGAGCATGTTCAACAGGTGAAACAGGGCGGTGGGCGCATTGCCGATCGCCACCACGGCGCCCGCCAGGTGAGGACGCCACAGTTCCAGCGCGGCGGCCGAGCGGGTATTGCCCATCTCAGCGGCCAGCGGGCGCACGCGCTCGTCATGCAGGGTACAGATCACCTCGTTATCGGCCGGCAGGCGAAACCGGGTCACGCCCTCGCTGACCATGCGCGCATCGCAGAGGATCGGCGCGCCCGCCTCCAGAGCATCCCGCGCGGCGCTGACGAAGCCGGGCGAGAAATGCACGAACTCCTCCAGCCCGACCATGCCGGCGGCATGGATCATCCGCACCGCGACCTGTTCCTCGTCCGCGTCAAAGCGGGCGAGATCGGCCTCGGCCCGGATGGTGGCAAAGGACTGTTTGTAGATCGCCGCGCCATCGGTTTCGTATTCATAGGGCATCAGGTCAGGTCCATTGTCTTCAGTGTTTCGGGTGTCAGGCCGCGTTGGCAGGGCTCATCCCCCGCGCGGCCCTGTTTTACAAGGTCAAATTGCCCGCCATTCCCGACAAGCGTGATATCGGCGCGTCCCATCCGGGCGCAGCCCTTGGCGCAGCCCGAGACATGCAGGCTGCCGCTCACGCGCCCGGCCAGGGCGCGGGCCAGATCGCGGGTCTCGGCCTGGGCCTGCGGGCAATAGGGCGCACCGGGGCAGGCATCGGTGGTCAACAGCGGATCGCTGGCGCGGGTAACGAAATCGGGGGCGGGGATGGCCTGCGCCTCCTCCAGCAGGATCAACCGCCAGGGCGTGACCCGCAAGCGGGTCGCGCCGCTGTCACGCAGCAGCGCGGCCAGCGCCTGCGCGGGCAATTGACCAAAGGCCGCGCCATAAAGCGGGCCAAGCGCGGTCTCGCCGGGCGCAAGCGGTTCAGCAACCGGCACTGGCTCCACATCCTGCCAAATCGCGGGCAGGGGCACGGCCCGCACCAGCCGCGCCATGCGGCGGGTGTCGGGGGTAAACCGGTCAGCAAACCAGCGCGCCAGTTCTATCAGGCGATCAATCGCCTCGCCTTCGGTCACCTCACGTCCCGTATCCATGCCATCGGCGCGCAGGATCAGGCCATTTCCGCCGGTTTCCAGCCGGATATCCGCCGAGTCCCCGCTCAGCAGGCGGCCCGCCCCGGTGTCGATGGCAAAGCCGAATTTCGCAGGCAGCGCGGGCAACTCGCCCAGTCGCTCCGTCAACTCTCGCCCCAGCCGCTCGGTCAAGTCGCCATGAGTGTAAAGCGGTGAGAACAGGATGTTGCGCCGTACCTCGATCCCCGGTTCACTGTCCAGCAGGTCGAGCGCCGCCAGGTCTGCCAACAGCGGCTGATGATCCGCCTTACCCACCCCGCGCAGTTGCAGGTTGGCGCGGTTGGTCAGGTCGATGGTGCCATTGCCGAACCGGTCTGCCAGCGCGCAAAGACCCAGCGCCTGCGCCACGCTCAGCCGGGCGAGGCGCGGGCGCACCCGCACCACCAGCCCGTCGCCTGACATCATCGGGCGATGCGCGCCGGGGCACCAGCCCTGGACGATGGGCGCGCTCATGCCAGCCCCTCCAGATCGGCCCGGATCGAGTTGCGCCGGGTCTGCCACAGCCCCGCCTCGTAGAGCGCGCGGAACCGGTCCAGCATGGCCTGATAGGCTTGCGGGTTGGCCTCTTGCAGGAAGGCCGCGACCTGCGCGTCGCCCAGCGTGGCATCGTGATAGAGGTCAAAGAGATGCGGTGCCACGCTGTCGGCCAGATGTGCGAACGAGGCCATGTGATCAAGCGTCGCCGCAATCTCGGCCGCGCCCCGGAATCCGTGCCGCATCATGCCCGCGATCCAGCCGGGATGGGCGGCGCGGGCGCGCACCACGCGGGCGATCTCCTCGGGCAGGGTCCGGGCGCGCGGGGTGTCGGGATTGGTGTTGTCCAGGTGATAAAGCTGCGCGGTGCCCCCGGTTACCCGCTTGGCGGCGGCAAAACCTGCCTCATGGGTGGCATAATCGGCGGCCAGCAGCAGATCGGTTTCGGCCAGGTCCTGCAAATGCACGAACCCGTCGGCCTTGGCGACGCGGTCGCGGATGCCCTCGGCATCGCGGGCGATGTTCTCGCCTTCGAGCGCAAAGGAACTGGCGGCCAACCAGGCCTCTCCCGCACTCTGCCGGGCCTCGTCGGTATAGGTCTCGGGCAGGTGCCCCATGCCCAGCCCATAGCTGCCCGGCGCCGGGCCATAGACCCGCGCGGCGGGCGCGTGTCCGGCATAGGGGTTCCAATCGGGCGCCTCGTCACGCGCGCTGAGCGCGCGCACCGCCTGACCGAAGAGTGCCGAAAGGGTCGGGAACACGTCGCGGAACAGGCCCGAGACGCGCAGGGTCACATCCAGCCGGGGACGGTCCAGATCAGTGATCGGCAGCACCTCGATCCCCGAAACCCTCTCGGACCCCTGATCCCAGACCGGTTTGACTCCCAAGAGATGCAGCGCCATGGCGAATTCCTCGCCCGCCGTGCGCATGGTGGCCGAGCCCCAGAGATCGACAATCAGCCCCTTGGGGTAATCGCCTTCTTCCTGCAAATGCCGCCGCACCAGTTCCTCGGCCAGCTTCACGCCCTGCGCATAGGCCGCGCGGGTGGGGACCGACCGGGGATCGGTGGTATAAAGGTTGCGCCCCGTGGGCAGCACGTCGGTCCGCCCCCGATAGGGCGACCCGGACGGCCCCGCCGCGATCCGCTTGCCCGCCAGCGCATCGATCAGCGCGCGCGCCTCGCCCTGCGCCGAAGGGGTGGGATCGAACGGACCGGTCACTTCGGGCACACGACCATAGACATGCAGCCCGTCGCCATACTGGCTTTCCTTCACGTCGCAGACAAAGCGGTCGATGCGGGTGATCGCCTCGGCGGTCGAGGTGGCGCGGTCGAGGCCCAGATCGTCCTCCAGCCCCAGCGCCTGCGCCTCGGCCCGGATATCGCCCTGCAAGCGGTCGCGGCGCTTGGGGTCCAGCCCGTCGGCATTGGAAAACTCGTCCAGCAGTGCTTCGAGTTGCACCATCCGGTCCGGCGTGCCGCTGCTGCGCAGGGCCGGGGGGATATGGCCCAGCGTCACCGCGCCGATGCGGCGCTTGGCCTGTGCGGCCTCGCCCGGATCGTTGACGATAAAGGGATAGATCACCGGCAGATCGCCGATCAGAACCTCGGGCCAGCATTCAGCCGACAGCGCCACCGCCTTGCCCGGCAGCCATTCCAGCGTGCCATGCGCGCCGATATGGATCAGCGCATCGGTCCCCAGCGCCTGCCGCAGCCAGAGATAGAAGGCGACATAGCCGTGGCGCGGAGTGCGGGAGAGGTCGTGATAATCGTCATCGCGCGCCTCGGGCGTGCCCCGTTCCGGTTGCAGAGCGACCAGCGCCTTGCCGCGCCGGATGGCGCGAAATTGCAAATTGTCTTGCGAAAACGCCGGATCATTCTCGGGTTCACCCCAGACATTTTGCAAATCCTGGCGCAATTGTGGCGGAATTCCGTCTAAAGCTTTGCGGTATTCCGCGATTGGCCACGAAATCGACACAGTTTGCAGGTCTTCCGCAATCGGCTGTCCAGGTTGGATATCGTACCCTTCATCCTGCAAATCGCTCAGGATCGCCTCGGCCGAGGCCAGCGCGTCCAGACCCACCGCATGGGCCATCTGCCAATCCTTGCCGGGATAGGTGGACAGAACCAGCGCCAGCACCCGCTGGGCAGCGGGTTTGGCCGTCAGCCGCAGCCAGCCCGACACCCGGTTCACCACCGCCTCGATCCGGTCGGGTTCTGGGCGGTGCGCGAAACGGGAATACTCCAACTCCGGGTCGCGTTTGCCCGGCTCCTTGAACGAGATCAGGCCTGCGTCGATGCGCCCGTCGACCTCGGGCAGGACCACATGCATGGCCAGATCGGCAGGCGACAGGCCGCGCTCGGCCTCGGCCCAGGCCTTGCGGCGCGAGGTGGCCAGCGCCACCTGGAACACCGGTAAACCGGCGGCATCAAGCGGCGAGGCGCCATTGGCGCCCTTGCCGGAGAAAGAGGTGGCATTGACGATGGCCGCCGGGGCCAGCCCGGGCATCTGCCCGGCAATCCAGTCGGCAGCGGCGGGTGCCTTCAGTGAGGGCGCGAACATGCCCATCGCCTGAAACCCACGCGCGCGAAAGGCACGGATCAGCGCCGCGACCGAGGCCGTGTCGGCCGAAGTCAGGTAGGCGCGGTAAAAGGTCACCAGAATGCGCGGGGCGTCGCCCTCGAACACGGTCTCGGGGGCGATCACGCCGCGCTCGGGGCACCAGAACCCGCATTCCGGCAGCACCTTTGACCCCACCACCGGCCCGGCATAAAGCCCGGTCGCCAGCGCCATCTGCGCCAGTGCCGCCTGCGCCGCTACCTCGCCACCGGTATCGCAGAGATGTTGCAGGCGCCGCAGGGTGGACACAGGCAGGGTGGAATAGGCGTCAAGCCGCGTATCCTCGCGCCCATCCGCCGGCAACACCGCCAGCGCCAGCCCCTTTTCCTGCGCCAGCGCCAGCACCTGTTGCAGCCCATAGGCCCAATAGGGCACCCCGCCGATCAGCCGGATCAGAATGCCCTTGGCCCCTGACAGGGTATTTTCCACATAGGTATCGACCGACAGAGGATGTTTGAGTGCCGTCAGGTTGGCCAGTCGTAGGGTGGGCATTCTGCCCACCGTCCCGCCGCCGCGATGCCAGCCCGCCGCAAAAGCCCCCAAGTCGCTGTCCGAGAACGACAAAACCACCAGATCCGCCGGGCTCTGGCCCAGGTCGGTCGGGGTCTCGGTCTCTTCCAGCCCGTGGCTTTCGCGGAAAACGACATGCATGGCGCGTGCTTACTCCGCAGGCTCGGAAACGCCGGTCAGGATGGCACGGATCGCGGCCTCGTCGATGTCGTGATGCTCGGCGATCACCACCATGCGCGAGCGGCGCTCCTCACCCGGCTGCCACGGACGGTCATACTGATGACGCACCCGCGCGCCCACCGCCTGTACCAGAAGGCGCATGGGCTTGCCCGCAACGGCGGCATAGCCCTTGACCCGCAGGATGTTCAGCTCGTTGGCCAGCCGCTCGATCCGCGCGACCAGTTCCGCCGGGTCGGATTGCTCGGGCAGTTCCACCACGATGCTTTCGAAATCGTCATGCTCGTGATCGTCATGGCCGTCGTGATGGCTGGGGCGGGCATCCATGTCGTCCTCGGCGGCGGCGCCAAGGCCCAGGATCACCCGCACATCCACCGCGCCCTCGGCCACCTCGACCACCGGCAGCGGGCGGGGGGCCTCGGCCGCGATCACCTCGCGCGCGCGGGCCACACCCTCGGGGCCGGCCAGATCGGGCTTGGTCAGCAGGATGATGTCGGCGCAGCTGATCTGATCCTCGAACACCTCCGAAAGCGGCGTTTCATGGTCGATCGAGTCGTCTGCCAGCCGCTGGGCGTCCACCGCCGCCACATTGGGCGCGAACCGGCCCGCCGCGACCGCCTCGGCATCGGCCAGTGCGATCACACCGTCCACGGTGATTTTCGAGCGGATATCGGGCCAGTCGAACGCCTTCAAGAGCGGTTTCGGCAGCGCCAGGCCCGAGGTCTCGATCAGGATGTGATCGGGGCGCGGCTCCAGCGCCATCAGCGCCTCGATGGTGGGGATGAAATCATCGGCCACGGTGCAGCAGATGCAGCCATTGGCCAGTTCCATGATGTTTTCCGCCGGGCATTCCGGGATGGCGCAGCTTTTCAGGATCTCGCCATCGACACCCACATCGCCGAATTCGTTGACCACCACGGCCAGCCGCTTGCCCTGCGGATTCTGCATCAGGTGGCGGATCAGCGTGGTCTTGCCCGAGCCGAGAAAGCCGGTGATCACGGTAACGGGGAGTTTTTCAAGGGTGCTCATGGCTCAGGCTCCGATCGGGGGGATGCGCGCGGCGCAGTTCTTGCGGAAATGGACGGGACGCTCGCGCCAGGGCACCAGCCCGTCAGCGGTTGCGTGATACTTGGTGACGCCCTCGACGATGGTGGCCACGTCGTCGGCCTCGTTGAGGTTCTCATAGACAAAGGTCCAGCGCGCCGGGCCACCGCGCAACACGATGGAACAGCCCTGATCGCAATTGGACAGGCATTCGACCGGCCTCACGGTGACCCCTTCGGGCAGTTCGGCCGCGCTCAGCGCGCGGTGCAGCAGGGCGCCGGGGCGCTGGGCATCGTCCTCGACCGGCAATCCGCGGCGGCAGGTGGTGCAGACCAGCAGTTCGACTGGTGCAGCTTCGGTCATGTCTCTCATCCCCCCTCGTCTGGTGCGGGGGACGGGGCTTGCGCGGGCCACGCTCTCGGACATGGACCCGACACCGGAACACCCCGTCCGGTCTTGTCTTCGGGTGCTGGCAGGTCTCCCGGCTTGCGGATGTCAGGGTCTTGCCCTGTCGGGCGTCCCGCCTTCCCGGCCAATCGGCCAGTGGCTTGGGCACCCTCTCCGGTCACGGTCGCGGGGGCGGCTGCGCTTGACGTCCGGCCTTGGGGCCGATCCGCTGGCGCATTCCCTTTTCATCCGGTTTCCCGGACACCAACAGGGCGGACATGCGGCATGGGCAGGGGCCTTGTCAAGCGCGCTTGGCGGTGCGCCTGAGGGGGCAGGGGAAAAGCGACCTCTGACGTTCAGCCAGCGGCATCCGCCGCCAGCCGCGTACGCAGCCAGTCGAGATAGAGCTGTGCCGGGGCCCCGGGCGCGGCGGCGCGTTCAGGCCGAACCAGGTAATGCGCCTGCGAAAAGGGAATCGGCGGTCCCGCCAGCCGAAGCGGAGCCCCCTGGGCGATGGCGCCCTGGGCAAAGCGGGTCAGCACGATGGCCAGCCCGGCGCCCGCCATCACCAGTTGCAGCGCCGCGACGGTGGTATCGACCGAATAAAGGCTGCCGCCGGTCGGAGCGGGCAGGCCCTGCGCCGCGAACCAGCGCGGCCAGTTGTCCTCGTAACCCAGGATGTGGATCAACTGGTGCGCCTGTAACGCCGCGAGGGGCTGCTCCGGCGCCCCGGCCCGGACCACCGGCACGATGGTCTCATCGCAGAGCTTCTCGGTCACCAGCCCTGCCCAGTCGCCGCGCCCCAGCCGGATATCCACATCCACGCCGCCCGCCGCCGGACCGTCATCCCAGATGTTCGAAACCAGCCGGACCGGGATGCCGGGATGATCGGCGGCAAAATCAGGCAGGGTGGCGGCCAGCCAGTAGGTCGCCGAGGAGATCGGCGCACGGATGCGCAGGATGCCGCGCCTGGCCGGGCCGAACAGGCTGGAGGTCGACAACGCCACATCCGCCAGCGCCTGCCGCACCGACAGCGCATAGCTGCGCCCCAACTCGGTCAGGCCCAGCCGCCGGGCGGCGCGCGTGAAGAGCGGCTCGCCCAGTTCCGCCTCGAGCGAACGGATATGCAGGGATACGGCGGTCTGGGTCAGCCCCAATTCGCGCGCGGCCTCGGTGAAGTTCAGATGGCGCGCGGCGGCCTCGAACGTCCGCAGCCAGACCGGGTTGGGCAGGCGGGCCATCTCAGCGTGGCTCCGGACCGAGGACCGGGGCGGGGCCCAGAAAATTCAAATTTTCTGGGACAAAATTTCCGGGGAAATTTTGTCGGCTGCGCTGGTTCGACATCCATCACCAAAAAATTCATGGCATCTTTTGATTTTTTATTCGTTTCTCTTGGCTAAATCCAGCTTTCATACTGCGCGCGAACCATGACCCCGGCAGGACCGGCAAGGGAGGACGCAATGAAAGTAGGCTTTATCGGACTGGGCAATGTGGGTGGCAAGCTCTCGGGCTCGCTCCTGCGCAATGGCATCGACCTGACGGTGCATGATCTCAACCCCGATCTGGTCGCGGGTTTCGTCTCGCGCGGCGCCAAGGCGGCCGAAGGGCCGGCGCAGATGATGCGCGATTGCGACGCGGTGATCACCTGTCTGCCGTCGCCCGCCGCCAGTGCCGCGGTGATGGAGGAGATGTTGCCCGAGGTCGGACCCGGCAAGATCTGGATGGAAATGTCCACCACCGACGAGGCCGAGGTCAAACGGCTGGGTGAACAGGTGATCGCGCGCGGCGGGGCCGCGGTCGACTGCCCGGTCTCGGGGGGCTGTCACCGGGCCGATACCGGCAATATCTCGATCTTCGCGGGCTGCGACCGGGCCACGTTCGAGCGCATCCTGCCCTTTCTGACCGTCATGGGCCGTCGCATCCTGCATACCGGACCTCTGGGCAGCGCCTCGGTTCTGAAGGTGATGACCAACTATCTGGCCACCGCAAACCTGCTGACCTGCTGCGAGGCGCTGGTGACGATGAAGGCCGCCGGCATGGATCTGAACACCACCTACGAGGCGATCAAGATCAGCTCGGGCACCTCCTTCGTGCACGAGACGGAAAGCCAGGTGATCCTGAACGGCAGTCGCGACATCAACTTCACCATGGACCTGGTGAAAAAGGATATCGGCCTGTTTCAGTCGATTGCCGACCGCACCGGCGTACCGCTGGAAATCTCGCCGCTGATGATCAGCATCTTCGAGGACGGGATCGCCCGCTATGGCATGCGGGCCCAGTCCGACGACATAATCCGCCGCCTGGAAGAGGCGACCGGCCTCGACATCACCGCGCCGGGCTTTCCGCCCGAGATGGTGGACGACGAACCCGAAGAGCCGGGGTACGAGGTGGTTCCGCAGGGGCTTGTGCGCGCGGCAGGCTAAGGGACACGTCCCAAAAGGCATGACGCCGTGCAGGAGCAAGGTCCTGCACGGCGTTTCTTTTCGTTCAGATCTGTTCCACCTTGACGCTGTCGCTCAGCACAAAGGCCAGATGGCCCTTGATCCGCTCCATCGCGGGCAGCGGGTCCTCATAGCTCCAGACCGCGTCCTTGGTCACCGAAGACCGGTTGACGATCGAGTAATAGCTGGCATCGCCCTTGTGCGGGCAATGGGTGGTCTTGTCGCTGCGGTCTAGAAACGCCATGGCGATATCGGCGCGCGGGAAATAGATCACCGGTGGCAGATCGCCCTCGCTCAGTTCCAGCGCGTTGCTGCTTTCGCCCAGGATGGCGCCGCCCGACCGGACGCTCCATTTGCCCGGCGCCTTGCGGATGGTGATGTAATCGCTCATGTTCCGTTTCCTTCCCCGTATCTCGTATCTCGTATTTTTCGGTCCGGCGGCGAGTGTTGCCCCGCCGGTGTAACAGCCGCGTGTCAAAGCGGCGCGGTTGCGGCATCCAACCACATCCGCGTCTCGGCGCCCAGACGTGGACCGATCTTTGCCGCGACGTCGGCATGATAGGCGTTCAGCCAGTCGCGTTCCTCAACCGTCAGCATCTCCGCGACGATCAGCCGCCGATCAATCGGGACATAGGTCAGGGTGCGCCAATTCAGCATGGCGCGCTCTGCGTCGCCACCGGGCAGGGGGGCGGCCTCTTGCACCACCACCAGGTTCTCGATGCGGATGCCGAATGCGCCCTCGCGATAATATCCCGGCTCGTTCGACAGGATCATGCCCGGTTCCAGCGGCACGTGGCTGACCCGTGCCAGCCGTTGCGGCCCCTCATGCACGCTCAGATACGCACCGACGCCGTGCCCGACCCCGTGGTTGAAATCCTGCCCCGCCAGCCATAGCGGCAGGCGCGCCACGCATTCGATATCGCGCCCCGCCAGCCCCACGGGCCAGCGCAGCATGGACATGGCGATCATGCCTTTCAGCACCCGCGTGAAACAGGCTTTCTCCTCGTCCCCCACGGTGCCGATGGCGATGGTGCGGGTGATGTCGGTGGTCCCGTCCAGATACTGGCCGCCGCTGTCCAGCACCAGAAGATGCCCGTCCTCCAGACGGCTGTCGGTCTCTTCGGTGACCCGGTAATGCATGATCGCACCATTGGGCCCGGTGCCCGCGATGGTCTCAAAGCTGATATCCTGCAAGCCGTTGTCGCGGCGGCGGCAGGCCTCCAGCTGGCTGACCACCTGCGTTTCAGTCAGGCTGCCGGGCTCTTGCGCATCGAGCCAGGCCAGCAGGTCCACCATCGCGGCCCCGTCGCGCAGATGCGCCTCGGCGGCGCCTGCGATCTCGGCGGCGTTCTTGCGGGCCTTGGGCAGGGCGCAGGGATCCCCCCCCTTGGCCAGCCGGTGTCCCAGCCGATCTGCGACAATCTGCGGTACCGTGCTCAGGTCAACCCGCACCGGACCTGCCAGTGCCTCTACCGCATCAAGAAACGCATCCGGTTCGTGCTGCGTCACCATCGGCCCCAGATGCTCCTCCAGACCGGTCAGCTTGGCCGCTGCCATGAACAGGTCGACCCGCCCGTCGTCATGCAGGATGGCAAAGCCATGTGCCACCGGGTTGCGCGGAATATCGGCGCCGCGAATGTTCAACAGCCACATGATCGAATCCGGCAGGGTGATCACAGCCGCCTTCTGACCCGCGCTGCGCAGGTCCTCGGCCAGTCGCGCCGCCTTGTCGGCGGCGGTTTCACCTGCGAATTCCAGCGGATGTGCCTTGACCGGTTCCATCGGTGGGCTGGGTTGATCCGGCCAGATCCGATCCACCAGATTGTCGCAGCGCACCAGTTCGATCCCGCTGCCCTTCAACTCGCTTACCGCGGTGCGGATCTGACCGGCTGCATGCAGCCAGGGATCGAACCCCACACGCCCGCCCTGCGGCAACTGCTTCTTGAGCCAGTCGGTCAGGCTTACATCGGGCCAGGGAACGGGTGTAAAGACATCAGCCACCTGCGCCTTGACCTGAGTACGATAGCGCCCGTCGATGAACACGCCCGCCGCATCCTTGAGCGCGGCGCAGAACCCGGCCGAGCCGGTAAAGCCGGTGAGCCAGGCCAGACGCTCGTCATGGGCGGCGACATATTCGCCCTGATGCGCATCCGCGCGCGGCACCAGGAACCCGCTCAGAGCCTCGGCCTCGATTTCGGCGCGCAGGCGCTCCAGCCGCGGTGGCCCCTGTTCCGGGCGGGCGGTCACCTCGAAGCTCTGGTACATGCTGCGCCTCCGTGTTGCTGTTGCCGCGAAAGGTGCGGCGTGGAACCGGAAATGTCCAGCACCTCCGCGATGCTCTTGTGATGCGCGCGACTTGGCCTATCATGCCGGCATGATCCGTTTGCCTGCCCTGATTGTCCTTGCCAGCCTTGCCCTGCCGCTTGCCGCGCAGGAGGAAAAGCGGCCAACACCCGAGATCGCCCGCCGCAATGCGGCCGATGCCATCGGCAAGAAGCTTGCAAACCCGGCAAACCCCGGACAGGCGCGGGTCTCGCGGCTTGTCAAGCAAGGCGATACGATCAAGCTTTGCGCCACGTCGGATGCCCGCAATGCCCGAGGTACCTATATCGGTCGCGACTATTGGGAGGTCACGCTCAGCGCGGATGGCGAGACCGTATTGAGGACCCGGAACGTTACCGGCCTGTTGTCCCACTGTTATGGGGCCGATTACAAACCCTTCAGGGAAATGCTGGGCGAGTGACCCCTTGGGCGGGCGACCGTTCCCGTTCCCCCAGGAAACCCAACAAGGTCGATTGATACTCGTCCCAGACCGCGTTGCCCGGTATCGGGATGTGATTGGCGGTTTCCAGCACCATCAGTTCGGCCCCCGGAATGCCCGCCGCCAGTTTCTGTGCCTCGGACAGCGGATGCACATTGTCATGCCGGGCATGGATGATCAGGGTTGGGCATTGCACCTGGGGCAACAGCGGCAACAGCGAGACATCGTGGATCGCCGCCCGAACCTTCAGCATGGTCTCGCGCGACGAAGCATTGATCATGTTGCGCGCCATGTCGTGGATCGCCTCCAGCGGACCTTCGGGAAAATAGCTCAGCATCATCGCCGAGACGAAACTGATCTCCTGCGCGGCCCAGCCCTCGGTAACGAGCGATTGCATCACGTCGGATTTCAGTTCGGGGTTTCGCCGCCTGCGCCCCTCGGCATAGCCGCCGACAATCGCCAGCCGGCTGACCCGCTCGGGGTACTTCACCGCAAAGCGCAGCGCCGACAGAACCCCGCCGGATTCGCTGTAGAGCGCGAACCGTTCGAACCCCGCCGCATCCGCTGCCAGCTTCAGGTTCTCGGCCAGGGTATCGAACGAGAATTCCTCCAGCGCCCGGTCCGACCGCCCGAACCCGATCGGATCGAAGCGCAGCAGGCTGTGGTGTTCCGAGATTGCATCGAACATCACCCGTTCCGAGGGCGTGTTCCACTCTGCCTCCAGATCGGTGGTGCTGTACCCGCCGCGCACCACCGGTGGGCCGGCTCCGATGACGGCATAGGCCAGAGACTTCCCCTCCGCCGTGCGTGTGTACCGGATGCGCTGCACCATGGGGGCAGGCCGGGGCAGGGCAGGCGGCGTGTCCGCCGTCACCTCGGCCACGAATTTCAGCCCCCGCCGGGCGATGGTACGGATGATCCGTTGCGCCTTGCCATCGTCACCCACCGCCTTGCGAGCCGCCGCGATGCGGGCGCTGATGGCGCTTTCCGAGACGATGCGCCCGTTCCAGACCTCGGCCAGGATTTCATCTCGGGTCACCAGCCGACCGGGATTGCGCGCCAGCAGGTGCAACAGGTCGAATACCTGCGGCTCGACGGCAATCTCCTCGGCGTCCCGAACCAGCGTCAACTCGTCGGTATCCAGCAGGCAGTTGGCGAAAGCATAGCGCATGGCGGTCTAGCCCACCCCCGCCGCAAGGAACCGGGTCAGCGTTTCCAGGTAGGTGTCATAGGCCGCATTGCCCTGCCAGGGAATGTGATTGGCGCATTCGAGCACCACCATTTCCGCATCCGCGATGCCAGCGGCCAGCTTGCGGGCCTCGGAGAGTGGATGAACCGCATCGTGGCGGGAATGCAGGATCAGCGTCGGACAAGTGATCCGTGACAGGAAGTCCAGGCTCGAATGATGATTGATCAACTGGCGGTGGCGCAGGTCATGTTCCCTGGTCGCCGAATCCAGCATCATCCGGGCATAGGCCCGGACAGAGTCCAATGGCCCTTCGGGCTGATATGCCAGCAGGAAGGCTTCGAAAAAGGTGCTATCCGACCGCGACCGCGCGGTTTGCAACATGGCTTGCAAGGGTTCGGCCTCCTTGCCATCCGCATTGTCGCGCACTGCGCGCCCTTCGGCATAGGCACCCATCATGGCCAGACGGGTTACGCGTTCAGGGTGATGCGCTGCGATGTAAAGGCCCTGAGCACAACCACCGGATTGGGAATAGAGCGCGAACCGGTCGAGCCCCAGCGCGTCGGCAAGGCACAGGACATCTTCGGCCTGCTCATCAATCGTGGACCGATCGGACCGGGGGTCGGATTGCCCCGAACCAATGGCGTCGAACCGGATCAGCGCGTTTTGGCGTGACAAGGCTTCGAAGCGGTGACGTTCGAAAGGCAGCCGCCACTCCGCTGCAATATCCGAACGTGTTTGGCCGAGCAGGATCACAGGAGGGCCGGCACCCGAAACCGAATAGGCCATGGAATGTCCGGTGGGCAGGATGATGTACCGAATGCGCGGCTCGTCTGTCCTGTCCCCGGTCGCCACGGGGGCGGTCTCGTCGGTTCGTTCCGTGACCTCGGTCACCATCTGCAACCCCCGCCGGGCGATTGCACGGATGACCCGCTGTGCCTTGCCGTCGTCGCCTACGGCTTTGCGCGCGGCGGCGATGCGGGCGCTGATGGCGCTTTCCGAGACGATGCGCCCGTTCCAGACCTCGGCCAGGATTTCGTCACGGGTGACCAGCTGCCCGGCATTGCGTGCCAGCAGGTGCAGCAGGTAGAATACCTGCGGCTCGACGGCAACCGGCGCATCGCCCCGCATCAAGACATGCCGCCCGGTATCCAGAACGCAATCGCGAAACACATAGCGCATGGTGAATTAACACCCCGCTTTCGGTGTTTCGGCAAGCCCCAAGCAAAAAATAAGGATTCAGGCAGGGGTTTCCCAAGGCTGTCTGAAAGCGCCGCGAGCCCGACGCTGCCATGCTGGGAACACAACAAGGAGACCTGACATGATCCTGCATACCGATACCGCGCTTCTCAGCCACCGCCCCGTCCACCTGCAACTGCCGAGTGAGGAAGAAAGGATGGCCGCCCGATACGTGACACCGCGCCGGACTGCGAAAGCTTGGCGGGCGGGACGGATCGCCCGACTGTTCGCCTTTCGGCGTCTTGTCAGCCTGTCTTGACGGGCTGAGGGGGGAGACGGACCCTGTGCTTCTTTCTGGTCGGAAATACTCCCGCCGGAGGCGCCCGAAAGCAAGGCAGGCGCCACCGATCCGGGTCAGCTGGCGCGTTTCATGCCCATCACCCGCGCGCGCGCGCGCGGGTCGCTGTCAAAGAGCGCCGCCAGCTGCTCGGTCATGGCACCGGCCAGCTGCTCGACATCGGTGATCGTCACCGCGCGCTGGTAATAGCGGGTCACGTCATGGCCGATACCGATGGCCAGCAGTTCGACCTGCTTGCGCTTTTCCACCATGGCGATCACGTCGCGCAGGTGTTTTTCCAGGTAATTCGCCGGGTTCACACTCAGGGTGGAATCGTCCACCGGCGCCCCGTCCGAGATCACCATCAGGATCTTGCGCTGCTCGCGGCGGCCCAGCATCCGGCGATGCGCCCATTCCAGCGCCTCGCCGTCGATGTTTTCCTTCAAGAGGCCCTCTTTCATCATCAGGCCCAGGTTCTGCCGTGTGCGCCGCATCGGCGCGTCGGCGGCCTTGTAGATGATGTGGCGCAGGTCATTGAGGCGACCGGGCTGCTGCGGGCGGCCTTCGTTCAGCCAGGCCTCGCGCGCCAGCCCGCCCTTCCAGGCGCGGGTGGTAAAGCCCAGGATCTCGACCTTGACGTTGCAGCGTTCCAGCGTGCGCGCCAGCACATCGGCGCAGATCGCCGCGATCGAGATCGGGCGTCCCCGCATCGAGCCCGAGTTATCCAAGAGCAGCGTCACCACCGTATCACGGAACTCGGTATCCTTCTCCACCTTGAACGACAGCGGCGTGGTCGGGTTGGCCACGACCCGCGCCAGTCGGCCGGCATCCAGAATGCCCTCTTCGCGGTCAAATTCCCAGCTGCGGTTCTGCTGCGCCTGAAGGCGGCGTTGCAGCTTGTTGGCAAGGCGCGACACCGCGCCTTTCAGCGGCTCCAGCTGCTGGTCGAGATAGGCGCGCAGCCGCTCCAGCTCGGCCGGTTCGGCCAGCTCTTCGGCGGCGATCTCCTCGTCATGGCTATCCAGATAGACCTTGTAATTCGGATCGGCCTCGGATGCGGGCGGCGGCGGGGGCGGCTCCAGCGGCGCCTCGCCATCGGGCATCTCGGTCTCTTCGGCCAGCTCCTCGTCGGCCAGCTCGTCCATCGAGACCTGGGCCTGGCTTTCGTCCTGCTGCTGTTCCTGGCTCTGCTCGGGATCGGCGTCGGCGTCCTGATCGTCTTGGTCGTCCTGGCCGGTGCTGTCGGGATCGGGCTGCTCGTCGGCGTCGTCCTCGGCCTGATCCTCCTGATCCTCGTCCATTTCGTCCGGGTCGTCGCCCAGCTGGTCGCCATAGCCGAGGTCCTTGATCACCTGGCGGGCGAATTTGGCGAATTCGGCCTGATCTGAGAGGATATCGCTCAGGTTTTCCAGCGTGCCGCCGGCCTGTTCCTCGATAAAGCCGCGCCAGAGGTTCATCACATTGGCCGCTGCCGCTGGCAGGTCGCGCCCGGTGGCCAGATGCCGCACCAGATAGCCCGCCGCCACCGGCAGCGGTGCCTCGGAAGGCTGCTTGCACTGGTCATAGCCGCGCCGCAGCGCCTCATGGGTGATCTTGACGTCGATGTTGGACGCGGTGCCGGGCATGTCGCGGGCGCCCATCGCCTCGCAACGGGCGGTCTCCATCGCCTCGTAAAGATCGCGCGCCATGTCACCCGGCGGGGCATAGCGGCTGTGGGTCGCATCGTCGTGATAGCGGCGATAGAGCGCCAGCGCATCCGCCGTGCCGCGCGCCAGCAACACCTCGTCGCGGGTCATCCGGCGGCTGACCTGGGGCAGGCGCATGGCGTCGCCGCTGACGCCCGAGGGGTCGACCGTATAGCTGACCGACAGATCCGGGTCGTCGGCCATCACCTTGGTCGCCTCGGCCAGCGCCTTCTTGAACGGATCGGCGGGATTGTCGGTCGGTTTGCTCATGTCACTTCGGTCCTGCAAACAGGCGGTCGCGTCCCATGGTGGGCCGCAAGGCGGATATGGCGGCCGCCCGGATCACCCCAGGCTCGTGCTTGCCGCGCTTTCGGGCAGTTCCTCGTCGAAACAGCGCTGATAGAACTCGGCCACCGTTTGGCGCTCCAGCTCGTCGCATTTGTTGAGGAAGGTCAGCCGGAAGGCATAGCCCACATCGCGGAAGATCTCGGCATTCTGCGCCCAGTTGATCACGGTCCGGGGCGACATCACGGTCGACAGATCACCGTTCATGAAGGCGGTCCGGGTCAGGTCGGCCACGGTCACCATCTGGCTGACCTGCTTGCGGCCCTTCTCGGTGTTGTAATGCGGCGCCTTGCTGAGCACGATCATCGTTTCGGCGTCATGGCTGAGATAGTTCAGCGTCGCCACCAGCGACCAGCGGTCCATCTGGGCCTGGTTGATCTGCTGGGTGCCGTGATAGAGGCCGGTGGTGTCGCCCAGACCCACCGTGTTGGCGGTGGCGAACAGGCGGAAACAGGGGTTCGGCGTGATGATCTCGTTCTGGTCCAGCAGGGTCAGCTTGCCGTCATGTTCCAGCACCCGCTGGATCACGAACATCACGTCGGCGCGGCCCGCGTCATATTCGTCGAACACGATGGCCACCGGGTTGCGCAGCGCCCAGGGCAGGATGCCTTCGTGGAACTCGGTCACCTGCTTGCCGTCGCGCAGCTTGATCGCATCCTTGCCGATCAGGTCGATCCGGCTGATATGGCTGTCGAGGTTGACGCGCACGCAGGGCCAGTTCAGCCGCGCGGCGACCTGTTCGATATGGGTCGATTTGCCGGTGCCGTGATAGCCCTGCACCATGACGCGGCGGTTGTGGCTGAAGCCCGCCAGAATGGCCAGCGTGGTATCGGGATCGAACTTGTAGGTCTGATCGATCTCGGGCACCCGGTCGCTGCGCTCGGCAAAGCCCTTGACCACCATCGGCGTGTCGATGCCAAAGACTTCGCGGACGGAAATCTCCTCGGTGGGTTTTGCGTTCATCGGGATCGTTCCGTCAGCCATACCAATCGTCCTTATCGCCTTGCCGCGCCGCGTCGGGGCGGGCCAATCTTGTCGGGGTGCACCATATCGCCCCCAGCCGCAAGGAAAAGGCGAAAAGCGCCGCGCGGGCGCTTTTTGCCGTCACGATCTCGGGGGCATCAGTCGAGCAGTGCCGCGCGCATCCGAATGAGCCCTATCGACGGATTGTCTCGGCCGTATCACGCCCCCAACGCGCGGACGGGCGTCTGATGGGGTCGGTCGGCGACGGTGCCGGTGCCTATTTGAAGTTCCGGCTGTCCTTGATCTGGTCCCAGGCCCAGACCACCTCTTGCAACTGCTCTTCCTGGCTGCGGTCGCCGCCGTTCATGTCCGGGTGCAGCACCTTGATGAGCTTCTTGTAGGCGGCGCGCACCTCGGCCTTGGTCCAGCTGTCCTTGGCTTCGAGAATCTCGATGGCGCGGCGCTCGGTCGGCGGCAGGCGGCGGCCGGTATTGACGCGGCCCGGATTCTGGGTGGCGTTGGCCCCCAGAACCTGATGCGGGTCCTCGATGCCCAGCCGTGCCCAGGCGCGCGCCTCGGGGTCGGTCATCGGCCGCGTCTTGCGTTCCCACACCTTGTCCTTGGACATTTGCGCGTTCATCTCGGCCTCGGTGGTGCCGTCGAAGAAGTTCCATTTCTGGTTATATTCGCGCACATGCTGCTGGCAGAACCAGAAATAGTCGTCCAGCACATCGGGGGCCTTGGGCGCGCGGAACTTGCCCGCCTCGGTGCAACCCTCGTGTTCGCAGACCCGGACCGAGGTTTCGGACGCGCCCGACATGCCCCGGCGCCCGCGCGGGTTCTTTTTCTTGGCGGAAGAGACGGACATATCGAATCCGAACGGATCTGATTTGCTCATGGCGGGCCCTTTCGGTTGCGGCTTCTCGACTCGGAGGCAGGAGTTTAGTCTAAGTGACGCCAGATAGAAGAGGGCGGCGGCAAGAAAATCGCGGCCGCGCGGAAAAGAGCGCAGATTGCGCGGGAATGTGAGGGCAGACGGGCATGACGATCGCAGAGGAAATGCGCACGCGGTTGCAGGCGGCATTCGCGCCGACCGAGCTGGAGGTGGTGGACGACAGCGAAAGCCATCGCGGCCACGCCGGATTTCGCGAGGGCGGTCAGAGCCATTTCAACATCCGCATCCGTGCCGCCGCCTTTGCCGGGCAAAGCCGGGTGGCGCGGCACCGCGCGGTGCATCAGGCGCTGGGCGATATCGTGCCGCGCATCCATGCGCTGGCACTGGATATCGGCACCTAGTCCTTCTCGGCCTTGGCCTCGGGCTCTGTGCTGGCGGCGTCCGTGGTCTTGGCGCCATGCATCGGCGGATCGTTGACCGGCGCCGCGATGGGCGCGGGCGCGCGGCGATCCGCCTCGGACGGGCCGGGTACGGGCCGGGCCAGCGGCGGGCTGTCGGCACTCAGGGGCGCGGTCGCCTCGGCCACGGGCTCTGCCGCGACCTCGGCCTCGGGCAATACTTCGGGACCTGCGGGCAGGGGGCGGCGGAACACCAGCACGTTGCGCCAGTTGGTGGTCGAGCCGGTCAGGCCCGAGCGCTCCTCGCTGGGCAGCAACTCGGCCCGCTGATATTCCCAGCCCTCGGCGGCCAGTTGGTTCAGCGCCTGTTCCACCGACAGCGCGAACCGCGCCGGCGCGGTCTTGACGCCCTTGGCCTTGATGCCCTTCTCCGGGGCGGGGACAACCTTGTATTCGTAGCGGATCATGCTCAGAGCCTCTTTGGATCGCGCGCAGACTACTCCAGGCGGATGCAAAAAGACCAGAGGTGCCGGACAGGACAGCGACGTCCCGCCGGCACCACCTGAGCGCGGGCAGGAGCGCGCGCGCCAAGGGGTTACTCCAGAGCGACACCCAGTGTTTCGGCGGCGTCCAGGTTCATTTGCAGGTGATGCTGAAAGGCAGGCAGAACCGCATCGAAATGCGCCTTCAGCTCGGGGCTGTCGGCGCTGGGCAAGAGCAATCCTTCGACCGCGCTGATGGCAGCAGTGTGAAAGGCGATCTCGTGGCGCAGATAGGCGGCATCGAACTCGGCGCCCTCCAGCTTGTGCAGGCTCAGGATCACCGCGTCATGCTCGCGCGCCGCGTCGATCCGCGCGGGCGGCAGTTCCGGTGTCACCCCGATGCTGGCGGCCAGCTGATGCGCCGCCGCGCGCACGCCGGTATGATCCGACGACACCATGGCACCGATGGCGCGCACCTCGTCCGAGGCGCCTTTGAGCTGGCCCAGAAGCGCGGTTTCGATGTCGAAGCTGTTCACCTGAGAATAGATGCCAAGGATCTGCGCGTCGCTTAGGTCCCCAGCCATTGCCCCACCGGTTGTCACGGCCAGCATCAGTGCCGCGCCGGAAATCTGGCCCAAGAGCTTGTTCCGAAAATCAAATGCCATTTCATTGTCCCTTCTGTTTGGCTTTCCCCGGCACTGTCGCTCTGGCTGCTTCAAAAGAGAAATTGCATTAATGGATATCATTGATAGGTATTTCGTATTAATCGGGCGGGGTTCGGCATGAAACTCAGACAGATCGAATTTGTGGTGACAGTGGCGCGCGAGCAATCGTTCAGCCGGGCCGCCGATATCTGCCACGCGACCCAGCCCAGCCTGTCCAGCGCGGTGGCGCAGATCGAGGAGGAACTGGGCGCCAAACTCTTTGCCCGGACCACGCGCAAGGTGGCGCTGACCCCGTTCGGGCGACATATCCTGCCCCATCTCGAAAGCGTCCTGTCCGCGCGCGACGAGGTCACCGCCGCCGCAGCCGCCTTTCATAACCCCGCGCGCAAACTGCTGCGGTTGGGGTTTTCCCCGCTGGTGGATATGCGGATGCTGACCGGGGTGACCGATCCGTTCCGCCGCCTGCACCAAGGGGTCGAGGTGTTTTTCAAGGAATGCCTGCTGGACGATCTGGCCGGGCGGCTGGAGAGCGGTGCCATCGACCTGACGATCCTGCCGCGCGACATCGTCCCGGACGGCATGCAACAGGCACCGTTTTACTCCGATCCCCTCTATTATCTGCCGCAATCGGGCCACTCGGCCGAGCCGCCTGCGGCCCTGTATCTGGCCCATCTGCCCCAGGATCCGGTCATCATGACAGCGGGCGGGTGCGGTCTCAATCGCTCGCTCGAAGTGCTGTTCGAGGCCGAAGGCATCTCGCCGCCCGCCTATCCGGGCTATGCGCTCAGCTATCAGGTGATCCAGGAATGGACCTGGCTGGGGCTGGGGGCGGGGATTTTGCCCCGGGCCAAGCTGCTGGCCGATGCCACGAGCGCGGTGCCGCTGCTGCGTGCGACCGGCACTCCGGCCCGGTTCGAATTTGTCTGGGCATGGTCAGGCACCGGGCGACCGGCCGATCACGTGGTGGCGTTTCTGGATCACGTCCGCGATCAGAGAGTGAAACCGGTGGAGAGCAAGGTGGGTTGATCCGCTCCGTACCCCCTTGCTGTATCCGTTGGCGCAGCAAAAAGGGCGCCCGAGGGCGCCCTTGATCTCCGGTGCAAAACGGTCAATCCGGGGTTTGGACCGCGTACAAAACGGTCAAAACCTTGTACAGATCACAAGCCCAGCTTGGCCGTGGCCAGATCCTAGACGGCCTTGGCGCGCGCTCGCACGATCCCTTGGATCATGCTGCCGCGCGGGTGTGTCAGCCATTCAGTTTCTTCGAAACCATCTGGTTGACGACACCCGGATTGGCCTTGCCGCCGGTGGCCTTCATCACCTGACCCACGAACCAGCCCGCCAGTTTCGGGTTCACCTTGGCCTTTTCCACCTGCGCCGGGTTGGCGGCGATGATCTCGTCCAGCGCGGCCTCGATGGCGCCGGTGTCGGTCACCTGTTTCATGCCGCGGGCCTCGACGATCTCGGCCGGGTCACCGCCTTCGGTATAGACGATTTCGAACAGGTCCTTGGCAATCTTGCCCGAGATCGCATCCGACGCGATCAGGTCGATGATGCCGCCCAGCTGCGCCGGGCTGACCGGGCTGTCGGTGATATCGTGGTCCTCTTTCTTCAGCCGTCCGAACAACTCGTTGATGACCCAGTTGGCCGCCAGCTTGCCGTTGCGGTCCTTGGCCACTTCCTCGAAATAAGCGGCCGATTCCACCTCGGCGGTCAGCACCGAGGCGTCATAATCGGTCAGGCCGAAATCCTTGATGAAACGCGCCTTTTTGTCGTCCGGCAGTTCGGGCAGGTTGGCCGCGATATCATCGACCCAGGCCTGCTCGATCTCCAGCGGCAACAGGTCGGGATCGGGGAAGTAGCGGTAATCATGCGCCTCTTCCTTGGACCGCATCGAGCGGGTCTCGTTCTTGTCCGGGTCATAGAGCCGGGTTTCCTGATCCACCTTGCCACCCGCCTCGACAATGGCGATCTGGCGGCGCGCCTCATATTCGATGGCCGCCTGGATGAAGCGCATCGAGTTCATGTTCTTGATCTCGCAGCGCGTGCCCAGATGCGAAAAGTCCTGTGTTTCCTGATACTTCTCATAGGCGCCCGGACGGCAGATCGACACGTTCACATCGGCCCGCAGGTTGCCGTTCTGCATGTTGCCGTCGCAAGTGCCCAGATAGCGCAGGATCTGGCGCAGCTTGGCGATATAGGCGGCGGCCTCTTCGGGGCCACGGATATCGGGACGGCTGACGATCTCCATCAGGCAGACGCCGGTCCGGTTCAGGTCGACAAAGGACATGTTCGGATCCATGTCGTGGATCGACTTGCCCGCGTCCTGTTCCATGTGGATACGTTCGATCCGGACCCGGCGCGCGGTGCCGTCGCCCATCTCGACCAGCACTTCGCCTTCGCCCACAATAGGATGATAAAGCTGGGAGATCTGGTATCCCTGTGGCAGGTCGGGATAGAAATAGTTCTTGCGGTCAAAGGCGGATTTCAGGTTGATCTCGGCCTTCAGCCCCAGCCCGGTGCGCACCGCCTGTTCGACGCAGAACTCGTTGATCACAGGCAGCATGCCCGGCATCGCCGCATCCACGAAAGAGACGTTGGAATTGGGCTCGGCGCCAAAAGCGGTAGAGGCGCCCGAGAACAGTTTCGCCTGCGACGCGACCTGAGCATGCACCTCCATGCCAATCACCAGTTCCCAGTCGTGCTTGGCACCGGCGATGGTCTTGGGTTTGGGGGTCTCGAAGGTCAGGTCCAGCATGGGTGTGCCTCTTGTCCGCTTGGTTCAAACCGCCTTCTAGGCGCGTGCGCGGCGTTGGGCAAGGGGGCACGGGGAAAGGGGCTTGATCTCAACCATGGTTGAGGCGGCAGGTTGGGACGAATCCAGAAGGGAGGCACGGAAATGAGGCTGTTTGTGACAGGGGCCAGCGGGTTGGTCGGAGGCGCGGTTCTGCGCGCTGGCGTCGCGGCGGGGCACCAGGTGACCGGGTTGGCCCGGTCCGGCCACGCGGCCGCGCAGGTAGAGGGTGACGGAGGGCAGGTCCGTCGCGGCGATCTGCGTCAACCCGAGGTCTGGGCGGCAGAGGCGGTAGCGGCGGATGCCATCATCCATGCCGCGGCCACATTCGGCCCGGATATGGGCGAAGTTGACCGCGCCGCGATGGAGGCACTGGTAACGGCAGCGCGCCGGGCCGGGCGCCGTCCGCGCCTGATTTATACAGGCGGCATATGGCTTTACGGCGATACCGGCGGGCAGGTCAGGGATGAAACCGCGCCCTTTGATCCTGCCACGCCCTGGGGCTGGATGCTTGATACCGTGGCGATGCTCAAGGCCAGCGATGCCACCGATCTGGCAGTGCTGCATCCGGGTGCGGTCTATGATAGCAACGCGGGTGGCATGCTGGAACGGTTCCACGCGCCCGAGGTCGAGATCCTGGGTGACCCGGCGATCCGCTGGCCACTGGTGCATGCCGATGACCTGGCACAAGCCTATCTGCTGCTGGCGGGGCTGCCGGGGCAGGGCGGAGATTTCCTCGCCACCGCCGAACCGGGCCGCCCGGTGGGCGAGATCGCGCGCGCCATCGCCGGGCCGGATGCGTCTATCAGGGTGCTGGACCGGGCCGAGGCCTTGGTGCGTTATGGCGACAGCGCCTTGGGGCCGATGCTGGATCAAAGGCTGGCTGCACCGCGCCTGACCGCGCTGGGCTGGCGCCCCCGGTTCGACGATGTCACCCGAAGCGGGGGACCTCAGGCGCCGTGCAGCTGAGGCCCCTCGGGCGTGAAAACGACCCGGTTGCCCTCGCGGATCTCGTCGCGGAACAGATTGGCGATGACCTGCAGGGCATCGGCCCGCCCGCGCGCGGCGAACCGGCTGGGTGAACTGACGCGCATGTTGTTGTCGAAGCCATCGGCGGCATGCGCCCAGATCATCGGATGCACTTCGGTCAGGTGGTCGCGGATCAACCAGTCGGCCGCGTTGCAGATACGGATGCGGTTCAGATCCGCTTCTTCATGCAGGCCAAGATTGCCGCGCAGGGTCACCGCGCAATAGGACGCCAGCATGTTGATGGTCTCTTGCTCGGGGCGGGCGCGCACGATGTCCCGCAACCCGTCGACAAAGAAGTCGACATCGACGCGGGCACAGGCCTCTTCATCCTGGGCGATCGCGTCCAGGCTGACCCAAGTATAACCGCCGGCGCCCCAGATATCCTGTGTCCGCGCGGCGGTCCGGCGGGCCTCCAGTTCCAATTCCGCGTAGGAGCCGAACCAGCGCGGCAACAGGTGGTTGCCCAGCGCGCGCATGTGGCGGGGATTGTACGGATCGAGGTCGATCAGTGCCTCGTAGCAATCCGCGACCCTGCGTTGCGGCGTCCGGCGACCGGCCAGCAAGGCGCAGCAGGCCGATTGCAGGACCGGGCTGTCCATCCTGACGCCGCACCAGGGTGACAGGATCTCGATGGCGCGGTCGAAATGCGCGGCGCATTTCTCGCGGTGGAGTCGGGGCACGATCGTGTCCCATCCGGTGCCGCGCCAGGCCCAGGCCAGGTCGATATGGGTCAGCGCCACGATCAGCGCGATATAGGGATCGTCGGCATGATCCTGACGCACGAATTCCAGCGCCCGGATCCCGTTGATCAACGGGGCCTGATCGGTGCGATGGCTGTCCATCAGCGCCTCTTCGACGGCCAGCACCACGTCGGATCGGGCACCAAAGGCCAGCAGGTCGGCAACCGGGGTCCCGCCCGGCGTGGCTTCGCGAGTGGCATCGGCGGCGCGGATTTCATCCGACAGGTCCTGCCAGCGCTCTTGCCGGGCCAGGAACTGGCCATGAGCGCGCAGCCTGGCGCGGATGTCTTCGTCCTGTCCGTGCTCGGCGATCGGGATCGACAGGAAATCTTCGAGCCGGATCGGAGGGCGCGGTTCTGTCTGAGTCGAGAAGTCGACCGCGCGACCGAACAGTCGCGCGGTCAGATCAGGCAAAGAAGTCAGAACGGTGCGGGATCTTTTCAGCATACTGATTAATGCTTGGCCTGTGTGGTGTCGTATTGGCTTCAGGCTGACGCTGATTTGCGGCACAAAAAAGGCTGGAGCGGGGTGTTTCGGGACAGGTTTTGCGGCGGGCTCTGGGGATTGCGCCCGGACTGGCATCAATCCGCTAACGACCGGCGAAATGATGCCGAACCACGGCCAGTCCACGCGCGGTCAGGATCTCTTCGAACTCACGATGCGGGGGCAGAGACTCTTGTGGCAGCCGTATCTCTTTGCCTGAATGCAGGCACAGCGTGGCGCGAATGCTGAAATCCCAGCGCGTATCCAGCCGTACCTGCGCGATCTCGTCCAGCGCGACAGACCCGTCCAGGCACCCCGAGAACCAGCTGAGCCGAGCGGCGTCCAGATCGAGACCCGAGCGGCGGTCGGTGATGATCTCGGACAACAGCGGCAGGGTCGGCAGGGCGCACAGCGCGATCAGCCACCAGGCCGCTTGAAACAGAACCATCACCGTCGCAAGCCCCGTCCAGACCGCCAGCAGCAGCACGACATTGCGGGGGCTGCGGGCGTGGCGGACATAACGCAGGGGTTCGGTCATCGCGAGGATCACCGCCCGCCGCTGACGTCGAGCGTGGTGCCGGTGATGTAAGACGCCGCGTCCGACAGCAGGAACAGCACCGCCTCGGCCACTTCGGTCGCGGAGCCGGTGCGCTGCATCGGCACGCCCGGCGCCAACCGTTGCGCCCGGTCCGGTTCGCCGCCCTTGGCGTGGATCCCGGTCTCGATCAGACCGGGGCGGAGCGCGTTGACGCGGATCCCCTCTGCGGCGACCTCGTCGGCGAGGCCCTTGGTAAAGGTGTCGATCGCGGCCTTGCTGGCGGCGTAATCGACATATTGGTTGGCCGAGCCCAGACGCGCAGCGGCAGAGGAAAGATTGACGATGGCGCCGCCCCGGCCATGGGCCTGCATCCGCAGCACCGCCTCTTTGGCGACCAGAATGGCGCCGATCACGTTGACATCGAACATGCGCCTCAGCCGCGCATGGGTCAGGTCGGTGACACGGGCGGCGCGGTCGACGATGCCAGCATTGTTGACCAGCCCGTCGAGGCGGTCAAAGCCCTCATCCACCCGCGCATAGATGCGCCGGATGTCTTCGGGGTCGGCCACGTCGCCGGGGCACAGGATCACCTGGGCACCGGCGTCGCGGGCGGCCTCGGCCACCGACTCGGCCCCGGCCCGGTCCTGCCGGTAGTTGAGCGCGAGGTCATAGCCGCACATGGCGGCAAGGCGGGCGATGGCGGCGCCGATCCCGGCGCTGGCCCCGGTGATGAGCAGGGTCCGGCGCATGGCTCAGCTGCCCCGGATGCGGGTCAGCATCTCGGTGGTGTCCCGGCTGAGGTTCGGCTGGGCCAGAATGCGATCCAGCTGGGCGCCGATCAGCACCTGCCGGTCGTCGTCATACCGTCGCCAGGTCTGATAGGCCGAGCACATCCGCGCGGTGGTCTGCGGGTTTACCGGATCGAGCCGGATCAGCCAGTCCGCCAACAGCTGGTATGCCGCGCCCGAGGCATGATGGAAGCCGGCATGGTGCATGGCCAGCGCGCCGAAGACGGCACGGAACCGGTTCGGATTGCGCCAGTTGAACTCGGCATGCGCGCTCAGGCGCCGGGCGGTTTCCGCCGCCTGTTCGGGCGCCGCCAGTGCCACCTGAAGCCCGAACCATTTGTCGATCACCAGCCGGTCGCTGCGCCACTGGTCATAAAAGGCGGCCAGTTCGACTTCGCCCTTGCCCGCCTTGAGCAGACAGGACAGCGCCGAAAGTTGCAGCGTCATGTTGTCGGCGCAGGCATAATCCGCCGCCGCCTGCGTACCGCTATCGAGCCGCGACAGCAGTGCCAGCGCGGCGCTGCCCAATGCGCGCTTGCCGGCCTGGTCTGCATCGGGCCGGAACGGTGCCTCGATCTGTGCCTCGGCCCTGAGCCGTGGCAGCAGGTCCTGCATGTGTTGGGCGGTGGTCTGGCGCAGGGTCTCGGTCGCCTCCCAGATCGCCTGCGGATCGGGGATCAGGCCGCGCTGATGCAGGGTGGCGGCCAGTTCCGACTGGCTGGGCAGGCCCAGCATCAGCGCGCGATAGGCCGGGTCCAGCCCATCGTCGCGCAGCACCGCCGTCAACCCGTCCAGATAGGCGGTATCGGGCGCGGCGTCCTCGGTGATCATGTCGAGCAGGCATTGCCCGGCCAGCGCACGGCCCGCTTCCCAACGGTTGAAGGGATCGGTGTCATGGGCCAGCAGAAAGGCGCGCTGCTCGGGCGAGAGGTCATGGTCCAAAACCACCGGCGCCGAGAAATCGCGCAGCACCGAGGCCACTGGACGTGCCGCCAGCCCGTCAAACGAGAAGCTCTGACGCGCCTGCGTCAGTTCCAGCATCTCGGTGGCGCGCACCTCGTCGCCATTGGGGTTGAGCAGTCCGACGGCAACCGGGATCACCTGTGGCAGCTTGTCGGGCTGGCCGGGCGTAGCGGGGGTCTCTTGCGACAGGGTCAGGGTAAAGGTGCCGTCCTGCCACGCCTCCTCGACCGTCAGGCGCGGGGTGCCGGCCTGGCTGTACCAGCGCTTGAACTGAGACAGGTCGCGCCCCGTGACATCCTCGAACACCTTGAGCCAGTCCTCGATGGTGCAGGCCTGCCCGTCATGGCGGGCGAAATAGAGGTCCAGCGCCTCGGCATAGGCGGCATCGCCCACCAGCCGTTTCAGCATGCCGATCACCTCGGCGCCCTTTTCATAGACGGTGGCGGTGTAGAAGTTGTTGATCTCCTGAAAGCTTTCGGGCCGCACCGGGTGGCTGAGCGGGCCCTGATCCTCGGGGAACTGGCGGGCGCGCAGGTCGATCACGTCGCGGATGCGTTTGACGGGGGCGCTGCGCAGGTCCGAGGTGAACTGGGCGTCGCGGAACACGGTCAGCCCTTCCTTGAGGCAGAGCTGGAACCAGTCGCGGCAGGTGATGCGGTTGCCGGTCCAGTTGTGGAAATACTCATGCGCGATGATCGCCTCGATCCGTTCGAAATTGTCGTCGGTCGAGGTTTCGGGGCTGGCCAGCACGGCGGCCGAATTGAAGATATTCAGCCCCTTGTTCTCCATCGCGCCCATGTTGAAATCGTCCACCGCGACGATGTTGAACACGTCCAGATCGTATTCGCGGCCATAGACCTCTTCGTCCCAGCGCATGGATTTCTTCAGCGCCTCCATGCCAAAGGCGCATTTGCCCTCGTCTCCGGGACGGACCCAGAGGTTCAGATCCACTTCGCGGCCCGAAACGGTGGTGAACGTGTCGGAATGAGCCAGCAGGTCCCCCGCCACCAGTGCAAAGAGATAGGCCGGTTTTGGCCATGGGTCATGCCATTCTGCAAAGCCTTCGCCGCTATCGACCGGGTTGCCATTGGACAAGAGCACCGGATGCGTGCCGTTTATACGCACGGTAAAGGTGCTCATGACATCGGGGCGGTCGGGGTAATAGGTGATCTTGCGAAAGCCTTCGGCCTCGCATTGGGTACAGTACATCCCGTTCGAGAGATAAAGTCCTTCGAGCGCGGTATTGGCGGCAGGGGCGATCTCGACCTCGGCTTCCCAGACAAAGGGCGCATCGGGAACGGCGCAGGTCAGACCCTCGTCGGTGATCTCGGGGGCGATCTCGGCACCGTCGATGGCGGCGCGCAGCAGGCGCAGTTCCTCGCCATGCAGAAAGAACCGGCGGTCGGTCGTCTCGGGATTGGGGCGAAAGGCGATGCGCGAGGTGACGCGGGTTGCGTCGGGCGCCAGGTCAAAGGTCAGGCGCACCTCGTCCACCAGATAGCCGAACGGGGTGTAATCCTTGAGGTGGATGGTTTTCGGGGCGGCGTCGCGCATGGGAACCTCGGCTGCTGTCGGTTTGGCGAGACGTTAGGTAGAACACGCCGGGGGTGCAAGCGGCGCTCCTTTGCCGTTCATGGTCTGCGCTGTTCGGGAATGGTGGAAACTGCCTTCGGCTTCATTGGTAAATCCAGCGTGCCATTTTGTTGTTTGACCGCTGCATTCGCGATAACTGGAGTATGCGATTGTACACAGGCGGCAAGGCGGAGGCGCGATGATGAGCGGCAGAGTGGAACGGAACGGGCTGAAAGTCGCCGGGGAACTGGCGGATTTCATCGAGACGCGCGCCTTGCCCGGTACCGGGGTGGAACCCGCCGATTTCTGGGCCGGGATGGCGCGGATGGTGGCCGAACTGGCACCGGTGAACCGCGCATTGCTGGCGCGGCGCGCGGCGCTTCAGGAGCAGATCGACGCCTGGCATGTCGCCCATCGCGACCGGCCGCATGATCACGAAGCGTACAAGGCGTTTCTGGCCCAGATCGGTTATCTGCTGCCCGAAGGCGCGGCCTTCGAGATCGAAACGGCCGATACCGACCCTGAAATCGCATCGGTGCCGGGGCCGCAGCTGGTTGTGCCGATCACCAATGCCCGCTACGCGCTCAACGCCGCCAATGCCCGCTGGGGCAGCCTGTATGATGCGCTTTATGGCACCGACGCCATGGCCGGGCCGATACCGGCGGGTGGCTACGACCGGGGTCGTGGTGCCCGTGTGGTGGCGCGCGCGCGTGTCTTTCTGGACGAGGCATTTCCGGTGCAGGGCGTCAGCCATGCCGATGCCCGCCGCTATCACATCCGTGAAGGCGCGTTGCTGGTCGATGGTCAGCCGCTGATCGACCCGGCAAAATTCGCAGGCTATCGCGGTCACCCCAAGGCGCCCGACGCGGTGCTCTTGCGCAACAACGGGTTGCATGTGGAGCTGGTCTTTGACCGCACCCATCCGGTGGGCTGCCACGATCAGGCGGGTCTGGCCGATGTGCGGCTGGAAAGCGCGGTCTCGGCGATCATGGATTGCGAGGATTCGGTGGCCTGTGTCGACGCCGAGGACAAGGTGTTGGCCTATGGCAACTGGCTGGGCCTGATGCGTGGAGACCTGAGTGAGGAGGTGACCAAGGGCGGTGGCACCTTCACCCGCGCGCTGGCCGGTGATCTGGACTATCTTGCCCCCGATGGCAGCGCGATGAGCGTCAAGGGCCGGGCGCTGATGCTGGTGCGCAATGTCGGTCACCTGATGACCAACCCGGCGGTGCTGGATGCGGATGGGGCGGAAATCTTCGAAGGCTTGATGGACGCGCTGGTCACCGTCGCCATCGCGATGCATGACCTGAACCGGGCGGGCGGCAATTCGCTTGCCGGCTCGGTCTATGTGGTCAAGCCCAAGATGCACGGGCCGGAAGAGGTGGCTTTTGCCGTCCGGACCTTTGACATGGTCGAGGATATTCTTGGCCTGCCGCGCAACACGGTCAAGATCGGCATCATGGACGAAGAGCGGCGCACCAGCGTCAACCTCAAGGAATGTATCCGCGCCGCCAAATCGCGGGTCTGTTTCATCAACACCGGGTTCCTCGACCGGACCGGCGACGAAATCCATACCTCGATGGAGGCGGGGCCGTTCAGCCGCAAGGATTTCATCAAGCGCAAATCCTGGATCACCGCCTATGAGAACCTGAATGTCGATATCGGTCTGGAATGCGGCCTCTCGGGCAAGGCGCAGATCGGCAAGGGCATGTGGGCGATGCCGGACCGGATGGCGGCCATGATCGAGACCAAGATCGAGCATCCCAAGGCAGGCGCCAATTGCGCCTGGGTGCCCAGCCCGACGGCGGCCACCCTGCATGCGCTGCATTATCACAAGGTCGACGTGTTCGCGGTACAGGCCGCGCTGCGCGCCGGCGGACGGCGGGCGCATGTGGACGGGATCCTGGAAATCCCTCTGGCCAGCTTCCGCAAATGGTCGTCCGATCAGATCCGCCGCGAGGTCGAGAACAACGCGCAGGGCATTCTCGGCTATGTCGTGCGCTGGGTCGATCAGGGCGTTGGTTGCTCCAAGGTGCCGGATATCAACAACGTGGGCCTGATGGAGGACCGCGCCACCTGCCGCATCTCGGCGCAGCACATCGCCAACTGGCTGCATCATGGCGTGGTGGACGCGCAGGAGGTGATGGCGGCCATGCGCAAGATGGCGGCGGTGGTCGATGATCAGAACGCGGACGACCCGGCCTATCGCCCGATGGCGCCGGGGTTCGACGGCATCGCCTTCCAGGCGGCCTGCGATCTGGTGTTCAAGGGGCGGGTGCAGCCCTCGGGCTATACCGAGCCGGTTCTGCATGCCCGGCGGTTGGAACTGAAGGCCAGCCTTGGCGCCTGATCCCGCCAAGCCGGTCACGCCCCTGTGTGCGCAAGTGAACACGCGCCTGCGCGCTTGCTGCGATGCGGCCGCTGTTGCAGCGCTTGTGAGGCGCGGCTAGGCTGCGTCGAAAGGGGCAAGCGCAAGGGGACGGGATGACGCGGCCAGTCGTAGGGATCATCGGCAACTCGTATCTGCTGAACGATCAGTATCCGACCCATGCGGGCGGGACGATGAATTCGGACGCGGTGGCCAATGTCTCGGGTTGCCTGCCGCTGCTGATCCCGGCCGACCCGCGTTATGTCTCGGTGGCCGAGCTGCTTGATGTCTGCGACGGGTTCCTGCTGACCGGCGGTCGCCCCAATGTTCATCCCGAGGAATATGGCGAGAGCGAAACCGCCGCGCATGGCGATTTCGACCGTGCCCGCGATGCCATCACCCTGCCGCTGGTGCGCGCCTGTGTCGAGCGGGGCCAGCCCTTTCTGGGCATCTGCCGCGGCTTTCAAGAGGTGAACGTGGCGATGGGCGGCACGCTCTACCCCGAGATCCGCGAGCTGCCGGGCCGGATGAACCACCGGATGCCGCCGGATGGCACGCTGGAAGAGAAGTTCGCCCTGCGCCATATCGTCAGCGTGACCGAAGGCGGCGTGTTCCACCGTGTTTTCGGCGCCCGCGAGGTAATGACCAACACGCTGCACGGGCAGGGGATCAAGACCGCGGGTGCCCGCATCGAGATCGACGGTCACGCCCCGGACGGTACTCCCGAGGCGATCTATGTGCGCGACGCGCCGGGCTTTACCCTGTCGGTGCAATGGCATCCCGAATGGGACGCGGCCAGCGATCCGGTCTCGCGGCCGCTGTTCACCGCCTTCGGCGACGCCGTGCGCGCCTGGGCCGCGCGCGGAACCGGGCCCGTTTTGCAGAAAACGGGCTAGAGTTCTTCACCTGGTGGCAACCCGCGCAACTGGAAGCCACCTGGCGGGCACATGAGCGTTTTGGTCGATACAAGGTTGTCCAACAACGGCTGCAAGCCCGCACCTGCTCCTGCAAATTGTCGTTCGGGGCGCGGAGCAGCCGTTTGCTGTTGGTGCGAACTGGTCACCGCGTACCGGAGGATGCGGACATTGTTGGACCATCAGTGCCAGCGGTTTCTGCGCCCGTCTGGATGTGAGCGATCGCTATAATCTCTACGCGTACACCCGGGCTGGCCAGCGCGACTCCTGCTGTTGCTCTGGCTGGCGGGTTTTCCGAGTCTACCCAAGACTCCCAGACGATGTTCATCCCTGCAAAATCCGTCATGTCGCTCAGCCAGATCTGAACTGAGACGAGGTCGGACTTGGTGCCGCCCATCTCGGTCAACAGCGCGTCAATCTTGCCCAGAGTTTCGGCAGTTTGGCCCATGATGTCGGCCGTCCGATCATCGGGAATCTGCCCGGCGAAGTATACCATGTCGCCCGCGCGCACGGCCTGACTCATGCGCGGACCAATCTTGTGACGGACTGCCTTCATTTCGTTTTCTTTCAGATTTGCCGAATCTCAGATTTCAGAGCGGCTTTCCCACTCGACCAGTTTCATGCGTCCGCTGACACCGAGCGAACGGAATGGATCCGGTGGAATCGTGGAAGGCCGGCCACTGACGGCGATGATGTCTTCGAGCGCCTGCGAGGATCTCCCGAGCGCGAGATCGACCAGAAGACGACCCGAGCTGGTGCCGCGCGTCATGCCGACACCATTGTAACAGTTCGCCGAATAGACCCCTGGAGCCATTTCGCCGAAGAATGTCGCATGGTTCCGCGACAGGCTGACGACCCCGCCCCAGGTCGAGGTGATCGGGACGTTGGTCAAGGCCGGGAACCGGTTGTCGAGCCCCTGCCGGTGCGCTTCGGCCACCTTGCCGAGGTCGCGCGAAGACGCCTTGTAGTTCGGCGCAAAGCCATAGTGGTTACGGATCAGGAGCCGCCCGTCCGATGTCATCCTGAGCGTGGTTCCACCCGCATCGGCCGGGGTCAGTCCCCAGTTCATCTTGCCGGTGTAGCGCTTGCGCTCGGCGGGAGTGAGCGCCCGCGTGATGCTTGCATAGGTGATCGTTGGCAGAATCCGGTCTTTCATATAGCCGAATTCCGGCGTGTAGGGGTCGGTCCCGAGAATGACCTTATTGGCCGAAACGGAGACTGTGCTCCCATCGGCCAGACGCAGCTCGGCCGCAAATCCCCCGGCCCTTTCCGAAAACTCGACGACTGCCGCATCGTCGCGCAGGGTCACGTTTTCGGGCAGCTGCCGCGCCAATCCTCTGACCAGCAGGAAAGGATCCACCAGCACAGCGCCGGGGGTAAAGACGGCGCCAGCGTAGTATTCCGTTCCCATGATGGCAGCGCAACCTTGCCGGTCGAGAACCTCGTAAGGTTCGCCAATCTTGTCCAGCGCCGCGCAGAACTTGCGCATCATGCCCGTTCCGCGCTCACGTACCGCACCTTGCAGCTTGCCGACGGGCGACCAGTCGCAATCGATTCCCAAGCGTTCGGTCTGCTCCCCAAGCACCGAAATCGCGCTGCGGTTCAGAGCCATGATCTTGCGAAGCCTCGTGGCATCGGGGTGATCCAGGTCGAACTTGTGCGGCAGATCGAGAAGAAAACCAGAGTTTCGCCCCGATGCCCCCCAGCCGACCGGGCGCGCATCGACGAGCAGAACGCGGTCCTGCGGCACCAGTTCACCCAGACGATGCGCCGCGGACAGCCCGGTGATGCCAGCGCCAACGATGAGCCAGTCATAGTTGTCGCCGATCTCGGAAACTTCGTTGATGGGGACGATTTCATCTGCCGGGCGCCAGCCGGACGGTCGGTCAAGTGGCGGAACTACCGGAGTGTGGCTTGCATAGGCCATCGCGATGCTTTCTATCTAGCCGGGTGTTCAAGCGATCTTCGGGAACGGCGGTGTTGCGAGGTCAAACCGCTCTAGATCCTGCAAGAAGTCGAAGTCGGACTTGCGCAGATGAACGGCGGAGGTGTCGATTGTCGCCAACACCATGTCCTCCCGGCCGGACGCACGGCAAAGGTGCTGTCCATCCGGGGCGCAGATCGAGCTGGTTCCACTGAATTGTGAATTGGCTTCGTCGGCTGCGAAATCGCAATAGCCGATGAACATGGCGTTTTCATACGCCCGCGACGGCACGATGGCATCCGAGACAAAGCGCCACTTGGCCCGAAGCGCTGTCGGCACGAGCAAGAGTTCAGTTCCCAACAGCGCAGCCCGCCGCGCCAGTTCAGGGAATTCGATGTCATAGCAGATCAGGACCGAACAGCGGATGCCTTCAAAGTCGAACGCTTCCGGTCCGGCCCCCGGCGTGAAACAGTCCCTTTCAAAGTCGTTCGGCAACGCGACCTTGCGATAGTTGCTGATCAGGTGCCCGGCCCGGTCAAAGACGGCGGCGCTGTTATAGAGCGCGCAGCCGCTTTGTTCCGGGTATCCGAGAACCAGCCCGACGCGATGCCGTGCCGCAAGCTGTCCGGCAGCGCGTAGAAATTGCGATCCCTGAACCTGGGCCGTTGCTCGCACGGCGCCAGCAGAGCCATAGCCTGAAAGGTATAACTCTGGTGTGATCAGCATGCCGGCGCCTGCTGCTGCGGCACGCGACATTGCCAGATCTAGATCGGTGAGAGCATCGTCAGCGGAACGAAACGCTGGGCGAGCTTGAAAAAGGGCAAGAGTGAGCAGTGGCATTTTGGTTCTCTGTTCTCAGTGCAAGCCCAACAGTCGCGGGACAAAAAGCGACAGCTCCGGGAAAAACGTAACCAGAAGCATCACGGGAAGTGCCACGTAGAAGATGATTTGTAAGGCTGGCTTGACCGCTTCATGAATAGAAACCTTGCCGATGCGGCAGGCCATGTAAAGGATCGGGGCGACCGGCGGGCTGTTGGCACCGATCACGACCGAACAGGCCACGATAGAGGCATAGTGGACCGGGTCGACGCCATGATGAACCATCAGGGGCATCATCAGCGGCGCGATCACCACGGTCACCGACAGGTCGTCCATGATCATTCCGACGAAGATCAGGAAGGCGTTGACCAAGAGCAGGATCAGGATCTTGTTCTCTGTCAGGTGCGTGACGGCTTCGGTCAGTTCCTGCGGCACGCTTTCGGCCACCATGATGCGTCCGATCATGAAGGAAAACAGCAGGATAAGAATGATCGTGCCCGTCGTTTCGCCGGCCTCGACCAGGCTTTGACGGAACCGGGACAGGGTCAGGTCGCGGTAGATGAAAAAGCCGATGAGTATCGCCATGAACAGGGCGACGGCGGCGGCCTCGGTCGGGGTGAACACGCCGCCATAGATGCCGCCCAGAATGACCACCGGCATCATCAGGGCCGGAAGGGCCTGAAGCGTGGCACGCAGCGGGCCATGGGGTGATTTCTGTGCCGAAATCGCCGCCATGCGTTCGGGCGTGTCGACCAGCATGCGTGCGGTCACGATCTTGTTGAAGAGCATCAGGCCAAACATCAGCAGCAGACCTGGCACGATCGTCGCCGCGAAGAGGGCGGTGATGGACTGGCGCGTGACAACGCCGAAAAGGATCAGCGTGATCGACGGAGGGATCAGGATGCCCAGAAGCGAGGACACGCCAAGCAGGGCGCTGGTGTAACCGCGGGGATAGCCGCGAGCGGCCAGCGGATCGCCCATGATGGTGCCGATCGAGGCAACGGCGGCGGTCGCCGTTCCTGAAATCGCACCGAATACTCCGGAGGATCCGATCAGGGCTGCACCCAAGCCACCCTTTCGGCCCCGCATCGCCATGGACATGAAGCTGATCAGACGTGCGGCAACCCCGCCGCTTTGCATCAGATAGCCGGCCAGAACGAACAGCGGCAGCGCCAGCAGGATAACCGAGTCGAGCGACCGGAACCCCTGCAAAAGCAATGTCGACGTGCTGACATCATAGGCCCAAACCAGAAACATCAGGACGCCCGCGAAAGACCATGCAACCGGTACCCCGAAGATCATCAGGGCCATCAGAAGCAAGATACCAAAAAGAGCTTCCATGGTTCAGACCTCTCCTGTTTCTTGATCGGTTTTGCCAAAAACGGCAGCAGCGGCGACGATGGCGTCCCGGACGGCATAGACAGCACAGAGTACGGCAGCGAGGACGACCGCAGACTGTGGAACGATGAGGGGAATGCTGAGAGCGGCGGTTGTTTGCGGCCGCTTGATCGACCAGGCGACCATGTCATTGGCCAGGCTCAGAAAGAACAGGCTGACCACGACCATGATAAGGGATACGGCGAATGTGTGCAGGGCCTTGTGCTTTGGAGTTTTCAAAGACAGGGCAAGGAAATCGACCACCAGATGTTCGTGGTTGCGGGCCGCGACGACGGCGCCGCACATGTAAAGCCACATTGCCGAAAGGGTGGCGAGCTCCAGCACGCCCACGACCGACCAGCCAAGCACGAAACGGGCGAGAACCAGAAACAGGATCAGCCCGGTGATCGCGAGACTTGTCACAATCACGATGAGGTTGAGAATGCCGATCAGCCCGGCATCGAGCTTTCTGAGAAGGTCGACCATGTCGCGTTTCTCCCGGTTCGCAGCATGTTTGATATGCGGGCGGCCGGAACCGTCAGATCCCGGCCACGGTGCAGGTCAGTTCACCTGGGCGCGGATCAGGTCCATGATGTCCTTGCCGACATCGGGTTCCATTTGCGGCCAGACTTCGGCACGAACCTTCTCGGCGAGCGGCGCAATCTGCTCGTCCGTGAGTTCGAAATATTCCATGCCCGACTGGACGGCCAGGTCGACATAATGCTGGTCTTCGTCACGGGCGGCCTTGAAACGCGCCTCCATGACGGCGACAGCGGCGTCTTCGATCAGTTTCTTGTATTCGTCCGAGAGGCCCTCGTAGGTCTCGAGGTTGACCAGCAGGTTTCCGGTGACAAAGGTGTGTTTCGTGCGGACATAGTAGTCCAGCACGTCGCGGAAATATTCGTAGTCCCAGTAGATCACGTTGCCTGCGTCACCGTCGACCACACCGGTCTGGATCGAGGTGTATACTTCGCCCCAGTCGATCGCGGCGGTCTGGTAGCCCATCGATTCCAGAATCTGCGGGAAGGGGAACAGCGGCGGCGTCCGCACCTTGATGTTCGCTGCACCGGCGACATCGGTGGCATAGGCGCCGCGGGTTGCGACACCGCTGAAACCTTCGGGCCAGGCGCCGAAATACTTCAGCCCGATGTCGTTGAACACCGTGTTCAGCACGCCATTGGCCCAGCCGCCGGGTTTGTAGGCGTCCAGCGCCTCTTCCCAAGAGGTGACCATGTATGGGGTGTTCAGAATACCGATCCGCTTGTCATATGAGGTCGAAGGCCATGAAATCATGGCATTGACTTCGCCGGCGACGAACAGATCGAACACCTCAAGCTGGCCGCCGAGTTCATTCTGGTAGAAGATCTTGACGTCGATCTCACCGTTGGACCCTTCCTTCACGGCATTCGCCCAGGCGGCAAGAGCGACGCCCGACGGAGATTCGCGGTCCCCGGAATCGGTGGCAAACTTCAGTTCGATTTCCGCCGAGGCGGCCGTTGCGGCCAGCGCGGTTCCGAACACGACAGCCGAAAAAAAGCTTCGAAACATCTCAATCCTCCTTGTTGGGTTGTTCTACGGCGCTTCTACATAACAAGTGTTACGTATATTGCGTAACATGCGTTATGTCCTGTAGGTGAGTCAATAAATTTTTCCGGGCGCCCCCAGGTCCGGCAACAGGAGCTGGCATGGCGGAGCGAAAACCGAGGAAAGACAGGAACCTAGACAAGGCAAGCTGGATCGCGGCTGCGCGCAAGATGCTGATAGAAAAGGGCATCGCCGGTATCAGCCTGCGCCAACTTGCAGAAGAGTTGGGCGCAACAACCGGGGCCTTCTACTGGCAATTCGCCAATCTCGAAGAGCTTCTGGAAGACGTGCGGCAGGACTGGGCACAACGCAATACCGCACCGTTCACGAGAGCGATCGAGGCCGCAGGCGATGACGGTTGGGAGCAGTACCTCGCCTATGTGGGCGTGCTGCTGAAAGAGGAAGAGTACATACCCCAATATGACAACGCGATCCGGGACTGGGCACATAGCTCAAAGCGAACGGCCGAAGTACTGAAAGAAATCGAGACGCTCAGGATACAGCAACTGCATCAGGTATTTCTGGCAATGGGATTCACTGGTCGGGCCGCACAGGTTCGAGCCTATGTCACCTATTTCCATCAGACCGGCTACAATGCGATGCAGGTGTCTGAGCCAAGGGAAGAACGGCTATTGAACATTCCCTACTATGCCGAGGTCCTTGCCGACAGGGCCGACCTTCTTGACTTGCAGACAGCTGAGGCCGTTTCAGAACATTTTGCAGCCAGGGACAGCGAAACCTGAACGCCAGGCATTCAGGGGCGCAGCCCCATAGGAACGTCATTGGCTCGCCGCGCTTGTATGGCGCGCGACAGCACCCGAGCAATCCGCCCGCCAGAGGCACCAAGAAGTCCAGAGGTGCCAATACCTGTAGCTTGGCTGGTATCGTCAGGTTGTCGGCACTGTCGTTCGGTCATGACGCCGAGCCTTGCTGAATCTGTCTGATCTCTCCAGCTTCGTGGAATTCGGTTCCCCACGCTCGATTATCCGCCATGCAGTCCGGGCGAACCATCGGTTTGCGCTGAGCCCGCGTGAGGTTGAAGATTTGCTGGCCACAGAGCCTTTGACGCCAAGTCGGTTTTTATGCCCTTCACGCGTTGCCAACCTGCAAGTGCTGTTGCACCTTGCCGCCGGAGCGGATGGTTTCTCTCACGAGCGGCACCCGCAGCAACGGCAACCACGGTCGGACGGCAGCTTCGGCCCGTTTGCGAAGCTGGCAGTGTGCTTGCTCTGCGCTTGGCTGCTGCTCTGATCGTTGTTTACCGGATTAGGCAGCGCATCACCGCTTACGCCGCCAGAATGCGCGCCTCATGCGCCTTGAGGCAGAGCCGCGCGGTATCGCCAAAGGCACCGGCGTGGCTGCGGAGTTCGGGGAACAGGTCGAAGACTTCCTGCCGGGACCGGTCGCTGAGTGCGTCCAGACCCTCGTCGCCGGGAAAGAAGCTCTCGGTCGCGGCATCGTTGGCATAGATCACCTCGTGCCGGTCCAGCATCAGATGCATATAGGTGATGTTGCCACCTTCGATCCGGCGTGCTGCCGGGCTGCTCAGCAGGTGGGTTGCGGCCACCAGAACCTCGCTCTCGCCGAAATACATCTGGGCCCGCGATCCCGTCCACAGCATCCGGTGCTGGGGCGACACCAGCAGGGGGGCGCTGGCGCCCTGCAACAGGGTCGGGTCCAGTTGGATCGGGGCGTGTTTGCCCTGGGCGGCCACGGCGCGGCTGCCGACCCAGCGCAGCGGTTGCAGGCCGTTGTCGCGAGTGACGATCAGGTCACCAGGACGCAGCGTTTCGATCGCGCGCGGGCCATGGGCGGTGGCGATCAGCGTTCCGGGAGTAAAGCAGATGATATTCTCGATGTTCGAGAAGGTGACCAGCGTGCCGTCGGTCAGTTCAACCGTGCCGGCCAGTTCGCCGGGCAGGTTGGTGGTCAGGTTCAGGGTGTTACGGTCGGCGACGCCTCCAAGGTCGAGCGTGTCGCCATTGATCTCGTCCTCCTCGTTCCCGATGATCGAGATGGTGCCGCTGCCCGCTTCGCCAAGCTCGGTGAGAATGAAAAGGTCATCGCCCGCACCGCCTTCGGCTGCGTCTCCCTGTGCGGCTTCGATGGTATCGTTGCCATCGCCGCCGAACACCTGATCGGAACCGGTATTGCCAAGCAGAAGATCGTCACCACCCTGGCCCGAAAGCGTGTCATCGCCGCTGCCGCCGTCGATCGTGTCGTTGCCGTCCTGTGGGACGCGCGTGTCGAAGTAGACGTCACTGACCCAAACGGCCTGAGTTCCGTTGAGTGTGTTTGAGTAGACGATCTCGATCGCTTGAACCGGTCCGACAATCTCGACGAGGACGGACCCGGATTCGTCCAGGGCGCTGTCGGACTGGCTCCCGGCAGTAATCGTGTTGCCCGAGACAGTGTCGGGGCTGGTGCCCGCGCCGGTAGGGGTAAGGGTGACGGCAACCGGATTGCCGTTGGCGTCATATGCATTGACCTCGAGAATGTCGCGGTGATTGCGGTTGGCCCAGTCAATATCGTTGATGCGAAACATCACGTTCTCGACTTCGTTTTCGACATCGAAATCGGTACGGGCTGCAAACTCTATCCGGGTCGTCGAGGTTGCTCCGCGGCCTTGTCCGGCAAGATAGAGAGAAGAGAACTCGGACTGCGTCTCGCCGCTGCGGACATAGCTTTCCTCACCGGTATCGACCTCGAAAGCCGGGCTGTTATTACCATCATCGGTAAAACTGACCGACACGTTCATACGTCCGGTTGCCTGCGTGAAACCGGCCGAAAGGTCGGTGCCGTCGGTGCCTTCGGCGAACCAGTTCAGGGATTCGGTGCTGCCACCCTGACCGTCACCATACAGCAGGTCATCGCCGTCGCCGCCCTGGATGTCATCATCGCCGCTGCCACCATAGACGATATCGTTCCCGAGGCCCGCATCGACGGTGTCGTTCCCCTTGGAGGCAAAGACCTGATCGCCATTGCCGTCAGGGCCGGTACCCTCACCGCTGTCGACCGAGTTGCCGTTGTTATCGACATAAGTATCGTCGATCAGGTCGTCGTTGGTCGTGCCCTGAACCTTGTTGAAGGGCGAGAAATAGGGTGCTGCCACCGGCTCGGCGCTGGACAACGTGCCGACCGGGCCCAGATCGGGCACGAAGTACAGGTTTCCGTCCGTGGCCAGGTAATATTGGCCGGTTTCCAGTTCGTTGTTGTACGAGGTGCTGCCGACTGACCCCGTCCAGGCCCATTCGCCGGTGCCGATCAGTTGGGCGGTGGTGAAATTGACCAGCGCGCCGCCGATGCTGGCGGCAAGCGACAGGTCCTGATCGACTCCGAGCGTGACGAGATAGCCGCTGGGCATGGGTTCACCTCTATCGCGGCCTGGGACCGCCTGTTCCTTGTTCATGCTGCGGCTGGGTCGAACCCTTTGCCGCCATGGTCAGGAATAGAGAGGGGGCATGGCAAATCCGGGGTCGGATTTTGTCCGATCTGGAAACAAATTTGGGTAAAATTGTGGTGAGTTTCGCCCGTATCCGACCGGATACGGGCGAGGTGCAGGGTCAGACCAGCAGGTTGAAATGCTCGGCAAAGGGCATGCTGCGCACACGTTTGCCGGTCAGATCGAACAAGGCATTGCCCAGGGCGGGCATCGCGGGGGGCGTGCCGGGTTCGCCCGCGCCCCCCATATGGCGGTTTGTTTCCAGAACGCGAACCTCGACCTGCGGCGTGTTGTGCATGCGCAGGGCGTCGTAATCGGGGAAATTGCCCTGTTCCACCGCGCCACCGGCAAAGGTGATCTTGCCATGGGCCGCCGCCGACAGGCCATAGACCATGCCGCCGAACATCTGCGCCTTGACCGTTTCGGGGTCGAGCGCAAGCCCGATATCGCAGGCGATCCAGGCACGCGCGATGCGGATGGTGCCGTCTTCGTCGACCACTTCGATAACCTGCGCGACCGAGGTGCCGAAACTATAGGTAAAGGCAACGCCGCGTCCGACACCCTCGGGTGTCTTGCCGGTCCAGCCCGACATCTCGCGCACCGCCTCAAGACACCCGGCCGAGGGCGCGTGTTCGGCGCGCATCAGTTCCAGCCGGAACTCCAGCGGGTCGCGTCCGGCCGCATGGGCCATCTCGTCGACAAAGGTCTCGTGGAAAAAACCGTTATGGCTGTTACCGACCGAACGCCAGAAGCCGACGGGAACCGCCAGTTCGGCGATATGGCCGCTGATCCGGTAATTGGGCACCGCATAGGGCTGGTTGAAGAACCCCTCGACCAGCACCTTGTCGGGGCCGGCGCCGGGCATCCCCGTGACCCGCTGCATCGCCTGGCGCGAGGGCGATTGCGTGGCCAGTCGCCCGTCGATCATCACTGCCTTGCCATCCTTGACCGCGCCGCGCATCCGGGCCAGCGCGCCGGGGCGGTAGAAATCGTGGCGCATGTCCTCTTCGCGGCTCCAGGTGGTCTGTACCGGCACGCCGGGCAGGGCCATCGCCACACGGGTGGCGATCACGCCGAAATCGAACTCGGCCCGGCGGCCAAAACCGCCGCCCAGATAGGTGGTGTGCACCTCGACCGCCTCGGTCTCGAGGCCCGCGGTCTCGGCGATCTTGCTCTGGATGATCGTCGGCGCCTGGTTGCCGCCCCAAAATTCCACCCGGTCGCCGGTGTAGAGCGCGGTGCCGTTCATCGGCTCCATCGTGGCATGGGCCAGATAGGGGGCGCTGTACTCGGCCTCGATCACCGTCGCGCCCTCGGGCAGGGTGGTGACATCGCCGTCGTCGCGCATGGTCGAGTTGGGGCTGTCGTCAAAGGCGCGGGCAATCTGAGCAAAGATGGCGTCGGTTTCGGGCGGATAGGGCGCCGCTTCCCACTCGACCGCGATCGCCTCGACCGCCTGCATCGCCAGCCAGGTGTTGGACGCAATGACCGCCACACCGGTGCCCAGATCGACCACCTGTTCCACCCCGGGCATGGCGCGGGCGGCGCTGTCGTCAAAACCTTTCATGCCGCCGCCCAGATTGGGGTTCATCCGCACGCTGGCAAATTTCATCCCCGGCAGTCGTACATCGACCCCGAATTCGGCGGTGCCGGTGGATTTGGCCACCATGTCGAGCCGGGGCAGGGTGCGGCCCAGATAACGCCATTCCGACGGGTCGCGCAGCGGCGTCTCGACCGGGTCCAGCTTGGCCGCGTCCGCTGCCAGCTCGGGATAGGGGATGCGACTGCCATCGGGGGCGATCACCGCGCCCGCCTCGGTCCGCAAGGTATCGCGCGCCACGCCCAGCCGGTTGGCAGCGGCCTGTTTCAGGGTCTCGCGGGCGCTGGCGCCGGCCTCGCGCATCCGCACGAACCCGTCCTTCATCGAGGTCGAACCGCCGGTGACCTGAAGGCTCAGCACCTTGCCGATCACCCCCAGCGCCTCGCCCAGGCTGTGCTGGAAGTTCGAGGTATCGTAACCCTTGCCGGGCAGGGCATCGCCCATCAGGGCGCTGTTGTAATAGGCCGCTGCCGCCGGGCCATGCAGCACGCGCACCTGATCGGGGATCACGTCCAGCTCTTCGGCGATCAGCGCGGCCCAGGTGGTCATCACCCCCTGTCCCATCTCGGCGCGCGGGGCAAACAGCGTGACGCCCTGCTGGTCGATCAACACAAAGGGGTTGAGCGCCGCCTCACCCGGGCCGGGCTTCAGCGGATTGGGGGCGGGGCGCGAGACGTAATAGGCGCCAAAGGCCACGCCGCCGACAATGGCGGCGGAGCCGATCAGAAAGGTGCGGCGGACGATCTTGCCGATGCGGGCCATGGATCAGACCTCCTGCAGCTTGGCGGCGGCGCCGTGGATGGCGGCGCGAATGCGGGGATAGGTACCGCAGCGGCACAGGTTGCCCTGCATCGCGTCGTCGATCTCGGCGTCGCTGGGGGCGGGGGTCTCTGCCAGCAGCGCGGCGGCCTGCATGATCTGGCCCGACTGGCAATAGCCGCATTGCGCCACCTGATGCTCGACCCAGGCCTGTTGCAGGATCGACAGCGCCTCGGGCGTGCCGGTGCCTTCGATCGTGGTGACCTGGCCCCAGACATCGCCCAGCGACACCTGGCAACTGCGCACCGCCTCGCCGTCGATATGCACGGTGCAGGCGCCGCAGGCGGCGACACCACAGCCGAATTTGGTACCGGTCAGTCCGATCTCGTCGCGCAGCACCCACAAGAGCGGGACATCGTCGGGCAGGTCGACCCGATGCGTTTCTCCGTTGACGGTCAGGGAAGTGGCCATGGCGGTCCTCGCTTTGCTGTGCTGATGGCTGTCAGATGAGCTTCTGACAAAATTAGCGCTATTTGTCAGAGTGTCAATTGACAAAATCGCGAAAAACTGTAAGAGGTCGGACATGAAAGACGACGTTATCGACCCCAAGCAACAAGCGATCCTCGACTCTGCCTGGCAGGTCTTTGCCGCCTATGGGTTCCGCAAGACCTCGATGGACGACATAGCCCGCGGCGCCCGCATGTCGCGGCCAGCGGTCTATCTGTATTACAAGAACAAAGAGGCGATTTTTCGCGCCGTGGTCCAGTATTGCTATGACCTGACCGCCAAGGCGGTGGCCGCCGCGCTGGGCGCAGGCGGCGCTGTGCCCGAGGTGCTGGAACGCGCCTTTGCCGCCCATGGGCAAACGGTGATGGCCTTGCTCGACTCCCCGCATGGGGTGGAGTTGCTGGATGCCGGCAGCTCGACCGCGCCCGATATCGTCGAGGCGGGCGAGGCCGGGCTTTGCGCGCTTTATGCCGACTGGCTGACGCGCGAGGCGACCGCCGGGCGGGTCATGCTGTCGGGGCCGGCGCCAGAGGTGGCGGCGACCATCGCCGCCGCGCTGAAAGGGGTCAAGATGACGACCCCCGATTTTGCGACCTATCAGACCCGCATCGCGCAACTGGCGCAGATCCTCGGCGCCGGGCTGATGCGCGGGTAATCCGCGCTCAGGTCACACGGGCGCGGGTCTTGTATTCCGGTTTGTCCCACAGCCGGTTCTGCATCACATCGGCGATGATGGCCACGGCGGCCTTTACATCATCCGCGTCGATGAACAGCGGGGTAAAGCCGAACCGCATGATATCGGGCGCCCGGAAATCGCCGATCACGCCGCGCGCGATCAGCGCCTGCATGGCGGCATAGCCATCGGCAAAGCGGAACGAGACCTGACTGCCGCGCTGGGCGGGGTCACGCGGGCTGGCCAGTTCCAGATCGGGGCAGGTGGTCTCGACCCCGGCGATGAACATCTCGGTCAGTTCGATGGATTTGGCGCGCACGTCGGCCATATCGGCCATGTCCCAGACATCGAGCGCCGCAGACAGCGCCGCCATCTGGATCACCGGCGGGGTGCCGACCCGCATCCGCTCGATTCCGGCGCCGGGGCGATAGTCGAGGTCAAAGGCAAACGGCGCCTGATGACCCAGCCAGCCCGACAGCGCCGGACGCACCTGTTCCGCATGGCGGGGGGCGACATAGATGAAGGCGGGCGCGCCGGGGCCGCCGTTGAGGTATTTATAAGTGCAACCCACCGCGAAATCGGCGCCGCATCCGGCCAGATCAACCGGCAGCGCCCCGGCGGAATGGGCCAGATCCCAGACCGTCAACGCGCCCGCCGCATGGGCGCGTGCTGTCAGCGCCGCCATGTCATGCTTGCGCCCGGTGCGGTAATCGACCTCGGTCAGCATCAGCACCGCGATTTCGTCGGTGATCGCCGCCTCGACCGCTTCGGGGGCGACCACGCGCAGCTCGTATCCCGGACCCATCGAGCGCAGCAGCCCCTCGACCATGTAAAGGTCGGTGGGAAAGTTGCCGTTGTCCGACAGCACCACCTTGCGGTCCGGGTTCAGCTCCAGCGCCGAGGCAACCGCCTGATAGACCTTGATCGACAGGGTGTCGCCGGTGACCACGTGACCCGGTTCGGCGCCGATCAGCCGGCCGATGCGGTCGCCCAGCTCGCTGGGCTGCGCCATCCATCCGGCCTTGTTCCAACCGGTGATCAGCATCTGGCCCCATTCGTCGGTCACCGCCTGCTGTACCCGCGCTGCCGCGGCCCGCGGCAGCGGTCCCAGCGAATTGCCGTCGAGATAGAGCACCCCCTGGGGCAGGTCGAACATGGCCTTGGTGGCGGCAAAGTCGGTCATGAGTCCTCACATGGATATTTTAAGCCTAAAGCATCTGGGGCAGGGATACGCATCGCCGCCCGGTCTGTCCAGCTTTTGTTGGGGAAATTGCCCATGCGCAAGGGGGCAGGGGCGCGGGGCATCTCTGCCCTGCGTCGAAGGGATGTTTTTGAAAACAGACGGTTACAGTGATCTGTGCGGGCGCTATTCTGTTTTGGAAACCGCCCGCGCCAAATTGCGATACCAGCTCAGGTCTGACCGCCGGCAATCTCGATGCACTGGCCGTTGATGCTCTGCGAACCGGGGCGCACCAGCCATAGGGCGGCGGCGGCCACCTCTTCGGGGGCGATCAGCCGCTTGTGCCGGTTCTGGTTCACCATCAGTTGCAGGGCGTCATCGGCTGCCATGCCGGTGCGTTGCGAGATCGAGGCGGTATTGCGCTCGACGATCGGCGTGTCGACATATCCGGGGCAAAGCGCGTTGAACGTATAGGGCGTTCCCATGAACTCTTCCGAGTAGGTCCGGGTCAGCCCGATCATGCCGTGTTTGGAGGCCGCGTAGGCGCCCGCGCCGGGGGCGCCGCGCAGCCCGGCAATCGAGGCGACCGTGATCACCCGGCCCCAGTCGGTTTCCAGCATCGAGCGCAGGCTTTCGCGTATGGTCAGGAAAGCGCCGTCGAGATTGGTCGCCATGATATCGCGCCAGAACGCCATATCGGTCTTTTGCAGGGTCTTGCCCACGGCGATCCCGGCATTGGCGACACAGATCTGCACCGGGCCGCGCGCCGCGACCGCGCGGGCAATGCCGGTGACGACCTCCTCTTCGTGGCGCACGTCCATTGCCAGCGGATGCAGCCCCTCGGTCGCCACCTGCTCCAGCACCTCGGCCCGCCGTCCGGTGATGGTGACCTGGGCGCCCTCGGCGGCCAGCGCCTGCGCAATCGCCAGACCGATGCCGGTGCCGCCACCGGTCACCAGCGCATGTTTGCCGTTCAGATGCATTGCGGGTCCTCCCTGTTCGCCGGATCAGCCTATCGGCGCGCCACCCTGTGACAAGGGGTTCCGTATCGTTCCGTTCCGTCCTATGCAAACATATGAATGATTCATTGGGAGGAGAGTGACATGACACGATTTCTGGGCACGACGCTGATCTTTGCCGCCACCGCGGCGGCGGCCAGCGAGGATATCGCCGACCAGTATCCGCAGTCCGAGCTTTACTCCAAACCGGTCGAGGTCATTCCGCATGTCTTCTCGGCCATCGGCGCCACCGCGCCGCCGACGTATGAAAATGCCGGACATAACAACAACCTCTCCTTCATCGTCACGGATGAGGGGGTGGTGGTGATCAATGCCGGGGCCTCGGCCCGGCTGGCCGCTGCGCTTCATGACGAGATCAAGCAAGTCACCGACCAGCCCGTGGTTCTGGTCGTCAACGAGAACGGGCAGGGCCATGCCATGCTGGGCAACAGCTATTGGCGCGACCTTGGGGTCGATGTCCTGGCCCATGTGGACGCAGTCGAGGAAACCACCCAGAACGGCGATTTCATCCTGATGGGGATGGAGAACTACAACCGCGACCGGGCCGAGGGTACACGGGTGGAACATGCCAACCTGACCTTCGAGGACCGGTATGACCTGACGCTGGGGGGTGTGGCGATCGAGGTGATGCATATGGGCCCGGCGCATGATCCGGGCGATATCCAGGTCTGGATCCCCGAATGGAAGATCCTGATCGCGGGCGACATCGCCTTTCACGAGCGGATGCTGCCGATCTTTGAACATACCTGCACCAGTTGCTGGCTGGAAACCTGGGAAACCAGGATGGAGCCGCTGGCCCCCACCTATGTGATCCCCGGCCATGGGCATCCGACCAATCTGGATCAGGTGCGGCGCTATACCTACGACTATCTGACCGACCTGCGCGAAAAGATCGGCGCCCATATCGAAGAGGGCGGTGACCTGGCCAGCGCCTATTACGTGGATCAGGAGCGCTGGCGCAATCTGGACACGTTCGAGGAACTGGCCACCAAGAACGCGGGCCGTGTCTTTGCCGAGATGGAATGGGAGTAAGCGGCGGAACAATCGTTCCGATCCGACCTAAATTCGGGAATATCTGCCCTAGTTGTGGCACGGCTGCCGCCGCTGCCTCCCTAATTGTCGCAGGCGGGTCGGTTTTTTTGCAAATCTCGTCGCAACCGGGTAGAGGTGCGCCATGAACGCTTGGGGATATTCGGGCGAGTGCCCGGAAAGGAACGGCCATGCACCGCATTGACCTGCCGCCGATATGGCTGGCGGCCTTCATTGCCGTGGCCTGGTTCCAACAGCGCTATTTCTCTCTTGGTCTCTCGCTGGACAGCGGACTTGCCGACCTGATTGCCGGTCTGTTGATCGGGGGCGGGGTGCTGTTGATGCTGATGGCGGCGGTCGAGTTCCGTCGCCACCGGACCACCATCATCCCCCATCGCGCCCCTTCAGCCATGGTACAGAGCGGCATCTACAAACGCAGCCGCAACCCGATCTATCTAGGTGACGTGCTGGTTCTGGCCGGCGTGATTCTGCATCTTGATGCAGTTCTGTCGCTGGTGCTGGTGCCGGTCTTTGCCTGGCTGCTGGAAAAACGCTTCATTGTTCCCGAGGAGAACCGCCTCCGACGGCAATTCCGGGCGGATTTTGCCCGATACGCACAGAAAACGCGGCGTTGGATATAGGACATGACAGGTTCGGACCCAACGTCGCGCATGCTGCGCTTGCGAAATAAAATTGCGCAAGATACATCTTTGCTTTGCAAACCTAACTGTGGCGCGTCCGATCTCCGGGCCGAATAGGGGGACCTGACTGGTGAAAATAGGCACACCAAAGGAAATTTTCGAGGGCGAGAACCGCGTCGCGATGACACCGGATTCCGCTGTGCAGTTGCAGAAACTGGGCTATGACTGCGCGATCGAGAGCGGGGCCGGTGCGGCCGCGGGCTTCTCGGACGCGCTGTACGAGGCGGCTGGCGTTCAGATCGTCAAGACCGCGGCGGCGCTGTGGAAAGAGGTCGATATCGTCGCCAAGGTGCGCCAGCCCGATGCGACCGAGCTGAAGCGGCTGAGCAAGGGCAAGACGCTGATCTCCTTCTTCAACCCGGCGGGGAACGAAGAGGGGATGGAAGCGGCCAAGTCCAAGGGCGCCAATGTGATCGCCATGGAAATGGTGCCGCGTATCAGCCGCGCCCAAAAGATGGACGCGCTGTCGTCGATGGCCAATATCGCGGGTTACCGCGCGGTGATCGAGGCGGGCAACAACTTTGGCCGGTTCTTCACCGGTCAGGTGACGGCCGCGGGCAAGGTGCCCCCTGCCAAGGTGCTGATCGTGGGCGCCGGTGTGGCCGGTCTGGCCGCCATCGGCACCTCGACCAGCCTGGGTGCGATCACCTATGCGTTCGACGTGCGGCCCGAAGTGGCCGAACAGGTCGAGTCGATGGGCGCCGAATTCGTCTATCTCGACTTCGAGGAAGAGCAGCAGGATGGCGCGGCCACCGGCGGGTATGCCTCGGTCTCGTCCCCGGAATTCGCCGCCGCGCAGCTGGCCAAGTTCCGCGAACTGGCGCCCGAGATGGACATCGTCATCACCACCGCGCTGATCCCCAACCGCGAGGCGCCGGAGCTGTGGACCGAGGACATGGTCGCGGCGATGAAGCCCGGCTCGGTCATCGTGGACCTTGCGGCGGAAAAGGGCGGCAACTGCAAGCTGACCGTCAAGGACGAGAAGATCGTTACCGAAAACGGAGTTACCATCATCGGTTACACCGATTTCCCCAGCCGCATGGCGGCGCAGGCCTCGACGCTTTATGCCACGAACATCCGTCATATGATGACCGATCTGACGCCCGAAAAGGACGGCCAGATCAACCACAACATGGAAGACGACGTGATCCGGGGCGCTACGGTGACGTTTGAGGGGGACATCACCTTCCCGCCGCCACCGCCCAAGGTTCAGGCGATTGCGGCCAAGTCCAAGGAAAAGCCGAAAGAGCTGACCCCCGAGGAGAAGCGCGCGCAAGAGGTTGCGGCCTTCAAGGCGCAGACCAAGAACCAGGTGACGCTGCTGACCGTGGGTGGTCTGTTGCTGCTGCTGGTGGGTCTGGTGGCCCCGGCCAGCTTCATGCAGCATTTCATCGTCTTTGTGCTGGCGGTGTTCGTGGGCTTCCAGGTGATCTGGAACGTCTCGCACTCGCTTCACACGCCGCTGATGGCCGTGACCAACGCCATTTCGTCGATCATCATCCTGGGCGCGCTGATGCAGATCGGGTCGGGGTCGTTCCTGGTGATCCTGCTGGCCGGTCTGTCGGTCTTCATGGCCGGGATCAACATCTTCGGCGGCTTCCTCGTGACGCGGCGCATGCTCGCCATGTTCCAGAAATCCTAAAGGAGTAGAGGGCTATGGACTTTGGATTCACCACTGCCGCCTATGTCGTGGCGGCTGTTCTCTTCATCCTTTCGCTGGGTGGCCTGTCGGGCCAGGAAAGCGCCAAGCGCGCCGTCTGGTACGGCATTGTCGGTATGGGACTGGCGGTGTTCGCAACCCTCATCGGGCCCGGCGCGGGCCTGTGGTGGCTGTCGATCATCCTGGTCGCGCTTGGTGGCATGATCGGCTTTCAGCTGGCGTCAAAGGTCGAGATGACCCAGATGCCGGAACTTGTGGCCGGTATGCACGCCCTGGTCGGTCTGGCGGCCGTGTTCGTGGGCTTCAATGCGCATTTCGAGCTGGGCCGCGTTCTGCTCATGGATGACAGTGCAAAGAAGGCACTGGAAGGTTTTGCGGCGCTTCTTGCCAAGAAGGACGCCGTCGAAATCAACATCCTGCGGGTCGAGGCGGCGCTGGGCATCTGGATCGGGGCGGTGACCTTTACCGGTTCCGTGATCGCCTATGGCAAGCTCTCGGGCAAGGTGACCTCGGCGGCGACCAAACTGCCGGGCGGTCATGCGCTGAACGCTGGCGCGGCCATCCTGTCGCTGATCTGCCTGATCTGGTATCTGAACTCGGGTGGGTTCTTCCCGCTTCTGATCCTGACAATCGCCGCGCTTTTTATCGGCTATCACCTGATCATGGGCATCGGCGGCGCCGACATGCCGGTGGTGGTGTCGATGCTGAACAGCTATTCGGGCTGGGCGGCGGCGGCCATCGGTTTCAGCCTCGGCAATGACCTGTTGATCGTGGTCGGCGCGCTGGTCGGCTCGTCCGGTGCGATCCTGTCCTACATCATGTGCAAGGCGATGAACCGGTCGTTCATCTCGGTGATCCTGGGCGGCTTTGGCGGCACCTCGGGCCCGGCGATGGAGGTCGAGGGCGAACAGATCGCCATCGACGCCGAGGGCGTGGCCGCGGCGCTGAACGATGCCGACTCGGTCATCATCATCCCCGGCTACGGCATGGCGGTGGCGCAGGCACAGCAATCGGTCAGCGAACTGACCCGCAAGCTGCGCGCCAAGGGCAAGAACGTGCGTTTCGCCATCCACCCGGTGGCGGGCCGTCTGCCCGGGCACATGAACGTGCTCTTGGCCGAGGCCAAGGTGCCCTATGACATCGTGCTGGAGATGGACGAGATCAACGAGGACTTCCCCGATACCGATGTGGCCATCGTGATCGGCTCGAACGACATCGTGAACCCGGCCGCGCAGGAAGACCCCAACAGCCCCATCGCCGGCATGCCGGTGCTGGAATGCTGGAAGGCGAAACAGGTGTTTGTCTCCAAGCGCGGGCAGGGCACCGGCTATTCGGGCATCGAGAACCCGCTGTTCTACAAGGAAAACACGCGCATGTTCTATGGCGACGCCAAACAGTCGCTGGACAAGCTGCTGCCGATGATCGACTGATCCGGCTGAAACAGTTGGGGAAAGGGGCGTCCATGCGGCGCCCCTTTTCGTTTCCGGGCCGGCCGTGCGGTGGGTTTCTTGCTCAAGAGGCGGCATGTATGCCAATGTATCCTGTAACTGCCTGAAATAAATAAATATTTGCTGTCTCGCCTTGCTCGCGTATAGTGCGCGCATACCGGAGAGCCCCCAATGACGCCCATTCAGGACCATCCCTTGCGCTTTGCGCTGGCCAACGAGCTGCACGCGCGCCCCTTTCCCATTTCGCGCGCGCCCTGCACGGTGGCCTATCTGGCAGTGAAACAGCCGGATGCGGCGGTGGGGCGCGACCGCGAGGCGGACCGGGCGCATCTGATCGACCTGCTCGACCGGCATGGCGCGGCGCATCCACAGCCGGGGGCCACGCACTATGCGGGCCAGATCGGGCGGCACTGGCTGAAATGGGAGAGCCATACCGAGTTCGTGACCTATACGGCCTTTGCCATGGGTGTCAGCGCGCGTCCCTTCGATCCGGTCGACTTTGAAGTTTTCCCGCCTGACTGGCTGGCCGCCGCGCCGGGCCAACGGGTGACCTCGGCCCTTCTCAGGGTCGAGGAACAGCCGCCCGAGGCGGATATCATCGCCGCGTTGGCCGACTGGTTCGTGCCTGAAAGCCTGGCCGCCGCGCATGTGCTGGACCGGGCCGCGGTGGCAGCGGGCGATTTCCGCATCGACCCGGCGGGCCACATGCGCTTTGCCGTCTTTGTGGCGCCGGACACCGGCGAGCGCCGGATTGGCCGCATCATCCAGCGCCTGTGCGAGATCGAGACCTACAAGGCGATGTCGATGCTGGGCTTTGCCCGGGTCAAGGCGCTGGGGCCGAAGCTGGGTGAACTGGATGCCGCGTTGACCGCGCTTATGGTCAAGATGACAGATGGCGACCACCCGGCCGAGGAATTGCTGCCGCAATTGCTGTCCACATCTGCCGAACTGGAGACCATGGCCGCGCGGGCTGAATTCCGTCTGGGCGCCACCGGGGCTTATGAGGCCATCGTGGGGCAGCGCATCAGCTCCTTGCGAGAGGAGCGGTTCGGCGGGCGCCAGACCTTTGCCGATTTCATGCTGCGCCGTTATGAACCGGCGATGCGGACGGTGAAATCGACCGAACAGCGATTGAAGCGTCTGTCGGACCGGGCGATCCGCGCCGGCGACCTGCTGCGCACCCGTGTGGATGTGGAACGCAGCGCCCAGAACCAGGCGCTGCTGGAGAGCATGGACCGCCGCGCCGACCTTGCCCTACGCCTGCAACACACGGTCGAGGGCCTGTCAGTGGTCGCGGTCAGCTACTATGCGGTCTCATTGGTCTCGGCCTTTCTGCTGCCGTTGTCAGAGTGGTACGGGATCGACAAGAAGACCTTGATCGCGCTGGTCACTCTGCCGGTTGTTGGGCTGGTGTGGCTGGGTATTCAGAGGATCCGGAAGAAGCTGCATTAAGCACCGCATCGGTCAGTTTTGCACCCAGCGCGATGGCAGCGAGCGCCAGCAGCGCGGCAAGGCTGAGCGTGGGAATACCGGCCAGACCGGCGCCCAAGGTGCAGCCACCCGCCAGCACGCCGCCCATGCCCATCAGCGCCGCCCCGGCCAGATAGCGGCCGGTCTGGCGTGGGCTGTCAAAGCTCTGCCAGCGGAAGCTGCCGAACAGCAGCGCCGCCGCCAGCGCGCCCAGCAGCACGCCACCCACCAGCCCGGTGCCGAAACCGGGCGCGATCGAGGTCGAGGCGATGGTGTAGAACAGCGTATCGGCGGCAGGGGCGGTAAACGAAAGGCTCTCCATCGCGATGGGGTCGAATTCGTCAAACAGGACATAGCCGGTACCGACCCAGCCCAGCGGCACCAGCAGACCGATCAGGGCGGCGCCCAGCAAGGGGAGCGCCCGATTGCCCGAGCGTGCCGCGACCAGCAGCGCGGCCAGCGCCAGCGCGGCGGTCCAGAGCGCAGCGCCGCCGGGCAGGGCGGTCAGCGAGACGGTCTCGCCCAGGTCGATGGTGAAGGTGCCCAACGTAGTGCGCAACGGTGCCAGCACGCCTTTCAGCATCGCATGGGCCACCACGGCAAAGACCAGAAGAACTGTCAGTGCCCGCAGGTTGCCGGTGCCGCCCAGCACGGTGAGCCGCGAGATACAGCCGCGTGTCAGCACCATGCCGGCGCCGAACATCAGCCCGCCCAGCACCACTGCCAGAACCGGCAGGTCCGATGCGAGGAGGCGGTGATCGGCAAAGCCGATCAGCCCGGACGCCACGGCGGCCTGAGTGCCCAGGATCGCCACGGCGAGCGCCATGAACCAGATACCGGCGGCCTGGCGCGCGTCCGCGCCCACCACGGCGCGGCGGAAACAGAACCGCGTCCGCTCGGCCAGAAGGCCAAACAGAACGCCCAGGATCAGGCCCAGAAGAACGCTGATCTCTTTTGCGGTGGTCTCTTCGAAACCAAGGGACTCGAACATGGCAGCCTCACGGAGAATTGAGAATATTTTCCCAGATGCGGGCAAAATGCACGACAATCAAGCACATCAGAATGTGTGCTGACGTTCTCTTGTGGGAGATTCTCCCGTCCGCGAGGGGGGCTTCGAAAATGCTGTTCCGGCCTTGCCGGTTGCAGGAAACCAAAAGGCCGCCCCGGATCGGAGCGGCCTTTCTTTCGTTCTTTTTTGCCTCAGCGGCCCCGGATGCGCGGGTCGAGCGCGTCGCGCAGGCCGTCGCCCAGATAGTTGACGCTCAGCACCGTCAGCGAGATCGCCATACCGGGCCAGATCACCCGTTCGGGGAATTGTTGCAGATAGTCGACGCCATCGAACAGCAACCGCCCCCAGGTCGGGAAGTCGGGCGGGAAGCCGAGGCCCAGGAAGCTGAGCGCGCTTTCGGTGATGATCGCGGTGGCGATGCCCAGCGTTGCCGAGACCATGATCGGAGACAGCACGTTGGGCAGGATATGCCGGGTGATCAGCCGCGTGTTCGTGGTCCCGATCGAGCGGGCCGCCAGCACGAATTCCCGCTCTTTCAGCGCCAGCACATCGCCGCGCACGATCCGCGCGGTGGGCATCCACGAGGTGATGCCGATGGCCGACACGATGAGGATGAATATCCCCCGCTCCAGCCCGAAGGCGGCGTTCAGCGGCTCGCGGAACAGCAGCATCATGACCAGCAGCAGCGGCAGCAGGGGCAGGGCGAGGAACAGGTCGGTCAGGCGCATCAGCGGCCCGTCGAGCTTGCGAAAGAACCCGGCCAGCACGCCGACGAAAGAGCCGAGGAACAGCGCCAGCAGCATCGCAGTGATCCCCACCGAGACAGAAGTGGCGCCGCCCGCCATCATCCGGGCCAACAGGTCGCGACCCAGCTGATCGGTGCCAAAGGGATGGGCCAGGCTGGGCCCTTGATTGCGTTCCCGGATCGCCGTCTTGGTCGGGTCGAGATCCCAAAGATACGGACCCAGATAGACAGCGGCCACGATCAGGAAGAACAGGGTCGCCCCCATCATCGCGCCCTTGTGCTGACGGAACTGGTCCCACACGTCATACCATTGGCTGCGCGGCGGTTTGGTGGGCTGGGGTTGGCTCAACTCAGTCATAGCGGATCCGCGGGTCAAGGATGCCGTAAAGAACGTCGGCGATCAGGTTGAAGAGGACGATCAGCACGGCAAAGATAAAGGTCAGGGTCTGCACCATCGGCAGGTCGTTGGCCTGAAGCGCACCGATCAGCAGCTGGCCGATGCCGTTCACCTTGAACACCTGCTCGGTGATGATGGCGCCGCCAAAGATCGAGGGAATGCCCAGCGCGATCACGGTCACAACCGGGATCATCGAGTTCCGCAGCACGTGGACCATCACAACGACATATTCGCTGAGCCCCTTGGCGCGGGCGGTGCGGACGTAATCCTGGTTCAGGTTGTCCAGCATCGAGGCGCGCATGAAACGGGAAAGCTGCGCGGTGATCTGGAGCGCCAGCACCATTACCGGCATGATCATCTGTTTGAGCTGATAGACGAAACTGTCCCAACTGTTGACCACATGCGTGGTGTCATAGATCGACGGGAACCAGCCAAGCTGCACCGAGAAGATCACGATCACCAGCACGCCCGAGAAGAAGGGGGGCACCGAGAAGCCGACCATCGAGACAAAGGTCCCGAGCTGGTCGAACCAGCTATATTGCCGATAGGCGGAATAGATGCCGATGGGCAGGGCGATGATGATGGCCACCACATAGGCGGTGCCGACCACCCACAGGGTCTGGGGGATGCGCTGCACCACGATGTCCATCACTGGCGAACGGGTCTGCCACGAGATCACGCGCAGCTTGCCCTCGGAAAGGGTTGTACCAAAGTAATGGTCGATCAGAACCTGCGGTTCGATCCAGAAGAACTGCACGATCCATTTCCAGAACCGGATATGCAGCGGCTGACCCAGGCCCAGCGCCTCGCGCATCTTTTCCTTGACCTCGGGCGGCACCGTCAGCGGCACCTGCGCCATCGGATCGCCAGGGGCGAGTTCCAGCAGCAGGAAGATGACAAGACTGATGAACAAAAGCGTCGGGACGGCCAGGACCAGACGACGGATGGTGAAGGTCAGCATTCGGGTGCGCCTTTGTTTACGAGTCTTTTTGTTGGGACGGATGCCAGAATGCCGCGCCCCGATGTTGGATCGGGACGCGGCTGAATGGTGTTGGCGTTACTTGATGCGGTGCCAGTCGGCTGCGTTCCACAGCTCGCTGTCCCACACGTTCAGGACGACGCCGCCCAGCGTGTTGGAATGGGCCGACAGACGACCACGGTGCACCAGCGGGATCATGCCGCCGTTTTCAACCATGATGTCGTTCAGACGCTTGGCGATTTCCGCGCGCGCATCCGCACCAGCCGTTTTGGTGAGTTCCGCATGCAGCGCGTCGAACTCTTCGTTGCAGAAGCGGCTGATGTTCTCACCCTGCCACTGGCTTTCCGGCTTGGGGGCCTTGTCGCACAGGCCGTTGCCCAGGTAGGACTGCGGGTCGGTGCCGTTGAAGGTGTTGGCGTACATTTCAACGTCGGCATAGAACTTCTGGAAGGTGTCGGGCGAGCCCGGGTCACCACCGAAGAACACGGATGCGTTGATGTTGCGCAGTTCGGTCTCGATACCGATCTCGGCCCACCACTCCTTGATCAGCGCCTGGAAGTCCTGACGCACGGCGTTGGTCGAGGTCTGGTAGACCACTTTCAGCGGCACGCCGTCCTTTTCGCGCACGCCGTCGCCATCGCTGTCGACGATGCCGGCATCATCCAGCAGCTTCTTGGCGCCTTCGATGTCCTGGGTGTCGCAGGAGAAGGTGTCGGAGTTCACCGCGGCAGGTGCCGGAACCCAGTTGCAGGTGACCTTGCCGGCCTGACCATAGCCGATCTCAACCAGCAGCGGCCGGTCGATGGCCATCGACATCGCCTTGTAGACAGCCGGATCCTGCAGGAAGGGATGCGGATGCTTGGCGGTCGAACGCTCGCCTTCGGGCAGGTCGGGCGAGGGGTTCGTCTGGTTCAGCATGATACGCTCGACCAGCGGGCCGAAGCCCGCGACCGGGGTACCCTTGCCGCCGGCCTGCATCTGCTGGATCACCTCGGGCGCCAGCTGCAGGTTCCAGGCATAGTCGAACTCGCCGGTTTCCATCACGGCACGACCGGCCGCAGTGGCATCGCCGCCGCCCTTGAAGGTCAGCGTGGCAAAGGCCGGCTTGTTCGGGTCACGATAGTTGTCGTTGGCCTTCATCGTGATCACGTCGTTCGGCTTGAACTCGGTGACGACAAAGGGGCCGGTGCCGATCGGGCCAAAGTTCTCGGTGGTGCATTCGGGGGCCTTGGCGCCCATGCAGTTCTCGAACTGGGCCTTCTGGATGATCGGGCTTTCGCCACCCACGAAGGGGCCATAGGGGAACGGGGTCGGCTTGTCGAAGGTGACCTTGACGGTCATGTCATCGAGCGCCTCGACCGAGGTCACGCCTTCGAACTTGGTCAGCTGCGCGCAGCCGCCTTCGGGATGCATGCAGTAATCGGCGGTGAATTTCACGTCATGGGCGGTAAAGGCGCTGCCATCCGACCACTTGATACCGGGTGCGATCTTCCAGGTGATCGAGGTCAGATCCTCGCTCACGCCGCCATTCTCGACGGTCGGGATCTCGGCCGCCAGGAAGGGCACCATGCCACCGTTTTCGTCGTAGCGGGCCAGCGGTTCGATGATCAGCGAGGCGGATTCAACGTCCTTGGTGCCGCCCGACAGGAACGGGTTCAGGATCGAGGGTGCCTGCCAGTAGATGATGCTGACATTGCCGTCCGCACCACGCTCGGCAAAGGCTGCCGGGGCGAGGGCCGTGCTGGCGATTGCACCCATCAAAAGGGCCTTGAGTTTCATACTACACTCCTTGTTGGACACGGATGTGTCGTGATTTTTTCCACGGTTAACCGTGGCTTGGGTGTTGCCGCCCGTTGGGTAAATCTTTGAAAGAAAAATCCTAATCCATTCGCGCTACGCGAAAGAACCAGGCTCCCCCAGGAACGGTTACGGGTCGTATCGAAACAGAGTTTTGGAAAATTGCAAGCCTTGCCGTCGGGAAAACGGTCAATGGGTTTGACTCCCCCCCCGCGAGGGCCTTAGCGTTTGCCAACAACCAAAAAGGGCGACCAAGGGGAGCGCGCGCGTGCTGGATCAGCCTATTGCACAGATCAAGAAGCTCAGAGTCGAGTTCCAGACAAAGGACGGACCTGTTGTCGGGGTCGAGGATGTCTCGTTCGAGATCAATCCGGGCGAGACGGTCTGTGTTGTCGGCGAATCAGGCTCTGGCAAGTCTGTTTCTTCCTTGTCGCTGATGCGATTGGTGGAGTTCGGCGGCGGTGACATCGCCGGTGGCCAACTCTTGTTCGACCGCCGCGATGGTGGCGAGCTGGACCTAGCGACGGCCGACCAGGACTATATGCGCCACATTCGCGGCAACGAGATCGGCATGATCTTTCAGGAGCCGATGACGGCGCTGAACCCGGTCTTTACCGTCGGGCGCCAGCTGACCGAAGGCTTGCGCGTGCACAAGGGCATGAGCCAGTCTCAGGCCGAGGCGCGCGCGCTGGAGCTGTTGCGGCAGGTCCGCATTCCCGAACCCGAGCGGCGGCTGAAGCAGTATCCGCACGAACTCAGCGGCGGCATGCGCCAGCGGGTGGTGATCGCCATGGCGATGGCCTGCGAGCCGCGCCTGTTGATCGCCGATGAACCCACGACCGCGCTGGACGTGACCATTCAGGCCGAGATCCTGGCGCTGATGGACCGGTTGAAGCGCGAGACCGGCACCGCGGTGATGTTCATCACCCATGACATGGCGGTGGTGGCCCAGATGGCCGACCGCGTGGTGGTCATGTTCCGTGGCAACAAGGTCGAAGAGGGTACGGTCGAGGAAATCTTCGAGAACCCGCAGCACGATTACACCAAGGCGCTGCTGGCTGCCGTGCCCAAGCTGGGCGAAATGCGCGGCAAGGTGGCGCCCGAACCGATGAAGCTGATGGGGGTCGCCGATCAGAAGATCGAGCCGATCATGGGCACCGAAGCCCCGCTGTTGACCGTCAAGGGGCTGACCACGCGGTTTCCGGTCAAGGGTGGTTTCTTCCGCCGCACGGTGGCCAATGTGCATGCGGTCGAGGATGTGTCGTTCACCCTCAACAAGGGGCAGACCCTCAGCCTGGTGGGCGAATCCGGTTGTGGCAAATCCTCGGCGGGTCGGTCGATCCTGCGCCTGGTCGAACCGATGGCGGGGCAGATCAATCTGGACGGCGTCGATATCATGCAGCTGGATCAGGCCGGACTGCGCAAGGCCCGGCTCGACATGCAGATGATCTTTCAGGATCCGTTCGCCTCGCTGAACCCGCAGATGCAGTTGCTGGAGCAGGTGGCCGAACCCATGCGCAACTATGATGTTGCCAGCGGCTCGGAGCTGGTGGACCGGGTCGCCTCGCTGTTTGACCGGGTGCAATTGCCGCGCAGCTTCATGCGCCGCTATCCGCATGAAATGTCGGGCGGACAGCGGCAGCGAATCGCGATTGCGCGCGCGCTGGCGCTGAACCCCAAGCTGATCGTCGCCGACGAGGCGGTCTCGGCGCTGGACGTGTCGGTGCAGGCGCAGGTGCTGAACCTGATGATGGAATTGCAGGCCGATCTGGGGCTCAGCTATCTGTTCATCAGCCATGACATGGCCGTCGTCGAACGGGTCAGCCACCATGTGGGCGTCATGTATCTGGGTCGCATTGTCGAACTCGGGCCGCGTGTGCGCGTATTCGAAAACCCGCAGCACCCTTATACCCAGGCCCTGATGAAGGCGGTGCCGATCGCCGACCCGCGCCGTCGCAAGTCCGAGAAGGACCTGAACTTCAAACCGATTCCCTCGCCGATCCATCCCATCGGCTACGACCCCGATCCCTCGCGCTATATCGAGGTCGAGCCGGGCCATTACGTGCTGGATGGCGAATGGGCGGGCTATACGGTCGACCGCGATTCGATCAATGCGGCCACTCTGCCGCACGCGGGGCAGGGCGGACACTGACCCATGACTGAACGCCTGTCGCCGGTCGAGATCATGGGCGCGCTTGTCGCCTTTCCGACCGTCAGCCGCGATACCAACCTGCCGCTGGTGGACTGGGTCGAAACCTATCTGGCCGGGCACGGCATCACCGCGCATCGCTGGGTCGATCCCGACCAGCCGCACAAGGCGGCGCTCTTTGCCCATGTCGGCCCTTGGGAAGAGGGGGCCGTGGTGCTCTCGGGCCATACCGATGTGGTGCCGGTCGACGGCCAGCCCTGGGACAGCGATCCGTTCACCGTGGTCGAGCGCGACGGCAAGTATTTCGGGCGCGGCACCTGCGACATGAAGGGATTCGACGCGCTGGCGATCTGGGCGCTGGTCGAGGGGCGCTATCGCGATCTGAAACGCCCTCTGCAACTGGCGCTCAGCTTTGACGAGGAGGTCGGCTGTACCGGCGCGCCGCCGATGATCGTAGAGATGCAGAACCACCTGCCCAAGGGCAGCGCCGTGATCGTCGGCGAGCCGTCGATGATGCAGGCGGTGACCGGGCACAAGGGCGGTTTTGGCTATGACACCCATGTTGTCGGCTTCGAGGTGCACAGCTCGATCATGCATACCGGGGTCAACGCGATCATGGCCGCCGCGCCACTGATCGACTGGGCCAATCGCCGCAATGCCGAAAACCGCGCGGCGACGCCCTCGGCGCTGGCGGCGATGTTCGATCCGCCCTGGACCACCTGCCATGTGGGCATGATCTCGGGTGGCACCGCGCATAACATCACCGCCAAGGACTGCCGCTTTGCGATGGATTTTCGCATCGTGCCCGGCGAGGCAAAGGAGCGGTGGCGCGACGCCTATTTCGAAGCGGTGCGCGAGGTCGAGGCGCAGATGCAGGCGGTGCATCCCGAGGCACGGATTGATCTCTCCGAACAGTTCCACGTGCCGCCGCTGGTTCCCGAGCAGGAGGGCGAGGCCGAGATGCTGGTGCGCGCCCTGACCGGCGACAATGCGGGTCATGTCGTCAGCTATGGCACCGAGGCCGGACAGTTCCAGGAGGCGGGTTACTCCGCCGTGATCTGCGGCCCCGGCGACATCGCCCAGGCGCATCAGCCCAACGAGTTCATCACCGTCGCCCAGTTCGAGGCGGGTCATGGTTTCATGGCGCGATTACTCGACCGATTGTCGGAGTAACGGCAATGCAGGTGCGACCGGGCGCAACAGGATGGACCCCAACAGGTCGGCGCACCGGCGCAGCCGCCAAGCCCCGTTTTCACGCGCCGTGCCCCAGGAACTCCGGGGCGCGGCGTTTTCGTTTGTGTCAGGTGCCCGGATGTATCCGGCAAGGAGAGCAATAAATGCCGATCAAGAACCGTCTTGCAGACATGAAAGAAGAAATCACCGGATGGCGCCGGCATCTGCATGCCCATCCCGAGCTGTTGTTCGATGTGCATCAGACCGCCGCATTCGTGGTCGAGCGTCTGCGTGAATTCGGTGTGGATGACATCACCACCGGCATCGGCCGCACCGGGGTTGTCGCCACCATCAGGGGCAAGACCGACACGGCGGGCAAGGTGATCGGGCTGCGCGCCGATATGGACGCGCTGCCGATCACCGAGGCGACCGGGCTCGACTATGCTTCGACCGTGCCGGGCAAGATGCATGCCTGCGGTCATGACGGGCATACGGCCATGTTGCTGGGTGCTGCCAAATACCTGGCCGAGACCCGCAATTTCGACGGCACGGCGGTTTTGATCTTTCAGCCCGCCGAAGAGGGCGGCGGTGGTGGCCGCGAAATGTGCGCCGATGGCATGATGGATCGCTGGAACATCCAGGAGGTTTACGGCATGCACAACACGCCGGGCCTGCCGGTCGGGCAATTCGCGATCCGGCCCGGCGCGCTTCTGGCCTCGTCCGACGAGTTCGAGATCGTGGTGACCGGCAAGGGCGGCCATGCCGCCGCCCCGCATGATGCCGTCGACACCACGCTGGTGGCCTCGCAGATCGTGGTCTCGCTGCATTCCATCGTCTCGCGCAACGTGGACCCGATCAAACGGGTGGTGCTGACCGTCGGCACGTTCGAGACGGACAGCGTCGCCTCGAACATCATCGCCCATACCGCGCGGCTGTGCGGAACGGTGCGCACGCTTGATCCCGAATACCGCGCCCTGGCCGAGGCGCGGGTGCGCCGCGTGGCCGAAGATATCGCCTCGGCCTATGGTGCCACGGCGCAGGTGATCTGGACCCCCGGCTATCCCGCCACCATCAACAGCGAGACCGAAACGCAGCATGCCGCCGAGGCCGCGCTTGCCGTTTCAGGCGCGGTGGATGATGCCGTCGACCCCATCATGCCCAGCGAAGATTTCGCCTATATGCTGGAAGAACGGCCTGGCGCCTATATCTTCCTTGGGAACGGGGACACGGCGCAATGCCATCACCCGGCCTATAACTTCGATGACGAGGCGATCCCGGCGGGTAGCAGCTGGTATGCCGAGATGGTCGAACGCCGCATGCCCGCGCGCTGAGCGGCTAAAAAGACGGGGAAGAGAACAAGATGCCGATCAAGAACCGCCTGGCGGAGATGCATGAGGAAATCGCGGGCTGGCGGCAGGACATCCACCAGCACCCCGAGATCCTGTACGAAACCCATCGGACCAGCGCGCTGGTGGCCGGCAAGCTGCGCGAATTCGGCTGTGACGAGGTGGTCACCGGCATCGGCCGCACCGGCGTTGTCGGTGTGATCCGGGGCAAGAGCGACACGGCGGGGCGGGTCGTGGGGCTGCGCGCGGACATGGACGCGCTGCCGATGCAGGAGCAGACCGGGCTGCCACATGCCTCGACCATCCCCGGCGCGATGCATGCCTGCGGCCATGACGGCCATACCGCGATGCTGCTGGGCGCGGCCAAATACCTGGCCGAGACCCGCAACTTCGACGGCACCGTGGTGGTGATCTTTCAGCCCGCAGAAGAGGGTGGAAACGGCGCCGAGGCGATGGTCAAGGATGGCATGATGGACCGGTTCGGGGTGCAGGAAGTCTATGCCATGCACAACAATCCGGGCCTGGCCGCCGGTCAGTTCAAGATCCGCCCCGGGCCGCTGCTGGCTGCGGCGGATACGTTCGAAATCCATCTCGAAGGGCGCGGCGGCCATGCGGCCAAACCGCATGAGACGGTTGATACCACGGTGATGCTGTCGCAGATGATCGTGGCGCTGCAAACCGTGGTGTCGCGCAATACCGACCCGATCCTGCAGGCGGTTCTGTCGGTCACCTCGGTCGAGACCTCGTCCAAGGCGTTCAACGTGATCCCGCAGGCCGCCACCATCCGGGGCACCGTGCGCACCCATTCCGGCGAGATGCGCGAATTGATCGAGCAGCGCCTGGGTGAGGTGGTTCAGGGCGTGGCCGCCACCTTTGGCGGCAGGGCCGAGGTGAACTACGAACGTGGCGTGCCGGTGACGGTGAATGCCGAGGAACCCACCCGCTTTGCCGCCGCGGTGGCCACGGCGGTCTCGGGCGGTTGTGGCGAGGCGCGCATGGTGATGGGGGGCGAGGATTTCTCTTTCATGTTAGAGGCGCGCCCCGGCGCCTTCATCATGATCGGCAATGGCGACAGCGCCGGGCTGCATCACCCCGAATACGATTTCAACGACGAGATCATCCCGGCCGGATGCAGCTGGTTCGCCGAAATGGTCGAACGCCGCATGCCCGCTGCCTGAGAAGGACCCCGCCGATGCCGGTCAGAAACCGATTTGCCGAGTTGCAGGATCAGATCGCCGAATGGCGCCGCGATATCCATGCCCATCCCGAGACCCGCTTTGAAGAGCACCGTACCAGTGCGCTGGTGGCCGAGCGGCTGCGCGCCTTTGGCTGCGACATGGTGGAAACCGGGGTCGGGCAGACCGGGGTTGTCGGCGTTATTCACGGACGCCAAACCGGCTCGGGCCGGGTGATGGCGTTCCGCGCCGATATGGACGCGCTGCCGATCACCGAGGCGACCGGGTTGCCGCATGCCTCGACTCATCCGGGCAAGATGCATGCATGCGGCCATGACGGCCATACCGCGATGCTGCTGGGCGCGGCGCAATACCTGGCCGAGACCCGCAATTTCGACGGCACCGTTGTGCTGCTGTTCCAGCCCGCCGAAGAGGGCGGCGGTGGCGCCAAGGCGATGCTGGCCGATGGGGTGATGGACCGCCACGGCGTGAGCGAGGTTTATGGCCTGCACAACTGGCCGGGCCTGCCGGCAGGCCAGTTCGCCCTGCGTGAAGGGCCGATGATGGGGGCTGTGGATTTCTTTGAAATCAAGGTGCAGGGCCGGGGCGGGCATGGGGCCATGCCGCATCTGACCGCCGATGCCACGCTGGCTGCCGCGCAGCTGACCGTGGCCCTGCAACAGGTGGTGGCGCGCAACGTCGACCCGATGAAACCGGCTGTCCTGTCGGTGTGTTCGCTGCGCACCGACAGCAACGCCCACAACGTGATCGCCGACAGCGCCATGATCAAGGGAACGGTGCGCTACCTGCACCCCGAGGTGCAGGCGCTGATCCGTGCACGCATCGCCGAGGTGGCCCGTGCCACAGCCGAGGCGCATGGCGCAACGGCCGAGCTGAACTACATGCAGCTGGTGCCGGTCACCAGCAATCCGGCCCCCGGTGCGGCCCATGCCGCCGAGGCGGCCCGGGCGGTGACCGGCCAGGCGCCGCTGGAGATCGACCCGGTGATGGGGGGCGAGGATTTTGCCGACATGCTGGCCGAACGCCCCGGCGCCTTCATCTTTCTGGGCAATGGCGACAGCGCCGATCTGCACCACCCCGCCTATGAATTCAACGATGCGGCCATCCCCGCCGGATGCAGCTGGTTCGCCACGCTGGCCGAGCAGCGGATGCCGCTTAACCCCTGATGTGACGCAAGAGGAAACACACTATGCCCGTCAAGAACCGCTTTGCAGAATTGCAATCCGAGATCACCGAATGGCGCCGGGATATCCATGAGAACCCGGAAATCCTGTTCGAAACCCATCGGACCAGCGCGCTGGTTGCCGAAAAATTGCAAGAGTTCGGTTGTGATGAGGTGGTCACTGGCATCGGCCGCACCGGCGTTGTCGGTGTCATCAAGGGCAAGAGCGACAGCAAGGGCAAGGTGATCGGGCTGCGCGCCGACATGGACGCGCTGCCGATCCACGAACAGACCGGGCTCGACTATGCCTCGAAGACGCCCAACGCCATGCATGCCTGCGGCCATGACGGCCATACCGCGATGCTGTTGGGCGCAGCCAAATACCTGGCCGAGACCCGCAATTTCGACGGTACCGTGGTGGTGATCTTCCAGCCCGCCGAAGAGGGCGGCGGTGGCGGCCGCGAGATGTGCGAGGATGGCATGATGGACCGCTGGAACATCCAGGAGGTTTACGGCATGCACAACTGGCCCGGCGCGCCCGTGGGCAGTTTCGCGATCCGGCCCGGTGCCTTCTTTGCCGCCACCGACCAGTTCGACATCACCTTCGAGGGACGCGGCGGCCATGCGGCCAAGCCGCATGACACGATCGACACCACGGTGATGACCGCACAGGCGGTGCTGGCGCTGCAAACCATCGCCAGCCGCAACGCCGACCCGATCGATCAGGTGGTGGTCTCGGTCACCTCGTTCGAGACCTCGTCCAAGGCGTTCAACGTCATCCCGCAGCGGGTGCAGATCAAGGGCACCGTGCGCACCATGTCCAGGGAGATGCGCGATCTGGCCGAAAAGCGCATCAACGGGATCTGTTCGGGCATTGCGGCCACCTTCGGCGGTACCGCCGATATCCGCTATATCCGGGGCTATCCGGTGATGGTGAACTCGGACGAGCAGACCGAGTTCGCCGCAAAGGTGGCACGCGATGTGTCGGGCGGCTGTGATGAGGCGGCGCTGGTCATGGGCGGCGAGGATTTCGCCTATATGCTGGAGGAACGCCCCGGCGCCTATATTCTGGTCGGCAATGGCGACACCGCGATGGTGCATCACCCCGAATACAACTTCAACGACGAGGCCATTCCGGCGGGATGCAGCTGGTGGGCTGAGATCGTCGAACAGCGGATGCCTGCTGCCTGAGCAAGAAACAGGGAGAGGCGCCGCCTCTCCCCTAGCCACGCAAGGCGCGTGTCACCCAGATCGTTACCCGGTCTGCGGTGGTGCGAATGCGGTCTCGTCCAGTCCCGACCAGCCATCCGTGCCAGCCAGCTCGTGGGTCACCGGGGCTGACCGGCAGATCACCGCGCCCTTGCGGATGGTGGCCAGGCGATGGGCGCGCAGGCGGATCGCCTCGATCCGGTCGCGCGCCTGCAACAGCACGAAATTCGCGGCGCAGCCCTTGGCCAGACCATAACCGTCGAGCCCCATGATCCGGGCCGAATTCTCGGTGACCGCGTCAAAGCACCAGTCCATGTCGGCGCGGCTGGACAGTTGACCCACATGCAGCCCCATGAAGGCCACGTCGAGCATGCAGGCGCGGCCCAGCGAATACCACGGATCCATCACGCAATCCGAGCCGAAGCCCACGGTGATGCCCGCATCGCGCAGCTCGCGCACGCGCGTCTGGCCGCGCCGTTTGGGATAGCTGTCGTGCCGGCCCTGCAACATGATGTTGATCAGCGGATTGGGAATGGCATGAACCCCGGCCTCGACCATCAGCGGGATCAGTTTCGAGACATAGTAGTTGTCCATCGAGTGCATCGAGGTCAGGTGCGAACCCGCCACCCGGCCCTGAAGGCCCAGGCGCCGGGTCTCATAGGCCAGCGTCTCGATATGGCGGCTCAGGGGATCGTCGCTTTCGTCGCAATGCATGTCGACCATCAACCCGCGCTTGGCCGCCATCTCGCACAAGAGGCGCACGCTTTCGGCGCCATCGGCCATGGTGCGTTCGAAATGCGGGATGCCGCCCACCACATCGACGCCCATGTCCAGCGCCCGCACGGTGTTGGCCATCGCGGTCGGGTCGCGCAGCACCCCGTCCTGGGGAAAGGCCACCAGTTGCAGGTCGAGCCGGTCCTTGACCCGCTCGCGCACCTCCAGAAGGGCCTGCACGCCTTTCAATTCGTCGTCGCAGGTGTCCACATGGCTGCGGATCGCGCCGATCCCCTTGGCCACCGCCAGATCGCAATAGCGCAGCGCGCGGGCAATGATGTCATCGATCGACTGGATCGGCTTCAGTTCACCCCACAGCGCGATCCCCTCCAGCAGCGTGCCCGAGACGTTCATGCGCGGCGTGCCCAGCGACAGGGTTGCGTCCATGTGGAAATGCGGATCGACAAAGGGCGGCGAGACCAGGTTGCCGCCCGCCTCGATCACCGTGCCCGCCTCGGCGGTGATGCCGGGTTCGACGGCGGCGATCAGGCCATCCTTGCAGGCGATATCGACGCCGCTCTGCCCGTCGGGCAGATTGGCGTTCTTGACGATCAGGTCGAACATGGCAGGCTCCTATCGTTGGCCCTTGAACCAGGGTTGCAGCAATGCGCGCGGATAGTCGGCAGAGCGCGCGGCGATGACAAGGGCCATGATGGACAGGATATAGGGCGCCATCAGGAACACCTGTCCCGGCACCAGCGCACCCATCTCGGTCTGCAAACGGACCTGAAGTGCATCGAAGGCGCCAAACAACAGCGCCCCGAACAGCGCCTTGCCCGGTCGCCAGCTGGCAAAGATCACCAGCGCGATACAGACCCAGCCGCGCCCGTTGACCATGCCGAAAAAGAAGGCGTCGAACGCGCTCATCGTCAGGAAGGCGCCGCCAAGCGCCATCAGCGCCGACCCCGCCACGATGGCACCGATCCGCAGCCCATAGACCGACAGGCCCTGCGCATCGACACTGTCGGGATTGTCGCCCACCGCCTGAATGGCCACCCCCAGCGCGGTGCGGTTCAGCACGTACCAGACCAGTCCCACCATCATCAGTGCCAGCCAGGTCAGCGCCGTCTGCTGAAACAGCACCGGCCCGAGGAAGGGCAGATCGGACAGCACCGGCAGGTCCAGCGGCTGAAACGGCTCGATCCGGGGCGGGGACGAGACATTGGGCAGCGCGGTGCGATAGGTGAAATAGCTGACCGAGGTGGCAAACAGGGTGATACCCAGGCCCGAGACATGTTGCGACAGGCCCAGCGGCACGGTCAGGATCGCGTGCAGCAGGCCAAAGAAGGCCCCGGCCAGCGCTGCCATCAACACGCCCCCCCACAGGCCCGCGCCCAGCCAGACCGCCATCCAGCCGCACATGGCGCCGACCACGAATATCCCCTCGATACCAAGGTTCAGCACGCCCGCGCGTTCACAGATCAGCGCGCCCAGCACGCCGAATATCAGCGGGGTCGCGATCCGCAGGCTTGCGGCCCAGAAGCTTTCGCTGAGCAGGATGTTCAGGATGTCCATCATGACGCGGCCCTTCCCGTGCCCGAGCGGATGATCCGGTAGCGGGCGATGAAGCCGCCCACCAGAACGCAGAGCAGCGACATCGACACCACCAGATCGGCCAGAAAGGACGATACTCCCATCGCCCGGCTCATGCTGTCTGCTCCGACAAAGACCGAGGCGATGAACAGGGCGGCGATGACCACCCCCACCGGCGACAGGCCCGCCAGCATGGCCACCACGATGCCGGTATAACCAAAACCGGGCGACAGGTCGGCGGTCAGATAGCCCTTGAGGCCCGCGACCTCGCTGACGCCCGCCAGCCCGGCCAGCCCGCCCGAGATGATCGCCACGCCAAACAGCGAACGTTTCACGTTGATCCCGGCATGGCGGGCGGCGGCGGCGTTCTCGCCCACCGCGCGCAGCCGGAACCCCCAGACCGAGCGCGCCAGCATGAACTGCGCCACCGCGGCCAGAACCAGTGCCAGGATCAGCCCGGAATGCACCCGCATCCGGTCCATCAGTGGCGGCAGCATGCCCTGGTCGAGGATCGGCGCCGATTGCGGCCAGCCGAGCCCCATCGGATCCTTGAGCGGTCCTTCGAGCATCATTTGCAGGAAAATCAGGATGATGAAGTTCAACAGAAGCGTGGTCACCACCTCGTCGGCGCCAAAGCGCGATTTCAGGTAGGTCGGCACCGCCATGCCCGCCGCCCCGGCCGCAGCACCAAGGATCACGATCAGCGGCACCAGCACCAGCCCCGGCAGGTCGAGCCAGCCGGCGCCGACCGCCACCGCCGCCATGGCGCCAAGGTAAAGCTGCCCCTCGGCCCCGATGTTCCAGAGCTTGGCGCGAAAGGCCAGCGCGGCGGCCAGCCCGGTAAAGATCAGCGGTGTCGCGCGGGTCAGCATCTCGGACAGGGCAAAGACCGAGCCAAAGACGCCCTTGACCATCTCGCCATAGGCGGTGATCGGGTTGGCGCCCGCCGCCATCAGCGGAATGGCGGCAAAGGCCAGCGCGATCACGGCAGAAAGCACCGGAATGCCCAAGTCCATGGTGCGCGACCTGTGTTGGCGCGGTTCAATCCGGATCATGCCGCCTCTCCTGCCATCATCAATCCAATCCGCTCGCGGTCATGGCTGCCGGTCTCGACAATCTGGCCGTCGCGGATCACCACGACCCGGTCGGCCAGGCCCAGGATCTCGTCCAGATCCTCCGAGATGAGCACGATCCCGGCGCCGCGTTCGCGCGCCTCGAGCAGGCGCCGCCCGACCTCGGCCGCCGCCCCCATGTCCAAACCGCGTGTCGGCTGGTTGGCCAGGATCAGGCGGGGCGCGCGTTCGAACACCCGTGCCAGGATCAGTTTCTGGATATTGCCACCCGAAAGCAGCCGCGCAGGTGCCGTCACGCCCGGACCACGCACGTCATAGGCACGGGCCAGTTCCTCGGCATGGGTCGCGATCGCCTCGCGCCGGAGCAGCCCGCGCGATTGCACCTGCGGGTCGTCCAGCCTCTCGATCACCATGTTCTCGGCCACGCTCATGGCGCCGACGATGCCCTCGTGATGGCGGTCCTCGGGGATGCGCCCGACACCGGCGCGCACCATCCTGGCGGGAGAGGGGCGGGGGATCTCGCTCCCATCCACCCGGATATGCCCGGCGGTGGGGACGGAAAGGCCCGAGATCACGTTGGCCAGCGCGCTTTGCCCGTTGCCCGAGATACCCGCAACCCCCAGAATCTCATGGGCATGTACCGTCAGATCGGCCTGTTTCAGGCTGTCGCGCTGGGACCGGCCCGCGACCGAAACCCCCTGCAAATGCAGAACCGGGGCACCCGGTGCCATGGCGCTGCGGGCGATGCGGGGGGTGTCGGCGCCCACCATCATCCGGGCAATCGCCGCCTCGTCGGCCTCGGATGTGGCCATCTCGCCCACCTTGCGCCCATGGCGCAGCACCGCGATCCGGTCGGAAAAGGCCAGCACCTCGTGCAGCTTGTGCGAGATGAAGATCACCGACAGGCCCTCGGTCGTCATCGCCTTGATGCTGGCAAACAGCGTATCGGCCTCTTGCGGGGTCAGCACCGCGGTGGGTTCGTCCAGCACCAGAATGCGGGCATCGCGATAAAGCGCCTTGAGGATCTCGACCCTCTGCCGCTCGCCCACGGAAAGGCGGCCCACCGGCACGTTCAGCGGGGCCTTGAGCCCGCTATGGGCCATGATCGCCTCGATCCGGGCCCGCGCACCGCGCCGGTCGCGGCGGATCGCGCGCAGCGGTTCCGCGCCCAGCGTGATATTGTCGAGCGCATTGAGGTTCTCGGCCAAGGTGAAATGCTGGTGCACCATGCCCACGCCTGCGGCCAGCGCCGCCTGCGGATGGCCCAGCGGCAGGGGCGCAAGATGCCCGGCCTCGTCCGCCACCTCGACCGTTCCCGCGTCGGGCAGGTAATGCCCGAACAGCATGTTCATCAGCGTGGTCTTGCCCGCGCCGTTTTCGCCCAGCAGCGCCAGCACCTCGCCGCGCGCCAGCGACAGGCTGACATCGTCATTGGCCACCACCGGGCCAAAGCGCTTGCTGAGCCCGTTCAGCCTGAGAACCGTTGTATCTGTCATGGGGAAACGGGCCGGCGGTCACCCCGCCGGCCCCGCTTTCATCAGTTGTCCGAGACCGGGCGGTCGTCGTTCACGTTGACACGGAACAGACCGTCCAGAATCTCGGCTTCCTTGGCCTTGACCGCCGTGACCGTTTCCGGTGCAACCAGGCTTTCGTCCAGCACCAGCGAACCGCCGCCATAGGCCATGAAACTGTACTGGCCATAATCGGCGGCCTCGAAACTGCCACCCGCGACATTCTCGATCGCCTTGTCGATGGTGGCCTCCATGTGCCACAGCGCCGAGGCGACGATGGTGCCTGGATAATCGCCCGAGGTGTCGATCACGTTGCCGACCGCCTTGACGCCGCGCTCGACCGCGGCATCGGACACGCCAAAGCGTTCGGCATACATCACGTCCGCGCCCGCATCCATCATCGCAAAGGCGCTTTCCTTGGCCTTGGGCGGGTCATACCAGCTGTCGATGAAATTGACGATGAACTTGACATCGGGGTTGACCGAGCGCGCGCCGTCCATGAACGCATGCATCAGCCGGTTCACCTCGGGGATGGCATAGCCACCGACCATGCCGATCACGTTCGATTCGGTGGCGGCACCGGCCACCATGCCGGTCAGATAGCTGGGTTCGTGGATCCAGTTGTCGAAGACCGAGAAATTCGGTGCCACCGGCCCGAAGGACGATCCCATCAGAAAGGCGGTGTCGGGATAGTCCTTGGCCACCTTGCGTGCGGCGCGTTCCAGACCGAACACCTCGCCCACGATCAGTTGTGCACCCTGTTCGGCATATTCGCGCATTACCCTTTCATAATCGGTATTTGCGACATTCTCCGAGAAGGTATAGTCGATATCGCCGCGGTCGGCGGCGGTGTTCAGCGCCTTGTGAATGCGGCTGATCCATTGCTGTTCGACCGGCAACGTGTAGATGGCCGCGACCTTGACCTTTTCGGCGGCGGCAGCCCCCGCCGTCATCAGGGCCGAAGCTGCGACTGCCGCAGCAAGCATGACCCTGCGCGTGATTGATGTGTTCTTCATGATCCTCTCCTGCTTTTTTCAGGAAGCGGAGCATTATTTTACCGATTAGTCAATTTTTTCACGCATGGGTGTGCGTAAACCGGGCTTGAATTCGGCCGTCCTGCCTCCGGTTTGCGCATCTGGCCGGGTCAGGCCTTGGGGGCAGCCTGCGACCAGAGCTGTTGATAGACTTCCTCGATCCCCGCGGCCTCGCGCGCGGCGCTGAAGCTCTCGACCGCGATCTCACGGGCGGCAAGGGCGGCGGCACCGTGGATATCCTCGTCAACCAGCAGCGCACGGGCAACCTCGGCCCCTTGGCTCGGATTTTCCAGCGGCACCACCCGCCCGGTACGGCCCTGGGCCGAGAACTCGCGAAAGAAGCCGGTGTCCGAGCCGACAAAGGGCACGCCCGAGGCCATCGCCTCGAGCGGGACCATGCCATAGCCCTCGTAGCGGGGCAGTTGCACCACCAGCGACAGGGCGCGCATCAGGTCCGGCAGGCGGTCGGGCGCAACCTCGTCAATGAAACGGATGCGGTCGATCATGCCGGCACGCTGCACCTTGTCCTTGAGAGTGAGGGCGAATTTCTGGTGCTCCTTGGTGGCGCGGCCCACCACCAGCGCCACCGCGCCCGGCATTTCGGGCAAGAGGCGCAGCATCGCCTCGACAAAGAGATCGGTGCCCTTCTCCGGGCGCACCCGCCCGATGGTGGCAATGCCGAAGTCGCCGCCATAGCCCTGCGCCGCCCAGGCGGCGGGGCGGTCGGGGGCGGGGGAGAAGCGGTCGGTATCGACGCCATGGGGCACCACCGCGCGCACATGCGGGACAAAGCTTGCCGCCGCGTCCGAGGTGGCCACCACCGCATCCATCCGGCTGATCAGCCAGCGCGGAAAGGCTGAATGCCGCCGGATCGCGGCCGAGGTAAAGACGATGCGGATCGGCAGGCGCAGCACATCGCGCGCCCAGATCGCGGTCTGCATTTCCGGGTTGCGGCGCACATGCCAGATGGCAAAGGGCTTGCCCGGCGGTGGCGTGCGTGACAGCGCGCGGGCGGCGCGAGCGCTGATCGGTGTGGGGCAGCCGGGCAGGGCGTGGCCCACCAGCGCCAGATCGTGGGTCGCGACCTGTTGGCGGATCACATTTGCCGCCGTGGCCGAGACGCCGGTGAAGTTGCGGTTGAAATTGGTGACGAAGAGATCGGGCATCAGTCCAGTCCCAGCCGGGTTGTCAGGGTGTCGATGACCCCCTCAAGCGCGGTTTCCTGCGCGGCGACCAGTGCGCGCGCCTGGGTGCGGACGGTGTCAAACGCCTCTGTATCGTCCAGCCAGCGGCGGACGGCGCGGGCCAGCGGAGCGGCGCCTGTTACCTCTATGGCGCCACCGCTCGCAATCAATGGCTGAAAGGTTTCGGCAAAGTTGAAATAGCCCGGTCCGGTGATCACCGCCGCGCCCGCCTGGGCCGGTTCGAACGGGTTGTGGCCGCCGATCTCGCGCAGCGAGCCGCCGAGAAAGACCAGCGGGCAAAGCGCGTACCAGGTGCCGGTCTCGCCCAGCGTGTCGGCCAGATAGACCTGCGTGCCGGGGGTGATGCTCTCGCCGATGCTGCGGCGGGCGGATGTGAGTCCGGCACCTGTTATCAGCGTCGACACTTCAGTGCCGCGCTCGGGGTGGCGCGGGATCAGCAAGAGCAACAGGTCAGGGTGGTCGGCCAGCAATTGGCGATGCGCTTCCAGCACCACCTCTTCCTCGCCCGGATGGGTGGAACTGGCGACCCAGATCGGGCGGGGACCGATGGCGGCACGCATCTCTGTCAGCAGGGCGGTATCGACCGGCAGCGGCCCGGCCATAGCCTTGAGGTTGGTGCCGGGCGTGACCCGCGCCGGGTCGGCGCCCATGGCGATCAGGTTGTCGGCGGTCTGCCGGTTCTGGGTCAGGAAAAGGCGAAAGCGATCGAGGAGAAAGCGCGCAGTCGAGGGGAACCTTTGCCAGCCGCGCACCGATTTCTCGGACAGGCGGGCATTCAAGAGGGCCAGCGGCACTCCGGCGCGGGCGCCCTCGACGATCATGCGCGGCCAAAGCTCGCTTTCGACAAACACCGCCGCGTCGGGGCGCCAGTGGCGATAGAAGCGCGCCACCGGGCCGGGCCCGTCGAGTGGGGCGAACTGGTGACGGCAGCGCGGCGGCATGCGCCGCGCGATCAGATCGGCCGAGGTGGGCGTACCCGAGGTGATCAGGAACTCGAGGTTCGGCATCCGCTCGCCCATGCGGGTGATCAGGCGCAACACCGACAGGCTCTCGCCGACGCTGGCGGCATGAAACCATACGAGCCGACCAGGGGGGCGTGGCAGGCTGGCATGGCCCAGCCGTTCGTGTTGGCGCTCCAGCGGCACATCGGCGCGGCTCAGCTTTTTGCGGACCGCGCGCCACGCAAACGGAACCAGCACCGACGAGGCCGCGCGATAAAGATGATAGAGCGGGGTCGGCGACAGGCCGGGGCCGGACACGGTCAGCCGCCCGTGTGGCTCATGTGCCGGGACATCCTGCCGTCGACCTGCTGGCGGGAATAGTCGAAATCATGGCCCTTGGGTTTCAGCCCGATAGCGGCACGGATCGCCTGTTCCAGCGGTTCCTCGCTGCCCGGATGGTCGCGAAGGGGCTTGCGCAAGTCGGCCATGTCCTCTTGGCCGAGGCACATATACAGCTCGCCGGTGCAGGTCAGGCGCACCCGGTTGCAGCTTTCGCAGAAATTATGGCTGAGCGGGGTGATGAAGCCGATCTTTTGCCCGGTCTCCTCCAGCCGCACATAGCGCGCCGGGCCACCGGTGCGTTCGGACAGGTCGGTGACACGGTAGTGGTTTTCATACTCCGCGCGCACGTCCTTGAGCGACCAGAATTGGCCCAGACGGTTCTCGTTGCCGATATCGCCCATCGGCATGACCTCGATCCAGGTCAGGTCCATGCCGCGTTCGGCGCACCATTCGGTGATGCGCGGCAGTTCTTCCTCGTTGAAGCCCTTGAGCGCCACCGCGTTGATCTTGATCCTGAGGCCCGCGCGCTGGGCCGCGTCGATGCCGCGCAGCACCTGCGGCAGGCGGCCCCAGCGGGTGATGTCGGCGAATTTCTGATCGTCCAGCGTATCAAGCGAGACATTCACCCGGCGCACGCCTGCGGCATAAAGCTGATCGGCAAAGCGTTCCAGCTGCGAGCCATTGGTGGTCAGCGTCAGTTCTTTCAGCGCGCCGCTGTCCAGATGCCGTGTCATGCCGTTGAAAAAGGTCATGATGTCGCGACGCACCAGCGGCTCGCCACCGGTGATGCGCAGCTTCTCCACTCCCATGCGGACAAAGGTCGAGCACATGCGGTCCAGCTCTTCCAGCGTCAGCAGCTCTTTCTTCGGCAGAAAGGTCATGCTTTCCGACATGCAATAGACGCAGCGGAAATCGCAGCGGTCTGTGACGGAGACGCGCAGATAGGTGATGGCGCGCTGGAACGGGTCGATAAGCGGAGCTGTCATGGCGACATAGGTAAAGCGGGTCGCTGCCAGCGGCAAGGGCGATGTGGGTTTGGGCTGGCGCAGGCCCGCTCTCTGGCGCTAGGGTCGGGCCATGAGATACCTGGTTCTGATTTCCCTCGTGGCGCTGGCGGGCTGTGACCGCGTGCGCACCACCACCGACAAGCTGTTCGGGGGCGACAAGGCCCCGGAAACCACCGCCGCGCCGCAGGCCGAAACCGCGTCCGAAGAGGCCGCCGAGGCCGCAACGCCCGAGGCCGAAACGGCCCCGCCACCTGCCGACATCCTTCCCGGATGGGAGGGCGCGCGCCAGACCGTGGCCGGTCTGGGCGATCCCACGATTCCGGGGCGCTGGATGGAGACCGCGCTAGTCGAGCAGGAGCGCAATGGCCGCGTAGTGGTGCGCAAGACGGGCGCCATCGCCCATGTCACCCTGATTCCTGGTGGCGGCGATCCGGGCAGCGGCAGCCGCCTGTCACTTGAGGCGATGCGGGCGCTGCTGGCGCCGATCGACGAGCTGGTGGAACTCGACGTCTATTCCAACTGAGCTTTCAGGTATTTGCCCGCCTCCTTGCGGGCAAATGCCTTCATGGCGGGGCCGTGTTCGGCCAGAAAGGCGCGCACCGCTTCGGGATCGTGCTTGGAATGGTCGCGCAGCCACCAGGCCACCGATTTCTGGATGAACCAGTCGCGGTCGGGCACATAATCCGCCGCCCAGCCCAGGATGCGGTCGCGCGCGGCGGTATCGGCGGGTTTGGGGTTGCTCATCTTGGCCCAGGGCAGGGTGGTTACCAGCGCGGCGCGCCGGGTCCACATGTGGTCCGAGCGGGTCCAGTCTTCGACCTGGTCCAGCCGCGCCGGATCGGCCACCAGCCGTTTCTGCATCGCCATCGCCGCATGATCGGCAATTGCCCAGGCATCGAAATCGGGCAGCCACGACAGCAGCAGGTCCCAGACCGCGTCGTCAGGGCGGATGCGGGCCTGGGTCAAAAGCTTGGCGGCGGCCACCCGCGCCTCGTGGATATCGGTCTGCCAAAGCGCCTTGGCCAGCGCCACCCGGTCGGGAACAGCCAACTGTTGCCGCCAGGCCCGGCTCAGATCGTTCAGCACCGGGTTGGCGACCCCCAGATAGACGCGCGGAGCCTTGTGATAGGCGGCCATCTCGGCGGCGCGTTCGGTGTCGGCATGGGCGCGGATCTGGTCGAGATAGGGGCTGAGCATGGCATCCTCCACGGGCGGGGTAGTGACAACCGGCGCGGGCGCCGGTTGTCGTGAACCTGTCGCAGGCAGAGGCGCGTCAGGTGTCTTTCTGCTTGCGGGCCTTCTTGGCGCGCAGCATGTCAAACAGCTTGCGCGCGCGGTCGGGCTTGTTCTCCTGCTTGGTGCGGGCAACGGCCAGCGCGTCGGGTTCGACATCGCGGGTCACCACGGTGCCGGTCGCGGTCATCGCACCGTCGCCCAGGGTGACCGGCGCCACCAGCATCGTGTTCGAGCCGATAAAGACATTGGCGCCGATGGTGGTGCGGTGCTTCATCACGCCGTCATAATTGCAGGTGATCGTGCCGGCGCCGATATTGCTGTTCGCGCCGATGCTGGCATCGCCGATATAGGTCAGGTGGTTGACCTTGGCGCCTTCGCCGATCTCGGCATTCTTGATCTCGACGAAATTGCCGATGCGGGCATTTTCGGCCAGTTCGGCACCGGGGCGCAGGCGGGCATAGGGGCCGACCACCGCGCCCTGGCTGACATGGCAGCCCTCGAGATGCGAGAATGCGCGGATGGTGGCACCGCTTTCCACCGTGACGCCGGGGCCGAACACCACGTTGGGCTCGATCACCGTGTCGCGTCCGATCACCGTATCGGCGGCCAGATAAACGGTGTCCGGCGCCATCAGGGTGACGCCCAGATCCAGCAACTCGGCCCGGGCGCGCTCCTGAAAGATCGCGTCTGCCGCTGCCAGATCGGCGCGCGAGTTGACGCCCAACGTCTGCGCCTCGTCACAGGCCACCGCGGTCACGGCCAGCCCCTGTTTGCGCGCGATCTCGACCACGTCGGTCAGGTAATACTCGCCCGAGGCATTGTCATTGCCCACCGCCGCGATGAGGCCGAACAGGGTTTCCGCGTTGCAGGCCAAAAGGCCCGAGTTGCAGAAGCGGATCGCGCGCTCGGTTTCGGTGGCATCCTTGAACTCGACGATCCGTTCCAGGCTGTCGCCCTGCATCACGAGGCGACCATACCGGGCGGGGTCGGCGGCCTCGAACCCGAGGATGACCAGGTCGTGGGTCTTGCGGGCGGCCAGCATCCGCTCCAGCGTGTCGGGTTGCAGAAAGGGCGTGTCGCCATAAAGCACGACCACATCGCCCGCGAACCCTTCGAGCGCGGCGCGCGCCTGATCGACGGCATGGGCGGTGCCCAGCTGTTCCTCTTGCAGGACGACCGTTGCGCCCTCATCCTCGTCCAGAGCGGCTGCGCGCACGGCTTCGGCACCATGGCCTGCCACGATTACGGTGCGCTCAGGCTCCAGCACGGCGCCGGCGCGCATCGCATGCACCAGCATCGGCACCTGGGCGATCGGGTGCAGAACCTTGGGCAGCTCGGAGTTCATCCGGGTTCCCTTGCCAGCGGCGAGAATGACCAGTGCGGTGCTCATGATGCGTTTTCTCTTTCGTTTTGCTTGCGCCCGTTTTATCCGCTGGGGGCACGGGCGCAAGCGATTGTGCGGACGGGCAGAGACAGGCAGGGGCGCAACATCGCCCGGAAAGGGGCGCGATGCGCACGGTGATCTTCGATCTGGACGGCACGCTGGCCGATACCTCGGGCGACCTGCTGGCCGCGGCCAATCACTGTTTCCGTGACATGGGGCTGGGCGATGTGCTGGTGCCGGGGCAGGATGCAGGCATCGCACTGCGGGGCGGGCGGATGATGCTGACGCGCGGGCTGGAGCGCGCGGGCGCTTATGATGCGGCGACGGTTGACCGCTATTACCCGGTGCTGCTGGAGGCCTATCGCGCGGCGATCGACCATCACAGTTTCCTCTATCCCGGCGCGATGGAGGCGGTCGAGGACCTGCGCGGTCTGGGCTACGGCGTCGGCATCTGCACCAACAAGCCCGAGGCGCTGGCCGACCTGCTTTTGCAACGGCTGGGGGTACGCGACGTCTTTGCCGCGCTGATCGGCGCCGATACGCTGCCGGTGCGCAAGCCCGACCCCGAACCGCTGCGCGCCGCCGCGCGGGCGGCGGGGGGCGATCCGGCGGCCTGCGTCCTGGTGGGTGACAGCGATACCGACCGCAACACCGCGCGCGCCGCAGGTGTGCCCTCGATCCTTGTCACCTTCGGCCCTTCGGGGGGTGATATGGCGGCGCTGGAACCCGAGGCGCTGCTGGACCGGTTCGAGGACCTGCCGCAGGTGGTGACCCGGCTGATCGGGTAAAACCCGATTTGGCCTTTGCAAAACTGCATCTCGGCTCTTGACCACCTGTCGGGCGCCGCCTCAGATACCAGCCATGACAGAGACATTCTCGGGTAGTTTCACCCAGCAGGAACCCATTCCGGACGAGGCGATCGAGGCGGCACTGGCGGTGCTGCGCCATGGCCGGTTGCACCGGTACAATCTGGCCAGGGGAGAGCAGGGCGAAACCGCCCTGCTGGAGCAGGAATTCGCCGCCCAGACCGGCGCGCGCTATTGTCTGGCGGTGGCCTCGGGCGGCTATGCGCTGGCCACCGCGTTGCGCGCTGTGGGGGTGGGGCCCGGCGATGCGGTGCTGACCAACGCGTTCACTCTGGCACCGGTGCCCGGGGCCATCGCCTCGGTGGGGGCGCGGCCGGTGTTCGTGGGGGTGACCGAAAGCCTGACCATCGACCTTGACGATCTGGAGGCCAAAGCGGGCATGGCGCGGGTGCTGATGCTGAGCCATATGCGCGGGCATCTGTGCGACATGGACCGGCTGATGCAGATCTGCGACGATGCCGGGATCACCGTGATAGAGGATTGCGCCCATACGATGGGCGCGGCGTGGAACGGCGTGTCCTCGGGGCGGCAGGGCGCGGTCGGCTGTTACTCTTGCCAGACCTACAAGCATGTGAACTCGGGCGAGGGCGGGCTGCTGGTCACCGATGACGAAGAGATCGCGGCGCGGGCGGTGATGATGTCGGGGTCCTATATGCTCTATGAACGTCACCTGGCGGCGCCGGGGCCGGAGGTGTTCGAGCGGATCAAGTATCACACCCCCAATATCTCGGGCCGGATGGACAATCTGCGCGCCGCCATCCTGCGGCCGCAGCTGCGCGCGCTGGATGCGCAGGTGGCGCGCTGGAACGAACGCTATCAGCGGATCGAGGCGGGCTTGCGTGGCACGCCGGGCCTCACGGTGATCGAGCGGCCCGAGGCCGAGACCTATGTCGGCTCGTCCATCCAGTTCCTGCTGCTCGACTGGGCGGCGGACAAGGTGCAGGAGGTGCTGCGCCGCTGTATTGCCCGTGGGGTCGAGCTGAAATGGTTCGGCACGCCTGAACCTGTGGGCTTTACCTCGCGCTATGACAGCTGGCGCTATGCCGAGAGCGCGCCGATGCCCGCCAGCGATCGGGTGCTGGCCGGGATCGTCGACATGCGGGTGCCGCTGACCTTTAGCCTGGAGGATTGCGATCTGATCGCGCGCATCATCCGGGCCGAGGTGGGGGCAGTCTGGCAAAACGGATAATCCGAGTTCATCGTCCTTTCTCCTCAATCCTGCGGGAAGCGCATGCCAGGCGGATCGTCGGCGGCGGAAAAAATATTGGGAACCAAACTCCGGGTCGGTTGGTTGTGACGAGACAAGAGCGCGAGTAGGCGCTTGTATCTCGCACGAGACTGAGGAGAAGACGATGAAAACCAATGTTCTGACCCTGACGGCATCCGTTCTGGCAATTGCGGCAACCCCGCTGCTGGCTGGTCCGACTGCAATGGCGGTGACCGACCTGAATATGCGTTCGGGCCCTGGCCCGCACCATTCGGTCATTGGCGTGATCGACAAGGACGCACAGACCGAAGTCGTCGGCTGCATCAAGGACAGCCAGTGGTGCAAGGTCTCTTACGAGGGCACCGATGGCTGGGCCTATGGCGAATACCTCGTCGATCCTGGCAAAACCGTCTGGGTTCCCGTGATCTCGCCCGACAACTCGTTGGAATATCAGAGCGTGACCTATGAGGACGAGACAAATAGCGGTGCGGTAGTCGGCGGCAGCGTCATGGGCGCTATTGCTGGCGGCTTGATCGGCGGCCCGGGTGGTGCCGTGGCCGGTGCGGCTGCCGGCGGTGCGCTTGGCACCGCGGCGGAGCCTGAGCCGCGCGAGGAAGAAGTGACCTTTGTGCGCGCCAACATGCCGGAGCCGATCTATCTCGAGGGTGAAGTTGTGCCCGGTGCGCTGCTGCCCGATGTGGTCGAGTTGCAGCCGATCCCCGACTCGAAACACGAATTCGCCCATGTGAACGGTCTGCCGGTTATGGTGAATCCCGAAAGCCGGATTGTTATTCACATCCTGCGCTGAACGACGCGCGCAGGGGTATCCTGATCACGGCGGGCGGCCTTCGGGCCGCCCGTTTCCGTATCGGCCACACCAGTTTTGACCGGGGTCGCGCAGAATGATTGACGAGAATCACCAACACTGCTATCGCGTTATTGAACAGTTGTTCATTAATGCGGAGAGGAGAGCGCGATGTTCGCAGCTACCATGCAATTCGATCTGGGCGAGGATGTGAACGCGCTGCGCGATATGGTGCATCGCTGGGCGCAGGAGCGGGTCCGACCGATGGCCGCCGAGATCGACCAGACCAACGAGTTTCCCAACGAGCTGTGGCGCGAGATGGGCGATCTGGGCCTCTTGGGCATCACCGTTCCTGAGGAGTTCGGCGGCGCCGGCATGTCCTATCTGGCGCATGTGGTGGCGGTCGAAGAGATCGCGCGCGCCAGCGCCTCGGTCAGCCTCAGCTATGGCGCGCATTCCAACCTCTGCGTCAACCAGATCAAGCTGAACGGCAATGACGAGCAAAAGCGCAAATACCTGCCGGGCCTGGTCTCGGGCGAGCATGTGGGCGCGCTGGCCATGTCCGAGGCGGGCGCCGGATCTGACGTGGTGTCGATGAAGCTGCGCGCCGAAAAGCGCAACGACCACTATCGCCTGAACGGCAACAAGTACTGGATCACCAACGGCCCCGACGCCGATACGCTGGTGGTCTATGCCAAGACCGACCCCGAGGCGGGCAGCAAGGGCATCACCGCCTTCCTGATCGAAAAGTCGATGAAGGGTTTCTCGACCTCCAAGCATTTCGACAAGCTGGGCATGCGCGGCTCGAACACGGCCGAGTTGGTGTTCGAGGATGTCGAAGTGCCGTTTGAAAACGTGCTGGGCCAGGAGGGGCGCGGCGTTGCCGTGCTGATGTCGGGCCTCGATTATGAACGCGTGGTGCTTGCGGGCATCGGCACCGGCATCATGGCCGCCTGTCTGGACGAGATCATGCCCTATATGGCCGAGCGCAAGCAGTTCGGCAAACCGATCGGGTCCTTCCAGCTGATGCAGGGCAAGATCGCCGACATGTACACGGCGATGAATTCGGCCCGCGCCTATATCTATGAGGTGGCCAAGGCCTGTGACCGGGGCGACGTGACCCGGCAGGATGCGGCGGCCTGCTGTCTCTATGCCAGTGAACAGGCCATGGTGCAGGCGCATCAGGCGGTGCAGGCGATGGGCGGCGCCGGGTTCCTGTCCGACAGCGCGGTCAGCCGCATCTTCCGCGATGCCAAGCTGATGGAGATCGGCGCCGGCACCTCGGAGATCCGCCGCATGCTGATCGGCCGCGAGCTGATGAACACGGTGCTCTGAAAACGCAAACGGCCCGCAAGCCGAGGGAACTTGCGGGCCGCCTGTCTTGCCGAGGAGGGATCAGAACCGATGCACGTACTGGACGCCGATCACCAGCGGGTCGATCTCGGCCGTGCCGATGGCGGCACCGTTCAGGGTGGCGTCGGTTTCGATGTTGATCCAGCGCGCGTTCAGACGCAGAGCGCCGCGGTCGCTGATCTGATAGTCGAGGCCCGCGTTGACGGCGACACCGAAACTGTCATCCAGCTTCAGCGTGCCCAGCGGCGAGCTTTCCTCGAAGAAGGTGGTATAGTTCACGCCGATACCCAGATAGGGCTTCCACGCGGAATTGGTCGGGAAGTGATAGTTCAGCGACAGGGTGGGCGGAAGGTGTTTGACAGTCCCGGCGTAGCCGATCCCGCTGATCGAGACGTCATGCTTGAACGGTGTCGCGGCCAGCAGTTCGATGCCCAGATTGTCACGGATGAAGTATTCGACGGTAAAGATCCCCTGGGTGTTGTCATCCACCGTGGCCGCGCCACCGGCCAGGGTGCCGTTGTTGGATTTTGGGTTCACATAGCCCACACCGACACCAACGGTCCAATCGCCCTGAGATTGGGCCGCGAGTGGTCCGGCAAGGGTGACGAGAGCTGTGGAAAGCGCCAAGGCAGCAGCGATACGTGTCATGTGGGTACCTTTGGTTTAGTTGACGACCCGTTTCTGCGCCCGGACAGATGCGAATTCCCTGATCTGGATCAAAATTTGTTTATCTTCCGCCGCGTAACAAATTATATTTATTTACAAAACACCTTTATAGCCCCTTTTGTTCAAGGGGTTTCCGGGGGTCGCGTCCAATGACATTCGCGGCGCGCATACCGGGGTTGCGCCCTGATGGCGGCTGGGACCTGCCCGCGCGTCTGAACATGGCGCGCCAATGCCTGTCGCAACCTGCCGATGCGCTGGCGATCATCGACCTGACCGGACCCGCGCGGCGCGACATCACTCATGGCGACCTGAGCGAAATGGTGCAGGGGCTGGCGCGGGCGCTGATGCGGCGCGTGGCGCCGGGGGACCGGGTCGGCGTGCTGCTCAGCCAATCGCCCTGGTGTGCGGCGGCGCATCTGGCGCTCTGGCATATCGGTGCCATTTCGGTGCCGTTGTTCAAGTTGTTCCAACAGGACGCATTGCGCAGCCGTCTGGAGGATTCCAGCGCCCGGCTGGTGCTGACCGATGCCGAGGGCGCGACCCTGCTGGGCGATCTGGCGACCCCGTTGATGGCGGCCGAGATCGGGCTGCCCGGCGAACCGGTGCCGCAAGCCGATACAAGGCCTGAGGATCCGGCGGTGCTGATCTATACCTCGGGCACCACCGGCCGGGCCAAGGGGGCGCTGCATGGTCACCGGGTGCTGACCGGGCACCTGCCGGGCGTCTCGATCAGCCACAATCACCTGCGCCCGGGCGATTGCCTGTGGACGCCTGCCGACTGGGCCTGGATCGGTGGCCTGTTCGACGTGCTGATGCCGGGGCTGGCGCTGGGCATTCCGGTGGTGTCCGCGCGGCTGGACAAGTTCAGCGCAGAGGCCTGCGCCGATGTGATCGCGCGCGGCGGGGTCCGGAACGTGTTCTTTCCGCCCACCGCGCTCCGCATGCTCAAGGCGGCGGATCAGGCCATACCCGGCCTGCGCTCGGTCGCCTCGGGCGGCGAGCCGCTGGGGGCCGAGATGCTGGCCTGGGGCGAGGGCGCCTTTGGCCTCACGATCAACGAATTCTACGGCCAGACCGAATGCAACATGACCGTGTCGTCCTGCGCCGCCGATTTCCCGGTGCGTCCGGGCTGTATCGGCAAGCCGGTGCCGGGGCACGAGGTGGCGGTGATCGACGATGCGGGTCAGCCCACGACAGGAGAGGGCGATGTCGCCGTGCGGCGCGGCTCTGCCTCGATGCTGCTGGAATACTGGCGCAACCCCGCTGCCACCGCCGAGAAGTTCCGGGGCGACTGGCTGGTGACCGGTGACCGCGGCGTGTGGGAGGGCGAGTACCTCCGTTTCGTGGGGCGCGAGGATGACGTGATCACCTCGGCCGGCTACCGCATCGGCCCGGCAGAGATCGAGGATTGCCTGCTGACCCATCCGGGCGTCGCAACCGTGGGCGTGGTCGGCAAGCCCGACCCGCTCAGAACCGAGATCGTCAAGGCCTATGTGGTGCTGAAACCGGGCGCCCGGGCCAGCGCCGAAGAACTGCAGGCCTGGGTCAAGGACCGGCTCGCCCAATATTCCTATCCCCGCGAGGTGGCGTTTCTGGACGCGCTGCCGATGACGGTGACAGGCAAAGTGATCCGCAAGGAATTGAAGCGCCGCGCAGCGGCAGAACTGGAGGCCAATCCATGAAACTCATATCCAAGGCCATGCCCGCCTCCGAGGGCTTCAAGGCGAACCGCGCCGCCCATCTGGAGGCGCTGGCGCAGATCGGGGCGGCGGCCGAGGCCGCGCGTCTGGGCGGCGGCGAGAAATCGCGGGCCCGCCATGAAAGCCGGGGCAAGATGCTGCCGCGCCGCCGGGTGGCCAACCTGCTCGACGCGGGCTCTCCCTTCCTGGAAATCGGCGCCACCGCAGCCCATGACATGTATGATAACGCGGCCCCTGCCGCCGGTGTCGTTGCCGGGATCGGCCGGGTCGAGGGGCAGGAGGTCATGGTCGTCTGCAACGACGCCACGGTAAAGGGCGGCACCTATTACCCGATGACGGTCAAGAAGCACCTGCGCGCGCAGGAGATCGCCGAGGAAAACAACCTGCCCTGCATCTATCTGGTGGACAGCGGCGGCGCCAACCTGCCCAACCAGGACGAGGTGTTCCCGGATCGCGACCATTTCGGGCGCATCTTCTATAATCAGGCCCGGATGAGCGCCAAGGGCATCCCGCAGATCGCCGTCGTGATGGGCTCGTGCACCGCAGGCGGCGCCTATGTTCCGGCCATGTCCGACGTCACCATCATCGTCAAGGAACAGGGCACCATCTTTCTCGCCGGTCCGCCGCTGGTCAAGGCGGCCACGGGCGAGGTTGTCAGCGCCGAGGATCTCGGCGGAGGTGACGTGCATACCCGCCTGTCGGGCGTGGCCGACTACCTGGCCGAGGATGACGCCCACGCGCTGGCGCTGGCGCGCCGCGCGGTGCGCTCGCTCAACCGCCGCAAGCCGCTGACGGTGGACTGGGCCAGCCCCGAGGAACCGGCCTATGACCCCGAGGAGATTCTGGGCGTGGTGCCCGCCGATCTGAAAACCCCCTATGACATCCGCGAGGTGATCGCGCGGCTGGTCGACGGCTCGCGCTTTGACGAGTTCAAGCCGCGCTTTGGCGAGACCATCGTCTGCGGCTTTGCCCATCTCAAGGGCTGCCCGATCGGCATCATCGCCAACAATGGCGTGATCTTCAGCGAGGCGGCGCAGAAGGCGGCGCATTTCGTGGAACTGTGCAGCCAGCGCAAGATCCCGCTGGTGTTCCTGCAAAACATCACCGGTTTCATGGTCGGCCGCAAATATGAAAACGAAGGCATCGCGCGCCACGGCGCCAAGATGGTGACGGCGGTTGCCACCACCAGTGTGCCCAAGATCACCATGCTGGTGGGTGGCTCGTTTGGCGCGGGCAACTATGGCATGGCGGGCCGCGCCTATCAGCCGCGCTTCCTGTGGACCTGGCCCAACAGCCGCATCTCGGTGATGGGCGGCGAACAGGCGGCCGGCGTTCTGGCCACCGTCAAGCGCGACGGGATCGAACGGCAGGGCGGCAGCTGGTCGGCCGAAGAAGAGGCCGAGTTCAAGCGCCCGACGCTCGAGATGTTCGAGCGCCAGTCGCACCCGCTTTATGCCAGCGCCCGGCTTTGGGATGACGGCATCATCGACCCCCGCAAGAGCCGCGATGTGCTGGCCCTGTCGCTCAGCGCCGCGCTCAACGCACCGATCGAGGACACGCGGTTCGGCGTGTTCCGCATGTGATCCTCGTTTCGCAGAAAATATTCCGGGGGCGCCAGTGCCGCGCCATTGGGTTGCCCCCAATGGCGACGGGCAGCGCCCCCGAACCGACCCTTGAGTCAAAAGGACCGACCCCATGTTCGACAAGATCCTGATTGCCAATCGCGGCGAGATCGCCTGCCGCGTGATGGAAACTGCGCAGCGCATGGGCGTCGCCTGTGTTGCGGTCTATTCCGATGCCGATGCCGGCGCCAAACATGTGGCGATGGCGGACGAGGCGGTGCATATCGGCGGTCCGGCCCCCGCCGACAGTTACCTCAAGGGCGATGTGATCATTGCCGCCGCGCTGGAAACCGGTGCGCAGGCCATTCATCCCGGCTATGGCTTCCTGTCCGAGAACCCCGATTTCGTGGATGCGGTCGAGGCGGCGGGCCTGACCTTTATCGGTCCCTCGGCCAGCGCGATCCGGGCCATGGGCCTCAAGGACGCCGCCAAGGCGCTGATGCACGAGGCGGGCGTGCCTGTGGTGCCCGGCTATCACGGCGACAACCAGGATCCCGAACATCTGGCGGGGGCCGCCGATACCATCGGTTACCCGGTGCTGATCAAGGCGGTCGCGGGCGGCGGCGGCAAGGGCATGCGCCTGGTCGAGCGGCCACAGGATTTCGCCGCCGCGCTCGACAGCGCCCGAGGGGAGGCCAAGACCGCCTTTGGCAATGACGCGGTTCTGGTCGAGAAATTCGTGTCCAAGCCGCGTCATATCGAGGTGCAGGTATTCGGCGACGGCACCCATGCGGTGCATCTGTTCGAACGCGACTGCTCGCTGCAACGTCGCCACCAGAAGGTGATCGAAGAAGCGCCCGCGCCCGGCATGACCGAGGAGATGCGCGCCGCGATGGGGCAGGCGGGCGTGCGTGCCGCCGAGGCCATCGGCTACAAGGGCGCGGGGACCGTGGAATTCATCGTCGACGCCTCCGAAGGGCTGCGCGCCGACCGGTTCTGGTTCATGGAGATGAACACGCGCCTGCAGGTCGAACATCCCGTGACCGAGGCGATCACCGGCGTCGATCTGGTGGAATGGCAGCTGCGCGTCGCATCGGGTGAGAGCCTGCCCGCCCGGCAGGAGGATCTGAGCATCACCGGCCATGCCTTCGAGGCGCGGCTCTATGCCGAGGATGTGCCCAAGGGCTTTCTGCCTGCCACCGGCACGCTCAGCCATCTGGCCTTTCCCGAAGGCTGCCGCGCCGATAGCGGCGTGCGTGCGGGCGACACCATCAGCCCCTGGTACGATCCGATGATCTCGAAGGTCATCGTGCACAGCCCGACCCGCGCGGTGGCGCTGTCACGGCTTGACCGGGCGCTGGCGGGGACGCAGGTGGGCGGCACCGTCACCAATCTGGCCTTCCTTGGTGCGCTGACCCGGCATGCGGGTTTTGCCGCCGGTGACGTGGATACCGGTCTCATTGGCCGCGATATCGACGCGCTGGTCGCGGCCCCCGCGCCCGAGCCGCGCCATGTGGCCGCCGCCGCCATGGCGGTGCTGGGACTGGACGAGGATCAGGCCGAGCAGGGCTTTACCCTCTGGGCGCCGCTGCACCGGGCGATCACGCTTGGCTGGCAGGGCGAGGAGATTGCCGTCGATGTGCAGGTCGAGGGACGTGACCGCCAGCTCTGGCAGATCGGCGCGGATCAGGTGGTGGCCGAACGGCGCGACGGGCGCTGGCGCATCGGCGGGCGGGCGATGCCCGATGTCTCGGTCGCGGGGGGCGTGGCCACCGTGTTCGACGGCTATGGTCTGCCCTTTGACATCATCGACCCGCTTGATCGCGACAGCAGCGCGGGTGGCGATACAAACGTGGTGCTGGCTCCGATGCCGGGTCTGGTCAAGGCGGTCTTTGCCAGCGCCGGTCAGTCGGTGAAGGAGGGCGACCGCCTCGCCATCCTGGAGGCGATGAAGATGGAGCATTCGCTGCTGGCCGCCCGTGACGGGGTGGTGGCCGAGGTTCTGGCCGAGGCCGGCGCCCAGGTCGAGGCCGGTGCCGCGCTGGTGCGTCTGGAAGACGAAGAGGCTTGACGCGCCGCCGCGGACATGCGGCGGTGGGGCAGGTGAACTGAGCGCAACGGGACAGGAGTGCGGCGATGGGCGATTGGGTCGAAATCTTCGAGATGGGGCCGCGCGACGGGCTTCAGAACGAGAAACGCGAGATACCGGTGGCCGAGAAGGTGGCGCTGGTCGATTGCCTCAGCCGGGCCGGGTTCCGCCGGATCGAGGTGGCCAGCTTTGTCTCGCCCAAATGGGTGCCGCAGATGGCCGGGTCTGCCGAGGTGCTGGCCGGGATCACCCGCGCCGAGGGCGTGCGCTATGCGGCGCTGACCCCGAACATGCGCGGCTACGAGGATGCGCTGGCGGCGCGTGCAGACGAGATTGCGGTCTTTGCTTCGGCGTCCGAGGGCTTTTCCAAGGCCAATATCAACGCCACCATCGAAGAGAGCATCGCGCGGTTCGAGCCGATCCTGGAGGCCGCGCGCCATATCGATCTGCCGGTGCGGGGCTATGTCTCTTGTGTGACCGACTGCCCCTATGATGGCGCGGTGGCGCCCGAGAAGGTGGCCGAAGTGGCCGACCGGCTGTTCTCGCTGGGCTGCTACGAGATCTCGCTGGGCGACACGATCGGGCAGGCGACCCCGGACAAGATCGCGCGCATGCTGCTGGCAGTGCGCGAGCGGGTGCCGGTCTCGCGGCTGGCGGGGCATTACCACGATACGGCGGGCCGGGCGCTGGCCAATATCGACGCCTCGCTGGCGCTGGGCGTGCGGGTCTTCGATGCTGCCGTGGGCGGCTTGGGCGGGTGTCCCTATGCGCCGGGCGCGGCGGGCAATGTGGCGACCGAGGCGGTTGCCGCGCATCTGGAGCGGCTGGGCTACCAGACCGGGCTCGACATGGATGTGATCGCCGAAGCGGCAGAGATGGCGCGCGCCATGCGCACCGGGTGAGACCCGGAATTCTGCAAGAATTCCGGCCCGTTTTCCGTGCCGGAAAACGGTTCTGAAGGAGAGGTCATGTACGAAACCATCACCATCGACACCGACGCGCGCGGGGTCGCCACCCTGACGCTCGACCGGGCGGAGAAACACAATGCCATGTCGGCGCAGATGCTGGCCGATCTCAGCGCCGCTGCCGCGCTACTGGCCGCTGACGACGCGGTACGGGTCGTGGTGCTGACCGGTGCGGGCAAAAGCTTTTGCGCCGGTGGCGATCTGGGCTGGATGCAGGCGCAGATGGCCGCCGATGCCGAAACCCGCTTTGTCGAGGCGCGCAAGCTGGCCGAGATGTTGCAGGCGCTCAACAGCCTGCCCAAACCGCTGATCGGCGCGGTGCAGGGCAACGCATTTGGCGGCGGCGTCGGCATGGCCAGCGTCTGCGATATCGCGATCGGTGTCGACACGCTCAAGATGGGCCTGACCGAGACCCGGCTGGGCATCATCCCCGCCACCATCGGCCCCTATGTCATTGCCCGCATGGGCGAGGCGCGCGCGCGCCGGGTCTTCATGTCGGGGCGTCTCTTCGGGGCCGCCGAAGCGGTGGAACTGGGTCTGCTCGCCCGTGCGGTGCCTGCCGAAGATCTCGCCGCCGCGATCGAGGCCGAGGTCGCACCCTATCTGGCCTGCGCGCCCGGCGCGGTTGCCTCGGCCAAGGCGCTGATCCGCGATCTGGGGCCGCGCGTCGATGACGCGGTCATCGACCGCACCATCCGGGCGCTGGTCGACCGTTGGGAGACGGATGAGGCCCGCGAGGGAATCGGCGCCTTTTTCGACAAGCGCAAACCTGCATGGAACACTTAGGTTTGATCTCCTGTCGATCACCGGTGTCTGACCGAAAATATGCCTGAAAACCGATACCTGCTGCGTCGAAATATGCGTGGCAGGACGCGTTCGTTCAGTTGACCCTCTGAGCGGGCGCGGGTAGAGAAGGTCCAGTCAACACGCCAATTGACGGCGCGTCCCGAGGCGGGCGCGCAGGAAAGGAGCCACTCGTGGAAGAGCTGTTGCGGGAGTACCTCCCGATCCTGGTGTTTCTGGCCGTCGCCGCTGGTCTGGGCCTTGTCCTGATTCTCGCCGCCGTTGTACTGGCGGTCCGCAATCCCGATCCCGAAAAGGTCAGCGCCTATGAATGCGGCTTCAACGCATTCGATGACGCGCGGATGAAATTCGACGTCCGGTTCTATCTGGTGTCGATCCTGTTCATCATCTTCGACCTCGAGATCGCCTTCCTGTTTCCCTGGGCCGTCGGCTTCAAGGACATGAGCGATGTGGGCTTCTGGTCGATGATGGTGTTCCTGGGCGTGCTGACCATCGGCTTTGCCTATGAATGGAAGAAAGGGGCGCTGGAATGGCAGTGATGACGGGTGCCAACACCGCGGGCGTCGACAAGGAAGTCGCCACCCAGGCCCTGAACGCCGAGTTACAGGACAAGGGGTTCCTGCTGACCTCGACCGAGGACATCATCAACTGGGCGCGTACCGGCTCGCTGCACTGGATGACCTTCGGTCTGGCCTGTTGCGCGGTCGAGATGATGCATACCTCGATGCCGCGCTATGACGCCGAACGGTTCGGCATCGCGCCGCGCGCCTCGCCGCGCCAGTCGGACGTAATGATCGTGGCCGGCACGCTCACCAACAAGATGGCGCCCGCCCTGCGCAAGGTCTATGACCAGATGCCCGAGCCGCGTTACGTGATCTCGATGGGCTCCTGCGCCAATGGTGGCGGCTATTACCACTACAGCTATTCCGTGGTGCGTGGCTGCGACCGGATCGTGCCGGTGGATATTTACGTGCCGGGCTGCCCGCCGACCGCCGAGGCGCTGCTGTACGGTCTGTTGCAACTGCAACGCAAGATCCGCCGCACCGGCACCATCGTGCGCTGAGGAGAGAGCGACATGACCGCAGCACTCAGAGAACTGGGCACCCATCTGGAACTGAAACGCGCCGACTGCATCCTGTCCTGGGATGTGACCTTTGGCGAGCTGAACGTGGATGTGGCGCCGTCGAACCTGGTCGATTTCGTGGATTTCCTGCGTTCGGACAGCAGTTGCCGCTTTTCGACGCTGGTCGATATCACTGCCGTTGACTATCCCGAACGGGCCAAGCGGTTCGACGTGGTCTATCACTTCCTCAGCATGTATCAGAACCAGCGCATCCGCCTGCGGGTCTCGATCCGCGAGGATGACATGGTGCCTTCGATCACCGATGTGCACCCTTCGGCCAACTGGTTCGAGCGCGAGGTGTTCGACATGTTTGGCATCCTGTTCACCGGCCACCCCGACCTGCGCCGCATCCTGACGGATTACGGGTTCCGGGGCTATCCGCTGCGCAAGGATTTCCCGACCACCGGCTATACCGAGGTCCGCTATGACGAGGCGGAAAAGCGGGTGGTCTACGAACCCGTCAGCCTGGTTCAGGAATACCGGCAGTTCGATTTCATGTCCCCCTGGGAAGGCGCCGATTACATCCTTCCGGGAGATGAGAAGCAGGAGGCCAAGTGATGGAGTTCCTCTTCTGGCTCGTTTGGACCGTTGCGACCATCGTGCCGATGTTTAAGCTGCTGCCGCACTTCGGGGTCGACAAATACTGGGCCTTGGTCTGCGTGGTTCCGATCGGGGCGATTGGTTTGCTCTGGTGGATGGCGGTCAAGCTTCAAGAGTTGGAGCGCAGGTGAGCTATTACCCGAAAACCCCGTCCGGCGACGGTCGGCCCCCAATAGGACCGGCTGTGGGATACGTGCGGCCTCAGGTGGCGGCCGCGCGGCTTTCGGGAGGTCTCGGCGCGATGATGACCAAGGTGAGCGGCAAATTTTTCGGCCGCTCCAATGTTCCGGTACGCTTGGCACAGGACACCTCTGCACCAGCGCCGTTTTTCGTTGTTGGGGCGGCCAAGGCCGGGACAACCTTTCTGCATGACTATTTCTTGTTTCATCCCGAAGTGTTCCTTCGCCGGGTGAAAGAGGTTCACTTCTTCGATCGCGAGGGGGGGGCGAACGACCCAGTCGCCAGGCAGCTGCGGGTGTGGTTGAACCAGAAGATCCGTCAGGTCGAGAAGAATCCGAAGGTCTTGGAGGCTGAAGTATCTGAAGACGTTCTGTTCATACGCGATGCGATCGAGTGGTTGAACCTGATCGACCGGCAGGGCGCGGGCTTACGGGACTATTTGGCCTTTATCTCGCCCAGTGAGGCCAAGGGCGGCAGTTACGTGCGATGCGGCGATATCACGCCCGGCTATGCGCTACTAAGCGGACGCGAGTTCCGCGAGATGGCCTCTACTCATCCAAACGCAAAGCTTGTTTTTGTGATGAGGGATCCTGTTGATCGGCTCTGGTCTCATATTTGTATGCAGGCCAGAATTCTGCGGAACCGGAGAAAGCGGGATGTCACGGCGATGGAACTTGCGAACGAGTTCTTGCAGTCGCAAACAGGGGTAAGAAAGACAATCGCGCCGCACAGTGACTATGTGCGTACGATTGACGCCCTGCGTAGGAATGTGTCTGAAAAACAAGTAAGTTTCGTTTTCTACGAACGCCTTTTCGATGAGGTGGATTCGGTGTCGGCATTCAGGGAACTGACCGACTTTCTGGGCCTTGCGCCGAAAATGCCGACTATGGAAAAAGTCGTGAACGCTGGCGACAGGACTCCGTTCCCGGAGGATATCGTTTGCCGGCTTCGTGAATGGCTGGACCCACAGTACAAGCGTCTTGCCGACTTCGTCCCCGACGACGTCAAGAGCAAGTGGAGAATGTGAGGATTTTGTGATGGATGGCGGCAAGGGCTTCGAAGACGCGCTGACAGGCGAGCAGAAGATCCGCAACTTCAACATCAATTTCGGCCCCCAGCACCCGGCGGCGCATGGCGTGCTGCGGATGGTGCTGGAACTGGATGGCGAGATCGTCGAACGTTGCGATCCTCATATCGGGCTGTTGCACCGCGGCACCGAAAAGCTGATGGAAAGCCGCACCTATCTGCAGAACCTGCCCTATTTCGACCGGCTCGATTACGTGGCGCCGATGAACCAGGAACACGCCTGGTGCCTGGCGATCGAAAAGCTGACCGGTGTCGAGGTGCCGCGCCGTGCCAGCCTGATCCGGGTGCTGTATTCCGAGATCGGCCGTATCCTGAACCACCTGTTGAACGTGACCACTCAGGCGATGGACGTGGGCGCGCTGACGCCGCCGCTCTGGGGGTTCGAAGAGCGCGAAAAACTGATGATCTTTTACGAGCGGGCCTGTGGCGCGCGTCTGCACGCGGCCTATTTCCGGCCCGGCGGCGTGCATCAGGACCTGCCCGACGCGCTGTTGGACGATATCGAGGCGTGGAGCCATACCTTCCCCAAGGTGCTCGACGATATCGACGGGCTGCTGACCGAGAACCGTATCTTCAAGCAGCGCAACTGCGATATCGGCGTGGTGAACGAAGAAGAGATCCTGCAATACGGATTCTCGGGCGTGATGGTGCGCGGCTCGGGCCTGGCCTGGGATTTGCGCCGTGCACAACCCTATGAATGTTATGACGAATTCGAATTCCAGGTGCCGGTGGGCAAGAACGGCGACTGTTACGACCGTTACCTCTGCCGGATGGAAGAGATGCGCCAGTCGATCTCGATCATCCGCCAGGCCATCGCCAAGCTGCGCGATTGCCCCGGCGACGTGCTGGCGCGCGGCAAGCTGACGCCACCCAAGCGCGGCGACATGAAAACCTCGATGGAAAGCCTGATCCATCACTTCAAGCTTTATACCGAAGGGTTCCACGTGCCCGCGGGCGAGGTCTATGCCGCCGTCGAGGCGCCCAAGGGCGAGTTTGGCGTCTATCTGGTGGCCGATGGCACCAACAAACCCTACCGGTCCAAGATCCGGGCGCCGGGCTATCTGCATCTTCAGGCGATGGACCATGTTGCCAAGGGCCACCAACTGGCCGACGTCGCCGCCATCATCGGCACGATGGACGTTGTGTTCGGGGAGATCGACAGATGAGCCCGATGCGATCCACTTTGATCGGAATGATGGGGCTGGCCGCTCTGGCCGCTTGTGACGTTGCGCCGACGGGCGAGGGCAGCACCGGCGTGATCACCGGTGAAATGCGCGCCGACTATCTGGATGCCGTGGCCAGCGTCGGTTGCGTGCTGCGGGACGAGCGTCAGTATGGCGCGGTCGATTTTCAGGCCGGTCTGAGCCGCGAGCAGACGCTGGCGATCACCGCGAATTATCTGTCGAGAGGCAAGGCCGAACGGGTGGGGGATGGTGACTCCATCCGGATCAACACCGGGCCCTGTGCCGCGTAACGGGAACGAGAAGGACAAGAACACCAATGCTACGCCGTCTGCATCCCGAACAGCCCGACAGCTTTGCCTTTACGCCCGCCAATCAGGCCTGGGCCGAGGCGCAGGTCACCAAGTTTCCCGAAGGCCGCCAGGCTTCTGCGGTCATCCCGCTCTTGTGGCGCGCGCAAGAGCAGGAGGGCTGGCTGACCCGACCCGCCATCGAAGCTGTCGCCGACATGCTGGGCATGGCCTATATCCGGGTTCTCGAAGTGGCTTCGTTCTACTTCATGTTTCAGCTGCAACCGGTTGGAACTGTGGCTCATATCCAGATTTGCGGCACCACCTCCTGCATGATCTGCGGCGCCGAGGATCTGATCGCGGTCTGCAAGGAAAAGATCGCCGACAAACCGCATACCCTGTCCGCCGATGGCAAGTTCAGCTGGGAAGAGGTGGAATGCCTCGGTTCCTGCACCAATGCGCCCATGGCGCAGATCGGCAAGGATTATTACGAGGATCTGACCGCCAAGCGGTTCGGCGAGCTTCTGGACGAGCTGGCCGCTGGCAAGGTGCCGGTACCCGGCCCGCAGAATGGGCGTTACGCGTCCGAGCCTCTCAAGGGGCTGACCAGCCTGACTGAATATGACAGCGGCAAGACCCGCTATAATGCCAGCGTGCAACTGGCCACCGATATCGGTGACACGGTCAAGCGGATCGACGGCACCGAGGTGCCGCTGCTGACCCCCTGGATCGGCAAGGATGGCACGGTTGCCAGCCGCGCGGGCAAGGTCAGCCCGCCGCCCGCACCCGCCGCGCCGAAACCGGCGGTCAAGCAGTCCCCCAAGGCCGAGACGAAACCTGCGCCCAAGCCCGCAGCTGAGCCGGTGCTGAAACCCTCGACCGCACTGCCGGGGCAGGAGGATCTGGCCAGCCGCAAGGGCACCTGGCGTTATGAGGCCGAGGGTGCCGAGACCACGACCGACGAGGCGGGCGAGGAACAGCCGCTGACCCTGAGCGCGGCGCGCGAAGGTGGGGCCGATGACCTCAAGCTGCTCAAGGGTGTGGGACCCAAGCTCGAAGGTCTGCTCAACGAGTTGGGATTCTATCATTTCGACCAGATTGCCGCCTGGACCCCGGCCCAGGTTGCCTGGGTCGATGCGCGGCTGAAGTTCAAGGGCCGGATCGAACGGGACGGCTGGATCGATCAGGCCCGCCAACTGGCAGCGGGCGAAGAAACGGAATTTGCCAAAAGGGCGAAGAAGGACGGAATTTACGACGAATAACTGATAACAGGGAGACCACATCATGACGACCTCAACGGACAAATCGACAGACACGGCGCGTGTCTGGAAACGGGCGGCCTATGGCGGGCTCGTGGTCGCGGGTGTGATCCTGGTATTCGGTCAGACAAGCTTCGTGACAGCTGTTGTCGCCGGACTGGTGGCCTTTGCCGCGGGCGGCTACCTGGGGGGCAGAATGACCGCGGCCGCGCAGCAGGCCGAGGCGCGGGGCAATCTGGCCGAGGACATTCGTGCCGATGTCGCCCAGAGTGCGCCAGCGCCGATGGCAGAACCTGAGGTGGTCAACGTCGTGGCAGAGCCCGAGCCGGTTGAGATCGTGGCAGAGCCTGAGCCCGTCGCGACCGTGGCAGGGCTCGAGGCAGAAGAAGAGATGAAATTGGTTCAGCCTTCCAAGGTCTTGCCGGGCGAAGCTGAACTTGCCGCGCGCAAGGGCACGTGGCGATACGAAGGAAACAGCGCCACGGCATGATCCGTGGCGCGCACTGGAAACATGGACGAGAAACTGGAACAGGTCATTGCCCGCAAGGGTCGCCACATCGCCTTGGTCATCGCCGTGACCATGGTGCTGTGGCTTGTCCTGTCGATGTTCATCGGTCCGGCGCTGGGGCTGCCGGGCCGGTATGCGCTGCTGATAGATTTCGCAGCGCTTGCGGGTTTCATCTATGCGGTGATCAACATTTTTCAACTCTGGCGCCTGCGTCAGGATAGCCAAAGGTAGGCAGGAAGCATGCTGAAGGATCAGGACCGGATCTTTACCAATCTCTACGGGATGCACGACCGCACGCTGAAAGGCGCGATGGCACGCGGCCATTGGGACGGAACCGCCGGCATCATCGCCAAGGGGCGGGACTGGATCATCCAGCAGATGAAGGACAGCGGGCTGCGCGGGCGCGGCGGCGCGGGCTTTCCCACCGGTCTGAAATGGTCCTTCATGCCCAAGGAAAGCGATGGCCGCCCGTCCTATCTGGTGGTCAATGCCGACGAATCCGAGCCGGGCACCTGCAAGGACCGCGAGATCATGCGTCACGATCCGCACACGCTGATCGAAGGCTGCCTGATCGCCAGTTTCGCGATGAACGCAAACGCCTGCTATATCTATATTCGCGGCGAATACATCCGCGAGCGAGAGGCGCTGCAGGCCGCGATTGACGAGGCCTATGACGCGGGCCTGTTGGGCAAGAACGCCGCCAAGTCGGGCTGGGACTTCGACCTCTATCTGCATCACGGCGCGGGCGCCTATATCTGCGGCGAGGAAACCGCCCTGATCGAAAGCCTCGAAGGCAAGAAGGGCATGCCCCGGATGAAACCGCCGTTCCCGGCGGGCGCGGGGCTCTATGGCTGCCCGACCACGGTCAACAACGTCGAATCCATCGCTGTTGTGCCCACCATCCTGCGGCGCGGGCCGGAATGGTTCGCGGGCTTTGGCCGCCAGAACAACGCGGGCACCAAGCTGTTTGCCATCTCGGGTCATGTGAACAACCCCTGCGTGGTCGAAGAGGCGATGTCGATCTCGTTCCAGGAACTGATCGAGACCCATTGCGGCGGCATTCGCGGCGGCTGGGACAACCTGCTGGCGGTGATCCCGGGTGGCTCCTCGGTTCCCTGCGTGCGCGGGGAAAAGATGAAGGACGCGATCATGGATTTCGATTACCTGCGCGGCGAACTGGGCTCGGGCCTGGGCACGGCGGCGGTGATCGTGATGGACAAATCCACCGATATCGTGAAGGCGATCTGGCGTCTCAGCAAGTTCTACAAGCATGAGAGCTGCGGCCAGTGCACCCCCTGCCGCGAAGGCACCGGCTGGATGATGCGGGTGATGGACCGCCTGGTGCGCGGCGAGGCGGAACTGGAAGAGATCGACATGCTGTGGGACGTGACCAAGCAGGTCGAGGGCCACACCATCTGCGCCCTTGGCGACGCGGCGGCCTGGCCGATCCAGGGCCTGATCCGCAACTTCCGCGAAGAGATCGAGGATCGCATCAAGGCGCAGAAATCGGGCCGCATGGGCGCGATGGCGGCGGAGTGAACGCGATGAGCAAACCCACTGCCTCTCGTTTCCCCCAACGGGCCGCGCTGGCCCTTTTGATCGGTGCGGTCGCCGTGACGGCGGCCTGCAACAGCACCAAGCGCGAGAACCGGCTGCTGTTCGGCGGGCATTACTTTCCGGTCAAGGCCAAGCCGGTCGACAAGAAGGCGACGCTGTCGGTGTTCACGGTGACGGTGGACAAGGTCAGCCAGTCCTTTGACGACGCGCGCGAGGCGGGGCGGCACGGTGGTGTCTCGTACTGTATCGCCAATTACGGCAACTCCAGGATCGACTGGCAGGTCGGCCCCGACAGCGACCCCGCGCAACTGCGGATCGAGGGCGACAAGATGACCTTTCAAGGCACCTGTCAGCGGCCATGAGCGGACGGTCGGCATATCCCTGCCGGTCGGGCGCGCTGTTATTGCATAACAGGCCCGGCATGCTTCGGTCTGGATCTTCCAGACCGAAAGGACATGTCATGATCAAATCCATCCTGACCGCCGCCGCCAGCCTGGCCATCGTGGCCTCGACCGCTGCGGCCAAACCGCCGCTGCGCGAGGTGCCCGAGATCGCCGACGGCATCTTTACCATCGTGGTGGCCAACGAGATCCGCAAGAGTTGCGACGATATCGACGGGCGCCTGTTCAAGGGGATCGGCGAGATCCGCCGCCTGCGCGCCCGTGCCAACGAGTTGGGCTATTCCGACAGCGAGATCCGCGCCGTGCTGGACAGCGACGTCGAAAAGGAACGGTTCCGCGACCGTGGCCGCAAGTACATGGCCGAACTGGGCCTCAACTATGACAAGCCGGGCGACCTGTGCCGACTGGGCCGGCTGGAAATTTCGAACAACAGCGCAATCGGCGCGCTACTGAGGGCGAATTAGATCATGTCTGACCTCCGCAAGATCAACATCGACGGGCACGAGATCGAAGTCGAGGGCGCAATGACCCTGATCCAGGCCTGCGAAGTGGCCGGGATCGAGGTGCCGCGCTTCTGCTATCACGAGCGTCTGTCGATCGCGGGCAATTGCCGGATGTGCCTGGTCGAGGTCGTGGGCGGTCCGCCGAAACCGGCGGCCTCCTGCGCGATGCAGGTGCGCGACCTGCGCCCGGGGCCGGAAGGCCAGCCGCCGGTGGTCAAGACCAACTCGCCCATGGTCAAGAAGGCCCGCGAAGGCGTGATGGAGTTCCTGCTGATCAACCACCCGCTGGATTGCCCGATCTGCGATCAGGGCGGCGAGTGCGATCTGCAAGACCAGGCAATGGCTTATGGCGTCGACTTCAGCCGTTTCCGCGAGGCCAAGCGCGCGGTGGACGATCTGAACCTGGGCCCGCTGGTCGGTACCGCGATGACCCGATGCATTTCCTGCACCCGCTGCGTGCGCTTCACCACCGAGGTGGCGGGCATCACCCAGATGGGCCAGACCGGCCGGGGCGAGGATGCCGAGATCACCAGCTACCTGAACCAGACGCTGGATTCGAACCTTCAGGGCAATATCATCGACCTGTGCCCGGTGGGTGCGTTGACCTCGAAACCCTATGCGTTCACCGCCCGTCCCTGGGAACTGACCAAGACCGAGAGCATCGACGTGATGGATGCGCTGGGGTCGAACATCCGCGTCGATACCAAGGGGCGCGAGGTCATGCGTATCCTGCCGCGCAACCATGACGGCGTGAACGAAGAGTGGATCAGCGACAAGACCCGCTTTGTCTGGGACGGGCTGCGCCGCCAGCGGCTTGACCGCCCCTATGTGCGCGTCGATGGCAAGCTGAAGCCCGCGACCTGGCCCGAGGCGCTGAGTGCCGCCGCCACCGCGATGAAGGGCAAGAAACTCGCCGGCCTGATCGGCGATCTGGTCCCGGTCGAGGCCGCGTTTGCCCTGAAACAGCTGGTCGAAGGGCAGGGCGGCAAGGTGGAATGCCGGGTCGACAATGCCCGCCTGCCGATCGGTAATCGGGGCGCCTATGTCGGCACCGCCGCCATCGAGGATATCGACGACGCGGATATGATCCTGCTGATCGGCACCAACCCGCGCGACGAGGCGCCGGTGCTGAATGCGCGTATCCGCAAGGCCTGGACCCGGGGCGCCGAAGTGGCGCTGATCGGGCCCGCCGCCGATCTGACCTATGACTATTTCCATGCGGGCACCGACCGTAAGGCGCTGGCCGACATGATCGCCGAGGGCGTTTCGGACGAGACCCGCGAGAACAAGAAGACGCTGGTGATCGTCGGGCAGGGCGCCCTGCGCGAGGCCGATGGTCTGGCGGTTCTGGCCGCGGCGCAGAAGATGGCCGAAATCTCGGGCTCGGGCCTGCTGGTGCTGCACAGCGCGGCGGGCCGCGTGGGGGCCATGGATATCGGGGCTGCGACCGAGGGCGGCATCGAGGCCGCCATCGACGGGGCCGAGGTGATCTATAACCTGGGTGCCGACGAGGTCGAAATCGACGCCGGAGCCTTTGTCATCTATCAGGGCAGCCATGGTGACCGGGGCGCGCATCGTGCCGACGTGATCTTGCCGGGTGCCGCCTATACCGAGGAAAACGGCCTGTTCGTCAACACCGAAGGCCGCCCGCAACTGGCGATGCGCGCGGGCTTTGCTCCGGGCGAGGCCAAGGAAAACTGGGCCATCCTGCGGGCGCTGAGCGCCGAGCTGGACGCCACGCTGCCCTACGATTCTCTGGCGCAGCTGCGTCAGGCACTGGTGGCAGAGGTGCCGCATCTGGCGCAGATCGACCAGGTGCCGGAAAACACGGTCGAGGCGCTGGAACAGGGGCCGCTGGGTGCGGCCAGCTTCCGCAACGCGGTGGACGATTTCTATCTCTCGAACCCGATTGCCCGGGCCAGCGCCCTGATGGCGGAACTGTCGGCCGCCGCCAAGGCGCGCCGGGCGGAGAAGATCGCCGCAGAATGACCCGCCTCGCGCTCATATCGCCCCTGGCCCTGATGGCCTGCGCCGACCCGGCGCAGGATCAGGTGTCGCGTTTCGCGCCCCAATACATGGGCGTCGAAACCGCGCTGCTGGAAGGTGATCTGGTGCAATTCGGGGTTCGGATGAGCGGCGCGCGCAGCGCCGCCGATCTGGACGACTATGCCGAATGCGCGGCGGCCCAATATGCCCTGATCCGGGGCTACGGCTTTGCGCGTCATTTGCGCACGAATGTGAATGAAAAGGGTGGCGTGTGGGCGGCGGATGCTGTTTACACCATCTCGCCATCCCTGCCGCGCGGGGCAAAGACCATCGACGCCGAAGTCGTGGTCGCGCACTGCGCCGAAAACGGAATACCCACGGTGTGAGGACCTATGGCTGAATTCTTTGACACCCCAGGCGGCATAGCCCTGATCATCCTGGCACAAGTGCTTGCGGTCGTTGCCTTTGTGATGATCTCGCTTCTCTTCCTCGTCTATGGCGACCGCAAGATCTGGGCCGCGGTCCAGATGCGCCGGGGCCCCAACGTGGTGGGCGTCTATGGCCTGCTGCAATCGGTGGCCGACGCGCTGAAATACGTGGTCAAGGAAGTGGTCATTCCCGCCGGCGCCGACCGGATGGTGTTCATCCTCGCGCCGATGACCTCCTTCGTGCTGGCGATGATCGCCTGGGCGGTGATTCCGTTCAACGACGGCTGGGTGCTGAGCGATATCAACGTCGCCATCCTCTATGTCTTTGCCGTCTCCTCGCTTGAGGTTTACGGCGTGATCATGGGCGGCTGGGCCTCGAACTCGAAATATCCGTTCCTGGGCTCGCTCCGATCTGCCGCTCAGATGATCTCTTACGAGGTCTCGATCGGTCTAATCATCATCGGGGTGATCCTGTCGACCGGCTCGATGAACTTTGGCGATATCGTGCGGGCGCAGGATACCGGCTGGGGCTTTTTCGGCTGGTACTGGCTGCCGCATTTTCCGATGGTCTTCCTGTTCTTCATCTCGGCGCTGGCCGAGACCAACCGCCCGCCCTTTGACCTGCCCGAGGCGGAATCGGAACTGGTGGCCGGCTATCAGGTGGAATATTCCGCCACGCCCTTCCTGCTGTTCATGGCCGGGGAATATATCGCCATCTTCCTGATGTGCGCGCTGACCTCGCTTTTGTTCTTCGGTGGCTGGCTGTCGCCCATTCCCGGCCTGCCCGACGGGGTGCTGTGGATGGTCGCCAAAATGGCGTTCTTCTTCTTCCTCTTTGCAATGGTCAAGGCGATCACGCCCCGCTACCGGTATGACCAGCTGATGCGGCTGGGCTGGAAAGTCTTCCTGCCGTTCAGCCTGGTCTGGGTGGTGTTCGTGGCCTTTGCGGCGAAATTCGACTGGTTCTGGGGCCTCTTCGCCCGCTGGACCGTGGGGGGCTGATCATGGCGAATATCGACTATACCCGCGCCGCCAAATACTTCCTGCTTCAGGATTTCTGGGGCGGCATGAAGCTGGGGCTGAAGTATTTCTTCGCCCCCAAGGCGACCGTGAACTATCCGCATGAAAAGGGGCCGCTGTCGCCCCGGTTCCGCGGTGAACACGCGCTGCGTCGTTACCCCAATGGCGAGGAACGCTGTATCGCCTGCAAGCTTTGCGAGGCGATCTGCCCGGCGCAGGCCATCACCATCGACGCCGAACCGCGCGAGGACGGCAGCCGCCGCACCACGCGTTATGACATCGACATGACGAAATGCATCTATTGCGGTTTCTGCCAGGAGGCCTGCCCGGTCGATGCCATTGTCGAAGGCCCGAATTTCGAGTTTGCCACCGAGACCCGCGAAGAGCTGTTCTATGACAAGGAGAAACTCCTGTCGAACGGCGACCGCTGGGAGGCCGAGATCGCCCGCAACCTGGAACTGGACGCGCCTTACCGATGAAACCCGTCCTGCCGGATACCCTTTCCATTGCCCCTGGCAAGACGACCCCGCCGCTGGGGACGCTCTGGCTTGGCCCGCGCCTGCCGCGGATGGAGACCATGTGCATGCTGAACATGGTCCGGGCCGGTTGGGATGTGACCCTGTTCGGGTATCAGAGACCGGAAAACCTGCCTTCGGACATCCCATTCCGGGATGCTCGTGAGGTGATGGAGCGGGACCTCTCGGACCGCGCCGTCGAAGGCGCGCGCGCCCTGCCGGGTGCCATGGCGGCAGATATCTTCCGTCTGCACATGATCCGGCAGGAAAACATGGCCTGGGTCGACAGCGATTTCCTGCCCGTTTCGGACCGGTTCCCGGACATCCGACGCTCGTTCTTTGCGGTCAACGACAATCTGCCCGCCAACACGACAATGTATTTCGCCCCCGACGATCCGGTCTTGCTCGACTATATCGCCGCTGTCGAAGACGAATTCCCCGAGCCGCAGCCGTTCTATGGCGCACAGGTCAATGCCCGTATCCGCGAGTTGCGCCGCACTGACACGCCGATGCATCGCGGCCAGATGCATGCGCGCCGCTATAGCGGCCCCTTCGTGCTGCGGCATCTGTTGCAGATCCATAACCGGACCGGCGAGGCGCTGGCCGAGGATGTGATCTTTCCGATCCAGTATTCGAACAAGAGCCAGTTCTGGGACCCCTACGAGGTAGCCACGCGTGCCTTCAGCGAGCGCACCTGGGCGGTGCATCTCTGGGGCAGCAGAATTCGCGGTCAGATGGAAGAGCGCGAGGCCGATCCGGGATCGTTCCTGGGGTATTTTCTGGCCGAGGTCGGGATGGGCAAACCACAAGCCAAAAGAGGTGTTGCATGACCGACATGTCGAAACTGTTCGAACAGTTGATTGAGCAGAGCCAGGCCATGGCCAAAGCGGTCAACCCGGGCTTCGAGAATTTCTCTCCCTCCGAGGCCTTCAAGGGGTTCGAGGCGATGTGGCCCACCATGCCCAAAGAGGTGATGGAGCTGATGTTCGGCAATACCGTCAACAAGGACGGGCTGGATGCCAGGACCCGGCTGCTGCTGACGCTGGCGGGGTTGACCTGCCAGGGCGCCCAGGCCGATACGGCCGTGCGCCAGACTGTGCGCCACGCGCTGGAAGCGGGGGCGAGAAAACAAGAGATCGTGGAAACGATCGGACAGATGTCGGTCTTTGCCGGCATTCCCGCCATGACTCGCGCGCTGAACCTGGCGCAAGAGGTCATGGGCGATAATGGGGACGATGATCAATGAGCGTGTTTGCGTTTTACCTCTTTGCCATCAGCGCCATCACTGGCGGGCTGTTCACGGTGATCAGCCGCCAGCCGGTGCATTCGGTGCTGTGGCTGATCCTGGCCTTCATCTCTTCGGCGGGCCTCTTTGTGCTGCTGGGGGCCGAGTTCGTGGCCATGCTGCTGGTCATCGTCTATGTGGGCGCGGTCGCGGTTCTGTTCCTCTTCGTCGTGATGATGCTGGACGTGGATTTTGCCGAGCTGAAGGCCGAAATGGCGCGCTATATGCCGCTGGCCTTGCTGATCGGGCTGGTGATCCTGATGCAGTTCGTCATGGCCTATGGCGCCTGGGAAACCGCCGAGGGTGCCGCCGGGCATCTGGCCCAGCCGGTGCCGGCGGATCGCCACAATACCGAGGCGCTTGGCCTCATCATCTATGACCAGTATTTCCTTCTGTTCCAGCTTGCCGGTCTGATCCTGCTGGTGGCGATGATCGGTGCGATCGTGCTGACCTTGCGCCACCGCCAGGACGTCAAGCGTCAGGACGTCATCGCTCAGATGATGCGCGACCCTGCCAAGGCAATGGAACTCAAGGACGTGAAACCGGGGCAGGGGCTGTGAGCGACCCGATTTTTTGCAAAAAAATCGGCCCGAAATCTTTGCAAGATTTCGGTGCCGCGCGAAGGACAGGATGGACGAATGATCGGACTTGAACATTATCTAACGGTCGCGGCGACGCTGTTCGTCATCGGCATTTTCGGTCTGTTCCTGAACCGCAAGAACGTGATCGTGCTGCTGATGAGCATCGAACTGATGCTTCTGGCGGTGAACATCAACCTTGTGGCCTTCTCCTCGTTCCTGGGCGATCTGGTCGGGCAGGTCTTTACGCTCTTTGTCCTGACCGTCGCTGCCGCCGAGGCCGCCATTGGCCTCGCCATCCTCGTCTGTTTCTTCCGCAACCGCGGCACCATCGACGTCGAAGACGTCAACGTGATGAAGGGGTAAGGGATCATGGAAACAACCATTCTCTTTGCCCCGCTTGTGGGCGCCATCCTGTGCGGGTTCGGCTGGAAGTTCATCGGCGAGAAAGCCGCCATGTGGACCGCCACGGGCCTCTTGTTCCTGGCCTGCGCGCTCAGCTGGATCGTGTTCCTGGGCTTTGACGGCCATACCCAGCAGATCGAGATCCTGCGCTGGATCGAGAGCGGCTCGCTCTCGACCTCGTGGTCGATCCGCCTCGACCGGCTGACCGCGATCATGCTGATCGTGGTGACGACCGTCTCGGCGCTCGTGCATCTCTACAGCTTTGGCTACATGGATCACGACCCGCAGTGGCGCACCGGCGAAAGTTACAAGCCGCGCTTCTTTGCCTATCTGTCCTTCTTCACCTTCGCCATGCTGATGCTGGTGACGGCGGATAACCTGGTGCAGATGTTCTTTGGCTGGGAGGGCGTGGGCGTCGCCTCGTACCTGTTGATCGGGTTCTATTATCGCAAACCCAGCGCCAATGCGGCGGCGATGAAGGCGTTCATCGTCAACCGGGTGGGCGATTTCGGCTTTGCCCTGGGTATCTTTGCCCTGTTCTTCCTGGTCGACAGCATCAACTTCTCGGACATCTTCGCCGCCGTGCCGACGCTGGCCGAGACGCAGATGACCTTCCTCTGGCGCGAATGGAACGCGGCCGAGGTGATCGGCGTGCTGCTCTTCATCGGCGCCATGGGCAAATCGGCGCAGCTGATCCTGCACACCTGGTTGCCCGACGCGATGGAAGGCCCGACGCCCGTGTCGGCGCTGATCCACGCCGCAACCATGGTGACGGCGGGCGTGTTCCTGGTTTGCCGCATGTCGCCGCTTTATGAATTTGCACCGGGGGCTGCCGGGTTCATCACCGTGCTGGGCGCCACCACCGCGTTCTTTGCCGCGACCGTGGGGCTGGTGCAGACCGACATCAAGCGGGTGATCGCCTATTCGACCTGTTCGCAGCTGGGCTACATGTTCGTGGCCGCCGGCGTGGGCATGTATTCGGCGGCGATGTTCCACCTGTTCACGCACGCGTTCTTCAAGGCGCTTCTGTTCCTTGGCGCCGGTTCGGTCATCCATGCGATGCATCACGAGCAGGACATGATGAACTATGGCGCGCTGCGCAAGAAGATCCCCTATACGTTCTGGGCGATGATGATCGGCACGCTGGCCATCACCGGGGTCGGCATCCCGCTGACCACCATCGGCTTTGCCGGGTTCCTGTCCAAGGACGCGATCATCGAAAGCGCCTATGCGGGTGGATCTAGCTACGGCTTCTGGCTGCTGGTCGTGGCCGCGTTCATGACCTCCTTCTACAGCTGGCGGCTCATTTTCCTGACTTTCTATGGCGAGGCGCGGGGCGACAAGCATACCCATGACCACGCCCATGAAAGCCCCAAGGTGATGCTGGTGCCGCTGGGCGTGCTCAGTCTGGGCGCGGTGTTTGCAGGCATGATCTGGTACGGCAACTTCTTTGGCCATGCCGATCAGGTGGGCAAGTTCTATGGCATCCCCGTGGCCGAGGCCGCGGCGGCTGGCCAGGACGCGGCCCATGGTGCCTCGGACAGTGACCACGTCACCACCAGCGAGGCGGCCCATGGCAGCGACGACGCCGGTCACGGCGGAGAAGCGGCCCACGCGATGGCCGAGGGCGAACATCACGCGTCCTTTGCCGGGGCACCGGGTGAGGGAGCGCTTTACTTCGGTCCCGACAACCACGTGCTGGACGACGCCCACGCGGCCCCGAAATGGGTCAAGGTCTCGCCCTTCATCGCCATGGTGCTGGGTCTGGCGCTGGCCTACCTGTTCTACATCGTCAATCCCGAGCTGCCCAAGCGGCTGGCGGCCAATCAGCGTCCACTCTACCTGTTCCTCAAGAACAAGTGGTATTTCGACGAGATCTACGACGCCATCTTCGTCCGCCCGGCGCTGGCCCTGGGCCGGCTGTTGTGGAAACGCGGTGACGGCGGCACGATCGACGGCTTCCTGAACGGCGTCGCCATGGGCGTGGTGCCCTATTTCACCCGCCTCGCGGGCAAGGCTCAGTCGGGCTACATCTTCACTTACGCTTTCTGGATGGTTCTGGGCATCGCTGCCCTGGTCACCTGGATGTCGATCGGCGGGGGCGCACACTGATGGACAACATCCTTTCCATTGTCACCTTCATCCCGGCCCTGGCCGCGGCGATCCTGGCCGTGTTCCTGCGGGGCGAGGATGCCGCAGCCCAGCGCAATGCCAAATGGGTGGCGCTGTTTGCGACGACCGTGACCTTCCTAGTGTCCATCGGTATCTATGCCGGCTTTGACCCGGCCGACACCGGCTTTCAGATGGTGGAAGAGGCCGAATGGCTGATGGGCCTGAAGTACAAGATGGGCGTTGACGGGATCAGCGTGCTCTTCGTGCTGCTGACCACCTTCATCATGCCGCTGACCATCCTGGCCAGCTGGGAGGTGACGACCCGCGTCAAGGAATACATGATTGCCTTCCTGCTCTTGGAAACGCTCATGCTGGGCGTGTTCATGGCGCTCGACCTGGTGCTGTTCTACCTGTTCTTCGAGGCCGGGCTGATCCCGATGTTCCTGATCATCGGTATCTGGGGCGGCAAGGAGCGCATCTATGCGTCCTTCAAATTCTTCCTCTATACCTTCCTCGGCTCGGTGCTGATGCTGGTGGCGATGGTGTCCATGTATGTGGATGCCGGTACCACCGATATCGCGCTGCTGATGAAGCATCAGTTCTCGTCCGAAAGCTTCAGCGTGCTGGGCGTGCACGTGCTGGGCGGGGCGCAAACCCTGATGTTCCTGGCCTTCTTCGCCAGCTTTGCGGTCAAGATGCCGATGTGGCCGGTGCATACCTGGTTGCCGGACGCGCACGTGCAGGCGCCGACCGCCGGTTCGGTGGTGCTGGCCGCGATCCTGTTGAAGATGGGCGGCTACGGCTTCCTGCGCTTCAGCCTGCCGATGTTCCCCGTGGGGGCAGAGGTGATGACCGACCTGATCCTGTGGCTCTCGGCCATCGCGGTTGTCTACACCTCGCTGGTGGCGATGGTGCAGGAGGACATGAAGAAGCTAATCGCCTATTCCTCGGTCGCGCATATGGGCTTTGTCACCATGGGCATCTTTGCCGCCAACCAGCAGGGTGTCGACGGGGCCATCTTCCAGATGCTCAGCCACGGCTTCATCTCGGCGGCGCTGTTCCTGTGCGTGGGCGTGATCTATGACCGGATGCATACCCGCGACATCGACGCCTATGGCGGTCTGGTGAACCGGATGCCGACCTATGCCCGCGTGTTCATGCTGTTCACCATGGCCAATGTCGGCCTGCCGGGCACAAGCGGGTTCATCGGTGAATTCCTGACCCTGATGGGCACCTTCCAGAAGAACACCTGGGTTGCGGCGGTTGCCGCCTCGGGCGTGATCTTCTCGGCGGGCTATGCGCTGTGGCTCTATCGCCGGGTGGTGTTCGGGGACCTGATCAAGGAAAGCCTGAAGGCGATCACCGACATGACCTCGCGCGAGCGCGCCATCTTTGCGCCGCTGATCGTGATGACCATCCTGCTGGGGGTCTACCCCGCGCTGGTCACCGATATCATCGGCCCCTCGACCGCCGCGCTGATTTCGAACTTTGACACGGCCCTGGCCGCGGCTGAAGCCGCGACCCAGGTCGCATCGCATTAAGGGAGCTTTGGGAACATGATCCAGGCTGATCTGTACATTATCCTGCCCGAGATCGTTCTGGCGCTCTATGCGATGGCGGCGTTGCTGGGGGCGGTCTATACGACCAAGGACGGGATGGGCCCGGCGCTGGTCTGGGCCACGGCGGCACTGATGGCGGTGCTGGCGATCTGGATCGCGACCCAGGACAGCGGCACCCGCGTGGCATTCGGCGGCATGTTCGTTGATGACGCGTTTGCCCGCTTTGCCAAGGTGGCGATCCTGCTGTCGGCCGGTGCCGTCCTGCTGATGAGCCAGGACTACATGGCCCGGCGCGGGCTGTTGCGGTTCGAATATCCCTTGCTGGTGGCGCTGGCCGCTGTCGGCATGATGATGATGGTCAGCGCCGGCGACCTGATGTCTCTCTACATGGGTCTCGAACTGCAATCGCTGGCGCTCTACGTCGTGGCCTCGCTGCGTCGCGACAGCGTGAAATCGACCGAGGCGGGTCTGAAATACTTCGTGCTGGGTGCGCTGAGTTCCGGCCTGCTGCTTTATGGCGCCTCGCTGGTCTATGGCTATACCGGCACCACGCTGTTCTCGGGCATCCTGACCAGCGCCCATCACGGCGAGGTCTCGATCGGGTTGCTCTTTGGCCTGATCTTCCTGATCTCGGGTCTGGCGTTCAAGGTCTCGGCGGTGCCCTTCCACATGTGGACCCCCGACGTCTACGAAGGCTCGCCCACCCCGATCACCGCCTTCTTTGCCACCGCGCCCAAGGTGGCGGCGATGGGTCTGTTCGCGCGGCTGATGTTCGATGCCTTCGGCAACGCGGTCAGCGACTGGCAACAGGTTCTGGTGGTGCTCTCGGTGCTCAGCATGTTCCTGGGCGCGGTGGCCGCGATCGGCCAGCGCAACATCAAGCGGCTGATGGCGTTCTCGTCCATCGCGCATATGGGCTATGCCCTGATCGGTCTGGCGGCGGGCACCCAGGCGGGCGTGCAGGCGATGCTGGTCTATATGGCGATCTACGTCACCATGAACGTAGGCACCTTTGCCTTTATCCTGATGATGGAACGGGACGGCCAGCCGGTGGTGGATATCGACGCCCTGCGCCAGTTCTCGCGCCGCGACCCGGGCAAGGCGCTGGCGGTGCTGATCCTGATGTTCAGCCTGGCGGGCGTGCCGCCGATGCTGGGCTTCTTCGCCAAGCTGGGCGTCTGGCAGGCCGGTATCGATGCCGGGCTGATGGGGCTGGTCGTGGCCTCGGCCATCGCGTCGGTCATTGGTGCCTTCTACTATCTGCGCATCGTGTTCTACATGTATTTCGGGGCCGAGAACGAAGAGCCGATCGACACCCATTCCTCGCCCGTGCTGTGGGTGGCGCTGATGGGGTCGGCGGCGATGATGCTGGTGGGGCTGTTCTATCAGTTCGGGGTTGAAGGGGCGGCTGCCGCCGCGGCGGCGACGCTTGTCAACTGATCCCGCAACACAACCGACAAAGGGGGGCTCGGTCCTAGGACCGGGCCTTTTTGCGCAATGAGTGATTGGCCCCAAGGCTATGGCAAGCGGGTGCTGGACGAGGTCGACAGTACCCTGAACGAGGCAGGCCGGATCGCGCCCACGCTGTCGGGTCCGGAATGGATCATGGCGCGGCGCCAGACCGCCGCCCGAGGGCGGCGGGGCAGGGCCTGGGTGCAAGCGCAGGGCAATCTGGCAGCAACATTGGTGATGCGCCCGGTGGGCGAGGCCAAGCAGGCCGCGCTGCGCAGTTTTGTCGCGGCGCTGGCGCTGTTCGATGCCTGTGTGGCGGTGACCGGACGGGCCGAGGGGCTGTCGCTGAAATGGCCCAATGACGTGCTGTTGAACGGCGGCAAGCTGGCGGGTATCCTGCTGGAAAGCACCGGCCACGGCAGTGGTGTGGCGCACCTGGCCATAGGTGTCGGGGTCAACCTGGCCGATGCCCCCGGCGCCGATGCGGTCGAGCCGGGCGCTGTCCGCCCGGTCTCGCTGTTGTCAGAGACCGGTGCGCAGGTCGAGCCCGAGTTGTTCCTGACCGAACTGGCCGCCGCCTTTGCCCGCTACGAGGCGCAATTCCTGACCTATGGCTTTGCCCCCATCCGCAGTGCCTGGCTGACCCGCGCCGCGCGCCTGGGCGAGGTGATCACCGCCCGCACCGCAACGTCGCAAACCGTGGGCACCTTTGAAACGGTGGACGCGGACGGCAACCTTGTCCTAAACACCGCCCAGGGCCGGGTCAGCATCCCGGCGGCAGAGGTCTATTTCTAGGGGAGACAGGGCCATGCTTCTGGCCATTGACTGCGGCAATACCAATACCGTCTTCTCGATCTGGGATGGCGAGAAATTCCTGTGCACGCTCAGGACCTCGACCCATCACGCGCGCACGGCGGATGCCTATTTCACCTGGTATTCCACTCTGATCAAACATTACGGGATCGAGACCGACATCACCGATGTGATCATCTCGTCCACGGTGCCACGCGTGGTGTTCAACCTGCGCGTCTTTGCCGACCGGTTTTTTGGCTGCCGTCCGCTGGTGGTGGGCAAGCCCGACTGCCTGTTGCCGGTTCAACCGCGCGTCGATGCGGGCACCGCCGTCGGCCCCGACCGTCTGGTCAATGCCGCCGGTGCCTATGACCGGCATGGCGGCAACAAGATCGTGGTCGATTTCGGCACCGCCACCACATTCGACGTGGTCGATGACGATGGCGCGTATGTGGGTGGCGTGATCGCGCCCGGCGTGAACCTCAGCCTCGAGGCGCTGCATATGGCGGCGGCGGCGTTGCCGCATGTGGATATCGCCAAGCCGCAGGCGGTGATCGGCACCAATACGGTCGCCTGCATGCAATCGGGCGTGTTCTGGGGCTATGTCGGTCTGGTCAAGGAGATCTGCGCCCGGATCAAGGGTGAACGCGACCGGGATATGCAGGTGATCGCGACCGGTGGGCTGGCGGCGCTGTTTCAGCAAAGCGAAATTCTGTTCGATATCTTCGAAGACGATCTGACGATGCACGGGCTGACCGTGATCCATCGCTATAACAAGGAAAACGGAACCGTATGAGCCGTGAGAGATTAATCTACCTTCCATTGGGGGGCGCCGGCGAGATCGGCATGAACGCCTATGTCTATGGCTATGGCCAGCCGGGGAAGGAGCGGCTGATCCTAGTCGATATCGGTGTTGCCTTCTCCGATATGGACACCACGCCGGGGGTGGATCTGATCTGGGCCGACATCTCGTGGCTGCGCGAGAATGTCGACCGGCTTGAGGCGGTGTTCATCACCCATGCGCATGAGGATCACGTGGGCGCGGTCGCCCATACCTATGACCAGTTGCGCAAACCGATCCACGCGCGCGCCTTTTCCGCCAATATCGCCCGGCGCAAGATGTCCGAACTGGGCCTGCCCGAGGAGGCGGTACAGACGGTTTCGGCCTGGCCCGAGCAGGTGCAGGCCGGACCCTTTACCGTCGGGTTCCTGCCGGTGTCGCATTCGATCCCGGAAAGCGCCGCGCTGGTCATCGACACGCCGGCAGGACGGATCGTGCATAGCGGCGATTTCAAGCTCGACCCCAACCCGGTGGTAGGCGAGGCCTTTGATCCCGATCTGTGGGGCTCGGTGGGCAAAAGCGGGGTGCGGGCACTGGTCTGCGACTCGACCAACGTGTTCTCGCCCAATCCGGGCCGCTCGGAATCCGAGGTCGGCCCCGAGATCGAGAAACTGGTGGCGGGCGCCACCGGCATGGTGGTGGCAACCACCTTCGCCTCGAACGTGGCGCGAGTGCGGACCCTGGCCGAGGCGGGCGCCCGCGCCGGGCGCTCGGTGGTGCTACTGGGCCGTGCCATGCGGCGGATGATCGAGGCCTCGATGGAAACCGGCGTGCTGACAGAGTTTCCCACTGTGATCAGCCCGGAAGAGGCGCAGGACATCCCGCGCGATCACCTGATGCTGATCGTGACCGGCAGTCAGGGCGAACGGCGCGCCGCCAGCGCGCAGCTGGCGCGCGGCAAGTATCGCGGGCTGGAACTGGCCGAGGGCGATCTGTTCCTGTTCTCGTCCAAGACCATCCCGGGCAACGAAAAGGAAGTCATCCGTATCATCAACCAGCTCAGCGAAAAGGGCGTGGACGTGGTCGACGACAGCTCGGGCCGGTATCACGTATCGGGCCATGCCAACCGACCTGATCTGGAGCGGGTACATGCGCTGATCGACCCGCAGATGGTGATCCCCATGCATGGCGAGCACCGGCATCTGCGCGAACATGCGCGCGTGGCCGAGGCGGGCGGACGTCAGGGCGTGGTGGCGGTGAACGGCACCATGCTGGACCTCAGCGGCAATGCGCCGGTGGTCGCCGCCCATATCGAGACCGGGCGCACCTATCTGGACGGCACGGTGCAGGTGGGCGCGCTGGACGGGGTGATCCGCAACCGGATCCGGATGGCCCTGAACGGGCATGTGACGGTCACGGTGATCCTGGACGAAGAGGACGAACCGCTGGGCGAACCCTGGTGCGACATCATGGGTCTGCCCGAGATCGGCAGCTCCAAGGCGCCGCTGGTCGATGTGTTGGAGGAGGACCTGAACCAGTTCCTCATGCGCTCGAACCAGAAGACGCTGCGCGACGACGACCGGTTGGAAGAGGCGCTGCGCCGCATCGCACGCCAGACTGCCCAGGCGGAGATCGGCAAGAAGCCGGAAGTGACGGTGGTAATCAGCCGGATGCGCTGAGCCGGGCGCGGGACAAGGTCTTGAAAAAGACCTTGTGGGCAAGATTTGACTTCAAATCTTGCCGCGCCAGGCCAAGGCCGGGTTACCCGGTCTCGGGCATCGGATAGCCGCGCAGGCGCAGGAACAGGCTCGCCTCTTCGTTGTTGTGGAAATAGGGCACCGAGGCGGGCGGTTCCGGGTCGGCCACCCGGCCCGCGACCTCTGCCAGCACCACTTCGGTGATGAAAGGCAGATCGAACCGGCGCGCGTCTTTCAGCGGGATCCATTGCAGGTGTGACAGCTCGTCCGAGGCATGGGTGAAATCGTCCAGGTCGCCCGAGATCGCTCCGGCATCGACCAGAAAGAACCGCGCGTCGAACCGGCGCGGTCTGCCGGGTGGGGTGAGAGCCCGGAACACGAATTGCAGCGCCTCGGCCGCCGGCAGGTGGCCGGTCGCCGCAAAGCTTTGCCAATCGGCGGGCACCGCGCCGGGCCAGTCACCGGGGCGGCCCAGGATCAGGCCGGTCTCTTCCCACAACTCGCGCACCGCGGCCACCGCCAGCGCATGACCCAAGCCCTGAGGCGCCTTTTCGGTCAGCCGGTCGGCGCAGACAGGTGGCAGGGGGCTTGCCAGCGGAACCTGCGCGTCCTCTGCATCCACCGCGCCACCGGGGAATACGAACTTGTTGGGCATGAACGCCGCCTTGGCGCCACGCTGCCCCATCAGGATGGCGGGATTGTCCAGCCGGTCGCGCAGCACGATTACCGTGGCCGCATTGCGGATTGCCGTCTTGTCCTGCTGCTCTGTCATGTCCCCTCCTGCCGGGCCGGGGATCAGCGGTTCTTGTCGAACCCGTGCATACGGCGTGCCCATTGATAGGCGACCACCATCCCCTTCAGCCGAGGCAAAAGGTAGAGCGAGAGGCTTAGGCATCCAAGCGCAAAAATGGTGAACAGCGTCATCGGGCTGGGCCGCCAGGTCTCGAAGACCACCAGCAACAGCGGTGCCATCAGGTGGCCCACCAGCAGGATGGTCAGATAGGCCGGGCCGTCATCGGCACGGTGATGCATGTATTCTTCGCCGCATTCGCTGCAATGGTCGTTCACCTTGAGATAGGAATGCAGCAGCCGCCCCTCGCCGCAATTGGGGCAACGCCCGCGAAAACCCGTCAGGATGGCGGGCCAGGTCGGGCGGTCGGTCTCGGCGCAGAGGGCTTGATCGGTCATGGGGTCTCTCGGTCTAGGATTGCCCGTCAATCTGGGCCTGTTTCGTCGCCGGGAAAAGGCCACTTGCGGGCCTTGCGTCGGCATGTCGCAATAAGGGGCGGGCTCAGGGCATCTTTACCCCGGCGCGCCAGCAATGGCAAAATATTGTCGCCGCCCGCGACGGAGTTTCACCGCCCGGCCGTTACAAGGATACGAACGGCGGCACGGGGCCGCTGGCGAGCAAGGGAAACCGATATGAAACATGCAGGCTTTATCGCAGCCCTCCTTTTGACCGGTGTCGCGGTCACCGCCACCTCGGCGCTGGCGATGGGTCCGGGGGGCGGCATGCGCCATAACTTCTCCGAGATCGATGCCGATGGCGATGGCAAGATCACGCCAGAGGAGATGCAAGGCCACCGTGCCGCCATGTTCACCGGTGCCGATTCCGATGGCGACGGCAAGCTGAGCCAGGCCGAGCTTGAGGCGCAGGCCATGGCCCACGCCAAGGCGCGGGTCGGGTGGATGCTGGAGCGGCATGATGCGAACAAGGACGGAGCACTGAGCCAGGACGAGATGCCGAAGCACCAGAAAGAGGGCAAATCGATGCGTATGTTCGAACATATGGATGCCGATGGCGACGGGGCGATCTCGGAGCAGGAGTTCTCGGAAATGCAGGCTCGGGGGCATGACCGCCATGGCGGCCATGGCATGAAACACGGTTGCGACGGTAAACGGAAAAACTGAGACCGATGGAGCGACGCGCTTCGACAGACGGGCCGGCAGAGGCCGCCGGCCCGGCGGACGAGGCGCTGTTGCGACTGTTTGCCAAAGGCGATCCCCAGGCGGCGCGGGATCTGACCGGTCGCCTGGGGCCTCGGGCCTTCTCCGTGGCGCTCAGGGTGCTGGGCAACCGGGCCGAGGCCGAGGACGTGGCGCAAGAGGCGATGATGCGCCTGTGGCGGATGGCGCCCGAGTGGGAGCCGGGCCGGGCGCGGGTGAGTACATGGCTCTACCGTGTGACGCTGAACCTGTGCCTTGACCGCAAGCGGCGGGCGCAGGCGGTCGATCTGGGTACCGTGCCCGAACCGCCGGATGAGGCGCCACCAGCGATCGAGGTGCTGCAACAGGCGGCGCGGGTCGATGCGTTGCAGGCGGCGCTGATGCACCTGCCGGACCGGCAGCGGCAGGCGGTGGTCCTGCGCCATATCGAGGAACTCTCGAACCCCGAGATCGCCGAGATCATGGGGATCGGGGTCGAGGCGGTGGAAAGCCTGACAGCACGGGGGAAACGGGCGCTTGCCGGGCAACTGGCCGGTCAGCGCGCAGCTTTGGGGTATGACGATGACGGATGACATGACCGATCTGGACCGGATGCTGCACGCGGCGCGCGCCGGGCGGGACGACCTGCCCGAGGCGCTGGCGCAGCGGATGCTGGCCGACGCGGCCGGGGTACAGGCCAGCCTGACCCCACGACCCGTGCCGGGGCGCGATCTGCATGCGCATGGCGCCTGGCGTGCTCTGCTGGCGGCGCTGGGGGGCTGGCGCGGCATGGGCGGGCTGGCCACCGCCTGCGCGGCGGGGGTCTGGATCGGCGTCGCACCGCCTGAATTCCTGCCGGATCCGGCGCAGCTGGTGCTGGGTGCGCAGACCGAAACCGAGACGCTGGGGTTCTACGACCTGGCCGACATCATCAGCGAGGATGGGTGAATGACAGAGGAGAAAAAGACGCTGGGCTGGCCGCTCCGCCTGTTGTTGCTGGGCTCGCTGGCCCTCAACCTGCTGGTGATCGGTCTGGCGGTGGGGGCCATCTGGCGCTTTGGCGGTGATCATGGTCATCGGCCACCGCTGCCGATGGCGGCAACGCTGTACAGGGCCTTGCCGGATGCCGACCGCGACTATCTGCGCCAGCATGCGCATGGGCGGCTGGATGCCCGGCAGTCACGCCGCGCGCAGGATATGGCCGAACTGGCGGCGGCACTCAGGGCTTCGCCCTTCGACGCCGCGCGGTTCGCCGCGCTTCTGGAACAGCATGAAATGCGGCGGGCCGAGGGGCATGAGGTCATGCGCGCGGCATTGATCGACCGGATCGCCGCGATGGATACCGGTGCGCGTGCCGCCTATGCCGACCGCATCGAACGGATGCGGATGCACGGACATCCCCGGCGCGACCGGAACTAGGGCGAAGGGTGGTTCAGGCCGCTGCGGCATCGGCCAGCGACACCCGGTTGCGCCCGGTATCCTTGGCCCGATAGAGCGCCCGGTCCGCCTGTGCGATCAATTCGCCGGGGCTGAGCGGTGGTTCGGTCCCGGCGGGGGTGACGGTTACAAGCCCGATACTGGTGGTGACCGTGATCGGTTGGGCCTGACCCGGCACAACGAAGGGTTCCCCATTGATGCGGGCACAAAGCCGCGAGGCGGCACCAAGCGCTTGGGTTTGCGAGACACCGGGCAGCGCGATCAGAAACTCCTCTCCCCCGATACGGGCCAGCAGGTCACCGCCGCGCATCTGACCGATTAGGCGCCGCGCGGTCTCGATAAGCACCGCGTCGCCGGCGGGATGGCCAAAACGGTCGTTGATGCCCTTGAAATGGTCCAGATCGGCTAACATCACCGCATAGGGTTCTCCGGTCAAACCGGCCTCGTGAAGGATGCGATCCAGCTCGGGCAGGGCATGGCGGCGATTCCAAAGCCCCGTCATCGGGTCGGTCAGCGCCGCCTGAAGCCGCGCATTCAGCGTGCAGCGGTAGCGGTCCAAGCGGGCCTTGCGCCGCAGCAGCGTTTCCAGCCGCAGCACCAGTTCGCGCAGGGCGAAGCCACCGGGCATCACGTCATCGGCACCCCGGTCCAGCGCATCGGCGGCCAGGTGCGCGTTGGCTGGATTGGGAATCGCAAGGATCGCGGCATTGCGGGTGGCGCCGCGTGCGCGCAGATCGGCTAGCAGGCGCAGCCCGGTGACGCCGTCGCTCAGCTCGACCACGATCACATCCGGTTCACGGTCGCGCAGCAGGTGCTGAATATCCTCCATCCGGTGCAGGTCGATTCGATGCGCCACCTGATCCTTGAGGCGACTGCGCCAGATGGCGCCGGTGCCGGGGGTCTGGGTGACCAGCGCAATGTCGGCGATCCGGGGCAGGCCGCGGAACGTCGTAGTGCCTTCGGCAAAGCCAATGTCGCGCGCACCGCTTTGCTGGCGCAATTCCTCGATCCCAGTATAGGCGCGGACCAGGCTGCGGACCCGGGCCAGCAGGACCACGTCGTCATAGGGTTGGGACAGCACGTCCTCGATTCCACTCTCCAGTGCGCGCAGGCGGGCGGTATGGTCGTTGTGCCCGGCGATGGCGATCATCGGGATACCTGCCAGGCTCTCATCTGCCAGCAGTGCGCGCTTGGCATCCATCGCGGTGCCGTCCGGCAGGGTCATCGCGCACAGGATCAGATCCGGGCGCACCCGGCGCAGCAACGCGCCTATCCCCTCCAGCCGGTCGCTCTGCACCACATGGTACCAGGCAGCCGACAGCTGCACCTTGAGCATGATCCGGTTTGTGGAGACACCGTCGAGGATCAGTATCGTTCCCTGCACGGTCCCAGCCTTTCGACTATTGTTTCCAATTCTTGTCAAAGTGTTTATGAGACAGGTTAACAAACCCTTTCCAACCCTCTCCCAGCCGGAGCTTGCATGCGAATTTCCGCCGATGCCGCCGAAACGCTGGCCTTGCAGGCGCTGACCTGGCTGGTGACCAATGACGAGCTATTGCCTGTGTTTCTGGGGTCGACCGGCGCCGATATCGGCGATCTGCGCGCGCGGGCGGGAGACAGGCAGTTTCTGGCCTCGGTGCTGGATTTCCTGACGATGGACGACGCCTGGGTCATTGCCTTTTGCGATGAACAGGGCATTGCTTATGATCAGCCGATGCAGGCGCGCGCCGTTCTGGGTGGTGGCGAGATGCATTGGACCTGACCCAGACAGACGGAGCCATATCACATGCCGATCGACGCGCTCTTGTTCGACAAGGACGGAACACTCTTTGACTTTGCCGCCACCTGGGGGGCCTTTGGGCGTGCCTTTCTGATGCGCATCGGCGATGGCGATGCGGCACGTGCGGCGCAGTTGGGCGCCATGATCGGTTTCGATTTCGATGCCGCGCGCTATGCCCGTGACAGTGTGGTGATCGCAGGCACGCCGGGCGAGATCGCAGAGGTTTTGCTGCCAGAGCTCCCGGGGGTCAGCCACGGCGCGCTGGTCGACATGATCAACGAGGAAAGCGCCCGCGCGCCGCAGGTTCAGGCGGTGCCGCTGGCGCCCTTTCTCGATGCGATGCGCGCGCGCGGCCTCAGGCTGGGCGTTGCCACCAACGATGGCGAGGCCCCGGCGCGGGCGCATCTGGGCTCGGTCGGGGTGGCGGACCGGTTCGATTTCATCGCCGGGTTCGACAGCGGCCATGGGGCAAAGCCGGGGCCGGGGCAGTTGTTGGCTTTTGCCGACCGGATCGGGCTTGACCCGGCGCGGGTGGCGATGGTGGGCGACAGCACCCATGACATGATGGCCGGGCGCGCGGCGGGCATGACCACGGTGGCAGTGCTCACCGGTCTGGCCGGGGCCGAGGATCTGTCCCCTCATGCCGATGTCGTTCTGCCCCATATTGGCCATATCGGCGACTGGTTGGGGCACTGACGCGAAAATTTGCGTCAATACGCCGCTGCGCTGACCAAAAGCGACATGACGTGTCGTGGATAGAGCGGCTTTGCCCCGACAAGATGGGAACCTGACCAAAATCTCAGGAGGGTCCCATGGTTGATACCGACACCCGCAAACGCCGCGGCGGAGGCCGCGCCGGCGCCGCCGCCCGCAGGGGCAAGGCCGTCATCGAGCAGATGCCGTGGCGCCTGCCGGTCAATACCGACCGCCCGACCGAGCCGCTGCCCCCCGAGGGGGTCGAGGCGATCCATGATGGCGCCATGCGCATCCTCGAAGAGATCGGCGTCGCCTTTTACAACGAAGAGGCATTGGCGCTGTTCCGTGAGGCCGGGTGCAGCGTGGATGGCGAGATTGTCCGCATGGGCCGTGACTGGGTGATGGAGATGGTGGCCAAGGCGCCGCGCGAGTTCACCCTGACCCCGCGCAACCCGGACCGCACGCTCAGGATCGGCGGCAATGTGATCCTGTTCGGCAATGTCTCCTCGCCACCCAACTATTGGGATATGGAGATCGGCCGCAAAGTGCCCGGAAATCGCGAGCAATGCCGCAACCTTTTGAAACTGACGCAGTATTTCAACTGTATCCATTTCGCGGGCGGTTATCCGGTGGAACCGGTGGATATCCACGCCTCGGTCCGGCATCTCGACGTGCTCTATGACAAGCTCACGATCTCGGACAAGGTGATGCATGCCTATAGCCTGGGCAAGGAGCGGGTCGAGGACGTGATGGAGATGGTGCGCATCGCCGGGGGGCTCAGTGACGAGGAGTTCGAGGCGACGCCGCGGATGTATACCAACATCAACTCGACCTCGCCGCTGAAACACGACCATCCGATGATCGACGGCTGCCTGCGGCTGGCCCGGCGCGGGCAGGCGATCGTGGTTACGCCCTTTACGCTGGCGGGCGCGATGGCGCCGGTGACCATGGCGGGCGCCGTGGCGCAATCGCTGGCCGAAGCGCTGTGCGCCATTGCCCTGTTCCAATATGTGCGACCCGGCATCCCCTGCGTGATCGGTACGTTTACCAGCAATGTGGACATGAAATCCGGTGCGCCCGCCTTTGGCACGCCGGAATACATGCGCGCCACCCAGATGACCGGCCAGATGGCGCGGTTCTACGGCCTGCCGGTGCGGTCCTCCGGGGTCTGCGCCGCCAACGTGCCCGATGGTCAGGCCATGTGGGAGACGTCGAACTCGCTCTGGGCGGCGGTGCAGTCGGGGACCAACATGGTCTATCACGCCGCCGGGTGGCTGGAGGGCGGGTTGATCGCCAGCCCCGAGAAGTTCATCATGGATTGCGAGGTGCTCCAGCAGATCCAGCGCTATATGGAGCCCGCGACCTATGCCACCACGCCGGACGATATCGCGTTGGAGGCGATCCGCGCGGTCGGCAATGACGGGCATTTCTTTGGTATCCAGCACACCCAGGACCGCTATACCACCGCGTTCTACCAGCCTTTCCTGAGCGACTGGAAGAATTACGAGGGCTGGGAGGCGGCAGGGGCCATCTGGACGCCCGAGCGCGCCCATCACCTGTTCAAGGAGATCATCGGCAGTTTCGAGGCGCCGGAGATGGACGAAGGGATCCGCGAGGAGCTGGCCGATTTCGTGGCCCGCCGCAAGGCCGAGGGTGGCGCGCCCACGGATTTCTGACCAGGTTGCCCGGACGTCTTTGCCGTTGGCATTCGCCGCGTGCGCCCCGTAGACTGGGGCAGGGCAGGCGGTGCAAGAGGCGGGCATGACGGATCTGGACGTGACGGTTGCGATACGGGACCGGCTGGCGCAGGCCGCCGCCGGGACGCTGGCCGCGCTGGCGCTTTGGGCGCTGGCCGAGGTCTGGGGCCGCGAGGTGCTGCCCGAACGGGTCTGGCTCTGCCTGCTGAGCCTGGTTCTGGTGCAATCGGGCGCCACGCTGGCGCTGGCGGGTCCGGTGGGCCTGTTGCGGGGCGCGGTCATGAGCCTGTGGCTGTCGCTGCCCGCGACCCTGCTGACCTGGTCGGTGGCCAGCCGGTTCGATCCGGCCTCGCGCCTGTTGCAGCATCCGCAACTGGTGCTAGCGCTGGCGGGCTTCGTCTTTGTCGCGCTGCCCTTCCTGGTGGTTCGGGCCGAAGGGCGGCGCCGCGTGTTCGATTATGCCAGCCTGTTTGCTGCCACCTGGGAAACCGCGCTGCGCTTCGTGTTGGCCTGGGTCTTTGTCGGCCTGTTCTGGGGCGTGCTGCTGCTGTCGGATGCACTGCTTGACCTTGTCGGGGTGGGGGTGATCGACAGGATTCTGGAAGAGGGGGTGCTGTTTTACGCGCTCAGCGGCGCTGTGCTGGGTTTCGCCCTGGCGGTGATCCACGAGGCGCGAAGCAGGGTTTCTCCCTATCCGGTGTTGCGGCTCTTGCGGCTGCTGCTGCCGGTGTTGCTGACCGTCATGGTGCTGTTTCTGGCGGCGTTGCCGCTGAGGGGGCTGAGCGGGCTGTTCGGCGATCTGTCCTCGGCCGCGATCCTGCTGGCCACTGCCGCCGCGGCGATCACATTGATCTCGACCGCGCTCGACCGGGACGAGGCGCATGCGGTGGCTTCGCCCGGGTTGCGGGCCAGCACGCGGGTGCTGGCCATCCTGCTGCCGCTGCCGATCGCGCTGGCGATCTGGGCGCTGGGCATTCGGGTGGTCGGTTACGGCTGGACACCCGCGCGCCTGTTCGCGGCGCTCAGCGCGGGGCTGATGGCCATCTATGGCCTGGGCTATTGCCTGCTGGCGCTGCGCGGTGGCGACTGGACCGCGCGCCTGCGCCGTTTCAACGTGACCATGGCCGTTCTGGTGCTTGTGTCCGCCGCCCTGTGGCTGACGCCGCTTTTGGACAGCCTGCGCATTTCGACGGCAAGCCAGGTTGCGCGTTATGCCGACGCACGCGCCGAGCGCGCTGAATTGCCGATCTGGGAGATGACCCATGATTGGGGCCATGCCGGGCAGGCCGGGCTAGCGCAGTTGCGCGATTTGGCGGTTGCGCGGGGGGATGCCGGGTTGATCCGCGCACTGGACCGCGCCCGCGAGGTGGACAGCCGCTATCTCTTCGAGACGCCGGAACTGCCGCTGAACGCTGATCTTGTGCCGGAATTGGTGGCGCGGATGCAGGTGCGTCCAAAGGAGGAAGGGCTGAGCGAGGCAGACCTGGATGGTGTTCCCCAGCATCAACTGCAAATTTGGCGTGACGGTTGCGCCCGCCCTCTGCCTGACGGGCGGGCGGGCTGCGTGTTGATACGCGGCGCGTTGAGCCCGGTCGTATCGGCCGAGAACCAGGCGATCGTGCTATATCTGGACGAATTGGGACTGGTCCGCGCCACCCATCTGCGACGCAACACCGCGGGCGATCTATTTCTGCGCCCGGCAGGTGACCCGCGTAAGGGCGATGACCTCGCTGCCGAGCAGGCGCTGCTGATGCGGGCGCTGGACGGCGATTTTTCCATCGTACCCTCCGGTCAGCGGGCACTGGATATCGGTGGCTCGCTGATATCACCCCAAGAATAGGAGCAATTCGAGGTAAAGACCGGGCGCTATTGGCGCTTTGTTAATGTTTCGGATGCGACAGTGCCGACAAGCGTTAGGGGACCATCCATGCATGGGCTGATCAACAGGGCCATACAATCTTTTGTATGCAACACCTATGGGCAGAGCCGCTGGATCCGGATCACGGAGGCGGCACATCTCGGTTTTATCGAGTTTGAGGCGATGCTTGTCTATGATGACGAGACCTCGTTACGGGTCTTGCAGGAACTGTGCCTGGAACTGGGCCGCCCGCAGCGAGAGGTGCTCGAGGATCTGGGCACTTATCTGGTGTCCAACCCGAATACCGAGGCGCTGCGCCGTCTGTTGCGGTTCGGCGGCGTGACATATCTGGAATTCCTGCATTCGCTGGATGATCTGCCCGACCGGGCGCGGCTGGCGGTCTCGGATCTGCATCTGCCTGCGCTGGAGTTGCGCGAAGAATCGGGCGGCCGGTTCAGCCTGGCCTGCCATACGGGTCTGCCGGGCTATGCCAATGTGATGATGGGGGTATTGCGCGCCATGGCTGACGATTACGGCGCGCTGGTGATGCTGGAGCACTCCGGTACCCGAGGCAAGGCCGAGGTGATCGAGATCACGCTGATCGAAACCGCCTTTGCCGAGGGGCGCAGTTTCGAATTGGGGGCGCGCGCGGGATGATTGACCTGGAAGACCTTGCCTTTCTGCTGGAACGGCTCTGTCCGATGTTTGTGCTGCTGGACCGCTCTGGCCGGATGACCCGCGTCGGGCCCACCTTGCAGAAACTGCGTCCGGAGCAACCGATGCAGGGCGAGAAGTTTCTGGAGACCTTCGAGTTGCTGCGTCCCCGGTCGGTGGCGACGGTACCAGCGCTGATGGCCAGTTCCGGGGCCAAGCTGCACCTGAGCCTGCGGGACGAGCCGCGCACCGCGCTCAAGGGGCTGATCGTGCCCCTGCCGGGCGAACATGGGGCCATCGTCAACCTGTCCTTCGGCATCTCGATCCTGGACGCGGTGCGTGACTATGCACTGACCAGCGCCGATTTCTCGGGCACCGATCTGGCGATCGAACTGCTCTATCTGGTCGAGGCGAAATCGGCGGCGATGGAGGCCTCGCGCAAGCTGAACCTGCGGCTTCAGGGTGCGATGATCGCTGCCGAGGAGCAGGCCTTTACCGATACGCTCACCGGGCTCAAGAACCGCCGCGCGATGGATCATATCCTGTCGCGGCTGCTGGCCGGGACGACACCGTTTGCGCTCATGCATCTGGATCTCGACTATTTCAAGTCGGTAAATGATACGCTGGGCCATGCCGCTGGTGACCACGTGCTGCAACATGTGGCTCGCGTGATGGTCGAAGAGACTCGCGGCGACGATACCGTGGCGCGGATCGGTGGCGATGAATTCGTGCTGATATTCAACCACCTGCAAGAGCGTGAACGGCTCGACAGCATCGCCCGGCGACTGATCGACCGGCTGGAGGAGCCGATCCCCTTCAACGGTGAGGAGTGCCGCATCTCGGCCAGTGTCGGCACGGTCCTGTCCAGCCAATTCGCGCGGCCCGATGCCTCGACCCTGTTGCATGCCGCCGATCTGGCGCTTTACGCTGCCAAGCGCGCCGGGCGTGCGACGCATCGCTTCTATGAGGCCGGCCAGTCCTCAACCTCGGTCGAGCCGCTCGAGCGGGCGGCCACGCCAAGCCCGCAGGAAGAGGCGGCGGCCGGGCAAGGCGCCGCCCGCAATCTGGCAAGTTGATGCCCCGCGGAGGTGCGCCGCAGCACAACGACCTTGACTTTGTGCTTCGGGTTTGGTCGCATTGATCCAGTTTAGGTCATTTTCGAAACCGGGCCGTTGCGCGCCCGTCTACGCGCGGTCAATGGCAAGAGGGAAAGGTCATTGACATGATGAAGCGACGCCTATGTGCATCTTTCGTGGCTGCCAGCATGGTGGTGGTACCGGCCCAGCGGGCTGCAGCCGATGAGGCTGCGGCGCTGATCGGGGGCGCCCTGCTGGGTGGCCTGATCGTGAACGAGGTTCACAAGAACAAGCAGCGCCAGCGCCAGCAGACCACGCGCAAGACCTATCAATCGAGCGGTGTCTCCTCGGCGCAGCGCCAGCAGAACCGCGAAGTGCAGACCGCGCTGAACTATTTCGGTTATAATGTCGGCACCGTTGACGGGTCTCTGGGCCGCCGCAGCCGGGCAGGTATCTCGCATTTCCAGGCCGATATGGGCTATCCGATCGACGGGTATCTGGACGATCACGAGCGCGGGTTCCTGCTCGCCTCGCATCAGCGCGCGTTGGCCAGCGCCCATGTTGCGCCGTACAATCAGATTCTGGCCAGCCAGGGGCAGGGCGGGCTTCTGCGCACCTATCGCAACGAGCAGCTTGGTATCCAGACCCCGCAGGCCGTGCAGCCGGTGCAACCCCAGACTCATATGGCGGCAACGGCCCCGCAGACGTCGCAGGTGGTGACCGCGCGGGCGGCGACCGGTGCGGCCCTGCCCAATTTCGGCTTCGCCCAGACCACACCTGTTTCGATCAACGCCCATTGCAACGAGGTCAATCTGCTGACGACGTCGAATGGCGGTCCCAGCCGTCCGGGCCAGGTGCGCGAGCCGGTCTTTGCATTGAACGAACAGTTCTGCCAGGCCCGCAGTCAGGCAATGACCGAGGCAAGCCAGATCGAGGTCACGATTCCCAACATGACCGCCGTACAGGTCGAGCAGCAATGCGATGGCCTGGCCCAGGCGATGGCGCCGCAGATGGTGGACATCGACACCAAGGCCCCGTCCGAGGTGGTCGCCGCCACTTCGGCCTTCTTGCAGGCCTCGGGTCAGCCGATGGCCAGCCTGATTTCGGGCGGCAAGATCTGTCTGGGTGTCGGATACCGAACCGACAACGCCGAGATGGCGCTGGCTTCGGCGACGCTGTTGGCGTCGGCCGGTCAGCTTGGCTATGGCGAGGTGGTGAGCCACCAGCTGCGTCAGGGCTTTGGCGCTCCGGTCGGCATGGCACGCGCCGGTGAGTGGATGCGGCTTGCACTGAACGCGGCGCAGAGCGGGTCCGGCGTGCTGGGGCAGACGCCGGAACGGGTCGCCGTGCTGACCGAGGCCTCGACTTCGGCTGCGGCGGCACCTGCGATCCCGGTCTTCTCGGCCTCGACCAGCGGCAACTGAGCCTAGCGGCCCGCCTCGGAAATCCGGCGCGCGATCAGCGCCGGAACCGGGGGCAGGTCACCCAGAACCGGCAACAGCGCCCCGGCATAGCCCGCCTGTTGCAGCGCCTGCGGCACGTCCTCGTTGGCATGGCCGCCGGCGCAGGCAAAGAAGGGCAGGCAGAGCGACATCGCGCCGTGCCCGCTTGCGGCCTCGGTGATCGAGGGCGCCTCTTCGACAAATCCCACGGACAGGCGCGCCACGGGCAGATGCGCCCGAAGGTGCTCGGCAAAGCCACGGGCCACGGCACTCGGGTTGCGGCTGCGCCCCGATCCATGGGCAGCCAACACCAGCCCGCTTTCGGCCACCGGCCAGCCGCGCTGCTCCAGTTCCGTTGACAGATGCGCGGCGATCAGGGCGGGCAGGTCGGGGTCGATGCCCAGCGGATCGAGGATCTGATTGCCCCGCGGGCCCAACCGGCGCGGCAGGGCCGAGGTGACGAACCAGCCCCGTGCCATGAAGAGGGGATAGATCGGCACCGTTTCGGGCAGGCTCTCCAGCGCGGCCTCCAGCCGGCCCGGAGCGGCCATTGTGGCAGAATGCACGGTCAGGCCGGGGGCGGATGCAGCGACCCGTGCGGCAAAACGGGTCAGCGCGGCCTCGGCCGGGTCCGGGTCCGAGGGCTGGCCATGGGCGACGATCAGGGCGGTTGTCTCTGTCATGGTCCGAGTTGTGGGGCGCGGGACGGCGAAGTCAACCCAACTCACCCCAAGAGCATCAACCACATCCACACGGTCAGGATCGAAGCCGCGGTTGCCACCAGCACCGACGAGGCGGCAACCCGTTTGGCGCGGCCATAGATATTGGCAAAGATATAGGCGTTGAACCCCGGCGCCATGGCCGCGTTCAGCACGCCCGAGCGGAACAGATCCTGCGGCAGCGCCAGCGCCGAGCCGAACAGCCAGACCAGACCGGGATGCAGCAGCAGCGAGATGGCGCAGATATAGGCGATCACGCGGGTGTCGCCCTCGGGTCTGTATTGCACCAGCACCCCGCCCAGGGCGAACAATGCCCCCGGCAGCGCCGCGCGGATGATCAGCGACAGCGCGTCATCGGCGATCTGGGGCAGCGAGATTCCGGTGAGATTCACGACAAAGCCCAGTGCGATCCCCAGGATCAGCACGTTGCGGAACATGGCGTTCAGGACCGAGGTCACCATCTTGCGCCCGCCGCGCCCGCGATTGCGGATCACCTCCATCGTGGTGATCCCCAGCGCATAGCAAAAGGGCGAATGGATGGCGATGATGGCATAGTTGCCGACCAGGTTTTCGGGGCCATAGGCGCGCTCGGTGATGGCCAGGCCCAAGAGGACCGAGTTGGAAAACAGGCAGCAAAAGCCGATGGCGACGCTGTCCTCCCAATCGCGGTTAAAGAGGAACCGCGCGCCGAGCAGGCCAGCGGTGAAACACAAGAACGCCGCCATGTAGAAACTGGCCAGCAGGGCCGGGTCAAAGCCCGCGTTCAGATCCAGATTGGCAATGGCGCGGAACAGCAGGCAGGGGATGGCGAAGCCCTGGGTGAACCGCATCACCCCGTCGATATGCTCGGGCTTGAAATAGCCCGCCAGCGTTGTGCCATATCCCGCGCCGATCACCAGAAAAACCGGCAGAACAACATCTATCAGCGCCTGAAACATGGTTCAGCCGGCCCCCTGTTGCGGGGCCGGGAACATATGGCGACGCGCAGACAGAGCGACCTCAGAGCGCGTAGCGGATCACCATCCCGTCATAGGCGGGGGTGATGTGATCGGGGGTTTCGGCCGCCACGGTGTCGTGGTCGAGATCGATATGCATGTTGGTCAGCACCGCCCGGCGCGGCGCGGCGCGTGCGATCCAGTCCAGTGACTTGTCCAGATGCGCATGCGTCGGGTGCGGGGTCCGGCGCAGCGCGTCCAGCACCCAGCAATCGAGATCCTGCAACTCGGCCCAGGCCTCGTCATAGATCTCGGCCACGTCCGGCAGATAGGCCAGTTCGTGGATGCGAAATCCCAGGCTGTCGATCGAACCATGGCCGACCCGGAACGGGCGAAAGGCGATCGGTCCACCGGGGCCGTCGATCTCGAACGGGCCCGAGATCGTCTTCATCTTCAGGATGGGCGGATAGGGTGAGCCATCGGGCTGCACAAAGGCATAGCCGAAGCGCGACAACAGCGCGTTCTGGGTATCGCCATCGGCCCAGACCGGGATGCGGGCGCGCATGTTGAACACGATCATGCGCAGATCGTCGATCCCGTGCACATGATCGGCATGGGAATGGGTATAGACCACTGCGTCAAGCCGACCGGTGCCGGTATCCAGCAGCTGGCTGCGCATGTCGGGCGTGGTGTCGATCAGCACGGTTGTCACACCTGCCTCGCTTTCACGCTCGACCAGCATCGAGCAGCGGCGGCGGGTGTTGCGCGGGTTCTCGGGGTCGCAGTCGCCCCAATGCCCGCCCAGGCGCGGCACCCCCCCGGAAGAGCCGCAGCCCAGGATGGTAAAGCGCAGCTCGCCGCTCATGCGGCGGCCTTGAAGCGGGCGGCCTTGATGAACAGCCGGTCGAAATTGGCCTGCGTGCGGGCGGCGAAATCGGCGTAATCCAACCCGAACAGCTCGGCCCCGACCCGTGCGGTATGGGCGGTATAGGCCGGTTCGTTGCGCCGGCCCCGATGCGGTGGCGGCGCCAGATAGGGGGCGTCGGTCTCGACCAGGATACGGTCGAGCGGCGCGTCGGCGAAGATATCGCGCAGCTCCTGGCTTTTGGGGAATGCGGCGATGCCCGACATCGACAGGTAGAAGCCCAGATCAAGGGCGGCCCGCGCCAATGCGGGCGAGGAGGAGAAACAGTGCATCACGCAGGGATAGGGCGCGCGCTGGTACTCCTCGGCCAGGATGCGGGCCATGTCGTCATCGGCGGCGCGGGCGTGGATGATCAGCGGCAGGCCGGTTTCCTGCGCCGCGCGGATGTGAATGCGCAGCGAGCGCTGCTGCACCTCGGCGCTGTCGGCGGTGTAGTGATAGTCGAGTCCGGTCTCGCCGATGCCGACGAATTTAGGGTGCCGGGCCAGCGCCACCAGTTCCTCGACCGTGGCCATGGGTTCCTCGGCGGCGCTCATCGGGTGAGTGCCAGCGGCATAGAACACGGGCGCATGCGCCTCGGCGATGGCGCGCACGGCGGGTTCGTTCTTCAGCCGGGTGCAGATCGTCACCATCCGGGTGACGCCAGCCCGCGCGGCGCGGGCCACGATCTCGTCCAGCTGCCCCTCGAAATCGGGGAAGTCGAGGTGGCAATGGCTGTCGGTGATCTCGGGTGTGGTGTCGGTCGTGCTCATCGGCCCCAGCTGGCGGTATCCTGCATCTTGAACACCGTATCTAGGACAAGCGCTGCGGGGTCAAGGTTCACAGCCTGCCCATGCCGGGCGCGGGCCGAGATGGTGGCCGCAACATCGGCCCAGCGGCGACCGCTGTCAGGGTCGGGGGCGAGGCGAGAGAGAACCTGCGCCTCTCCCATCGCGGCCTCGGGTTGGGGGGGCATGCCAGTGGCGCCGGTACGTGCCAGTCGGGCCAAGGCGATGTCGACAAGGCCCAGCAGAAGGTCGAACCGTTCGGCCGCGCCGCGCCCTGCCGCAGCCTCGGCCAGCGCCAGCGCGCGCGGGCGGTCGAGCCGGGGCATCGTGTCCAGAAGCGCGATCAGCTCGGCATAGAGCGCCAGACCGTCTAGGTTCAAGAGCCGCAGCGCCCGCCCGACCGAGCCCGAGGCGAGCGCGGCCAGATGCTCCGGCATCGCCTCGGTCCCGGCGCCCGCCTGTTCCAGTGCGGCCTGCATGTCGGCGGGTGACAGCGGTGTCAGGCGCAGGGTGCGGCAGCGCGAGCGGATGGTCGGCAACAGGCGCGAGGGCTGGTGTGAGACCAGAAGCAGCGTGGTGCGCGCGGGCGGCTCCTCGAGCATCTTCAACAGCGCGTTGGCGGCGCTGGTGTTCATTTCGTCTGCGCTGTCCACGATCACCACGCGCCGCCCGCCATCGGCCGAGCTGAGACCAAAGAAGCGGCCCAGCTTGCGAATATCCTCGACCACGATTTCGGAGCGCAAGCGCCCCTGGTCGTTGACCGAGCGGGTGATCACGGCCAGCCCGGGTTCGGCCCCGGCCTGCATCCGGCGCGCAACCGGGTGTTCGGGGTCGATGTCAAGCGTCTGTGGCGGCGGGGGGGCGCCGAACAGGCCATCGTCGGACTGTGGCGGCGTGGCCAGCAGAAAGCGTGCGATGCGCCAGGCCAGCGTAGCCTTGCCCACCCCCTGCGGCCCAGTCAGCAGCCAGCCGTGATGCAGCCGGTCCGAGCCATAGGCGGAGAGAAAGGCCCGTTCCGCGGCGTCCTGGCCAAACAGGCGGAGCGTCTCGCGCGGATGTGGCGCACCGGGCGCCTGCTCCGGGGTGGGGATCTCGTCGGTCATCGGGTCCGGGTCAGATGGGTCAGAACGATCTCTGTCACATCCGCCGCCACGCTGTCCATGTCGCGATTGCCGTCGATGATGCGGAACCGATGGGCATATTCCCGCGCCAGGTCGAGAAATCCGGCGCGCATGCGCTGTTGCAGCTCGGGACCGAAATCCTCGAACCGTTCCTCGCTGCCCTGCCGGCCCTTGGCGCGGCTCAGGCCGGTTTCGGGGTCCATGTCGATCAGCAGGGTCAGGTCCGGTTCGCGTCCGATCATCAGCGCATGCAACTGGTCGACCAGCTGCCGCAGATCGCCGCGCGACAGGCCCTGATACATGCGGGTGCTGTCGGCGAAACGGTCGCAGATCACCACGCGGCCCGCGGCCAGCGCCGGTTCGATGGTGCGTTCCAGATGATCGCGGCGGGCGGCGGTAAAGAGCAGGATCTCGGTTTCCGCCGACCAGCGGTCGGGGTCGCCTTCAAGCACCAGACGGCGGATTTCCTCGGCCCCGGGCGAGCCGCCCGGCTCGCGCGTCAGAACGACGTCATGACCCGCCGCGCGCAAGGTTTCGGCCAGCCGCCGCGCCTGGGTGGATTTGCCCGATCCGTCGATGCCTTCGAAGGTCAGAAACAGCCCCGTGCCGCTCACATCGCCTCCGCCGGTCCGGCGTTGAGCTGGCGCAGCAGCAGGTTGGCGGCGGTCTTGATCCGCACCACAAAGCCACCCGCCGGCACCGCCTCGGCCGCAACCAGAGGGCGGCGGATTTCGGGCAGGTCGTCGGGCTTGATCACCAGCTCGGCCAGTTGCTGGCCTTTGGCAATGGGCGCGTTGATCGGACCGTCATAGACCACTTCGGCCGCGACCTTGGTATCGGACAGGACCGGCAGCAGCAGGTTCAGATCCTCGGCCGGAACCAGTCCTACCGATTGTTTTGCTCCCATCCAGACTTCGGCGCGGGCGACCGGGTCGTCGGCGCGGGCAACGGTTTTGGTGGCAAAGTGGCGAAAGGACCAGTTCACGATCGCTTCGGCCTCCTCTGCGCGGCGGGCTTCGCTTTCCAGCCCGGTCAGGACAAATACCACCCTGCGATCGCCCTGACGGGCCGAGCCGACAAGACCATAGCCCGCCTCGGCGGTGTGCCCGGTCTTGAGCCCGTCGGCGCCGATGTCGAGCCTAAGCAGCGGGTTGCGGTTGCGGACATTCGATGGCGCGCGGCCGTCAAAGGCAAATTCCGTCTCGGCAAACAGCGGATAATACTCGGGAAAATCAGTGATCAACCGATTGGCCAACACCGCCAGATCATGCACCGACATCAGATGTCCCGCTGCCGGCCAGCCGTTGGAATTGGCGAATGTCGAGCGGGTCATGCCCAGTTGCTCGGCGCGCTTGGTCATGAAGCGGGCAAACCCGGCCTCGGTGCCATCGGGGCTGAGCGCCTCGGCGATCACCGCGCAGGCGTCGTTGCCGCTGAGCACGATGATGCCACGCAGCAAATCCTCAACCCGCACTCGGTCGGTGGTATTGAGGAACATGGTCGAGCCGCCATAGCTCATTGCGTGCTGTGACACCGGCAACCGCTCGTCCAGCGTCAGCCGTCCATCGCGCAGCGCCTCGAAGGTGACGTAGAGCGTCATCAGCTTCGACATCGACGCGGGCGGCAGCGCCTCGTCGGCGTTCTTGTTGAGCAGGACGGTGCCGGTGCTCTGATCCAGCACATAGGCGGCGCGCGCCGAGGTGTCATAGGCCAGCGCGGGCAGGGCGGCGAGCGCCAGGCCCAGGGCCAGCAGGGCGGAGCGGATGAAAGTCGGCATTGGGATACCCTCCCGTCTTAGTTCTTCACTGCATAGGCGTCCGAAAAACCGGTGCCCTGAACCTGTTTAAGAAGCGCGGTGCGTTCGGATTTCGACTGCGCCGGGCCGACCACGACCCGCCAGAAACTCTTGCCGCTGGTGGCCTCTTGCCGGATCGTCGGCACCATGCCTGCGGCGCGCATCTGGTCGGCGGCGCGTTTGGCATTTGCCTCGACGCTGAAGATGCCGATCTGGATATAGGGCTTGTCCAGCGACGAGGTCTGCGGTTTCGGTTTGGGCGGTGCAGCGGGGGCGGGGGCTGCCGCCGGGGCCGGGCTGGGCGCGGCGGCCTCGATCGCTGCGGCGGCACCGGCAACCGGATCAAGCGTGGTTTCAGCCACCTCGGGCAGCGGTTCGACCGCGTCGGCCTCGGCCAGCGTCTCTTCGAGCGGCGGCTCCTCCTGAACCTCTTCTCGGCGCAGCGCGGTCACGTTCAGTTCCACCGGTGCACCGGCCAGCATGCCCAGCGCGGCAGCGGCATCGGACGAGGCCTGAATGCGCGGGCCGGGAATGTCGCGCTCGCGCCGGAACAGGGCGCCGATCACGAACTTGTCGTTGGTGGCGTTGCGAATGATGACCCGCTCGGGTTCCTTGACGTCGGGATGCGCCACCCAGACACCACCCAGCGAGGGGCGTCCGTCCCACAGACCGGCCTCTGTCACCTGGAACACCTCGGGCGCTTCGACATCGCGTTCGACCAGTTTGGTGCTGCGGGTTTCGCTGCTGGCGGCCTCCTCCTTGTCCTTTGGCTGAAGAAAGGACAGGTTGGCGCCCTCTTCGCAACCGGCCAGCAACAACAGGCCAAGCCCAAGGGCCGGTAAACGGGTCAGTGGGCGGGACAATGGGCTCTTGCGGTGCATGTCGTTTGTATCCTTGCCTGTATCCGGGGCGCGCGCCGCCCCGCTGCCGGTTGTCCGGTCGTTGCGCTGCTGTGGGCGCCAAGGCCCGCTTTGGGGCGGATCATAACGCGCGGACCCGCCCTTTGAAAGCCTGCTGCACGGGCTTCGGCAAGTTTTCCCGGCTGGCCTCTTGCCTCGTCCGGGGCGAACGCATAGAGGGAATGCGACCGGGGAGGTGGCAGAGTGGTCGAATGCGGCGGTCTTGAAAACCGTTGATGGTGAGAGCCATCCCAGGGTTCGAATCCCTGTCTCCCCGCCAGCCACCCTAGTCTCAGTTTGGCTTTGTCAGAGGGATGGCGCTTGAGCGGGGCAGGGTGGGCAGTTAGCCTCTGAGCATACCGAAACGTGATCCTTGTAATTCCCTTCGCAGCAGCCCACAGATCATTCGTCTGGTGGTGATGCTGTAGGTCAGATTTCCGCTGTCGCTGCGCAATGTCGAGGATCTGCTTCACGAGCGCGGCGTCGATGTCAGCCACGAAACGTTCGGGTTCGTTGGCTGAACAATAGGGCGGAGAAATCACATTCGCCATTCCTATGAAGAGAGGGGGTATTCAACGCTTCAAGTGAATGCGAAGTTTGCAGATGTTTGCTGCCGTCATGACTCGGCCTTCAATCACTTCAATTCGAAGTGCGGCCTCACCAGCCCACAGAGTTTCAAATTCAACCGCGCCGTCACCCTAGCCGAGTGGTGTCAGCTTGCCGCGGCAGAAAGGGTAGGGTTACTGTTCCAGCTGAGACCAGTTCGAGACCGCTTTATGATATGACGAGAGTCATTCTTTCTGAGTTTGGGTGGACCGGCTATTGTCTGCCTGACTGCGGGCCTGGGGCGCGTGAACAAGAAGAACAATTGGGTCATGAAATGGTGCAGATGATTGAAATCATAGATGACGAACTCACTGGTCATGTGGTCAATGTCCAGCACATTGTCGCAATCACTGGCAACAACTCCGGCGACCAAGTTCTGCTGCTTTCGACCGGTCGGGAAATAAAACTTCACGAAAGCGAGGACATTGACATGTTGCTCGGCAAGATACAGGGGCTGGAGGAGTAGGGATGCCGAGGCCTCCCGGCTTGATTTCACTTGTTGCCATTTGCGGCCTCCGACTACAGGGCTGGTGCGACAAAGGAGCAACATAGACAAGCCGAAAACGCTTGATGGAGATCAACGCGGACTTCTTCCCGCTGCGTAGATTGGATGCATGAAGATTACGCAGGGTGGCTATCATGGCTACACGATTGAAGGGCGAACTGTCGGTCGAACAGTTGCGGCGAACTTGTGATCCCGCGAGCCTCGTCGGCGCGGGAACCGAGCAAACTGGCAAAGGTGGGCTGGTTGGCCAGGAACGAGCGCTGCGTGCCCTCAAGCTGGCAGTGGAAATTCGGCACGAAGACTTCAATCTTTTCGTTCTCGGCCCGCAAGGGACGGGGCGCCACACCACGGTGGAACAGGTTCTGCGCGCTCATGCTGCCACGCGCGAAACACCATGCGACTGGGTATATGTGAACAACTTTGATGCGCCTCATAAACCGGTCGCGCTGAAGTTGCCTGTTGGCCTGGCGGATCGGCTAAAGGTCGAGATGGAGGACGTCATAGACGACCTGGCGGGCGACATGCCTGCGCTTTTCGAATCCGAGGAATATCAGGCGCAGAGGCGCGCTATTGAAGAGAGTTTTAGCGAGCGGCACGAGCAGGCTATGGCCGATTTCGCAGAGCGCGCTCGGGAGGAAAACACGACACTGATCAGAACGCCGATGGGTTTCATGGTTGCTGCCACCAAGGAGGGAAATGTTCTCAAGAGCGAGGAGTTTAAGAAGCTACCGGAAGACGAGCAGACAGTGATCGAGGAGAAGGTCGAGCGTTTTCAGAACCAGCTCTCTGATATACTCAGAGACGCTTCCAAAATGGAGCGTGAGCACCGCTCGCGGGTCGAGGCATTGAATGCCGAGATGGCAGAGCGCGCGGTTTCCAGCCGGATCGGCGAGGCGGAGTCCGCCTTTGGTGCTGTCGATGGAGTGTCCGACTATCTCTTTCGTGTCCGAAAGGACATGATCGAGAACCCCGAGATCTTTCTCCAAGCGGCAGCCCAGCGACAGAACGGGCCGTTTCCCGAAGCAATAGCGAAATCGCATCTGGACCCGATCTTTCGACGTTACCTGGTCAACGTGATCGTGTCCCACGATCCGGCTGCGATGTCTTCGGCACCAGTCGTTGTCGAGGACCTTCCCTCATTGGAACGGCTGGCGGGACGGATCGAGCATATTTCCCAGATGGGCTCTCTGGTCACCGACTTTTCCCTCATTCGACCCGGGGCGCTGCATCTTGCAAATGGAGGATATCTTCTGATTGATGCGCGGCGAATTCTCGCAGAACCCTACGCGTGGGACGCTCTGAAACGGTGCCTGAAGAAACGGTCGATCACCATCACGTCTCTGGTCGATCGCATGAGCCTGTTCTCGACGACCTCGCTGGAGCCCGAGCCAATTCCGCTGGACGTCAGGGTGGTTCTGGTGGGCGACCGCAGGCTGCACAGCCTGCTTGTCATGCTGGACCCGGAATTTTCCGAGCTGTTCAAGGTGCAGGCAGATTTCGAAGGCACCGTGACGCGCAGTGGCGAAACACTGTTCGGTCTGGCCTCGGTCCTTCACGACTTCGCGCGGAAGCAGGGCTTGCTTCCACTGACCGATTCCGGCGCAGCGAGGTTGCTGGACGAGGCCACGCGTCTTGCTGGCGATGCGCGCAAGCTGACGCTGCAACTCGGTCAGTTGACCGATCTGCTTCGCGAGGCGGAACACTATGCGCGATCGGACGGGCATTCGATCGTGAGCGAGACCGAAATCGCGCGCGCGGTGGGCGAGCGCGAGCGTCGCGCGTCGCGCGTACAGGAACGTTTCCAAGAGGCCATTTCACGACAGATCGTCCTGGTCGATACAGAGGGCACAATGGTCGGTCAGATCAATGGTCTTTCCGTCGTCGAAACAGGAACTTACCGCTTTGGCCGCCCCTCGCGCATCACGGCGCGCGTCCGGATGGGGGCGGGCAAGCTGATCGACATCGAGCGAGAGGTGGAGCTTGGCGGCGCCCTGCATTCGAAGGGAGTGATGATCCTTGGGGGCTATCTAACATCGACCTATGCGCTGGATGCACCTTTCTCGCTTCACGCCAGCCTCGTCTTCGAACAAAGCTATGGCGGTGTCGACGGGGATAGCGCGTCTTGTGCCGAACTGATCGCGCTGCTTTCGGCGCTTTCGGGCAGGCCGGTTCGACAGGATCTCGCGATCACCGGTTCGGTCAATCAACTTGGAGAGGTTCAGGCCATCGGTGGCGTCAACGAAAAGATCGAGGGGTTTTTCGATGTCTGTGCCGAGCGTGGGTTGACCGGAAATCAGGGCGTGATCATCCCGGCCTCGAATATCGAACACCTCATGCTGCGCGATCGGGTGGTCGAGGCCGTCGGGCAGGGGCGTTTTCGGATCATTCCGATCCGGTCTGTCGATGAGGGGGTGGAAATCATGACCGGTCGCACCGCAGGCGCAAGGGTGGAAACGGGAGAGTTCCCGGATGGCAGCGTGAATGCAGAAGTCGAGGCAAGGCTTCGTACGTTTGCCAGGGATCGCAGAGCGTTTTCTGCCCGCACCGAAGCGGCAGGTGAGGGTGAGCATTCATGAGCAAGGAGATGCGTCCTGAACCTCATCTTCTGGTCGTTGGAATGAATAGTTCCGATGTGAAGGCCACGATGTCATTTGCGCGTACCCTGTTGGACATGCTGCCAGCGATCCCGAGGGGCCTGCTAGTAGATACGCGGATTGCAGACCTCGCTATTGGTGTAGGGCATAGGGTCGTAGCCCTCGACGGTACGCTCCGGGAGATGCCAACTGACGAACAGTTGCGGCGAACCGTGAAATGGGAGGCAAGCCGTCTGGAGACACTCATCGCCGACTTGTCATCTGGACGCTCTGAGCGCTTGAGTTGCGAGGTGGCCGAAGGCGATCTGATCACATGCGCATGCGCCGCTGCTGCCGACGAAGATATTTTGCTGCTCTGCCAACGCCCCATGCTTGCATTTCATGGCAATGTGCTTTTGATCGGTGCACCCAACTCACACTCGACCAAGGTCTTGGCCATGGTGCGCGCGCTGGCCAATTCATCCGCGGCCAAGATATCCGAGGTTCAAACCACCGAGGAGGTCGCAGCAGTTTTCAAAAGGGTTGATCGCAGTCGCGTCGCGGCAATTGTCGTTGATCTCAACGTGGGTCCACTGAAGAGCGAAGAGGACCTGAGGCACCTTTTCTCTGCCGCGCGTTGTCCGGTGGTCGTGATTGGGGCCAAGCATATCAAACCGACCTGTGACAAAGCGGACGCGTCCGTTACCTGACTGCTGGGGGCGTTGTTTTCTGCAACCAGAACGGTTGCGGGGGTGCTGCCCTCAAGGAAATCGGTGCCAGCCACCGTCAGGAAACGGGTTGCTGGTTTGAGGTGCCCCCTAGATCTGTAGACGCTTCGCCGCCTACCGGACCTGGCTTGGTCCCGTGATCGTTCCTGTTTTCAAAGGAGGCGCCCGGAGAAGTACGCGGCTCTCAAGGAGGGACTCGAAAGGCACTGCCCGGGAATGATCATCCAGTTTTCGACCGGTGGAGGGTCAGGCGCAGGCCAGACGCGTGGCGGAATGCTGCCACCGCGACCGGACATGGCCTCGTTGTCCGTCGGATCGAATAACTTCCCGAACTTCCGCCCCGACAGGTTGACGAACTTCGGTTCCGGGGGGTGTTACGTTGCGCCCAAGGGTAGACCCGCATCGTATCCTTGACCCCCTAGCCTACATTGATCCGAAGGGTCTTGCCACAAGGCATAGGGTTGAGACGGGCAGGGTGGTTCACGCCTCAGTCTTCAACTATTTCAACTAGGAGCGCAACCTCACCAGCCGACAGAATTTCAAGCTTAACCGCGCCGCCGTCTAGCCGAGTGGCGCCAACTTGCTGCGGCATAAAGGGCAGGGTTACTGTCCGAGCTGAGATCGGTTCGAAGCTGTCTGACACCTCCCAGAAATGGCCTTCGCGCTGGTAGCAGGGTCCAAGAAATGGATGGGGAACAGCCCGGCTAGGAAGCGCCTCACAAGTTCCATCGCCCAAACGCGCGAGAAATTCTCCATGTCGGTCAGGTAGTGCACCCACATGCCCTCAAGCAGCGCTAGCGTGCCATGGGTGGCATCTTCGGCGAGAGTTGCCGATGCCCCCTCCTCGCCAGCTATTTCTTCAAAGGCGGAGCGCAGTTTTTGCACCAAACGCTCGTCTTGGGTGCTGGTGTATTGGGCGATCCCGGGGTGAGAACTTGCCGCGCCGCGGAATGCATGCCAGATCTTGATCCCGCGCGGGCTGAGTAGGGTTTCGGAAAGATCGGCGACGACGATCGCCATCACACGCACCGCCGGGGGGGCGTCGCCGATGTCGGTCATCCGATCCATTTTTGAATAGTAGTGCTCGCTGAACTGCTTGGCCGCTGCGGTTACCAGATTGTCCTTGCCGCCAAAATGCAGGTGTACCATTCCGCGCGACAATTCCGCCCGGTGAATGATGTTTGTGACTGAGGCCTCCGTCAGGCCGCTTTCAGCGATCGTGTCGAGAGTCGCGTCGATCAATGCCTGCCGGCTGGCTTCTGGATCACGCTTGGCTGGTCGGCGTCGACGGTGTTTGGTTGAGGTAATATCTTTCATATTCAACCATGTAGATCGATTTCCATCAAATTTCAAAGAGTAGATTGACACAAGCACTGCCGCCGCGCAATACTTAATGGACAATCGTCCATTAGGGAATTTAGGCAGGCCAGGTCGGGGAGGTCCGGTGTTCAAGCCCAGAAGCGAAGCGGCCAGAGGATATGCTCTCAGTTCGCCTGCCACGGCCTATGTCGGCTTTCTGGTGGCGGCGCCGCTTGTCATTCTGATCACCTATTCCTTCTGGACGCAGACCTACGTTACGCTTGATAAGACGCCCACGCTCGGGAACTATCGCGCCGCGCTGTCCGATCCGCTGGTGCATCACCTGATGCTGCGTTCGATCTGGATCGCTGGCGCGGTCACTCTGGCGACCGTGGTGCTGGCCTATCCGATTGCCTATTTCATCGCGATGAAGGCCCGGAGAAAAACGATCTGGCTCTTGTTGATCACCATTCCCTTCTGGTCCAGCTACCTGCTGCGGGTGTTCGCATGGAAGCTGATACTGGGATTCAATGGCGTGATGAACTCGGCGCTACTGGGGCTCGGCCTGATCGATGAACCGCTTGATTTTCTGCTTTATAACGAGTTTGCAGTGGTGCTGACTCTGGCTCATGCCTGGGCCCCGTTCGCGATCCTGCCGATCTATGTCAGTCTGCAAAAGATCGACCCCAGCCTGCTTGAAGCAGCGACCGACTTAGGCAACAGCCCGCTGCAAAGGTTCCTGCGCGTGACGCTGCCGCTTACCGTGCCCGGTATCATTGCCGCCAGCCTGATCATTTTCGTCCCAACGGTGGGCGATTATGTGACCCCCGCGCTGGTGGGCGGGTCGGATGGCAAGATGATCGCCAACCTGATTCAGGTTCAATTCGGTGCTGCGAACAACTGGCCTTTAGGAGCCACGCTGTCGCTTTTGGCGATGATGTCGGTCGGCTTTGTGGCAATCGTGTTCGTCATCGCGGGTCGCGGTTTGGGGGGGCGAATTAGATGAAACGTCCTTCACTCCTTGTGATCTACGCCTTTGCCTATTTGATCTTCCTTTACCTGCCGGTGATGTTCTTGCCGCTGTTTTCGTTCAACAGTGGAACCATCGTTGCATTTCCGATCAAGGGCTGGACACTTGACTGGTACCGCAAGCTGGGCGAGCAGGATACCCTGATCCAGGCGCTTTGGAATTCGCTGGGTGTCGGTGCAGTCACGGCATTGCTGGCCACCGCCATGGGGCTGTTCGCTGCCCGCGCTTTTGTTCGCTACCGGTTTCGTGGTCAGGCTGCGGCCGAGGGGCTGGTGATGCTGCCGCTCGTCATTCCCGGCATCATCGTTGCCTCGTCGATGCTGGTGCTGTTCTTGTTCCTTGGTCTGCAGCCGTCGTTGGTTACGGTCACGCTGGGGCATACCTTTCTGGCACTGCCTTTTGCCGTATCGATCCTGAAATCCGCCTTTGACGATTTCGACGCCTCGCTCGAAGAGGCTTCTTATGATCTGGGCTGTGGCGTGTTCGAGACTTTCCGGCGTGTCACCCTGCCGGTTGTTGCCCCGGGCATCGTCGCCAGCATTCTGGTGACCTTTACCGTCAGCTTCGACGAATTCGTGCTGGCCTTCTTTCTGTCTGGCAACCAGCCAACCCTGCCGGTCTACATCTGGAGCCAGATCCGCTTTCCGGCCAAGCTGCCCAATGTTCTGGCGCTTGGTTCCATTCTGCTTTTCGCCTCGGCCATGCTCTTGGTGCTGGCCAAATATTTCCAACGCCGCTCAACAACTCGAGACGTCTGATGACCGAGAAAAACATCATAGAACTCAAAGGCGTCGAGAAACGCTATGGCAGTTTCCTGGCGGCCTCCGGGATCGATCTGGACCTTCGTCAGGGCGAATTCTTCTCTTTGCTGGGGCCGTCGGGCTGCGGCAAGACCACGGTGCTACGAATGATCGCGGGTTTCCAGGAACCGACACAGGGCGCCATCCTGATCGATGGGCAAGACATGGCCGGCGTGCCGGCCAACAACCGTCCCACCAACATGGTGTTCCAGAGCTATGCCATTTTTCCGCATCTGAATGTGGCCAACAACGTGGCCTATGGGTTGCGCGGGCGGGTGCCCAAGGCCGAGATCGACGCCCGCGTGACCGAGGCGCTGGAGATGGTTGAATTGGGAGGGTTGCACCAACGCGGAGCCAATGAGCTGTCTGGCGGTCAGCGCCAGCGGGTCGCACTGGCCCGCGCACTGATCATGCGACCCAAAGTGCTGCTGTTGGACGAGCCGCTCTCGGCGCTGGACAAGAAACTTCGCGAACAAATGCAGTTCGAAATGCGTAACCTGCAACAATCGCTGGGTATCACCTTTGTCATGGTCACACACGACCAATACGAGGCTATGACCATGTCCGACCGCATCGGCGTGATGTTTGATGGCCGCCTGGAGCAAGTAGACACGCCGGCCACGCTTTATGCGCGCCCCTGCAACCGGGCGGTGGCCAGTTTCATCGGAGAGATGAACATCCTGCCGGCCACTGTACTGGAGGAAACCGGGGGCATGCTTTCCATTGAAGCGGCCGGGTTTGGCCGCATGCGGATCGAACGAAATGTCAACGCCACCGATCGGGCACGCGACATCATTGTCGGCATCCGCCCCGAACAGCTGGAAATCAAGGCCGACAAACCCGCCGACTATCCTGCCACGCTGAAAGGTAAAATCAGCAATGTCGCCTTTTACGGTGAGAACATCCACTATCATGTCGCGGTCGAGAATATCGACAAACCGATCGCGGTGTCGGTGCCGAACTATTTCCACACGGTCGATTTCAATCGCGGTGACGCGGTCTGGTTGGGCCTGCAAGTGGCCAGTGTGATCGATTTGGGTAAAGAAAGAAAATCAAGCCAACGGGAGAAAACATGAGACTTCAAGGCATTGCAGCATTCGCACTCGCGACCGCCATCAGCACCGGCTGCGCCAGCGCCGGGGGGGCGGACCTGAGCGTTTTCGATTGGTCGGGCTACGAGGATCCGGGCTTTTTCGCCAGCTACATGGCGAAATACGGGAACGAGGCGCCCAGCTATTCCTATTTCGGCAGCCAGGAAGAGGCTTTTACGAAGCTTATGTCGGGCTTTACCGCCGATCTTGCACATCCCTGTTCGGACGCAGTGCGCAAATGGGTGGCGGCCGACCTGATCAAGCCGCTGGATGAAAGCAAGCTGACCAACTGGGCCGATATGCTGCCCGAGATCAGGGAGGTCGACGGCATCGTTCTGGATGGCAAGCTCTACATGCTGCCCTTCGAATGGGGCAATACCGGCCTGATCTATCGCACCGACAAGATCGCTGCCGACGCGGTCTCGCTGCAACTGCTGGCCGATCCCGCCTATGCGGGCAAGATCGCCATTCCCGATGCGGCCTCGTCGGCCTATGCGCTGGCTTCGCTGGCCACCGGCAACGGCGCCGATTACACCAATCTGAGCGACGAACAGTTCAAGGAAGCGTCGGATTTCCTGCGCGCGATTCATCCCAACATGCGGTTCTACTGGTCGGATGCGGGCCAGCTGGACCAGGCGATGACCAGCGGCGAGATCGAAATGGGCTGGGCCTGGAACCAGTCCGAGCTGAACCTGATCTGGAACGAAGTGCCCGCCGCGATGATGCGGGACGTCGACAAGGGTATCGCCACCTGGGTCTGTGGCTATGTGCATCTGAAATCCTCGACCACGCCGGACGAACAGGTCTATGACCTGCTCAACGCGCTCACCGATCCTGTCAGCGGTCAGTACATCATCGACAACTGGGGGTATCCGCATTCCAACGCCAAGGCGTTCGAGATGGCCGATCAGGCCAACATCGAGGCCTACGGGTTCTCCGATCCTAAAAGCTTCTTCGAAGGCAGCCTGTTCTTTGACGCGGTGACGCCGGAACTCGAGGCCAAAATGCTGGCCGAGTTCGAGCGGATCAAGGCCGGCTTCTAATTCACTCATTTCGCCGGGGGCGCCTCTGCGCCCCTGGCCCCGACGGATAGGAACACGCGCGATATGTCCGACGCGAACCCATACGCTTTGCTTTTTGAACCGGTTAAGATCGGCCCGGTAACAGCCCGCAACCGGTTCTTTCAGGTACCGCATTGCACCGGGCTGGGTCATCTGCGTCCGCGCGCCGATGCCGGTGTGCGGGGGATAAAGGCCGCTGGCGGCTGGGCGGTGGTTTCGAACCAGGAAACCGAGATTCATCCCACCTCGGATCTTTCGCCCTTTCCCGAGGGGCGGCTTTGGGATGACCGTGACATTCCAGCTTTGCGGCTGATGACGGACGCCGTGCACGAACATGGGGCGTTGGCCGCGATCCAGCTGGTGCATAACGGCAACCACGCCGTTAACCATCTGAGCCGCGCGCCGATCTTGGCCCCCTCCGAGATGAGCGCCGATCTGGCGATGCCGAAACACGCCCGCGCCATGGACAAGACCGATATCCGCGAGTTGCGCCGCTGGCACCGAGATGCAGCGCTGCGCGCCAAACAGGCCGGCGCCGATATCATTTATGTCTATGCCGGACATTCCATGTCGATCGCCCAGCATTTCATGCTGCCGCATATGAACACCCGCAGCGACGAATATGGCGGGTCGCTGGAAAACCGCGTGCGGCTTGCGCGCGAGTTGCTGGAGGACACGCGCGAGGCGGTGGGCGACACCTGTGCCGTGGCCTTCCGTTTCGCCATTGACGAGATGCAGGGACCCGACGGCATGCAGGCCGCCGAAGAGGGCCGCGCCGTGGTCGAGTTGCTGGCCGATCTGCCCGACCTGTGGGATGTCAATGTTTCGGGCTGGGACAATGACAGCATCACCACCCGGTTTCAGCCGCAGGACGGATACCAGAACGACGTACTCGCCTTCGTCAAGCAGGTGACCGGCAAGCCCGTCGTGGGCGTGGGCCGGCTGACCTCGCCCGACCTTATGGTGTCGATGGTCAGAAAGGGGATCGTGGACCTGATCGGCGCGGCGCGGCCCTCGATCGCCGACCCGTTCCTGCCGACCAAGATCCGCGAAGGCCGCATCGACGAGATCCGCGAATGCATCGGCTGCAATATCTGCGTCGCCTCGGACAATCTGGGCATTCCGATCCGCTGCACCCAGAACCCGACCATGGGCGAGGAATGGCGGCGTGGCTGGCATCCCGAGGTCATCACCTCGAAGGGCAAGCAGAACGAGGTTCTGGTGATCGGCGGTGGCCCGGCCGGGCTGGAATGCGCCATGCAGATGGCCCGGCGCGGCTATGAGGTGACACTGGCCGAGGCATCGTCCGAATTCGGCGGGCGCGTGGCCCGTGAAAGCCGCCTGCCGGGGCTGTCGGCCTGGGGCCGGGTGATGGACTATCGCCTGAACGACCTGAACCGGCGCGCCAATGTGCGTATGTTCACCAACAGCGCGCTGGATGCGGCGCAGGTCGCCGAACTGGGCATCGGCAACGTGTTTGTGGCGACCGGCGCCCATTGGCGCCGCGACGGCATCGGCCGCAACACCCAACGCCACGCACCAGACATCGCGGCGGGCGCAACCATCCTGACACCCGACGACATCCTGTCGGGCCAGATGCCCCCTGTGGGCCCGGTCCTGGTCTATGATGACGACAATGTCTATCTGGCGGGCGTGATTGCCGAGAAGCTGGCCTTGGCCGGTCTGGAGGTGATCTTTGCCACGCCCGAGAGCCTGGTTTCCAGCTTCACCGTGAACACTCTGGAACAGCATCGCATTCAGGCCCGGCTGATCGACCTGGGCGTGGACATCCGCTGCAACCAGAAGCTTGCGGCGCTTGGCACAGGCAATGCCACCCTGACCTGCGCCTTTACCGGGCGACAGCTACCGGTGGTCTGCGAGTCTGCGGTGCTGGTGACCGAGCGCATCCGCGAGACCACCCTGCACGCCAGCCTGAAGCCGCTGAACCTGACCACGCTCGAGCTGATCGGGGATGCCGCGCAGCCGGGCCTGATCGTCGATGCGGTATTCTCCGGCCATCGCGCCGCCCGTGATTTCGAACGCCCGAGACAGGATGCCGACAAGGATTGGTTCCGCCGTGAAATCATCGACCTGAGAGAGGAGTCGTGACATGACCGGACGCCCCCCCGAACTGGACGCGCTGATTGCCGAATACCACCCCGGACTGGCCATGCCGCGCGGGTTTTACACCTCGCAAGCGATCTATGATCACGATATCGCGCGGGTCTGGAACCGGAACTGGCTCTGGGCCGGGCACGAAAGCCAGATCCCCGAGGCTGGGGATTATGTCTTGCTCGATTACGGGTCGGAATCGATCATCATCGTGCGCGACCGCGACGGCGGGGTGCGCGCACATTTGAATATCTGCCGGCATCGCGGCTCGCGCATCTGCACCGAGGCTGAGGGAACGGCGCGCGTCTTTGCCTGCCCCTATCATGCCTGGACCTTTGAGTTGACAGGCGAGTTGCGCGCGGGCCGGGCTATGGGGCCGGATTTCGACCCCTCGCGCTGGGGGCTGTTCCCGGTCCGGGTGACGCTGTTCCAGGGACTGATCTTTGTCTGCTGCGACGCGGACACACCGGCACTGGAGCCGGCGCTGGCGCAACTGGCCCCGCTGACCGCGCCCTATGGGCTGGACCGTCTGAAGGTGGCGCACAAGGCCAGCTATCCGGTGCTCGCCAACTGGAAACTGGCGGTCGAGAACTATCTGGAATGCTATCATTGCGGCCCGGCGCATCAGGAATATTCGCGCTCGCACAGCCTGAAATCGCCCAAGGAAATGGCCGAGCTCGTGGGTCCGCTAGCGGAACGCGCGGCGGCGGCGGGGCTGTCCTCCGAGATGCTGGACCTGACCGGGGCGGCCGCTCCGACGCCGTTCACCGGCGCCTATCTGCGCCGCTATCCGCTTTATCCCGGCTACGATACCGGCAGTCGCGATGGCGCGCCCCTGGCACCGCTTCTGGGTGACCTCAAAGGGTATGACGGCGGTGCCACCGACATGGGGATCGGGCCACTCAACTGGTTCCTGGTCTATTCCGATCACCTGGTCGGCTACCGTTTCCTGCCCCGCGACGTGCAGCAGACCGACATCGAGGTGGTCTGGATGGTCCATGCCGACGCTGAAGAGGGGCGCGACTATGACCGCGAAGCGCTCACCTGGCTCTGGCATGTCACCTCTCAGGATGACGAACGCATCATCCGGCACAATCAGGCCGGCGTGAACTCGGCCTATTTCCAGCCCGGCCCGTTGAGCGAAATGGAAGGCTGGGTGGGCGATTTCTACAACTTCTATCTACGCATGATCGGGCCGGACCCAGAATTCAGGAAGGCAGCAAATGGTTGAGACACCCACAAAACCCCGTCGGCGGGGTGGCGGCGGACGTGCCGCGCGGATCGCGGTGCAGCAGGCGACCACCGGTAACGAGGCGGTACATGGCGGGATGCAGGGCGGGCGGTACAAACCGCTCAGCCAGCGCGACATGGAAAGCATCCACTCGGCCGCGCTGACCGTGCTGGAACGCACCGGCGTGTCCGATCACTTTCCCGAATTGCTGGATCTTGTCCTGCCCAAGGGCGCGGTGCTGAACGAACATGGCCGCCTGTGCTTTCCCCGCGCGCTGATGGAGGACCTGCTCTCTGTCGCCGCAAAGGAGTTCTATGTCTTTGCGCGAGGCGAGCGTGAGGGCAAGGATGACATGCACTGCACCGCCGAAAGCGTCTATTTCGCCAATTCGGGCACGGCGGTCACCACCTTCGACTACGAAACGAGGTCCTATCGCCCCTCGACCCTGCGCGACGTCTACGATTTCACCCGGCTGGTGGATCAACTGGAAAACATCCACATGCTGGGCGATACGGTTCTGGCCACCGATGTGACGGACGATTTCGCCCATGACATGAACACCGTCTACGCGATGCTGGCGGGCAGCCAGAAACCCGCCTGCCTGACCTTTCGCGACCGCAGCCACATCCCGCACGCGATCCGCATGTTCGACCTGGCCTCGGGCGGCGAAGGCAGTTTCATGAAAAAGCCCAGCGTGATCTTTGGCGGCTGCCCGATGGTTTCGCCCCTGCGGATCGGGCGCGAGAACATGGAGCTTCTGATCGACACCGCCAAACTGGGCCTGACCGTCGATCTGGCGGTGCCGCCGCAGGCCGGGGCCACCGCCCCCGCCACGCTGGCCGGAACACTGGTGCAGACCGTGGCCGAAACCCTCGCTTGCGTGGCAATCGTCAACCTGATCACCCCCGGCTGTCCGGTCTGCTTTGCCGCCTGGCCCTTCATCACCGATCTGCGCAGCGGCTCGTTCACCGGGGGCAGCGGCGAACAGGCGCTGATCGGGGCCGCCGCGGTACAGATGGGCAATTTCTATGGCCTGCCCACTTCCGTGGGCGCGGGGATGACCGACGCCAAGGTGCCTGATGCGCAATACGGGTTGGAAAAGGCGCTGACCTTTTCGCTGGCCGCCCATGCGGGTGCCAACCGGCTGTGCGAGTTCGGCGGCATGATCGGCAGCTTGATGGGATGCAGTTTCGAAAGCATGGTCATCGACGACGAGGCCGGCGGCATGATCCTGCGCACCCTGCGCGGGATAGAGGTTTCGGACGAGACCATGGCCGTGGACGTGATCCACAAATGCGCCCTCGACCCCGGTCATTTCCTCGGCAACTCCCATACGCTCACCTACATGAATACCGAGTTCGTCTATCCGCAGCTGATGGATCGCGAGCGCACCGACACCTGGGAGAACGAGGGTAAGACTGACCTTCTGGAACGGGCGCGGGACAAGGCCAACACGATCTTGGACAGTCATTTCCCCAACTATTTCGGCGCCGCCGACGCAGAGGTGCGTGCGGAGTTTCCGATCATCATGTCAGAAGAGGAGATGGCTCGCCGTGGATAACACCGAACTCAGAGCCTGGGATAACGGTCATTTCGTTCACCCGTGGGAAGGCATGGCCGCTGTAGGTCAGAACGACCGAACTTTTGTCGAAACTGCCAGCGGCATTCATATCGTCAACGACAAGGGCGAACGGCTGATCGACGGGCCCGGCGGCATGTGGTGCACCCAGATCGGTTACGGCCGCACAGAGATGGCCGATGCGATGGCGGAACAGGCGCGTCAGCTTGCCTATTTCTCGCCCTTCAACAACACCAACTCGATCGCCACACGGTTTGCTCGCGAACTGGCAAAGCGGGCGCCGGGCGATCTGAACCACGTGTTCTTCACCACCGGCGGCTCTACCGCGGTCGACAGCGCCCTGCGGTTTATCCAGTTCCGCAACAACCTGATGGGACATCCCGACAAGAAGATCGTAATTTCACGGCAGAAGGCCTATCACGGCAGCACCTATCTGGCCGCCAGCGTCAGCGGCAAAGAGCGTGACCGGCTGTGGTTGGATAAGGCCGATGACCTGGCCCATTTCCTGCCGAATGTGAACCCGCTGTATCGTGCCGAGGGCCAGAGTGTCGCGGACTTCCTGGACGAAAAGATCGCGGATCTGGAAAACGCGATCCTGACCTTTGGGGCGGATAGGGTGGCCGCCTTCATCGCAGAGCCAATCCTTGCGTCGGGCGGAGTGATTGTCCCGCCCGAAGGCTATCACAAGCGCTGTCTCGAAATCTGCCGCCGCCATGACGTGCTCTATATCTCTGACGAGGTCGTGACCGCCTTCGGGCGGCTGGGTCACTGGTTCGCCTCGAAGGACGTGTTCGGCATTCAGCCCGATATCATCACCTGCGCCAAGGGAATGACATCGGGTTATGCCCCGATGGGGGCCGCGATCATTTCCGACCGGCTGATTGCCGACATCGCCGGGAACGATGCCACATTCTCAAACGGGTACACCTATTCCGGCCATCCGGTTTGCGCCGCCGCCGGGCTGACCAGCATGGAGATCATCGAACGCGAAGGCATTCTGGAACATGTCCGGCAGGTCGCGCCGGTGTTCCAGGAACGGCTGCACGATCTGCGCCGGATCGGCATTGTCACCGACACCCGCGGCATGGGGCTGATGGGGTGCGTGCAGTGCTCGCTCGACGGGAATAAAACCAGCTTGCTGGAAGGCGACTATGAGATCGGCGCGCGGATCGATGCCGAATGCCAGAAACGGGGTCTGCTGGTTCGACCTATCATCAATATGTGCGTGATGTCACCGCCCCTGATCATCAGTGAGGATCAGATTCACCAAATGTTTGATGTCTTGGGGGACGGAATCCGCGCGTCGGAAATATGAGTTGTGGTATTGTCAAAGGTATGAACGGCGGTCTCAGATGGCATCCGGTTGAGACGGGCAGGGCGGTCTCGTAGCCTCTGAGGATGCCGAGACGCGATCCGTTCATATACTTCCACAGCAGTCCAGAGATCATTCGTCTGGCGGTGATGCTGTAGGTCAGATTTCCGCGATCGCTGCATAATGTCGAGGAGCTGCTTCACGAGCGCGGCGTCGATGTCAGTCACGAAACGATCCGGTTCTGGTGGCAAAGGTTTGGCCCGATGCTTGCGTCCGAGATCCGCAGGAAATGCGCGGATCGGCTTCGGTCCTGGCCGCAGTGGCGTTGGCACTTGGATGAGATGTTCGTGAAGATCAATGGCGAGCGGTACTACCTTTGGCGGGCCGTCGATCACGAAGGCGAGGTCCTGGAAAGCTTTGTGACAAAGACGCGGGACAAGAAGGCTGCATTGAAAATCCTCAGAAAATCAATGAAGCGCCACGGTCGACCTCATGTCCTGGTGATCGACCGGTTGAGGTCCTATGGTGCGGCGATGAAAGCCATCGGCAATGCCCATCGGCAGGAAACGGGTCGCTGGCTGAACAACAGGGCGGAGAATTCGCATCTGCCATTCCGACGCCGCGCGCCGGCAATGCAACGCTTTCGGCGCGTGCGAAGTTTGCAGAAGTTTGCTTCCGACCACGCCTCGGTCTTCAACCATTCCAACTCGCAGCGCAGCCTCACCAGCCGACAGAATTTCAGGTTGAACCGCGCCGCTGCTCTTGTCGAGTGGCGCCAACTTGCTGCGGCATAAAGGGCAGGGTTACTGTCCGAGCTGAGACCGGTTTGAAGCTGTCTGACACCTCCTCATTGTGCTGTCAGTTCCGCCGCGTGCTCGCGTCTGATGCAACGCGCGGCACCAGTGCTTTGACCAAGTTTGTCATATCGAGCGTTCCCTCAGGCACACCATCGCGCATCACGATAAAACGATGCGACGTGTCGCCGCCCGAGCGGGCAATCATGCTTTCCAGCGTATCGTCATGATCGACCTCGCCATGGGCGTCGGGCGGTACCGGCTGCCCATCGAGCGGAGTCATGATCGAGCGGACCCGCAGCACCCGGGCCCGGTTGATGTCGCTGACGAAGTCCTCGATATACGGATCGTTCGGATTGAGCAGGATATGCTGCGGCTCGCCCTGCTGCACGATATAGCCGTCCTTGAGAATGACCAGGTGATCGGCCAGTTTCAGGGCTTCGTCCAGGTCATGGGTGATAAAGACGATGGTCTTGTGCAACTCGGTCTGCAATTCCAGCAGCAGGTCCTGCATGTCGGTGCGGATCAGCGGATCGAGCGCCGAGAATGCCTCGTCCATCAGCATGATGGGCGAGTTCGAGGTCAGCGCGCGGGCGATCCCGACCCGCTGCTGCATGCCGCCCGACAGCTGGTGCGGATAGTGGTTGCCATAGCCATGCAGCCCGACCCGATCCAGCCATTTGTCGGCCTCGACCAGATAGTCCCGCTTGGCCACGCCGCGCACCTTGAGCGTGGTGGCTGCGTTCTCGGCCACGGTCTTGTGCGGCAGCAACGCGAATTTCTGGAACACCATCGACATGACTTCGCGGCGCAGGTTGCGCAGCTGTTCCTCGTCATAGGCCAGCACATCCTCGCCATCGACCCGCACCTCGCCCGAGGTGGGTTCGATCAGGCGGTTCAGGTGGCGGATCAGTGTCGACTTGCCCGAGCCCGACAGGCCCATGATCACGGTGATCTCGCCCTCGCGCATGTCGACATTGATGTCGCGCAGCCCCAGAACGTGGCGGTGCTGTTTCAGCAGATCGGCCTTCGACATGCCGTCCAGCACATGTTTCAGCGCCGCTTTCGGATCGGCACCGAAGATCTTGTAGAGGTTGCGGATCGAAACCTTGATATTCTCGCTCATGCCCGTGTCCCTCAGTGCTGTTGCGCGGCGTTGACGCGGTTGAGCGCGGCCTTGGTGACCCGGTCGAGGATCACCGCCAGCAGCACGATGCCCAGGCCCGACACAAGGCCGACACCCAGTTCAAGGTTGCGGATGCCGCGCAGGACCAGAACCCCCAGGCCCGGCGCCGAGACCAGCGAGGCGATGACGACCATGGCAAGGCTCATCATGATGGTCTGGTTCACCCCGGCCATGATATTGGGCAGGGCCAGCGGGATCTGCACGCCGAACAGCTTCTGCCGGTCGGTCATGCCGAAACTGTCGGCGGCCTCGATCACGTCCTTGTCCACCAGCCGGATTCCCAGATCGGTCAGGCGGATGACGGGAACGATGGCGTAAAGGATGATGGCGATGCCATAGAGCTTGGGCTCGGTCACCGAAAAGAGAAAGATCAGTGGGATCAGATAGACGAAAGAGGGGAGTGTTTGCAGCATGTCCAATATCGGGATGGTCATGCGTTGCAGCCGGTCGTTGCGCGACATGGCGATGCCGATGGGCACCCCGAACAGCACGCAGAGAAAGGCGCAGACAAAGATGATCGCCAGCGTCTGCATGGCGTGGTCATAGTGGTCGACAAAGGCCAGAAACACCAGGCAGGCCATGACAAAGCCCACCAGCCGCATCGAGCGCGAGGCGAAATAGACCACCAGCGCCAGCAGCGGCATCATGATCCACCACGGCGTCGCCTCGAAAGTGGCCAGAGCGAATTCCAGCATCCAGCTCAGCGGCTGCGTCAGCGGGTCCAGCACAAAGCGCAGCGCGCCCTTGGCCGCCAGGAACGCGTCCTCGACCCCTTTGGTCACATCGCGCGATTTGGCAAAGGCGGCGCAGGCCTTGTTCAGTTCGTCCAGCGAGGGAAAGGGCAGGTTGAAGAGGGTGGTCTCGGTCTTGCCACCGGCCTTGGCCAGCAGATCGGCCATCGACAATGTGGCTTCGCCGGATTTGCCGGCATCGCACCAGTCGCGCAAGCCGAGGCTGTTGAACAGAAAGTCATAGGTGGCCATGAGAACGAGCCCCTTTCACGGTTGTCTCGGACGGTTCCCGTCTGGTGCCGGGTGCGCGACGGCGGGTGTGGAAACCGTCGGGCCACCAATGGCGGCCCGGCGGCAGTTCCGGATTACTTGATCAGGGCGGCCAGCTTTTCGCGGGCCGCGTCATTGACCCAGCCAGCCCAGATGTCCGAATTGTTGCTCAGGAAATAGACCGCCGCCTCTTCGGCCGAGGCGCCGGTGTCGTCTTTCCAGGCCAGCACGGCATTCATGACGTCGATGTCAAAGCTGAGATTGCGCATCAGCTCGGCCACGTCCGGCGCCCGTTCGGTCAGGGCTGCCGTCGCGACGGTCAGCACCGGCGCCGGCGGAAAGTCCGACACGCCCGGATTGGCATTCTCGGCCGACTGGTTGGCCAGGTGCACATCCGTGTCGATATCGCCGATCGAGATCTGGGTCATCGGGTATTTGCCCAGAACCGCGGTGGGCGCCCAGTAATAGCCGAACCAGGGGGTCTTGTCCTCGTAGGCCGCCGCGATCGAGGTGGCCAGCGTCTCGCCCGAACCGTGATCGAAGATCTCCATCTTGTCGCGCATGCCCAGCGCGGTGATCAGGTTGTCGTTGACGATCCGGCAGCCCCAGCCCACCGGGCAGTTGTTGAACCGGCCACCGACCAGTTCGGGATTGGCTAGGATGTCGGCGACGGTCTTCAGTTCGGGATGCGCCTCGGCCAGGTACGAGGGGATCCACCAGCCTTCGAGGCCACCGGGGTTGAACACCTCGGCCAGACGCTCGACCTTGCCTTCGGCCTCGAGCTTGAGATAGGGCTCGCCGGCCGAGTTCAGCCAAAGTTCGGTCACGATGTCGGGCTCGCCGTTCTCGGCAAGCGATGCGACCGAGGTCACGGTGGCCGAGGGCACCAGCTCGACCGTGCAGCCATAGCCCTGTTCCATCAGGAACTTGGCGGTATGCGTGATGATCTGGGACGAGGGCCAGTTCATTTCGGTCAGCGAGACCTCGCCACATTCGGCCCATGCGGCCGATGCCGTGGTCATGGCCGCGACGGCGATGACGCTTCTGGCCAGAGTGATGGGATTGTTCATGGTCTTCTCCTGTTGGTGATTTGTTTTTTGCCGTCCCTGGCCTTGTCCAAGTGCGGGTTTCGGGACGTTTACACCCGCACCGAGGCTAGAGAGCGTGTCCTCTCAAAGCAATTTGAAACCTTTGAAAGAAATTTCAGAGTTTCTGAAATTGCGTGATCGTCTCTCCAACCACCCGTCGTCGAGCGGGGCGCCGCGTGGCCGAATTGGGGATCGGATGCGGGCATGCGGGTCATTGCAAGATCACCAACTCGGGCGCGGCGCGGTTGGTCAGCAATCGGGCAGGCCCCTCGGTCACCACGATATTCTCTTCGTGTACCATCATCAGCCCGTTGCCGTAGCTGAGCGAGGGTTCGATGGTCAGGACCATGTTCTCTTGCAGCACGGTGGTGTCAAAGGCCGCGTGCGAGGGCTGTTCGGTCAGTTGCATGCCCAGCCCGTGGCCCAGCCGGCCGATATCGCCGCCGCTGTCATCCAGCTCGGCGATGACGGCGGACATGGCCGCGAACAGGTCGCGGCAGGTGGCGCCGGGGCGCGCGGCGTCGATCCCGGCCTGAGTGGCGCGCCACAGCACGTCATAGGCGCGGCGCGCGGCATCATCGGCACGGCCTATCGCCCAGTTGCGGTCGAAATCGCAGAAATACCCGTCCCAGGTACAGCCGGTATCCAGCATCAGCACATCCCCCGCCCGCAGGGGCCGTTGCGAGGGCGGCGAGATCACATCCGCATAGCCGCCCTGATCGGCGGCGCCCACCACATAGGGCGCGTCATCCGCGCCCAACCCGATCGCCGCGCGGCGGAATTCGCGAAACACGGCGTCCAGCGGCATCCCTTCGGACACGAACTGTGGTACCGCTTCGAACGTGGCCGAGCCGATCGCGCAGATATGGGCCAGCTTCTCGATCTCGGCGGGGGTCTTGACCATGCGCAGCCCCTGCACCAGGCCGGTGGCATCGGCAATCTCGAGGCCGGGCAGGGCAGAGATCAGGCGTTCCCAATCGCCCAGCGGCATCCTGAGCAGCGTCTCATGCCCCTTCATGACGCCCAATCGCGCGCCGCGCGCGGCCAGCGGCGACAAAAGCTCGGTCAACAGGCTGATCCCGTCATCCTGCGGCTGCGGCGCGGGCCAGGTGCGCACATCGTCCAGCCAGCCGCGCCGCATCAGTTCGGCGCCGATCTCGGGGATCACCGCAATGGGCTTGCCGCTGGCGGGCACGAACAGGAACCAGGGCCGGGTCGGGCTCTGCCAGAACAACGTGTGAAAGCCGCTGAAATAGCGCAACTCGGGTTCGGTCATCAGCAGCAGACCGTCCAGCCCCTGTGCCGCCATCCTGTCTTGCGCCCGCGCCGTGCGGGCCTGAAATTCGGCGGCGGCGAAGCCGCGCATGGGACTGTCAGCCATGGGTAAAACCTCCGACAATGGCGCGGGCCGAAAACTCTGCCAGTTCACCGCGCCAGAACTGGCGGCCGAAACAGAAAGGGCGCCCGGATGCGTCCCGGATCACCTGAGTCAGTTCGATCCCCGACTGGCTTTGCGCCAATCCCAGCAACTGGGTCTCTTCGGGATGGGCGCCGCGCATCCGGATCATGATATCCCCGGTATGCGCGACCAGATCGTAGTGGCTGTCGAGCAGACGGGTGGTGGATTGATGCAGGTCGTGGGACAGAAAGTCGGGGCATCTTGCGGCATCGACATATTCGGTCTCGACAAAGATCGCGTGACCATCCTGACGGAACAGGCGGGTGTATTCATAGATCGCGGCACCCGGTTTCAGCCCCAGCCGCGTGGCCAGTGCGGCGTCGGCCCGGCCCTCCTGCGCCCGGATCACCTCGATCCCCAGCGCGGCGCCCCGGCTTTCGGCATCGGCGACAAAGCTGACCATGTTCGAGACGTCATAGCTGACCCGCTTGGGCGAGACGAAGCGCCCGCGCCGGTCGGCGCTATAGACCAGCCCTTCGGCCTCGAGCGCATCAAGCGCGCGCCGCGCGGTCATCCGGCTGATGCCGGTTTCCTCGGCGATGCGCCGTTCCGAGGGCAGGGCGGCATGTTCCGGCAGGCTGCCATCGACGATCCGCCGTTTGATGTCCTGAACGATCTGCTGAAAGCGCGGCGTGTCGCGCGATGGTCCTGTCCGGAGCTGATCGGGTGTTGCGTCGTTCATCTGATTCCCGCAATTTTCAACAAGGGTATTTGGTATATACCAGTTCGGGCAAGGAAAATTATTTCACTTGACTGAACGGGCGGACTCACCGTTACATCGGGTGAGTCTGGTATATACCAGTTATTGCGGTTTGTCTCGCACCCGATGTGCCGGCCTCCGCCTCGCAAGGGAAACAGCGCATATGTTCACCTCGGGAAAACAGGTCGTATCCAGGGATTGGTCACCGGTGCTGGACGCCGGGCGCCATCATCGTGCGCGGCTGGGCTTTATCCTGATGTCCACCGATCTGGCGGCCGAGGCGGATTTCTTCGACATGGTGCCGCCGGGTGTCGCGGTGCATATCACCCGCCTGAAGACCGACGATTTCACCACCAAAGAAACGCTTGCCCGGCATATCGACCACATGGCCGATGCCGCGGCGCGGATCCAGCCCGACCTGAAACCCGATGTCATCAGCTATAGCTGCACCAGCGGGTCCATCGTCATCGGCGAGGACAGGGTCATGGCCGAGATCGCCAAGGGCGCGCCCTGGGCGCGGCCGATGTGCCTGGTTCAGGGGGTGCTGGACGCCCTCGATGCATTGAACGCGCGCCGCATCGTTGTGGGCACGCCCTATCTGGACGAGGTCAACACCGCCGAGGCCGAGTATCTACTGGCCAAGGGGTTCGAGGTGCTGGATATCCAGGGGCTCAACCTGTCCACGGGCACCCAGATGGGACAGGTAACGCCGCAATTCTGGAAGGAATTCGCCCTGGCGATCGACCGGCCCGAGGCAGACGCGATCTTTCTGTCCTGCGGCGGCATACGCGCGCTCGAAGTGGTCGAAGAGATCGAACAGGCCGCTGGAAAGCTGGTGATCACATCGAACCAGGCCCAGTTCTGGAGCTGCCTGCGCCGCGCCGGAATCACCGATCAGTTGACCGGCTTCGGCCGGATTTTCCAGAACCCCGGCACGGCGTTGCTGCCGGCATGACCACCCCCGGTGCAACCGGGTCAAACAAGGGAGGAAAGACGATGGGACTGTTGTCACAGGAACAGAAGGACACGTTCTGGCGCGACGGCGTGCTGGTTGTCGAGGATGCGGTTTCGCCTGATGAGCTGGCCGCGCTCAGGGCCGAGTTCGCGGGTTGGGTCGAGGAAAGCCGTGCCCATGCCGACGACTATGGCGAGACGCTGGACGGTCGCGCACGGTTCGACCTGCAACCGGGTCACAGCGCAGACAAGCCCGCCCTGCGCCGGGTGCAGTCGCCCGAAGAGGTCTCGGAGGTCTACGCCGACACCATGCGCAAAGCGCGCACGGTGGATTACTGCGCCGAGCTGATCGGACCCGGCGTGCGCTTTCATCATGGCAAGGTGAACTCGAAACTGCCCGGATCGGCGACCCAGGTGAAATGGCACCAGGATTTCCCGTTCGAGCCGATGACCAATGACGACATGATCACCTGCCTGTTGTTCATCGACGACGTGACGCTGGAAAATGGCCCGCTCGAGGTGATCCCGGGCAGCCACAAGGGGCCGATCCATTCGCATTGGCACAATGGTGTGTTCACCGGCGCGGTGGATGACGCGATCGTCGAGGCAGAGCGTGACAAGATCGTCAAATGCACCGGCAAGGCGGGGTCGGTCTGCCTGATGCATGCCAGCCTGCTGCACGGCTCGGCGCCGAACCTGTCGGACCAGCCGCGCACGCTGTATATCACCACTTATTACGCCGAGGACGCGATCGAGCTGAGCCCCAACCACCTGCCAAGCCGGTTCACCCATGAACTGGTGCGCGGCGAGGCCTCGGGCCGGGTGCGCTGCACCACCTATCAGATGGAGCTGCCGGCGGTGCCCAAGGGGACGTCCTTCTTTGCGCAACAAGAGGGATCGGATGGCGCCGGCGCCGGGGCGATGATGTAGCCATGCAAAACGCCGCGTTCTCCCCCCCGTCGGTCATTGAAACGCTTGCGTTCGAAACCGATGCCGGACTTGGCCAGCAGGCCCGGATCGGGCTGATCGTATTGCAGACCGATCAGACCATCGAGCACGAGTTCGCCCGGCTGTTCCGGGGGGAGGGCGTGGCGCTCTATCATGCGCGCATCCCCAACGCGATGGAGGTCTCGCCCGAAACCCTGCGCCAGATGCAGGCCGATCTGCCGCGCACCGCCGAACTGTTGCCGCCGTCTTTCGGATTTGACGCCATCGGCTATGCCTGCACCTCGGGCGCCACGATGATCGGCGAGGGCCGCGTGGACGAGATGATCCGCGCGGTACATCCCGGCGCCCGCACCTCGAACCCGCTCACCGCCTGCAAGGCGGCGCTCTCGGCGCTGGGCCTGCGCCGGATCGCGTTGCTGACGCCCTATCCGCCCGAGGTGACGCTGGAAATGCAGGCCAATCTGCGCGCCGCGGGGTTCGAAACCGTGGCGGTTGCCTCGTTCAACCAGTCCGACGATTTCACCGTGGCCCGGATCTCGGCCCAGAGCATCCTTGACGCCGTTGCGACCATCGGCGCGCGTGACGAGGTGGAGGGTGTCTTTGTCTCCTGCACCAGCCTGCGCGCGCTTGACGTGATCGCCCAGGCCGAGGCGCGGATTGGCAAGCCGGTGATCGCCTCGAACCAGGTTCTGGCCTGGCACCTGATGCGGCTGGCGGGCCTTGACGGCGTGCCAGAGGGCGCCGGTCGCCTGTTCGCGACCGGCTGACCCACCGCACCCAATCCCCGAATTTCAAGACAGGATCAAGCAAATGACCACTCCGCTTCCCGACAGGGCCCGCGTCGTCATCATCGGCGGCGGCATCATGGGCTGCTCGGTGGCCTATCATCTGGCCAAGGGTGGCTGGAGCGATGTCGTGCTGCTGGAACGCAAGACCCTGACCAGCGGCACCACCTGGCACGCGGCGGGGCTGGTCGGGCAATTGCAGGGCAGCCATGCCACCACCGCCTTTGCCAGCTATGGCGTTGAATTGTTGCAAGAGATCGAGGCGGAGACCGGCCAGAACCCCGGTTTCCGACAATCGGGTTCGATATCCATCGCGCTGAATGACGAGCGCATGGCCGAGCTGAAGCGCAAGGCCGATTTCGCACGCCTTTTCGGGGTCGAGGCGCATTACATGGAGACGGCAGAAATTGTCGAGCGCTGGCCGCTGATGAATGCCGAGGGCGTTCTGGGCGGCATCCACATGCCCTCGGACGGGTCGGCCAATCCGGTCGACCTGACCCAGGCGTTGGCGCGGGGCGCGCGAAAACACGGCGCCACGATCCGCGAGAACGTGAAGGTCGAAGAGGTGTTGACCGCCAATGGTCGCGTGACCGGCGTGCGCACGGATCACGGCACCATCACCGCCGATTTCGTGGTCAACTGCGGCGGTATGTGGGCGCGTGATCTGGGCCGCCAGAACGGTGTCGGCGTGCCGCTCCATGCCTGCGAGCATTATTATCTGGTCACCGAGCCGATCCCGGACCTGCCCGCCGACCTGCCGGTGCTACGCTCTTACTGCGACGGCACCTATTGGAAAGAGGACGCAGGCAAGCTGCTGTTCGGTTTCGCCCATTTCCAGGCTAAACCCTGGGCGACCGGCGGCATCCCCGAGAGTTTCGAATTCGACAGCCTGCCCTTTGTCGAGGATGACGTGATGGAGGTGCTGGACCTGGCCATGAACCGCGTGCCCATCCTGCAAGAGACGGGCATTCGCACCTTCTTTAACGGACCTGAAAGCTATTCCCATGATGGCCGCTTTACCCTGGGCGAGGCGCCCGATCTCAAGGGGTACTTCGTGCTGGCCGGGGTCAATTCCACCGGTATCCAATCTGGATCAGGCGCGGGCAAGGCGCTCGCCGATTGGATCATGGCAGGCCACCCGACGATGGACCTGTCCGAGATGGACCCCGCCCGGATAGAGGAGTGGCAAGCCCGCGATCCCTATCTGCGCGAACGCTGTCCTGAAACGCTGGTGCTGACTTACGCGATGCACTGGCCGGGGCGGCAACGGGAAAGCGCACGAGGTTTGCGGCGTACACCATTCTACCACGCGATGAAGGCCCGTGGTGCGGCCTATGCCGAAGCGCAGGGCTGGGAACGCCCGGGTTGGTTCGCGCCCGACGGGGACACACCCACCTACGATCATTCCTTCCACCGTCCAAGCTGGTTCGAACATATGCTGGCCGAACAGCGCACCGTGCGCGAGGCGGCAGGGCTGATCGACTATTCCATGTTGGGAAAACTGATGGTCGAGGGACGCGACGCGGAACGCTTTCTGCAACGCGCTTGCACCAATGACATGGCGCTGCCCTTGGGCAAGGTGGCTTACACGTTGATGCTGAATGACCGGGGCGGGATTGAAAGCGACGTGACCGTCGCGCGGCACGGGCCAGAGAGTTTCATGGTCATGAGCGCGATATCGCACACACGGCGGGATCGCGCCTATCTGCAAGGGCTTGTCGCGCCCGATGAGGATGTGCGTTTCACTGATGCAACGACGGCCTATGCGGTGCTATCTCTCTGCGGTCCGAAGTCGCGGAATATCCTTACTGCCGTCTGTGACTTGGACCTTAGCGACAGTGCCTTTCCCTTCAATACCCTGCAACACTTTCATATCGGCCACGCCCCCGTTTTTGCCCAGCGGTTGTCCTATACCGGGGAACTCGGATGGGAGATTTTCATCACTCCCGATTTTGCCGAGCATGTCTTCGATTGCCTGATGGACGCCGGTGCGGCGCACGGCCTGCAGTTAGTTGGTGGCGAAGCGTTGAACGCCCTGCGCATCGGAGCGGGTTTCGTGCATTGGGGCCACGATTTGGCCTATACGGACGCGCCGCACCAGGTGGGCCTTGGATTTGTGTGCAAGACGGACAAGCCGGTGCCTTTTATCGGACGGGATGCCTTTCTCGAACGGAAGGCTGCTGGAAAGGGTGCGTTCCTGTGTTCGCTCCGGTTGGATGATCCGGACGCGCTATTGCACCACAACGAACCCGTTCTCAGAGACGATGAGATCGTCGGTTTTGTCACCAGCGGCGCTTATAGCGCCGAGGCGCGTTCGGCTATCGGGCTCTGTGTGATCTCTCCACCCAACGGTGGCACGCGCAGCACTCTATTGGCCGGGACTTACGCTGTTCTGGTTGAAGGACGAAAAATCCGGGCAGAGATCGGACTGAAACCCATCAACAGATGGACCACCATAGACTAGTGCGCTGGCTGATCCTCTCGCCGAGAGGCGCCAACTTGGCGTGACCTAGGAGGCAGCGCAATTGTCCTTGATGAGATTGGTTATAGTCTGTCTGACAGATCCTGGCGGGGGTCTAGACCAGCAACGCGCCGCACTTCGTCGACCAGGATATCGGAGAAAGCACGGGCCAGGCGTGAGACCGGGGTGTGTGCCGGTGTCAGCACCGCGATGCGATAAACGATCGACGGGCGGAACGGAATGAACACGATGCGCGGCTGGTTGAGTTCGGATTGCTTGTAGTAGTAGACACTCATCGGGCTGACGATCGCCCAGGCAAGCCCATCCTCGACAAATGCGAATTGCGAGGCCGCGTTTTGCATCTCGAAACGAATGGTGAGGTCCAGGCGTTCGCGGACAAAGGCGTTCTCGACCTGGCGGCGAATGAAATGGCCGTCGATAAAGGTTGTCATCGGCAACCCCACCAGATCATGTGGCGTCAGGATCTGTTGGCGTGCCAGATCGCTGTCCGCAGCCACGGCGCAAAGACAGTCCATGCTGGTCTCGACCTCGGTTACCAGTGGTGAATGTGTCGTCGCTTCGGCGATTCCGACATCGAATTGCTGCGATGCCAGCCGTTCATAGACACGTTCCGAGGACTGGCTGACAAGCGAGACCGAGACATTTCCCCGGTCTTTGACGAAACTCGAAATCAGTCTGGGTAGCATGATAGTACTGAACACTGGCAGGCAGGCGATGTTCAGATGACCCTCCTGCAAACGCCCCACGGCCCGCATGTTGTGCGAAAGCTTGCCCAGATCGTCGAGGATCGTAGCGGATTGGTCCAGTAGGTAATGGGCCTCGGGAACCGGGTGCAACCGTCCCTTCCGTCGCTCGAACAACGGGTATCCGACCGAGCTTTCCAGCCCTGCGATCAGCGCGCTGACTGCTGGCTGTGTCCGACCCATGTTGCGCGCTGCTTCGGTCACCGAACCGGTCAGCATGACCTCGCGGAACGCTTCAAGCTGCCTCAGCTTCATTTGTTGCCCTTTGACTGGTTTAGAAGGCTCTCTATCCCATAAGAAAAATCGATCATATCAAAAATATTTACAATTTGCCCTAATTGGTTGAACCCGTCACTCTTTTGCCAGGGCCCTGTAGAAGGCGCCGGATTGTTGGCTTGTTCCTGACACCCGTGTCCTGTTCCCGCCGACGACGACCAAAACCGTGAAAATAACCACCAACGGAGAGTGACACATGAAATTGCGACACAAACTGATTGCGGCGACCGCAGGTCTGTTGCTGGCGGCTGGCGCCGCGACTGCGCAGGACATGAAATTCTGGCGTATCGGTACCGGCGGGGCCGGCGGCACCTATTTCCCGATCGGGGGCCTGATCGCCAACGCAATCTCGAACCCGCCGGGCGCGCGGGCTTGTGAAGATGGCGGCACCTGTGGCGTGCCCGGTCTGGTGGCAATCGCAGTGTCGACCAATGCGTCGGTGGCCAATGTCAACGCCATTCACGCAGGCCAGCTCGATGCCGGTCTGGCAGGCGCGCAAAGCGTGGTGCAGGGCTATAAGGGCGAAGGCAAGTTCGACGGCGTGCCCAAGGACAAGATCCGCGTCATTGCCAACCTCTATCCCGAGGATATGCACCTGGTTCTGGCCAAGGGTACCAGCATCGACGACCTCAAGGGGCTCGAAGGCATGCGCGTCGGCGTGGCGGCGGCCGGGTCCGGCACACAGGTATCGGTGCGGATGATCCTCAAGCATTACGGGATCACCGTCGAGGAGCACGAACTGAGCCTTGGGCAAAGCGCACAGCGCCTGGCCGATGGTCAGCTGGATGCGTTCTTCTATGCCGGCGGCACGCCCTTTGCAGCGTTGATCCAGTTGGGGTCGACCAAGGGTTTCGAGCTATACTCCTTCTCGGATGACGAGCGGGACGCGATCAACGGCATCATCCCCTATTATGTGCACAGCAACATCGCGGGCGGCGTCTATGAGAACATCACCGCCGATACCGCCACGGTTGCCGTGAATGCCCAGCTGATCACCTCGGTCGATCAGGACGAGGACCTGGTTTACGAGATCACCAAGGCGCTCTGGAGCGACAAGACCCGCGGCCTGCTGGACAAGGGCCATGCCAAGGGCAAGGCGATCCAGCTTGAATCCGCGCTGACCGGTGTTCTGATCCCGCTGCATCCCGGTGCCGAACGGTTCTACAAAGAAATCGGGATGATCAAGTAACCGACGCGCCCTGTCGAAACGGGCGCAGGGTTGCGCCCGTTTCCCTCACCGACCCCGAGGCGCCGCGCGCCTGCGGACGGGTAACCAACGCTTCACATCCGGAAAGACTGACATGGCGACCTTTGACGTTAACGAGGCCGAACAGCTTGAAAAGAAGTATGACAGCGCGCTTCAGACCCGAACGGTCGGTCCCTGGATCGTCAGGTTCGTCTTTCTGTTCTCGCTGGTGTTCGCGGCCTATCACTATGTCACCGCCGGAATCGGAGTGCCGGTCGATTACTGGCACATGGGTTTTCACATGGCCGGCGTCATCACCCTGATCTTTATCAGCTTTCCCATGTTCAAGCGCGACCGGAACCAACCCATGCGCCCGAATGCGTGGTACCGGTTCGGGAACGTGCCCTTGATCGACTGGGTCTTCATCGTCGTCGGGATCACCACGTCGCTCTATATCGGGGTGACCTGGTACGGGGTCGACTTCACCGTTTTCGGCATCCATTTTCAGATGGTGGAGCAGGTGATGCGACAGGGGGACCCCTGGCTGATCGACGTCGTCTTTGGCACCGCGCTGATCGTGGTTCTGCTCGAAGCGGTCCGGCGCACCTTGGGCATGGTCGTTCCGATCATCATCCTGCTGTTCACCGGCTACGCGGTTTTCGGCCAGTACATCCCGATCCAGACCATCATGCATCCGGGCATCAACTGGTCGCAGTATATCAACAACATGTATTTCCCGTCCGAAGGCATCTATGGCGTGACGCTGTGGATCGTCTCGACGGTTGTGTTCCATTTCGTCCTCTTTGGCGTGCTGGCGCAGCGGATGGGGCTGGGGCAACTGTTCGTCGACATGGCCACCGTGGTCGCCGGCCGCTACACCGGCGGGTTGGCCAAGGTCAGCGTCGTTTCCTCGGCCTTCTTCGGCACCATTTCGGGATCGTCCATCGCCAACACGGTTTCGACCGGTTCACTGACCATCCCGAACATGAAACGCATGGGCTATCCCGGTCATCTGGCGGGCGGGGTCGAGGCGGCCTCGAGCGCGGGCGGACAGATCACGCCGCCGATCATGGGGGCTGCGGCCTTTATCATGGCCGAGTTTCTCGAGGTTCCCTATACCACCATCGTGCTGGCGGCAGCGATCCCGGCAGCGATGCATTATATCGGCGTGCTCTGCATCGTGCATTTCCAGGCCAAGCGCATGGGGCTGAAAGGCGTGCCCGAGGCCGAGATCCCGCAGCTCTGGCGCGTGATCAAGCGCGGCTGGCCCGCCTCGATCCCTCTGTTCGTCCTGATCTATGTGCTGTTCAGCGGCTACTCGCCCCATATGGCGGCGTTCTGGGGGATCACCTCGGCCCTGGTGGTGGGCTTTCTCAACCCGATGCACAGGATGACCATCCGCGACGTGATGGACGGCGCGGTGCTGGGGACCAAATACGCGCTTGCCGTGGGTGCCGTCGTGGCCGCCATCGGCATCGTTGTCGGCGTGGTCAATTCCACCGGGCTGGGTTTCCGGCTCGGCTTCATGGTGGCCAATGGCGCCCTGTCTCTGGCCGAAACCGTGCACGGGCTGATCAGCTGGATCCCGATGCTCGAGATCTCGATCCCCAGCCTGACATTGTTCATCTCTTTGGTGCTGATCGCGATCACCTGCATCCTGATGGGCGCGGGCCTGCCGACCACGGCGCTTTACATCATGCTGGCGACGGTCGCGCAGCCGGCGCTGGCAAACCTCGGTGTTCCGCCGCTCGCCTCGCATCTCTTTGTCCTCTATTACGGCGTGATTTCGGAAATCACACCACCAGTTTGTGCCTCGGCCTATGCCGCGGCGGGTATCGCGGGGGCCGATCCGTTCAGAACCGGTCTGTCGGCCTTCTCGCTTGGCATTGCCAAGCTGATGGTGCCGATGGTGTTCGTCTACTCGCCCGCGATGCTGATCGTGCTCGAAGAGTACTTCACCTGGGCCGAGTTCCTGCAAACCGTCCTGACCTGTGGTCTGGGCGTGGTGATGATGGCAACCGCCGTCAGCGGCTTCTTCATCGCACCGATGCCGAAACCCCTTCGCTGGGTGATCGCCCTTGCTGCCCTGTTCATGGTCACACCCGGGTCAAAGAGCGACCTGTTCGCGATGATTGTGGCGCTGCCGGTATTGCTCCAGCAAGTCTATGCCAGCAAACGGGTACAGGTTGCGTAATGCCGGGCGCCGCGCGAGGCTCTGTTCACGTTCTGGGGGCGGGCATCGTCGGTATCTGCACCGCGCTGTCCCTGCTGGAAAAGGGGTTCGATGTCGAGCTGATCGACAGAAACGATCCCGCCAGCGGGGCCAGCCATGGCAATGCCGGGGTGATTTCACCATGGAGTTGCGTCCCGCAGTCGATGCCGGGCCTCTGGAAACAGGTGCCGGGATGGCTGATCGACCGCGAGGGGCCGCTGTCGGTCAGACTGTCCCACGCGCCGCGCATGTTGCCCTGGCTGCTGCGGTTCCTGCGCGCGGGGGGTGCTGATCGACTGCCCGCGATTGCCGATGCGATGAACGCGCTCAATCGTCCCAATGTCGAACTCTACCGCCAGCACCTGAAAGGGACAGGGCAGGAGGGGCTCTTGCGGGACGCGGCCTATGTGCATGTCTTTCGCAACCCCGCAAACGCGGATCTCGATGCGCTTGGCTGGCGGATGCGGCTTGACCGGGGGGTGCCGCTGGAGCGGATCGACGGCAATACGCTGCGCGAGATCGAACCAGAGATCGCGCCCGACTACAGGGCGGCGATCGTGATCCGCGATCAGGCCCGCGCCACCGATCCCGGTGCCTTGGGCCGGGCGCTGATGGACAAGGCCCTGCGCATGGGCGCCCGGTTTCGCCGGGCCGAGATTCGCGGTCTGCGACGCGACGGGAGCGAATGGCGGATCGACACAACCGGGGACGCGATCACAAGCGCTTGCACCGTTGTCGCCATGGGAGCATGGTCAGCACGGCTCTTGGCGCCGCTCGGACTGACACTGCCGCTTGAGGCAGAGCGGGGCTATCACCTGATGTTTGCCAACCCGGGGATCGCGGTGAACAATTCGGTCATGGATGTCGAAGGCAAGTTTGTCGCCAGTTCCATGCGCGACGGGTTGCGTTGTGCCGGAACGGCCGAATTCGCGGGACTGGACGCGCCACCCGATTATCGCCGCGCCGAGGTATTCCGGCGTATGGCCAAACGGCTGTTCCCAAGGCTCGATACCGAAACCGTCACCCCCTGGATGGGGGTGCGGCCCTCCTTTCCCGACAGCCTGCCCGTGATCGGGGCGGTGCCGGGCGCGGCGGGCCTCTTCGTGGCCTTCGGGCATTGCCATTACGGGTTGGGCATGGCGCCCAATACCGGGCGCATCCTTGCCGGGCTGATCGCGGGCGAGCCACTGAACCTCGATCTTGCGCCCTACGCTATCGGCAGGTTCGCATGACCAGCGCCGACGCCATCGTGATCGGCGGCGGGCTGGTCGGGGCCGCGATTGCCTTTGGCCTGCAACGGCGCGGGGTCAGGGCCCTGATGCTGGACGAGGGCGATGTCGCCTTTCGCGCGGCGCGTGGCAACTTCGGGCTGGTCTGGGTGCAGTCCAAGGGGGTCGAAATGCCCGCCTATGCCCAGTGGACCTGGCAATCGGCGCAGGGCTGGGAACAGCTGGCGAGCGAATTGACCGATCTGACCGGTCTGCGCCTCGATTATCGGCGGCCCGGCGGGATCGAGATCTTTCTCTCCGATGACGAGATGACCGAAAAGGCCGAGCGGATGGAACTGCTGTGCCGCCACGCCCCGCATGTGGATTATCGCATACTGGAACGCCGCGCGCTGGGAAACATGGTGCCCGGTCTCGGCCCCGATGTGGTGGGGGGCTGCTATTCCTCGACCGACGGACATGTCAATCCGCTGGCCCTGTTGCGGGCGTTGCACGCGGGGTTCCAGTTGCTGGGCGGCACGATCAGAAGTGGCGAGAAGGTGCTGGAAATCCAGCAGCGGACGCACGGGTTTCAGGTCAGAACCGCCAGCCAGAGCTTCGATTGCGAACAGGTTGTCGTCGCCTGTGGTCTTGGCACGCCGGCCTTGGCCCAACAGGTCGGGTTGCAGGTTCCGGTCCGGCCGCAGCGTGGTCAGAACCTGATTACCGAGCGTATGCGCCCGTTCCTCGACCTGCCCCTGTCCGGCATCCGGCAGACCGCCGAAGGCAGCGTGCAACTGGGAGAGAGCAAGGAAGAGGTGGGGTTCGACGATGGCACAACCGCCGCCTGCCAGGCCCGGATCGCGTCACGTGCGGTGCAGACATTCCCGCATCTGCGCCACGCCCGGATCGTCCGCGGCTGGGGCGCGTTGCGGGTGATGTCGCCGGATGGCGCACCGATCTATGCCCGCTCGGAAACCTGTCCCGGCGCCTATGCCGCCACCTGTCACAGCGGCGTCACCCTTGCCGCCGCCCATATCCAGAGCCTTGCCGCCGCGATTGCCAAGGGCGGGCTTCCGAGCGAAACCAGCGGCCTTGGCCCGGAAAGGTTTGAGCATGTCCCGAGTGTTTGAGGTCACGGGCGCGCCCGTCCGCATCCATTTCGAAGGCACCGTGATCGAGGCACAGCCCGGAGACACCGTTGCGGCGGCGCTGCTTGGCGCCGGGATCTGGCAGTTCCGCACCACCGCCCTGTCCGATACACCGCGCGGGCCGCTCTGCATGATGGGGGTATGTTTCGACTGCCTGGTCGAGATCGACGGCAAGGGCAATCAGCAGGCCTGCATGCACGAGGTGCGCGACGGAATGCGGGTGTCCCGTCAGAAAGGGGCCTTTGACGTGACCTCGGCATTGTCCTTTGACCCGGAGGAGGACACATGAGCGAGCAGCACGATATCGTCGTCATCGGCGCCGGTCCCGCGGGCATGGCCTCCGCGACAATGGCCAGCCGACATGGCGCCTCGGTTCTCGTGCTGGACGAGCAACCCCGGCCCGGCGGTCAGATCTATCGCGCCGTCGAGCGGCGCCGCGAGGACGGCGCCGCGATCCTGGGGGCAGAGTATCTCGATGGCGCAGGCCTGGTCGACCGGTTCCGGGCCAGCACCGCCCGCTATGTTCCCGGCGCGACCGTCTGGCAGGTCGACGCTAGCGGCGAGATTGGCGTAACGATAGGCGATCGCGCACAACTGCTTCGGGCAGATCAGATCATCCTTGCCAGCGGCGCGCAGGAGCGCCCCTTTCCCGTGCCGGGCTGGACGCTGCCGGGGGTGATGAACGCGGGCGCCGCGCAGATCCTTCTCAAGACATCGGGCATCGCCATGCCGGCGCCGGTCTGCGTCGGCACCGGGCCGCTTCTCTACCTCGTCGCGCATCAGTACCTGCGCGCCGGGGTCAAGGTGGCGGGCCTGCTCGACACCACGCCGCGAGGGAACTACACCCGCGCGCTGCCTCATCTGCCCGGAACGATGCGCCACGCGGCCAGCCTGTGGAAAGGCTGGCGCTGGCAACGGGAGATCCGTGCCTCTGGGATCCCGGTAATGAGCGGGGTCGAGGATATCCGGATCGTTGGGGCAGGGGCCGCAGAGGCGGTGGAATATTGCAAGTCGGGCCGCTGGAGTCGCGTGCCCGCCGAGACGGTACTGCTGCATCAGGGTGTGGTCCCCAATGTCAATCTGGCGATGGCTGCCGGATGTCGGCACGACTGGCATCCCGAACAGGCCTGCTGGCATGCGCGCGTTGATGATTGGGGCACGTCCAGCCATCCAAACATTGCCGTCGCCGGTGACGGCGCCGGGATCGCGGGCGCTGTGGCCGCCGAAGCAGGCGGGCAGATCGCGGCGCTTGGCGCCTTGCACCGGTTGGGCAGGATCACGACCGAACAGCGCGACAGCCTTGCCGTGCGCATGCGCCGGGCGTTGGATCATCAGGCCGGATTGAGGCGGTTTCTCGATACACTCTATCGCCCGGCGGACCGCTTTCGCATCCCGCCCGGTGACGACACCATCGTTTGCCGCTGCGAAGAGGTGTCCGCCGCCCAGATCCGCGAGGCGGTCGCGCTGGGTTGCAGGGGCCCCAACCAGCTCAAGAGTTTTACCCGCGCTGGCATGGGTCCGTGTCAGGGGCGGTTCTGCGGCTTGACGGTGACAGAGGTAATCGCTGCCGAACGGGGATGCGCCATAACCGATGTCGGCGCCGCGCGCCTGCGCGCGCCGGTCAAGCCTCTGGAGCTTGGGCAGTTGGCGGCGCTCGACGAGGCGGAGTGACGAAGATGGTCCGGGCGACCCAACAGGCCGATGCCGTGGTCGTCGGCGCAGGATTGCACGGGTTGTCGGCAGCGCTCTATCTTGCACGAGCCGGGATGCGCGTCGTTGTTGTCGAAAAGGATCACGCCGGGCGGCACGCCTCGGGCGCAAATGCCGGTGGCGTGCGGCGACTGGGTCGGGCGTTTCCGGAACTTCCGCTTGCCGAGGCCGCGTTGAAGTGTTGGCACCGGATCTCCGAGCTTGTAGACGATGATTGCGGCTTTGCCCCGGCTGCCCAGATCAAGGTGGCCGAGAGCGAGGATGAGCTTGCCGCGCTGCATGCACGTCGTGAGAGGCTCGTTTCCTGCGGGTTCAAGCATGAAGAGATCATTGGCGTCACCGCCTTGCGCGCGCTGCTTCCCGATGTCGCCCCGCACTGCCTGGGCGCGACAATTGTCCACGGCGACGGGCATGCCGACCCGTTCCGGACGGTGCGCGCGTTTGCCCGCAAGGCGTGCGCGCTCGGGGCGGACCTTGTGGAGGGAAGCAAAGTTACTGGCGTTAGCCGCGCCAACGGCATCTGGACCGTGCAAAGCACCGGCCCTGTCTTTGCCGCCCCTTTGCTCATCAACGCTGCAGGGGCATGGGGCGGAGACCTGGCCGCGATGATGGGCGATCACGCGCCGGTCAGGGCATCGGCCCTAATGCTCATGATCACCGAAAGGCTGCAACCTTTCCTGTCGCCTGTCGTGGGCGCACAGGGGCGGGCGCTGAGCTTCAAGCAGTTCGGCAATGGCACGGTTTTGATCGGGGGCGCCTATCAGGGGCGCGCCAATCCCGAAACTGGCACCACGGCCCTCGATATGCGCCAACTTGCCCGCAATGCAGCGGCAGCGGCGGCAATATTCCCCTGCATGGCAGGCGTGCGGGTGTTGCGCGGCTGGGCCGGGATCGAGGGGATCACGCCCGACCGGCTGCCGGTGATCGGCCCGGCAACACTTGGCGGGGGCTATCATCTGTTCGGCTTCTCGGCCCATGGCTTTGCGCTTGCACCGATCACAGGCCGGATCATCGCTGACCTGATCCTGAACGGAGTGTCGGATCTGCCAATCTCCGAATTCAACGTTCTGCGTTTCAGAACTTTCGGTTCTACGGTGCTGCGTTGAACGAAGTCGGCGCTGCCGATCTACTTGAACCGAGCGGCTCGATGAACAATCGGGCGGGCAACTCGCTGCTGGGGTTCCAACGATGGAAGCGCGCGATGCAGCATTTTCAGATCATGCGAAGCTTGCAGCAATTCGCATCCGTACACACTGCTTCATTCATCCACTACAGCCCGCTGCCAACCCCTAATCTCGAGCCAAGTTCAAGCTGAACCGCGCCGCTGCTCTCGCCAAGCGGTGCCAACCCTGCGTGACCTAAAAGGCAGCACAACACCCCTTGGCGACGCTGATTGGGATCTGTCTGACTGCGCTTTGCGCAGGATGGAGTGACGCAGATAAAGGTCGCGTCCTTTCCGATCAAATAGTTAACATTCTGGATGCGGAATGTGTTTATGGCCCAAGAGCGCCCGATGCTCTGAACTTAGACGCTGCAACAGGCAAGTCATAAAGATAACTTTGGAAATGGAGTTAAGCTATGGCAACACCGATCAATCCCGGCGAAGTTCAGGATTTTGACCAGCAGAGGTGGTTCGGTTTGTTTGAACAGGTTTCGGGCGTTCTGTAAGTGTTTTTCCGCCTGGGTTACGCCGCTGCCGCATCAGGTATTGGCTTGTTGAAGTAGGCCTGATCGGGGGTTCTCCCGTCAAGCGATGAGTGCGGTCGACGGCTGTTGTAGAAGCCCAGGTATCGGCCGATCCCGACCCGGGCTTCGGCCACGCTGGCATAGGCCCGCAGGTTGACTTCCTCGTATTTGATAGTCCGCCACAGACGCTCGACGAAGACGTTGTCGCGCCAAGCTCCCTTGCCATCCATGCTGATCTTGATTTTGCGGGCGGCCAGCACCTTGATGAAGCCGGTGGACGTGAACTGGCTGCCCTGATCCGTGTTGAAGAGCTCGGGTGCGCCGTGTCGCGCCAGTGCTGCCTCGACAGCCTCAATGCAAAAATCCGCCTCCAGCGTGATCGACACCCGCCATGCCAGGACACGCCGTGTGAACCAGTCCAGCACGGCGGCCAGATAGATGTACCCGCGGGCGATGCAGTGCCCGGCAGGCGCATGCGTAGCATTCTGCCGAGAGGGGGATGTAGGTGATATCCATCGCCCAGACCTGGTTGGGGCGGGTGATGGGCAGCTTTCTCAGAAGATAGGGGTAGATCTTGTGCCCCGGCGCCGGTTTCAAGGTGTTGGGCTTGCGATAGAGCGCCTCGATACCCACCCGCTTCATCAGGGTCGCGACATGCAGGCGCCCGACCTTGAACCCTTCCTGGACCAGCAGCCCCTGCAACATCCGGCTGCCCGCGAACGGGAATTCCATGTGCAGCTTGTCGATCCGGTGCATCAGCTTCAGGTTCGTGTCCAAGACCGGGCGGGGCTTGTAATACACGCTGCCCCGGCTGATCCCAAGTACGGTGGCCTGGCGACTGACGCTCAGCTTCGCGGTGGGATCGATCGTTTTCTTGCGCTCGGCAACAGACCCGCCTTGCCGAGCGCGCCGGACAAAAAATCATTCTCCAGCGTCAGCTCTCCGATCTTCGCGTGCAGCGTCTCCACGTCGATGGTCGTTTCCGGATCGCTCTTCGGCGCCTCTCCAAACACCCCGGTCGTGCCTTCAAGGAGCTGATCGCGCCACTGCTTGATCTGGTTTGGATGCACGTCGAAATCCTGCGCCAGCTCTATCAGGGTCTTCTCGCCCTTGATCGCGGCCACTGCCACTTTCGCCTTGAATGCCAGGCTGTGGTTCCGGCGCGGTCGTCTTGTCATGGTCTTCTCCTCGCTCGCAGCATCATGCTGCTGTTGCGCGGAAAATCCACTTATCCCGGCTGTTCAGTTTTCCGGAACCGTCTCTGCGCGTCCTGTTGCGGCAAGGCCGCGCGCATTCTGGACATGGCGACCGATTGGGCCGCCAATCGCCGCCAGTTCTGCCAGCCGCTCCGAGCCTTCCAGGTCACTGGGTCCCGGCTGACTGGAATCTTTCTGACAGAAGCTTGAGAGGCTAGCAGTTGGAACTGCTGGATCTTTCCTACGGCTACATTTTCTTGCCTGAGCATTTTTCGACATGAACACCTGAAATGCGGCGAATAATCGACAGTTTTTGGGTTGATCCGGCCAGCAAACTGGAAAAAACAACAGGGAAAAAATCGCATGAACCACGATGTCGTGCTGACCTGCGCCGTTACCGGCGCCGGGGACACAACCGGTAAAAGCCAGCATGTCCCGGTCACGCCCAAGGCGATTGCCGAGGCGGCAATCGAGGCCGCCAAAGCGGGCGCGGCCATTGCCCATATCCATGCCCGAGATCCGGAAACCGGCCAGGGTTCGCGCGATCCGAAACTGTTCAAGGAGATCGTCGACCGTGTACGCGACAGCGGCACCGACGTGGTGATCAACCTGACCGCGGGCATGGGCGGAGACTGGATCTCGGACCCCGCCAATCCGGCCATGCCCGGACCGGGCACCGACATGATCGGACCCGAGGCACGGCTGGCCCATATCGAGGAATGCCGCCCCGATATCTGTTCGCTGGATTGCGGGACGCTGAATTTCTCGGATACCGACATGATCTATATCTCGACCCCGCCGACGCTGCGCCGGATGGCCGCGCTGGTGCAGGAATGGGGGGTGAAGCCCGAGCTGGAAGTGTTCGATCTGGGCCATATCCGCTTTGCCAAGGCGATGATCGCCGAGGGGCTGATCGACGCGCCGCCGATGTTCCAGCTGTGTCTGGGTATCCCCTGGGGCGCGGATCAGGATGTTGAAACCATGGTGGCGATGAAATCGCAGCTGCCCGCGGGGGCCAGCTGGGCCAGCTTCGGAATTGGTCGCGGCCAGATGCCGATGGCCGCCGCCGCCGTGGCGCTGGGCGGCAATATCCGCGTCGGGTTGGAGGACAACATCTATCTCGAACGCGGCGTTCTGGCGACCAACGGCCAACTGGTGACCCGTGCGCGCGAGATCGTCGAACGCATGGGCGCGCGCCTGCTGACACCGAATGAGGCCCGCGCCAAGCTGAACCTGCGCGGGGCGGAGGGGTAGATGGCCGACGCGTTCTCTGGCGGCAGCCTGCGGATCGAAGGCGTGTCGAAATATTTCGGCGCGTTCCGGGCGGTCAACGAGGTTGATCTGGAAATCCGCAAGGGTGAGTTCCTGACCCTGCTTGGCCCCTCTGGCTCGGGCAAGACGACGCTGTTGATGATGATCGCGGGGTTTCTGGACATCACCAGCGGCGATATCGCGCTGGACGGAAGCTCGATCGCCGAAGTGCCTGCCGAGAAGCGCAACTTTGGCATGGTGTTCCAGGGTTATGCCCTGTTCCCGCATATGACGGTGCGCGACAATATCGGCTATGCGCTGAGCGTGCGCAAACGGCCCGAGGCCGAGATCCGGGCCCGTGTCGACGAGATGCTGGAGCTGGTCCAGTTGCAGGATTTCGCCAACCGCAAGCCCGGCCAGCTCTCGGGCGGTCAGCAACAGCGGGTGGCGCTGGCGCGGGCGCTGTGTTTCGCGCCGCCGGTCCTGCTGCTGGACGAGCCGCTGGGCGCGCTGGACAAGAAATTGCGGGTCGAGGTGCAGGAACAGCTCAAGGACATTCACCGCCGGGTCGGCACGACCTTCATCTATGTCACCCATGACCAGGAAGAGGCGCTGTCGATGTCCGACCGCATCGTCATCATGCGCGACGGCGCCATCGAACAGGTGGGCTCTCCGCAAGAGCTGTACGAGCGGCCCGCAACCCGTTTTGCCGCCAGTTTCCTGGGCAAGTCGAATTTCATTCACCAGAACGGTCGGGCCTATGCGCTGCGCCCCGAGAAGATCGACATTCACCTGGGCAGCGGTCACCCGCAGGCCCGGCGCAGCGGAACCATCACCAGCATCACCTATTTCGGGTCGATGCAGCGGATCATCGTTGAAACCACCGAGGCCGAACAGATCGAGGTGGATATCGACGTCTGGCGCAACCGGCAGCCTCTGCACGAGGGCGAGGTCGTCGAGCTGAGCTGGCAGGACGCGGCGGCGGTGGAACTGAACGAAAGCTGAAAGAGAATCCTAAGAACGCCGTTCAAGGCGTCACAACAATCGCCCGGCAAGGCCATGGGCATCTGACACGGAGGACGAAATGCAAGACAAGCAATTCATGAAGGAAATGCTCACCGAAAGCGCCCATGCCTATAAGGAAGGGCGCATGGATCGCCGCACCTTTCTGGCGCTTTGCGGTGCCTCGGGTATCGCCATGAACGCCGTGCTGGCGGGTGACGCGCAGGCGGCGGCCGACCATGTGGTGATGTGGAACTGGGGCGGTCAGTCGGTCGAATGCCACGGCTCGGCCATTGGCGAGGCCTTTACCGCGGCCACCGGCAAGGGGGTGAAATTCGACACCTCCGGCCCACTCGAGGGCAAGATCAAGGAGATGGTGGACAGCGGCAACGTGACCGCCGATGTGGCCGATGCCGACCTGTTCAACGCGGTATCTCTTGGGCCGACCGGGCATCTGGAGCCGATCGACTATTCCATCGTCAGCAAGGACAAGACCCTGCCGGGCTATGCGCTGGAATTCGGGGTGTCGGTGATCCTGTATGGCTATGCCTTCGTCTATGACACCGAGGCCTATGGCGACAATCCGCCCAAGGATTGGAAGGACTTCTTTGACACCGCCAATTTCCCGGGCACGCGGGCGCTGTACAAATGGGCCAACGGATCGCTCGAAGCGGCGCTGATGGCCGATGGCGTGGCGGGCGACGCGCTTTATCCGCTCGACATGGAGCGGGCGCTGAACAAGATCAAGTCGATCAAGGATGACAGCATCTATTGGGGCTCGGGCTCCGAAGTGCATTCGATGGTGGTCAACAGCGAGGTCACAATGGCCATCGTCTGGCAGAACCGCGGGCGCAACATGGAGAATGATACCGATGGCCGTTTCAAGCTGGTCAACAACCAGGCCATGGCCATGCCCGGCGCCTATATCGTGCCCAAGGGCAACCCGGCGGGCCGCGAGGCGGTGATGCAGTTCATCGCCACCGCGCAAGAGGTTCCCGCCCAGCTCAAGCTGCTCGACTGCCTTGGCATGACCCCGTCGAACCCGGCGGCCTTTGGTGAAATCCCCGAGGATCAGCAGCCCTATGCCATCACCTCGGCGATGAACATCGACAAGATCGTCTATAACGACCCGACCTGGTGGGGCGAGAATGGCGGTGACGCGGTGAACGCCTTCCTTGAGGCGATCAGCTAGGACCCTGAGGCCGCGCCCGTCCCCAGTGACGGGCGGGCGCGGTCCTTCGGAACACGGACATGAACGCAGTGGCAAGACATATCCATCCCGGCTGGGCCATCATCGCGCCGCTTCTGGTGCTTGTGGTCGCGCTGTATCTCGGCCCGATCCTGAACATCATGTGGCTGAGCGTGACCGATCCCGAACCGGGGCTGGGCAACTATCGCAAGCTTTTCGAAGGCGACACGCTGTTGCGGATCGTCTGGACCACGCTGCGCATCTGCGTGATCACGACCGTGTTCAGCGTGACGCTGGGCTATTCCATTGCCTATGCGATGGTGCACTGCCACCAGCGGCAGAAGAATTACATGTTGACCCTGCTGCTGGTCTCGTTCTGGATCTCGATCCTGGTACGGACCTTCTCCTGGCTGATGCTGCTGGGTCGCAACGGGTTGGTCAACAACACGCTTGAAACACTTGGCCTGATCTCGGCCCCCATCGCCTTCATGCGCAACGAGCTGGGGGTGCTGATCGGCATGGTGCATTACATGATCCCCTATGCGGTGCTGCCGCTGCTGGTCAGCATGCAATCGCTGGATAGCCGGGTCATGGATGCCTCGCGCAACCTCGGCGCCAGCGGAAGCCAGACCTTCTGGCGCATCTACCTGCCCTTGACCCTGCCGGGTATCGTGGCCTCGACCTTGCTGGTCTTCATCCTCAGCCTCGGGTTTTACGTCACCCCGGCGGTGCTGGGCGGGGGCAAGGTGCTGATGGTGGCCGAATACATCTCGGTCCAGCTTCTCGTCACCCTGAAATGGGGCACGGCAGCGATGCTGGCGGCGCTGATGCTGGCCGGGGTTCTGGCCATGCTCTGGATCATGTCGCGCTTCATGAAGCTCAGCGCCGTCTTCGGGGGCAGCACGCGATGAGACCTGGCCTGTTTTCGCTCTTCAACCGCGCCGGCGCCTGGGTGCTGCTGCTGTTCCTTGTGACACCGGCCCTGATCGCGATCCCGGTCTCGCTGACGCCCAAGCGGTTCCTGTCGATGCCCAAGGACGAGCTGTCATTGCGGCATTTCCAACACCTCTTCACCAGCGAGGAATGGCTGTCGAGTTTCTTCCAGAGCGGGGTCATTGCCTTGTCGACCTCGGTCCTGGCCACCTTTCTGGGGACGCTCTGCGCCATCGGCCTGTGGCGGGTTTCGTCCAAGTACAGCGAGCTTGTGCGCGCCTTCCTGCTGTTGCCGCTGATCATTCCCCAGATCATCTCGGCCATGGCCTTTTACCGGCTCTGGATCCCGCTGGGCCTGCTGGATAGCTATCCCGGCCTGATCCTGGCCCATACGATCCTGGCTGCACCCATGGTCTTGATCACGGTCAGCGCCTCGCTCGCCACCTTTGACCCAAGGTTGGAACAGGCGTCAAAGAACCTCGGTGCGTCGAACTGGACAACCATGCGGCGGGTCATCCTGCCCTCGATCCGGCCCGGTGTCTTTGCAGGCGCGCTGTTTGCCTTCATCCTGAGCTGGGACGAGATCGTCGTGACGCTCTTCATCTCCAAGTTCAGCGTCTACACCCTGCCGCGCCGCATGTGGAACGGCATCCGCGAGAACACCGACCCGACCGTGGCCGCCGCGGCCGTGGTTCTGATCGCCATCACGATCATCGCCTTTGTCGTCTCGGCCATCCTGTCGCGGCGCAATGCAGGCGAGAGCCGAAGCTGAGAAAGGTTCCGACATGAACATGGAAACCAGCCACGAACATGAATTGCTGACCGCCACGGTCCGCAAGTTCGTGGAAACCGAGATGATGCCGCACGAGGACGAGGTCGACCGCCTGGGCCATGTCCCCGAAGAGATCGGCCGCCAGATCGAGGCACGCGCGCACGAGCTTGGCCTGTTTGCCTGCAACCTGCCCGAAGAGGTCGGGGGCGGCGGTCTTGACCTGTCGGCGCAGCGCATCATCGAGCAGGAATTCGGCAAGACCACCCACGCCCTGCACAGCTGGGCCGCGCGCCCGACCGAGATCCTGCTGGCCTGCGAGGGAGAACAGCGCGAGAAATACCTGCTGCCCTGCGTGCGCGGCGAGAAACGCGAATTGTTCGGCCTGACCGAGCCCGACGCCGGGTCGGATGCGATGGGGATGAAATCCAACGCCCGCCGGGACGGCGACGACTGGATCCTGAACGGGTCCAAGCATTTCATCTCGGGCCCCTGCATGCCCGATTTCGCCATTGTCTTTGCTTCCACCGGTGCCGATGACACCCCGCGCGGTCCACGCAAGCGCGTCACCGCCTTTCTGGTCGATGTGGGCACCCCCGGTTTTGTCTGCCGCGAAGGCACCAGATCGGTCAGCTATCGCGGCTACAAGACCTTCGAGCTGCATTTCGACAATGTCCGCCTTGGCCCGGGCCAGATCCTGGGCGAAGAGGGCAGGGGGTTCGAGATCGCCGGTCAATGGCTGGGGATGGGGCGCATCTGGGTCGGGGCGTCGTGTTGCGGCAAGGCCGAGCGCATTCTGGAGATGGCGACGGAATGGGCCGCCAATCGTCGCCAGTTCGGCCAGCCGATCGGTTCCTTTCAGGCCACCGGGTTCCGGCTGGCGGACGGGGCGATGAACCTGCGCGCGGCCAACCTGATGGTGACGGATGCGGTTGCCCGTCACCAATCGGGCCGCATGGCCGATCAGGACGCGGCGATGGTCAAGGTCTTCTGCTCGGAAATGCTGGGCCGGATCGCAGATGACGCGGTGCAGATATTCGGCGGCATGGGGCTGATGGAGGAATTGCCGGTTCAGCGCCTGTGGCGCGACAGCCGGCTGGAACGGATCTGGGACGGCACCAGCGAGATCCAGCGCCATATCATCACCCGTTCGATGTTGAGGCCGCTTGGTGCATGAGACCGGCGCAGCGTGAGAATTTCCAACGCCTGCTGACCCCGCGCCATATCGCCTTTGTCGGCGGGCGCGATGCGGCGATTGCCATCCGCGAGGCGCGCAGGCGCGGCTTTGCCGGGCGGATGTGGGCGGTGAACCCCAGGCGCGACACGTTGGAAGGGGTGGCTTGTGTGCCGACCATCGCCGATCTGCCCGAGGCCCCCGATGCGGTCTATCTGGCCATTCCCGCCGCCGCCGTTACGGGCGCGCTGGGGCAATTGTCGGCGATGGGGGCGGGCGGTGTTGTCTGCTTTTCCGCCGGGTTCAAGGAAACCGGCGATGCGGCCGCCGAACGGGCGCTGATCGCGGCGGCGGGCGAGATGGCGCTGATCGGGCCCAATTGTTACGGGCTGATCAACTATGTGGGCAATTCGGCGCTGTGGTCCTTTGAACATGGCGGCTGGTCGCCGGGATATGGTGCGGCGATCATCACCCAATCGGGCATGTTCTCGTCCGATATCACGATGAGCCAGCGCTCGCTGCCGATGGCCTATATGGTGTCGGCGGGCAATCAGGCGGTTCTGGGGCTTGAGGATTTTCTGGACGCTTTCGCAAGTGACCCGGCGGTGCGCGCCATCGGGCTGCATATCGAGGGCTTGCAGGATGTGGCCCGGTTCGAACGCGCCGCGCTGCGGGCGCTGGAACGCGGTGTGCCGGTGGTGGCGCTGAAATCCGGGAGCTCCCATATCGGGGCGGCGCTGACGATCAGCCATACCGGCTCGCTATCCGGGGCGAACGAGCTTTACGAGGCGCTCTTTGCCCGCTGCGGTGTGATCTCGGTCAGCAACCCGTCGCAGTTTCTGGAAACGCTCAAGCTCTTGTGCGTGACCGGCGCGCCGGGCGGTGCGCGGGTGGCGGGGTTCACTTGTTCAGGCGGCGGGGCCACGATGCTGGCCGATCACGCCGAAAAGATCGGGCTCAGCTTTCCGACTATTGAGGGCGCGGATCGCGGCGAACTGAAGGCCTTGCTGCCCGAGATCGCCACCGTCTCGAACCCGCTGGACTATACGACGCCGATCTGGGGTCAGGCCGAACACACTTATCCGGTGTTTTCCCGGACGTTGACGGCAGTAGCGCCTGATTTCACCGTGCTGGTACAGGATTACCCCGCCACGGGGTTGGACGATTCCAAGGTATTCTACCTCAACGACGCCGGCGCCTTTGCCTGCGCTGCCTCGGAACAACAGGTGCCCGCCGCGATTCTGGCCACCATCCCCGAGAATATGGATTCCGACACCCGCCGGATGCTGATCGACCAGGGCGTCGCGCCGATGCAGGGCATTCACGAGGCTCTGAACGCGATCCGGGACGCGGCAGGTTGGAGCGCTGCGCGCGCGCGCATCCTGTCGGAGATGCCCGCGCCACTGTTGCGGCCCCTCGCCGAGGCTGCTCTGACGGGTTTGACCGAGGATACCGGCAAGGAGTGGCTTCGAACGGCAGGTATGCCCGTTCCTGCGGGTGGGGTCGTTCCCGCCCGAGAGGCCGCGCGCGCGGCGGCGAAGATCGGCTTTCCGGTCGCGCTCAAGATGATGAGTCAACATCTTGCCCACAAGACCGAGGCCGGGGCCGTTGCACTGAACCTTGCTGACCCGGCCCAGTTGCAAACGGCGCTTACGCAAATGTCGAATGCGGTCGCCGCTTATGATGCCGATGCTGTCACCGACCGGTTCCTGGTCGAGGCGATGTCACCGCCGCCGCTGGCCGAACTGATCCTGACCCTGCGGCGCGACCCGCAATTCGGGCATGCGCTGGTACTTGGAAGCGGCGGTGTTCTGGTCGAGCTTCTGGGCGATGCGGTGACGCTGCTTCTGCCTTGCAGCGTCGCAGAGGTGAAGCGCGGGCTAGAGGGGCTGCGTCTTGCCCCGCTGCTCAGCGGATACCGCGGCAGGCCCGCCGCCGATCTGGCGCAGGTCGCTGATGCCATTCACGCCCTGTCGCGCGCCTATCTGCAAGACTGCGCCAAGATCGCCGAGGTCGAGATCAACCCGCTCTTTGTCTATCCTGACCGGGTGGTGGCCATCGACGTGCTGTTGCATCGCGTGGCCGGGGACTAGCCATGCGCATTCCAAACCCGGATCTGGCCGTCGATGACAGCAACAAGCAGCGCTGGAACAGGCCCGCCCACCGGCGCCACGGGTTTCACAACGCGCATCACCTGTTCCGGCGCACGCTGATGGTGCGGTCGCGCAATGTGCTGCAGTTGGTGCCGTCCCCGATCGACCTGCCGGCGGCCTTGCCGGAGCTGCGCGCGCTGTTGGCGCATCCGGCCTTTTCCGCCTTTTGCTGCTTGCGTGGCGACGCTCTGATCTTCGAGTCCGCAGCGGAGGATTTCAGCCCCGCCGCGCCGCATTCGATCCAGTCGGTGACCAAGCTGCATATCCACCTGATCTTTGGTCGCCTGTTGGCGCAGGGACTGGTCTCGCTTGATGCGCCGGTTTCTGAATACCTGCCGGAGATCGGAAGCGGCTATGCGGATGCGCCGCTGGGGGCCCTGCTGGACATGGCGGTGCGCAACGATTTCTCCGAGGATTATTCTGACCCGCTATCGGATTGCTACACCGAGGAAATCGCGCTTGGCTGGCGGCTGCCGCCCGAAGGCGCGCCCGAGCCCAGCCTGGCCCAATTCGCCGCCGGGATCACCGGGTTCCGGCCCGGCCCGCCACCTGGGCTCGCCGAATACAAGTCGGCCAATACCGATGTGCTGACCCTGATCGCGGCGGCGGTGTCACCGGTGCCGCTGGCCCGGATGGTCGAGGAAATCGCCGATGCGGCGGGATATGAAGGCGCGTTCCACATCAGTCTCAGCCCCGAACACCTGCCCGCCTTTTCCGGGGGCGGCTGTCTGAGCGCCCGCGACCTGGCACGGTTCGGGCTGCTGTTTGCGGGGATTTCGGACGACGTGGCGTATCCGAACACCGGTTTCCTGCGCTATTGCTTGGAGCGTGCAGCGCCAAGCCTGGAACCGCCACGCGATTGGCTGCGGTACTCCGGCCATCTGATGACAAACGGGCGCTTGTTAGGTCATGCCGGTTATGGCGGGCAGTTCCTGCTCGTCGATACCGAAACAGGAACCTCCTGCGCGCTGCTCAGCGTTTTGGAAAACGATGCTGGCTATGATGTGAATTACATGTCGCAGGTAGCAGTTTGTGCGAAACATATTTGCGAGATTCTCGCTTGATCAAAGCAACCTTTGGGGGCAGCAACAAGAAGGTGTCAAAAGGGCAGCGACAAAGCTGACAAGCTTGAGACGGGCAGAACGGTCGCCTGGGCTACATTCCCAAAAGCATCCTGGCCGCCCGGCCCAACACCATCGGATCAAGATCGGTGCGTGCCACCGGCGGAGGGGTGTCCACGAGGCCGGTCAGCTGCGCAACCGCGGTCCGGGCCGATCGAACAGAGTATTCCACCGTAAAGACGCAGTCGCGGGGCAATTCACAATACTGCCCGATGATCGCGAAATTCCGCGCTCCGGGCGGGCGCACGTCGGGCCGGTCGCCGGAGTTGCGCGGCATGAACTGGCTGGTGATCAAGGGCATCCTGCAGGGCAGGATACGGGCCGTGGCGAACCAGCCTTTCTGTTCCTCGGACAGGTGCAGCTGACCGGAAAGCTCCTCGATGATTTCGGCTCCGGTGGCCTCCGACATGGGTTTTTTGACAAAGTCGCCGTTCCGGTCTCCCCGCAGCCCGTAGCCCCAGAAGACATAGGTTCCGTGTTCCTGCGCGCGGAAATGCGGCTGATGGAGCATCACAAGTGAAAGCGTCCAGCCCGAACCGGCAAAGGTCACAAGGCCACCGGTTCCCGTGCGGTTGTTAGTGAAATCCTCCATGAACTCGAAGAAAGCCGGACCATCCATAGTCACGGTAAAGGAGGTCCATGCGGTCTGGTTCGATTGGCCCAGGAACCTGTCTGGGTTTCCAAACCCGTCGTGTTCTCTCGCCAACTTCTGCCACAGGCTCCAGCTCGGTCCGGGATCTTTCCCGGAGCTCGGCGCGTGGTCGTTGGAGCCCAGAGTGGAGCCCTCTGTCATCGACCCGAGGGTCAGGTAAACATAACCACCGGACCCAACCGGTACCGTCTTTCCGTCGAGCAGAACAAGATTGGTGACCCGGCGATCTAGTTTGGTGCCCTTTATCACGACATCTGCGACATGTGCTCGGGTATTGACCTGCACCCCGCGGGCCTTCAGCCACGTCAGGATCGGAGCGATGATTGAATCATACTGGTTGTGGCGTGTCCGCAAGATCCCGGCGATCCGGGTAAAGCCGGGAAACAGATGGATGAAACGTCGCAGATACCTCTGCATTTCGGTCAGCGAATGCCACGGCTGGAACGAGAACATCGTCGACCACATCAGCCAGAAATTGCTGTCGAAGAAACCGGGTTGAAACCAGTCCTGGATGGTTTTGCCGCCCAGACCGCGTTCGCTGTGCAAGAACAGCCTGTTGATGTCTACAATGTCACGTGCGGTCAGCGTCAGTTCGTACCGGTCCTCGGCCGGCCTGCCATCGCGCACCAGCCTGCAATTGGACGATCCCGGAACCATGCGGTTGAACGCAAGCAGATCCTCCTTGAGCGAGGTTGCCGGATCGTCGGCAAGAGGAATGCTGTCGAGAAGATCCAGCGTGCAGACGAACTGGTCTTCGAACATGCGACCGCCTCGAACCAGGTAACCGGTTTCGGCACTCCCCGATCCGTCAAGCGCCCCACCCGCTGTCTCCAGCGCTTCGTAGATATGGATGTCGTGACCGGCAACGCCCGCGTCGCGGCACAGATACACCGCCGTCGCCAGCCCCGCGATGCCGGCCCCTACGATATGATGTGTTTGCGCGTGCGTCGCCGTTGGCATGGCGTGACCTTTCACCAGATTGTATCACAATTCTAGCATCTATAGATCATGGTGCCGACAGGCGTCTGGGACCCGGTCGAAAAATGTTTTGTTGGAGGCGGGCTTATCACTGCCTTCGGATCGCGAAAGCCCATGTCACGCACCCATGTAGAAAGCGAGATACGATCACAGGTCCACGCAGACGGGAGCGCGGCGGCGCTCGCTCTTCTTGGCGTCGACCCGGAAATCGGCCTGTCGTCGGACGAGGCTGCCGTGCGCCGGCAAACCTATGGTGACAACCGTCTGGACAGGGTGAAGCGTCGCTCTGCGTTGGCACTCTTGCTCGATCAGTTCCGCAGCGTGATCGTCTGGTTGCTGAGTGCTGCCGCGCTGTTGTCGGCAGCGGTGGGGGACCATCCCGAAGCGGTTGCGATCATCCTCGTTCTGGCGATCAACACCGCCATCGGCTTCTTCACCAGTTGGAAAGCCCTGCGCTCGATGGAGGCGCTGTTCAGTCTCACCGCGGCAACGGCACGGGTCCGGCGTGACGGTCATTCGGTCATGCTGCCGGTGCATGAGATCACGCCGGGCGACATCGTTGTCGTCGAGGCGGGGGATGTGGTGCCTGCCGACCTGCGGTTGATCCAGGTCGACACGCTGAAATGCAACGAATCCGCGCTCACCGGTGAATCGGCCCCCGTTTCGAAAACCGTCGCGCCGCTTGCTCTGGACGCCCTCGTGGCGGATCGAACCAACATGGCCTTCAAGGGCACGGCGGTGACGCGGGGCGATGGGATCGGCGTGGTCGCGACGATCGGTTCCGAAACGGAACTGGGTCGGATATCGACACTGGTTCAAACCGCCGAGGCTGCCGCGCATCCGCTGGAAAAGCGCCTCGACAGGTTGGGTCGCACCCTGGTCCTGATCACCATCGCGCTATCCACCCTGATTGGCACAATCGGGTTTGTACGAGGTCTGGCGCTGGTAGACATGATCGAAACCGCGATAGCGCTGGCCGTTGCGGCAGTGCCCGAGGGGTTGCCGGTCGTCGCCACGCTCGCGCTTGCCCGAGGCATGTTGCGGATGGCGCGGCGGAACACGTTGATCGAACGGCTTTCGGCGGTGGAAACCCTGGGCGCGACAACACTGATCCTGACGGACAAGACCGGAACACTGACCGAGAACCGCATGACCGTCGCGGGGTTCCTGCTGGACGGGCGCGATGTGACGGCCGCTGATCTGTTGAATGCGCAGGCGGCCGTGACCGAGCCCGATCTGCGTCTCGCGTTGGAAATCGGCGTGTTGTGCAACACTGCCGAGATCGGTCAGGCGGGCGCGCAACACGGGGTCGGTGACCCGATGGAAGTCGCCCTGCTGCATTTTGCCGAACTGCTTGGCGTGCGTCCCGATCTCGACGCAGAGGACAGGCCCGAGATCGCCAAACATCCCTATGATCCCGAATTCAAGATGATGGCGACGCTGCATTCCGCGGGCGGCGATGTGTTTACCGCGGTCAAGGGGGCGCCCGAAGCGGTGATCGACGCCTCTGATCGTGTTTTGACGACAGCGGGCATCCGTGACCTCTCCGAGGTCGCACGGCAGGACTGGCTGCAACGTGTCGAGGATGCAGCAGGTGACGGCTATCGCCTGATCGGGTTGGCCTACAAACAGGGCGGTCCAGAGGATGCCACCCTCTATCAGTCTCTGATCCTTGTCGGCTTCGTCACGCTTCTTGATCCGCTCCGACAGGATGTGCCCGCCGCCATTGCCGAGTGCCGGGGCGCCGGAGTGCGCGTTGTCATGATGACCGGTGACCATATTGCGACCGCCAGGGAGATCGCGTTCCAGGCCGGTCTCGGAGAGGAAGGCCGCATCGTTGCGTTGTCCGAAACATCGCTTGAAGGGTTGAAAACGAGGGGCAACGACGCCGAGATGCGGGATCAACTGGAACAGGTTGATGTTTTCGCCCGCGTTGCTCCGGAAACGAAGCTGAAGCTGGTCGCCCACTACCAGGACGCCGGTCATATCGTTGCGATGACCGGTGACGGTGTGAACGATGCGCCCGCTCTGAAGAAATCCGATATCGGTATCGCCATGGGTCAGCGCGGCACGCAGGTCGCGCGCGATGCGGCGGATGTCATTCTCAAGGATGATGCTTTCTCATCGATCGTTGCGGCGATGTGGCAGGGGCGTGTCATCTTTGGCAATATCCGACGCTTTGTCATCTACCTCATGTCCTGCAATTTCAGTGAGATACTGATCGTCGGGCTGGCCATTGCCGCGGGGCTGCCCGCGCCGCTGCTGCCACTTCAGATCCTGTTCCTGAACATCGTGACGGATGTCTTTCCCGCCTTTGCACTGGGTCTGGGCGAGGGGGATCGCAGCGTCATGAAACGCCCGCCGCGCAACCCGAAAGAGCCGATCGTCGGAATGCCGCAATGGGTCGATATCGTCGTCTTCGGCCTTGCCATCACCATTGCCACGCTGGGGGCGTTCTGGATTGCGCTGGACCGGCTGGACATGGATGCTCGTGATGCCGTGTCCGTCGCGTTCCTGACCCTTGCTCTTGCGCAGCTGTGGCACGTGTTCAACATGCGTGACCGGGGCGAACGTGGCTTGGTCAACAGCATCACCAGAAACCCTTGGGTCTATGCCGCGCTGGCGTTCTGCATGGGGTTGCTGGTGGCCGCGTTCCAGATCCCGGCCGTTTCAGAGGCGTTGCAACTGACGCCGCTGGGCTGGCGGCCAATGGCGCTGGCGGTCGGTGCAAGCCTGTTTCCAGTTGTGGTCGGGGGCGTGTGGTTGCGCGCAGGCCGAAGCACCACGCCAACGGATTGACGACGCGCTGGCAGCAGCGCCTGTTACTCCGGCTCGCGCAGCCGTCTGGCAAGATATCCGCTGGCTTTCCGTGGCGTTTCAATCTCCTTGTAGTCGGACTCGGGGATCGAAACGCCGAGACGCGCATGCAGCGCCGTCACGAGATTGAGGATATCCATGGAATCCAGGTCCAGATCATCCTGAAGATGGTCTGTGTCCCTTACCGTTGCCGGGTCTATGTCGGGCGCGACCCGGTTGAGTTCCTCCAGAAAGATCGCCCTCGTTTCGGTTTCGGTCATAGCTCCTCCGGTCTGGCAAGGCAGTCTTGGATGGCGACGAGAAACCGGGATGCCTGCCGCCCGTCGCAAACACGGTGGTCGGCGGACAGAACAAGGGTCGTGACCTGGCGCGGTTCCACCCCGGCCCCGGTTACCCATGGTCGTATCTGTGGCGCGCCCACGGCAAGAAGTGCGACCTGCGGGGGAAAGATCACTCCGGTCATGTCCTCTGCGCCGTCCTCGCCCAGGCTCGACACGGTCAGGGTGCCGCGTGTCAGCTCGGAACCGCGCAAGCGTCCGGAACGCGCCCGCGTGACCATGTCGCGCAACCCGGCCATGACATCCGACAAGCTCATCTTGTCGACATCGGCCAGCGCAGGGGCCACCAACCCGCCACCGCGCAGGGAAATGACCATGCCGATGTTCACCGTTTCCGAGGGGACAAAACCACCCTCTGTGAAATGACCGTTGAGAGCCGCGACCTGCCGGGCCGCCATGGCCGCCGCCTTGACAAAGACGGCTCCCAGCAAAATTCGTTCGGCTGGCGGTCGCTCGGCGTTCTGCTGCGCGAGCCATTCCGAAACCGGTTGGGTTTCGACCGTGTGCGAGACGTAGAAATGCGGTATCTCGCGCTTGGACCGGCTCATCGCGGCGGCGACGGCCTGGCGCATGTCCGACAGGCCTTCTCCGGCTGGCCGGCTGGTGGGCGTGGCCTGTCCCATTTGCGCCTCGACATCAGCCAGAACAATTGCGCCTTGGGGGCCCGAGCCCTTGACCTGGACGAGGTCGATCCCGGCCTCTTGCGCGGCGCGGCGGGCCGCCGGGCTTGCACCGGCGGCGGACGCTGGTGGCTCTTGCCGTGGCTGCGCGGGCTTTTCCGAGGGCGCTTCGGCTTCTGCTGGCGGGGCAGGGGCGCTCCGCTCTTTCGGCGCCGGTCGTGTTTCCTCTTCCGGCGGCTTTGGCTCCGCACCCGTTTCTTCGCCGTCGCCGATCCGGGCCATGGGGGCACCAACCGGCAGGGTCTGCCCGATCTCCGCCAAGAGTTCCGTGACCGTACCTGCCTCGAAAACCTCGATCTCGATCGCGCCCTTCTGGGTCTCGACCACGGCGACCACATCACCGCGCGCGACCGTGTCACCGGGGTTCACCAGCCATTCGACCAGTGTCCCGGCCTCCATGTCGGCCCCCAGCGATGGCATCCGGAATACACCCATCTCAGCCGCGCCCCAATGCCGTTTTGGCGGCGGCGACAATGGCGGGGACCTGCGGGATCGCGGCATCTTCCAGATGTTTCGGATAGGGGATCGGCACCTCTGCCGAACAGACCCGCCCGACCGGTGCGTCGAGTGTCCAGAACACCTGCTCCATGATGCGCGCCGATAGTTCTGCCGCCAGCGAGCCGCTGCGCCAGCCCTCGTCGACGATGACCGCCCTCCGTGTCCGCGCGACCGAGGCCATGATGGTTTCATCGTCAAGCGGTCGCAACACGCGCAGATCGATCACCTCGGCCGCGATCCCGTCGCCGGCCAGCACTTCGGCGGCCTCCAGCGTCTTGTAGAGCGAGCCGCCATAGGTGATCAGGGTGATGTCTCCGCCCTCGCGCCGGATCGCCGCGCGCGAGATGTCGACGGCACCTGCGCCCGCGTCGATCTCGCCGCTGCGATTGTAGAGCATCACGTTTTCGAAGATCAGCACCGGGTCGGGATCTTCCAGCGCCGTCCACAGCATGCCGCGCGCATCCTCCAGCGTCGCGGGGGCGAGCACCCTGAGCCCCGGAATATGCGCATACCAGCCTTCGAGGCTGTGGGAATGCTGCGCGGCCAATTGCTTGCCCGCGCCGGTCGCCATACGGATCACCACGGGCACGTTGAACTGGCCGCCGGACATATGCCTGAGCGTCGCTGCGGTGTTCAGGATCTGGTCCAGAGCGAGCAGGCTGAAATTCACCGTCATCAGCTCTACGATGGGGCGCATGCCGGCGCAGGCTGCCCCGATCCCGGCGCCGGTAAAGCCGGATTCCGACAGCGGGGTATCGCGCACGCGGGCCTCGCCGAATTCGTCCATCAACCCCTTGGACACCGCATAGCAGCCCCCATAGGCGCCCACGTCCTCTCCCATCAGGAACACCCGTTCATCGCGTCGCATCGCTTCGGAAATCGCCGCGCGAATGGCTTCGCGATAGGTGGTCTCGATCTTCTCCCCGGTGGCCGGGGATGCTGCGACCGGTGGCGTCTCGGCGGCCACCACGTCGCGGGTCAGGCTTTCGACCGGCTCCCAGGTGCCTGCCTCGGCGAACTGTACCGCTTCGGCGATCTCGGCCTCGGCACGGGCCTCGATCGCCGTGATCTCCTCGTGATGGATCAGACCGTTATCCAAGAGCCAGGACTGGAACCGCAGGATCGGCCCTTTTTGCCTCCACGCTTCAACCTCGGCCTTGTCGCGATAGAGCTGGGCGTCGAACATCGAATGCGCCCGGAACCGATAGGTCCGGCACTCCAGAAATACAGGGCCTTCGCCCGCGCGTATCCGGCGCAGCGCCTTCGCCGCCGCCACCTGGACAGCAACGACATCCATGCCGTCGACAACCTGTGTTTCGATGCCAAAGACGGCAGCCTTGCGGCCGATATCTGTCTCCGACTCGGACCGGTCCAACGCGGTTCCCATGGCATAGCCATTGTTCTCGCAGACGAACAGAACCGGCAGGGTCCAGAGCGCGGCAAGGTTCATCGCCTCGTGAAACTCGCCTTCGGCCACCGCGCCCTCGCCAAAGAAACAGGCAGTGACCGTGTCGTCGCCCCGCATCCTGTCAGCCAGCGCAAGTCCGGCGGCCAGCGGCAGGCCGCCGCCCACGATGGCGTTTCCCCCGTAGAAGTTGCGCGCGGCATCGAACAGGTGCATGGAGCCGCCGCGACCGCCCGAGCAGCCCTCGGCCTTGCCATACATCTCGGCCATGACGGTTGTCATCGGTACGCCGCGTATCAGGGCGTGGCCATGTTCGCGATAGGTAGCGACAACCCGGTCCTTCTCGGCCAGCAGCGGGATGATCCCGGCGGCAATCGCCTCTTCACCATCGTAGAGATGCAGGAACCCCCGGATCTTTTCCTGGGTATACAGCTCTGCGCATCGTTCTTCGAAGCGTCGAATCCGGATCATGTCCCCGAGACGCCGACGGACGGTGTCGTGATCAAGCTTCGGTTTCTCCTCCGTGCTCATGTCTCCTCCGTCTCCAGTGTCGAGGTATCGCCTTCGGGCAGACCCAGTTCGCGCGCCTTGAGCAGGCGGCGCATGATCTTGCCCGATCTCGTTTTCGGCAGCGTGTTGCGGAACACGATCTCGCGCGGGGCCACGGCGGCCCCCAAGCGTTTGCGGGCAAAACCGCGAATGTCGCGTTCAAGTTCGGGGCCGGGTTCCGCACCGCGATTGAGCGTGACGAAAGCCTTGACCACCTCGCCGGCGGTTTCATCGGGCACGCCGATTACCGCCGCCTCGGCCACCGCGTCATGTTCGATCAGCGCGCTTTCCACCTCGAATGGTCCGATCAGGTGGCCCGAGGACTTGATCAGGTCGTCGGCCCGCCCGACGAACCAGTAATACCCGTCGGCATCGCGCATGGCCAAGTCGCCGGACAGGTACCAGCCATCGGCAAAGCATTTGTCATAGCGCGCCTGCTCATTCAGATAGGCCCGCATCATCGACGGCCAGCCCGGCCGCAGGGCCAGTTCGCCGATCTCGCCATCCGGCAGTTCGCGCAGGCCATCGCCCGTGTTTTCGACGATCCCGGCGATGATCCCCGGCAGCGGCTTGCCCATCGAACCGGGCTTGATGTCCGCGTCCTGCGTGTTGGCGATCATGATCCCGCCGGTTTCAGTCTGCCACCAGTTGTCGTGGAACGGCAGCCCGAACACCTCGTTCGACCAGATCACCGCCTCAGGGTTCAGCGGCTCGCCAACACTGGCCAGAAACTCGAGGGACGAAAAATCAAAGGGTTCCGCGGCGTCCTTGCCGGCCCGCATCATCATCCGTATCGCGGTCGGGGCGGAATACCAGATCTGGACCTTTTCCCGCTGAAGCGTCCCGTACCAGCGGTCGAGGTCGAATTCCGCCTCGTCAACGATCATCGTGGCCCGGTTCACCAGCGGCGAGATGATGCCATAGGTCGTTCCCGTGACCCAGCCGGGATCGGCGGTGCACCAGTAGCGAATGCCGGGTCGCAACCCCAGCGCATGGCGCCCGGACAGCGCGTGGTAGAGAACCGCCTCGTGAACATGCAACGCACCCTTGGGCTTGCCGGTGGTGCCCGAGGTGAAATGGATCAAAGCCGGGTCTTCGGGCCGGGTGTGGAGCGTCTCGTATTCCGGCGAGGCTGCGCGCAGCGCCGGACCCAGCGCGACGCATCCCTCGGGAGCCTCCTCGCCAACGATCAACACAAGGAGCAGCGTCGGGATGTCCTCCCGCCAGGCGGCGATCTTGCGTTCATAGAGTGCTCGGCTGGTGACCAGAACGTTGGCCTCTCCGATCTCCATCCGGGTTCTGAACGGCTCGGGTCCGAAGGCGGCGAAGAGCGGCGTGAACACCATGCCCGCCTTCCAGGTGCCCAGGGCCGCAGCATAAAGCTCTTTCTCGCGGCCCATGGCGGAAAAGACGCGGGCTCCTTTCTCCAGACCATGCGACTTCAGCACATTTGCAAATCGAGAGGAGAGTTCAGCAAGCTCCTGATAGCTGGTGATCTCGCGCGCGCCCTCTTTCGACAGCCAGACAATTGCCGTTTCATTGCCATCACCCCGCACTACATGCCGGTCGACGGCTTCGTACCCGATGTTGAGCGCGCCATCCGGCAGACCCGTGACCAGCGAGCGTCCCAGCGCGCGGGCATCCAGCGTCACGAACCCGGCAACTGGCGTCGAAGCCGGGGCCTGTCCAGACCGTGGCCGCTTTCTGATGATGTCCTGCATCAAGGCGCCCTCCCGTATTGACTGTGCTGGAGGGCGCGCCCGGCGAGCAATGATCCATGTCAAAGCGGCCAGACGGATGCCACATGCCAGAACGTAAAGGCAGAGACGGGCAGTCAGGGGTGGAAGCCTTGCCAGGCCGGGCTATCGTTGCCGTATCTTGTTTGCGCCCCGGTCTATGGGCCAAGAGCACTGATAGCCAAGACTGGCAGAGAGGGTATTCCTTTGGGTACGAATTTGAGCAGATCGGTGCGGTCAGAGCACAAGAACGACCATGATGTCTAATGTCTGCATCATCGGTGCGGGTCTTTCCGGTCTCGCGCTGTCGACGGCGTTGAGGGCCGACGGCCACGATGTTACGCTGCTGGAGGCGCGAGCCCGGGCCGGGGGTCGCATCCTGTCGCAGAATGGTTATGACCTTGGGCCATCCTGGATCTGGCCGCACAACGCTCGCATGCTTGCGCTGCTTGACCGGCTGGGCCTTCGCGTTTTCGCCCAGCACATATCGGGCAGCCTTGTCTTTGAGGACGCAAATGGCGCCGTCCGTCGCGATCTCGATTTCGCGACGATGGGCGGTGCGCTGCGTGTCGTCGGGGGGCTGGCGCAGGTTTCGCAGGCTTTGGCCGAGGCATTGGGCGATCACCTGCGCCTTGATTGTCGTGTGCACAGCGTGAGAGAAGAGTCCGATGGTGTGAACGTCACGACCGCCGATGGCAGCACCCGCTTCGGGCACGTCGTTTTTGCACTGCCGCCGAGACTGGTTGCGGGGCTGGGACCAGCGGTGCGAGATGTCCCCACCTGGATGGCCGCGCATGCAAAGTTGGTCGCGATCTATCCTACACCCTTTTGGAGGCACGTGGGATTGAATGGTGATGCGATCTCGCATCGGGGGCCTTTGGCCGAGATCCACGATGCCTCGCCTGCTGGTGCAGAGGCAGGTGCGCTTTTCGGCTTCGCCCATGTCGGCGCCGCGCGTCAGCCGGGGTTTCGCGCGGCGGCTATCGCCCAGCTGGCGCGGCTGTTCGGCGACGAGGCTGCGGCGCCGGATGAGGTTTTGATCAAGGACTGGAGCTGCGATCCGGCAACCGCCACCGATGCCGACCTGACCCCGCCAGCGGGTCACCCGGCCTATCGTGCGCTGACGCCCACGCGCCGGCTGATCTTTGCCGGTACCGAGGTCGCGCCCAAGGATGGCGGGTTTCTCGAAGGGGCGCTGGCGGCGGCCGAAGCCGCGCGGGCCAGACTGATGTTACTCGCGAACCAACGCAGCTAGTGCCCGGGCGATACGCTTCGGTGTTACCCGTTTGATCAGGCAAAGAGCTTTCCCCTGGTCCCTTCTACCGATCGGACGATCAGCTTGTGTCTTTTTTCCGTGAGATTTCCGCGACAAGTGGAGCCTTCTTGCATTTTCGGGCGACGTCCAGCGCTTCATGCAAACAGGCTTCGGCCGCAGTTGGCTGGCGGACACCCGCATAGGCTTGCCATCGGGAGCAACAAGCCGGCCTGCTGCAGACAATAGTTCCAGCCCCGCGTGATAGGTGCGGTACGGGGTCAGGCCCAATGCCTTCATGATCCGCACATACGGCTCCTGCACGGCCACGTTCAACGCCTCGCATTTACGGTCTTGCGTCCCAATGACCTGCCTCTGGCCGCGGGCGTATCAGGGTATTGCGGCTTGCGGCGGCGCAAGGAAGTGGGACGCCTGCACGGGCGACGGTGCGGGAACCTTCGTCAACCGGGACGCTTCCTTTCGGGCACGGGAGCAAATCAGCCCGGCAGCTCTGCGATGGTGTCCCCGAGCCTCAAAAGGCCCGCTCCGGTTCTTCGGTTCCAACCTGGGCCTGAAACCTTCCGCGCCCCGGCACGCAGGGCCGAACGCATCTGTGTCGGCGATAGTGCCGTGTTGCTCCAACCGCTGCGCAGCGCCGCGATGGCTCCGGCAACGACAGCGGATGCCCCGGATGTGCCGCCGCTACGCAACGTTGCATCGCCGTCTTCCACGAACCAGCTCGGCGCGCTGAGATCGGGCTTGTCGACCAGGCCGCCATCGGGGTTGAAATTCGATGGTCCCGGCCCCTGGGATGAGGCGCCGATCCACCCCCCGTCGCAGCGCACCGCCGCAACGCTGGTTACGTCGTTCAGGCCATTTGCGCCAAAGATGCTATGCCCCGGGCCCCGGTCATAGCCGGGTGCGCGCGGGTCCGCGCAGAACTGTCCGCTGTTTCCGGCCGCGAACACGATATCATGCCGGCGCCCGAGCGAGGCGACAAGGACATTCAGCCAGTGGTCGGGATTGTTGGTATATTCCCCCCTGATGCGCTCGGCAAAGCGGTCCACGATCCCCCAGGCGTTCAGGATCACCCAGTTTTCATTCTCGGACAGGAAGAACCATTCCATCGCCAGATACGCAAACAAGGCCCGCATTGCGAAATAGTCGACATCGGTGATCCGTGTCGGCAATAGCGGCAGGTCAAAGAACTCGGCGTTCGGAGCCAGGTCGGTCATTGTTCGAAGCAACATCGACCCGTGCCGCAATGGCAATGGCAGATAAGGTTCGGTGCCACTGCCCGGCAAGGCGGTGATGCCGTCTTTGTCGACACCGAGACCACCGCCAAAAGTACCGCCGAGCGAGTGGACATAATCCCTGCTGAACCCTCGGTCGACAACAAAGACTTTGGTTCCCTTGCCGTTCAATCCGTGCCCAACCAGAGCATTGGCCTGGATCAAGCGTCGCACCGCCCTTCGGGTGCCGAACGTCATGCCAATGCCGTGACCGGCACACCAATGCTGACTGGGCGGTGCAAGGTTCATTGTGGTCGGTTCCAACTCGATCCCCAATACCCGCGCCGCCTCTGGATCGCCTGCGGCCACCGCCTTGTCCCTGAAATCCTTTAAAAGACCGCGCGCCGTGCCTTCATCGGGCAGCAACAAGGGAATGCCAAAACCGATGCCGGTTCCGGGAGAATCCGGCATCACGGCCCCGTTCCGATCAAAGGGCCTCCAGGGGTTGTTGGTCTGATCGGAAGGCAAGACGAACCCGGGCAAGCCATATGTATTCACCAAGTCTGCCAGATCATATCCAAGCGTCGAAAGGTTGGATTTCAGGCTTTCCTGGTTCCGGTCGAACAGAAACAACTTGAGTGCCACAGCCATATCTCCATCGTCCGGGATGACGGCAGCCGATACAGGGAAACGGTTTCACGACCGCCAAGCTCCGGCCCGCGAACTGATGGCTGTCCGGTCATCTGTGGCGTCTGGTTTGGTCCGCGCCATCTCCGGCTCACAGTTAACTTTTATCGCGAATCGTAACATAATGCACCCATAGGAGAGATTGATTTGAGCAACGGTCACTTCCAAATGACCGAAAAGTCGATTTCACCGGAGCCTGAGGCGCCGGTCAAATCCGGTGGTGCGGCTCAGCCTGTGTCCGAGACCAAAACGCCAACACTTGGAGCTGAAGAACCGGAGTTAACCCCGGCATCCACGTTGAGGTCCAATGGCGAGAAAGCCGCCAAGCAACTCGAAGTCTGTGTTGGTTTCGTCGATGTGGTCGGCTTCTCCGCGCTCATGCACAGCGACGAGGAGGGAACGTTCTATCGCTGGACGGATCTCCGTGACGAGGTCGTTTTGCCGCTGATGCAGCAACATGGCGGTACCCTCGTGAAACTGACGGGTGACGGTATCCTTACGACATTCGGCGATCCGGTCGCGGCCGTGCGATGGGGACGGGATTTGCAGATCAGGGCCAGGCAGCGCCGGCAGGGATTGTCGCTACGAATTTCGTTGAACTACTGCAAGGTACTGCGCGACAGAGACGACCTATTGGGGGACGGGGTGAACATTGCTGCCCGGTTGCAGGAGTTCGCCAGCGCCGGTGGCATCATCCTGACGCAAGCTGTGCAGGATACGATATCCGGCAACAGCGAGTTCGAAACCCGGACGCTGGGGCGTCTGCCAATGCGCAAGTTGGGGGTGACGGTTCCCGCATATGAACTGGTGCCGGATGCACGATACGCGTTGGAAGATACCGGCCAATGCATGAACCTGCCATCTGTCGCGGTGATGCCCTTCGCCAATTCAGGCGGCGATCAGGCGGATGAATACCTTGCTGCGGGGATTTCGGAAGGCATCGTTTCACAACTGTCGCGACATCGGGATTTGATCGTTATTTCGAGGTCGTCCACTTTGGCTTTCGGTCGGCAGGCGATTGAGCCGATGTCAATCGGAAAGGCACTGGGTGCGCGGTATCTTATCAGTGGGACCCTATGGCGGTTGGGGAAAAATATCCGCATCTCGGCCCAGCTGGTGGATACGGAAATCGGCCGGAACCTGACCAGTCTGCAACGCGATTTCGAGCAGAGCAATCTGTTTGCCATTCAGGACGAGATTGTCGAATCTTCTCTTGTACACCTGCTGCCAAGCCTGCTGGCGGAAGAACGGCGCAGAACGCTACGCAAGAAACCCACCTCCTTTAACGCCTATGACAGTTACCTAAAGGCGCTTGACCTGATCGGAGACCTGGAACGGAACGCATTTGAGCAAGCACGAAACCATCTTGAAGATGCTATTTCTGCCGATCCGAGCTTTTCCTCTCCGTTGGCCTGGTTGGCTCGGTGGTACAGCCTGAATGTCGGACAAGGGTGGTCACGGGACCCTCAGGCGGACGCGGGTAAAGCGAACACGCTTGCTAAGAAAGCGATCGGTCTGGATGCTCAAGATGCGCTGGCGCTGGCCACCTACGGGCATGTTCAATCCTATCTCTTCGGTGATTTCGAGACCGCGATTGCCTATCTCGACCGCGCGCGTGAGGCCAATCCCAGCAGTTCAATCGCCTGGTTGCTGTCCAGCGTTACGTTGTCGAGTGTCGGGCGTAGAGACGAGGCCATAGCCGCAGCAGAGCGGGCGCTGCGGCTCTCACCCTTCGATCAGCGCCTTTTCGTCTATTATACCTTTCTTGGAACAGTACATTACGACGCCGGCAATTACCCGACCGCGATCAAGTGGTTGTCGCGTGGGCTGGCGGAAAATCAGCGCTATACCAGCGGGCTGCGGACACTGGCCGTTGCGCAGGTCGCGGCTGGCCAGTTGCAGAACGCGCAGAAATCGGCCGCGCGGCTTCTGGAACTGGAACCCGGCTTTTCGGTTTCCAACTACCGCAGGACGCATCGACACTACAGCGATCCAAGGCTGGTTGATTTGTTTTGTACGCGCCTTGGGCAAGCAGGCGTGCCAGAGTGACCATGTAGTGAAGGGGGACTTCAGGATGCCGACACCGACAGGAAGGCTGGGCACGTTTGACGCGCGGGATGCGCGCGACGCCAGAGATGCACGCGATGCAAGGGATGCCCGTGGCGATGCGGGCTATGGTGGCAGTCCGAGTTACCTTGGTCTCGGTATCTCTCCCCACACGGCGCATGATGGCGGTGGCACCCCGCCAGTCGAAGACCGCTGGTGGCCGGGAAACCAATGGCCTCCGACCCACCCGGTCGCGACCGACGGCGGGGGCGACCCCGTTCGGCTGCACGCGATCTACAAATTCTACAAATCTGCAACTTTCAGACACTGGTCACCCGGCAATGAGGCGGTGGCGTTCCTGTCCGAATTCGCCGCTTTGGATTCGGACGGGTCGGGCCGCCCGGACTGGACGAGCCTCTCCCTGCCTGATCCTGCGCGCACGGCCAACAATTCAACGGACGTGACGAATTTCGGTGGTGGCGTGAGTTGGCGGATTGACGATGAACTGAAAGAGCTTGTGGGACTCATCGAATACCGAAGCGGAGTGCTTGACGAAGCCTTGCAGCAACGCGACACGCTGATCGGCTATTTCCAGGGAGTTTTGCCGTTCACTTATCTGTCCCATCCGTACACTTTCCGCCTGTGTCATCTGGCATTGGCGTCAGCGCAGTTCCTCGCCTTTCATTTCAAGAAAAGGTTTGAACGTCCACGCCCATCGCAATTGCATCCAGGGTTGCTGCCGCCGATCGACGTTCCACAACATCCCGCCTATCCCAGCGCCCATGCGACCGAGGCCTGGCTTGTCGCCCATTGCCTTGATGAGGTGATGCGGGATGCAGCAGGTAACAAGATACTGGAGGTCACGCATCAGGGTGGTCAGACACGCAACGCCCTGCACGACATGGCCTCACGCATCGCCCGAAACCGCGAGGTTCTAGGGGTGCACTTTCCGTCCGACAGCGAGGCGGGCAAGCGGCTGGCACAGGCCGCTCTTACGATCATGAAAGCCTGCCCGACAGTTGGAGATCTGACCGTCAATGGCCTGCTCAAGCGGGCCAGTTTGGAATGGAGTGACATGGCCAACGTCGGGAGCTGATGGTATCGCTCGGCAAGGGTGTTTGGTGGTCGGGCCGACGCAGGCGATCTGCACCGGCCCAGGGCGCTTCTGGGTCTGTTCTATGTCGCTTTCAGCCGGCCAGATCCTGCGCCTGCTCGCGCAGGACGAATTTCTGGATCTTGCCGGTCGATGTTCTGGGAATCGCGGCAAAGACGAACCTGCCCGGTACCTTGTAAGGGGCTAGGTGCTGGCGGCACCAGTTGCGCAGCGTCTCGGCGTCGGCAGCCTGTCGGGGGGCAAGCTCGACAAAGGCACATGGGGTTTCACCCCATTTCTCGTGCGGCATAGCGACGACTGCGGCGACAGCGACGGCGGGGTGGCGGTAGAGCGCCTCCTCTACTTCGATCGACGAGATGTTCTCGCCGCCCGAGATGATGATGTCCTTGGAGCGGTCCTTGAGTTGTATGTAACCGTCGGGATGCACAACGCCCAGATCGCCGGAGTGGAACCAACCGCCCGCAAAGACCTTTTTCGTGGCTTCGGGGTTACGGAAATAGCCCTTCATCACCACGTTGCCGCGGAACATGACCTCGCCCAGGGTCACGCCATCGCGTGGCACCGACCTCATCGTGTCCGGGTCCAGCACGTCAAGCCCCTCCAGCGGCAGGTAGCGTACGCCCTGGCGCGCCTTCAGCGTCGCCTGGCGCGCGGGCGGCAGGTCGGACCAGCTCTTGTGCCAATCGTTGACCACGGCGGGCCCATAGGTTTCCGTCAGCCCGTATAGATGTGTCACGTTGAAACCGGCCTGCTGCATGTCAGCCAGCAGCTTTTCGGGGGGCGGGGCGGCGGCGGTAAAGAACTGTACCGTCCGGTCAAGCGCGCGCTGCACGTCATCGGGGGCCGAGATCAGCAGCGACATGACGATCGGTGCACCGCACAGATGCGTGACGCCCTCATCGGCCAGTGCGTTCCAGATGGGTTCGGCCCTGACCTGACGTAGGCAGACATGGGTTCCGACGATGACAGACATCGTCCAGGGAAAGCACCAGCCGTTGCAATGAAACATCGGCAGTGTCCACAAATAGACGGCATGCTTGGACATCGAAGTGGTCAGCGCGTTGCCTTGGGCCAGCAGATACGCGCCCCGGTGATGCGAGACGACGCCCTTGGGGTCGCCGGTGGTTCCCGAGGTATAGTTGATCGAGATCGCGTCCCACTCGTCTTCGGGCATCAGCCAGTCGAACTCGGGATCGCCGCTTGCTAGAAAGGCCTCGTAATCATTGGCAACGACAGGGTTTCGGGGGTCATCGAATTCCGGGTCGTCGCTTTGAATGACCCGTGGCGTGACCTTGGCGAGCGCCAGAGCCGCCTGCAAAAGTGGCATGAACTCGCCATCGACGATCACCAGTTTCGACATCGCGTGGTCGAGCTGGAAAGCGATGATTGCCGCGTCCAGTCTGGTGTTGATCGAATGCAGCACCGCGCCGCTCATCGGTATGCCGTAATGGCATTCCAGCATCGCCGGCGTGTTCGGCAGCAGCACCGAAACAGTGTCGCCGCGCCCAATCCCGCTTTGCGTCAGGGCCGAGGCCAGCCGTCGCGAGCGGGCATAGAACGCGGCATAGCTGCGCCGCAGCGATCCGTGCACGATCGCGGTGTGCTCAGGGAAAACACTCGCGGCTCGTTCGAGAAAGGTCAGCGGGGTCAGTGGCTGATGGTTTGCCGGAGTGCGGTCAAGGTCGGTATTGTAGGGATTGGGTGTCATCGGATCAGGCATCCTGCCACTGCGGTGTGCGCTTTTCGATAAATGCGTCTATGCCTTCCTCGGCATCGCGGGCGAGCATGTTGTCGACCATCATCTGCGATGCGTAGGAATAAGCCTGCGTCAGGGGCATATACCGCTGTTCGTAGAACGCGCGTTTGCCAGTGGCCAGCGTCATCAATGATTTCGCGGCGATCTTGCCCGCGATTGTCATGGTTTCGCCGCGCAGTTGATCCGCGGGTACCGAACGGTTGATCAATCCGATCTCCGCGGCACGATCGGCAGCGATCATGTCTCCGGTCAACAGCATCTCCATTGCGTGCTTGTTCGAGACATTGCGGGTCAGCGCCACCATCGGGGTCGAACAGAACAACCCGATATGTACGCCGGGCGTGCTGAACCGCGCGTTGTCCGATGCGATGGCAAGATCACAGCTGGCGACCAGTTGGCATCCTGCCGCCGTTGCGATTCCGTCCACCTCGGCGATCACCGGTTTGGGGCAGGCAACGATAGCCTGCATCACGCCCGAGCACATCGCCATGACCTTGGAAAAATAGGCCCGGCCACGATCCGGTCCGGCGCGGCCTGCGGTCATTTCCTTCAGGTCATGGCCGGCGGAAAACACCGGTCCATTGGCTGCCAGCACGATAACCCGCACGCTGGTATCGGACCCTGCCGTGTCAAAGGCGGTGGCAAGCGCGTCGAGCATCGCTTCGGAGAGCGGGTTGCGGCGGGCCGCGTCATTCAAGGTCAGACGCAGAATGCCGTCGGGATCCAAGTCGCGCAGAAGGATATTGCCGGTTTGCATGTGTACGGGTTCTTTCAGGGGTCACAGGATATTGATTTCCACGCTATCGGCGAGCGTGTTGGCGATGAAGCAATAGCGATGGGCACGCTCCTGCATCTGGCCCAGTTCGGTGTCGCTGACCGAGAAACCGGTGTCGAAACGCACCACCGGATGCATATCGATGCGCGTTACCGACATTTGCCCCTTGGGGTTCTTGCCCAGATGCGCCACCGCGTAGTCGTGATAGCTTGCCACCGGCCAGCCGGCCTTGGCGCATAGCGCCAGAAAGGTCATCATGTGACAGCTCGACAGGGCCGAGGCCAGCGCCTGTTCGGGGTTGGTGTTGGCGGGATCTCCGCCCCAGTCAGGGGCGGAGTCCACGGTGACGTCGTACTGGCTGTTGTATTGAACCACATGCGCGTTCGAATAGGCGCCGGTCTGAAAGACCGGGGTCGCCCGATGCCAGTGCAGCTGAATCGCGAGATCGGACATGTCAGGTCACTCCCTTCCGGATCCGGCGCTCAGGCAGCGGCGATTTGCTTTTTCGGGTCGTAGAACGGGCGTTCGACCACGGTGGCGCGGGCCGGGCCGGATTTGGTCACGACCTCGACTTCGGTTCCCAGCGTGGCGTGTTCGACCGCTACCATCGCCAGCGCGATGTTCCGTTCCAGACGCGGAGAGTAGACCGCCGAAGTGACCTTACCGATCGTTTCGCCACCCTTGTTGATCGCCCAGAAGGTGGTGTTGGGCCCGCTGAACGGATCGCAGTCGATGATCAGGCCAACTTGCTGGCGGGCAATGCCCTCGGCCTTGATGCGACGCAGCGCGGCCTTGCCGATGAACTCGGCTTCCAGGTCCAGGTTTACCAGACGATCAAAGCCCAGTTCGAACGGGTTCGTGTGAATGTCGGCATCGGCATGGTAGGATAGCATCCCACCTTCGATCCGCCGGATTGACGAGGTATGGCCGGGTTTCAGACCAAAGGGCAGGCCCGCAGCCATGATCCGCTCCCACAGCGCGTCGCCCATCGACCCGTCGCGCAGGTAGATTTCGTAGCCCAGCTCGCTCGACCAACCCGTGCGCGACACGATGAGCGGCATCCCGTCCAGGTCCAGTTCGCGTAGCCAGTAGTATTTCAGGTCCATGATGTCGTCGCCGAACAGAGCGCGCATGATCTCGCCTGACTTGGGGCCTTGCAGTTGCAGCGGCGACACGTCCGGCTCGGAGATCGTGATCTCCATGCCGGAATGCACGGCCACACCTTGTGCCCAGAGCAGGATGTCGCTGTCTGCCAGCGAGATCCAGAAGTGGTTCTCTGCCAGACGCAGCAGGATCGGATCGTTCAGGATTCCGCCTTCGGCATTGGTGATCAGGATGTACTTGCACTGGCCCACGGCCATCTTGGTCAGGTCGCGCGGGGTCAGCATCTGGACAAAGCGCGCCGCGTCGGGTCCGGTGATCTCGACCTGCCGCTCGACCGCGACATCGCACAGGATCGCGTCATTCACCAGGTTCCAGAAATTCTGTTCCGGGTTCCCGAAATCGCGCGGAATGTACATGTGGTTGTAGACCGAGAAACCTTTTGCACCCCAACGCACTGTGGCGTCGAAAAAGGGAGATTTGCGGATTTGGGTGCCGAAGCCGAAATCGTCTGCCTGGGTCATGTCTGTCGCCTTTTTTGCACGGGACCGGTGTGATTGGCCGGTGTGGAAAACTGACGAGTGTCTAGTCCGAGACTTGGCAGGGATGTGGTCTGAAAAACGCGTATCACTCAGTCTGAACGGACTGTTTTTGCCACCGGTTCCGGACCGTTCAGACGCGCGATGTCAGTTCGCGGCACGCGCTAACAGCATTGCGACACCGGGCGGCTGCGACTTGATTCTGCGGGTGGCGATATAGGTCATGTAGCGGTCGATCCCGAGATCCGCCGCCAGCAACTGCTCCATCAAATCCTGAAACGCGGCGAGATTGGCGGTGAACACGTGCATCACGTAGTCCATCCCGCCTCCGGTTGCGACACAATGGGTGATTTCGTCGATACCCTTGATCAGGGCCTCAAAGCGATCGAAATCGGCCTTGCGGTGATGGGTGAGCGAAACCGTGACGATCACCTGGGTAAAATCGACAACCCGGTCCAGCGCAATGTCGGCATGATAGCCAAGTATGAAGCCTGCCTCTCGCAACCTTGTCAAACGCGCCCAGCAAGGCGTGGGTGACAGGTTGACGATCTCGGCCAGTCTGGTCTTGCTAAGCTGGCCGTGTTTCTGCACCGCACTGAGGATGCGAATATCGGTTGCATCAAGGCCAGGTTTCTTCATCATTCTTGGCTTTCTTCATCAGGTGCCAAAGCATTCCCCAAGCACACCGCCGTGGCAACCGCTGAATGCCGCGGGCTTTGCGGTGATAGCTTTTCCAGCTGCGCCCGTTTCACGGTCGCGCTACAGCGATTGCGCCGCCGACCCGGCCATAATGCACGGTTCGTGTCCGGGGGCGTGCAGCCCCCGGTCCATGTGCGTCAGGCCGCGATGCTTTTCACAACGGCAAGGAAATGGGCGACTTCCTGGATGCTGTTGTAATGGCACATCGACACGCGCACGCAGCTGTCCATGCCCAGCGGGGTCAGGATGTTGCCCGAGTAGTGGTCTGCCTTTCTCAGGTGGGTGCGAATGCCCTGTTCGTTCAGCGCCCTGACCACATCCACCGAGGGCACGCCCTCGACCCGCAGCGACACGAGACCTTCGCGCGCGGGGTTGTCGGCGCCCCCCAGGATGGTCACTTTCTCCATCTCCGCTAGGCCGGACAGGTTGCCGGTACCATGGATCATGGCATCGGTCAGGGCCTTTTCCTGGTCATGGATCGCATCGGACGCCGCCTTGAACTTGCCCCGTCGGTCGGTGGCATCGCTGACCTCGCCGCCCAGCCATTCGAAATAGGAGACGACGTCCGACATGGTCGCATAGGCACCGGTGTCGCGGGTGCCCATTTCCCAGTTGTCTTCCGGCCCGTCGAGCAGCGCGTTATGGGGCAGGCGGGTCAACCGGTCCGAGATCCAGGCAACCCCGTAGCCATGGCGCGAGAACACTTTGTAAGGCGAGATCACGTATCCATCCACGTCATGGTCGGTCAGGTCGATGCCGCCATGGGCCGCGTGCTGAATGCCGTCGACGATGATGATGCAATCGGGGGCCACCGCGCGGATCGCGCGGCTGATGGCGGTCACATCCACGCCCATGCCCGTCACGGGCGAGGTATGTATGATCGTGGCTACCCTGGTGTCCGGGGTGATGGCGGCGGCATAGGCATCGGCCCCGATCGTGCCGGTGGCGTTGTCATGTGGGATCAGAACATGCTGCTGACCGGCGATGCGCGCCCAGCGGTCACAGGCCGAACGCGAGGCGGGGTGCTCCAGCGTCGATCCCAGAACCTTGCCCGTGCCGGTACCCAAACAGGCGTTCATAATCAGGCGGAACAGCAATTCGGTGCCGCTTTCCCCCACAAAGAACTGGCCTCCGGGGGCGTTCATGAAATCGGCCATGTCCTGCCTGGCCTTGTTGATCGTCGCCACCAGTGCATGACTGCCGGGATTGTCGCGTCCCTGGTTGTCGGGGATGGCGGAATGGATGGCAGAGCTTTCCAGGACGGATTTCAGCGTCAACGCACCACCGGCGTTTTCAAAGAAGATGCGCCGCCCCTGCACCGGGCAGCTTTCGACCTGGGCAAAACGGTCACGGATTTGCGCCAACAGGGGATCGGATATCTGGGTCATCTGAGGGGTCAGGCTCCTGAATCGGGTGCTTCGGGCAACTTAGGGGATCCCTCGTCGCATGACATCCAGAGAAGTGATGCTCATCTGCCATTTCAAGAATGGATTGCCAGCCGCGTTTTCGCGCCCCATGCTTGGCTGACATGGCTTCGGTTGAAGGAGAGATACCGATGGCACTGGAAATCATCGGCGCCGGTCTTGGGCGGACAGGCACCGACTCCCTGAGAGCAGCATTGACGATCCTCGGCTTCGGTCCCTGCCACCATATGTACGAGATCCGCGACAATCCCGAAAAGATAGAACCATGGCACGATCATTTCTGCGGCGGCGCTCCGCTGGATCTGGACGTGCTTTTCGACGGGTACCGGTCGCAGGTCGACTGGCCCGGTGCACATTTGTGGCGCGAGTCGGCCAAAAGATACCCCGATGCCAAGGTGATCCTGTCAGTTCGTGACGCCGAAGGCTGGTACAATTCCTACTCAAAGACCATCAAGGCCTTTCGCGAGACGGAGATGCCACCGGAGGCCGTACATCAGCGACGCATGCAGGAATTCATCGAAGTGTTTCTCGCAGACCGCTTCGATAGTCGCGAACGGGCCATTGCCGAATTCCATCGGCATGTCGCCGAGGTGAAATCCGCAATCCCCGCGGATCGCCTGCTGGTCTATGAGCTTGGAGCGGGTTGGGAACCGCTGTGTGCGTTCCTCGGGGTCCCGGTCCCGGAGCAAGACTATCCGCATACCAACTCTTCGGCGGCCTTTAGGCAGAACAATATCGGTTTGGACGGCACCCAGAGCTAGGTCCGGGGGGCCGAGACCAGGGCCTGATAGTCGGCGGCAACCCCTCTGGCCGCTGCCTGCAACAGCTGTGCGCCGTATTCCGGGGTGGCAAGCGCCGAATGAGAGCCGACCCGGCCATCGGGAAACTCGCGCCGGTGCAGGTCGGGGGGACCATGCCGGTCGCCGGCCCGGCTGGCGATGTCCTCGGCCGTCAGCAGGCGGGGTGGGGTGGCCGCGGCACCCGGCGCCACGCGCCGGCCCAGAAATTGCGTGATCGAGATTTCCGCAGGCGTGGCGTGCATGCCCTCCCACTGTCCAAAGAACGACTGGCGCAGCGCGTTGACCTCGTCGAACTCCCACCAGCTGCGGATGTGCACCGTGTCGAGAGACCGGGCAACGCGGCGCATCGGTGCCAGGTTCGCCCCATGCGCGTTCAGGACATAGACGTGTCGGAACCCCTGCGCCTGAAGCCCGCTCACGATCTCGGCGAAAAGGTCGGCAAAGAGCTGTTCGGAAATCGATACGGTGCCGGGAAACCCGGTGTTGAACGGGGCGGGGGTATAGGCCAGCGTCGGCGCCACAAAGGTCGCGACGATCTCTGCCGCCGCCTCGGCAATCGCTTGGGCACAGGTGGCGTCCGTCCCGATCAGGCCCATCGGGCCATGCTGCTCGGTCGAGCCGACCGGCAGAATGATCCCGTCATGATCGGCCAGATAGGCCTCCACCTCGGGCCAGGTCGCGTGATCCAGTCGCATGTTTCCACCTGTCCGATTGAAAAGGGGGCATGGATCATGCCCCCCGTCACATTGACCTCGCGACCGCTTACGCGGCGCTCAGAGGCCCCACTTGGCCTTGGTCGCTTCGAAAAAACCCTTGGCCTGTTTCACCTTGACCCAGTTGTTGACGTAGTTGATCCACACCTGATCGTCCTGCGGCAACAGCATCGCGATCGGCGAGGGCGAGCGCGGCTCGGTATTGGGAACCTGCACCACGCCATGCTTGGCCTTGAGCGTCGAGCCTTCGATGTTGGAGGTGATGAACACATCCGCGCGTCCGGCCAGAACCTCCTGGAAACCACGGGCCGGGGCCTCGACAACCTTGATGTCGGCATTGGGGAACCATTCGCGGGCCAGTGCCTCGAACGTGGTGCCCAGCGTGGTGGCTACCTTCACATTGGGCTGGTTGATGCTGTCATAGCCATCGAAATCGCCCGCCTTCGACGGGATGGTAAAGGGCATGATCTCGACCGCGATATAGCTTTCCGAGAACCCGGCGACCTTCATCCGGGGCGGGCTGATCGAGGCGGAGCCGGTCATGTGGTACTTGCCGGCAACCACGCCGTTGACCAGCGTTTTCCAGTCGGTCGGCACGAACTCGACCGTGACGCCCAGATCGTTGGCCAGTTCGTTGGCAACATCGATATCGAAGCCCTTGTAACTGTTCGTGGCCGGGTCGCGGACCGACATCGGGTTCCAGTCCCCGGTGGTGCCGAATTTCAGAACGCCGCTGTCGAGGATATCGTTCAGCGCGGATTGCGCCTGTGCCGCAGCAGCCAGGCCAAGGCTCAGAACGCCCGCCGCGGCGATTGTCATCCAGTGTTTCATGGTCGTCTCCCTGTTTCTCGCGCTTGTTTTTTTTGAACGCTTTGACACTTGAACTTGTGGCCATTCCCCTTCAGCCTCAAGAAAAATCTTCCCGCAGGGGAGGGCCGGGGAGGGGAAATGACCGATATCGCCATCGAAATGGTCAGTGTAAACAAATGGTTCAGCGATTTTCACGTGCTGAAAGATATCGACCTGACGGTGAAAAGTGGCGAGCGGGTGGTGATCTGCGGCCCAAGCGGATCGGGCAAATCCACGGTGGTCCGGTGCATCAACCGGCTTGAAACCCATCAAAAAGGCAGCATCCGCATCTATGGATCCGAGGTGACCGAGCGCCCCGAGGATCTGCGCGGCGATGTCGGCATGGTGTTCCAGCAGTTCAACCTGTTCCCGCATTTGAGCGTGCTGGAGAACCTGACGCTTGGCCCTATGAAGTCGCGTGGACTGAGCCGCAGCGAGGCCGAGGACCGGGCGCGCCGTTATCTGGAGCGGGTGAAAATCCCCGAACAGGCTGACAAGCGCCCCGGCCAGCTGTCCGGTGGCCAGCAACAGCGCGTCGCCATCGCCCGCAGCCTGTGCATGGAGCCCAAGGTGATGCTGTTCGACGAGCCGACTTCGGCCTTGGACCCGGAAATGATCTCGGAGGTGCTGGACGTGATGGTCGAACTTGCCGAGGAGGGAATGACCATGATCGTGGTGACGCATGAGATGGGCTTTGCCCGCAAGGTCGCCGACAAGATGGTGTTCATGGATGCGGGCGAGATCGTTGAAACCGGGGCGCCGGCCGAGTTCTTTGGCAACCCGAAATCGCGCCGCTGCCAGACCTTCCTTAGCCAGATACTGAGCCACTGATGCGCCTTCTTCTTCCCCTTGTCGCGCTGGCCCTGCTGTCGGGCTGTTCCTCGTCCACGACCTGGGGCTGGTATGTGATCAACCCCTGGACACCGTCGGGCTGGGTCAACATCAAGTTCCTGATCGGCGGCATGGGGGCGACGATCCTGATCTCGGTCATCGCGGCGGTGCTCTCCATCGTCCTGGGTCTGCTCGTCGCGCTGCCCGGCCTGTCGTCGCGCTGGTATGTCCGGCTGATCAACCGCGTTTATGTCGAGTTCGTCCGGGCGATCCCGCTCTTGCCCATGCTGTTCTGGGTGTTCTACGGCCTGCCGATCATCTTCCGCTCGATGGGGCTGGATATCCCGATCGACCCGTTCTGGGGCGCGATCATCACGCTGGCGATCTCGGACAGCGCGTTTACCGCCGAGATCTATCGGGCCGGGATCCAGTCCATCGCGCGGGGTCAGACCGAGGCGGCCCAGACCATCGGGCTGAACTATCTCCAGACCATGCGCTATGTGATCCTGCCGCAGGCGATCCGGCGCATCCTGCCGCCGCTTGCGAACCAGTTCATCTATATCGTCAAGATGTCGGCCTTTGCCTCGGTGATCGGCATGCAGGAACTGACCCGGCGGGCCAACGAACTGGTGGTGACCGAGTATCGACCGCTGGAAATCTATACGTTGCTGATCCTCGAGTATCTGGTTCTGGTGCTGGTGATCAGCGCGGGCGTGCGGTGGCTGGAACGCCGCATGGGGTCGGACGAAAGGGGATAGGAATGGATTGGGAAGCCTTCATGGACGGGATCGTCGCGGATATCGCGGTGTTGAACCCCGAGATACCCGAGACGGTCAAGGGGTTCGGCATGATGGGCGCCGCCGCCAAGAAATCCGGCGCGCTCGACGAAAAGACCAAGGAGATCATGGCGCTGGGCATCGCCATCGCAACCCGCTGCGACAGTTGCATCGGGTTCCATGTGAAATCCCTGATCCGCCTCGGCCTGACCCGGCCTGAACTGTGCGAGGCGCTGGCCATGGCGACCTATATGGGCGGCGGGCCGTCCTATGCCTTTTCCGCCAAGGCGCTCAAGGCCTATGACACGTTCAAGGGAGGCAGCTGATGCAATCGGACCGTTTCATCCGCAACACCTGGTATGTCGCCGGGCGCAGCGAAGATTTCACCGACCGGCTCAAACCGCTCAGGCTGCTGGATGAGGCGATCGTATTCTACCGGAAAACCGATGGAACCCCGGCCGCGCTGGAGGATGCCTGCCCGCACCGGAAACTGCCGCTGTCGATGGGCAATCTCAAGGGCGATACGGTGGAATGCGGCTATCACGGGCTGACCTTCGATTGCTCGGGGGCCTGTGTCTCGGCCCCGACCCAGGGCGATCCGATCCCCAAACGCGCCCGTGTGCGCAGCTATCCGGTCGCGGATCGCTATGGGTTTCTCTGGATCTGGATGGGCGACCGGGAACCGGGACCGATCATGGAGATCCCCAATTTCGACGATCCCGCCTGGGGCCGGACCGAGCGCGGCGCGCTCGATATCGCCTGCAACTATCTCTACGTGATTGACAACCTGCTTGATCCCAGCCACGTCGCCTGGGTCCATGTCACCAGCTTTGCCGGGGCAGGGACCGACAGCCGCCCGCTGGATATCGAAGAGCTGGACGACGGGGTCATCGTCTCGCGCTGGATCATGGCGGAACCGGCGCCGCCCTATTACCGGGCGATGCTGGCCTTTGGCGACAATACCGACCGCAAGCAGCATTACGAATGCCGCCTGCCGTCCACCGCGATCAACATGAGCGTCTACACCCGCGCGGGCACCGGCGGGCCCGACGCCATCCTGCCCGACGACGCCTATCTGAACATCTCCTATAACTTCATCACGCCGGTCGATGCCGACAATTCGCTGTATTTCTGGTTTCAGCACCGCAACACCGATCCGGGCGACGAGGCCATCAACAAGCGGATGTTCGAAGGCGCGACGATGGCATTCAACGAGGACAAGGCGGTGCTGGAGGCGGTGCATGAGGGCATGAAAAACCGCAAGACGCCTTATATGAACCTCGGTCTGGATGCCGGTGCGATGCGGTTCCGGTCCAAGGTGGACAAGGTGATTGCCGCCGAGACCTCAGACGAAGCTTAAGGCCCCCTCCGGCCCAAGCCCGCAGTCTTGCGCGGGCGCGTCATAAGCGGCGCGCAGCTCCGGGTGACGGTCGAGGATCTCGGTTGCCCCCGGAATGGCCTCGGGCACCAGCCGACCGGCCTGCCACAGGGCGATACCATCGACGGTGACGGTCGGGTCGAGGATGTTGAGCGAGATCTCACCCGGCGCATAGGCGCCGCAGGTATGCACGTGCAACAGCCGCGGGTTGCCAAAGGCGCTGCCGCTCCAGCGTTCGAAACTGTCCCGCGCCGGGTCCCGGAACGCACAACCGGGATGGATGCCGCAATGCCAGGAATGGACGAAATAGGGGTCGATACCGTATCTTTCACCGATCCCGCGATAATGCGCCCTGGCGCGGGCCACATCTGATGTGGAACCGGAAAACCCGGTGATCCGGTTGCCGTCGATTTCGACGAACAGCACATCCTCAAGCGCACAGGCATAGGGCTGATAGAAGCGTGATCCCGTTCCGACCAGGAAGCCGCGTTGCGCGATCCGGCCGCTGAAGTTCATGGCAGGCACCGGGGAATGCACCGACAGCGGAAACCGGATCGTGTTGGTGTCCTTGGGCTTTGCGTCAATCGGCGCGACATGGCCGGTGAAATCGGTTCCGGCAGGGCAGGTGACCGTTATGCTCCGGGCCTGTCCCATCGCGTTGTCGATACGGTCGCGCAGTTGCACCATCGCCGCGTGGTCCAGCCGACCAAAACCCGATCCCAGCATGATCCCGTCCAGCGCATAGCACACGATGGCGCGTATGGCGCCCGGCAGGTCCTGAAACCTGAGCTGATCGCCCAGCCGCGCCAGAAACACGGTCAGATCCGCCGCCCGCATCGCGGTGACCAGCGCCTCGTCCGGCGCGGTCACGTTTTCCGTGAACGGGGCCTGAACCACCGTGGCACGGATCCCGAGGCTTGCCGCCGCTTGCGTCAGCCCATCCACGATGCATTCGCGGTAGTATCCGAGACCCGGCGGTTCGCGCACGATCAAGACCGAGTCCCCGGCCGACAAGCCGCCGCACCGGCTCAGCAGGTTGACCGCTCCGGCGTGCAGGTTTTCGTTATGGTCAAGCATATTGGCCTCTTGCATGCGAAGATGCTAGCAAGGGCTGCTGGCGTTGAACAGCGGCAAGGGAGATACGAGATGAGCGCTTGGATCGAGATGATCGGGGATGACGCGGCGGATGGGCGCCTGAAAGAGCTGCTCGACCGGGCGCGCACGCCCCATGGCACGGTCGACACCGTGATGCGGGTGCACTCGCTGCGCCCCGAAACGATGAACGGCCATGTCACGCTGTATCGTTCGGTCCTGCACTCCGACGACAATACCTTGCCGTTCTGGTTTCTCGAGGTTGTGGCCAGCTATACCTCGATCCTGAACGACTGTACCTATTCGCTGACCCATCATTTCATGAACGTGCGCAACCTGCTCCGGGATCAGCCGCGATCCGACCGCATTTTCATCGCGCTCAAGGCGCAGCGCCCCGAGGATGTGTTCGAGGGCAAGGAACTGGCCCTGTTGCGCTATGCCGCCAAGCTGACCACCGGGGTCGGCAGGATGGTCAGATCGGATTTCGAGGCGCTGAAACTGGCAGGCTGCGACGATGGCGAGATCCTGGAGGTGAACCAGGTCTGCGCCTATTTTAACTATTCGAACCGCTTGCTGAACGGTCTGGGTTGTACGACCGACGGCGATGTCATCGGCTATTACAAGGGTGACGAGGGCTAGGCCCGCCGCCGGTCAGACCATCATCTCCTTGGTCGCGGTCAGCTTCAGCTCGGGGTAATCGCGGATCACCCGGTCGATATCCCATTGCAGCCGCGTCAGATAGACAACGTCGCCGTCATGGTCATGGGCGATATGCTGCTTGTTGGCGTTGATGAACTTGTCCATCGCCGCCTTGTCGCCTGCGACCCAGCGGGCGCTGGTGAATTGCGAGCCGTCGAACCGTACCGGCAGGCCGTATTCCAGCTCGATCCGGCTGGCCAGCACCTCGAATTGCAGCGCGCCAACGACGCCCACGATAAACCCCGAGCCGATCATCGGCTTGAACACTTTGGCGGCGCCTTCCTCGGCAAACTGCATCAGCGCCTTTTCCAGGTGCTTGGCCTTCATCGGGTCGCCCGCGCGTACGCCCTGCAACAGTTCCGGAGCGAACGAGGGGATGCCGGTCACCCGCAGCGCCTCGCCCTCGGTCAGGGTGTCGCCGATGCGCAATTGCCCGTGGTTGGGGATGCCGATGATATCGCCGGCCCAGGCCTCGTCCGCCAGTTCGCGGTCCGAGGCAAGGAACAGTACCGGGTTCGACACCGCCATCGGTTTCTTGGTGCGCACATGGGTCAGCTTCATGCCGCGCTTGAAATGGCCCGAGGCCATGCGGACAAAGGCAACCCGGTCACGATGCTTGGGGTCCATGTTCGCCTGAACCTTGAAGACGAACCCGGAAACCTTTGTTTCCTCTGGTGAAATCTTCCTTGGCTCGGCGCTTTGCACCTGGGGTTCCGGACCGTAATTGCCGATCCCGTCCATCAGTTCCTTGACCCCGAACGAGTTGATCGCCGAGCCGAACCAGATCGGTGTCATATGGCCTTCAAGCACTGCCTGCGGATCGAGCGCGGGCAAAAGCTCGCGGGCCATTTCCAGCTCTTCGTGCAGCTTCTCCAGAAGATGCGCGGGCACGTGCTGCGCCAGCTTGGGGTCGTCAAGCCCATTGATTTCAATGCTTTCTGCAACCTTGTTGCGGTCGGCGCGGTCCATCAGTTCCAGCCGGTCGCGCAGGATGTCGTAACAGCCGATGAAATCGCGGCCCTGGCCGATGGGCCAGCTTGCGGGCGTCACGTCGATCGCCAGCATCTCCTGGATCTCGTCGATGATCTCGAACGTGTCGCGGCTTTCGCGGTCCATCTTGTTGCAGAAGGTCAGGATCGGCAGGTCGCGCAGGCGGCAGACCTCGAACAGTTTCTGCGTCTGGCTCTCGACCCCCTTGGCGCCGTCGATCACCATCACCGCCGCATCCACCGCCGTCAGCGTGCGATAGGTGTCCTCGGAAAAGTCCGAGTGGCCGGGCGTGTCGACAAGATTGAACCGGAACGTCTTGTAATCGAATGACATTGCCGAGGCTGAGACCGAGATGCCCCGGTCCTTTTCCATCTGCATGAAGTCCGAGCGCGTGCGCCGTGCCTCGCCCTTGGCGCGCACCTGTCCGGCCATCTGGATCGCGCCGCCGAACAGCAGGAACTTTTCGGTCAGCGTGGTCTTGCCCGCATCGGGATGCGAGATGATGGCGAAGGTGCGGCGCCGCGCGATCTCGGGCGGCAAAGCAGGGCGGTTCGAGGCGATATCCAACATGCAGGCGCGTATATCAGGTTGCGCCGCCCTTGCAAGAATGCGCGTTTATGAGGGTTTGCGGAAATCCTGATGACAGGATTTGCAGGTGCCGCCGATCCGGGCGAGCGCCGGTTTCAGATCGGCCTCGGTCTCGATTGCCGCCGCCGCCTCGGCGGCGGCCAGCGTCAGTGCCTCGGACCTCTGGCCGAAGGTGTCGAAATCCTGCCAGATCGCGGGCAGGGCCTCGGATTTCGGATCGTGCTCTTCGGCCATGAAAAGGGTCGGCACGCTGGCGGCGTGGGCGGCAATGGCGGCGGCGGCGGCCCGGGCCTCGTCAGCATCGAACGGGGACTCGCCCTTGGCCATGGCGCCCAGGATCTTGGTATTGTCGGCGATCTGCATCATCGCGTGCATCCGCGCCTTGACCGCCGGGTTGCTGACGCCGCTATGGGCCAGCGCCGCGCTTGCGGCAAACAGGGCGACAAAAAGGGGGATGGGGCGCAACGGCATGAGGCTTCTCCTGTTCACGGGTCGCGGCAGGATAAGCAGAGAGGGCAACAGGTCAAGACGCAGGGGGCATCGTGGCGGTCGCGATGCCGTGAGCGACCCGGCCAGACAGATCAACGCTGGCGTGACGCTCAGCGTTTGGTCGAGGCGCGTTTCAGAAGGTCGATCGCATCGGGCCGGTCGAGCAGCGCCTTGGCCACATCCATTCCGTGTCCCTCGCCACTTGCATGCTGATCCAGCAGCGGGCTGACCTGTTCCAGCATCTCTTGCGGCAGGGCGGGCCGGGTGCGCGGGTCGAGCAGCATGGTTTCGGCCGCGATCCCCTCGGCATAGATGATGTGATGGCGGTCGAACAGCAGCTGGAAATAGTCGACAAAACCGCCCTCTTGCACGAACACGGTATCGCCATTGACCAGATGCCGGGCCTTGACCAGCAGTTCCGGCCGGCCGACGCCGATCTCGTCACGGCGCTGATAGACAAAGAGCCGGTGATCGGGGCTGACCACCAGATCGTTTTCATTGTTCAGCGTGCCGGCGCGGATCACGATGGGGGCAAATTCGCCCATTGCCCGCACAGTGGTCTGACCGATCCAGCGCACCTCGCGCACACCGTCGTCACGGGTCAGCACCCGGTCGCCGACCTTCAGGTCCTCGATGCGGACCTGCGCACCTGACCCCAGCGTGATATGGGTGCCGCGGGTGAACGAGACACAGGCGACCTGGGCGAATTTCTGGCCTGCGCGGTCGCGGTCAACGCCCACCAGCGTATAGTCGGTCTTGGGCAGCAGAGGTGCCAGCGGCAACAGGTAGAGCTCGGCGATATGGCCGGTCGTGTCGAGTTCGACCAGCACGATGGCGTCGGTGGTATGGCCGTCGGGGCTCATCAGGCTCAGCGCGCAATCCAGATGCAGCGCGGCGCCCGGCTGCCCGGTCTCGGTGTCCCCGGCGATCCGGAACCCGCCGTCCTCCATGGCCTCGATCCCCAGCCGCCAGGTCCGCGCGTCTGTCGCCATGCCATAGACATCGTCCAGCATCAGCTCGTCCATCGGGGCAACCGCATCGCCCAGATTGGCGCCATTGGTCACCGAGAAATCCTCGGCAAGGTAAACGGGAACGGATTGGATCGGGGCGTATCGGGTCACGGAGATGGTCCGGATGTTGGTTAACAGGGTACCGGTTGAAAGAAAGTCTAGCACCCGGTTGGACGCTTCAACAGAGCATGCACCGAAAATGTGGCGTGGATCCGCCACTCGGGTGGTGAAGTGCGGGCAAATGATGTTAGCTCCGAACAACAGAGCATGAGGGGAGAACGCGATATGGATCTGGGGATTTCCGGCAAGCGGGCGCTGGTCTGCGCCTCGTCCAAGGGGTTGGGCCTGGGCTGTGCCAAGGCGCTGGCGGCGGCAGGTGTCGATCTGGTGATGAACGCGCGCGGCGCCGACGCGCTGGAGGCGGCAGCCGAGGCGATTCGCGGCGCGCATGGGGTGACCGTGACCACCGTCGCCTGCGACGTCACCTCCGAGGCGGGGCAGGCGCAGGTGATCGAGGCGGCCCAGGGTGTCGATATCCTGGTCACCAATGCGGGCGGCCCGCCGCCGGGCCTGTGGTCGGACTGGGACCGCGACGATTTCATCCGCGCGCTGGACGCAAACATGTTGACGCCCATCGCCTTCATGAAGGCGCTGTTGCCCGGCATGATCGACAAGGGCTGGGGCCGGGTGGTCAACATCACCTCGCAATCGGTGCGCGCGCCGATCCCGGCGCTGGGCCTGTCCAACGCCGCCCGCACCGGTCTGACGGGCTATGTCGCGGGCACCTCGCGTCAGGTGGCGCCACATGGCGTGACGATCAACAACCTGCTGCCCGGCATCCATGCCACCGACCGCGCCAATGCGCTGGACGGCCCGGTGGCCGAGCAGAAGGGCATCTCGCTTGACGCCGCGCGGGCCGAGCGCGCCGCCACCATTCCCGCCCGGCGCTATGGCACGCCCGAGGAATTTGGCGCCGCCTGCGCCTTTCTCTGCTCGCAGCATGCGGGGTTCATCGTCGGTCAGAACCTGCTGCTGGATGGCGGCGGCACCAATCTGACGATGTAAGGCATGACGCAGGGGTTTTCGCTCAAGGATCAGCTGTTCAACGCGGACAAGGTGGCCTATCTGGCCGGGCTGTTCGAGGGGCCCGGCTTTGACGCGCCCGGGTTTCAGGCGCGGGTGATGGCGCGGTTGCCCGAGCTGGAACTGAAGGCGCGGATCGACTGGATAGCGGCCTGCCTGGCCGAGGCTGTGCCGGGCGAATTGCCCGAGGTGGCGCCGGTGATCCTGCGGGCGCTGCCGCCGCCACTGGATCCGACGCTGTCAGATGATGATTTCGGCGATTTCATCTTTGCCCCGCTGGGGGAATGGGTGGCGGCGGTCGGGATCGACGACCCCGAACCGGCGCTTGATGTGCTGGCGGAACTGACGCAGCGGTTTTCGATGGAATGGGCGATCCGCCCCTTTCTGAACAGCTGGCCCGATCAGGTGCTGGCCCGGATGGAGCGTTGGTGCGATCACGACAGCTATCACGTGCGCCGGCTCGTCAGCGAGGGCACCCGCCCACGGCTGCCCTGGGGGCTGGGCGTGTCTCTGGAGCTGGAGGCGGCGCTGCCGTTGCTTGACCGGTTGCACGGCGATCCCACCCGTTATGTCACCCGCTCGGTTGCCAATCACCTCAACGATATCTCCAAGAAGGCCCCCGATCTGGTGCTGACCCGGCTGGCGGACTGGCGCGAGGCGGGGCGGCAACGGCCCGAGGAGCTCAGCTGGATGACCGGTCACGCGCTGCGCGGCCTGGTCAAGGCAGGGCACCCGGGCGCCATGGCGGCACTGGGCTATGATCCAGACGCCGCACTTGACGTGGAACTGAGCCTGCCCGGAGAGGCCCGGATCGGCGACGCGGTCGAGATCGGCGTGACCCTGAGCGGCGCGTTGGACGTGCCGGTGCTGGTCGACTATATCGTGCATTTCCAGCGCCCGGGCGGCAAGGTCTCGGCCAAGGTGCACAAGCTGAAACAGGCCCGGCTGTCCGGTGGCCGGTTGCAGCTGAGCAAACGTCACAAGCTGAAGGGAGATGCCAGCACCTTTACCCTGGTGCCCGGACCCCACCGGGTCGAGGTGCAGGTCAATGGGCGGATACGCGCCACCGGCAGCTTTGACCTGCTTGGTTAAGCGGGCAGGGGGCGCTGCCCCCGTCCTGCGGACTCCCCCGGAGTATTTTTGGCGAAATGAAGGGCGATCACGCTTGGTTCAGGAAGGCTGGGGCGCCGTTGTCTCGGGTTGCGGCGCGGGTTAGGTCAGGGACGGATGGACAGGAGGGTGTGACATGACTCATGAAGCGGTGCAGAGCTATTATGGAGAGGTGCTGCAAAGCAGCGCCGATTTGCAGACCAATGCCTGTTGTACCCCCGACGCGGTGCCTGCGCATCTGAAGCCGGTGTTGGGCAAGCTGCATGACGAGGTGATGGCGCGGTATTATGGTTGTGGTCTGATCGCGCCCGAGGCGCTGGAGGGTGCGCGCATCCTCGATCTGGGCTGTGGTGCCGGGCGCGATGTCTATGCGCTGTCGGCGCTGGTGGGCGAAAGCGGCGCGGTGGTCGGCGTCGACATGACGCCCGCACAGCTGGAGGTGGCGCGGTCCCATCAGGCCTATCATGCCGAGGTATTCGGTCACGGCGCACCCAATACCGCGTTTCACCAGGGCTATATCGAAAAGCTGGACGATCTGCCGCTGGAGCCCGGCTCGTTCGACATCATCGTGTCGAACTGCGTGCTGAACCTGGCCACCGACAAGGCGGCGGTGTTGCGCGGTGCGCAACGGCTGTTGAAACCTGGGGGCGAGATGTATTTCTCGGATGTCTATGCCGACCGGCGCATCCCCGAGGCGCTGGCGCGCGACGAGGTGCTTTATGGCGAATGCCTGTCGGGCGCGCTTTACTGGAACGATTTCCTGAGCCTGGCGCGCGGCGCGGGATTTGGCGACCCGCGCATGGTCGAAAGCCGGTTGCTGACCATCGAGAACCCAGAGCTGGAGCGCCGCGTCGGCCCGATCCGCTTTCTGTCGGCGACCTACCGGCTGTTCAACCTTGCCGGGCTGGAGCCTGATTGCGAGGATTACGGACAGGCGGTTATCTACAAGGGCACGGTGCCGCATGCGCCGCATGAGTTCGTGCTGGATGATCATCACGTCATCGAGACGGGCAAGGTGTTTCCGGTTTGCGGCAACACATGGCGGATGCTGGCCGAGACACGGTTTGCGCCGCATTTCCAGTTCATCGGCGATTTCTCGACCCATTACGGCATCTTTGCCGGCTGCGGTGGCGCGTCGCCGTTTAACGGCCTCTCGCCGACACTGCCGACCGCATCCGGGGGCTGCTGCTGACGCGTCCCGCCTTGCGCAGCGGGGGCGGGGTTGTTATCCCCGGACCAACTCCCGACCAAAAGGCTTGGGATAGGCAGCGAGGCCCGGCAGGTGAACGCAGGACAGACACCTCCACGATTGGAGATCCGCAATCTGGTGCGCGTCTTTGACGGGCGCCGGGTCGTCGATGACGTGTCGCTGCACATTCGCGCGGGGCAGGTGACCTGTCTGCTGGGCCCGTCGGGTTGCGGCAAGTCCACCACCCTGCGGATGATCGCCGGGGTCGAGATGCAGGACAGCGGCGAGATCTACGTGGACGGCAAGCTGATCTGCGACACCGTGTTCCGTGTCCCGCCAGAGCGGCGCGCGATCGGGCTGATGTTCCAGGATTTCGCGCTGTTTCCCCATCTGAGCGTGGCGGGGAACGTCGCTTTTGGCCTGAAAGGCAGCCGCGAAGAGAAGCGCGCCCGGGTCGAGGAACTGCTGGCGCGGGTATCGCTCAGCGGTCATATCGACAGCTATCCGCATCAGCTTTCGGGGGGTGAACAGCAGCGGGTGGCGCTGGCGCGCGCGCTGGCGCCGCGGCCGCGCATCATGTTGATGGACGAGCCGTTCTCGGGGCTCGACAACCGGTTGCGCGACGGTATCCGCGACGACACGCTGGCGCTGCTCAAGGAAGAGGATGCGGCGGTGCTGCTGGTCACGCATGAGCCGGAAGAGGCGATGCGCATGGCTGACGAGATCGCGCTGATGCGTGGTGGTCGGATCGTGCAGCAGGGCGCGCCATATAACGTCTATACCCGGCCCGCGGACCGGGCGGCGGTTGCCTTCTTCAGCGATATCAACGTTCTGCGGGCAACTGTCACCGGCGCACTGGCGCAGACGCCCTTTGGCCAGTTCCTCGCTCCGGGTATCCCGGACCGCACCGAGGTCGATATCGTGTTCCGGCCGCAGCATGTGAAGCTGGATTTCGACCGGGGTGGCAAAGGACCGCTGCCGACGCCCAGCGACGGCGTCGCCGCGCGCGGGGTGGTCGAACGGGCACGGTTTCTGGGCAGCGAGAGCCTTGTGGAGTTTCGCATGGATTTCGACGGGTCGCTGCTGAAGGCTACGGTGCCCAATGTGTTCATCCCTGAAACAGGGCGGGTGATGTGGCTGACCATCCGGCGCGACCGCTGTTTCGTGTTCCCGGCTGATCGCAGGCGCTGAGCGCGTGCCCCGGGCGGTGGCAAAAAATGTCCCATTTTTTGTGCCAGAATTTCGGCGAAATTCTGGGCGTTCGCCGCGAGCTGAACGGGTTTCCTCGTATGGGGTGTTTATAGCAGGCAGGGCACAGGTGCCGCAGGCGTGCAACAGTCCGTCGGCGCGCGCTTGCCGCGCGGTGGAGGGGCGTCTATCAAGGGCCAAACAGGGCGGGGCGACATGCGCATACTCATCACCAATGACGACGGGATCAACGCGCCGGGGCTGGCGGCGCTGGAGCAGGTGGCCGAGGAACTGGCGGGGCCGGAGGGCGAGGTCTGGATCGTTGCGCCTGCGTTCGAGCAATCCGGTGTCGGCCATTGCATCAGCTATACCCATCCGATGCTCATCGCGCGCCTGGGCGAGCGCCGCTTTGCCGCCGAAGGCTCTCCCGCCGACTGCGTTCTGGCCGGCCTGCATGACGTGATGAAAGAGGCGCTGCCCGATCTCGTGCTGTCCGGTGTGAACCGGGGCAACAATGCCGCCGAGAACGCGCTCTATTCCGGTACCCTGGGGGGCGCGATGGAGGCGGCGCTGCAGGGCTTGCCCGCCATTGCGCTCTCGCAATTCTTTGGCCCGCGCAACTATGGCCGCACCGACCCTTTCGAGATTGCCCGAAGCCATGGGGCGCAGGTGATACGGCGTATCCTCGACACCTGGCCTGACGAACGGCCGGATTACCGGCTATTCTACAACGTCAATTTCCCGCCCGTCCCCGCGGCCGAGGTCAAGGGAATCCAAGCCGCGCGCCAGGGCTTTCGCGAGGGTACGCGGTTTTCCGCCGAGCCGCATCTGTCGCCCGCGGGCAAACGGTTCCTTTGGATCAAGGGCGGCGACCAGCAGCAGCGTACCGCGCCGGGCACCGATGCGGCGGCCAATCTTGACGGTTATGTCTCGGTCACGCCGATGCGCGCGGACCTGACCGCCGACGATGCGCTGGAGGCCTTGCAGGCAACTTTATGAGCGGCCCCGATCCCGAAACCAAGATGCAGTTCCTTTTCGCGCTCCGCTCCAAGGGGGTGACCGACAAACGGGTGCTGGCGGCGATGGAAGAGGTGGATCGCGGCCTGTTCGTGCGGGGCCTGTTCTCGGGACGCGCCTATGAGGATATGCCCCTGCCCATCGCCTGCGGCCAGACCATCAGCCAGCCCTCGGTGGTGGGGCTGATGACACAGGCGCTTGAGGTTACGCCGCGCGACAAGGTGCTCGAGGTCGGCACCGGATCGGGCTACCAGGCGGCGATCTTGGCGAAACTGGCGCGTCGGGTCTATACGGTCGACCGCCACGCCCGGCTGGTGCGTGCCGCGCAATTGGTGTTTCAGCAATTACAGTTGGTCAATATCACCACCATGACCGCCGACGGTTCTTTCGGTCTGCCAGATCAGGCGCCCTTCGACCGGATCATCGTTACTGCTGCGGCAGAAGATGCGCCCGGCCCGCTCTTGGCGCAGCTCAAGATCGGGGGTATCATGGTTTTGCCCGTGGGGCAGTCGGACACGGTTCAGACCTTGATCCGGGTGCGCCGTACCGAACAGGGTTTCGACTATGATGAACTTCGTCCGGTTCGGTTCGTACCACTGCTCGAGGGGCTGGGCAAGGATGGCTGACGGGGATGTCCCGTGCCTGACAGGATTGAACGACGCAAACCCCTGGACCACATGGGGGGGCGACTTTGAGGATTGCAAAATGAGCCGATTGTTCCGAACTCTGCCACGCCCGATGATGGGCCTGTCCGCGCTGGCCATGCTGGCCGCCTGCGAGGCGCCTTTGGACTATGATCTACGGGGACAAATCGGGGCTTTCAACACAACCGAGGCAGCGCAAACCGCCCGAACCACCGCGCGGCCGCAACCGGACCCGCGCGGGGTGATTTCCTATCCCAATTATCAGGTGGCTGTGGCTAAGCGCGGCGATACGGTGACGACGCTTTCAGACCGGGTCGGTTTGCCGGTCGGAGAGGTGGCTCGGTTCAACGGGCTGCAACCGGCCGACGGGTTGCGCGAGGGCGAGGTGCTGGCGCTTCCACGCCGTGTCGCAGAGCCGACCGGGCAGGGTAGCAATGTGGATATCGCCAGCCTCGCCGGCAGTGCCATCGACCAGGCGCCAGAGACCACCCCCGTCGAAACCACGGCGCTGGAGCCGGCCAAACCGGTGGCCCAACCCGCGCCGAAACCGAAAGCGCCCGAGCCGGTGCGGCACAAGGTGGCGCGCGGCGAAACAGCATATACCATCTCGCGGCTCTATCAGGTGCCGGTCAAGGCGCTAGGTGAATGGAACGGACTCGGCCCCGATTTTGCGATCCGCGAGGGTCAATACTTGCTGATCCCGATCAAGGATCAGCCGGCTCCGAGTACTGCGGCCAAACCAGCTGCGACCGCTGCAACCACCACCGCCGCGGTCAGTGCCCCCGGAGTCGGTTCGCCGACGCCAACCCCGCCCAGTGCGACCAAGCCGCTGCCCGAGGAAAAGGTGCCCGCCGCCAAACCACAAGAACCTGATGTATCGGTTGGTCAGCCCACCGCGAGTAACTCTGCGCGCCTCGCCTTCCCGGTAAAAGGCAAGATTGTGCGCCCGTATTCAAAGGGTAAGAATGACGGGATCGACATTGCTGGCGCTGCGGGCAGTCCGGTCAGCGCCGCCGAGGCGGGTACAGTGGCGGCGATCACCGCCGATGCCGACCAGGTGCCGATCGTGGTGATCCGCCATGCCGACAACCTGCTGACGGTCTATGCCAATGTGGACGGGATCGAAATCAACAAGGGCGATACCGTCAAACGCGGGCAAAAGATCGCCCGCTTGCGCGACGGCGAGAACGCCTATGTGCATTTCGAGGTGCGCAAGGGCTTCGACAGTTTCGATCCAGAACCCTATCTGAAATGACGGTTACGGGCCCTGCGGCCCGTGCCTCCGGCGGGAGTATTTTCGACCAGAAAGAAGCGGCAGGGAGTACCGCCCCTTCATTTCGCTGAAAATACTCCGGGGGAGTCCGCAGGACGGGGGCAGCGCCCCCTGCCGCGCTCAGGGCTGGTAGTCGGCTAGGGTCTTGCCCGGTTCGTCGCGGAAGAGTTCGGGCAGGGGGCTGAGCGTTTTGATCAGGTCGATGCGGAACACGCGGAAGCCCGCGCGCAGTTCACACCAGGCGGTGAGCGTCCAGACCCGGCCCCAATACTCCATGTGCAGCGGGCGAATGGTGCGTTCGGTCAGTTCCCCGTCGATCCGGCGATAGACGAGCCGCAGCTTCTGGCGCGCCTTGATCGCGGCGCGGATCGGCGCCATATGCGCCAGCCCGCGGGCGGCATCGGCAAAAGGGTAGACCGCGAATTTCCAGGCATCGGCCTCGGCCACGGTCTGGGTGGGCAGCACCGCGTCGACCTTTTCCGCCAGGCGCTGGGCGGCGGCTTTCAGCTCGGGATCGGCGGCCTCGGCCACGATGGCCATGCCGAGGTTCAGCGCCTCGAGTTCCTCGGGCGTCAGGTTCAGCGGCGGCAAGGTGATCTGCTCGCGCACCATGTAACCCACGCCGCGCTCGCCCTCGACCGGAATGCCCGAGGCGACCAGCGTGTCCATGTCGCGATAGATGGTGCGGACAGAAACCTCGAGCCGCGCGGCGATGTCGCGCGCGCGGTGCAGCTTCCCGTCGCGCAGGATCTGGATGATGTCGAACAGGCGGTCGGTGCGGCGCATGGCCTACCCTTCGCGCGGGCCGGGGGCGCTGGTCAAGGCGCAAACGAGCGCCCTGACCCAGGCGTCTACATCTGCCAGAGCACGGTTTCATGCCGCATGGAAACGCTCTCGGGCGCGATTGCACCCATCAGCGCTGCGGCGCAATCGGCGCTTTCAAACGCCTTTGCCGCGGCTGTGGCAGCCGCTGCGTCGGACCAGACGACATAGTCGGTCCAGCGGCCATCGGCGCCCAGGCTGAGCCTGCGATGCTGAAAGCCGGGCAGCCCGCGCACGAAGCGTTCGGTCTCCTGGCTCAGGGTGACGAATTCGGCCTCGGTCACGCCGGGCAGCAGTGCGAAGGTGACGATTTCCGCGGTTTGTTTCATGGTCTGCTTACCTTGTGTCCATGTTGCGATGGGCTGGATCTAGTCCCCTGCAACTGACATAAACCTGTCAGTTGATTGTGGCCGCCCCGGCGTTTTGTCGTTTTTTCGGGTTTTGCGTGGCTTGCCGGACCCTGTCCCGCTTTGCCGCGACAGATCAGAAGAGTAGACCGGGGCAGAGACATTTGCGCGGGCCGGCAGGCCCCAACGAGATCAAGGAGAGATCACATGCTCAACAATATCGGTCTTCCCGGCCTTCTGCTTATCGCCGTTGTGGTGCTGGTCCTGTTCGGACGCGGCAAAATCAGCTCGCTCATGGGCGAGGTCGGCAAGGGCATTACTGCCTTCAAGAAGGGTGTGAACGATGGCACCAAGGAGCTGGAGGACGACGCGGCCCAGGTGGCGAAGGACGTCACCCCCGAGGCCGACAAGGACAAGGCATAACCGCGCATGTTCGATCTGGGCTGGAGCGAGCTTCTGGTGATCGGCGTCGTGGCGCTGATCGTCGTGGGGCCAAAGGACCTGCCGGTATTGTTCCGCAATATCGGGCGCTGGGTTGGCAAGGCCCGCGGGCTGGCACGTGAATTCAGCCGGGCCATGAACGACGCCGCCGACGAGGCGGGGGTCAAGGATATCTCCAAGGGGCTGAAAGCGGCGACCAACCCGGTCAGCACCGCGATGGACGGGGTGCGCAAGGCGGCCACCGATTTCAAGACCGATCTGGACCCCACCAAATACGACCCTGACAGCGAAACCGGCAAGCTGGCGACCGAGCGGGCCGAGCAGGCAAAGAAGATACAGGCCGCCACCGCGCGCGTCGCTGCCGAGCGGCGTCTGCGCGAGGCCACGGCCGAGCTTGAAAAGGCGCAAGAGGCCGAGGCGGCGTTGAAACCCGGAACCGAGACATGAGCAAGACAGACGAGATCGACGATACCTCTGCGCCGCTGATCGAGCATCTGGCCGAGTTGCGCACCCGGCTGATCCGGGCGGTTCTGGCCTTTATCGTGGGGATCGTGCTGGCCTTTACGGTGGCCGAGCCGATATTGCAGTTCCTCTTGGCGCCGATCGAGGCAACGCTGCGCGACCTGGGTGATCCGTCGCCCACGCTGCAATATACCTCGCCGCAGGAATATCTGTTCACGCTGTTCCGCATTTCGATGGTGTTCGGCTTTGCACTGTCCTTTCCCGTGATCGGCTATCAGCTGTGGCGCTTTGTGGCGCCGGGGCTGTACCGGTCTGAAAAGGGCGCGTTCCTGCCGTTTCTGATCGCCTCGCCCTTCATGTTCCTGCTGGGGGCGTCGTTCGCGCAATTCGTGGTGACGCCGCTGGCGATGCAGTTCTTTCTGGGCTTTGCCGATGTCAGTTCGATCTTTGCCAACCTGCTGACGGGGGGCGGCGGCACGGTGCCCTCGGATGTGGCGGTGGTTCCCGAAACCTCGGAAGGGGTCAAGATCACCTTCTTTGGCAAGGTCAACGAATCCCTTGATATCACGCTGAAATTCATCATGGCCTTCGGTCTCTGCTTTCAGCTGCCCGTTCTGTTGACGCTGATGGGCAAGGCCGGACTGGTCAGCGCCGAGGGGCTGGGCAGCGTGCGCAAATACGCGATGGTTGCGATCCTGACTCTGGCCGCGTTGGTGACCCCGCCCGATGTGGTGACGCAGATCATTCTATTCACCGTGGTCTATGGGCTTTACGAAATCTCGATCTTCCTAGTGGCTCGCGTCGAGAAGAAGCGCGAGGCGCAGCTGCGGGCCGATGGCTATTTCGATGACGACGAGGAAGAGTTCGACGACCCGCTGATGGCCGAATTCGACGAAGAGGAAGCCGCGCAAGAGCGCAAGGAATAACTCCGCAGGTCAGGTTTCAACTGGCGCCCGGGCATCTGCCCGGGCGTTTTCGACGTGCCATCTTGCCGCCCGTGCAGGAACATGGTTTCTGTCCCGGACGCAAATGGAGGCGACGATGACAGAAGACGCGCTGAACCGTATCGCCGACGCTTTGGAGCGCATGGCGCCCGCGCCTTTGCGCGCGCCCGATTTCAGCAGCGCGCCAGCCTTTGTTTGGCACGTTTCCCCCGACCGGCTGGAACCGGTGGCCCAAGTCAATCGGGTCGATCTCGACCTGTTGGTGGGTATCAACCGCTCGCGTGATACGCTGCTCGACAACACCCGTCGGTTTGCCTCTGGCCACGGCGCCAACAACGCCCTGCTCTGGGGTGCCCGTGGCATGGGAAAATCCAGTCTGGTCAAGGCAGTGCATGGCGCACTTCAGGCTGAGTTTCAGGAACTGAAACTGGTGGAACTGCAGCGCGAGGACCTGCCCTCGGTTGCGCGCCTGCTCAACCACCTGCGTGTAGCGCCGCAGCGCTTCATCCTGTTCTGCGACGATCTCAGCTTCAGCCATGATGACCAGCATTACAAATCGCTCAAGGCGGTGCTGGATGGCGGCATCGAGGGTCGACCCGAAAACGTGGTCTTCTATGCCACCTCGAACCGGCGCCACCTGATGCCGCGCGACATGATCGAGAACGAGCGTTCCAACGCCATCAATCCCTCCGAGGCGGTCGAGGAAAAGGTCTCGCTCAGCGATCGCTTCGGTCTCTGGCTGGGGTTCCATCCCTGCGATCAGGATGAATACCTGGCGATGATCGACCGATACTGCGCCGCCTATGGGGTAAAGGTCGCCCCCGATACCCTGCGCGCCGAGGCGATCGAATGGCAGGCGACCCGCGGCGCCCGCTCGGGCCGGGTGGCGTGGCAGTTCTTCACCGATCTGGCGGGCCGTCAGGGCATCGCGCTGCGCTGATCCCTTTCATTCCGCCGCAAATACTCCCGCCGGAGGCGGACCCGTCCGCGCGGCTCAGAGCAACGCCACGATCCGCGTTGCCTCGTCCGCACACGGGGTCAGCGCCGCGCGGTCCTCGCCCGGATGGAACCGGGCGCGCAGCGCGGTCGCCATCGGCGCCGGTTCCACGATGGTGACGCGCGGACCAGTGCGTTCGGTCTCTGCCGCCCAGCTTCGGGCCAGCGACATCTGCGCCGCCTTGCTGGCGCCATAAGCGCCATAGAACTTGGCACCGGCCTTGGGGTCGTCAAAGAACACCACCTGTCCGGCCTCGCCCAGCAGCGGTGCCACATAGGGGATCAGGACCGAGGTCGCGGTGGCGTTCACCGCAATGGATTTGGTCCAGTCCTTGGGGTCGACGAAGACTGTCGGGCTCAGGGGCGCTGCGTGAATCGCGGTGTGCAGCCACAGGTCGAGCCGCCCCCAACGGTCGTGGATGCCACGGCAGAGCGTTGCCATGGCGGCCGGATCGGTGATGTCCATCGGCGCCAGCGTGGCGCTGCCACCGCGCGCCTTGATCCGGTCATCGAGTTCCTCCAGCGCGCCCGACGTACGGGCGACGGCGATGATGTGATGGGTGGGCGCCAGCGCTTCGGCCAAGGCCGCGCCCAGGCCGCGCGAGGCACCGGTGATCAGGGCCAGTTTGGTCTCTTGTGTCATGGCTGCGGTTTGACGGTGGCAGGCGGTCGCGTCAAGGGGGGATCAGCCTCCGGCGATATCGACCCGCCGGGTCCGGCCGCCATGCCGCAACACCACACCCTCGGCGTCGATGCCAAGCACCTCACCCGCGCGTGTGCGGTCACCGGGAGAGACTTCCTCGACCTTGCCACCCGGCAGCCGCACCAGAGCGCGCAGATCACCCGAGGGGCCGAACACGCCCAGCACGGTCAGGGTGTTCGCACGGATTTTCGCCGCCTGGGTGGCGGCCTCTTCGACGATTCCATTTGCCATGATCTGTTCTGCCCGTTTGTTCGACAGCGCGCTCTATCAGGAGAGCGCCCTGGGCGAAAGCCGCCAGTCCACGGCCCGGCAGTATCCCGCCGGTGCGGTGGCCAAGAAAATTCGCCGAATTTTCTTGGGCCGTTGCGCCCGGCCTATTCGGCGGCTTTCAGCGAAAAGCCCTTTTCGATCATGTCCGAGGGCCGCACCGGGTATTCGCCCGAGAAACAGGCGTCGCAATATTGCGGACAGGCGCTGTCACGGCCATTTGTCTCGCCCACGGCGCGATAAAGCCCGTTGAGCGAAATGAATTTCAGGCTGTCCACCCCCAGATGGGTGCGCATCTCGTCCTCGGTCATGGTGGCGGCCAGCAGTTTCTCGCGCTCGGGCGTGTCGACGCCATAGAAACAGGGCCAGGCGGTGGGCGGGCTGGCGATGCGGAAATGCACCTCCTTGGCACCGGCATCCAGGATCATGTCCTTGATCTTGCGGCTGGTGGTGCCGCGCACCACCGAATCGTCGACCAGGATCACCCGCTTGCCGCGGATCAGAGCGCGGTTCACGTTCAGCTTCAGCCGCACGCCCATGTTGCGGATCTGCTCGGTGGGCTCGATGAAGGTGCGGCCCATATACTGGTTGCGGATGATCCCCATCGCATAGGGAATGCCGCTTTCCAGCGAGAAGCCGATCGCCGCCGGGGTGCCGCTGTCGGGCACCGGGCAGACCAGATCGGCTTCGACCGGGCTTTCCTTGGCCAGTTCGCGGCCGATCGCCTCGCGCGTCTCATAAACGCTGCGCCCGCCCAGGATCGAATCGGGGCGCGAGAAATAGACATGTTCGAAGATGCAGAACTTGGACGGCTGCGGGCGGAAGGGGAAATGGCTTTCGACGCCGCCGTCGGTGATCACCACCATCTCGCCCGGTTCGATCTCGCGGATGAACTCGGCACCGATGATGTCCAGCGCGCAGGTCTCGGAACTGAGACACCAGCCGTCGCCGATCCGGCCCAGCACCAGCGGCCGCACGCCCAGCGGGTCACGGACGCCGATGAGCTTGGTCCGGGTCATCGCCACCACCGAAAACGCGCCCTCGACCCGGCGCAGCGCATCCTCCATCCGCTCGGGGATATTGCGCTGCAACGAGCGGGCCATCAGGTGGATGATGCATTCGCTGTCCGACGAGGACTGAAAGATCGAGCCACGCTCGATTAGCTCGCGCCGCAGCGCATTGGCATTGGTGATGTTGCCGTTATGGGCAATCGCCGCGCCGCCCATGGCAAACTCGCCGAAAAAGGGCTGCACGTCGCGGATCTGGGTCTGACCTTTGGAGCCGGCGGTGGAGTAGCGCACATGGCCGATGCCGAGCGGGCCGGGCAGGGTCTCCATCACCGATTGCGAGGTGAAGTTGTCGCGGACATAGCCAAAGCGGCGGGCCGAGTTGAACCCCTGTTCCGGGTCATGGGTGACGATACCGCCCGCCTCTTGCCCCCGGTGTTGCAGCGCATGCAGGCCGAGCGCCACGAAACTGGCGGCGTCCTGAACGCCGATCACCCCGAATATTCCGCATTCCTCGCGCAGCTTGTCGTCGTCAAAGGGGTGGGCAATGGGAAAGCGCGGGGCGGGCATCTGCGGGCTTTGCACGGGGGCAGCTCCGATTCCGTTTCAGGTCACGCCCACATACTGCCTCTGGCCCCGGCTGTCACGAAAGGATCATAAATTCTTTCGTGACAGGCCGCGGCAAAACGGGTGCTTGCCCTTTCTGATCACGCCGCCAGGTCGGGGGCCAGATTGCCACCGCTGCGCAGCATCAGCAGGGCGCGGGTCTGACCATAGTCGAGGCGATGGAAATGGCGGGCGGGGGTCTCGCCGGGCATCAGGATGCGGGCCCCGGTCTGGGCCCAGACAACCTCTTCCTCGGCAAAGCGCAGGGCATGGGTGGGCAGCGGCGCGGCGGGTCGCTTGTGAATGCCCGCGAACCCGGCCAGCGCAGCCACCGGGGCCAGCACGGTGGGCAGGCCGAACAGGCGGCGGCAGTCGGGACCGTTCAGGGCCAGGAAATGCCCCTCGGGCAACAGCAGGTCCGAGCAGGTGCCCAGCGTGCCGCCGGGAATACACCAGAGCGGCACGGGCGCGGCAGTCACCGCATGGGCAGCGGTGACCTTGCAGAACCCGCCGTCGATAGTGGCCACCCGGTCACCGGCGCGAATGTCCTCGATTGCGGACCAGCCGGTTTCGGTTTCCAGCAGGGTTCCGGCAGGCAGGCCGGGAACCGCGGGCGTCAGGGCAGGGGTTACGGCGGCAAAGCGGGCAAAGGCAGTATCATGAGAGAGCAGCATCGGGGGTCCTCCTGTCGCTGACGTCTGTTCTGGACTGCCGCCAGAATGGGGTCCGAATTCCGCCGAATTTTCGACATGATTAAGGCCAAATCCGAGAACCGTTGCCAGCACCGGAACAGTCATGCCTCAGCTGCGGGATTCCCCCAAGCCCGAGAACGTGGGGTAAGGTCCTGTTAACCAAGAGAAAGCCCGCGCGGCGGGGCCGGGCGGGCTTTCGAATGCGATTCGTGGCGGCCGCGCGGTTACTGGGCGCAGGTGCCGACCAGCCCTTCGTATTGCTGGGTGACCCAGCCCAGCGCGGCCTCGGGGTTCTGTTGTTCGATCTTGCCGGTCATGCGGGCAAAGACCTGGGCCGAGCGGCTTTCATCGACGATGGTGAAATTCTGCCCGGTCATCACCGTATCGTAGACAAAGAAGGCAATCGCCACCAGCAGCACACCGCGCGCCACGCCAAAGATGAAGCCCAGCCCCTGGTCCAGCCCGCCCAGGGCCGAGCGCTGTACCAGCGAAGAGAACAGCGGCGTGAAGAAGCTGACCACCACCAGAGCCAGCGCGAATACGGCGGCAAAGGCGGCAATCACCGACAATTCGCAACTGTCGGTCAGAAACTCGCCCACCACCGGCAATTCGCGGATAAGCGGCATCGCCTTGGGCGCAAAGAGAAAGGCAAGCACCGCCGCCGCGATCCAACCCGCGATGGCCATGGCCTCGCGCACGAAGCCGCGCGCATAGGCCAACAGTGCCGAAAGCACGATGATCAGGGCAACGACCCCGTCGATGATGGTGAAACCTTCCATGGCCCTCGCCTGTCCGTTCCTTGCTGCCCCTTTGGGGCGTGTTAACCGGCTCCGAAGAACTCGCCGACAAAGCCGACCAGATCGGTGGGGCGGGTCATTGCCAGCCCCTCGAGGGTGCCGGTCTTGCCGCCCGCCGGAGCGATGGCTGAGGTGAAACCAAGTTTTTGCGCTTCTTTCAACCTGTTTTCCGTCTGGCTTGCGGGTCGAAGCGCGCCCGAGAGGGAAATTTCGCCGAAAATCACCGTATCGGCGGGCAGGGCCCGGTCTTCGCGCGCGCTGAGAAGCGCGGCGGCCACCGCCAGATCGGCGGCGGGTTCCGAGATTTTCAGACCACCCGCCACGTTCAGATAGACGTCGAGCCCGGCAAAGGGGATGCCGCAACGCGCCTCGAGCACGGCGAGGATCATCGCCAGCCGCCCGCCATCCCAGCCCACCACGGTGCGGCGCGGCTGGCTGTGGGGCGAGGGGGCGACAAGGGCCTGCAATTCGACCAGCACGGGGCGGGTGCCCTCGATCCCGGCAAAGACCACCGAGCCGGGGCTGGGGGCGCCGCGTTCGCTGAGGAACAGGGCCGATGGGTTGGTAACCTCAGAGAGCCCCGCGCCGGTCATCTCGAAGACGCCGATCTCGTCCGCTGCGCCAAAGCGGTTCTTGACGCTGCGCAGGATGCGGAACTGATGGCCGCGCTCGCCCTCGAAGTAGAGTACCGTGTCGACCATGTGCTCGACCACGCGCGGGCCGGCGATCTGGCCCTCCTTGGTGACATGGCCCACCATGATCACCGAAATGCCTGTGCGCTTGGCAAAGGTTGTCAGCTCATGGGCCGAGGCGCGCACCTGGCTGACGCTGCCCGGCGCGCTGTCTACATTGTCGGCCCACATGGTCTGGATCGAATCGATGATCACCAGTCCGGGTTTCTCGGCCTCGAGCGTGGTGAGGATGTCGCGCAGGTTGGTCTCGGCGGCCAGTTGCACCGGCGCATCCGCCAACCCCAGCCGACGGGCGCGCATGCGCACCTGCGCGCTGGCCTCTTCGCCCGAGACATAGAGGGTTTTCAGACCCTTGCGGGCAAAAGCGGCTACCGCCTGCAATAAAAGCGTGGATTTGCCGATACCCGGATCGCCGCCCACCAGAATCGCCGAGGCGGGCACCAGACCGCCGCCCAGCACCCGGTCCAGCTCGTCTATCCCCGACAGCGCGCGGGGCGGCGGGGTCTCTTCTGAGGCGAGATCGGTGAGGGCGACGGCCCGGCCCCGCCTGGCGCCGAGCGATGTCTTGGCCGGACCCACCGACAGGCCCGCATCCTGGGAGATGGTGTTCCATTCGCCGCAGCCTTCGCAGCGGCCCGACCATTTGGTGAAGGACGCTCCGCAGGCGGAGCAGGAGAAAGAGGGTTTTGCCATACGCGCTTAGTGCCCTGTCTTTGGCGACACCTCAAGAGCGGAGCGCTCCCGCCCCCCTCGGGCGCCCCTGGCGGGACGCCCGCGGGCGTTGGGCCGGGCGCCGCTGTCGCGGCGGTTTCTTGCGAGGCTCTGCCTCGCGCTCCGGGATATTTGGGGCAAGAGGAAGGGGTTATGGTGTTTGTTTTTGCTGGCGTTCGGTCAGCAGGCCCAGCGTGATGGACGCGAGGATGCAGCCGGTGAAGAGATAGAGGCCCCAGGCGACCTCGATGGTGGCATAGGAGATGCCCTTGGCCAGGGTGATGTAGAGCGCGATCAGGAAGATATCGGCCATGGCGAGCTTGCCCAGCACGTGCAGCGCGGGCTGTGCCCGGGGATCGAGCAGATCCCACTGGATCAGGGCGGTGCCGATGGTCTTGATATACGGGGCGAAGAGCGCGAATGCGGTGACGATCAGCGCCAGCGCCACGTCCGAGACCCAGAGGCTTTGCAGCCCGGTGATCACGCTGATCTCGGAAAGGCCGAAGATCGGCAGCAGCCCCGCGCGCATCAGCGGCGCGAACCAGGCGATGGGATAGAGGATCAGCAGCGAGAGGGTGGCGAGGCGGAGGGTCATCGGAATGTCTCGTTGTTTGCGACGACCGACCTAATCAGCCATCCACATGGCCACAAGCCTTGAGCGGTGTGAAACCTGCTATCATGAACGGGGAAAAGGGGAGGTGGTCATGTCAGATTTTGTTTCGTTCCGGTCTGTTGTCGACCCGTCGGATTGCGATTTTCTGGGTCACATGAATGTGTCGCGCTATTTCGCGGCCTGTTCCGATGCCGTGTTCGCGGTGCAATCAGAAATGGGCATGACCGCCGAGGACATGCGAAGCGGACGGCGTCTGTCCTTTGCGGTGGTGCATGCGGACAGCAGCTTTTTGTCTGAACTGGCGGCTGGTGACGCGATCTACATGCAGACCAGCGTGGTCGAATGCGGTGGCAAGTCGGTGACCTTTCGCCACCGCTTGTTTCGGGCGGGGGATGGCAAGGAGGCCTTTCAGAGCGTTTTCAAATGCGTGCTGCTCAACCTCGACACCCGGCGGGCAGAGATGCTGCCCGATGAGATACGGATCAAGGCGCAGGAATGGGTCGAGGAGGGATGTACCGGGATGCCCGGAGCCTAGCAGCGCGCACCGAAACACTTGCCGCGGGGCGCTCGGCTCAGCGCACCGCTTCGATCGGTCCTTCCGCTCTGCCATGAATGAACTGGTCCAGGTAAGGGTCGCCGCTGTCGTCCATTTGCGCCACCGGGCCTGTCCACTGGATTACGCCACCATGCAGCATCGCCACGTTGTCGGCAATCGCGCGCACGCTGGTCATGTCATGGGTGATGGTCATCGCGGTGGCGCCCATCTCGGTCACGATCTCTCGGATCAGCTCGTTGATCACGCCGGCCATGATCGGGTCGAGGCCCGTGGTGGGCTCGTCAAAGAAGATGATCTCGGGTTCGGCGGCGATGGCGCGCGCAAGGCCCACACGTTTCTGCATGCCGCCGGAGAGTTCCGCCGGAAAGCGGTCGGCCACGTCAGGTTTCAGCCCTACACGGCGCAGTTTCTCGATGGCGATTTCGCGGGCTTCGGCCTGGGGACGCTTCAGCGAGCCGCGCAGCAGGCGAAAGGCGACGTTCTGCCAGACCGGCAGCGAGTCGAACAGCGCGCCGCCCTGGAACAGCATCCCGAACCGGGCCAGGAACGCATCGCGGTCGCTGGTATCGGCAGCATCCTTGCCATCGACATAGATCTTGCCGCTGTCGGGCTTGATCAGCCCCAGCACGCATTTCAGCGCCACCGACTTGCCAGTGCCCGAGCCGCCGATGATCACCATCGAGGTGCCGCGCGGCACCTCAAGGTTCATCCCCTGCAGCACACGGTTGGGGCCAAAGGCCTTGTGGACATTCTCCATCCGGATCATATCGAGAAGAACACCCCCGTGAGAACAAAGTTGGCCGCCAGGATCAGCACAGCGGCCGCCTCGACCGAGCCCTTGGTGGCGCGACCCACGCCCTGGGCGCCGCGGCCGGAGTTCATGCCGTAATAGCAGCCCATGACCGCCGCGATGACGCCGAACACCGCCCCCTTCACCAGCGACGAAACCACGTCGCGGGTTTCCAGGAAATCGACGGTGTTTTGCAGATAGGCGGCGGCGTTGAAGCCGAGGTTCTGCACCGCCACCGTATAGCCGCCCATAATGCCGATGATATCGCCGATACCCACCAGCAGCGGGACCGTGATCAGCGCCGCCAGCACCCGCGGCGCGGTCAGGTATTTCATCGGATGGGTCGAGAGTGTCACCAGCGCGTCGATCTGCTCGGTCACCTTCATCGTGGCGATCTCGGCCGCGATCGAGGAGGTGACGCGCGCCGCGATCATCAGCCCCACCAGCACCGGACCCAATTCGCGTACCATGCCGATGGCGACGATCTGCGGCACCACGGCCTCGGCGTTGAAACGGGCGCCTCCGGCATAGATCTGCAGGGCCAGCGCGCCGCCGGTAAAGATGGCGGTCAGGCCCACCACCGGCAGCGACAGCCAGCCGATATTCAGCAGCGCAACCGCCAGTTCACGCGGGTAGTAAGGCGGGCGCAGGATATGACTGACTGCGTCGAGCGCAAACAGCGTTACCCGGCCAAAGCTGGCCAGAACAGACAGGACCAGCCGGCCCAGCCGAGCCAGGAGTGCAAGCGGGCTCATTCCGCGATGCTCTGCGGCAACAGGTCGGGGCGGCGCTGCAACTTGTCACGGATCGATTCGACGGCACGGTCGGCGCTGGCCGAGCGGCTGACATAGCTGCGGCGATAGCGTCGGCCCATCGAAGTCAGGATCTCATAGCCGATGGTGCCTGCGGCCTCGGCCAGATCATCAACGGTCTGAAGCCGGTTGAGCAGTTGCAGGCTGGCGGGTTCATGATCCAGACCGCTGACATCGACAGTGATCAGATCCATCGAGATCCGGCCCACCACCGGGCAGGCGACCTTGCCAGCATAGAGCGAGATGCCACGTCCCATCGCGCGGTGCAGCCCGTCCGCATAGCCCGCCGCCACCGTGGCGATACGGCTGGCGCGCGGGGCGGTCCAGCTGTTGCCATAGCCCACCGTTTCGCCCTGAGCCACGTCGCGCACCTGGATCACCGGCAGGTCGAGGGTGACGACCGCCTTGGCCTCGTCGAACGGCTCGCCCCCATAGAGGCCGACGCCGGGGCGGCAGAGGTCAAAGTGATAATCCGTCCCGAGCAGGATACCACCCGTGGCCGCCAGTGAGCGCGGAACTTTAATTCCGTCCGTCATCTCTTTGAAAACGCGCAATTGCTTGCGGTTCATATCATGGTCTGGTTCGTCGGCGCAGGCCAGGTGCGACATGATCAGAACCGGGTTCTGGCGCAGCGCGATCTCGCGCAGCTGAGCCCAGTCTTCGGGTTCCAGCCCCAGACGGTTCATTCCGGTGTCAAGCTGGACGCCAAAGCGGTGGCCCGGCAACTGCTCCACATGGCGGAGCATCTGATCGACCGAGTTGATCATCGGGGTCAGCCGGTTGGCGCGCAGGATGCCCGCGTCGCCCTCCATATGGCCCGAGAAGACACCGATCATCGGTTCGGGACCGACCGCCTTGCGCACCGCGGCGCCTTCCTCGGCGGCGGCGACAAAGAACTTGCGGGCCCCGGCACGGGCCAGGCGGGCGGCGACACGGCCAGATCCAAGGCCATAGCCATCGGCCTTGACCACGGCAGCGGTCTCGGTGGCGGTGCGGGCATCCAGCGCCCGCCAGTTGTCGGCAAGCGCGTCGAGGTCGATGGTCAGATGTGCGGTACTCATGCCCCGTTCATGCCATGGGGGACGCGGGGGTCAAGGGGAATTGGCGGTTGCGCACGCGGGTTTGTGGGCGTCATAGGCGGCTTCAAGCTCGGATCTGAGGAAATCGCCAAAAACCAGCGGCGGAAATTTCGGCGCGCCGGTTCCCGGAAGCGGTTCAATCACCGTATTCACATGCGGATCGTAGAAGAACGGGCAACTGAACCGTTCGTGTCCCGAACGGTTGATCACCCGGTGCGGGGTTGATTTGAGCCGTCCGTTCGACATCCGGTGCAGCATGTCACCCACATTGACCACCAGCGCGCCAGGGCGATGGGGCACGTCGACCCACTGGCCCGCCGGGGTGCGCACCTGAAGCCCGCCGACACTGTCCTGCGCCAGCAGGGTGAGGCAGCCGAAATCGGTATGAGGAGCAGAGCCGTAGAGGTCGTCCGGGCTGGCCGGGGGCTGCGGTGGGTAATGCAGCAGGCGCAGCCAGACGGTCGGGCGGTCAAAGGCCGACAGAATGGACAGGTCAGTGACACCAGCAGCCGCGAGCGCGATGGTCGTCAAACGGCGACCAAGCGCGCTCATCGCTGCGCTGTAGCGTTCCAGGACATCGCGGAACCCGTCCAGGTCCGGCCAGCGGTTCGGCCCCGACAGATACTCCTCCGGGATCGCCAACGGGTCCTCTCGCATCATCATGAAACTGGCCGACTGGTTCGGCTTGGTCACGGTGGCAAGGGTCGAGTTCACGTCGGTCGAACTGTTGATCGGGATATAGCCGCGATGGCTGCGGTCGACCGCGATGGCCATCTTCTGCTCAAGCGGCAAGGCATGAAACCGGCGCGCGGCCTCGAACAGCGCTTCGGTCAGGGCGGGGTCGATGCCGTGACCGGTGATATACCCGAAACCTGTGGTGCCATAAGCCGCAAGGAAATCCGCGGCGCTCTCTGTGTCGGGACGATCACCCAGATGGATGACGGGAATCTCGGTGAATTCGGTCATGTCCTTCTCGCGTTGCGGGACCGGGAAACAGCTGGGTCGCAGGTTCTGTCCGTTTCGATTTGTCGACTTGCCGTCTCTCTCGCGGCGCACACCATGGATCGGGCCGGGAAAGACGTTTGGCTGGTGCGCCACAAACCCTTGGTTTTGCGTCTATTCTTCAGGCATTTGCTGGTGGCGCGGCAGGGGGTCCCGATACCCGTAGACGCGCCCTCAGTATTCCGCGATTTCGCCGCCCTGCTGCCAGGGCTTCACGAGATTTCCAAAGCGGGTGAACTGCGCCTCGAAGCTCAGTTCGACCGTGCCGATGGGGCCGTGACGCTGTTTGCCCACGATCACCTCGGCCTTGCCGTGCAACCGTTCCATCGCGGTTTTCCACTCTTCCATCCGGTCCAGCTCGTGATCGCCCGGCTTTTCGCGTTCCTTGTAATATTCCTCGCGGAACACGAACATCACCACGTCGGCATCCTGCTCGATCGAGCCCGATTCCCGCAGGTCGCTCAGTTGCGGCCGCTTGTCGTCGCGGTTCTCTACCTGGCGGGACAGCTGGGACAGCGCGATGACCGGAATGTTCAGTTCCTTGGCGATGGCCTTCATCCCCATCGAGATCTCGGCGATCTCGTTCACCCGGTTGTCAGCCATCCCCCGGCACAGCTGGAGATAGTCGATCACCAACAGGTCCAGCCCATGGGTCCGCTTCAGCCGCCGCGCGCGTGCGGCCAGCTGGCTAATCGGCAGGGCGGGCGTGTCGTCGATGAACAGCGGACAGGCCTCCAGATCCTTGGCGGCGTTGACGAAGCGTCGGAACTCGTCCTCGGTCATGTCGCCCTGGCGGATCTTGTGGCTGGAGATTTCCGAAGCCTCGGCCAGAACCCGGCCCGCCAGCTGCTCGGCGCTCATTTCCAGGCTGAAGAAGCCCACCACGCCGCCATCCACCGCGCCCTCGGTGCCGTCATGGCGCTGGCCACGCTTATAGGCCTTGGCCACGTTGAACGCGATGTTGGTCGCCAGCGAGGTTTTCCCCATCGACGGACGCCCGGCCAGGATGATCAGGTCGGAGGGGTGCAACCCGCCCAGCTGCTTGTCCAGATCGACCAGCCCGGTCGAGATGCCAGCCATGCCGCCGCCGCGCTGATAGGCCTGGTTGGTGACATTAACTGCCTCGGTTACCGCCTTGAGGAAGCTCTTGAATCCGCTGTCGGTCTGGCCCTGTTCGGACAGCTTGTAGAGCTTCTGTTCGGCCTCGACGATCTGCTCCTTGGGCTCGCTGGCCACATCGACGCGCGCCGCCTTGTCCGAGATGTCGCGGCCCAGCCGGATCAACTCGCGCCGGATCGCCAGATCATAGATCATCTGCGCATAGTCGCGCACGGCAAAGGCGCTGATCGAGGCACCGGCGAGATTGACCAGATAGGCGGCCCCGCCCAGTTCCGCCAGCCCTGCATCCTCGGCCATGAAGGATTTCAGCGTCACCGGCGAGGCCAGAGCGTTCTTGGCAATCCGCGCGGCGGCCACCTCCCAGATGCGAGCATGCACCGGGTCATAGAAATGTTCGGGTCCGATGATTTGGGCGACCCGGTCATAAAGGTCGTTATTGGTCAGTATGGCGCCCAAGAGCTGCTGTTCGGCCTCGACCGAATGCGGCATGGTGTCCGGGTTTTGGACTTCGGCAGTTGCCTGTCCGATTGTGGTGATCTCGTTCATGTCTGCTCTACCGCCTCTTGGGTCAGAGGTCATAGCCGAGCGTCGCGAGTCGGCCAAGTTGTATGTTTTCTGGGGATATGCTGTGCATATCTCCGCACCCCCCGTATCTTGAAGGAGCGGCGGGGGGTACGTCAATATCTGGTGGAGCGGCAGCGCCTTTCAGCCAAGAGACGCCCGGGTGCCGTCGCGTCGGGTGTCAGCGTTTGTTGGCGGCCTGCCAGGCGCGCGGATCCTTGAGAAAGGCCTCGACCCCGCTCAGCGTGACCTCGTCAAAGGCCCCTTGTGCGCGGGCCTCGGCCAGCACATCCCACCATGTGCAAAGGTAATGCAGCGCAACCCCGTGATCGCCCAGCGTCTTTTCCGTCTCGGGGAAGATGTCGTAGTAAAAGATCACCGCCGTATGGCCGCAGCTTGCGCCCGTCTCGCGGATCGCATCGACAAAAGAGAGTTTCGAGCCGCCATCGGTGGTCAGATCCTCGACCAGCAGAACCCGCTGGCCCTCGCTCATCGCGCCCTCGATGCGGGCGTTGCGGCCATAACCTTTCGGTTTCTTCCTCACATAGGTCATCGGCAGCGCCATCCGCTCGGCCACCAGCGCGGCAAAGGGGATGCCCGCCGTCTCGCCGCCAGCGATATTGTCGAAGGCCTCAAACCCTGCGTTCCGCATCACGGTGACAGTCAGGAAATCCATCAGGGTAGAGCGGATACGCGGAAACGAGATCAGCTTGCGGCAGTCGATATAGCTGGGCGAGGGCAGGCCCGAGGCCAGGATATAAGGTTCTTCGGTGTTGAAATTCACCGCGCCGATTTCCAGCAGCATGCGGGCAGTCAGACGGGCGATTTCTTCGCGGGTCGGGTAGGCAGCAGGGATCATGGTCAGGTTCCGTTTTTCATGGGCGGGACCAGAATTTTGTGGAAAATTCTGGGGCAAATTCTTCGTTGAAGAATTTGTTACCCGGTCACCCTCCAATGCAGCGGGAAGCCGGGATCGAAGACGGTGACGGTGTGGTCCGCGACGGGCAGGGTCTTGGGGATGTCGAGCGGGTCAAGCTTGCTGAGTGTGATCGTGTCGGCATTGATAGGCAGGCCATAAAAGGCGGGACCGTTCAGCGAGGTAAAGCCTTCCAGCTTGTCCAATGCGCCCGCCTGTTCGAATACATGGGCAAGGCAGGAGAGTGCTATGGGCGCAGTGAAGCAGCCTGCGGCACAGCATTCTGCCTCCTTGGCATGGGTGGGATGAGGTGCGCTGTCGGTGCCGAGGAAATAGCGCGCATCGCCCGAGGTGGCGGCAGCGACCAGCGCCTCGCGGTGCTGGCGGCGCTTGAGAATCGGCAGGCAGTAGTAATGCGGGCGCATACCGCCCACCAGCATGTCATTGCGGTCGAACATCAGATGCTGGACAGTGATCGTCGCCCCCAGGCCCTCGGGGTTGGCCGCCACGTAATCGGCACCGTCCTTTGTGGTGATGTGCTCCATGATCACGCGCAGCCCCGGCATCGTGCGGCGGATCGGGTCCAGCACCCGGTCGATGAACACCGCCTCGCGGTCGAAAATGTCGATCTCGCGATCGGTGACCTCGCCATGTACGCAGAGCGGACAGCCGATTTCGGCCATGCGTTCGAGTACCGGGCGCACCTTGTCAAAGTCCTTCACGCCGCTCGCGGAATTGGTGGTGGCGCCCGCCGGGTAGAGCTTGACCGAGGTGATCAGCCCGCTTGCATGGGCCGTCGCCAGATCGTCGGGATCCGTGTCTTCGGTCAGATAGAGCGTCATCAGCGGTTCGAACGTCATGCCCTCGGGCAGCGCCGCCAGGATCCGTTCGCGATAGGCGGCCGCCTGCGCCCCGGTCACCACCGGCGGCACCAGGTTCGGCATGACGATGGCGCGGGCGAAATGGCGCGCGGTTTCAGGCAGGACGGCGGCCAGCATGGCGCCGTCGCGCAGATGCAGGTGCCAGTCGTCGGGGCGGCGGATCGTAAGGCTTTGGGTCATGCCGCCCCGCTAGCACAGGTGCGGCATTCGGGAAAGGGGGCGAGGCAATTTGCGCGGTTCTCAGGTGCGCGGTCGCGCGGCAGTCTTGAGGCTCTGGGGGACAATATGCGCCGGACTCTGACACTCGATCATATTTACGACGCCGATCCCGATCGGCTGTTTCGCCTCGTCACTGATCTGGACACGCTGGATGCGGTAATTCATCCCTGGATGCGGCTGGATCATCTGCCCTCGGGGCCAGTGCATCAGGGGCAGGTAATCGATGTTGACCTGTCGCTGCTGGGTCTTTTTCCGTCACAGCCCTATCGGATGGAGGTCACCCTGTTCGACGCCACCACCCGACGCATGATATCCGAGGAAACGGGCCATGGTCTGCGGTGTCTGGTGCACGCTTTACAGGTTCTGCCAGCCGGCGCGGGCGCGCGACTGGTCGACCGGATCGAGGTCGAGGCGGGTTGGCTGACACCGCTGCTCTTGTTCTGGCTTCGGGTCACCCATGCCTGGCGTCATCATGTGCGCAAGCGGCTGTTGCGGACTCAGGCCTGACCGGGGGGCGGCGCGAACTTCCCTGCGCGCGCGTCCTCTTCCAGCTCTTCCAGCCGCCGCCGAAACCGGCGCGCGGGCATCCGGGCGATCACGTTTCGGCAAAGTACCATGTTCAGATAGGGCCGGTTCTGCCGGTCAAGAACGGCCACCAGCCCCTTGAGATAGCGCGGATAGGAGCGGCGGGCGCGATAGACCTGAAAGAAGCTTTTGGCATTCAGCTTGCCGGTGCCGGCCATCAGCAGGATTCGATAGAGCAGGTTCATATCCAACAAGCGCGCCTGCAACTCGGCCCCCATATAGCGCATGCGTAGGCGGGTGACATTGTCGCGGGCAAACAGTGTCGCGTGCATCGCGTCGAGCGATTCGACCGGATCGTAAAGGATGAAGGCATGTTCCGCCGCATCCAGCATGTCGGGTGCATAGCCATAGCGGTCGGTGAACGAGACCCGGCGCATCTCGGTAAACCGGTCGTCCCATTCGGTCATGCGCGCATCCAGCGTTGCCTGCGGCTGCACTGCCACCACGGTGGCGCCGGGGGCGGCCACGGAAAACGCCGCCGCCGCATAGCCGCAAGGCCCGGCACCGTAAAAGACCACGCGTTCGAAATCCTCGAAGAAGCCGTCATCAATCAGACGGTCGAAGAAGCCATAGACCTTGGGGTCGCGAAACCAGGTATCGCCGTCGGAGATGATGCACAGATGCGACCAGCCCTTGGACTTGACCAGTTCGAAGCCAAAGGGCTGATGGGTTTCCGAAATCGAGCGAATGCCCTCGGCGGTTTCAAAGGTCACGAGCAGCGTCGGTTCACGGTCGATGAAGGTTGCAAAGTGGCGCGGGCCCAGTTCCTGGGCCATGCCGTCGGCCTCGGCCTGTTCCAGAAGCTTTTGCTTCCACACCTCACGACGGAATCCGGCGATGGATTCGTCGATGCTCGTCTTTGCGTCCTGCATAACTGGTCCTCGATACTCCGGCCTCGTGGCGGGCAGGTTTCGAAGTCAGGATCTAGACGGGAATTGAGGCTAAATTGGGTAAATCTCAGGCCGGTTTCGGGTCGTTTTCCGGACCTTCTCCGGCGGATTCCAGGCGGCCCAGATTGGCGAACCCCACCAGCGTGCGGGCCGAGGCGGCGCTGATCAGGCGCGAAGGCGGCGTCATGAGGAGCCGCGCGAACAGCGCCCGATAGGGTTCCTGCTTCATCAGGTCGGTAAAGCGTTTCTGCCGCCATTCCACCGCGCGCTTGTGCAGCCGCGCCAGTTTCGCATCGGCCAGCAGGGCCTGGCGCAACGCAGTGCTGCGTTCGTCATATCGCAGGATCGAGTCGTCGCTATCGGTGTTGAAATTGCGCTCGACCCAGTAATCGACATCCAGCATGTGCTCGGAATGCACCGCGCGGCCGCGATCGGCCTTGAGCACGTAGCTTTCCATCGCGCCCAGCGGATAGTGGTTCAGTTGCGCCAACCCGTAATTGGGGCGGCCATAGCTGGAGAATATCCGGTTCTCGCGGAACATTTCGTCCAGCGCGCGGCCGTGCCCGTCATACCAGTGCGAGCTTTCCAGCCGCTCGGGCACCGGGTTGCGCGGGCGGTGCACCCCCAGTTTGCGATAGGTGCCGTCGTTGCGATAGAGCGTCTTGAACATCGAGGCACGCCAGGGCCAGAACATGATCTCGGGGGCGCAGCGGGTGAACTGCCCGGTCACCGGTGCATCCACGTAACGCGGTGTGTCGGAATTGCCGAACAGCCGCCAGGTCAGCGTGATCGCAGTGGCGCGCGGAAGCGCCTCGAACAGGGCCGACAGGCTGCCGTCGCCCACATGGATGTTGACGAATTCATCCACGTCCAGCGGCAGGATCCAGTCGGCCTGTTTCACCAGCCGGTGTTTCGAGGCCGCCTTGAGTGCCGTGAACTGGATGCCCCCCTTGTCATAGGGGCCATCATTGCGCAGATGAACCAGCACGCCCATCTCGGCCAGCCGATCCAGCATCTGGTCGGTGCCGTCCTGGCAGTCATTTGAAAAGACTAGGAAATCCGTGAACCCCACCGCCTGGTGATGGGCCAGCCATTCGAGCAGAAACGCTGCTTCGTTGCGAACCGTCAGAACCGCCAGACTGCGCATGCGCCCTCACCAATCGCTGCGAAACACCGCGACCTTACCTTGGGACCAGCGCGGGAAGAAGACCAGACCGGCGCGGCGCATTGCCTCGAATACGCGGGCGACGCCCTCTTTGCCCACCCATTGCGGATGCAGTTCGATCAGCACCGCGCGTAGACCGGACAGGTCAAGCTGCGGCAGCAGGTCCACCTCGGCCCCCTCGATATCGCAGACCAGCACGCTGGGCCGGATATCGGCCAACGCCTTGGCAGCGCCGCGCACGGGCACCTGCACCTTTTCCACCGTGTCGTCATCCTCGGGCAGCGGCGCAAGCGAGCTGTCCAGGATCGAGGAGCGCTGATAAAATGTGCGCCGCCCGGGTTTGTCCCCCAGCAGCGCGTGGTGGATATGGGCGTTGGTGACGCCATTGGCGGCATGCACCGCTTCGATATAGGGGATCAGGCGCGGATTGGCCTCGAAACAGTGCACCTCGGCGGCGCGGGTCTTGGTGGCGATCAGGGTCGACATGAAGCCGATACCGGCGCCCAACTCCATCACCACGTCGCCCTCTTTCATCATCCGATAGGCGGCACGCGCCTCCTTGGCCTCGTACCCGTCGGTGCGCAGCAACAGGCGCACCCGTTTCGGCAGGATGTCGGTATCGAGTGGAAAACGCATCCCGCGCGAGGTCAGGAACTTGCCGTCATGGGTCTGCGATCCGTCTGCCATGGCTCAGCTCTCCACATCCAGCGCCAGCGCATAAGCGACCCGTTCGGTGCCGGTCAGCTGTACTTCCAGCGCCTGTTTGTATAGGGCCTCGAACTCGGGCATGCCATGCAGTTCGGCGGCCTTGGCCCGGTGCCAGTCAAGCCCCGCCGCATGCAGGTCGCGCAGGGTGTCATCCTGCATCAGCCGGTCATATTCGGCGCGCATCCGGGGCAGGTTGCGCTTGATCGTGACATCGCGGTGGTCGTTCCAGTCCATCCGGATCCAATAGTTCAGCCCGATCGAGCGATCCACATGCAGCGCCCGGCCGCGCTGGCGCTTGACCAGGAAACTCTCGGCGCTGCGCAGCGCGTAATGGTTGAGCTGGAGCAGGTCGTAGCCGATGGATTTCTTGGAGTTGCGCCAGCCCGATTTCAGCGCCTCGCCGGTCATGTCCTGGCCCGAGCCATTGACCCATTTCACCTGTGCTTCAAAGGCTTCGTCCAGCTTGTTGGGGCGGTGGCAGCTGATCTTCTCATAGGCGCCGATATTGCGGAACATGGTCTTGAAGCCCCAGACCGTATGCGGCTTGGGGCAGTATTTGGGCGCACAGGCATCGAACTGGTCGATGACGAATTCGTCCTTCAGTTCGGTCACGCCGTTATGGCCGAACAGCCGCCAGGTCATCGCCACATTGGTGGCCTCGGGGGCGGCGGCAAAGAAATCGTCCAGCGTGCCGTTGCCGCAACGGATATTGATGAACTCGTCGACGTCGATATGGATGATCCAGTCGCTGTTTTTCAGCACCGGTTCCTTAAGCGCCTCGTTCAGCGCGTGCTGCTGGGGAGAGTTGCCCTTCCAGTTGTCGTTGTTGCGGTGCTGAAGCACGCCAAGCGCCTGCAACCGGTCGAGAATTTCGCTGGTGCCGTCAGAGCAATCGTTGGTGTAGATCAGGAAATTGTCGACCCCGATGGCGCGGTGATAGGCCACCCATTCGAGGATATAGGGGGCCTCGTTCTTCATGCAGCCGACGATGATATTGCCGGTCTTGCCCTTGGCCAGCTTGCGCGGCTTGGCGGGGGCAAAGGCGGCGGCCAGCTGTTCCTCATCCACCGCGCCGATGCGGTTATGCGGCGCGTAGGAGGATTTGCGCAGCTTCTCGAAATTCTGTACCGCCAGCGGCGGCATCAGCCGGCGGGCGGTCTCGCTGAGGCTGTTGTCGCTTTCGGCCTCAACCTGCGGGGCGATGGCGGCTGTGGTCCCGGGGGTCTCGCCCGTGACCTGCTCGGCGCGGGTGGCCAGCTGTTCGGCGCTCAGCTTGTCGATCCGCCAGCGCGCCGCCAGCAGGTATTGCGAGGCGCGAAAGCCGCGCTCGGGATCGGCCTCGACCCAGTCGGCGGCGGGCGGCGGGGTGAACTGCTCCTCGTTCAGGCCGGGATGGTCTAGCATCAGGGCGCTGTTGGCGGCCTCGAACCGGGCCGATATCGCGGCCAGCCCATCCGGCGCCGGAGGCGGGCCGTCTACGGCCAACTCGTCCAGCAGGCTGCGCCACAGTTGCCGTGTCACAACCTTGTCGCCATTGGCCATATAGCGCAGCAGCAATTCATTGAACCGGCGCTGGCGCGACAGGGCGGCGGCCGAGGGCAGGGGGGTGGCCAAGGTCGGCTCGGCCCGCCCGATGCCGCGCGTGATGCCGAACATCTCGCGCACCAGCTCGGTCGCGCCGGGGCTGGCCAGATCGGCAGGATCGTGAGAAAACAGCCGCACCGCTCCGGTGCCAAACCCCTCTTCCCACAGAGCCACCAGCCCGACGAGGTCGAGCCAGAAGGCTGGCCCCTGCGTCTCCTCGAACATGCCCCGGATCGGGTCGATGTCGGGCATCGCGGCGATGGCCGCCCGCCACCAGCCGGGCGCGCCGATCAACTCCAGCTCTTGCTCCAACGGCGCGGCGCGGCCTTCCGTAACCCGGGCGGCATAGTGATCCAGCAACATGCGCGCAGGGTCGCTCACCGTGGCGACCACTTGGATGTCATCGGAGAGAGGTGCAAGCAGGTCGCGCAGCCGCGCCACTTCGGATGGGCGGTGGATCGAGCTGGCCATTTGTGCCGCCGACAGGATCAGCGTGTCGGGGCGGGTGGCGGCGATCTCGGCGCGCAGCCCTTCGATCATCGCCTCGCGCAGCTGTGCCTGCGCCTCGGGCGCGGCATAGCCACGGTTATAGCGGAACGGGTCCACATGGTCGGGATCGGTCACCGCCATGTAAAGGCGCATGTGGTTGCGGTTGCCGGGGCTTCGGGCGAACAGCACGCCCTGCGATTTCAGCCCTTCGCGTTTGTCCGACAGGATCGACTGGATGCGGTCCGCACCCGTTGTTTCGGGACCGATATGAAGGACGATACGCATCAGCTGGTCTGATCCTCACTCGGGGTCGCGTCTGGCTCGGACACCGTTTCTGTGACGGTCTCTGCGCCGGTTTCGGGGTTCTCGTTCACGGTGCCCCACCAACGGATCGGCAGGCCGAGAAAGGCACCGATCCGGGCCGGGGCTTCGGGGTCGAGAATGTCATATTCCAGAAAGCGCGGATCGCCCGCGAAGACCCGGCGGCAGAAACGGTTGTGCCCGTCGATCCAGCGCACGATTTCCGCCGGTGTCCGACCGTATTTGCCCGGCAGACCCGGCACGTCGAAGATGCGCAGCCGCTTGCGGCCCAGATTGGTCCAGCGGATCATGCTGTTGGCCTGCGCCTCGGGGTCGCGATAGGACAGGATGAATCTCGCCCCCGGATGCCGTTCGATGATCGCCTCGAGCAGGCCCCAATCGGTTTGCGGCCAGCGGTTCAGCTCGCCGCCCACCACGTTGATCTCGCTTAGCGCGTCGAACTCATCAAGCAGATGCAGCGGGTCGCCGGTTTCGAAATAGCCGCGATACATCAGATCGCCCAGGAAATGGCGCGCCACCTCTGGGTTTGTCGACTGGAACTTGCGCACCTTCCAGTCCGCCACTTTCAGCCCCGAGGCGCGCAATGCCACTCCCAGCGTGGTGGTGCCCGATTTGGGCAGGCCCAGATTGATCACCCTGAGCCTGGCCATCAGAGTATCCCCATCTCTTGCAGCAATGCTTCTTCGCCCGGTGGTAGGGTCGAGGCGGCGCGCAGCTGCGCCTGCATCTCGCGATAGGCGGGCTGGTTCAGCAGGGCGGCACATTTCTCGCGGTGCAGGCGCACCGCCTCGTCATGCAGCGCGCCGATCTCGCGATGAGCCTTGATCCGCTCCAAGGCATCCTCCAGCGCGGGCAGGTAGCGTGCGATACTGGTATCCTGCCAGGCCGGGTCGTTCCGCTCGCGCCAATAGGTGTCGTCAAAGGCCCTGTTTTCGCGGTTCACATCGCCCCGGTCGTTCTTGACCAGGTAGCTGTCCAGCGAGCGCAGCGCATAGTGGTTGAGCGTCGCGAAGTCGCGCGCGCCCTTGGCCGGAAACTTGCGGATGCGGCGCGGATTGGCCGCGACCAGGAACTTGTGCGGCACCTGCCGGCCCGACCCATCTGCCCAGGCCAGCCCCTTCTTCTTGCCCTGCTTCTTGCTGAAAAAGGGCCGGTGCGCGCCGAAATACTGCAAGGGAAAGTCGCGCCGGGTCAGCGATTTGACCTCGATCGCGGTCTCGCCGCACCAGATGTCGGGATTGTGAGAGCGGGTGAACTGCGCGATCACAGGCCGGTCCTCGAACCCGTCGATGCCGTCATTGGCGAAGAACTGGAAATGCACCGAGATCGCCGCCGGGTCGCCACAGGCGGCGATCAGCGCGGGGATTGTGTTGTCGCCCACATGGATGTTCAGGAACTCGTCGACATCGGCGATCCAGACCCAGTCGGCGGCCTGAACCACGGTGCGATGGGCGGCATCCTTCAGCGCCTCCATCTGGTAATTGCGCCCCTCTGCCGGGTTGGGCAGATGCACCACGTTGCCACACAGATCGGCCAACTCGGTGCCACCAGCGGCCAGCGCGTCCAGCAGCCGGTCGGTGCCATCGGAACAGTCATTGGAATAGAACAGGAAATCGGTGACCCCGATCAACCGGTTGAACGCGATCCATTCCAGCAGGAATGGCCCCTCGTTCTTGACGCAGGTCACCGCCGTTATCCGCATGCACTTGCCCCGGTTGCCCTGGAATAGATTGCTGTCATCGCCTGTTTGCGGGCGGTTTTCCCGCCCTCCGATTGTTTCCAATGTCATGACATTTGCGCGTACAAGCGTCAACAGACCCCTAAGAGTTAGACTATCGTCGCAGTCCTTGTGTCGCAAAACCGCCCCTCTGCCGCTTGACGCGGGCGCGCCGGTGATGCCCCATTGGGAGCAACACACGGAACGGGGACAGACATGACACAGGCGCCATCCATAGACGCGGTGCAACAGATGCTGGGCGAACAGGGATACGTCTGCGGTCGGGCGCTGGCCACGGTCGTGTTCCTCTCGCTGCGCCTCGGGCGGCCGCTCTTTCTCGAGGGCGAGGCCGGGGTGGGCAAGACCGAGATCGCCAAGGCCATCGCCGCCGCCCTGGGCCGCCGCCTGATCCGCCTGCAATGCTACGAGGGGCTCGATGCCGCCTCGGCCGTCTACGACTGGAATTTTCCCGCCCAGATGGTCGCCATCCGCACCGCCGAGGCCGCTGGCGGCGCCGACCGCGGTGCGCTCCAGACGGAGCTTTTTTCGGATGACTTCCTCATCGAACGCCCACTTCTGCAAGCCATGCGGCCGGATCCGGCGGGCGCTCCGGTATTGCTGATCGACGAGCTCGACCGCACCGACGAACCGTTCGAGGCGTTCCTTTTGGAGGCCCTCTCGGATTTCCAGGTCACCATCCCCGAGCTTGGCACCATCAAGGCGCCCGAGCCGCCCATCGTCATCCTCACCTCGAACCGCACGCGCGAGGTGCATGACGCGCTGAAACGCCGCTGCCTCTATCACTGGGTCGATTATCCTGATTTCGATCGCGAGATGGAAATCCTGCATGCCCGCGCGCCCGAGGCAGCCGAGACCCTCAGCCGCCAGGTGGTGGCCTTCGTCCAGACCCTGCGCACCGAGGATCTGTTCAAGAAACCGGGCGTGGCGGAAACCATCGACTGGGCCAAATGCCTGCTGGCGCTCGACGTGATCGACCTGAGCCCCGAGGTGATCGCCGACACGCTGGGCGCGATCCTGAAATACCAGGACGACATCCAGAAACTGCAAGGGTCCGAGGCCAAACGCATCCTCGACCAGGCCAAGGCCTCGCTGGAACCCGCCTGATGCTTCTTTCTGGTCCGAAATACTCCGGGGGTGCGGGGGCAGAGCCCCCGCGAAGGCCGCATGCCTGAATACGCCCCGCTTGCCCTGCCGGAAAATCCGCGTCTGGCCCAGAACATCACCCATTTCGCCCGCGCCCTGCGCAAGGCGGGATTGCCGATCGGGCCGGGCCGCGTCATCGACGCGGTGCGCGCGGTCGAGGCGGCCGGATTTACCGAGAAACGCGATTTCTACTGGACGCTTCACGCCTGTTTCGTGAACCGCCCCGAACACCGCGCCGTCTTTGCCCAGGTCTTCCGCCTCTACTGGCGTGACCCGCGCTATCTCGAGCACATGATGTCGATGATGCTGCCCGCCATCCGTGGCGTGCAGGAGGAACGCAGCGCCCAGGCCGCCGAGAAACGCGCCGCGGAGGCTTTGCTCGACGGGAACCAGCCGGAGCTGCCGGAACCCGAGCCCGAGAGAGAGGGCGAGGAAACCCTGATCGAGGTCGACGCCTCGCTCACCATGTCGGCCGAGGAAAAGCTCAAGACGCTTGATTTCGAACAGATGAGCACCGAGGAGATCGCCCGCGCCAAGCGCATGCTGGCCCGGCTGACCTTGCCGGTAAAGCCGATCCCGTCACGGCGCAGGCAGGCGGCGGTGCTGGGGCCCCGCATCGACCGCGCCCGCACCCTGCGCGCTGCCATGCGCCAGGGTGGCGAGCTGCGCGATATTGCCCGTGCCGAACCACGCCCACGTTGGCCAAATCTCGTGGTGCTTTGCGATATTTCCGGTTCGATGAGTCAATACAGTCGTATGGTCCTGCATTTTCTCCATGCCGTATCCAATGCCAAGGGGCAAGGCTGGGCCAAGGTGCATGCCTTTACCTTTGGCACGCGGCTGACCAATGTCACACGGCACTTGCGTCAGCGCGATGTCGACGCCGCGCTGAAATCCGCCGGGGCCGAGGCGCAGGACTGGGAGGGCGGTACCCGCATCGGCGCCTGCCTTCATGCCTTCAACCGCGACTGGTCGCGCCGGGTGATGGGGCAGGGCGCGGTGGTGCTGTTGATCACCGACGGGCTCGACCGTGACGACCCCGACGCGCTTGCCGCCGAGATGGAGCGTCTGCATTTGTCCTCGCGCCGCCTGATCTGGCTGAACCCGCTGTTGCGCTGGTCCGAGTTCGCCCCCAAGGCGCGCGGCATCCGCGCCATGCTGCCCCATGTCGACAGTTTCCGCGCGGGCCATTCCATCGCCTCGCTCGAAGAACTGGCCGAGGTGATCTCGCGCCCCGACGATGTGGGCGAAAAGGCGCGGTTGCTGGCCCGGCTGGAGGAATGACCTCGGGTTGAATTGATCGTTCGCGTTCCGGGTATATAGTTCCTCGGATTTGAATGGAGCGGCCATGGTTTTGAATTGCGTCGATTGCGAGGATCCGCCCGGCGGCAAGGCCTGTTGCGAACCCGGCCAGACCCCGATGTGTTTCATAAAGGATGGCAAGGCCCAATCCGTTTGCATGTCGCTGTCCAGCGACATAACCGGGGATGTGGAACGGTTCGCCGCGGCGTTGAAAGCGACGTTGCGCGCGCTGGCGGGGCCCGCCTATTTTGACGATATCGAACGGAACTTTCACCTTGCCGGCGGGCGCGCGACCTTTGTCAGTGCGAATGGCCGGGTAAAGATGACGGCCCTGAACCCGGAGAGCGATCGCGGCGGTGGCGGCGCCGAGGATCACGTTCGGGGGATGTAGCGTGTTCAGTTACGAGAACCTGAAACGATTTGTCCTGTTGTTGCTGATGCTGCGCCGGAAGTTTCCGGGCAGGGGATATGTGGCCTTTGCGCGGATCGGGCTGGTCATGATCGGGCTGGGCCTTCCCGGTGTGCTCGATCTTGTCACCTCGGGCGCGGTCGGGCTTGGGCTGATCACGCAGCCACCGGCCGATGATCGTCTGGCTATCGCCCAACTTGCGCTCATTGCTTGTGGCGTGGGCGTCATTCTGGTGACGCTCTGGCTGTATGACCGGTACCTCGGACGGGTGCCGCGCGGCCTCGAAAACGAGGGGTGTTTCAACCTGAACATTCAGCCGGACACGCCGCTGGGGCCGCTTATCCAAAAGACGGCCCAAAGCCTGGGCAAAGTCGTCGACCTGTCCGGCATCCCGGACGCGTATCGGAGCCTCCCCATTCTGAGCGGGCCCATGTTCAACGACGATTTCGGCAGTTTTCTGGCAAATATCGACCGGCGGACCACGCCCCCCGGTCTGATGCGCTGGTCGGAGGAGGCCGAGGTCTATCGGATCTGGATCGAGGATCCGGCAGGTGTCATCGCGGGGCGCGGCTGATGGCGGCGCGCCCCGGATGAGCGCGACGCGGGACAGTGACCGCGCCTTCTGGGTGGCGCATCCACATGCCACCGGGTCGGGCGGCGCGATAGAGCCGGACGCGGCGATGCAAGGCCACGACCCGGCGCTGGCGCTGGCCGGGCATGTCGTCGCGGTCAACCGGCCCTATCTGCATCAGCACCGGTTTCAGCCGCGGATCGCCCGATGTCAGACCTGGCTGCTGCCGGCCTCGCCCCGGATCAATGCACGCGCCATCCAGCATGGCGCCCGGCGCGCGGTCTTTCTGCATGGCGGGCTGCTGCGGAGCCTGTGGAACGCGCTGCACATGCTGTTGGGCGGGTCGCGCTTTCTGGCCGACCGCTTCGGCTGGCAGGCCGTCGATCTGAGCCCGCCACCGCCCGCGCCGGGCGGCGTGCGGCTGTTTCCGCAGGTGACCGGCGGCGATGGGACCGACCCTCTGTCCTATCTCAAGGAGGCCTATGGCCGCGCGGTGGAATTCGTCTATTTCCACGAGATCGCACATCACGGGCGCGACCATATCGCCCGGCTGCGCGCGGTTGGCGGACAGGGATTTGTCGACGAGGGGTTGGCAATGGCCGGTGGGTCCGGGGCGGTGGCAGACCTGTTGCGGCTGCTTGAATTCGATGCCGATCTGAACGCGGTCGAAATGTGCCTGAACGCCACCGGCTTTGCCAGCTGGGCCGGGGGAGAGACGCCGCGCTTTGCAGATCCCGACTACATGACCAGCGAGCTGTTTCTGCACCTGACCGGCATGGTCACCCTGTTCATGCTGCTCGACCGGGCCGTCCCCAACGCCCGCGCGCAGTATGATGGCGGGCATCCCCCGGCGCTGCATCGGGCGATCCGGCTGTCGGTGGGGCTGGCCGATACGGTGCAGGCGGCAACGGGGCTGAGCCGCGCGCAGGTCGACCCGTTTCTCGATCACGCCTGGTCCGAGGTGGTGAGCCTGGCCGGGCGGCTGGGGTATCCGCCGGGCCTGTGGACCGGACGGCAGGATCAGATCGCCCGTATCGGCCTGCTGGACGACATCGCCGACCGCGCCAACGCGCTCAGCCGCGAGATCGACGCCGAACTGGGACAAAAGCCCGCCGCACGCGGCCCGGCCTGAACCCCGGGGCCGCCGATGCGGCCAGTTTGATCTATGTCATGCCGGAACTCGAATATGTCATGTATTCGTGATGCAGAATATGAATCTGCAAGGGGGGGTGCCATGACACTCAACTGGAAAATCGGCGGGCTGCTTCTGGGGCTGGTCTTCTTTGCCGCCGTGCTGCTGGTCAAGCCCATCGGGGTCTCGACCCAGTTTGTCATTCTCGACGGGATCGTTGCCGACGCGGTGATGCCGGACCTCGTGACCAAGACCGATGAGGGCTATACCTCGACCAATGCCTATCTGGCCAAATCGGGCGGCAAATATGCCAAGTCGGTGGCCAATCCGCTCAACTATTCCTTTGTCTTCGTACTGGCGATGATGCTGGGTGGGTTCCTGTCGGTGATGGCGCGCGGGGGTCTTGATCGGGCCGAGCGGGCAATCCCCGCGCTCTGGCGGGCCAATTTCGGTGACAGCGCGGTCAAGCGCTATGCAGTGGCCTTTATGGGTGGTTTCATCGTGCTCTATGGCGCGCGTCTGGCCGGGGGGTGCACCTCGGGCCACATGATGTCTGGCATGATGCAGACGGCGCTCAGCGGTTACATCTTTGCCGCCGGGGCCTTTGCCGCCGCCATTCCCGTTTCCATCCTGATGTTTCGCAAGGAGGTCTGAGCCATGACGTCGATCATTCTCGCAATCGTGATCGGGGCGGCCTTTGGTGCCGTGCTGGACCGGGTCGGCGCCGCCAACCCGAACGTGATCAACCGCATGCTGAACCTGACCGACCTGCGTCTGGCCAAGGCGATCCTGCTGGCGATCGGCACCGGATCGGCTCTGATGTTCGGTGGCCAGATGCTGGGCCTGGTCGATGTGGGCCATATGTCGGTCAAGACGGCCTATGTCGGTGTCTTTCTGGGGGGCCTGATGCTTGGCGCGGGCTGGGCTGCGGCGGGCTATTGCCCCGGCACCGGCGTTGTCGCGGCGGCCTCGGGGCGCAAGGACGCGTGGTTCTTCATCGCCGGCGGTCTGCTGGGGGCCGCGGCCTATATGGTGACCTATCCGGCGTGGAAGGCCAGCGGCCTGCTCGACAAGATCGCCGGGGGCGCGGTGACGCTGGGCACCGTACCCGGGTCGAAATACGAGGGCATGACGGCGCTGCCGGGCGACATTCTGGGTCTGGTGCTGGGGCTGGGCTTTGTGGCGCTGGCCTTTGCCCTGCCGGATCGGCTGATGGGGGCGGGCGTGCCGCGCACGGCTCCAGCCGAATAGGCGCGGTTTCATATCCCGGTGCATGGCTCTCGCGCAAATTCCCTGGCCATGCATCCGCGGCCCGGCGTTCGTGTTCGCGCCGGGCCGCATTTCGTTTGTCGTCACAATTGCTTCGCCCCTACTTTCGCACCATTGAATTGGCCGCGCCGCACGCCATACTGATCGGGTGGAGGCATGCATGGAACGATTTGACAACGCACCCGAGATCGCGCTGGCCTGGCACCGGCAGGGGCTGGGCGCGGCGCTGGCCACGGTGGTCGAAACCTGGGGCAGCGCCCCGCGCCGGGTGGGCGCGCAACTGGCGATCGGCGGCGATGGCCGGATCGAGGGATCGGTCTCGGGCGGCTGTGTCGAGGGCGCGGTGATCGTCGAGGCGCTGGAAGCGCTGGAGGACGGTGAGGCGCGGCTGCTGGAATTCGGGGTCAGCGACGAGGACGCCTTTGCCGTGGGTCTGGCCTGTGGCGGTACCATCCGCGTGCTGGTTGAGCCGGTGGGCAGCGTGCTGCCCGAACCGATGCTGGCCGAGCTGGTCGATGCCCGCGCCGCGCGTCAGGCGCTGGCCTATGTGGTCGATACCGCGCGTGGCACCAGGGCGCTGATGCGCGATGCCTATCCCGAACGGATGCGAATGGACCGGTCCGGCTTCGAAGAGGACGGGCGCACCTTTGTCGCCGTGCACAACCCGCCCCTGCGGCTGATCGTGGTGGGGGCCGTTCATATCGCCCAGGCGCTGGTGCCGATGGCGCGCATCGCGGGCTATGATCCGGTGGTGATCGACCCGCGCGAGGCCTTTGCCAGCGACGCGCGCTTTCCCGGCGAGACGATCCTGCATGACTGGCCCGACGAGGCGGTTTCGAAACTGGGTCTCGATGCGCGCACCGCGCTGGTGCTGCTGACCCATGACCCCAAGCTGGACGACCCCGCGCTCGAGGCTGCCTTGGCGGCGGATGTGTTCTATATCGGCGCGCTGGGTTCGACCCGGACCCATGCGAAACGGGTTGCGCGCATGCACGAGGCCGGGTTTACCGATGCCCAGATCGGGCGCATTCACGGGCCTGTCGGCCTCGATATCGGGGCGGCGGGCCCGGCCGAGATCGCGGTGGCGATCCTGGCGCAGATGACTGCGGTGCTGCGGGGTCGGGCATGAGGTTCGGCCCTGTCCCGGTGGCCGGGGCCGACGGCGCGATTCTGGCCCATTCGGTGCAGGCGGGGTCGAAGAAACTGCGCAAGGGGCTGCGGCTGGAGCCCGAGCATCTGGAACAGCTGACTCAGGCGGGCATTGCCGAGGTGATCGTGGCGCGGCTCGACCCCGGCGATTGTCACGAGGATGCCGCCGCCCGGCAACTGGCCGATGCGCTGGCGCCCGACCCGGGCGCCGCCGGGCTGCGGGTGACCGCGCCCTTTACCGGCCGTGTCAACCTGCTGGCGGACGGGCCGGGGGTGGTCTGCCTCGACGTCGACGCGATCGAGCGTTTCAACCTGGTGCACCCCATGATCACCGTGGCCACGGTGCCGCAGCATCAGCAGATGGGGCCGGGCGGCATGGTCGCCACGATCAAGGTGATCTCCTACGCGGTGCCGCAGGCCGATGTCGACCGCGCGGCAGATGCGGCACGTGGCGCGATCCGCCTTGCGGCGCCGGTGTTGCGCAGCGCCGGGCTGGTGGTCACCGACATTCCCGGCGGTCCGCCCAATGACAAGGGCATCGCCGCGATCCGGGGCCGGATCGAGGCGCTGGGCCTGACGCTCGACGACCTGCGGCTGGTGCCCCATCGCGGTGCCGAGCTTGCGGCGGCGATCTCCGAGGTTCGGGGCGACATGGTCTTGATCCTCACCGGCTCGGCCACTTCGGACCCCGAGGACGTGGCCCCCGCCGCCCTGCGCCGCGCGGGCGGCGTGGTCGAGCGGTTCGGCATGCCGGTCGATCCGGGCAACCTGCTGTTTCTGGGTGCTCTGGGCGCGCGCCCGGTGATCGGCCTGCCGGGCTGCGCCCGCTCACCGGCGTTGAACGGGGCCGACTGGGTGCTGTCCCGGGTGGCCTGCGGGGTGCCGGTAAGCGGCCGCGACATCGCCGCAATGGGGGTCGGAGGGCTTCTCAAGGAGATCCCAACCCGTCCGCAACCGCGCGCCGGACGCGGTGCCACGTCATAAACGGGGCCAAGCAGGGCTCGCAATCTGCTTCGTGGGCTGACCGAGCCTTGGCGGATCGGTTCGGGCGCGCCAGCTCTTCCACCGCATGAACTGGCATGTCGGTGACAGAGTTTGCCAATGCAAACTCTGCAACCAAAATCTCTGACGAGATTTTGCTAGCGCCCCAACAAAGAAAACCCCGCCGGGATGCGGCGGGGCTAGGTCTTTGCGCTGCGAGTAAGATTACTTCTGCGGCAGCGGGCCGATCATCATGATCATCTGACGGCCTTCCATCTTGGGCATATTCTCGATCTTGCCCACTTCCTTGACGTCTTCTGCCACCCGTTCCAGCAGCTCGCGGCCCAGGTTCTGGTGCGCCATCTCGCGCCCGCGGAACCGCAGCGTGACCTTCACCTTGTCGCCATTCTCCAGGAACTTGAAAACGCTGCGCATTTTGACGTCATAGTCATGAGTGTCCGTGTTGGGGCGGAACTTGACTTCTTTGACCTCAATGATCTTTTGTTTCTTGCGCGCTTCGCTTTCGCGTTTCTGCTGCTCGTACTTGTATTTGCCAAAGTCCATGATCTTGCAGACCGGGGGCGTGGCATTGGGGGAAATTTCGACCAGATCCAGACCGGCTTCCTCGGCCATGGCCATGGCCTTGGCGGGATGCACGACACCGACATTTTCACCATCTGCGCCGATCAGGCGGATCTCGGGTGCACGGATCTTGTCATTGACGCGCGGGCCGGTGTCGCGTTGCGGCGGCGCGTTGTGGGGTCTGCGGGCTATGGGAATATTCCTTTGTTGTTGCCAGAAATTCGAGGCCGGAAGGTAAACCGGCCCGCCCCGCGTTTCAAGCGGCATCGGCGGGCAGGCCCTTAAAAAAGGGGATATGTGCCGTTCAGGTTCACCCGGGCCGCGGCCTGGGCCGAAACTTAGCCCACAAAGGCCTTTTCGATCACGAATTCGCGCGGGTCGGAATTGGCGCCCTCGGTCAGGCCGAACTCTTCCAGAATGGCCTTGATGTCGTGGTTGAAGGCAAGGCTGCCGCAGACCATGGCGCGGTCGGTTTCCGGCTTGATGCCGCCCTCGATACCCAGATCGGAGAATACGGTGCCGTCTTTCAGCAACTCGGTGATCCGGCCCATGCGCGGGCTCTCTTCGCGGGTGGTGGTGGGGTAATAGCGGATCTTGTCGGCAAAGCCCTCGCCCATCAGTTCGGCCAACAGCTCGTCCTGCCGGACCTCCTCGATCAGCTGGCGGCCATATTCCAGCTCGGCCACCTCGCGGCAGGTATGGGTGATGATGACCTCGTCGTAATCCTCATAGGTCTGCGGCTCGCGCAGCAGCGAGGCAAAGGGGGCAAAGCCGGTGCCGGTGGCAAAGAACCAGATGCGCTTGCCGGGCAACAGCGCGTCATGCACCAGCGTGCCAACCGGTTTGGGCCGCAGGATGATCTGGTCGCCGGGTTGGATGTGTTGCAGCTTCGAGGTCAGCGGCCCATCCTGCACCTTGATCGAGTAGAACTCCAACTCTTCGTCCCAGGCGGGCGAGGCGATGGAATAGGCGCGCAGGAGCGGTTTACCATTGTCGCCCAAGAGGCCGATCATCACGAACTCGCCCGAGCGGAACCGCAGGCTGGCGGGCCGGGTCACGCGGAACGAGAACAGCCGGTCAGTCCAGTGTTTCACTTGCGTCACGGTCTGGGCGTCGGGCAGGGTGGGGGCCTTGATGGCGGCGGCTTCGGTCACGGGTCTCATCTCGGTCATTGTTTGTGTCACCGGTGCGGTAAGCCGGCGCCTCTCTCTCGTCTTTGACATACATCATGAAAAGGGGAAAGTCTCCCTTTTTCGTTAGTGTACTAATGAAGTTGGACGTCAGGTCAGCCTCGCAGACGGGCCTGATAGTCATGTGCCTGCCAGTCAGCGCGGGCCTGCCACTGTTCCTCGGGCTGGCGCGCGGCCAGGGCGGCGTCGATCTCGACCTCGTCGAACCCGGCCCGGCGGGCCATGGCATATTGATCGGCCAGCACATGGCCCTTGGCCCGCAGCCGCCCGCAATAGCCATGCAGGCGCAGGGTGCGCGCGATGGTAAAGCCGCGCCCATCGGCGAAAGAGGGGAAATCCACCCGCACCATCCGTACCCGCTGCAACCGTGCCGCCAGCGCGTCGGGGTCGGCATCGGCGGGAACGTCCAGCGCCACCACGTCATTGGCCACATCGCCCAGGGCGGTGAAGCCGTCGGTCCAGTCTTCGGGCTGAAAGCCCTGGTCGGTCACGATCACAGTCATGTCTTGTCTCCGTTGCGCACCATCTTGCCATCGACGAAATGGATGCCGCATTCTTCCTTGGTCTGGTTGCGCCAGCGCCCGGCGCGCGGGTCTTCTCCGGGCGCCACCGGCGAGGTGCAGGGCGCGCAGCCGATCGAAGGGTATCCTTGCGCCACCAGCGGATGCCGGGGCAGGCGATTTTCCTCCATATAGGCGCGCACGTCTTCGGGGGCCCAATGGGCCAGCGGGTTGACCTTGATCCGGCCGGTGCCGTCCTCGACCTCGAAGAAGTCGAGCGCGGCGCGGGTGCCGGCCTGGAACCTCTTGCGCCCGGTGATCCAGCCGTCATAGCCCGACAGTGCCCGTTGCAGCGGGATCGTCTTGCGCAGGGTGCAGCAGGCATCGGTGTCGCGCAGGCGCAGCGCACCGTAAGGATCGTCGCGGGCCACGTCGTCGTCATCGGCGCGGATCACATGGACATTGCGCAGCCCCAGCCGTTCGCTGACTTCCTGTTGATAAACAAGGGTTTCCGCGAATAACATCTGAGTGTCGATGAACAATACCGGCACCTGCCGGTCGATCACCGCCGCCATGTGCAACAGCACCACCGATTCCGCGCCAAAGCTCGACACCAGCGCGATATTGCCCGCCTCGCGCAGCGCCCCATGCATGACATCGGTGGCGCTGTGATGCTTGTAGCGCGCGTTGAGCGCCGCGACCTTCTGCGTCAGAACGCTTCGGTCGCGGCCCAGTTCCGTCTGGATCTCGTCAAGCGGCATCGGCGCGGGCCTCGGGATACAGCGCCGTCTTGAACGGCGCCATGCCAACCCGGCGATAGGTGTCGATAAAGCTCTCCTCGCGGTCACGCCGCTGGTCCAGATAGGTTTCCACGATCCGCTCGATGGCGGGCACGATCTGATCATAGGCAAAGCCGGGGCCGGTGCGCTCGCCGATGGCGGCGGTCTCGGTGGCGTCGCCGCCAAGGGTGATCTGGTAGTTTTCGACGCCCGCCCGGTCGAGGCCAAGGATGCCGATATGGCCTACATGGTGGTGGCCGCAGGCGTTGATGCAGCCCGAGATCTTGATCTTGAGCGCGCCGATCTCATGTTCCAGCTTCAACTCTTCGAAGCGGGTCGCAATCTCCTGCGCCACGGGGATCGAGCGGGCGGTGGCCAGCGCGCAATAATCCATGCCGGGGCAGGCGATGATATCGCTGATCAGGCCGATATTGGCGGTGCCCAGCCCGTTAGCGGCCAGCGCGTCATGGATCGCGGGCAGGTCGGATTTGTGCACATGCGGCAGGATCACGTTCTGCTCGTGGCTGATGCGCAGCTCGTCATAGCCAAAGCGTTCGGCCAGATCGGCCATCACCCGCATCTGTTCGACGCTGGCATCGCCCGGCGTGGCGCCATGCGCCTTGAGCGAGATGGTGACGATGGCATGATCGTCCCGCTTGTGCGCGGCGATATTGGTATCGACCCAGGACCGGAACACCGGATCCTTGGCATAGGCCGCATCGAACGGCGCCAGCGAGGACGTCCGCCAGGACGGAGGAGCGAAATGCCCCTTGATCTCGTCCAGCAGCGCCATGTCGGCGCCCTTGAACCGACCGCGCACCTTGACGAAGCGTTCGTTCACCTTGGCCCGGATCGCGTCTATGCCGTGCTCGAAAACGGTGATTTTGATGCGCGCCTTGTACTTGTTGTCGCGCCGCCCGATCTGGTTCCAGACCGAAACGGTGGCCTCGAGATAGGCCAGCAGGTCGTCAAAGGCGACAAAGGGGCTCAGTTCCTGTCCGATCATCGGCGTGCGGCCCAGGCCGCCGCCGACGATCACCCGCGCGCCCAGCACGCCGTCGCGTGTCACCAGTTGCAGGCCGATGTCATGCGCCTTGATCACCGCGCGGTCATTCTCGGACCCGGTGATGGCGATCTTGAATTTGCGCGGCATGAACTGGAACTCGGGATGGTCGGTCGACCACTGCCGCAGCAGTTCCGCATAGGGGCGGGGGTCGGCGACCTCATCGGCGGCAGCACCGGCGAAATGGTCGGCCGTCACGTTGCGGATGGTGTTGCCGCTGGTCTGGATCGCGTGCAGCCCCACCTCGGCCAGCGCGTCGAGCATGTCGGGCACGTCGCGCAGCTTGGGCCAGTTGTACTGGATGTTCTGGCGGGTGGTGAAATGGCCGTAACCCTTGTCCCATTTCTCGGCCAGAAGGGCCAGCTGCCGCATCTGCGCCGAATTCAGCGTGCCATAGGGGATCGCCACCCGCAGCATATAGGCGTGCAGTTGCAGATAGAGCCCGTTCATCAGGCGCAGAGGCTTGAACTCGTCTTCGGTCAGCGAGCCGTCGATGCGGCGTTCCACCTGGGCGCGGAACTGGGCGTTGCGCTCGGCAAGAAAGGCGGTGTCGAATTCGGAATAGCGATACATGTCTGGCTGTCCTTGGGTGCAGCCCCGGAGCCGGGGCCTTTTGAGGGGGGAAGGGCCTGTGGCTCAGGCCCGGGGCTGCGGAGAGGTTTCCTGCTTGCCATGGGCATAGTTGGACGGGCCGGTCCGGCGGAAATCCTCTCGAAAATGGACCGGCTCGGGGCCGTTCGGGCCGGGGCGGGCATCGGCGAGATAGGCGCCCACGACGCGGGCGGCCTGGCGTGAGGCGTCCAGCAACCGCAGCTGTGCATGCGCCTCGTCGGTGATCAGCTCTGCCTCGGACAGCTCGCGCGACCAGCGGTCATCGGCGGTCTGATAGATCACGTCGCCGTCGAGCAGGTCATTGGCGGTGACAATCTTGGGGGTGAATGCGCGGGCCATCAGGCAAGCTCCTTGTTGATCGTGCTGAGGGCGGCCGCCGCATCTCGCGGGGCCAGGCCCAGAAAGGTGAGGGCGGGGCCGTCCATCCCGGCGGCGGCCAGATCGGCGGGCAGTCGGTCGAGCGTGGTGGCCAGCACCCGCTGCTCCGGGCGCGAGGCGTTTTCCACCAGGGTCACCGGTGTCGCGCGGTCGGCGCCGTGCATGATCAGCCGCCCCTGAACAAAGCGGGCCGATTTCTTGCCCATGTAGATCGCGGCCACCGCACCGGGACGGGCCAGCGCCGTCCAGTCGTGATCGGCAAAGCCCTGCATGTCATGGCCGGTCAGAAAGCGCACCGCGCTGTTGCGCCCGCGCCGGGTCAGGCTCTGGCCGATGCCCGCCACCGCCGCCGAGGCGGCGGTGATGCCCGGCACGATGCGCCAGCTGATCCCTGCGGCCGAGACCGCGTCGATCTCTTCATCCAGGCGCCCGAACACGGTCGGATCGCCCGATTTCAGCCGCACCACCCGGGCGCCGCGGCTGGCATGGACCACCAGCAGCGCGTCGATATCGCCCTGTTTCCAAGAGGGGCCGAACCCGGCCTTGCCCACATCGACCAATTCGGCGCGTTCCCCCGCCAGCGCCAGCACCGCCTCGCTGATCAGCCGGTCATGCAGCACCACATCCGCCGCCGCAAACGCCTTGAGCGCGGCAACCGTCAGCAGATCGGGATCGCCCGGACCTGCGCCGACGAAATCGACATGTCCGGGTCCCGGGTATATGCGCGGGGCTGTCATGCGGCTTGTCTCCTGTTTGACTTGCCTCTCAATATAGGAAATATTCCCACTCAAGCTCCATATACTGCGCCAAATAAGGACATTTGTTCCATCTTGGTGGCGGCAAGGGACGCGGGTTCGGATTTTGAGGAAAAAGCAGAATGTCAGTGCGCATTGACGAAACGGACCGGAAAATTCTGGTCGAGCTGCAACGCGATGCCAGCCAGTCGCTGGACGAGATCGCCAGCCGGGTGGGCAGTTCCAAGACCCCGGTCTGGAATCGGATACGCAAGCTCAAGGGGGCGGGCGTGATCGGTCAGCAGACGGTGATCCTCGACCCCGAGGCGCTGGGGTTCGAGGCCTGCTTCTTTGTCCTCATCCGCACCTCTGAACACGAGGCGGACTGGCAGAAACAGTTCCTCAAGGCGCTTCAGGATCGCCCCGAGGTGCAGGAGGCGCACCGGCTGGCGGGCGATATCGACTATATCCTCAAGGTCCGCGTCAAGAATGCCCGCGCCTATGATGCCTTCTATCAGGCGCTGATCTCCGAGGTGCGGGTGCATAATGTGACCGCGCTGTTGTCGATGGAAGAGATCAAATCGACCACCGTCCTGCCGCTGTGACAGGGCGCGTTGCCCTCTTGCCTTGGCCGCGCTTGGGTGCAAGACCCTAGGATATGCGGCGTTGGTGGGTCATCTCGGGCTTTCTGGCGGCGGTGGCTGTTCTGGCCACCGGCGTCTGGAGCTATGGCTATCGTCAGGCATTGGGGCAGCTTGCGCAGCGGGCCGAGGCAGATCTTGAACTGGCGAGCGACCGGTTGACCGCGCAATTGCAGCGTTACCAGGAAACCGCCGTTCTGCTGGCGGATCATCCGGCTCTGGGTAATCTGGGCGCCGAGACGGGGCGCCAGCAGGCACAGTCGCTGTTTCTTGATGTGGCAGACAAGACCTCGGCGCTGGAAATCCTCTATGCCGATACCTGGGGCCGCGTACTGGCATCTGCGCGCGGAACGCTGTTCAGCGACATATCCGAGACCGGGTATTTCCGGCGCGCGCTGCATGGCGCGCTTGGTAGCGCGCATGGCGTTCAGCACCCGCTGGATCTGCGCGCGATATATTATGCCGCTCCCGCGTTCGGCACTGATGGAAAGGTGCGCGGCGCCCTGGTCGTTGCCGTGGATATCGCGCATCTGGAATGGGATTGGCGCGGCAACACTCCGGCGGTCTTCTTCACCGATGTCTCGGGCCAGGTCTTCATCTCGAACCGCAGCGAGTTGCTGTGGTGGAGGCGGCCTGCCGGTCAGCCCGGCCTGGTACCGGCAAAGGGGCCGTCCTTGCCTTTTTCGGCGCATCGGGTGGGGGGATACGAGATCTGGCAGCTTGACTGGGGGCCGTACCTGCCCGCGCGGGCGCTTCACATGACGCGGCCGCTGCCGGTGATCGGCATGACCGGCGAGGTGCTGGTCGACGTGGCGCCCGCCCGTCGTATCGCCGGGTTGCAGGCTGCGGCGGTGGCCGCGATCTGCCTGGCCTTCGGTGCCATGCTCTATCTGGCGACCGAACGCCGTCGTACCCTGGCTGACGCCAACAAGGTGCTGGAAAGCCGGGTGGCCCAGCGCACACGGGCCCTGACCGCCGCCAACAGCGCGCTGCGCCGCGAGGTGGCCGAACGGCAAGAGGCCGAGGCAGCGCTGAAGCGTGCCCAGGCCGAACTGGTGCAGGCGGGCAAGTTGAGCGCGCTGGGCCAGATGTCGGCGGGCATCAGCCACGAATTGAACCAGCCGCTGATGGCGATCCGGCAATTCGCCGATAACGGCACCGCCTTTCTGGCGCGGGGCAATACCGGCAAGGCGACCGAGAATCTTGGTCGTATCTCGGACATGGCGGCGCGGATGGCGCGGATCATCAAGAATCTGCGCGCCTTTGCCCGTAACGAGAGCGAGCCGGTGAGCCGTGTGGATCTGGTGCAGGTGATCGAGGCTGCGGTGGAACTGACAGAGGCGCGGCTACGCGAACACGCCGTGACACTTGACTGGAACCCGGGCACCGTCGGCCCGGTGCTGGCGCGCGGCGGCGAAGTGCGGTTGACCCAGGTCTTTGTAAACCTGATCAACAATGCGGTCGACGCGATGATGGATCAGGAGACGCGTCATATCCGCATCGCGATCGAAACCGGTCCCCGCTTGCTGGTGCGGGTGCAGGATTGCGGTCCGGGCCTGAAGGAACCTGAAAAGGTGTTCGAACCCTTCTATTCCACCAAGGCGGTCGGCAGTTCCGAGGGTATGGGGCTGGGCCTGTCGATCTCCTACGGGCTGGTGCAGAGCTTTGGCGGCAATATCCGGGGCAGCAACACCCGCGGCGGCGCCGAATTCACGGTCGAGCTTGACCCCTGGCAAGAGGAGGCGGCGGCATGATCGACAAGGTCCTGCTGGTCGATGACGACGCGGCGGTGCGCGAGGCACTGGGGCAGACGCTGGAACTGGCTGATTACGCGGTGCAGACGGCAGGATCCTTCGTGGCGGCCAAGGATCACATCACCGCCGGATTCCGGGGGGTGATCGTGTCCGATATCCGCATGCCGGGGCGGGACGGGTTCCACCTTCTGTCCTATGCGCAGGACGTCGACCCGGACTTGCCGGTGATCCTGCTGACCGGCGAGGGGGACATACCGATGGCGGTGCGTGCCATGGGGGATGGCGCCTTTGATTTTCTCGAAAAACCCTGTGCTGCGGCCGACCTGCTGGCAGTGATTGCCCGTGCCATGGCGGCACGGGCGCAGGTGCTCGAGACCCGGGCGCTGAAACGTCAGCTTGACCGGGGCGATCCGGCGGCGCGGATGCTCTTTGGCAGCTCGGCCCGGGCCGAGGCGCTGCGCGAGCGGGTGCGCGGCGTCGCCCCGACCGGTGCCGAGGTGCTGGTGACCGGTCCCGCCGGCAGCGGCATTTCCAAGGTGGCCGAGGTGATCCACCTGATGTCGCCGCGCGCGCAGGGCAGTTTCGTCAAACGCGCCGCCGCTGGGCTGGATGTGGCCGAGCTGTCCCGGCTCTGCACCGAGACCGGGCAAGGCTCGCTGTTCCTGGATGAGGTTTCGGCCCTGTCGCAGGCGGCGCAATATGCCCTCGTGGAGGAGATGGAGCAGCCAGGTGGTGCGCGGTTGCTGGCGGGCAGTACCGCCGATCTGGCCGCGCTGGTGGAAAAGGGCAGCTTCAGCGCCGAACTCTTCTACCGGCTGGAGGGGATGCAGGTGCGGATCCCGGCATTGGCCGAGCGGCCCGAGGATATCCCGGTGATCTTTCGCCATTACGTCATGCAGGCGGCGGAGCAGGCGGGTATCGCGCCACCCGCCGTCTCGCCGGACCACCTCGCGGCTCTTATGGCGCAGGACTGGCCGGGCAATGCGCGCTCGTTGATGTCGGCAGCGATGCGATTTGTGCTGGGCATGCCCGAAGAGGTGAGCGAGGCCACGGAACTGGGTTTGGCCGAACAGATGGCAAGGGTGGAACGCACCCTCTTGATCGCGGCGCTTGGGCGGCACAACGGCCGCGCCGCCGAGGCGGCGCAGGCGCTGAAACTGCCGCGCAAGACCTTCTACGACAAGCTGGCCCGCTACGGCATCAAGCCCGAGGCCTATCGTCGCTAGCGTTACGGCCGCGGCGGGCGCCAAGAAAATTCGACGAATTTTCTTGGCCGGCGCTTCAGGCGAGCGGCAGCGCGCGATTCGCAGAGTTGTGCGGAAATCCGCACATGGGCGAAATCGGCTGTGCGGAAACTCGCACAGCAGAGGCGGCCTGCCGGTGATTGGCGAATCGGTGCTTCCCTTAAGATGCTGAAAATATAGATTAAAACTCTATCCTCTCAGGGCGCCGTCAGAACCGTTGAGTGGCGTCAGGCGATTCGCTTCACTGCCTGCATGTGGCGCCTCTGGCGTCCGAGGAACATGTGACAGACTTTTGGGAGGACAAAAGACATGAAATTCCTGACAACCGCCGCAACCGCGCTGGCCCTGACTGTGACCGCCGGTGCCGCCATGGCCGCCTGCGACGACGGCGAGATCGTGGTCAAATTTGCCCACGTGACCAATACCGACAAGCACCCCAAGGGGATCGCCGCCTCGCTTCTGGCCGAGCGCGTCAATGCCGAGATGAACGGCACCATGTGCATGGAGGTCTATCCGAACTCGACCCTCTACAATGATGACAAGGTGCTCGAGGCGATGTTGCAGGGCGATGTGCAACTGGCTGCGCCCTCGCTGTCGAAATTCGAGAAGTTCACAAAGAAATTCCGCCTCTTCGATCTGCCCTTCATGTTCAAGAACGTGGATGCGGTGGACGCGTTCCAGACCTCGGATGCCGGTCAGGCCCTGCTCGACAGCATGCAGAAGCGTGGCCTTCAGGGCCTTGCCTATTGGCACAACGGCATGAAGCAGATGTCGGCGAGCAAGCCGCTTCTGGTACCGTCGGATGCCAACGGGCTGAAGTTCCGCGTTCAGTCCTCGGACGTGCTGGTCGCACAGATGGAAGCGATGGGCGCAAGCCCGCAGAAAATGGCCTTCTCCGAAGTCTATGGCGCGTTGCAGCAGGGCGTTGTCGACGGGCAGGAGAACACCTGGTCGAACATCTACGGCCAGAAGTTCTTTGAGGTACAGGACGGCACCACCGAGACCAACCACGGCATCATCGACTATCTGGTGGTGACCTCGGTCGACTGGCTGGACAGCCTGGATGCGGGCGTGCGCGACCAGTTCCTGACCATCCTCAAGGAAGTGACCGATGCCCGCAACGCGGAATCGACCAAGGTCAACAACGAGGCCCGCAACGCGATCCTCGCCGCCGGTGGTGTGGTGCGCGAGCTGAGCGCCGAGCAGCGCCAGGAATGGGTCGATACCATGAAGCCCGTCTGGGACAAGTTCGTGGACGACGTGGGCCAGGACGCCATCGACGCCGCCCAATCCATCAACGCCTCGATGTAATCCAGGCACAGCCTGACGGGGCGCGGGCAGGACTGTCCGCGCCCTTTTTCATAAAAACAAGGGACGAGGGACATGCATCCGCACAAGAGCGAAAGCTGGGTGGATCGCATTGAAGAGACGATCATTGCCGTGCTGCTGGGCTTCATGACAGTGATCACCTTTGCCAATGTGGTCGCACGCTACGTGTTCAATCACAATATTCTCTGGGCGCTCGAACTGACGGTGTTCATGTTCGGCTGGCTGGTGCTGCTGGGCGCGAGCTATGCCGTCAAGAAGAACGCCCATCTGGGGGTCGACGCGGTCATCAACATGCTGTCGCCCAAGGGCCGCCATGTATTGGCGATGGTATCGGTCACTATCTGCATCCTGTTCACGTTGTTGCTGCTCAAGGGCGCGTGGGACTACTGGTCCAACTTCGCCAACCTGCCGCAGACCACCGGGCGCGTGTTTCCGACCGGGTTCGAGGACGAGTTCCGCCCCAAGGGCTGGTACGAGACCAACGACATCCCGCATCCGGCGATCCTGGGCTGGATGGAGACCGTGTTCAACGAGGGCGACGAATACGAGAAACTGCCGCGGCTTGTGCCCTATCTGGTGCTGCCGCTCAGCATGGGCCTGCTGCTGTGGCGGTTCCTGCAAGTGGCCCGCAGCATCTGGACCGGCGGGCAGGACCGCATGATAGCCAGCCACGAGGCCGAGGACGAACTGGAAGAGGTTCGCGAGCAACTGGGGAAGGATGACTGATGGACGTGGTGCTTCTCTTTGTGATGGTGGTGGGGTTCCTGCTGATCGGGGTGCCCATCGCTGTTGCGCTCGGTTTCAGCTCGGTCCTGTTCCTGCTGATCTTCTCGGACAGTTCGCTCGCCTCGGTGGCGCAGACGCTGTTCCAGGCATTCGAGGGACATTTCACCCTGCTTGCGATCCCCTTCTTCATCCTCGCTTCGTCCTTCATGACCACGGGCGGGGTGGCACAGCGGATCATCCGGTTTGCCATCGCCTGTGTCGGCCACCTGCGCGGCGGTCTGGCGATCTCGGGCGTGTTTGCCTGCATGATGTTCGCGGCTCTGTCCGGGTCGTCCCCGGCGACGGTGGTGGCGATCGGGTCCATCGTCATCGCGGCGATGAAACAAGCGGGCTATACCAAGGAATTCGCCGCCGGTGTGATCTGTAACGCGGGCACGCTGGGTATCCTGATCCCGCCTTCGATCGTGATGGTGGTCTATGCCGCCTCGGTCGAGGTCTCGGTGGGCCGGATGTTCCTGGCTGGCGTCATTCCGGGCATTCTGGCCGGTGTCATGCTGATGGTGGCGATCTATGTCATGGCCACTGTCAAGGGCATGCCCAAGGGCGACTGGGCCGGCTGGGGCGAGATCGGCGACAGTTTCCGCGACGCTTTGTGGGGGTTGATGCTGATCGTGGTGATCATGGTCGGTATCTACGGTATCCCCGGCATCACCAGCGCCATCTTCACGCCCACCGAGGCGGCGGCGGTGGCCTCGGTCTATGCCTTCCTGGTGGCCTCCTTCGTCTATCGCGACATGGGGCCGCTGGCGGCCGAGCATAACGGCGGCGTGCGCAAGAGCCTGCTGACCCGGCCGCTGGCACTGGTGGGAGCGTTCTTTCACAAGGATACCCGCAACACCCTGTTCGAGGCGGGCAAGCTGACCGTGACGCTGATGTTCGTGATCGCGAACGCGCTGATCCTGAAGCACGTTCTGACCGACGAGCAGGTGCCCCAACATGTGGCCAACGCGATGCTGTCGGCGGGTCTGGGCCCGATCACCTTCCTGATCGTGGTCAACGTGATCTTGCTGATCGGTGGCCAGTTCATGGAGCCCTCGGGCCTGCTGGTCATCGTGGCGCCGCTGGTGTTCCCGATCGCGATCGAGCTTGGGATCGATCCGATCCATCTGGGCATCATCATGGTGGTGAACATGGAAATCGGGATGATCACGCCGCCCGTGGGTCTGAATCTCTTCGTGACCTCGGGTGTGGCGGGGATGCCGATGATGAGCGTTGTGCGCGCGGCGCTTCCCTTCCTGGCTGTGCTCTTCGTCTTCCTGATCCTGGTCACCTATGTGCCCTGGCTGTCGACGGTGCTGCCAAACGCGCTCATGGGGCCAGAGATCATCATCAAGTAACGGATGCGGCTCTAATCGAGAAACCATGCCGGGCAGGGAAACTTGCCCGGCATTTTTGTTTTCGGAGCTCTGCCTTTGCGGTTCGTCGCCTCAGCCCTCGGGGCGTGCTGCTACGCGCCGCTTCTGGAACCCGGTCTTGGACTGTTCGAAACCCGCGTCAAGATAGAAGCGCAGCACCTTGGCCTGGCGTGAACCGGTCATCAGCATGAGCTTGTAGCAGCCCGCCTCCCACGCCGCCGCCGTCGCATGATCCAGCAGTGCCTTGCCAAATCCACGCTTTCTGAAATCGCCATGGGTCACCACATTTTCGATCAGCCCATAGGGGCTGCCGCCTCGCGTCAGGTTGGGAATGACGATCAGGGTGCAGGAGGCGACCAGAACATCCGCGACCTCGCCCACGAAGATGGCGCTGCCTTCGTAGCAGCTCAGTCGCGTCAGGATGCCCCGCGCCGCATCCGGCGCGGGCGGCGGCGCATCCTCGGGGTTGAGGTGCCGGTAGAGGTCGAACAATTGCGGCAGGTCGTCGGGCGATGCCTGCCGCACCGCGAGCGTTGGTGAGGTCATGCGGCCATGATCCCGAAGCAGCCCGCCGGGGGCAAGCTGTATATCAGCCCGCCGCCTGTTCCAGCGCGGTGACGATGGGCGAGAAATCGGCGGCAGTCAGGCTGGCGCCACCGACCAGCGCGCCATCCACGTTCGAAACCGCAAAGATCTCGGCCGCGTTGCCCGGCTTGACCGAACCGCCATAGAGCAGGCGGATCGCCTCGGCGGTTTCCGAGCCGAACCGCCCGATCAGCTGCTGGCGCAGCGTGTCGTGCACCTCGGCGATCTGCTCCAGCGTCGGCACCAGCCCGGTGCCGATGGCCCAGACCGGCTCATAGGCGATCACCACCCGGCTGCCGTCGATCCCGTCGGGCACTGACCCGGCCAGTTGCGCGCAGACCACGTCGAGCGTCTGGCCCGCCTCACGCTGGGCCAGCGTCTCGCCGATGCAGATGATGGCGATCAGCCCGGCATCAAGCGCCGCGCGCGCCTTGTCGCAGACCTGAGCGTCGGTCTCGCCATGATCGGCGCGACGTTCGGAATGGCCGAGGATGACGGCGCTGGCACCGGCATCGGCCAGCATCGACGCGCTGATGTCACCGGTATGGGCGCCTGCATTGGCGGCGTGGCAATCCTGGCCCCCGATCCGCACCCGGCTGCCACTGACGGCCTGAGCGGCACGGTAGAGCAGCGTGGCGGGCGGGCAGATCAGCAGATCGACAGTGGCGGCGGGATGCGCTCCGGCAATCGCCTCCAGCGCTGTCAGCGCTTCGCCGGTGCCGTTCATCTTCCAGTTTCCTGCCGCCAGTTTGCGCCGCATCGCTCTCTCCCGAAATAGCCGTCCAGAATGTCATCGGGTTCCGATAGCATCGGGGAAGGGGCGTGACAATCGCGGGTGGTGGGCGAGAGGGCCGGGGGTCAGCGGTTGGAAAGGCTTTCGTCGAACTTGATCGACTCCCCGCAACCGCAGGCATCGACCACGTTGGGGTTCTTGAACTTGAACCCGGATTCCAGCAGCGAGACCTCGTAGTCGATCTCGGTGCCGAACAGGAACATCTGTGCCATGGGCGCGATCAGGATGCGGGCGCCGTCCTGTTCGACCACCTCGTCATGCGGGTCTGCCTGATCCACATAATCCATGGTGTATTCCATCCCGGCACATCCGCCTTTCTTGACGCCGATGCGCAGCCCGGTATGGCCGCCCTTGTCCATCAGGCGGGCGATCTGGGTCGCCGCCCGGGGGGTCATGGTCACCGCCTGCTTGCCGGGTATACCGAACATGAAAGTCTCCATTGTCGCGCGTTGCCCTTAATCTAGGGCGCTTGGGGGCTTGGCTCAAGTGTGGCTGAAAGAAAGCGGGCCGCCCTCGGGCAAGAGCGGCCCCGTCTTTGCGGGCCCTGCCCGGGGAAGGCGCGGGACCCAGGGCCGGTGGTAACACCTTGTCCGGGTGTGGGTTAAGCCCGGGTACCAACTGCGGCAAGTCTGGCCGCGATCTGTAACGAAAGGATCAAGGCTGGGTGACGATCTTGTAAATGTTCTGCGACAAGGGCGGTTTTTCGACGAGAACTGCCCCTGTGCCGCTCACATGAAACCCAGTTCCAGCCGCGCCTCGTCGGACATCATCTCCATGCCCCAGGGCGGGTCCCAGGTCATTTCGACCTCGACCGATTTGACACCGGGCACGCTTTCGACCGCCGCTGCGACCCAGCCGGGCATTTCGCCAGCCACCGGGCAGCCGGGCGCGGTCAGGGTCATGATCACCCGGACCTCGTTCTCGCCCGAGATCTCGACGGTATAGATCAGGCCCAACTCGAAGATATTGACCGGGATTTCGGGGTCATAGACCGTGCGGCAGGCCTCGACCACCGGTTCGTACAGATCGTGGTCGACGGAAGAGGGCGCAATCAGCGGCGCGCCTTCCATGGGTTCTGTCGCGTGGGTCATCGGGTCCTCGGCATGTTTCCTGAGCGATTATATAGGGAATGGGGCCGGGGGCGTCCAGAGGCAGGACACCCCTTGTTGCTGGGCGGGGGCCGGAAAAAATGAATTTTTCCGGCCTGTTTTCCGTGCCGGAAAACAGATCCGCCTCAGCCGTTGATGTCATCCTTGAAGGTCTTCACCTGGCCTGAGGGCAGGGAAAACCTGTGCCTGAGCAGCAGCCAAGCGGCCAGCGACAGCGCGGCGAAGATCAACAACAACAGTGGCAGCGATGGCGTCACAATAAGCAGCAGCAGCCCGGTCACTGCCGCGCCGATGGCGAAGCCCAGAAAAATGAAACCTGGCAGCAGCATCTCGACGACGCCCAGAACCAGCGCAGCGGCAAGCCAGAGCCACCAGACGGACCAGAGCGCGTCAATCATCCCTTGCCCCCTTTCAGCAGCTTGAAGGCGTCGCCAAAGGCTTCGAGCGCGTTGGCGGGCAGGATGATGGTCTGTTTCCCGGCACCATTGCCAAGCGCGTTCAACGCCTCGACCTGTTTCAGCGCCACCTGGTATTGCGCCGCCTCCAGCCCGTGCGCCGCGATGGCGCGCGCCACGACTTCGGTTGCATAGGCCTCGGCCTCGGCCTCGATGCGGCGGGCCTTGGCGGTCTGTTCGGCGGCATAAAGCTCGGCGTCGGCGTTAAGTTCGACCGCGCGCTTGGCGCCTTCGGCCTTGGTCACCTGGGCGCGGCGTTCGCGTTCGGCGTTGAGCTGCTGCAGCATGGCGTCGCGGGTGGCCTGATCCAGGTTCACATCCAGGATCTCGGCCCGTGTGACCTCGATCCCCCAGTCGTCCACCGCGTCCTCGACCGAGGCCTTTATGGTGGAGATCAGCTGCGCCCGGTTCGATTGCACCTCGTCCAGGTCCATCTTGCCGATCTCGGCCCGCACGATCCCGGCCACGGTGGTGGAGATCGCGCCGTCGACATCGCGGATGCGATAGACGGTCTTTTCCGGCTCGGTGATGCGGTAGAACACCGATGTGTCGACCTGCACCAGCACGTTGTCCTTGGTGATCGCGTCCTGGCTGGCGGTGGGCAATTGCCGTTCGAGGATCGAGATCTTGTGGCGGACAACATCGAGGAAGGGCACGATGAAGTTGATGCCCGGCCCCAGCACCGCGTGCAGCCGTCCGAAGCGTTCGACCACGTATTTCTCGGATTGCGGCACGATGCGGATGCCCTTGAGAATGACCACGACGATAAAGATCGCAGCGGCGAGAAAGACGATGTTCTGGCTGAAAAGGCCGATGATCTGGTCCTCGGTCATGCTGTATCCCTGAATATTGTGTACTATGGTATACATATGGGGCGGGTGTTGCCGCCATTCAATACAGGTATGGGCTGTATCGCCCGCCGTGCAAAGGGGAAAGCGGGCGGGCCGCTTGCATTGCCGGCGCGCTTGGGGCAAAGCCTGCCCGGTTGACCCGAGCCGCGAGGATGAGATGAGCGAGCGTTTCTCTTTTGACCTGCATGCCACCGACGGCAAGGCCCGTACCGGCGTGATCCAGACGCCGCGGGGCGCGGTGCGCACGCCGGCCTTCATGCCGGTGGGGACGGCGGCGACGGTCAAGGCGATGATGCCCGAAAGCGTGCGCGCGACCGGGGCCGATATCCTGTTGGGCAATACCTATCACCTGATGCTGCGGCCCACGGCCGAGCGGATCGACCGGCTGGGGGGGCTGCACAGGTTCATGAACTGGGAGCGGCCGATCCTGACCGACAGCGGCGGGTTCCAGGTCATGTCGCTGGCGGGGCTCAGAAAGCTGACTGAGAAAGGCGTGACGTTCAAATCCCATATCGACGGGTCCAAGCACGAGCTGACCCCGGAACGGTCGATGGAGATCCAGCGGCTGTTGGGCAGTGACATCGTGATGTGTTTCGACGAATGCCCGGCGTTGCCGGCCGACCGCGACAGGATCGCCGAGTCGATGCGGCTTTCGATGCGGTGGGCCGAACGTTCGCGCACGGCGTTTGGTGACCGGCCGGGGCATGCGCTCTTTGGCATCATGCAGGGTGGGTTGGAGCAGGATCTGCGCGAGGAGAGCGCCGAGGCGCTCAAGGCCATAGGGTTCGAGGGCTATGCGGTGGGCGGCCTCGCTGTGGGCGAGGGGCAGGCGGCGATGTTCGGTTGCCTCGACTACGCGCCCGGTTTCCTGCCCGAGGACAAGCCGCGTTACCTGATGGGGGTGGGCAAACCAGACGATATCGTCGGTGCCGTAAAGCGCGGCATCGACATGATGGATTGCGTTTTGCCTTCGCGCTCGGGTCGGACCGGGCAGGTGTTCACCCGGCACGGGGTTCTGAACATCAAGAACGCCCGCCACATGGACGACCCGCGCCCGCTGGACGAGGCCTGCACCTGTCCGGCCTGCCGCAACTATAGCCGCGCCTATCTGCATCACGTGTTCCGCAGTCAGGAAATCATCAGCTCGATGCTGCTGACCTGGCACAACCTGCACTATTATCAGGAAATCATGGCAGGGATGCGCGACGCCATCGCGGCGGGCACCTTTGCCGCCTGGGAGGCGGATTTCCACGCGGGTCGGGCGCAGGGGGATATCGAACCGCTGTGACCGCGGGCGGGTGGGTCCGATGCCATGCCTTGATGGCATGCCAGAGTTGTGAAGAAAACCTTATCCCGCATTCTGCCGATAGGGCGGGAAGATGTTCCTGCCCTTTGCGGCTTGGAACAAAGGCGCGGCGCTGACCGCAATGGGCAGATGTTCTTCTCTTTCGTCCGGATCTGCCTGAACTGTCTGCCCTTGCGGATCGGCGCCGAGGGCATAGTTGGGGCTGCACCGGCTGCGCTGGCCATCGCCGCCACCGGACGAGCACAGGAGAACCCACGATGACCGAGACACTCTTTACCCCCCACAAGGCCGGCAATATCGCGTTGAAGAACCGCATCGTGATGGCACCGCTGACGCGGAACCGGGCAGATGACACAACTGGTGTCGTGTTCGACCGGCACGCGGAATACTACGCCCAGCGCGCCAGTGCCGGGCTGCTGATCACCGAGGGCGCGCAGATCAGCGCCGAGGGCAAGGGCTATATCCAGACGCCGGGCATCCATACGCCCGAACAGGTGGCCGCCTGGCGCAAGGTGACCGATGCGGTCCATGCAAGGGGCGGTAAGATCGTGATCCAGCTCTGGCATGTTGGGCGGATCTCTCACACATCGCTGTTGCCGGGTGGTCAGGCGCCGGTTTCGGCCTCGGCGATTGCGGCCAAGGCCAAGACCTTTACCCATGCCGGGTTCGAAAACACGTCGGAGCCGCGCGCGCTGGAGACGGATGAGATTGCCCGTGTCGTGGCCGACTATGCTCACGCCACCCGGTGTGCGCGCGAGGCCGGGTTCGACGGTGTCGAGATCCATGCCGCCAACGGCTATCTCGTCGAGCAGTTCCTCAAGGATGGCAGCAACCGGCGGCAGGATGCCTATGGCGGGTCGGTCGAGAACCGCGCCCGGTTCCTGTTCGAAGTCGTCGATGCCGTCGTGGGCGCCTGGGATGCGGGCCATGTCGGCATCCGCCTGTCGCCCTTCTCGGATGTGAACGGTATTTCTGACAGCGACCCGATCGCCACCTATACGCCGGTGATCGAACGGCTGGATACCTATGGTCTGGCCTATCTGCACATGGTCGAGGGCCAGACCGGCGGTGCCCGCGAAGGGGCGTTCGACGATCTGCGCCAGCTCTGGACCGGGACCTATATGGGCAATAACGGGTATGACCGGGCCAGCGCGATTGCGCGGGTGCGCTCGGGCGCGGTGGATCTGGTGGCCTTTGGCCGGCCGTACATTGCCAATCCCGACCTGGTCGAGCGGTTGACCGTCGACGCGCCGCTGAATGCAGGCGATACCGCCACCTATTACGGCGGCGGCGACGAAGGATATACCGACTATCCGGTGTTGCAGACGGCCTGATAGCCCCCGGGGCGGCGAAACGGGGCCTCTGCGCGCTGGCGTAGATCGCCACGCCCGCCGTCCCGCAGAATTCCGCCACAGTGGCGGTTTTGCGCCCTTGCGGTCCAAAGTCAGTCGCGTCATTGTGCGCGAAACCAATTGACAGGTCTGGTTGAAACGGACGGGGACTCATCCCACCTTATCAACCAGAGACAGGAGATGGCCGGGGGTCGCCTAGAACAGGGGCCAGTGCCATCTTGCCAATGATAAGGATAGAGCATGCAAGAGCCTCTGAACGCCTCTTACCCCGTCCTGCCACTGCGCGACATCGTGGTGTTCCCGCACATGATCGTGCCGCTTTTCGTCGGCCGCGAGAAATCGGTGCGGGCGCTGGAAGAGGTGATGCAGGAAGACAAGCAGATCCTGCTGTCCAGCCAGGTCGACCCCGGTATCGACGATCCCGACAGCGACGGCATCTACCGCACCGGCGTGTTGGCCAATGTGCTGCAGCTGCTGAAGCTGCCCGATGGCACTGTCAAGGTGCTGGTCGAGGGGCAGGCACGGGTCAAGATCACCGGATTTTTGGAGAACGACGTCTTTTTTGAAGCGCGCGCCGAATATCTGACCGAGATCCCCGGCGACGTGACCACCACCCAGGCGCTGATCCGCACCGTGGGCGACGAATTCGAGCGCTATGCCAAGGTGCGCAAGAACATTCCCGAAGAGGCGTTGGCCGCTGTCGGCGAGACCACCGAGCCCGCCAAGCTGGCCGATCTGGTTGCGGGCCATCTGGGGATCGAGGTTGGGCAGAAACAGGACCTGCTGGAAACGCTCAGCGTCAGCGAGCGGCTGGAAAAGGTCTATGGCCTGATGCAGGGCGAGCTGAGCGTTCTGCAGGTCGAGAAGAAGATCAAGACCCGGGTCAAATCCCAGATGGAGAAGACCCAGCGCGAGTATTACCTCAACGAACAGATGAAGGCGATCCAGCGCGAGCTGGGCGACGGCGAAGAAGGTGCCGGCGAGATTGCCGAGCTGGAAGAGAAGATCGCCGCCACCAAACTGTCGAAAGAGGCGCGCGAAAAGGCCGAGGCCGAGCTGAAGAAGCTCAAGAACATGTCGCCCATGTCGGCCGAGGCCACGGTCGTGCGCAACTATCTCGACTGGCTGCTGTCGATCCCGTGGGGCGTCAAATCCCGCGTGAAAAAGGATCTGGGCCGCGCCGAGGGCGTGCTGGATGCCGATCACTATGGGCTGGAAAAGGTCAAGGAGCGCATCGTCGAGTATCTGGCGGTGCAGCAGCGCTCGGCCAAGTTGAAGGGGCCGATCCTGTGCCTTGTCGGCCCTCCGGGTGTGGGCAAGACCTCGCTGGGCAAATCGGTCGCCCGGGCAACGGGGCGCGAGTTCATCCGCATCTCGCTGGGGGGCGTACGTGACGAAAGCGAGATCCGCGGCCACCGCCGGACCTATATCGGCTCGATGCCGGGCAAGATCATCCAGGCGCTGAAAAAGGCGAAAACCACCAATCCGCTTATCCTGCTCGACGAGATCGACAAGATGGGTCAGGATTTCCGGGGCGACCCGGCGAGCGCGATGCTCGAGGTGCTGGATCCGGAACAGAACAACACCTTCATGGATCACTATCTCGAGGTGGAATACGACCTCTCGAACGTGATGTTCCTGACCACGTCCAACAGCTACAACATGCCCGGGCCGCTGCTGGACCGGATGGAGATCATCCCGCTGGCGGGCTATACCGAGGATGAAAAGCGCGAGATCGCCAAGCGCCATCTGCTGCCCAAGCAGACCAAGAACCACGGTCTGCGGGCCAAGGAGTTCGATCTGTCCGACGCGGCGCTGACCGACATCATCCGCTATTACACCCGCGAGGCGGGCGTGCGGAATCTGGAACGCGAAGTGGCCAAGATCTGCCGTAAGGCGCTGACGAAGATCCTCAAGAAAGACACTGAAAAGGTCTCGGTAACACCCGAGAATCTGGAAGATTTCCTGGGTGTGCGCCGGTTCAGGTTCGGTCTGGCCGAGAAGGACGATCAGGTCGGTGTCGTCACCGGTCTGGCCTGGACCAGCGTTGGCGGCGACCTGTTGTCGATCGAGGCGCTGCGCCTGCCGGGCAAGGGCCGGATGAAGACCACCGGCAAGCTGGGCGAGGTGATGAAGGAGTCGATCGACGCGGCGGCGTCCTATGTACGCTCGATCGCGCCTTCCATCGGGGTGAAACCGCCGCGGCTGGACCGCTGGGATATCCACGTACACGTCCCCGAGGGTGCGACACCCAAGGATGGCCCCAGCGCCGGTATCGCCATGGTCACTTCGATCGTGTCGGTGCTGACCCAGACGCCTGTCCGCAAGGACATCGCCATGACCGGCGAGGTCACGCTACGCGGCAATGTGCTGGCCATCGGCGGGCTGAAGGAGAAGCTGCTCGCCGCCCTGCGCGGCGGCGTCAAGACCGTGCTGATCCCTGCCGAGAACGAAAAGGACCTGCGCGAGATACCCGACAACGTGAAGGAGGGGCTGACGATCATCCCCGTCGCTCATGTGTCCGAGGTGCTGAAACACGCGCTTGTTCGCCAGCCCGAAGCGATTGAATGGGACGAGGCCGCCGAGGAAGAGGCCGCCGCCGCCAAATCGGCGCTTCCGGGTGGCGAAGGCGCCTCGGCCACGGCGCACTGAACGAGTTTGCACTTGCTGACAAGGGCGGGCCTTTTGGCCCGCCCTTGTTGTATCCGGACACCTGATTTCAACTATTTTGTGAGTGAATGTAGCCAGATCGGAAACAAATAGCTAAGCTTCCGAAAACAAAACAACGGGGCACCAATATGGTAAAACGCAGTACACGGACGACGACCACAGCACGCAAGACCACCACGCGCCGCAGCACACGTTCCTCCTCCGGCACCGCCACCGCAAAGGAAAAGACCGCCGTTGTCGAAGCGGAGCCGGTAGACCCGGAGATCGAATCTGTCGAAGCCGCCGTAGCGCTCGATACGCCGTTGCCCCGTGTGGTGCGCGCCGACGAAGCCGAGGATCAGGATAGCGGAAACGAGTTGCGCAAGCGCGAGCTGATCGATCTGGTCGTCGCCCGGTCTGACGTTAAGAAGAAATATGTCAAGCCCGCCGTCGAGGCGATGCTGGCGATCATGGGCGAGGCGATTTCGGAAGAACGCGATCTGAACCTCCAGCCGCTTGGCAAGCTCAAGGTGAACCGCTCGACCGACAAGGGCAACGGGCAGGTGATCATCTGCAAATTGCGCCGCAGCACCCAGGCAGAGGAAGAAGTGGAAAAACTTGATGCGGACCCTCTTGCAGAGGTCGCCGAGTAACGCTAAAAGCCTGCCTCACGGGTGATTAGCTCAGTGGTAGAGCGCTTCGTTCACATCGAAGATGTCAGGAGTTCAAATCTCTTATCACCCACCAGATTTCAAAACCGCCGAACCTCAGGTTCGGCGGTTTCTTGTTTTAGATCAGGTATTTATGATCCTTAGCTGATGCTGACGAGGTCAAAGCCCAGGAAGGCGATCCAGCAGGGCACGGCGACCGAATGTCGTGCCGGGACGGTCGCCAAGGTCAAACCGCAGGCCGACCCCGACGAAGGCGTCGTTGTTGCTGAAATTGGCCACCCGGGCGTTGCCGGTACCCACCTCGCCATACAGGTTCACGCCGCTTCCCAACCCGTAATCGGCGCCAATCGCCATGCGGGTCATGTTGGCACCGGTCTTGTTGTCCATGAAATCGACGCTGGCATTCAGGCTGAGCGGACCGCTGCCCACGTCGCTGCTGATCTTGCCGCCCAGCAGGGTCGCGTTGGTCCCCTGCACGCGGCCACGCGAGAAATAACCCTCCAGCCGAATGGCCGAGAAGTCGTAGGCGGCTTCGAGACCGTAGAAGTTGCGGTCGATGCCGCCACCATCCTCGGTCCCCCAGAACCCGCCGACCGCGCCGCCATAGCCGAACTTGTAGATACCATGCAGCGTGGCGCTGCGGCCGCTGCCGCCAACCTGATCGAACTTGTAATACCCAACGTCAAGCTGGGTTGCGACAGAACTGCCAAGGCCAAGCTCGAAAGAGCCTTGCAGCGCCTGGCGCGCGCCCTTGGATTTGTTGGTGAACTGATAGTGGTTGATGTCGACATTGGCGCCGACAAGACCGATACTCTGTGCCGAAAGGCTGGCGGAGGTCATGCCGACCGCCAATACCGCCGCTGCCACGCGGAGTTTCATGCTGCTGCTCCTTAGCCTGATGCGCTGGGATGCGCGGGCGCTTTACGCGCTCTCTGGTGCGATCATATACATCGCGCCGAATCAGGTAAAGGTCTTTGATTCTGCGAGCGGAATCCAGTTGGCGCCGCTGCCGGTGCCGCCGGGCAGGGGCCTCGCACCCCCGCCCGGCGAAACTATCAGAACAACGATTCCAAAAGCGGGCGCGTGTTCTCTGCCGTCATCACGACGGGGTTGCCACCGGTCGAGGGGTCGTTCAGTGCGTCACGCACCAGCACGTCGATATCGGGATTGGTGACGCCCAGATCGGTGAGCGTCTTGGGGATGCCGAGCGACGTGTTCAGATCATCGACATAGGCCGCGAACCCGTCGAACCCGCCCGCGATGCCCAGATAGGCAGCGGCTTGCGCCAGCACGCCCTCGGCCGCGGGGCGGTTGAATTGCAGCACGGCAGGCATGCAGACCGCGTTGGTGGTGCCGTGATGGGTGTGGTGATGCGCGCCGATAGGGTGCGACAGCGCATGGATGGCGCCCAGCCCCTTTTGGAAGGCGGTGGCGCCCATGGCGGCGGCCGACATCATATGCGCGCGCGCCTCAAGGTCCGACCCGTCGGCATAGGCGCGGGGCAGGTATTCCTTGACCAACCGCATGCCTTCCAGTGCGATGCCCTGGCTCATCGGGTGGTAATGGGGCGAGCAGTAGGCCTCGACACAATGGGCAAAGGCATCGAGGCCGGTGCCTGCGGTGATGAATTTCGGCATGCCCACGGTCAGTTCCGGGTCGCAGATCACCACCTTGGGCAGCATCAGCGGGTGGAAGATGATCTTCTTCTCGTGGGTTTCCGAATTGGTGATCACGCCCGCACGACCGACCTCGGAGCCGGTGCCGGCAGTCGTCGGCACCGCCACAATGGGGTGAATGCCCGCCGGATCGGCGCGCGTCCACCAGTCGCCGATATCCTCGAAATCCCAGAGCGGACGGGTCTGGCCTGCCATGAAGGCGAGCGTCTTGCCCAGGTCCAGCCCCGAGCCGCCGCCAAAGGCGATCACCCCGTCATAACCGCCCTCGCGATAGGCTTTCAGCCCGGCCTCGACATTGCGCTCGGTCGGGTTGGGGTCCACCTCGGAAAACATCGCCCGGCCCAGGCCCGCGGCCTCCATCAGGTCCAGCGTGCGGGTGGTGATCTCCATCGCCGCCAGCCCCTTGTCGGTGACCAGCAGCGGCTTGGTGATACCGGCGGCCTTGCAGGCCTCGGCGATCTCGGCGATCCGCCCCGCGCCAAAGCGGATGGCGGTGGGATAGGACCAGTTTCCAACAAGTTTCATGGGCCTCAAGCCTTTTTCAGATGATAGGATTTGGGACGGGTCAGGGCGTGGAAGCCCAGCACGGACAGGCCCGCGCCGCGGCCGGTATCCTTGCAGCCGGTCCAGCAGAGCGCGGGGTCAAGGTAATCGCAGCGGTTCATGAACACGGTGCCGGTTTCCAGCCGCCTGCCGATCTCGTCGGCACGGGCGGTGTCGCGGGTCCAGATCGAGGCGGTCAGCCCGAACTGGCAATCGTTCATCAGCGCAATCGCCTCTTCGTCATCGGCGACCGGCATGATGCCGACGACGGGCCCGAAGGTCTCTTCGCGCATGATCTCCATGTCATGGGTGACATTGGTCAGGATCTGCGGTGTCAGATAGGCGCCGCCGTCATCCTGCGGGAACCGCTCGATATGGGCGGTCGCACCCTTGGCAATGGCATCCTCGATCTGGTCGCGTGCCACCTGGGCAAAGCGCACATTGGCCATCGGCCCGATGGTGGTCTCGGGGTCCAGCGGATTGCCCAGCTTGTAGCCGTTCACCAGCGCCACCGCCTTGTCGACAAAGGCGTTGAACAGGCTGGCATGCACATAGATACGCTCGATCCCGCAACAGCACTGGCCCGAGTTGAACATGGCCCCGTCGATCAGCGTCTCGACGGCGGCATCCAGATCGGCATCGGCGCGGACATAGCCCGGATCCTTGCCGCCCAGCTCGGTCGAGACGGGAATGAAGGTGCCGGCGGCGGCGCGTTCCATCGCCTGACCGCCCCGGACCGAGCCGGTGAAGTTGACGAAGTTCACCTTGCGGCCGGAAATCAGCTCGGCGGTGGTGTCATGGTCCAGCACGATGTTCTGGAACACGTCCTCGGGGACGCCCGCGGCATGGAACGCCTCGGCCATCCGCTCGCCCACCTGCAAGGTCTGGGCGGCATGTTTCAGGATCACCGTATTGCCGGCCATCAGCGCGGGCGCCACCGTGTTGATCGCGGTCATGTAGGGATAGTTCCAGGGCGCCACCACCAGCACCACGCCAAAGGGCTCGCGCTCGATCTTGCGCAGAAAGGCGTCGCTGTCCTCGATCACCAGCGGTGCCAGCGCGCTTTCGGCGATCCCGGCCATATAGGTGGCGCGCTCGTTGAAACCGCCGAACTCGCCGCCATAGCGGACCGGGCGGCCCATCTGATGGGCCAGTTCCACCGCCATGCGGTCGGTGGTCTTGCCCACCTCGGCCACCGCCGCCAGCACCAGCGCCACGCGCTCGGCCAGGGGGCGCGCGGCCCAGGCGGCTTGCGCGGCGCGCGCGCGGTCGGCGGCACCCATGGCCGCCTCGCGCGTGGCCGTGGGCCGCTCCAGATATACCGATCCGTCGATCGGCGAGATGCATTTCACTGTCTGAGCCATCACGATCCTCTTGGCGCCCTCGCGCCCTTCCTCTTGCCCGAAATATCCCGGGGGTGAATGCCGCGCCAGCGGCAGAGGGGGCTGGCCCCCTCCTTGCCCGGCCTTAAGCCTTTTCGAAACCGCGTGCGATTTCCCAATCGGTCACCACGCGGTCGAATTCCTCCTGCTCCCACTGGGCGCAGCGGGTGTAGTGATCGATCACCCAATCTCCCATCGCCGCCCGCAGCATGGCCGATCCGTCCAGGGTCCCGATCGCGTCGCGCAGGCTGCGCGGGATCTCGCCCGCCTCGGCATTGTCATAGACATCGCCACTGGTGGGGGGCGCCAGTTCCAGTTTCTCCTCGATCCCCTGGAGGCCTGCCGCCAGCAGCGCCGCCTGCGCCAGATAGGGGTTCAGGTCCGAGCCGCCGATGCGGCATTCCATCCGCACGCCCTTGGTGCCTTCGCCGCACATGCGGAACCCGGCGGTGCGGTTGTCCACCGACCAGACGGTCTTGGTGGGCGCAAAGGTACCCTTCATGAAGCGTTTGTAGCTGTTCACGTAAGGCGCCAGGAAGAACGTGTAATCGGGCGCATAGCGGATCATCCCGGCGCAGAACTGGCGGCCCAGCTCGCTCAGCCCGTGGGCTGCATCCTTGTCGTAGAAGGCGGGTTCCGACCCGCGCCACAGCGACAGGTGCACATGGCTGGCGCTGCCGACCCGGTCGTGATGCCATTTCGGCAGAAAGCTGGCGGCGTGGCCGTGCTGATGGGCGATCTCCTTGGTGGCATGTTTGGCGATCGTGTGGTGATCGGCACAGGCCAGCGCGTCGGCATAGCGGATGTTCAGCTCTTCCTGACCCGCCTCGGCCTCGCCCTTGGTGTTCTCGACCGGGATGCCGGCGGCAAAGAGATGGTTGCGCAGCGGGCGCATGACATGCTCTTCCTTGCTGGTCTGCAGGATATGGTAATCCTCGTTATAGCCCGAGATCGGGGTCAGGTTGCGATAGCCGGTCTTGCGGATCTCGTCGAACGTGCCCTCGAACAGAAAGAATTCCAGCTCGGTCGCCATCATAGGTGTCAGCCCCAGCGCCTCGGCGCGGGCGATTTGCGCCTTCAGGACCTGGCGCGGCGAATGCGGCACCGGTTCATGGCTGTGATGATCCAGCACATCGCACAGCACCATCACCGTGCCTTCGAGCCAGGGCAGGGGGCGCAGCGTGCTCAGGTCGGGCTTCATCACGTAATCACCATAACCGGCCTGCCACGAGGTGGCGCGATAGCCGTCCGGCGTGGCCATCTCCAGATCGGTGGCCAGCAGGTAGTTGCAGCAATGGGTTTCCTCATAGGCGCTGTCGAGGAAGTTCTGCGCATGGAACCGCTTGCCCATCAGGCGGCCCTGCATGTCGACCAGGCAGACCAGAACCGTGTCGACGGTGCCCGCGGCAACCTGGGCTTTCAGCGTTTCGAATGTGAGCATGTCACGACCTTTGGATTGGGTGGGGTCAAGAATTTTCGTCGAAAATTCTGTCGCGGGGACCGGCCCGCCGCAAGGGGCGGCGGGCCGGGTCTGTGATTTAGCCGTAGCGATAGGGCCGTCCGGCCTTGGCCATGTCGGCGTTATACTTCTTGAAGATCTCGACCACCTTGGCCTTGGTCTCGGATTCCGCCGCGATCTCGTCCCAGAACTTGACCGCCGCCTCTTCGACCTGCGCCCATTCCGCATCGGGGATCGAGGTCAGCTGCATCTTGGTGCCATTGACACGCAGGCTGGCTTCGCCGCCCCAGTACCACCACTGGCGATAGTAATGCGACTGGTCGCAGCAGACCCGGAACAGGGTTTGCAGGTCTTCGGGCAGCTCGTTCCAGCGGTCCATATTGGCAAAGAAGGAGCCCGCCCAGGCGCCCGAGATGTTGTTGGTCAGGAAGTAGTTGGTCACATCGGCCCAGCCGACGGTGTAATCCTCGGTGATACCCGACCAGGCGATGCCATCAAGCTCGCCGGTCTGTACCGCGACCTCGATATCTTCCCACGGCAGGGTGACCGGCACCACGCCGAACTGGCTCAGGAAGCGGCCCGCGGTGGGGAAGGTGAAGACCCGCTTGCCGTTCAGGTCGGCCAGGCTGTTGATCGGGTCCTTGGTGGCGAAATGGCAGGGGTCCCAGGCGCCCGCGCTGATATGCTTGACGCCGACCTTGGAATATTCCGCGTCCCAGATTTCGTTCAGCCCGTACTGGTTGAACAGCACCGGCACGTCCAGCGAGTAGCGCGAGGCGAAGGGGAAATAGCCGCCGAACACGGTGACCTCGGTGGGCGAGGCCATCGAGTCGTCATCGGACTGCACCGCGTCGATGGTGCCGCGCTGCATGGCGCGGAACAGCTCGCCCGTCGGGACCAGCTGATCGGCATAGAACAGCTCGATCTGCATGCGGTCGCCGGCGATCTTGTTGAACATGGCAATCGCCGGGTCGATCACATGGGCGGCCAGTGCCGGGCCGGCATAGGTCTGCATGCGCCATTTGATCGTCGATTGCGCCAGCGCCGGGGTGGCCAGCGGCGCGGCCGCCGCGCCAACGGCGGCGGTGGTGATAAACTTGCGTCTTGTGGTCATCGGTTCTCTCCCAGTTGAAAAAAGGGTGGATTGGATGTCCCGGTTCGCTCCGGGATCACTTGTTGTAGACATATTCAGGCAGCCACAGTGCGATCTGCGGAAAGGTCATGATGATCGCCAGCGCCAGGGTCATCACCAGCACGAAAGGCAGGATCGAGCCATAGATGTCGCGCAGGGTGATCTCGGGTGGGGCCATGGCCCGCATCAGGAACAGGTTATAGCCAAACGGCGGCGTCATATAGGCGATTTGCGTGGTGATCGTATAAAGCACCCCGTACCAGATCAGGTCGAAGCCGAGCGCGCCCACCAGCGGCACGTAAAGCGGCGCCACGATCACCAGCATCGCGGTATCGTCCAGAAAGGTGCCCATGATGATGAAGCTGAGCTGCATCAGGATCAGGATGACCCAAGGGTTCAGCCCCAGCCGTTCGGTGAACAGATCCTCGATCGCCTTGACCGCGCCCAGCCCATCGAACACCGCGCCAAAGGCCAGTGCGGCCAGGATGATCCACATGAACATGCACGAGATACCCAAGGTGGAGCGGACCGAGGTTTCGAACACCTGACGGTTCATCCGGCCCTTGAGCACGGCGGCCAGAAAGGCGGTCAGCGCCCCGATGGCCGAGCTTTCCACCAGCGAGGTCCAGCCGTTCACAAAGGGCACCATCATCGCGGCAAAAATACCCAGCGGCAGCAGGCCCGCGCGCAACAGGCGCAGTTTCTCACCCATCGGCACGTCACGCTCTTCAGCCGACAGCGCCGGGCCAAGGGCCGGGTTCAGCTCGCAGCGGATGGCGATGTAGAGGATGAACATGGCGGCCATCATCAGGCCCGGCAGCACGCCCGCCAGCCACAGCTGGCCCACCGGCTGGCGCGCGATCATCGCGTATAGCACCAGCACCACCGAAGGCGGCACCAGGATCCCCAGGCTGGATCCGGCCTGAATGACGCCTGTCACCATCTTCTTGTCATAGCCGCGTTTGAGAAGCTCGGGCAGGGCGATGGTGGCACCGATGGCCATGCCCGCCACCGAAAGCCCGTTCATTGCCGAGATCAGCACCATCAGCCCGATGGTGCCAATGGCCAGTCCGCCATTCAGGCCGCCCATCCATACATGGAACATCTTGTAGAGGTCGTCGGCGATCTTCGATTCCGACAGCACGTAACCCATGAAGATGAACATCGGCAGGGTCAGCAGCGGATACCATTTCATCAGCTTCATCGCCGCCGAGAAACCGATATCATAGCCGCCCCGGTCGCCCCACAGCAGCAGCGAGGCCAGCACCGCGACAAAGCCGATGGCGCCGAACACGCGCTGGCCGGTCATCAGCATCACCATCATGGTGGAAAACATCAGGATGGCGATCAGTTCATAGGACATGTCAGATCACCTCGCGCGGGATGTGTTCGCCACGGATCCGCAGAATGTCCTTGGCCAGTTCGGACAGGGCCTGCAGCAGCATCAGAAACAGGCCCGCGCACATGATGGTCTTGATCGGCCACAGCACCGGGCGCCAGGCGGTCGGGCTGCGCTCGCCATATTGGAAGGAATAGCTGAGGCTGTCGTAGCCGCCATAAAGGAGCACGCCGAGATAGAAGATCAGGAACAGCACGGTAATCGCGTCGGTCCAGGCCTTGCGCCGGTCCGACCATTCGCCATAGAGCAGGTCCATCCGCACGTTCGACCCCATCTGGATCGAATAGGGACCGCCCAGGATGTAATAGGCGACCATGGCGAATTGCGCCATTTCCAGCGTCCAGAGCGAGGGGTTGATATCGAACCCCAGATCGCTGCCGACCTTGGAGAAGCTCGACCACAACAGGATCGCCATCATCACGAAGATGCCATACATCACCAGCCGCCCGATCCAGCGGTTCATCCGGTCGACGATGCGGATATAGGCGCGCAGCGCGGTCATTTCGGGATGCCTCCGGTCATGCCTGTGCCCCCGCGGGTGCAAGCGTTTCGATCATCCCGACCAGCATCGGGGCCAACAGCCCGGTGATGCGGTTGACGCCCGAAGGCGTGTCGATCAGGTCGTTTCGGACCTCGATCATCACGTTGGGCAGTCCGCGCGCGATGGCATGTTCGCGCAGGGTATGGGTCACGCCGTCGGTGGCGGAATAGGGCTCGTTCAGCGCGGCCTTGAGACCCGACCCCTGCGCGGCGGTCAGCAGCAGCCGGGCCGCGCGGTCGTCGCTGTCATGCAGGATGCCCAGTTCGACACTACGCGTCCGACCCTGATAGACCGGGGTGAAGCTGTGCAGGGTGATCAGCACCAGCGGCGCGGGCCGGGTGTCGAGCGTTGCCGACAACAGCTGGCGGAACGGGTGATAAACCGCATTGGCGCGTCGGGTGCGCTGGGCGGGGCTCAGCTCCGCATTGCCCGGGATGGTGTAAATCTCGCTTTGCGCGGGCATGGCATCGGCGCGTTCGGGGGGGCGGTTGCAGTCATAGACCAACCGGCTGACACGGGAATAGACCAGCGGCGCGTCCAGCGCGCCCGACAGCTCCACCGCCAGATCCATGGCGCCGATATCCCAGGCCGCGTGCGAGCGCGCCGCCTCGGGCGAGAGGCCCAGTCCCGAAAGCGCGGCAGGGATGAACCGGCTGGCATGTTCGCACACCAGCACAGCGCGCCTTGTGCCACGGGCGTTCAGCACCCGCGCGGGCGGGCCTTCGACTGCGGACAGCAAGGGAGATTCGGCATCGCTTGACATGTGTAGCATTGGTTACAATCCCCAGCTCTCTGTCAATAAAATTTCTGTAGACATGATTACAGAAACGGATAACCTGTAAAAAACGCTAGAACAAAGGGCGGCCCGTGCCCGGCACATCGAAACTGGTCAAACAACGCATTCAGGACGAGACCGAGCACCTGACCCGGTCCGAACGTCAGTTGGCCTCGATCCTGTTGCAGGACTATCCGATGGGCGGGCTGCAATCGATCACCAAGCTGGCCGCCGCTGCCGGAGTTTCGACACCCACCGTGATCCGCATGGCGCGCAAGCTGGGGTTCGACGGGTTTCCCGCCCTTCAGGACGCACTACGCGAGGAAGTGGCGGCGCAGATCAAGAAGCCGATCTCGAAGCGCGACGGCTGGGTGGTGGACGAAGGCGCCGAACACCCGCTGATGCGCTTTGCCCAGGTGGTCTGGGCCAATATGCGCCACACGCTGGAGCGGACAGACACCGCGCTGTTCGACCGCGCCGCCGCGATCCTGGCCGATACCACGCGCCCGCTTTACGTGGTGGGCGGGCGGATCACCCGCTCGAACGCGGACTATCTGTACAACCACATGCAGATCATCCGGCCCAATGTCACCATGCTGGGCAATTCGGCCAATGTCTGGCCGCAATACCTGCTGGACATGGATCAGAGCTCGGTCCTGGTGATCTTCGACATCCGCCGTTACGAGGCGCATCTGGAGAAACTGGCCCAGATCGCCAGCGAGCGCGGGGTCACGGTGATCCTGTTCACCGACCAATGGGGCTCGCCCATCGGGCGGGTGGCGAACCTAACTTTCAATGGCCTGGTCGAGGCGCCGTCGAGCTGGGACAGCACCATCGCGCTGCAACTGATTGTCGAGGCGCTGATTGCCGAAGTGCAGGGCGCACGCTGGGAAGAAAGCAAAGAGCGGATCGAGGAACTGGAGGCGATGTTCTCGTCCACCCGCCTGTTCCGAAGCCCCACCTGAAATTGTGCAAATTTGCACATAAAGGCGCAAATTCTTCTGAATTGTGCATTTCGTTCCAATTGCTACCTTAGCCTCATCCCAACCGAACGGAGGTCTGAGATGAGCTGGAACCCCTTGCTGGATGCCGATATCCCCCTGGGCAACGATGTGGATGCCATAGAAACGGTGATCGTGCCGCGTGCCCGCGATCTGGGCGGGTTCGAGGTGCGCCGCGCCCTGCCGGCGCCGCGCCGCCAGATGGTCGGGCCGTTCATCTTCTTCGACCAGATGGGGCCGGCCGAGTTCCTGACCGGGCAGGGCATCGACGTGCGCCCGCACCCCCATATCGGGCTGGCCACCGTCACCTATCTTTACAAAGGGCGGCTGCATCACCGCGACAGTCTGGGTACCGACCAGTGGATCGAGCCGGGTGCTGTCAACTGGATGATAGCGGGCAATGGCGTCACCCATTCCGAACGCACCGATGGTCCGGCGCGTCAGGCACCGCTCAGCATGTTCGGCATCCAGACCTGGGTCGCGCTGCCCGAACACCTGGAAGAGACCGGCGCCAGCTTTGAACATGCCCCCGCCAGCGCGCTGCCGCTGCTCGAGGCAGAGGGCAAGCAGGTGCGGCTGGTGCTGGGTGATGCCTGGGGTGCTTCGGCGCCGGTCGAAACCACATCCGAGATGTTCTATGCCGACGCGCAGCTTGAACCCGGCGCGGCTCTGCCGCTGCCCGACAATCACGAGGATCGCGGCGTCTATGTCACCCAAGGATCGGTCGAGGTCGCCGGACAGGGATTCGAGGCGGGCCGGATGATGGTGTTCCGCCCCGGTGACCGTCTGAGCCTGAAGGCGGGTCCGCAGGGCGCACGGCTGATGCTGCTGGGCGGTGCCACGCTGGGCGGGCCGCGTCATATCTGGTGGAATTTCGTGGCCAGTTCGAAAGAGCGGATCGATGCGGCGAAAGAGGCCTGGCGCGCCGGGGATTGGCGCCATGGCCGGTTCCGACTGCCGCCCGGTGATGACGGCGAATTCACCCCGCTGCCAGTACGCTGATAGATGTCCGATAGCGGGGGAAACCGGGATAATGTTTTGAAATTAAAAACAATCCCGCCAGGCGGCTGACGCCTGGACCGAGAATTTCCTGACCCGTGGGCAAAAAAGTGAGAAACCCGCTTGACGATGCCCGAGCCGCGCCATAATACACCCCAACGTTCCGCAGGGAACGCCAGATCACAGTGTGCGGTTGTAGCTCAGTTGGTTAGAGTACCGGCCTGTCACGCCGGGGGTCGCGGGTTCGAGCCCCGTCAACCGCGCCACTGATGATCCCCTCCCGGAGGTTCCGGGACCGGCCCGGAGGGCAGGAAATGCGCGGTTGTAGCTCAGTTGGTTAGAGTACCGGCCTGTCACGCCGGGGGTCGCGGGTTCGAGCCCCGTCAACCGCGCCACTTCTCCCCACAGACCATCGAATAGCTGGGACGATGGGCGCCTTGCGTCTCTCCGCCTCTTGCCTGTCACGTGCGCTTTCCTGTATCGGCTTGGGAAAACGGGCAGAGGTGTTTCAGGTGAAGGTAGACTCGAACACGGCGGTTGTGACGATCTGTCGGGACGACGCGTATTTCCTGACCCGCTTCGTGCAATATTATGGCGGGCTTTTCGGGCGCAACAACCTCTATATCATCAGCCATGGGGACGAGCCGCTGGTGCGCGAGCTGGCGCAGGGCTGCAACATCTTTCCGGTGCCCGCCATTGAAACAAGCCAGTTCACCATGCTGCACTGGCGCACCAAGAACCACCTCAAGAACGCGCTCAGGCAGTGGTACAAACACGTTCTGGTCTGTGACGTGGACGAGTTCGTGGTGGTCGATCCGTCGACGGGGATGAACCTGCGCACCTGGCTGGACGATGCGCCGGGGCGGACCGTATATACTGCGATGGGACTGGAGATCGTGCATCTGCGCGACCGCGAGAAGGACGATATCGGCGGCGGCATCCTGGGACCGCGCCGCCACGCGCAGGTGGCGCTGCACTATGCCAAACCCTGTATCGTATCACGCCCTGCCAAGATCGGGCGCGGCGGCCATTACGCCGAATACGAAAAGCTGAACATGCCGGATTTCCTCTACATGTTCCACATGAAGTATTGCGACTATGGGCTTTATGTCGAAACGCTCAATCGCCGCAACGCCTTCATCGAGAAGCAGAAAGAGGTGGCCGGTGACGGCACCGTGCGCACCAACCCGAAATGGTTCGCCGACGGGCGCGACGATGATGCGGTGTTCAGTGCCTTCGAGCGGCGACCGGTGGTCGAGAGCTTTGATCTGAGCCATGTGCGAGAGGTTATGCATTCCACCTGGGAGCAGCGCGGCGATGGGCTGTGGCATTTCCAGCGGCCCGAATATGACGAGCTCTACATGCTGCCCGTCCGGTTTGGCGGGGCCGACTGCGCCTGAGCCGGCCCCACGGGACGTGGCGCTGATCAGCGGGTCAGCGCATCCAGGATCCGCGCCCACGAGCGGATACCCTTGTGGAAGCTTTCCACATCATATTTCTCGTTGGGCGAATGGATGGCGTCGTCGTCATTGGCATAACCCACCAGCATCGAATCAAGCCCGAGCACCGATTTGAAGAACCCGACCACCGGGATCGAGCCACCCATGCCGGTGAACACCGCCTCGCGGCCCCATTCGTCGGACAGCGCGCCGCGGGCGGCCTCCATCTCGGGGCGGGTGATATTCATCACCGAGGCTTTCGACCCCTCCAGATCGTTGTCCCAGATCACCCCCGCATCGGGGCTGAGCTGTGCCTCGACATGTTTGCGGATCGCGACGCGCAGCTTGTCGGGGTCCTGATCGCCGACCAGCCGGCAGGTGATCTTGCAATGGGCCTGGGCCGGGATCACGGTCTTGGACCCAGCGCCGTTATAGCCGCCCCACAGCCCGTTTACTTCAAGCGTCGGGCGCGCCCATTGCTGTTCCAACGTCGAATAGCCCTGTTCGCCATGCGCCTGGCTATAGCCGACCGAGCTGAGGTACTCACCCTCGTCGAAGCCGCAATTTTCCCATTGCCGCAGCTGCTCGGCGGGCACTTCGTGCACGCCTTCGTAGAAGCCTTCGACCGCGACGCGGCCCGTCTCTTCGTCATAGAACGAGGTTACGATGCGCGACAGCTCGCGCAGCGGGTTCAGGCCGGGGCCACCGTAATGGCCCGAATGCAGGTCGATGCGCGGGCCGGTGATGGTGAATTCATCCTTGAGCATGCCGCGCAGCTGCGCGGCGATCGACGGCACCCCGCGCGACACCATCGAGGTGTCACAGACCAGCGCGATATCGGCCTTCAATTCTTCGGCATTGGCCTGAAGGAAGGGGACCAGCGAGGGCGAGCCGCTCTCCTCCTCGCCCTCGAAGAAAAAGGTGATCCGGCAGGGCAGGGTGCCATGCACCGCCTTCCAGGCGCGGCAGGCCTCGACAAAGGTCATCAACTGGCCCTTGTCGTCCGAAGACCCGCGGCCCCGGATCACGCGCCCGTTCGGCGTGTCCTCGATCTGCGGTTCGAACGGCGGGCTGGTCCACAGGTTCAGCGGATCGACCGGCTGCACATCGTAATGGCCGTAAAACAGCACATGCGGGGCGTCGTCATGATCAGCGGCCACATGGCCCACCACCATCGGGCGGCCCGGCGTGACCCGCTTTTCGGCGGTAATGCCGATCCCGGCCAGATCGGCCACCAGCCAGTCCGCGGCCTGGTCACAGGCCTCGGCATAGGCCGGATCGGTCGAGATCGAGGGGATGCGCAGCAGCTCCATCAGCCGGTCGATGGCGGCGGGCAGGTCGGTGTCGATACGCGAGAGGACGTCGTCGAGGGACATCGGGCGGTTCCTTGTCTTGCGGGATATTCGGAGCGGAGCCTAGCAGCCCCGCCCGCCCTGTCCAGTGGCCGCCGTTCACGATGGGAAACCGCAACCGGGATTTGCGGCGCCCGCTGCCGTTTTTGACGTCCATCGCGGCGCAGGGCGCCTTGTCCCCGAAAAAGCGGCGGTTTAATTGACGCAAGTCAAGGCTGCGACATCGGGGCCGGATGTAACAGTTGAAAAAATGATGCGCCGCAGATATCCATTCACGAACGCGAATGTGGCGTAGAGCCTGACCTGCCGCAACCCGGCCGCACGATACGAAGGAGGATCCGGTGGACTATTCGGTTAAACTCGACGCCGCAATTCAGAAGCTTCACGACGAAGGCCGCTATCGCACCTTCATCGACATCGAACGGCGCAAGGGCCATTTCCCACATGCGATCTGGACCCGTCCGGACGGCAGCGAGAAAGAGATCACCGTCTGGTGCGGCAACGATTATCTGGGCATGGGCCAGCAACCGGTCGTGCTGGAGGCGATGCAAGAGGCGCTGACCGCCGCTGGTGCCGGTTCGGGCGGCACCCGCAACATTTCCGGCACCACCGTCTATCACAAGCGGCTCGAGGCCGAACTGGCCGACCTGCACGGCAAAGAGGCAGCGCTGCTGTTCACCTCGGCCTATATCGCCAATGACGCGACGCTGAGCACCTTGCCCAAGCTGTTCCCCGGCCTGATCATCTATTCCGACGCGCTCAACCACGCCTCGATGATCGAGGGCGTGCGTCGTAACGGCGGCGCCAAGCGTATCTTCCGCCACAACGACGTGGCGCATCTGCGCGAGCTGCTGGCCGCCGACGACCCGGCCGCGCCCAAGCTGATCGCTTTTGAATCGGTCTATTCGATGGACGGCGATTTCGGCCCCATCGAAGAGATCTGCGACCTGGCCGACGAATTCGGCGCCCTGACCTATATCGACGAGGTGCACGCGGTCGGCATGTACGGTCCGCGCGGTGGCGGCGTGACCGAGCGTGACAACCTGGCCCACCGCATCGACATCATCAATGGCACGCTGGCCAAGGCCTATGGCGTGATGGGTGGCTATATCGCGGCCAGCGCGAAAATGTGCGATGCCATCCGCTCTTATGCGCCGGGTTTCATCTTTACCACCTCGCTGCCACCGGCGGTTGCGGCAGGCGCTGCGGCCTCGGTCGCCTATCTGAAGAACGCGCAAGAGCTGCGCGACCAGCATCAGACCCAGGCCCGCATCCTGAAAACGCGGCTCAAGGGGCTGGGCCTACCGCTGATCGACCACGGCAGCCATATCGTGCCGGTGATCGTGGGCGACCCGGTGCACACCAAGAAGCTGAGCGATATGCTGCTGGAAGATTTCGGTATCTATGTGCAGCCGATCAATTTCCCCACCGTGCCACGCGGAACCGAACGCCTGCGCTTTACCCCGTCGCCGGTGCATGGTCCCAAGGAAGTGGACAAACTGGTAAAGGCGATGGATGCGCTTTGGTCGCATTGTGCGCTAAATCGCGCCGAATTGGCGGGTTGAAAACACGCGCCCGTGTGCAAATCCTTTGTCCTATGATAGGGTTGAGGATAACAACAGGCACGGACGAATCGTTATGGGGACGATTCTTGGCGCTGTCAGTAGCATCTGGCAGCCAACTTTGGGGCGGCAGGAATGATCGGGCGCAGGTCTCAGCGCAAGTCGACACACGTAGAGGAGGAGAAGCCGCGCGGCTTCGACGACTTCGAGCTGCGTCTGGGCGATACCATGCGCGGCGAACGCGCGACCATGGGGAAGTCGCTGCTGGATGTGCAGCGCGAGTTGCGGATCAAAGCCAACTACATTGCTGCCATCGAGAATTGCGATCCGTCCGCATTTGACACTCCGGGTTTCATCGCTGGTTACGTACGCTCGTACGCCCGCTATCTGGGGATGGACCCCGACGATTGTTTCACCAAATTCTGCGCCGAAAGCGGCTTTGAGGTGGCGCATGGCATGTCCGCGCAGGCGTCCAGCGTCAAGAAGCCTGGTGCCACCCCGCAACGCCGCCAGGCGGCCAGTGATCCGTTCATTGCCCCCAATACACCCTTTGCGCCGGGTCGAGATTCGTTCCTGTCGCAGATCGAGCCGCGCGCCGTTGGCTCGGTTCTCGTGTTGGCTGCACTGATCGGCGGTATTGGTTTTGGCGGCTGGTCGGTTCTGAAAGAGGTTCAGCAGGTGCAGGTGGCACCTGTCGAACAGGCACCACTTGTACTATCCGATCTCGATCCTCTGAACGGCGCTGGCGACACGCTGCAATCCGAGATGGCACCGCCCTCGGTCGAGGCACTTGACCGGCTCTACCGTCCGCAAGCTCTGGACGTGCCGGTGTTGGTAGCGCGAGACGCACCCATCGCTACGCTGGACCCGCGTACAGTGGGTAATTTCCAGCCCCCCGAACTGCCCGAAGTGCAGCTGAGCGAGACGCAGCGCGCGGTTGAGGCTCTGTTGCCGCAGGTGGTCGAGGAGATTGAACCGACGCTCAAGATCGTTGCCGTCAGCCCAGCCTGGATGCGGGTTACCGCCGCCGATGGCAGTGTGATCTTCGAAGGAACTCTGGGCACGATCGAACAGGGCAATGTCTATGAGGTGCCGCTGACCGAGGAGCCGCCGAAGCTTCTGGTGGGCGAATCCGGTGGTGTCTATTTCAGCATGAATGGCGCGCATTACGGTCCGATCGGGGCACGTGGCACCGTCACGCGCAATGTGGTCCTGTCAATGGATGCAGTTGACGAACGGTTCGATATCGCCGATCTAGAGGCCGATCAGAACAACGCCCTGCGCCAGTTGCTGGTGGCCGAGGCGCAGAGCACCCAGCCCCAACAGGCCGCCGCCGACTGATCCGCTTGCCGCCAACGGCGCGGGGGCCTATCTAGGGGGCAACCCGTCCCGCTGAACAGGCTTGGCCCCATGTCCCACAATCCCGTGCGCCCCTGGCGCAATGTCTATCGCCGCAAATCGCGCCAGATCATGGTGGGCAACGTGCCTGTGGGCGGCGATGCGCCGATCTCGGTCCAGACGATGACCAACACGCTGACCACCGATGTGGCCGCCACCGTGGCCCAGGTGCAGGCGGCGGCCGAGGCGGGAGCGGATATCGTGCGGGTCTCGGTCCCGGACGAGGCCAGCGCGCGGGCCCTGCGCGAGATCGTACGCGAAAGCCCGGTGCCGATCGTGGCCGATATCCATTTCCACTATCGCCGGGGGATCGAGGCGGCCGAGGCGGGCGCGGCCTGTCTGCGCATCAACCCCGGCAATATCGGCAGCCCGGACCGGGTGCGCGAGGTGATCAAGGCGGCGCGCGATCACGGCTGTTCGATCCGGATCGGGGTGAATGCCGGAAGCCTGGAAAAGCACCTGCTGGAGAAATACGGCGAGCCGTGTCCCGAAGCGATGGTGGAAAGCGGGCTGGAACATATCCGCATCCTGCAGGACAACGATTTCCACGAGTACAAGATCAGCGTGAAGGCCAGCGACGTGTTCCTGTCGGCCGCCGCCTATCAGGGCATTGCCGAGGCCACCGACGCCCCGATTCACCTGGGGATCACCGAGGCGGGCGGGCTGGTCAGCGGCACCATCAAATCTGCCATCGGCCTGGGGAACCTTTTGTGGATGGGGATCGGTGACACGATCCGCGTCAGCCTCAGCGCCGATCCGGTCGAAGAGGTGAAGGTCGGCTACGAGATCCTCAAGTCGCTGGGTCTGCGCCATCGCGGCGTCAACATCATCTCGTGCCCCAGCTGCGCGCGGCAGGGGTTTGACGTGATCAAGACGGTCGAGGCGCTGGAAAAGCGGCTGGAGCACATCAAGACACCGATGAGCCTGTCGATCATCGGCTGTGTGGTGAACGGCCCGGGCGAGGCGCTGATGACCGATGTGGGTTTCACGGGCGGCGGCGCCGGGTCGGGGATGGTCTATCTGGCAGGCAAGGCCAGCCACAAGATGTCCAACGAACGGATGATCGACCATATCGTCGAAGAGGTCGAGAAAAAGGCCGCCGCGCTCGAGGCCGCCTCGGCCGCCGAGGCGGCAGAGTAGAGCCGGGCTATCCGGCGCGGGCCAATGGGGCGGCGTGCCGGCTGCGCGACTGGGTCAGATCGCGCGACAGCCGCGCGATCCGGGCTTCCTTCATCGACAGTTCCAGATCCAGTCCCTCAAGCGTGCGGCGCAGGTCCTGTATCCGGTCCGTCTGTTGCCGGATATGGAACTGCGACAGGCGCAGCCTGCGCGCGGTAAGATACCAGAGCGCAAAGAATCCGACGGCGGGCAACAGGCCCGCAAGGGGGGCAAGGGTAATCATATCCATGCCCCGAGCCTAACCGCAAAAAGGTTAACAACCCGGTGATGCCCATCACGAAAATCTGGGCATTTTCGGGGCAGCGGCGCCGGTCCTGGCCGGCGCCATCAGATCAGCTGCGTTCGGCGCGCAACGCGTCCGCGACCTGCTGCATCTGGTCTGCGGGCAGATAGCCGCGCAACATCTCGGTTTCCATCACGAAGGATGGCGTGCCGGAAATGTTCAGTCGCTGCGCCAGCGCCCTTGTTTCGGCCAGGCGGCGGGTGACTTCTTCGCTTTCCATCTCCGCCAGGATGGCGTCGGTATCAAGCCCCAGCCCCTCGCCGATACGGCGCAATGCGACGGCGTCGGCTTCGCCGGTAAAGTCGAGCAGCGCGTCATGCACCTGTTTATAGGCATCCGGCCCCGCCACGATCAGGGTGGCCACGGCAAAGCGGGACGAGGCCAGCGAGGCCTCGCCCAGGATCGGGAATTCCTTGATGATCAGGCGGATATTGCCGTCCGATTGCAGCAGTTCGGCCACCTCGGGCACGGCGCGGCGGCAATAGCCGCAGCGGTAATCCATGAACTCGACCAGGGTGATGTCGCCCTCGGGATTGCCGCCGACCCAGGAATAGCCGTCATTGAACAGCTCTTCGGCATTGACCTGCACCAGGTGCAGATCCTGCTGCGCCTCTTCCTGCGCCTTGCGCTGTTCCAGCAGGTTCACCGCCTCGATGATCACCTCGGGGTTTTCCAGCAGATAGGCGCGCACCTGCTCGCCAAAGGCGGCGCGCTGGTCGGGGGTCATGTCGGACAGGTCCAGCGCCTGGGCCGGGACCGAGAGAAGCGACAGGGCCGTCACGGCCGGGGCGATATGGCGGAGCATCATCATTTCCTTTTCACTGAGCGTTCCGATGCCAACAGCACATCCTGCGCCCGTTGCCAACCGGGAGATCCGGTGGGCAGGGCGCCAACGGCGCGTTTGGCGTGAATAAGAGCGTCTTCGGGGCGGCCCTGAAGCGCATAGCGTTCGGCGGTCACCATCGAGGCCATGCCGTCATTGCCAAGCTTGGCATAGGCAACGGCCAGATCGCGCAACATGCGCAGGTCGCGATATTCGCGGGCGCGGGCGCGTTCCAGCACGTCCAGCGCGGCGCGGTCCTGTCCGGCGCTCAGCAGCGCGCGGCCATATCCCGCCAGGATCAGCGCGTTGTTGGGGGCAAGGTCCACCGCCTGTTCATAGGTGGCGACGGCGGATTGGGTCTGTCGGTGCTCCATCAGGATCTGGCCCTTGAGTTCCACATAGAACGGGTCCTCGGGGCGCAGCGCGATGGCGCCGTCGATGGCGGCGCGGGCGCGGGCCAGGTTGCGGTCGCGGTGCCAGGCGATCGCCTCGCGCATCAGGCGGATGTCGCGATGCGGTTCCTCGGCGGCGCGGCCCAAGGTCCATTTCGAACTGCGGGAAAAGGCCGACAACTTGCCGCGCACGCGCGCGAACCAATAGTCGGCATTGGGGTTCTCGGGGGCCTTGTCGCCATAGGATTGCAGAAAGGCCTCGGCATTGCGGATGCGGTCGCGGGTCAGCGGGTGGGACTGCATATAGGGGTCCTGCCGCCCGACGCTCAGCAATTCCTGCCCGGCAAAGGTACGGTGCAGGTCGACCAGCCCGCGCAGGGAAATATCGGACCAGCGCAGATAGCTGGCGGCCGAATTGTCGGCCGCCGACTCTTCGGCCCGTGTATGTTTCAGAAAGCCGCGCAGGGCCGAGCTTTGCGTGCCCGCCGCGATCCCGGCAGCAGCCTCGCCGCCGCCCGCCGCCGCCGCGATCAGCGACAGGGCCAGGCCCAGCTTCGACAGGGTCTGCGCGTTTTCGAAATTGCCGATCCGCCGGGCGATATGGCCATTGGCGATATGGGCCGCCTCGTGCGCGATCACCGCTTGCAGGATATCGGCGCGGGCGACCTTCTGGATCAGGCCGGAATGGATGAAGATGGCATTGTGATCCAGCACAAAAGCGTTGAGCGAGCTGTCATCCACCACCAACAGCTTGACCCGGCGCGGGTTCAGCCCGGCGGCGCGCAGGATGGGAAAGGCCAGCTCCTCGAGCCCGTTTTCGATATCAGGGTCGCGCAGCAAGGTGATGGCCGAGGCGCTGCCTGCCGTGACCAGCCACAGCAAAGCAACCAGCAAAAGGGCCGGGATTGACGCCAGCCGGGATACGCGGTCAAAAGCCATGGCCGCACATTGGGAGAATGCCGTGAGAAACTCAAGCCGATCCGCCGTCGATCCCTTTATCGTGATGGATGTGATGGAGGCCGCCCGCCGTGCCGAAGAGGCCGGGCGCCGCATCATCCACATGGAGGTGGGTCAACCCGGTACCGGCGCCCCCAAGGGGGCGGTAGAGGCATTGGCCAAGTCATTGGAAACAGACGCTTTGGGTTATACCGTGGCGCTGGGCCTGCCGGCACTGCGCCAGCGCATCGCGCGGCTTTACGGCGAGTGGTACGGCGTCGATCTGAACCCCGAAAGGGTGGTGATCACGCCCGGGTCGTCCGGCGGATTCCTGCTGGCCTTTACCGCGCTCTTCGACAGCGGCGACCGGGTGGGGATCGGCGCGCCGGGATATCCCTCGTACCGCCAGATCCTGCGGGCGCTGGGGCTGGTACCGGTCGATCTGCCCACAGCGCCGGAAAACCGGCTACAACCGGTGCCGGCGGATTTTGCCGGGCTCGATCTGGCCGGGCTGATGGTTGCCTCGCCCGCCAACCCGACAGGTACCATGCTGGACCATGCCGCCATGGGAGCCCTGATCGAGGCGGCGCAGGCGCAGGGTGCCAGTTTCATCAGCGACGAGATCTATCATGGCATCGAATACGAGGCCAAGGCGGTGACCGCGCTGGAGCTGACCGACGAGTGCTATGTGATCAACTCGTTCTCGAAGTATTTCTCGATGACCGGCTGGCGCGTGGGCTGGATGGTGGTGCCCGAGGATCAGGTGCGCGTGGTCGAGCGGATCGCGCAGAACATGTTCATCTGCGCGCCGCATGCCAGCCAGGTCGCGGCCCTGGCGGCGCTGGATTGTGGCGCGGAATTGCAAGCAAATCTGGATGTTTACAAGGCAAACCGCAAGCTGATGCTGGAGCGGTTGCCGCAAGCGGGCTTTACCCGCATCGCGCCACCCGACGGGGCCTTTTACGTCTATGCCGACGTGTCCGAGCTGACCGATGACAGCCGCGTCTTTGCCGCCGAGATCCTGGAACAGGCGGGCGTGGCGGTGACGCCGGGGCTGGATTTCGACCCGACACGCGGGGCGGGCACGCTGCGCTTTTCCTATGCGCGCGCCACGGCGGATATCGAGGAAGGGCTGGCGCGGCTCGAAGCCTTCATGAAGGCGCGCGGATGATGGTTTGCGGCATCGGTCCGTCGCGGTATCGTGTGGGATACCGGCGAGAGAAAGCAGGGACATGAGCAGGATCATCCTTTTCATCGCGCTGATCTGGGCGGCGCTGCCGGCGCTGGCGCAGGATTTCAGCGGCCTGGCCCGGATCCGGCCCGACGAAAGCCGCATCGAGACGCTGCCGCGCGGCGGGCTGCGCCTGGAACTGGGGTTGAGCCAGGGCGTGCCTTATCGGTTGTTCACGCTGGACGCGCCGCGTCGGTTGGTACTGGACTTCCAGGAAGTGGACTGGACCGGGCTGCGCGCCGAGGCGCTCGACCAGAGCGACAAGGTGCTGGCGGTGCATTTCGGCACCTATCTGCCGGGCTGGTCGCGCATGGTGCTGGAACTGGCCGCTCCGCTGGCCGTCGATCTGGTGGCGATGCAGGTGGACGAAGGAACCGGCGGCGCCCGGCTGGAGGTGGCCCTGCGCGCCTCGGACGAGGAAAGCTTTGCCGCCGCCGCGGGGGCGCCGCAAGACCCGCGCTGGGACCTGCCCGCGCCCGAGGCCCTGCCTGCGCTGCCCGAGCGCGGCGCGGACGCGCCGCTGCGGGTGGTGCTCGATCCCGGTCACGGGGGCATCGACCCGGGCGCCGAGACCGAGGGCGTGGTGGAGAAACACCTGATGCTGCGCTTTGCCCGCGAGTTGCGCGAGGTGCTGCTGCGGTCGGGCGGGTTCGAGGTGGTTCTGACCCGCGACGGCGATCATTTCGTGTCGCTGGAACGGCGCATCGCGCTGGCCCATGAGGCGGGGGCGGATGTGTTCATCTCGTTGCACGCGGATTCGCTGAGCGAGGGGCTGGCCCATGGCGCCACCGTGCATGTGCTGGCCGAAGAGGCCTCGGACATCGCATCGGCCAAGCTGGCCGAGCGGCATGACCGCGACGACCTGCTGGCGGGCGCCGATCTGAGCGCCACCGACGACCGGGTAACCGATGTGCTGCTGGATTTGGCGCGGCAGGAGACCCGCCCGCGCACCGAGGCGCTGGCACGCGCGCTGGTCGATGGCATGACCCAGCAGGGCGGGCCGATGAACCGCCGCCCCCTGCGCGGGGCGTCGTTTTCGGTGCTCAAGGCCGCCGATATTCCCTCGGTCCTGATCGAGATCGGCTTTCTATCGAGTCCCCGCGATCTGAAAAATCTGCAGAACACAGAATGGCGCGCCGCGATGGCGGCGGGCATCCGCAACGGGCTGGAAAACTGGCGGCAGGCCGATCTGGAACGGCAGGGGCTGGTCCGGCAATAGCGCGTGCCTTGGGATGGAACCGGGGCGCTGCCCCGGACCCCGAGGTATTTTTCAACAGAAGAAAGTGGCACGTGGCGGCAAAACGGCGCCGGGCGTTTTGACCATGGCGCGCGACGCGCCTATATAGAGGCCACCGCGTTAAAAAGGCAGCCTACGTGATCCGGTTCATCCTCTCCTTCTTCGGGGCGATCTTCAGCCTCGTCACCTTGGGTGTCTTCATGGTCGCCCTGACCATCGGGGGCGTGTTCTGGATGTATGGGCGCGACCTGCCCAGCCACGAATCGCTGGCCCAGTACAAGCCCCCCACGATCAGCCGGATCTATTCGGGCGAGGGTCAACTGATCGACGAGTTTGCCAAGGAGCGGCGCCTGTTCACTCCGGCGGACGAGATCCCCGACCTGGTCAAACAGGCCTTCATCTCGGCCGAGGACAAGAATTTCTATACCCACCAAGGCTATGACATCCGCGGCATCGCTGCCGCCGGGGTCGAGGCGATCCGCTCGCGCGGCAGCAATGTGCGCGGCGCCTCGACGATCACCCAGCAGGTGATGAAGAACTTCCTCTTGTCCGGGGATCGTCGGGCAGAGCGCAAGATCAAGGAGATCATCCTGGCCGCAAGGCTGGAGCAGACGCTGAACAAGGAACAGATTCTCGAACTCTACATGAACGAGATCTTCCTCGGCCAGAACTCGTATGGCGTAACGGCCGCCGCGCAGACCTATTTCAACAAGACACTTGCCGAACTGGCCCCGCATGAGGCCGCGACGCTGGCCGCCATGCCCAAGGCGCCCTCGGATTATCATCCGGTCCGCGAATATCAGCGGCTGCTGGACCGTCGCAACTATGTGCTGCGCGAGATGCGCGAGAACGGCTATATCGACAAGGCCACCTATGAGAACGAGCGCGCGATGCCGCTGCGCTCGGTGCAGAACGGCGATTTCGAAGGCTTCCGCACCGCGTTGCCGCCGCGTGATTATTTCACCGACGAGATCCGGCGCCAGCTGAGCGAGGATTTCGGCGAGGGTGAGTTCTTTACCGGCGGCTTCACCGTGCGCGCCTCGATCGACGAGGAGATGCAGGTCGAGGCCGCCCGCGCGCTGCGCGAGGCCTTGCAGAAATACGACCGTGGCCGCGGCAAATGGCACGGCACCGGAAAGACCATCGAACCGGCCAAGCTGGGGGATGAGGATGTCTGGCGGGCAGAACTGGCAGCAACCGAGGTGCCGCGCGATGTGGATCTGGGCGGGCGCTGGCATCCGGCGGTGGTGCTGGGCGTCGGCGACCAGGAGCTGACCGTCGGTATCGAGGATGGCCCGGCCAAGGGGCGCGTGCCGCGCGCCGACATCAAGTGGATGAAGGGCAGCTTCAAGGACAATTTCGCACTGGGCGATGTGGTGCTGGTGCGCAAGGCGGACGAGGACTGGTCGCTGCGCCAGGTACCCGAGGTACAGGGCGGGTTCATGGCGATGGACGTGAATACCGGTCGCGTTCTCGCGATGCAGGGCGGGTTCAGCTATCAGGACTCGGTGTTCAATCGCGCCACCCAGGCGCAGCGTCAACCCGGGTCGAGCTTCAAGCCCTTTGTCTATGCGGCCGCGCTGGACAGTGGCTATAGCCCGGCGACCATCGTGGTCGACGCGCCGATCGAGGTGAATACGCCGCAGGGCCTGTGGCGGCCCAAGAACGCGTCCAACAAGTTCTACGGCCCGACGCCGCTCAGGACCGGAATCGAACGGTCGCGGAACCTGATGACCATCCGTCTGGCGCAAGAGGTGTCGATGCCGGTGGTGGCGGGTTATGCCGAACGGTTCGGGGTCTATGACCACATGGGGCCGTTCCTGGCCAATGCGCTGGGATCGGAAGAGACCACCCTGTTCAAGATGGTGGCGGCCTATGCCATGTTCGCCAATGGCGGCGAGCGGGTGGAACCGACCCTGGTCGACCGGATTCAGGACCGGTTCGGCAAGACCATCTATCGCCACGACAGGCGCGACTGCGTCGATTGCCTGTCGGACCGGCTGGCGCCGGATCAGTCACCGCGCATCGTGACCAACCGTGAACGGGTGATGGATGCGATCACCGCCTATCAGCTGACTTCGATGATGCGTGGCGTGGTCGAACGCGGCACTGCGAGCGGCGCCGTGAACCTGCCGGTGCCCACGGCGGGCAAGACCGGTACCACCAACGACGCCAAGGACGTATGGTTCATCGGCTTCACCTCGAACATCGTGGCGGGTTGCTATATCGGTTATGACCGCCCACGCCCCCTGGGCCGGGGTGCCTCGGGCGGCGGCATGTGCGGCCCGGTGTTCCAGAGCTTCATGACCGAGGCGGTCAAGAAATACGGCGGTGGTCCCTTCGATATTCCGCCGGGGGGCCATTTCATCAAGATCGACCGCTTTACCGGCGCCCGCCTGCCGGACGGTGCGTCGGGCGACTATGTGGTGGCCGAGTATTTCCGGGATGGCGAAGAGCCGATCTTTGGCCTGACCTATGACGGCGGTTTTGCGATGGGGTCGAACCTGCCACTGGTCGAAGAGGTGCAGCAGGCCGGCCGACAGGTCAGGACCTCAACTGGAGAGGTCACCACTGTGGGACCCAAGGCCAATTTCGGCACCGTCAGTTCGGGCGGGCTCTACTGAGGGGGCTGCCCCTGCCGCGCACTGCCCTGCAAAGGGGGGCGGCCCACCGATCCAGAGCCAGTTACGCGCCGGCCGCTGGGGTAAGGCCCTGATGGCCGCAAAAACATCGGGCCTCGCTTGCCCGCGCCCCGGCACTGGTTTATCAGGCTGTTTCACGAGAGAACGAGAGCAGGACAGCCCATGCGCGCCGAAATCCAGAACGTCGTGACCGACATCGAGAAATCCTTGCGCCTGCTGGCACAGCGGATGGATCACGAGACTGCGCAGCACCGGCTTGAGGAGTTCAACGCGCGGGTCGAGGATCCGAACCTGTGGGACAATCCGGAAAACGCCCAGAAGCTGATGCGCGAGCGTCAGACGCTGGTCGATGCGCTGGACATCTACAAGGGGATCGAGACCGATCTTGCCGACAACATCGAGCTGATCGAACTGGGCGAGATGGAAGATGACCAGGACGTGGTCAAGGATGCCGAGGCGGCGCTCAAGGCGCTGCGCGAGCGCGCCGCCGAGAAAGAGCTGGAGGCGCTGCTGGATGGCGAGGCCGACGGCAACGACACCTTTCTGGAGATCAATGCGGGTGCCGGTGGCACTGAAAGCTGCGACTGGGCCTCGATGCTGGCGCGGATGTATGTGCGCTGGGCCGAAAAGAAGGGCTACAAGGTCGAGCTGCAATCGGAAAGCGCGGGCGACGAAGCGGGGATCAAATCGGCGGCCTACAAGATTTCCGGTCACAACGCCTATGGCTGGCTGAAATCGGAAAGCGGGGTGCACCGGCTGGTGCGGATCTCGCCCTATGACGCGGCGGCCAAGCGGCACACCTCGTTCAGCTCGGTCTGGGTCTATCCGGTGGTCGACGACAATATCGAGATCGAGGTGAACCCCAGCGATATCCGCATCGATACCTACCGGTCCTCGGGTGCGGGCGGGCAGCACGTGAACACGACCGACTCGGCGGTGCGGATCACCCATATCCCGACCGGCATCGTGGTGACCAGTTCCGAGAAATCGCAGCACCAGAACCGCGACATCGCCATGAAGGCGCTGAAATCGCGGCTTTACCAGCAGGAGCTGGACCGTCGCAACGCAGAGATCAACGCCGCGCATGAGGCAAAGGGCGATGCCGGCTGGGGCAACCAGATCCGCTCCTATGTGTTGCAGCCCTATCAGATGGTCAAGGACCTGCGCACCGGGCACGAAACCAGCGACACCAAGGGCGTTCTGGACGGTGACCTGGACGGGTTCATGGCGGCGACGCTTGCCATGAAGGTTTCCGGCAAAAGCCGCGCCGACGCCCAGTCCGAGGACTGAGGCGGGCCGGGCAGGGGGCGCTGCCCCCGCCCAAAAAAATTCGTCGAATTTTTTTGGGCTCCCCCGGAGTACTTCTAGCGAAATGAAGGGGTGGGTTCAGGCCTGTTCCAACTCGATCAGATTGCCCTCGGGATCGCGCATGTAAAGCGCGCGGCAGGGGTGTTCGGCGCTGCCGAGATCGGTGATTTCGCCCTGCTGGCTGCCGCCTGAGGCCAGGATGGCGCGGGCTGTGGCCTCGATATCGGCGGTTGCAAAGGCAAGATGGCGCAAGCCCGGCGTGTCGGGCTGGGGTGGCGGGTGACCTGGGTTAAGGGCGAATTGCTGGATTTCGAGGAAGGGTGCGCCGCTATCGGGCAGGTTCAGCCAGATCGACAGGATCTCGGCCCCGGGAAGGCCGATGCCGCGCCCGACCCAGGCACCGCTCAGCCGGGTGGCCGACCGTCGGGGCGAACAGCCCAGCGCGGTACAGTAGAATTCGGCCAGCGCGGGGGCATCGCGAGCGATGAGGCTGACATGAGCAAGTCGCATGGGCCGATCCTATCGCAGGAGTGGTTCGCCGGGAAGCGGGCGATTGCAGAAAAGATACATGCAAACAGTGGGTTTAAATGCCGCCCCGGCGTCGCTAGGCTCGGTTCGAAACCAGCCTAGGGAGGCTCCGCCGCATGGATGTGATCCGTTCTTCCGCCAGTGATCTTCTCGGGGCGCTGCGTAGCGGGCAGCTGTCATCCGAGGCTGTGATGGAGGCCACGCTGGCGCGGATCACCGCCGTCAATCCCGAACTGAACGCCATCGTGGCGCTGCGTTCGGCAGAGGAACTGATGGCCGAGGCACGGGCGGCGGATGCGGTGGCGCCCGAGGCGCGCGGTGCGCTGCACGGCCTGCCGATCGCGATCAAGGATCTGGAAAGCATTGCCGGTGTGCCGACAACCATGGGCTCGCCGTTGTTTGCGGATTTTGTCCCGGACAAGGACAGTCTCTTGCCGTCACGCCTGCGGGCGGCCGGCGCGATCCTGATCGGCAAGACGAACGTGCCGGAGTTCGGGATCGGATCGCATACCTTCAACCCGGTCTATGGCGCGACGGGCAACCCCTATGCGCCGGCCCTGTCCTGTGGAGGGTCATCCGGCGGGGCGGCGGTGGCGCTGGCCACCGGCATGACGGCCCTGGCGGATGGGTCCGACGAAATGGGGTCGCTGCGCAATCCCGCGGCCTGGAACAACGTGTACGGCTTCCGTCCGACCTGGGGCACCGTGCCCCTCGATCCGGAGCGTGAATTGTTCCTGCATCAACTGGCCACGCTGGGCCCGATGGGGCGCAGCCCGGCGGATATCGGGATCATGCTGGATGTGATTGCCGGGGCGGATGCGCGCGTGCCTTTGTCGGTGAACGCCCCCAAGGCATCGCCGGTGTCCTCTGCGGATCTGAAGGGTGTCCGCATCGGCTGGCTGGGTGACTGGGGCGGTGCCTATGCGATGGAGTCGGGGATTCTGGAACTGTGCGAAAGCGGGTTGCGTGTGCTTGAGACGCTTGGTGCCGCAGTCGAACCGGTTCCGGCCCCGATGGACGCGGCGGCGATCTGGGAGGCCTGGCTGGACCTGCGATCCTGGGGCAAGGCCGGTTCGTTGGAGCCTTTGCTGCGCCAGAACCGGTCGGCGCTGAAAGATACCGCGATCTGGGAGATCGAACGCGGACTCGGCCTCTCGGCGATGGATGTCCACCGCGCCAGTGTCAAACGCTCGAACTGGTACAAGCGGTCGGTCGAGCTTTTCGATGAATTCGATGCACTGGTATTGCCCTCGGCGCAGGTCTGGCCCTTTGACGTGAACGTGCCGTATCCGAAGGAAATCGCGGGCCACAGCATGGATACCTATCATCGTTGGATGGAGGTCACGATACCGATCGGTCTGATCGGCCTGCCATCACTGGCGGTTCCGGCCGGGTTCGGCCCCCAGGGCGTGCCCATGGGGTTCCAGATCTTTGGCCCGCGCGGCGGCGATGCGGCACTGCTGGCACTGGGCGAGGCCTATCACCAGGCCACGACCTGGCCGCAACGGCACCCGGCCATGTAGACGCGAGACAACAGAGAAGGAGCAGGCATGATCGAGAAACCTTTTGGTGTGCCGCCAATGCATCCGGCCAGCTTCGACATGCTGCGCCATGCGCTGGCGGCCGGGCTGCGCGATTACTTGCGGGCGCCGCTGTTCGGGCTGCTGTTTTCGGGTTTTTATGTGATGTCGGGTCTCTTGATGGCCTGGGTGACGGCCTGGACCGGCACCACCTTCTGGCTGGTGTTGGCCGCGATCGGTTTTCCGCTGCTTGGCCCCTTTGCCGCCGTTGGCCTCTATGAGGTATCGCACCGATTGGAACAGGGAGAGCCGCTGGATTTCGGAGAGATATTCGGCGTCGTGATCTTGCAGAGCCGCCGCCAGCTGCCCTCGATCTGCGCCATCATGGTGCTGGTCTTTCTGTTCTGGTTCTTCCTCGGCCACATGATCTTTGCCCTCTTCCTCGGCCTGTCGACCATGACCAATGTCTCCAGCTCTATGGAGGTGTTTCTCAGTCCTAACGGGTTGATGATGCTGGCGATGGGAACGGTTGTCGGCGCCGGTTTTGCGGCGCTGCTTTACATGATTACCGTAATGTCGATCCCGATGCTGCTGGACCGGGAACTGGATTTCGTGACGGCGATGATCGCGAGCTTCGGCTTTGTGACTTCGAACTTGGCGGTGATGCTGGCCTGGGCCGTGATTCTGGCGATGATGACTTTTGTCGCGATGGTGCCCGGGTTCCTCGGTCTATTCCTGGTATTGCCTTGGCTCGGCCATGCCTCGTGGCATCTGTACCGTCAAGTCACGCGCGAAGACACCGCGCCCTGACGTGCGGCGGCCTGTTCGTCGGTCCGCTAGACCGTTGCTCGGCGCGGTGTCAAAGAAAGGGGTCGTCGGGACGCAGTAGGCGCCTGTGAAAAGGCAAAAGCTGATCAACATCCAGAAACCCGGCTTGGCGCGCTGTCTTCCAGATGGAGGACTTGTCGCGACCCAGGTGCTCGTAGACGAGCCGGGTGATTCGGTGGCCGCTGACCGGCTCGCGCACCGAGCGAGACACGTAGCCGACCCAGAAGTTGTTCTCAAACGAGGCCACCCGTGACAGGTAGTTGAACGAGAAGGTCATCGCGTTGCGGCGCGAGATCAACAGCGTCACCCCGTCATCCTCGCGGGTGACGTAGCCACGAAACTCGCGGGTCCGGGGATCATCAGGCAAATCCTGCTGCCGCATGGCCTCGAGAGCCTCGTAGCCGCGGATGTAAGTGGTGTTGCTTTCACGAAACACATAGACCAGTCCCAGAACGAATTTGCTCTCGTTTACGAAGCTGCGCCGGGTGAAGCGGTAGAAGCCGCTTGGAAAGTCGTCCTCGTTCAGACTGGTGACATCCGGGCCAAAGAACTCGGAGAGGACTGGACCTGACAGTATCTGGTCAGACACCGGGATGGCATCCACCGGGTCCAGCAGGATGCGCGCGTCGACATTAAAGAAATTGCATATCCGGTCCAGGACATCGGGGCGGGGAAAGCTCTCTCCTGACAGGTATCGGTTGAACTGGGTGCGGTTGATACCGAGTTGTCGCGAAAGCTCGGAGATGGAGGGGTAACGGCGTGACAGTCGGCGCAAGTTTTCGCCGAACATGTTGCGGAGCTCCGCCGGTGTCCTTGTTGTTTTTGTCATAGTGTCCCGAAACAGAATTGCTCATTTAGACCGAAACGTGAAGGGTGAGTGGTGGGTCCCTTCGGTCGACACTTAATCTGATACTATATGGCGTCATAATAGACGCCAAAGCGTGTCAGGAAGCTACCCTTCCAGACACAAAAAGCAATAGTCAGACACGCATTTTACCATGTTTGAGTCGTGTTAATTCGCTCAATCTAAAGAAAATAGATCATTGGGACGGGATATGCTTGGTGTAGTACTCTGGAGCGACAGGGATGATCAAAAAGCGGTCATCTGGTGTGAGGATCATGGCGACCTCGCATTTTATCGGAAAACGGATGCGCAGGCATCGGTTAGCCTGGATGTGGGGGACTGGGTCCAGTTTGATCTGGTGACCGAGCGCAAGCAGCGTTTAGCTCTCAACCCGCGCCTGATCGATCAGGGAAGCTATCGCGGCTTGCCCGACCTGTTGCGCACTACTGGGGAAGAGAAAGCTGGCAATACAGCCCCGGATAGGTCGGTTGCCAAGGTGATCCCGTTCGCAGGCTTTGCCCTGCGCAAGCGTGACAGGCAGGCCGAAGGCGAAGCCTGCCACGCCTGATCGGCTGACAATCAGTCGCCGCGCAGGAGCGCTGCCACTCCTGTTCGTGCGATCTCGGCCAGGCCCAGTGGTCGCATCAGATCGGCGAAGGCGTCGATCTTTTCTGGTGCGCCGGTGATTTCGAAGACAAAGCTCGACAGGGTGCTGTCGACCACGTTGGCGCGGAAGATATCCGCCAGGCGTAGTGCCTCGACCCGCTTGTCGCCGCTGCCCACCACCTTCAGCATCGCCAGTTCGCGTTCAACCGCGCGGCCCTCGACCGTCAGGTCGTGGACGTCGCGGACCGAGACGATGCGGCCCAGCTGTGCCTTGATCTGCTCGATCACCTGCGGGGTTCCGGTGGTGACGATGGTGATGCGGCTCAGATGGCCGGTGTGATCCACCTCGGCGACGGTCAGGCTTTCGATGTTGTAGCCGCGTCCCGAGAACAGGCCGATGACGCGGGCCAGCACACCGGGCTCGTTCTCGACCAAAAGGGCGATGGTGTGCCGTTCGGCCACGTCCGAGAAGGTCGGGCGCAGGTTATAGGCGGAATGGCTGCTGGAGCCTTTCTTGATGTGTAGGGCAGACATATGCGTCCCTTTCAGAGTGGAGAGTACCGGTCGCACAGGGCGCGACCGACAAAATTCGCAGGATTTTGTCAGACCAGAACCGCGCCGCCGGCCTGGATCACGCCTTGGGTTTCAGCGTCGCCCAGCAGCATCTCGTTATGGGCCTTGCCCGAGGGGATCATCGGGAAGCAGTTCTCGTGCTTTTCGACAAGGCAATCGAAGATCACCGGCCCATCATAGTTGATCATCTCCATGATCGCGTCATCCAGGTCGGCGGGGTCCTTGCACAGGATGCCCTTGGCGCCAAAGGCCTCGGCCAGTTTCACGAAATCGGGCAGCGCTTCGGACCAGGATTGCGAATAGCGCTCGCCATGCAAGAGCTCCTGCCACTGGCGCACCATGCCCAGGCGTTCATTGTTCAGAATGAACTGCTTGACCGGCAGGCGGTACTGCACGGCGGTGCCCATCTCCTGCATGTTCATCAGCCAGCTTGCCTCGCCCGCCACGTTGATCACCAGCGCGTCCGGATGCGCGATCTGCACCCCGATCGAGGCCGGCGTACCGTAACCCATGGTGCCCAGGCCACCGGAGGTCATCCAACGGTTCGGATCCTCAAAGCCCAGATATTGCGCCGCCCACATCTGGTGCTGTCCGACCTCGGTACACACGTAACGGTCACGCCCCTTGGTCAGCGCCTCCAGACGCTCCAGCGCGTATTGCGGCTTGATGGTCTTTTCCGAAGGCTTGTAGGTCAGGCAGTTCACCTTGCGCCATTCGGTGATCTGGGCCTGCCATTTCTGCACCGCCTCGACATTTGTCTTGCGCCCGCGCGCCTTCCAGACCTTCAGGATGTCTTCCAGCACATGGCCCACATCGCCGACGATCGGGATATCGACCCGGATCACCTTGTTGATCGAACTGGGGTCGATGTCGATATGGGCCTTTTTCGATTTCGGGCTGAACGCGTCGATGCGGCCGGTGATCCGGTCGTCGAAGCGGGCGCCGACATTGATCATCAGGTCACAGCCATGCATGGCCATGTTCGCCTCGTAAAGCCCGTGCATGCCCAGCATGCCCAGCCAGTTCTTGCCCGAGGCGGGATAGGCGCCCAGACCCATCAGGGTCGAGGTGATGGGAAAGCTGGTCGCATCCACCAGCTCGCGCAAGAGCTGGCTGGCAGCGGGGCCGGAATTGATCACGCCGCCGCCGGTATAGAACACCGGGCGCTTGGCCTTTTCGATGGCCGCGACCAGTTCGGTGATCTCTTCCATGTCGCCCTTGACCGGCGGGTTGTAATGGGTCTCGAGCCCCTTGGGGCCCTGATACTTGCCGGTCGCGAACTGAACGTCCTTGGGGATGTCGATCAGGACCGGACCGGGCCGGCCCGAGGTCGCCACATGGAATCCCTCGTGGATGGTCTTGGCCAGCTTGTCGGTATCCTTGACCAGCCAGTTATGCTTGGTGCAGGGACGGGTGATGCCAACGGTGTCGGCCTCCTGGAACGCGTCCGAGCCGATCATGAAGGTCGGCACCTGGCCGGTGAGGACCACGATCGGGATCGAGTCGAGCAGCGCGTCGGTCAGGCCCGTCACCGCATTGGTGGCGCCGGGACCCGAGGTCACCAGCACAACGCCAGGCTTGCCGGTCGAGCGGGCATAGCCCTCGGCCGCGTGCACCGCGCCCTGTTCGTGCCGCACCAGAATGTGGCGAATGTCGTTTTGCAGAAAGATCTCGTCATAGATCGGCAGCACGGCGCCGCCCGGATAGCCGAATACCGTGTCCACGCCCTGATCCTTGAGGGCCTGGACCACCATCTTTGCGCCGGTCATCTCACGTGTCATCTGCTTTGCTCCATTGGCGACATGCGTCTTCTCGTTTCAGCATAAAAAAAGCCCCCGAACTTTCGGAGGCGCATGGGTTCGATTATGGCTTACCGTTACCGGCCCATGCGCGTTGTTCCTACGATTACGACTAGCGCGGTCATTCCCAGCGGCTCCTTCATGCTTGGCGGGGACATTATGGGCGAGGGCAGGGGGCGTCAACACTCAATCGGGTCGAAAACCTGTCGCTGCGAGCAGTTTTGGCGACATTTTGTTGCGCGGAATGCCGCAGGGCGGGACATTTCCGCGAATTTGACCCTTCGTCGCGCGATGGAACTGATCCATTGGCGGCGCGCGATGCCGGAAACAGGCCAGAAATCCGCGACTCGTTTACCGACCCTGTAGGGGCGGCAAAGCAGGAGGACGCGATGGAATTGCATGATTTGATCGATCTGGGGCGCTATCCGATCGACCGGCCCGATGCGCCGGCCTATGCGGACTTGCTGGCCGATCTCAGGCGCGAAATCGCCGAGGACGGTTGCGCGGTGCTGCCGGGCTTTGCCCATCCCGCTGGCGTGGCGCGGCTGGTGGCCGAGGCCGATGCAGTGGCGCATCTGGGGCATCGCTCCTTCAGCCGCACCAATGTCTACTTCTCGCAGGACGATCCGGACCTGCCCGCCAACCACCCGGTTCGGCAGTTTTTCGACCGCTCGAACGCCTTCGTGCCGGCCGATAATTTTCCGCCCGACAGACCGCTGCGCCGGATCTATGAGGCCGGGCCCTTCATGCCCTTCATCCGTGACGTGCTGGGTGAGCCGGAGAACAGGTTCTTTCGCTATGACGACCCGCTGGCGGATGTGATCGTAAACGCGGTCGAAACGGGGCAGGGCTTCCCCTGGCATTTCGACACGAACAATTTCACGGTCACGCTGGCGATCCAGAACGGCAGTGCGGGTGGCGCGTTTGAATATGTGCCCGACCTGCGAACGGCGAGCGACGAGAATTTCGAGGGCGTGGCCGAGGTATTGGCGGGCGCCCGCGACCGGGTTCGGGTGTTGGACCTGCAACCGGGTGATTTGCAGATCTTCAAGGGCCGATACGCGCTGCATCGGGTCGCCCCGGTCGAGGGGCCGCAACGGCGTTATGTGGGTATCTTCTCGTTTGTCGAGACCGAGGGGATGTGCGGTGGGGTCGAACGGACGCGGCAGCTGTATGGCAGGGTGCTGCCCCGGCATCACCAGCGCGCGGGATTGCGCGCAGACGCGTTGCGGGACTGACCCGAGCCGGTGCCGCTGCCGGGTCAGAGACCGACGCCCGTGCCTTGCAGCACGCCGTGTTCCAGCGCATAGCGGGTCAGCCCGGCGGTCGAGGAAATGCCGAGCTTGCGCTTGATGTTCTTGCGGTGGGTTTCCACCGTGCGCACCGAGATATCGAGCGCGATGGCCACTTCCTTGTTCGACTTGCCCTGCGCCAATTGCAGCAGGATGGTCTGTTCGCGCCCGGTCAGCGCCTCGCGCGCCTCCTCGCCCTCCTTTGGCTCCAGCGAGCCCTTGGCGCCGGTGCACAGATACCGCTCGCCCCGCATCACCGCGTCGATGGCCTGCTTGATCTCTTCGGTCGGCACGTCCTTGAGCACATAGCCCATGGCGCCATGGCTGAGCGCGGTGGAGATATATTCGGGGCTGTCATGCATCGACAGGATCAGGATCCGGGTATCGGGCATCTGTTCCAGCAGGATCTCGGTGGCACCCAGCCCGCCCAGGCCCGGCATGTTCAGATCCATCAGGATCACATCGGGCAGCAGCGCCAGAGCGCGGCCCACCGCCTCGCGACCGTCGCCCACGGTGCCGATCACCTGAATGTCGTCATAGCTTTCGAGAATGGCCTGAATGCCTTCGGCCACCATCGGGTGATCGTCGACGATCAGAACGCGGACGGGGGTGTCGGTCATGGCAGGGCCTTTCTCTTCGACGCCGGCTCCTCCTGGGGCGGCAACAGGTGGCTCAGCGGCAGGCTCACCTCGATCACGGTGCCGGTCTGCGCGCCGCGGGATGACAGGATGCGCAAGCTGCCGTCAAGCTGTTCGATCCGTTCCTGCATGTTGCGCAGGCCCAGGCCGGGGCCGGGTTTGCCCGGGGTCGAGCGGATGCCACGGCCATTGTCCGAGATGCGCATGGTGGCGCCCTTCTTGTGACCGCGCAGGTCGATCGAGACCCGGGTGGCACCCGAATGACGCTCGATATTGGTCAGCGCCTCCTGGGCGATGCGGTAGAGCGCGATCTTGCTGTTGTGATCCAGCCGGTTGCGGAACACCACGGTGGTGAAATCGGTCGCGATGCCGGTGCGCTCGCGGAAATCGTCGGTCAGCGATTTCAATGCCGGACCAAGGCCCAGATCGTCGAGCACGCCGGGGCGCAGGTCGCGGCTGATGCGGCGCACCTCGGTGATCGCGATGCCGAGGTTCTCGATCCCCTTGTCCAACGGCGGTTCGGCGCCGTCATGATCGCCGCGTGCCAGCCGGCGACGGGCATTGTCCAGCGCATAGCGCACCCCCACCAGGATCTGGCTGATGCCATCATGCAATTCGCGCGCCACCCGGCCGCGCTCTTCCTCTTGCGCGTCGAACACCCGTTGCGTCAGTTCCTTGAGCTTGGCATCGGCCAGCCGGCGTTCGCGGATGTTCAGAACCATGCCCGAGCCGAACACGATCAGCAGCGCTGCCAGCGCGATGGCGCCGATATAGACAAAGGTGCGGCGGACGCGGGCCTGGGTCTCGGCCCGGGCGGCGGCGACCGAGGCCAGCACATCGTCGATGAACACCCCGGTGCCCACCGCCCAGCGCCAGTCCTGCAAGCCCACCACATAGGCCACCATCTGCGCCTCTTCCCCGGTCGAGGGTTTCTCCCACATGAAGGAATGCCAACCCGCGCCCTGCCGGGCGAGGCGGATGAACTCGTCCACAACCGGTACGCCCTTGCTGTCGGTCAAGCCCTCCCAGTTGCGGTTGATGAATTCGGTCTGGCGCGGGCTGACCAGGTTCTTGCCCTCGTAATCGTAGACGAAAAAGAACCCGTCCTGTCCGTAGATCATCGCCGCCAGCATCTGTGCCACCCGGGTCTTGGCCTCGGCATCGTCGGGGGCGGCGGGGCCATAGATATGGGCAAAGCCGTTGCGCGCCTGGGTAACGTAGTTGCGCAGCTCGGCCTTCTTTGCCTGCAACAGCTGCCGCTCCAGCGCCTGGATCTCGCGTTCGGCCAGGGTGCGCGCCTGATAAGCCACCAGCGCCGCGATGGCGGCCACCGCCACCACAAGCGGCAGGGTCGCCAGAAGCGAGATCTTCTGGGCGTAGTTGGGGCGGATCAGGTTGCGCAGGCGGTGCATGGCGAATCGATACGCAAAACCGGCGGCAAAATCAAAGCATGCGATCAAGTCGTGACCGGCCGCCACGCACTTGTGTGGTCGCGCAGTGCCCGAAAAACAGTGGATTTCTAGGTCAGTGGCCGCATTTTTCCGCGCCCCTACGTAGTACTAGGTATTCACAGAGCGGATCATCGCTCGTTACCCTTGCGCCACTGGAAACGATCCGCCCACCGGGATGACTCGGCGGGCGTCCATGACTTGCAAGGGGAGGAAATACTCTTATGGATCGTCGTTCTTTTCTGAAAACCTCGGCCATGGGCGGCGCTGCCGCTGCCGCCACCACCGCTCTGGCCGCTCCGGCCTATGCGCAGGGCAAGCGGACCCTGACCATGGTCACCACCTGGGGTCGCGGTCTGGCCGGTGTGCATGATTCGGCACAGCGCGTCGCCGACAACATCACCGCCATGTCCGATGGCAACCTGACTGTCGACCTGAAGGCCGCCGGCGAACTGGTGGGCGCGTTCGAAGTGTTCGACGCCGTTTCCTCGGGCCAGGCCGACATGTATCACGGCGCCGACTATTACTTCGTCGGTCAGCATCCGGGCTATGCGTTCTTTACCGCCGTGCCCTTTGGCATGACCGCGCAGGAACTGGTGAACTGGTACTATCACGATGGCGGCCACGAGCTGCATGACGAGCTGGGCCAGATCTTTGGCCTGAAATCCTTCCTGGGCGGCAACACCGGCGCGCAGGCGGGCGGCTGGTTCTCGAAAGAGATCAACGGCCCCGAGGATTTCAACGGTCTGAAGTTCCGCATGCCGGGCCTGGGCGGCAAGGCGCTGGGCAAGCTGGGCGCAAGCGTGCAGAACATTCCGGGTTCGGAAGTGTATCAGGCGCTGTCCTCGGGTGCCATCGACGGGACCGAGTGGATCGGCCCCTGGGCGGACGAAAAGGCCGGCTTCCAGGAGATCACCAAGACCTATTACACCGCGGGCTTCCACGAGCCGGGTGCGGGTCTGTCGGTTGCCACCAACCGCGAAGTGTTCGAGAGCCTGAGCCCCGCGCATCAGAAGATCATCGAGGTTGCGGCGGGCGAGTGCCACCAGTGGAACCTGGCCCAGTTCCTGTCCAACAACGGCTCGGCGCTGCAGCGCCTGCAAGCCGGTGGCGTCAAGGTCCTGGAATTCCCCGACAGCGTCTGGGATGCCTTCGGCAAGGCGAGCCAGGAAGTCATGGCCGAGAACATGGGCGACGAGCTGTTCAAGAAGATCCACGACAGCGCCATGGCGTCGATGAAATCCTCGTCGGCCTGGCTGAACATGTCGTCGGGCGTCTACACCGCACAGCGCGACCGCGTTCTGGGCTGATCCCGCCAAGCGGCCAATACCGGACCCCCGCCCCAGGGCGGGGGGCCTACGCTTTGCCAGGACCTTGCGGCGCTGTTCCGCAGGACGATCCGGCACTCCTGAATCGGGGACATCATGCAGGACGATAACGGTATCTCCTTTTTCGGCGCCCTGTGGAACGGTCTGATCTGGCTGTTTCAGAACATCGCCGAGGCATTCTATAATTTCGGCTACGCGGTCACCCATCCACAACTCTGGCTGGACTGGTCCGACAAGGCCTCGATCATGCGCTTTGTCTATTATGGCGGTTCGGTCGAGTTCTTCTTCGTGGTCTTCACCTTCGTTCTGGTCCTCACCGCGATCGGAATGTATTTCCGCTCGTTCATGTGGTTGATGGTGCGCGGGCTCGAAGGTTTCGCCAACACGGTCGGGCGCTTCTTTGCCTGGGCGGGCCTGCTGATGGTGCTGCAACAGATCATCATCGTGTTCATGCAGCGCGTTTTTGCACGGCCCGATCTGTCCTTTGGCTTTGGCATCCCGGTGACGCTCGACGTCAGCTGGTGGTCCGAAGAGCTGAAGCTTTACAACGCCATGGTTGTCTGCCTTTGCGCCACCTACACGTTCGTGCAGGGCGGTCATGTCCGCGTCGACCTGATTTATTCCGGCCTCAGCCACCGTGGAAAGCGGGTGGTGGACATGGCCGGATCGCTTCTGTTCATGATGCCCGTGGCAGTGGTGACCTGGCTTTACGGCTGGTACTTTCTGTGGCGGCACCTGATCGTGCCGAACCCTTCGGCCAGCGACCAGCTTGACCGCCTGCTGATGAAATCTCGGGCGCTACGCTGGAACGTGGAGACCATCGGGTTCAGTCCCAACGGGTTCAACGGGTATTTCCTGTTCAAGATCCTGCTGATCACGTTCGCCGCCATGGTGTTCATCCACGCAGTCGCCTTTTTCTACCGCTCATGGCTCGAATTCGTCGAAGGCGAAAGCAGCGCGGGTAAATATCTCGACAAGGATACTCTTGGCGAGGGCGAAGAGGCCTATGAAGGCACGCATTAAGAATAGGAACCGGGAACATGCTATTCGGTCTTGATGGCGTCGAAATCGGCCTCATTATCGTCTTTCTCTGTCTCTTCGGAGGCATCCTGTCGGGATTTCCGGTGGCCTTTGCCATCGGCGGCGCCGGCATCATCTCATTCGGTATCATCGCCGCGCTGGACAGCGCGGGGCTGTTGATCCACCAGGCTATCGACACCTCGTCGCAGGCCTATAACGATCTGATCGGCTCCGGGGTCAAACCGGATGTGATCTCGATCTTCCGATACCCCGAATTGCCACGGGTTGCCGAACATGTGTTCCAGGGTGGCTGGCAGACGGCGATGGACCGCAACGTCTCCTTCATCGTGAACCGGATGAACGAGCGGGTGCTGGCGGGCCAGTCCATCGAGACGCTGCTGGCGGTGCTGATGTTCGTGCTGATGGGCATCACGCTGGAGCGTTCGAAGATCGCCAACGATCTGCTGACCACCATGGCGCGCGTCTTTGGCCCGCTGCCCGGCGGTCTGGCGGTGTCGATCGTGGTCGTGGGCGCGTTTCTGGCCGCTTCGACCGGGATCGTCGGCGCGACCGTGGTGACCATGGGCCTGCTGGCCCTGCCCACCATGCTGCGCAACAACTACTCGCCGGAACTGGCGACCGGTGTGATCGCGGCGAGCGGCACATTGGGGCAGATCATTCCGCCCTCGATCGTGATCGTTCTGCTGGGCACGCTGGCGGGCGATCTCTATTCGACCGCGCAGGAGACGCGCGCCATCGAGGCGGGCTGTACCGACGCGCTGACCTATCTGGGCGAACCGGCAGTGGTGTCAGTCGGCACCCTCTTCCAAGCAGCGCTGCTGCCTGGCATTTTGCTGGCGCTGCTCTATGCGCTCTATGCCTTTGGCTATGCGCTTCTGAACCCCGAGAAAGCGCCGGCCGTGGCGATGGGGGGTGGCACTGGCGAGCCGATCACCCGCGCCGAGGGCTTTACCTGGTTGCTGGGGGCACCGGTGGCGCTGATCGCCGGGGTCTTGCTGCTGGGCAGTCTTGGTGTCGTGGGCAGTCAGGACGTGACCGTTTCGACCTTTTCGGACAGTTCCAAGAGCGCCAGCCTGCGCACCAATGTGGGCCCTGACTGCAAGGCCTCGATGATCGCGCTGCACGGGCAGGAAGCCTGGGACGCGGCCGTCGCCGAACAGGAATCGATCGACGCCGCAGGTGGGGTGCAGGAATCGCACCGCCTGACTGACGAGGAGATCGCCGAGGCCCGAGCCTCCAAAATTGCGAATGCCGCGCCGATCGGCACCGGTGTCGCCGTGATCGCGGTGCTGCTGGGCCTGACGCTGGTGGTGGGCCGGGGCATCGCGCCCTCGCGTGATCCGAAACCGCTGCTGGTGGGCGGGCTGGGTCTGGTCCTGATGCTGCTGGCCGACATCCTGTTCATCGGACCGCTGACCTCTCCCGGTGTGACAGTGCTTATCCTGCTCTTGCCATTGGCGCTGGCGCTTTACGGCTGCAAGGAGGCGGCGATCCGCTGCACCGGCAATGATCTTATCCGGGTGGTGTTCCCGCCGCTGGTGCTGATCATCGCGGTGCTGGGCTCGATCCTGGGCGGTGTGACCAACCCGACCCCGGCGGCGGCGCTGGGCGCGGGCGGGGCGATCATGCTGGCGGCCTATCGCAAGCTGCGCGATGAGGGCCGGTCGGGAAAGGTGATCATCTGGTCCACCTTTGCCATCATCATCTGCCTGCTGATCGGGGTGAATTTCGACCTGCGAATCAATCAGGACGGTGTCAGCGTCGAAACCTGGATCGCCTTTGTCTTCGCCTATGCGACCTATATCTATGCGCTGGGCGGGCTGCTGTTCGGCTGCTGGGTGCTGTTTGCCGGCGGTGTCCTGTCACCGATCGTGCGTGAGACGGCCAAGGTGACCTCGATGGTGTTCACCATCCTGATCGGCTCGCAGCTGCTGAACCTGGTGGTGATCAGCTTTGGTGGCGAGCATTACATCCAGCAATTCCTGAAGAGCTTTGACAACGAGTTCACGGTGTTCTTGATCGTGATGCTGGTGCTCTTCGTGCTGGGTTTCGTGCTCGATTTCCTTGAGATCATCTATATCGTGATCCCGATCGTGGGGCCGGTGATCTATGGCGGGTCGTTCGATCCGAAATGGGTGACCATCATGGTGGCGGTGAACCTGCAGACCTCGTTCCTGACGCCGCCCTTCGGCTTTGCCCTGTTCTATCTGCGGGGCGTGGCGCCGAAGGAGGTGACCACGGGCCATATCTATCGCGGTATCGTGCCTTTCGTGATCATCCAGGTGGTCGGGATCGCGATCTTGTGGAGCTTCCCCTCGATCGTGACCATCGTTCCGTCGCTGATCCCGAACTGATCGGAGTTTATCAAATGGAAAAGGGGGCCTTCGGGCCCCCTTTGCTTTTTGAGTTTCGGTCAAGGGGCGCTGCCCCTTCTTGCCCCTTTGGGGCAATTCATCCCCGGGATATTTCGGGCAAGAGGAACAAGCGGTACCTAGGCGCGTGAATTAGCGGACATTTCCCGCAGTCGGCGAAACCATTTTGTCGTTGGGAAGACCCGCTACGCGTTCAGTCGCGGGTAGGCATGCGGTCGGGCAACTGGATATTAGCTACCTGTTCGGCAATCGGGTCTGTGGAAAGCGGATGTCGGATGACGTCATGCGCATCGGGGTTCGTCATCGGTTGCCAGCTTCCGCCCAAATAGATTTCAAGCCCCGAGAAGCGGGCCTTGTATCCCATCTTGGGGCTACGAGGCACCCAGTAGCCAAGGTAGACATAAGGCAGCCCCGCTTCGCGGGCGATGTCGATATGATCGAGGATCATGTGAGTGCCAAGCGAAGCACGGTGCAGGTCGGGGTCATAGAAGGAATAGACCATGCTGAGACCATCATCTAGCACATCGGTCAGGCTGACTGCAGTGAGCGCTCGGGTCTCGCGATGGGCGTATTCGATAACCCGGCTGCGGATCGGCGTTTCTTCGATCATTGCGGCGAATTCGAACACGTCCATGTCCGCCATGCCGCCATCGGCATGACGACTGTCCAGATAGCGGCGGAACAGCTCATATTGCTCGTCAGTCGCCCAGGGCGAAGTGGCGCGTCTGGTCAGGTGCGCATTTCGGCGCAGGGCGCGTTTCTGGCTGCGGCTGGCGCGAAAGGCCGACACGTTGATCCGGGCCGAAAGACAGGCGGCGCAATCGGTGCAGGACGGGCGGTAGAGGACATTCTGAGACCGGCGAAAGCCCTGTTGCGACAGCGCATTGTTCAGTTGTTCGGCGCCTTCACCTTGCAAAGCAGTGAATAGCTTTCGTTCCATCCTGTCCGCAAGATACGGACAGGGTTGCGGAGCGGTCACATAAAATTGTGGTGCGATTGGCAGGCTGTGGCGCATGGGGTTCTCGTTTATTTCGGATTGGATGATAACAATCCATCAAGGACCCGCCAAGTGACCAAAATCACAAGAGTTAAGCATAGGCCCGACGATTCAGCGCCACGGTCCCCAGTACCGCGTCGGTCAGCCCCTGAGAGCGAGCGCCGGTCAGCATCATCAGGATCGAGATCACCTGAAGCAATGGCAGTGCCATGCTGACGGTGTAGCCAGCGGTATGGGCCAGCGCCTGACCGCCGTTCAGATGAGCGCCATGGGCGTCGCGCAGCTCGATCCCGACAAAGCGCATGCCCCAGGTGGCCGAGCCGCCAGCAATCGTGGCGACACGATAGACGAAACCCACGATCAGATAGAGCAGGGGCCAGACAAAGGCGCCGACAAAAGCGGTGAGCAACACCACGACCAAGCTGAGCATCAGGATCACGCAGGTGTCGAACACCCAGGCAAAAAAGCGTTTGGCCGGGATGCTTTGATAGAATTCCGGCTGATGGTCGGGATGGGGAAGGTGGGTCATCGGGGCAGGGTCCGTGTACATGGGATGGCCGCCCCGTGAGGGGGCGGCCGGTTGGGTTCAGGCGTCGGCGTCGTTCTTGTCGTCGCGGGCCGTACGGGCGCGCTCGTCCATGAAATCGTCGAACTCGGCCTTATCCTTGGCCTCGCGCAGGCGGTGCAGGAACGCCTCGAAATCGGCCTGCTCGCGTTCCAGGCGGGCCAGCGTATCGGCCTTGTAGGCGTCAAAGGCGCTGTTGCCGGTGGTCGACATCGCCCGCATGCCATGATGGCTCCAGGCTTTGCGGCGGGTGCAGGATTTGCTGAACATGCGTTTGCTCCAGATCATATAGGCGAGAAGGGCGAGGCCAAGGGGCCAGAAGAAGATGAATCCAAGGACCATTGCGGCGATCCAGGCGCCTTTGCCCTTGCTGTCCAGCCAGGCTTCGCTTCGATGTAGCCAACCCGGATTTGACGGGGCGGCGACGGGGTCGGTCATCATGGTCATTTTGGGTCTCCAGATCAGTTGATGTGAATGTCTTTCACATTACTCATTTGGGGCGGCGTGACGGGGAATGCAAGAGGGGATGTGAAAAAGATTTACATTCTGATTTTGGCGAGTGACTTTCAGCAACGCAATCTTGGGTTGCGCTTCGCGCGAAAATCAGATTTGCTATTACTTAAGTGAAATCCGCCTCTCAGAAAGTAAATTGGAAGCTTTATGCCGACATCGGGTGCGAACAGGTTTGGCCAGGACGTGTTGCAGCGGGACGACCGGATGTCGCCAGGGTGGTGGATTTTGCCCAGTGCGCTATTGGGGGCTTGTTTCTGGGCGGTTCTGATCAGCCAGGCGCTGCCGCTGATCTAACCCGATTTCACGAAATCCGCGATGTGTGCACTGGTCAGGTCATGCAGCTGACCGGGTGCGATGGCAAAGACATGCCGGGGCGTACCTGCCGCGGCCCAAACTACAGGAAAGTCCATCAGTGCAGGATCCAGGAAACAGGTGATCGGCGACAAATGCCCCACCGGCGCAACACCGCCGATTGCAAAGCCGGTTTTCTGCCGCACCGTATCGGCATCGGTGCGTGTCAGCGGCGTGCCGAACAGGGCGGTGGCGGCTTCTGGGTCGACCTGATTGCCTCCTGCGGTCAGAAACAATGCTAGCGCATCGCCCTCGCGCGCCTGAAAGACGATCGACTTGACGATCTGGTTCAGCGCGCAGCCGACAGCGGCGGCGGCGTCTTCGGCGGTCCGGGCGTTGCCGGTCTCGCGGATTTCGGTGGCGATCTGCGCGGCCTCAAGTGCGGCGCGGACCCGTTTCAGGCTCTTGCTCATGGCGCATGAACTGCCCGCACTGGTGGCAAAGGTCAAGTTTTGACGCATTGACGGCGGCTGGGGCGGCTGCGCTATTTGGCGCATGACCACACGCCTAGCTATTACCCGACTCCCCCGTGCCTATGACCCCGAACTGGGGGCAGAGGCGCGTGCCCTGCTGCCCGAACTGGGGGGCGATCTGGCCGATCTTGTCGCCGGTGCGGGGGGCACCAGCCCCTATCTGATGGGGCTGATGCGGGCCGAGGCCGCATGGCTGGCGCCCGCGCTCGAGGATTCCGATGCGGCGGTGGCCACCGAACTGACCGCGGCCCGCGCGTTGCCGCCCGATCAGCTCAAACCCGGTTTGCGACAGGCCAAGCGGCGACTGGCGCTGTTGACCGCGCTGGCCGATCTGGCGGGCGCCTGGCCGCTGGAGAAGGTGACCGCGCTGCTCACCGATTTCGGCGCGCTGGCCGCCGATCTGGCCGCCAAGGCCGAGATCGCCGCCCTGATCCGGCGCGGCAAGCTGCCGGGCCAGACCGAGGCGGATGTTGAAACCGCCGCCGGGATGGTGATCCTGGCCATGGGCAAGATGGGCGCGCATGAGCTGAACTACAGCTCGGACATCGACCTGATCGTGCTGTTTGACGAAACCCGCTATGAGCCCGACGATTTCTTTGAGGCGCGTCAGGGCATGGTGCGTGCCACCCGCAATTTCTGCGCCACGCTCAGCGACAAGACCGCCGATGGCTATGTGTTCCGCACCGATCTGCGGCTGCGCCCCGATCCGGCGGTCACCCCGGTCTGCCTGGCGATGGAGGCGGCGGAACATTACTACGAAAGCCTTGGCCGCACCTGGGAGCGTGCCGCCTATATCAAGGCGCGGCCCTGCGCGGGCGATCTGGCGGCGGGGGGGCGGTTCCTGGAAACCCTGCGCCCCTTTGTTTGGCGCCGCCATCTGGATTTCGCCGCCATCCAGGACGCCCATGACATGCGCCTGCGCATTCGCGAGAACAAGGGCACCGGCGGTGCCCTGACCATTCCGGGCCATGACATGAAGCTGGGCCGGGGCGGCATTCGCGAGATCGAGTTCTTTACCCAGACTCGGCAGTTGATCGCGGGTGGGCGCGACCGAGACCTGCGCCTGCGCGGCACGGTCGAGGGGCTGGCGGCATTGGCGGCCAAGGGCTGGGTGCCGCCCGAGGTGGCCGAGGCGCTCACCCGCCACTACCGCGCCCATCGCGAGGTCGAACACCGCATCCAGATGGTGCATGACGCCCAGACCCACCGCATTCCGCAGACCGAAGAGGGCATTGCCCGCGTGGCCTGCCTGATGGGGATCGACGCCGCCGAACTGCGCGCCGACCTGACCCGGCGCCTGACCGAGGTGCATGGGCTGACCGAGGATTTCTTTGCCCCCGATAGCGCCGCCGCCCCGGCGCCCGCCCTGCCGGCAGAGGTGGTGTTCGACGACAATGTGCTGTCGCGCTGGCCTACCTATCCTGCGCTGCGCTCGCAGCGGGGGCGGCGCATTTTCGAACGGCTGAAGCCCGAACTGCTGGCGCGGCTGGCGCGCACCGCCAAACCGGACGAGGCGCTGCTGGCGCTCGACGGGTTTCTGGCCGGGCTGCCCGCCGGGGTGCAGCTGTTTTCCCTGTTCGAGGCCAATCCGCAACTGATCGACCTGCTGGTCGATATCGTCGGTACCAGCCATGCGCTGGCGGCCTTTCTGTCGCGCAATGCCTCGGTCTTTGACGCGGTGATCGGCGGTTCGTTCTTCGACGACTGGCCAGGCGGGGCGGCGCTGCGCGCCGATCTGGCCGAACGTCTGGCCGCCGAGGACGATTACGAGGCCCGGCTCGACATGGCGCGGCGCTGGACCAAGGAATGGCATTTCCGCATCGGGGTGCATCATCTGCGCGGGCTGATCGACAGCGCCCGCGCCGGTGCGCAATATGCCGAACTCGCCGAGGCGGTGATCTCGGCGCTGTTCCCGGTGGTCGAGGCCCAATTCGCCCGCAAACACGGCACGCCGCCCGGACGTGGCGCCACGGTGCTGGGCATGGGCTCGCTGGGGGCGGGGCGGATCAACGCGCAATCCGACCTTGACCTGATCGTGATCTATGACCCCGAAGACGCCGAAGGCTCGGACGGGCCGCGCCCGCTGGCGACCCGGCCCTATTACGCAAGGCTCACGCAGGCGCTGATCACCGCGCTGACCGCGCCAATGTCGCAGGGCAAGCTGTACGAGGTCGACATGCGCCTGCGCCCCTCTGGCACGCAGGGACCGGTGGCGACCAGCTGGACCAGCTTTACCGAATACCAGCTGAACGAGGCCTGGGTATGGGAGCATCTTGCGCTGACCCGTGCCCGTCCGGTGGCGGGTTCAGAGGCATTGGGCGCGGATATCGAGCGGTTCCGGCAAGAGCTTCTGAACCGCCCTGCCGACCGGGACAAGGTGCTGCGCGAGGTGGCCGAGATGCGCGCCCGGCTGGCGGCGGCGAAACAGCCCGCCGGAGTGTGGGATGCCAAGACCGGGCCGGGCCGGATGCTGGATATCGAACTGGTGGCGCAGACCGGCGCGCTGTTGTCGGGCAGCGCCGCGCGCGATGTGGCGCAGGGCCTACAAGGTGCGGTCGCCGCTGGATGGCTGGATGTCGCGGATGCGCAGTCGCTGACCCGTGCCTATGACCTATGCTGGTCGGTACAGACGGCGGCGCGGCTGCTGTCGGGCGAGATGATCGACGCGGAGCGGATCGGTGAGGGCGGCGCGGCCTTCCTCTGCCGCAGCACCGGGTTCGAGGACATGGCGGCGCTGGAGGCGGCGCTGGAGACGACATATGCCGAGGCGGCGGCGCTGATTGGCGCCGCGGTGGGAGGACCAGAGGATGCCGAAGACGGGTGACCCGCATGACCCCAAGGGTCTGATCTACGAGGCCTACAGGATCGAGGGGATCACGGCCCCCGAATGCCGCACCATATTCCTTGACTGGGCGCTCAGCCTGCCGGTGGGAACAGACCAGCGCGACGCGTTGGCGGACCTGCACGGGCGCTATGGGGCCGAGGCGCCCGATCATCCCATGACCGCCGTCATGCAGGACGGGCTGAGCGCCGAACAGGCGCCCCGCCGACGTGGCGGATGGCGTAGCCGACCCAGAAACTGAGTGATCCCGGATCGGAAACAATCTCTGAAACGTACGGAATTTGTCGCAAAGTTGCCCTAATTGCGGGGCAAATTCTCCTCAAACGGGTGCGGCTGTAGGAGTCGGAACCCGAAAATGGAGAAGAGACATGAAAACCATGCGGATGATCCTGCTTGCCGGTCTGGGCCTGTCGGTTGCGGCCTGCACGGCCGTCGATGTCCCGACCCGGAACGCCCCTTACGAGCAATTGCCGACCACGTCGATTACGGCTCCGGCGGGGTATGACCTGCTGCAACCGGAAAGCCGGGTCCAGTCAACCGCGGCGGTGGGGCAGGTGGTGATCTCGCATGCCGACATCGACACCGTTGCGCGCGCAGCGACGCAAGAGCCGGGAGTTGGCGGCTTGGTTGCAGGGCAGGCGCCCGTGACCATCAACTCGGTCACCGTACTGGTGCCGCGCTCTTTGAAGGTGTCCGAGCGCAACAGCTATCTGCCGCGCGGCGACATCGTGTGGCGCGAGGACCCGATCGGCGACCGTCACGCCCAGGTTCAGAAGATCGTGCAGGACGCGATGGTGCGTGGCGTCAGCCCGCTGAGCGGCCCGGTCAAGGCCGATCTGGAAATCGTCGTCAAGCGGTTCCACGCCTTGACCGAAAAAGCGCGCTATACCACCGGCGGCGTGCACGCGATCACCTTTGACATGGTCCTCAAGGATCCGGTTACGGGTGAGCAGTTGACCCCGCCGCGCGAGGTTCGCGCCGATCTGGAGGCCTTTGGCGGCCAGCAGGCGATCAACGCCGAGGCCCGCGGTCAGACCCAAAAGGTCCGCATCACCGACCACCTGACATGGGTGATCCAGCAAGAGTTGACCAACCCCGAAGGCTACGAGAACGCCTCGTTGGGCATCATCCAGGTGATGAATCGTCTCTGACACTTCCCAGCCAACGGGAATGAGATTAAGAGGGCGCTCATGACAGCGCCCTCTGACGTTTTTGACCGTCCCCGCATCCGCCTGAAGCCCAAGGCCAACGCCCGTGCCATCCGTCACGGGGCGCCTTGGGTGTTCGACAACGAGGTGGTCACCGACCGCCGTACCCGCAAGATCGCCCCCGGTACCGTGGCGGTGCTCGAGGATGACAACCGCGCGGCCCTGGGGCTGGTGGCGGTCAATCCCGGCTCGCGCATCCTGGCCCGGATGCTGGACCGCGATCCGGACGCGGTGCTTGATGCCGCCTGGTTCGAGGCGCGGCTGACCCGGGCGCTGGCACTGCGCGAACGCCTGTTTGACGCGCCCTTTTACCGGCTCGTTCATGCCGAGGCCGATGGCTTCCCAGGTGTGATCATCGACCGGTTCGGCGACGCCTGCGTGATCCAGCCCAATGCCGCCTGGGCCGAGGCGCATCTGGAGCTGCTGAGCACGGCACTGATCAAGGTGACCGGCGTGAACACGGTTCTGAAGAATGCTTCGGGCCGGACGCGGTCTCTCGAAGGGCTGGATGACAAGAACGCGGTGCTGGCGGGGGCGGCGCCAGTGGCGCCGCTTCCTGTGCCGATGAACGGCGCCACCTATATGGCCGATCTGACCGGTGGCCAGAAAACCGGCCTGTTCTTCGACCAGCGCCCCAACCATGCCTTTGCCCAGCGGCTGGCGGGGCAGGGTGCGCGGGTGCTCGACGTGTTTTCCCATGTGGGCGGCTTTGCGCTGGCGATGCTGGCCGGCGGCGCTGGCAGCGCGCTGGCGGTCGATGGCTCGGCCCCGGCGCTGGCCTTGGCCGAACAGGGGGCGCTGGCCTCGGGTCTGGCCGGGCGGTTCGAGACGCGGCAGGGCGATGCGTTCGACGTGCTGACCGCGTTGGCCGAGGAAGGCGAGACATTCGACGTGGTGATCTGCGATCCGCCCGCCTTTGCGCCCTCGAAACAGGCGCTGGACGCGGGGTTGCGCGCTTATGAACGGGTGGCGCGGCTGGCTGCGGCGCTGGTGCGACCGGGTGGCTATCTGGGTCTCTGCTCCTGCTCGCATGCCGCCGATCTGTCGCGGTTCCGCGAGGCCAGCGTGCGCGGCATCGGCCGCGCCGGGCGCAGCGCGCAGCTGATCCATACCGGCTTTGCCGGGCCGGATCATCCGCAATTGCCGCAACTGGCCGAGAGCGGCTATCTCAAGGCGGTGTTCTTCCGGCTGTGAAAGCGGTGCTCGACACTTGCGTGATCTATCCCACGGTCATGCGCGAGATGCTGCTGGGTGCGGCGCGGCTGGGGCATTTCACCCCGCTCTGGTCGGCCCGCGTTTTGGAGGAATGGGCGCGTGCGGCGGTCAAGCTGGGACCGGCGGGCGAGGCGCAGGCGCGCGCCGAGATCGCCCTGACCCGCGCCGCCTGGCCCAGGGCCGAGCTGCCGCCCGCGCCCGGTGTCGAGGCACGGCTGTGGCTGCCCGATCCGGCGGATATCCATGTGCTGGCCACGGCCATCGCCGGATCTGCGGATGTGATCGTGACCCTCAACCGGGCCGATTTCCCGCGCAACATCCTGGCCGAGGAAGGGCTGGAGCGGATCGACCCGGATGCGTTCCTTTTGCAGTTTTTCAAAGGTGACCCGGACAATATGGCCCTCATGGCCGAAAAAGTGCTGGATGAGGCCAACCGTCTGTCGGGCGAGACATGGACGATCCGCAGTCTGATGAAAAAGGCGCGGCTGCCTCGGCTGGGCAAGGCGCTGGAACACCACCGCTCAGAGTGAGCGCAGGATCCCGGCCGCGATTTCGAACGAACGTTTGCGCGCGGTGTGATCGTGAATTTGCCCGGTCAGGATCACTTCGTCGGGCTGATAACGGTCGATGATGCGGGTCAGGTCGGCGCGCACCGTCTCGGGGCTGCCCACCGCCGAAACGCTGAGCGCGGCATTCACCCCGGCCAGCGTGGCGCGATCCAGATGCGCGGCGATATCGTCAACCGGCGTCGGCAGTTTGCCGGGCCGCCCCAGCCTGAGCCGGGCAAAGGCCTGTTGCATGGTGGTGCGCAGGCGTACCCCTTCAGCGTCGGTTTCGGCGGCAAAGACATTGATCGCCATCATCGCATGGGGGTGATCCAGATAGACCGAGGGGCGGAAGCTGCGGCGATAGATCTCCAGCGCCTCCTCCAGCGCCTGTGGCGCGAAATGCGAGGCAAAGGCATATGGCAGGCCCAGTTGAGCCGCCAGTTGCGCGCCATAGAGGCTCGATCCCAGGATCCAGACCGGCACATGGGTGTTCTGGCCGGGAAAGGCGCGCACCCGTGCCTCTGGATCCTCGGGGCCAAGAAAGCCGATCAGGTCGATCACATCCTGAGGGAAACTGTCCTGTTGTGACAGACCCCGGCGCAAGGCGCGGGCGGTCGCCATATCGGTCCCGGGCGCCCGCCCCAGCCCCAGGTCGATGCGGTCGCCATAGAGCGACGCCAGCGTGCCAAAGGCCTCGGCCACCATGTAAGGCGCATGATTGGGCAGCATGATGCCGCCCGCGCCGATCCGCATGGTCTTGGTCCGGCTGGCGATATGGCCGATCAGCACTGCGGTCGCGGCGCTGGCGATGCCGGGCATGTTGTGATGCTCGGCCAGCCAGTAACGATGATACCCCAGCGCCTCGGCATGCGCGGCCAGATCGCCGCTGTTGGCCAGCGCCTGGGGAATATCGCTGCCCTCGGGCACCGGGGCAAGGTCGAGCAGGGAATAGAGCATGCGGGTCGGTCCTGAGGATCAATGCGCTTGCCAGCGCGCTTCGAGCCGGTCAAGCGCGGCGATGCGCTCGGCGGTTTTGGGATGACTGAGCAGCCATGCGGGTGCCACCCCGGCGCGCTGGGCAGTGAGCGCGTCAAGCTTGTGAAACAGCGCCTTTTGCGGCGCCACGCCGATACCCGCCTTGGTCAGCAGGGCGGCGGCATAGGCGTCGGCCTCATATTCGTCGGCGCGGCTTAGTCGCGCGGCAAGCAGGGTGGTCAGCATATTGGCGATCCAGACCCCGAAGAAGGGGATGAACCGGCCCAGCAGCATGGCCAGCGCGGTGCGCATGGCGTTCTGGCCGGAAAAGTCGATCATCCGGCGCCGCGAATGGCCCAGCGCCACATGCCCCAGCTCATGCGCAATGACCGAGGTCAGCTCTTCGCCGGTGACCTCGCCGCTTTGATATTTGCGGTAGAAGCCGCGGGTGATGAAGATGCGCCCGTCAGGCGCGGCCAACCCGTTGACCGGGTCGATTTCATAGATATGCACCGGCACCCGCGCCACGCCCAGCGCCGCCGCCAGCCGGTCGGTCAGCCGTTTCAGCGCCGGGTCGGCCAGCTCGGTCGAGCGGGCATCCAGCTCGCGCCGGGTCCGCCAGGCCGAGAAATGGTACATCGCAAAGGCGTAGAGAACCGCCAGCAGGATCGGGGTGACGCGCAACATGGATCAGATATGGGGCGTTCCGGCGACGGGGGCAAGCGGCAAGCCGCCGATGACGGGTCGGCCCGGTGGGCAGGGCGCCATCCTGGGCAGAGTTCTGCCCCCGCAACTGGCATCGCAGACAGGGTTTCCGCCGGTTTAGCCGCGTCCCTATTGCGGCGCTTGTCGGTTCGGGCCGTGCGCGCCTAGCGTGCCACGGGCGGCCCGATGCAGCCGCACATCTTGATGCGAGGAACCACGAGCGATGACGACCAGATTGACCCTTTTGATTGCCTTTGCGCTTCCGCTGATGGGCTGTTCCGAGCCTGAGCCCGAGCCGGTACAGATCCTTGAAGCCCCCTCGTTCGACAAACTGGGCAATCCGGTCTGTCCCGAAGGCTATAGCCTCGCCACCACCGAGACCGGCGAACCGGTTTGTGCCGGGGTCGTGTACTGAACGCATGAAGCCGCTGGCCGCCGCGCAGCTGGTGGTCAGCGGGTCAGCACCCGCATGCCCTGTTCCAGCCCCGACAGGGTCATCGGCACCATACGGTCCTCGAATATCTCGCGGATCATGCCGATCGAATGGGTATAGTCCCAGTATTTCTCGGGCACCGGGTTGATCCAGAGGTTGCTGGCCCATTGCTCGCGCGCGCGTGCCAGCCAGACCTGGCCCGCCTCCTGGTTCCAATGCTCGTTGGCACCGCCGGGATAGGCGATTTCGTAGGGGCTCATCGAGGCATCGCCTACGAAGATGCATTTGTAATCGGGCCCATAGGTGCGCAGCACCTCATGGGTGGGGATCTGCGCATCCCAGCGGCGACGGTTGTCGCGCCAGACGCCTTCGTAGAGGCAATTGTGAAAGTAGTAATATTCCAGATGCTTGAACTCGGCACGCGCCGCCGAAAACAGCTCTTCCACCACCTTCACATGCGGGTCCATCGAGCCGCCCACGTCAAGGAACAGCACCACCTTGACCGCGTTATGCCGTTCGGGGCGTTCCTTGACGTCCAGATAGCCGTGTTCGGCGGTGGCGCGGATGGTGCCATCCAGGTCCAGTTCCATCGCCGCGCCCTCGCGCGCCCAGCGGCGCAGCCGTTTCAGCGCCACCTTGATGTTGCGGGTGCCCAGTTCGACCGTGTCGTCGAGATTCTTGAACTCGCGCTTGTCCCAGACCTTGACCGCGCGCTGGTGGCGGCTTTCCTTCTGGCCGATCCGCACCCCTTCGGGGTTGTAGCCATAGGCGCCAAAGGGCGAGGTGCCGGCTGTGCCGATCCACTTGTTGCCGCCCTGGTGGCGGCCCTGTTGTTCCTTGAGCCGCTCGCGCAGCGTCTCCATCAGCTTGTCGAACCCGCCCAGCGCCTCGATCTCGGCCTTTTCCTCGGGCGACAGGTGTTTCTCGGCCATCTTCTCCAGCCAGTCGGCGGGGATGTCCACGGCCTCCATCACCTGCTCAAAGGTGATCTCTTCTAGTCCCTTGAAACTGGCGGCAAAGGCGCGGTCGAACTTGTCGATATTGCGCTCGTCCTTCACCATCGAGACGCGGGCCAGGTAATAGAAGGCCTCGACATCGTAGGTCGCCAGCCCCTTTTTCATGCCTTCGAGAAAGGTCAGGTATTCGCGCAGCGACACCGGCACCCCGGCTTTGCGCAAATTCTCGAAAAAGGGCAGGAACATCGGCTCAGACCATCAGACGGTGGATCACCAATGTTGCTATCATCCCGAGGAGCGTGAAGGCAATCGCGTAGCCCGCAGCATATTGCGCGATATCCGCGGTTGTGCCGTTACGTCGCTTGGCGGTCAGCCCGCCAAGCAAGGCGCCGAACAGCGCCGCTGCGATGACAATCATGCGTTCTTACCCGCCCAGTGCGTTGCGGGGGTTCAGGGCCGCGATCTCCTGCATCTTGGCCCGAACCGCCCAGTCCGAGCCGAACCCGTACCGCGCCCAGCCGACACTGTCCAGCCGCAGGTCGCGGGCCGCGTCGGTTTTGCCCAACAGGGTCAGCGCCTCGGCCTCGAGCATCATGAGGGTGGCCAGCAGCGCGGCATTCTCGGCCTGAGCGGCGACGTCACGCATCGGGCGCAGCTGGGCCAGCGCCCCGGCACCATCGCCACGCGAGATGGCAAAGGCGGCGGTCTGGGTGGTCACATAGGCCTGATGCAGCCGGGTGCCCGGTGTCGATTGCAAGACCTGCATCGCGGTCAGGAAATGCCGCTGTGCCAGATCGGGATCGGCGGTTTGCAGCATCCGGCCAAGCATGTAGTGGCCAAAGGCGCGGCGCTGATCCACCCAGCCCCAGGACTGGGCCATCTGCGCGGCTCGGTTGGCGGCGTCAAGCCGGGCCTGATAGGCCGTTCCGGGGCCAAGCGCGGCCTGTACCTGGTCGATCCAGGCGCGCGGGGTCGACACGACCGGTTGCGCGGCAACGGTGACGCCGCGCGGGTTGAGCCGACCCAGCAGGTCGGGCAGCACCGCGGCGACCTGCGCCTGGCTCATGCCGCTGCGCAGTTCCGGCGCATAGGTGGCACGCAGCACCAGCATGTCGAACCCGGTCAGGATGGTGTGGATATTGTCGTCGTTGAACACCGAATCCGGCAGGCGGTAGAGGTCGTTGAGCGGCCCGATTGCCTGCGCCAGCTCCTCGTGCAGGCAGTCGCGCAATTCCTGCGGGCTGCTGTCATAGGGCACGAAGATGCCAAGTCGCTCGCGCTTGCGCAGGTTGGCCCAGTTGGTCTTGTCCTTGCGGCGGTCACGACGGAATTCAGCCAGGCTCGACACATTGGGAACCACGAAACAGGCGGCATGGGGCAGGGCGCGGCCGATCTCCTCGCGGCTGACGGCCTCGATGGTGATATTGGCGCTGGCGTCGCTGACCTGACGGATGTCGATCCCGGCCTCACCGCGCAGGCGCCCCAGCAGCCGGGTCAGGTCCGGTTGCAGGCTTGCGGGCGGCGAGCCGGTCACCCGCACGGTGATCGGGGTCTCGAACCGGGTAAACACCGGCAGGTCGCGCCCGCTTTCCAGCTGGAAATGCAGGGCCAGGAAATCGGCGGCGATATTGCCGTTCGATCGTTGCGGCGGCTGCACCCGTGTGGTGCCAAAGCTCTTCATCGGCTCCAGCGACAGGCCGGGCGTCTGCGCGCGGGTCGGCGTATCCTCGAGCGGGACGGTATCACAGGCAGCAAGGCCAAGGCCCGAGACCAGGGCGAGCGCCCTGACAAGCGGGCGGGAGATGGTGCGGGACAAGGCGCTTTTGACTGTCATTCTCTTACTGCTGCTCAATGATACCAAACCTGTCAATCTATTGCGCGGTGATTGGTTACCGCCGCAATAGGAACATGGTGGCATCCGCAGCCTTCTCGAAGCAAGCGCGTGAAGGCCATTTAAGGCTCTGTTTACCAATTTTTTGGAAACAAAAAGGGCGGTTCGGAACGAACCGCCCGCCTTTTGTTGCTAATCTGGCCTGAATCAGCGTTTACCGCGTGCCATGAAGGCCAGCCGTTCGAACAGGTGCACATCCTGCTCGTTCTTGAGCAGCGCACCATGCAGTTTCGGCAGCGCATTGGCCCCGTCGCGGCGCAGATCCTCGGCGCTCAAATCCTCGGCCAGCAGCAGTTTCAGCCAGTCGATCACCTCGGACGTCGAAGGTTTCTTCTTCAACCCCTGCGTCTCGCGAATCTCGTAGAACTGGGTCAGAGCGGCGGTCAGCAGCGCCTCCTTGATGCCGGGGTGATGCACCTCGACGATGCGGCGCATGGTGGCCTCGTCAGGGAAACGGATATAGTGAAAGAAACAGCGCCGCAGAAACGCGTCGGGCAGTTCCTTTTCGTTGTTCGAGGTGATGATGACGATGGGGCGCTGCCGGGCGCGGATGGTCTGGCCAGTCTCGTAGACATGGAACTCCATCTTGTCGAGCTCCTGCAGCAGGTCGTTGGGAAACTCGATATCGGCCTTGTCGATCTCGTCGATCAACAGCACCACTTTCTCGTCCGCGTCAAAAGCCTGCCACAGCTTGCCCTTCTTGATGTAGTTGCTCACATCATGCACGCGCTCCTCGCCCAGCTGGCTGTCGCGCAGACGGCTGACCGCGTCATACTCATACAGGCCCTGTTGTGCGCGGGTGGTGGATTTCACGTTCCACTCGATCATCCGCAGGCCCAGGGCGCCCGCGACCTGTTTGGCCAGCTCGGTCTTGCCGGTGCCCGGTTCGCCTTTGACCAGCAGCGGTCGCTCCAACGTCACGGCGGCGTTCACCGCGATCGTCAGATCGTCGGTGGCCACATATTCAGCGGTTCCCTGAAAACGTGCGGTCATGGCGGTCCTCGTCCTAGCGTGCTCGGCCCTGAGGTAAAGCGCGCGCTTCGCTTTGGCAAGGCGCGCCGCGGCGTCGTTGAGAAGGTTGGAAACACCCTGTTTCCACGTCAAAGATTGAGAAAATGCGCCCTTCGGCTCCATATGTCGTAACGTCATGTCGATGCCAACAGTCACACAACCCTCAGGAATTCACTAAATTTCAAGAGGTTGGGCATAGATTTTGGGTCGTTTGATCAATTGCTGACGAGGGCGGGAAATTGGGCTCTTTCGCATGTCTTTGTGTAGTGACATTCCCCGGTTCGTCAGATAAACGCTGCGGCAGAAGGGGGAGCCGAATGTCTGAACCAGTTACCAAAGCGGACGTTGTAGGCCAGACCGAGGGAGCAAAGATGAAGCCGGAATCCTTTCTGCCGGAAGACTATCGCCCGGCCGAAGACGAGCCATTCATGAATGATCGTCAGCTTGAGTATTTCCGTCGCAAGCTGATCAACTGGAAACACGAATTGATGGCGGGCAGCCGCGACACGATCGAAGGGTTGCAGGACGGCACACGCAACATTCCCGACGTGGCCGACCGCGCCAGCGAAGAAACGGACCGAGCGCTGGAACTCAGAACCCGTGACCGTCAGCGCAAGCTGGTTGCCAAGATCGATGCCGCGCTGCGACGCATCGACGAAGGTGAATACGGTTACTGCCAGGTCACCGGCGACCCGATTTCACTCAAACGTTTGGATGCACGCCCGATCGCTACCATGACGCTCGAGGCGCAGGAACGTCATGAGCGCCGCGAGAAAGTGCATCGCGACGATTGACGTCGCGGCCTGCGACAATCAGCGGAAACGCCGGGGCCTTTCGCCCCGGCGTTTTTGCGTTAAAGGGGGCGCATGGGAATGTTCGGAACCAGGATCATAGTGGTGGGCGCCGGAATCGGCGGGTTGGCTGCGGCGCTGGCGCTCAAGGCGCGCGGCGCCGATGTCACCGTGTTGGAACAGGCAAATGCCATCGAAGAGGTGGGCGCCGGTATCCAGGTCAGCCCCAATGGAGCCGCTGTCTTGGGTGCGCTGGGTCTGGGGGCGGATTTCGAGCGGGCCTCGGTGCGCGGCCGGGCCGTGGTGCTCTCGGACTATCGACGTCCGGGCGAGGTGCTGCGGCTCGACCTGATGCGCCATGCGGGCAATCAGCGCTATGCCTTCGTGCACCGGGCCGATCTGATCGACCTGCTGGCCGGGGCGGTGCGCCGCGCAGGCGTGCATGTCAGGCTGTTGCAGAAAGTGGACCACGTCGACCCCGGATCGCCACCTGTCCTGCATATGTGCAACGGGGCCCATCTGACCGCCGATCTGGTGGTGGGGGCTGACGGCCTGCACTCGCGCGCCCGTGCCGCGCTGAACGGGGCGGGCAAACCTTTCTTCACCGGTCAGGTTGCGTGGCGCGCGACCGTACCCAACATGGTCGACCTGCCGGACGAGGCGCGAGTCTATATGGGGCCGGGGCGGCATCTGGTCTGCTACCCGCTGCGGGGTGGAAGCCTGGTCAATCTGGTCGCGGTGCAGGAACGCGCCGACTGGACCGCCGAAAGCTGGAGCCAGTCCGACGACCCCGCCAACCTGCGCGCCGCGTTTGCAGATTTCAGCGGCCTGCCCGCCGCCCTGCTGGCGCAGGTCAGCGCGCCGGGCCTTTGGGGGCTGTTCCGCCACCCGGTGGCGGAAACCTGGCATCGGGGCCGGGTCACTCTGGTCGGCGACGCGGCCCACCCGACGCTGCCTTTCATGGCACAGGGCGCCAATATGGCGCTCGAAGACGCCTGGGTGCTGGCCGATGAACTGGGCAAGGCGCCGGGGATCGAGCTGGGGCTGGCCGCCTATCAGGCCCGCCGTCAGGCCCGCGCCCGCCGGGTGATCGCGGCGGCAAACAGCAATGCCTGGAAATACCACCTGCGCAGCCCGTTGCGCGGCCCCGCGCATCTGGCCCTGTCACTTGGCGGCAGGCTGGCGCCCGCCCGCATGGTGCGCCAGTTCGACTGGCTCTACCGTCACGACGTGACTCAAGGCGTCTAAACGGCGCCCCTCTCTCTTCTTCTGTTCCGAAATACCTCGGGGGAGTCGCGCTTGCGCGACGGGGGCAGCGCCCCCAAACAACCGTGCGGCTCAGATATCCAGATCGACCCAGACCGGCACGTGATCGGAGGGCTTGTCCCTGCCTCGGACCTCCTTGTCGATGCCGCAATCGCGCATCAGGTCGGCGGCCTGCGGGGTCAGAAGGAAATGGTCGATGCGGATACCGTCATTGCGGTTCCAGGCGCCGGCCTGATAGTCCCAGAACGAATAATGCCCCGGCCCCTGCACCCGTGCTCGGAAGGCTTCGGTAAAGCCCAGGTTCAGGATCCGGCGAAAGGCGGCGCGACTTTCGGGCCGGAACAGCGCGTCCTCGCGCCAGGCCTCGGGACGCTTGGCGTCTTCGGCTTGCGGGATGATGTTGTAATCCCCCGCCATCAGCGCCGGTTCCTCTGCCGCCAACAGCTCTGCCGCGCGGGTCCGCAGCCGCTCCATCCAGCGCAGCTTGTAGTCGTACTTGCCGCCCGGCACCGGGCTGCCATCCTCGGCCAGTTCGACCGGGTTGCCATTGGGCAGGTAAAGCCCGCAGACCCGCAGCGCCTGTTTGCCCACCACCGTGGCCTCGATCCAGCGCGCCTGTTCGTCGCTCTCGTCGCCCGGTAGCCCGCGCGAGACATCCTCGAGCGGAAGTTTCGACAGGATCGCCACCCCGTTGAAGCCTTTCTGGCCATGCGTTTCCACGTTATACCCGCGCTCTTCGAACAGATCGCGGGGGAAAGCCTCGTCCACCGACTTGATCTCTTGCAGCAGCACCACATCGGGTTGGGCGCTGTCCAGCCAGTTTGGAAGCGCCTCGGCGCGGGCCTTGATCCCGTTGATGTTGAACGTGGCGATCTTCATGTCCGGGTCCCCCGTGCTGGCTTTGCCCCGATCTATCCCCGATCCCGGCGGCGGGGGCAAGCGATGCAAGAACCCGCAGATCGGCAAGTTCGGGCGAATCCGTCCCTCCGATTCGCTGTGAAGTTGCCGAACTTTCGCCCCAATTCGCTGAATTTTCGGGTTGTGGATAAAAATTTTTCAATGATTTCCGTGGCCTGCAATTTTGTTGAATGACTTATTTTTGCCTCATTTCCTTAATGTGGATAACTCATTATTTTGCAACGCATGATTGAAAAATATCTTTTCGAGAGCCGTCGGTCCTGCAACCGTGAGGGGGTCATCAACACCAACTCTGGGGGACAGACCAATGACTGCCATGCTCAAGATCAACCAAATCCAAGGCGAAAACAAAGACGGTGCCAGCATGATGGATGGCGACGTAACGGAAATGTTCTCGTCCGGCTCCGCGCCGATAACCTCGGCACGCGCAATGATGGGCGAGGGTGTTCAGATGTTCTCGACCAGCTGCCAGGCCTCGGGCGCCGACACCGCCACGGGCGAGGGCGTTCAGATGTTCTCGACCAGCTGCCAGGCCTCGGGCGCCGACACCGCCACGGGCGAGGGCGTTCAGATGTTCTCGACCAGCTGCCAGGCCTCGGGCGCCGACACCGCCACGGGCGAGGGCGTTCAGATGTTCTCGACCAGCTGCCAGGCCTCGGGCCGCGACACCACCACGGGCGAGGGCGTTCAGATGTTCTCGACCAGCTGCGAGAAAGTGGGCGCGGTTGCGGTCAAGCTGGGCGAAGGTACTCAGATGTTCTCGTCGGGCAGCTAAGCGAAGGCAAGACAGAGGCCGGGCGTTTGTTGGGCGCCGCGAAACAGGGGAGAATTCTCATGTCGAACGTAATCCATCTGAACGCCCGGCGTCCAAGCTTCGGGCCCCTTCGGGGGCTCGCGGCACTGATCGAAGGTTTTGCAAGCCATCGCCGTTTTGGGGACGACGTATTCTGGCTCAAGGAGAACGCAGAGCTTCTGAATATATTGGAATGTACCGGCCAGGCGCCGGGCGAAGAGGCCTTGGCTCCGCATCTGACCTTTTACCGCGAGTTGCCTGAACGGCTGCGCTTCTTTCCCCAATACTATCGCTTCCTGTTGTCACTGTGCCTAGATCTGGAGGATCTGGGGATGACGGGCGAGATGGGCGTCGAACTGGCCGAATGGGTGGCCGGGCAGGGCTTACCCGAGGCCGAGCTATCGGATCTGCAACGCGCCGAGGCGCGCCGCCTGCTGGCACGACGCGGCATCGAGTTTACGCCGCGCGACGCAGGTCTGACCGACCGCTTACATGATTTCATCGCCCGCTCAGAAACCTTTGCTCTGCCCAACAAGAAGGCGGCCTATGAGCTGACCCATATCGTTTTCTACCTTTCCGAGTATGGGCGGCGTGCGCCGGACCTACCTGCCGAGGCGCTTGTCAGCCTCGAATTTGCAGGTCTTTTGGCCTATCTCGAGCAAAATGCGGATCTTTTAGCGGAAATCTGTGTCGCAATGCGCTATGCTGGAGCGACGCCCTCGCCGATCTGGGAAGATTGGCTGGCGGGCGCGTTAGGGGGTTTTACCCTTTTTAGTGGAGCGCAGGCAGAGATGCGGGACGATTATCACGAGTATCTGGTATGTGCCTGGGCCGGGTTGGCGGCAGGGCGAGGCGCGCCTGATCAGGCCGTGGCACAAGGCCCGGTCTCGTTCCATCGGGCGACCGACTGGGGCGGGCCGCTACGAGAGATTTCCGAATGCATCTATCGTATGGGCGCCGCACGCAGCGGTGACTGGGGCTCGATGCGTCCGCAAATCGCGGCGCAGTTGAGCGAGACCGGCCACGATATCCTGAGCGCGGCCGAGGCCAGCAGCCCCCGGTTTGACGCTTTCTTTGCCGGCTTTGCTCGCACTGGACTGTTACGGGTGGCGGTATGAGGTCGGCCCTGACAGGGGGAGGGCTGGTTCTGGCCTACACCGCGGTGATCTCGTCGGCAGACGCGATCACCAAGCTCATCGCACAAGGGTATGCGGCGCCACAGCTTTACGCGATCTCGGGGTTCATCGTTGCAGCGATCAGCCTCGCGGCGGCGCGGGGTAACCGGACGCGGGCGCTCAGAACCGTCTGCCCCCGCGCCATGGCGCTGCGGGCATTGGCAACGGTGGTGGCCTCGCTCTGCTTCTTTCATACCTTCCGGCTGCTGCCTTTTGCAGATGTCTTTGTCTTTATCGGTCTGATGCCGATCGTGGCGGCGCTGATGTCGGGGCTGATGCTGGACGAACATGCCCGCCCGGCGGCCTGGGCCGCACTGGTGGCGGGATTTGTGGGCGTGCTTTGCCTGATGCCGGGTGGCATAGGCGCCATCGGGGCGGGGCATCTCTGGGCGCTGGGCGGGGTGGTGACGGGCACCTTCTCTCTGATCCTGTCGCGCTATATCGGCCGCCATGAAAGCAACGCGCTGGCGCAGGTATTCTATCCGAACCTGGCGCTGGGGCTCAGCATGGCGGCGGCGCTGCCCTTTGTCTGGGTGCCGATGCCGATGCTGGATCTGGCCTGGGTCGGGGCCTATGCAGCGCTGTTGTTCCTGGCGCGCTGGCTGCTGGTGATCGCGCTCAGGCTGCTGGCGGCCTATGTGGTCACGCCGCTGTTGAACCTGCAATTCGTCTGGATGGTGGCGCTGGGCGCGCTGGCCTTTGGCGAATGGCCCGCGCCGATGACCTGGCTGGGTGCTGCCATCGTGATGGTTTCGGGCCTCTATCTGATCTGGGATCAGATGACCCCAACGCGCGCGCAGGAGGAACTGAGCCTGCGCACCGATCCCTGAGGTTCAGATCGAGAACGAGGTGCCGCAGCCGCAAGAGGCGGTGGCGTTCGGATTGTCGATCACGAAACGGGCGCCGATCAGCTCTTCGGAAAAGTCGATGACGGCGTTTTCCAGAAACGGCAGCGATACCGCGTCGACCACCACCCGTTGACCCTGGCCTTCGAGCACCAGATCGTCGGACTTGGGTTCGTCCAAGGCGATCTCGTACTGAAAGCCGGAACAGCCGCCGCCTTCGACCGCAACGCGCAGCGCCTGGCCCTGATCCGCGGCGCCGATCTCGGCGAGCCGGGCAAAGGCGCGGTCAGTCACTTTGGGGGGCAGGCGCATCGCGGTCTCCACGGTTTCTTTCCGGTGCAGCCTGCAATATAGAGGGGGCAGGGACAGGCGACAAGGACGAGACCATTGAAAAGAGCGGGGTTTGCCTCGGATCCGGGCCGCGCGCGCGGGCGGCTGGTGGCCGAAGAGGAAAGCGGCTTTCGCTCCTGTTTCCAGCGTGATCGCGACCGGATCATCCATGCCAGCGCCTTTCGCAGGCTGAAGCACAAGACCCAGGTCTTTGTCGAACATGAGGGTGACAGTTATCGCACCCGGCTGACCCATTCGATCGAGGTGGCGCAGGTGGCGCGCACCATCGCGGGGGCGCTGGGGCTGAACCCTGAACTGACCGAGGCGGTGGCGCTGGCCCATGATCTGGGCCACACGCCCTTTGGTCATACCGGCGAGGATGCGTTGCACGCGCTGATGGAACCCTATGGCGGGTTCGACCACAACGCCCAGGCCATTCGCATCGTCACCCGGCTGGAACGGCATTACGCCGCCTTTGACGGGCTGAACCTGACCTGGGAAACCCTTGAGGCGATTGCCAAGCATAACGGCCCGGTCACGGGTGCGCTGCCCTGGGCGCTGGCGGAATGCAACGCTGCCTTTGATCTGGAACTGGCCACCCATGCTAGCGCCGAGGCGCAGGTGGCCGCCCTGTCCGACGATATCGCCTATAACAATCACGACCTGCATGACGGGTTGCGCGCCGGGCTGTTCAGTGATGACGAGATCGCTGAACTGCCCATCGTCGGCGACTGTTATGCCGAGGTCGACCGCACCTATCCCGATACCGATGCCTATCGCCGGAGGCACGAGGCGCTGAGGCGGGTGTTCGGCGTGATGGTGGCCGATGTGATCGACACGTCGCGCGCGGCGCTGGCCGGGTCGGGGGCCGAAAGCGTTGAGGACATCCGCTATCTGGGCCGCCCGGTGATCCGGTTTTCGGATGCACTCTGGTCCGATCTGCGCCAGATCAGGGCCTTTTTGTTCACCCGCATGTATCGCGCGCCCTCGGTCATGGTGGTGCGCGAACAGGTGGCGCGGGTGGTCGAGGAACTCTTTCCGATCTATCTGAACGATCCCCGGCAGATGCCGAAACACTGGCATGGTGAAATCGACGCCGCCCCGGACGAGACCGCGCTGGCGCGGATCGTGTCCGATTATGTCTCGGGCATGACCGACCGCTTTGCCTTGCAGGACCATGCGCGGCTGACGGGAAGCGAACCGATACGGCACTGACGCGCGCGCCGGGCTGCATTGACCTTGGCGGTTTGCGTGGTAAACCGCCAGTCAAGCAAAAGGATGCCGAGATGAACCTCTTTACCGAGATGCGCGGCCTCGTTCTGGAGGCGCTGGACCAGATGCAGGCCGGGGGCGCGCTGCCCCAGGGTCTCGATTTCGCCAATGTGGCGGTCGAACCGCCGCGCGATGCCGCCCATGGCGACATGGCCACCAACGCCGCCATGGTGCTGGCCAAACCCGCCGGCCAGAAACCCCGCGACATCGCCGAGGCGCTGGCCACCCGGCTGGCCGCCGATGACCGCGTGGCCAAGGCCGAAGTGGCCGGGCCCGGCTTTCTCAACCTGACCCTGGCCGCCCCCGTCTGGCAGCGGGTCGTCGGCACCGTGCTGCAAGATGGCACCGCCTATGGCCGCTCGGACATGGGGCAGGGCAAGAAGGTCAACGTGGAATATGTCAGCGCCAATCCCACCGGCCCGCTGCATGTGGGCCACACAAGGGGCGCGGTGTTCGGTGATGCGCTGGCCAGCCTGCTGGATTACGCCGGCTATCAGGTGACGCGCGAATATTACATCAACGATGGCGGCACCCAGGTCGACGTGCTCGCCCGCTCGGTCTATCTGCGCTATCTCGAGGCGCATGGTCAGGCGGTGGAGTTTGCCGATGGCACCTATCCCGGCGAGTACCTGGTCGAGGTCGGTCAGGCGCTCAAGGACAAGGTGGGCGACGCCTATGTCGGCCAACCCGAAGAGGTCTGGCTGGAGGACATCCGCAACTTTGCCACCGATGCGATGATGGATCTGATCCGCGCCGATCTGGCCCAGCTCGGGGTTCAGATGGATGTGTTCTATTCGGAAAAGTCGCTCTATGGCACGGGCCGGATCGAGGCGGCGATCGACAGTCTGCGCGCCAAGGGGCTGATCTATCGCGGCACGCTGGAGCCGCCCAAGGGCAAGCTGCCCGAGGATTGGGAGCCGCGCGAGCAGACCCTGTTCAAATCCACCGAACATGGCGATGACGTGGACCGGCCGATCATGAAATCGGATGGCGCATGGACCTATTTCGCCCCCGATATCGCTTATCATTATGACAAGGTTTCCAGGGGCTTCGACGCGCTTATTGATGTGTTCGGTGCCGATCATGGCGGCTATGTCAAACGGATGAAGGCCGCCGTTTCGGCCCTGTCGGACGGGCGTGTGCCGCTCGACATCAAGCTGTGTCAGCTGGTCAAGCTGTGGAAGAATGGCGAGCCGTTCAAGATGTCGAAACGGGCAGGCAACTTCGTCACCCTGCGCGACGTGGTCGAGCAGGTTGGCCCGGATGTGACCCGCTTTGTCATGCTGACCCGCAAGAATGACGCACCGCTGGATTTCGATTTCGACAAGGTGCTGGAGCAGAGCCGCGAGAACCCGGTGTTCTACGTGCAATACGCCCATGCGCGGGTGTCCTCGGTGCTGCGTCGGGCGGCCGAGGCGGGGATCGACACCTCGGATGCGGCGCTGCGCGCGGCCGATCTGGGCCTTTTGGGCCACGAGGCGGAACTGGCCGTCATGCGCAAGCTGGCAGAATGGCCACGCCTGGTCGAGATTGCCGCCCGCACCAACGAGCCGCACCGGATCGCCTTCTATCTCTATGAACTTGCGGGAGATTTCCACGCGCTCTGGAATCGCGGCAACGATCTGGTCGAACTCAGATTCATCCAGGATGGCGATCAGGGCACAAGCCAGGCAAAAATCGCGCTGGCCCGTTCGGTGGCGGTTGTGATTTCAGCCGGTCTTGCTATTCTTGGCGTCACTCCGGCGGAGGAGATGCGGTAACTCGATATAACACCGCCCAAACCGTCGGCCGAGGCAGTTTCAAGAAATTCCTTCGCGTGATCAACGAATTGCGCGACAGGGCAGTGAGGCGGATATGGCGAGTTTCGATTACACGGGTCACGTGAACCCGAACCAGGTGCAGTATAGCTATCAGATGCCTGGCATGGGGCTGGACGTCGAGGACGAGGCCCTTGCCGAGGACATGGGCGAAGATTACGGTCATGCACCCGCGCGACCGGGTCTTGCCCGCGCGATCAGCGTGGCGGGTGCGGTCGGATCGTTGGCGCTGGTCGTGGGCATCGGTATCTGGGGCTACAAGCTGGTGATGCGCGATGTCAGCGGTGTCCCGGTCGTGCGCGCGGTCGAGGGGCCGATGCGCATCCAGCCTGACAAACCCGGTGGTACCCCCGCCGATCATCAGGGCCTTGCCGTCAACACCGTGGCCGCCGCGGGCAGCGCCGCGCCGCCCGCCGACCGTCTGGTTCTGGCGCCGCGCCCTGTGTCGCTGAGCGAAGAGGACCTGCCGATGGACGAGTTGCGTCCGACCCCTGCTTCGCTTGAGGTCGATGCGGCCGATCCCGAAGCCGTCGAGGCGTTTCGCAATGGCGATATCGACAGGCTGGTGGCGGAACTGACCGAAGGCACCGCGCCGCTGGAAGCGCGCGAGAGCGCCCTGCTGGACGAGGGCGCCAGCCGCACCGCCTCGATCGAACAGCCCGAACCTTTGCCCGCCATCGACCCGGCCGACCTGCTGGCCGAGAACCCGCAACTTGCACTGGTGGACGAACCCGGCGTTGCCCGGTCGCTGCGTCCCCAGACCCGGCCGCAGCGCTCGGTTCCGGCCGAGACCGAGGCACGAGCGGCCATGAACGCGGCAGTGACCGCCGCTGTTGGCGCCGCCACCGCGGTGGATCTGGACCCGGCCAGCCTGCCGGTGGGCACACGCCTGGCCCAGCTGGGCGCCTATGACAGCCCCGAGATCGCGCGGGCGGAATGGGACCGGCTGAATGGCCGGTTTGGTGAATATCTCGACGGCAAGCAGCGGGTGATCCAGGAGGCCTCGAGCGGCGGGCGCACTTTCTATCGCCTGCGCGCCGCCGGGTTCGACGATCTTGCCGAGGCCCGGCATTTCTGCTCGGTTCTGGTGGCAGAGCGCGCCGACTGTATCCCGGTCACCACCCGGTGAGCTATGGCGCCACCATCCTCGATGCCGAGGGGCTGAGGCTTAGCGCCGATGAAAAGGCCCTGTTTCGCGAGGCCGATCCATTTGGCTTCATCCTGTTTGCCCGCAATGTCGACAGCGCCGATCAGGTCCGCGCGCTGTGCGCAGAGATGCGCGATGCGGTGGGCCGCGACTGCGTGATCACCGTCGATCAGGAAGGTGGCCGGGTGCAGCGTCTGCGCCCGCCGCTGGCACGCAACTGGCTCCCCCCGCTCGATCATGTGGCGCGGGCTGGCACAGGCGCCGAGCGCGCGATGTATCTGCGCGCCCGGCTGATCGCGCATGAGCTGCGCGCGGTGGGGATCGACAGCAACTGCGCCCCGATGCTCGATCTGGCGCGCGACGACACCCATCCGTTCCTGCGCAACCGCTGTTACGGCTCTGACCCGGAAACCGTGGCCCGGCTGGGCCGTGCCGTGGCGCAGGGGCATCTGGACGGCGGCGTGCTGCCGGTGGTCAAACATATGCCCGGCCATGGCCGCGCCACGCTGGACAGCCACCATGACCTGCCGCATGTGGCGCTTGCGGCCGAGGCGCTGGATAGCACCGACTTTGCCCCGTTTCGCGCGTTGAACGACATGCCGATGGGGATGACGGCGCATCTGGTCTATGACCGGATCGACCCGCGCCCCGCCACCATCTCGCCGGTGATGATGGCGTTGATCCGCGAACGGATCGGGTTTCAGGGCCTGATCATGACCGACGATATCTCGATGAAGGCGCTGGCAGGCTCGATCGCCGACAAGACCGCACAGGCGCTGGCCGCCGGATGCGACGTGGCGCTGGTCTGCAATCAGACCCTGGCCGAGCGCGCCGCCGCCGCCGGGGCTGCTGGCCGGATGCGTGCCGAGGCCCAGGCGCGGGCGGAACGGGCGCTGGCCTTGCGTCAGCCGCCGGGGGAACTTGACATCCCCGCCGCCGAGGCGGAACTATCTCGCCTCATGGGCGGGCAGGTGTATGACGGATAACCTTTTCAGCGAAGAACCGACCTCGGTTACCGACCGGCTGGCCGCCGAGGCGCTGATCGTCGATGTGGACGGGTTCGAGGGGCCGCTTGACCTGCTCTTGACCCTGTCGCGCACGCAAAAGGTGGATCTGCGCAAGATCTCGGTGCTGGAGCTGGCACGGCAATATCTGGCCTTTGTCGAACGCGCCAAGGCGCTGCGCATCGAACTGGCCGCCGATTACCTGGTGATGGCGGCCTGGCTGGCCTTTCTGAAATCGCGCCTGCTGCTTCCGCCAGACCCGGATGAGGACGGCCCCTCGGGCGAGGAACTGGCTGCGCATCTGGCCTTTCAGCTGGAGCGTTTGCAGGCGATGCGCGATGCCGCCGCGCGGCTGATGGGGCGCGACCAGCTGGGGCGCGACTTTTTCCGCCGGGGCAAGGGCGAGGATATCGCCCGTATCCGCACCGTGACCTATTCCGCCTCGCTGCTGGACCTGATGCAGGCCTATGCCCGCATCCGCACCCGTGACGAATTCCGCCCCTTCGTGATGGATCGCGACAAGGTCTATACGATGGAACAGGCGCTGGAACGGATGCGCGGGCTGATCGGGTTCGCCGGCAGCTGGACGGACATGGCCAGCTATCTGCCCGAAGGCTGGGGCAAGGATCCGGTGCGCCGCCGCTCGGCCACGGCGGCGACCTTTGCTGCCTCGTTGCAACTGGTCAAGGAGGGCCATCTGGAAATCCGGCAAAGCGAGCTCTTCGCCCCGATCCACCTGCGCAAGAAAGATACCGAGACATGAGTGACGCGCCCGAGGAAAGCACCGAAAGCCTGTTCGAGGCGCCGCCGCTGGCGGAACAGGAACGCATGGTCGAGGCGGTGCTGTTTGCCAGCCCCGACCCGGTGGGCGTGGGCGATCTGGCCGCGCGCATGCCCCATGGCAGCGACCCGGCCCGGGCGCTTGAAATGCTGCGCAAACGCTACGAGGGGCGTGGCGTACGGGTGGTGCAGGTGGGCGAGGGCTGGGCCATCCGCACCGCGCCCGACCTCGGCTTTCTGATGCAGAAGGAAACGGTCGAGACCCGCAAACTGTCGCGCGCGGCGATCGAGACGCTGGCGATCATCGCCTATCACCAGCCGGTGACCCGCGCCGAGATCGAAGAGATCCGGGGCGTCTCGGTCAGCCGGGGCACCATCGACCAGTTGCTGGAAATGGAGTGGATCCGTCTGGGCCGCCGCCGGATGACACCGGGCCGCCCGGTCACCTTTGTGGTGACGCCGCATTTCCTGGACCATTTCGGGCTGGAAAGCGCCCGCGACCTGCCGGGGCTGAAAGAACTGCGCGCCGCCGGGCTGCTGGAAAACCGCCCCCCGCCGGGCGCCTTGCCGATTGCCGAGGCCCGCGAAGAGGGCGAGGAGAACGAAGGCCAATCCGAGCTTTTTGAAGAAGATTGATGCCGAGGCCCTGAAATTTCCCAAATTCGATGCTATGTCTCTGCCCGGGCAGCAAAGAGGAAAAAATCATGAACGTGAACCAGCTGATCGACATGATCGTCCGCACGGTGGTGCGCCGGGCGGTGAATGGCGGCGTCAATGCGGGCTTTGACGCGATGTCGAATCTGGGGCGCAAATCGCGCAAGGCTCCGTCGCCGCAACACCAACCGGAACCCGATCCCGAGCGCGAGCGGATCCGTGAGATGCGCCAGGCGCGTCGCGCGGCTCGAAACGAACAAGAGCTGTAGTGCCAGAGGGTTATTGGGGGGTCTTGAAGTGTTTCGACAGCTTCAGCCCCTGGCCCTGATAATTCGACGCGATGCCCGCGCCGTAAAGCTGCGTGGGCTGTTCGGCCATCTTTTCATAGACCAATCGCCCAACGATCTGCCCGTGTTCCAGCACGAATGGCGCTTCGTGACAGCGCACCTCGAGCACGCCGCGCGAACCGGCGCCACCGGCCTGTGCATGACCGAAACCGGGATCGAAGAAACCCGCGTAATGCACCCTGAATTCGCCCACCATGGCCAGATAGGGCGCCATTTCGGCGGCATAGAGCGGCGGGATATGCACCGCCTCGCGGCTCACGAGGATGTAGAACGCACCGGGATCGAGAATGATGCGGCCATCTCGGCTGCGCACCTCCTCCCAGTATTCCGCCGGATCATAGGCGCCGATCCGCTCCAGGTCGATGACACCGGTATGCGGCTTGGCCCGATATCCCACGAGATCACTGCCCGGCAGGCGCAGATCGACCGAGAAGCCCAGACCGTCCTGAATGACGGCCGGGCCATCGACCAGCGGCATCTCGGCATGCAGCGCGCGCAGGGCGGTATCGTCCAGCACCGCCTGACCGCGCCGGAACCGGATCTGGTTCAGCCGCATGCCCGGTCGCACCAGCACGGAAAACGAGCGGGGGCAGATTTCTGCATAAAGCGGGCCGGTGTAGCCCGCAGGAATACGGTCGAATTCGGTGCCGCCATCGGTGATGGTCCGGGTCAAGAGATCCAGCCGCCCGGTCGAGCTTTTGGCATTGGCAACCGCGTTGATTTCATCGGTCAGGGCCAGCGATTCCATCAGCGGCACCAGATAGACGCAGCCCTTTTCCAGAACCGCGCCCTGACTGAGGTCGATCCGGTGCATCTCGAACTCGGCCAGACGGTCGGCAACGCTGTGGCCGGCCCCCGCCAGAAACGAGGCCCGGACGCGATACGCCACGGCGCCCAGGCGCAAATCCAGGCTGGCGGGTTGGATCTGTTCAGGCAGAACCGACGGTTCGGCACGGATTTCTCCGCCTGCGATCATTGCCTCGATCTGCTGGTTCGGGCACACGCCGTTCATCCCGTTCCCTCCGCGGTCCAGAGGCCCTGGTCTGCCATTTTTTCGTTACGTCGGTGTGATTTGGTCGGGCTAGCAGGACTCGAACCTGCGACCTTCCGTCCCCCAGACGGACGCGCTACCAGGCTGCGCCATAGCCCGACGATGTGGTGTTCATACCGGTTTTCCCGGCAGGGGCAAGAGGAAAACATACCCTTTTTTCTTATCCCGCCTGCCGGTCCAGCCAGCTCTGCAACTTGGTGGCCAGAGGAAGGATGCCGGACTGCGCAGCGGCGGGCAGATCGTGGATTTCAGCAAGTGCCGTCAGCAGGCCCGGCTCTGCCTCGATGTCATCGTCGGCGGGGACATCGGCCACTTCGATGGCAAGCGGACGGGGCGGTGCGTCGGCCTCTTGTGGGGGGGTGTCTTCGACCGCATCCTCGGAGGTCTTGTTCTGAACAGGGTCCACAGCCGGCTCGGGCGCAGACAGAATCTCGACATCTCCGGGGGTCTCGTCCTCTTCGTCGTCCTCAGACGGGGCGGGGGACGAATCGGCGACGATCTTTTGCAGAACCTCGGTCGGGACAGGTTCGCCCAGGTCCATGTCGAACTGTATGGCGCTGTCCCTGTCAGAGGGCTGGGCATTGAACCGGACCACGTTGCCGCCACTTTGCGGGCTCGGAGAGGCCGAATCCTCCAGATCCTGCGACTGGCCCGAAACATGGGCGACGCCCTGTTCTCGCAACAGTTTCTGCACGCCCTTGATGGTCATGCCATCGTCATGCAGCAGCTTCTTGATGCCACCCAGCAACTGCATGTCCGCGGGCCGGTAATAACGGCGCCCACCGGCACGCTTGACCGGTTTGACCTGGCTGAACTTGCTCTCCCAGAACCGCAGTACATGGGCCTGCACCCCCAGCCATTCCGCGACTTCCGAGATGGTGCGAAAGGCGTCGGGCGATTTGCTCATGAAAACGGACCCTTTGATTTACTTGCGGTTTCCGGCGGCAACCCGCTCCTTCATCAGGTGCGAAGGGCGAAAGGTCAGGACCCGGCGCGGCTGGATCGGAACTTCCTCGCCGGTCTTGGGATTACGCCCGATCCGGGCGGATTTGTCCCGCACGCTGAAGGTGCCGAAGGACGAGATTTTCACCTGTTCGCCGCGCACCAGCGCGTCGGACATGTGGTTCAGCATGCTTTCCACCAGCTGTGCGCTTTCATTGCGAGACAGGCCCACTTCGCGGAAAACCGCCTCGCTCAAATCCATCCTTGTGAGAGTTTTGTCGCTCATGCCGACCCCCTGTTGCTGACAAAGCATAGGGGGTCAGGAAATTCCCTGTCAATATCAATGAATTGCAAAGCGCAGGATAGGCCGCTACCAGCGCAGAACCACCGCACCCCAGGCCAGGCCGCCGCCGATTGCTTCGGTCACGACCAGATCGCCGGTCTTGATCTGGCCGCGCGCCTTGCCCACCGACAGCGCCAGCGGAATCGAGGCGGCCGAGGTGTTGCCATGGTCCTGCACCGTCACCACGACCTTGTCCATCGGCAGGCCCATCTTCTTGGCGGTGCCCTGGATGATACGGATATTGGCCTGATGCGGCACGATCCAGTCCACATCGGCGCTGCTCAGCCCGGCCTTGCCCAGAGCGGTCTCGGCGGTCTGGGCCAGCTTCTCGACAGCGTGGCGGAACACCTGGTTGCCCTGCATGCGCAGATGGCCGGTGGTCTGGGTCGACACGCCGCCATCGACGTAAAGCAGGTCCTTGTAGCGGCCGTCGGAATTCAGATCGACCGACAGGATCCCCCGGTCCTGCGGGGTGCCTGCGGCCTCTTCATATTCCAGCACCAGCGCCCCGGCGCCATCGCCAAACAGCACGCAGGTCGAACGGTCGGTCCAGTCCATGATCCGGCTGAAGGTTTCGGCGCCGATCACCAGTACCCGCTTGGCCTGACCCGACACGATCAGTGCGTTGGCGTTGCTCAGCGCATAGACGAATCCCGCACAAACCGCTTGTACGTCAAAGGCATAGCCATTGGTCATCCCCAGCCGCGCCTGAACCATCGTGGCCGCCGACGGAAAAGTGAGGTCGGCGGTCGAGGTTGCCAGAACGATGGCATCCAGCTGGTCGGCGGTCATCCCAGCATCGGCCAGCGCGGCCTCTGCGGCACGGGTGGCAAGGTCCGAGGTCGTCTCGTCCTTGGCGGCGAAATGGCGCCGTTCGATCCCCGACCGGGTCCGAATCCATTCGTCGGTCGTATCCAGGGTTTTCTCGAATGCCGCGTTGGGAACGATCTGTTCGGGAAGATAGTGCCCGACACCTCTGACAACTGCGCGGCCTGCCATTTATTTTACCTGCTTTCTTGTTCTTCTGCCTGGGCCCCGGCTGGGGCTGGTTCATCTTGGGTAAGCGCGGCGGCGGATGCAACCCGGGCAGCCAGCCGCTCAGCAAAACCTGATTGCGCGAGAGTGAACGCAAGCTTGACCGCCGCAGAGATGCCGGTGGCATCGGCGCTGCCATGTGATTTGATCACGGTACCGTTCAACCCCAGGAATACGCCGCCATTCACGCGGCGCGGGTCGATCCGCTTGCTGAGCCGCTGGAGCGAGGTCACCGCGAGCAGCGAGGCCAGCCGCGACAGCGGCGAGTATTTGAAGGCCTCGCGCAACAGCGAGCCGATCATGCGGGCGGTGCCTTCGCCGGTCTTGATCGCAACATTGCCGGTGAACCCGTCGGTCACGATCACGTCACAGCGCTTGCCGGGGATGTCGCTGCCTTCGACGAATCCTACGAATTCGTAATTGGCGCGTTCGGCATAATCGGCGATCAGGGCCTGCGCCTCTTTCAGCTCGGCCTTGCCCTTGTGTTCCTCGGTCCCGACGTTGAGCAGGCCGACACGGGGGCGGGGCAGGTTCATGCCGTTGCGGGCATAGGAGGCGCCCATCAGCGCATATTGCAGCAGGTCGCGGGCATCGGCGCGGATATCGGCACCCGCGTCCAGCAGCACGTTGAACCCCTGCGGATTGCCCGAGGGGAATAGAATCGCAATGGCCGGGCGGGTCACCCCCGGCAAACGCCGCAACCGCAACATGCTGAGCGCCATCAGCGCCCCGGTATTGCCGCAGCTGACCGCGCCGGCGGCTTCGCCACTGCGCACCGATTCCAGCGTCGACCACATCGAGGTGTTCTTGCCGTTGCGCACGACCTGGCTGGGCTTGTCCTCCATCGTGACCACATCGGCGCAATCACGAAAAACGACGCGTCCGTCCAGAACGCGCCGCTTGGCGACCAGCTTTCTCAGCCTGTCTTCGGGGCCGTGCAGAATGAACCCCACTTCGGGATTCTTCTTTGCCGATTTCGCAATGCCTGCCACCACGACCGAGGGACCCGCGTCCCCGCCCATGGCGTCAACCGAGATGATGATCTGTCCGGACGCACTGCCGGTCTGATCGGGTTGAGCCGTCATGCCGTGGCCTGCTCCAGATCGGGCTTAGGCCGCGTCTTCGTCCAGCTCGATCTCGTCGGCCTGGGCAACAACCTCGCGGTCGTCGTAGTGGCCGCAGGCGGCGCAGACGTGGTGCGGGCGCTTCAGCTCGCCGCAATTGCCACATTCGTTCGGGTTGGCAGCAACCAGGGCGTCATGCGCACGGCGCATGTTGCGACGCGATTTGGATACTTTGTTCTGTTGGACAGCCATTGTCTCAACCTTTGTCTTAACTAAGGGCCGCAGACAGCGCCGCAGGCCGGTTTCATTCTTCGTTTCCCAGAAGGCGTGACGAGCGTTTAGGCCGCGGCCTTCGCATTGTCCAACCCTAAATCCGATTGAGCGCGCGAAAATACTGCGATTCTCGCCACGTTCAAGGGGTTTTTCTGACCGCTCCCTATGGCAGGTTTCACCGCCCTTGTCATGAGTCTTTTTTGAGGGTTTCGCGCAGCGCGGCCAGCCCGGCAAAGGGGCGGGTTTCCTCGTCCGTCATTGCCTGTTTTCCCGGCTCGGTGAAGCCCGCCTGGCCTAGCTCGACGCCCTCTTTGCGGGGATAGGCGGGCAGATTCAGCGCGAGTGCCTCGCTCATTACGGCGTCCAGGTCGATGGTCGCGCGCAGCGGTTCGGCCTCGTCATCCTCGGTGGCCATTTCGGCCTCTTCCGCGTCCGGCTCGGTCCAATCGGCAAGAAACAGCCGGGTCAGCCGGGTGTCGATGCGGGTGGTGACCGGGTCCAGCGTGACGACGCAGGGCTGGATCACGGTGGCGCCCAACTCGGCCTCAAGCCGCCAGTCCCGCTTGCCCTCGGCCCGGATCGTGCCGCTGAATCGCAGCTTGCGCAGGCCGTCCAGACCCAGATCCTGGGCGATCTCGGCCAGTCGGGCAGGACCGGGGCGCAGGTCGAAGGCGGTAACGCTGTTTTGTGGCAGATCTGCGACCCGCAACACGGTTTCGTCGGACATTGGTGCGCTTTCGTCTGTTGAACCGGAGCAAAGGTTTCTGTAATCGGGATAAAAGGCGCGCAAGGCCAAGGCAAGGGGGCAGGAATGTCAAAGACCGCAGGGCTGCTGAAACCGGTGTTCCGCATCGTGGCTATTGGCCTCACCGTCGGTGCGCTGACCGCCTGTACCGCCATCTACCGCAATCACGGCTATGTACCCACTGCCGAGGAGCTGGCCGCGATCCAGGTCGGTGTCGATACCCGCGACAGCGTGGTCGAGGCCGTGGGCACCCCCAGTTCCTCGGGTCTGTTGAACGAAAGCGGCTATTACTATGTGGCCAGTCGCATGCGCCATTACGGCGCCCGCGCGCCGCAGGTTGTCTCGCGCGAACTGGTGGCGATCAGCTTTGACCAGCGCGGCGTGGTCCGCAATATCGAGCGCTACGGGCTGGAAGACGGGCGGGTCATCCCTCTGGAACGGCGCGTGACCAGCTCCAGCGTCGAGGACAAGACCTTTATCCGCCAGCTGCTGGGCAACTTGGGCAGTTTCAACCCCGCCAACGTGATCAACTGATCGGCAAGACCTGTCACCCCGGCGTCACATCTTGTGTGCTAGGGGTCGGCCCACTAGGTTTGACCTGTTCAGTGGAGGGCCGCGTGATGCCGGATACCGTACTGTTGAGCAAAGGCCGCTATCGCGCGCGTCTGGCGCAGGGGCCTGCGGATATCGCCGCGGCTCAGGCGCTGCGGACACGGGCCTTTCGTACCGCGACACCCGACCGGGACCGGTTCGACTCTCTCTGCGACCACATTCTGGTCGAGGACATGCGACAGGGCGCTGCGCTGGTCTGCTGCTTTCGCATGCTGACGATGGAGGGTGGCGCCGAGATCGGGCGCAGCTATTCGGCGCAATTCTACGAGTTGGCGGGGCTGCAAAGCTTCGAGGGCCGCATGGTCGAGATGGGCCGGTTCTGCATCCATCCCGATCATCACGACGCCGATATCCTGCGCGCGGCCTGGGGGGCTATGACCGCCTTTGTCGACCGCACCGGGGTGCAGATGCTGTTTGGCTGCTCTTCTTTCGCCGGGACCGAGACGGCCGATTATCTTGATGCCTTCGCGATGCTGAAGCACCGTCATCTGGCGCCCAAGCGCTGGCTGCCGCGGGTCAAGGCGCCCGACGTGTTCCGATTCGCCGCCCGCCTGCGGCGCAAGCCCGACGCCAAGAAGGCGATGCTGCGGATGCCGCCGCTGCTCAGGACCTATCTGCTGATGGGCGGCTGGGTCAGCGACCACGCGGTGGTGGACCGGCAGATGAACACGCTGCATGTGTTTACCGGGCTCGAGATCGGCGCGATCCCGCCCGCCCGCAAGCGGCTGTTGCGGGCAGTGGCGGGCTAGGCTCAGGATTGTTGGGTCCTGAGCCTGGAGGGCACACAAGGGGCGTTGACGCCATGCGGGGCGCGGTTTAGCTGGCGGGCATGGCACGTATTCCTCTGTTGCAGATGACCGGTATCTCGCTGACCTTCGGCGGCGAGCCGGTATTTTCCGATCTCGATCTGGTGGTTCAGCCGGGCGACCGCGTGGCGCTTGTCGGGCGCAACGGGTCGGGCAAATCCACCCTGATGAAGGTGATGGCCGGGCTGGTCGAACCCGACGCGGGCGAGATCGTGATCCCGCCCGGCAAGTCGGTCGGTTACATGGAGCAGGACCCGACCATGACCGGGTTTGCCACGCTGGGCGATTACGCCGCGAGCGGGCTGGAGCCGGGCGAGCTTTACAAGGTCGAGCGCGCCGGTGAGGGGCTGAAATTCGACCCCGCCCGCGCGGTCGAGACCGCCTCGGGCGGCGAGCGGCGCCGCGCCGCGCTGGCCAAGCTGATGGCCGAGGCGCCCGAGCTGATGTTGCTGGACGAGCCGACCAACCATCTGGATATCGAGGCAATCGGCTGGCTCGAGCGCGAGCTATCGGCCACCCGCGCCGCCTTTGTCCTGATCTCGCACGACCGCGCCTTTTTGCGTGCATTGACGCGCGCAACCCTTTGGATCGATAGGGGAATGGTGCGTCGGCAAGAGCGCGGGTTCGAGGATTTCGAGGCTTGGCGCGACAAGGTCTGGGAGGACGAGGACACCGCCCGCCACAAGTTGAACCGGCTGATCAAATCCGAAAGCCGCTGGGCGGTCGAAGGCATCAGCGCCCGGCGCAAGCGCAACCAGGGCCGGGTGCGCGCGCTTCAGGCGTTGCGGGCCGAACGTGCCTCGCAGATCAAGCGTCAGGGCACGGCGGCGATGTCGCTGGATTCGGGTCCGAAATCGGGCCGAAAGGTGATCGAGGCGCAGGGCCTGACCAAGGCGTTCGATGGCAAGCCCATCCTGCGCGGGCTGGACCTGACCGTGCTGCGCGGCGACCGGGTCGCCTTTGTCGGTCCCAATGGGGTGGGCAAGACCACCGTGCTCAAGATGCTGCTGGGGCAGGTCGAACCGGACAGCGGCACCGTTCGGCTGGGCACCAATCTGGAGATCGCGGTATTCGACCAGACCCGCGCCCAGCTCGACCCCGAGATGAGCCTGTGGGACAGCCTGACCAGCGACCCCGAGATGCGCGTGTCGGGCAAGGCCGATCAGGTCATGGTACGCGGCCAGCCCAAACATGTGGTCGCCTATCTCAAGGATTTCCTGTTCGACGAACGCCAGGCGCGGGCGGCGGTGAAATCGCTCTCGGGCGGTGAAAAGGCGCGGCTGTTGCTGGCGCGGCTGATGGCGAAACCCTCGAATGTGCTGGTGCTGGACGAACCGACCAACGACCTGGATGTGGAGACGCTCGACCTGTTGCAGGAGATTCTGGGCGATTACGATGGCACCGTGCTGCTGGTCAGCCACGACCGCGATTTCCTCGACCGCGTCGCCACTACCACGGTTGCAATGGAGGGGGATGGCCGCGCCGTGGTCTATGCCGGAGGCTGGACGGACTATCGCGCGCAACGGGGCGAGGATGCGCCGAAAGAAGATGTGAAATCAAAACCTTCTGCGCCAAAGGCAAAGCAAGAGGTGAAGCCGAAATCGGGCCTCACCTTCTCGGAAAAGCACCGGCTCGAGGCGCTGCCGGCCGAGATCGCCCGACTTGAAGCCGAGATTGCCAAGTTGCAGGAACTGATGGCCGACCCCGAGCTTTATACCCGTGAGCCGGTCAAGTTCCAGAAAGCGACCGAAGCGCTGGTGCAGCGGCAAGAGAAACTCTCTGCCGCCGAAGAGGAATGGCTGACGCTGGAAGAAAAGGCCGAGGCCGGGTAAGCCCGGCCACGGGCCAAAGGCTCAGCGCATCCGCAGGGCGCCGTCGAGGCGGATCACCTCGCCGTTGAGATAGCCCATCTCGACGATGAACCCGGCCAGACGGCCGTATTCGCGCGGGTCTCCCAGGCGGGCGGGATTCGGCACATCGGCGGCCAGACCTGCGCGCACCTCTTCAGGCAGGCCCATCAGCATCGGCGTCAGGAAGATGCCGGGTGCGATGGTCATCACCCGAATCCCGGTCGAGGCCAGATCGCGCGCCATCGGCAGGGTCATGCCCACAACGCCACCCTTGGAGGCGGAATAGGCCACCTGGCCCTTTTGCCCGTCAAAGGCCGCGACCGAGGCGGTGTTGATGATCACGCCGCGCGCGCCATCCGGTTCGGGGTCGTTCTTTGCCATCTCGACGGCGGCCAGGCGCGCGACGTTGAAGCTGCCGACCAGGTTGATGTCGATGGTGCGCTGGAAGGCGTCCAGGGGATGCGCGCCTTCCTTGCCCACCGTCTTGATGCCATAGGCGATACCGGCGCAGTTCACCGCGGCGGTGATCTTGCCCATCTTCTCCATGGCGTGGGCGATGGCGGCGGCGACCGAGTCTTCGCTGGTCACGTCGGTCTGGGCAAAATGCCCGCCGATCTCGGCGGCGACCTTTTCACCGCGTTCGGCATCGCGGTCGAGGATAGTCACCTGCGCGCCGTTCTCGGCGAAATAGCGGGCGGTTGCCTCGCCCAGACCGGAGGCGCCGCCGGTGATCACGGCTGCGGTTGTGTCGAGTTGCATGGGCCTCTCCCTGATATGAACATATGTTCAATAATCCGGGGCGGGGGCGTCTGTCCAGCTTTGTTGCATGCGCCTGCGGTCGAGCCAGGCCAGCGGACGCAACGTTTTGCCCATAGGCGGCCACCAGGCCCAGGTACCGCCAAGGGGGCGGGCGCGGGCGCCGGTGCCCAGCTTGAACCGGGTCAGGCCGGGGGTTTGTTCGGTCTCCACCGGGCCGAGGTCAAGCCGGGTCGCGCCTTGGGCGGCGAGCCATGTCATCGCTTGCCACATCAGCAGGGTCTGGGCGCTGGCGGCCCGGCCCGCCGGGGTGCTGTGGCCGATGTGATAGCTGGCCGCCGTGCCGTGACGCAGGATCAGCAGGCCCGCGATGGGGGAGCCGCTTTGGTGGGCTGTGAACAGCTGCGCCGCGCCGGGATTGGCGCGCGCATGGGCCAGCGTCAGGGCGATGGGCCAGTTGCGATAGCCGCGCGCGCGTTGTTGCGCGGCCTCGGCGGTGAGCAGCCAATGCGCGGGGTCCAGCGGCAGCGGGCCTTGGGTCACGCGCAAGCCCTGGCCGCGGGCATGGCGCAGGCGGTTGCGCCATTTCTGTTGCAGCCCCGCCATCAGATCGCCGGTGAGATCCAGTTCAGCCACATGGGCCGGGGTGATCAATGGCACCGCCCCCAGCCGATCGAGACCCGGGCAGGCTGTGTCCGGGTTCATCAGGATCAGGCTGCGGCGCAACCCGGCGCGGGCGAGCAGGTCGGGCAGGGTCGGCGGGGCAAGCCGGGCACGGCTGAGCAGGGCGATGGGCAGCCCGCCAATGCGCCGTGTCAGCACCAGTGTTCCGTCATCCAGTCGCGCCGCCCGCTGGCCGCAAAGTGCCAGTGCGGCGGCGAATTCGGCGCTTTGCTGCAAGGGGGGCGCATCGGGGGCGGGGGTGTCGCACATGGCGCCATTAACCGGTTCGAAACCTAAGACCGGGTTAATGCGTGTATGAAACGGGTATTTGGCCAGGGGATCGCCGCCCCGAGACCGACGCGGGCGGTCGCCGCCTTGCTGGCGGCGATCCTGTCCGCTGTGCTGCTGCTGGGTTTGGGGGGTATGGCCCTGTTCTGAGCCCAGTCGGGGCAAGGGGGCGCTGCCCCCTCGGCCCTTGCGGGCCTCACCCCCGGAGTATTTGGGGCGAAATGAAGGGGCGGTTGTTTTACGCCAGCTGTACCAGCGCGTGGCGTTTCTTGCCTGCGCTGAGCTTGATCGGTTGGGTGAGGTCACCCGCTTCGATCATCATCCCCGCATCGGTCAGCGGCGCGTCGTTCAGACGGGCGCCGTCCTCGGCGATGAGGCGCTTGGCCTCCTTGCCGGATTTGGCAAGGCCGGTCTTGACGATCAGCTGCACGATGGAGGCGGGCAGGTCGGCGGCGCCCAGCGTCAGCGTGGGCAGGTCGTCGCCGATGCCGCCCTTTTCGAACACTTCACGGGCGGTGGCCTCGGCCGCCGCCGCCGCCTCGGCCCCGTGACAAAGGGCGGTGACCTCGTTCGCGAGGATCACCTTGGCGGCGTTGATCTCGGAGCCCGCCAGCGCGCCCAGGCGGTCGCATTCGTTCACCGGAAGCTCGGTATAGAGTTTCAGGAACCGGCCCACATCGGCATCGGTGGTGTTGCGCCAGAACTGCCAGAATTCGTAAGGCGAGCGCATGTCGGGGTTCAGCCAGACGGCGCCGTCCTGGCTCTTGCCCATCTTCTTGCCGTCAGACGTGGTCAGCAGCGGTGAAGTGAGGCCATAGACCTCGTGATCGATCACCCGGCGGGTCAGGTCGATGCCGTTGACGATGTTGCCCCACTGGTCCGAGCCACCCATTTGCAGGATACAGCCATAGCGGCGGTTCAGCTCCATGAAATCATAGGCTTGCAGGATCATGTAGTTGAATTCGAGGAAGCTGAGCGATTGTTCCCGGTCGAGGCGGGATTTCACGCTCTCGAAGCTGAGCATCCGGTTGACCGAGAAATGTCGCCCGATATCGCGCAGGAAATCGAGATAGTTCAGATCGGCCAGCCATTCGTCATTGTTGAGCATCAGTGCCGCGTTCTCGGCACCGCTGTCATAGTCGATATAGGCGGCAAAGACCTTGCGGATCCCCGCGATGTTCTCGTCGATCTGGGCGGGCGTCAGCAGCGGCCGCTCGTCGGCGCGGAAAGACGGGTCGCCCACCTTGGTGGTGCCGCCGCCCATCAGCGTGATCGGCTTGTGCCCGGTCTTTTGCAGCCAGCGCAGCATCATGATTTGAATGAGGCTGCCCACGTGCAGCGATTTGGCGGTGGCGTCAAAGCCGATATAGCCGGGCTGGCATCCCTTGATCAGCGCCTCGTCGAGGCCCTGATAATCGGTGCAGTCGGCGAGATAGCCGCGCTCCATCATCACCGCGATGAAATCCGATTTGGGATGGTAGGTCATGTCTTGCCTCGGGGTTGGATTGCGGGGCACTTATAGGCGGCAGTTGAACAAAGGAAAAGGCCATGAAGAGGGCCATCGGGCGAGAGGGGCCGGTCACGGCGCTGGGGGCGATGTCGGGCACGTCGCTGGACGGGGTCGATGCGGCGGTGGTCGAGACCGATGGTCTGGCGATTTTTGGGTTCGGGCCGGTGGGGTACCGCGCCTATTCGGCGGAGGAACGCAGCGTGCTGCGCGCCGGTCTGGGGCGTTGGGCCGGGCCAGAGGTGGAGGCGGCGGGCGATCTGGTGACGCGGGCCCATGCGCAGGCGCTGGCCGGGTTCGAGGACGTCGATCTGGTGGGCTTTCACGGACAGACCCTGGCGCATGAGCCGCGCGGGCGGGGTACATTGCAAGTTGGCGACGGCGCGTCCTTGTCCGCCGCCCTGGGGCGGCCGGTGGTCTGGGATTTCCGCAGCGACGATGTGCAGCTGGGTGGAGAGGGCGCGCCTTTGGCGCCGTTCTTTCATTTTGCCTGCGCCAAGTGGATCGGCGCGACCGAACCCTTGTGTTTTCTGAACCTCGGCGGGGTGGGCAACTTGACCTATGTGGATCCGGGTTTTGACCGGCCCGAGGTGCCCGGCGCATTGTTGGCCTTTGACACCGGTCCGGCCAACGCGCCGGTCAACGATCTGATGCAGGCGCGGCTGGGTCTGCCGATGGACGAGGGCGGCGCGGTGGCGCGGGGCGGGACTGTAGAGACCGGCGCGCTGGAGCTGTTCCTGGCCGAGCCCTATTTTGCAAGAATGCCGCCCAAGTCGCTGGACCGAAACGATTTTGCCGAGATGATCGGGCTGGTGTCCGAACTCAGCGACAGCGACGCGGTGGCGACGCTGACGGGTATGTGCGCGGCAGCGGTGGCGCAGGGGATGGAACATTGCCCGCGTCCGCCTGCGCGGGTGCTGGTTACCGGCGGCGGGCGGCATAACCCGGTGCTGATGGAGATGTTGCAGGTGTCCTTGGATTGTGCCGTCGAACCGGTTGAAAGCGTCGGGCTCGATGGCGACATGCTCGAGGCGCAGGCCTTCGCCTATCTGGCGGTGCGGGTGGCGCGCGGCCTGCCGACCTCGTGCCCCGGCACCACCGGCGTGGGCGCGCTGGTGGGCGGCGGCATCGTCAGCCTGCCGGATGAGGCATGACGGGGTGCTGCTGCTGAAAAAATTCGTCGAATTTTTTCGCCCCCCGGGAAAAATGTCCGAGCAGAAAGAAGCCTGTGCGCCGTTTGAGGGTTGTCAGTCCGGACGCGTGAGATCGGCCCAGACCGGCAGGTGATCCGAGGCGATGGGGGCGGGACGGTCGGCAAAGACGCCATGCGCAACGGCGCTCAGCTCCGCGCTGTGCGCGATCCGGTCCAAAGCGCCCAGCGGGCGCGGCGCCGGAAAGCTGGGCCGGGCCGGAAGGAAGCGCAGCATCGGCGCCAGATGGTCCAGCACAGGCTGGCGCGACCATTCGTTGAAATCGCCGGCCCAGACCGTGGGCATCGGCGGCAGCCGCTCCAGATCGTGGGCGAGATGCACGATCTGGTCCCGGCGCGAGGCTGCGAGCAGGCCAAGATGCAGGCCCAGAACCCGCAGCGATCCGATTGGGGTATCGAACTCGACCCGTACCGCGCCGCGCGGCTCGAAACCCGGGAGGTCGTGATGGGCGCTCGCAAGCTGGGTGATGCCGGCGCCCTTCCAGATCACTGCATTGCCGTGCCAGCCCAGTGATCCGGCGCCGCCCAGGTCCACCACGTTCCAGCCGGCCTCCTCCAGCACGAAATGCGGCAGGGCGGCGGGACGCGGCGGCAGGCGTTTGTCGGCCTCTTGCAGTACTGCGATATCGGCGCCGAGCGCCCCCAGTACCTGAACGATACGGCGCGGCTGGCGGCGCAGGTCGAGGCCCACGCATTTCTGGATGTTGTAGCTGGCAAGGCGCAGCGTCGGGGCTATCGTCATCGGTTGCGTCATGGATCCTGTCCCCCGTCATGCGGCAGCGCGCGGCGGGGTGCAAGGGGCCGTTCGCGGGATCTGCTTGACATGTGCAGGACCCGGCCTTCCTGTGGGCGGATGGAAGAGAAACGTCCCGTCGATGCGGCCGGAGCGGCCGCCCTGATTGGCATTGCCGCGCTGTTGGCCTTCAATCAGGTGGTGATCAAGATCACTGGCGGTGGCTTTGGCCCGCTGTTCCAGGCCGGGCTGCGCTCAACCCTGGCGCTGGTCTTTGTGCTGGTCTGGATGCGCCTGTTGCGCAAACCCATCGCATTTCCGCGCGCGGCCCTTATGGGGGCGCTGATCACCGGGCTGCTCTTTACCGTCGAGTTCATGGCGCTGTTTGCCGCGCTTGATCTGACCTCGGTCTCGCGAGTCTCGATCCTGTTCTATTCGATGCCGGTCTGGCTGGCGCTGGGCGGACATCTGCTGCTGCCTGGCGAACGGCTTTCGGGCATGCGGGTGCTGGGGCTGGTGCTGGCCATGGGCGGGGTGGTGCTGGCGCTGATAGAGCGCGATGCCGCACATGTAAGCCTTTTGGGCGACGTGCTGGCCATGTTTGCTGCCATGTGCTGGGCGGCGATCGCGCTGGGGGTGCGGCTGACACCGCTGGGTCAGGTACCGGCAGAGATGCAGCTGATGAGCCAGCTGGTGATCTCGGCGCCGCTGCTGCTGTTGCTGGCGCCGCTGACGGGTGAGACCCTGCGCACGCCCGAGCTGCTGCATTGGGCCGGCCTGATGTTTCAGGCGGTTGGCGTGGTGGGCCTGGGCTTCCTGATCTGGTTCCGGCTGCTGGCCGTTTACCGGGCCAACGGCGTTGCCTCGTTCAGCTTTCTGTCGCCGGTGCTGGCGGTGATACTGGGCTGGCTGCTGTTGGGCGAGCAGGTGGGGCTTTTGGTGTGGCTGGCGCTGGGACTGGTGGCGGCGGGGATCGTGCTGATCAACAGGCGCTGAGCTGGGCAGGGCATGGGTGCTGCCTCAGACAATGAGATCGAGGAGTTTTTCACCTCCACCGGAGTTCTTTTGAGCAAAATGAAGGGGCTGGCCAGGTGGAGTTGCAGAGGGCATTCTGCGACCTGGAGGTAGAGTGCATGATCGAGATGCCGCAGGAACCACTGGTGGGCAGGACACTGGAGGCCGGGGTTTTGACTCTGACGCTGGGCCGGGCGCCGGCCCATCCATTGTCGCGGGCGATGATCGAGGCGCTGCATGAGACGGTGCGGCGAGCAATGGCAGATGACCGGGTCCATGTGATGGTGATTCACGGGCCGGGGCGCATCTTTTGTGCGGGCCACGACCTGAAGGAAATCGCGCGTCACCGGGCCGACCCGGACGAGGGGCGGGCCTTCGTCACCGACCTGTTTGAGGCGTGCAGCGCGCTGATGCTGGATCTGGCGCGCTGCCCCAAGCCCACCATCGCCATGGTCGAGGGGATCGCAACCGCCGCCGGTCTGCAACTGATGGCGGCCTGCGATCTGGCCTATGCCTCTCCTGCTGCGCGATTCTGCCTGCCCGGGGTGCAGAATGGCGGGTTTTGCACCACGCCCGCGGTGGCCGTGTCACGGGTGATCGGGCGCCGCGCGGTTACCGAGATGGCGCTGAGCGGGGCCACCTATGACGCCGACTGGGCGCTAGCGGCAGGTCTGATCAACCGTATCCTGCCCGAGGCGGCCCTAGCGGCCTATGTGGCCGATCTGGCAGGCACGCTGGCGGCGCGCAACCAGGCACCGCTGCGGCGCGGGCTTGAAACGCTCCAGCGGCATCTGGAGCTGCCGCTGGAAGAGGCCTATGCGCTGGCAACCCCGGTCATGGTCGAGCATTTCATGGACCCGGGCCGCCGCCATCTGGACTGGACCGATTGAGGCAAAACTCGCGCTTGCTAAGCGGTGCAGGGCGGGGCATCACCGCCCGGTAATGTGGGTAGGAGTAATACCGCCCAGTATCGGGCAGGGGTAGGGCATGGACGAGCGCGGGCGTGGTATTCTGGCGATGATCGGGACCTGTCTGGTCTGGGGTCTTTCGCCGCTCTATTACAAACTGCTCGCGCATGTGCCCCCGCCCGAGGTGCTGTCGCATCGCACGTTCTGGTCTGTCCTGCTGTTCGGTGTCTATCTGGCGATGCAGGGGCGGCTGGGAGAGTTGCGCCGCGCCTATGCCGGCCCGCGCCAGACCGGGCTGATTGCTTTGGCGGCGGTGATGATCTCGCTCAACTGGTTCGTCTTCATCCTGTCGATCCAGCTAGGACACGCCACCGAGGCCTCGATGGGCTATTACATCTTTCCGCTGATCGCGGTGCTCATCGGACGGTTCTGGTTTGCCGAGCGGCTGAGCGGCGGACAATGGCTGGCGGTGGTGCTGGCGGCGCTGGCGGTGGCCCTGCTAACCTGGGGGCTGGGCGTGGCACCCTGGGTGGCGCTGATCCTGTCTTCCAGCTTTGCGCTCTATGGCGCGGTCAAGAAATTCCTGCCGCTGGGGCCGGTGATCTCGGTCACTGCCGAGATCGTGATCATGATGCCGCTGTTCCTGTCGGTGCTGGCCTGGTTCCATCTGCGCGGGCAGGGGGCGTTTGGCGGCGATCTGACCACTTCTCTCCTGTTGATCGGGTCGGGGCCGTTGACGGCGATCCCGCTGATCCTGTTCAGCTATGCCGCGCGCCGGGTGCCGCTGTCGACGGTGGGCGTGCTGCAATATATCAACCCGACCCTGCAATTCATGTGCGCGGTGGTGATCTTTGGCGAGCCCTTCACACGCTGGCACGGCATCGCCTTTGCGTTGATCTGGGGGGCGGTGGCGGTGTTCTCGCTGTCGCTGGTCCGTCAGGACAGGGCGGCGCGCAGGGCCGCCATGGCGGTTTCGGGCCTGTCGACCCAGGTCAGGTAATCCGCAAGCGAGGCATCGGCAAAGCCCTGGTCCACCGTGCGCTCGATCAATGCGCGCAACGGGTCCCAGTAACCGTCCACATTCATCACCAGGATGGGCTTGTCATGCAGGCCCAACTGGCGCCAGGTCAGCGCCTCGAACAACTCGTCCAGCGAGCCGGGGCCGCCAGGCAGTACCACCACCGCGTCGGCATTCATGATCATGACCTTCTTGCGCTCGTGCATGGTTTCGGTGACGACGAAGGTGCTCAGATCGGTCTTGCCGACCTCGCGCCGCAGCAGGTGCACGGGGATCACGCCAAAGGTCTCGCCGCCGGCGGCCTGGGCGGCGCGCGCGACTTCTCCCATCAGGCCCACATCGCCGGCGCCATAGACCAGCCGCCAGCCGGCCTCGGCCAGCAGGGCGCCCATCCGGCGGGCCGCCTCGGCATAGGCGGGCATTGCTCCGGCGCGCGATCCGCAATAGATACAAACGGATTTGACGGTCATGAGCGGCCTTTCCGGGATTCCGTGAACAGAGAGATGGGGCTCTGATATCGGGAACGGCGGGGCGGCTCAACCGTGATGGGACGGACCGGACCGTGAGTCTGATCCGTGAATGGGGAAGGACGGACATGGCAGGAGAAACCGGAACCGGGGGGCTTGGCGGTATTGGCTGGGCAGTCGTTGCGGGGGGCGTTCTGGTGGCCGGGGTGGCCGGGCTCTATTTTGGTGGGGTGATCGGCGGTAGGCAGGATCCGGCAGCGCCGGTTCCCGTTGTGGCCAATGCTCCACAAGCTTCTGAAGAAAAAGAGGAAAACCCCGCGGTTGCAGCGGTCGAGCCAGCGGCTGAAGCCAAGTCCGACCCCGTGCCAGAAGTCGCAGCCGCGCCTGCTTCGGAACCCGAGGCCACAGCCGAGACCGCCACGCCGGAACCGGAGGACACCGCCGAAGCAGAGAGCGAGGCCGCGCCCGAGGCGCCCGCGGCAGACCCGGTCGAAACCGCCGAACCGTCCGCCGCTCTTGGCACGCCAGTGCTGGACCAGATCTTTGTCGAGCCGGACGGCACCGCGCTGCTCTCGGGCAGCGCCCCCGCCGGGGCGCGAATCGCGGTGCTGCTGGATGGTGTCCCGCTGCATGAGTTCGAGGTGCCCCGCGACGGTAAATTCGCCGAGTTTCTGACGGTACCGTTCAGCGCCGCCGCCCGCGTTCTGACCCTGCGCGCCGCCCGCGACGGTCAAGAGGCGCTGTCGGGCGATTACATCGTCGCCGCGCTGCCCGCGCCGCAGCCCGAACTTGCCCAGGCCGCGCCCGAAGCGCAACCGGTCGACCCCGTCGAACCCGCGCCGGCGACAAATGAAGCCGAACCGGCGCCCGCCACGGACACCGCGCGTGCCGCGGCACCCGCAGCGGACGCGGCTCAGACGCCCGTGATCGAAAGTTCCGAGGCGACGACCGTCGCGCCCCAGCCGCAGTCGGAGCTGGTTGAGTCTACCGAGGCGCCCCAGCCCGCACCGCAGCCCACCTCACCGGAACAGACCGCCGCGGCAACAGCGGATCCGGCCACGCCCGCCGCAACCGAACCGGCTGTCAGCGAACAGCCCGCCACCGAACAGACCGCCGAACAACAGACCGCCGAGGCGTGGCAACCCGACGCTGCAACCGAGGAGCCGGCCCGCGTGGCGGTACTCCGTTCGGATGAGAGTGGGGTGGAACTGGTCCAGCCCACCGAACAGCCCAAGACCGCAGAACCGCTGCGCGTGGCGCTGGACACGATCGGCTATAACGATGCGGGCAATGTGCGCCTTGCGGGCCGCGCCAATGTCGGCTCCCTGGTCCGGGCCTATTTCGACAATCGCGCGGTGGCCGACATGACCGCCGATGCGCTGGGCAAATGGCGCGGCGAGATCGTGGATATCGCGCCCGGTGTCTATACGCTGCGGCTGGACGAGTTGGATGCGCAGGGGGCGGTGCTGAGCCGGCTGGAAACCCCGTTCAAGCGCGAGGCGCCCGAGGTGCTGCGCCCGGCCCAGCCTGCGGCAGAGCCGGGCACCACGCCCCAACAGCCACCGGTGCGCGCGGTCACCGTGCAGAAGGGCGATACGCTCTGGGCGATTTCACGCGAGCGCTATGGCGATGGCGTGCTCTACGTCAAGGTGTTCGAAGCCAACCGCGACGCCATCCGCGACCCCGACCTGATCTATCCCGGCCAGGTCTTTACCGTGCCCGAGTAAGCGGCGGCCTTGTGCCGCCGCGCCCGGCAGGCTACCCCGAACCGACGCTCTGACCGCAACGAGGGTACGTGATGAGACGACTGGCACACACCGCCCCGGCGGATCAGACCGCATCCGCCGAGCGCCGCTCGGGCTGGCGCACCCTGCGCCGGGTGGCGCCCTATCTCTGGCCCGAGGGCGAGGGATGGGTGAAACGCCGCGTGGTGGCGGCCTTGGCGATGCTGGTGCTGGCCAAGCTGATCGCGGTCTATACCCCCATCCTCTACAAGGGCGCGGTCGACGCGCTGGCGGGCGAGGGCGTGCCGCCGCTAGCACTGGGCGCGGTCGGGTTGACCGTTGCCTATGGCGTGGCACGGATGATGACAGTGGGGTTCCAGCAGTTGCGTGACGTGCTGTTCGCGCCGGTTGGGCAAAGGGCGCTCAGGGCGCTGGCGCTGGAGACCTTTCGCCATATCCACCGGCTGTCGATGCGCTATCACATCACCCGCAAGACCGGAGGGCTGAGCCGGATCATCGAGCGCGGGGTCAAGGGGGTCGAGTTCCTCTTGCGCTTCATGCTGTTTTCCATCGGGCCGCTGATCCTGGAACTGGTGCTGGTGGCGGCAATCCTGATGTACCTGTTCGATGTCTGGTATCTGGCCGTGGTGGTGGGAACCATCGCGCTTTATATCTGGTTCACCTTCGCGGTGACCGAATGGCGGGTCAAACTGCGCCGCGAGATGAACGATCAGGATACCGAGGCCAACCAGCGCGCCATCGACAGCCTGCTGAATTTCGAGACGGTCAAGTATTTCGGCGCCGAGGAACGGGAGGCGAACCGCTATGACCAGTCGATGCAGGCCTATGCCAGCGCGGCGCTCAAGACCTCGTATTCATTGGCGTTTCTCAACTTTGGCCAATCTTTCCTGATCACCTGCGGCCTGATCGGGGTCATGGTGCTGGCAGCGCTGGGGGTACAGGCGGGGCAACTCACCGTGGGCGATTTCGTCATGGTCAACGCCTATATGATCCAGATCACCGTTCCGCTCAACTTTCTGGGCACCGTCTATCGCGAGATCCGGCAGGCGCTGGTCGATATGGGCGAGATGTTCGACCTGCTGGAACAGCCCGCCGAGGTCAGCGACAAAGTGGACGCCGCGCCGCTCGAGGTCAGTGGCGGCGCGATCACGTTGACGGATGTGAGCTTCGGCTATGAGGCGGATCGCGAGATCCTCAAGGGCGTGACACTCGACGTGCCGGCGGGACAGACCGTGGCCATCGTTGGGGCCACCGGCTCGGGCAAGTCGACCATCGGGCGGCTGTTGTTCCGGTTCTACGATGTGACCGGCGGCGCGCTGTGCATCGACGGGCAGGACATCCGGGATGTGACCCAGACCAGCCTGCATGACGCCATCGGCGTGGTGCCGCAGGACACGGTGCTGTTCAACGACACGATCCGTTACAACATCGCCTATGGTCGCGAGAACGCCACCCAGGCCGATGTCGAAGCGGTGGCGCGTGCAGCCCAGATCCACGACTTCATCGCCTCGCTGCCCGAAGGGTATGACACCAAGGTGGGTGAGCGCGGGCTGAAACTGTCGGGGGGAGAGAAACAGCGGGTGGGCATCGCCCGCACCCTGCTCAAGAACCCGCCGATCCTGCTGCTGGATGAGGCGACCAGCGCGCTGGATACCGAGACCGAGCAGGAGATCAAGGAAGCGCTGGCCCTTGCGGGCGAGGGGCGCACGGTGATCACCATCGCCCATCGCCTCAGCACCATCGCCGAGGCCGACAAGATCGTGGTGCTGGAAAAGGGCGAGATCGTCGAGCAGGGCACCCATGACGCGCTCTTGTCGCGCGGCGGGCGCTATGCCCAGCTCTGGACGCGCCAGCAGGCGGGCGAGGACGAGGCCGCCTAAGCTGCCCCTAGCGCCATGGAAGCGTCATTTGTCCTTCACAGTGATGCCCTTTTCGCGCGATAGCTATGACGCGCCCGTGGGTTGCGGGCGCGCTACGAGGATCGACGCGGCGTTGCGGCACCAATTTTATAAGCTGACGGTTCTTTTTGCTCTGGAGATGCTGGCCATCGTCCTGATCTTTCAGATTTTTTCCTCGGTCGAATGCCGCCTGACCGAAATCGAGACCGCCTGCCGCGCGCTGCGCAGCGCCACCATCCGTATCCTCTGTGTCGGCATCGGTCTGGGCCTGTTCATCTGGTTCCGCCCGCATCTGCGCCGCCGTCTGATAAGCGCCGCCGACACCGCCGATAGCGAGGCGCGGCGCTGGTGGGCGGTGCATCTGATCGGGTTGGGCCTGATTTTTGTGCCCTGGCTCAGGGCGGATCCGGCCAGTCTGAACGCAGATTTCCAGGCGCACCTGACCACGCTGCTGGCGGGGGCGGTTCTGGCGACAACGGGCGCGCTGTTCCTGCTGGTGCCGCGCCGCCAAATGTTCGGTCTGCTGCGTGAGGGTGGCGCAGGTCTCGCGCTGGTGGTGCTGGTGGCGGCGTTGATCCCTGATCTGGCCGATGCGCTGGCGCCGTTCTGGTGGGCATTTCGCGGCCTGATCCTGGCCACCTTCTATGGGGTGGCGGTGGTGCTGGCGGCACTGGGCTTTCACGTGGTGCTGACGCCAGAGGTGGCCACCATTGGTACCGAGGACTTTTTTGTCGAAATGGCGGGCACCTGTTCGGGGATCGAGGGTTTTGCCCTAACCACCGGATTTTTCGTGATATACTCGGTTCTGATGCGTGACACGCTACGCTTGGGCCGGTTCTGGTTGATCGTTTTTCCGTTGGCATTGCTGGTCAGCTGGGTGTTCAACGTGTTGCGCATCGCTGCGCTGATCGCCATCGGGGCACGGATTTCTCCGGAATTGGCGGTGAACGGGTTTCACAGCTTTGCCGGCTGGCTGTTCTTTACCCTGTTGGCGCTGGGGGTGATCTGGGTGGTGCAGTCGCGACCTTCGTTGCACCGGGCGAGTGTTGTGGCACCGAGGTCAGAGCCGCGCACTGCCTTTCGCCATGACACCAATGCGGCGCTGATCGCGCCATTCATCGTTTTCATGCTGTCGGGCCTGCTGGTGCAGAGCCTCTGGCAATCTCCGGCGCTTGGATATCCGCTTCAGGTCGCTTTGATGGCCGTGGCACTGTGGCTGTTCCGCAAGCCGCTGCTCGCTTTCGACCGGCGGTTGGACCCCATAGCCCTTTTGGCCGGGGTGGCGGTGGGAGTGGGCTGGCTCCTGACCTTTCGTGGCGGCCCTGCACCTGCGGGTCTGTCAGACCTGACCGGCGCGGCGCTGGCGGGCTGGGTGTTGTGCCGAATCCTCGGCACAACTTTGTTGGTGCCGGTGATCGAAGAAGCATTCTTCAGAGAATATTTATTACGGCTGCTGAATGGCCCGGCACCGTGGCAGAGGGCGCTGGCGGTGGTAGTCACCAGCCTTTCATTTGCTCTGCTGCACGGACGGGTGGTCGAGGCTGGATTGGCTGGTCTTATCTTTGCCTGGATCGCTATGCGAAAGGGACGTCTGAGCGACGCCGTCGCGGCTCACGCAGTCGCCAATGGCATTATCGCGCTGACTGCGCTGATCACCGGCAACTGGTCGTTGATCTGAAGCGTGCGTTTAGCGGGTCTTGCGGCGGCGCAACTCGCGCGCAAGCAGCAAGCCTGCCGCAACGGCTGCGAGGGCCAACGCCCCGGTGGACGCGTCGATCTCAGGTACAGCGGAACTGGTGCCACCACTACTGCCGCTCCCGCCGCCATAGCTCCAGCCACCCCACCAGTGCGACCATCTAAAGGTCTGCGCGGACGCGGTTTGTGTTGTCAGAACCAGTGCCGAGAGAGCGGCACTCGCAACAGCGAAACTCTTACTGAACATTGTGCTGGTTTCCTTCTCATGCCGGATCATATCAATGTTGAGGGAAAGAATGCTATTTTGCCTCAATCTTTGCAAGATTTTGCCATGTTTCGAGATGGTTTTTCCGAAATTCGCAGAGAAACTGGAAACGATCGCCCCTGAAAGCTGAGGATTGCGCCCAATTTGTGGTTAGTTGCTGGTCTCAGGCTCGCGGTCGGGTCGGTTTTTCGAGCGGAGTAGCAGCGTTACACCGACAGCGACTCGCCGCGCACAGGCGCTTATTCCGCGGCCTTAAGCGGCTGCTCCGACGCGATCTGCGGCGGCGTGGGGGCAAGCATCGGGTCCCAGATGATCTCGGTCGCCTTCAGCCGCTTGGCCGAGCGGCGCAGGATCATATCGCGGGCGATGCGGCTGGAGCGTCCTGCTGTGATCCGTGCCAGGCCGCGCCCGATCATCACCAGATAGGTCGAGGTCCAGACCCTGAGCGCCAGCAGAGACGGCGTCACCACAAGTGTCAGCACGGTTGCGATGCCCAGGCCGAACACCACCGCCGTGGCCAGCTGTTTCCACCACAGCGCGGTGGGGCTGTCGATGGAATAGCCGCCATTGATGAAATCGAGGCTGAGCCCGAACATCATCGGCGTCAGACCCGCCATGGTGGTGATCGTGGTCAGCAGCACTGGACGGATCCGCGCCTCGGCGGTGCGCACGATGGCTTCGATCCGGGGCATGTAGCGGCTGTATTCCTGATAGGTGTCGATCAGCACGATATTGTTGTTCACAACGATCCCGGCCAGCGCGACGATGCCGGTGCCGGTCATGATCACCGAGAAGGGCTGGCCCATCACCATCATGCCGATCAGCACGCCCGTGGTGCTGAGGATCACCGCCAGCAGCACCAGCACCGAGTTGTAGAAGCTGTTGAACTGCGCCAGCAGGATGATGAACATCAGTCCCAGCGCAGCAGCAAAGGCCTTGGACAGGAATTCCTGGCTTTCCTTCTCGTCCTCCTGATCGCCGGTCCATTCCCATTCCACCGCCGGGCCGAACGGGTCGGTCTCCAACCACTGGGTCAGGGTGAGAATACGCTCGTTGGCATTGATCGGTGCAAAGCGTGCGTTGCCGGTGTCGACGGCGTCGCGTGCGGCGGCGGCGCTTTCGAAGCCGCCAATGCTCACGATCTGGAACAGTGCGCCATCAGCGGGGCGGGTTAACACCTCGCCGGTTGGCGTCACCCCTTGCGGCAGCGCGCGCAGCACGGCCAGTTCCACCTGCGGATCGTCGGCAGAGACCAGTTTGAACAGGCCCGGCTCCACATCCGCCTTGACGTCGAAATAGCGTTTCTGATCGACGCGGTTGATCTTGGCCAGTTTCTCGACCGGTTTGCGGCTGATGAAGTTCGACAGCGGCACCAGCCCCTCGGGCGTGCGTACCTTGAGCGTGTCGAGCGTGCTCAGCACCCGGTCCTTTTCCGGCAGGCGGACGCGGATCTCGATCTCGTCATCGGCATCGGCGGGGCGGTATTCGCCCAGCAACACGCCGCGCGTGACCAGCTGCACCATGGCGCCCACGGTGGCCACATCGGCGCCGAAGCGGCCCGCCTTGGCCACGTCCACGTCGATCTGCCAGTCGATGCCGGGCAGGGGGAGGTTATCGTCGATCTTGATCAGGCCTGCCGTTTCTTCGAATTTCGCGCGCGCTTGGCCGGTGGTGGCCAACAGCGTGTTCCAATCGTCGCCCTTGATGCGCAGATGGACGGGCTTGGCTGAGGCCGGGCCACGGCCCAGCGCTTCGATCTCGGCCACCATGCCGGGCAGTTTTGCCAGTTCGTTGCTCAGCTGTTCCAGCACGAAATCGCCGTCATATTCGGCGGCAACCACCTCTTCCTCGAAACCGAGCCAGGCGCTCAGCCGGCTACCCAGCCAGCCGCTCAGCGGGTGGGTCTCGGTTGGGCGGTCTTCCCACGGGATGATCTCGAACTGGATCTGGCCGACGGTATCGGCGGGCGCCTGGGCGCCGCCGTTGTTCTGGTTCAACCCGCCTTCGCCTGCAAAGGCAAACACGTTGACCACCGCCGGATGGGCCGCGATCACCTCTTCGGCCTGGCGCACCAGAACGTCCTTTTCAGCCAGCGACAGGTTGCCCCGCGCGCGGACATAGGTGGTGGCCTGTTCCGGTTCGCTTTCGACAAAGAATTCGACCCCCAGAGAGCGCTCGGGGAAGATGACGAACACCACCTGATAAACGGCGAAGAACACCACAAAGATCGAAACGATGGGCATTACCGGGTTGCCGGCGATGAACTTGATCACATGGCCAAAGGGCGTGTGCCCGCCGGGGGCGGGGACACGACGCTGGGGCATCTCGATCCGGGCCGCGCCCAGCGTGACCGAGGCCGCAAAGGCCGACATGAGGAACAGCACAGCGCCGACAAGCGTCCCGCCCGGCGCTCCGGTCGGCAGCAGATAGGCGGGGTTCAACAGCTGCATCGCACCCAGGAACATGCCGTAGAGCGCGGGCGGAACCAGGGCCGCGCGCACCACCCAGGGCGTGCGCGCGCGCAGCCAGTCGGACATGCGGTTGAACACGCGGCTGATGCGTCCCGAAACGCCGCCCATGACCGGCAGATAGATCAAAGCCACCACCAGCGAGGCTGACAGCACGAAGATCAGCGTGACCGGCAGCATCCCCATGAACTCACCCGGCACGCCGGGCCAGAACAGCATCGGCAGAAAGGCGCAGAGTGTGGTCGCCGTGGACGAGACCACCGGCCAGAACATCCGCTGCGCCGCTTCGACATAGGCATGCATCGGGCCGATGCCGTCCTTGATCCGCTTGTCGGCATATTCCACCACCACAATGGCCCCGTCGACCAACATGCCCACCGCCAGGATCAGACCGAACATCACGATGTTCGAGATCGACACGCCCATCGCCGCCAGAAAGGCGAAACACAGCAGGAACGAGGTCGGGATGGCAAAGCCCACCAGCAGGGCGGCGCGGCTGCCCAGACTGGCCAGCACCACGATCATCACCAGCGCGATCGCGGTCAGGACCGAGCCTTCGAGCTGGCTGACCATCGAACCGACGACCCGGCTCTGGTCGTTCGAGGTGCCCATCTGAACGGCGGCCTGCAATTCGGGCGGCCAGGCGGCGCGGGCCTTGGCCACGGTCTCCTTCACCTGTTCGACCGTGTCGATCAGGTTGAAGCCCTTGCGCTTGACCACTTGCAGCGCGACGGTGTTCTCGCCGTCAAACCGTGCGGTGCCCTTGCGGTCTTCGAAGGTGTAATTGATCTGCGCCAGCTCGCCCAGCCGCACCACCCGGTCGCCATTGACCTTGATCGGCAGGTCATAGACATCGCGTGCAGTTTTGAACGACGAGGGGATCTTGACCGCGAAGGCGCCCTGTTCGCTCTCGATCTCACCCGCCGCGATCAACTGGTTGTTGTTCTGCACCACGTTGATCAGCTCGAGCGCGGTGACGTTATAGGCCTCGAGCCGCAGCGGGTCGATGATCACCTCGAGCATTTCGTCGCGATTGCCAGCAATCCCGGCTTCGAGCACCGAGTCGAGCGATTCCAGATCGTCCTGCAAGTCTTTGGCAACCCGCGCCATGGTACGCTCGGGCACCGAACCGGTCAGGTTGACGATGACGATAGGAAATTCTGAAAAGTTGATCTCGGTCAGCGTATATTGCTCGGCCCCGTCGGGGAAACTGGCCTGGGCGGTGTTCATCGCGTCGCGCACATCGGCGGTGATAGCGGTCTTGTCCCAGCCGAACTCGAACTCCAGCGCCACGCCGGCATAGTTCTCGGCAGCGGTGGCCGACATCTTCTTCAGCCCGTCCAGATCGGCCAGCTCGGTCTCCATCGGCTTGACCAGAAGGCTTTCGCTATCCTCGGCGGAAATGCCGGGAAAGCTGACCGAGACGAACAACGCCGGGATCTCGATATCCGGCTCGCCCTCCTTGGGTAGGCTCACATAGGCAAAGCCGCCGATAAGCAGAGAGATGGCGATAAAGGCCAGAACCATCCGCGCCCGGGACGCGGCCCAGTCGACGATGCCGGTCATTCAGAAGCCTCCCGCCAGGTCGGTTCCACGGTCACGCCCTCGGTCACGAAATCCTGACCGACCACGATCACATTGGCCTGTTCGGGCAGGCCGGTCACCCAGATGCCGGTCGGGGTGTCGCGCACCAGTTCAACCGGGACAAAACCCACCTTGTTCCCCTCTTCGACGGTACGCACGCCCAACTCACCCTCGTTGTTCAGCGTCAGCGCCGATTGCGGCAGCCGGTGCGCCTTGGCGCCGTCGGACGAGATCGCGATTGTCGCGGTCTGGCCATCGCGGATCAGCAGTTCGGGATTGGCGACGGTGATCTCGACCTCGAAGGTGCGGGTGGTCGCGTCCGCCGAGCGGCTGAGGAATGTGACACGACCCTGCACCTGAAGCCCGGTGGCCAGTTCGGCCCCGGCCAGCGCACCGACCTGCACCCGGTTCACCTCGGTCTCGGGGATGAAGCCCACCACCTTGATCGGGTCGAGCTGGATGATGGTGGCGCAAAGCGCGCCGGGTTGCAGCAGGCTGCCCAGCTCGGCGGTGTCGCTTTCCAAGAGGCCCTGAAACGGGGCCTCGATGGTCAGTCGGTCAATCTCGCGCTGGGCGGCGGCCACGGCGGCGGTGGCGGCCTCGATGCTGGCGCGGCTGGTTTCCAGCCCCGCCTCGGCGGCCTTGATCCCGGCCTCGGCTGACCGGACCGCGGCCTCGGTCGATACGCGGCGGGTTTCCGAGGCATAACCGGTCTCGGCCAGTTTCTGAGCGGCATTGTCGTTGATGCGCGCCTCTTTCAGCCGCGCCTTGGCCTCGTCCAACCGCGCCTCGGCCTCGGGCATCGAGCTTTCGGCCTGCGCCTTGCGCGCGCGCGCCTCGGCCAGGCTGGCGGGGCGGGTGCCGGGGTCGAGTTCACACAGCAGATTGCCGGCCTCGACAAAGCTACCCTTGCGCTTGGGTTCCGAAATTACTGCTCCGGTGGTCTCGGCCCGTACTTCGACCTGGCGTATGGCGCGGGTCTGGCCGCGCAGCACCACCGCGCTGTCGATCTCGGTCGCCTGCGAGCGGAGCACGACCACTCCGATAGCAGCAGTATCGGCAAAAGCGGCACCGGCGGTATCAGCGGCAGGCGGACTGGCCGTTACGGCCTGACTGGCGGACTCGGCTTTCGCAAAGACCATCAGTGTCTCGCGTTCGAAAACCATCATGTAAAGTGTGACGGTTACCAAGATTGCCGTTAGGAAGGGTACCAGTCGCATCAAATGCCTTTCTTCAGTCCGACCCGGGTTAAATACGCATCCCGAGCCGTTTGCGCAGAGACATGGGGTTTCCGTAACGTCTTGTCCATACTGAACCGCTCAGTTCATTTGATTTTTCACCCCATTGGGGCAAATGGGCAAGAAAAATGCAAGTCTGCCGCCTCTTGGCTTGCCGCGTGGCGCGCGGTATGAGAGGCCGGAACCGGAAAAGGTCAGGACAACAGGGCAGGGGCCAGGCATGAGCGACACCGACAGTTTCATTGACGAGGTCACCGAAGAGGTTCGCCGCGATCGCATGTTCCTGCTGCTCAAGCGCTGGGGCTGGATCGGCGGGCTGGCGGTGCTGGCCATCGTCGGCGGCGCGGGCTGGAACGAGTATTCCAAGGCCCAGGCGACCGCCAAGGCAGAGGCCCTGGGCGACGCGGTGATTGCGGCGTTATCCTCCAACGATGCCGCCGCTCGCGCCGAGGCGCTCGAGGGGATTGAACCCGACAGCACAGGTGGTGCGGCGGTTCTGGCGCTGCTGTCGGCGGCGGCCGAAACCGGCAAGGGTGACAAGACCGCTGCCATCAGCCGGCTTGAGAGCCTTGCAGTGCAAGGTGATTTACCTTCGATCTATCGCGAGATTGCTTCGTTCAAAGCGTTGCTTTTGCAGGCCGACACTCTGTCTGTGGGCGACCGCCGTCAGCGTTTCGAGGCCCTGGCGCTGCCCGGCGCACCGCTGCGCCTTCTGGCGCTGGAACAACTGGCGTTGATCGACATCGCCGAAGGCGACACCGAGGCCGCACTGGCCCGGCTGCAATCCATTCGCGAGGACGCCGAGGTCAGCACAGACTTGCAACAGCGCGCAACTCAGTTGATGGTGGCGCTGGGCGCCGAACCCGCACCGTTGCCCACCCGCCAGGGTTGAGCCCGGGACACGGACAGCGCCGCGCGGCGGCAAAGAGAAAACGAAAGACAGGCGAATTCGACCATGGTGACCAGCTCTTTCTCCCGGTTTGGGGCATCCCTGATGGGCAGCGCGCTGCTGCTGCTCTCGGCCTGCGCCGAACCTGAGGTGATCCTGCCCGGTGAGCGTGAGGATATCCGCGCCGGGGCTACCGACAAGGCTGTCAACCAGGGCCGCGCCATCCGCCTGCCGGCACAACAGGCCAACAGCACCTGGGCACAGGCGCCGGGCACCGAGGCGTTCCGCACCGCGCATCCCGCCCTGCGCAGCTCGCCGCAACTGATTTGGTCGACCCCGATTGGCTCGGGCGACGAGAGACGCCAGCGCATCACCGCCGATCCGGTGGTGGCGGGCGGATTGATCTATACGCTCGACAGCGCGGCGCGCGTTTCGGGCGTGACCCCGGGTGGCGGGCTGGCCTGGCAGACCGATCTGGTACCGCCGGGCGAGGACGAGGGACAGGCCACCGGCGGTGGCATGGCCTATGCCGATGGCATTCTCTATGTCTCGTCCGGCTATGGTCTGTTGACCGCGCTCGACGCCAAATCCGGCGCGGTGCGCTGGCAGCAGAAGCTGAACGCCACCGGTTCGGGCACGCCGACCATCCGCGACGGGCTGCTCTATCTGGTGGCCGGAGACGATACCGGCTGGGCCATCAACATCAAGGACGGGCGCATCGCCTGGCAGGTTCAGGCCACGCCCAGCGTCGGCAACGTCCTGGGCGCACCGGCGCCGGCGATGACCTCGGACCTGGTGATCTTTGCCTTTGGCTCGGGCGACCTGATCGGCAGCTTCCGCCAAGGCGGGGTACGCCGCTGGGGCGCCTCGGTTTCGGGACAGCGCAAAGGCCGGGCGGCGGCGCGGATCGGCGATGTCACCGGCAGCCCGGTGATCCAGGGGTCGACCGTCTACGCGGGCAACCATTCGGGTCGCACCGTGGCGTTTCGCGCCGACAATGGCGAGCGGCTCTGGACCGCGACCGAAGGCGCGCTGGGACCGGTCTGGCCGGCGGGTGACAGCGTGTTCCTGGTCAGCGACCGCAGCCAGATCGTCCGCCTCGACGCCAGCGACGGCAGCGTGATCTGGGCGCAGGACCTGCCCGGTTTCGTCAAGGACAAGCCCAAGAAGCGCGGCGCCAGCTATGCCCATTACGGCCCGGTTCTGGCCGGTGGGCGGGTAATCGTCGCCTCGAATGACGGCTACCTGCGGCTCTACAACCCCGAGGATGGGGCGATGATCAGCCGGGTCGAGGTGCCGGGCGGGGCCACCACCGGGCCGGTGGTGGCGGGCAATACCCTTTATGTCGTTGGGACCAAGGGCCAACTGCACGCTTTCCGTTGACGCGTGGACGCGCTATAGGGCGCGTCTGAGTCTAGAAAAGTAGAGTGCCATGTCTCTGACCCTCGCCATCGTGGGGCGGCCCAATGTGGGCAAATCCACCCTGTTCAACCGTCTGGTCGGCAAACGGCTGGCGCTGGTCGACGACCAGCCGGGCGTGACCCGCGACCTGCGCGAAGGGCAGGCGCGGCTGGGCGATCTGCGCTTTACGGTGATCGACACCGCGGGGCTGGAAAACGCCACCGACGACAGTCTGCAGGGCCGGATGCGGCGGCTGACCGAGCGGGCGGTGGACATGGCCGATATCTGCCTGTTCATGATCGACGCCCGTGCTGGCGTGACCCCCAATGACGAGATCTTCGCCGATATCCTGCGTCGCCGCTCGGCGCACGTGATCCTGGCCGCCAACAAGGCCGAGGGCGCGGCCGCCGATGCCGGCGTGATCGAGGCCTATGGGCTGGGGTTGGGCGAGCCGATCCGGCTCAGCGCCGAACACGGCGAGGGGCTGAACGATCTCTATGCCATCCTGATGCCGCTGGCCGACAAGATGGAGAAGGCCGCCGAGGAGCAGGCGCCGGAAACCGACGTCGACCTCGACCCCGAGGGTGAAGAGGATGACGCCGAGGGCGGCGTGCAGGAGGCTCCCGTTATCACCGCAGACAAGCCGCTTCAGGTTGCGGTGGTGGGCCGTCCCAATGCGGGAAAGTCGACCCTGATCAACCGCATCCTGGGCGAAGAGCGTCTGCTGACTGGTCCCGAGGCGGGGATTACCCGTGATGCCATCTCGCTCCAGATCGACTGGGACGGCACGCCGATGCGGATTTTCGACACCGCCGGCATGCGCAAGAAGGCCAAGGTGCAGGAAAAGCTGGAAAAGCTCTCGGTCTCGGACGGGCTGCGCGCGGTCAAGTTTGCCGAGGTCGTGGTGGTGCTGCTCGACGCGGCCATCCCCTTTGAGCAGCAGGACCTGCGCATCGCCGACCTGGCCGAGCGTGAAGGCCGTGCGGTGGTGATCGCGGTCAACAAATGGGATGTCGAAGAGAACAAACAGGACAAGCTGCGCGAGTTGAAGGAAAGCTTTGACCGGCTCTTGCCGCAGCTGCGCGGTGCGCCGCTGGTCACCGTGTCGGCCAAGACCGGGCGCGGGCTCGACCGTCTGCATGCCGCGATCCTGCGCGCCCATGCGGTCTGGAACCGCCGCATTCCCACCGCCGCGCTGAACCGCTGGCTGATCGGCATGCTGGAACAGCACCCGCCGCCCGCGCCGCAGGGCAAGCGGATCAAGCTGCGCTACATGACCCAGGCCAAGACCCGGCCGCCGGGATTCGTGGTGATGTGCAGCCATCCCGACAAGATGCCCGAAAGCTATTCGCGCTATCTGGTCAACGGTCTGCGCGCCGATTTCGACATGCCGGGTACGCCGATCCGCCTGACACTGCGCGGGCAGGGGGACAAGAACCCCTACAAGGGCCGGCGCAAGAAGAATGCCGGCGCCCTGACCAAGCACCTCAAGTCGCGCGGCTAGGTCGCAGACGCATGCCAGCATGCGATGCTTATTGTCGCAGCGGGTGACAAATACCCGCTTGCGGCGCTATCACTATGTACGCAAAGGTTTCTTTGTCGCGGCGCGCTTGTCATTCCTGCGTCGCGCACCCAAGTCGTCTGTTGCAAGAGAACCCGGCCATCCGAGGGAGCGGTGCGGAGATGGATCTGAGAGCATACACACGTCAATACGCGGTGCAGGACAACCGGCTTGCCGCTTTGAGCTATTTCGGGACATTCGCGGTTTATTTCACCGCGCTCTCTCTGGCGATCACCCATGTGGATCGCTGGTATGTGCTGGTGCCCGCCGGGGTGGTCTTTGCCTTTGCCGCTGTGCGGCTCTACGTTCTTCAACATGATTGCGGCCACCATTCCCTGTTCGAGACGCGCACGCAGAACGAACTGGCCGGTCACGTCCTGTCGCCCTTCACATTTGCGCCCTTCGAGGTGATGAAGCAGAACCACAACCTGCATCATGCGGGGGTGGGCAATCTGGAACACCGCGAGACCGGCGAGATCCACACCATGACCCTGCGGGAATGGCGGGGGGCCGACTGGCGCACGCGGCTCGCCTATCGGCTTTATCGCAACCCGTTCATCCTGATCCCGCTGGGGGCGGCGTTCACCTATTTCATCCGCTACCGCTGGCCCAAGAACGCGACCCGGTTCGGGGCGCGCGGGGTGCTGCTGCACAATCTTTCCATTGTCGTCTTTCTGGCCCTGCTCTGGGCGCTGGCGGGGATGACCGGTCTTTTGGTCTGGCTGGGCTTTTCCTTTCTGGGCGGGATGATCGGGGTGTTCCTCGTCTATCTCCAGCATAATTTCGAGGACACCTATTGGGACCGCCGCCCCGATCTGGACCCGCAGCTGGCGGCGTTGCAGGGGTCGTCGGCGCTGGATTTCGGCTGGTGGTTCGATATGGCCGTGGCCTGTATTACCCTGCACGATATCCATCATTTCAACGCGCGCATCCCGTCCTATCGGCTGCGGGCCTGCCATTACAACCTGCCGCCCGAATACGCGCCGCGCCGCATCCGCTTTACCGAGGCGGTCGCCGCGCTGAACCTCAAGCTCTGGGATGAGGACGCCCGTTGCCTGGTGCCCTTTCCGAGACGCGCGGACGTGGTCGAGACGGTGACCGGCTAGACCACGTATGCCGCAAAAAGGGGGCACGGAAGAAAGACAGATTGTGTATACAACGAGTAATCTTTGACAAACGGGAGGCAAAGGAAGTTTGACATGACCCCTGTCAAGAAGATCGAGGGCGTTGGCCCGGCATTGGCAAGAATGCTGGCCGAGAACGGGTTTGACAGTGCCGAGGCGGTTGCCGCCGCCAGCATCGAACGGTTGATGAACCTGCCGCGCATCGGCGCGCTCAGGGCCAAGGCCATTCATGCCGCGGCGCAGGCGCTGGTATCGGCGCCTCCGTCGAAAACCGCCGCACCGGCTGCCAGCCCCGCACCGGCCCGCAAACCGGCAGGGCGAACCTCTCGCACGCGCCGCCCGGTTGCCGGGCGCGGCGCAACGGCAAAGAAGTCCGACCCTGTCCGGGCCAAACCCGCCACCGCGGCCCCCCCGCAGTCGGCACCCGCCAAGCCCGCGTCCCCCCGTGACGAGGCAAGCGAGGCCGAGGTCCGGGCGGGCGAGGCAGCGGCCCTGGCCGAACAGGCCGAGGCCGACGCCAAGGCCCGCAAAAAGGCCAAGGCAGCGGCAAAGGCAGAGAAGGCCAAGCAGAAGAAAAAGGATTTCGAAGAGAAAATCCGCAAGGCCGAAGCCAAGGTCAAGAAGAAGTCGGACAAGAAGAAGTCCGGCAAGAAGAAGTCCGGCAAGAAAAAGGACGACAAGGACAAGAAGAAGGCAAAGAAAAAGGCGAAGAAGTAACTTCTTCGCCTCGTTCCGGTCTGGTGTGGTGCCCTGAGATCAGCTCAGGGTGCCGTCCGTGTTCAGCGTCAGCTTGCCGCCCAGATAGGGAGCCAGCGCCTGGGGCAGGGTGACCGAACCGTCCGCGTTCTGGCCGTTCTCCAGCACCGCGATCAGGCAGCGGCCCACCGCCAGGCCCGAGCCGTTCAGCGTATGCACGAATTGCGGTTTGCCGCCGTCGGCGGGTTTGAACCGCGCATTCATGCGGCGGGCCTGGAAATCGCCGCAAGTCGAGACCGAGCTGATCTCGCGATAGGTGTTCTGGCCGGGCAGCCAGGCCTCGATGTCATATGTGCGCCGGGCGCCGAACCCCATGTCGCCGGTGCACAACACGATGGTGCGATAGGGGATCCCCAGTGCCTCGAGAATGCCCTCGGCGCAGCGCAGCATGCGTTTCTGTTCAGCGTCCGAGTGATCGGGATGGGTGACCGAGACCATTTCGACCTTTTCGAACTGGTGCTGGCGCAGCATGCCGCGGGTGTCCTTACCGGCCGAGCCCGCCTCGGAGCGGAAGCACAGCGAATGGGCGGTATAGCGGCGCGGCAGATAATCCTCGGCAATGGTCGAGCCATTGACGATATTGGTCAGCGACACTTCGGAGGTGGGGATCAGCCACCAGCCCTCGCGGGTCTGATAGCTGTCTTCGCCGAATTTCGGCAGCTGGCCGGTGCCATACATCATCTCGGACAGGACCAGCACCGGACCGTTCACCTCGGTCAACCCGTTCTGTTCACCATGGGTGTCGAGCATGAATTGCGCCAGCGCCCGGTGGATACGGGCCACGGCGCCCGAGAGCAGCACGAACCGCGCGCCCGACAGTTTGGCGGCGGTCTCGAAATCCATGCCGTCCTGAACCGAGGCAAGGTCGAAATGTTCCTTGGGTGCGAAATCCATCTGGCGCGGGGTACCCCAGCGGTGCAGTTCCACGTTGTCTGCCTCGTCCGCCCCTTGCGGGACGTCCTCGGCGGGCAGGTTGGGCAGGCCCGCCAGCAGGTCGGTCAACTGGGTGTCCAGCTCCTTGGCCTCGGCCTGCATCGCGGCGATCTCGGCCTTTTTCTCGGCCACCAGCGCGCGTAGGCGCTCGAATTCGGCCTCGTCACCGCGTGCCTTGGCGGCGCCGACTTCCTTGCTGGCCTTGTTCTGTTCGGCCTGAGCGGTCTCGGCAGCCAGGATCTTGCCCCGGCGGGCTTCGTCCAGGGCCAGGATGTCCGACGACACCGGCGCGCTCCCACGGCGCGAAAGCGCGGCGTCGAATGCGGCGGGGTTCTCGCGGATGGCGCGGATGTCGTGCATGGGTCTGGTCCTTGGACTGGGTGATTCACTGGCCCGGTTATGCACCATCCGCGCGCCGGGGTGTAGCGCCCCCACCGGCTTGCGGACAGAGAAAGGGGCCGGGTGTTGCTCCCGGCCCCCGGTTGATCTTGCGGCCCGACTCAGCTGAAGGCGACGCGGGGGGCCGCGATCTTGTGGCGCGGCGGCTGCATGTGGATCACGCCGGTCAGGAAATCGGCATAGTCGCAGGTCAGCTCGGTGCCCGCCGGAATATCGGTCAGCGCCACGCCCCAGATCCCATCCGAGAAATCCAGATTGGGATACATCGAATGGTTCATGAACCGGCCCTCGTCGCTTTCCAGGATGAGGTATCCGGGCCGGTTGATATCTGGATAGCTGTATCGCTCCAGGAATTCCTTCACATGCGGTTCGACATTGTCGAGCTTGCTTTCGGGAAAGGTGATGTCGAGCATCTTGTCATGGCGCCAGACCTTGTCGCCCCGGGCGATGTCGTCATGGCAGAATACCCCCAGCCCTTCGATTTCGGAGGGGGCGAGATAGCAGCGCACCATCATCATGCGCCTGTTCCTTCTGTAAAGGATGGCCGGGCCGCGTTCCGGTCTGGGATAAGGGGGGCGTACTCCCTGCCTCCCCGCGCGCCGCGGCGCGCGCATCGCAACAAGGCACCGATTCGATGACTGTTGCAATGAATTTCATTTGGGCCCTCGAGAAAGGCCGGTATCCGTTCAGGCCCTGGTCAAAATAATGTCCGTCACCGGGTTGCAGCGAGTTTTCCAGCCGGCTTCCAAACCATCCCCGACGGTCAGGCTTGGTCGGCTTCTGACGCCTCGTGGGCCAGTTTCCCGCTCCATTTTTCAGTCGGAATCTTTGGCACCTCCGGATCCGCTTCATAAGATGGCGTCATGATCTGAACACCGTTTTCGGTGAATACGTCAAAGATATTGCGGTGCAGCTCCGACTTGATGCGCGGAATGTTCGAGCCCCGAGTCGTATGAGCGTTGATCTCATAGTTGACTGCGTAATCCGCCAACGCCGTCCAGAGCACAAATGGTTCCGGGCGCATCCTGAGGCCGTCGGTGCGTCGCGCCGCTTCGATCAACATCGCCTCGACCTTTTCCGCAGGTTCCTCGTAGCCGATTCCAACAGTCGTATGCAGAATCACGCCGCTGCTCTCCGAGTGCTTGGTGTAGTTGACGACCTCGGAATTCAGCAGCTGGGCGTTGGGAATCGAGATCAGTTCGTTCTTTGTCGAGCGTAGATGCGTTTCCATCAGCTTTATTTCGACGACATCCCCAAGATGATCTCCGATCTGAATGCGATCCCCGATCGACGTGGACCGGCGGTAGATCACGAAAAGTCCAGAGATCAAATTGTTCATCACCGAGTTCGATCCAAGCGACAGCATCGCGCCTACGAGAATGGTCAGCCCCTGAAACGCGGCAGATTCGGACCCGGGAATGTAGGGAAACGAAAACACCAACGCGATCAGGATCAAGGCCGCTCTTATGAGGTTGAAAGTGGGGATGACCCAGTGACGTTCGAAGTTTCCGATTTCGAAACTTCCCGCCTCGACCGCTTCGAAGAAGATGCGCAGGCCGCGAATGATATACTGGGTGACTGCCGCGATGATCAGAAGCGTGACGAGATTGGGAAGATAGTTAATGAACCCGAGGACGATGTTCAGAACCGGCCGTGTCACATAGGTCAGCAGCAACTGGGCGACATAGCGCGTTTCGGCAAACGACAGCAGAACGAACGAAAGATAATAGTAAACACCCAGGAAAAAGATCACCAACAGGATGAAGCTGATCCCGAACCGGATCAGTGCGGCAATGGCATCGGCGCGGACATGTGCCTTGGTGGCGGATTCGACTTCGGCCAGGTTTCGGTGAACCAGCTTGGTGATACGAGTGTTGAGGAAGCGACGCAGAAGGGCACCCAGAAAGGTGAAAAGCGCAAAGGCCAGCGTCCAGCCCATGGCATAGATCGCCCCTTCGATCCTGGCTTCGTCTGATCGCTCGGATCTGTAGGTCAAGATCGCGTCGTTGATGACCTTTGCTTGAACATCGGTCAAAAGTTCTATGTCGATCTTTTCAAGAGAGGCGTCGGCTTGCGTAACGGTCAGGATTTCGACGCCATCGGCATAGATGACATAACCAAAGCGCTCTTTTCTCTTTTCAATGTCGACGGTTGCGGAATCGGATGCCGTGGCGACCTGTACAAGTCGTTCATGAACCCTGAGCGCGCGCCGTTCAGCAGGCAAACCAGTCACGCCGCGCAGCAGGAACAGTTGGGACCCGTCAAGGATCACCGGGGCCTGAAATATTCCCTGAGAGGATTGAGCCGGTGCCGACGTTTCCTGAGCTGAAACCAAGGAAGTACAGAGGTACTGGATAACAAGTACTGCTATCACCAACAGTCGATACATGGTTGGTTTTCCTCGTTGCTTCTGCTTTGACTATACTCGCATGAGACAACCTGACCAGTGGGCAGTATCGGCAAAAAATCCGCTTTCGCGCTTGACTTGCAAAGCGGTGGTTCTGCGCATAGGTTCCCGGAAATTTCGCGGGGCCGCTCCCCGCCACTCAGCACAAAGGAATGTCCCATGGATGGTGGCGCAATCGCCCAGTTTCTCCCGCTTATCCTGATCTTCGCGATCATGTATTTCCTGTTGATCCGGCCGCAGCAGAAGAAGGTCAAGGAACATCAGGCCATGGTCAGCGCCCTGCGTCGCGGCGATCAGGTGATCACCCAGGGCGGGCTGATCGGCAAGGTCGCCAAGGTCAAGGAAGACGGCGAGCTTGAGGTCGAGATCGCCGAGGGCGTCAAGGTGCGCGTGGTCAAGTCCACCATCGCGCAGGTGCTGAACAAGACCGAACCGGCGAAGTAAGCCGACCGAGGCGAAAAAAGGCAGGGTCATGCTGCAAATAGATACCTGGAAACGGGTCCTGATCTGGCTTGTCTGTATCGGCGGGCTGGTTCTGGCCCTGCCGAACGCGTTCTATACCCGCGTTGAACAGAGCAACGACGCCCGCGCCGCGATCGAGCTGCGCGGCGAAACGCCCGAACTGACGGCGGCGGCGGGGCAGTGGCCCGGCTGGATGCCGTCCTCGCTGGTCAATCTGGGGCTCGACCTGCGGGGCGGTGCGCATCTGCTGGCCGAGGTGCGGGTGTCCGATGTCTATGCCGCCCGGATGGACGCCATGTGGCCCGAGATCCGCAACGCCCTGCGCGATGCGCGCGGCACGGTGGGCACCATCCGCAAGCAGCCCTCGAAACCGGACGAAATCCGGGTCAAGATCAGCCAGCCCGAAGGCATGAGCCGCGCGCTGGAACTGGTGCGCGGGCTGGCCCGCCCGATCCAGACCCTGACCGGGGCCGGATCGAACGATATCGAGGTACGCGGTGAGGGGGACGAGATCGTCGTGACCCTCAGCGAGGCCGAGCGCCTTGCCACCGATGACCGCACCGTGCGCCAGGCGCTGGAAATCGTGCGCCGCCGCATCGACGAGGTCGGCACCCGCGAACCCACCATCCAACGTCAGGGCGCCGACCGCATCCTGATCCAGGTGCCCGGCATCGGCAGCGCCTCGGAACTGAAAGAGATCATCGGCACCACCGCACAGCTGACCTTCAACCCGGTTGTCTCGCGCGGCACCGATGCCAATGCCCGTGTCGGCGTGGGCGAGAAACTGGCGCCGTCGCTGGATCAGGAGGGCGTGTTCTACACCATCGAATCCGCCCCCGTGGTCACCGGCGAGGAACTGGTCGACGCCCAGCCCGCCTTTGACCAGAACGGCCGCCCGGCGGTCAACTTCCGCTTCAATACCTCGGGCGCGCGCAAGTTTGGCGATTACACCCGCGACAATGTCGGCGCGCCCTTTGCCATCACGCTGGACGGCGAGGTGATCAGCGCCCCGGTCATCCAGAGCCACATCCCTGGCGGCTCGGGCATCATCACCGGCAATTTCACCGTCGAGGAAAGCACCAATCTGGCGGTGCTCCTGCGCGCCGGCGCCCTGCCTGCGGGGCTGGAATTCCTTGAGGAACGGACCATCGGCCCGGAACTGGGGCAGGACAGCATCGACGCGGGCAAGGTCGCGACCGTGGTCGCATTCGTGGCGGTGCTGGGCTTCATGTGGGCCAGCTATGGCCTGTTCGGCATCTTCGCCAATATCGCGCTGGTCGTGAACGTGGGCCTTCTGTTTGGCCTGTTGTCGGTGATCGGCGCCACGCTGACCCTGCCGGGCATCGCGGGCATCGTTCTCACGGTCGGCATGGCGGTGGACGCCAATGTGCTGATCTTCGAGCGGATCCGCGAAGAGCTGAAAACCGCCAAAGGCCCGGCACGGGCCATCGAACTGGGGTACGAAAAGGCGCTCAGCGCCATTCTGGACGCCAACATCACCACCTTCATCACGGCGGTGATCCTGTTCGCCATGGGCTCGGGTCCGGTTCGGGGTTTTGCCATCACGCTGGGGCTGGGCATTCTCACCTCGGTTTTCACCGCGATCTTTGTCACCCGCCTGTTGGTGGTGACCTGGTTCGAACGCCGCCGTCCCAAGACGATCGAGGTCTGACATGCGCCTGAAACTCATTGCTGACGATACGACGTTCGATTTCTTCAAGCGCTGGCGGGTCTGGCTGGGCATCTCGGCGCTGATGGTCGTGATCGGCTTTGCCTCGTTCCTGATCCAGGGCCTGAATTTCGGTATCGACTTTCGCGGTGGCACCACGGTGCGCACCGAAAGCACCCAGGCCGTGGATGTGGGCGCCTATCGCGGCGCGCTCGACCCGCTGGGGCTGGGCGATGTCTCGATCACCGAGGTGTTCGACCCCACCTTCGGCCCTGACGAGAACGTGGCCATGATCCGCATCCAGGCCCAGGACGAGGCCGAGGCGGTCAAGGCCGAGACCATCGCCAAGGTGCAGGACGCGCTGCGCGGCGTCGCCCCGGACATCAAGTTCGTCTCGGTCGAATCGGTCGGCCCCAAGGTGTCGGGAGAGCTGATCCAGACCGCGATTCTGGCGGTGGGTCTCGCGATCCTGGCGGTGCTGGTCTATATCTGGCTGCGCTTCGAATGGCAGTTCGCCCTGGGCGCCGTGGCCGCGCTGGTGCATGACGTGGTGCTGACCATCGGCATCTTCTCCGAACTTCAGATCCGCTTTGACTTGGCCATCATCGCCGCGCTGTTGACCATCGTCGGCTATTCGCTGAACGATACCGTGGTGGTGTTCGACCGGGTCCGCGAGAACCTGCGCAAATACAAGCAGAAGGATCTGAAAGAGGTCCTGAACCTCTCGATCAACGAGACGATGAGCCGGACCCTGATGACCTCGATCACCACGCTGCTGGCGCTGATCTCGCTCTACGTGCTGGGTGGCGACGTGATCCGCGGCTTTGTCTTTGCGATGATCTGGGGCATCGTGGTGGGGACCTATTCCTCGATCTTCGTGGCCTCGACCATCCTGCTGTGGCTGGGGGTCAAGCGCGACTGGTCCAAGCCCACCAATACCTCGGGCAACCAGTTCGCCGATATCGACGCCTGAGAACTGGCGCCATTCCCGATCCCGTCTTGGCGCTAGAGGCGCGGTCGGGATCGGGGCAGGCTGCCCGCAATGGAACCGCTCCTCGCCCTTTCCACTCCTGAAATCGCCCTGCTGATCGGAGCGGCCTTTCTGGCCGGCTGCACCCGCGGCTTTGCGGGTTTCGGTACTGCGCTGATCTATCTGCCGCTGGCGGGGATCGTGCTGGGGCCGGTGGCCGCGATCACCACGCTGGTGCTGACCGATATCGTCGGTCCGCTGCCGATGCTGCCGCGTGCCGCCCGGCATGTGGACAGGGGCGATCTGGCGCGGCTATTGCTCGGGGCGGCGGTGGCCCTGCCTTTGGGGCTCTACATGCTGTTTCTGCTCGAACCGGGGCTGTTCCGCCTGCTGGTCTCGGGCGTGTCGCTGACCATGCTGGCCGGGCTGGTGCTGGGCTGGCGCTATCACGGCGCGCTGCGACCCGGTGCCGTGACCGCCACCGGCGCCGCCTCGGGCTTTCTGGGAGGGGTGGCGGGCCTGCCCGGTCCTCCGGTGATATTTGTCTATATGGCCAGCCCCAAACCGGCGGCGGCGATCCGGGCCAATATCACTTTCTACCTCTTCGGCTATGACTGGATGGTGCTGGCGATGATGGGGCTGGCCGGGCGGCTCGATCCGGCCTGGATCGTCACCGGACTGGCGCTGATCGTGCCGAATATGCTTGGCACGATGCTGGGCGCGGCGCTATTTGTGCCGGGATACGAGCGGGCCTATCGCCTTGCCGCCTATGGGCTGATCCTGGGCGCGGCGCTGGCGGGGCTGCCATTCTGGACCCTGGGAGAGTGACCATGCGCCTGACCGAAGTGACCTATTCCGGTGCCCGCCCGGTCGATGGCTACGGGCCGGGTTTCTTTCGCATCGGCGGCGAGGTTCATCAAGGCGCGCTGCTGACCGGCCCCGACGGTCCCGGTCCCTGGGCCGGTTATCAGGATACAGCCCCGCTGCTGGCGCTGGCGGGGAAGGTCGATGTGCTCTTTATCGGCACCGGTGCCGAGGTTGCCCATATCCCGCAGGCCCTGCGCCAGAGCCTCGAACAGGCCGGACTGGGGGTCGAGGTGATGACCTCGCCCGCCGCCTGCCGCACCTATAACGTGCTCCTGGGCGAGGGCCGTCGCATCGCGCTTGCCGCGCTCCCGGTCTGACCCTGCGCTTCATTTCGCCACAAATACTCCGGGGAGCGCGAGGGGCGGCGCCCCTCGCTCCCGTCCGCAAGGCGCAAAGCGTCCCCGATGCGGCAAATCCCGCCTTTTGCCCCCCGCGCCAATGGGATAAGCGAGGAGCATGACACTCACCGTCACCGATCTTGCCATTGCCCGCGGCGGCATTCCCGTGCTCGAGGGGCTGAACTTCGCGCTCGCCCCTGGCCGCGCGCTGATCCTGCGCGGCCCCAATGGCGCGGGCAAGACCACGCTGCTGCGCACGCTGGCTGGGTTGCAACCGCCGCTGGCAGGCCGGATCGAGGGCGCCGAGGACCGGATCGCCTATGCCGGCCATTCCGACGGGCTGAAACCCACGCTCAGCGTGACCGAGAACCTGATGTTCTGGGCTGCGGTCTTTGGGGGGCGCGACATTGCCCCGGCGCTCGATGCCTTTGCGCTGGGGGAGCTGGCCGAGCGCCACGCGGGCAACCTGTCGGCGGGTCAGAAACGGCGGCTGGGTCTGGCGCGGCTTCTGGTGACCGGGCGCCCCATCTGGATGCTGGACGAGCCCACCGTCTCGCTTGACCGCGACGCGGTGGCGATGTTCGCCGATGCGGTGCGCGCGCATCTGGGGCAGGGCGGGTCGGCCCTGATCGCCACCCATATCGACCTGGGACTGGAGGCGGAGGTTCTGGATGTCGGCCCCTATCGCGCCCGCCCGGCGCCGCTTGACGACCCGGATGGAGATTTCCTGTGATCGCCCTGTTGAAACGCGACCTGGTGCTGGCCTTTCGGGCCGGGGGCGGCTTTGGCCTGGGGCTGGCGTTTTTCCTGATCGTCACCGTTCTGGTGCCGTTTTCGGTGGGGCCGCAATCGGCGCTCTTGTCCTCGATTGCGCCGGGGGTGCTGTGGCTGGGGGCGCTTCTGGCCTGCCTCCTGTCGCTCGACCGCCTGTTGGCGCTCGATTGGGAGGACGGCACGCTCGACCTGCTGGCCACCGCGCCGCTGCCGCTGGAATCGGTGGTGACGATGAAGGCGCTGGCCCATTGGCTGACCACCGGCCTGCCGCTGGTGCTGGCCGCGCCGGTGCTGGGGGTGCTTCTGAACCTGCCCGCCCCCGGCTTTGTCTGGCTGGTGGTCTCGCTCTTGCTGGGCACGCCGGCGCTGAGCGTGGTGGGCACGTTCGGCGCCGCGCTGACCGTGGGGCTGAAGCGCGGCGGGCTGTTGCTGTCGCTGCTGGTGCTGCCGCTTTATGTGCCCACGCTGATCTTTGGCGCCGAGGTGGCGCGGCGCGGGGCTGCGGGGATGGAGGTGGCCACGCCGCTTCTGATGCTGGCGGGGATCACCGCCGCCGCCATCGCTCTGCTCCCCTTTGCCAGCGCCGCCGTCCTCCGCGTCAATCTGCGTTGACGCAAGTCAATTGAGAACCGCCCCGCTTCGCACTAGATAGGACCCATGACGATATCGACGAGACTCAACGCGCTCTGGGAATATGCCAACCCGCGCAAGTTCCTGGCCCTGACCGAGCGGGTCCTGCCCGCGCTGTGGGTGCTGACTGCGGTTACCCTTGTGGGTGGTCTGGTCTGGGGCTTTTTCTTCACGCCTGACGATTACAAGCAGGGGTCCACCGTCAAGATCATCTATATCCATGTGCCCTCGGCCTTTCTGGCCACCAGCGTCTGGTTCATGATGCTGGTGACCTCGCTGGTCTGGCTGATCCGGCGCCACCATGTCAGCGCGCTGGCCGCGCGCGCGGCGGCGCCCGTGGGCACGGTGATGACGCTGATCGCGCTGATCACCGGGGCGATCTGGGGCCAGCCCATGTGGGGCACCTGGTGGGAATGGGACCCGCGCCTGACCTCGTTCCTGGTGCTGTTCCTGTTCTACCTCGGCTACATGGCCCTGTGGGAGGCGATCGAGGATGGTGATACCGCCGCCGACCTGACCTCGGTCCTGTGCCTTGTCGGCTCGGTCTTTGCGGTGCTCAGCCGCTATGCGGTCTATTTCTGGAACCAGGGCCTGCATCAAGGGGCCTCGGTGTTGCGCGCGGGCGCGGTCAGTGGCACCGATACCGAGGAGAAGGTGAGCAATGTCTATGCCTATCCGCTGCTTCTGTGTCTGCTGGGTTTTGGCCTGTTGTTCGTGACGCTGGTCTTTTACCGCACCGGAACCGAGATCCGGGCGCGCCGGATCAAGGCGCTGATGGCACGCGAAAGGGCAAACGGATGATCCCCGATCTGGGCAAATATGCCGCCACGGTGCTGAGCGCCTATGGCGCCTCGCTGGTGCTGCTGATCGGTCTGGTGGCGCTCAGCCTGCGGCGCGGCCGCAAGCTGCGCGCCGAGATGGAAAAGATCGAACAGAGGATGTCGCGCAATGGCTAGGATTTCGCCGCTGATGGTGGCGCCGCCGCTGATTTTCGGCGCCTTCGTTCTGCTGGCCGCCGTCGGCATGTTCCGCGACGATCCCGAGGCGCTGCCCTCGGCGCGCGAGGGGCAAGCGGCGCCGCCGCTGGTGCTGACCGCCTTTCCCGGCGCACCGGGCTTTGACGATGCCACCCTGCGCGACGGCAAGGTGAAACTGGTCAATTACTGGGCCAGCTGGTGCGCGCCTTGTCGGGCCGAACATCCCAGCCTTGAAAAGCTCGCGGGCGAGGGCATCCCGATCTACGGCATCAACTACAAGGACAAGGTGGAAAACGCGCAGGGCTTTCTGGACGAACTGGGCAATCCCTTTGTCGCGCTGGGCCGTGACGAGCAGGGGCGCACCGCCCTTGACTGGGGCGTCTACGGCGTACCCGAGACCTATGTAATTGCAGGCGACGGCACCATCATGCTGCGCTTTGCCGGGCCGATAACTGAAAGGGTGATCGACAGCACCATCCGCCCGGCGCTGGAAAAGGCTGCGGCGAAATAGGCGTGTGGTTTCACCTGTTTCTGACATAAGGGTTACGGTTGGTTGCCCCCCGCTACTTGCCCTAGGAGAGTATTCTCCGCATGCGGCTTCGCGAGATGGAGCATTGATCTCTCACCGTCAAAATGGCTCGGTGCTACCGTCGCCTCTGTATCCCTAGGGTCAGGATGCTTTGATTTTGAGTGGGCTGCATGATTCACGGCCGGGCAAACGGAGCGGTGACATGAGCGACCTTTGTTGGCGTACCGACGAGCAAATGGCCAGGCTCGCCCCTTTTCCCGAAGTCGCATGGCAAGTACCGGATCGATGACAGGCGGGTATTGAGCGGGATTATCTTTGTCAATCGCAATGGATTGCGCTGGCGAGACGCCTCGGAAGCTTTGGGTCACACAAGACGGCTCTCCAGCCGGTGGAGGCGTTGGAGCGAGAAGGGCATATTCGCGCGAATTATGGTCGGTTTGGCCGCCGAGCACGGAGAAGAGAAGACAATATTAATAGACGCAACCGCTCTCACGGCACACCGCACCGCGACCAGTATGGTCGCGAGAAAGGAATGCCGCAGCAGTCGTTTTTCGCGCGAAAGTCGCTGATTTGCGAAGAACGACCTCTCCATGTTTTCTTGATGACCTGTGCTCGGTACTTGGTGCCAGATTTGTTCTTGCGCTCTACGATAGTGCCCATTATTTCCCACTCCTTGTTTTTGGCAGTCCAATAATATGGGCCTCTCGTATGCCAAGCTGCTAGTGGGTATGCAAAGAACTAATAAACGTCGGAAAATCCCGCAAAATAGGGTTCAATAACGTGGTCGCGAAGTTCAACGATGGTGGCTGAAAAGACAGAAAACTCCTTGGTTTCCAAGGCGGCCCGCCTGTCTGTCGCACCCATGATGGACTGGACGGACCGGCATTGCCGTTACCTGCACCGGCTGCTGAGCCGCGAGGTGTTGCTTTATACCGAGATGGTGACCGCGCCGGCCCTGGTGCGCGGGGGGGCGCTTCATCTGTTGGAGTACAGTCCTGAAGAACACCCGGTGGCCCTGCAACTGGGCGGCTCGGACCCCGAGGAGCTGGCGCAGGCGGCGCGGTTGGGGGCCGAGGCGGGGTATGACGAGATCAATCTCAACTGCGGCTGTCCCTCGGACAGGGTGCAGTCAGGGACATTCGGCGCGGTGCTGATGAAACATCCCGGGCTGGTGGCCGAGTGTGTCGCCGCCATGCGCGCGGCGGTCGATGTCGAGGTGACGGTCAAATGCCGGATCGGGGTCGACGATCAGGACCCCGAGACCGTGCTGCCCGATTTCCTGGAACAGATCGCCGGGGCAGGGTGCCAGCGGGTCATCATCCATGCGCGCAAGGCCTGGTTGCAGGGGCTGAGCCCCAAGGAAAATCGGGATATTCCGCCGCTCGATTACGATCTGGTGCACCGGATGAAGGCGCGCTTTCCCGAGATGCATATCTCGATCAATGGCGGCATCGACACGCTCGCGGCGGCGCGGGCGCATCTGGATGCGGGGCTGGATGGGGTGATGATCGGGCGGGCGGCCTATCACCAGCCCGCCGATATCCTGTGCCAGGCCGATCCGCTGATCTATGGCGCAGGCAAGGCCAGCGACCCTGTGACGGTGGTGCGCGCCATGCTGCCCTATATCGAGGCGCATCTGGCCACGGGCGGGCGGCTGCATCAGGTGACCCGGCACATGCTGGGCCTGTTTGCCGGGCGCCCGGGGGCGCGCGGCTGGCGGCGGATGCTGTCCGAAGGCGCGGTGCGCCCGGGCGCCGGGCCGGAACTGGTCGAGGCGGCGCTGGAACAGGTCACCGGGTAAGCGCCGCGACCTTGGGAAAAGGGAGGATGCAATGATTGCCTATGTCACTGTTGGCGCCGATGACATCGCTGCCGCGAAACGGTTCTATTCGGCCTTCCTGCCGGCGCTGGGCTATGGTCTGAAAGAAGGGCCCGAGGGCCTCAGCTATGCGCTGCCGGTGGCGCCGGGACAGTCGCCTGTCTTTCCGGATTTCTACGTCAAACCGCCCTTTGACGGTGGTGCGGCCTCGGCGGGTAACGGCGCCATGGTTGCCTTTGAGGCCAGCAATCAGGCGCAGGTGCGAGCGTTGCATGCCGCGGCCCTTGTCGCGGGCGGCGCGGACGAGGGGCAACCGGGGTTTCGCCCCGATTACGGGCCGCGGTTCTATGTGGGCTATCTGCGTGATCCGCAGGGCAACAAGATCGCGCTGTTTTCCAGCAACCCGGCAGAGCCCGGACGGGACGGGTAACGCCCGGAGGCGTCAGCGCAGGTGATAGCCGCGAAACTCCTTGACCGTCGACAGGCTGAGCAGCGTCTTCATCTGAGACACTGCCGGTATCGCCGACAGCGAGCTGCGGTAAAGCGCCTCGTAATCGGCGGGGGAATGCACACAGACCCGGATCAGGAAATCGAACTCGCCGGTGATCATGTGACATTCCAGGATCTCGGGCATCGACAGGATCGCCTTTTCAAAGGCCTCCAGGTCCTCGCGCCGTTGCGAATTCAGTTTCACCTCGATAAAGACCTGCACCTCCAGCCCCACGGTCTGGCGGTCGATCTGGGCAGCATAGTTGCGGATGATGCCCTCTGCCTCCATCAGCTTGACGCGCCGGTGACACGCCGATAACGACAGCCCGATCCGCTCGGACAGGGCCGACATCGAGATCTGGCCGTCCTGCTGCAAGACGGAAAGAATCTTCTTGTCTAGGCTATCCATCGGAAATTTTCTCACTTCGTCATTCAGATTAGGATTTTTTCCGAAAATTTTCCGACTGACAAGGAATTTTCGAAACAAATCGCCTGATCTGTGGTGTACTTTACAAGTGCGTCAGAAAGACGCGCAGCATTCCCAGGGAGGAAGACATGACAACCAAATTCGTCGTCGGCTACGACGGCAGCGCGGCGTCCCGCAGGGCGCTCGACTTCGCCATGGAGCGGGCAAAGGCCGGGGGAGCCTCGATCATCGTCGCACATGTTCTGGAATGGTCGCCCTACTCGTTCCTGACCCCGACCGAGATCGAAGAGCGCCACAAGCGCCGTGCCGAGGAAATGGCGCGCGCTGAAACCGCGATCCTGGCGCCGCTCAAGGCGGAACTGGCCAGCAGCGGCGTCGAGGTCGAGACCGCGATCCGCTACGGGCAGGTCGCCGACACGCTGTGTGACATCGCCACCAAGAGCGGTGCGGCACAAATCTTCATCGCACGTCAGGGTGAAAGCGGCCTGGCCGCGCGTGTTTTCGGCTCGGTTGCCGGAACGCTCGCACAATGCGCCCCCGTGCCTTGCACGATCGTGCCGTAAACGGCCAACAGACGAGGGATATCATGAACACATCCATCAAAGCCGCGGCACTGGCCGCGCCCGTGGCCATGCTGAGTGCGGCACCGGTCCTTGCCCAGTCCATCGACGAGAAGGTCAATCAGATCTTCGCAAGCTCGACCGGTTGGTTCGTCAATTTCATCTTCAGCCCCTTTCCCGGCACTTCCTTTCCCTGGATCGTGATGTGGCTGGTGATCGCCGCTACGGTGTTCACGCTCTATTTCGGGTTCATCCAGTTCCGGGCGTTTCCGCATTCCATCTCGCTGGTCAAGGGCGACTATTCCGACCCCAATGATGCGGGCGAGGTCAGCCATTTCCAGGCGCTGGCCACCGCGCTGTCGGGTACCGTGGGTCTGGGCAACATCGCCGGTGTGGCCGTTGCCGTGGGCATCGGCGGTCCGGGCGCGACCTTCTGGATGATCCTCGCCGGCCTGATGGGCATGGCGTCGAAATTCACCGAATGTACGCTTGGTGTGAAATACCGCAACGAATATGCAGACGGCACCGTTTCGGGCGGCCCGATGTATTACATGACCAAGGGTTTTGAAGAGCGCGGCATTCCGGCGGGCAAGTTCCTGGCCATCCTGTTCTCGATCTTCTGTATCCTGGGCGCCTTTGGTGGCGGCAACATGTTCCAGGCCAACCAGGCGCATGCGCAGATCACCAATGTTGTGGGTGAGTTCCCGGGCTGGATCACCGGTCTGATCTTTGCCGGTATCGTCTTTGCCGTGATCGTCGGCGGCCTGAAATCCATCGCCAGCGTGACCGAAAAGGTTGTGCCGTTCATGGGCGTGCTCTATGTGGCCACCGCGCTGGTCATCATCCTGATGAACGCGGACATGATCGGCTGGGCATTCGGCCAGATCTTTGCCGGCGCCTTTACCGGGCTGGGCATTGCCGGTGGCATGGTCGGCGCGCTGATCCAGGGCTTCAAGCGGGCCGCCTTCTCGAACGAGGCGGGCGTGGGTTCGGCTGCCATCGCCCACTCGGCGGTGCGCACCAAGGAGCCGATCACCGAAGGCTTCGTGTCGCTGCTGGAGCCGTTCATCGACACCGTGGTGATCTGCACCATGACCGCGCTGGTGATCATCATCACCGGTCAGTTGGTCAGCGATCCCAATACCGGCCTCTACCTGCTGGACGAGGGCGCAAGCACCATCCAGACCGTGGACGGCAACAAGGGCGTGGCTCTGACTTCGGCGGCCTTCTCCTCGGCCTTCCCGTTCTTCAAGTACATCCTGGCCATCGCGGTGATCCTGTTTGCCTTCTCGACCATGATCAGCTGGTCCTATTACGGCCTCAAGGCCTGGACCTTCCTGTTCGGCGAAGGCCAGACCAAGGAACTGGTGTTCAAGGTGATCTTCTGCATCTTCGTGGTGATCGGCGCGTCGGCCAGCCTGGGCCCGGTCATCGACTTCTCGGATGCGGCGATCTTTGCCATGGCGGTTGTCAACATCATCGCACTCTATCTGCTGATGCCGATCGTCAAGAAAGAGCTCGACTCCTACCTGTCGCGGCTCAAGTCGGGCGAGATCAAGAAGTTCAGCTAACTGGCTGAGGCTTCGATGAAAAGGGCGGGGGAAACCCCGCCCTTATTAGTTGTAGGTAAGGTATGCGCCCTGAATGCCTCTGTTGCCAAGGATTGTGTTTTCGATCGTAAACTCGCTCCGGCCCCGTGGCTCCAGCGCCAGGCCATCGTCTACTCAAAAAGTCTGGTTTGCGGACGAAACAGTCCTGAGCTGACACGCCAATGCTCTTGCAGCAATACACTGCATTTGCGGCGGCATCCTTTCGGTGATGCCACACATTTCACCGAACCGGACCACCAATCTTGCCATTTCCAGTGGATCTTCAAATAAACCTACTCTGCAGATTGAATTCTGCGATCGCGATATGGGGTAGGTCGACCAACCACATGGCCCGGCCTGGTCCTGTAGCTTCATGCAGTGGGATACAGTTTAGAAAGGTCCCGGCTCTAGTGAGTTTGAGGGTTCAATGTCCGCAAAAAAGCGGCAAGAGCTGCAATCGCCGAACCCATGTCACCCGCGGAGGCAAATTCTTCGGGTTTGTGGCTGACCCCGTCACGGCACCTGACAAACAACATGGCGATCGGGCAAAGGTCGGCCAGGGCAGATGCGTCATGGGTCGCACCAGATGGCAGAAGCGGGCTATGTTCTTCGGCCTGCCGGGCGGCTTGGAGCAGCTGCGCGGACAGCGCGCCGTCGCATGGCTGGGCAACCTGGGAATACGTCCTTTCGGCCTTTATTGTCAGCTGTTTTTGCGCTGCCAGTTCCTGGGCATACCGGTGCAGTATTGCGCCGGTATTGCGGCGGGTCGCGTCGTCAGGCGACCGGAATTCGGCAGTCAGGGTCACGCGGCGCGGCACGGCGTTAACGACGTTTGGTTCGACGGATACCGCACCGACAGTCGCGCGCAGGTCGGGGATGGTTTGCCCCAACCGGTCAACTTCGGTGACGATGGCGGCTGCTACGACAAGTGCGTCGCGACGCCCGGACATGGGCAGCGTGCCTGCGTGGCCAGTTTCCCCGGTTACCACGATCTGGTGGCGCTCAATCCCGCAGATCGCGGTGACGACGCCAATGGCCTGCGCCGCGTCTTCAAGAACCGGACCCTGCTCGATATGTGTTTCAACAAACCCGATCACGTCTGCGGGGTCGCGCCTCAGTGCGCCGATCCGGTCGGGGTTCAATCCAAAAGAGGTCATCGCGTCGCGCAAGGTGACGCCCTTTGCATCCTGCATCGACAGCACCGCTGGGTCGAAGGTTCCCGCCAGCGCACGGGATCCGACCAATGCCGTTGGAAAACGGACGCCCTCTTCATCCGCAAAGGCAAGCGCCTCGACGGAAAACGGCAGATGCACCGCATCCGCGCGCAGTTTTGCAAGCGCCAGAAGAGGGAGCACGACTCCCATTATCCCGTCATAAGCGCCGCCTTCCCGCACCGAATCCTGATGTGACCCCATCAAGAGGGTTTTCGAGCCCGGCGGGCCTTCGTACCTGCCGACCAGAGTTCCGGCGTCGTCGAGAGTGACGGTCAGGGCTGCCGCTTCCATATGTGACCGGAGCAGATCGCAAGCCGCGCGATGTTCGGACGTAAATGGCAGGCGGGTCACGCCCGGACCGGCTTCCGAGCAGGCCGCGAGGTCTTTCAGTATTGCCTGGGCCCGTGCGCCCCAGTCAGTCAAGGATACGCTCCTTGTCTGACAGAACTGGCACCTGCCTGGCCCAATCGGCATAGTCGCCAGTTGTGGCTTTCTGATAGAGTTGTTCCAAAGCGCCGATCGGGTTGTCGGGATGGTAGTCGATCCGCAAGGTCACGGGCGGGCGATCAGGATGCAGCACTAGCATCGCGGCGGACAAGAGACCACGGAAATCGCTTCCCGCACCCTCGGCCGCTATGAGCGCTGCCAGCAGACGGCGCTCGAAAGTCAGGTCCGAAGTGACAAAGGCCTCGGTCATCGCTCCAAGAACCGAGTTATCGCCCAGCATGTTGCCTGACGCGATGCCGCTGGCGAATGTGACACTGCCTTTGAAGTCCTGATTTTCCGAACCGGTAAAAGCGGCCGCATTGCCAAACAGGTCCATCGCGGCAAGCTGCCGGTAGGCGCGACCGCTGTCTTTGGACGTAACATGGTTTACCGCGTCATTGGGGTGCGATCCGTCGCGCAGGTGTTGCAGCACCTCTTCGCCCCAGAAGGTCGAGGGTGCCGCGCCCTGGCTTGCGGACATGCCCGCGTTCAGATCACCGCGAAGCACCCAACCGCCGACGCAGAGGCTGCCGGTTGCTGCGGCGCCTCCGATGGCACCGGTTTCGGGGTCATGTGCAAGAATTGAAAAAGTCATGTCTCACCTTAGCCAATCCCTCTTCATTTATCATGATAAATTGACGATTGCAATTTATCATGATAATTATCAGTGCAGAACATCAACAGGGAGAACATGAGATGACACCATTATCCTGGTCCCGCCGCGGCCTGATGGCCGCTGTCGGGGCGGCGCTTGTCGCAGGGGGGCTGAGCGGATCGGCTAGCGCACAGACACCCCCCGGTGTGTTGATCGTCGGCCAGATTGCCGAGCCGAAATCGCTGGACCCGGCAGCCGTGACCGCGGTCAATGATTTTCGAATTCTTGTGAATGTTTACGAGGGATTGACCCGCTACAAATCCGGCACTCTCGAAGTGGAGCCGGCGCTGGCGACGGGCTGGGACATCAGCGAGGATGGCACCGAATACACCTTCAAGTTGCGTGAGGGTGTCAGCTTCCACGATGGAACGCCCTTCAACGCGGAGGCGGTGAAGTTCAACTTCGACCGGATGCTGGATGAGAATCACCCTTTCCACGACACGGGGCCATTCCCGCTGTCGTTTTTCTTCGGTGCGGTCGAAAAGACCGAAGCCGTCGACGACATGACGGTCAAGTTCACGCTCAACGCACCATATGCGCCGTTCCTGTCGAACCTCGCCTATCCCACGGGCCTGATGGTTTCGCCTGCAGCGGTCGAAGCGCATGGCAAGGAGTTCGGGCGTAACCCCTCTGGCACCGGACCGTTCAAGTTTGCCGAATGGCGCTCGAACGAAGCTGTCGTGGTAGAGCGCAATGACGCCTATTGGGGTGAAGTGGCGGGCACGCAGGCCGTGGTCTTTCGCCCGATCACCGACGCCAACACCCGTGTTGCGGAGATGCTAGCAGGCGGCATCGACATGATGGTCGAAGTGCCGCCCACGTCGCTGGGTCAGTTCCAGGGCGATGGCTTCAGCGTCGCCGAACAGGCCGGCCCGCATGTGTGGTTCCTGATCCTGAACGCCAAGGAAGGCCCGTTTGCTGACAAGCGTGTGCGCCAGGCTGCGAACTACGCGATCAACAAGGAAGCGATCGTCAACGACGTGCTGGAAGGTACGGCCACCGTTGCCGCAGGTCCGACGCCGCCGGCCTTTGCCTGGGCTTACAACGAGGCGCTTGATCCCTATCCCTATGACCCTGAAAAAGCCAATGCGCTCATCGCCGAAGCGGGTGCCGAGGGTGCGGAACTGACCTTTTTCGTGACCGAGGGTGGTTCGGGCATGCTTGACCCGGTGCCCATGGGCACCGCCATTCAAGCCGATCTTCAGGCCGTGGGTCTGAACGTGAAGATCGAAACCTACGAATGGAACACGTTCCTGGGCGAGGTGAACCCGGGGCTCGAGGGCAAAGCGGACATGGCCGAAATGGCATGGATGACCAACGATCCGGACACGCTGCCCTATCTGGCGCTTCGGTCAGAAGCATGGCCCGACAAAGGTGGCTTCAACTCGGGCTATTACGCCAACCCGAAGGTGGACGAACTGCTTGAAGCTGCCCGTACGGCGACTGATCAGGACGAGCGCGCACGGCTATACCGCGAGATGCAGACCATCGTGCAGGAAGATGCTCCTTGGGTGTTCGTGGCCAACTGGAAACAGAACGCTGTGACAAGTGACCGGGTCGAGAATTTCGGCCTTGAGCCATCGTTCCTGTTGCACCTGCAAGGCGTCGTGAAAAACTAATCCTGTAGTTTCGGGGCCGGTTGTTGCCGGCCCCGGAAACAAACCAGTCGGGGGGCACAGATGGGCGGCTACATAATTAAACGTCTGATCTCGGCCATACCCGTTCTTCTGGGCATCACGATCATCGTTTTCCTGATCATGTCGCTCATTCCCGGCGATCCGGCAACTGCGATCCTTGGCTCATACGCCACCCCTGAAAATGTAGAAAAGCTGAACCGCGACCTTGGCCTCGACAAGCCAATGGTCCAGCGTTACGTCATCTGGCTCGGCAATATGCTGACCGGCGATTTAGGGCGTTCCTTCTCGCTCAACCGGCCCGTGCTTGACGAAATCCTCGAACGGTTCAATGCCACGATGATCCTGGCGGGCACCGCTTTTGTCCTGTGCGCGCTGCTTGGAATCCTTGCCGGGGTGGTTTCCGCTGCGCGTCAGTATGGCTTGGGCGACAAGGCGATCACATTCGTGGTTCTTGTCGGCATCTCGGTGCCGTCCTTTTTTCTTGGCATGATGATGATCCTTCTCTTCGCGGTGAACCTGCGCTGGCTGCCAGTGTCTGGCATGTATGCGATCTACGGCGGCGGAGACTTGCCCGACCTGCTCAAACACCTGATCATGCCCGCGCTTGCGCTGGCGGCGGTTGCGACGGGCGTCATCGCGCGGCTTTCCCGCTCTGCCATGCTCGAAGTGCTGCGCCAGGATTACATCCGCACCGCCCGCGCCAAGGGCGTGCCCGAACGGCGCGTGATCATGGGCCATGCCTTGCGTGCGGCGATGGTGTCGATCATCCCCGTGCTTGGCATTCAGGCGGGCTTTGTCCTGTCGGGCGCGGTCTATATCGAAATCGTGTTCCAATGGCCCGGGGTCGGCCGCATGCTGGTTGACGCGATCCTTAAGCGCGATCTCCTGTTGGTGCAGGGCGGTGTGGTTTTCGTGGCCGCCTGCTATGTTCTGTTCAACATCGCGGTGGACGTGGCGCAAAGCCTGCTTGATCCGAGGATCAAGACATGAACCTCTTTCTCAAGCTTCTGTTCCGCAACCGTCTGGCCGCCATGGGGGCGGTCGTGCTCGGCGCGATCCTTCTGCTGGTTCTGCTCACGCCCTTCCTGCCGCTGCAGGACCCGGATGTGACCGCCACCGCAGACCGGTTCAAACGCCCGTTCACCGAGGGGCATCTGCTGGGCACCGACCATCTGGGCCGAGACCTGCTCAGCCGATTGCTCCATGGCACCCGCCTGAGCCTTGCGATCGGTATTGCTGCGGCGCTGATCGCCGCCACCATCGGCTCGGCCATCGGGATCATCGCGGGCTATTTCGGCGGGCGCACCGACAACATCATCATGCGCGGCGTCGATATGTTGATGGCGTTTCCCTATATCCTGCTGGCGCTTGCCATCGTCGCCGCGCTTGGCCCCGGGCTGATGAACGCGCTGATCGCGGTCGCGGCCGTCAATGTGCCCTTCTTCGCGCGCAACATCCGGGGCATCACCGTGGGCCTCGCAGGGCGCGAGTTCATCGACGCGGCGCGACTGGCGGGTATGGGGCATGGCCGCATCATCCTGACCGAACTGCTGCCCAATGTCTTGCCTGTCATCGTCATTGCCATGTCCACCACCGTGGGATGGATGATCCTTGAAACGGCGGGCCTATCGTTCCTTGGCCTCGGCTCGCAACCGCCGCAGGCCGATCTGGGCTCGATGTTGGGCGAGGCGCGCTCGGCGATGATCTCGCATCCGCATACCTCGATCGTTCCGGGGACAATGATTTTCCTCATCGTCATGTCGATCAATCTTCTGGGTGACGGGGTTCGCGATGCGCTTGACCCGCGCCTGCGCTCGGGCGCACTCAGCCGACCGCGTGCCACGACATTGGTCGAACGGCAGGGAGAAATACCCGAAGAGACGGATGACCTTCTGGCCATTAAGGAGCTGGAAACCCAGTTCCATGTCGGTAACCGGATTTACCGGGCCGTGGGGGGCGTGTCGTTGGCCGTGAAAGCTGGTGAATGTTTGGGTGTCATCGGTGAATCCGGCTCGGGTAAATCCGTCACGGCACTCAGCGTCATGGGTCTTGTCGCCTCTCCGCCCGGGGTGATCACAGGCGGCGCGGTGCGCTTTCAGGGCGAAGACCTGATCGGTGCGCGCTATGAAACTCTGCGTCAGAAACGCGGCGACCGGGTGGCCTATATCTTCCAGGACCCGCTCTCGACCCTGCACCCGCTCTACCGGGTCGGCCAGCAACTGGCCGAGGCGATTCAGTCGCATCACAAGGTTTCGAATGCCGAGGCCCGCGCTCGTGCCATCCGGCTTTTGCAAGACGTGCGCATCCCCAATGCCGAGGCGCGGGTGGACAATTACCCGCACGAAATGTCCGGCGGCATGCGCCAGCGGGTCGGAATCGCAATGGCGTTGGCCAACGAACCCGACGTGATTATCGCGGACGAACCGACAACAGCACTCGATGTCACCGTGCAGGCGCAGATCCTGTCGCTCTTGGATGACCTGCGCCGCGACCGGGGGCTGGCGATCATCTTCATCACCCATGACTTCGGGGTCGTGGCACAGCTGTGTGACCGGGTGGCGGTCATGTATGCCGGGCGGATTGTGGAGGAAGGGCCGACGCAGGCCGTTCTCAAGGCGCCCGCCCATCCCTACACCAAACGCCTGATTGCCTGTGTGCCAGAGCTGGGGGGCGGGCGGCGCGCATTGGCCGCCATTCCCGGCCTGCCGCCAGTAGTCGACAACCTGCCCGAGGGCTGTGCCTTTGCCCCACGCTGCGACAAGGCGCAGGAGAACTGCCGCGCCGGGGATGTTACACTGAAAGGCACCGCGCCCCGCGCCGTGCGCTGCCTCTACCCGGAGGTGGCCGTCTGATGCCCGCGCTCAAAGTCACCAATCTCGCCAAGACCTTCCCTTTGAAAAAGCCGATCTTCGGTCCGGCTCCGCCCGGGGTGCGTGCGGTGCGGCCCATGAGCTTTGAGGTGGCCACCGGCGAGACGCTCGGCGTGGTCGGCGAATCTGGCTGCGGAAAATCCACTTTGGCACGGATGCTCGTGGGGCTATTGGAGCCGAGCGAAGGCTCGATAGAGATCGAGGGGCGCGCGCTGGACAATGCCGATCCGGCAGAGTTCGGCAAGCTGATCCAGTATGTGTTCCAGGACCCACAAAGCTCGCTCAACCCGCGCAAGACGATATGTCAGGTGATGGAGGCGCCGCTCAGGCGGCTCTACCGGATGCAAAAACCCGAGCGGGACAAGCGCATCAGCGAGATTTTTGCTAGCGTAAACCTGCGCGAAGAGTTTCTTGACCGCTACCCGCACGAGTTTTCCGGCGGGCAGGCGCAGCGGATCGGTATCGCCCGGGCGCTGGCGGCCAATCCACGGATCATCATTCTGGATGAGCCGGTCTCGGCGCTGGATGTGTCGGTGCAGGCGCAGGTGCTGAACCTGCTGGCGGACCTGAAGGCGCAATTCGGGCTGACCTATCTTTTCATCACCCATGACCTTGCCGTCGTCGAGGCCGTAAGTGATCGGATTATCGTCTTGTATTTTGGCGCCGTGGTCGAGATCGGCCGCGCCGAGAATATCTTTGCAAACCCCCGACACCCTTATACAAGGCTTCTCGCGGACAGCGCGCCGGTGGTTGGAAAACCGCTGACCGCGCCCGAGCAGAAAGGATCGGAGCTGCCGGATCCGCTCAATCCGCCGCCGGGCTGTGCCTTCGCGGGCCGCTGCCCCCGCGCCACGGAAATTTGCCGAGCCGATGAGCCAAAGCTGACTGAAATGGGAGAAGATCAACTTGCCGCCTGCCACCACCCGCTCGAAGGCTGAACCCAAGATCAGCCGCCCCGTGCAGGTCGCCGAAGCGATCAAGGATTGGGTTGTGGAGCAGGGGTTGCAGGCCGGTGATCGCCTTCCCGGCGAGGCCGAGCTGATTGAACGCTTTGGCATGGCAAAAGGCACGATCCGCGAGGCGATGCGCATTCTCGAGGCGCAAGGGCTGATCAAGACCCGCACCGGGCCCGGCGGCGGTAGCTTCGTACACGAAGTCAGCCAACAGCGCGCCAAGGCTCTATTGGGCAACTATTTCTATTTCAAGGACCTGACCATCGGCGACATTTACCAACTTCGCCTGACTCTGGAACCGGAACTGGCTGCCTCACTTGCAGGCAAGTTGTCCCAAAGCACTCTTGACCTGCTTGAGAAAACAACAGCCGAATACGTCGAACCCGCGGCAACGCTTGATGAGGAACGCGATCAGCATGTCGCATCTCTGCGGTTTCACGCTATCCTTGCAAATCAGTCTCAAAACCCACTTCTCGGGTTTGTTATCGACTTCATGGTGAACTTGCTGACAGATCTGACGGTTTACCGCCGCCTCTATTCTCCGCCCAACATCGAGCTTTGGAAACAGGGGCGCGACCACCAACAGCAACTGATCGCTGCCCTACGCAATGGCGAGGCCGACAAGGCCCGAGCCATCATGACGGATCACATGAAAACAGCCTGGAAGCTCATGCGGCAACAGGAAGTCGAAATGGAAAGCCGTTTCATTTCGGAGTAACAGCATTGGCATGTGGCTAGTGGGGTCAGTCTTGCCCAGACATTTTCGCAAGAACGCTAACCTGCAATCACCTCGCCTGCGAGCTTGGTCAACGTTTCAATGGCACGCCTCGTCTCTGCCTCTCCCCTGGGGTTTGATGCATTCCCTTGCTGGGCGCGCTTCAGTACGCCGGTTGCAATGGCGATAAGACGAAAAAACGAAAATGCCAGCGCGAAAGTCCAGAACGCTGGCGGCTCGATCCCGCGCTGCACACAATACTGCGCGACAATGCTCTCTTCGGTGGGCAGGCCAAAGTCATCGCGATTTGCCGATCCGAGGCCCTTCACGAGGCCTGACTGCGGCAGGCGCAGGCACATGCAGAAATAGGCCAGATCGGCGATCGGATGACCAAGGGTGCTGAGTTCCCAGTCGAGAATGCCGATCACGCGGGAGGCGTCTTTGGAGAAGACGAGATTGTCGATCCGGAAGTCGCCATGCACGATGCTGACCTGTCCGTCATCTTCGGGTTGATGCGCCGCGAGCCATTCGATGAGCTGTTTGATAAGAGGATTCTCTGCGTCGGTGCTGGCACGATATTGTTTGGTCCAGCGTGCCAGTTGGCGCGCGAAGTAGTCACCTGGAGCACCGAAGTCCCGCAGGCCCATCTGCGTCGGGGCGACATCGTGTAGGGCGGCGAGCGTCCTAGTCAGTTGCGTGTAGACGCCGCCGCGCCGGTCACGCGCCAGCTTTGGCAGGGCAGGGTCCCAGAAGATCTGCCCATCGAGCATTTCCATCACGTAAAACATCGTTCCCAGCGGGCTGGTTTCTCCGCTCAGGTAATAGACCTGTGGCACCGGGACAGGTGTATCGGACAGGGCGCGTAGCACGCGGTATTCGCGGTCGATCTGATGCGCCGACGCAAGCAGTTTGCCCGGGGGCTTGGCGCGCAGAACAAAAGTGCGCGCACCGCTGGTGATCTTGTAGGTCGGGTTGGATTGCCCGCCGCCAAAACGCTCGATGTCGTCCAGCGCGCCGAACCCCTCGACATGCGCGGCAAGGTAGGAGCCGAGCTCGGAGCAGTCGAATTCGTGCAGGGGCTTTACCATCATCGCGTCTCAGCCCAGGCCGACGACGAGCTTGCCCTGCACCTTACGCCGCGACAGCTTCTCGAGCGCAGCTGCGGCGTTCTCGAGCCCTTGCATCACTTCGACCTTTGGCTTCACCTTGCCCTCCGCGTAAAAGTCGAAAAGCTCCGCCGTTGCCTCGGCGTGCCGCGAGGGATTGCGCTCGACGGCGGCGCCCCAGAAAACGCCGGTGACGCTGCAAGCCTTGAGCAGCGGCAGGTTCATCGGCAGCTTGGCGATGCCCGCCGGGAAGCCGACGACCAGAAACTGTCCCTCCCAGGCGATCGCGCGCAGGGCGGGTTCGGAGTAGTCGCCACCGACCGGATCATAGATGACATCAGCGCCCGATTTGCCGCACAGCTCCTTGAAGCGCGTGGAAAGCTCTTTCTTGTTGATCTCACCCAGCGGATAGACCAGACCGTCATCGGCCCCGGCATCAAGCGCGGTTTGCAGCTTTTCCTCGGACGATGCCGCCGCCAGCACGCGTGCGCCCAGGACCTTTCCCAACTCGACCGCGGCCAGCCCGACACCGCCCGATGCGCCGAGCACGAGAAGCGTTTTCCCCGCACCAAGTCCCGCGCGATCCTTGAGCGCATGATAGGAGGTGCCATAGGTCATCATGAAGGCCGCGGCGTCCTCGAATGACATCTGGTCGGGAATTCTGGAGACCCTGCTTTCCGGAACCACGGCCTGCTCGGCCAGTCCGCCCCAGCCTGAGAAGGCCAGAACCCGGTCGCCGGCCTTCAGCTGCGTGACGCCCTCGCCGGTGCTCTCGACGATGCCGGACAGTTCGGAGCCGGGCGCGAAGGGCCGGGGGGGCTTGAACTGGTAGAGGTCGCGGATGATCAGAAGATCGGGGAAGTTGAGTCCGACCGCCTTGACGGCGATCCGCACTTCTCCCTTGCCGGGAACAGGTTTTGCGATGTTTTCCAGGCTGAGGCTGTCGGGGCCTCCGGGGGTCTTGCTGATCAGCGCTTTCATCATGATTCCTCGCGTTGGTTTCCGGCGGGTCGGGCTCTGAGCCAATATTGTTGACAATCTTTATGTTTCCACTTTAGGCTCATCAAAGGCACTTCGCAAGCGGCAGGCGCAGACTTCGCGAGACGTGTTGAAAGGGGAGGGATTGGGCCAGATGGAAATCGTTCTGCTCGTGGTCTGTTTTGTCTTGCTTGTGCTGCTCGGCGCGCCGGTGGCGCTGGCGATGATCCTGATGCCGACCATCTATATCCTGCTGACCGACGCCGCGCCGCTGCTGACTGTTCCACATCAGATGTACGAGGGCATAGCGCACTTCCCGCTCGTGGCGGTGCCGTTCTTCATGCTGACGGGCGAGTTGATGAATGGCTCTTCGGTGACCCAACGGATCATGCGTCTGAGCCGCGTAATCGTGGGGCGGATGCGCGGTGGGCTGGCGCAGGTCAATATCGTGGCCAGCATGTTCTTTGCGGGCATGAACGGATCCGCGGTGGCCGACACTGCGACCATCGGCACGATCATGATTCCTGACATGAAGCGCAAGGGTTACACGCCCGCCTATGCCGCCGCGATCACGGCTATCGGATCGACGATCGGCGGAATCATCCCGCCCAGCATCGCGATGATCGTTCTGGCCAGTTCGGTCAACCTGTCGGTGGGCGCGCTGTTCGCGGGCGGCATCCTGCCCGGTATCCTGATCGGTCTGCTGCTGATGCTGACCGCCTGGATCATCGCCAAGGTCAAGGATCATGAGCGCGGCGACGAGCCCTTCACGTTCCGCGCGTTCTTGAGCGCGGCCTGGGGCGCGTCGCTGGCGCTCTGCGTGCCGCTCATTCTCGTGGTCGGCATCTTCGGCGGCTGGTTCAGTTCGGTCGAGGCCGGGGCGATCACCGCGCTGGTGGCGCTGATCCTGGGAACGGTGGTTTATCGTGATCTAGACCTAGCCTCGTTCCTTGCCGCCCTGAACCGCACGGTCCGGATGTCGGCATCCGTCTTCGTCATCATCGCGGCCGCGGGGCCGTTCACATGGTTGCTGGCCCGTCTGGGCGCGCTGGAAATGCTTCAGAACTGGCTGCTCGGCTTCGCAGAAACGCCGTTCTTCTTCGCGCTCATGTTGTTGGGCCTGATCCTTCTGGCGGGGATGATCATGGATGCAGCGGCGAATATCATCGTGTTGGGCCCCTTGCTGATCGCCGCCTGCGAGACCGCGGGCTACGAACCTGTCCAGGCCGCGTTGGTGGTCGTCGTCGGATTCCTCCTGGGCACGGTCACGCCGCCTGTCGGAGTCTGCTATTTCACCGCCACGGCCATCGCCGGGTGCAGGCTCGAACAATCCGCTGCGGCCCTGCTGCCGTTCCTCGCGGTCGAGATACTGGTGCTGTTGCTGATGCTCTTTCTGGCGCCGCTGACGCTCTTTCTTCCGGCTTTGTTGGGGTTCCTGTGAGATGCCTGTCCTGAAGCGTATATCCGACGGCGCGGATTTCATCATCCTGCGCATCCTGCCGGTGATCTGCGGCGCGATGCTGGTGCTGATGGTGGCGTTCATCGCCTATACCGTCGTCATGCGCACCGTGTTCCTGAACCCGCCGTTTTGGGGCGATACGCTGGCCATGTTCGCGAATGTCTGGATGGTTTTCCTCGGTCTCATCATCGCGGTGCGCGAACGCTCCAACATCGCCATGGAGGCGCTCTATCAGCTGATCCCGGCCCACTACGGGCGCTGGTTCCGCAAGCTCTGGGCCGTGGCCTTTGCCGGGTTCGGATTGCTCTTGTTGACAAAGGGATACGAGGCCGCCTCGCGCATTCTCGGCTCCTATTGGGAGTTGGGCAACCTTCCGAAATCCTATCCGCTGATGATCCTGCCGATCACGGGCGTGGGCATTCTGGTGGCGTCGATCCTGTCGCTGTTCCGTCCCTTGGATGAGGCCCCGCACATGGACGATCAGGAATTTCCATAAGGCTGCGCGCACAGGGCGCGTCAAACCAAAGACAAGGAGGATGAAATGAAACTTGGAAAGATGAAAGCAACGCTTTTGGGCGGCGCGCTGGCTGCCCTGACCGCCGGCGCGGCCATGGCCGAGGCCGAGATCAAGCTGGTCTTCGGCGTGGCCGGCCAGCCGACATGGGGTTTCGGCAAGCTTCTGACCGAAGTGATCGAACCGAACCTCGAGAAGTATTCGGATGGCCGGATCGATTTAGAGGTTCACCAGCGCGGCGCGCTGTGCAGCGAAGCCGCGTGCATGGAGCAATTGGGTCTAGGCCAGATCGACATGACGACCGTTTCGGCCGGAAACATGGGCGCGTTCGGCAAGACGTTCGACATCTTGAACCTGCCTTACCTGTTCAAGGGGCAGCAGGAAGCCGAGACGATCATGCGCGACTGGCTGAGCGATGAACTGGCCAAGCAAGCGGCCGAAGAGATGGGCATTCACGTGCTGGCAACGGTTTCATCGGGCGGCTTCCGCAACGTGGTCAACACCGAGCGCGAGGTTCGCGTGCCCTCCGATCTCAAGGGGCTCAAGATCCGCGTGACCAAGAGCCCGACCGAGTTCAATCTGGTGCAGGGCTGGGGCGCGGTGCCCATTCCCTATGCCTGGGCCTCGCTCTACGAGGGGCTGCAGTCCGGCGTGGTGCAGGGCATGTATTTGCAGGACGTCTTCGTTTCGGCGGCCAAGTTTTATGAGGTGACCAAGTTCGTCACGCGCGTGGAAAGCTCGTACAGCGGTCGCCCGGTCATGATGAGCAAACAGCGCTATGACGAACTGCCCGACTGGGCCAGGGAAGCCATCGACAAGGTGGCCGCCGACATCGCCAGCGAAGCACTGAACTATGACCTGGCGTGGCAAGAGGAAGCCATCGCCGCGATGCAGGACAAGGTGTCCGTCTATGTTCCGACCGAAGCCGAGCTCGCGGAATGGTCCAAGGGAGCCGTCGAAGCCTGGGTTGCGGTGAAAGGCACCTATGATCCGGGGCTCGCACGCCGCATTCTCGAAGAGCAGGGGCAGACAGCGCTGATCGGGCTTCTCGAGGAGGCAGGCGCGCTGTAAGCCGGATCAACACGGGGCCCGCTTCCTCCCGGCGGGCCTCGCATCTTGCGGAGACACCATGCAATTCATCGACGCGCATCATCACCTTTGGGATGTCGAGCTGAACGGCGCGAACTATCCCTGGTATATCCAAGACCATGGCGACCGCGGCTGGGGCGACACGGCGGCAATCATGCGCAACTACACGCCCGCCGATTTGCTGGCCGATGCGCGGGATGCGGACCTGACCATCGTCAAATCGGTACATGTCCAGGCCAATTTTGACTTTTCCAACCCGATCGGCGAGACGCGCTGGCTTGATGCCGTGGCGGGTGAAGTCGGCTCGGAGAACCTGCCGACGGCGATAGTAGGCTATGCAGATCTTTCGGCGCCCGACGTGGCGGATGTGCTGGCCGCGCATGCGGAAAGCGGCCGGTTTCGCGGTGTGCGACAGGTGCTGAATCGCCACGACGACCCGAAACTCAACCGCGCACCGCAGGATTACCTGGTCGACCCGAACTGGGCCGTGGGGTTGAGGCGCCTGTGCGACATGGGGCTGAGCTTTGATGCGCAGATTTACCACCATCAGGCCGAGGCGCTAACGGGTATCGCCAAAAGCCTGCCTGATCTGCCCGTCGTGATCGACCATGCGTTGATGCCTGCTGAACGTGACGAGACAAGCATCGAAAGCTGGCGTAGAGCGGTCACGCGATTGGCCGAACTTCCGAATGTGTCGATGAAGATCAGCGGCTTCGGCATGGTCGACAACAACTGGACGACAGACAGCATCCGCCCATTTGCGCTGCATTGCATCGAGGCTTTCGGCTCGGCTCGGATCATGTTCGGATCGAATTTTCCGGTGGACAAGCTGATGTCGGACTACGGGCGTCTGTGGCGCGCCTATGACGAGGTGATCTCGGGCTTTTCCGAGGATGAGCGCCGGGACATGCTGATCGGGACGGCCGAACGGTTCTACCGGATCTAGCCGGTCGCCGCGTCGGTCTCTTCCTTCAGCAGGTGTATCGCGTGAACCTTGGATTGCTCGACAAGGCGGCGCGCCGTCTGTTCGGCCGCCTCGCCACGGCCCTGTGCGATGTGATCGACCAGTTCGGCCCAGTTCTCGCAGGACTTCTGGCGCCTCTCGGGCGAGGACAAGCCCAAGCGCGAATAGCGCAGGGTCTGGTGGAACAGCAGCGTCACCAACGAGTTGAGGCGCGTGTTACCTGACGCCTCGCTGATCGACAGGCCGAACTCGACCACGGCATGAACGTAATCCGCCGCCGCCGTGGAACCTGACTTCTTGGCGAGCTTCTTGAGCTCGGAAAGCTGACGCTCCAGCATCTTGATGTCGTCCTTGCTGCGTGTCTCGGCAAGCCGCCGCGCGCCCAGCCCGGACAGGACGGCGCGGATGTCGAACACATCGGCAACCTCTTCAACGGACAGCTGCGTCACGATCGCGCCGCGCCTGGGCGCGATTGTCACGAGACCGGCATTTTCCAGGATGCGCAGCGCCTCGCGCACGGGGCCACGGCTGACCTTGTAGCGTTCGGAAATTCCGATCTCCTGAAGGCGGTCATTGGGGTTGTATTTCTCGTTCACGATCTCGTCGGCGAGCTGCATGGCGATCTGCTCGGAGATCGACAAGGCCTCGCTGCCTCCGGCCAGTGAAGGTCGGAGCGAGGCAAGCATGGCACGGTGAAGTGCTGTGGTCTGTTGATACATTTCCGCGTCCCTGCGCCTGCGAGATGCAACCGGGCCGACTCTATTAGCTCGGCGTTATGCGCACAAGCGCCTGTCCCTCGGAAATGCCATCGCCCTCTTGCACAAGGATTTCGGCAACCGTGCCGTCGCAAGTGGCTTCGGCGGGAATTTCCATTTTCATGGATTCGAGGATCATCAGAACGTCCTCTTCTTCGACGGTGTCGCCGACCTTCACCTCGATTTTCCAGACGGTTCCGGCGATTTCGGATTCGATCGTTTCTTCGCTCATCAGGTTGACTCCATGATCCAGTGACGCGCGAGCGGTTGGCTGCGCGCGGAGGGTGGAATCATTCTTTTCAAATCATTCTTATTGTCAACAATCTTATTTTGTGTAGTCTCGGAGGATACAGGACATGACGAGACATCACGGAGCGCACCATGAGCTGGCAAAAGGAAGTTGACGAGATCAACAGGCGCCGAGAGATCGCCCGGGCATTGGGCGGCCCAGAGGCGGTCAAGCGCCAACACGATGCCGGCCGGCTGACCGTGCGCGAGCGGATCGACATGCTGGTCGACGAAGGCAGCTTCCGCGAGCTTGGCGCGCTGACCGGCAAGGCGACCTATGACAAGGATCACAACCTTGTCGATGTCACGCCCGCCAATGCGGTGATCGGCACGGGCACGATCGACGGGCGCAAGGTGTCGATCGACGGGGATGACTGGACGATCCGGGGCGGCTCGTCCGAGGCGACCGTGTCCGAGAAGTGGATCTATGCCGAGAATTACGCCGAGGCGATGCGGATGCCGCTGATCCGGCTAGTCGAAAGCGCCGGCGGCAGCGTGAAGATCCTGGACCAGAACGCCGCGACGAAGCTGCCGGCCTATCCGACATGGAACCTGGCCCGGATGATGGGCACGATCCCCATTGTCGGCCTGGCGCTTGGCCCCTGTGCCGGGTTGGGCGCGATTAAGGCGGCCACCGCGCATTACTCGGTCATGGTCAAGGGCACCAGCCAGGTGTTTGCCGGTGGCCCGCCGGTGGTAGAACGCGGCATGGGTATCAAGGTCGACAAGGAGGATCTGGGCGGCTCGAAAATCCATACCCGCGAAAGCGGCGTGATGGGCAATGAGGCCAAGAGCGAGGAAGAGGCCTTTGAGATGGTGCGCAAGTTCCTGTCTTACCTGCCGTCGAGCGTCTATGAGATGCCGCCCGTCATCGAAAGCGACGATCCCAAGGATCGCCGCGAGGATGCGCTGATCGAGATCATCCCGCGCGACAAGCGCAAGGTCTACAAATCCCGCAAAATTCTCGACATGGTGTTCGACAAGGGGTCGGTCTTTGAGCTGACCAAGGGCTATGGTCGTTCGATCGTTACATGTTTCGCGCGCCTTGGTGGGCGCCCAGTCGGCGTGATCACCACCGATCCGATGCAATATGGCGGCGGGATGACCAAAGCCTCGGCAGCCAAGATGGAAGCCTTCATCGACCTGTGTGACACGTTCCATCTGCCCATTGTGCATATGGTTGATCAGCCCGGAACCATCGTCGGGCCAGACGCCGAACGTAGCGGTGCGGTGAAAGGCTCTGTCCGTGTCTGCATGGCGATCGAGCAAAGCCAGGTGCCGTGGTGTGCGATCATCACACGGCGCTGTTATGGGCTTGCCGGCAGCACGTTCGGCCGGGTTCAGGGCATCAACCTGCATTATGCCTGGCCCTCTGGCCGATGGGGCTCGATCCCGGTGGATGGCGGGGCCGAAGCGGCGTTCAAGAAGGAGCTCGATGCGCTCGACCCAGAGGCTAGGGCCGCGCGGCTGGCCGAGATCGAGGGCCATTTCTTCCACATGGAATCGCCCTTCCTGACGGCCGAGAAGTTTCGCATACCCGACATTATCGACCCGCGTGACACCCGCGCGCTGCTCAATGACTGGCTGGACGACGCGTGGAAACTGATCGCCGATCAGCTTGGCCCCAAGGGCCGCACCTTCCGGATGTGAGGACGCCATGAAGCGATTGTTGATTGCCAATCGAGGAGAAATTGCCTGCCGTATCATCCGGGCGGCCCGATCGCTTGGGATCGAGACGGTCGCCGTCTATTCCGAGGCCGATGCCGGGGCGCTGCATGTCGAGATGGCCGATCAGGCCGTGTGCCTTGGCCCGCCGCCCGCGGCCCAGAGCTATCTCAAACACGAGGCACTGATCGAAGCCGCCCAGGCAACCGGGGGCGAGGCAATCCACCCCGGCTATGGGTTCCTGTCGGAAAGCGCGTCCTTTGCCCGCGCCGTTGCGGATGCCGGCCTGACTTGGATCGGCCCCGCACCCGACACCATCGCGGATATGGGCGACAAGGGCCGTGCCCGCGCGCTTGCGATCAAGGCGGGTGTGCCTGTTCTACCCGGTTCCGAGAGCTTTGCCGAGGGAGCATTGGACGGGCTGGAAGCGGCGGGCGATGCTGTCGGCTTTCCCCTTCTGGTCAAGGCCACGGCGGGCGGCGGCGGCATCGGGATGCAGCGCGTGGACGATCCGGCCAAGCTACGTAAGATCGCCGAACGCACGCAATCTGCCGCGGCGCGCAGCTTTGGTGACGGCTCGGTCTTTCTCGAACGGTTCATCGCCCGCGCGCGGCATATCGAGATACAGGTGTTCGGCTTTGGCGATGGCCGCGCCGTACATCTTCACGAGCGCGATTGCTCGCTCCAGCGGCGTTTTCAGAAAGTGGTCGAGGAAAGCCCCGCGCCCCAGCTTGACCGCGCGATCGTGGTTCGCATGGGTGAGGTTGCCTGCGCACTGGCGAGCGCGGTGAATTACAGTGGCGCGGGCACTGTGGAGTTCGTGCTTGATGCCGACACCGGCGCATTCTTCTTCCTGGAGATGAACACCCGCATTCAGGTCGAGCATCCGGTCAGCGAGCTGGTGACGGGCACCGATCTTGTCGCCGCGCAACTTCGGCTGGCTGCTGGCGATGACATCTACGACGACCTGGGAGGTCGTGCGCCAAACGGGCACGCCGTCGAGTGCCGTCTTTACGCGGAGAACCCTGAAAAGAAATTCCTGCCTTCCCCTGGAACGCTGGAGCGGTTTTCCTTGCCTGACGGGTTGGAGGGAGTCCGTGTGGACACTGGCGTGCGCGAGGGTGATACGATTACCCCTTTCTATGACCCGATGATCGCCAAGATTATCGCCTGGGGCGAGAGTCGCGACGAGGCACTGGAACGGATCAACGCGGCTTTGCGCGCGACCCATGTCGAGGGGTTGGCGACCAATCGCGATTTCCTGATCGCGATCACCTCGAACCCGACCTTCCGAAGCGGCGAGGTCTGGACCGGTTTCATCGACACGCACCTGGACGCCCTTCTTTCTGCGCAATCGGGCTGAGAGCCATACAAACGAGGATGACCATGAGACCCCCAAGATCGCTTCTTCATGCCCTGGAGCCGTTTCTGGAGGCCGGGGCCGACAAGGAAGCGCTGGTGTTTGGTGCGCATCGCATCTCCTTTGGCGACATGGCTGGGCATGCAGCCGCATTAGCAGAGGTGCTGTTTGCCAAGGGCGTGCAGAAGGGCGATCGGGTCGCGGCTTTGTTTCCACCCCGTCCCGAAGCGATCCTGTCGCTGCTTGCCTGTTGGCTCATCGGCGCGACGTGGATGGGAATCAACCCGCGCTATCAGCGCCGCGAGCAGGCGCAAATCCTCGCGGACGCAGGCGTGAAGGTGCTAATGTCGATGACCCGCATCGGCAAGCGCGACCTTGCGGACGATCTGGCCAGTCATGAGACCGATCTAGGTATCAGCGTTCTGCGCTTTGCACCTGCCTTCGCGCCCGAGGCTCTCCCCGAGAAGCTGCAATACGATGAGGTGCTGCGCCGGTGGCGCGAGGCCTCCGGAACGCTCGAACCGGACAGCCCGTCGGTGGTGATCTATACCTCGGGCTCAACCGGCAAGCCGAAGGGGGCGCTAATCACCCATGCCGGTCTCGGTTTCCGTTCGCACACGCTGCACACTGACCGCTTCAACCTGCCCGAGCCGACACAGCTGATTGACCTGCCAGTGAACCATATCGGCGCACTGGCCAGCGGTATCGGCGTTGCCATGGCGTCGGGCGGCAAGATGATCCTGTCCGAGCAATTTGATCCCGGCACCACGCTCAAGACGGCTTTCGAGGAAAAGCTGGCGATCATAAGCGGGGTGCCTGCGATGTTGGCGCGGCTGGTCGAGCACCCGGATTTTGCAACGTCCGACTTGTCTTCGGTCAAGGCGATCAGCTGGGGCGCGGGGCCGATCAACGAGGCCGTTTTGCGTAAGCTGTTGAATGCGACGGATGCCGTCTTCTCCCAGCAATACGGGATGACCGAAAGCAACGGCCCCATCGTCTTCACGCCGCCGACGCGGGATGTCGAGATCCTGCTCAACACCACCGGCAAACCCGACCCTCGGCTGGAGCTGAGGATCGCGGATGAGAGCGGCCAGCCCCTGCTTGACGGCGAAGAGGGTGAAGTGCAGATCAGGCACCCGCACCCGTTTGCGGGCTATCTCGGCAACGTCGAGGCCAGCGCGGCGGCGTTCACCGCCGATGGTTTCCTGCATACGGGCGATCTGGCCAAGATCCGTGACGATGGTTACCTTGTCTTTTGCGGGCGCAGCAAGGAGATGTACAAATCCGGCGGCTTCAATGTCTATCCGCGCGAGATCGAGATCGCACTGGAGGCTCACCCGGCCATCCGTGCTGCGGCGGTCCTCGGCGTCGATGACGAACAATGGGGGCAGGTAGGGCATGCCTTTGTCGAGCTGGCCTCCCCACTGACCAGTGACGACATCACAGGCTGGTGCAAAGCGCGGCTGGCCGACTTCAAAGTGCCCAAGCGTGTCAGCGTGATCGACGCGATGCCGCGCACGCCTGTCGATAAGGTCGACCGGATGCAACTTGCCGAACTGGCCGCGCGCAGCTGAGCCCTGCCCGGAAACAAAAGAGGACCACAATGGATTTTGCACCTTCTGCCAAGGCGAAAGAGTTTCAGGAACGCCTTGCGGCCTTCATGGAAGAACATGTCTACCCCGCCGAAGCGATTTACCATGAGCAGCACCGCGCCGCGGCCACGCGTTGGCACGTGCCGCCGATCATCGAAGACCTGAAGGCCAAGGCCCGTTCCGCAGGGCTGTGGAACCTCTTCCTGCCCGATGTCGAGTTTGGTGCTGGCTTGTCGGTGCTGGAATACGCGCCACTGGCCGAGCTGACAGGCCGCAGCCACATTGCGCCTGAGGCGTTCAATTGCAACGCACCGGACAGCGGCAACATGGAAACCCTCTTTCTTTACGGAACCGAGGCCCAGAAATCCCGCTGGCTGCGCCCGCTTCTTGATGGTGAGATCCGCTCTGCCTTTCTCATGACAGAGCCCGACGTGGCCTCGTCTGACGCAACCAACATCGAATGCAACATCCGTCGCGAGGGGGATGAGTATGTGATTAACGGGCGCAAGTGGTGGTCGTCGGGCGCGGGTGATCCGCGCTGCAAGATTTTCATCGTGATGGGCAAGACCGATCCGGAAGCCTCTGTTCACTCCCAGCAATCCATGGTTCTGGTTCCCGCCGACACGCCGGGTGTGACTGTCGAACGGCATCTGCCGGTCTTCGGGTATGACGATGCCCCACACGGGCATATGGAGGTCTCGCTGACGGATGTGCGTGTGCCGATTTCCAACGTGCTTCTGGGTGAAGGTCGCGGTTTCGAGATTGCGCAGGGACGGCTCGGCCCCGGGCGAATTCACCACTGCATGCGCTCGATCGGGGCGGCTGAGCGCGCGCTTGAGTTGATGACCGAGCGCCTGCTGACGCGCAATGCCTTCGGCAAGGCCATCGGCATGCATTCGGTTTGGGAGGAACGCGTGGCCAATGCGCGCCTCGAGATTGAGATGACCCGCCTGATCTGCCTGAAGGCGGCCTGGATGATGGGCGCCGTCGGGAACAAGGCGGCAAAGGACGAGATCGCGATGATCAAGATCGCCGCACCCAACATGGCGGCCAAGGTGATCGACGATGCCATTCAGGCCTTTGGCGGAGCGGGGGTGTCGGAAGATACGCCGCTGGCGTGGATGTATGCCGCGCAACGCGCGCTGCGGTTGGCCGATGGGCCAGACGAAGTGCACCGTCGCGCCGTGGCACGATCCGAATTCAACCGCGCCGCCGGGCGCCTTGGCAGAGATATTCGAGCTGTCGCATCCTGAACGCAAGGCGATGAAGCGATAACCGCGTGCAGGCCGGAAAGCGAAAACAAACCGTCTTGACCGGCCGGAACAACAGCAAGAACTAAATGATGGCTGGGAACGAGTTCACCAGGCTCGTGGTTGGCAGGGACGCGACGAACGCCGAACATGTCATCAGCAACGGCGTCATCGCCCCGGGCGCGTTCAATCCCGATCACTATCACAAATGAGAAGATCAGACCTTTCACACCATCGAAGAACAGCTTGAGGTCAGGATCGGTGATGCGCATTACACTCTTGGGCCCGGCGATACGGTGCATTGCCCAAGCGGCGTTTCGCACTACCCGAAGAATGTCAGAGAAACGCAGGCAAAGCTGATCCGCTGGTTTTCCCCTGGGGAATTGGGCCGAAACGTCCCGGCAAAACAAGGTCGGCAAACATGACCTTGCTTTGATCAAAGAGCGTTTCTGCATTGCCTACCTTTAACCAATTCCTGCCGGGCAATCCGATTTGATCTGCCGAACAACCCGCTCCCTGGGCAGGCGGTTTTTGTGCATCGAAGCAGGTTAAATTCTCTGATCTTCTGCAGAACTCGTAACTTTTTGATATCGCCGGATTGTCGAGATCAACCCGCCCCCGAAATCAATCTCGAAACGCTTTACCGAGATCCCTGACTTTCAGTCATGCATTTTGGGTCAACAACCCGAACAGTTCGCTTTGAGATGAAATGTTCAATTTCTTGTAGAGATTGCGCCGGTGCACCTTGACCGTGTTACTTGATATCCCGAGCTTGTAGCCGACGGCACGGCTGGAATGGCCCTGCACGATCAGGGCTGCCACTTCGGCCTCGCGAACGGAGATTTGTTCTTCTCCGCTCCGGGAAACCATTAGAAGCGGTGTTCAAGCGAGATCGGAGTATCGGCATCCCGCTTTGTAGGCGTGATCAGGACCGATAGCAGACTTGGCACGAGCACGGTTGACAATGCCCTGAACCGAGTGATCTCGCTGGCCCTGAACCGGCGTTTCCCGGAGTGTCGGCCGATTGAAAAGTTCACCGAAGTGTCGTCATCGAGGCGGGCGACGAAACCCATGTCGTCGACCAATCCCATCGGCCCGAAATACTTGGAATAGTATTCGCTTGTTTCAAAGCGGTCCGGCGCGATTTCCCGAAGCGGACACGCCACCCAGTTCTCGGTTTCAAGGGCCAGCTTGTAAAACGGGTCGAGCATATAATCGAACTGGGTGTAGTCGCGGTCGAACAGTACTTCCAGGCGGTTTTCCATAACCCATCTGAAAAGCGGCTCGGGCGTGGCGGCGCGATGGAATCGGAGCACCAGAACACTCTGCGTCGAAAAGACTTCGCGGCAGAACGGCACTACCTCGCGTGCGAACTCGTCCATCGTTCGCACGGCACACTGGCGACCGAAGAATTCGTACTCTTTCGAACTTCCTTGCAGGATCTTTTCGTCCTCCGTTCTGGAATAATTCCTAATCACCATAGATTTCCGCCTGCAATACTCCTCTGGTAGTATTGTTGAAACTTCTCCCCGCTGAAAGCCCGACAGAGGGAGGATGGCGTTCTGCATCACAAGAACACGACCTGTGCGCGGAACACTGCCTTGATCACATCCGAGCTCTACTATTGGCATGATACCCAGAATTGGTGCGGGTTTATGGTCCCCAGTCTGACCGCTCAGCCAGCTGAGCATTTCGAGAACCCTGAAACCAAACGTCGTCTTCAGAACCTGGTTCTGGCGACCGGTCTGTGGGACCACCTTTCACATGTCAGGCCGGAACCCGCTTCGGACGAAGTCATCCGGACGGTCCACCCGCAGAGTCATATCGATCACCTGTCGGCGGTCTGCGAACGGGGTGGCGGCGATGCCGGCGAGTTGACCCCGGCTGGTCCCGCCAGTCTTGAGATTGCGCGCCTGGCAGTGGGCGGAGCCATCGCGGCGATGGGCTTCTGTCTTTTCGCCAATGCGGCTCTGGGCATTCGGCATGTCCAGAAGACCTATGGCCTCACGCGGATCGCCGTTGTGGACTGGGATGTGCATCACGGCAACGGAACCGAGGCCATACTCCTCGACGATCCCGGCGTGCTGACCATATCGCTACATCAGGACAACCTTTTTCCGCTGGATTCGGGCGGTATCGGGCTCAAGGGCGCGGGCAACAGCAATATCAACGTCCTGCTGCCACCCGGTTCGGGTTCGGGCGCCTATCGCGAAGCCTTCGAACAGATCGTCATTCCAGCACTTGACGCATTCGCGCCGGAACTGATCGTATTGCCATGCGGCTATGATGTCTCGGCCGTGGATCCGCTGGGCGTCTGCATGCGGTCATCCGAGGAATTCCGCTGGATGACGCGCCAGATGATAACGCTGGCCGCCAAGCATTGCCGGGGCGCATCGTAGTGACGCATGAAGGCGGGTATTCGCCTGTCTATGTTCCCTATTGCGGGCTTGCGGTTCTGGAAGAACTGAGCGGCGCATCCGATGCGCTGCCCGATCCCTTTGCCGACTTCATCACGAATTATGGCGGTCAGGCCCTGAGCAACGATCAGGCCGCCGCAATCAAGCGTGCGAAAGACGCGCATTTCTCAAGCTGACACACCCAGGGAGGTCCATATGACCAAAGATTTGAAACACATCCAAACCCGACGCGGGTTTCTGAAAGGCGCCAGCATGGCCACGAGCTAGGCCGCGATGCTGGCAGGGCTCAACAGCGCGGCACAGGCGCAATCGTCCGATCCGGTGGTGATCGGCTGCCAGGCGCCTCTGACCGGGATCGTCGCCGCGGACGGGATCGAATTCCAGCGCGGCATCCAGATGGCGGCGGACGAGATCAACGCGGTCGGCGGCATTCTCGGCCGTCCGATCGAGCTGGTCTTTGCCGACACGCAAAGCAAGGGGGGCGATGTTGTCATCCAGTCCGCCCAGCGGCTGATCGACCGGGACAACGCCAGCGCCCTGATTACGGGCTATAACCTGGAAAACGGCACCGCGTTGCATGACGTGACCGCCGATGCCGGAATCATCGCGATGCATGCCAACACCGTGGCCGTGCATAACGAATTGGCGAAATCCGATCCCGACCGGTATTGGGGCACCTTCCAGTACGATCCGCCCGAGACGCTGTATGGCGGCGGCTTCCTCAAGTTCCTCAAGGATATCGAGGACAATGGAGAATTCAGCCGACCCAATGACATGATCGCGATCATCACCGGGCCGGGCATCTATTCGGTCAACATCGCCAATGCCATCCGCGATGAGGCCGGTGAATATGGTTATGATGTCTCGCTCAATGAAACGGTGGCCATACCGGTATCCGACTGGGGACCGACCCTGGCCAAGCTGCGCGCCGATCCCCCGGTGGTGATCGTCGTCACGCACTTCTATCCGCAGGATCAGGCGCTGTTCATGAACCAGTTCATGACCGACCCGACGAACAGTCTTGTCTATCTGCAATATGGCGCTTCGCTGGCCGCGTTCCGCGACATTGCAGGGGACAACTCGGTCGGTGTGACCTACGCGACAGTGCTTGGCACCTTGCAGGATGAAATGGGCGACGCCTTCGCCAAGGCCTACAAGGAACGGCATGGCGATCTGTCATCGACTGCCAGCGGCTGACAGACCTATTCGGCGCTTTATGCCTATTCCATTGCCGCCGCTCTCGCCGGTGGGCCGGGCGCGCCCTATGACGATGTGCAAAACAAGGCTGTTGCTGACCGCCTGCGGTCGCTGATCTATCGCGGGCCGGTGGGGACGATGCGTTCCATGCCGATACGCAATCGGCCTGGAGCAATCCGACCGAAACCAACGACCCAAGCCTCGGCATGCCGCATATCTTCCGCCAGATCTTCGACAAGGCGGAAGATGGCGTGCTGATCGCCCCGCCGCCCTACAAGAAGGCCGGCTTCAAGATGCCGCCCTGGTTGAAGGGCTGAGGCTTTGACGGCCGAAGATGCACATGGCTTCCTCGAGCTCCGTGGCGTGACCAAGCGCTACGGAGCCCTTGCCGCGGTCGACGGGGTGGAATTCGCCGTCGACCGTGGCGAGGTTATCGGCATCGGCGGCCCCAACGGAGCGGGGAAAACAACTTTTCAGATCTAATCAGCGGGCTGACGCGAACCACCGACGGAACAATTCGCTTTCAGGGTCAGGATATTACCGGTCTTGCCCCGCATCGTCTGTGCCGGCTTGGCATGGCGCGGACATTCCAACTGAATTCCGGGTTCGACAACATGACAGTGTTTGAAAACCTGTTGACCGCGCGCGCCTTAGGGCGCCGCGGCGCCGGGGGATGGCTGCTGACGGCGCGGGCCGACAGCCAGGCAACACAGGCGCTTCTGGAAGAGGTCGGGCTGGCCGACATCGCGTCGGAACCGGTTGCGGGCATTCCCATCCTCGCGCGAAAGAAACTGATGATCGCCATGGCCCTGATCAGCGAGCCGGACATCCTGTTGCTGGACGAACCCGTTGGCGGCCTGACGCCGCCCGAGATTGATGAATTGATCGAACTGATGCTCACGCTCAAATCACGCGGCATGACGCTGGTTTTCATCGAACATGTCATGCGTTTCCTGACCGCGGTCGCGGACCGCGCAGTCATGATGCATCAGGGCCGCATCATCTATGACCGAACGCCCGGTGGGCTGGCCAATGACAAGACCGTTGCCGAGGTTTACCTGGGCAGCGCCGGGCTTGGAGGCGCGGCATGACCCAATTGTTATCGTGTAAAAATCTGGTTTCAGGCTACTTGAACCGGCCCGTGCTAAACGGCGTTTCAATCGAGATTCCACAGCAAGGCGTGCTGGCGTTGATCGGCCCCAACGGGCACGGCAAGACAACACTGTTGCGAACACTTTCCGGCTACCTTCCTCTTCGCCAAGGCAAGATCACATTCGACGGGCAGGACGCCAGCCGGATGTCGGTGCAAAAGCGCGTCCAAGCCGGTCTGCTTCACGTTCCGCAAGGCGATCAGCTTTTCACCGAGATGACGGTGGAGGACAACCTTTTGATGGGCGCCTATCTGGCGTCGGACAAGGCCGAGATCGCCCAGCGTCTGGCCGATGCCTATCAGCTGTTCCCCAAGTTGAAGGATCGGCGCAATCAACTTGCCAGCGGCCTGTCTGCGGGCGAACGGCGCATGGTGGAGATCGGGCGTGGCCTGATGTCGGATGCGCGGCTGATCATGCTGGACGAGCCGTCGCTGGGCCTTGCACCGCTGGTGATCGAACGGATCTACGTCGCGCTGGACCAGTTGCGCAGCCGTGGCAAGGCGTTTTTGGAGGTCGAGGAAAACCCAAGCCGACTCATGCATTTTGCGGACCGGCTTTGTCTGATGGATGCTGGCCATATCGTCTGGCAGGGCAGCGCCGCCGAGGCGCGGGACTCGGGCGACATTCTCAAGACATATCTTGGAGGGCATTGACCCATTGATGTGCTCATCCAGATTTTCTTTACCGGCGTGACCCTTGCGCGATGTATGCGCTGGCCTCGGTCGGGCTGTCGCTGATCTTTGGCACGTTGGGCATGTTCAACATGGCCTATGGGCTGTTCATGACGCTGGGCGCCTATGCCGCCTATTCGGCGGCGAATGCGTCTCAACTGCCCTTGGTTCTGGGGTTTGTGGCCGCGATGGTCGCAGGCGCGTTGATCGGTGTGCTGACGCATCTTCTGATTATGCGCTTCATGCTGGGCACGCCGGATTTCGGATTGAACGTCATGGTCGCGACCGCAGGGCTTGGGGTCGTGTTGCAGGACATCGAGATCAAGATCTATGGCGGATACCTCTATCCGCAGGTCGCCCGGGTCGAGGGCCTTGCCCAGCTTGGCGGCGTGAGCATCACGCTTCAGGCGCTTACCAATGTTGCGGTGGCCTTGACGTTGATCCTGGGGACGGCGTGGCTGTTGATGAACACCCGCTTTGGTCGGGCGATCCGGGCGACGGCGATGAACCGCGAAGCCGCGATGCTAATGGGGGTCAAGGCCGACACGGAGTTTTTGCAGGTCATGGCACTGGCGGGGATGCTGGCCGGGGTCGCGGGGCTGATGATTTCGACACAGTCGACGCTTTCGCCGCAGATGGGGGGTGACCCACTGCTGAAGGCCTTCGTGATCTGCGTGGTCGCCGGGCTGGGCAATGTCTGGGGCGCGGGTGTCTGCGCCTTTGGCCTCGCGCTGCTGGAGGCAGCGATCGGGTGTTACTTCGGCGGCGGTTCGGGTTTCCGACCATGCTGATGCTGGTCATCCTCCTCCTGATCTGGCGGCCACAAGGGCTCTTTGGCCGCGAAAGGGTGGTGCGTCTATGAACCAGTCACATTCCTTGAAACGGCATCTTCTGGTGTCGGTGCTGATCGTCGCGGGCTTTGCCGCGCTGCCCCTGATCATGACGCAGCGATACCTTTTGGGCGAGGTTATCCTGTTCTTTCTCTGGGCGATGGTCGCAATGAACTGGAACCTGCTGATGGGGCATGCCGGCGTCTTTTCACTGGCCCAGATGCTGTTCTTCGCCACCGGTGCCTATGCCGTCGCCATGAGCACTTCCTATCTTGGTGTTTCGATCTGGGCGGCGTTGCCGCTGGCAGCCATCGTTTCGGCGATCCTTGCGTTTTTCATCGGGCTGGCCTGCCTGCGCCTGACGGGGGCCTATTCTGCCCTGCTGACCTATGCCATCGTTGGAATGGTTCATGTCCTGATCATCACCGAGACCGAGTGTTTCATGATGGTCCGCAACTCTTGCCAGCAAACGTTCGGCGGGGCGGCGGGTTTCTCGCAGTTCGAGGATTTCGGGTTCCGAAAAGTGCTTCGGGGCAAATGGATTCTGGGGAATTACTATGTCGCTCTGCTGGCCTTTGCGGTGACGATCCTGGGCATCGTCGTGATCATCCACGGGCGGCTGGGGCTGGCGTTTCGCGCGATCCGCGACAATGTTGGCTATGCCAGCAGTCGCGGCATCGACCGCCGGAAATACCAGATTGCCGCCTTTGCCATTTCGGCCTTTCTGAACGGGTTGGCCGGGGCGACCTATACCGGGCATTTCCGCGCCGCCGGGCCCAGCCTGTTCGATTTCTCGACGCTACTGTTCGTGTTGTCGATGGTCGTCGTCGGCGGCATCGGATCGACCTGGAGGCCGATCATCGGTGCGGGCACGATGATGCTGATCATCGAATTTTCCAAGGGTATGGGCGATGCACGTGATCTCATCCTCGGTGTAGCGCTGATTGTATTTGTCGTGGTGATGCCCAAGGGGCTGGCCGGGTCAGTGCGGCAGCTTCGCCAAATGCTGGGCCGAAAGGCTTCGAAAAACGAAGAAGAGTCGAAGCCATGACCAAAGCCGATGTCATCATCGAAAACGGCCGAATGCTGACCATGAATGCAGTCGTTCCGCGCGCCGAAGCCGTCGCCCTGCGGGGCAGGGCAATCCTGGTGGTGCGCGGGCGGGACAAGATCGCCGCGATGGCAGGCCCCGACACACGCCGCTTTGACGCACAGGGCAACACGGTGATGCCCGGCATGGTCGAGGCGCATTTGCATCTTTTCCTGGGGGCTGCTGGCCTGCGTATGCTGCATCTCGACACTGTGCGCGGGGCGGCGGCGTTGCGGGACAGGTTGCATCCCTATGCGGCGGCCAACCCCGATGCGGCGCTGCTGATCTGCAAGGCGGCGGATTATACCCTGTTTGGCGATGGTGTTGCCACCACACGGCACTTGCTGGATGAGGTGCTGCGCGACCGCCCGTTCATCCTGATCGCGGGGGATCATCATACCGCCTGGGCCAATACGGCGGCGCTGGAGCGTGCGGGTGTGTTGCAAGGGCGCGACCCGCCCACGGGCAATGAAATTGTCATGGCCTCCGACGGCACGGCCACCGGCGAATTGCACGAACAGGCGGCGATTGATCCGGTCTTGTCGCTACGCTCTTCCGGCGGGCGGGAAAACCTCGGGTTGATGGGGCTTGAACCCGGTGACGGGTTGACCGCGGCCCAACGCGATGACGATCTTCGCGTGATGAAGGAAGGGCTGGAATACTGCGCCTCTTACGGCTTCACCAGCCTCCACAATTTGGACAGGAATCTCTATCAGCATGCCTTGTTGCGTGATCTGGAGGAGCGGGGCGAATTGATCTGCCGCACCGAAGTGTTGTTTCACCTGACGCCGGAAAAACCGCTGAGCGCACTGGACGAGGCCAGTTGGATGCACGAAGCCTATCGCTCTGACCGGTTGCGGTCAGGGCGGATCAAGATGTTCATGGACGGGGTGATTGACAGCGGCACAGGTTTTCTGGTCGGCGATTACGCCGACCGCCCCGGTTGGAGTGGTGAGGCCCTGCATTCGGCCGAGCATTTCGCCGCTGCCGCGATCGAAGCCGACAGGCGAGGGGTGCAAATCAGCGTTCATGCCATCGGTGACGCTTCCGTCCGGCGCGTGCTGGATGGGTACGAGGCCGCGCAGGGCCAATGGCGCACGTGACAGCCGACACAGAGTCGAGCATATTGAGCTCTTGCACCCTGCCGATGCCCATCGCCTGCGCGAACTGGGCGTCGTGGCATCCATGCAGCCGCCGCATCCGCCGGGCGCCATGGATTTCCCGCTGGAGCCGTGGCGTAGCAAAGCTGGCGAGGGGCGCTGGCCGCAGGCCTTTCCGGATCGCGCAGGGCATGCAGGCCGATATTGTGGTATTGGACCGGGACCTCGAGGCGCTTGCGCCAGAAGAAATCGACACGGCCCGTGCCGCGCTGTCGTTGTGCGGCGGCGAAACAACTTGGGAGGCTTAGGAGATGGCAAAGCAAAACGAGGCTGCCGTATTGGCTGCCCGGGATGGTCTTTCTCATGTTAAGGGGGGACACCAGCCGGACCTTACCGACGCAACGATCCCGCAATTGCTGCGCGAGGCTGCTCTGCGCGGCGGAGCGAGTGACGCGCTGATCTTTGCGGATAGGCGCCTAAGCTATGACGCGTTTGCGCAGGCGGTGGATGACCTTGCCTGCGGGTTTCTGGCGCTTGGGCTCCAAAAGGGGGACCGGCTGGGCATCTGGTCGCCCAACCGCATCGAATGGGTTCTGACGCAATTCGCCACCGCAAGAATCGGTGTGATCCTCGTCAACATCAACCCGGCCTATCGCCTGAGCGAACTGGAATATGCCCTGAACAAGGTGGGCTGCAAGGCGCTGGTGCTGGCGCCCGCGTTCAAGACCTCGGACTATCTGGAGATGATCCGCACCCTTGCACCGGAGCTGGCAAATTGCGAGAAGGGCGGGCTGCGGGCAGAGAAGCTCCTCGAACTGCGGCATGTGATCGTCATGGGCGATGACACGGCGCAATCCGGTGAATGGGCGTTTGGCGAAATTGCCCGCATGGGTGGCGCTGAACACCGTGACCGCCTGCCGGAACTCGACAAGGTGCTGCACCCGGACGATCCGATCAACATTCAGTTCACCTCGGGCACGACGGGCCAACCCAAGGGGGCCACGCTGACGCATCGCAACATCGTCAACAACGCGCGGTTCGTAACCGACCGGATCAATCTGACCGAGCGGGACAGGCTCGCGATTCCGGTACCGCTCTATCACTGTTTCGGCATGGTAATGGGCGTGCTGGGGGCGGTCAGCAAGGGCGCGACGATGGTGTTCCCAGGCGAGGCCTTTGACCCGGAACAGACGCTGGACACGGTCGAGGCGGAACGGTGCACGGCGCTTTATGGTGTGCCGACCATGTTCGTGGCGATGCTGCAGGAATTGTCCGCAACTCCGCGCGATCTGTCGTCGCTGCGCACCGGTATCATGGCTGGGTCTCCCTGTCCGGTCGATGTGATGAAACAGGTCAACGACCGGATGCACATGGGCGAGGTTACGATCTGTTACGGCATGACCGAAACCTCGCCCGTGTCTTTTCAAAGCTTTGTTGACGACAGCACCGACAAGCGGTGTGAAACCGTGGGTCGGATCCACCCCCACTTGGAGGTCAAGATCGTCGATGACACCGGGCAGACCGTGCCCGTGGGCGTTCAGGGAGAGCTGTGCACGCGCGGCTATTCGGTGATGCAGGGCTATTGGGACGACCCTGAACGCACCGCCGAGGCGATCCGCGACGGCTGGATGCATACCGGCGATCTCGCCGTTCTGGACGCGGAAGGGTTCTGCACGATCACCGGGCGCGTCAAGGATATGATCATCCGGGGCGGCGAGAACGTTTATCCGCGCGAGATCGAGGAGTTCCTGTTCGGCCATCCTGACATCAAAGAGGTCCAGGTCTTTGGCATTCCCGACGCACGAATGGGCGAAGAGGTCTGTGCATGGGTCGTCGCCAAACCAGGTCGCGAGATCACCGCCGAAGACGTGCGCGCCCATTGCCAGGGGCAAATCGCTCATTTCAAGGTGCCCCGTCATGTCCGCATCGTGACGGAGCTGCCGATGACCATCACCGGCAAACCACAGAAATTCATCATGCGCGACCGGATGGTCGAAATGCTCGGCCAGGCCGAGGCCTCGGACTAACGCCACGCAACGACAACGTTCGACCCAGAGACAGGAGAGATGAACATGAAGCTGAGCGAATACGCCTCTTATGACGCCACGGGACTGGCCGAACTGGTCGCCCGCAAAGAGGTTTCGGCGGACGAGCTGACCGACGCGGCGCGGTATTGCCGCCGTGAACCCGCAGCTGAATTTCATGGTGGATGCCATCGAGCCGCCCATTGCCGGTGACAGTTCCGGCGCTTTCGCCGGGGTGCCCTTTCTGATCAAGGATATCATGATGACGGCGGCGGGGGTGCCGCAGGGGATGGGCACGCGTTTGCTGGGCAACGACGTGTATGTCGCGCCGCATGATGGTGAATTGATGCGGCGGTTCAAGGCGGCGGGGCTGAACACTCTGGGGCGCACCACCACCCCGGAATACGGTTTCAACGCCACGACCGAGTCCCTGGCCACCGGGCCCAGCCGCAACCCGTGGGATCCGTCCCGCACCACCGGTGGCTCCAGCGGCGGTGCCTCAGCCGCCGTGGCCGCCGGGGTTGTGCCCGTAGCGCATGCCAATGACGGCGGCGGGTCCATCCGTATCCCCGCCGCCTGTTGCGGGCTTGTCGGGCTCAAGCCCAGCCGGGGGCGCACGCCGCTCGGCCCGGATGCCCCGCTTGTCATACTGGGGCTCGGGCACGAATTCGCGGTCACCCGCACGACGCGGAATGCCGCCGCCCTTCTGGATCTGGTTGCAGGCCCCGAGGTGGGATCGTTCATCCCTTTAGCAAACCCGCAGACGCCCTATGGCGACAGCATTAAGCGCCCGATGCAGGGCCTCAGGATCGCTATCGCGCCAACCGGTTTTCAGGGCACCGCCCCGACCGATGCAGGTATCTCGGCCGAGGTCGTTCGCGTCGGAAAGCTTCTGGCCGACCTTGGCCACAACGTCGAGGAAATCGACCACATCCCACCGGACCAGGAACAGGTTCACAGGGCGAACCACCGGTTCTGGATGGCCACGCTGGCCGCCGCCTCTCAGACGCTCACGACGGCTTTTGGTATTCCGGCCAGCACGGATGTGTACGAAACCTGCACATTGAAGGGGATCCAGGATGGCCAGGCCATGTCAGCGGTAGACATGATGGAAGCGGTGCAGATCATGGGAATGACCGGTCACCAGATGGGCGCGTTCTTTGCAGGCTACGATGCCGTGATCCTGCCGCCCTTTGCCGCACCGCCCATTCCGCTGGGCGTGCTGGAACAGAACCATCCCGACTGGAGCGCGCGGCGGTTCTATGATGAGCTCTTCAGCCGCTTCAACGCGACCGCGCCTTTCAACGTGATGGGCCAACCCGCGATCACCGTACCCACCGGCCTGGTCGAGGGGCTGCCGGCCGGTGTGCAGTTCGCGACGTCGCTGGCACGAGAGGATATTCTGCGGAACCTGTCGGCCCAGTTAGAAGACGCGACAGACTGGTTCGCGCGCCGCCCGGCGGTTTCCGTCGCCAATCTCTGAACGCTGGAGAGGCCGGGCGTTGGCACAGGCCATCGGGAGAGATGAGATGCGCTGGCCTTGATACTATCGAAGCTGCTCTTGGCGCGTGACTTGTCGTGGGCATGTATCCTTTCTCTCGTGTTTTGACACCGTTCCGGATCGCGCTACCGAGCCGCGCAGGATCAGTGCAATTCATATTGGAATGATCGCTTCTGCAACATGGGCAGCATTGCAGCGATAGACATGCCTCAAGCAAGAAGCGTTACTGCGTCAGCGAAGAACGAAAGATGAATGACAGACAAGTCCGCACCCTGTTCCATGCCAAAGATTTCCTCGCTGCGCTGCGCATCAATGGCCGCTGCTTCGGCTGCGTTGCGGTATGAGGTGTTTCGCTCATTCGGTGGATTTCACGCTGCGAGCGCACACAGCAGAAAATCCGGATTCACCGGTTGGGCTCTAAGCGGCCATTCTTCATTTCGCGCTGCATACGCAGTCTGCCGATGACGCTCCAGTCAAACTCATGTGACCCTGGACAAGCTCATAGCCCCACAAGAGCGCTTTTCCTTGCCACGCTGGCGTTGTACCCCTGTCAGAACCAAAGCGCGGAGACCGACCGATGCCCGACATGATGCTGCTGATGCAGATGCTGGCCCTGCTGATCGTCATCGGTGCGCTGGCCGGGGTGCTGGCGGGGTTGCTGGGCGTGGGGGGCGGTATCGTGCTGGTCCCGGCCTTCTTCTACGCGTTCCAGACGCTGGGCTATGGTGGGCCTCAGTTGATGCAGATGTGTCTGGCCACTTCGCTGGCCACCATCATCGTGACCTCGCTGCGCTCGGTCCTGAGCCATAACAAGAAGGGCGCGGTGGACTGGGATATCCTGCGCGGCTGGGGGCCGGGGATCGCGGTGGGCGCGGTTCTGGGGGTGATGGTGGCGGCCTCGCTGCGCTCGGTCGCGTTGCAGGCGCTGTTTGGCGTGCTGGGGATCGTGATCGGCGCCTATCTGGGGCTGGGCCGTGCCCATTGGCGGCTGGGCGAGGCGATGCCGGGCGGTCCGCGCCGGTTGATCCTGTCGCCCATGGTGGGCTTTCTGTCGGTACTGATGGGGATTGGCGGCGGCAGCTTTGGCGTGCCTCTGATGAGCCTTTACAACACGCCCATTCACCGCGCGGTCGCCACCGCCGCGGGCTTTGGCGTGATTATCGCGGTTCCTTCGGTGCTGGGGTTCCTGTTCTTGCAGATCGATCCGGCGCAGCGGCCGCCGCTGACGGTGGGGGCGGTCAATCTGGTGGCCTTTGGCGTGGTCATCTGCATGACCCTGATCACCACCCCCTGGGGGGTGAAACTGGCCCATGCGATGGACCCCAAGCCGCTGAAACGCATCTTTGCGGTGTTCCTGACGTTGGTTGCGCTCAACATGCTGCGCAAGGCGCTGGGATGGTAGAGGCGTTTCTGCGCCGGGGCTGGCTGCGGTTTCCGTTCGACCCGGTGCTGGCGGACTGGGTCGCTCATGTGCTGCCCGCCGCGCGGCGGGCGGTGACGGACCCGGCCCATGCCCAATGGCTCGATTGCGAGGGGACCTGGTTCATCGGCGTCGATGCATTGGACAATGACGAAACGGGCCGGGTGGGGGACGGTCCGCCGCTGGCGGGCCAGGCGATCGACTTCATCACCCGTCACCTGGGCATGTTGCCCCTGCATCGTGGGCAGGTTTCGGTGACCTATCCGGGCTATCCCCGTCCGCGCCGGGGCGAGGGTGAGGCGGCCTTTCGCTATCGCCTGAACCGGGGGGCGGCGCATGTGGACGGGTTGAAGCCCGAAGGCCCTGACCGGCGCCGTCATGTGGATGAACCGCATGGCTGGATCCTCGGCCTGCCGCTGAGCGAAGCGCCGCCCGAGGCCTCCCCGCTGATCCTGTGGGAGGGCAGCCACCGCATCCTGGGCCCCGCGCTGGCGCGCGCGATGGAAGGGTATCTGCCCGAGGACTGGCCGCGCGTTGACGTGACCGAGGCTTATCAGGCAGCGCGGCGCGAGGTGTTCGAAACCTGCCCCAAAATCGTGCTGCATGCCCGCCCGGGCGAGGCCTATCTCTTGCACCGTCATTGCCTGCACGGGGTCGCGCCTTGGGCAGACGGAACCGATGCAGGGCCGGATGGTCGCATGATCGTCTATTTCCGACCCGAGCTACGCAATGGCGTCGAAGATTGGGTTGCGCAGGTCTAGCGCTGCGGCTTAGTCCTGCGCCTGTCTTGCGGCGCGACCACCTCGCCGTTTGCGCAGCTGGGGTGCGCGGCCTGGCAGTTCTTCCATGATCGCGCGACGCTCTTCGGGCTGCATCCGCGACCAGCGCGAGATCTCGTCGATGGTGCGGAAACAACCCGTGCAGATTCGTTCGGTCGGGTGCACCACGCAGATGCGGATGCAGGGGCTGTCGACCTCGTTGCGTTTCCAGACCATGTCGGACATCGGCCAAAGCCCCTTAGAGATTGCGCAGGCGATCCAGCGCCCCTTGCAAGATATAGGCCGCTGCGACGTGGTCGATCACCTCTGAGCGACGCTTTCGTGTCGTATCCGCCTCAAGCAGTGCCTTTTCCGCCGCTACCGTGCTCAGGCGCTCGTCCCAGAAGGTGATCGGAACCTCGGTCAGGCGGCTCAGGTTGCGGGCAAAGGCGCGGGTCGACTGACAGCGCGGCCCCTCGCTGCCATCCATGTTGCGCGGCAGGCCCAGAACGATGCCGACGATCTCGCGCTGCTCGACAATTGCAAGCAGGGCGCTGGCATCCAGTCCGAACTTCTTGCGGCGGATGGTTTCCAGCGGGGTGGCCACGCCGCGCATCCGGTCGGATACGGCAACGCCAATGGTCTTGTCGCCCAGATCAAGCCCGGCCAGCGCACTGAACGGGGGCAGGACGGCGGCGAATTCCTCGACCGTGTCGCAGATCATTCGCCCAGCCCCGCCTTTTGCGCGGCGCTTTCGATCAGCACCAGCGCATCCGCGCTTTCGCCATAGACCTGACGCGCCTCCTCCAGAATGGAGCGGGCGCGGTCGGTTTCGCCCAGCACGGCAAGGGCGCCGATCAGGCGACCCCATTCCTGCGGCGTTCCGCCTTCGGTGGCCAGCCGGGTCGACAGGCGGGTCACCATGCCCCGGATCATCTCGGCACGGGTCTCGGCGTCCATCTCGGAGGCGGCTTCGACATCCTCGCGCCGCAGGCCGGGCAGAGAGGCGGTGTCGGCCGGTGGGGCAGGCGGGGTATAGTCGTTGACCCCGGCCCGCATCGCCAGTTCGCCGATCTGGTCGCGGATCGCCTGACCCCAGGCGGTGCCCGCCGGAGCGGTCTGCAACGTGCGCGCCCAGGTGTTGAATGCCAGGTCGGGCCGCCCGATCTGGGCCAGCATGGTGCCCCAATAATAGCGCGCGGGCCCGTATTCCGGGTCACGCCGCAGCGCCTCGAACAGCACCGCCTCGGCCTCGGGTGACACATAGCCGCCGGCGGCGCGGATCATCAATTCGGCCTGTTCGGTGAAATCCTGCGGACTGGCATCGCCCTGAAGCAGGGCGATCACGCGTCCCTTGGCGTTATAGGCCGCCTGGAAGTTGCCGGTATTGGCCTCATGCTGGGCCAACAGCATATGGCCCTGGATATCGTCGGGGCGCTGGGCCACGGTGTCGCGCAGTTTCTCCAGCAGATCGGCATAGCCCGGTTCCAGCTGAAGCGCGGGTTGCGGTGGCACACGGGCTTCGGCCTCGGCCTGGCCGGGGCGGTCGGTGCGGTTGGCCTGGGCAATGTCGAGGCGCAGTTGCAGCGGCAGGTCGCCATAGCCCGGCGCGCCCAGCCGGGAGTAGAGCGTCATCGTGCCGCCCACGATCACCACCGCACCAACCAGTGCCGCCAGCCCGACCTTGCGGCGGGACTGCCCGGCGCCTTCGGCCTCGGCGCGCATCTGGGTATCGGCGGCCAGAATGCGGCGCGAGATCTCGGTACGGATGCGCTCGGCATCAGCGGCGTCGATCACGCCGCGCGCCAGATCGCGGTCAACGCCCGCAAGCTGATCGCGATAGACACGCAGGTCATAGGCCGCCGCCGGTTCCGCCGCAGCGCGCGCGCGCAGCATCGACAGCGCCAGCAGCGCCGCCACGGTCAGGGCCATCAGGGTGACGAGGATCCAGAATGTCATGAGCGCTCCGCGTTGTTGCCCTTCATCTAGACCTGCCTGTGCGCTGAAAAAAGGGGCAAAAGGACGCGAGGCGGTGCCATGTCGCAATCTCGCAATATTGCGGCGGTCCGGGACGGGGCTATGCTGGGGGGGCACGGCATATCTGCCACCAAGTCACGAACCGGATCGGATTCGCACATGAAGCACTATTCCGCCTTTGCCGTTGCGCGCGAAGCGCTGCGTTATCACACCGGATGGGAGCGCGCCTGGCGCTCGCCCGAACCCAAGAAGCGCTATGACGTCGTCATCGTCGGCGCTGGCGGTCACGGGCTTGCCACCGCCTATTACCTTGGCAAGAATTACGGCATCCAGAATGTGGCCGTGATCGAAAAGGGCTGGCTGGGCGGCGGCAATACCGGGCGCAACACCACCATCATCCGCTCGAACTACCTCCAGGATCCTTCGGCGGCGATCTATGAAAAGGCCCGCTCGCTCTACGAGACGATGAGCCAGGACCTGAACTATAACGTGATGTTCAGCCCGCGCGGTGTGATGATGCTGGCCCAGACCCAGCACGAGATCCGCGGCTACAAGCGCACCGCGCATGCCAACGCGCTGCAAGGGGTCAAGACCGAGTGGATCAGCCCCGAGCGCGTCAAGGAACTGGTGCCGATCATCAACCTGCACGGGCCGCGCTACCCGGTGCTGGGCGCGCTCTGGCAGGAGCGGGGCGGCACCGCGCGTCACGATGCGGTGGCCTGGGGCTATGCGCGGGCCTGTTCGGCCATGGGCATGGACATCATCCAGCAATGCGAGGTCACCGGCGTGCGCCGCGAGGGCGGGCAGGTCGTCGGTGTCGATACCACCAAGGGGTCGATCGACTGCGGCAAGCTGGGCGTCGTGGTGGCGGGTCATTCCGGCCAGCTGGCCGAGATGGCGGGCTTCCGCCTGCCGGTCGAGGCGCTGGCGCTTCAGGCGCTGGTGTCCGAGCCGATCAAACCCTGCATGGACGTGGTGGTGATGGCCAACACGGTGCATGGCTACATGTCGCAATCCGACAAGGGCGAGATGGTGATCGGCGGCGGCACCGACGGGTTCAACAACTTTACCCAGCGCGGCAGCTTCCACCATATCGAGGAGACCGTGCGCGCCCTGGTCGAGACCTTCCCGATGATCAGCCGGCTCAAGATGCTGCGCCAATGGGGTGGCATCGTGGATATGACCGGCGACCGCTCGCCCATCATCTCGAAAACGCCGCTGGGCGGCTGCTTCATCAACTGCGGCTGGGGCACTGGCGGGTTCAAGGCGATCCCCGGATCGGGCTGGGCCATGGCACAGTTGATGGCAACGGGCCATTCGCCGCTGGCCGAGGCCTTCTCGCTGGACCGCTTCAAGGAAGGCCGCTTCATCGACGAGAGCGTGGCCGCAGGGGTGGCGCATTGACCAAGATTTTTCTCCGAAAAATCTTGTGCAGAGTTTTCGTCGAAAACTCTGATCGCCGCGCAGACGCGAGGGGGTCGTGATGGCCTATTCCGAAGCCCTGGCCGAGACGATGCGCGCCGATCTGGGCGTCGAGCCGGGCCTGTCCGAAAAGAAGATGTTCGGCGGGCTCTGTTTCCTGTTGCATGGCAACATGGTCTGCGGCGTCACCCGCGACGGCGCCATGTACCGCCCCGGCAAGGCGCGCGAGGGCGCGGCGCTGGAACTGGGCGCGCAACCGCTTTCGTTCACCGGCCGCCCGATGGGCGGCATGGTGGAGCTGGACGCCGGCGCCTTTGAAGACGACGCGCTGCGCGCAAAACTGACCGAATTCTCGCTGGCCCATGCGGCCGGCCTGCCGCCGAAAGGATGAAGACATGCTGATCCTTACCTGTCCCTATTGCGGGGTCGAGGCCGATGAAACCGAACTCGCCGCGGGCGGCGAAGCGCATCTGAAGCGTTTTGGCCCGGGCTCGAGCGATGAAGAGCTTCATGGCTATCTGTTCACCCGTGAAAACCCCAAGGGTGTGCATCTGGAACGCTGGCGCCATGCCTCGGGCTGCGGCAAGTGGTTCCATGCCGCCCGCTGTACCGCCACGCTGGAAGTGTTCGGCACCTACAAGGCGCAGGTCAGCGGCCCGCCGCAGGAAATCCGCGACGCGATCAGCGCCAAACGCCCCGGCTGGAGCTGGAGGGAATTCTCCTGATGTCCGCCTCTGTCATGACTTTCTCTTGCGAAAGGTTCACGTAAGATGAGCACCCGTCTCGCGAAACAGGGCCGCCTGATCGACCGTTCGAAACAGATGACCTTTACCTTCAACGGCACCACCATGCGCGGGTATGAGGGCGATACGCTCGCCTCGGCGCTGCTGGCCAACGACCAGATGATGATGGGCCGCTCGTTCAAGTATCACCGCCCGCGCGGGGTGGTGGCCAGTGGCGCCGAAGAGCCCAACGCGCTGGTCGGTCTGGGTGAGGGGACGCGGTTCGAGCCGAACCAGCGCGCCACCACGACCGAGCTGTTCGATGGTCTCAAGGCCGCCAGCCAGAACCATTGGCCGAACCTCGATTTCGATATCGGGGCGGTGAACACCTATCTGTCGCGCTTTCTGCCGGCGGGCTTTTACTACAAGATGTTCATCCACCCGGCGCCGTTCTGGAAACATGTCTATGAACCGATCATCCGCCGCTCGGCCGGTCTGGGCAAGGCGCCCAACAAGGAGCTGGTGGATGCCGATACCTATGAGCATTTCCATGTCCACACCGATATCCTGGTGATCGGCGGCGGCGTGGCCGGGTTGCAGGCGGCCAAGGTGGCGGCAAGCTCGGGCGCGCGGGTGCTGCTGATCGAGCAGACCGCCCATTGGGGCGGGCGCGCGCCGGTCGATGGCGGCACCATTGACGGCTTGTCGCCCGACGAATGGGTGAGCCGCACCGTGGCCGAGCTGGAAGCGATGGACAACGTCACCCTGCGCGCCCGTACCATGGGCGCCGGTGTCTATGACCATGGCTATGCGCTGGGATACGAGCGGGTGGCCGACCATACCCCCGGCGTGCCCGGGCCGCGCCACCGGTTGTGGCGGATCCGCGCCAAGCAGATCGTCAGCGCCACCGGAGCCATCGAACGGCCGCTGTCCTTTGCCGGTAACGATGTGCCCGGCGTGATGCTGGCGGGCGCGATGCGCGACTATGTGGTGAACTGGGGCGTGACCCCGGGCCAGCGCGTGGTGGTTGCCACCAACAATGACGATGCTTATCGCACCGCGATCATTCTGAAACAGGCCGGAGTCGATGTGCTGCGCATTCTCGACGCCCGCAAGGAGGGTGGCGGAGCGCTGGCCGACGAAGCGCGCGCGCTGGGCATCCGGGTCGATCCGGGCAAGGCGATTGCCAAGGTCAAGGGCGGCAAGCGGGTCAAGAAGATCTCGATCTGCAACCAGGACGGCGTTGGCGGCGCCCGCGAAGAGATCGAGGCCGATGCGGTCGCGATGTCGGGCGGCTGGTCGCCGGTGGTGCATATGTGGTCCCATTGCGGTGGCAAGCTGATCTGGGACCGCGCCAATGCGCATTTCCGCCCCGATCCCGACCGCCCGCCGCTGGGCGCGGATGGCAAGGGATATGTGGTGGCTGCCGGGTCCGCCAACGGCCCGCTGGCGCTGGATCACGTGCTGGTCGATGCCGATGCAGCGGGCAAGGCCGCGGCCAAGGCGGCGGGCTTTGCCCCCAAGGATTCCAAGGCACCCGAGGGCGCGGCCACGGCCGAGAACGCGATGGAAGCGGTCTGGCTGATGCCCGCAAATGCCGAGGTGCAGCTGCGGATGAAATCCTGGCTCGACTTCCAGAACGACGTCAAGGTCTCGGACGTGCAACTGGCCGCGCGCGAGGGGTATGAAAGCGTTGAACATACCAAGCGCTATACCACGCTGGGCATGGCGACGGATCAGGGCAAGTTGAGCAATATCAACGGCCTGGCGATCCTTGCTGATGCATTGAAGGCGGATATCCCGCAGGTCGGCACCACCACCTTCCGCCCGCCCTATACGCCGATCTCGATGGGCGCCATCGGCGGCGAGGCACGCGGCGAGGTGTTCCAGCCGGTGCGCAAGACGCCGATCTATGATTGGAGCAATGCCAATGGCGCCGACTGGGAACCGGTCGGCCAGTGGCGCCGTCCCTTTGCCTATGTCCGTCCGGGTGAAAGCGTGCATGACGCGGTCAATCGCGAGGTCAAGAATACCCGCGAGAACCTCGGGCTGCTCGATGCCTCGACGCTGGGCAAGCTGATCGTCAAGGGGCCGGACGCGGGCAAGTTCCTCGACATGCTCTACACCAACATGATGAGCACGCTGAAACCGGGCAAATGCCGCTATGGCCTGATGTGTTCGGAAAACGGGTTCCTCATTGATGACGGCGTGGTGGCGCGGATCGACGAGGATACGTTCCTGTGTCACACCACCACCGGCGGCGCCGAGCGCATCCATGGCCACATGGAGGAATGGCTGCAAACCGAATGGTGGGACTGGAAGGTCTATGTCGCCAACGTGACCGAGCAATATGCCCAGATCGCCGTGGTCGGCCCGAATGCCCGCAAGGTGCTGGAAAAGCTGAACGCCAAGGCGGGCGGCGGCATGGACCTGTCGGCCGAGGCGCTGCCCTTCATGGAATGGCGCGACGGGCGGATCGGTGAGTTCGACGCGCGGGCCTATCGCATCTCGTTCTCGGGCGAGTTGAGTTACGAGATCGCGGTTCCGGCAAGCCAGGGTCTGGCCTTCTGGGAGGCGCTGGTGGATGCGGGCAAGGAATTCGGCGTCATGCCCTATGGCACCGAGTGCCTGCACATCCTGCGCGCCGAAAAGGGCTTCATCATGATCGGGGACGAGACCGACGGCACCGTGATCCCGCAGGATCTGGGGCTGCACTGGGCTCTGTCCAAGAAAAAGGACGATTACCTGGGCAAGCGCGCGCAGGAACGCAGCCACATGGCCGACCGAGACCGCTGGAAACTGGTGGGTCTGGAAACGGTCGACGGCTCGGTTCTGCCGGATGGTGCCTATGCGGTGGGCGAGGGCGTCAACGCCAATGGTCAGCGCAACATGATCGGGCGGGTCACCTCGACCTATTACTCGGCGAACCTGGGCCGTGGCATCGCCATGGGCCTGATCCAGCACGGGCCGGACCGGATGGGCGAGATCGTCGAATTCCCCGGCACCGACGGCAAGACCTACAAGGCCAAGATCGTGGACCCGGTTTTCTATGACAAGGAAGGGGCGAAACAGAATGTCTAAACCTGTCAGCGCATTGATGGGTGCCGCCTATGACGGCATCGTGCGGGTCGAGGACTGCGGCCTGCAAGGCATGATCACCCTGCGGGGCGATCTGGCTTCGAAACCGGTCATCGCAGCGGCCACCGGCGCCACCGGGCAGGACATGCCCGGCCAGCGCCGCGCCAATGTGGCGGGTCAAAGCGGTCTGTGCTGGATGTCGCCCGACGAGCTGCTGGTGCTGGTGCCGCATGGTGAGGTTGGCGACAAGCTGGCCGCCATGACCAAGGCCTTGGGCGACGCCCACAGCTTGGCGGTGGATGTGTCGGACGCCCGCGCCATGTTCCGTGTCTCGGGCGCAAACGCGCGCGAGGTGATGGCCAAGCTTGCCCCGGTCGATTTCGCCCCCGGCGCCTTCGGCCCCGGCGATTTCCGCCGCTCGCGCCTGGCGCAGGTGGCCGGTGCCTTCTGGATGGAGGAGGATGGCAGCTTCTGCATCATCTGCTTCCGGTCGGTCGCCGATTACGTGTTCAAGCTGCTGAAAGTGGCCGCGCAACCGGGAAGCGCTGTCGGCGTGTTCTGAGCACTTCGGCGGCTTTCTCGCCAGCGATTGAAATGCTCGGCCCCTGATGGGGGCCGGGCTTTTTTCGGAGCGATCATTTGCCTGGAAAGGAGAGGATTTGCGTCCGCGATATCTGGCGCGACGGCGTGTTCTGTACGATCCTTTGAGTGGTCGAAGCTCCCAAGGGGCGTCTGAACCACCCCTTCAGCCGCTGAACAGGAAACTGCGAAAGCGGGTTTGTGCCTCGGGTGCGATAAGGTCGGCGCGTGCGCCGGTCTCGTCGGTGGCCTCGGAATAGAATGCCAGATCTCGCACCAGCTCTGCCATTGCCGGTGCGCGCTTCGTTTCCTCCAGAAACGGTGCATGGGTCGACAAGTAAAAGGCCGGACGATGGGCGCGCAGCCAGTCTGTCAGTGTAGGCACGACGCCGAATTCGGCCCCCTCTACATCCATCTTGACCAAGGAGACGCCCGACAGGTCGACCGTCTGTGCAAACTGGCCCCAGCCGATGGTCAAAGCCTCTGTGCCATGCGCCCCCGAAGCCAGCAGTGAGGTCATCGAATCCCCAGCCTCGCCCCCGAACGAGGCCATGCGCGCCAGCCCGAACCCGTCCGACAGCGCCACGCCAAATGCCGAGACATTGCGGATGTCGTTCAGCTCCAGGTTCCACAAGAGATGGCGCAGCGCCACCGGATCGGGTTCGAAACACCAGACATGGCGCGCCCGGCGCGCGGCATAAAGGACGGTCGGCCCGATCCAGGCGCCGATATCGACATAGTCGCGATCAGGCGACAGGTATTGGTCTAAAACGGTAAATGTCTCGGGCTCCCATCCGCCCGCCGTGGCCTTGCGCCAGAATTTGGAATGATAGGGATCAAGCCGGAAGGGCTCGCCATTCAGCGCGCCCGCATAATAGCCGCGCGCCCGATAGGCCATCTTGCGCAATCCGGTGAACATGTGCCCAATACCCCGCTTTTGCCGTCTCGGCCCTTGACCTCTGCCCGCCCGGGAAGCATGTAACCTTGGGACCGCAACAGAAATTTCAACAGGGGGCCAAGATGGCTTTTGAACTTCCCGACCTTCCTTATGCACATGATGCGCTGGCTTCCAAGGGCATGAGCGCCGAGACGCTGGAATATCACCACGACTTGCACCACAAGGCCTATGTCGACAACGGCAACAAGCTGATCGCCGGGACCGAGTGGGAATCGAAGTCGATGGAAGAGATCATCACCGGCACCTACAACAAGACCGCCGTGGCGCAGAACGGTATCTTCAACAACATCAGCCAGCTGTGGAACCACAACCAGTTCTGGGAAATGATGGGCCCGGGCGAGAGCAAGATGCCGGGCGAACTGGAAAAGGCGCTGGTCGAGAGCTTTGGCTCGGTCGACGAGTTCAAGTCGCAGTTTTCCGCCGCAGGTGCTGGTCAGTTCGGTTCGGGCTGGTGCTGGCTGGTCAAGAATGCCGACGGTTCGCTAGCGGTGACCAAGACCGAGAACGGCGTCAACCCGCTCTGCTTTGGTCAGACCGCGCTGCTGGGCTGTGATGTGTGGGAGCATTCCTATTACATCGACTTCCGCAACAAGCGCCCTGCATACCTGTCGAACTTCCTCGACAATCTGGTCAACTGGGAAAACGTCGCCTCGCGCATGTAACCTTGCGCAAGGTTTGACTGTTCAGGCCCGGTCCCCGTTCGGGGACCGGGTTGTTACATGTAGCGCAGACGTGATGACCTGCATTGCGACATCGGGGCGCTGCCCCGCCTACAAAATTCGTCGAATTTTGTAGGGCCCCCCGGAGTATTTTGAGCGAAACGAAGGATCAGGTTCCGCAGAACGTGGCGGGGACGATCTCGCTTGTCGTTGGCGGGCGGGTCAGGTCGAAATGATCGGGCTGATCCTCGTAAGGGCGGGCAAGTACCGTGTTGAGCCGCTGGAAGAGGGTATAGTCGCCTTCGACCGCCGCCGCGATCATCTGTTCGATACGGTGATTGCGCGGGATGAAGGCGGGATTGATGCTGCGCATCACCGCCTCGGGGGCGGCCTCTTGCGTGATGCGCTGTCGCCAATCCGCGGCCCAGCTGTCATAGGCGACGGGATCGGTGAAATGATCGCGTGCTCGATCGCTGCCAAGAGTGCGGAACGTGTTGGTGAAATCGGCCTGTTCGCGTGCCATGCGGGTGAGCAGATCGGTCACAAGCGGTTTGTCCGTTTCCCTTGGGGCGGAAATGCCGATCTTGGCGGCAAAGACGCGTAACCACTCGCGCTCCAGCAGGGCGGGCATGGCATGCACGATCTCAGTGGCTTCTTCGACGGCGGCCTCTTTGTCCTCGGCCTGCTGGATCAGTGCGGTCGCCAGCTGTGCCAGGTTCCAGACCGCGATATCGGGTTGGTTGGAATAGGCATAGCGCCCGTAGCGGTCGATCGAGGAATAGACAGTGTCGGGGTGATAGGTATCCATAAAGGCGCAGGGACCATAGTCGATGGTCTCGCCCGCGATCGAGCTGTTGTCGGTATTCATCACCCCGTGGATGAAGCCCACCCCCATCCAGGCCGCGATCAGCCGCGCCTGGGCATCGCGTACCGCCGCAAGCAGACCCATAGACCCTTGGGTCTCTGGGTAGTGGCGGGCGATGGCGTAATCCGTCAGCCGTTTCAGATACGCAATCTCGCCGCGTGCGGCAAAGACCTGGAACGTGCCCACCCGCAAATGGCTCTGCGCCACCCGTGTCAGCACCGCGCCGGGCAGGGCGCTCTCGCGCCGCACCGTCTCGCCGGTTTCGACCGCCGCCAGCGCGCGGGTGGTGGGGATGCCAAACGCGGCCATAGCCTCGCTCACCACATATTCGCGCAGCACCGGGCCAAGCCAGGCCCGTCCGTCGCCGCCCCGTGAATAAGGCGTGCGGCCCGCGCCTTTGAGCTGGATGTCGCGGCGGATACCGTCGCTGCCCAGCACCTCGCCCAACAGGATCGCGCGCCCGTCGCCCAGTTGCGGGTTGTAATTGCCGAACTGGTGCCCGGAATACAGCTGGGCCAGCGGCTCGGCGCCTTGCGGAACGGCGTTACCGGCAAAGACCTGCGCCATCTCCTCGACCTCGCCGGGGGCGATGCCCAGAAGGCGGGCCAGATCGGTGTTGAAGGCAACGAGGCGTGGCGCGCGCACCGGCTGGGGGGCCTGCGCGGTATAGAAACCACCCGGCAGGCGGGCATAGCTGTTGTCGAAGGGGATCGCGATTGTCATGGGGCCAAGATATGCTGGACGGAACAAAAGACCAGCCCCAAGCGAGGACCCCATGACCGCAGATATGCACGCCGAAGACATCATCCGCCGACTGGAGCTGGAACCGCACCCCGAGGGTGGCTGGTACCGGCAGACCTGGATTGCACAGAATCCGGGCCGTGCCAGTGGCACCTGCATCTATTTCCTGCTGAAATCGGGCGAGCGCAGCCATTGGCATCGAGTCGATGCCACCGAGATCTGGCTTTGGCATGCCGGTGCGCCGCTGGTCCTGTCGATGAGTGAGTCCGATACCGGCCCCGCCAGCGATCACATGCTGACGCCCGATCTGAACGCGGGCGCGCCGCAGCTGATCGTGCCGTCGGGCTGGTGGCAGGCGGCGCGAAGCACGGGTGAATATACGTTGGTCAGCTGCACCGTCTCGCCAGGCTTCCGGTTCGAAGGCTTTGAACTGGCGCTGCCGGGGTTTGACATTCCGCGTGCCTGATGGGGGCGGTACCGCCGGAGGGGCGGCACCCTGGGCGATCAGGCCGCCTTGCGCGCGGCGCCGCGGCCACGACCGCCGCGCCGCCGGCGATTGCCGCCGCCACCGCCGGGCTTGCCTCCATTGCCGCCGGACCCCTTGCGGGAGGCCGGTTTGGCCGGATCCTCGATCGGTTGCCAGGGGCGACCCGAGGCGATCGGGATCGACGCCTTCATCACCTTCTGGATGGCGGCCAGTTCCTCCATCTCGTCAGGCGCGCAAAAGGCCACCGCCGCGCCGTCCTTGCCCGCCCGCGCGGTGCGGCCGATCCGGTGCACATAGGCATCGGGCACATTGGGAAGTTCATAGTTGTAGACATGTTTCACGTCGGGGATGTCCAGACCGCGCGCGGCCACGTCGGTGGCCACCAGCACCCGCACATCCGCCGATTTGAAAGCGGCGATAGCGCGGTCGCGCTGGCCCTGGCTCTTGTTGCCATGCACGGCGGCGGTGGCGAACCCGGCTTTTTCCAACGTCTTCGACAGTTTCTCGCAGCCCCATTTGGTACGGCCGAACACGATGGCGCGCTCGTCGCGATGGGTATCGAGCAATTCGATCAGCAAGTCGGTCTTGGCCGCCTTGGCGATGAAATGCACCACCTGTGTCACCTTGTCGGCGGCCTTGCCCGGGGGCGAGACCTCGATCCGTCGCGGGCTGTTGAGATAGCTCTGCGCGATCTCGTTCATCAGCTTGGGCATGGTGGCCGAGAACAGCATGGTCTGGCGCTCTTTCGGCAGAACCGCCGCGATCTTGCGCAGCGCGTGGATGAAGCCGAGGTCGAGCATCTGGTCGGCCTCGTCCAGCACGAGGAAGGAGCAGCTGCCCAGATCGACCGCCTTGCGCTCCATCAGGTCCATCAGGCGGCCGGGGGTGGCGACGAGGATATCCACGCCGCGTTCCAGCCGCTTGATCTGTGGGTTGATGGACACGCCCCCCACCACGATCGCCACCTTGAGCGGCGTATCCTCGGTCAGCGCCTTCAGCGTCTCGGCGATCTGTTGCGCCAGTTCGCGGGTCGGGGCCAGCACCAGCCCGCGCACGGTGCCGCGCGCCGGCTTGCGGCCCACCCGGCCCAGCAGGGTGACCAGCGGCACGCCAAAGGCGGCGGTCTTGCCGGTGCCGGTCTGGGCCAGGCCCATCACGTCATGGCCGTTCAGCGCCTCGGGGATGGCACGGGCCTGAATCGGGGTCGGTTCGGTGATGCCCATTGCGGTCAGCCGGCTCACCAGGGCGTCATCGAGCCCCATCATGTCAAAATCGCTCACAAAAATCCTTTCGCGCCGCACCCCAAATGGCACGGCGTCACGAGCGGGTCCGCGGAGCCTCGGATCCGGCAGCCTCATGCCCCGGATCGGTCCAGCGGTTTGCCCCATGCGTGAATGTGGGAACGGTTGCGCCTGTCCTGTTGCGACCCTTCCTTTGTGGGCCGGGCGGGTTTGCCCCGCACGTCTTTTTCGGTCTGCTCACGCGGCAGAGGACATTGGCGTTAGCGCCCATGTGGCGGTTCGCGCGGCAAAAGTCAACCGCCCTGCGCCAATCGCGGCTGGCCCTGTGACGCAACAGCATGTAAACGGGATTCCCGAATGCCGAGACAGGATGCCCCCATGTCCCAACCGATCATCGCCCGTTGCGAGGCCAAGGGCCTGCGCATGACCGGCCAACGCCGGGTCATCGCCCGCGTGCTGGAAGACAGCGACGATCACCCCGATGTCGAGGAGCTCTATGCCCGCGCCTCGGCTCTGGATGCGGCGATCTCGATCGCCACGGTCTATCGGACGGTGAAACTGTTCGAGGAGGCGGGCATACTCGACCGGCTGGAATTCGGCGACGGGCGGGCGCGCTACGAGGACGCCGAGCGCGACCATCACGACCACCTGATCGACATGAATTCCGGCGCGGTGATCGAGTTCTGCGATCCCGAGATCGAGGCCCTTCAGGAACGGATCGCCGAAAAGCTGGGCTATCGTCTCAAGGGGCACAAGCTGGAGCTATATGGCGTGCCGATCCGCAAGGGCTAGGCATTTCGACGACGGTGGAGGGGGGCGCTGCCCCCAGCCTACAAAATTCGTCGAATTTTGTAGGCCCCCCCCCGGAGTATTTTGGGCGAAATGAAGGGACGTCAGTCTGCGGGTTTGGCCCGGACCTGACGCATGGCGCCGCCGGTGCCGGTCACCCGCAGGTTTTCGCCATTGTCCAGCAGTTCGACATCGGCCTTGGCGAGCTTGCCTGCCCAGCCATGTTTGCTGCGCTCCAGTGCCGTGGTCTCAGGCGCGTTGCTCAGCCGGTCCCAGACCAGCTCGGTGCAATCTCCATTGACCGCGAAATTGCCGTAGATGCCGTGTTCCCTGAATTCAAAGGTGCCGCTTGCCCAGGGGCAAGCTTCGGCGGTTGTGGCGGTCACGAGGCAGAGCGCGGCATAGGAAAGAAGTCGGGTCATATCAAATCCAATCCATTGGGGGCCATCACGTGCCGTTAGCATAGCGCGGATTGGTTCATCGACATAGGGGAAGGCGCGGCGTGGGTGACCCCGTCATCACCGGGGGCGATGGGGCAGTCCACGTCTTTTGATGACGGGGGCCGCGATTGCGCTTGCCGTGGCCGCGCGCATGCGCTTTGGCTGAAAGTGGACCCGGCCCCTTGCGGCCAGCGAGAGACCTTGACCTATGAACAACGTAAACGGCATCCTGCTGGTTGTCGCCGCGATGGCGGCTTTTTCGATCGAGGACATGTTCATCAAGAAACTGTCCGTCACGGTGCCGATCGGTCAGATCCTGCTGGTGCTGGGCGTGTTCTGCGGCGCCACCTTCCTGATCATGGCAGCGGCAACGCGCAAGCGGGTGTTCAGCCGCGCCGCCTGGTCGCCCCTGCTGCTGATCCGTGCCGCGACCGAGGCGGTAAGCGCGCTCACCTTTGCCACGGCTCTGTCACTGGTTGACCTGTCCACCGTTGCGGCCGTGTTCCAGGCGATGCCGCTGGTGGTGACGATGGGGGCGGCGCTGTTTCTGGGTGAACAGGTGGGCTGGCGCCGCTGGAGCGCCATCACGGTTGGCTTTATCGGTGTCCTGATGATCATCCGCCCCGGCATGGCCGGGTTCCAGCCTGCGCAGCTTCTTGTCGTGGCCTCGGTCATCAGCGTGGCAGCGCGCGATCTGATCACCCGGCGGATCGACGCGCATGTAGCCTCGGCGGTGGTGTCGTTCCAGGCCTATCTGGCGTTGATCCTTGGCGGGGGCGGGATACTGTTGGTCTCGGGGACTGCGCTGGTTCCGGTCGAGCCGGGTCATTGGGGCCCCTATGCGGGCGCGATCCTGTTCGGGGTTCTGGGCTATTACGGCATCGTCACCGCGATGCGGGTGGGCGAGGCCTCGGTCGTGACGCCGTTCCGCTATACGCGGCTGTTGTTCTCGCTGCTTGCCGGGGTGCTGGTGTTTGGCGAGCGGCCTGATTGGCCCACTCTGGCGGGCGGCGCGCTGATCATCGGCTCGGGGCTTTACACCTTTCTGCGCGAACGGCGCCTGGCGCGGGAACTGGCCTTTGCAGCGGGGTGAGCGGTCGCGGTGGATTGTTGGCGCAAACAGCAATTTGTTAGCCCTAACTGCGCGTTTTCGCGCGTGTTAGCGATAGCAGGTGAGGTTTACTTTCGCCCTGCGGCTGTTATGAGAGCGGCAATCCAATTGCAGAGTCGGGGACCGATTTCATGAGCACCATCATCGACATTCACGCGCGCGAGATTCTGGACAGCCGGGGCAATCCGACCGTCGAGGTCGACGTGGTTCTGGAAGACGGCACCATGGGCCGCGCCGCGGTGCCCTCGGGCGCGTCGACCGGCGCCTATGAGGCGGTGGAACGCCGCGATGGCGACAAGAGCCGTTACCTGGGCAAGGGCGTGCTGGAGGCGGTGGCCGCCGTCAATGGCGAAATCGCCGAGGAACTGGTGGGGTTTGACGCGACCGAGCAGGTTGCCATCGACGCCGCGATGATCGAACTGGACGGGACCGAGAACAAGGGACGGTTGGGCGCCAACGCCATCCTGGGCGTGTCGCTGGCCGTGGCCAAGGCGGCGGCGGATTTCACCACCCAGCCGCTCTATCGCTATGTAGGGGGCACTTCGGCGCGGGTGCTGCCGGTGCCGATGATGAATATCATCAATGGCGGCGAACATGCCGACAACCCGATCGACATCCAGGAATTCATGATCATGCCGGTGGCGGCGGAAAACATCCGCGACGCCGTGCGCATGGGCGCCGAGGTGTTCCACACGCTGAAGAAAGAGCTGTCGGCGGCGGGTCTGGCGACCGGTGTGGGCGACGAGGGCGGGTTTGCGCCGAACCTGTCGAGCACTCGGGACGCGCTGGATTTCATCCTGAAGGCCATCGAGAAAGCAGGCTACAAGCCGGGTGACGATATTCACCTCGCGCTGGACTGCGCGGCCACAGAATACTTCAAGGATGGCAATTATGTCTTTGCTGGCGAAGGGAAAACCCTTTCGAGCGAAGAGAATGTCGACTATTTGGCGGCTTTGGTTGCCGACTACCCAATCATCTCGATCGAGGATGGTATGGCCGAGGATGACTGGGCAGGCTGGAAGGCGCTGACCGACCGTCTGGGCGGCAAGGTACAACTGGTGGGCGACGACCTCTTCGTGACCAACCCGGCGCGTCTGGCCGAGGGGATCGCCAAGGGCTGCGCCAACTCGATGCTGGTGAAGGTGAACCAGATCGGATCATTGACCGAGACGCTGCGGGCCGTCGATATAGCGCACCGCGCGCGGTACACCAACGTGATGAGCCACCGGTCGGGCGAGACCGAGGATGCCACTATCGCCGATCTGGCTGTGGCGACCAATTGCGGTCAGATCAAGACCGGCTCGCTGGCACGTTCGGACCGGCTGGCTAAGTACAACCAGCTGATCCGCATCGAGGAAGCGCTGGGCGAGGTCGCCGAATACGCCGGTCGTTCCATCCTGCGAGGCTGAGACGGCGCAGTCAGAAAATCGCAGATTTTCTGAAGACATTTTTTCGCGAAAAAATGGGTGGGGGCGCTGCCCCCGCCGCCCTTTGGGCGGCTCCCCCAGAGTATTTCGACCAGAAAGAAACCCGTTCTGGGAGTGCTTGCCAACGAGTACCTTGCCGAGAGCGGCCATCTGCCTAGATGCCATCGACAATGATCAGATCGGTCTCGGCCGCCTCTTCGCGGACCCGACGCGCGGCCGTATAGGCCTCGGACTCGTAGAAGGCACGGGCCTGTTCGAAGCTGTCGAATTCGACGATGATGCAGGTTCCGGTGGCCGCGCCCTCGCGGTGATCGATGTTCGGGTTGCGAACAAGGACCCGGCCGCCGAAGTCCTTGATCGCAGGGCCCGTCATGGATTTGAAACGCTCGAACGTTTCGGGGTCGTGGATGCGGATATGGGCGACGATATAAGCTTTGGGAATTGAAATCCTCCTTGTGCTATGTCCCGATGTTAGCATGCATTGTGACTCGCGGCGGAAACGGAATGATAAAGGCCCTGATCTTCGACGTGTTCGGAACATGCGTGGACTGGCGCGGATCGGTCGCACGTGCGGTTGCGGCGGTTCTACCGGACATCGACGCGGAGGCCTTTGCGACAGCCTGGCGCGCCGAATACGAACCGGCGATGGCACGGGTCCGGGAAGGCGCGCGGGGCTATGTGGCTCTGGACGAGTTGCATCTGGAAAACCTCGACACTGTGGCACGGGCGTTTTCGGTCGACATTCCCGACCGCATGCTACTGAACGCGGCCTGGGAGCGGCTTGATCCGTGGCCGGATGTGGTCGCGGGGCTGACGCGGCTCAAACGGGAGGTGATCATCGCGCCTTGTTCGAACGGCTCGATCGCCTTGATGACCCGTCTGGCGCGCCATGCCGGCCTGCCTTGGGATTGCATCCTGGGGGCTGATATCGCGCGCGGGTACAAGCCACAGCCCGAGGTTTATCTGGCCGCTTGCGCGGCGCTGCGCCTGCCGCCCGAGGCGGTGATGATGGTGGCTGCCCATAACGATGATCTGATCGCGGCGCGGACGGCGGGGCTGCGGACCGGTTTCGTACCCCGGCCAACCGAGCACGGGCCAGGACAGCGGCGCGATCTCAGCGCGCAGAGCGATTGGGACGTGATCGCACGTGATTTCACCGAGCTGGCCGGGAAGGTCGCAGCACTTGGGCCCAGTGGCGGGGTCAGCCGCGCAGACGCTTGACGATCAGCCCCACGACCAGTTGAACCACCAGTCCCGCGGCACCGCCACCGACCAGACTGCTCACCAGCGTGCCAAGATCGGCGCCACCAGCGCCCATCAGACCACCGAGAAGCTGACCGCCGCCCAATCCACCCAGTGCGCCGGCGATGGCGTTGCCCATGCCGCCCATATCCGCCTGGCGCATCAGTTTGCCGCCCCCGGTGCCTCCGAGCGCGCCGCCAACGAGCTGAGCGATGATCTGTTCCATGATGTTTCCCTGTTCGATGCTGTTGCATGTCCAGCCTAGCGGTGTGGGTCGCGCGCAGGTCAGGGGAAAAATCGGTGCGTGAGCGCAGAACACCTGTCAGAGGCGTTTGCTCATCAGCATGTAATCGGGACGCGGCTGGAACCGCGCTCGGGCATAGAGGCGTTGGGCGGCTTCATTGCGGCGGTCGACTTCCAGATGCAGCGCCTTCATGCCGGCGGCGGCCAGCGCCTTGGGCAGCTGGCCGAGCACTTCGCTGGCGATACCGCGGCCGCGTACCGCGGGACGCAGCCAGATTTCGTCGATGAATCCGTCGAGTCCGCCGAATTCGACCGACCAGCCGAAGGTGACGATGATGTAGCCCAGCGGCGCGCGGGCGGGGCCGATCAGGTAGACGCAACCATGCGGAATGCCCTCAAGTAACGGCTGCAGGGCGTCGCGGCGGGCCTCCTCAGACCCATGCAGACCCTGTTCGGCGTGAAAGGCGCCGACCATGGCGGTCAGCCGGTCGAGATCCTCGGGACGGGCAAGGTGCAGGGCGGCGCTCATAGGCGCGCCAGACGGTCGGTCAGCAGCGTGAAGAAGCCGTCAGCGTCTATGTCGCCGATGAAAAGCGCGTTGGGGGCGCGGTCGGTGACCCGCCACCAGTCGGCGACGGTCATGCCGAGGGTCAGGTCCGAGGTGGTCTCGACCGTGACATTGACGTGGCGACCGCTGAAAAGATCGGGGTTGAGAAGATAGGCGGTGACGCAAGGGTCGTGCAGCGGCGCGCCCTCGGACCCGTATTTCTCCTTGTCGAAGCGCTCGAAGAAATCGGTCATCTGGGCCACGGCGATGCCGGCGGGAGTGTCGAGCGCGCGGAAGGCGTCGTTGCGCGCCTTGGTGACCAGCGCCTTGTGGGTGACATCAAGCGGCATGGCCACGATGGGTGCGCCGGATTTGAACACGATATCAGCAGCTTCGGGGTCGACATAGATGTTGAATTCGGCGGCGGGGGTGATGTTGCCCACCTCGAAATAGGCGCCGCCCATCAGCACGATTTCCTGCACGCGGGAGACGATGTCGGGCGCACGGGTGAAGGCAGTGGCGATATTGGTGAGTGGACCCAGCGGGCAGAGCGTCACCGTGCCCGGCGCCTGGGCGCGCAGGGTGTCGATGATGAAATCGACGGCATGGGCGTCTTGCAGCGGCATGGTTGGCTCAGGCAGGTCGGGGCCATCAAGCCCGGTCTTGCCATGTACGTGCTCGGCGGTGACCAGCTTGCGCGCGATGGGCGCGTCGCACCCGGCATGGACGGGCACATCGGGTCGCCCCGCCAGTTCGCAGACGATGCGGGCGTTTTTCGCGGTCAGGGGCAGCGGCACGTTGCCCGCCACGGCGGTGATGCCCAGCACCTCGATCTCGTCGGGGCTGGCCAATGCCAGCAGGATGGCAACCGCGTCGTCCTGGCCGGGGTCGGTGTCGATGATGATCTTGCGGGGGGGCATGGGCGTCTCCGGTCGTGTCGGGGTCAGTGGTGACAGGTGCGCAAGCGTCTGTCCAGAGGCAGGCAGGGGGCGCTGCCCCCGCGCCTGACGGCGCTCCCCCGGAGTACTTGCGGCGGAATGAAGGGTCAGGGGCGGGCTTTTTCCTCGGTCTTGACCTGGTTCCAGAGCGCGTCCATCTCGTCCAAGGTGCTCTCTTCGGGGGTCTTGCCCCGTGTCGCCAGCCGTGCCTCGATCTGGGCGAAGCGGCGGGTGAACTTGGCATTGGTGCGGCGCAAGGCGGCCTCTGGCTCGACGCCGAGGTGACGGCCGAGGTTGACGAGGACAAACAGGAGGTCGCCGAACTCGTCCTCGATGGCATCCGCATCGAGACTGTCGCGCGCCTCGACCAGTTCGCGGGTCTCTTCGGCGATCTTGTCGAGCACCGGACCCACATCGCCCCAGTCGAATCCCACACGGGCGGCGCGTTTTTGCAGCTTGAAGGCGCGCAGCAGGGCGGGCAGGCCGAGTGCCACGCCGTCGAGCGCGCCTTGCTGCGCCTTCTCTGCCCGCTCAGTGGCCTTGATCGTCTCCCAGTCGCGGGTCTGTTGTTCGGCGGACTTGTCGCGGGTCTCGTCTCCGAACACATGCGGGTGGCGGGTGACCATCTTGTCGGACATGGTACGCACCACGTCCTGAAAGGTGAAATGCCCGGCCTCGGCCGCCATCTGGGCGTGAAACACCGACTGGAACAGAAGGTCGCCCAACTCGCCCTTCAACTCGTCCCAGGCGCCGCGCTCGATGGCGTCGGCGACTTCATAGGCCTCTTCGATCGTATAGGGGGCGATGGTGGCGAAATCCTGTTCGATATCCCAAGGACAGCCGGTTTCGGGATCGCGCAGGCGGCGCATGATTTCCAGCAGGCGCTCGATTCCGGCCGATTGGTCGTGGATCAGCGTGTCATCGGGCATTGCGGCGCTCCTCGTTCCAGTGTCAGATGCATCCATCCCGCAGCAAGGCCCCGGAGTCCACCCCCATGCCCGTCATCAACCGTATCGCCGAATTTGCCGCCGACATGACTGCCTGGCGCCAGCATCTGCACACCATCCCCGAACTGGAATTCGACTGCCATCAGACGGCGGCCTTCGTGGCCGAGCGGTTGCGCGAATTCGGTGTCGACGAGATGCACGAGGGTATCGCCAGTACCGGCATCGTGGCGATCATCAACGGGCAGGGCGATGGGCCGACCATCGGGTTGCGGGCAGACATGGACGCGCTGCCGATCTCTGAGGAGACCGGGGCCGACTATGCCTCGACCCATCCGGGCAAGATGCATGCCTGTGGCCATGACGGGCACACGACCATGCTGCTGGGCGCGGCGCGCTATCTGTCCGAGACGCGGAACTTCAGCGGTCGGGTGGCGCTGATCTTTCAACCGGCCGAGGAAGAGGGCGGTGGCGCCGATATCATGGTGCGCGAGGGTATCCTCGACCGGTTCGACATTGCCCAGGTCTATGCGCTGCACAATGCGCCGGGTCATGCCGAAGGGTCGTTCTATACCACGCCGGGGCCGCTGATGGCGGCGGTGGATACGTTCGAAATCCATATCCAGGGGCGGGGTGGCCATGGCGCCATGCCGCATGAGACCATCGACCCGGTTATGGCGGCCTGTGGTATCGCACAGGCGATCCAGACCATCGTCAGCCGCAATCACTATGCGCTGGACGACCTGGTGGTTTCGGTCACCCAGATCCATGCGGGCACCGTCAACAACGTGATCCCCGATACCGCCTATCTGAACGGCACTGTGCGCACCTTTGACCCGGCGGTGCAGAAAATGGTGATGCGCCGGATGAAGGAGATCGTGGCGGGGCAGGCGGCCTCTTACGGGGTGACCGCAGAGCTGGACTATGTGGTGGGCTATCCCGCCACCGTCAACGACGCCGCCAAGACCGAGTTTGCCGCCGAGGTGGCGCGCGAGGTATCGGGCGCGGCCAAGGTGGTGGGTGATGGCGGGCGCGAGATGGGGGCCGAGGATTTCAGCTATATGCTGGAAAAGCGGCCGGGCGCCTATCTGTTCATCGGTCAGGGCGACAGCGCCGGGCTGCACCACCCGAAATACAATTTCAACGACGAGATCGCGCCGGTGGGGGCGTCCTTCTTTGCACGGATCGTGGAGAAGGCACAGCCGGTGGCTTGACGTTCACGCGCGTCGCCAACCCGCCGGGAACCCAAGGAGGAGCAAGCAGAAGTGGCTCTAGAAGATGCGAAATCAGCGGTGGACGAGGCGTTCACCGTACCGGAACTCAAAGGGTTGTCCTTTGAAAATACGTTCGGGGGGGCGGTGTCCTTCCTGCGACGGCTTTATACCAAGGACCTGCGCGGCGTCGATATCGCGGTGACCGGCGTGCCGTTCGACCAGGCGGTGACCAACCGGCCCGGAACACGCCTTGGCCCGCGGACCATCCGCGAGGCCAGCACGCTGCAATCCATGGACGAACCCTATGGCTGGCCGTTCAAGGCGCTGAGCGATCTGGCCATCGTGGATTATGGCGACCTGGCCTTTGATTATGCCGATGTGCCAAGCTTTCCGGGCCTCTTGACCGAGCATATCCGCACCATTCTGGCGGCGGATGTGCCCTCGGTCGTGCTGGGGGGCGATCACTATATCAGCTTCCCGATCCTCAAGGCCTATGCCGAGAAATACGGGCCGATGTCGTTGGTGCAGTTCGATGCCCACACAGACACCTGGCCCGATGACAACATGGACCGCGTCGACCACGGCACCATGTTCTACAAGGCGGTCAAGATGGGGCTGGTGGACCCCGCGCGCTCGGTCCAGATCGGGATCCGCACCACCAACGAGGACACGTTGGGCGTCAACATCATCGACCCGCGCGAGGTCGAGGAGAGCGGCCCGGCGGCGGTGGCGAAAAAGGTCAAACAGATCGTGGGAGACAATCCGGTCTATCTGACATTCGACATCGACGCGCTGGACCCGGCTTTTGCGCCCGGCACCGGCACCCCGGTCTGGGGCGGGCTGACCTCGCTTCAGGCGTCGATCATGTTGCGCGACCTGGGTGGGATCAACATCAAGGGCGGGGATGTGGTCGAGGTCTCTCCGCCCTTTGACACCACCGGGGCGACCGCGATTGCGGGGGCGCATGTGGCGACCCAGATCATCTGCCTGCTTGGGTGGACCAAGCTCTGTGGGGCGGCCGCGGGCTGAAACACGGTCGGTCCGCCCCTGCGACCTGTTTGCGGGGGCGGGTCAGGCGCTCTCAGTCAGGTCCTGTGCCAGCATCAGCGCGTTGCCGTCGGGGTCATAGAAGGTGGCGGTGCTCACCATGCCCTCGATCGTCTCGGTCGGGCCGTCAAAACGGATGCCCGCCGCCTCCATCGCGGTTCGGGCCGTGGCGATATCGGCCAGGCCGAAGACCGGCACCGTGTTGCCCGGCGCCGGTTCCGCCTGTTCGCCCAGGCCCAGGGTCACGCCCGGTGTCAGGGTGCGCATCTCGCTCCATCCCGCCTCGTCGATGTGGTGGATCAGGTCGAATCCCAATGTCTCGTGATACCATTCGGCACTGGCGTGGCGGTCCCGGACCGACAGCGCCAGCGTGATCGTGCTGTCCAAAGTGACGAGGGGCATGGGGTTTATCCTTTGCGTGAAATATAGTAACTATACTTTATGGACATAAACCTGCTTGTCAAGCTGACCGCACGGGCCTGGTCGCTGCCGATCCTCGCGAACCTGCATCAGGGCGTAGCGGGACGGCAGGCGCCGCTGCTGGCCGCGACCGGTGCGGGGCGTACCGCCTTTGCGGCAAGCCTTGCGCATCTGTTGCAGCTTGGGCTGCTGGAGCGGAACCCGGGTCATGGCCATCCGCTGCGGCCCGAGTTTCGGCTGACCGCATCCGGGCAGGAGGCCGCCGCGCTGGCGGCCCGGCTGCTTGGCACCGTGCCCGGAGCGGCCGAGGGCGCCTTGTTGCGGCGCAGCTGGACGGTGCCGATTCTGGCGCTGACCGGCCAGCCCAGGCGGTTTTCGGCGATCCGCTCCGACCTGTCCCCGATCACGGACCGGGCGCTGTCGGTGTCACTGAAACAGCTGGAGGATCACGAATGGCTGCGGCGTGATCTGGACCTGTCGCAGCGGGTGCCGTTCCCGGTCTATCGCGCGGCAAATCTCGGGGCCGAGCTCAACCGTGCCATCGGCCTTGAGGGCGTATAGCGGGCCGGGCACCGCCCTGTTTCAGCAATTGTCAGTTGTGCGGAAATCTGGGAAAGCTTGCACCTGGACAGCAGGAGGGCGCGCATGAGCGAGTACAACCAGCCCATCGGTGGCAACGATCTGGCCCGGTTCTCGGGGCCCAACACCTTCATGCGGCTGCCGCAGGCGCAGGCGCTGGATGGGCTGGACGTGGCCATTCTGGGAATACCGATGGATATCGGCACCTCGTGGCGTTCGGGCACGCGGTTCGGGCCGAAACAGATCCGTGCGGAAAGCGCGATGATCCGGCCCTATAACATGGCGACCGGGGCGGCGCCCTTTGACAGCTTACAGATTGCCGATATCGGCGATCTGGCGATCAACACGTTTTCACTGGCCGACAGTTTGCGCATCATCAAGGAAAGTTACGACGCGATCCTGACCCATGAGGTGATCCCGGTGGCGATGGGCGGAGATCACTCGATCACCCTGCCGATCCTGCGGGCGATTGCGGCCAGACATGGCCCGGTGGCGCTGGTGCATGTGGATGCCCATGCGGATGTGAACGATGAGATGTTCGGCGAGCGGGAAACCCACGGCACCGTGTTCCGCCGCGCCTATGAGGAAGGGCTGATCCAACCCGACAAGACCTATCAGATCGGCATTCGCGGCTCGGGCTATGCTGCCACCGACTTTACCGAGGCGCAGGGCTGGGGGTTTCAGCACTTCCCGGCGTGGGAGTTGTGGCACCGCAGCCTGAAGCCGCTGGGTGACGAGATCCGCCGCGATATCGGCGACCGGCCGGTCTATGTCACCTATGATATCGACAGTCTGGACCCCGCTTATGCGCCCGGTACCGGCACGCCCGAGATTGGCGGGCTGACCACGCCGCAGGCGCTGGAACTGATTCAGGCGCTGAGGGGGTTGAAGATCGTCGGCTGCGATCTGGTCGAGGTCTCGCCGCCCTATGATCCGTCGGGCAATACCGCGCTGACGGCGGCCAACCTGCTTTATGAACTGCTCTGCGTGCTGCCCGGCGTGCGGGCGCGCTGAGCGGTGCGGATGCTGATCTGGTTCCTGATCGCGCTGGTGGTGCTGGGTCTGGCCTGGATCCGGCTGGCCCCTTCGGACCCGGCGCGCTGGCACCGTGCACCGCAGGTCACTGCGGACCGCGACATGCGGGGCGGTGTCCTGCGCCGGGTCGAAACGGGGGCGGACGGTCTGGCCCGGTTCGACGCCATCGCGCGCTTGGCCCCGCGCACGCGGGTGCTGGCCGGTTCGGTGGCCGAGGGGATGGTGACCTATGTCACCCGCACCCGTGTCTTTGGTTTTCCCGATTACACCACCGCCCGGCAACAGGGGGACCTGTTGCTGATCCATGCCCGCAACCGGTTCGGACGCTCAGATCTTGGGGTAAACCGCGCGCGTGTCGAGCAATGGCTGGCGGCTTTGCGGTAACAGGCGCGAAGACAGGCAGCCGGGTTGCACCTCGCGCCACATCGGCACGTTCAGCGACATCTGGCATTGCGCCATGAACATGCGCCCGTCGACCATCAGGCAGATGGTCTCACCCAGTTCGATCCGCGCGCCGGAACTGTCGGTGCAATAACAGTCGATGGTCTTGCCGCCGGGGCCGACGACATCCGCCAGCGCCGGGGGCGCGATGAGCAGGATCAGGGCGAGAATCCGTGTCATGCCCCTAAGCTAGCACAGCCCAGCCCCTTGACCAAAGCCCCCGGATATCGGACACCGCCGCAATGATCCCAGAAGAACGCCTCGACCAGATCACCCAGCGCTTCCAGTATCTGGAGGCGGCCATGGCCGATGGCGCCTCGGGCGGCGATATCGCGCGTCTGGCCAAGGAATACTCCGACCTGCGCCCGGTGGTCGAGCAGATTGCCGCCTGGCGACAGCTCTGCGCCGATATGGCCGACGCCCAAGAGATGCTGTCGGACCCCGACATGAAAGCGCTCGCCGAAGAAGAGTTGCCGGTTCTGAAAGCGCGCCTGCCCGAGGCCGAACGCGCGCTGCAACTGGCGCTGTTGCCCAAGGACGAGGCCGACGCGCGGCCCGCGATGCTGGAAATCCGGCCCGGAACAGGCGGTGACGAGGCGGCTTTGTTCGCGGGCGATCTGCTGCGCATGTATCAACGCTATGCCGAGGCGCGCGGCTGGAAGCTGGAGCTGATCGAACTGCAAGAGACCGAGCTGGGCGGCATCAAGGAAGTGGTGGCGCGGGTCAGCGGCGAGAATGTCTTTGCCCGGCTGAAATACGAGAGTGGCGTGCACCGGGTGCAACGCGTGCCCGAGACCGAAAGCGGCGGGCGCATCCATACCTCGGCCGCGACGGTGGCGGTGCTGCCCGAGGCGCAGGATGTGGATATCCAGATCGACCCGGGCGATATCCGCATCGACACGATGCGCTCCTCGGGCGCGGGCGGGCAGCACGTGAATACAACCGATTCCGCCGTCCGCATCACCCATCTGCCCAGCGGCATCGTGGTTACCAGTTCCGAGAAATCGCAGCACCGCAACCGCGAGATCGCCATGCAGGTGCTCAAGACCCGGCTTTACGATCTGGAACGCCAGCGGCTGGACAGCGAACGCTCGGCCAGCCGCTCGGCCCAGGTGGGGACGGGGGACCGGTCGGAACGTATCCGCACCTACAATTTCCCCCAGGGCCGCATGACCGACCATCGCATCAACCTGACGCTCTACAAGCTTGACGCGGTGATGCAGGGTGATCTGGACGAGGTGATCGACGCGCTGATCTCTGATGGTCAGGCGCGCATGTTGGCCGAGATGGGCCAATGAGCGGCCAGACCGCCGCCAAGGCGATGGTTGCCGCCACCGCCCGGCTGCGCGCCGCCGGTGTGCCCGAACCGGCCCGCGATGCGCGGCTGCTCCTGGCCCATGCCGCCCGGATCGAGGCCAGCCGCGTGACCCTGATCGCGCCCGAGGATCTCGCCCCCGAAATCGCCGAGCGCTATGACCAGCTGATCTCGCTGCGCGCGGTACGCGTGCCGGTCTCGCACCTGGTGGGCGAGCGCGATTTCTACGGCCGCCGGTTCAAGGTCTCGGGCGAGGTGCTGGACCCGCGCCCCGAGACCGAGACCCTGATCGAGGCGGCGCTGAGTGCCCCGTTCGACCGGGTTCTGGACCTGGGTGTGGGGTCGGGCGCAATCCTGGTCACCCTTCTGGGAGAACGTCCCAGCGCCACCGGACTGGGCGTCGATCTGAGCGAGGCCGCCTGTCTGCAGGCCAGCGCCAATGCGGTGCTGCACCGGGTTGGCGCGCGCGCCGATATCCGCCGGTCGGACTGGTTCGAGGCGGTCGAGGGCCGGTTCGACCTGATCGTGTCCAATCCGCCCTATATCGCGCTGAGCGAGATGGACACGCTGGCCCCCGAAGTGCGCGAGCACGAGCCGGAACTGGCGTTGACCGATGGTGGAGACGGGTTGGGCGCCTATCGCCATATCGCCGCGGGTGCGCCCGATTACCTGTTGCCCGGCGGCCGGCTGCTGGTCGAGATCGGCCCGACCCAGGCGCGGGCGGTCTCGAACCTCTTTCAGGCTGCGGGCCTTTCGGGGCTGCGGGTGATTCCGGATCTGGATGGGCGTGACCGGGTTGTCGCGGCGCATCTGCCGCGCTGACCAGGATGGGTGAGGCGCAAATGTGCCAGTTTGACTTAAATTCCCGATATTTTTACTCATAACCCCTTGTCTGCCGGGCCGGGACGTGCTTACTCAAGGGCGTCGCGGCACTTGATGCCCCTCTTGGCGCATCCCCGACAGCACGCCCAAACAGTCGATGTCCGGCAATACCAACCGCAAGCGGCATCGAACGGGTTCATCGGCAAAGACCAACAAGGCTGACGTTAAACATATGAGATCGTCCAAATCCCGTTCGCGGTCGAAGAACAACCGCAACCGGCCCTCTGGCGGCAATGTCGTCAATCGCGTATTCGACAGCTCGGGCCCCGAGGGCAAGGTGCGTGGCACCCCGCAGCAGATCATCGAGAAATACAATCAGCTGGCGCGCGATGCGCAGCTGGCCAATGACCGGGTGGCTGCCGAGAACTTTCAGCAGCATGCCGAGCATTACCTGCGTCTGCTGAGCGAGGCACAGCGCGAGATCGACGCCCGCCGCGAAGAGCAGGAACGCCAGAACCGCGAACGGCAGGCGGAACGCGACCGTGAGCGCGCCGAACGTCAGGAGCGCGACAACGCGCCCGCCGTGGCGGTGGCCGATCCGTCCAGTGCTCCGCAGCCCGATGTATTCGACCTTGGTTCGGACGAAGGCTCTGATGATGTCAGCGGCCTGGTCGAAACCCCGGAAAGCAAGGCCGAAGGTCGCAAGCGCCGCGCCCCGCGGTCGGAAGAGGCCGCGGCCGCGTCCGATGAGGGCGCGGATCAACCCAAGAAGAAAGCACCGCGCCGCCCGCGTACCCGCAAACCCGCCGCAGGCGAGGGCGATGCGCCCGATCCACAACCGGGTGGTCCCGCCGAGGCCGCCGAATAGGAACTGGGGCCTGTTCGCCGAAACTTTGAAACGTCGTCTCTCGACCGGAGGCGGCGTTTTTTGTCGCGATGCGCATAAAGGCCACGACAGTCGTTTTCCTGCAAGGAAAACGCTCAGAAAATGTCCCATTTTCTGACACAGAATTTCTGAGAAATTCTGTGTTGCGTGTTCAGCGTTCCAATTCCCGCGCCAGCGCGCAGAAGGCTTCGAGCGGGACCTGTTCGGCGCGCTCGGTCGGTTTGATCCCGGCGCTGATCAGACGATCCTCTATGTCGGGTGCCTGTCCCTTAAGCGCCGCGCGCAGCATCTTTCGGCGCTGGTTGAAGGCGGCGGCGACCACGCGGCTGAGGATCGCGGCATCGGCAGGAAAGCGCGGTTCGGGCAGGGCAGTCAGATGGACCACGGCGCTGGAGACCTTGGGGGGCGGGGTGAAGGCCTCGGGCGGCAATGACATCACGATGCGCGCCTCGGCGCGCCATTGCGCCAGCAAGGCCAGCCTGCCATAGGCCTTGGTCCCCGGTTTCGCGACGATCCGCTCGGCCACCTCACGCTGGAACATCAGTGTCAGGCTTTGCCAGAAGGGCGGCCAGTCGCGCGGGGTCAGCCAGCGCACCAGCAACTCGGTGCCCACATTGTAGGGAAGGTTGGCGGCGATGCGGATCGGTGGGCGCAAATGCGCCAGCGGGTCGATCTCGAGCGCGTCGCCATTGATCACCTCGAGCCGGCCCGGATGGGCGGCAGCGATTTCGGCCAGCGCGGGAAGGCAGCGCGGGTCCTTTTCAATGGCCAGTACCCGACGTGCGCCCTCGGCCAGCAGGCCACGGGTCAGCCCGCCCGGACCGGGTCCGATCTCCAGCACGTCGCATTCGGACAGAGTCCCCGCCTGCCGCGCGATCTTGGCGGTCAGGTTGAGGTCGAGCAGGAAGTTCTGGCCCAGCGACTTGCGGGCCGAGAGCTGGTGGCTGGCGATGACCTCGCGCAGCGGGGGCAGGGTGTCGATGGCGCTCATGATGTGTCGGGTTTAGTCGCAGCCAGGGGGGGAGTGCCAGATATTTTCCGCCTCCGGCGGGAGTATTTGGCGCGGAATGAAGAAGCTAGCCGCTTGTGGCCAAGCGCTGGGCCAGTTTCAGCGCCGCGATCAGGCTGGTCGGGTTGGCGATGCCTTTACCGGCGATATCGAAGGCGGTGCCGTGATCGGGCGAGGTGCGGATGAAGGGCAGGCCCAGCGTGACATTCACGCCTCGGTCAAAATCGAGCGTCTTGATCGGGATCAGCGCCTGATCGTGATACATGCACACGGCCGCGTCATAGCGGGCGCGGGCGGCGGCGTGGAACAGGGTGTCGGCGGGATGCGGGCCGGTGAGCGTGAAATCGCCCGTGATCTCTTGCAGCAGCGGGGCGATCCAGTCGATTTCTTCGCGCCCCATGGCGCCGCCTTCGCCCGCGTGCGGGTTCAGTCCGGCCACAGCGATCCGGGGATGGGCGATGGCGAACCGCTCACGCAACCCGGCGGCGGTGATCTCGATCGTTTCGCGCAGCAGTGCCGGGGTCAGCGCGCGGGGGACCTCGGACAGGGCAATATGGATGGTGGCGGGCACCACACGCAGCTGATCGCTGGCCAGCATCATCACCACCCGGCCACACCCCGCGAGCGCGGCGAGGAATTCGGTATGACCGGGATGGGCAAAGGCTGCGCCGTCGATCAGCGCCTTCTTGTGGATGGGGGCGGTGCAGAGCGCCGAGCAGGCGCCCGATTGCACAAGCGCAACGGCGCGTTCGATGGCTGCGATCACACCGGCGGCGTTGCGCGGATCGGGGCGGCCGGGCTGGCTCGGGGCGGCAAAGGGCAGCGGCAGCACCGGCAGGGCATGGGCGGAGGCCGCTACCGCCTGTGCCGGGTCGTCAAGCAGGGCCACCGGTGTCTCGGCGGGCAGATGCGACGGGTCGCCGATCCAGGCAAAGGGACAGTCCGCGCGCAGCGCCGCCCACGCGGCGGCGGCCAGTTCCGGGCCGATCCCCGCCGGTTCGCCGCAGCTGAGCGCAATCGGGCGCATGGCCCTATTCCTCGGTGATGATGGCGTCGGCGCGCAGCTGTTCCACGAGACTCTCGGCCAGGGTCTGCAGGCGCTGCTGGGTCAGTGCATTGGCCACATCCTCGCGCGAGGCATCGCCGCCCAGATCGCGGGTGCGGTTGCACATCATCAGAAACAACAGGGTCTGGCCATTGTTGCGGGTCAGCGCAATCGAAGTTTCGCCCGGGTCGAGCTTCGCCAGTTCCAGCGCGATATCCTGCGGTATCTCTGACGGTTTCGCACTGATCCTGTCCAGCACCTCGACCGGCTGGCCCTTGGCTACGCCATAGAGGTCGTCGCAAGTATCGACGCGCTGGCGCAGCCCTGTTGCTGCCTTCAGCGTCTCGGGGCTGCGCCCACCCGCCATCCGATAGGCGGCATAGTCGATCACGGCATAGCGGGGGGTGCCTACCGCCGCTTCGCGTAGGCCGCGCATCTGGAACAGCGCCACTGCGTTAGGTAGGGTGATCGGAGACGAAATCTCGCCTGGTTCAAGTTCCAGGATCACCGGTTGCAAGGCCGGGGGCAGTTGCGCCAGCGGGATCCAGGGCATGCGGCCGCCATTCTCGCGCGTTTCGGCTGCCGAGACCTGGGCCGCGGCGCTTGAGAAGGCCTCGTAGCTGGTCAGCGCGGCGATCTGCTGGGCCACCTCGTCGACCTGATCCACGGTCTGGGGAGTAAGCGGAATGATGATCTCGGAGAGCAGCACCTGCAGTCCGCCACCGCCACCCAGGCCCAGCGCCCGGTCGATCTCGTCCGGAGTGGGGCGGGCGCGGGCCAGGAAGCGGGCGCTGACATAGTCGCGCCAGGCCATCTGCTTGCTGACGAAATCGCGCACGGTTTCGGCCGAGACGCCCTCGTTCGCGAGCGCCGCCAGGAACTCGTCGGTCGACAGGCGCGCGCGGGCGGCGAAATCGTCGATGCCCAGTTGCACATCCTCGGGGGCCACCTCGATGCCGGCCTCTTCGACCGCCTGCATCTTGAGCGCTTCCTCAATCAGCGAGCGGCGGGCATCTTTCTGCGGATCGCCCGGGATGCGCAGCACCTCCATCAGGCGGATGCGCTGTTCCAGCTCGAAATGGGTAATCACGCCCTGATTGACGCGGATCGCCGGGCTGAACAGGCTTTGCGCCGCAACGGGGCCACTGGCCAGCGTCAGTGCCAATGCGGCTGCACCCAGCATGCGGGCCAGGGATCGGGACAGGGTGGTCAGGTTTTGCTGCATGATCGCCTGTATTCTTTGTTTGCGCTCTCCACGGCAAAGCCGCTCAGGGCAATGGTAAATCCGAAATCGGTCGAAGGCTCAACACTTGTCGAAGAGGTGTAGCGGCGATTGACCGAAATGTTAACCGTGACACATTCGTTTTGATAGGCAAATCCGATGCCGGCACGGGTGGCACGCGAATCCTCGATATCGTAGCGGATATTGGCAGAGGCGGTCCAATAGGGGTTCACCTTGTAGCTGCCGTCGAACCAGAACTCGGACACCGCCAGCGCCCGGTTCTCGGCCAGATCCCGGCCCAGCCACAGATAGCTGCCGCTGACGCTGGTGCGGTCATCCGTCCAGCTGCCGCGCACCTCGACCTTGGAGAAGTTGAGCGAACCGTCAAGCAGGCCGCGTGCGGTCAGGCCCAGACCCTGGGGCAGGGTGATCTGGCCGGCCAATAGCAGGTCCGAGGCGGTGCCACCCAAACCCGAAGATTTGGAGAACCGAGGATCCGACGTGCTGCGGAACACTTGGCCAACGGTCGCAAAGGCCTGCCAGCCCGAGGGCGAGAAGCGCGCCCAGTTCAGGCCGAACACCGCGCGCTTGCCTTCCTCGCGCTGATCGTTGGCGGGAAAACGAGACAGCGCCAGCAGGTTGCCCTGATCGAACTCGACAAAATTGCTCTCGCCATTGGGGAGTGGCGCGCCGGACACGTCGCTCCAGCCCAGTTGCGCAATGGGTTCCAGGAAATGGGTGCCGGTGGTGCCGCGATAGATCATCGGATAGCGCAGGGTCAGCGCGGCGCGCGGGGCGCTGCGCAGGGTGCCGCTGGCATAGTTGGAATCGTCCCAGACCCGGTAATCGTCGACCGCGACACCCATGCGCCAATCGGCGCGCAGCCCGCTGGCAAAGGTCCAGCTGCGCAGCCATTCCGCATCCAGCGTCGCCCGCGCGATATCGCGCCCGACAACATTGGCCGAGGATTGGCGCTGATGCGCATGGCCGTCAAAGGCAAGACGCACCTCGCCGCCAAGGCCGGTCGGAAAATACCGTTTCTCGGCATTGATGTCGAAGATCTCCGTGGGGATCTCGTCCTCGATCTCGCTGTCGCGCAGGGTCTCGTAATGGATCAGCCCGATGCGAAAGGCGCTGTCGCGGCGGAACCGTTCGATCGAGATCTCGCTGCGCAGTCGGTCGTATTCGGGCAGGCCGTAATCGGCCAGATAGCCGTTGTCCGAGACGGCCTGTACCCCAAGCTTCAGCTTGTAATCGTCGCGCAGGTCGAACTGGCCGGTGGCAAAGACATAGCCGCGATCCTCGCCCGGGATCAGGTCGTCGCGGGTATAGGCGCCCTCGATCTCGATCCGGCCGCGGGCAAAGGCCTGGCGATAGCGCAGGTCGAGCGTCTTTGTCTTGGACGAGACATAGGGAGAAACCGTCAGGTCGCGGTGGTCGCCCAGGCGAAAGAAATACGGTACCTTGATCCCGGTGCCCAGCTGCGAGGTGGTTCGGATCGACGGGATCAGGAACCCGGTCGCGCGTTTCAGGTTCGGGTCGGGCAAGCGCATGGCCGGAAAGTAGAACACCGGTACATCCAGCACCCGGAATTGCGCGCCCTCGAAATAGAGCTGTTGTTCAAGCTGGTCGTGGACCACTTTCTGTGCCCGGATCTGCCAGAGCGGCGGCTTGCCGTTCTCGCAGACATGGCACGAGGTGACCGAGGTCTTGTAAAGCTGGGTATAGCGCCCGCCCACGCGCGTCATTTGCAGCGCGGCCAGTTGCAGCTGTTGATCGAATACCATGCGCGCGCCGGTCAACAGGCCGTCTTGCAGGGTCTTGTCCAGCTGGGCGGCATCCGCCAGCACCGTCGCCCGACCGCCCTGGTCGATGCGGATCGGTCCCTCGATGCTCAGCTGTCCCGACTGTCTGTCAAAGGTGATCTTTTGGGCCTGCAGGCGGATATCGCCCTGGAACGCCTCGACATTGCCCTCGGCGATCAATTGCCGCTCGGGCGTGATGAAGACGCTGTCGGCCACAAGGATCGCGGGCTGCACCTCGGTCTGTTCCGCGGGCACAGGGGGCAATGTCTGGGCGGTGGCGGCGCCCGCCAGATGCAGGCAGGCGACGCCAGACAACAGGGTGGAAAGCAGCGCCCGCATCAGCCGTCCTCCGCATGCAGCAAGAGGCCAAAGGTCAGCAGGATCGCCGCCACCGGCGGCGCCCAGGCGGCCAGCGCCACGGGGATTTGCCCGTTCTCGCCCAGAATCTGCGCGAAGTTGCGGGTGAAATAGAGGGTAAAGCCCAGCAACACCGCCGACAGAACCGCCAGCCCGGTGCCGCCGAAACGCGTATGGCGCATGGTAAAGGCCGCGCCCACCAGCACCATCGACACCAGAAACAGCGGTCGGGCCAGCTCGACCTGCAACCAGACCTTGTGCCGCTTGGTCGAAAAGCCCGCCTGTTGCAGCTGTTCGATGGTCTGGGGCAGGTCATAGATCGACACCGTCTCGCGCCGGCCCAGACTGTCGCGGATACGCTCTTGCGTCAGCGAAGTCGGCATCTCGATCCGGTCGTGATAGACGGCGTTGGCCTCGGGGTTCTGTCCCACCTTCAGGGGCCAGACCTTGGCCTTGTTCAGCAGCCATTTGCCTTCCTGCAACTGGGCGCTTTCGGCGATGGTGCGCCGCTGGGCGCTGCCCTCGGGGCCAAAGCTGAGGATGGTCACGTCAAAGAGGGTCACCCCGTCGCCACCAAAGCCGGTGGCATGGATCACCGACTGGCCGCTGCTATCGCCCTGGCGCAGCCACAACCCTTCTTCGCTGAGCGATAGCACCGACGGGCCGCCGTTGCGATAGGTGTCGGCAAGGCTCTGATACCGCACGGCGGTCGCGGCCACGATGGGGTTCAGCGTGGTCACCGCCAGCACTCCGATCACCATCGCCACCAGCACCGGCCCGACCAGCGCCCGGATCCCCGAGCGCCCGATGGCGCGGGTCACCACCAGTTCGGAGCTGCGGGCCAGTCCGACAAACAGCACGATGGTCGACAGGATCATCAACAGCGGCAGGATCTCGCTGATCGCGGCGGGGGCGTTCAGCAGGGTCAGCCCAAGAAGCTGGCCAATGCCGACATCGAATCCCTCGAAGCGGCGGAGCTGTTCGATCAGGTCGATCAAAAGGACCAGCCCTAGGAACACCAGCCCAATCACCAGAAAACTCTGGATGAAGCGGCGGGCGAAGTAGCGGTCCAGAATCATGCTGCACCCCGGTCAGGAAACGGGCGCATAGTGAAATTCGACTGTGTCGCGTCAAGGCGCGCGCGAAGCGGCAACAGCGGCACTCTGCCGTATCGTGACACTGCGATACCCCCGGAACGGTCTGTCGATTGGGCCGGACCTTAATGCAATTGATCGGCGGGGAAAACTGCTATCTGGCCAAGATGCGGTGGGCAGGCTACCTCTAGGCGGACAGATGTTGAGGAGAGACCGAATGACCAGCCCCACCCCGATCCGTTTCGAGACGCCCGACCTGGACGCGATGGCCACCGCGACCGGACGCGTTGCGGTGATCGTGCCGCCCGAGGGCAAACTTGATCCGGGCGCTCGCCGGGCCAACCGGCTGACGCGCGGGGCGCTGGCGCGGCTGGTCGAAAGCGACCGGTTCGCCAAGGTGAAACCGGGGCAGGTGGTGTCGCTGGCCTGGCCTGCGGGCATGGCCGCCGAGGCGCTGGATGTGCTGGTGCTGCCGCGCCGCGCCGATGCGCTGACCGCCCGCAAGGGTGGCGCGGCACTGGCCAAGCTGGCGGGCGGCAAGCCGCTGTTGCTGATGGCGGGCGGTCAGGTCCGGGCCGAGCAGCTAGCGCTGGGCATCGCACTGCGCGCCTATGATTTCACCGCTCATAAATCCAAACCCGAGGATGAGGCTGCCGAGGCTGCTGATGCCTCGGTCACCATCGCCCACACCAAGGCCGAGGAGGTTGCCAGCGCCTATGCGCCGCTGGCGGGGCTGGCCGAGGGTGTGCACATGACCCGCGATCTGGTCAACGAACCGGCCAACGTGCTGACCACCACGGAATTCGCCAACCGCCTCAAGGAGATGGAGGCGCTGGGGCTCGAGGTCGAGGTGCTGGAGGAGGACGAGCTGGCCAAACTGGGCATGCGCACGCTGCTCAGCGTCGGGCAGGGCTCGGACAGCCCGTCGAAGGTGGTGGTGATGCACTGGAAGGGCGGCGACAAGGATGCCGCCCCGCTGGCGTTGGTGGGCAAGGGCGTGGTGTTCGACACCGGTGGCATCTCGCTGAAACCCGCCGCCGGGATGGAAGACATGACCATGGACATGGGCGGCGCCGGTGTGGTCGCGGGCACCATGCGGGCGCTGGCGCTGCGCAAGGCCAAGGCCAATGTGGTGGGCCTGGTGGGCCTGGTCGAGAATATGCCCTCGGGCCGGGCCACCCGGCCGGGCGACGTGGTGAAATCCATGAAGGGCGACACGGTCGAGATCATCAACACCGATGCCGAGGGGCGGCTCGTGCTGTGTGACGTGATGTGGTACGCGCAGGAGCGGTTCAAGCCCGCCGGCATGATCGACCTTGCCACCCTGACCGGTGCGATCATCATCGGGCTGGGCCACGAGAATGCCGGCGTCTTCTCGAACGACGACACGCTGTGCAACGCTTTCCTGAAATCGGCGGGCGAAGAGGGCGAGGGCGCCTGGCGGATGCCGCTTGGTCAGGCCTATGACGATATGCTGAAATCGCGCATCGCGGACATGAAGAACGTCGGCGGGCGCCCGGCGGGCTCGATCACCGCGGCCCAGTTCCTGGCCCGCTTCGTGCAGGAGGGCACGCCCTGGATCCATCTCGACATCGCCGGGGTCGCCTCGGTCACCGCCGAGACCGACATGGCGCCAAAGGGTGCCACAGGCTGGGGCGTGCTGGCGCTGAACCGTCTGGTGGACCGGCTGGCAGAGTGATCCGATGGGGGCCGCCTATTTCTATCACCTGACCCGCAATCCGCTGGAGGCGACTTTGCCGGTGCTGCTGACCAAGGCACTGGGCGCGGGCTGGCGGGTGGCGGTACGGGGGACCGATCCCGGGCGGCTGGGCTGGCTGGACGAAAAGCTGTGGCTGGGGCCCGATGACGGGTTCCTGCCGCATGGGCTGGCGGGGGGCGCCCATGACGCCGACCAGCCGGTGCTGCTGACCACCGGCGCGGATGCGCCCAATGGCGCGCGCTGCGTGATGAGCATTGATGGCGCCTCGGTCACCGCAGAGGAGGTCGCCACGCTGGAGCGGGTCTGTATCCTGTTCGACGGCACCGATCCGCAGGCGGTCGAGGCCGCGCGCGGCCAGTGGCGGGCGCTGACATCGGCGGGCTGCGCGGCGCAATACTGGTCCGAGGAATCGGGCCGGTGGGAGAAGAAGGCTGAGGCGGGCGGCTGAGCCTGCCGGGCCGCATGGTCTGTTTTTCATTGATATCTGCGGGGAACTGACCGATAGGGGCAGGGTCGCGCCTGTCGCGGTCCAAGGCGCCCAGTGCAGGTTGTGACACTGGCCCGTCGGTGCGCAAGCAATCTGTTGTCATGGCCCAATCGCCCCGCCGGGGCCTGAACCGATGGCAGGGCCAGATGACCGATACCTCCGTTTCCCGCAACGCGGCGACCGCCTCCGCGCCGGTCCGGCTGATCAAGCGTGTGGTGCTGGTCCTGATCGGGCCGTTCTATTTCCTGTTCATCGCCTTCGTGCCGCTGCTTTGCGCCCGGCGGCGCGGGTTTCGCGGCTGGTATTGGCGGCTGGTCAAGCGCGCCTGTTCGCGGCTGTTGTGGTTGCTGGGCATCCGGGTCGAGATCACCGAGGCCGAGCGCGCCGCGCTGGCACAGGATCGCGACAGCATCATCGTGATCAACCACCGCAGCCATCTGGACGGGTTCGCGCTGATGGACGCGGTGCCGGATGCGAAATGGTTCACCTTTGCCGCCAAGAAGGAACTCTGCCGCCACCCGCTGCTGCGCACCGGTTTCACCGGCGCCGGTCTGGTCGAGATCGACCGCAAGAACGGCAGCCTGGCGATGGAGACGCTGGGCGCGGCGGTGCGCGAAATGCCCGCCCGCCGCTCGGTGGTGCTGTTCCCCGAGGGCACCCGCGCGCGCGGCGAGTCGCTTGGCCCGTTCAAGGCGGGCGCGGTTCTGGCGGCGCGCGCCAGTGGCCGCAGCATCCGGCCCATCGTCATCCACGCCTCGGACCAGTTGCTGCCGCGTGGCCGCTTCCTGCCCAGGGGCGGGGTGATCCGGGTCGAGGTGCTGGAGCCCTTTGTCTGCGACCCTGCCGCGCCGGTCGATGCCGATGTGGCGCGGCTGCGCGCGGCGATGCTGGCGGCGTTCGACCGGGCCTGAGGCGGGGCCTCAGCCCGCCAGCTGCCGCATCAGCCGCCCCGGCGCGTGCGGCAGGGTCAGCCCGGCCTGCGTCGCCATGTGCCAGGCCAGCGCCAGGTTGGAACTGACCACCGGAATGCCCAGCTCTGCCTCGATCTCGTCGATCACATCCAGCGTGCGCAGGTTGGTGCAGCTCAGGAACAGCCCGTCCAGACCGCCGCGCCGCCCCAGCTCCAGCGCCGCCGCCCGGATCGAGGCCGGGTCGATCCGCGCCACACGCGCCTCGCTCGCCTCGCCGAAACTCAGCGTTTCGGGCGTCTCGACCCCGGCCGCGCCCAAGGCGTGCCGCACCGGTTCGGCCACCGAGGCGACATAGGGTGACACGATGCCCAGACGGGTGATGCCCAGCGCGCGCAGCGCGGCACGCGCCGCCGTCAGCGGATCGGTGCTGGCCTGAGTGTCGCAGGCGCCCCGGATCAGCTCGGCCACCCGGTCCGGCCCGATCATCGTGGCGCCCGAGGTACAGGCATAGCCCACGGTCGAGAACGCCACCGAGGGCGGCAGCAGGCTGGCCGCGTGCGGCAGGTCACGCTCCATCTGGCGCAGGGCCTCGGGCGTCACATCCGCGCCCGAGGGGATGCGGGTGACATAAAGCGCCTGATCGCGGGCGGCAAAGAGGCGCTGGAAATCCTGCTCGACCGTCTCGTCGGCCTGCAACACGATCAGCCCCAGCGTGGCGGCGCTGCCGATGGGCGCGGTGAGGTCATAGGGGAAATGGCTCATACGGGTGGCTCCGGTCAGGGCAGGCTGGTGTCAGAATGCACATGAACGCCCCGCCCAGGCAGCGCCGGATGCGTCACGCGGTGGCCCGCCCGCGACGGTTCAACGGGCCAGCACCAGGGTTCCGCCCGCGATCTGGATGCTGCTGAACCGTTGCAGATAGTCCATGCCCAAGAGCGATTCACTCATCTCGCCCTCGTTCACCCAGGCGGTGACGCCCTGATCGGTGAACCCGCCCAGCTGCACCTGGCCCAGTTTCACCGGCGCGGTGCGCACCTCGCCATTGGCGGTATAGGCCCGCCCGAAATAGTTGAGTGCGGATGTGTCGATGCCCAGCCGTTCGGCATCCGCATGGCTCAGCACCACCTGGCTGGCGCCGGTATCGACCAGAAAGCGCAGCGGTTTGTCCTCGACAATAAGGGTTGCATAATAGTGGCCGTCCGGGCTGCGCGGGATCTCGACCCGGTTGTCGCTGACCGATATCCGGGGTGTGCCAGCCACGGTGCCGCGAATGTCGTCCCACAGGCCCACCACCGCGATTACACCCATGAAGATGAACACCCAGGCCAGTGCCATTTGCAGCGACTTGCCCAGGCTGGCGCGGTTGTGGCTGATGAACCAGAACACAAGCGCCGCGCCAAGCAGCATCAGATAGATCAGGCGGGCGGTGTTATCTGCGTCCATGAGCGGCCTTTCCTGTAGCGTCCTTGCCGATATGGGGTGTCAGCTGGCAAAGCCAAAGGCCCTGAGCCCGTCGAGGATGAATTGCACCGCCAGCGCCGCCAGCAGCATGCCCAACAGGCGGGTCACCACGTTCAGCCCGGTCTTGCCCAGAAGTCGCCCCAGGAGGCCGGAGATCAGATAAAGGAAGAGCACCACCGCCAGCACCGCCAGCATCACCCCGATCACCGTGGCCAACCCCTCGGCGCCCGGATGCTGTCCCGCCAAGAGGATCATGGTGGCAATCGAGCCGGGACCGGCGATCAGCGGAATGCCCAGCGGGAACACCGACGGATCGGCATGTTCCTCGGCCTCGGCCCGGTCCTCGCGCCGCTTGGTGCGCCGCTCGAACAGCATGTCGAGCGCGGTCAGGAACAGGAGAACGCCGCCCGCGACGCGAAAGGCGGGCATCGAGATGCCGACAAAGCCCAGCACCGCCTCGCCAAAGGCGGCGAACATGGCGAGGATTCCCGCCGCCGTCAGGCAGGCGCGCAGCGCGATGGCGCGTTTGGTGCGGCTGTCCATGCCCTGGGTCAGCGCCATGAAGATCGGCGTCTGGCCGGGCGGGTCGATCACCACGAACAGCGTGGTAAATGCGGTGATCAGAAAGGCGGTGTCGATCATGTCCCCTCCGTCTGCAGGGGCGCGGTCAGGTCGAACCGCTTGCCCACGGCGCCGTCAAGCGTGCGCCAGGTCTGAAAACCCAAAGCGGTGTAATAGGCCAAACCCTGGGGGTTGCTGGCGCCGATGGTGGCGTCGATATGGGCCAGCCCGGCGCGGCGCGCCGCGGCCAGTGTTTCACCAAACAGCGCCCGCCCGATGCCCCGGCGGCCCGCATCGCCCGCCACATAGGTGCCGATGATGCCCCAGCCGGCGGGCAGGTCATAGTCGTTCTGCTTCCCCGCGACTTTCAGAGACTGAAAGCCCAGGATGTGCGCGCCCTCGCAGGCCACGGCACAGCTTAGCCGGTCGGGATGGGCGATGTAATGGCCCAGAACGGTCGCCGCATCGCCCCGGCGGGCACTGTTCCAGCCGGTCAGGATCGGTTGCAATACCGCGCTCATCGCGGCGGCATCCGCTGCCTCTGCCTGCCGGACGATCATGTCGCCTGCGCCGCGTCGAGCTTCTCCTGCGCGTCCATCCACAGGGTCTCGGCCCGCTCCATCGCGTCTTTCAGTTCCGCATATTTGCGGTTCCAGACTTCGAGATCAGCGACCTTGTCATCGGCGTATAGCGCGGGATCGGCCAGCTTGGCGGCGAGTTTGTCGTGCATCTCGGTCAGCTTCTCGACCCGTTCCTCGCATTTGCGCAGCTCGGCCCGCAGTGCCAGAACCGTGTCGCGACTGGCACGCTTGGGCTTGGCCTCGGCCGGTTTGGTTGGTTCCGGCTTGTCGCGCGCCAGAAGGAAGTCGCGATAGGCCTCAAGATCGCCCTCGAAGGGTTTCACCGACCCGTCCGAGACCAGCCACAGACGGTCGGCAACGAGGCTAAGCAGGTGCATGTCGTGGCTGACCAGGATCACCGCGCCGGTATAATCGGTCAGCGCCTCGACCAGCGCTTCGCGGCTTTCGATATCGAGGTGGTTGGTCGGTTCGTCGAGGATCAGCATGTGGGGCGCATCAAGCGTGGCGATCAGCAGGCTCAGTCGCGCCTTTTGTCCGCCCGAAAGCCGCCCCACCGCTGTTTCCGCCTGTTCGGGGCCAAGGCCGAACCCCGCCAGCCGCGCCCGCCATTTGGCGGGCGTCTCGCCCGGGCGCAGGCGGCGCAGGTGGTCGAGCGGGGTTTCATCAACGTAAAGCTCATCGACCTGATGCTGGGCGAAATAGCCAATGCGCAGCTTGGGCGAGCGGGTCATCCGCCCCGCCATCAGCGGCAGCCGGTCCGAGAGCAGTTTTGACAGGGTGGATTTGCCCTGACCGTTCTTGCCCAACAGCGCAATCCGGTCATCCTGATCAATCCGCAGGTTCAGACGTTTCAGGACCTCGGTTTCGCCATAGCCCGTCACCCCGCCTTCGAGATGGATGATCGGGGGCGACATTTCTTCGGGCTTGGGAAAGGTGAAGGCACGCAGCGCGGCCTCTTGCGGGCTGCTGATCGGCTGCATCCGGGCCAGCGCCTTCAGACGCGACTGTGCCTGTTTGGCCTTGTCCGCCTTGTACCGGAAGCGGTCGACATAAGATTGCAGATGCGCGCGGCGCGCCTCTTGCTTCTTTGCCATCGCCTGGGCCTGGGCCAGATTTTCGGCCCGCTGGCGGGCGAACTGGTCATAGGGGCCCTGATAGAGGGTCAGCTTGCGATCCTCCAGATGCAGGATCGCACCCACGGCACGGTTCAACAGCCCGCGGTCGTGGCTGATGATGATCACCGTGTGGGGGTATTTCGCCAGATAGCTTTCCAGCCACAGCGCCCCTTCGAGGTCGAGATAGTTGGTCGGTTCGTCCAAAAGCAGCAGGTCGGGCTGGGAAAACAGCACCGCCGCCAGCGCCACCCGCATCCGCCAGCCGCCCGAGAAATCGGAACAGGGTTTCAGTTGTTCGTCATCGTCGAACCCGAGCCCCTTGAGGATCGAGGCGGCGCGCGCCGGCGCGCTCCAGGCGTCGATATCGGCCAGCCGGGTCTGCACCTCGGCAATGCGGGTGGGGTCGGTGGCGGTTTCGGCCTCGGCCATCAGCGCGCCCCGTTCGGTATCGGCGGCCAGAACCGTGTCGAGCAAAGACACGTCCGAGGCGGGCGCCTCTTGCGCAACGCCGCCGATGCGGGCGCGGCGGGGCAGGGCGATGGTGCCGGTTTCCAGCGCCAGCTCGCCCCGGATCAGGCGAAAGAGCGTGGTCTTGCCGGTGCCGTTTCGGCCCACCAGTCCGACCTTGTGGCCATCGGGGATGACGGCGCTGGCGCCGTCGAACAGCGGCCGGCCCTCGACCGCGTAAGTGATGTTATCAATCCTCAACATGGGCGCGCTCATAACAGACAGGTGAGGGGGCCGCCAGCGGCTTGGGCCCGTTGTCGGGATGGTCAGGCGCACGCGACCGTGATAGCGCAGAGAGACCGCCCCATCCGCCGGATCCCGCCCATGCGTCCCGCCACCAACCCGCCGCATCTGATCACACTTGTTCTGGCCACCGCGCTGGCGGTTCTGACCCTGAACATGTTCCTGCCCTCGCTGGCGCATATCGCGTCCGATTTCGGGGTGGATTACGCGTTGGCGAACCTGTCGATCGCGGGATACCTGATCGTTACCGGGGTGTTGCAGCTGATCATGGGCCCCTTGTCCGACCGCTATGGGCGGCGTCCGGTTCTGTTGTGGTCGATGGGTGTTTTCGCGCTGGCCTCGGTCGGCTGCGCGCTGGCCGAGAATATTTGGGTCTTTCTCGGCTTCCGGATGGTGCAGGGCGCGGTGATTGCAGGGCAGGTCCTGCCGCGGGCGGCGCTGCGCGATCTCTACCCGCCGTCACAGGCGGCGGCGCGGCTGGGGCAATTGTCGATGGCGATGGCGCTGGCGCCGATGCTGGGGCCGATGCTGGGCGGCGTGCTGGAGAGCCTGTTTGGCTGGCGGGCCGGGTTCGTTCTCTATGCCATCATGGGATTTGCGATGCTGGCGCTCGTCTGGGCGGATATGGGCGAAACCAACCAGAACCGCTCGGCCACCTTCGGGGCGCAGATGCGGCAATACCCCGAGTTGTTCGGATCACGCCGGTTCTGGGGCTACAGCCTGTGTGCCGCCTTCTCGGTGGGGGGCTTTTACGCCTTCATCACCGGAGCGCCCATGGTCGCGGCGGCTGCGTTCGACCTCAGCCCGGCGATGCTGGGCTTGGGCATCGGTATCATCACCCTGGGGTTCATGGCAGGCAACTTCGTCACCGGGCGCATCGCGCCGCGTGTGGGGCTGATGCCGCTGATCGTGGCCGGGCGCTGGGTGGCGAACCTGGGGCCGCTGTTGGGGTTGATGCTGTTTCTTGTCGGTCTGGGATCGGTCTGGGTATTCTTTGCCTCGGCCATATTCGTGGGCTTTGGCAACGGGCTGACGCTGGCCAATGCCAATGCGGGTCTGATGTCGGTGCGCCCGCATCTGGCGGGCAGCGCCTCGGGCCTGTCGGGGGCACTGACCGTCGCGCTGGGGGCGGCGCTGACCACGGCAACGGGTGTGGTCGTGAACGCGCAGAACGCGCCCTATGCCGTTCTGGGGCTGATGCTGGCCGCCAGCCTGCTCAGCCTTGTCGCCGCGCTCTACACACGCTGGGTCGACCTGCGCGACCCTCTGACCGAGACCTGACCCGACAATCCCCGTATCCGGGTCCGGATTTGCCATCATGGCACTTTCCTTGTGCGTTCCATCATGATAGGCGGCGCGCGATACATCCGGCGCGAAAGGCGCGCCGCCAGATTCAAGGAGAGCCCCGATGGCACTGGAACGCACCTTTTCGATCATCAAGCCCGATGCAACCCGCCGCAACCTGACCGGCAAGATCAACGCCAAGTTCGAGGAAGCCGGCCTGCGCATCGTCGCGCAGAAGCGCATCCACATGACCAAGGAACAGGCCGGCAAGTTCTATGAAGTGCACGCCGCGCGCCCGTTCTATGACGAGCTGTGCGAATTCATGTCCTCGGCCCCGGTCGTGGTGCAGGTGCTGGAAGGCGAGAACGCCATTGCCAAGAACCGCGAAGTGATGGGCGCCACCAACCCCGCCGACGCGGCCCCCGGCACCATCCGCGCCGAGTTTGCCGAGTCGGTCGGCGAAAACTCGGTCCACGGCTCGGACGCGCCCGAAACCGCTGCGGTCGAGATCGCCTATTTCTTCTCGGGTATCGAACTGGTCGGCTAAGCCGCCGGTCTGCGGACCTGAACGATCAGGAAAAGCCGCCCCGGTTTCGAGGGCGGCTTTTTTGTTTGGCGGGGTTGGGGGCGCTGCCCCCATCGCGCCAGGGGCGCGATTCCCCCGGGATATTTGCGGCAAGAGGAAAGAGCAGATCTGCGTCAGGATTGCGGGCGCAGATCCTCGGGGCGGACACGGACGCCCAGAGCGTCGAGTTCTGCCACCAGCTTGCTGGCCGGGGCGGGCTTCGTTGCCGCCTTGATCGCGTCGAAACGGGCGCGCAGCTCGGCCTTTTCCTTGCCCTTGCAATCGTTCCAGGGGCGGCCTTGCAGTCCCATCACCAGCACATAGTAGCCGATGAAATGCGGCTTGCTGCCAGCGGCCAACAGCCGGGCATAGGCCGCATCGGCGCCCAGCGCGCGCAGTTCTTCGGCCGAGTGGATACCGGCACGGGCACAGGCTTCGTCCATGGCGGGGCCGAGATTGCGGATCGAGGAAACGGGATCGGTCATGGCGGCACCATAGCTCTGGGTCGCTGACCTGTCATCGAAACTTGTCCGGAGGGCGGCGGCGCGATACTCACGGTTTCGTGAGGGGAGATATGCGGATGTTGAAACGGCTTTTTTACAAGTCGCGCAGGTTTTATGACGACGATTTCGATTGGGAGTCCTATACCGCCGACAGTTACGAGCGGCGCCTGAAAGGCGACGTGGAACCGCTGTACAAGGCGATTTCGGGCGAGGGGGACCTGAGTTTCGATGCCGTGAGCGGGCAGGTCGCGGTGCAGGGAGAGGCGCTGCATCCCAATGTGCAGTTGATCCTTGAGACCATCGGGCAGCTTGCGCCTGAGTCGGTTCACGAGGTGGGCTGCGGCGGTGGCGATCATGTGGCGCATGCTGCGCGGCTCTTTCCCGGTATCAGGGTGACCGGTGGTGATCGGGGGCATACTCAGCTAAGCTTGGCGCTGTCGCGCCATCCGGAACTGGCGGGCCGGCTTGGGGTGCAGGATATCACCATGCCGTTTTCCCACCAATGGCCGCGTGCGGACCTGGTCTATAGCCAGGCAGTGATCATGCATATCCACACAGCGGTCAGTCACTTCGTGGCGCTGGCCAACATGGTACGGCAGGCGCGCGACCATGTGTTGCTGGTCGAAAACGTGCAATGCCACAATTTCGTGGCCGACCTGCGCGCCCTCGCCGCAGGCGGGCATCTGGATTGGGAACAGGTGCATCTCTATCGTGTGCGTGGGTCGACCGGAGCGCAGGGTATCTTGGTGTCGCGTCAGGAGCTCGACCGTCCGGTGCTGGCTTCGGATGCGGAGTTGCGCCGGGACGAGCGGGTTTCGCCCCGACGGTTGAAGCGATCGGACGAGGATAGTGCCCGGGCTCTGACCGGCTGGAGCAGGGCGTGGCCGGGTGGGCCACAGGGAGGCACGGAATGAGCGAAGCTGTGACGGTATCGGAGATCGAAACCCTGGATTTGACGGCGCCGCCTCCCGGGTTTCTGGAGGATCCGTTTCCCTTTTATGATGCGCTCTTGGCCCATGCGCCGGTGTTGGCGCAGCCGGACGGGTCGGTGCTGCTCAGCCGGCATGCGGATCTGGACCGCATCTATCGCGACACCACGCTGTATTCCTCGGACAAGAAGGCGGCCTTTGGTCCCAAGTTCGGGGTCGGCTCGCCACTGTTCGAGCATCACACCACCTCGCTTGTGTTCAACGACCCGCCGCTGCACACGCGGGTGCGTAAGATCATGACCTCGGCGCTGACGCCACGCGCCATCGCGCGGATGGAACCGGGGCTGATCGAGACGGTGGATCACCTGCTGGACGCAATGGCCGGGCGCGACCGGGTGGACCTGATCGCCGATTTCGCCTCGACCATCCCGATCCAGATCATCGGCAACCTGCTGGATGTGCCGATGGACGAGCGCGGGCCGCTGCGCGACTGGTCGCTGATCATCCTGGGCGCCCTGGAACCGAAGCTGAGCGCTGAGCAGCTGGCGCAGGGCCAGCAGGCGGTGACCGAGTTCAAGATCTATCTCGAGGATCTGGTGGCGCGGCGCCGCGCAAAACCGGGTGACCCGGAAACCGACGTGCTGACCCGGCTCATTCGGGGCGAAGGCGCTGATCAGCAGTTGTCGGAAATCGAGCTGCTGCAAAACTGTATCTTCATCCTGAATGCCGGTCACGAGACCACCTCGAACCTGATCGGCAACGGGCTGGCGCTGTTGCACGACTATCCCGAGGAACGCGCCCGGCTGCTGGCTGATCCGGCGCTGCTGCCCTTGGCGGTCGAGGAAATTCTGCGCTTCCGCTCGCCCAACCAACTGGGCAATCGCGAGACCACCGCCGAAATCGAGCTGGACGGGCGGCGCCTGCCCAAGGGGACCAACCTGCATCTGTGCATCGGGGCGGCCAATCGCGACCCGGCGGTGTTCGCCGATCCGACCCGGTTCGACATCGCACGCAAGCCGAACCGGCATCTGGCCTTTGCAGGCGGGCCGCATGTCTGTGTCGGGCTGACGCTGGCGCGGCTCGAAGGGCGGATCGCGCTGGGCCGGCTGCTGGAGCGGTTTCCCGACTACCAGTTGCTGGACGGCCGTGTGCCCGGCGGGCGCATCCGGTTCCACGGCTATGCGGAACTGCCCGCGCGCCTATGAGCGGGCAGGGCCGGCTCAGGCGCCGCGCGGCAGGATCAAGCGCGCCTCCAGCCCCGGCGCATGGTTCTCCGCTTCGAAGCTGCCGCCATGCATCCGGGCGATTGCGGCGACCAGCGCCAGGCCCAGGCCCGAATTGCCACCAGTGCGCGACGGGTCGAGCGTGACGAAGGGTTCGGCCAGGCGGGAGAGGTCCTCTTCGGGGACGCCAGGACCCTGGTCGCGTACAGCCAGCACTATGTTCGATCCGGTTTCAGTCACGGTCAGCGAGACCGTGCTGCCCGCGGGCGCATAACGCAGCGCGTTGTCGAGCAGGTTGGACAGCGCCTGCGCCAGCAGGGCCGGGTGGCCGGGCAGGGTCGCCGCGTCGGCCTCGACCGTCAGGGTCACGCCGGTCTCGGCGGCGAGCGGTTCATAGAACTCGCCCAGATTGCGGGTCAGGGCGGCCAGATCCACCGGCTCGAATTCCTCGCGCCCCAGCCCCGCCTCGGCGCGCGAGATCTCGGTCAGTTGCGAAAAGACCCGCAACAGGTGGTCCACCTCGGCCAGGGCGCGGGCGCCGTCGGCGCCGCGCTCGTCAGGGTCGCGGTCGGGGTCGGTCAGCGTCTCGACCCGCTGGCGCAGCCGCGACAGGGGGGAGCGCAGGTCATGAGCGATGGAATTCGAGGTGGTGCGCAGATGGCCCACCAGTTCCTCGATCCGGTCCAGCATCTCGTTCAGGGTTGCCGCCATGCGGTCGAACTCGTCCCCGGTGCCGCGCAGCGGGATGCGGCGGCCCAGATCGCCCGAGACGATCTCTCCGGCGGTGCGCGAGATGTCCTTGAGCCGCGAGAACACCAGCCGCGTCAGCAGCCAGCCGGTCAGCAGGCTGAGCGCCAGCGCCGCCAGCAGTGCCAGACCCACCGAGCGCAGCAGCACCCGGTCGAATTGCCGCCGGGCCGAGGCATCACGCCCCACCAGCAGCCCCTCGCCGCCGGGCAGGCGGATCGAGGCGGCCGAGACCGGCACGCTTTCACCGGATTCGGTGCGGATCAGATCCAGTTCGATCCAGCCACTGCCCGCGGACACACCGGGCGGCCAGCGCACCAGATTGCCCGCCAGCACCGCACCTCCGCGATCGGTCAGCAGGTAGAGCGCATCGCGCTCGCTGGCGTCCTGGCTGCGCCGCTCGATCGCGGTCAGCAGGCCGATGACGCCCAGTCGCTGATATTCATCGGCCAACCCGGCCAGCTCGGCAGTCACCACCGAGCGGGTCTCGCCCGCGATGGTCCGGTTGGCGGTGACATAGACCAGCGCCAGCACCGCCACGGTCATCGCCGTGCTCAGCACCATGCTGAGCAGCACCAGCCGGGTGCGGGCATTTCGCATCAGGACCAGCGGCTTAGCCATCGGAGATCATGTAACCCGCACCGCGTACCGTGGTGATCAGCGGCACCTCGGCGCCCTCGTCGATCTGGCGCCGCAGCTTCGAGATATGCACGTCGACGATATTGGTGTTGGGGTCGAAATGGTAATCCCAGACCCCCTCCAGCAGCATGGTGCGGGTAATCACCCGGTTCTTGCGGCGCAGGAAGAATTCGAGGATCTGAAACTCGCGCGGGGTCAGGGTGATCTCGCGCCCGGCGCGGGTCACCTTGCGGCGCATCAGGTCCATCTCCAGATCGCGACAGGTCAGCGTCGTGGCCTCTTGCGTGTCCTGCGGGCGGCGCAGCAACGCCTCGACCCGGGCCAGCAGCTCCTGAAACGAGAAGGGTTTGACCAGATAGTCGTCGGCGCCCGCGCGCAGCCCCTTGACGCGCTCGTCCACCGCGCTCATCGCCGTCAGCATGATGACCGGGGTGTTCAGTCCGGCCGCCCGCACCGACTTGATCAGCGCCAGCCCGTCAAGCCCGGGCAGCATCCGGTCCAGCACCATCGCGTCAAACCCGCCATCGGTGGCGTGATAAAGGCCATCGCGCCCGTCTGCGGCACATTCCACGGCAAAGCCCTCCTCGGCAAAGCCCTTGGCGAGGAAGTCGCGCGTTTCGGGGTCATCCTCGACGATCAGCACACGTCGGCTCATCTCAATGGTCCTCTTTTCCGATGGATATACAGGGGCGAGGCGGCAAATGCACGTGCCGGGCGCGGATGGGACGCGCCCGGCAGATCCGGGACCGAAAGGCACATAACATGGCCCGGATCCAGACCCGGCGTGCGGGGGCACGGCCGGGTCAGCGACCTGTCGGTCAGGTGATCTTGACCGCGAGAAAGATCTGGTTGCCATCCCGGTTGATCAGCATCAGCGCCGGATCGGTCTTTTCACTTTCCAGCGCCTGTTTCAGCGCTGCCGGGCTGGCGGTGTCGGCGCCGCCCAGCCGCAGGATCACGTCGCCGGGGCGCAGGCCGGCGCGGGCGGCGGGGCCATCGGGCGCGATATCGGTGATCAGCACGCCGCCGGTGTCGCTGTCCAGCCCGGCGCCCTTGCGGGCCTCTTCGCTCAGCGGCGAGACGGTCAGGCCAAGGCCGGGCGCGTCGGCCGGGCCGTCGGCGCTGGCCGGGATCACCTCGGCGCTGGCCTGATGGGTGCCGATGGTGACGGTGATATCCTGCGCCTTGCCATCGCGCATCACCCGGATACTGGCGCGGGTTCCGGATTCGGTCGCGCCCACCAGCCGGGGCAGGTCGGCGCTGCTGCGCACCGGTTTGCCCTCGAAGGCGACGATCACGTCACCGGGGCGCAGGGTGCCGTCCGAGGGGCCATCGGCCACGACCGCGGACACCAGCGCACCGGAGGTCCCGTCAAGGCCCAGCGCGGCGGCGATATCGGCGCTAAGGTTCTGGATCGACACGCCCAGCCAGCCGCGATCGACCTGACCGTCTTCGCGCAGGTCCGAAACCACGTGATCAACGATGTTCGAGGTGACGGCAAAGCCCAGGCCGACCGACCCACCCGAGGGCGAATAGATCACCGAGTTCACGCCCACGACCTCGCCCGCCATGTTGAACAGAGGTCCGCCCGAATTGCCCTTGTTGATGGCGGCGTCGGTCTGGATGAACTCGGCATAGGGTCCGTCCGAGATATTGCGCCCCTTGGCCGAGACGATGCCGGTGGTCACGGTCGAGCTGAGGCCAAAGGGGTTGCCCACGGCCACCACATCCTCGCCCACTCGGATCGCGTCGCTGTCACCCAACGTGACGGCGGGCAGCGCCTCGCCCGCCTCGATCCGCAGCAGCGCCAGATCGGTCAGCGGGTCGGTGCCGACCACCTGGGCTGTGAACTCACGGTCATCGCTGAGGCGGACAGTGACCCGGTCGGCGCCGTCCACCACGTGATTGTTGGTGACGATATAGCCCTCGGTGTCGAGGATGAAGCCCGAGCCGAGCCCCTGGCGCGGGCCGCTATCGGGCATCGGCATGCCGCGCGGGCCGCCGAACTGGTGAAAGAACTCCTCGAACGGGGTGCCTTCGAAGGGCGAAGGCTGCGCGCCGGTCGGGCGCGGTGCGGCGTCCTGGCTGGCCAGCACGGTGACCACGCTGGGGGCGACCTGTTCGACCAGATCGGCCAGCGCCTCGTCGGCGCTGACGGGCAGGGTCGCGCTGGTCAGCAGCAGCGCACCCAGGGCAGGGGCGGCAGCCCAGGCGGGCAGCGAGGGGGTCAGTTTGCGGGACATGCGGATGCTCATCTTGGTCTCCTGTCTCTGGTCCGGTCCGGGCCGGGTTCGAGACAGAGATAGCGGCGCATTCTGAGGCCGGGCTGAGCCGGGGATTAAGAAAAGTTAATTCGTACCCCCCTGAGACTGATCCTCCACAAACATGTTTGCGCGAAATGTCTGAACAACTTGAACTTGATTCGATCATTGCCGGCTTTGGATTGTTCCCGTTCTTTCAAAGAACCACGCCGTGAGCTAGTATTGGACACCTCGCCGCTGTCAATTGTGGCAAAATCAAGGCGCTCCCCAAGGCTAGAGAGCCGTATGCGGATGACGGCAGATTGTTCTGAAAACAGAAACAAATGCCCGAAGCGCGATCGCACGATTTTCTTTCAAAGTTGAGGAAAATGGGGGAGGGCGCGATTCTGCGCGAAGGGAGAAGTTTTCATAATGGAAACAGCAATCAACCCAGGAGAGAGTTCGATTGCAGCTATGTCGGGGCAGAGTTGGTCGCGTTGGCGAAATGGGGCAAATTTTGGACCCTTTTTCGCTTTGTCCGTCTCCAAGGCTCCGCTAATCATGAATGCAGCCCAACTGGGGGGGCGATGTCTGTTGGTCACGGGGGCGACCGCACAACTTGGCGTCTTGAAGACGTGAGAAGGATGCGCGTTCGCGCAACGGCTGCATTGGTCGTTTGTGGCGAGGGAATAATCGGTGCGCCATCGCGTGCCGAAACAAGGCAGTCTTGCTTTGCGCCAGCTTTCTCCACCCGCTCGGGTTCGCAAGAGGTGTGGTCGCGATTGGACCAGTCATCGTCCCGTTAACGTAGGATTTCGCGTGGGGACGCGTATCGGTGCAGGTGTGCCGGGAAGGAGATTGGTATGGCGAACAATTTTGACAATCCGTATTCGGCCAACCTGATTGGTCTGTGGGATTTCCGCCCCGGCGCGGAAACCAGCGACACCGGCCTTGGGGACGGTATCGCGCAGGATGGTACACCCGTGAATGGCCCCGATTTCAGTGCGGGGTGGATGTATACCGGCCATCCTGATGAGCGCATGGACGTAAACGATGGTGATGATGACCAATTTGACCTCGAGGAAGGGTCGCTGATCACATCGTTCCGCGTCTTCGGTCATCCGGGCGATGGCCCCTACACGGTGGTCAGCCGCGGTGTCGAGGACTCCGGCAATGTCGATGATGGCGCCGGCACCACCGCAGGGGCCGACAGCGGGTATTTCGAGGTGCGCGTCACTAACGACGGCATGGTTGAGGTTCTGCACCGCTCGAACGGGGTCGAAGAGATCCTCAGCACCGGCGCCAATTTCTATAGCATCGGCGATATCGTCACCGTCACCTACGCCTGGTCCGACAACGGCCTGGACATGCGCGTGGTGAACGAGACCCAGGGGACCGAGACCACCGTGTCCAGTGACCAGACCGGCATGACGCTGGATGTCACGACCGGTGACGAACAGAGCTTTGCCATCGGTGCCCGCGAGGCGACCGATGGCGAATTCGACCAGAACTTTTTTGGCGGCATCGACTATGTGGCGGTGCTGGATGCGCCGGTGATCGGCCAACCCAATGGGATCGTCGACGGCACCCCGGGCAACGACACCATCGACCTGGGCTATACCGGCGACCCCGAGGGGGACGTGATCGACGGCGGCGACGCGATCGACCCGACCCATGGTCCCGATGACGATGTGGTCGACGGCGGTGCCGGCGATGACAGCATCGACGCGGGTGAGGGCGACGACACTGTCTATGCCGGCAGCGGCAACGACACGGTCAATGGTGAGGCCGGCGACGACCTGCTGATCGGCGACGACAACGCGCCAGGAGGCGGTGCCGGCGGTAGCACTCGCGAGGTGTTTGAATGGTTCCGTGCGCCTGATCCCGATGATGGAGGCGCGATTGATGATCAAGACGATCTCAGCGGCGGCTTTACCCAGACCACAGGCGGCGTCGATGTCACTTTCTCGGTGCTGAATGCTGACGCGGGTGTCACCACCGAATTTGCCACGCAGGAACAGTTTGTCGGCAATATCGACACCAATGGTCCGGCGGCCACTGACGACAGCGCGCTGGAGTCCGAACTGAATGGCCAGGCGAACACCGGCACCTATCAGCTGGAATTCTCGGAAGCCGTGACCAACGTGTCCTTCCGGATCAACGATATCGACGGTGACGGCCAGGCGACGGTTCAGGCATTTGACGTCAACGGCGACCCGATCACGGTGAATATCGCCGGTGGGTTGCGTGTCACTGAAAGCGACACAGACAGTGTAGCCGGCAATGAAACGGCGACCGGCGACGGCGGTTATGCCGATCCCAACAATTCGAACTTCTCGATCTTGGTCACCATTCCGGGACCGGTTGCTCGCCTGACGATCGAACACGGCCAAAGTGGTCCGAACCCTAGCGAGATCAGTGTTACCGACGTTTACTTCGACGTTCCGAACACTGATACAGGCGTGGACGGCAATGACAGCCTGACCGGCGGTGACGGCGACGATACGCTGATCGGTCAGGGGGGCGACGACACGCTGACCGGCGGTGACGGAAATGACAGCGTCGAGGGCGGCGATGGCGACGATGTGATCGATACCTCGGGCAGCCTGTCGGGCAATCTGCCCGACCGCGGCTTCCCCTCGTATAACGGCCTGCCTGCGGTTCCGGCGGATCCGGTTGTCGACGACGATCGCGATACCGTGGATGGCGGCGACGGCAATGACGTGATCATGACCGGCGACGACACCGACCGGATCACCGGCGGCGCTGGCAACGACACGATCGACGGCGGCCTGGATGACGACACCATCGAGGGTGGCGATGGCGCCGACATGATCGTGGGCGGCGAGGGCGCGGACTCGATCCTGGCCGGCGCCGGCGACGACGTGGTTTATGGCGGTCTCGACCCGCGCTTCCCGGACAATCTCAACATCCGCGACGATGGCACCGATGGCCCCGCCGATCCCGAGACCACCAACGGGCTCGATTTCATCGACGGCGGCGACGGCAATGATACGCTCTATGGTCAGGACGACAACGACACCATCCTGGGTGGTGCGGGCGATGACCTGATCGACGGCGGGATTGACCAGGACAGCATCGAAGGCGGCGACGGCAATGACACCCTGCTGGGACGTCATGGCGAGGACGAGATCCACGGCGGCAGCGGCGATGACGTGATCCTGGGAGGCACCGAAGCCGACCGTCTGTTCGGCGGCGATGATGCCGACACCATCGGAGCCGGGATCGGTGACACGATCGAAGGCGGTGAAGGCGGCAACGACATGGACGTGGCGATCGCTACGGGCCTGGCCGTGGTCAACTATGACCCAACCGATGCGACCGGCGAATCCGGAACCATCACCTATTACAATCCCGACCTGACCGTGGCCGGCACTGCCGAGTTCTCGGAGATCGAGAATGTGCTGGTGATCGGCGATCCGCAGGGGCCGGTTGGTCCGGGTGGTGCTCCGACCTTCCCGATCGCAGGCATCGACGGTGTGGTCGAAGGCACTGCAGGTAACGATACCATCGATCTGGGCTACACCGGCGATCCGGATGGCGACCTGGTGGATGGCGACGACGCCGTGCCGCCGCTGGTTGACGAGCAGGATGTGGTGCTGGCCGGTGCCGGTGACGATCTCGTCTACAGCGGTCTGGACACCGATGTGGTGTTTGCTGGCGACGGCAACGACACCGTGTTCGGCGAAGAGGGCGGCGACGCCATCGACGGCGGTGCCGGTAACGACTCGCTTGACGGGGGCGCGGGGCGCGACATCGTGTTCGGCGGCGAAGGCGACGACACCCTGTCCGGCAGCAACGAGAACCCCGACGATGGCGGTGACATCCTGGGCGGCGGCTTTGGCGACGACCGGTTCGTCAATGTCGGTCAGGGCGAGGTCATCATCGGCGGCGAGGATGCCGACGGGCTGGACGAGGACGTGCTTGACCTGACAAACGCGGCCGCTCCCGGAGGTTCGGTCACCGTCGAATACGACGCGGGCGACCCCGAGGCGGGCATCGTGCGCTACTTCGATGCGGGTGGCACCGAAACCGGCACCACCACATTCAGCGAGATCGAGACGGTCATTCTGCCCTGCTTCACGCCGGGCACCAAGATCGCGACCCCCAAGGGCGAGCGTCTGGTCGAGGAGTTGCAGGTTGGCGACCGGGTGATCACCCGCGACAACGGTATCCAGGAAATCCGCTGGGTCGGCGCCCGCACGCTGACCGGCGCGGAACTGGCCCGTGCCGGTCATCTGAACCCGGTCCTGATCCGTCAGGGCGCGCTGGGTGGCGGCCTGCCCGAGCGGGACATGATCGTCAGCCCCAACCACCGGATCCTGGTGGCCAATGACAAGACGGCGCTCTACTTCGAAGAGCGCGAGGTTCTGGTCGCGGCCAAGCATCTGATCGGGCTCGAAGGGGTCGACATCGTCGAGATCTCGGAAGTGACCTATATCCACTTCATGTTCGACCAGCACGAAGTGGTGCTGTCGGACGGGGCCTGGACCGAGAGCTTCCAGCCGGGCGATCTGTCGCTGGCCGGTCTTGCCGATGCACAGCGCGACGAACTGCTCGAGCTGTTCCCCGAGCTGAAGACCCGCGAGGGCGTCGAGGCCTATGCCGCCGCGCGCCGGTCGCTGAAGAAACACGAAGCCCGCCTGCTGATGTAACAGCGGGCTTCGGCCTCCCCGAATATGCAGCTTGAACCGCGCGGTCTCGGGGCGCGCGGGCAGGGCGGGGCGCGGTTTTCGCGCCTCGCCTATTGCCGTTTCGCGCGCCAGTCGGCCCAGGCCTCGGGCGTATCCAGATCGGTGCGGGCATGCGCGCCCGGCAACGGGACCAGCACCAGCCGGTCGCGATGTGCCTGTACCACCGATTGCGCCCCGGCATCGCCGGTCAGTTCCAGAAGCGCGGGGAACAAGGCCCGGTGAAACACAACGGGATGGCCGGGATGGCGCGATGCGGTCGCCCCGCGCCAGATGAGATTTTTCGTCGAAAAATCTATGGCGCCCAGTACCAGCGTCAGGTCGTCACTGGTCAGGTCGGGCAGGTCGGCAAGCAGAACCATGGCTGCGGGCGTCTCGTCCGGCAACGCCGAAACTGCGCGGCGCAGGCTGGCATTCATGCCCTCGTCGGCATCGGGCACCGCGACGATATCAACGGGCAACCCCGCCAGCGCGTCATGGCGCGGATGCGGTGCCGGCGGCACGGCCACGATCACCGGTGCCACTTTCAGCGCCCGCAAGGCGGTCCGGCGCAGCAGCGGCATGCCGTCGATCTCTTGCATCAGCTTGTCGGCCCCGCCCATGCGACGGGACCGGCCCGCGGCCAGCAACAGGATGGGAATCGGCTTCATGCCGCAACTCTGGCTGCTGGCGCGGGAGTTGTCACCCGCGCATGCGCGCACCATCCGCGTCAAAAAGCGGCTGGCTGATCACCCGCGCGGGGCGCATCTGGCCCAGGATCTCGATCTCGACCGCAAGCCCATCGGCGATGCGCTCGACCGGCAGAAAACCCAGTGCAACCGATTTACCCGCGTGATGCGAATAGCCGCCCGATGTGCAGAAGCCCACCACCGCGCCCTCCAGCCAGATCGGCTCATAGGCATTGACATCGGCGCCGTCGGCGTCGACTTCGAAGGCGCAGAGCCGGCGGGCAGGGCCTGCGGCGCGCTCCGCCTCGGCGGCCGCGCGGCCGATGAAATCCGCCTCTTTCTTGAAGGCGATGAACCGGTCCAGCCCGGTTTCGGCGGCGGTATAGTCGGGAGAGAACTCCCGCAGCCACGAGCCAAAGAACTTGTCCAGCCGCAGGCTCATCATCGCGCGCATGCCAAAGGGGATCATGCCGTGGTCCTGACCGGCCTGCCACAGGGCCCACCACAGCTGACGCTGCGCCATTGGATCGCAATAGATCTCATAGCCCAGATCGCCGGTATAGCTGACCCGCTGCACGATACAGTCGGTCATGCCCACCACCATCCGCCGCACATCCATGAAGCGCAGGCTGTCGACATCGTCGCGGGTACAAGCGGCCAGAACCGCCCGTGCCTTTGGTCCGGCAATCTGGAATCCGTTACGTTTATCGCTGATATTTTCGATGGTTACACTGTCCTCCTGATGTTGCTGGAACCAGCGCATGTGATAATCCTGCGACCCGTAGGAGGCGGTCAGCTGAAACTCGGTCTCGCTCAGGCAGGAAACGGTGAAATCCCCGATCAGCTTGCCCTTGGCGCTCAGCATCGGCGTCAACGACAGCCGCCCAGGCGCCGGGATACGGCCCGCCATGATCCGGTCGAGCCAGGCGCGCGCCCGTGGTCCCCTGATCAGGTATTTGCCGAAATTGTGCAGCTCGTTGATGCCGACGCCCGTGCGCACGCCGCGCACCTCGCGACCGGTGGCGACAAACGCGTCCGAGCGGCGGAAGGAGGGGGTTTCATAGGTCGGCTCGTCGCCTTGGGCATAGTAATTGGCAACCTCCAACCCGTATTGCTGGCCCCAGACCGCGCCCATGTCGGAAAAGATATCATACATCGGCGTGGTGCGGTTGGGGCGGGCGGCAGGCAGTTCCTCGTTCGGATATGACACGCTGAACCGTTTCTGATAGTTCTCGATCACCTTGGGGCGGGTATAGCCGGGGCTGATCCAGCGCCCGAACCGGGCCACGTCCAGCGCGGTCACGTCGCGCTCGGGTTCGCCCTCGATCATCCATTGCGCCAGCGTCAGGCCGACACCGCCACCCTGGCTGAACCCCGCCATGACACCGCAGGCCGACCAATAGTTGCGCATGCCCGGCACCGGCCCCACCAGCGGGTTGCCATCGGGGGCAAAGGTGAAGGGGCCGTGAATCACCGACTTGACCCCGGCGCTGGCCAGAACGGGAAAGCGTTTGTAAGCGAATTCAATGCTTTCCTCGATCTTGTCAAAGTCGTCGGGCAACAGCTCGTGACCGAAGGTCCAGGGCGTGCCGTCCACCGCCCAGGGCTTGCAGGGCTGTTCATAGAAGCCGATGCACAGCCCGCGCCCCTCTTGCCGCAGATAGCTTTCGCCCGCCGGGTCCATCACATGCGGGTGTTCGCTGCCGCGCTCATAGATTTCGGGAATATCGTCGGTGACGATGTATTGGTGCTCCATCGGGTGCAGCGGGAAGTAGACGCCCGCCATCGCGCCCACCTCGCGCGCCCAGAGGCCACCTGCATTGACCACATGTTCGGCGTGGATGGTGCCCTTGTCGGTGACCACGTCCCAGGTGCCGTCCGGGCGCTGGTTGGTCTCGCGCACCATGCAGTGCGTTTCGATGGTGGCGCCGCCCATGCGGGCGGCCTTGGCATAGGCATGGGTGGTGCCCGACGGGTCCAGATGCCCGTCAAGCGGGTCGTAGAGCGCGCCGATGATGCCATCCAGATTTGTGATGGGGGCGATCTTGGCAATCTCTTCGGGGCCGACAATCTCGGTTTCCAGCCCCATGAACCGGTGTTTGGCCCGTTCGGCCAGCAGCATGTCGAACCGGTCGCGATTGTCCGCCAGCGTGATGCCACCCACATGATGCAGCCCGCAGGACATGCCGGTGATCTCTTCCAACTCCTTGTAAAGCCGGATGGTATAGCCCTGAAGCGCGGCCATGTTTGTATCGCCGTTCAGCGTGTGAAAGCCGCCCGCCGCATGCCAGGTCGAGCCCGAGGTCAGCTCGGACCGCTCGATCAGCATCACGTCCGACCAGCCCAGCTTGGTCAGGTGATAAAGGACGGAACAGCCGACAACACCGCCGCCGATGACGGCCACTCGGGTGGTGGTTTTCATTTCAGTCTCCGCTAGTCTAGGGACAGGTCTGACCTATCAGTCAGGGCAGATATGGCGCGGGTTCTTGTCGCTCTGCGACGGGATGTGTCGCAAATGAAATGTGCAGCCGGTTCGAGAGGGCGATTTGCGAGATAAACTCCTGAATATTGCCCGGCGCATGCTGCGGCTGCTCTATGTACGGATCATCCTGATCGCCGCGCTCAGCCTGGTGTCGGTCCCGTTGGCGGCGCTTTTGGGTGATCTGATCCCGCCGGGGCTGGCCGACCGCATCGGCGCGGCGGCAGTGGACCCGATCCTGGCGACGCTGGCGACCAGTATGCTGGCGGTGACCACCTTTTCGCTGACGGTGATGACCGGCGCCCATCGTGCGGCCTGGTCGCAATGGGGGCCGCGCACCCATGTGATCCTCAAGGACGATACCGCCACCCACTCGATCCTTGCCGTCTTTGTCGGGGCCTATCTGTTCTCGATGTCCGGGATGGTCCTGCGGCGCACACCGATATTTGGCGAACAGGAAAGCGTGGCGCTGTTTGCCATGACGATGCTGGTCATTGCCCTGATCGTGGTGTCGATCATCCGCTGGATCGCGCATCTGGAGGATCTGGGCAGTTTCGGCGAGACCCTGGCCCAGGTTGAACGTCGCGCGGCGGTGTCGCTGCGGGCACTGGCAAAGACGCCTTGTTACGGGGCACACGCGCTCACCAAGGAAACGGAGCTGCCCGAGGGCGGGCAGGTCCTGCGGGCGCCGCAGCCCGGATATGTCCAGCAGATCTTTGTCGGGATGCTGCAAGAGCTGGCCCAAAACGCCGAAACCCGGGTCTATGTCACCGTCTATGTCGGCGATTACGTGCAGGAGGGGCAGGAACTGGCCCGATTCGCTTGCAGCGATCTGGACGCAGAGGTCGCCGGGGACGCCTGCCGCGCCTTTGCGATCGAGGGCGCGCGCACATTCGTGCAGGACCCGCTGTTCGGCCTGTCGGTACTGGGCGACATGGCCTGCCGGGCGCTGTCGCCTGGGATCAACGATCCATCGACGGCGATCACCGTGGTCGACCGGCTGTCCTCGCTGGTGCTGCTGGCAAATGGCGAGCAGAACGACAAAAGCCCGGCTTGCGACCGGGTCTGGTTGCGGCCGCTTCCGCCCGATGCCCTGTTTGCCGAAACCTTTGACCGGATCGCCCGCGACGGCGCCACCAATATCGAGGTGCAACTTGCGCTGCAGCGGGCGCTGGCGGCGATAGGCATGCGCAGCGAGGGTGAACTGGAACAAGCTGCCCGCCGCTCTGCCGCGCGCAGCCTGGCGCGGGGGCTCGCGGGGTTGAGCGCGGCCGAGGATCGCGACCGGCTGGAACGCGCTAGTCGCGGCTCTTAAACCGGCTCTGCTGCACCAGCCAGACGGTGAGCAGGGGGACAATCACGGTGATTGCGGCCACCGTCATCAGCAGATAGCCAAGCTGCGTGTAATCCGCCGGAACCGTCACCGTGCCGTCCTCGGCGCGGACCTCGCGGGTGACGGTATAGATCTGGTTGAGGTACTTGGTCCCAAGGCTCGAGGCCGACAAGGCCAGGTTGGTGAACGAGGCCATGACCGCAAAGAATGTTGCCTTGAGATTGGCGGGCGCATTGCGCGCGATCCAGGCCAGCATGGGGATCATCGCCACCTGACCCAGCGGCGATTCCACCGCCGTGTTGACGATTGCGATGAACCGCGCGTCGACAATGCCGCCGGTCATGGCGGCGGTCCAGTGATGCACCCCGTAGTAAAGACCGATCCCGGGCAGCGACAACACCCCCGCCACCAGCGTCAGCAGGATCACGATATCGGCGATGGTGCGCGAGGCGATCAAGGGCCGCAGCACCACCATGCCCACCAGGGTCAGAACCGAGGTGATGAGATACAAGAGCGACAGGAATTGCTGGTCAAAGCCCAGCACGTCGATATCGAACCAGGTCGAGGCGGCGCCGTTCAGCGGCATGGCGCGGAACATGAAGACGATGATCGCGGTGCCGATCAGCGCGCGTGCATGCGCCTGATCCAGATTGCGCACCAGTTGCCGCATCAGGGTCAGCACGATGGCCATCGATCCGGCAAAGACGATCTCTTGCGAAAACGGCAGGTCCATCAGCCCGACGCTCAGCGTCATCGCGACAAAGGCCGCGCCGCCGGTGAAATACCAGTGGTTCAGCCGCACCTTCTCGCCCTCGGGGTCGAATGTGGCCAGCGCGCGCGCCCGGTCCATTCCGCCTGCGATCAGCCGCGCGATGGCCTGTCGTTTCTGCCAGGCGGCCAGCAGGACACCCGAGATCGAAATGCAGGGGATCAGCAGCGCCAGCGCATAGATATGCCCATAGCGGGCGGCTTTCTCGGCCGGCGTCAGGCCTTCGATCCCGTCGAACAGAACGATGTTCAGGGCGGCGACCGCGCTGGCGCCGCCGATCAGGGCGAAGCGTCCCAGTGTCTGCATGGTGGTGTGCTGGGCGCGCTGCGCCTCGTCCGACAGCGGCGCGCCGCTTTCGTTGTGGCGCGGCACCGCCTCGACCGACATGGCATCGGCAACCGCGTCCTGCACCACATAGCCGCAGGGGGCCAGGATCACCGCCAGCACATACCAGGCGGTCACCGACATGATGCCCGGCATCCAGTCGGCCCGGGTGGCCAGCCCGTACATGATGGCGAAACTGGCCGCGATCAGCGCCGCGCCCAGATAGATCAGCCAGGCCTTCCAGCGCCAGATCAGGTCGACCAGATGGCCCAGCGGCATCTTCAGCGCCCAGGGCAGTCCGGCCCAGAAGGCAAGCCCGGCAATGAAAGCCGCCGAGACATCCAGGTATTCTTTTACAAAAAACGTGCCGACAACGGCGGTCAGCCCCTGCGCCCCGGCGGCGAAATAGACCATCAGCGGCGGCAGGAACGACCAGCGCATCTGCCGGCCCAGATCGAGGACAACAGCGTCGAACCAGCCCCGGATCCGGCCCGCGCGGGTCATAGCGGGCGGATCTTGAGCCCGGTGATCCGGTTGCCCTCGCGGCCCGTCACCTCGAAGCGGAAGCCATGAAAGGCAAAGACCTGACCCACGGTCGGGATCATCTGTGCCTCGTGAATGACCAGTCCGGCGACCGTATTGGCCTCGTCATCGGGCAGCGACCAGTCCATCGCCCGGTTCACGTCGCGGATGGTCATGGCGCCCTCGACCAGGAACTGGCCATCGTCGCCACGGGTCACCGGCATCTCGGCATCGGGGTCGAATTCGTCGGTGATCTCGCCCACGATCTCTTCGAGAATATCCTCAAGCGTGATCAGCCCGCGCAACGAGCCGTATTCGTCCACCACCAGCGCGAAATGGCTGCGGATGCGCAAGAAGGCGCGCATCTGGTCATCGAGTGTTGTGGTCTCGGGCACGAAATAGGGCGCGTTGGCGACCCGGGTGATGTCGAAATCCTTGAGCCGCGCGGTGTGACCCTCGCTGCCGCCAACCTGGGCATACATGGCGCGGAACAGGTCCTTGGCATGGACCACGCCGATGATGTTCTCGGGCTCGCCGCGATAGACGGGCAGGCGGGTATGGGGGCTTTGCAGGCAGTGTTCCAGAATGGTTTCGGGCTCGGCATCGGCATCCAGCATCACGATATTCGAGCGATGCAGCATGATTTCCTCGACCGTGCGCTCGGCCAGGTCGAGCGCGCCCAGGATACGGTCGCGGTCCTCTTTTTCGACCACGCCCTCGGAATGGCCGAGATAGAGCGCGCCGGCGATCTCCTCGCGCACCGCCATGATATGGCTGTCGGGGTCGATCTGAACGCCAAAGAGGCGCAGAACCCCCCGCACCAGAACCCGGACCAGGGCCACGATCGGTGAAAACAGCATCACCACCACGCCGATGATCGGGGCGACGGCGGCGGCGGCCTTTTCGGCATTGGTGATGGCGTATGTCTTGGGCAGCACCTCGGCAAAGATCAGGACCAGCATCGTCATCACGATGGTGGCCAGGGCCACGCCGCTTTCCCCGAACATCCGCGTGAACAGTGCGGTGGCGAGAGAGGCCGACAGGATGTTGACGATATTGTTGCCAAGCAGCACCGAACCGATCAGCTTTTCGTTGTTCTCGGTGATCTTGAGTGCCTTTTCGGCACCGCTTGATCCCCGGTCGGCCTGGCTGCGCAGCTTGCCGCGCGAGGCGGCGGTCAGCGCGGTCTCGGACCCCGAAAAGAAACCGGAGAGAATGAGCAGGAACAGGATCGCGCCGGTCGTGATCCAGAAGGCGCTGTCGAGCGCGGAGGCAGAGGGGTCCATCGGTCCTGAAAACTTGTTTCGCTGTCATCCGTTATGGGGTCGGCGGGGGGCGCGATCAAGGGCTCAGTCGGTATCGGACTTGTCGTCGCGGGCCAGCGGGTGGTGATCCAGCACCAATTCGGCCAGCCTTGCGTCCAGAACATGGGTGTAAATCTCGGTGGTCGAGACATCGGCATGGCCCAGCAGGGTCTGGATGGTGCGCAGATCGGCGCCATTGGCCAGCAGATGGGTGGCAAAGGCATGGCGCAGCGTATGTGGGGTGACCTTGTCGGGTGACACACCGCCGGCGACGGCCAGTTCCTTGATCAGCAGATAGAAGCGGTGACGGGTCAGATGACCCGATTTCCCGCGCGAGGGAAACAGGTGCGGCGAGCGGGCGCTGCCGCGCCGGGCGCCGTCCTCTTCGGCGGCGTCGCGCACCGTCAGCCAGGCGGCCAGCGCCGCGCGGGCGGGCGGCGACAAAGGCACCATGCGTTCCTTGCCGCCCTTGCCGCGCACCAGCAGCATGCGCGGATCGCCCCGCGCGGCCGACGCGGGCAGCGAGACCAGTTCGCTGACCCGCATGCCGGTGGCATAGAGCAGTTCCATCAGACAGGTGTTGCGCAGCCGGTCGGCGCTGGTGCGGCCGGTCTGGCGGGCGGCCTCCAGCAGACGGTCGACCTCGACCACCTCAAGCGTCTTGGGCAACGATTTCAGCCGCCCGGGCCCCTTGATCTGGATGGCGGGGTTGTCCGCGCGCCAGCCCTCGTCAAAGGCGAAACGGTATAGCTGCTTGATCGCGGACAGACGCCGCGCGCGGGTCGCGCGGGCCAGTCCTTGAGCGTCGCAATCGACCAGATAGGCCTCGACCGTATCGCGGTCGGCCCCGCCCAGCGTGGCGCCGCGCCGCTCAAGCCATTCGATGAAATCCTTGAGATCGCGGCCATAGGCCAGCAGCGTGTTGTTTGCGGCCCCCAGTTCGGCCGCCTGCGCGTCGAGAAAGGTCGAGATCCATTGATGCGGATGGGCAGGGGCTGCGGGCATCGGTCAACTCCGCGTCAGCAGCATCAGTTGCAGCGCGGCGCGCCGCGCGGTGTCCTCCAGCCCGACACGGCGGAACAGGGCCAGCGCCACGCCCAGATCGTCATGATTGCCCATGGCGCCGCTGCCGAACCGGTCCATCGCTTCGAGAATCGCTTCGCCCAGATGACCGTCGCTCAACATCGCCTCCATTTCGGGGGGCAGGGCGGTGGAACTGTCGAACCCGTCCGCGATGGCCCCGGCCTGGGGCGAGGGCGGGGCGACCGAACCGGGAACGCCGCGCGCCAGCGCGGCAAGAAAGGCGCGGTCGCCACTGGTATCCGCGGGGTCATGCGCCGCCGTTTCATAACCCGGAGACAACAGCCGGATGCGCCAGGCGAGTGCGGCGGCCTCGGGTGCGTCCAGCACGGGGAGCGCTTCGGCAAAGAGTTGTGCAAAGGGCACTTCGAGCCGTGCCTGCCGCATCGCTGCCCAGGCGATGGGCAGGGTCTTGGCCACCGCTTCGGCGCTGCCGCTTTGCAAGGCTGTTTCGAATTGCTGCACCGCCTCGACCCGGTCCCAGATACCGCCCGAAGCGGCCGGGCTGCGCTGGGTATAGAGGCCCAACAGCTGGTTGGGTGTCAGCGCGCCGATGCGGGTCAGACGCTCAGCGGCCTCCAGCTGGGCCTTCCAGCCGGCCAGATCGCGCAGGTCGGCATTGGCAAAGGCACGTGGCAGGCCAGACGTGTTCAGCGGCTCGCCGATCGCCTCGAAAAGGCGAAAGGTCAGCGGATCGGGGCGCGCGGGGGCCGGGGGCGGTGGCAGGTCCTCGAAAATCTCGGGGCTGAGGAACCGGTCGAGCAGCGACAGCATTTCGGGCGGCAGCAGCTCCAGCGCATGCGCGGTTTCAAGCGTCAGCGCGGCCGAGGTCCAATCGCCCCGCCGAGCAGTGCAAAAGATCAGCGCGCCGTAATCGGTCGCCAGATGCGGGCTGGCGGCCAGCGCGGCGCAACTGCTGTCCTCGTCCCCGGTCAGCAGGGTCGCGTCGAACCAGCGCCGAAACCGTTCTTGCGAGGCGGTGGGACCCGCCAGCTGGATCAGCGCCTGGGCCGGGTCGACCGCGCCCAGCTGCATCAGCCGGTCCACCCGCGCCAGCAAGACCGTCTCGGCGGCCTGCGGGCTGGCATAGGGGGGGCGGGTCTCGGACAGCAGCAGGGTATAAAGCAGGGTCTGCATCGCCGGATTGTCGCGCACCGGCACCCGCATCAGCCGCTCGGCCAGCAACACCGGGTCGCTGCCCTGCCACAGGTCCAGCGGCAGGCCGGTCAGCTTGGTCGAGACCAGCCCCAGCGGCATTGGCAACGCCTCGAGCGGGGTGACCTCGATCTGCGGTGTCAGCCCGCTCTGGGTTACAGGCGGCTCCAGCAGAGCGGTGCCAGGCAAGGTGCCGGGGGCCGGGTTGGCCAGCCAGTCGATCACTGACAGCGGCTCTTGCTGGGCCAGTCCCGCAATCGGTAGACAGGCCAGAAGCGCGGCCAGCCTGATGCGTTTCGGGATAGTCCCGTCCCTAGTCCGCATCCAACACCACCGGCAGGCGCTGTTCGGTCTGTGGTGCCGAGAAATCAACCCCGAAGAACGGGCCCAGATAGGCATATCCGATCAGCGCGACAGCACCGAGACACACGACATAGACCAGAAATTTGACCAAACGACCCATGATTTGACGCTGCCTCTTTCGTTCTTTTGCCCAAGTTATAACTGGCCTTTTTCACAAGATCACGTCATTCAGAGGACAATGAGCAAAATTGAGCATAACTCGGCCAAAACAGAAGATGGTCGCGCCGCCGCGCTGCACAAGACCGTCGTCATGGTTGGCATGATGGGGGCGGGTAAAACCGCCGTGGGCCGGGCCTTGGCACAGCGGCTGGGAGTGCCTTTTCTGGACAGCGACGCCGAGATCGAAAATGCCGCAAACATGTCGATCCCCGAGATTTTCGAGCGTGATGGCGAGGCATTCTTTCGCGACCGAGAGAGCCAGGTCATCGGGCGGCTGCTGAAGGGGGCGCCCTGCGTGCTGTCCACCGGTGGCGGCGCCTTTCTGGCCGAGGCGAATCGCCGGATGATCTCCGAGCGTGGCGTGTCGGTCTGGCTCAAGGCCGATCTGTCGGTGCTGTGGAATCGGGTCCGGCATAAGGACACCCGCCCGCTGCTGCGCACCGCCGATCCGCGTGCGACCTTGCGCGCGCTTTATGAGGCGCGGGTGCCGCTTTACTCCGAGGCCGATCTCTGCGTGATTTCCGATGGCGAAACCGCGATCGAGCAGATGGTTGACCGGGTGATCGCGGCGTTGGCAACGCGCAAGGATGTATTGGAACTGAGCTGACATGATGAACACGGTGCATGTGGCGCTGGGGGCGCGCAGCTATGATGTGGAAATCGGCCCGGGGCTGCTGGCCGAGGCGGGCGCGCGCATTGCACCCCTGCTGAAACGGCGCCGGGTCTGCGTGCTGACCGACGAGACGGTGGCAAGCCTGCATCTGGAGGCGCTGCGCGAAGGTCTGGCCGCTGGCGGGATCACGATGCAGGCGCTGGCGCTGCCGCCGGGCGAGGCCACCAAAAGCTGGCCGCATCTGGAACGCGCGGTCGACTGGCTGCTGGCCGAGAAGGTCGAGCGCAACGATATCGTTGTGGCCTTTGGCGGTGGTGTGATCGGCGATCTGGCGGGCTTTGCCGCCGCCATTCTGCGCCGGGGCGTGCGGTTCGTGCAGATCCCGACCTCGCTTCTGGCGCAGGTGGACAGTTCGGTGGGCGGCAAGACCGGTATCAATGCCTCCCACGGCAAGAACCTGATCGGCGCCTTTCACCAGCCCTCGCTGGTGCTGGCCGATACGTCGGTGCTGGGCACACTGACGGCCCGCGATTTCCTTGCCGGCTATGGCGAGGTGGTGAAATACGGGCTGCTGGGCGATGCGGCGTTCTTTGACTGGCTCGAAGGGCAGGGACCGGCGCTGGCCGGTGGTGACATGGCCGCCCGGGTCGAGGCGGTTACCCGTTCGGTTCAGATGAAGGCCGATATCGTCGCCCGCGACGAAACCGAACAGGGCGACCGGGCGCTCTTGAACCTCGGCCATACCTTCTGTCACGCGCTTGAGGCCGCGACCGGCTATTCCGACCGCCTGTTGCATGGCGAGGGCGTGGCGATCGGCTGCGCGCTGGCGTTCGAACTCTCGGCGCGGTTGGGCCTGTGTTCGCAAGAGGACCCAAGCCGGGTGCGCGCGCATCTCAAGGCAATGGGGATGAAGACCGATCTGTGCGATATCCCCGGCGATCTGCCGGGTGCAGCGGCGTTGGTCGACCTGATGGCGCAGGACAAGAAGGTGGTGGATGGCCAGTTGCGCTTTATCCTGGCGCGCGGCATCGGACAGGCCTTCGTCACCTCGGACGTCCCGCGCGTGGCGGTGCTGTCGGTACTTGAGGATGCGCTGGCAAGCTGCTGAAAAGGGGTCGATTATCGCCCCTGGATCACCATCAGCTCGCCCACGTTCTCGCGGGTGACATAACCCAGCATCCGCCCATCAGTCGTGGTGATGGCGACCGCGGGCGCCCCCTGATAAAGCGCGTCCAGCACCGTCTCCAACCCGCTGGCGAGCGGTACCTGCGGGATGTCACGCTCCATCACGGTTTCTGCCGAATCCGAACGTGGATGATCCGAGGCCAGCGCCGCGAACAGCCGTGCCCGTGTCACAAATCCCAAAAGGCGCCCGTCCCCATCCAGCACCGGAAATTCATGCTGGGTGGTGTGCAGCACCGCCTGCGCGGCGGTGGCCAGCGTGTCGGCGGGGCCCAGCGTCTCGAAGCGGGTGATCATCGCGTCGCGCGCCAGCAGGCGACGGGTCACCGCGCGCATGGCGACATCCTGCGCCTCGGCATTGGCGGCGATAAAGACAAAGACCGCGATCAGCACCAGTACCGGGTTGCCGCCGCTGAGCCCGGCAAAGCCAAAGAGCAGCGCCACCAGCTGCCCGGCGGCGGCGGCGATGCGGGTGGCGCGCACCCGGTCCATCGTAAGGCTGAGCGAGGCACGCAGCACCCGCCCGCCATCCATCGGAAAGGCCGGGATCAGGTTGAACACCGCCAGGAACAGGTTGACCATGGCCAACCGGCCCAGGAAATCGGGCTCGGCGCTGTCGATGGCGGTCAGCGTTTCGAACCTGGTATCGACACCGACAAGGGTGAGGGCGGCCCAGATCGCCACATTAACCGCCGGACCGGCCAGCGCCACCACGATCTCTTGCCCCGGCTTCTCGGGCATCTTGTCCAGCCTGGCCAGCCCGCCGATGGGCAGCAAGGTGATATCGGGGGTGCGGATGCCATAGCGGCGCGCGGTCAGGGCGTGACCATATTCATGCGCCACCACACAGGCAAACAGGGCCAGCACAAAGGCGGTGTTTTCCACCGCGCTGGGCCAGCCGCCCATCTGATAGGCCGAGATGCCGATCCAGGCGATGAGCAGAAAGAAGGTGACATGGACCTTCAGTTCCGAGCCAAAGAAACGGCCGAGGGTGAAGGACCATGTCATGATATGCCTCCGGTCTTAGAACGGGATCTCGTCGTCGTCGATGCCGCCCGATGCGGGAGCGCGTCCGCGTCCACCGCCGCTGCTACCGCCCCCCGACGAGCCGCCATAGGGATCGCCTGCCGGGCCGCTGTCGTAACCGCCGCCATAGCTGTCACCGCCGCCCTGACCGCCGCCAAAGCCTCCGCCACCGCCGCCTTCGCCGCGCCCGTCGAGCATCACCAGCGTCGCGCCAAACCCCTGCAGCACCACCTCGGTGGAATAGCGGTCCTGGCCGGACTGGTCCTGCCATTTACGAGTCTGCAACTGGCCCTCCAGATAGACCTTGGACCCTTTGCGCAGATATTGTTCGGCCACGCGGACCAGACCTTCGCTGAAGATGGCGACCGAATGCCATTCGGTCCGTTCGCGCCGTTCGCCCGTATTGCGATCCTTCCAGGTTTCAGAAGTGGCGATGCGCAGATTGCACACCTTGCCTCCATTCTGAAATGTCCGCACCTCGGGGTCGCGGCCCAGATTTCCCACCAGAATGACTTTATTGACCGAGCCAGCCATGGGTTCCCCGTCTCCTGTTCTTGTTGCATCTTGTGTTGTGATCGGCCCGAATCTCGCCGACCCGTCCCGACAAACCCTACACGCGCGCGTGGGCAGAGGGAAACCGGTAGCTCTATTCGCCTGATCCGCGCCAGCGTGCAGGCAGGGTTTTCTTCACCGCCAAACCAGCTATAGTTGCCGGCAAGGGGTTACGGACAGGTTATTTCCAATGCGCAGACTCTTTTCCGGTTTCATGGTGGCCGCGGTTGCCCTGTCGGGCCTGCCTGCGAGTGCCGATATGTTTTCGACCAAGAACCGGCGCGACCTGTTCCAGAAACAGGCGCGACTACTGGATACCAGGGCTGCGAGCCAATACGAAAGCTCCTCGCGCCTGCAACCGCCGAGCGCCGAGCGCACTTCGACCCGCAGATACGCTGGCAAGTACAAGGGCGAATACCTGCAAATGGCCCGCGACGCGGCCCGGCGCCACAATATCCCCGAGGATCTGTTTCTGCGACTGGTGCAGCAGGAAAGCGGCTGGAATCCGCATGCCAAATCGCACAAGGGTGCGATGGGCCTGGCCCAGCTGATGCCGGGGACCGCACGGGCATTGGGGGTTGATCCGGGTATTCCCTATCAGAACCTTGACGGCGGAGCGCGCTATTTGTCGCGGCAATACCGCAAGTTCAAATCGTGGCGCTTGGCGCTGGCGGCCTATAATGCCGGCCCCGAAGCGGTGGAGAAATACGGCGGTGTCCCGCCTTATGAAGAGACCAAGAATTACGTCAAGGTGATCTGGGGCAGCTGAGGCACGCTGTCTCGTACAGGGCGCCGTCACAGCCCCGCTATTCGAGAAAACCCGCAGGCCGAAGGCTGCGGGTTTCGTGTTTCTGCCTATTCTGCGGCGATCTTGATCACGGGGCCCATTCTGGCCAGCACATCGTCGCTCAGGTGGCATTTCACCTGATGGCCGTCGCCCAGTTGGCGCACTGGAGGCACGTCCTTGTCGCACAGGCCGCCCGGCACTTCGGATTTCCAGCGGCAGCGGGTCTGGAACGGGCAGCCCGGCGGCGGGTTCATCGCCGAGGGGATGTCGCCTTCGAGCACGATATGTTCCTTGATCACCGAGGTGTCGGCGATCGGCACCGCGCTCAGCAGTGCCTCGGTATAGGGGTGGTAGGGCGGGCTGAACACCTGATCGGTGGTGCCCAGCTCGACCACATGGCCCAGATACATTACCATCACCCGGTCGCTGAGATAGCGCACGATCGACAAGTCATGGCTGATGAACAGCAGCGTCGTCTTCTGCTCGCGCTGGATCTCCATCAACAGGTCGGTCACCGCCGCCTGCACCGACACATCCAGCGCCGAGACCGGCTCGTCCGCCACGACGATCCGGGCGCCGCCGGCAAAGGCGCGGGCGATGCCGACGCGCTGTTTCTGGCCGCCCGACAGCTGTCGCGGCATCCGCTCGGCAAAGGCGCGCGGCAGTTTTACCAGATCGAGCAGTTCCAGCATCCGCTGCTGCCGCTCGCCATCGTTCTTGCCGATGCCAAAGATCTCCAGCGCGCGGATGATCTGGCGACCCACGGTCATCGAGGGGTTGAGCGTGTCGAACGGGTTCTGGAACACCATCTGCACATCCGACACGGTCTTGGTGTCGCGCGCCTCGATCGGGATCTGTTCGATGTTGCGATTATCGAGCAGGATTTGCCCGTCGGTGGCGGTTTCCAGCCCCATCAATACCTTGGCAAAGGTGGACTTGCCGCAGCCGCTTTCGCCGACGATGGCCAGCGTCTCGGATTCGCGGGCCTCGAAGGACAGGGTCTCGTTGGCCTTAACCACCTTCTTCTCGCCGCCGCCGAACAGGGCATTCGCGGCCACCTCGTAATATTTCTTGAGGTTGTCCATCTTCAGGACCACATCGCCAACCTGCGCCTTTGCCTTCTGTTCGCCCAGGGCAATCGGCGCGTTCCAGTCGATCTCGCGGAACTTCAGACAGCGGGTGTGATGACGGTCATTGCCCGGCACCGCCTCCATCAGTATGTCCTGCGCATCGCAGCGCCCGGCCTCGAAATAGTCGCAGCGCGGCCCGAAGTTGCAGCCGGGCGGGCGCTCGTGCGGCAGGGGGAAGTTGCCGGGAATGGCCACCAGCGGGCGGCTGTTCTTGTCGGCGCCGGGCAGCGGGATCGAACGGAACAGCGCCTGGGTATAGGGGTGCTGCATCTCGTCGAACACATCCTTGATCGAGCCGCGCTCGACCGCCTCGCCGGAATACATCACGCACAGCCGGTCGCAGGTCTCCAGCACCAGGCCCAGGTTGTGGCTGATGAACAGCATCGAGGTGCCGTATTTCTTGCCCAGATCCTTGACCAGCGCGACCACGGCGGCCTCGACCGTCACATCAAGCGCGGTGGTGGGCTCGTCCAGGATCAGCAGCGCCGGTTTCGACATCAGCGCCATGGCGATGACGATGCGCTGCTGCTGGCCGCCCGACAGCTGGTGCGGATAGCTGTTGAGCATCCGCTCGGGGTCGGGCAGGCGCACATCGGTCACCACTTCCAGCGCCCGTTTGCGCGCCTCTTCGGCAGACACGCCTTCATGGATCATCGGCACTTCCATCAGCTGTTTGCCGATCTTCATCGCCGGGTTCAGGCTGGCCATCGGCTCCTGATAGATCATCGCGATCTCGTTGCCGCGAATGTCGCGCAATTCGTCGGCGCTCATCTCGGCCAGGTCGCGGCCCTTGAACTTGATGGTGCCGCCCACGATGCGGCCGTTCTTGCCCAGGTCCTGCATGACCCCCAGCGCCACGGTGGATTTGCCGCAGCCGGATTCGCCCACCAGCCCCACAGCCTCGCCGGGCTGCACGCTGACCGAGAAATCCATCACTGCGGGGATCTCCCGCAGCCGGGTGAAAAAGGAAATCGACAGCTTGTCGATCTCCAGGATCGGCCCGTCATATTCCGCCATCTTGCTCATGTTCTTGTCTCCCTGTCGGAGCGGAAAGAAAGCCTTCTTCCTCTTGCTCCAAATATCCCGGGGGGTCCGGGGGGCTGGCCCCCCGGCTTTGATCACGTCAGTCCTTCAGGCTTTCTTCGCGCAACCCGTCCGCCAAGAGGTTCAGACCCAGAACCAGCGACAGCAGCGCCAGCGCCGGCGGCAGGGCCGGGTGCAGGTAGATCGACAACAGCTTGCGCCCTTCGTTGATCGTGCTGCCCCAGTCCGGGCTTTCCGGCGGCAGACCCAGGCCAAAGAAGCCCAGCGTGCCCAAAAGGATGGTGGTATAGCCGATGCGCAGACAGAAATCGACGATCAGCGGCCCGCGCGCATTGGGCAGGATCTCCCACAGCATGATGTACCAGGGGCCTTCGCCGCGGGTCTGGGCAGCGGCGACATAGTCGCGTGTCTTGATGTCCATCGCCAGGCCCCGCACGATACGGAACACCGTGGGCGAGTTGACGAAGACCACCGAGACAAAGACCACCAGGATGCCGCCCGGAATGTCGAACGGGTCGAGCACTGAGGGCAGGCCCGGAATGCTGCGCACCAGATAGCCGTTCTCCGAAATCAGTGCCAGATAGAGCCACAGCGCGAACCCCAGCACCCCGATCAGCAGCGGCGTGCGGAACGCGGGCTGGGTACGGTAGCGCGAGTTCAGCAGCACGCCCAGAAAGATGATCGGGAACATGAACAGCACGATGGCCATCATGGTGGGCAGGCCGGTTGCCACGATCTCGGGTGTGACCAGCAGGTAGAACAGCAGGATGACCGGAAAGGCCAGGATCAGGTTGGCGAGGAAGGACAGGAACGTGTCCAGCCGACCGCCGTAATATCCGGCAGGCAGGCCCAGGGTGATCCCGACCATAAAGGCAAAGAGCGTGGCCAGCGGTGCGATCTGCACCACGATCCAGGCGCCCTTGACCACCCGGCTGAACACGTCACGCGCCAGATTGTCGCCGCCCAGCAGATACCAGGCATAGTCACCTTCACCCGCGCCGGCCAGCGGTGTGCCGGGCACCTTGTTCTTCATGCCCGAGACCTGGCTCAGCGGGTCATGCGTGATGATCAGGTCCATGGCGCCAAAGATGCCGACAAAGACCCAGAACATCACCAGGCCAAAGCCGATCATGCCGATCGGACTGTCAAACAGCTTGCCATAAAGGCCCAGCCGCCGCTTGAAGGCGATCGACAGGGCAAAGAGCAACAAGAGCGCGATCCAGACCGATGACAGCTGATACAGCACGCGGATGATGATTTCGAATGTACCGAGAGGTTCCATGTTCCGTTCCTCCCTTACGAAATGCGGATGCGCGGGTTGAGGTAGACATAGCCGATATCCGAGATCAGCTGCGTGATCAGAACCACGAAGACCGAAACCACCGATACCGCCAGCAAGAGCTGGATGTCGTTATTGCCCGCCGCCTCGACCAGAACCCAGCCGAAGCCCTTGTAGTTGAACAGGCTCTCGACGATGACGACACCGTTGAGCAGCCAGGGGAATTGCAGCATGATCACTGTAAAAGGCGCGATCAGCGCGTTTCTCAGCGCGTGCTTGATCACGATATTGGGGAAGGACACGCCCTTGAGCCGCGCAGTGCGGATGTATTGCGCCGTCATCACCTCGGTCATCGAGGCGCGCGTCATCCGCGCGATATAGCCCATGCCATAGAGCGCGATAGTCAACACCGGCAGGAAGAAATTTTCGAACGTCGGCTGCTCCATCGCCTGGGTTGCGGTGCCCTTGAACCATTTCAGCCCCACCGTCGACGAGGTGAAGACCGCGATGAAGATCACGCCCGAGACATATTCCGGCGTTGCCGTGCTGAGGATCGAGAAGGTCGACAGTGACCGGTCGGTGCGCGACCCCTCGCGCATACCTGCCAGCACACCCACGAGCAGGGCAGAGGGCACCATCAGGATCATGACCCACATCATCAGGTAAAGCGTGTTGCCCAGCCGTTTCCAGATGATCTCGTCCACATCGGCCTTGAATCGTGTCGAATACCCCCAGTCGCCCTGAACGATACCGCAAAACCGCGGCGTCTCTTCCGGGGTTTGCCCGGGGCGCACGCAGGTTCCGACGAACTGACCGTCATTCAGGGTCTTGGTAAAGCCCGGCATCACGCCCAGCCAGCGGCCGTATTTGGTGAGCAGCGGGTCGCTGTAACCGCGATTGTCGAGCCAGGTTTGCACCTGCTCGTCGCTCATCCGCTGGTTGCCCTGGGTTTTCGCCAGTTTTTCGAGGTTCGGATAGAGGTTCGTGAGGAAGAAGACCACGAAGGTCAGGCACAATGCCGTCAGCAGCATCACCCCGAACCGCCGGAGAATGAAAAGTCCCATGTTAGCCCCTGTTGGTCAGGCTGGTCCGCAGCGGTCGCGCCCTTGGTTTCGGCGTCTGGACCCCGGAAGAGGGCGGGGCGGTGCTGCGGCTGGAGGAGCGCGCCCAAAGGCGCGCTCCGGTCGATATCGGGCGGTGGCCGATCAGGCCGCCCAGCCCCACTTGTAGTGGTGGTGTTCAAAGGCGATGTGCATATCGGTGCCCACCAGACCCTCTTTCATGTGACGGTAGAGCGCGCGCCAATAGGGCTGGATGGTCACGCCTTCTTCCTGGATCAGGGCCTCGCCCCTGGCCACCACCTCGCGCCGCTTGTCGGCATCGGCCAGCGCCAGCGCCTCGGCCAGGATCGCGTCGAACTCGGGGTTGGCCCAGCCGAACTCGTTCCAGGCCTCGCCCGAACGATAGGCCAGTGCCCAGATTTGCACGCCCAGCGGACGGTGGTTCCAGTTGGTCGAGCTGAACGGATACTTGGTCCAGTCGTTCCAGAAGGTCGAGCCGGGCAGAACCGTCCGCTTGACCTTGAAGCCCGCATCGCGGAGCTGCGCGGCCACAGCATCGGTGGTGTTGCGGCGCCAGTCGTCGTCGATCGAATGGATCTCGTGTTCGAAATCCATCATCCCGGCTTCTTCCATCAGGGCCTTTGCCGCGGCCGGATCGTGCTTGCGCGCGGGCAGCTCGGCATATTCCGGGTGGCTCGGGCCGACATGGTGGTTTTCGGCTGGAGCGCCGCGCCCGCCATAGCCCAGTTCCAGGCAGACCGCGTTGTCCACGGCCAGCGAGATGGCCTGACGCACGCGCTTGTCGGCATAGGGTTTCTTGCCGTCAATTTCGGCCAGCTGGTTGGGCCGCACCACCACGGTGCTCATGGTCACCACTTCGGACTTGGCATAGCCCAGGCCATCCATCACGTCGATGAACTCACCAACGGATTCGTGCAGCATGTCGACTTCGTCGGATTCCAGCGCCGACAGCCAGGCCGACGGGTCGGTGCCATAGTCGATATACTCGATCCGATCCAGCGCCGGGCGGCCAAACACCGCCTCGCCCCACCAGGTGTGGTTCTCGTTGCGGGCCAGAACGCATTTCACGCCCACTTCCAGCTCTTCGATCACATAGGGGCCGGTGCCCACATTGTTGGTCAGGTCGCTTTCGCTAAAGCTGCTGTGCACGATGGCCGCCGGATAGTCCGACATGCCCGCGATCAGCGAGATGTCAGAATTGGGCAGGTTCAGGCGCACAGTGTGGCTGTCGACCACTTCAATCGCGCCGTCGATCGCCTGGCCGCTGTCGGCGTCGATCAGGGTGGCGAAACGGCCCGCCATCGAGTTGGTTTCCGAGCTCTTGTCACACCAGCGGGCGATGTTGCGCGCCACGTCATCGGCAGTGAAGTCTTCGCCGTTGTTCCAGGTGACGCCCTTGCGGACGTTCAGGGTATAGACGGTGGCGTCGTCGTTGATCTCCCAGCTTTCCAGAAGGATCCCGCGGAAGGTCCCGTCCGAGTTGTACTCGACCAGATATTCCATGGTGCCACGGGTTTCGTTGCCCAGTTCGGACCAGTCGTAGGTACGCGGATCCTTCAGTTCGCGCACGCTCATCTGCACGCGCAGGGTACCGCCCTGCTTGGCTTCGGAGGCGACAGCAGGGGTCGGCGCGGTCAGACCGATCAGCCCATAGGCTGCGGCGGCGCTGACACCCAGACCGGTGGCGCGGGTCAGGAACTCACGGCGGCTCAGCTTGCCGTCGCGGAACTCCTGCGCATGCATTTCGGCAGCCCAGTGTACCGGCTGCTGGCGGGTTTCGTGTGTGGTCATGAAAGTCTCCCTGTGACTTTTTTCGATTAGCGGTCGGTCTGCGGCCCGTGTGGCGCCTGCTGCGCTGCTGCGGGTCTGTTGCCGTCCGATGGAATTCTGGCGTCCCCATGCGCCTATTCCGCAATAGATTCCCGCCTGCGTCAATGATTGGTTTCGTCACATCTTGGCCAAAAAGCGACATCGGTATGTCGAAAACCTTCATATGTTCAGCAAAAATGGACAGGAGTGTCTATTTGGGGTGGTTGTTGCGGCGCAGCGCCCCCGGGGTGAGTCCGGTGCGGCGACGGATAAAGCGGCCAAAAACCGCCGAGCTGGCGAATCCAAGGTGCCGTGCGATATCGCCTAGGTTGGCCGGGCTGGTGCAGATCAGCCCGCGCGCGGCGTGCTCCAGCCTCTGGTGTAACAGCTCGGCCGCGCCCAACCCGGTGGCGGTCATGCACAGGCGGGTCAGATGGGCAGGCGAGACGTCGATAGCGGCGGCATGCTCGGCCACGGTGGCGCCACTGTCAAAGGCCTGAACCAAACGCGCGCCATAGCGGCGCGTCAGGTCGCGGGCGCGGTCGCTGGGGCGGGGCAGGTCGTCGTGATCGCTCTGTCGGCGCAGCCAGATCGCCGCTAGCTGCGCCCAGCTTTCCATCGCGGTTGCGCCGAGCGCCCTTGTGCCGCTCTGCTCGCGCGCCAGCGCGTCGAGCAGGCCGGTCAGCTCGACCTGATCCGCCGCCGCGCGGATGCGCAGCAGCAGCGGCCGCGTGGGCAGGGAGATCGCGCTGGTCGCCGGGATCAGCAGCGCCTGCCCCAGACAGCCGCGGCCCGGATCGAGCGCCATCAGGTGCCGGGCCGGGACAAACAGCGCATTGTGAGCGCCGAACCCGATCCGTCCGCCGTCCAGCAGCCCGGTCCCCTGGCCCCGCGTTACCCACAGCAACAGATGGTGCCCCCGGTCATGCGCAAGCTCCAGCTGCCAGCGCCCCAGTGGCATCAGCTGCGCCAGCGTCGACAGACGGATATCCGCGATCTCGGTAAGGTCATGGGCCATGATCCGCGATCCTGCCAGCGCTTGTGGTCAATGCCAACCGCTTAGCCGCCGACAGATAGGGCATGCCAGTCGCCCATTCGGGCGCGGAACCAGCTGCGTTGCCGCTTGGCATATTGGCGTGTGGCGATACTGGCACGTTCGCGCGCCGCGTCCAGCGTGATCTCGCCGCGCAGATGCGCCATCAGCTCGGGCACGCCGATCGCCTTGAAGGCGGGCAGGGCCGGGTCGTATCGGGCGGCCATCGCGGCCACCTCTGCCAGCGCGCCCTCGTCCAGCATCTGGTCGAACCGGCGCGCGATCCGGTCCCAAAGCCAGAACTTGTCCACCTCAAGCACCAATGGCACCGTGCGCGCCAGTGGCAAGAGTGGTGGCGGCGTGTCCGCCTGCCACAGGTGTAGCGCCCGCCCGGTGGCGCGCTCGACCTCCCAGGCACGCTGAACGCGCGCCCGGTTCAGCTGGTCGAGCCCGGCGGCGGTGGCCGGGTCGATCCCCGCAAGCAGCGTATCGAGGGGCAGCGCGTCCGCTTCGGCCCGGATATCGGGCGGGGTGGCGGGGATCTCGGCCATGCCCTCGGTCAGCGCGGTGAAATAGAGCCCGGTACCGCCCACGATGATCGGCCGGTCCGGGCCGTCCAGCAGCGGTGTCACCTCGCGCAGCCAGTGCCCGGCGGAATAGGGCGCATCATAGGGCAGATGCCCATAGAGGCGATGCGGCGCGCGTGCCTCCTCCTCGGGCGAGGGCCGCGCGCTGATCGCGCGCCAGCAGTTATAGACCTGGCTGGCATCGGCGTTGACGATAACGCCCCCGAACCGCTCGGCAATCTCCAGCGCCAGCGCCGATTTGCCCGAGGCGGTCGGCCCCGCGATCAGAACCGGCGCACCCTCGGGGATCGGGGGCAGGGCGGGGCCTACAGCCATGGTCGCGCGCCCCGGTTCATCTCATTTGCCCGACAGGGGCCATGCCGCATTGAACCCATCGGGGTTTTCCTCCATTTTGCGCCGGAAAATAGACCGGTGCCAAAGCGGAGCGCAACATGACCTCGTCCACATCCCCCGAAACCCCGTCCGATCCCTCGCAAACCAGGTACAAGCGCGTGATGCTGAAGATCTCGGGCGAGGCGCTGATGGGGGATCAGGGATTCGGCCTGCACCCGCCCACCGTCAAGCGGATCGCCGAAGAGGTCAAAACCGTGCATGACATGGGGGTCGAGATCTGCATGGTGATCGGCGGCGGCAACATCTTTCGCGGCCTCAGCGGCGCCGCCCAGGGTATGGAGCGCACAACCGCCGACTATATGGGGATGCTCGCCACGGTGATGAACGCGCTGGGAATGCAGGCCGCGCTCGAAGGGCTGGGCGTATTTACCCGGGTGATCTCGGCCATTCGGATGGACGAAGTGGCCGAACCCTATATCCGCCGCCGCGCCGTGCGCCACCTCGAGAAAAAGCGGGTCTGCATCTTTGCCGCCGGCACCGGCAACCCCTATTTCACCACCGACACCGCCGCCACCCTGCGTGCCAATGAAATGGCCTGCGAGGCGATCTTCATGGGCAAGAATGGCGTCGACGGGGTTTATGACAAGGACCCCGCGCTGCATGATGACGCAGAGCGTTATGACGAGATCAGCTATGACGAGGTGCTGGCCAAGCGGCTCAAGGTGATGGATGCCTCGGCCATCGCGCTGGCGCGCGACAACAACCTGCCGCTGATCGTCTTTTCACTGGACGAGCCGGGCGGTTTCCGCGGCATCCTGGCGGGCGAGGGCACCTATACCAAGGTGCAGGGCTGACCACAGCGGTCGGGCGTCTGGCCAAAGGGGGCGGGCCAAGATTGCTATACAACCCAATCTGGATGGCTTAAGACCCAAGAAACAGGACCTCAAGCAGAGGAGAGAGCAGCATGTCTGACGATTTCGAACTCGACACCGACGATCTCAAGCGCCGCATGGATGGCGCCATGGCCAACCTCAAGACCGAATTCGCCTCGCTGCGCACCGGTCGCGCCTCGGGCTCGATGCTCGAGCCGATCCAGGTCGAGGCCTATGGACAGATGACCCCGATCAACCAGATCGGCACCGTCAACGTACCCGAGCCGCGCATGGTCACCATCAATGTCTGGGACAAGTCGATGGTGGGCAAGGTCGAGAAGGCGATCCGCGAAAGCGGGCTGGGCATCAACCCGCAGCTCAACGGTACCATCATCATGCTGCCGATCCCCGAGCTGAACGAAGAGCGCCGCCGCGAGCTGACCAAGGTCGCCGGCCAATATGCCGAACATGCCCGCGTCGCCATCCGCAACGTACGTCGCGACGGCATGGACCAGATCAAGAAGGCCAAGGCCGACGGCATGTCCGAGGACGATCAGAAGTTCTGGGAGGCCGAGGTGCAGGACCTGACCGACAAGATGATCAAGGCGGTCGACGGCGCGCTTGAGACCAAGCAAGCCGAAATCATGCAGGTCTGAGCCGGATCAAATGGCCAAGGACCCCATTTCCGCGCCCGTCTCTGGCCCGCGCCATGTCGCCATCATCATGGATGGCAATGGTCGCTGGGCCCAGGCACGGGGCCGTCCGCGCCTGTTCGGACACCATGCCGGCGCCCGCCGCGTGCGCGAGGTGGTCGAAGCCTGTCCCGACCTGGGCATCAAGTATCTGACCATATTCGCCTTTTCGACCGAGAACTGGAAACGGACCCAGGTCGAGGTGGCCGGGTTGATGAGCCTCTTTCGTCGCTACATCGCCAAGGAGACCCGGGCGCTGCATGCGCGCGGGGTCCGCGTGCGCTTCATTGGCGACCGGGTGCGGCTGGATGCCAAGCTGATCGCGCTGATGGACACGCTCGAAGAGCAGACCCGCGAGAATGACAGCGTGCACCTGACCATCGCGCTCAACTATGGTGGCCGTGACGAGGTGGCCCGCGCCACCCGCCGTCTGGCCCGCGATGTGGCCGAGGGGCGGCTGAAACCCGAGGATGTGGACGAGGAGACGCTGCCGCGCTACCTCGACACCCGCGTGCTGCCCGATCCCGACCTGGTGATCCGCACCAGCGGCGAGGCACGGATTTCGAACTTCCTGCTCTGGCAGTCGGCCTATTCCGAATACGAATTCATCGACACGCTCTGGCCCGATTTCACCGCCGAGGAGCTGGCCCGGCTCTGCCAAAGCTATGGGAGCCGCGACCGCAGGTTCGGCGCGGTCAAGGTATGAGCGAGGGGCGCTGGTCCGACCTGACCGCCCGGGTGGGGTCCGCCGTGGTGCTGGCCGCCGTGGCCGGGGTCGAGCTGTGGCTGGGCGGTCTGTGGTTCGAAAGCTTCATCGCTGTGGTGACCGGCCTGATGGTGTGGGAACTGATGCGGATGATCGCGCCCGAACGGGGCGGGGCGGCGGTGCAGATGGCGCTGCTGACCGGATTTGCGGTGCTGCTGGCCTATCACCTTCCGCCGCTTTACCGGCTGCCGGTGCTGGTGGCGCCGGCGCTGGTGGGCGCCGGGCAGGTGACCCGATACAAGGGGCTTTACGTGGTCTTCGCTCTCTGGATCGCCTTTGCCGGGCTTGGCTTCATCTGGATCCGCGAGGTCATGGGCCTCGACTGGATGCTGTGGCTGGTGCTGGTGGTGGTTGCCACCGACGTGGCGGGGTACTTCGTGGGCAAGATGATCGGCGGGCCCAAGTTCTGGCCGCGCGTCAGCCCGAAAAAGACCTGGTCGGGGACCGCGGGCGGCTGGGCCGCTGCCGCGCTGGTTGGCGGTGGTTTCGCGGTATATGCGGGGCTGGGCGCCGGCCTGCTGGTGCTGTCGGTGCTGGCCTCGATGGCCAGCCAGGCGGGTGATATCGCTGAAAGCGCGCTGAAACGGAAGATGGGGGTCAAGGACAGCTCCAACCTGATCCCCGGCCATGGCGGATTTCTCGACCGGTTTGACGGAATGATGGGGGCGGCGGTGTTTGTCCTGCTGGCCGGGCTGCTGCGCACGCTTGGGGGCCTGTGATGCAAGCGGGGTCTGCGCGCAGGGTCTCGATCTTCGGGGCCACCGGTTCCATCGGGCAGAACACCATCGACCTGATCGCCCGCGATCCCGACGCTTATGATGTGGTGGCGCTGAGCGGTGGCGCCAATATCGCGCGACTGGCCGAGGATGCCCGGCGGCTGCGTGCCGATGTGGCGGTGACCGCCTTTCCCGAGCGTCTGCATGATCTGCGCGCCGCGCTGGCCGGTAGCGGGGTCGAGGCGGCGGCGGGTCCGGCGGCCCTGATCGAGGCGGGTGCGCGCCCGGCGGATTGGGTGATGTCGGCCATTGTCGGCGCGGCGGGGCTGGCCCCCGGACTGGCGGCTCTGGAACAGGGCGCCACGCTGGCGCTGGCCAACAAGGAAACGCTGGTTTGCGCGGGGCCTTTGGTACTGGAAACCGCGCGTCGCCATGGCGCCCGGCTGCTGCCGGTGGACAGCGAGCATTCGGCGGTGTTCCAGGCGCTGGTGGGCGAGGACATGGCGGCGGTCGAACGGATCGTCATCACCGCCTCGGGTGGGGCCTTCCGCGACTGGCCGCTGGAACGGCTGGCCGGGGCCACTGCCCAGGAAGCCGCCCAGCACCCCAACTGGGACATGGGCCAGCGCATCACCATCGATAGCGCGTCCATGTTCAACAAGGCGCTGGAGGTCATTGAAACTCGGGAGTTTTTCGGGATCGACCCGGAACGGATCGAGGTCATCGTGCATCCTGAATCCATGGTGCATGCGCTGGTTGGCTTTCGCGATGGTGCGCTGATGGCGCATCTGGGAGCGCCCGACATGCGCCATGCCATCGGCTATGCGCTGCACTGGCCGGAACGGCGCGACCTGCCGGTGGCGCGGCTTGATCTCGCCGCTTTGGGGCAACTCAATTTCCGCGCCCCGGACGATGCCCGCTATCCCGCCCTGCGGCTGGCGCGGCGGGTGATGGCGCGGGGCGGGCTGTCGGGCGCGGTGTTCAATGCCGCCAAGGAACGCGCGCTTGATCATTTCATCGCCGGGCGCATCGGATTTCTCGACATGGCGCATCTGGTCGAGGTCGTTCTGGACCGGTTTGAGTCCGATCCCGGCCTCATTGATGCCCCAATGACCCTTGATACTGTGACCCAAACAGACCATCTGGCGCGTCAAAGGGTCGACGCCGCATTGGCAAAACGAGCAGGGTAAGATTTTGGACGTTATTGGACTGATCCCGCAATTCGGCAGCCTTCTCTATACGATCGCGGCCTTTGTGGTGGCCTTGTCGGTCATCGTCGCGGTGCATGAATATGGCCATTACATCGTCGGGCGCTGGTCCGGCATCCATGCCGAGGTGTTCTCGATCGGGTTTGGCCCGGTGTTGTGGAGCCGCGTGGACCGGCGCGGCACCCGCTGGCAGATTGCGCTGCTGCCTTTTGGTGGCTACGTCAAGTTTATGGGCGATGCCAATGCCGCCTCGGGCAAGGATGGCGAGAGCATGGCCGAGATCTATCGCCGCAATCCCGATGACCTGCGCCGCACCATGCATGGCGCGCCGCTCTGGGCGCGGGCGGCGACCGTAGCGGCGGGACCGCTGTTCAATTTCGTGATGTCGATCCTGGTGTTCGCGGTCATCTTCATGACCCGCGGCGCCCCGGTCGAACCGCTGACAGTGGCCGAGATCCGCGATCTGCCCGGGGTCGAGACCAGCCTGCGCCCCGGCGATACCATCCTGTCGGTGGGCGGCGTGCCGCTTCCGGGGCCGGATTTCGCCAGCGATGCCGAGGAAGGCGCCGCCTGGCGCGATTTCGAAGGCGCGCTGCCGCTGGGGGCGCAGCTTGAATACTCCGTGATGCGCGACGGGGCAGAGGTTACGGCGACCGGACCGCAGTTCTTCCCGGCGCTGGTCGGCTCTGTGGTGCCGCGCAGCGCCGCGCAGGATGCCGGGCTGCGCTCGGGCGACGTGATCCGGGCCATCGACGGCGAAGCGATCGTGGCCTTCCGTCAACTCAAGGACATCGTCGAGGGGTCGGACGGCAAGCCGCTGCTGCTGGATGTCTGGCGCGAGGGTGAGATGCTCCAGCTGCTGCTGGTGCCACGCCGCACCGACAGCCCCACGCCCGAAGGTGGGTACGAGACCAACTGGCGGATCGGTGTGGCCAGCGGTCAGGCCTTTGACCCGGCGACCGAAACGCCCGGCCCGCTGGCGGCGCTGGCCACCGGGGTCAGCCGTACCGGCGATATCGTCTACTCCTCGCTCTCGGGGCTCTGGCACATGATCGCGGGGCAGATTTCCACCTGCAACATCTCGGGTCCGGTGGGCATCGCCCAGGCCTCGGGCGCGGTGGCCAGCCAGGGCGCGCAAAGCTTCATCGCTTTCATCGCGGTGTTGTCGACGGCGGTGGGGCTGCTCAACCTGTTCCCGATCCCGGCGCTGGATGGTGGCCATCTGGTGTTCTATGCCTACGAGGCAGTGGCCGGCAAACCGCCCAGCGACAATGTGCTGCGGGTTTTGATGGCGCTGGGGATCACCCTCATCCTGTCGCTGATGCTGTTCTCGCTCAGTAACGATCTGTTCTGCTGACGAGACGACAATTCTCAACAAAGCGTGAATGCGCCCAAGTCTCGCCACATTCGGGGGCTAACCTGAGCGGGACTAGGGAAACTAGCAGGAGCGTGAAAGATGCATGTCTTGCAACAATCGTATCGTGGTCTTGGCCTGGTGATGCAGCTCAACTGGGATCGTATCCTGTTTGTGGGCGCAATCGTGGCAGCGCTGTTTCTGGGGGCGTTTCTGGGTAGCCTTTGACGCGCACTCCTGACTTCGAGTTCAAGACGCGGCCGCCAAGGCCGCGTCTTTCGTTTTGGGCTTTTGACAACCCCGGTCAATCCCGGTACTGACAGACGAAAGACTGCTGCAAACTGGGTTGAAAAAAGATGCATAACGGGACAGGCGCAGGTACATACTGCGGTACGGGCATTTCCAGCCGCCATATGTTGTTGAACTCCGTCTCCGCAATTTTTCTTGTCACAGCAATGACCTTTTCTGCCCTGCCGCAGGACGCGCAGGCGCAGGATTACCGATTTAATACCGTTCAGGTCGATGGAAACCAGCGTATCGAGACCTCGACCATCGTCGCCCGGATGGGAATCGAACGGGGCAAGACGATCTCGGCCGGGGGGCTCAACGATGCCTATCAGCGTTTGCTTGACAGTGGCGTTTTCGAGACAGTCGAGCTGATTCCGCAAGGCAATACTCTGGTGGTCAAGGTGGTTGAGCATCCGACCATCAACCGGATCAATTTCGAGGGGAACCGCCGGGTAAAGGACGAGACGCTCGAAGGCGCCATCGGCTCGCAGTCGCGCCGCGTTTTCACACCCGAGCAGGCCGAGCGCGACGCAGCCACCATCGCCGAGATCTATTCGACCCAGGGCCGCGTCGCCGCCACCGTGGTGCCGCGCATCATCCGTCGCAGCGACAACCGCGTCGATCTGGTCTTTGAGATCTCCGAAGGCGACACGATCGAGATCGAGCGCGTGAGCTTTGTGGGCAACCGCGCCTTCTCGGATCGGCGGCTGCGCCGGGTGCTTGAGACCAAGCAGGCCGGGATCCTGCGCACCTTTATCCGGTCGGACACATTCATTGCGGACCGGATCGAATTCGATAAGCAGGTGCTGCGCGATTTCTACCTGTCGCGTGGCCATGTGGATTTCCGCGTCAACAGCGCCAATGTCGAATTCACCCGCGAGCGTGACGCCTTCTTCCTGGTTATGGATGTAACCGAAGGGCAGCAGTTTTCCTTTGGCAAGATCACTACGGTCAGCGAAATTCCGGGGGTCGCGGCGCCGGCTTATCAGGAGGTGCTCAAGATCAAGCCGGGCGTGGTCTATTCACCCAGCCTGGTCGAAAACTCGATCGCCCGCATGGAGCGTTTGGGCCTCAAGAACGGGGTCGATTTCCTGCGGGTCGAACCGCGCATAACGCGAAACGACAGGGACCAAACTCTGGATATCGAATTTGCGCTGGTCAAAGGCCCGCGCATCTTTGTCGAGCGCATCGACATCGAAGGCAACACAACCACACTGGACAGGGTTATCCGCCGCCAGTTCCGCACCGTCGAGGGTGACCCGTTCAACCCGCGCGAAATCCGTGAAAGCGCTGAGCGCATCCGTGCGCTGGGCTTCTTTGCCGATGCCAACGTTGAAACCCGCGAGGGATCGACCCCGGCGCAGGTCATCGTCGATGTGGATGTCGAGGAAAAGCCGACCGGCTCGCTCAGCTTTGGCGGCAGCTACTCGGTTTCCGATGGTTTCGGCGTGGCCATCGGCCTGACCGAGGACAACTGGCTGGGCCGGGGTCAGCGATTGGGCCTGACCCTGTCGACCGCGCAAGACGCCGAGCAATATGTGCTCTCCTTCACCGAACCGCAATTGCTGGGCCGCGACCTGCGCTTTGACATCGACCTCGGCGTGGCGAACACCAATTCCAGCTTTGCCAGCTATGATACCGAGCGAGCCTTCTTTGCTCCCGGCCTGACCTTCCGCTTGGGCGAGTTGTCGACCCTGCAACTGCGCTATCGCTGGGAGGCCAGCGAGATGGTGCAGCGGACCGCGACCACGGTCAGCGGCGCGGTGATCGCAAGCGAAATCGCGCAGGGCAAGAAATCATCCAGCGCGTTGGGGCTGACCTATACCTATGACAGCCGGATCGGTGGCCTGAACCCCAATGCGGGCGTGTTGTTCGAGGTCGGCGTCGATGCGGCCGGGCTGGGCGGCGACAACGAATATATCAAGACCTCGGCCAAGGCCATCGCCCAGACCCGTGTCTGGCACGAAGAGATCACGCTGCGGGCCTCGCTCGATCTGGGCGCGTTCAGCTGGCAGGGCAGCGGGTTTAGCCGTGCGGTCGACCGTTTCGTGATCGGCCCGAACACCTTCCGCGGGTTCGAGCCCGCCGGTGTCGGTCCGCGCGACCTGTCCAACGGGGTCGATGACGCGATTGGCGGCAACTATTATGCAGTGGCCCGGTTCGAGGCGGAATTCCCGCTGGGCTTGCCCGAGGAACTGGGCCTGCGTGGCGGCGTGTTCTACGACGTCGGCAATGTCTGGGATCTGAGCGATGTCAACACCGCCGGTGGCACCATTGTCGGTGCGGATGGCTCGTTCCGTCACGTGATCGGCTTCTCGCTGCTCTGGACCACCGCCTTTGGCCCGCTGCGCTTCAACTTCTCCAAGGCGCTCAAGAAAGAGACCTTTGACAAGGAACAGTCCTTCGACCTGACCATTCAGGCGCGGTTCTGATCACGGCATGCGGCCTTGGCACACAGGGCAGGCAATGTGGGGCCTCTTGGGGGCCCTGCTGCTGTTTCTGGCGCTGCCTTTGAATGCCTCCGCGCAGCAGTTGGGCCTGCCGCGCCACGAGGTGCTGACCATCTCGGGCGAGATCCTGTTCGTGAAATCCGCCTATGGCCGCCGCATCATCGACGAGATCGAGGCCGAAGGCGCGCTGTTGGCGGCCGAGAACGAGCGGATCGTGGCCGAGTTGAGCCGCGAGGAGCAGGAGTTGACCCAGCGCCGGACCGAGCTGGAGCCGCAGGCGTTCCGGGTGCTGGCCGAAGCCTTTGACGTCAAGGTGCAGGCCCATCGCGAGAACCAGACCGCAAAGCGGCAGGCGCTGGAGGCGCGCGGCGAAGAGGCCCGCGCCACATTTGTCGAACTGGCCCGGCCGATCCTTGCGGCGCTGATGCGCGACACCGGCGCCAGCGTGATCCTGGAGCGCTCGACAGTATTCCTCAGCCTCGACACCACCGATATCACCGCCATCGCGATCAGCCGCATCGACGCGGCCATCGGCGACGGCAGCGCCCTGCGTCGGGATTAGCGCCTGTTTGCGCTTGCTTGCCGATTGCGGCCAGTCTTGCTAATCCCGGATCAAGACCGACAAGAACAGGAACAGTGCAGCATGACCACCGAGACCAAGAGCGCCGATATCCAGCTGATCCAGCGGATCCTGCCGCACCGCTATCCGTTTCTGCTGGTGGATAAGGTTGTCGAGATCGATGGCTACAGTTCGGCCGTTGGAATCAAGAACGTCACCATGAACGAGCCGCATTTCCAGGGCCATTTCCCTGGCACTCCGATCATGCCCGGTGTAACCATTGTCGAGGCGATGGCCCAGACCGCCGGTGTGATGCTGGGGGTCGGCATGGATATCGTCGACAGCGAGTTGCTGATCTACTTCATGAATATCGACAACTGCAAATTCCGCCGCAAAGTGGTGCCGGGCGATGTCATGAAGATGCATGTTGAGACCCTGCGCGGCAAGATGGGCGGCAAGATCTTCAAGTTCCGTGGCACTGCCACCGTGGATGGAGAGGTGGCGGCACAGGCCGAATTCTCGGCCTATGTGGACCTGACCGGAGAGAAAAGCACATGAGCCAGATCCATCCCAGCGCCATCATCGAAGAGGGCGCGCAGATCGGCGCCGATTGCGTGATCGGTCCGTTCTGCATCGTGGGGCCAAAGGTGGTTCTGGGCGACCGGGTCGAGTTGAAGAGCCATGTGGTTGTCACCGGTGACACCACCGTGGGCGAGGACACGGTGATCTTCAGCTTTGCGGTGATCGGCGAGATCCCGCAGGACAAGAAGTTCGGCGGCGAGGAAACCAGCGTCGTGATCGGCGCCCGCAACCGCATTCGCGAACATGTGACCGTGAACGCTGGCACCGCCGGGGGTGGCGGCGTCACCCGGATCGGGGACGACTGCCTGTTGATGGCGGGCTGCCATGTGGCGCATGATTGTCAGCTGGGTAACCGGGTGATCATGGTCAACCATGCCGGCGCGGCGGGCCATTGTGTCGTCGAGGACGACGTGATTATCGGTGGTATCTCGGGCCTGCATCAATGGGTCCGGGTCGGGCGCGGCGCCATCATCGGCGCGCTGACCATGGTGGCCAATGACGTGATCCCCTATGGCCTGGTGCAGGCGCCGCGTGGTGAACTGGACGGTCTGAACCTGATCGGGCTGAAACGGCGCGGCGTGGCGCGGGCCGATATCACCCAGCTGCGCGCCGCCTTTCAGATGCTGGCCCAGGGCGAGGGGACCTTTCAGGACCGCGCCCGCCGCATGGGCGAGGAGTTCGACAGCGCCTATGTGCGCGAGATTGCCGAGTTCATCCTGGGCCAGACCGACCGTTCCTTCCTGACGCCGGGCAAGTGACATGCTGGCGTTGATCGCAGGGACCGGGGCGCTGCCCGAGGAACTGGTTGCCCGCCTGTCCGAGCCGCCGCTGATCTGCGCGATGGAGGGCTTTGTACCGGAACGGCTCGCGGTCGATATCCCGTTCCCGATCGAGCATCTGGGCTCGTTGGTGGAGCAACTCAAGGCGCGTGGTGTGACCGAGATCTGCCTTGCGGGCGCGGTGGGGCGGCCTGCGGTCGATCCGTCCCGGATCGACGCGGCCACGCTGCCGCTGGTGCCGGTGATCCAGCAGGCGCTGACCTCGGGCGACGATGGCGCGCTGAGGGCGGTGATGGGGATATTCGAAAGCGCCGGGTTGGCGGTGCGCGCAGCCCATGAAATCGCTCCCGATCTGCTGATGCCCCCCGGCTGCCCGACCAAGGCGCAGCCTGAACCTGCGGATTTGGCGGATGCCAAGCGCGGCGCCGAGATCGTGGCCGCCATGTCGGCCGCCGATATCGGTCAGGCCTGTGTGGTCCATCGCGGACAGGCTCTGGCGGTCGAAAGCGTGTTCGGCACCAATTGGATGCTGGGAACCCTTGGCCAGCGTCCCGATGCGGGCGGTGGCGTCCTCTACAAGGCACCGAAACCCGATCAGGACCGGCGCGCGGACCTGCCCACAATCGGCCCCGATACCGTTACCGCCGCCGTGGTGGCGGGTCTCTCGGGGCTGGTGATCGCGGCGGGCGGCGTCATCGTGCTGGGGCGTGACCGGGTGATCGCGGAATGTGACCGGCTGGGCCTTTTCCTGTTTGTTGCGGGACCGGACGCCTGATGCGCGTCTTCATCCTTGCGGGTGAACCTTCGGGCGACCGTCTGGGCGGGGCGCTGATGGCGGGCCTGCGTCAGCTCTGTCCCGATGTGCAGTTTGCCGGGGTCGGTGGGCCCGCGATGGAGGCGGAGGGGCTGTCCAGCCGCTTTCCCATGGCCGAGCTTTCGATCATGGGACTTGTCGAGGTACTGCCGAAGTATTTCCATCTCAAACGCCGCATCGCCGAGACCGCACAAGCGGCGCTGGAGATGCGTCCCGATGTGATGATCACCATCGACAGCCCAGATTTCAGCCTGCGTGTGGTGCGGCTGGTCAAAGAGGCCAGCGACATCCGCACCGTGCATTACGTGGCGCCCAGCGTCTGGGCCTGGCGGCCCGGGCGGGCGGACAAGATGGCCAAGGTGATCGACCACGTGCTGGCGCTGTTGCCGTTTGAGCCGCCCTATATGGAGCGCGCCGGGATGGAATGCGATTTCGTAGGTCATCCGGTGGTGGGAGAGCCCGAGGCGAGCGGCGCCGAGATCGCGGCGCTGCGCGAGGAACTGGGGCTTGACGACGCGCCGCTGCTCCTGGCGCTGCCCGGATCGCGGCGGGGCGAGGTGGAGCGTCTGGCGCCCGTCTTTGGCGCGGCACTCAAGAGGTTTTTGCCGGGGCATCCCGAAATGCGGGTGGTGGTGCCGGTGGTGCCGCATGTGGCCGATCAGGTGGCGCAGCATGTGGCGGATTGGCCGGGTGCGCCGGTGCTGGTCGATCCGCGCGGGCTGGCGCCTGCACAGGCCGCTATGCGCAAGCGCGCGGCCTTTGCCGCCGCCGATCTGGCGCTGGCGGCATCGGGCACCGTGTCGCTGGAACTGGCGGCGGCGGGCACACCGATGGTGATCGCCTACAAGGTGAACTGGCTGACCCAGAAGATCGCCGAGCGGATGGTGACCATCGACACGGTGACCCTGGTCAATCTGGTCAGCGAAACGCGGGTGGTGCCGGAATGCCTGGGCCCTGCCTGCACACCCGAAAACATCGCCGCACGGCTGGCGGCGGTGCATGCCGACCCTGCCGCGCAGGATGCGGCGATGCGCCTGACGATGGAGCGGCTGGGCCGGGGCGGCGCTCTGCCCGGGCTGCGCGCGGCGCAGGCGGTGCTGGACCGGTTGCCGGGGTGAGCGCGCTTTTGGGCTTTGCCGCGTCGGCGGCACTGGCGCAGATCCTGACCAATCTGGACAATCTGGCGCTGCTGCTGGCGCTTGTGGTGGCCACGGGGCCGCGCACCGCAGTGGGCGGCTATTTGCTGGCACAGGCCGTGGTTCTGAGCGCGGCGCTTGCCGTGGCGCTGGGGTTGGGTGGTCTGCCACTCGATTGGGTCGGCTATCTGGGGCTGGTGCCCTTGGCACTGGGCCTGCACGGCATCGCCGCACAATGGCGCGGACAGGAAAAGGTGGAACAGCAGGTTCTGGAGCAGCGCAGCCTTGTGGCCACCGCGGTCCTGTTTCTGAGCTTGTCGCTCGACAGTTTCTCGGTGCTGGCGCCGCTCTTGGCGGATTCGGCCCCGGCCTTTCGCCGGGCCGGGCTGGCGGGAGCCGCGTTCGCGGTGCTGGTTCTGGGCATGGGCGGCTTTGCGGCTGGTGGCCTGCGCCGGGGTCTGGGCCACTGGGCCGCCCGGCTGGAGGCGCTGGCGCCCTGGGTCATGCTGGGCGCGGGCCTCTATGTCCTGTCCAACACCGGCACCGATCTGGTCTGATCCGGGCGGGAAAGCCTGAGATAGACGCTGTCGGCCCACTCCCCGCCGATCTGGATCGTCCGGCTGGCGCGGTGGGTTTCGACAAATCCAAGGTGGTGCAACAACCCCAGCGAGGCCGCGTTGCGCGGGTCGACATCGGCCCGGATATGGTCGAGGGGCATGGTGTCGAAGAGATGCGGTATCAGCGCGCTCAAGGCCTCGCGCATCAGCCCCTGGCCCCAGCGGTCGCGTCGCAGAAAGAAACCAAGCTCGGGCACGGCCCACAGCCCCGCCTTGCCTATTGCCTCGTCGCCCTGAAGCAGCACGTATTCGCGGCATCTTTCCGGCGGTTCCGCCAGCGTCCCGGCGACCCAGCGTTTGGTCTGTGCCAGATCGGTGTGGAGATCGCCAAAGAACCGCATCGCCTGCGGGTCGGAGAAAAAGGCATGCAGGGCAGGGGCATGCTCTGCCCGAATCGGGCAGAGGGTCAGGCGCGGGGTCTGAAGCGTCTCAATACCCACGCCAGATCCAGCCGCCGCCAAAGATGCGGCTGCCGTCGCTTTCGTAGAACACGCAGGCCTGTCCGGGCGACACACCTTCCTCGGGCGTCAGCAGGTCCACCTCGGCCTCGGTCTCGCTGATCGGGCGGACGATGGCTTCGCGCGGCGGGCGGGTCGAGCGGACCTTGACCGACAGGTGCCATTCGGGGCGCGATGTGAAAGGTTCATCACCCAGCCAGTTGATCTCGCGCACCGGGATGGTGCGGGTGGCCAGCATCTCCTTGGGTCCGACGACAACCTGTTTCTTGTCCACGTCCAGGCGCACCACATAGAGCGGATCGCTGAGGCCACCGATGCCCAGACCGCGGCGCTGGCCGATCGTGTAGTGGATGACGCCCTCGTGGCTGCCCAGCACGCGGCCATCGGCATGCACGATCTCACCCGGTTCGGCGGCACCGGGGCGCAGTTTCTCGATCACGCTGGCATAGTTGCCGTTGGGCACGAAACAGATGTCCTGGCTGTCGGGCTTGTCGGCCACAGCCAGACCGTACTGGGCCGCCATTTCGCGGGTTGCGTCCTTTGACGGCAGGTGGCCCAGCGGAAAGCGCAGATAGTCGAGCTGTTCCGGCGTGGTCGAGAACAGGAAATAGGACTGGTCGCGGTTGGCATCCTCGGCACAATGCAGCTCGGGCCCGTTCGGCCCCATCTTGCGCTGGATGTAATGGCCGGTGGCCATGCAGTCGGCCTCGAGATCGCGGGCGGTTTCCAGCAGGTCCTTGAACTTCACCCGTTCATTGCAGCGGATGCACGGGACCGGTGTGGCCCCGGCCAGATAGCTGTCGGCAAACTCGTCGATTACCGCATCCTTGAAGATGTTCTCGTAATCCAGCACGTAATGGGGAAAACCGCGCTCTTCGGCGACGCGGCGGGCATCGTGGATGTCGATCCCGGCGCAACAGGCGCCTTTCTTGGCCAGGGCGGCGCCGTGATCGTAAAGCTGCAAGGTGACGCCCACCACGTCATAACCCTGGTCGGCCAGATAGGCGGCCACGACCGAACTGTCGACGCCACCCGACATGGCAACCACCACCCGCGTTTCCGAGGGCGGTTTGGCAAAGCCAAGCGAGTTCAGTGGCGTTTCGGTGTCCAGCGCCATCGGGGCAGCTCCTGACGATTAAGGAAGACCGGCAGAATATAGGAAAATCCGAACTACTCTCAAGGGGCGGTTTCACCCGGCATTAAGTAGGCTGTCGCCAAGGTTACCCTGACACAAGAAGGGATAGGTGATGTTCTTGCGAAAGGTTGAAGGCCCCCGATCTGTCACGTTGCCGGATGGCTCTATCATGACGCGCGCGGATTTGCCGCCGGCCAATACGCGCCGTTGGGTTGCATCGCGCAAGATCGCGGTGGTCCGGGGCGTGATCTATGGGCTGATCACGCTGACAGAGGCCAAACAGATCTATGGCCTGAGCGATGAGGAATTCAACAGCTGGGTTTCGGCCCTTGCCGAACACGGGAAAGATGCATTGAAGGTGACTGCGCTAAAAAAGTATCGACAACTGTAGGTTGAGATTGCATGATGTGAATATCGGTAACGGCAGATTAACCTTTATTCGTCACGGTTAATTCCAGTACGGAATAGCGTTTAAGGCGGAGAACTGAGATGCGCATACTTTTAGTCGAGGATGATCCGACGACGTCGAAAAGCATCGAGCTGATGCTGACCCATGCCAATCTGAACGTCTATGCGACCGATCTCGGCGAAGAAGGCATCGACCTGGCGAAGCTTTACGACTACGACCTGATCCTGCTCGACATCAATCTGCCCGACATGAACGGGCATGAGGTACTGCGTCAGCTGCGCATGTCGCGGATCGAAACCCCCATCCTGATCCTGTCCGGCGTCGACGATACAGAGAGCAAGATCAAGGGCTTCGGCTTTGGCGCCGACGACTACCTGACCAAACCTTTCCATCGTGAGGAACTGGTCGCGCGCATTCACGCGATCATCCGCCGCTCCAAGGGTCATTCGCAGTCGGTGATCCGCACCGGCAAGATCTCCGTCAATCTTGATGCCAAGACGGTCGAGGTCGAGGGCCAGCCGGTGCATCTGACCGGCAAGGAATATCAGATGCTCGAACTGCTGTCGCTGCGCAAGGGCACGACCCTGACCAAGGAGATGTTCCTGAACCATCTCTATGGCGGCATGGACGAACCCGAATTGAAGATTATCGACGTGTTCATTTGCAAGCTTCGCAAGAAGTTGAGCAATGCAACCGGAGGAGAGAATTACATCGAAACGGTCTGGGGGCGGGGCTATGTGCTGCGCGATCCTCAGGCCGACGGGTTGCCCGATCCCCGGATCGCGGTCAACGCCTGAACAGCCAGTCGCGAGTCCAGCGCGGCACCACCACTCACGCAGACTGATCTGGACCTGACCATGGCCTCGCCCTATCACTGGTCGCAAAGACCAGACAGACCGGGCGGGGCCATGACAGTTTCAGAACCCATCGAAAAAATGACCGAGGCTGAAGCCGCGCAGGAACTGGAACGGCTGGCCGGTTTGCTGGCGCAGGCCAATCTGGCGTATCACACTCAGGACGCGCCCGAGATTTCCGATGCGGAGTATGACGCGCTGAAACAGCGCAATGCCGAGATCGAGGCGCAATTCCCCCATCTCAAACGCGCCGACAGCCCCAGCGAGCAGGTGGGCGCCCGTCCGGGTGAGGGCTTCTCCAAGGTCTCCCATGCGGTGCGGATGATGTCGCTGGGCAATGCCTTCGACGATGAGGACGTCACCGATTTTGATCGCTCGATCCGCAAATATCTGGGCCTCGATACCGATGCGCCACTGGCCTATACCGCCGAGCCCAAGATCGACGGTTTGTCCCTGTCGCTGCGCTATGAGCAGGGCGTGCTGGTGCAGGCGGCGACCCGAGGCGATGGCGAGGTGGGCGAGAATGTCACCGCCAATGCCCGCACCATCGCCGATATCCCGGCCCGGATCGAGGGCGCGCCCGAGGTGCTGGAGGTGCGCGGCGAGGTCTATATGAGCCATGCGGATTTCGCTGCCCTCAACACACGGCAAGAGGCCGAGGGCGGCAAGCTCTTTGCCAATCCCCGCAACGCCGCCGCCGGGTCGCTGCGCCAACTCGACGCTGCGATCACCCGGGCGCGGCCTTTGCGTTTCTTCGCCTATTCCTGGGGCGAACTCTCGGAACCGTTGGCAGAAACGCAGATGCATGCCATCGAGCGGCTGGCCAGCCTTGGTTTTCAGACCAATCCGCTGACCCGTCGCTGCGACGACTTGGAGGCCATGATCGCGCATTATCGCGATATCGAGGCGCAGCGTGCGACGCTGGGTTATGACATCGACGGTGTGGTCTACAAGCTGGACGATCTGTCGCTTCAGGCGCGGCTCGGCTTTCGCTCGACCACGCCGCGCTGGGCGATTGCGCATAAATTTCCCGCCGAACTGGCCTGGACCCGGCTTGAGGCGATCGACATTCAGGTGGGCCGCACCGGTGCGCTCAGCCCGGTGGCGCGACTCACCCCGGTCACCGTGGGTGGTGTGGTGGTGTCGAACGCCACCCTGCATAACGAGGATTACATCGCCGGGCGCGACAGCCGGGGGCAGGAGATTCGCGACGGCAAGGATATTCGCGTCGGCGACTGGGTGCAGGTCTATCGCGCCGGTGACGTGATCCCGAAAATCGCCGATGTCGATCTGAGCAAGCGGCCGGAGGATGCGCAGCCCTTTGATTTCCCGACGCAATGTCCCGAATGCGGCAGCCCCGCCATTCGCGAGGAAGGCGATGCCGTGCGCCGCTGTACCGGGGGCGTGATCTGCCCGGCGCAGGCGGTGGAAAAGCTCAAGCATTTCGTCAGCCGCGCCGCCTTTGACATCGAAGGGCTGGGCGCCAAGCAGGTAGAGCAGTTTCACGCCGATGGCTGGATCCGTGAGCCCGCCGATATCTTCGAACTGCGCAGCCGCTATGGCGAGGGGCTGCAACAGCTGAAGAACCGCGAGGGCTGGGGTGAGAAATCGGCAACCAACCTGTTTCAGGCCATCGACGACAAGCGCCGCATTCCGCTGGCCCGTCTGATCTTTGCCCTGGGCATCCGCCACGTGGGCGAGGTGGGGGCCAAGGATCTGGCGCTGCATTACCGCGACTGGGACGCGATGGCAGCGGCCCTTGATACCGCGCGGCCCGCCGCGCTGGCCCATCGCGCCGCCGATACCGCCGAAGAGCAGGAGCGCCAGCAGGCCCAAGCCGAGGGGCGCCGCGCCCGCATCAGCGACACCCGCGCCGCCGTGATTTCTGCGCAAGAGGTGCCGCCCGAGGCCGCCGCCGCATGGGCCGACCTGATCGGGGTCGATGGCATCGGCGCCACGCTGGGCCTCTCGCTGTCGGATGCCTTTGCCAATACAGACGAACGCGCCGCCTTTGACCGGCTGACCGCGCATCTGACCGTGATCCCCCCCGATGCGCCCGCGCGCGACAGCCCGGTCGCGGGCAAGACTGTGGTCTTTACCGGCTCGCTGGAAAAGATGACCAGGGCCGAGGCCAAGGCGCGGGCCGAGGCGCTGGGGGCAAAGGTGGCCGGCTCGGTCAGCAAGAAGACCGATCTGCTGGTGGCCGGGCCCGGCGCGGGTTCCAAGCTCAAGACCGCCCAGAGCCTGGGGATCGAAACCCTGGACGAAGACGGCTGGCTGACGCTGATCGAGGGGCTATGAGCGGGCGGCCTGAACAGCTTTTCCCGCTGTTCGCGGGTCTGGAGACGCTCGAAGGGGTGGGGCCCAAGACGGCGCAGCTGTTTGCACATCTGGATGTGGAAACCCCGCGCGACCTTTTGTTTTCGCTGCCTTATTCCGTCGTCGACCGGCGCCGGCGCGACACGATTCGGGGTGCCGATCTGCCCGCGACGCTGACGGTCGAGGTGACGGTGGGCGCCCATCGTCCGGCCCGCGGGCGCGGCGGCGCCTATCGCATCTTTGTCGAGGATGCGCAGACCGATTTCCAGCTGGTCTTCTTTCACGCCCGCGGCGATTACCTGAAAAAGGTGCTGCCCGAAGGGTCGCGCCGCGTGGTCTCGGGCAAGGTCGAGCTGTTCGATGGCATGGCCAACATGGTTCATCCCGACCACATCCTGCCGGTGGCCGAGGCGGGCGATATCCCGGAATTCGAACCGGTCTATCCGCTGACCCAGGGGATCAGCCAGAAAACCGCCTATAAGGCGGCGCGCTCGGCACTGGCGCGGCTACCCGATCTGGCCGACTGGATTGACCCGGCCCTGCGCGCGCGCGAGGGTTGGTCGGGTTGGGCCGAGGCCATACGCGCGGCCCATGAACCGCAGGGGCTGGACGATGTGGCGGCGACCTCTCCGGCGCGGATGCGGCTGGCCTATGATGAACTCTTCGCCCATCAGATGACCCTGGCGCTGGCGCGGCGGCGCGAGCGCAAGGCGCGCGGTATCTCCAGCGTGGCGACCGGCGCGCTGCAATCGCGGGTGCTGGCCAGCCTGCCGTATCGCCCCACCAACGCCCAGGCCCGCGCGATCGAGGAGATCGCCGCCGACATGGCCGCGCCCGCGCGGATGAACCGGCTGTTGCAGGGTGATGTGGGGGCGGGCAAGACGCTGGTGGCCTTCATGGCGCTTCTGGTCGCGGTCGAGGCGGGCGGGCAGGGGGTGATGATGGCGCCCACCGAGATCCTCGCCCGCCAGCATCTCGAAGGGTTGCGCCCACTAGCCGAAGAGGCGGGCGTGGTGCTTGAACTGCTCACTGGTCGCGACAAGGGGGCCGAGCGGCGCGCCAAGCTGGCGGCGCTGAAAAACGGCGATATCTCGATCCTGGTCGGAACCCATGCGGTGTTTCAGGCGGATGTGGAATTTGCCGATCTGCGGTTGGCCATCGTCGATGAACAGCACCGGTTCGGGGTCCGCCAGCGGATGGAACTGGCGGAAAAGGGGATGGGCGCCGACGTGCTGGTGATGACCGCCACGCCGATCCCGCGCAGCCTGGCGCTGGCGCAATATGGCGACATGGATGTCTCGGTGCTGGACGAGAAACCGCCCGGGCGCAAACCGATCCGTACAGCCGTGATCAGCACCGAGCGGATGGACGAGGTGATCGACCACCTGCGCCGCGCCATTTCCGAGGGGCGGCAATGCTACTGGGTCTGCCCGCTGGTGGACGAATCCGAGGTCAGCGACCTGACCGCCGCCGAGGACCGGTTCAAGCGCCTGCGCGCCGTTCTGGGCGAGGGCGTGGTCGGGCTGGTCCATGGCCAGATGCCGCCCGCCGAGAAAGACGCCGCCATGGCCGCGTTCCAGGCGGGCGAGACCCAGGTTCTGGTCGCCACAACGGTGATCGAGGTGGGGGTGAACGTGCCCAATGCCACCATCATGGTGATCGAACGGGCCGAGATATTCGGCCTTGCCCAGCTGCACCAGCTGCGCGGCCGGGTGGGGCGGGGCGAGGCGGCCTCGACCTGCCTGCTGATGTATCAGCCGCCTCTGACCGAGGGCGGGCGCCGCCGGCTTGAGGTGCTGCGCGAGACCGAGGATGGGTTCCGCATCGCCGAGACCGATCTGGATATGCGCGGCGCCGGCGACCTGATCGGCACCGCGCAATCGGGCCTGCCGAAGTTTCGAATCGCCGACCTGGAGCGGCACACCGCGCTGATGGCGACGGCGCAGACGGATGCCCGCGCGCTTTTGGCCCAGGACCCCGAGCTGAGCAGTGAGCGCGGCCGCGCCGTCCGCATCCTGCTGTGGCTGATGAAGCAGGATCAGGCGATCCGTTTGATTTCAGTGGGTTGAGCCCGCCGCCCCCTAAAAGTTCACAAATGTTCTCAAAAAGTTCTTTACCGACTCGGCGGGATGTGAGAACAAAAGGTCAACAAAGGATTAACCGACACCCGGAGGAGAGAGCCGATGCTGACCCAGATCAAGACCGTCCTGAGCCGCTCGCAGCATACCCTGTTGCAGGATGCCGCCGGGGCCGCCTCGTTGGTGGTGATGCTGGTTGCGGCTCTGCTGCTGCCCGGCGCGTTCTGACCGTTTCTGCCTGCGATCTCGTACCCGGTTTCCGCGCGCATCCTGTCCCATTCGATGCAAGGGTGACCTGCCTATCCCAAGACCCTTCCTGGGCCACGCCTCGGCCCATGGCGTCGCGGACCGGACCCCATACGAGACCCGCACAACCTGCCGCCGCCCTCCTGCCCGGGAGGAGCGGCGGCTTTTTTGCGAGGCTCCGCCTCGCGCTCCGGAGTATTTGGGACCAGAAAGAAGCAGCAGTACCGGTATCTTCATTCCGCCAGAAATACTCCGGGGGAGTCGCCTGTGGCGACGGGGGCAGCGCCCCCTGATCCGGTCAGGCGCAGTTGGCGCGTTCGGCCTGCTCCAGCGCCTCGGCGGTGGCCTCCAGCGTCAGCAGGATCGAGGCGTGGCGGTTCTTGTAATCGCGCGCGGGGATCAGCACTTCGAGCCCGTCAAAAGGGGCGTCGGGCACCGGCCCGTCCTGTTTCAACATCGCCTTGAGCTGGTCGCGCGCGGCCTCGATCTGGGCGCGAGTGGTGCCGATCACGGCGGCGCCCACCACGGCGGCGGCGGCCTGACCCAGCGCACAGGCTTTCACGTCCTGGCCGAACTGGTCGATACGCCCGTCGCGCAGCTTCACATCCACCGTCACGGTGGACCCGCAAAGCGGCGAGCGTTTCTTGACGGTGGCGTCGGGGCTGTCCAGCCGCTCAAGATGCGGGATATCCGCCGCCAATGCCAGGATACGGCCGGAATAAAGCTTGATCAGATCGGTCTCGCCGGACATGGCTTTCCCTCGTTGGCTGTTCCCCATACATAGTGGGCGAAAATCCGGATGCAAAAGGTTTTTGGCCATGTCCTTCGACCCTTCGACACTAAAGTATGACGCTGCTGGGCTGATTCCGGCCATCGCGCAGGATGCCGCCACGGGTGAGGTGCTGATGATGGCCTGGATGAATGCCCAGGCCGTGGCGCGCACGCTGGAAAGCGGGCGGGTGACCTATTGGTCGCGCTCGCGGCAAAGCTTCTGGGTCAAGGGCGAAAGCTCGGGCCATGTGCAGGAACTGATGGATTTCCGCGTCGATTGCGATCGCGATTGTGTGCTGGTCACGGTGCGCCAGACCGGCCCGGCCTGTCACACCAACCGGCGCAGCTGTTTCTATACCGCTGTCCGTGAGGGCGAAGAGGTCGAACTCATGACGCCGATGGTCTGAGGCTCAGAGCCCGACCATGGTGCGGATCTCGGCGGGGCTGGCGCCCTCGGCCCGGTATTTCGCGATGGCGCGGGCATCGTCGCGCTTGGCCAGCCGTTTGCCGTTGTCGTCGCGGATCAGGCGATGGTGGTGGTAGATCGGGATCGGCAGGTCGAGAAGCGCCAGCAGGATTACCTGAATCGCGGTGAAGTCGAACAGGTCCTCGCCCCGGATCACATGGGTGATGCCTTGCGCCACATCATCCAGCGCCGAGGCGAGGAAATAGGCGACAATATCCTCGCCCTTGCGGGACAGGACGACATCGCCGATCCGGGCCATGGCCTGTTTGGGATCGATCCGATGGGTCCCGGCATGTCGGGGGCCGGTTTCGGTGAATTGTGGATAGGCGCCGTCAAACAATGCCAGCGCCCGGTCCAGATGCAGGCGCAGCGCGTCGCCGTCCTGTCGGCTTGCCATCGGGCGGTGTTTGCAGAGGCCGGGATAAACCTCATGCGTGACGCCCTCTTGCGGGGCGGCCAGCGCGGCCTGTATCTGGCTGCGGCTGCACGAGCAGGGATAGAGCAGGCCCAGATCGGCAAGCGCGCGCAGGGCAAAGTCGTATGAGGAAAGCTGCTCCGACTGGCGCAGGACGGGTCCGTCCCAGGCGAGGCCCAGCCAGGTCAGGTCGTCAATGATCTGCGCATCCCATTCCGGTTTGCTGCGTTGCAGGTCGGTATCCTCCATCCGCAACAGGAACCGGCCACCAGCGGCGCGCGCCATGTCATGGGCCAGGATTGCCGAATAGCCATGACCCAGATGCAGCGGGCCGGTGGGGGATGGTGCAAAGCGGGTGGTAAAAGTCATGTCTTTTCAATTCGAAAGCGCATGATGTTTACTTGTTCTCAGCCTCGGATAGCCAAGCGGACCAGGCCTCCTTGGCGCGGTCGGTATAGGCTTTGTAGCGGTCTTTGCGGCCCCTGCGACCGCCTTTCAGCCCGTCGACCGGGCGGAACAGGCCGAAATTGACGTTCATCGGCTGAAAGGTCTTGGCTTCGGCACCGCCGGTGATGTGGTGAATCAGCGCGCCCATGGCGCTGTCTTGCGGCACCTCGGGCAGGTTGCGGCCCTGGATCTCGGCTGCGGCCAACCGCCCGGCCAAAAGGCCCATGGCCGCACTTTCCACATAGCCCTCGACCCCGGTGATCTGCCCGGCAAAGCGGATATTGGGGCGTGATTTCAGCCGCATCTGCGCATCCAGAAGGGTCGGCGAATTCAGGAAGGTGTTGCGATGGATGCCGCCCAGACGCGCAAAGCTGGCTTCTTCGAGGCCGGGAATTGTCTTGAAAACAGCGGTTTGGGCGCCGTATTTCATCTTGGTCTGAAAGCCCACGATATTATAGAGCGTACCCAGCGCATTGTCGCGGCGCAGCTGCACCACCGCATAGGCTTTGACGTCGGGCTGGTGCGGATTGGTCAGGCCAACCGGCTTCATCGGGCCGTGGCGCAGGGTTTCGCGGCCTCGTTCGGCCATGACCTCGATCGGCAGGCAGCCGTCGAAATAGGTCGCGGTCTCGCCCTCGTGAAACTCGGTCTTGTCGGCGGCCAGCAACGCGTCGATGAAGGCCTCGTACTGGTCGCGGTCCATCGGGCAGTTCAGATAGGCGGTACGCTCTTCCTCGGTCTCGCCCTTGTCATAGCGCGACTGCATCCAGGCGCGCGACATGTCGATTGTCTCGGCATAGACGATGGGCGCGATGGCGTCGAAAAAGGCCAGCGCCTCGGCCCCGGTCTCGGCCTGGATGGCGGCGCCAAGCGCGGGCGAGGTCAGCGGGCCGGTGGCAAAGATCCAATGCCCGTCACGGGGCAGTTCGGTCACTTCCTCGGCGGTGACCGAGACGCGGGGATGGGCGTGCAGCCGGGCGGTCACGGTCTCTGCAAACGGGTCGCGATCCACCGCCAGCGCACCGCCTGCGGGCAGGCGGTGGGCATCGGCGGCGGACATGATCAGCCCACCGGCCGCGCGCATCTCCCAGTGCAGCAGGCCAACGGCGTTCTGTTCGTCATCGTCCGAGCGGAACGAGTTCGAACAGACCATCTCGGCCAGGTTGCCGGTCTGATGCGCGAAGGTGCCGACGGTCGGGCGCATCTCGTGGATCACCACGTCGATACCCTGTTCTGCCGCCTGCCAGGCGGCCTCGGATCCGGCCATGCCGCCGCCCACGATATGCAATCTGTCTGTCATGATCTGCCACATAGGGCAGGGCGCGGCATGGTGCAATGATCGAGTGTGGCCCGCTTTCGCCTGTCCAAGGCGCTGTCAACGGAAAAATACGTCACACGCTTGGCCAGCGCAGCAATTGTGGCGGATCAGAGAGGGGAGATTTTTGGGGTCGCCGCTGCGGGAATGTCAACGCCGGAGAGAGAGCCGGCTAGGAGGGACCTTCCGCCCACGGCGACCCAAAAGTCGTCAAGGCATTTACCTTGCCCCACCTTTGCCACAGTGTTGCCCCGATTGAAAGCGCAAATTTGGAAACAATTCCCGTGGATTGGTGCGATGATCCGATTACTGGCGCCAATCGGGGTCGCGCTTCTCGATAAAGGCGGCGATGCCCTCGGCGGTGTCGCGATAGAGCATGTTTTCCACCATCACCTCACCGGTATAGGCATAGGCCTGGTCCAGCGGCAGAAGCTGTTGGCGATAAAATGCCTCCTTGCCGATCCGCACTGCCGCGCCCAGCTTGCCCGCCACGGTATCGGCCAGGGCGCGGGTTTCGGCCTCGAGATCGGCGGCGGGCACCACCCGGTTGACCAGCCCCAGGTCTGCGGCCCGGCTGGCCTCGATGAATTGACCGGTGGTCAACATCTCGAACGCCTGCTTGCGCGGGATATTGCGGCTGAGTGCGACCATCGGGGTCGAGCAGAACAGGCCGATATTGACGCCATTGACCCCGAACCGGGTGCCCTCGGCGGCGACGGCCATGTCGCAGGTCGCGACCAACTGGCAGCCGGCAGCAGTGGCGATGCCATGGGCCTGGGCGATCACCGGCTGGGGCAGCGACTGGATGGTCATCATCATCCGGGCGCAGCGGTCGAAAAGAACCTTGAAATAGGCCTTGCCGCCATCCTCGGCCTGACGCCCGGCGGTCATCTGTTTCAGGTCGTGGCCCGCGCAAAACGCCTTGCCCGCGCCGGACAGGATCACCGCGCGGATGCCCGCGTCGTCGCGCAGCGCGTCGAACTCGGCCTGAAGCGCCGCCAGCATCTCGTCGCTGAGCGCGTTCAGGCGCTCGGGCGCGTTCATGGTCAGATGGGCAACCGCCCCCGTGTCGCGACGTTCCAGAATTGCCATCTTGCCCTCCCTGCCAAACTCGGGGCAACTCTAGGCGCAGGAGACGAGGAGGGAAAGCATGGCGTTGGCACTGAACCGGGAGGAATTGTCGCAATACCTGACCGAGGTATTCCCGCAGGTGCGCGAGGATTTCGCCATCGACGACCTGACCGAGGACACGATCACCATGCGGCTGTTGACCGCCGAGCGGCATTTGCGTCCGGGCGGGACCATCTCGGGGCCGTCGATGTTCGCGCTGGCCGATGTCTGCGTCTATGCGATGGTGCTGGCGCGGCTGGGGCGGCAGGCGCTGGCGGTGACCACCAGCTGTTCGATGGATTTCATGCGCAAGCCCGAGGGCAATACCCAGATGATCGCGCAATGTCGCCTGCTGAAACTGGGCCGGTCACTGGCGGTGGGGGATATCCTTATGTTCTCCGAAGGCTCCGACAAGCCCGTGGCGCGCGCCAGCATGACCTATTCGATCCCGCCGCAGGGGTCCGCTGCCGCGCAGTTCGGGTGAGACGAAAAAAGGCCGGGGCAAGCCCCGGCCAGTGAAGAGGTCCCAATGAAGGGACTGGGGATTCCGTCTCAGCCCTGCCAGAAGCGGCGGGCGGCCTCGTCGCGGGCGGCCTGTCGGGTCAGGCCCACATCGCGCAGCAGGTGATCGTCGAGCTTGCCCAGATTGAGACGGGTTCGCCGACGTTGTTCCCATTTGGTCACGGTCGCGGCGAAACGCACGGCAAGAGCGGCGATCAGCGGCAGCCGGGGGCTGGCGTTCAGCAGCATCAGAGCGGGCGAATGCATCATGCGGGTCATGACATGGGTCCTTTCGAAAATTGTATTGACACAAGTTGTATTTACTTGGTACATATGCTTGATACATTCGAAATTGTCCCAAGATCAAAGGAAAGATTGTAATGGGTACAATTTGGCCCGACTCCTTGCCGCAGGCCAAAGGCGCCAAGTACACGCTGGTTGCCGACGTCATCCGAAAAGCCATTGATGCCAAGGACCTGGAGGTTGGGGTGAAACTGCCGCCGGTGCGGGAGCTTGCCTATAAACTGGGCATTACCCCCGGAACCGTGGCGCGGGCCTATACGATCCTGACCGACGAGGGGTTGTTGAATGCCGAAGTGGGGCGCGGCACCTTTGTGGCGCCGCCCAAACGTCCGGTGCTGGATGATGTCTGGTCGCGGCAGCTCTATCTTCTGGATGAGCGGAACGACAACAATGTCAGCCTGTTCAGCCCGCGCCTGGCCGATATGGGGCAGGTGGCGCTGATCCGGGAATGCCTGCAAAAGGTGGCGCAGGGTGATCCGGCGATGTTCCTGAACTATCCCACCCGCGATGCCTATGCCGGGGTGCGCCAGGCGGTGGCGGACTGGATGTCCGACCTGTCGCTGGGGCCGCTCACGGCAGACGATATCGTGCTGACCCATGGCGGGCAAAGCGGGCTGTGCGTGGTTTTCCAGACCGTGTTCAAGGGGCCCAAACCGGTGGTTCTGGTCGAGGACCTGTCCTATGCCGGGTTCCGGCGCGCGGCCGAGCTGATGCGGGCGGATGTGATCGGGGTGCGGATGGACAAGTGGGGCATTGACCCGATGTCGCTGGACCTGGCTGCGCGCCAGACCCCGGCGCAGGCGATCTGCGTCTCACCCGAGGTGCAGAACCCGACCGGCTGCCGCTCGCCGCTGGAGCGCCGCAAGGAGGTGGTCGAGGTCGCCCGCAAGCATGACCTGCAAATCATCGAGGACGATTGTTACCGGATGGGAGAGCCTCAGGCGCCCAGCTATCGGGCGTTAGCGCCCGAGCGGGGCTGGCATGTCTCGTCCATCTCAAAGACGCTGACCCCGGCGCTGCGGGTGGGGTTCGCCATTGCCCCCGAAGGGCAGAGCGCGGGGCTGCGCCGCTCGGCCGAATATGGCTATTTCGGCCTGGCCCAACCGCTGGCGGAACTGACCCGGCTGATGCTGAGCGATCCGCGCGCCCGCGATCTGGCCCGCGCGGTCCAGCAGCGCATGGCTGAATATGTGCGCGTCACGGTCAACACGCTGGGCGGATTCGACCTGGTCTGGGATTCGGCAGTGCCTTTTGTCTGGTTGCGGCTGCCATCGGGCTGGCGCTCGGCCGCTTTTACCCGCGCCGCCGAGCGGGCAGGGGTGCAGGTGCGTTCGGCCGACGAGTTTGCCCTGCGCGACGGGCGCGCGCCCAATGCGGTGCGCATCGCGATGAACGCCCATGTCTCGCTGGAGCGGTTCGAGGCCGCGATGATGCGGTTGCGCGCGCTGCTGGATAACCCGCCCGAGCAGATCAGTGTCTGATTTTCTTGGGGTAAAATAATACCTATTTTGCAAACGATTGTTTTCGCTTAATTAAATCGCGCAACATGCGCTTGACCCGCCCCATACATCTCCTTAGAAACCGCCCATCGGATTAGGACCGGTCGTTGCGGCCGGTCTTTCACATCAAACAGGACCATCCTGCCATGAAAACCTTCTCTGCAACTCCTGCAGACATCGACAAGAAGTGGATCCTGATCGACGCCGAGGGTGTCGTTCTGGGCCGCCTCGCCTCGATCGTCGCCATGCGCCTGCGTGGCAAGCACAAGGCCTCGTTCACTCCGCATATGGACATGGGCGACAACGTCATCGTCATCAATGCCGACAAGGTGCAGATCACCGGCAAGAAGCGCGAAGAGCACTTCTACTGGCACACCGGCCACCCGGGCGGCATCAAGTCGCGGACCAAGCAGCAGATCCTCGAGGGGGCACACCCCGAGCGCGTGGTCTATCAGGCCGTCAAGCGCATGCTGCCGGGCAACCGCCTGTCGCGTCAGCAGATGACCAACCTGCGTATCTATGCCGGGACCGAGCACCCGCATGAAGCCCAGGCCCCCGAAGTTCTGGACGTCAAGTCCATGAACAAGAAAAACACCCGGAGCTGAAACCGATGGCTGATCAGATCAACACTCTCGAAGAGCTGAGCGCCGTCGCAGGCCTCGAAACCGTGGCCGCAGACGAGCCGCGCGAACCCGTTCGCGACGAGCTGGGCCGCTCCTATGCCACCGGCAAGCGGAAAGACGCGGTCGCCCGTGTCTGGATCAAGCCGGGTTCGGGCAAGGTCGTCGTCAATGGCAAGGACCAGGACGCCTATTTCGCGCGCCCCGTTCTGCAGCTGATCCTGCGCCAGCCGTTCCAGGTGGCCGGTGTCGAAGGCCAGTTCGACGTGATGGCAACCGTCAAGGGCGGCGGCCTGACCGGTCAGGCCGGCGCGGTCAAGCACGGCATCTCGAAGGCGCTGCAACTCTACGATCCCTCGCTGCGTGGCGCGCTCAAGGCCGCCGGTTTCCTGACCCGCGACAGCCGCGTGGTCGAGCGCAAGAAATACGGCAAGCGCAAAGCCCGCCGTTCGTTCCAGTTCTCGAAGCGCTAAGTTTCGGACCCAGAACATGGAAAAGGCCGCGCATTGCGCGGCCTTTTTTTTGTGGGATGTGGAGGTTAGTGGCTTTGCAGACCCATGAAACAGCCGAGACCGGTCTTTGATCTCTTTGCAGCATAGGTCTGGTTTGAGCCCATCCTGTGAACTCACTTTTCATGCTGCGTGCGCACGCAGCATGAAGTTCGCGGCAATTGCGCGATCCTTTGCACCGTGCGGCAACATAAGGCCTCACTCTTGTCAAACCCTATTGAGTACATCCGTTTCATCATCAGACTCACTCCGGTTTTCCTAAATCCAGAAAACGGCGGATCACGTCCAGTGTGGCTTCCGGGTTGTCCCAGATCACATCGTGACCAGCGTTGGGGATGATCTGAGAACTGCCATTCGCGAAGAGTTGTAGATGGGTTTTCTGCAGCGGGCCGAGCCAATCGTTGCATTCCCCGGTGAGCAACAGCACCGGCCCGTCAAAGCGGCGCACCTTGGCAGCCAGACGATCAACAACGGCATCCGGGGTATCCGACCAGGCCCGGCTTGCCATTGCACCGAACCGCCAGCCGGGAGCATCGTAGCCGTCTCCGCAATGGTAGGGATTTTCAGGGTGATCGGTGAACACCCCCACCATGTGACCAACGAGGAAGTCGTCTGCCGCCGCCGGATCTGGTCCATCCACGTGTTGCGCACGAAATCCAGTCATAACCGCCTCGGCCCAATACCCTGTGCCAGACATGTAGCGGCTTGCGACCTCGTCCCGAGCTGACTTGCCTGCTCTGTCCAGATATCCCGGCTCAATAAGAACTGCTGCCGTCACATGCTCCGGGTGTTGACCAAGATAGGCTGTGGCCAACATCGCTCCCCATGAATGCCCGATCAGCGTAACTGGCGCGTTCGGAGAAACCAGTCGCTTCACGCCATTCAGTTCGCTGATGTAGTCACTTAGCGTGAGTTGTTCGGCCGGAACACGTTCCGAAAGACCGGCCCCCCGCTGATCGAAAAAGACGACATTGTACGTTTCAGTGAGGGCGCTGAGCGCAAGGAGTAACCGGAAGTCACCGCCCGGCCCGCCATGCAAAACGATGATCGTTGGTGCGCCAGCAGGGCCGTCGATCTGACGCAGATGCAGTTTGACGCCGCCGACCATGGCGGATGGTAGTCCGTCATCCTGTGTCACAAGAGGTGCGACCACGTAGGTCCCACGTGTTCCGAAAAACAGCAAGACGACGAGAGCGATGCAGGCGGCGGTCAGGATGCCGAACATTTTGAGGGCGCGCCTGATCATGTCACGCCCGCCTTTTCGATAGTCCGAAGGACTTTGAGCATGAACCCCACCGGGCGGCGCGGCAGGTCAGTTTGGTTGAATGTCCCTGCCAGATAGATGTCCCGCTCTAGCGCGTAGAAGGCGAACGACCCTGAACTTCCAGATGCCCGATGAGCTCCGGTGTCGGCCGCCACAGGGTCATCCAGCGCGGCAGTTGAAAGCGCATCAGACCGCCGCCGTACTGGAGCGGGAAAAACACAGGTTTCCAGTTCCGGACCTCATCCAACCAGGCGGGATCAAACAGGCGACCGCCAAGAAACCCGCGCGAAAAACCGATCAACTCTTCGGGCGTCGATACAAGGCCACCATCCGGGTCCATGCTCGCCAATGACTTTGGCAAAGTCAGTTGCTGTGATTTTTGGAAGAGCGGCAGAGGTGGGTTCTGTGCATCGAATGTTGTGGTTTGACGCAAGCCCAACGGTTCACAAATGTAAGCCTGCAAAAGCGTGGCAAAGGGTTTGCCGGAAACCGCCTCCAACACCGCCCCAAGCAGCTGGAAATTCGTGTCGGAGTAATGGGCCTTCCCGCTGTCCGGGGCTGCCATCGGCGGCAGAGATCGGGCCATCTCCAAGACCATTGCCAAGTCGATCGCCCGATCCTTGTTTTGGATCATATCGGCCTCTACGCCGCCTTTGAAGTAATCAGCCAGACCCGAGGTCTGGAACAGTAAATGGCGGATCGTCAGGGCCGGCCCGTGGGGCGCGCCCTTAATCACATGCAGATCCGACAGGTCGTGGCGCGGCAAAGCGCTCTGAACTGTCTGGTCGAGATCAAGCAGGCCAAGGTCAGCAAGTTTGAGGGTCAGGGCGGCGGTGAACGTCTTGCTTATGCTTGCAATCGAGAAGCGCACGCCCGGCGCCGCGTCCCCCGCGCTGCCGTCAAAGATCACGTGGCCATCGCCGGTCTCAACCCGCAACAAGAGCGAATGAGCGTTGGTTCGCGCCCGCTCTTTTTCGAGCAGGCGCTGGAGGGAAGGTGCCACGCCAGTCATGCGACTTGCCGGCCTTGCGGGAGTGGCGTGGCCGAGCGGCTGAACAGCAAAAAGCACCCAACCGCGATGAACCATGCGATGGCACCCAGCCCAAAGACGGCACCGGCCACGTCGCCAATGGCGGGGATCAGTGTTAACAGACCGCCAACAGCCGTCAGAAGGCCAAGGCCAACAGCGATCCGCCCGAGACCACGCCCCAGTAAGCCAGCGAGTGAGACGCAGCCGATCCAGACGCCACCCGCAATCTCATTCCCGCCGCCGAGACCAAGCTCGACCGCGTGCAGCGTCAGCCAGACTTGCACGGCTTGGGTGAAGTCGGTTTGGGCCAATTGGGCCGCGCGTTCGACCGCGACGTTGCCGATCATGCCCGCGCCGATCACAAGTGTGGCCCAGATGATGCCGAGCACCAGTGTGAGCATGGCGAGGTCAGGCCCAGCGGACTTCGATCGCCCATGCAACGCTGTGACGAGGAGCGCTAGGGCAATGGCGTTGATGATGTAGATCACTGTGTTCCAGAGGATCAGGAAGCCCGGCTGGCCTTGTATGAAGGCCACAACCGCTGGGCCGTCAATGTTGCTGGTGCCAAAGCCGAGTGGCGCGAGCGTGGTGACAAGAAAAGCAAACCCGAACAGGTAGGTTGCGGCACATATCAAAGCGGCAAAACCGCCAGTCTTTTGAAGAGTCATCGTTCTATCCTTTCGTTTCTGATGGTTGGTTAGCAATCGATTTGATGGGGACAGCTCGGTCTGCGCTCTGCGCATGCCCGTTCCCCCACATTGCGGTAAGCGCTGACGGGCGAGATGGTCTGCTGTCGTGGCGTCACCTTCAACCGTTGGCCGGAGCCTAAGACAAGGAGGATCAAAGCGGTTGCAATGATGGGCAGGTGGCCGATCAGTTCCACCATTGCTTCTTCCTTTCGGCCCTCGATCAGGAACACGATGTTGGACGCCAGCATCAAAACAGCCACCGCAAGGATGTTCAGACGGGTCACGACACCAAGCACAAGGATCGTGCCGAACACGACTTCCATCACACCGGCAGACAGGACGAACGGGCGGTCATCGAACCAGTCAAAGCCCAGCAGTGGCATGAAATTCCATGCGTAATACGCGATGAAGGCCTGCCCCAGCGCTGCTGGATGCAGCTTTTCCGCGACCCCGAGAATGATCAGCGACAGCCCCGTGAAAATCCGCAAGACATCAACGGAATACGGCTTTAGCCGGTCGCGCATTGCGGAGTCCGGCATAGCGTTGAACAAGATGAACAGCGCATCCCGACGATGTTGACGTATTCAATAGTCAGGCCGAAACCAAAGTGAACCGACATTCCCAGAAACAGGAGCAACAGCAGAAGGGCTGCGTGCTGCAAGGCGTGATTGCTCAGAAGCAGGAGGCCGATCCTGGCTTGCAGCAGGACCAGCGCCAAACCAAAATTGCCAACACCTTGTAGGTGGGGCGCAATCAGACTGCCGTCGTAGGCGGTCAGCAAGAGCGACATGCCCGTCAGAATCCGCATCAGTTCCATCACATCATGCCGGACTTTCGTATTTGGAACCGCCAAGGCAAGGAGCTTGCAGTCCAGCACAATTGCCGTCGCCACGAGTGCGATTGCGACCAATGCCCAAATCCAGACGGCAGGATCAGACAGCGTGAAGGGAACCGCCGGTGCAGCATCGCCGCCTTCAACAAACCAACGGACGTGAGCCGCTGCCGTATTTGGCTAAAGGGAAGCTGTACCGATGATTGGAAGAAGCAAATTGGCAGGTGCACGAAAGAGTTTCATCCTCGCCTCCTTTCATTTGGCATGATGAGACGTAAGGTCTCGAAAGTGATCAGCCAGATGGCGGGTCCCTACAGGGTTGCCAGCCATATTCATGCCGAACGCCGTCAGAAAGAACTGTGCGGGGCCAGCGACATGGTGTGGTGCAAACCGGGGGAGCAGCCGCAGTGCGATCCGCCGAAAGATATCGGGTAGGAACGTGACCCGGTTCTGTGCGCCCAGTGTGTCGAAGCTGAGTTTCGCGAGTTCGCAGTGGGTCAGCACATCCGGTCCGCCAACGTCCAGCCACGCCTCTTTGCGGTCCACAGCTTCAAAAATCGCTGAGGCAAGGTCGGCGCCATGGATCGGGTTGATCTTAAGCTGCCCGTCGCCGAACAACCAAACCCGCCCTTTGCGCGCCATACTCAGGAAGTCCTCCATATCCGAGAAATACCCGGATGGCGCGATGATCGTGCTGTCGAGGTCCGCAGCCTGCAGGGCGCTGACAAAGGCTGATTTCGCCGCGACGAGAGGCACACCGGCCATACGATCCGCATTCAACACATGGACGTAAGCGAAGTGTTTGACGTCACTGGCCAAGGCCTCTCGCAGCAGGTTGAGGTTGGCTTGATAATCCACGTCCCAATAGCTCAGGCCATCGGTTTGTCGGGTGATCCCCAGGGCAGAGACGACAAGATCGACGCCTTTCATAACGCATTTCAAGGTGTCAGGTTTGGTCGCTTCCGCTGTCACGATGTTGTCAGCGGCCAATGGCGCATCAGCGTTTGCAGACCGGACAAGAGCAGACACCTGCCACCCCCGCCACTTGTATTCGGCGCAAAGGAACTGGCCAAGGTAGCCGGTCGCACCGGCAATCATCACGTGTTTCATTTGCTTGGCCGCCGGATCAACGTACCCCACGGACCAGCGACATAGTCAGGTGCATCTGAGACGGGCAGCCCGACATCTTCTGCAAGAAATGTCAGAAGTGGTTGTGTGTGATTTCGCAGTCGCCCTGTCAAAAGGTCATGAAGCGCGTGAAACCGTCTTGCGCGTAGGATGAAAAACTCTGACATCTTGCCCCCTATCCGACAACGCGATGGCCGCGGCCCCGCAGGCATTCGATGACGATGGCCTCGCGCCGCTCGTTCACATCCACGCTGCTGGCGACCCCGCCTGCAAAGGCACCAGCGACGGCGCCACCAAGCGCATCGCCGCTGTCAGCCTCTCCGAGGATCGCACCGGCACCAGCACCAAGCACAGTCGCAGCAAAGCGTTCCTGATCGAACTGGTTCTGGTCGCGGGCAAGGGCCTGACAGGCCGCTAGATCGGATTGAAAGGCAGCCTTAGGCTGACCATCCAGGATCGGTTGATAGTTTGCACCACTGTCAGCGCATGCAGCCAAAGCAAGAAGGAGCGCTGCAAACACCGATGTCTTTTTCATAATGTGTCCTTTCTTTTGAACAAGCGAGGGTGTGGCCACGCGCAAGGGTGCGCGCAGACGCGGGAATTTCTGTTGTGGTTTGGGTCAGGTGATAGGCTTAGCCGGGTCCGGCGCGCGGGCGGGCCCCCGGGTCAGCCGTCATGCGAAAGCGATCTCGGTATTCGCCAGCGGATATACCGACATGGCGGTGAAACGCGCGGCGCATCCGTTCCGAGCTTTGAAAGCCGGTCTCGAGGGCAACCTGATCAATCGTGTGGTCTGTCGTTTCCAACACGACGCGCGCGGCCTGCACGCGGGCAGTCTCAACATAAGCCGCAGGCGTGACGCCGGTTTCGTCCTTGAACCGCCGCGCAAAAGTCCGTTCAGACATCATCGCGCGCGCAGCAAGGCTGGTCACAGTCAGCGGATCGGCTGGGTGTTCTAGAATGAAGCTTAGTGCATCGTTGATCGCCGGGTCTTCGGCCCGTTGGGCCACCAGATGCGCGCTGAACTGTGACTGGCCACCTGGCCGCATCATGTACATCACGCTGAACCGCGCGACTTCGAGCGCGACTTTGTGCCCCCAGTCCATCTCAACCAATGCCAGTGCGAGATCCATGCCAGAGGTCACGCCGGCAGAGGTCCAGACGTTCCCATCGCGCACATAGATCGCCTCATGGTCCACCGTCACATCCGGATATTCGGTCTCCATAATTGGGCACCAAAACCAATGGGTGCTGGCCCGCTTGTTTTTCAAAAGGCCAGCCTCGGCCAGGATCAGCGCGCCTGTACAGATCGATACGATGCGTCGGGCGCGCGGAGCCATAGTCTGCATGAACTCCAACAACTCCGGGTTCTTCAATTGCAAAGAAGAGCCATGGCCACCGGCCACCATGAGCGTATCGATCTCATCATCATTCCTAATCACATCGGCGTAGGAGGTCTCTGCCGTGATCGTCAGACCGGAACTGGCTTTCACGGGCCCCGCCTGCGCCGCAACGATCTTCAAGTCGTAAGGCAAATCGCCGTCGCCAATGAAGAACTGGGTCGTCGCAAGGATCTCCAGCGGGCCTATCACATCGAGTTGATGCACCCCGGGGTAGACCACCATCAGGACCTTGCGGTTCCGCGCCTCTGTCTGAATGTCGTGTTTCTGTGTCATGGTCAGACATTATCCGATTTCATCAACCGTCCGTTAGGACAAAGACCCCACTTTTTCCGCCAAATGAAACTTCGCGGTCTCAAGACGAGCTGCTGGTTTACCCTCAATCATATTTGCCACGACTTCTCGCTCGCTCAGGCCTTGATCCGCCCTTTGCAAGATCAGTTCCGCGTGCCGGACACCTTTTTCGTCATAGCCGTAAAGGATGGACTGAGCCCTGATATCTGACGGTCCTGAGCGCCAGGATCGGCGGCTGCGCGGATCGATGTAGAGCGTCGATTTTGAATAGTGTTCGTCGCCGCTGGCAATGTCTGTACGGGCGAACATGATCTCGTCGACGCCTTGATGTTCGAAAGGCTGGCTGATGCTCCGAAAATGCGAGTCCATCTTGCCGTCCTCATCGACACCGTATCCCGTGATCGACAATGACGCGACGCCCTGCGAAATACGCCAAATAACAGAGTGGCATTTGGCATTGGCTTCGGAACGATAGGTCCACAGTCCTTTGACGAACTTTTCCCGATGGTAGAGCGCCAGCAGCAGGTCCGAACGGTTGATCAGCCAGTAGACCAGCAGGATCAGCAACCGGAACAGCCCCACACTTGTCAGGAACGTGATCAGCCAAGCGACTTGCGTCGGGATGTCGTCATTCGTGGAGAGCAGGCTGCTGAGCGCCATGATGTAGGAGATCGTGACCAGCAGAATAAGGATGTTCACCTTTTCGAGGATCGTCATGGACTTGGTCTCGCTTAGGTCGTCGCGCTGTGTGTCGCTCGTAGTTTGCAGGGCGGGACGTTACGGATACGCGCCGCCCTGCCAAAGGCACCGCATCAAGCGGTCTGAGCTTGGTTCTGGGTCATCCAGAGCAGCCCGAAGAGAAGCAGCGCAGCGGAGAGGGCGCAAGCCAGCGTCCGGACTGAGTTCCAGAAGGTCCAGCGCGGCACATAGGTCTGCATCCAGTAGTCGCGTGTTGTGCCAGATGACGTCTCCATTCCGGCAAGCGCTTCGTTCATTGGCACGTTGAAGAAGACGGTGACGCCGAAACATCCAATTAAATAAACCAGTCCGGCCGCCATGATCAGCGTCCCTGCAGGCCCTGCCAGGCCAAAGGCCCCATAGGCCGCCACGGCCACCGAAACGGCTGCCATGCCCAGAAACAGGGCCATGAAGACCCAGCGAAACACCTCGCGATTGATGACTTGCATGGCCTCGACGCCGCTATGACCACCGGTCAGGGCAAGCGACCGCATGATGAAGTCTGAAAAGGCCAGAAAGACACCGCCCACAAGGGCATAGGCGAGGATTGCAAATTGAAAAAGAAAGAAGAAAACAGTCGTCATGGTCGATCCTCCTGATTGGGTGTTGCAGCAGGAGGGCGGTACCTCCTGCCAAAGGGTTCGAGATGATCACGCGGCCGTGGACCACGCGCCCGCGACCATTGCCGTCTGGGCAAATTCAGCGAAGTCGCGTGGTTTGCGGCCCAAGGCGCGTTCGACACCGCCCGTCGTATGGGCATTGCGGCCATCCAGCGTTTCGCGGGCGATCTGCGTAAAGACCTCGGCCACGAAGTCACCGCCAGAGGCTGCGACATTGGCGTGGAAGTCCTCAAAGGTAATCGGGATGTGCTGAATGTGGCGCCCCAAGGTCGTGGACAACACCTCGGCCATCTCTGCGAATGTCATCAGGCGTGGACCGGTGACCTCATAGCGTTCGCCGATGTGCCCGTCTTCCGTCAAGGCTGCGACCACAACGTCGGCAATATCGTCAATGTCGATGATCGGCTCTTGGATATCGCCGCCGGGCATCGGCAAAACGCCACCCAGGATCGGGTCGCGCAGATAACCTTCGCTGAAGTTCTGCGCAAACCAAGCGGCCCGGACGATGGTAAAAGGCAGGCCGGAGTTGCGGACGATCTCTTCGCCCATGGTGGCGAAATGCTCGCCCCGGCCTGAGAGCAGTACGATATGCTTGAGCCCAGTTTCAGCTGCAACCTTTGTGAAAGCCTCCAGCTTTTCCACCGCGCCAGGGAAGGCCAGATCTGGGAAGTAGGTCACGTAGGCCTTGGAAACGCCGTTCAGGACAGGTGCCCAAGTGCTGGGATCTTCCCAGTCGAAGGGGGTCTCTGATTTGCGCACGCCGCGCCGAACGGCGATGCCTTTTGCTTCGAGCTTGCTGGCAACGCGAGAGCCGGTCTTGCCGGTGGCGCCGATGACGAGGATGGGTTTGTTAGTCATTGTCTGTCTCCTTGGTTCGTATTGATGACCAAGGTTTAGAAAATCCGCGGTGCGCCGGTATTGACCGCGATTGCCAGGGTTTTGACATCTGCAGCCAATGCCGCGCGTCGCGGTGCCTTTACCCGAGAGACCTCCGATAGGCCGCTGGTGTCATCCCCGTCCAGCGCTTGAACGCGCGGTTGAAGGCGCTTTGCTCGGAATATCCGGTGAGGAACGCAATCTCGGAGAGCGCGTAGCTTTCTTCCTGCAGCATGGCTGTGGCAATCTCGCGACGTGTCTCTTCTGTCAGGGTCTGAAAGCTCAGCCCGTGTTTGGCAAGGCGTCGGTGAAACGACCGGGCGCTCAGCCCCAGCTTTCGGGCGATATCCGCCATTTTGGGCAAGCCCTCACTGAGGGCGCGGGCAATCTCGCCTTTTGTTTGCGCAGGCAAAGTGGGTGTATCATCGATTTGCGCAAGTTCCTGATCGAGGTGCGATACAAGAAAATCCGTGATGCCCTCATCCCCGAGAATGTTCGGATCGGATAGGGACTGGCGGGAGAGCAGCATCGCATCTTTATTCGCGCCGAAATGAACCGGGCAGCCGAAGTAAGCTTCGTGATGCTTGATGGTCTTGGGTGCGCCGTGCTTGAAATAGACTTCGATCGGGGAAAACGGTCGTGGAGACACTTGCCGACTGAGCGACACGCCGCTCGCCAAGTCAGCCTCTATAGAAATGCGCATACCAAGCCGGCGGAGGCCTTCGCGATGTTCGACAAACAGAATGCCGCCGTCTGTTTCCTGCAGCTCATACTGCGTAAAGCTGGTCCAAAGGCGCCAGTACCGTGCAACGCGTGAGAACGAACCAAGGAGATTGGGCGCGGATTTCCAAGCCAAGCCAAGCGCACCATATTCATCCGGCCGCATCGCTTCACCTACGATCAGTGGCAAAGACGTGACATCCATCTTGTCGGCCATCAGCTCGATCATGCCATAGAAGTCATCTTCATCGAGCATGTGCTTGGGGTCCCACGCGCCAGCGGCATCGACGCCAACGGACGCCAACACCGCATTTGCATCGATTGCATCACCCGCGACGCCGACAACTTTCCGAGCAAAAAGAGACGTAACCTGGCCCATACAGTTAAGTTAAGCCAGTCTGAAACACGTTCCAAGTCTGCCGACCGAGCTAAAGTTACTCCCGAAGTCCTAACGGATCGCTGCTTCGCCGATGAGCTAACCTGCCGTGACGACCGCAGCGAAGCTATGATTTCGTTATTTGGCGAAGTGCATTTGAATAACTGGAATGAAGATTACGCTGCAACGCGGAACATCGCCTGCCGCAAGCGCGAAAGAATGCTGCGTCAGCAATAGCCGCAACTGCACAAGTCTGCTTTGTCCCGCATAGCTGCTTCTGATAACTGAAGTAGCGAACGACCGCTCCCCGACGGACGCCAAGCGCGCCTGTTCGCAGCCGCCTGATGGCGCTCGGTCCCTGGCAGCCACGCTGACGACGCACGAAACGCGACGCTTTTCCAAAAACCGCAGGATCGCGCGCGAACCTGCGTGCCCTCGGTCTTACCCGGAAAAGGGAGGTCTCACGCCTCCCGCACGTACCAGTCGTCGAACCGCGAGATGTCTTCCAGCACCCGGCGGTATCCTTTCGAGGTCAGCAGGGCATGGATATCCTCGCGCTGGGGGGCGTGGTTGTGTTCCACTGTCATCACCCCGAATGTCCAGCGGTCGAAGTCGAAGGCATTGAGGATGTCGAACTCGCTGCCCTCGGTGTCGATCGAGATATAGTCGATATGCGCGGGCGCCTTGTGGGTTTCCAAGAGCTCGACCAGCGAGATCGTTTCGACCTTGTAGTTCTGGCCGCGGATGCGGCGCGAGGATTTGACGAAGGTCGAGATGCCCGAGTTCTCGCCGCGCGGCGCCTCGGTAAAGCCCAGCGTTTCGCCCGATGTGTGCCAGACGCAGCGCGTTTCGATGGTGGCGGCGCGGTTGGCCTTGAGCGCGGCATGCCAGCCGCGTGCCGGTTCGGCGAGGATGCCGCTCCAGCCAAAGCCGGTCTCCAGCAGGTAGGAGTTGTTCAGCTCGATCCCGTCGGTGGCGCCGAATTCGACAAAGAAACCGCCCTCCTTGAACCCGGTCTGGCACAGCGCGAACAGGTCCTGGCGCAGTTGCGATTTCGATTGGTCCAACAGGTCGATGCAGCGGCTGCGATCCTCGGGCGCCATCGCCTTGAGGAATTCCAGGTCGAACCAGGCTTTCTCCCGTTGTTGCAGTTGGCGCAGGCGGTCGCGGCGAACAAGTGTGGTGTTGGAAATCGAATGGCTCACGGCAAGTTTACTCCGGCAATCACCCTGTCTGGGTAGCGGGACACCCCAACCGAGGCAAGGGGCTTTGTCAATCGGGCGCGATCAGACCCAGCCCGCGCAGATAGATTCCGACCCCGGACTCCAGCAGATCCTCGGGCGCAAAGGGGGCGGTGGCGCCGGCATTGCGGGCATAGAGCTCGACCACGCCATGGCTCATCGCCCAGATATGGGCCGAGACCATGGCTGCGGGCGGGCGTTTTTCGGGGGGAATGTGGTCGCTCAGATCGGCGGCGGCCTGTTCCAGCACGGCTTTGGCGCGATTGGCGGCGGCGGCCAGTTCCGGGCTGCGATTGACCGAGATGCCGCTTTCGAACATGGCGATGTAATGGCCCGGATGCTTGCGGGCAAAGGCCAGATAGGCGCGGCCTGTCGCTTCGAACGCGGCCAGCGCCGAGGGCTGGCCCTTGTCATAGGCATATTGCATCAGGTCGGCAAAGATCTCGAACCCCTGGCGGGCGGCCTCGGCGATCAGCTCTTCGCGCCCGTCGAAATGGCGATAGACCGCGGCGGGGGTGACCCCGGCGGTCTTGGCGGCCTCGGACAGGGTGAACCCGGTTGGACCCTTGGCGCGAATCAACTCCAGCGCCGCGTCGATCAGCGCCTGTTTCAGATTGCCGTGATGATAGCCCTGCTTACGCATTCCAGATGTCGGGGCCTCCGCAGATGGCCGCATCGGGCTGGCCGACCGCGTCCCGGTCCTTGTTGTCATAGTCGATGCCCGCCAGCACGGCGCGGATCGCCGCCAGCCGCGCGCGTTTCTTGTCGTCCGAGCGGATCACGGTCCAGGGCGCCTTGTCGGAGTGGCTGCGGGTCAGGGTTTCCGAGATGGCGGCGGAATAGGCGTCCCATTTGTCCAGCCCGGCAATGTCCACCGGGCTTAGCTTCCACTGTTTCAGCGGGTCGCGTTCGCGGTCGTGGAACCGGCGTAGCTGTTCGGCGCGGCCCACGTTCAGCCAGAACTTGAACAGGTGGATGCCGTCATCGGTCAGGTCATGTTCAAAGGGCAGAACCTGGCGAAAGAAGCGTTCGCGCTCGTCCTCGCTGCACCAGCCGAACACATGTTCGACCACGCCGCGATTGTACCAGCTGCGGTCGTAGAACACCAATTCCCCCGCCGAGGGCAGATGCTGGATGTAGCGCTGGAAATACCATTGGCTGCGTTCGGCCTCGGTTGGTTTCGCCAGCGCCACCACACGTGCGCCGCGCGGGTTCAGGTTCTCGCGGAACCGCTTGATGGTGCCGCCCTTTCCGGCGGCGTCGCGCCCCTCGAACAGGATGGCGACGCGGGCGCCGCTCTGCTTGATCCAGGCCTGAAGCTTGACCAATTCGATCTGCAGGGCCTCCATCTCGGCCCGGTAGGCTTTCGACGACATCTCCGCGTCATAGGGATAGCTGGCGCTCAGGATATCGTCCTTGTCCGCCTTCTCGATGGCGCGGCGGATGTCCTTTGGTGCCTTGTCGTTGAAATAGCGGGAAATCTCGCCTGTTGCCGCGCCTGTCATTTGCCCGCGCTCCCTTGTGCTGCCGTTTGGGTTCAATATGGAAGCTGTTGGCGATTAACGCAAACCCGCACGTGTCGCGGCGCGCAAGACAGCCTCGGCCACTGTCTCGGCCGCCACATGCTGGGGCATGTGGCCGATGCCGGGCAGGGCGGTCAGCACCGCGCCGGGGATTTGCCGTGACAGGGTACGCGAATGCAGGTCGAAATTCACCGTGTCATCCTCGGTTCCATGCACGATCTCGGTGGGCACCGCAATGTCGCGATATCGCGGATGCAGCGCCTTGATTTCCTCCAACAGGCTGGCTCGGTGTCGCGCATTGGCCCTGAGCGAGCCGCGGCGCAGGGACAGGCCGGGGCCGAAATGCGCGTCATAGCCCGCGGGGGCCGGTTGCGGCGCGAACACGTCGTCCAGCGCGCGGGCGACATAGCTGTCGGGCACATAGGCGGTGATCAGCGGCACCGCCACCGCCGCGCCCAGCCGGGTCGAGGTGATCCGGTAGAGCAGGTCCAGCGGCGTGGTCCAGGGGTTCGACGCGGCGGCCACCGGTACCAGCGCCGCCAGCCGGTCGGGGTGATGCACCGCCCAGGCCAGTGCCACCGCGCCGCCATAGCTGTGGCCCAGCACGATGGGGCGTTCGGCGCCCAGCTGCACCGCCGCCCGCATCAACAGCTGCGCCTGACCAGCGATATCCTCGGACCCGGCGGGGGCGGGATCGGAATAGCCCAGCCCGGGCCGGTCCAGCAGGATGACGCGGAAATGCCCGGCCAGGATCGGCGCCAGCACAAAGCTCAGATCGCGGGTATTGCCGTTCGAGCCATGGATCATCACCAGATCCGGGCCGCTGCCCATCACCTCGGCATGGATGCGCATCCCGTCCACGGTGACAAACTGGCCCTGTGGGGGATGGCTGGCCTGAGCGCGTGCCTCGTGCCGGGCGGCGCGCCACAGGGTCAGCGCCCAGAACCCCGCCGCCAACAGCAAAAGGATCAGCAGCACCCGCATGACCGCTCAGCCCCGCAGGTCGGTGGATTCCAACCCGATCCGCGCCATGTCATAGGGCGTTGTCTCGTAGATCTCGCTGATCCAGTTGCCATAGAGCAGATGCGCATGGCTGCGCCAGCGGTTGAGCGGCCGCCGCGAGGGATCGTCGTCGGGATAATAGTTGATCGGCACGTTGATCGCGGTGCCGCCCGCGACGTCACGGTCATATTCCTGTTTCAGCGTGTCGCTGTCATATTCGAAATGGTTGAAGATATAGAGCGCGCGATGCCCCGGATCGGCCACCAGGCAGGGGCCGACCTCGTCGCTGCCCAACAGGGTGACCAGCTCGGGCACCGCGTCGATCTCGGCCTGTTTCATCTCGGTCCAGCGGCTGACCGGGATCACGAAATCATCCGAGAACCCGCGCAGATAGGGCGAGGCCGGGTCCAGATTGCGGTGCCGGAAACAACCGAATGCCTTGTGGTCCAGCATATGTTTGCGGATGCCGTGGAAATGGTTGATCATCGCCATCCCGCCCCAGCAGACGCCGAATGTGGAATGCACGTTGGTCTGGGTCCAGGCAAACACCTCGCGCAATTCATCCCAATAGGTGACGTCCGAAAACTCCAGATGTTCGATCGGGGCACCGGTGATGATCAGCCCGTCGAATTTCTCGTCGCGTACCTCCTGAAAGGGGCGATAGAACTCTTCCATATGCTCGGTGGCGGTGGTTTTGGTCTGATGCTCGGTCATCCGGATCAGGCTCAGTTCGATCTGGAGCGGCGTGGCGCCGATCAGCCGGGCAAACTGGGTCTCGGTCTGGATCTTCTTGGGCATCAGGTTCAAAAGCCCGATCCGCAGCGGGCGGATGTCCTGGCGCGCGGCCTGATCCTCGGACATGACCATGACCCCCTCGCGGGTCAGAATGTCATATGCAGGCAAATGTGCGGGGATCTTGATAGGCATGTCGCGGGCTTCCTTTCCGAGATTTGGAGGTAAGCCATCACATGCAAAAGTGCCAGCCCCTATCACGGTCCTGTTGGGTTCGAAGGATGATCGCGCTGGTGGCGAGAGGGCTCCTAGGCATGACAGGGTCGGGAAAGTGGCAGCCCGTAGGGGAATCGAACCCCTCTTTCCAGGTTGAAAACCTGGCGTCCTAACCGATAGACGAACGGGCCACTGTTGGCGTGACGCGGCTTTTAAGGAGAATCGTGGGACGGCGCAAGAGGGGAAATCGCAATTTCTTGACGGGTAATAGAGGAGGGTTCAGGCCGACCGCGCCCTGTCAACTTTCACCCCATAGTGGTACGGAAACTGGTGCGCTCGGTTGAAACCGCACGCACATCGATCCGCCGATCCGCCACGATAACGGTCCAGTCGTTGTCGAACCAGATCAAGCGGGGACGTATTTCCTTCGATCCAGAAACTGGAGGTCATGCTCTGCCTTCAATGCTGCCGTTGACGACTGGTCCTGCTTCGACCGGGATCAACGCCGCGCGTTCCGATTGTTCCATGCTTTTTAGGGCGGGTCCCATCATTGCACGGTCGCTGGAACTGCCCGTTTCCGATCCTCAGGGTGGGGCTCCGTAACTTCATTCCGCCCAAAATACTCCGGAGCGCGAGGCAGCGCCTCGCAAAAGAAAAAGGGCGCCGCAAGGCGCCCTCTTGTTAATCTGTTCAGCCCGGATCAGCTGGCTTTTGCCAGGTTGCGCAGCACATAATGCAGCACGCCGCCGTTCTCGATATATTCGATCTCGGGTGCGGTATCGATCCGGCACTTCAGCGTGATGGTCTTTTCGGACCCGTCGCCATAGGTGATGGTGCAGGGCACCTCTTGCAGCGGCTGGATGGTGTCCAGACCGCTGATCGCCACGGTTTCATCGCCCTTCAGGCCCAGCGACTTGCGATTGTCGCCGCCGGTGAACTCGAACGGGATGACGCCCATGCCCACCAGGTTCGAGCGGTGGATACGCTCGAAGCTTTCGGCGATGACCGCCTTGACGCCCAGCAGAGCGGTACCCTTGGCCGCCCAGTCACGGCTGGAACCGGCGCCATATTGTTCGCCGCCGAACACCACCAGCGGAGTGCCCTGTTCCTGATAGGCCATCGAGGCCTCGTAGATCGAGGTCTGCTGCCCATCGGGTCCTTTGGTATAGCCGCCTTCGACGCCATCCAGCATCTCGTTCTTGATGCGGATATTGGCGAAGGTGCCGCGCATCATGATCTCGTGGTTGCCACGGCGCGAGCCATAGGAGTTGAACTCGCGCGGGGCCACTTGACGCTCGGTCAGATACTTGCCGGCGGGGGTAGTGGTGGCAAAAGAGCCTGCGGGCGAGATGTGGTCGGTGGTGACCATGTCGCCCAGGATCGCCAGCACCTTGGCGCCCGAGATGTTCGAGATGGTGCCCGGCTCGGTGCCCATGCCCTGGAAATAGGGCGGGTTCTGGATATAGGTCGAGGTCGCGGGCCAGTCATAGGTCTCGGCATCGGTGGTTTCCACCGCCTGCCATTTCTCGTCCCCCTTGAACACGTCGGCATATTTCGATTGGAACGCCTCGCGCGTCACGGTCTGCTCGACCAGTTCGGCGACTTCCTGGGTGCTGGGCCAGATGTCTTTCATATAGACATCGTTGCCGTCCTTGTCGGTGCCGATCGGCTCGGAGGTCAGGTCGATATCCAGCGTGCCGGCCAGCGCATAGACCACCACCAGCGGCGGCGAGGCCAGATAGTTGGCGCGCACATCAGGGCTGATACGGCCTTCGAAGTTGCGGTTGCCCGACAGCACCGAGGTGGCGACCAGATCGCCCTCGGCAATCGCCTCGCTGATTTCCTTCTGGATCGGGCCCGAGTTGCCGATACAGGTGGTGCAGCCATAGCCGACGAGGTTGAAGCCGATCTTGTCCAGATCCTCTTGCAGGCCGGCGGCCTCCAGATAGGCGCTGACCACCTGGCTGCCCGGTGCCAGCGAGGTCTTGACCCAGGGCTTGCGGTTCAGGCCCAGTGCGGCGGCCTTGCGGGCCACCAGACCGGCGCCGATCATCACATAGGGGTTCGAGGTGTTGGTGCAGGACGTGATCGAGGCGATCACGACCTTGCCCGATTCCATGGTATAGTCTTCGCCCTTGACCGCGACTTCCTTGCCCATCGGGCGCTTGAAGGTCTCGGCCATCTCGCGGGTGAATGCGGTCTTGGCATCGGTCAGTGCCACATAGTCCTGCGGGCGCTTGGGGCCGGAGATGGCGGGCACGATGGTGCCCATGTCCAGGCTCAGCGTGTCGGTATAGACCGGGGCGTAATCCGCGTCGCGCCAGAAGCCGTTTTCCTTGGCATAGGCCTCGACCAGCGCGATCCGGTCCTCGTCGCGGCCGGTATTGCGCAGATAGCGCAGGGTCTCGCCGTCGATCGGGAAGAAGCCGCAGGTGGCGCCGTATTCCGGCGCCATGTTGGCGATGGTTGCGCGGTCGGCCAGCGGCAGACGGTCCAGACCTTCGCCGTAGAATTCGACGAATTTGCCCACCACGCCCTTGGCACGCAGCATCTCGACGACCTTCAGAACCAGGTCGGTGCCGGTGGTGCCCTCGACCATCTGGCCGGTCAGTTCGAAACCGATCACCTCGGGGATCAGCATCGAGATCGGCTGGCCCAGCATCGCGGCCTCGGCCTCGATCCCGCCAACGCCCCAGCCCAGAACGGCCATGCCGTTGACCATGGTGGTGTGGCTGTCGGTGCCCACCAGCGTATCGGGATAGGCGACCTCGGCCCCGTTCTGATCGGTGTCGGTCCAGACGGTCTGGGCCAGATACTCCAGGTTTACCTGGTGGCAGATGCCGGTTCCGGGGGGCACCACGCGGAAGTTGTTGAACGCGCCCTGGCCCCATTTCAGGAACTGGTACCGCTCCATGTTGCGCTCGTATTCGCGGTCGACGTTCATCTGGAACGCGCGCGGATTACCGAATTCGTCGATCATGACCGAGTGGTCGATGACCAGGTCAACCGGGTTGAGCGGGTTGATCTTTTGCGCGTCGCCACCCAGCGCCTTGATGCCGTCGCGCATCGCGGCCAGGTCGACCACGGCGGGCACGCCGGTGAAATCCTGCATCAGCACGCGGGCCGGGCGATAGGCGATCTCGCGCGGGTTCTGGCCACCCTTGGCGCCCCATTCGGCAAAGGCCTTGATGTCGTCGACCGACACGGAAAAGCCGCCATCCTCGAACCGCAGCATGTTTTCCAGCACCACTTTCAGCGCGGCGGGCAGTTTCGAGAAATCCCCCAGACCGGCCTCGGTGGCGGCGGGGATCGAGTAATAGGAAATGGATTTGCCATTGACGCTGAGCGTGCGGCGCGTCTTGGCGGTGTCCTGTCCAACCTTGATGGGCATCGTGGCCTCCCTCTCTTGGAGCGTGGAAATGGGATTCGCTGCGGGTTATCTGCATCACGCCCGCCTTGGGTTCAAGCGCCAAGACGGGGGGTGCGTCAATTTTTGTATACCATTGCACACATGGTGTGGCAAGATGCGGTATGCAATGGCATACAGTTCTCGCGCGCGGTTCAAGAAACCTTGATTGGCGCCGTGACGGGGCCGGCGGTAAAGCTGGATCATCCCCTTGCCCAGTGATGGACCCGACCCGGATGAAAGCCCTGACGCTCTGCCTTGCCCTTGCCGCATCGGCACTGCCCATCGCCGCCCGGGCCGAGGGTCCGGTGGTGGTGGAACTCTACACCTCGCAGGGGTGTTCCTCGTGTCCGCCTGCGGATGCGATCATGCATCGGCTGGCGCGACGTGACGATGTGATCGGACTGGCGCTGCATGTCGATTATTGGGACTATATCGGTTGGGCCGACGAATATGCCGACCCCGCCCATACCCTGCGCCAGCAGGCCTATGCCCGTGTCGGGGGACGGTCGATGATCTATACCCCGCAGATGATCGTGCAGGGGGTCGAGGATGTGGTGGGTGCCCGCGAGGACCAGGTGCTGGCATTGATAGAGGCCCACAAGGCGCGTCCCGCACCGATGGGGCTTGCCGCGTCCCGTGTGGGCGATGACATCACCATTACCCTGACACCCGGCGCGGGCGCGCAGGCGGGGTTCTATGCGGTGCAACTGGTGCGTTACACGCCGCTGCGCCATGCCTCGATCAAGCGTGGCGAGCTTGCCGGTCATGAACTGGATTATGCCAATGTGGTCGACAGCTGGCAGGTGGTCGGGCAATGGGATGGACAGAGCGAGAAACGCCTGAGTGTCACCACCGAGAACGAGCTGCCGGCGGTTGTGCTGGTCCAGCAGGCCGGGCCGGGGCCGATCCTGGCGGCGGCCCGCGTCGAGTGATCAGCCCGGCGCGTCCTCGGGCTGCTCACCGAGGTCGAGCCAGGGTTTCCAGCGCCGGTGGATCCAGAACCATTGCCCCATATGTTGGCGCACCATCTTTTCCAGATCGTCGTTCAGGAACTGGGTCATGGTGATCGGATCAGTATGGGCGACCGGATCGTGCATCACGATCTCGAAATCCAGCCCGTTATCCTGCCTTACCGAATAGCAGGGGATCATCACCGCATCATATTTCAGCGCCAGTTCCGCGTTCAGCACCGAGGTCACCGCAGGCTTGCCGAAGAAACTCAGCTCGGCACCGCCATGGGCGTGCAGGTCCGAGACGATGGCGATGATGCCCCCCTGTTTCAGGCTGCGGACCATCTCCATCATGCCGCGTCGGCCTTGTTCGAACATCGGTTTGCCGGTGCGCAGAAAGGCGTCGACATAGATCTCGTTGAAATAGGGGTTGGCCATTCGGCGGTAGAGACAGCCGATCGGCTTGCCGCCTCGGGCCTGCAATGCGGCGCGGGTGGCCAGGTAATGGCCGAAATGGGCGGTGATCAGCATCACCGGCTTGCCCTCGGCAATAGCCGCGTCAAAGGCGGCCGCGCCCGGCCCGCTGACCCGTGCCCCCTGTTGCCGACGGGTGAATTCGTCGGGCGAGAAATGTTCCATGATGGCGCGGCCTGCATTGTCAGGCACCGCGCGGCACAGGCGCGCGATCTCGGCCTCGGGCAGGTCGGGGCAGGTCAAGGCCAGATTGGCGCGAATGCGCTTGCTGAACCCCACCAGCGGGCCAATCGCGCTCATCACCCGGCCCATCGCCGCGATCCGGCGATCATAAGGCAGAAGCCGCATCCCTCCGATTAGCCCGCGCAGCAGCAGATATTGCGCATAATATGAGGCGCGTGCGCCTCGGCCGAGTTCGGATTTTTCAACGGGCATCGGGGTCTCTTAGCGGCTGTGCATCTCGCGATGCCAGACATACAGACCCGCCCCCGCGATCACAAGCGCGCCCAGAATGGTCCAGCCATCCGGGAATTCGCCAAAGAAGACCGCGCTCCAGATCGCGGCAAAGCCAAGGCCGCAATAGGCATAGGGCGCCAGCATCGCCGCCTCTCCTTGTGAAAAGGCGCGGATCAGGCAAAGCTGGCCCAGCGTGCCGAAAAGGACGACCAGCGCGATCATCCCCCAGCCTGCCGGGCCGGGCGGCTGCCAGTGGCCGGGGACGATCAGGCTCAGCAACAGAGTGCCGACAAGGCCGGTGTAAAATAGCGAGGTCCAGACATCCTCGTCCGGTCCGACGCGGCGGGTCAGCAGGGCATAAGTCGAATAGCAGGCGGCGGCACCGAGCGGGAAGAGCGCGGCGGGCTGGAAAAGGTCCGAGCCCGGACGCAGCACGATCAGCGCGCCGGTCAGGGCGAGCGCGATGCCCAGCAGGCGACGGGGCCCCAGACGCTCGCCCAGGAACAGGGCAGCGCCTAGGGTAATGAAGACCGGATTAACAGACATCAGCGCGGTGGCATCTGTCAAAGGGATGCGGCTGATGCCGAGAAAGAAGAAGCCGGTCGCGCACATCAGCATCAGCGAACGCAAGAGTTGCAGGCGCGGATAGGCGGTTCGGATGACCCTGTGCAGGCGCGGCAGCACAAGAAGCAGGACCAGCAGCATCTGTCCCGCATAGCGCGCCCAGAGCGCGGGGATCACGCCGATGCGCGGGGCCAGCGCCTTGACCGTGGCATCCATCAGCGAAAAACACAGGATTGCGAGAACCATGAACCCGATGGCCCGACGCGCCGTTGAGGCCATTACGCTCGGGCCCGCGACTGGAGTAGGATGTTGAACATGTGAAGCTGATAGCGCCCGGGTTCGGTTCTGTCCATCACCCAGCGGCCTGGTGCCGGAATTTTGAAAAAATTCCGGCCCGGAAAGCGTTTGCTTTCCGACCCGTTTTCCGTGCCGGAAAACGGCCTGCCGGGATCAGGCGTCACGATCCTCCTCGGGGTCGATGAGCTGAAGGGCGCCTTCGTCCTCCAGGCTACGGATAACGCCCACGACGGTTGTCATTGCCGCTTCGCCTTCGCTGCGCTTGACCTTGCCCTTGTCGCGGATCTCGTCGCGCAGGTTGTCGGCCATCCGCGAGGACATGTTGCCAAGCAGGAACTCGGCCACCTTGGCCTCGTCCCCCTCGGTGGCGGCGGCCAGGGCCAGGATCAGCTGGTCCTGATCGGCCACGCGCACCACGGCGGGCACGTCGCGCGGTGACAGGCGGGCAGGGATGTCGGTAAAGGTGAACAGGACCTTGCGCACCGAGGAGGCAAAGGTCGCATCCTCTTCGTCCAGCGCCGACATCATCTGGTCGCGCGTGGCGGGCGCGGACTGGTTCAGGATATTGCCCACCCGTTTCTCGGGCCGGTCGGCAAAGGCCAAGATCGGCCGCGCATCCAGCTGCGCGGCCAGCGACCAGCCGATCCGGTCCACTGCCTCGGGCGTCACCCGGCCGGTCTGCGAGATGGCATAGGTGATGCGCCGCGCCACCGGACCCGGCAATTGCCCAAGCAGCGCCGCCGCCTTGGATGTGTCGAGTTTCGACAGCAGCACGGCGGCCACCTCGGTGCTTTCGGCCTGGGCGATCTCGGCCAGTTCCTCGGGCGGCAGGGCGCGCAGCCGCTGCCATGGATCGCCCATCTGGCGAACACCGGCCTCACGCCGCAGACGCGCGGCGGTGGTGGCGGCGATCTTGCCGTCCATGGCGCTGAGCGCCCCGGCCAGCCCGTGCGGAAAGCTGAGCCCGATCCCGTCCAGCGCCTCGGCGAATTCCTCGGCCACGGCATCCAGCGTGATCCGGTCGACCAGCCCCATCTGCCCCATCTGCTTGGTCAGGCGGGCCTGCAACTCCTCGGGCAGTTCCTCGAGCGGGATTTCCGCCCCCGCATTCAACAGCAGCCGCACCACCACGGCGGCCTTTTCCAGATTGCTCAATTGCCGGGGCACGCGCCGGGGCGCGTCGGCCACCGGCGGGCCACCCATCCTTGTCACCGCCGGAGTGTCGTCGAAATCGAACATCTCGGCGTCAAGGGGCATCAGCGCATTGTCGTCCTGCATCTGCCTGCGTCATCCGTCATCAGAGTCGCAGGCAGAATAGGGGGCGGGCGGTAAAGAAAGGCTGAACTCAGTAGCTGTAGGTCAAGCCCGTACGGATGGCCTCGCGCAGCGACACCTCGGCCCAGCTGCCTTCGCCGCCGCGCGCGGTGATCTCGCGCCACTGGGCGATCGCCAGATCGGTCTTGCCCGCCTCGACAAACCCTTGCCCCATATAGCTGCGCGCCAGGATATTGTCGGGATTGGCCGCGATTGCCGCCTGATAATAGAAGGCCGCACGATCCAGATCGCCCAGCTTGCGGTGGGTGAACCCCCAATAGGTCAGCACGCGGTCGTCGCTCTGGTCGGGCATTGCCGCCAGCACGCCCTGCGCATCGGCGGGACGCCCGGCATAGGCCAACTCGCGCACCGCGTTATACAGCGTGTCGGGATCGAGGCCCGAATTCTTGGGCGCGACGCAGCGCTTTTTCTTGTCGTCCCAGACCTTGACCCCTTTGCATTCCTTGGTGGTCTGGGTCTCCTTGGGCGGGTTGGTCCAGGTGCTGCCACCGGTACTGTCGCCGCCAGCGGCAAAGGCGCCAAGCGGCAGGGTCAGACCCAGGGCAAGAAAAGACGGCAATCGCATGAGGGAAACTCCGGTGTCAGGTAAATCGGAAGGTCACAAAATCGTCTCGGGCGCCGCCATCGACACCCGGAAAACCGGCCAGATGGGCGCGGCCTCAGCTGTTGATCACCTCGACACAGGTTTGCGAGGCGGCGTCCCATTGCATGCCCGGGGCGCAGGATTGGGTCTGTTCATGGCCACGGCTGGAACAGCCCATCGCCAGCGAAGCCACCGGTACCAGGGCCAGCGCGACCGCGCAGCACATCGTCCTGAGGGTCATGATCTCTCCTCCCGTTCAGACTGAACAGGAGTGTAGCGCAGAGACCCCCTTGGGCAAAGGGGGCTCACGCCGTTGTGTCAGGTTTGTTGTGTCAGAACGGGCGGTCAGTCGCCAAAGACACGGGCAAAGATCGTGTCCACATGCTTGGTGTGATAGCCCATGTCGAACTTCTCGTTGATGGCGTCCTCGCCCAGCGCGGCGACAACATCGGCATCGGCGAGCAATTGCTCGCGGAAATCGACCCGCTCTTCCCAGACCTTGAGCGCATTGCGCTGCACCATCGTATAGGCGTCCTCGCGGCTGACACCGGCCTGGGTGAGGGCCAGCAGCACCCGCTGGGACATCACCAGACCGGGGAACTTGTTCATGTTTTCCAGCATGTTGTCGGGAAAGATCAGCATCTTGTCGACCACACCGGCCAGACGGTGCAGGGCGAAATCCAGCGTCACGGTGGCGTCGGGGCCGATGCCGCGTTCGACCGATGAATGCGAGATGTCGCGTTCATGCCAGAGCGCCACGTTTTCCATCGCCGGGATCACCGCCATGCGGACCAGACGCGCCAGACCGGTCAGGTTCTCGGTCAGCACCGGGTTCTTCTTGTGCGGCATCGCCGACGAGCCTTTCTGACCCATCGAGAAGAATTCGGCGCCTTCCAGCACCTCGGTGCGCTGCATGTGGCGGATCTCGATGGCGATATTCTCGATCGAGGACGCAATAACGCCCAGCGTGGCAAAGAACATCGCGTGGCGGTCGCGCGGGATGACCTGGGTGCTGATCGGCTCGGGTCGCAGGCCCAGCTTGGCGCAGACATGCTCTTCGACCGCCGGGTCGATATTGGCGAATGTCCCAACCGCGCCCGAGATGGCCCCGGTGGCGACCTCCCAGCGGGCCTTTTCCAGCCGGTTCTTGTTGCGATCCATCTCGGCATAGAAGCGGGCGAAGGTCAGGCCCATGGTGGTGGGTTCGGCATGGATGCCGTGGCTGCGGCCCACCCGCACGGTATCCTTGTGCTCATATGCGCGTTTCTTGAGCGCGGCGAGCACCTTGTCCATCCCCACCAGCAGCAGGTCGGCGGCCCGGACCAGCTGCACGTTCAGGCAGGTATCCAGCACGTCCGAGCTGGTCATGCCCTGATGCACGAAGCGCGCCTCTTCGCTGCCGACATGTTCGGCCAGATGGGTCAGGAAGGCGATGACGTCATGCTTGGTGACGGCCTCGATCTCGTCGATGCGGGCGACGTCGAATTCCACATCCTTGGCTTTCCACACGGCCTCGGCGTTTTCCCGCGGGATCACGCCCAGATCGGCCATCGCGTCACAGGCATGCGCCTCGATCTCGTACCAGATCTTGAACTTGGTCTCGGGCGACCAGATTGCAACCATCTCGGGGCGGGAGTAGCGGGGGATCATTGGCAGCGACACCTTTTTGTGATTGGCAGGACCTGTTGGCGCGGGTCATAGACCCAGCCGCATCGCGGGACAAGGCAGGAGCGGTAAGATGAGACGGTTTGCCCTGATTTTGGCGGCTGTGCCCACCTGGGCGATGGCGGATGGGTTCATGCCGCTGGCCGGAGACGAGATCCGCGCCGCGCTGGCAGGCAGGGAGCTGGTCTATGAAGGCGGCGCGCGGCAGAGCTTTGACGCCTCGGGCGGGACGGTCTATGTGACCGACCGGCCGAGCCAGGGCCGGTGGAGTCTGCGCGGCGATCTTTTCTGCTCGCTCTGGCCGCCCTCGGATCTCTGGGCCTGTTACACGGTGGCCAGCGACGGCGAGAGGGTCCGCTTTGTCGGGCAGGGGGGCGATATCACCGACGGGACCTATGCCCAATGACCCTGCCGCGGGATATTGCAGAATTCGAGGGCGACTGGCTGCTGGATCGCGTCATCGACGACCGTTTGACGGGGCAGAAACTGCGCGCCGAAGGGGGCGCGACGCTGCGCCGCAGCGAGGGCGGGCTGGCCTATGACGAGCAGGTGACGCTGTTCATGCCCGGCCAACCGCCGTTTCACGGCACCCGCCGCTATCTGTGGCGTCCCGGTCCGGGTGGCATCGCCATCCACTTCGAAGACGGCAGGTTTTTCCACCACTTAACCTTGGGTCAAGTGGCGCCGGGAGATCACCATGACTGCCCGCCCGACAGTTATGACGCGGGCTATGACTTTGCGCGCTGGCCGCTGTGGCGGGTGCGCTGGACGGTCAAGGGGCCGCGCAAGGATTACGAGATGGTCACCGATTTTCGGCGGCGATAGCGTAAACGTCTTGCGGCGCGCGCGCGGACAGGGCATTTCTGTGTGCCAATACCTGTCTGAACTGGGAGACAACCGAATGAGCATGACTGTTCTGGCCGACGCAATCGGCCCGCGCGAAGGCACCGCGCGTCTGGCAAAGCAAGCGGTTCTTGTGGTGCTGGGCATCGCCGCGCTGGCCATCGCCGCCAAGATCAAGGTGCCGATGTGGCCGGTGCCGATCACCATGGGCACCTTTGCCGTGCTGACGCTGGGCACCGCCTATGGCGCGCGTCTGGGTCTGGTGACCATGCTGGGTTATCTGCTGGTGGGCGCGCTGGGCTTTGACGTCTTCGCCACCTCCTCGGCCGAGAAATTCGGGCTGACCTACATGATGGGCGGCACCGGTGGCTATCTGGTGGGCTACCTGATGGCTACGGTGATGCTGGGCGCGCTGGCCGCGCGCGGCTGGGATCGGTCGTTCGGCAAGATGGCGCTGGCGCTGGTGCTGGCCAACGTGCTGATCTATGTGCCGGGCCTGTTGTGGCTGGGCCAGCTTTACGGCTGGGACAAACCGATCCTTCAGTGGGGCCTGACCCCGTTCCTGGTGGGCGACGCGCTGAAACTGGTGCTGGCCGCCGTGCTGATCCCCGGCCTGTGGAAACTGGTGGGCAACGCCCGCGGCTGATCCCGCCCGATACCTTTTGCAAAGGCCCGGACACATTGTCTGGGCCTTTTTCGTTGCCTTTGCGGGATATGGTATGGACACTGGAGCCATCGCGATCAGGAAAGATGTTTGCCATGCCAAAGAGTTTCGCCCCCTTGCGCGCGCTGGCGTTGGCGCTGGCTGCAAGCCTGCTACCCTTGCCAGCCACAGCTGACATGCCGCTCACCTATGTTTCTGACGGCAGGGCGCTGTTTCACCTCAGCGCGCCGGATTTCTGGCAGGTCCGCAGCGGCGGTCCGCGGGCGCTGACCCCGCCGGGTTCGGACGAGGCGCGGCTGATCAATCGCGTGATCGGGTTCGAGCCCGAAGCCGAGCCGGGCGTCTGGGTCGGTTTCATGTCGCCCAACGGGGTATCGACCTTTGCCCAGGCCGAAGACTACCTGCGCAACATCGGCAAATCGGTGGTCAGCGACCCCGAGTTGCGGGAACAAAGCCGCATCCGCATCGGCGGGTTGTCGGCGGCGCGTTATGTCGGCACCGGGCGACGCGATGGAAATGCGGTCGCGTTCACCGCGGTTCTGGTCGATCTGCCCGGCAGCCGCGTGGCGATTTCACTGGCCGTGGTCGAGACGGGCGCCCGGCCCGAACTGGTCGAGGATATCAATTCAATCTACGCCTCGTTCCGGGCGGCAAACTAGGAGGATGGCCATGCGCTTTGCAAAACTCACCCTCTCGGCCGGTCTCGTTGTCGCGGTTCTGGGCCTTGCGGGGTGTGATCCGACCGCGACCGGCACCAACTCGGTCTATTACGACTCGATGCTGTGGAACGACTACTATTACGGCTATCCGCGTCCGCCCCGGCCGGACCGTCCGCGCCCCGAACACCCGATCGCGCGCCCACCGGCAAAACCGGTTCCGCCGATCGCCCGGCCGCCCGTGGCACGACCGCCGATCCACCGGCCGCCCGTGGCCCGCCCGATGCCCGCCCGCCTTTAGTGAGGCGCGTCAGGACCCGGAGGTCAGGCGTGTGACGATGCGTGCCGCGCCTTCGAGGGTGCGGTGAACCGGGCATTTGTCGGCGATCTCCAGCAGCTTGGCCCGTTGCGTTTCACTCAACGGGCCTTCAAGCGTGATAACCCGGGTGAACGCATCGATCTTGCCGCTGGCACCGGTATCGGCGTCCTGGGCATGCACCTTGTCATGGCAGACATCGACATTGATCCCGGTCAGGGGCCATTCCTTGCGCTGCGCATACATGCGGATGGTCATCGAGGTACAGGCGCCAAGGCCCGCCGAGACGAAACCATAGGGCGACATGCCCCGGTTGGTGCCGCCATAGGACAGCGGTTCGTCCGCCTGTGTGTGGTGATCGGGGCCGGACTGTACATCCTGCAGGAACCCGCTCGCCGAGACTTCGGTGACGCGCACCACGCCCTCGGGTGCGCCAGGCGGCGGCGCAGGCGGCGACAGGCTCACATAGCGGCCGACCCAGGCGGCGATCACATCGGCGGCATACTCGGCATCCTGCGCGCGGCTGATCAGGTGATCGGCATCGTCCAGCGTGACAAAGCTCTTGGGATGTTTCGCGGCCATGAAGATCCGGGCGGCATTGTCTATGCTCACTGTCTCGTCACGCGGCGCGTGCAGTACCAAGAGCGCGGCGTGCAGCCCGGCAATGGCCGGTTGCAGCGCGCTCTCGGCGATATCCTCGACAAACTGCCGCCCGATGCGGAACGGCCGCCCGCCCAGACAGACTTCCGCCGCGCCCTCGGCCCGGATGCGGGGCAGGGCATCCTCGAAATGATGCGCCACATGGCCCGGATCGGCGGGGGCGCCAATGGTCACCACGGCGCGGACCGAGGCGATCCGCGCCCGTGCGCGCAGTACAGCAGCCCCGCCCAGCGAATGCCCGATCAACAGCGCCGGCGCCATGTCGCGCCCGGACAGATAGGTGGCGGCAGCCACCAGATCATCGACATTCGAGGTGAATGTCGTGTTGGCAAACTCGCCCTCGGAATGGCCCAGACCGGTAAAGTCGAAGCGCAGCACCGCGATCCCCATCGCCGCCAGCCGCGCCGCGATCCGGCGGGCGGCGGGAATGTCCTTGGAACAGGTAAAGCAATGGGCAAACAGCGCCGTGGCCAGCACCGGCCCTTCCGGCAGGTCCAGCCGGGCGGCCAGTTGACTGCCATCATGACCGGCAAAGGTGATCCGTTCGGTGGGCATGGGGTCACTCCTGATGGGTTTCTCCCCAGAGTGGGCAGGACCGCCCCCCGCCACAACCCTCATGTCACACGCCTCACGCGGAGGTGACGCGCAGCCAGCTTCTTCTTCTGTTCAGAAATACCTCGGGGAGCGCGAGGGGCAGCGCCCCTCGCATCGGTCGCCGTGCCGCAGGCGCGGCGAAATCCCTTGTCAGTCCACGCCCATCAGCGCCGGATCGAACGGATAGGTGGTCAGGTTCTCATACCCGTCCTCGGTGATCAGAACCTGATCTTCCAGCTTGATCGAGAAATCGCTGCCCACCTCGCCGACACAGGCCTCGACACACAGGACCATGCCCGGCTCCAGCGGATAGTCATAGGCACCCGCCACAGCCTTGTCGGGATAGGCGACCAGCGGCCACTCGTCACACAGGCCCACCCCATGCATCAGGCAGCCGTATTTCTGCGCCTGATACTTGTCGTCCAACCGGTGGCAATTGGCGGTCAGCTCGGGGATCATCACCCCGGGTTTCAGCATCTCCATATTGGTCATGATATGCTCATGCGCATGCTGCATGGCATAGATCATGTCGGGGCGCGGCGCGCGATCGCCGATCCACCAGGTGCGGCTGATGTCGATGCAGATGCCGTAGGACCCGATGAGATCGGTATCAAAGGCGATGATCTCGTTTTTCTGCGTGATGCGCGGCCCGCATTCCTGGAACCAGGGATTGGTGCGCTGCCCCGAGGCCAGCAGCCGGGTCTCGATCCATTCGCCACCGCGCCGGATGTTCTCGGCATGCAGCACCGCCCAGATGTCGTCCTCGCTGGTCCTGCCGTCGCCGACATTGGCGCGCGCGAAGCGCTCCATCTCGGCGATGGCGCTTTCACAGGCGTGATGGGCGCAGCGCATGGCAAGGATCTCGTCAGGCCCCTTGATGGCGCGGGTCTTTTCGGTGACCTCCTCGCCCTCCATGATCTCGAACCCCTGCGCCTCGAGCGCGCGCAGCCCGTGCAGCATGATCTTGTCGACCGCCAGCCGTTTGTTGCCGCCGGAATGCTCCTCGATCAGCACCCGCACCTCGTTGCTGAATACATCCGCCGCCACATCCACCTTGTCGCCCCGGTCGAAATAGAACAGGTCCGCGCCCGAGCGCTGTTCGCGCACCAGCGGGTTGAACGTGCTGAGGAAGGGCGAATTCTTGTAGTCCCAGATCACCATGTAGCCATCGGCACAGAGCAGCACCGCGCGGAACGGGTTGTGGGTGTTCCACAGCTGCATGTTGGTCGAGTCGGTCGCATAGCGGATGTTGAGCGGGTCGAACATCAACAGGCCACCATAGCCCCGCTCGACAATGGCGCGGGTCAGCCGTTTCCAGCGATGCTCGCGCATCCGGGTCAGGTCGGGCAGGTCCAGCCCTGCCTGCGCCCATTCGGCAAAGGCCAGCTGGGTCGGCCCGATCTCGATCCGGTCGTTGTCATTGGGACTGCCGTCACCCAGCGTGGCACCCCGACTGGGGTCGATCTTGCGGGTATCGCGGTAATGCTGGGTCATCGGGGCCTCCCTTGTCATGCTGATCCCAACTGTGGCCGGGGCCAAGGGGCTGAGTCGCATCCTTTCGCGACGGGTGTTCGTGTCGTTTTTGGCCTGTTTCCGTCGCCAAGGCGATGCTAGGCCGGGCACATGACCGAGATCCTGCAAACCCGCCTGCCATATGATATCCACAGCCCCCGGCCATTGCCGGGTATCGCACCGCTGCAAATGGAGGACTGGTTGCACCGGGACGAGGCCTTTGCCGGGCAGATGGCCCGGCGCGCGGCATTGCTGGCCGAGAGGCCGGACGCGGTGCTGGCGCTGGACGAGGGGGCGCGACCGGCGGCGGTCGAATTGCTCGACTTGGTGCAGGGGCTGGCCTATCCCGGCTCGGGCAATCGGGTCACCCGGCCCGATGGCGCAACTGTCCCGGTTGATCGTGCCGATCCTCTGCGCAGCCTGGGACAGCTGGTGCAGGAGGATTTCTGCATCCTCGAAAAGCGCGGCGACGAACATGTGCTGACAGGGGCTGTCCTGTGCTTTCCGGCCAGCTGGACCCTGGCCGAGAAATTCATGCACCCCTTGATCGCCATCCACGAGCCTGTGGGCAGCTATGATGCGGGGATCGCGCGGCGGGTGCAGCGGCTGTTCGACGGGGTGCAGGTGGGGCGGCCCCTGTGGCGGTTCAACGCGCTCTGGTATGCCGATGCCGAACTGCACCAGCCGCGCAGCATCCATGACCGCCGCAGCGCGCCGGTACCGGCGGATGCGGGGTATCTGCGCAGCGAGCGGCAATGCATCCTGCGCCTGCCCGAAACCCGCGCGGTGGTATTCTCGATACATACCTATGTTTTGGCGCGCCGTTCCGTGCCGGTACCGGGCTGATGCGACATCGCTCCGCCGGTATCGGGCGGGGCGTATCGCGGCGATGCTGTTTGGTTCAGACCGGCAGCAATGCGAGAACGCCGGACATGGCTCCCGAGCTTTGCATGAAAACAAGCGCCGCAGTTAGAGAAAGGACCTGCGTATTGAGGCGGAAATCCTCGCCCTTGATCAGGTTCACCGCGGCAAGCGAGGCGGCGACCGGGGCCGAGACAAAGGCCAAGCAACCCGTCATGCCCCAACTGGCAAGCCGGCGAATATCGGTTTGCGCCCGCTCTTCCGGGCTGAGAGCATCCATCTGGTCTGGGCGCGGCTCACTGCGAAAGGCGAGGGCTAGCGCCTCCTGATCGGTCAGTTCGACAAGACCCGTTTCGCCCTGATGGGCGTATTGTCCCATGATCCGGTCATAGCGGTTTGCCAGATCCGGGGCGGTATCGTCGATAGGGGCAAAACGCGCGCCATCAGGGTTCAGGATCTGCTGGCGGCCGCGCACCCTGCGGGGCGATACATTGGCGAACGCGCCGAGGAATTGTTCGATCGTCAGGCGGACATCGGGGTCCAGCCACTCGATCAGTTCGCTGGTATAGAGATCCACCATCCGGTAGAGCATCACCACCAGCATCAGTTCGGTCACGTCGCGGTCGTCGGTCAGGTGTGAAACCGGTGTGATCGAAATGACCAGCCGGTTGCGGGCTCGCTCCTTGCTATCGTGCAGGCGCTGGTTCAACCCTGCTGCAGCATCCATGCGACGAACGCGCGACGTGTCCATGCCTTCGGATTCAAGGGCTAGCCTGACCAGGTACTGGCTGGACATAATCCGTGCTTCGTGGTCGTTCAGCAGCGTTTGCCGTTCGACGGCGTGACCATAGTCCTCAAGTGTTGCCGTTACGATCCGGCTGAACCGGTCCATTACGCCATCTTCGTTACCCAGGAATACTAGTCCACCGTGATACGTGCCTGTCTGTGCCACAGCGACATCCTCCAATCAAAGTTGTGCTGAGGATCAAACTAGCGACAATTGGTGCAAAAATTTGGGCCAAAACCAAGTTATCACGAGGCAATTCGTCTAGTTTTGCAAGATTGACTATGGTCTGGAAACTGCAAATACCTCGAAAAACCCCTTAAAAGTGGCTGCAACCTGTCAGGTCCGTGTCATGGTTATGGCGCAATGCAACTTTTAGCTGTCGATTCGTTTGGCCATGATGGCGATGGCCTGCTGATAGACAGATGCTGAATTCCACGCTTTGATGACTGCAAAATTTGGTTCTCCCGGCTGATAGCCGCGGCCGGGTCGCCAGCCTTTCTGGCGTAAGAAATTCGCCGTAGAGGCGAGTGCGTCGGTCATGTCGTAGAAATCCACCCGCCCGTCGCCGGTTGCATCCACGCCATAGGCCAGCGCGTTTCCGGGCAGGAATTGGGTGTGACCCAGCTCGCCATGCTTGGCGCCTTTGGTGGCGCCGGAAATGGCGTTGCGGTCCACCAGTTCCAGGGCTGCCAGCGCATGGGGAACAAAGAAATCAGAGCGGCGGCAGTCATAGGCCAGCGTGGTGATGGCCGAGACGACCGCGCTGTCGCCCATGAACGAGCCAAAGGCGGTCTCCATCCCGTGCAGCGCGATCAGGATGCCGGCGGGCACGCCATATTGCCGTTCCAGCGCGGCATAGAATTCGGGATTGCGCGCCTTGCGCTTGCGGCCCTGGGCGACGATCGTATCCGCGCCGCGCACCTGCATGAACTTTTCGAGCGAGTATTTGAAGCTTTTCTGATTTCGGTCGGCGGCGATGGTGCGGGTGGCATAGCGGGCCTGCGCCAGCGCCTCGAGCCCGCGCTTGCCAACGCCCTGTCGGCGGGCCACTTGGGCGAACTCGGCCTTCCAGGCCTCGAACCCGGCGCCGGTATTGCCGCAGGTCAGGGCAGCGCCCGCCGAGGGAAGCTGCGAGAGCATCAACGTCAGAAGGATCGGGCGGAAATAGGGAACCATGATATCGCTCTGCAAAGGGTCAAGGCACAGTCGGTGCAAGAAGGAACATCGCTTTCAGCGCAGCACCCGGTTCGACACCGGGCAGGGTTTCACGGAAAACGCGGTCGATGGTGCCGTCGGCATACATCTCAGACAGCAGCGTATCGACCAGAAGCCGGAAATCGCTGTCGCCGCGGGGCAGGGCCAGCGCCTGTTTCTCGATCGTCAGGATCTCGTCCAGAAGCTGGAACTTCTCGCCCATATTGCCGGAGACATAGTTGTAGATCAGGATGGATTGATCGGCGAAATAGGCGTCAAGCGCACCGTCGTTCAGCGCCTTGAAGCCGGCATTGTGATCAGCGAAGCGCTCGAACCGGGCCTCTAGTCCGGCGGCCTCGAACGAGTTCAGCACGGCTTGTTCGGTCGTTGTGTCGGCGCGAAAGCCTATGGTCTTGCCCGCCAGATCGGACAGGTGAGCACCTTCACCGCGGCGGGTTATGACAGACGTCCCGTCAACATAGATCGGGATCGAGAAATCGACCGTCTTCTGGCGTTCCAGCGTCACCGTGGCCGCGCCGCAGAGCATGTCGATGTCGCCCTTGGCAAGCCGTTCAAAACGGTCCGAGGCAGAGACCGGGACAAAACCGGCCTTCAGTTCACCCAGATCAAGCCGGTTGGCCATGGCCTGTGCCAGCCGGCCGCACAACTGGGGCGTATAGCCCGCCGGCCGCCCTTCGGCATCCGCAAAGGAGAGCGGCGCCGCGTCGACGCGGAAACCGATATTGATCTGTCCGGTGTCGCGAATGCGTTCGATCGTCTGGGCCGCAACGGCGCCGGTAGTCAGGACGAGCGCCAGTGTCAAAGCTAGAAGCCGCATGAATAGTCCTTTGTCAGCAATGTGAAGCCAGACTAGCCGGGCAGGGGCGCACCTCAAAGGGGAATATCGGACCGGTCAGGGTCAAAAGACGCGATCGTGCTCGGCAAAGGCGGTCGATCCTCCAAAAAAGGAAGGGGCGCCCGAAAGGCGCCCCCCCGATTTGCGTACAGACCGCGATCAGCAGCTGTAATACATGCCGAATTCCACCGGGTGCGGGGTGTGTTCGTACTTGTGGACCTCTTCCATCTTCAGCTCGATATAGCCTTCGATCTGGTCCTTGGTGAACACGTCGCCCTGCAGCAGGAAATCGTGATCGGCAGCCAGGCATTCCAGCGCCTCGCGCAGCGAACCGCAGACGGTGGGGATGTCTGCCAGTTCCTCGGCGGGCAGGTCGTAGAGGTTCTTGTCCATCGCCTCGCCCGGATCGATCTTGTTCTTGATGCCGTCAAGACCGGCCATCAGCAGCGCGGCAAAGCACAGGTAGGGGTTTGCCGACGGATCGGGGAAGCGGGCCTCGACGCGCTTGGCCTTGGGGCTTTCGGTCCACGGAATACGCACGCAGCCCGAGCGGTTGCGGGCCGAATAGGCGCGCAGAACGGGGGCCTCGAAGCCGGGGATCAGGCGCTTGTAGCTGTTGGTGCCCGGGTTGGTGAACGCGTTCAGCGTCTTGGCGTGCTTGAGGATGCCACCGATGAAATACAGCGCTTCCTGGCTCAGATCGGCATATTTGTCACCGGCAAAGAGCGGCTTGCCGTCTTTCCAGATCGACATGTTCACGTGCATGCCCGAGCCGTTGTCGCCATAGATCGGCTTCGGCATGAAGGTTGCCGACTTGCCATAGGCGTGGGCCACGTTGTGGATCACGTATTTGTATTTCTGGATCTCGTCGGCCTGCTTGGTCAGCGTGCCGAAGATCAGGCCCAGTTCGTGCTGGCACGAGGCCACTTCATGGTGGTGCTTGTCCACCTTCATGCCCATGCGCTTCATGGTCGAGAGCATCTCAGACCGCAGGTCCTGCGCCTCGTCGGTCGGGTTGACCGGGAAATAGCCGCCCTTCAGACCGGGGCGGTGACCCATGTTGCCGGTCTCGAACTCGGCATCGGTGTTCCACGAGGCGTCGGTTGCGTCGACCTCGTAGGAGACCTTGTTGATGGTGTTCGAATAGCGCACGTCGTCGAACAGGAAGAATTCGGCCTCGGGACCCATATAGGCAACATCGCCGATGCCCGATGCCTTCAGATAGGCCTCGGCTTTGACGGCGGTGCCGCGCGGGTCGCGGTCATAGGCCTCGCCGGTGTCGGGCTCGACCACCGAGCAATGAATGCAGATGGTCTTTTCCGCGTAGAACGGATCGACATAGGCGCTTTCGGTGTCGGGCATCAGTTTCATGTCCGAGGCTTCGATCGACTTCCAGCCGGCAATCGACGAGCCGTCGAACATGAAGCCTTCTTCCAGGAAGTCCTCGTCGACCAGATCGGCGATGATCGTCACGTGCTGCAGCTTGCCGCGCGGGTCGGTGAAGCGGATGTCGACATATTCGGCACCCTCGTCCTTGATCAGCTGAAGAACTGCGTCCTTGCTCATACTCTCTTGTCCTCTGCTAGAGTGTGTTCGGGTCAAAGCGCGTCCGAACCGGTCTCGCCGGTACGGATGCGGATGGCTTGTTCGATGGTCGAGACAAAGATCTTGCCGTCGCCGATCTTGTCAGTCTTGGCGGCGCCCACGATGGCCTCGATGGCGGCGTCGACCTGGTCGTCGTCCAGCACCACTTCGAGTTTCACCTTGGGCAGGAAATCGACCACATATTCAGCACCGCGATAGAGCTCGGTATGGCCTTTCTGACGGCCAAAACCCTTGACCTCGACCACGCTGAGGCCCTGGACGCCGATATCCTGCAGCGCCTCTTTGACCTCGTCCAGCTTGAACGGTTTGATGATCGCTTCGATCTTCTTCATCGCGGTGCTCCTTGCAAGCTTGTCAGCCCGCCTCAGATCACGTCTAAGCTGGAGGCTCAACGCGAATGCGAAACCGGCCAGGCCGCACTGCGGCAATTTTGGGCGACAGGTGAAAATTTGTGCAGAATGCACAAGGATTGTGCAGAAGTGAATCGGCAAAGGGGCAGGGCATGACCGAACTGCTGACCGCGGCGCAGATGCGGGCCATCGAGCAGGCGGCAATCGCCTCGGGCGAGGTGACCGGGCTGGAGTTGATGGAGCGCGCCGGGCGCGGCGTGGTCGAGGCGATTTTCGAGGAATGGCCGGAGCTGGCGAAAGAGCGGGGGCCAGCCCCCGCACCCCCGGGATATTTGCAGCAAGAGGAAGGGGCGAGGCGCGCGGTGGTCCTGTGCGGGCCTGGCAACAATGGCGGCGACGGGTTCGTGGTGGCGCGGCTGCTGCACGAGCGCGGCTGGGCGGTGGAGGTGTTTCTTTATGGCGATCCCGGGAAGCTGCCGCCGGATGCGCGAGCGAATTATGAGCGGTGGCGGGTGTTGGGGGAGGTTCAGGCTTATGCGAAGTTTGAGCCAGAGAACTGGAATTGGCAAATCGGAGAGGTTGGAGGGGTCGATCTCATAGTAGATGCGGTTTTTGGCACTGGGTTGGTTCGACCGCTCGGCAGCAAGATGTGCCTGCATGAGCAGATCGGTGTGCTCACAACTGAGGTGGTCAACGCGCGTCGCGTGGCGATTGATCTTCCTTCTGGATTATGTGCCGACAGCGGAAAGCCTCTCATTGATACCCAGGAACAGATAGGGCGTGGGAAGCTGGAATTTGAACTGTCTGTGAGTTTTCATCGCGAGAAAGTCGGGCATCGAATTTCAGATGGGCCGGCTTTTTGCGGAAAAACAGTGGTGAAAAGCATCGGCTTGGATGACTTGCCATCCAGTCGCGCTGCCACAAGGGAGCTTGCCAGCGAAATTGTGCGCCTTGCGCAACCAAGGCTATCGGACAAGGCGGCGGAGTCGCACAAGTACACGCACGGCCATGCCCTGATCCTCTCCGGCGGCTCGGGCAAGACCGGCGCGGCGCGGTTGGCGGCGCGCGGCGCGCTTCGCATCGGGGCAGGGCTGGTGACACTGGGGGTGCCACCCAGCGCGCAGCAGGAGGTTGCCTGTCAAATCACGGCGTTGATGTTGGCACGGATCGACGGTGCCGATGGGTTAGCGACAGTGCTAGGGGATACCCGCCTTAGTGCGCTCTGCCTGGGGCCTGGCATGGGCGTCGAACGGGCGCGCGATCTGGTGCCGGTGGCGCTGGATGCACGTCGCGCCACGGTGCTGGATGCCGATGCGCTGAGTGCCTATGCCGACGATCCGGCAGAGCTGTTTGCCCAACTGCATGAAGCTTGCGTTCTGACCCCGCATGGCGGCGAATTTGCGCGGCTGTTTCCCGATATCGCGAAGAGGCTCCGCGAGGAGCCGAAGAGCGGCCCGGCCTATTCCAAGGTCGATGCCACCCGTGAGGCCGCCAAGCGCGCGGGCTGTGTGGTGCTGTTCAAGGGGCCCGATACGGTGATCGCGGCGCCGGATGGGCGTTGTTCAGTGAACTCGGCCCATTACGAGCGCTCGGCACCCTGGCTGGCGACCGCCGGGTCGGGCGACGTATTGGCAGGCTTCATCACCGGGCTTTTGGCGCGCGGCCTTGCGCCGATGCAGGCGGCAGAAACCGCCGCCTGGCTGCATGTGGAATGCGCGCTTGAATTCGGCCCCGGCCTGATCGCCGAGGATCTGCCGGAGACATTGCCGGCTGTATTCCGTAGATTGGGCGTCTAAGCGGCGAGTCGGCCCGAGGCGGGCAGGCATTGGCCCGCCACTTCCAGACCACCGGCATAGAGTACATGGGCGGCATCGAAATGCAGCTGGAACAGCGGCATGTCGCGCGGACCCAGATCGCAGACGAACTCTCCATCCACCAGCGCATCGGCCCGTACCATGGCTTGCGCTGTGCCAAACAGCGCCCGCGCCCGCCAGTCGCGGATCAGCACGGGTTGTCCAGCGGGCAGGATCAGGTCGCAATCGGGCCGGGTGTCGCCCAGCGATCCGGCGGCAAAGCGGATCGCGCGCACGGTCTGACATGCGCGGGTGAGATGACGCAGCGGAACAAACCCGCGGTCGCGGGTAATGATCCGGTCACCGGGGGACAGGAATTCCACCGGCATCTCGCCATCCTGTGTCAGCAGGACGGTGCCGGCCAGGAATCCGGCCTCGGGAACCGGCGTGATGTCGGGACTGGGATGCGAGCCTCTGCCCGCAGCACGGACTGCCGCTTTTGCGTTCATGATGGATCACCTTGGTCTGCTCGTTATTTTTGCTAGTCAGAATGTGGCAAAACCGTGAACTTGTCGCGGCGATTTGCTGCCGTTTTTAGATAAATCCCGGAAAGCGTGCCTTTGCGGCATCGTGACGGAAGCATTCAGATTGCCTCTCGCGCTCGGCTGAAAGCTTTGCTATTCAGCGCGTCACGGTGCCGCTGCGGCGGATCGTGACTGCGGGTGTGGCGGAATTGGTAGACGCACCAGATTTAGGTTCTGGCGCCGCAAGGCGTGGGGGTTCAAGTCCCTTCACCCGCACCATCTTGTCCCTTCAAATATTGGCCCGACCCCATTTCCCCCGAGCGATTGTGCGCCCCGGTGTTTCATAGGTGCACGCGTGCTGCGCCAGGCGGGGGCGTGCCATGCAGGGGCTGCATGGCCGCAGGGCGGTTTTTCGCTTTGCGCGTGATTTCGCCGTTGGGTGATTGCGCGGTAAACGCTTGTGGTTCCATCGGATCATCACGAACCCTCACGATTCCGTGTTGCGAAAATATCAGCCTCGGCGCGCGTGTCGGCGGGTTCTCTGGAAGTGGGAGCCCCTTTTACCATTTGAAGAAGGGTAATCAGCAACCTCCTCAACGGAGACACGATATGACGAGACAGATCAAAACAGCGACAGGTGCTGCGCTGCTGGCCGCGATCACCGCCGTTCCGGCTGCGGCGGAACTGAAATGGGACAACGCTTCGGGTGGATATGTTCAGATCTACGGGCAGGTCTCGCCCGCCTGGCAGTCGGTCGATGACGGGGTGCAGAGCAAGGATACCTTTGTCGATAACGCCCATTCCAACACCCGCGTCGGCCTTTGGGTGGTGCAGCCCATGTACCAGGGCACGTTCAAGTTCAATCTGGAAACCGCGCTTGGCCTGCGTTCGTCGGGTGGGGTGAGCCAGACCAACACGCCCAAGGGGGCCGATTGGGATCGGACCGACCTGCGCAAGATCGACTTTTCCTATGCCAGCGAGAGCTGGGGCACGATCTATGTGGGGCAGGGGTCGATGGCCAGCGACGGCGTCGCGGACATCACGCTGAACAACAATGGCATGACCACGTATAACGGCATCGGCGATTTTGCCGGTAGTTTCCAGTTCCGCACCGCTGCCGGGGCGCTGTCGGGCGTCACCATCGGCTCGGTCAATCCCAGCCTGGATGGCGGGCGCCAGGGGCGCGTGCGCTATGACACGCCCAGTTTCAATGGCTTTACCGTTTCGGTCGCGGCCGGTACCGACGTGCTGACTCCGGGCAACAGCGACAAGTATTACGACATCGCGCTGAAATATGCGGGCGAGTTCGATGGAACCAAGGTCAAGGGTGGCATTGGCTTTTCCCGTCGTGACAGCGGTGGCGTCGACCGCGACGACACCTTTGGCTCGGTCGCGGTCAAGTTCCGGTCGGGGCTGAACTTTGCGGTGGCCGGTGGCAGCCGCGAGAACAGCGGCGACTATACCTATGTTCTGGCCGGATACGAGACGCAGTTCCTGTCGGTGGGCATGACCTCGTTTGCCGTCGATTACTATAACGGCAATGATTTCGGGCTGGCCGGTCGCGAGTCGAAATCCCTTGGGCTGGGCATCAACCAGAATTTCGACAGCATCAATACCCAGGTCTATCTGGGCTACCGCAATCATGAACTGTCCGATCCCGGTACGGCCTATCAGGATGTGGACGCATTCCTGTTCGGCGCGCGCTGGAAATTCTGATCCGGTGTTGATGGGTTTGCGCCCGCCCGCCCCCGTCAAGGGGCGGGCGGGCGTCACTCTTGCGTGAGATGGGTGCAAAAACGCACATCGCATTTGCAGAAAGCTGGCATGTTGCAGGGCGCTTTTTTGAATTTCACGTGCTGCTCGCATTCGCGTTACTTCATTATCTATCTGTAACAAAAGCATTTTTATTTTTTCTCGAGTCGTGCCGCGTAGCAGCGATGCAACGCGCGGGCCACGGGCCGGGGCGCGCATATGGAACCAAGACCCATCCCCGCCACATCAGAGGGCACGCAACCGCGTTTCATCCATCTGATGGGAAAGAAGATGATCACCACACTCAGAACCACTTCGGCTCTGGCCCTGGCGGCGGCGGCACTGGCCGCGCCCGCATCGGCTCAGCTGCTTTATGAAAACCAGTCCGGCGGTTCGGTCCGGCTGTATGGCCAGTTCAACCCGGCCCTGATCTCGGTCGATGACGGCCAGCAGACCGAGACCCAGATCCGCGACAACGACCTGTCGCGCAGCCGCATCGGCCTGCGTCTGGCGCAGCCTTTTGGCGATAACACCTTCCGGTTCCGGTTCGAAGCCGGGCTGGGCCTGCCCAACTCGACCGAGACCAACCAGCTGGGCGACAATTTCAGCGGCTGGACCCGCGACGACCTGCGCCATATCGACTTCTCGCTCGAAGGCGACTGGGGCCGGGTCTCGCTGGGGCAGGGCAGCATGGCGGCCGATGGCATCGCCGAATCCGACCTGTCCTATGTGGGCGTGGCGCTGTATTCCTACCTTGCCGATGCCAACGCGGCCTTCCTGTTCCGCGACACGGCCGGAGTTCTGTCCGGTCCGGCGGTGGGCGATACGCTCGACACGTTCGACGGCTCGCGCCGGGGGCGTATCCGCTATGACAGCCCCGAGATCGCCGGGTTCACCTTCTCGGCCGCATACGGCGAAAACATCCTGAACACCGCCGACCAGTCGGATTACTACGATGCGGCGGTGCGCTATTCGGGCGAGTTCGCGGGCGGTGTGCAGCTGGACGCGGGCCTGGCCTATCAGGTGCGCGACAACAATGGCGTTGATCGTTCGGATGTGGTGGGTTCGGCCTCGGTCCTGCTTCAGAACGGGCTCAGCTTCACCTTTGCAGGCGGCACCCGTGACAACGACGCCGCAGGCGCCAGCGATCCCGATTACCTGTATTTCAAGGTCGCCTATGACGCCGACTGGTTCTCGTTCGGCAAGACCGGCGTCGGTGTGCACTATTATGACGGGTCGGACTTCAACGTCGCGGGCTCCGAGACCAAGGGCTGGGGCGTGGGTATCGCGCAGCGGGTCGAGGCCTATAACACCGACGTCTATTTCACCTATCAGGACTATGAATATGACGACGCGGCCAACAGCTATCAGGACCTCAGCACCATCGTGCTGGGCGCGCGCTGGCGCTTCTGATCGGTTCGTGACCGTTTGACATCGACACGCCCCGGCCGGTCCGGGGCGTGTTTTTTGTCTCATACCCCCAATTGCGGGGCCAGTGCGGCACTACCCCCTTGCACCGGCCTCTCGGGACAAATAGAAGGCCACAAATTGTGCATGGCGCGCGCCTCGGTGCGTGCGCCCCGAATCCTATGGGGACTACCATATGCAGGTTACCGAGACGCTGAACGAAGGTCTGAAACGCGGCTACAACATCGTTGTAAGCGCGGCTGAGCTGGACGCCAAGGTCAACGAAAAGCTGGTCGAGGCGCAGCCCGAGATCGAGATGAAGGGCTTTCGCAAGGGCAAGGTGCCCATGGCGCTGCTGAAAAAGCAGTTCGGCCAGCGTCTGCTGGGCGAGGCGATGCAGGAAACCATCGACGGCGCCATGAACAAGCATTTCGAGGACAGCGGTGACCGTCCCGCGCTCCAGCCCGAGGTCAAGATGACCAACGAGGACTGGAAAGAGGGCGACGACGTGCATGTCGAGATGTCCTATGAGGCGCTGCCCGCGATCCCCGAGGTCGACATGAGCGACATCGCGCTGGAGAAGCTGGTGGTCAAGGCAGACGACGCCGCGATCGACGAGGCGCTGGGCAACCTGGCCGAGACCGCGCAGGACTTCAAGGCGCGCCGCAAGGGCTCCAAGGCCAAGGACGGCGACCAGGTCGTGATGGATTTCGTCGGAAAGGTCGACGGCGAGGCGTTTGAAGGCGGTTCGGCCGAGGATTACCCGCTGGTGCTCGGTTCCAACAGCTTCATCCCCGGCTTCGAAGAGCAGCTGGTGGGCGTCAAGGCCGAAGAGGAAAAGGACGTCACCGTCACCTTCCCCGAGGAATACGGTGCCGAGCATCTGGCCGGCAAGGAAGCCGTGTTTACCTGCACCATCAAAGAGGTGAAGGAACCGGTTGCCGCCGAGATCAACGACGAGCTGGCCAAGAAATTCGGCGCCGAGGACCTGGCCGCGCTGAAGGCCCAGATCGCCGAGCGTCTGGAAGCCGAATATGCCGGTGCCTCGCGCGCGGTGATGAAGCGTGGCCTGCTGGACGCGCTGGACGTCAAGGTCTCGTTCGACCTGCCGCCCAGCCTGGTTGACGCCGAGGCCAAACAGATCGCGCATCAGCTGTGGCACGAGGACAACCCCGAGGTTCACGATCACAACCATGGTGAGATCGAAGCGACCGAAGAGCACACCAAACTGGCCGAGCGTCGCGTGCGTCTGGGCCTGCTGCTGGCCGAACTGGGCCAGAAGGCCGAGGTCGAGGTCACCGATGCCGAGATGACCCAGGCGATCCTGGCACAAGCGCGCCAGTATCCGGGGCAGGAGCGCCAGTTCTTTGAATTCGTGCAGAAGAACCCGCAGATGCAGCAGCAGCTGCGCGCGCCGATCTTCGAGGACAAGGTGGTCGACCACATCGTGGCACAGGCCAAGGTGACCGAGAAAGAAATCAGCAAGGAAGACCTGCAAAAAGCGCTTGAGTCGCTCGACGCAGAATAATCCGCGCTCCCCGGAACGGGATACAAAAGGAGCCGCCCGAGATTTCGGGCGGCTCCTCTTTTTGTCGCGCGTCTGATTTTGTTCGTGAGTGGCTTAGGCTTCGCGCGCGACCATTTTGTGGGTGTCCAGAAGGTTCTGTCTCCTGCTTGGGGCCAAAGAACCGGCCAAGGCGTCGATCAGGGAGTGGACGGCTTTCAGTTCCTCTACTGTTGTTGCGGACTGAATCTGTTCAGCCAGATAGCGTTCCAACGGCGTGGCCGGGACGTCGTCGGCGTTGGCTGCGAGCGGCTTTGCCCTGGCCCGTGCGCGACTGAAGAGCGCCAGCGCATCGTCGTCGCTCAGGAACACGTCATGGGGGATTCCGGCAAACCGGCGAACCCGTTCGACGCGTTCCTCACCAGTATCGAGCAGGGCGGCCAGCGCCGGCACCTTACCCATTGGCACGGTCTCGCCCACATAGTCGTAAGGGGCATTGTCGGACCGCTTTAGCACCCGGTCCATCACCGGGTCGATCACGGTGACGATGTCACTGATCCCGGCACGACGGGCATATTCCAGCGAGCCGATCATCAGTTCGCAAGTGGCATAAGACACCGAGTTGCGGTCCTTGCCCCGTTTGAGCCGCTGCGTGTCCACACAGAACCGTGTGGATTCCCACATCGTGGAGCTGCGGAGCGGTGGTTCGCCACACAGGATGTCAGAAAACACATCCGCCAGCATATGTGGACCGGTGGTCTGAAGCGCCCTGACGGCCGCCACCACACTCCCTTCGTCGTCAAGCCCGACAACATAGACAGGATCCAGGTGATCGAACTTGTCAATCTCCTTGCCGTCCTCGATTGTCACATCCCATCCCAGACGATCACCAAAAACACGGGCACGCAACCGAAACATTTCATCCAGAACTCCATCGAATAGATGCTTGTTCAAAGCGTCGATCACGATGATCATTTGTTTCCCCCTACGAGTGGATTTCGGTGAACCAATCGTTACCCAAGTTGGGGCTGAGGACTATTGGGGGTTTCCCGTAGAGGCGGAAAAAAGTGTACTGGTTGGTTCAGCCGGGGTAGATCAGCCCGAGGCCCACGGCCCGCCCGACAGCCTGAGCAGTGGTTAAGGCGCAGAGTTTCTCGCGGGACGAGCGCAGATGCACCTCGACGGTACGGTGCGAGATCGACAGGATGTCACCGATGTCCTGTTGCGATTTGCCAGCAGCCACCCATTGCAGGATCTCGGCCTCGCGTGTCGAGAGCGACGGGTGATACAGAACCCGGCCCAGCATGTCCGAACTCATCACCGTGTCGTGGATATGCACAGCCAGCGATTGCAGGTCACCGAGTGTATGACGTACAAGCTTGTGCCACTCGTCGGTCGAGCATTCGCGGGTGACGCTGAGCAGCCCGACATCGCCATAGGGACCGCGTACCGGGATGGTCAGGCCCTGATCGCCGATGCCAAAGTCATGAGCATCGCGAAAGACACGACGGAAATCACTGCTGCGTTCGAGGCGGCTCCAGTCGACCGGGGCGATGCTGCGCTGGCTCATGTGCAGCGTCGGGTCGATCATGTGAAAGCCCTGCTCCTGATAATGGAGCTTCCACTCGTCACTATAGGTGACATAGCCGTGAATGGCACCGGCGGCCGGGTTCAGCCCGGCATAAGCGGCGTGGTCCATCTCGAGCTTTTCGCGCACTTGTAGGAGGAAGTCCGAATAGACGGCTTCCGACTTGGGCAGAGTTCCGAGATCGACAATATCCATCTGCTGCACCTGTTCGATCAGAGCAAGGCAGTGGGCGCGTTATCCCGGTACTTTTTCGCCGGTTAACTGTCTATCGACCGCCATTGTTCTGACAAAGGCTAGAACAGCACGCTTTTGTGCCGGAGGCAAGCTGCTATAGATCTCTACCATTTCGACTGAATCCCGATCCTTAAGGAACATAAGACGGTCGATCGGCGCATCGCTGCCGTCGATCATCCCGGATTCCGGGGCCTGAATGCCTTCGAAGAAATGGCTTATATGCACATCGAGCACCTCGGCAATTGCCCAGAGGCGCGACGCGCTCACCCGGTTTGCACCGGACTCATACTTTTGAACCTGTTGAAACCGCACTCCGATCGCACGGCCTAGCTCGGCTTGGCTGAGGCCCAGCGCAGAGCGTCTGGCGCGGATCCGGCGCCCGACCACGGTATCGACTGTATCCATACCTTCACCTGTTACATTCGTATATTCAACGAGTACCAGTATTCGAAAACCGGCATGCGACTAACGCTTACGGCACTTGGTCGCGTGCACGCACTCGCTAATCACGCCGACAGTTTGCCCCATTGCAGGCATCGAAGCAACGGTTTTCCTGTTATGGTTGCGGAAAGGTAACGGCTGATTGCCGACAAGTACCTGTCTACTAATAATTTGCTATCAACGGTTTGCTGGGCACAGACCAAGATCATCCTCTGCCGCTAGCGCTCCGGTCGGAGCTAGGGGAACCGTTTGGAAGTACAAGGATTTGTGCCGAGTGAACGTTTCATCGACGGGGCTTTGGAACAGAGCGACAGCCCCTTTCCAGGGCGCCCGGATTGCAATTTTTGAAAACTGATGACGTTGGGTCAAGCAGCGGGACGCAATCCTGTTTCGACAAGCATCCCGCGTCGTTTCGCCTCATAATAGTATCCCGAGGCGTAGAGCTGGATCGCCCTATCCTGGTCTCCATCCGACAAAAGCCAGGCGCCGCGAAGGTATTTCCCAGCAAACTGCAGGTTAGTGTCTGCATCCAGAAGATCTTCGGGCGCACCGCGGAACCCCATTGTTCGGGCGGTTGCGGGCAATATCTGTAGCAGACCGTAATAGGGCCTGTTAACCGCCCAGGGGCGATGGCTGCTTTCGCGGATTGCCAGCTTGTGCACCAGATTCCGCGGTAGTTCATAGTGATCTGACCAATGGTTGATCGCGGCGCGCAGCTCAGGCGTTTCATTGGGGTGAAGCGGTGGGTTGACAGGAGGGGAAGCTTCCGGTGTGCGCCCGCAGGCAGCAACGGGCAGCGCGAAGCCGGTCAACAACAGGGCGCGGCGGGTCAATTGCATCAAGGGTTCCTTGGTCGCGTCAGTTGCCTAACGCAATTACCCCGACATTTGCAGCGTGCGAAGAGGCTTTTCAAAGAACGTGGCAAGATGGGCGGATTACGGCCAGTGGACCGGAAGTCTAAAAGAAGAAAGGCCGCACATCGGCGCGGCCTTTCAATCTTGTATCCTGTGGGAAACCGGTCAGGCGGTTTCGTCGCTGGCGGCAGGGGCCTGATCGTCGTCGTCCGAGGCGGCGCTGCCGATATCGTCGAACAGTTCGGCGATCTCGAATTCAGCGGCGGCCTCTTCCTCGGCGGCCAGTTCCTGGATCGACTTGCCAGATGCCTGCAGTTCGGCCTCTTCGGGCGAGCGGGCAACGTTCAGGTTGATCGCGACTTCGACCTCGGGGTGCAGGCGGACAGTGACGCTGTGCAGACCCAGTTCCTTGATCGGAGCGATCAGAGCAATCTGTTTCTTGTCGACCGAGAAGCCTGCCTCGGTGGCGGCGTCTGCGGCGTCACGCGGAGTGACCGAGCCATAGAGCGCGCCGGCATCCGATGCCGAGCGAATCACGATGAACTGCTGACCGTCGAGCTTTTCGGCCAGGGCCTCGGCTTCCTGCTTGGTCTCCAGGTTGCGCGCTTCGAGCTGGGCTTTCTGCGCTTCGAACTGGGCGATATTCGCATCCGATGCGACCAGCGCCTTGCTCTGCGGCAGCAGGAAGTTGCGAGCGTAGCCCGGCTTGACGTCGACGACGTCGCCCATCTGGCCCAGCTTCGCCACGCGTTCGAGAAGGATAACTTGCATGTGCCTATCTCCTTACTTCACGGCGTAGGGCAGCAGGGCGAGGAAGCGCGCGCGCTTGATGGCACGGGCCAGTTCGCGCTGCTTCTTGGCCGAGACGGCGGTGATGCGCGAGGGCACGATCTTGCCGCGTTCGCTGATATAGCGCTGCAGCAGCTTAGTGTCCTTGTAGTCGATCTTGGGTGCGTTGTCGCCCGAGAAGGGGCACACCTTGCGACGGCGGAAAAACGGTTTAGCGGCCATAACTTGATGTCCTTTCCTAATGCGGGCTTAGCGGCGTTCGCGGCGGCTGTCGCGCTCGTCGCGCTTCTGCATCTGGACCGAGGGTCCTTCGGCGTGCTCGTCGACCTTGATGGTCAGAACGCGCATCACGTCGTCATGCAGGCGCATCAGGCGTTCCATTTCCTGCACGGCGGACGCGGGCGCGTCGGTGCGCAGAAAGGCATAGTGGCCCTTGCGGTTCTTGTTGATCTTGTAGGCCATCGTCTTGACGCCCCAGTACTCGTGGTCGACCAGGCTGCCGCCATTGTCGCTGAGTACGGCACCGAAATGTTCGATGAGGCCTTCGGCTTGCGTGTTGGACAGGTCCTGACGCGCAATCATGACATGCTCGTAGAGAGGCATGCGATCTCCTGTTTTCTATCTAGGCGCATTTCATAGGCGGGGCCCTTGATCCTTTCACGGCCCTGCCACGAGAGACTGCGCGGTTCACGAATTCTGTGAAAGGATGGCCCCATATACACGCCTGCGCGCCGGGGGCAAGGGGCTTGGCTGCGACGCACTTGTGGGTTGTGTCTGGGGTCATGCCGCTCAATTACCCAGAGACTGCCGCATTCCCGTCGCAATGTTTATCAATCGTTAACCCTGCCGGACACAACCCGGCGATAAACTTGGCGCAGGGAGCGCGACCTGACATGCATGTGGCACAGCAACAGACGCTTCGCAACCGGATGCCGCTTCCGTCTTTCGAAGAGACGGTGCCGTTGATGATCACTTTCGCCCCGAACTGGCCGCTGCGCACCGTGATCTTTCGGGTGGTTGGTACCGCGCTGGTGATCGGGGCCGCCGCCATGTGGCTGCTGCCAGGATCGGGCGTTGACGCGGATGCGGCGCTGATGAAGCTGGGCGTGTCGCTGTTCTTCTTTCTGTGCGGTCTGGCGCTGTTGATGATCCATCATCAGGACAACCAGCCCGACGCCTATTTCGATCCGATCCGGCGCGAGGTTCGGGTGCTGCAAAAGAACAATCGCGGCCGTCCCCAGACCATCCTGCGCCGCAGCTATGACAGCCTGGGCGCGGCCCGGTTCAACGAGCACTACCTGGAGATCTGCGACGTGGACGGGTCGATCCTGATGCGCCTGCCGATCCCTTCGGCCGATATCCGCCAGGCCCTGCGCAGCCAGCTGAGTGGATTCGTGACCATTTCGGCCTGACATCCGCCACTGTTCATTCCTCCACAGAGTCTGTGGAGTTCTGTCAGATTGCCCGCACATCCCGCTTGCCCCATGTCTGGGCCAAGGCAAGGACAACCGTCCGCCTTAACCCACAAGACAAGACATGGAGCGACAGAATGAAGACCACCCGCCTTGCCGCAGCGCTGATCCTGGCCGGCCTCGCCGGCGCCGCCACCGCCGCGCCCGAGACATACCTGCTGGATGCCAGCCACAGCCAGGTCGTATTCAGCTACAACCACCTGGGCTATTCCACCACCACCGGCATGTTCTCGGGCTTCGAGGGCGAGATCCTGTTCGACAAGGAAGACCCGGCCGCCTCTTCGGTGACCGTTTCGATGCCGGTCCTGTCGATGTTCTCTGGCTGGGAAGCACGCGAAGATCACTTCTTCTCGGGTGATTTCTTTGGTGCCAAGGAAGGGGACATGATCACCTTTGTCTCGACCGGCATCGAAGTGACCGGAGACAACACCGCCAAGATCACCGGCGACCTGACCATGAACGGCGTGACCAAGTCGGTGGTGCTGGACGCGGTGCTGAACCAGATGGGCGATCACCCGATGGCAAACAAGCCCTGGGCCGGGTTCGATGCCACCACCACCGTGGTGCGCTCCGATTTCAACCTGGGCATGTTTGCACCTTATGTCAGCGACGAAGTCGAGGTTCGTATTTCGATCGAGGCTATGAAGGCCGAGTAAGGCCTCTGTCACCGAGACACGGAAAGGCCGGGCCCGTTGGCCAGCCCTTTGCAAAAAGTGCGCATGTGAAAAGTGTGAGGGCTCGAAGCGCACTGGCAGCTTCGAGCCCACTTTACCGGATGTTGCATCCGCAGAAATGGTGATAGTCAGGCGTATGGTTGCCGTATTTCATACTCAGACAAGCCTTCTCCATGATCTTTCCTCGCTCGGTGTTCACGCGGGAGATGGGCTTTTTGTACATGGCTCGATGACTGCCGTAGGCGCTACCGTGGGCGGAGCCCGGACAATTGTTGAAAGCCTTCTGAGAGCGGTAGGTGGAACAGGTCTTGTAGGAATGCCGGGGTTCTCTTCCGACGCCTACTTTCCTGCTGAAATTGATAAGTCCCGCTTAACCCAAGACCAGATTTCTGAAATAGAAGATGCCGTTCCCGGTTTCGATGTCGCGAAATCCCCAACGTCTGGCATGGGTATCATTGCGGAGACTTTTAGAACCTGGCCGGGAACTCAGCGCAGCGAGCACCCGGCTGTATCGATCTGCCTTAATGGCGAGAAAGCAAATGACTTTCTCAAAGAGCACAGCCTCGCGTGGGCAACGGGAGAGAAAACGCCCCTTGGGAAGCTCCGTGATCGCCATGCCATGAAGATCTTGCTGATCGGGGTCGGCTGGAACCGATGCTCAGCCCTTCACACAGCCGAGAGCTTTGCACAACACAAGCGGACCAAGACGCGGCGCTTCAAGAATGGTGGCCCCAACGGAACATGGATCGAAACACCCGACGTAGCAGATGATATGAACCGGCTGTTTCCGGCAATTGGTGAGGCGTTCGAAAAGACCGGCGCTGTTTCTTTCGGAAAATTCGGAGGTGCCGAATGCAAGGTATGCGATTTTCGATCTCTAGTTGACTTCGCCTCTGACTGGATCGACTGCGCCAACAAACGAAGCGGTGATCTCAGCTAAAGGAACTGTGCTGCCCAATGGCAGGTTTGTGCTGCATTGCCGCCATCCTTCACAGACAAGGCCCGAAGATATCTTCGAGCGTCACTTATGGACATCGCACTTCGCCTGGAATGCGTTCGGCCCGGTGTTGCACCGTTTATTGCAAAAGGCCGGGCCCCTCGGGACCCGGCCTTTTGCATGTGCGGCTCAGCGTGAGGCGGTCAGGGAGACATCGACCGTGACCGGAAATTTCAGCGAGCTTTCATCCGGCATGTTGGCGCCGATCCCGAAATCGCGGCGGTCAAGGGTGACGGTACCGCGCATCCGGGCGGTATCGCCGTCAAGTTCCAGGTCAAAGGGCAGGGTGACCGGGACGCTGGCACCGCGCAGGTTCAGCATGCCCCGCGCCTCGTGGCCGGTTTCGGTACGGTGCAGCGTGGCGGTGAAATCGGCTGTGGGAAACTGTGCCGCGTCGAAGAAATCGGCCCCCATCGCCTGTGCGGTGACCGATCCCAACGCCAGCGAGGGGATGGCGATGGTGACGGTGACCTCGCCTGCCGGGCCGGGTGTCTCGCGCGGATCATACTGGATGGCGGCGGTCCAGTCGGCAAAGCTGCCGCTGACCGCGCTGCCCAGCTGGGTGACGGAGATCGCCAGCGTGCCTTCGCTCACCTGCCAGTCGGACGCAACCGCCTGTAAGGCCGCGCTTTGCAACCCTGATGGTGTGTGCGGGGTTGATTGACTGTTCACCCATGTACCCGCGCCAAGCGCGCCCAGCCAAACCATCAGCGCCAGCAGCAGCGGCGTGGCGCTGTGGGCCTGTTTGGGCGGCGTGGGCAGGTCGATCCGGCCCGGCAGCATCCGCCGCAGGGTTGCATCGCGGTCGATCAGGTGGTGTTTCAGCGCCCCCGCCACATGCAGTCCCAACGCGCCCAGCAGCACCAGCAGAAAGGCGCGGTGCAGCACTGCGGTAAACTCGGCCAGGGCGGCGCTTTTGGGCACCATCGGCAGCGATTGGCCAAAGGGCCACCAGATCGGGGCAAAGCCCTCGGTCGCGGCATGATGGATCCAGCCGCTGAGCGGCACCAGCACAAGCGCGCCATAGAGCAGCCAGTGCACGGTTTCGGCCGCCAGCGCCTCGGCCCGGTGATCGGCGTTCAGCAGGCCGGGGCGTTTTTGTGTCAGCGCCCAGAGGATGCGCAGCAAGGCGACCCCGAACAGCGCGATCCCCAATGTCTTGTGCGCCGAGAACAGCCAGGCGGCGCGCGCGATCTCTTCGGCGCCGGCGCCCCCGGCTGTGGCCCGTTCTGCCGCCTGATCGGCGATCCAGCCCAGTGGCAGCAGGGTCAGGATCAAAAGCGCGGTCAGCCAGTGGAGGCTTTTGGCCACGCCACCATAGCTTTTTAGGGTGTTGGTCAGGGTCATCGCGCTCTCCGAATGGTCTTGGATGTCCGCAACCTGCTGTCTGTGTCGCCGGTGTACAATATGCGCCTTCGCACAGCTCCCGTGTCGGGATGCAGAGCTTGTGCGGCGCGGGCGGGGCGGCTACACCCGGCGTTAACGTTGCAGAAAGCGAAGGGACAGAGATGACGACCGCATTCGTGTTTCCCGGGCAGGGCGCCCAGACCATCGGCATGGGCAAGGCACTGGCCGAGGCCTATCCGGCCGCGCAGGCCGTGTTCGACGAGGTCGACGCCGCACTGGGCGAGCAGCTGAGCGCGCTGATCTGGGAAGGCGATATCGAGACCCTGACGCTGACGCAGAATGCGCAACCGGCGCTGATGGCGACCTCGATGGCGGCGATGCGCGCGCTCGAGGCCGAGGGTGTAGCCATAACCCAGGCGGCCTTTGTCGCCGGTCACTCGCTGGGCGAGTATTCGGCTCTGGCCGCTGCCGGGGCGCTGAGCGTCGGCGATACCGCCCGGTTGCTGCGCACCCGAGGGCAAGCGATGCAGAGCGCGGTTCCGGTCGGGCAGGGCGCGATGGCGGCGATTCTGGGGCTCGATCTGGCCGCGGTGCGCGAGGTTGCCGCCGAGGCGGCACAGGGCGAGGTCTGCCAGGCCGCCAATGACAACGATCCCACCCAGGTGGTGGTCTCGGGCGCCAAGGCGGCGGTGGAACGCGCCGCCGAGATCGCCAAGGCGAAGGGTGCCAAGCGCGCCGTCATGCTGCCGGTCAGCGCTCCGTTCCACTGTGCCCTGATGCAGCCCGCCGCCGATGCCATGGCCGAGGCGCTGGCCGGGGTCGAGATCCAGGCCCCCGCGGTGCCGCTGGTGGCCAATGTGCGCGCCGAGGCTGTGAGCGATCCCGACCTGATCCGGCAACTGCTGGTCGAGCAGGTCACGGGGTCTGTTCGCTGGCGGGAAAGCGTCGAATACATGGCCGCGCAGGGCGTGACCGAGATCTGGGAGATCGGTGCGGGCAAGGCGCTGTCAGGCATGGTGCGCAAGATCAACCGCGACATCGCCTGCAAACCCGCGGGCACACCGGAAGATGTGCAAAAAATCCTTGCTGGCGACGCCTGAACCCACCTAAATTTGCAAGGCCCGATCTGTCAGGTCGGGGATAAGAGGAATATGACCATGTTTGATCTGACCGGAAAGAATGCCCTGATTACCGGCGCTTCGGGTGGTATCGGCGGCGCGATCGCGCGTGCGCTGCATGCAGCCGGTGCCTCGGTCGTGCTGTCGGGCACCCGGATCGAGCCGCTCCAGGCGCTGGCCGATGAGTTGGGCGAGCGCGCCCATGTGCTGACCTGCAATCTGAGCGACATGGCCGCGGTTGAGGCATTGCCGAAACAGGCCGCCGAAGTGCTGGGTTCGGTCGATATCCTGGTGAACAATGCAGGGATCACCCGCGATAACCTGTTCATGCGTATGTCGGATGACGAATGGCAGAGCGTGATCGACGTGAACCTCACCGCCACCATGAAACTGTGCAAGGGCGTGCTGCGCGGCATGATGAAGGCGCGCTGGGGCCGGATCGTGAACATCTCGTCGGTGGTGGGCGCCATCGGCAACCCTGGACAGGGTAACTATGCCGCCTCCAAGGCCGGGGTCATCGGCATGTCCAAATCGCTGGCCTATGAGGTTGCCAGCCGGGGAATCACCGTCAACGCCGTGGCGCCGGGCTTTATCACCACGGCGATGACCGACAAGCTGACGGACGATCAGAAATCCGGCCTGTTGGCGCAGGTTCCCGCCGGGCGCATGGGCTCGCCCGAGGAAATCGCGGCGGCGGTCCTGTATCTTGCCAGTCCCGAGGCCGCTTATGTGACCGGCTCCACCTTGCATGTGAATGGCGGTATGGCCATGTTGTGAGCGGCGCGGTGGCGAAATGCGAAAGCGTTTGCCAACGCGCGCGTCTGTGTTATAGGCGGCGCATCCTGAGGAAGGCCAGACGATGGGGTCGGCCTTCTGCTTTACCGGGACACCCCGGAACCTGAACCGCCCGGACCGGGCAAAACCAAGCCACCCCGAGCGGGCAAGGGCAGAAATGGGCCAGCGGCCCCGTAGGAATGAGGAACTGACATGAGCGACGTCGCAGATCGCGTTAAGAAGATCGTTGTGGAGCACCTGGGTGTCGAAGAAGACAAAGTGACCGAGAATGCCTCGTTCATTGACGACCTGGGCGCCGACAGCCTCGACACCGTCGAGCTGGTCATGGCCTTCGAAGAAGAGTTCGGCATCGAAATCCCGGACGACGCGGCCGAGACCATCCAGACCTTCGGCGACGCCGTCAAGTTCATCAGCGAAGCTTCCTGAGCTTCGACTGAGACCTGAAAGGTCAATAAGGCGCCTTCCCGCCGGGGGGGGCGCCTTTTTTCTTGCGCGCGGCCGATTCCAGTTGCCAAATGTCTCTTTGCTTTGCACCTTGGGGTTGAGGCAGAGACAGGACGGGCGCGAAATGATCCGATCCATACCGATTTTGAATACCGGACGTCTGCGGCTGGCTGGGATGCGATCCGAGGATTTCGACCGCTATGCCGAGATTTGGGCGGACGAACAGGTGGTGCGCCATATCGGCGGCAAGCCCCGCAGCCGGGGCGAGTGCTGGGACGCTTTCCTGCGTAACGAAGGCCATTGGCACATGACCGGCTTTGGCCAATGGGGCGTGGTGATGCAGAAGACCCGCCGCCTGGTGGGCCAGGCCGGGTTCTTCTACAGCGGCCGCGACATGGGTCCCGATTTCGACGCTTATCCCGAGGCGGGCTGGGTACTGGCCCCCGAGGCGCAGGGCCAGGGTCTGGGGCGCGAGGCCGCGACGGCGGCGCATGACTGGTTCGACCGGGTGATTCCTGGCCGCCTGGTGGCGATGATCGCGCCGGACAACACGCCCTCGCTTGGGTTGGCGCAATCGCTGGGATATCGGCCCATGCGCGATGCCGAGTTCGGCGGCCGCACAGTGACGCTGATGCGGCGCGACGGGCCGCCCGGACAACGGTGACGCAATCGAGATCCGACACTCCGCTTTCAGCTAAGAGCGCCCCGCCTTATGCTGCAATAGATGCGCCTTGACATGTTTCAGCGGAGGAGCGGCCATGATCATCTACCCGACGATGGAATTGCAGAACGGACGGTGCGTGACCCTGGAAAGGGGGCGGCTGGATGCGCCCATGCTGTGGCATGTGGACCCGTTTGAAACGGTTTCCGGCTGGGCATCCGCCGGTGCCGAATGGATGCACTTGACCGATCTGGACGCGGTCGAGGGCGGTGACGGCAATGCGGAACTGGTCGAGCAGATCATCCGCAAGGCCGAGATCCCGGTGCAACTGGCGGGCGGCATGCGCACCCGCGAGCGGATCGAGCATTGGATCGACAAGGGCGCCGGGCGCATTGTCGTGGGCACACTTGCGGCGCGCGACCCCGCGCTGGTCAAGGAACTGGCCAAGCGGCACCCTGACCAGATCGTGCTGAGCGTCGATGTCTGGCAGGGCTATGTGATGACCGATGGCTGGCGCAGCCAGAGCGCCTATACGCCCGAGGCGTTTATCGACGCGTTCAGCGACACGCCGTTTGCCGCAATCGTGGTCACCGATATCGACAGCGATGTCGAGGAGGTCGAGGCCAAGTTGGGCCTGATCTCAGGGCTGGCCGCGCAGGCCCGCACCCCGGTCATCGCCAGCGGTGTGGTGCGCGCGGCCGACGATATCTCGCGGCTGGCCTATGTGCCCAATATCGCCGGCGCACTGGTTGGGCGGGCGTTGTTCCGCAAGGCGCTGTCGCTGGAAGACGCGCTGAGCATTGCCGCTGGCGCCCACGAGCGGGTGGCGCAGTTCCAGTAGAACCCGGCTGCACCCCGGACGTTCGAGACCAATGGGCAAGGGACCGCCGGGCTTGCCCGCACCCTTGCTCTTGCCCATATGGGTCCGGGCAGGGTATGAGCGGTTCTCGAACAGCAAGCAGGCAAGAGGCACTTCATGCGCAGAGTCGTTGTAACCGGACTGGGACTGATCACACCTTTGGCCAGCGGGGTCGAGGAAACCTGGTCCCGACTGCTGGAGGGACAATCGGGCGCGGGTCCGATCACGCGATTTGATGCGGTGGCATCGGGCGTCACCACGACCTATGCCTGCGAGGTCCCGCGTGGCGATGGCAGCGATGGCACCTTCAACCCCGATGACTGGATGCCGCCGAAAGAGCAGCGCAAGATCGAGGACTTCATCCTTTATTCCATCGCTGCCGCCGAAATGGCCTGCAAGGACGCCAACTGGCTGCCCGAGGACGAAGAGGACCGTCTGCGCACCGGCGTTCTGATCGGCTCGGGCATCGGCGGGCTGGGCTCGATTGCCGATACCGCAAACCTGATCAAGGAGAAGGGCCCCCGCCGGGTGTCGCCCTTCTTTATCCCCGGCGCGCTGATCAACCTGGCCTCGGGTCAGGTGTCGATCCGCCACGGGTTCAAGGGCCCCAATCATTCGGTGGTGACCGCCTGTTCGACCGGCGCGCATGCCATTGGCGATGCCAGCCGGATCATCCGGGCCGGTGACGCAGATGTGATGATCGCAGGCGGTGGCGAGGCCTGTATCTGTGAGATCGGCATTGCCGGGTTCAACGCCTGCAAGGCGCTGTCGACGAAATATGCCGACAACCCCAAGGCCGCCAGCCGCCCCTATGACATTGATCGCGACGGGTTCGTGATGGGTGAGGGCGCCGGCATCGTGGTGCTGGAGGATTACGAGCACGCCAAGGCGCGCGGTGCCAAGATCTATGCCGAGGTGCTGGGTTATGGCATGTCGGGCGATGCCTATCACATCACTGCGCCGTCCGAGACGGGCGATGGGGCGGAACGCTCGATGCGGGCCGCGCTGCGCAGTGCCGGGCTGGAGCCGTCGGATCTGGATTACATCAACGCCCATGGCACCTCGACCATGGCGGACACGATCGAGCTGGGCGCGGTCGAGCGGCTGTTGGGCAACCATGCGGCCAATGTCACCATGTCCTCGACCAAGTCGGCCACCGGGCACCTCTTGGGCGCCGCTGGTGCGATCGAGGCGATCTTTTCGATCCTGGCGATCCGCGATCAGGTGGCGCCGCCCACCATCAACCTGGACAATCCGGCGGTGGATACCCCGGTTGATCTGGCGCCCAACGCCAAGCGTGAACGCAAGATCGACGTGGCGCTGTCGAATTCCTTTGGCTTTGGCGGCACCAATGCAAGCGTGATCTTCGGAAAGGCCGACTGATGTGGCGGGCTCTTGCCTCGAACATGCTGACCGTTCTGGCGGTTGGCCTGTTCCTGCTGGCCGGTGTGATCCTGTGGGGCAAGTCGCAATATACCGCGCAGGGCCCGCTGGAAGAGGCGATCTGTCTTCAGGTCAAGAGTGGGTCGAACATGACCCGCGTCAGCCGCGATCTTGAGGCCTCGGGCGCGGTCAGCAGTGGCGCCATGTTCCGTATCAGTGCGCGCTACTCCGAAAAGGCGACACAGCTGAAGGCGGGCAGCTATCTGGTCAAGGAAGGTGCCTCGATGGAGGAGATCATCGACCAGATCACCCGTGGCGGCGCCAGCAGCTGTGGCACCGAGATCGTCTATCGCATCGGCGTCAACCGCTTGCTGCTGGAAGTGCGCGAACTGGACCCGGCGACAGAGCAATTCGTGGAACTGGTAGAATTCGACCCCAGCGAGGGCGAGGCGCCCGCGGTCTATGCCGAGAAACGCGCCGAGCGCGACACCCGGTACCGGCTGGCCATGGCCGAGGGTGTGACCAGCTGGCAGGTGGTCGAGGGGCTGAAGGCCTGGGACGTGCTGGCGGGCGAGGTGGACGAGCTGCCGCGCGAGGGGCTGCTGGCCCCCGACAGCTATGACGTGACGGTGGGGATGGAGCGCGCCGCGCTGCTGGCCCAGATGCAGGAGAAGCAGGAACTGCGGATCAATGCCGCCTGGGAGGCGCGCGTCGAGGGCCTGCCGCTGCAAAGCCGCGAGGAGATGCTGATCCTGGCCTCGATCATCGAGAAGGAAACCGGCGTGCCTGAAGAGCGCCGCCAGGTGGCCAGCGTGTTTGTCAACCGCCTGAACCGGGACATGCGCCTGCAGACGGACCCGACCGTGATCTATGGCATCACCAAGGGTAAAGGAGTGCTGGGCCGGGGGTTGCGTCAAAGTGAGCTTCGCGGGGTAACACCTTGGAATACTTATGTGATCGAAGGATTGCCGCCGACACCGATTGCCAATCCTGGATTGGCCAGCCTGGAGGCTGCGGTCAATCCCGACACCACCGATTATGTCTTTTTCGTTGCCGATGGCAGTGGTGGACACGCCTTTGCCGAGACGTTGGAAGAGCATAACCGCAACGTCGCCAAATGGCGCGAGATCGAGGCCCAGCAACAGGGCAATTGACCACCGCGCCCGGGCCCACAGGTCCGGGCGTTTGGTTCTTGTCTTTGGTCGAAGAGCAGGGCGCTCAGAGCCACCAAGCGTCGATGGTGGCGATATCCTCGTCCGACCACCCGAAATGATGCGCGAATTCATGCACCACCACATGGGCAATCAGCATGTCCAGTGCGATATCGCCGCGTGCGCGCCACTCGTCCAGGATCGGTTCCCGGAACAGCCAGACCGTATCGGGAGGAGCAGCGAAATCGCCAACCGATTTCTCGGTCATGGGAATACCCTCGTAGAGGCCGGTCAATTCAAGCGGATCGTCCATACCAAGCGCATCGAGCATGTCGGCATCCGGCCAGTCCGCCACCCGTAGCAGCACCGCCCGCGCATGGCTGCGAAAGGCCGGTGGCATCGTGTCGACTGTCTGGCGGGCGACGGTTTCGAAATGGTCAAGATCGGTGCGCATATCCGTGATATGGCGGTGGTTGTGGTGGGTGAAAACCCCATTTCGGGTCCGGTCTCGGCCCGGATAAGGTTTTGTTAACGATTCCAGTGCGTTGCCTGTTGCGCTGTTGCGCTGTTGCGCGAAGGCCTTGACTCAGCGCACGGTTTCGTGTATAGGTTGTGTCATGCTAGAAGAGATGCGCGAACGGCCCCGGGGGTGACCCCGGTGGCCGTTTTTTCGTCTCTCTCGTGCGGAGATCACTCTCGCATGAGGTCACGAGCACACATGACTTTGATTACCCCGGAGGAGCGGATTTCCCGGACGGCTGAACTGCTTCAGTCGTTGGAAAATTCCATTCGCGATCTGCGCAATGCGGCGGAAGACCTGCAGAAACGGATCCGAGCCGGGGAGGATGGTGATCTTGCCGGATATGGCAAGCAGATGGGCCAGGCGGCCAGCCTGATCCGCGAATGTCAGAAAGTGGAGGCCAGTTTTGCCGAACAAGTCCGACGAGAAGCAGGCATTGCCCAGGGCGGATATGCCCTGGACCTTGACCGCGCCCGATCTGAGATCGGGTGCCGCCTTGCTCGCCTGCGCAAGTGTTGCCGAGAGGGAGCGGTTTCTGAGTGAAATCGGGGAGGGAGGGCTATGCGCCCTCCCTTTTCTGTTCGAGTTCTGGGCATTGCCGCATCAATTGCCGCCCGAGGGCGATTGGCGGGCCTGGGTGATCCTGGGCGGACGCGGCGCGGGCAAGACCCGTGCAGGCGCCGAATGGGTGCGCGCCCAAGTCGAGGGGTCGCGACCGCTGGATGCGGGGCGCGCGCGGCGGGTGGCACTGGTGGGCGAGACCTATGACCAGGTGCGCGATGTGATGGTGTTTGGCGACAGCGGCATCCTGGCCTGTTCGCCGCCCGACCGCCGCCCCAGTTGGAAGGCCAGCGAACGCAAGCTGATCTGGCCCAACGGTGCCGAGGCGCAGGCTTTTTCTGCTCAGGACCCTGAGGGGCTGCGCGGGCCGCAATTCGACGCGGCCTGGGTGGATGAGCTGGCCAAGTGGAAAAAGGCGGGCGAGACCTGGGACATGCTGCAATTCGCGCTGCGGTTGGGGGAACGGCCACAGGTTTGCGTGACCACAACGCCGCGCAATGTGAAGCCGCTGAAGGATCTGCTGGCCGCGCCCAGCACGGTGCAGACCCATGCGCCGACCGAGGCGAACCGGGCCAATCTGGCCGAGAGCTTTCTGGAGGAGGTGCGGGCACGTTATGCGGGCACGCGGCTGGGGCGTCAGGAGCTGGATGGGGTGTTGCTGGCCGATGCCGAGGGGGCGCTGTGGACGGCCGAGATGCTGGACCGGGCGCGCACGTCGCGCGTGCCCGAACTGGATCGGGTGGTGGTGGCGCTGGACCCGTCGGTCAGCGGCGGTGCCAGTGGCGATGCCTGCGGTATCGTGGTTGTGGGCGCCCAGATGCAGGGGCCGCCGCAGGATTGGCGCGCCTGGGTGCTGGCGGACCGCACGGTGCAGGGCGCCGGGCCGACCACCTGGGCCAAGGCGGCGATTGCCGCGATGGATGCGTTCGGCGCCGAGCGGCTGGTGGCCGAGGTCAATCAGGGCGGCCAGCTGGTCGAGGAGGTGCTGCGCCAGGTGGATCCGCTGGTGCCCTTCAAGGCGGTGCATGCGGCGCGGGGCAAGGTGGCGCGGGCCGAGCCGGTGGCGGCGCTTTATGAACAGGAGCGGGTGCGCCATGTGGCGGGGCTGACCGCGCTGGAAGAGCAGATGGGCCAGATGACCGCGCGCGGCTACGAGGGGCAGGGATCGCCCGACCGGGTGGACGCGCTGGTCTGGGCGCTGCACGAGCTGATGATCGCGCCTGCGGCGGCCTATAGGCGCCCGCGGGTGCGGGTGCTGTGAGCCACGCGGGCCGTTGCACTAGCTGCGAACGGTCTGTTTCCGGGTCCTGAACAATCTTCGACGATAACTCTCATCAACAAGGCCGCAGCGCATCCGGCGCCGGGCGAGAAGATAGGAGCATTGCCATGATCTTTGATTTCCTGCGTCGTGGGGCCGGAGCGGAAGCGCCCGAGGCCAAGGCCAGCGCGGCGGGGCCGGTGGTGGCCTGGCACAATGCGGGCCGGGTCGCCTGGAGCCCGCGCGACACCGCCTCGCTGACGCGGACGGGGTTTGCGGGCAATCCGGTGGGGTTCCGCTCGGTTAAGCTGATTTCCGAGGCGGCGGCGGCGTTGCCGCTGGTGTTGCAGGACCGGGTACAGCGCTATGAGACGCACCCGATGCTGAGCCTGATCCGCCGCCCCAATGGCGCGCAGGGCCGGGCCGAGCTGATGGAGGCGCTGTTCGGGCAGCTGCTGTTGTCGGGGGATGCCTATGTCGAGGCGGTGCGTGGCGCCGATGACCTGCCGGTCGAGCTGCATGTGCTGCGCTCGGACCGGATGCGGGTGGTGCCCGGCGCCGATGGCTGGCCGGTAGCCTATGAATACACGGTGGGCGGCAAGTCGCATCGTTTCGATGCCGTCGGTATCTGTCATATCAAGTCTTTCCACCCGCAAGACGATCACTACGGCTTTTCGCCGATGCAGGCTGCGGCGATGGCGGTGGATGTGCATAACGCGGCCTCGCGTTGGTCGAAATCGCTGCTCGACAACGCCGCGCGGCCCTCGGGCGCGCTGGTCTGGACCGGTGGCGATGGGCAGGGCGTGATGGCCGAGGATCAGTTCCGCCGCCTGTCCGACGAGATCGAGGCGAATTTCCAGGGCGCGCGCAATGCTGGCCGGCCAATGGTGCTGGAAGGCGGGCTCGACTGGAAGCCGATGGGTTTCTCGCCCTCGGACATGGAGTTTCAGAAGACCAAGGAAGCCGCCGCCCGCGAGATCGCGCTGGCCTTTGGCGTGCCGCCGATGCTGCTGGGCATCCAGGGCGACGCGACCTATTCGAACTATCAGGAGGCCAATCGGGCGTTTTACCGCCTGACGGTTCTGCCCCTGGTGACGCGGGTGGCGGCGAACCTGTCGGACTGGCTGTCGGGCCTGTCGGGCGAGGAGGTGCTGTTGAAGCCCGACCTGGACCAGGTGCCGGCGCTGGCCGCCGAGCGCGATGCGCAATGGGCGCGCGTCAGCCGCGCCGATTTCCTGACCGGGGCGGAAAAGCGGATGTTGCTGGGCCTGCCGGCGCTGGCGGAGGACGCCCATGGCTGAGGGGTCGGGCTATGCGCCCTTTGACTGTGCGCCGGGCCTGCGGCTGGAGGCGCATGAGCGGGTGGCCGCGTTGCAACACGAGCATCTCTGCCGCAGGCTGGACCAGCTGGACGAGGCGATCGAGCGGATGGAGCGGCGGCTGTGGCTCACGGTCTACGGTGTCGCAGGCGCGATCCTGGCCCAGGTCTTTCAATCCTTTCTGGTGATTTCTCCCTGAGATGGCAATGATTTACGAGGAGTGTTTCATGGATATGGATGCCGGACTTGAACATAAATTCGCACGCTTCGGCGATAGTCTGACGGTCAGCGAGGATGCGGTGATCGAGGGTTATGCCAGCCTGTTTGGCCAGACCGATCAGGGCGGCGACAATGTGCAGGCGGGGGCCTATGCGGCCTCGCTCAAGGCACTGAACGCAGCCGGGCAGCGGGTCAAGATGCTGTGGCAGCACGACCCGGCCCAGCCGATCGGGGTCTGGGATGAGGTGCGCGAGGATGCACGCGGTCTGTGGGTCAAGGGTCGGTTGCTGGAGAGCACCCAGAAAGGGCGCGAGGCGGCGGCCCTGATCCGCGCGGGGGCCATCGACGGGCTGTCGATCGGCTATCGCACCCGTCGGGCCAGCAAGAATGACAAGGGCCAGCGGCTCTTGACCGAACTGGAGCTGTGGGAAGTGTCGCTGGTGACCTTTCCCATGCTGCCCAGTGCCCGGGTCGCGGCCAAGGGGGCATCCCCCGAAGTCGAAAAGGCCTGGCGCAGCATTGCCGAGCTGTTCGACAGCGCCCGGCAGGAACTGGCGCGAAGGTAAGCGCGCCGCAACCCACCCGAAAGGACGTGCCGATGAGCAAGACCGAGATCCCGGCCTTGGCCGGAGAGGGTGTGCCCCTGGTTCAGGAGGTGAAGCAGGCGATGACTGGCTTCGTGAATGAATTCAAGGGTTTTCGCACCGAAGTTGAAACCAAACTGCAACAGACAGAAGAGCGTATGACCATGCTGGATCGTAAATCACTCACCGCGGCGCGTCCGCATCTGGCCGCCTCCGTCGAGGACGGCGCCCCGCATCAGAAGGCGTTCGACGCCTATCTGCGCTCGGGCGATGACGATGCGCTGCGCGGGCTGACCCTGGAAGGCAAGGCGATGTCGACCGCGATCAACAGCGATGGCGGCTATCTGGTCGACCCGCAGACCGCCGAGCGTATCAAGGCGGTACTGCATTCGACGGCCTCGATCCGCTCGATCGCCTCGGTGGTGCATGTGGAGGCGAACTCGTTCGACGTGCTGATCGACCACACCGATATCGGTGCCGGCTGGGCGGATGAGACCGCGGCGGCCAGCGAGACCGGGACGCCGTCGATCGACCGTATTTCGATCCCGCTGCACGAGCTGAGCGCTCTGCCCAAGGCAAGCCAGCGCCTGCTGGATGACAGCGCCTTTGACATCGAGGGCTGGCTGGCCGACCGCATCGCCAACAAGTTCGCCCGCGCCGAGGCGCAGAGCTTTATCAACGGGGACGGGGTGAACAAGCCGCGCGGTTTCCTGAACCATGCCGCTGTCGACAATGACAGCTGGGCCTGGGGCAATATCGGCTATGTCGCCTCTGGTGTGGCCGCTGGTGTGGATGCCGACGATATCGTCGATCTGGTCTATGCGCTGGGGGCGCAGTACCGCGCCAACGGGGCGTTCGTGATGAACTCGAAAACCGCGGGCACCATCCGCAAGCTGAAGGATGCCGATGGCCGCTTCCTGTGGTCGGATGGTCTGGCGGCGGGCGAGCCCGCGCGGCTGATGGGCTATCCGGTGGTGATCGCCGAGGACATGCCCGATCCGGCAACCGACAGCTATTCCATCGCGTTCGGCGATTTCAACGCGGGCTATACCGTGGCCGAGCGCCCGGATCTGCGCGTGCTGCGCGACCCGTTCAGCGCCAAGCCGCATGTGCTGTTCTATGCGACCAAGCGTGTGGGCGGCGATGTGAGCGACTTTGCCGCGATCAAGCTGCTGAAATTCGGCGTCGCCTGAGCGTAGCCGGATCCGGGGCCGGGTGACTGGCCCCGGGTGCGGGCGCGCGCCGGTATCCCTGGCGTTGTCTAGCTGCTCCCCTCCGTCCGAGCAACGTGAGGCGGCGCGGGCCCGCATGACCTGAGACGAACGGCCCGGAGGGGCCCGAGCTTGCGGAGTGAATTGATGATGTTGATCGAAGAGACCGCCGTTGCGGATGCCGCGCTGCCGGTGGCACAGTTCAAGGCGCATTTGCGGCTGGGCACCGGGTTTGCAGAGGACTACGTGCAGGACGAGGTGTTGCGCAGTTTCCTGCGAGCCGCCATTGCCGCGATCGAGGCGCGAACGGGCAAGATCCTGATCTCGCGTCAGTTTTCCTGGACGGTCTACAATTGGCGCGACGCCACGGGTGAAGTGTTGCCGGTGGTGCCGGTGCAGACGGTCACCTCGGTGACGCTGCGCGATGGGGGCGGGCAGGACACGGTGCTGGACCCGGCCGCCTATCGGCTGGAACGTGACAGCCAGCGGCCGCGGCTGCGCCCGGCGGGGGCGCTGCTGCCGACCGTGGCCACCGGTGGTGCGGCGATTGTCGCCCTGGTGGCCGGGATGGCCGCCGATTGGGGCGGGCTGCCCGCCGATCTGGGGCAGGCGGTGCTGCTGTTGGCGGCGCATTACTATGAATACCGGCACGAGACAGCGCTGGGCGATGGCTGCATGCCCTTTGGGGTGACCAGCCTGATCCAGCGCTATCGCACCGTGCGCTTTGGCTCGGGGGTGGTGCAATGAAGGCGCCGCATCTGAACCGGCGCCTGGTGCTGGAGGCACCCGCGCGGGTGGCTGACGGCGCGGGCGGATATGCCGAGAGCTGGACGGCCCTTGGCACGGTCTGGGCCGATGTCACCGCGCGCAGCGGAGCCGAGCGGTTCGAGGCGGGCGCGTCCCGCTCGCGGGTCAGCTATCGCATCACGCTGCGCGCGGCGCCCGACGGGTCGTCGATGCGGCCCGCGCCCGAACAGCGGTTCACCGATGGCGCCCGCGTTTTCGTGATCCGGGCGGTGGCCGAGCATGACCCGGCCGGACGGTTTCTGACCTGTTTTGCGGATGAGGAGGTAACGGCATGAGCTATGGCGTGGCGGCGGCGTTGCAGGCGGCGGTCTATCAGCACCTGCTGGCGGATGCCGGGGTGGCGGCCCTGGTGGGGACGGACATTTACGATGCGCTGCCTTCGGGCACGCTGCCGCAGACCTATGTGCTGCTGGGTCCGGAAGAGGTGCGCGATGCCTCGGACCAGAGCGGCGAGGGGGCCGAGCACCGGTTCACCGTCTCGGTGATCTCGGAGGCGGCCGGGTTCGCTGGCGCCAAGACGCTGGCGGGCGCGGTGAGCGATGCGCTGGACGATGCGGCGCTGAGCCTGGCGCGCGGGCGCCTGGTGGGGCTGTGGTTCGACCGGGCCTCGGCCCGGCGGACCGGGACGGGGGGCGCGGTCCGGCAGATCGACCTGCGGTTTCGCGCCCGCGTCGAAGACAATTGATCAACCTGAACGTGGAGTAACATCATGGGTGCCCAGAACGGCAAGGACCTGCTGGTCAAAGTGGACATGAACGGCACGGGCCTGTTCGAAACCATCGCGGGGCTGCGTGCAACCCGCGTAAGCTTTAACGCCGAGAGCGTGGATGTCACCAGCCTGGAGAGCCAGGGGGGGTGGCGCGAACTCTTGTCGGGGGCGGGGGTCAAATCGGCCTCGATCTCGGGCTCGGGCGTGTTCAAGGATGCGGGCACCGACGAGCGGGCGCGGCAACTGTTCTTTGACGGCGAGACGCCCGATTTCCAGGTGATCATCCCCGATTTCGGCATTGTCGAGGGGCCGTTTCAGGTGACCGGCATCGACTATGCGGGCAGTCACAATGGCGAGGCGACCTATGAAGTGAGCCTGGCCAGCGCCGGTGCGCTTGCCTTTACCGCGATCTGATCATGGCCAATCCGTGGACGGGAGAGGTGGCCCTGGTCATCGATGGTGAGCAACGGGTGCTGAAGCTGACGCTGGGCGCGTTGGCCGAGCTTGAGGCTGAAATGGAGAGCGGCTCGCTGGTGGAACTGGTGCAGCGGTTCGAAGGGGGTGCGTTTTCCAGCCGCGACGTGCTGGCGCTGGTGGTTGCGGGGCTCAGGGGCGGGGGCGCGGATGTGAGCCGCGCCCAGCTTCTGCGGGCCGAGATCGCCGGTGGGCCGCTGGCAGCGGCGCGGGCTGCGGCGGAACTTCTGGCGCGCGCCTTCATGCTGCCGGGGGAAACATGAACGGGTTCGACTGGCCCGCGCTGATGCGGGCCGGGATGTTGGGATTGCGGCTGACGCCCGAGGCGTTCTGGCGCCTGACCCCGGCCGAGTTGCGGCTGATGCTGGGGCAGGGTGCCGGGACCGCGCCGATGGGCCGCGCCGGACTGGATGCGCTGCTGGCGGCCTGGCCGGACCAGACACAAGGAGAGGATCATGGCGGAGACTGACGGGTTTTCGGAACTGGAAGCCACGGGTGAAAGCCTGGGCGATACGCTGGGCGATGCCGCTGTCATGGCCGCGGGCTTTGATGCCGAGCTGCGCCGGGTGCGCAGCGCGCTGGCGGCCACGGGGCAGGATGTGCAGACGCTGGAGCGGGGCCTGTCCAAGGGGCTGCGCCGCGCCTTCGATGGCGTCGTGCTGGACGGCATGAAACTGTCCGACGCGCTGGAAACGGTGGCCCGGTCGATGATCCAGACCACCTATTCGGCGGCGATCAAGCCGGTGACCGATCATTTCGGCGGGTTGATCGCGGATGGTGTGGGTTCGCTGTTCGAGGGGCTGTTGCCCTTTGCCAAGGGCGGCTCGTTCAGCCAGGGCCGGGTGATGCCCTTTGCCAGCGGCGGCGTGGTCAGCGGACCGGTGGCCTTTCCCATGAGGGGCGGCATGGGGCTGATGGGCGAGGCGGGGCCGGAAGCGATCATGCCGCTGGCGCGCGGCGCCGATGGCAAGCTGGGCGTGCGCAACAACGGCGGCGGTCGCGCAGTGAACGTGGTGATGAACATCACCACCCCCGATGTGCAGGGGTTCCGCCGCAGCCAGGGTCAGATCGCCGCCCAGATGGGCCGCGCGCTGGGTCGTGGCAATCGCAATCGCTAACAAGGGGAGCGGATCATGAACTTCCACGAGGTGAGATTTCCCGCCAATCTGAGCTTTGGCTCGATCGGGGGGCCCGAGCGGCGCACCGATATCGTGACGCTGGTCAACGGGTTCGAGGAGCGCAACTCTCCCTGGGCACATGCGCGCCGGCGTTATGACGCGGGCGTGGGCATGCGCTCGCTGGACGATATCGAGACGCTGATCGCGTTCTTCGAGGCGCGTCAGGGGCAGGTTTACGGGTTCCGATGGAAGGACTGGTCCGACTTCAAGTCGAGCCGCGCCTCGGCCGAGCCGCGCTATGACGATCAGGTGATCGCTGTGGGTGACGGGGTCGAGACCGCCTTTCCTCTGGTCAAGACATATCGGTCCGGCACCGTCAGCTATGCACGCCCGATCAGCAAACCGGTACTGGGTACGGTCCGGATCGGTCTGGATCAGGACGAGATGAAAGAAGCGGTGGATTACGAGGTGGACGTGACCAGCGGTCTTGTGCGTTTCGAGGCACCGCCTCCGGTCGGTGTGCAGATCAGTGCCGGTTTTGAGTTCGATGTGCCGGTGCGCTTCGACACTGACCGGATCCAGACCAGCGTGGCCAGTTTCCGCGCGGGCGACGTGCCCAATGTGCCGGTGGTCGAGGTGCGTGTGTGATGGGCGGGCCGAGCGAGGCGATGCAGGCGCATCTGGCCAGCGGGGTGACCTCGCTGTGCCGGTGCTGGGCGATCCTGCGCAAGGATGGGGTGCGGTTCGGGTTCACCGATCACGATTGCATGCTGGCGTTTGACGGGTTCACCTTCAAGGCCGATAGCGGTTTGACGGCGGCGGCGCTGGAGCAGAGCACCGGCCTGTCGGTGGACAATTCCGAGGCGCTGGGCGCGCTCAGCGACGCGGCGGTGCGCGAGGAGGATATCGAGGCGGGCCGGTTCGACGGGGCCGAGGTACTTTCCTGGCTGGTCAACTGGACCGAGCCGGAGCAGCGCTGGTTGCAGTTTCGCGGCTCGATCGGCGAGTTGCGGCGGGGCGGCGGTGCGTTTCAGGCCGAGTTGCGCGGGTTGACCGATGCGCTGAACCAGCCGTTGGGCCGGGTGTTTCAGAAACCCTGTACGGCGGTTCTGGGCGATGGCGCCTGCCGGTTCGACCTGGATCAGCCCGGATACCGGGCAGAGGTCACGGTGGAGCAAGTCGACGAGGCGCGGGTGTTTCGCTGGGCCGACCTGTCCGGGTTTGAGCCGGGGTGGTTCCAGCGGGGTCGGCTGGATGTCACGAGTGGCGCGGCGGCGGGTTTGTGGGCGCTCATAAAGTCAGACAAGATGACAGCGGCGGGTCGCGAAATCGAGCTGTGGGAACCGATCCGGGCCGTGCTGCGCCCGGGCGACGGGCTGCGGCTGACGGCGGGCTGCGACAAGCGAATGGAAACCTGCCGCCTGAAGTTCAACAACCTGCTGAATTTTCAGGGCTTCCCAGATTTGCCGCGCGAGGATTGGGTCATGGCCAGCCCCAAGCGGACCGGGGCCAATAGTGGCGGGAGCCTGAGATGACCGGGCGTGGCTGTGACGCGGTTGCCATTGCCCGCAAATGGCTTGGCACGCCCTATCGGCATCAGGCCTCGACCCCGGGGGCGGGCAGTGATTGCCTGGGTCTGATCCGGGGTATCTGGCGTGGGCTTTATGGCCGTGAGCCTGAAGCCGTGCCGGCCTATTCGATGGATTGGTCCGAGCCGCAGGGCGAGGAGCGCCTGTGGCAGGCCGCGCGTCGGCATCTGGTCGAAACTGCGCCCGGGCCTGTGGTGCCCGGAGAGGTGCTGTTGTTCCGGATGCGTGGCGGCAGCGTCGCCAAACATTTGGGCATTGTGTCCGAGGCGGGAGCCTGTCCCCGGTTCATCCACGCCTATTCCGGGCATGGCGTGGTCGAGAGCCCCCTGAGCACGCCGTGGCTGCGGCGTGTGGTGTCCCGGTTCGAATTTCCTCAGGAGGTGAGTTGATGGCGACGATACTTCTTTCTGCCGCCGGTGCGGCGATTGGCGGCTCGGTCGGTGGAACCGTTGCGGGACTGTCTTCGGCGGTGTTGGGACGGGCCGTGGGTGCGACCGTGGGCCGGGTTCTGGATCAGCGGTTGCTGGGCTCGGGCGCCGAAGCGGTGGAAACCGGTAAGGTCGACCGCTTCCGGCTGACCAATTCGGGCGAGGGGCATGCCATCGCGCAGGTCTATGGCCGGATGCGGGTGGGTGGTCAGGTGATCTGGGCCTCGGATTTTGCCGAGACCACGACGACGAGTGGCGGTGGCAAGGGTTCGCGCCCGCAGCCGAAGACCACGCAGTACAGCTATTCGGTGTCGCTGGCGGTTGCGCTCTGCGAGGGCGAGATTGCCGGTGTGCGCCGGGTCTGGGCGGACGGGGACGAGATCGCGCCGGACGAATTGAACATGCGCGTCTATCGCGGCACCGCCGATCAGCTGCCCGACCCGGTGATGGAGGCGGTCGAGGGTGCGGGTCTGGTGCCTGCTTATCGCGGTACCGCCTATGTGGTGTTCGAGGATCTGGATCTGGACCGGTTCGGCAACCGGGTGCCGCAATTCTCGTTCGAGGTGGTTCGAAGCGACCAGCCCGATGCCGATCCTGCCGAGCTGGGGCTGGCGGGGCTGGTCAAGGGCGTGGCGTTGATTCCGGGAACCGGGGAATATGCGCTGGCCACCACCCAGGTGAACTATTCCAACGGGCCGGGCAGTTTCTGGGCGGCCAACAGCAACTCTCCATCCGGGCAGACCGATTTTCTGACCTCGTTGGAGGCGCTGGGCGAGGAATTGCCCGAAGTGGGCGCGGCCTCGCTGGTGGTGTCGTGGTTCGGTGGCGATCTGCGCTGTGGCAATTGCGAGATCCGGCCCAAGGTCGAGCGCAAGAATATCGACGGCAGCAACATGCCCTGGCAGGTTTCGGGCCTGAGCCGGACCACGGTGGATGAGATTGCGCGGATCGAGGACCGCCCGATCTATGGCGGTACGCCGGCCGACGCGGCGGTGGTCGAGGCGATCCGGCACATGCACAAGGCCGGGCAAAGGGTGATGTTCTATCCGTTCATCCTGATGGACCAGTTGGCGGGCAACACGCTGATCAACCCATGGACCGGTGAGGAGGGGCAGCCGCATCTGCCCTGGCGGGGGCGGATCACGCTGAGCCTTGCGCCGACCCAGCCCGGCACGCCCGACGGCACAGCGGCAGCGGATGCCGAAGTGGCGGCGTTCTTTGGCACGGCCTCGGCTGCGGATTTCGTGATCGGTGACGGGGTGGTGACCTATACCGGCCCCGAGGATTGGGGCCTGCGCCGTTTCATCCTGCACAATGCGGCGCTGTGCAAGGCAGCGGGCGGTGTCTCGTCCTTTTGCATCGGTTCCGAGATGCGCGGCCTGACCCAGATCCGGGGCGCCGCCGGGTTTCCGGCCGTTCAGGCCTTGCGCGCTCTGGCGGCAGAGGTGCGGACCATTCTGGGGCCGGAAACCAAGCTGGGCTATGCCGCCGACTGGAGCGAGTATTTCGGCTATCAGCCGCAGGATGGCAGCGGGGATCGCTATTTCCATCTTGATCCGCTGTGGGCCGATCCCGAGATCGACTTTGTCGGTATCGACAACTACATGCCGCTGTCGGATTGGCGTGATGGCGAAGACCATGCCGATGCCCAGGCCGGAACCCGACATATCTATGAGCAGGACTATCTGCGCGGCAATGTCGAGGGCGGTGAGGGCTATGACTGGTACTACCATTCGCCCGAAGCGGAGGCGGCGCAGATCCGTACGCCGATCACGGATGATGCCCATGGCGAGGCCTGGGTTTGGCGGTACAAGGATATCCGCAACTGGTGGGCCAACCCCCATCACGAGCGGATCGGGGGCAACCGTCAGGCTTTGCCCACCGATTGGGTGCCGCAATCGAAACCGATCTGGTTTACCGAGCTTGGCTGCGCGGCTGTGGACAAGGGCACCAATCAGCCCAACAAGTTCCTCGATCCGAAATCCTCGGAATCGAGCCTGCCGAAATACTCGAACGGCGCGCGCGACGACCTGATGCAACTGGCCTATCTGAATGCGGTACTGGGGTATTGGAACGAGCCGGCGAACAATCCGGTCTCGGTCGAGTATCAGGCGCCGATGATCGACATGGCCAATGCCTATGTCTGGGCCTGGGATGTGCGGCCCTTTCCCGCCTTTCCCAACAATCGCGAATTGTGGGCCGATGGGGCGAATTACGCGCGCGGCCACTGGCTGAACGGGCGGTCGGGCAACCGGACATTGGCCTCGGTCGTGCGCGAGATCTGTGCCCGTGCCAAGGTGAGCGCGGTAGATCTCGGAGCACTGTGGGGCATCGTGCGGGGCTATACGGTCGATCAGGTCAGCGATGCCCGATCCGCGCTGCAACCGCTGATGCTGCGATACGGGTTCGATGCGATCGAACGCGATGGCAAGCTGGTCTTTCGCCTGCGCGACGGGGGACGGCCGGTCGAGCTGGACCGCGCTTTGCTGGCCCTACACGAAGAGATTGACGGCGCGCTGGAGCATCGGCGCGAGTCCGATCTGGAGTTGAGTGGACGTGTAAGGCTGCGCTTTGTTCAGGCAGATGCAAACCATGATGTGGTGGCCGAAGAGGCGGTTCTACCCGATGACGCCACTCATGCGGTGTCATCGAACGAGATGCCGCTGGCGCTGACTCGTGCCGAGGGACGACAGACGGTGGAACGCTGGTTGGCCGAGGCGCGTCTGGGTCGCGATACGATCCGTTTTGCGCTGCCGCCCTCGCGGCTGGCGCTGGGCGCGGGTGACGTGGTGCGCCTGCCCGATGCCGGGGACGAGATCGGCGGGCTGTATCGTGTGGACCGGGTCGAACAGGCGCATATGCAGCTGATCGAGGCCGTGCGGGTTGAACCGAATATATATCAGACTTCGGACATGGCTGAGGATCGTCCTGTGGTTCAGGAGTTTGTGCCCCCGGTTCCGGTGCTGCCCTTGCTGTTGGATTTGCCGCTGATCACCGGGGATGAGGTGCCGCATGCGCCGCATGTGGCGGTCACCGCACAGCCCTGGCCCGGTACGGTCGCGGTCTACTCCTCGGTCAGCGACGAGGCCTATCGTCTGGACGAGATCGTCGCGACCCGGGCGGTGATCGGAGTGACCGAGACGCCGCTGGCCCGGGCGCGCGCGGGCTTGTGGGACCGTGGCGATGCGGTTCAGGTTAAGCTGGTTGCAGGAGAGCTGGAGTCGCGTCCTCTTGAGGCGATCCTGAACGGAGAGAACCTGGCGGCGATCGGCGATGGGTCGACCGACAACTGGGAATTGTTCCAGTTCCGTGAGGCCGAGTTGATTGCGCCCGATACCTATCTGCTGCGCAACCGGCTCAGGGGACAATTGGGAAGCGACGCGTTGATGCCCGACGTCTGGCCCGCAGGCTCTCAATTCGTGCTGGTCGACCCGCGTCTGGTGCAGCTTGACCTTGCCAGTTCGGAACGGCGGATCGCGCGGCATTACCGGATCGGCCCGTCTCGTCGGAGTTATGACGATCCATCTTATGTGCACCGGGTCGATGCATTTGATGGCATCGGCTTGCGCCCCTATGCCCCGGCCCACCTGCGCGCAGTTGAGAACGGCGCCGACATTCACCTGTCCTGGGTGCGGCGTACCCGGATCGACGGCGACGACTGGAGCCTGCCCGAGGTGCCTTTGGGCGAAGAAAGCGAAAGCTATCTGGTCCGGGTGATCAAGGATGGTGGCGTGCTGCGGGAAGAAACCGTGTCGTCTGCCGCCTGGACCTATGGCGCGGCGGCGCAGGTGGCGGATGCTGTGGCGCGGCCCTTTGACTTGTCGGTGGCGCAGATTTCGGCCCGGTTCGGTCCGGGTCTGTTCCGTAGCTTGACCGTCGAGGCCTGAGCGATGCGTCCGGTTCTGCATGGCGATCTCAGCGCGGCGGCGCGGGCCTTGCTGCACGCTTCCGCCGGTACGCGCCGGTCTCTCTGCCGTCGGATGCTGTCCGAGGCGGAGATGGCCGATGCCCATGTCCGTGCGACCGGGCGGCTGCATCCGCTGTTTGGCAATGGTTCTTTGATGTCTGCGGCGCGCAAGCGGGTGTTGGCGGATGAGCCCGGGTTCGACGATCCGGGCTATTGCCGGTGCTTCGAGATCGTGCTGAGCGCGCTGATCGACCGTCAGGTCAGCCGCGCGCGCAACTGACGCAAAGCGTGGCGGCGGGATCGAGCGTCAGCCGCCCCTCGGGCAGGTCGTCGCCGCAACCGTCGCAGTAGCCGTATTCTCTGGCCGAGATCCGATCGAGCGCCAGCCTTAGACGGCGGGCCTCGACCTCGCGCCTTGCCTGCTGGGCCTTGGCCATGGCCTGATTCTGAAGTGCGTCCATCCGGCTGAGGCGGCCCACCGATTGTTGATCCAACTCGACCACCGCCCGCGCCGATTGCCCCACCGCGCTGCTGTCGCCCAGTTCCTGCAAGCGCTTCTGGATCAGCGCCCGGAAACGGGCATGCTGGGTCTCATTCATTTCCGTCACCACGCCCATCACGTATTGAGGTTGGTCAAATCGATCCTAACTGACTAGATTAGTCACAAAGAAGGATGACAGGCCATGATGGAAACGCGCAAGAAACTTGCCCCCGTGGACCCGGTCTGGGACCGGATCACCGCCGAAGCGCAGGACGCTGTGGACAGAGAGCCCCTGATGGGTGGGCTGGTGCATGCCTGTATCCTGCACCACAAGAATCTGGACAGGGCGCTGTCCTATCGCATTTCGGCCAAGCTCTGCTCGAACGAGATGTCGATGATGGTGCTGCGCGAGATTGTGGACGATGCCTATGACAGTGCGCCCGAGCTGGTCGAGGCCGCCCGCGCCGACCTTATGGCGGTCTACGAGCGTGACCCGGCCTGCCACCGGCTGTTGCAGCCGATCCTGTATTTCAAGGGATATCAGGCGATGCAGGCCTATCGCGTGGCGCATTGGCTGTGGACACGCAAACGTTATGACCTGGCCTATTTCTTCCAGATGCGGGTGTCCGAGATCTTTGGCGTCGACATTCATCCGGCGGCCCGGATCGGCAAGGGGATCATGATCGACCACGCCCATTCCATCGTCATCGGCGAAACTGCGGTGGTAGGGGACAACGTGTCGATGCTGCATTCGGTGACGCTGGGCGGGACCGGCAAGGAAGAGGAGGACCGTCATCCCAAGATAGGCGATGGCGTGCTGATCGGGGCGGGCGCCAAGGTGCTGGGCAATATCAAGGTCGGCCATTGCAGCCGCATCGCTGCCGGTTCGGTGGTGTTGAGCGAGGTGCCGCCCTGCAAGACCGTCGCGGGCATCCCGGCCAAGATCGTCGGAGAGGCGGGCTGTGACCAGCCCTCGATCAACATGGACCAGCGGTTCCCGAACGGGTCGGACTGAGGCGCCTGTCTCCGAGATTTCATTTGTCTTGAATGCGAGAAGGGGCGCGTTGCGCCCCTTTTCTCTATTGGCGCTTCTGAGGGAAAGTATTTTGAATTAATCTCTTAACTGCGACTGTTGATCTTGATTACCGGGTTGTCGGGATAGAATTCTTCGGCTTTGGACCATAATGGATAAAGGTTGGTCCTATCTGAGTTCGAGCGCCTTGTGGTACTGCCACGCGCGGCGCATTATCTGATGCAACGGTAAGACTTTTCGCAGTTTGACTTGGGGGCATGCAATGATCTTCACGACCAAGGGCCGCGGGCGGCTATACGATTCGATCCTGGAAACGGTGGGCAATACGCCGGTGATCCGGCTGAAGAGGATCGCGCCGGGGCATGTCACGATGTATGTGAAATTCGAGGCGTTCAACCCGGCGGGATCGGTCAAGGACCGGCTGGCGCTGAACATCATCGAGGCCGCAGAACGCGAGGGCCGGTTGCAGCCGGGCCAGACCGTGGTCGAGGCGACCAGCGGCAATACCGGTATCGGGCTGGCCATGGTCTGCGCCGCCAAGGGCTATCCGCTGGTCATCACCATGCATGACGGATTCTCGGTCGAACGCCGTCGCCTGATGCGGATGCTGGGCGCCAAGGTGGTGCTGACCCGCAAGGAAGACAAGGCGGTCGGGATGGTGGTGAAAGCCAAGGAACTGGCCGAGGCAAACGGCTGGTTCCTGGCGCATCAGTTCGAGACCAAGGACAATGCCGATATTCACGAGGCCACAACCGCGCAAGAGATCCTCGGCGATTTCGACGGCGCGCGGCTGGATCACGTGGTGCTGGGTTATGGCACCGGCGGCACCGTCACCGGGTTGGGCCGGGTGCTGAAAACCGCGCGGCCGGATCTGAAGATCACCCTGAGCGAGCCTGCCAATGCCGCGCTGGTGCAATCGGGCGAGGCGCAACAGCGCAATGCCGAGGGCGAACCCGCCGCGACCCATCCCGCTTTCAACCCGCATCCGATCCAGGGCTGGACGCCGGATTTCATCCCGCTGGTGCTGCAAGAGGCGCTGGACAACGGGTACTTCGATGGCCTTGAGCCGGTGAGCGGCCCGGAAAGCATCGCCTGGTCCAAACGCCTGGCGGCCGAGGAGGGCATCCTGACCGGGATATCGGGTGGCGCCAGTCTCGCGGCCGCGATGAAGGTGGCCGAGGCCGCGCCCGAGGGCTCGGTGCTGCTGGCGATGCTGCCCGATACCGGCGAGCGCTACCTGTCAACGCCGCTGTTCGAGGATATTGCGGCGGAGATGGACGAGGCCGAACAGGCCCTGTCGGCCTCGACACCCGGTTATCAGTACTGACTGGCGCAGCGCCTCAGCAGTTTTCAGGACTATCCTGCCAGCACGATCACCGCTGCGCCGATGATGGTCACTCCGGCCCCCAGGAATGCCAATGCCTTGGGTCGATGGCCCTCTTTTAGCCAGATAACAGGCAGGACGAGAAGCGGCGAGAGAGAGCCCAGGATCGCGGCGATCCCTGCGTCGAGATGGGCATAGGCAAACAGCAGAAGCGTCGATGACAGGCCATAGCCGATGAAGCCGGGCAGGATGGTTCGAAACAAAAGGTCGGGCGACATCTCGGTGGCGCTTCGAAAAACGGGCGATGGCCAGAGAGCGACAAGCGAGATCGCAAATGCCGCCCCGGACAGGCGAATGGCCGAGGCCGCAATTGGGTCCGTACCGGCCAGCATCGCGGGTTTCATGACCAGAAACCCAAAGCCCTGAAATCCCGCAGCAAGCAGACCCAGGAGGACCACCTTGACCTGCGTGCCAGCGAGCCGATCACTGTCAGACCGCGGATCACCGCCCTGAAGGATCGCCATCAGGACCCCGGCCAGCACAAGGGATGCGCCGAACAGATCGAGGACAGACAGGGTTTCTCCGAAAGCCAGAAACGCCATGCCCGCAACCAGAGGCGCCTTGAGCGCCAGAAGGACCTCGGTCCGCCGTGGCCCGCCGAGGCGCAGGCACTCGATCATGGCAAGGTTGCCAAGAATGATACCGATCAGAATGCTGGCCGCGAAAGCGGGCCAATGCTGCCAGGCGATCGTCGGCCACAGGCCAAGGACCGAACAGCCCGCGCAAAGGATCGCGGCACAGGCGAGCAGCTGAACCCGGGTAAACTCAAAAGCGCCCAGGCGCCGGGCAGGGTCCTGTGCAAGGACGATGCCGCTGGCCCAACCCAGCGACGCACCGACCGCCGCCGATAGGGGAAGAAACAGCATGACATCACCTCTGATTCGCTACATAATAAGTAGCAAATACATGCTACGCAAAAAATAGCAAAGGGGGCGTGACAATGCCAACAAAGATCCCTCTGCCCGGCACGCCGGTGCGCGGGTCGAAATCGGGAAAGCCGATCATGGCGCTGTTCGACCTTCTCGGGCGGACCTGGGCGCTTGGCATCGTGTGGCAGCTGGATGGTGGCCCGCTGACCTTTCGCCAATTGCAGAGCCGATGTGAAACGGTATCGCCGACGGTGCTCAACAAACGGTTGGGGGAACTGCGCGAGAGCGGTTTTGTCGAGCTGACCAGCGAAGGATACCATTTGACGGAAATGGGCCGCGATCTCTTTGCCAAGCTCAAACCGCTCGGGGCGTTTTCGCAGGTCTGGGCCGATGCCGTGTTGTCCGGCGACAAGGAGTAAGCGAGATGACCACCCATGACGCAACCGTATCGTGGTGCGTGACCTCTGGCGATTTTGCCAGGGGCAGTTACAACCGGGCCCACCAGTGGGAATTCGACGGGGGCGCGACCTGTCTGGCCTCGGCCTCGCCGCATGTGGTTCCGACGCCGATGTCGGACCCGTCCGCTATCGACCCCGAAGAGGCGTTTGTTGCGGCCATCGCCTCTTGTCACATGCTCTGGTTTCTGGATATCGCGCGGCGCGCGGGCTATGTGGCCGCGTCCTACCGCGATCACGCCAAGGGGCAAATGACGGCCAATGACGCGGGTAAGCTATGGCTGTCCCGCGTTGATCTGCGACCCCGCATAACCTGGACGGGTGAGGGGCCGGCACAGCAAGCATTGAGAGCCCTTCATCACGAGGCGCATGAGAATTGTTATATCGCAAATTCAATCAGGACCGTGATCGAGGTTCATCTTTGACAGGCTGAATTGGCACTTGGCTCTCGTACGACAAAGCCCCGGCGCTGTGGCCGGGGCTTTGTGTGTTTCGCGGTGGTGGCCGGTCAGGCCAGCATGACCATCGGGTTTTCCAGGTTGTCGACGATCGCCTGCAACAGCTGCGCGCCAAGCGCGCCGTCGATCACCCGGTGATCGACCGACATGGTCACCGACATCACGGTCGCCACGGTCAACTCGCCATCGGCGCCGACCACCGGTTTCTTGACCCCGGAACCGACCGCCAGGATACCCGCATGCGGCGGGTTCACGATGGCATCGAAATTGTCGATGCCGAACATGCCGAGGTTCGAGATGGCAAAGCTGCCGCCCTGGTATTCATGCGGTGCCAGCTTGCGGTCGCGGGCGCGGGTGGCGAGATCCTTCATCTCGGTCGACAGCGCCGAGAGCGACTTCATGTCGGCATCCTTCAGCACCGGCGTGAACAGCCCGCCCTCGATGGCGACGGCAACGGCCACGTCCGAGGGTTTCAGCTTCAGCACCCGGTCGCCGGCCCAGACCGCGTTGCAGTCGGGCACCTGTTGCAGCGCGTTGGCGACCGCCTTGATGATGAAGTCGTTGACGCTCAGCTTGACGCCACGCCCTTCGAGCTGCTTGTTCAGCTGGGCGCGGAACTTCATCAGCGCATCCAGCTTGATATCGCGGCGCAGGTAGAAATGCGGGATCGTCTGCTTGGCCTCGGACAGGCGCGCGGCGATGGTCTTGCGCATGCCGTCGAGTTTGACCTCTTCGTACTCGCGACCCTCGTACATACGGGCAACCATATCGGCGCTGGGTCCGCTGGGGGCTGCTGCTGCAGGAGCGGCAGCTTCGGCTGCGGGGGCCGGGGCCGCAGCTGCGGGGGCAGGGGCCGCTGCCGGGGCGGTGGCGCCAACCACGTCTGCCTTTACGATCCGGCCATGCGGGCCGGAGCCTGCGATTTGCGACAGATCGAGCCCCTTGTCAGCGGCAATCCGGCGCGCCAATGGCGAGGCGAAGACGCGGCCACCATCAGCACCCTTGGGTGCAGCCGGGGCTGCGATGGGGGCTGCTGCGGGCGCCTCGGACGCCGCAGGGGCGGCCTCGTTGCCCGCGGCGGCGGCCGGGGCCGCCTTGGGCGCGCTGGCGATATCGCCCGCACTTTCGCCCTCGTCCAGCAGCACCGCGATTGGGGTGTTCACCTTGACCCCTTCGGTGCCTTCGGGCACCAGGATCTTGCCGACGATGCCTTCGTCGACGGCTTCGAACTCCATCGTGGCCTTGTCGGTCTCGATCTCGGCCAGCAGGTCTCCCGAGGAGACGGTATCGCCTTCCTTGACCAGCCATTTCGCCAGGGTGCCTTCCTCCATGGTGGGAGAGAGGGCGGGCATCAGGATTTCGGTGGGCATCTCTGTCGCTCCTTACCGATAGGTCACTTGTTTGACGGCTGCGACCACTTCATCAGTGGTGATCAGCGCCAGTTTTTCCAGGTTCGCGGCATAGGGCATCGGCACATCCTTGCCGGTGCAGGTGATGATCGGCGCGTCGAGATAGTCGAAGGCCTGCTGCATCACCTCCGACGCGATATAGCTGCCGACGGAGCCCTGCGGCCAGCCTTCCTCGACAGTGACCAGACGGTTGGTCTTCATCACCGAGTTGATCACGGTGGGCAGGTCCATCGGGCGCAGGGTGCGCAGGTCGATCACCTCGGCGCTGATACCGTCACCGGCCAGCCGCTCTGCGGCCTCAAGCGCGTATTGCATGCCGATGCCAAAGCTGACGATGGTCACATCGGTGCCCTCGCGCCAGATCCGCGCCTTGCCGAAGGGCACCACCAGGTCATCGACCTGCGGCACATCGAAACTGCGGCCATAGAGGATCTCGTTTTCCAGGAAGATCACCGGGTTCGGATCGCGGATCGCCGATTTCATCAGGCCTTTGTAATCGGCGGCCGAGTAGGGCATCGCCACCTTGAGGCCGGGGATCTGCATGTACCAGGCGGCATAGTCCTGGCTGTGCTGGGCGGCGACGCGGGCGGCGGCGCCGTTGGGGCCACGGAACACGATCGGACAGCCCATCTGGCCGCCGGACATGTAGAGCGTCTTGGCCGCCGAGTTGATGATATGGTCAATCGCCTGCATGGCGAAGTTGAAGGTCATGAATTCGACAATGGGCTTGAGCCCGCCAAAGGCCGAACCGACGGCGATCCCGGCAAACCCGTGCTCGGTGATCGGCGTGTCGATGACCCGCTTGGAGCCGAACTCGTCGAGCATTCCCTGGCTGATCTTGTAGGCGCCCTGGTATTCGGCAACCTCTTCGCCCATCAGATAGACGGCCTCGTCGGCGCGCATCTCTTCGGCCATCGCGTCGCGCAGCGCCTCGCGCACGGTCTGCGACTTCATCGGCGCATCCGCCGGCCAGTCAGGCGACAGGTCGACCTTGGGTGCGGCGGGAGCCGCGACCGGGGCAGGGGTTGCGGGCGCCTCGGAGCCCCCTGCGGGGGCCGCCTCGTTGCCCGCATCGGCCGCTGGTGCGGCCGACAGCGCCGCATCGACGCTTTCGCCTTCTTCCACAAGAAGGGCGATGGGGGTGTTGACCTTGACCCCTTCGGTGCCTTCGGCGATCAGGATCTTGCCGACGATGCCTTCGTCGACCGCCTCGAACTCCATCGTGGCCTTGTCGGTTTCGATCTCGGCCAGGATATCGCCCGAGGAGACGGTGTCGCCCTCCTTGACCAGCCATTTCGCCAGGGTGCCTTCCTCCATGGTGGGGGACAGGGCGGGCATCAGAATTTCGGTTGCCATGTCGTGATGTCCTCTCAGGCGTAGATATCGGTCCAGAGCTCGTCCACGGACGGCTCGGGGCTTTCTTTCGAAAATTCGGCGGCCTGGTTGACGATCTCCTTGATCTCCTTGTCGATCGCCTTCAGGTCATCTTCGGTGGCGTGTTTGCCGCTGAGCAGCATCTCGCGCACCATCTCGATCGGGTCGCTCTGTTCGCGCACTTTCTGCACCTCTTCGCGGGTGCGGTACTTGGCCGGGTCCGACATCGAGTGGCCGCGATAGCGATAGGTCTTGACCTCGAGAATATAGGGCCCCTTGCCGGCGCGGCAGTGGGCCACGGCCTTTTCGCCGGCCTCTTTCACCGACAGCACGTTCATGCCGTCAACGGTTTCGCCGGGGATGCCAAAGGCTTCGCCGCGGGTGTAGATATCGGGCGAGGAGGTCGAGCGTTTCTGGGCGGTGCCCATGGCGTATTGGTTGTTCTCGATCACGAAGATCACTGGCAGCTTCCACAGGGCGGCCATGTTGAAGGTCTCGTAGACTTGGCCCTGGTTGGCCGCGCCATCGCCGAAATAGGTAAAGGTGACGCGACCGTTGTCCAGGTACTTGTCGGCAAAGGCCAGGCCCGCACCCAGCGGCACCTGGGCGCCGACGATGCCATGGCCGCCGTAGAAATGCTTCTCTTTCGAGAACATGTGCATCGAGCCGCCCTTGCCCTTGGACAGGCCGCCCTCGCGCCCGGTCAGTTCGGCCATGACGCCGCCCGGTTCCATGCCACAGGCCAGCATGTGGCCGTGGTCGCGATACGAGGTGATGCGCTTGTCACCCTCTTCGGCGGCGGCCTCAAGACCCACGACAACCGCTTCCTGGCCGATATAAAGATGGCAGAACCCGCCGATCAGACCCATGCCGTAGAGTTGGCCGGCCTTTTCCTCGAATCGGCGGATCAGCAACATCTCGCGGTAATAGTGCTTCAGTTCTTCGGCGGAAGTATTTGATTTTCTTGAGGTCTTTCTCGTCGCGGTCACGGCGCCATTCCTCTGTCGGTGAAATAGTTTAGCATTAAACTATCTAATAAAGCATTTTTCGCCGCATGACGAGTGCTAATATGACGCGGCGGCAAGGCCGGGTGGGGCCGGAAAATCTTCGCAGAAGATTTTCGACGTCAGGAGATTTTTCTACGAAAAATCCAGGCGCTTAGCCTCAGCGGATCACGATCTCGTCGGCGCGCAGCAGGCCCAGTACGGACCGGGCCTGTTCGTCCAGCAGGTCAAGATCCAGATAATCGTCGCTCAGACGCCGGGTCAGGTTTTCCATCCGGTCGATCTGTTCCTCAACCTTGGCCAGGTCGCGCGACAGCACCTCGCGCTCGGCGGCAATCTCGACGCGGCGAAACAGGCCGAAATCGCCCTGCACGGCAGCAAAGGTGAAATAGATCGCCAGCGCAAAGGAGACCGCGAAAAACGCGATCGCGCCGATGCTGGGTCTGGTTGTCCGGGACACGCGGTATACCTGCCGTCTTGATTGCCTCTGGTCGCACCTCTGGCGGGTGCGTGACCCTAGTATGACACAGGCGGATCCGCTTGTGAATCCCTCTTCTTCACGTGTTTTTCGGGTTTTTACCTTGTCATCTGACGGGTTGCAGGATGCCGCTCATCTCGTCGTGGATCACCTGCCGGGTCAGCTGGATGAAGCGGTCGATCGCGGGCGGGGTGCCGGTGGCCGTGCGCCAGGCCAGCCCGACAGTTCTGTGCATCGCGGGTCGCAGCGGCCGCGTGGTGACATCGGCGCCGGTCGCGCGGACTTCGGAGGCGACATAGAGCGCGGGCAGCAGGGTGATCCCCATGCCCAGCGACACCATCTGCCGCAGGGCGTCCAGGCTGGTGCCTTCGAATTCCGTGCTGAGCCGGGCCCCGGCGGTTTCGCACAGGCCCTGAACCTGTCCGTGCAGCGCATAGCCGGGGCTGAGGCCCAGCATGGTTTCGCCCGCCAGATCGGCTTGCCGGACCTGGGGTACGCCCGCCAGCCGGTGCGCCGGGTCTACCGCCAGTTCCAGCGGCTCGCGAAACAATGGCGCCACGCGGATATCGTCCCGGCCGACAGGCAGCTGGGTCAGGATGAGGTCATAGCGCCCGGCCGCCAGATCCTCGACCAGGTCACGCGGGGCGCCGTCGCGGATCGCCAGTTTCAGCCTGGGATACTGGCGATGCAACTGGCGCAGCACCCGTGGCAGCAGATAGGGGCCGATGGTCGGGGTCGAGCCCAGCCGCAGCGTGCCGGTCATGTTGTCCCGCATCGGGCTGGCATAGAGGGTCAGCGCCTCGACCTCGCGCAGGATACGCGCCACCATCTCGGATACGTCGCGACCCTCGGGGGTCAGGATCAGGCCGCTGCGGCGCCGCTCCAGCAAGCGGGCGCCGACCGCCTTTTCCAGCGCCGCGATTTGCAGGCTGAGCGAGGGCTGGCTGATGCCCAGGCTGCGCGCGGCGCGGCGATATTGCCCGGCGGCCACAAGGGTCGAGAAATAGGTGAGCTGGCGCAGGGTGATGTCGGGCGGCATTCGGAACTCTCGTGGATAGGAAAAACCTATCTTAATCTATGCTCGCATTGGCTTCTTTCCAGGTGAGCGCCCCCCATCTTTGGCACAGGCCGCGATATGTCGCGGCAGCGTTCACAACCGGAGGAGACCATAAATGACTGCAACAAGCAGAGTTCGTGCTTTCTCGTTGAAACTCAGGATGGCGGTGCTGAAAGAGCGCCGGGCCGAGCTGAAACAGCGCATCCTGACCGAGCTCAAGCGCCCGGCGCCCTGCACCCAGACGCTGCGTATGCTCAAACGGCGCAAGCTGTCGCTGAAAGACGAACTGGCCCGTCACGAGGGCCTGTTGCGGACGCTCGACGCGATGGGGCCGAAACGGGAACAGCGGTTGGAGAGCGCGTGATGTTTCGACTGGTGTTCATGACGACCGGCCTGCGCTGGCTGCACAGCCCGGATCTGGGCGACATGCGCCGCGCCATCCTGTCCGAGGATGACGACGGGCCGGATGGCGGAGGGATCCGTCCCGCAGGGTCCCGCGCGCGGGTGTAAATGGCGCGCGGGCTTGCGATGAATTGAGTTAGCCCGCCTGCATCAGGGCGGCGACACCGGGCAGGGTCTTGCCCTCCATCCACTCCAGAAACGCGCCGCCCGCGGTCGAGATATAGGTGAAATCCCCCGCTGCGCCGCTGGCGTTGAGCGCGGCCACCGTATCACCGCCACCGGCGACCGAGATGAGCTTGCCCGCCCGGGTCAATGCCGCCGCCTTCAGCGCGGCGGCATTGGTTGCCGCGTCAAAGGGTTCCAGCTCGAACGCGCCCAGCGGCCCGTTCCAGATCAGGGTCCGGCTTTTCTCGAAAATCGCCTTGATCGTCGCAAGGCTGTCAGGGCCCGCATCCAGGATCATGCCCTCGTCGGGGCAGCGGTCGGCGGGCAGGATCTGATGCGGCGCGTGGCTTTCGAATTTCTCGGCCACCACGACATCGCTGGGCAGCACGATGGTGCAGCCAGCCGCCTCGGCCTTGGCCAGGATCTCGGCAGCGGTGTCTTTCATGATGCGTTCGGCCAGCGATTTGCCCACCGGCATCCCCTTGGCCACCAGAAAGGTGTTGGCCATGCCGCCACCGATCACAAGGTAATCGACCTTTTCGATCAGGTTGCCCAGCAGTTCCAGCTTGGTCGAGACCTTGGCGCCACCGACGACTGCGGTGACCGGGCGTTCGGGCTTGCCCAGCGCCTTTTCCAATGCCTCAAGCTCGGCCTGCATCAGCCGCCCGGCGCAAGAGGGCAGCAGGCGCGCGATTGCTTCGGTCGAACTGTGGGCGCGATGCGCGGCGGAAAAGGCGTCGTTGCAAAAGATATCGCCCAGCCGTGCCATCCCGGCGGCCAGATCGGGATCGTTCTTGGTTTCGCTGGCGTGAAAGCGGGTGTTCTCCAAGAGCAGCACCTGGCCGGGCTGCAAGGCCTCGGCGGCCTCTTCGGCGGCGGGGCCGACGCAATCATCGGCAAACAGCACCTTGGTTTCGAACGCCCGTTCCAGCGTTGGAACCAGCTGGCTCAGCGACAGGTTCTTGCGCCGCTCGCCGCCGGGGCGGCCGAAATGCGCCAGCAGGATGGGGCGGCCCCCGGCGGCAAGGATATCGCGGATGGTGGGCATCAGGCGGCGGATGCGGGTCGAGTCGGTCACCACCCCGTCCACGATCGGCACGTTGATATCGACCCGCACCAGCACGCGCTTGCCGTTCAGGTCCATGTCGTCGAGTGTTTTCCAGCCCATCAGCCGCAATCTCCTTGCTTCAATGCGTTTGACGGTTTCTCTACCCGAATGGGCGCCCCCGTCAATGGCGTGCCTTGTCGATCCCGTGCGTGATGGTTAGGTTCCGGGCAAACACAGTGACAGGAGGGCCCGATGGCCGAAATCAAGGATCCCGAAAACACGATCATCGTCGAGCTGAAGGACGGCAATGTCGTCATCGAGCTGCTGCCCGACGTGGCGCCCAAACATTCCGAGCGGATGAAGGAGCTGGCGCGCGCCGGCGAGTATGACAATGTCTGCTTTCACCGGGTGATCGACGGGTTCATGGCGCAGACCGGCGATGTGGCCAATGGCGACATGGAAGACGGGTTCAACATCCGTCGCGCGGGCACCGGTGGTTCCTCGCTGCCTGATCTGCCGGCCGAATTCTCGAAACTGCCGCATGACCGGGGCACCCTGGGTGCTGCGCGCTCGGCCAATCCGAACTCGGCCAACAGCCAGTTCTTCATCAACTTCAAGGACAACCATTTCCTGAATGGCCAGTACACCGTTTATGGCCGGGTGATTTCGGGGATGGAACATGTGGATGCGATCACCCGCGGCGAGCCGCCTGCGAATCCCGATCGCATGATCAGCGTCAAGGTGGCCGCAGATGTATAAGCTTGCGGCCCTTCTGGCGCTGTTCACCGTTCCGGCGGGCGCGACCGGCCTCAAGATCGAGGTGGCGGGCGAGGCCAATGGCACCGTCACCATCGACCTGCTCGAGGATGTGGCCCCAAAACATGTGGAACAGATCACTGCGCTGGCGGCTTCGGGCGCGTATGACGGGGTGGTGTTTCACCGGGTGATCGACGGGTTCATGGCCCAAACCGGCGATGTGCAATATGGCCGCATGGGCGGCGACATGCGCCTTGCCGGGCGGGGCGGGTCCGACCGGCCCGACCTGCCGGCCGAGTTCTCGGATATCACCTATGAACGCGGTGTGGTGGGCATGGCCCGCGCGCAGGACCCCAACAGCGCCAACAGCCAGTTCTTCATCATGTTCGCACCGGGGCCGTTCCTGGACGGTCAATATACGGTGGTGGGCAAGGTGACCGGCGGCATGGACGTGGTTGACGCGATCAAGCGCGGCACCGGTCCCAACGGCTCGGTGATCGGCCAGCCCGATCAGATGAAAACGGTCAGCGTGACCGACTGATTATGCGTCGCCGGCGCCTCGTTTCGGGGCACCGGCGGCCTCACTTTTGCGTGTGTGGGGTAGCGCGATGCCATCGGTGCGGTGACCATGGATCGGAAATGCGAACCTCAGAGGTCCCGGCATGCGCCTTCTTTCCCTCTTTCTTGCGATCTGGCTGGCGCTGCCCGTTCTGGCCGGACCGGAGATCTGGCGCCATGAGTGGCCCGATACCGATTTCGACAAGACCAGCGTAGCGCATTGGCGCGAGATCCAGTCGGGCGGCCCGCCCAAGGATGGTATCCCTGCGCTGAGCGATCCCGCGTTTCTGAGTGCTACCGAGGTGACGGACCTTGAGGGTCGCGAGCCGGTGATCACCGTGGCCTTGTCCGGACATGCAGCACGGGCCTATCCGCTGCGCTATCTGATGTGGCACGAGATCGTCAATGACCGCATCGGCACGGTGCCGGTGGCCGTGACCTTCTGCCCGCTGTGCAATTCGGGCCTGACCTTCGACCGGCGCAGCCCGGCGGGAGAGCTGGAGTTCGGGGTGACCGGCAAGCTGCGCAACTCGGACATGGTGATGTATGACCGCCAGACACAGAGCTGGTGGCAGCAGGCGCAGGGGCTGGCGATCGTGGGCAGGCTGACGGGGATTGAACTGACGCCGCTGCCCAGCTGGATGGAGAGCTGGGACCAGTTCCGCGCCCGTTATCCAGACGGTCTGGTGATGGCCGAGCCGGCGTTTCGCCGCGCCTATGGCCGTAACCCCTATGTGAGCTATGACAGTGCCCTGCGCCCCTTTCTCTATGATGGCAAGGCACCGCCGCATGGCATCCCGGCATTGGCGCGGGTGGTTCGGGTAGGTGAACGGGCTTGGCCGCTGACACGGCTGGCCGAGGCCGGGGTGCTGGAGGAGGCGGGGATACGCTTTGAATGGCGCGCGGGGCAGGCGTCGGCCCTTGATACGTCCCAGATCGGTAAGGGGCGTGATGTGGGGTCGATCAGGGTGCGCGACGGGCGGGGGAGCGATCTGCCTCATGACGTGATGTTCGCCTTTGCCTTTCATGCGTTCTGGCCCCAGGGCGAATGGATGCTGGGCGCGGATTGAGCCGATCCGGCGCGGCCGGGCGGGCCAAGATTTTTAGACGAAAAATCTGGCGCTGCCCGGGTCGACCGTTGCGCCAAATCAAAAGCGCCGCGGGAGGTCCGCGGCGCTTTGTATGTTCTGAAAGAGAGAGGTCTCAGGCACCTTCGGGCTTGTGCGCCGGGGCGGCTGCGGCCGGGTTCGCGCCGGGCTTTGCTGCGCGACCGGGGTTCAGCGGATCGTCCTGACGCTGTACCGAACCTTCGAAATGAGCACCGCTCTCGATCGCGATGGTCTTGTGGATGATGTCGCCTTCGACCCGTGCGGTCGAGGTCAGGCGCACCTTGAGGCCCCGAACCCGGCCCACGATCCGGCCATTGATCACCACGTCGTCGGCGGTCACTTCCCCCTTGATGGTGGCGGTCTCACCGATGGTCAGCAGATGCGCGCGGATATCGCCCTCGACCGAGCCTTCGACCTGGATGTCACCAGAGGTCTTGATATTGCCGGTGATATGCAGATCCGAGGAGAGGATCGAGGCCGGTGGCTTGGGCTTGGGCGCAGCTGCCTTGTAATCGCTCGGAGCGGGTGCGGCAGGAGCCACAGGCGCAGCGGGTTTGGCCGCCTCGGGGGCCTTGGGGGCGGGCTCGTTGATTTTGCTCTTAGAAAACATTGCGTGAAGCCTTGATGTAAGTCATGGGGTTAACGGGTCTTCCGTTGACATGCACCTCGTAGTGCAGATGCGTCCCGGTGGACCGACCGGTGCTACCCATATCAGCAATATGATCCCCGCGCGAGACCCTTTGGCCGACCTTTACACGGAGTTGCGAGTTATGGGCGTAATAGGTCTCGATCCCGAAGGCGTGGCGGATCTTGATCAGCTTGCCAAACCCCGACTGCCAGCCCGCATGGGTGACCACGCCATCGGCGGTCGCATGGATGTCGGTGCCGTGCTTGCCCGCGAAATCCGACCCGTTATGCATGCGTTTGCCGCCTGTCTTGGGGTCGCGCCGATAGCCGTAACCGCTGGTAAAACGCACCGCGGCGCGGACCGGCGACGCAAAGGGCGCCTGTTCGGCTGCGATCCGGTAAAGGTTCAGCTGATCCATTTGCTGAAGCAGTTCATTCGCGCGAAGTTCGTCGGCTGAGGGTTCCTCACCGCGCGTGCTGAAGGACAAAGGGGTAAGCGGCCCGCCCTGGCCGCTATAGCCGCGCCGCACTTCTTCGATAATGCGGTCGGTGGGCATGCCGGCGCTGCGGAACATCTTGTCCAGCGGCTCCAGCGAAATCGTCATTGCCTCTTCAAGCTGGCGGAAGATCTGGTCGTTGCGCTCTTCCATCAACTTGATTTCAAGCTCCAGCTCGGCACGCGCATCAAGCGCCGACTGCGCGTCGGCGCGAATCCTGTCGCGTTCTTCGGCGGTGCGTTCCAGTGCGGCGGCCATGAAATCCATCTGCGCGGGCACTTCGGCGGCCACCTGCTGCACGGCGGCTGACCCTTCGGTGTTTGCGTGCAGCCGCTTCAACTCTGCCCGCGCGACCTCGCGTTGTTTCATCGTCGAGCGCAGTGTGGTCTGGATCACTTCGACACCGGTTTCCAACTCGCGCCGACGGTTCTCCGAGGCGAGCAGCTCTGTCTGCATCGCCGAAATCTGGGTCAGCGCAGCGTTAAACCGTTGTTGTGCGGCGACTGCCTCCTCGGCGCGGGCGTCACGTTCGCGCGACAGCTCGTTCAGGCGCTCCTGATACGTAGCCTGGTCGCGCTTGGCTTGTTCGCGGAAATTTCCCGCGCCGATACTGTCCATCAGCAGGATCGCGGTGGCGACAATCGTCCAGGCCACCAGCAGCGTTGCGCCGCCAAAGGCGATCAACTGAGTTTCAGGCCGGAGCCTTATGAACCGTGTGTCGGTGTCGGATTTCAGAAAGACACGGCGTTCAGGAAATCTTTTTTCCAGAAACGAGTGGATTTTGATCGCCAGACGTGTTCGCACGCGCCCATCCCTTGTTGCCCCTAAGCGAGCCCCGGCAAATGAGTGAGTGGTGTCGGGGCCATAGCCCGTGTGAATACCGGCGTGGTGCCGATCGGGCAAGTTTCTTTACCAGATGAGGGGAAAGCGCGCCCATCGCGGTCCGGTTTCGGCGAAAAACCGCCGAAACCATGCGTTTGCATGGGGTAATCCGGCTAGATACCCCGTTCGCGCTGGGGTGTTTCCTCGGCCAGCGGCCAGTAGAAATCGGGCGGGAGTCCCGCCTCGGCGCGTTTTTCCTCGTTGAAGGGGGGCTTCAGCGCGCCGTGGAAATAGCGCCGGACAAGCGCGTGGAACGCGTCCTTGGGATCGGTATTCTCGCGCCCGCACAGGAAGTGGAACCATTTCGAGCCATAGGCCACATGACCCACTTCCTCGGCATAGATCACCTCGAGCGCGGCGACCGCCTGCGTCAGCCCGGCCTTGCGGAAAATGTCGATCATCCCCGGCGTCACATCCAGCCCACGCGCTTCGAGCACCATGGGTACCACCGCCAACCGGCCCATCAGGTCTTCGGCGGTATCTTCGGCGGCGCGCCACATCCCGGCATGGGCCGGAAGGGCGCCATAATGGCTGCCGATACTCTCAAGAACATCGCAGACCATGTTGAAATGCTTGGATTCCTCGTCCGCGCATTTCACCCAGTCGTCGTAGAACCCAACCGGCATCGCTACATGGCCGAAGCGCGCGATGATGTCCCAGTGCAGGTCGACCGCGTTCAGTTCGATATGCGCGACCGCATGCAACAGTGCGATGCGCCCGGCCTCGGACCCCGGACGCCTGCGGGGCACGTCGCGGGGGCTGAGCAGTTCGGGCCGCTCGGGCCGGGCGGGATGCAGTGGCGGGTGCGCAGTGCCCACCGCGATCGGGTCGGCTTCACCCTTACGGGCGGCAAACCATGAGGCGGCGTGGCGGCGCGACAGCTCGGTCTTGGCGCGTCCGTCGGCGGTGGTCAGCACCTCGACGGCCATTTCGGTCAGGGTCAGGCTCACAGGGCGCGCACCGCGTCCAGCACCTCGTCCACATGACCGGCAACCTTGACCTTGCGCCAGACGCGCGCGATCCGGCCCTCGGCGTCGATCAGAAAGGTCGACCGTTCGATCCCCATGGATTTCTTGCCATACATGTTCTTTTCCACCCAGACGCCATAGCGCTCGCAGACATCGCTTTCGGCATCCGACAGCAGCGGTGTGGTCAGCCCGTGCTTGGCGACGAATTTGTCATGTTTGGCCACCGTATCGCGCGAGATCCCCAACACCTGGGCACCGGCATCGGCAAAGGCCTGCAGGTTCACAGAAAAGCCGATGGATTCCTTGGTGCAGCCCGGAGTATCATCGCGGGGATAGAAGAACAGAACAACCGCGCGACCGCGCAGGTCGGACAGTCTGATCTCGCCGCCGCCATCGCGGGGAAGCGTGAATTCGGGGGCAATATCTGTGACATCGGGCATCGGGGCACTCCGGCTGGGTTTCATGACTAGGTTACGCGCATAATAGGTCGCGGCGGAGAAGTTGGAAGACATCGACAAGACCTCGGACGGGGCCGACCCCGCAAAACCGCGCCGCAGCCGCCGGCGGGTGACGTTGCTATGGGCGATGCGCGGCACCGTGCTGTTGGTGTTTCTGGCGGTCTTTTCCGGGTTGATGCTGTTGGGCCAGACCCTTCAGGCGCCACCCTGGCTGCAATCGCGGGTCGAGACGCGGCTGACCCAGGCGCTGGACGGGATCAGCATCCGGTTTGGCGGCGTCTACTTCGTGATCAACAAAGGCTGGCGTCCGCGTCTGCGCCTGCGCGATCTCGAACTTTCCGATGCCGGTGGCCGGGTGATCGCCCGGCTTGCGGATGCCGAGGCCAGTCTGGCGATGCGGCCCTTGTTGCGCGGCCAGGTCCAGCCCAAGCGGATCGTGTTGAATGGCGCCTCGGCCGCGCTGCGGCGCGATGCCCAGGGACAGTTTTCGCTGTCGCTGGGCGGGCAGGGTGGCGGTTCGGTGGGACAGGCGCCGACATTCGGGCAATTGCTGGAATCCTTCGATGCCGTGTTCCTGCACCCGCAGCTTGACGCGCTCAGCTCGGTCGAACTGACGGCAGTGTCGCTCGACTATGAAGACTTGCGCCAGGGGCGCGGCTGGACGCTGGATGGCGGCCAGGTTCTGGTTACCCGAGGTGGCGGCGACCTGCGCATCGCCACCGAGTTCACGCTGCTCAGCGGGCGCGACTATGCCAGCCGGTTCGAGGCCAATTATACCAGCACGCTGGGCCAGCCCTCGGCCAGTTTCGGCATCTCGATCGAGGATCTGGCCGCCGCCGATATCGCGGCCCAGGCGCCCGCGCTGGCCTGGTTGCAGGTGCTGGATGCGCCGATTTCGGGCGCGCTTCGCGGTGGCTTCGACGCGGCGGGTGCGCTGACGCCGATTTCGGCCACGCTTCAGATCGGACGCGGGGCGCTGCAACCCAACCCGAACACGCGGCCGATTCCCTTCGCCTCGGCGCGCACCTATTTTACCTATGACCCGGCCGAGCAGCGGCTGAGCTTTTCCGAGGTGGCGGTGGACAGCGCCTGGGGCGCGGCCCAGGCGGATGGGGTCGCTTATCTCGATGGGGTGGAGCATGGGCGGCTCGACCGGCTGGTGGGACAGTTCGGCCTGCATGGTCTGCGGGTCAATCCCGCCGGGGTCTATCCCGAGCCGCTGACTGTCGACCGGGCCGAGGTCGATTTCCAGATGACCCTCAACCCGTTCCGCCTGCGGATCGGGCGGATGGATGTGATCGACGATGGCCGGACCCTGCGGCTGGACGGGGATCTGGGGGCCGCGCCCGAGGGCTGGCAACTGGCGCTCGACGCGCAGCTGGACGCGATCACCCCGGCGCAGGTCCTGTCCTATTGGCCCGATGGCGTTGCGCCGAAACCGCGTGAATGGGTGGCCGAGAACCTGGTTGAGGCGCAGCTGAGCGATCTCGACCTCGCGCTCCGGCTTCGCCCCGGCGAGAAGCCGGACCTCTATGCTGATTTCGATTTTGCCGAGGCACAGATCCGCTATGCCAAGACGCTGCCGCCGTTGACCCGGGCGCGGGGTCAGGCCAGCCTGCTGGGTGGCCGTTTCGCAGTGACCGCCGATGCGGGCGTGGTGGTGGCCGCTCAGGGCGGCGAGATCGACGCCACCGGCACCTCGTTCATCATCCCCGATATCGGCATCCGCAAATCGGCGCCGGGCATTGCCCGGATCACGGCGAGCGGGCCGGTCACGGCCGCGCTGTCGCTGCTGAACGAGCCGCCGCTCAGCATCCTCGACAAGGCCAACCTGCCGGTCGATCTGGCGCAGGGCCAGGCCCGCTTGACCGGAACGCTGGCGCTGCCTCTCAAGGACAAGGTGACGATCGCGGATATGGAGTTTCACTTCTCCGGCGTGCTCGCAGAGGTGGCCAGCGAGGTGTTGGTTCCCGGTACGCCGGTCTCGGCGCCCCGGCTTGAGGCGACCGGGGATCAGGACCGGATCGCGTTGCAGGGTGCCGGGCTGTTTGGCAGCGTTCCAGTCGCCATGCGCTGGCAGCAACCATTGGGGCAGGGCCAACGCAGTAGTCTGACCGGGCGGATCGCGGTGACCCCCGATCTGGTTCGCGAACAGCGCTTGGGCTTGCCCGATGGCATGCTGACCGGTGCCGGCGAGGCCACGTTTACACTGGGCATTGGCGGCGGCGAGCCGTTGCGCCTGACAGCTCAGTCGGATCTGTCAGGGCTGCGCCTGTCGCTGCCGGAACTGGGCTGGTCGAAACCGCCTGCCGACGCGGGCCGGATGTCGTTGTCGGCAACGCTCGGACAAGGCGGACAGGTCGACGCGATCGAGGTTGAGGCCGCCGGGCTGCGCACGCGCGGCAGTATCGAGTTCAATCCCGACCGCAGTTTCGCGCGCGCCCGTTTCAGCTCGTTCGAGCTGGGTGATTGGCTGGCGGTGCCGGTCGAGCTGATCGGGCGGGGTGCCGGCGCCCCGCCCGATATCGCGGTGCAGGGCGGTACGCTGGACCTGCGCCGGGCCAGTTTTGGGAGTAGCGGCTCGTCGGCGCAGAGCAGTGGCGACAGTGGGGTGGCCCCCGGGGTGACCCTAACTCTCGACCGGTTGCAGGTCAGCGATACCATCGCGCTCAGCGGCATGCAGGGCAGTTTCGCAACCGGGGGCGGGCTCAATGGCCGCTTTACCGGGTCGCTGAACGGGCAAGTCCCCATTTCGGGGCAGCTGATCGGACGGGGTGCGCGCAGCGCTGTGTTTCTGCAGGCCGAGGATGCCGGTGCGGTGTTCCGCGCCGCGGGGATCCTCGATCAGGCCCATGGCGGCAGCTTCCAGCTGGTGATGGAGCCGGTGGGCGCGCCGGGCAATTACGACGCTCAACTGCGGGTGCGCAACACGCGGGTGCGCGACGCCCCCGCCATGGCCGCGCTCTTGAACGCGGTGTCGCTGGTGGGGTTGCTGGACGAGATGTCGGGGCAGGGCATCCTGTTTGGCGAAATTGATGGCAGGATGCGGCTGACGCCCAGAACGCTGACGATTCTCGAAGGCAGCGCCGTGGGCCCGTCAATCGGCGTGTCGATCAACGGGACCGTGGATACGGAAAACCGGGTTCTGGACCTGCGCGGCGTGGTCTCGCCTATCTATCTGCTCAATGCGATCGGCAGCGTGCTGACCCGCAAGGGAGAGGGGCTGATCGGGTTCAACTATACCCTGACCGGGCCGATGCAGCGGCCTCAGGTCTTTGTCAATCCGCTCTCGGGGCTGACGCCCGGCTTTCTGCGCGACATGATCCGCGCGCCCGCGCCCAGCCTGCCGGCGGTGCCCGAGGAAAACGCCGCCCCCGCGCCCACCGCTCCTGCGGGCACGCCCGCCCCCGCGCCGCAACCCGCCCCGGCGCCGCGACCTGAGCCGTCGCACGGCGGCGATCGCTAGAGCGGTCGTCGGCATGACAGACGAATTGCCTGTGGTCAAAGCACGTGGCGCGCTCTATAGGCGCGGGCCATGAAGCTCAGCGATTTCGATTTCGACCTGCCCGACGACCTGATTGCCACGCGGCCCGCCCAGCCGCGATCCTCTGCGCGCCTGCTGGTGGCGCGGGGCGATGCGATCACCGATGCGGTGGTGCGCGATCTGCCCGACTGGCTGCGTCCGGGCGACCGGCTGGTGCTCAATGACACGCGGGTGATCCCCGCACGGCTGAGCGGCACCCGCCAGCGCCAGAGCGCGCAAGGGCCGGTCACGGCCCGGATCGAGGTGACCTTGCTGGAACCGCGCGCCGATGGTGGCTGGAGCGCGCTGGCGAAACCTCTGCGCAAGTTGCGTGAGGGGGAAACCATCAGCTTTTCCAGCGATCTGTCGGCGGATATTGAAGTGATCAAGGACGGGCAGGCGCATCTGCGGTTCAACCTGACCGGCCCCGATTTCGACGCCGCGCTGGCCCAGGCGGGTGCGATGCCGTTGCCGCCCTATATCGCCGCAAAACGCCCTGCCGACGAGCAGGACAAGACCGATTACCAGACCGTCTGGGCCCGCCATTCCGGCGCGGTGGCGGCGCCCACCGCCTCGTTGCATTTCGACGAGGCGCTGCTGGCGGCGCTGGCCGCGCGCGGCGTCACCTTTACCCACGTTACCCTGCATGTGGGCGCGGGCACCTTTCTGCCGGTCAAGGTCGAGGATGTGACCACCCACAAGATGCATGCCGAATGGGGTCGGGTCAGTGCCGAGGCCGCCGCCGAGATCGCCGCCACCAAGGCGGCGGGCGGGCGGGTGATTCCGGTTGGCACCACCGCGCTGCGCCTGATCGAAAGCGCCGCGCGCGGCGGCCGGATCGCGCCTTGGGAGGGGGAGACCGATATTTTCATCTATCCCGGCTTCGAATTCCGCGTTGCCGACGGGTTGATGACCAATTTCCACCTGCCCAAATCGACGCTGCTGATGCTGGTCTCGGCCCTGATGGGGCAGGATCGCATACGCGAAATCTATGCCCATGCGGTGGCACATCGCTATCGTTTCTTCTCTTATGGGGATGCGTCGCTTTTGCTGCCGGGCTAGGCGATAACGGATGAGACCCGGACCCGTTTGTCATGGACAAGCAGAGGTTCGACCCTTGATACTTTGGGCTGAGAGCCCGCAACCGCACAAAGGCAATCACGATGCTTCAGGTTCTTTCCAGCGCATGGGCGCTGCTTTTGGGCATTGGCCTGTTGATGGTAGGCAACGGTCTGCAGGGTACCCTCTTGGGTGTGCGGGGCGAGATCGAGGGGTTTTCCACCTTCGAGATGTCGCTGGTGATGTCGGCCTATTTCGTCGGTTTCCTGGGCGGCTCGCGCATGGCGCCCGAGATGATCCGCCGGGTCGGGCATGTGCGGGTGTTCGCGGCGCTGGCCTCGTTCATCTCGGCGGTGATGATCCTCTATCCCGCCTTTGCCAATACCTATGTCTGGATGCTGGGGCGGGTGATCATCGGGTTCTGTTTTTCGGGCGTTTATGTCACGGCCGAAAGCTGGCTGAACAATGCCGCCGACAACACCAACCGGGGCAAGGCGCTGTCGCTTTACATGATCGTGCAGATGACCGGCATCATCGTGGCCCAGGGGCTGATCCAGGTGGGTGACCCGGGCGGGTACGAGGCATTCATCATCGCCTCGATCGTGGTTTCGATCTCGTTTGGACCGATCCTGCTGTCGATCTCGCCGACGCCGGCCTTTGACAGCACCAAACCGATGAGCCTGAAGGCACTGATGCAGACCTCGCCGCTGGGCTGTGTCGGCATGTTCCTGCTGGGGGGCGTGTTCTCGGCCCAGTTCGGGATGAGCGCGGTCTATGCCGCCAATGTGGGGCTGACGCTGTCGCAACTGTCGATCTTTGTCGCCACCTTCTATGTGGGCGCGCTGGTGGTGCAATATCCGCTGGGCTGGTTGTCGGACCGGATGGACCGGCGGGTGCTGATCCTGTTTGTGGCGCTGGTCGGTGGCGGCGGTGCCATGCTGGGCGCGATGCTGGGCGGGCAGTTCGAATTCCTGCTGCTGGCGGCGCTGATCATCGGTGGGCTGTCCAACCCGCTTTATTCTCTGCTGATCGCCTATACCAACGACTATCTCGACTATGACGATATGCCGGCGGCCTCGGGCGGGCTGGTGTTCATCAACGGTCTGGGCGCCATCGCCGGTCCGGTCACCACCGGCTGGTTGATGTCGGACGGGGTGTTCGGTCCGCCGGGCTTTTTCTTCTTCATCGCGGCGCTGATGTTCGCCACAGCCGCCTATGCCGCCTATCGCGCGACTCAGCGCCCCTCGACCCCGGTCGAGGAGACCAGTTCGATGGCGTACATGTATCCAACCGCCTCGCCGGTGGCGATCGAGATGGCGCAGGAAGTGGCATTCGAGGCCGATCAGGGCGGGGAAGAGGAGAAATAGGCGATTTTTCCCCTTGTTTCGTGACGCATTGTTGCAAATCGTTACTGTTACAGAATTTTAAAAAAGCGTTTAATCCCCATTAACCTGGGGACAAAGGAGAGTGGAGACAGACCGATGGTCGGCCCCGAAGACGTATTGAAATTCTGGCTGGACGAGGTGGGTCCGGCTGGATGGTATATTCAGGACGAGGCGCTTGACGCCCGGATCCGGGACAAGTTCCAGACCACGTGGGACGCAGCGGCAGAGGGCAGGTTCTCGCTGTGGCTCACCTATCCCAGCGGGGTTCTGGCCTATATCATCCTCACCGATCAGTTCCCCCGCAACATGTTCCGTGGATCGGGACAGGCCTTTGCAACCGACCGGGCGGCATTGATGGCGGCCAAATGTGCGGTGGACAAGGGCTGGGATCTGAAGATCGACGAACCGGCGCGGCAATTCTTCTACCTGCCAATGATGCATTCCGAAAACCTGTGCGATCAGGAACGCTGTGTGCGGCTGATGTGCCAGCGGATGCCCGAATCAGGTGCATCGAACCTGTTGCATGCACGCGCCCATCGCGAGGTGATCCGCAAGTTCGGACGCTTCCCCTATCGCAATCAGGCGCTTGACCGGGCCAGCACCCAGAGCGAGGCCGACTATGTCTCGCATGGCGGATATGGCGCCACGGTGCAGCAGTTGCAGCGCAAGGCGAGCTAGGTTCAGGCGCCGTCCGACGCCGGCTGACAGCCGCGAAGGTCCGAGAGGCCGCGCACCAGACGGTCGGCGGCGGTTTCAAAGGCGCGATCCAGCAATTGATCGGGCAGGGTGGCCAGATTGGTCATCCGCGCCTGCATCCCCTCCAGGCGTGTTTCCAGCCCATCGAGGCGGTTTTTAAGCCGCTCTGCCGCCTCGGTGCCCTGTGCGGCGCCCAGATCGGCGCGGAGGCCGGAAAGCTCGGCCCGGACCCCGGCGACCTCATCCCGCAGCGGTGCCAGCTCGGCGATCCCGGCGGAAACGCGCTCACTCACCGTGTCCACGGTCGCCATCATCCGCCAGCCCAGGAACAGGCAAAGCGCCACCAGGATCAGCGTTGCATTCAGAAATGCCAGAAACAGGTCCTTGAGGGTTTTCTTCACGTCCGCTCTCCACATCGCCGGTCCTGCCCTCGGTTCTAGCGCAAAGACCGGTGCCGGTATAGGCTGGCATGGCGGGTGTATCGCCGCTGTCCCTGCGTCACATTTGTCGCGGAGGAGGACTGTTGATGTGTGCAAAAAATTAGTTTAATGGTAAACTAGTTTTCAGAGCGGGTCTGGCCGAGGGAAGAACATGGCTGAAAAATCCTATGACGTGATCGTAATCGGTGCCGGACCGGGGGGCTATGTGGCCGCCATCCGTGCAGCGCAGCTGGGGCTCAAGACCTGTGTGGTCGAGCGCGAGCATCTGGGCGGCATCTGCCTCAACTGGGGCTGTATCCCGACCAAGGCGCTGCTGCGCTCGTCCGAAGTGTTCCACCTGATGGAGCGCGCCAAGGAGTTCGGGCTGAAGGCCGACAATATCGGCTATGACCTCGACGCGGTGGTGAAACGCTCGCGCGGGGTGGCCAAGCAGCTTTCGGGCGGCATCGGCCACCTGATGAAGAAGAACAAGATCGACGTGGTGATGGGCGAGGCGACGATCCCGGCCAAAGGCAAGGTGTCGGTCAAGACCGACAAGGGAGCCCAGGATCTGACCGCCAAGAACATCGTCTTGGCCACCGGCGCCCGCGCGCGCGAGTTGCCGGGGCTTGAGGCGGACGGCGATCTGGTCTGGACCTACAAGCACGCGCTGCAACCGGTGCGGATGCCCAAGAAACTGCTGGTGATCGGCTCGGGCGCCATCGGCATCGAATTCGCCAGCTTCTACAACACGCTGGGCGCCGACACGACCGTGGTCGAGGTGATGGACCGTGTTCTGCCGGTGGAAGACGCCGAAATCAGCGCCTTTGCCAAGAAGAGCTTTGTCAAGCAAGGCATGAAGATCATGGAGAAATCCATGGTCAAGCAGCTCGACCGCACCAAGGGCAAGGTCACCGCCCATATCGAGACTGGCGGCAAGGTCGAAAAGATGGAATTCGACACGGTGATCTCTGCCGTGGGCATCGTCGGCAACGTCGAAAACCTCGGACTCGAGGCGCTGGGGGTCAAGATCGACCGCACCCATGTGGTGACCGACGCCTATTGCCGCACCGGGGTCGAGGGGCTTTATGCCATCGGCGATATCGCCGGCGCACCCTGGCTGGCGCACAAGGCGTCTCACGAGGGCGTCATGGTGGCCGAACTGATTGCGGGCAAGCACGCCCACCCGGTCAAACCCGAAAGCATCGCGGGCTGCACCTATTGCCACCCGCAGGTGGCATCGGTCGGCTATACCGAGGCCAAGGCCAAGGAGCTGGGATACGACATCAAGGTCGGCCGCTTCCCCTTCATCGGCAATGGCAAGGCGATTGCCCTGGGTGAGGCCGAAGGCATGGTCAAGACCATCTTCGACGCCAAGACCGGCGAGCTGTTGGGTGCCCATATGGTCGGCGCCGAGGTGACCGAGATGATCCAGGGCTATGTTGTGGGCCGACAGCTGGAGACCACCGAGGAGGACCTGATGCACACGGTCTTCCCGCACCCGACGCTGAGCGAGATGATGCACGAAAGCGTTCTCGACGCATACGGTCGCGTCATTCACATGTAAGATCGATAATTTGTGAAACGAAATTGACCCTCTCCCAGTCACCTGGGAGAGGTTTTTTTGTTTCGTGATCGTGGTTTTGAGGTAGGCAATGATCTGACAGCCCAGAACCGAGGGAGACATGGAGCAGCGATTGTGCGTCAGGTTCAACCAGAGGCATCTCGCAGAGTCCGATTTTCGGGGAGCGGGCCTGCCGATCCGATCAGACTCGTTCTATCCGGCCGCCAGCGCGAGCCCAGTGCGCCAAGCCTCCCAAGTTGTGCACCTCGGTAAATCCCAGAGACAACAACAGTTTGCGCGCCCGGGCGGAGCGCCCACCCGAGGCGCAATAAACCGCGATACGCTCTGCGCCCTCCAGCCGCGGTTCGAATTCCGGGTGGCGGCGATCGGCACGCGCGCTCAACTGCATAAGCGGAATATGCAGAGCACCGGCGGCCTTTCCGGTGGCGGCCAGCTCGCCCGTTTCGCGCACGTCGATCAGCAGCAGGTCACCGCGGCTGGCCGCCTCGACCGCCTCGCTGACGCTAAGGCCGGGCTGGGCGGGTTTGCGGAAAAAGAACATCTGGAATCTGTCCGAGTGATTGCGGGTTTTCGCCAATTTAACATTCAATCAATTGAATGCAATGTCAAAACCTTTGCATCTTACATTTGTTCCCTTTACGTTCTGTTAATCGGGTTGGAGACTCACGGCGCTTCGCCTATCTCTGTGGCATTGGGTCCGAGGGCAGTTCATGGCTGAGCAGAAGTTCATCGAGGTACGCGGCGCGCGCGAGCATAATCTCAAGGGGATCGACGTGGATATTCCGCGCGATCAGTTGGTGGTGATCACCGGCCTTTCAGGCTCTGGCAAGTCGAGCCTGGCCTTTGACACGATCTATGCCGAAGGGCAGCGGCGCTATGTGGAAAGCCTGTCGGCCTATGCGCGTCAGTTCCTGGACATGATGGAAAAGCCGGATGTGGACCATATCAGCGGTCTGTCCCCGGCGATTTCCATCGAGCAGAAGACCACCAGCAAGAACCCGCGGTCGACCGTCGGTACGGTGACCGAGATCTACGACTATATGCGTCTGTTGTTCGCGCGCGCCGGCACGCCCTATAGCCCGGCCACCGGCCTGCCCATCGAGGCGCAGCAGGTGCAGGACATGGTTGATCGCATCATGGCGATGGAGGAGGGCACGCGCGGCTATCTGCTGGCCCCCATCGTGCGCGACCGCAAGGGCGAATACCGCAAGGAGTTTCTGGAACTGCGCAAGCAGGGCTTTCAGCGGGTCAAGGTGGATGGCCAGTTCTACGAGCTGGACGAGCCGCCGACGCTGGACAAGAAATTCCGCCACGATATCGACGTGGTGGTCGACCGCATCGTGGTGCGCGAAGGGCTGGAAACCCGGCTGGCCGACAGCCTGCGCACCGCGCTCGATCTCGCCTCGGGCATCGCCATTCTGGAAACCGCGCCCAGCGAGGGCGAGCCCGAACGCATCACCTTTTCCGAGAATTTCGCCTGTCCGGTCTCAGGCTTTACCATCCCCGAGATCGAACCCCGCCTGTTCTCGTTCAACGCCCCCTATGGTGCCTGCCCGAAATGCGACGGTCTGGGGGTCGAGCTGTTCTTTGACGAACGCCTCGTGGTGCCCGATCAGAGCCTCAAGGTCTATGACGGTGCGCTGGCGCCCTGGCGCAAGGGCAAGTCGCCCTATTTCCTGCAAACCATCGAGGCCATCGCCCGCCATTACCAGTTCGACAAGAACACCCCCTGGAAGGATCTGCCCGAAAAGGTGCAGCAGGTGTTTCTGCGTGGCTCGGGCGACGAGGAAATCCAGTTTCGCTATGACGAGGGCGGCCGCGTCTATCAGGTCACCCGCAGTTTCGAAGGCGTCATCCCCAACATGGAGCGCCGCTATCGCGAGACCGACAGCAACTGGATCCGCGAGGAATTCGAGCAGTATCAGAACAACCGCCCCTGCGGTGCCTGCGGCGGCTTCCGGCTGAAACCCGAGGCGCTGGCGGTCAAGATCGCGGGCCTGCATGTGGGTGAGGTGGTGCAGATGTCGATCAAGGAGGCCTATGCCTGGATCGACACCGCACCCGCCGCGCTGAGCGCGCAAAAGAACGAGATCGCACGCGCCATTCTCAAGGAAATCCGCGAGCGGCTGGGATTCCTGAATAACGTGGGATTGGAATATCTTACGCTGTCGCGTTCAAGTGGCACGCTCTCGGGAGGCGAAAGCCAGCGCATCCGATTGGCCAGCCAGATCGGCTCGGGCCTCACCGGCGTGCTCTATGTGCTCGACGAGCCGTCCATCGGCTTGCACCAGCGCGACAATGATCGCCTGCTGACCACGCTCAAGAACCTGCGCGACCAGGGCAATACGGTGATCGTGGTGGAACACGACGAAGAGGCGATCCGCGAGGCCGATTATGTGTTCGACATCGGCCCCGGTGCGGGTGTGCATGGTGGGCAGGTGGTCAGCCACGGCACGCCCGCCCAGATCGCCGCCGATGCGGCCTCGGTCACCGGGCAATACTTGTCGGGCAGCCGCGAGATATCGGTCCCGGCCGAGCGCCGCGCGGGCAACGGCAAGAAGCTGACGGTGGTCAAGGCCACCGGCAACAACCTGCGCGAGGTCACCGCCGATTTCCCGCTGGGCAAATTCGTCTGCGTCACCGGCGTCTCGGGCGGCGGCAAGTCGACGCTGACTATCGAGACCCTGTTCAAGACCGCCAGCATGCGCCTTAACGGTGCCCGCCAGACGCCCGCGCCCTGCGAGACGATCAAGGGGCTGGAATTCCTCGACAAGGTGATCGACATCGACCAGCGCCCCATCGGGCGCACCCCGCGGTCAAACCCCGCCACCTATACCGGCGCCTTCACGCCCATCCGCGACTGGTTCGCGGGCCTGCCCGAGGCCAAGGCGCGCGGCTACAAGCCGGGACGGTTCAGCTTCAACGTCAAGGGTGGCCGGTGTGAGGCCTGCCAGGGTGACGGTGTCATCAAGATCGAGATGCATTTCCTGCCCGATGTCTATGTCACCTGCGAAACCTGCAAGGGCGCGCGCTATAACCGCGAGACGCTGGAGGTGAAGTTCAAGGGTAAGAGCATCGCCGATGTGCTTGATATGACTGTGGAAGATGCGCAGGAGTTCTTCAAGGCGGTGCCGTCGATCCGCGAGAAGATGGACGCGCTCTCCCGCGTTGGTCTGGGTTACATCAAGGTCGGACAGCAGGCCACGACCCTCTCGGGTGGCGAGGCGCAGCGGGTGAAGCTTAGCAAGGAACTCAGCCGCCGCTCGACGGGTCGTACGCTCTATATCCTCGACGAACCCACCACGGGCCTGCATTTCGAGGATGTGCGCAAACTGCTCGAAGTGCTGCATGAACTGGTCGAACAGGGCAACACGGTGGTGGTGATCGAACACAATCTGGACGTGGTCAAAACCGCCGACTGGATCATCGACATCGGCCCCGAGGGCGGCGATGGCGGCGGCATGATTGTGGCCCAGGGAACGCCCGAGGATGTGGCCGCGTCCGAGCGCAGCCATACCGGGCGCTACCTGAAACCGATGCTGAACTCTGAGCGGGTGGCGGCAGAATAAGACGCCACGCGCTCAGGACTTGAACGCGGCATTGGCCAGATGCGTGACCCTTTCCAGAATGACGCGTGTACTTGGGTTCGCGCGATAGATCTGGCCATCGGCCTTGAAATACCACCAGCCGCTTTCGACCGGCGGAAGCCCGTAATAGGCGGTGTTGATCAACACCATCGCGTTGTCGGGCAGGCGGGCTCCTTCGCTCAGGCCGCCTGAGGAAGGTTCTACGGACATGAAACGTGCAGGCGACGGCGCGTTGCAAGACATATCGGCGCTGTTGTCGTCAATACAAGCTGCCTGGGCGGGGGTGGTTGTCGTCAGCACGAGCAATGCCAGTGCCGTTGCGTGATACCGCATCGGATCCATACTCCATACCAAATTTTGTTGTGTGAAGGATGAACGCCGCTTTGGCCGCTTTGGTTCCCTGACTGAAAAGCAAAAAGTGTTCCACAGCGCGCGATACAGGTATCAACCGCTTTGGCTGGGCTACTTCAGAGGAAAACGGGGGCGGCCCTATTTGCTTGGGGCGGATGCGGACGGCGACCCTTGCGCACGCGGCCAAAGCAGCGGCACCAGAAACAGCGCCAGAAACCCGCTGTTCATCACCACGTTGAACGCGGCCCCGGCCAGCACCGATCCGGCGCTGTCGATCACGAACCAGGCCAGCACCCCGCGCAGGATGATCCGCCCGCCGGTCTCGGGGTCGCGGGCATAGACGTCGCGCACCACCTGCCAGATCATCACCCCCAACCCGGTCAGCAAGCCGCTGCTGATCGCGGTCATCAACCGCACGGCGGCGCTGTCCAGCCGGTCTGCCCCGTCCAGCGGCAATATGGCAAGGTCCAGGAACATTTCGAAGGGCGCGCGCTGGTCCAGCGCGATGGTGGCGAACATCGCCAGCCCGAACAGCGCGCTGACAACAGCGGCGAACGACAACAGGCGGGTGGCGCGATCATGGGTCATCTCAACTCTCCATTTCTGATGCTGGGGCCAGCCTGTCACCGCAAAGCGCGGCAAAACAATTACCTCTGGGGTAAGTGAAACCCGCGCCTGATGCCCTATGCTGGGACAAGCGGAGGGCAGGGATGATGGACACATTCGGAGATGTGCTGAGGGAATGGCGCCAGCTGCGCCGGATGAGCCAGATGGAACTGGGCCTGTCGGCAGGTGTCTCACCGCGCCATGTCTCGTTTCTGGAAACCGGCCGCGCCCGGCCCAGCCGGGGCATGGTGCTGCGGCTCTGTGACGAACTGGAGGTGCCGGGCAGCGCCCGCAACCGCTGGCTGACCTCGGCGGGGCTGGCGCCCGCCTATCACAGTCGGGCAGGCGATGCGCCCGAAATGGCGCCGCTCTCGCAGGCGGTCGACTGGATGCTCAGCCGCCACGCGCCCTATCCGGCGATGGCGGTGGATCGGCACTGGTGCCTCAAGGCGATGAACAAACCCGCCACGGCGATGTTCGCGGTCACCGGGCTGGGCGCGGGCGACAGCCTGATCGACGCGCTGCTGGACAATCCCGCCCTTGCGGCGGCACTGGAAAACCGGGCCGAGGTCGAACGGCTCAGCCTGACGCGTCTGCGCACCGAGCTGGCGCATTTTGGGCAGGACCCGGTGCTGGAACGGGCAGTGGCGCGGCTGGCGGACAGGGTCGCGCAACAGCCTGGCACCGCAGGCGATCCGATGCCCGCCGTGATCCCGGCCCGCTATCGGCTGGGCGAAGCGGTGCTCTCCTTCTTCACCACCATCACCCAGTTCGGGGCCACCGGAGATATTGCCATGTCCGAACTCAGGATCGAGATGTTCTTTCCCGCCGATGATGCCACCCGGCACGCGGTAAAGATGCTCTGGGGAAACGCACCGCCCGGAGATTGAGACACGGCGCCTTTGCGCTATGCTTTGATCGGGGATCAGAGGAGGACGACAATGCGCAAGTTGCAGACCCAGGGCGTGCACCACATCACCCTGACCGGTGCCGACCGGCAGAGCACGATAGATTTCTGGGAGGGGGTGCTGGGCATGCCCTTTGTCTTTGACCAGCCCAATCTCGACAACCCGGACGAGGGTCATGTCTATTTCGACCCCGGCGACGGGCGGTTGATCACTGTCTTTACCAACGAGACGCGCAAGGGCACGCCCGACCGCACGCCCACCGATCCGGGTTGCGTGCATCACATCGCCTTCAATGTGTCACAGGCGACCTTCTGGCAGGCGGTCGAACGTCTGGACGAACGCGGCATCGAGCATTCCGGCCCCCGCGACCGGGGGTTCATGGATTCGATCTATTTCAAGGATCCGCTGGGCCTCCTGATTGAACTGGCCAGCTACCGGTTCGAGCCGCCGGTGGGTTGCACCCATGCCGATGTGCTGATCCGCGCGCACCGGATTCGGGTGGCGCGCGGTGACTACAATATCGACCGCATCCATCTGGCCGATGCAATCGAGGCGCTGGTGAGCGACCGGCAGGACAGCCTGTCCAAGGATCGGGGGCCGAAAAACCCCTGGTAAGCTCGGGGGCGGTACGTCAATTTCCTTGCTGACACCGCCCCCTTTGGCGGTCCATCCTGCCTGCGACCCTTCCCGAGCTGAAAGGACGCCTGATGGCAACGCGGAAACGGCCCAACATCCTGCTGGTCATGGCCGATCAGATGACGCCCTTCATGCTCGAGGCCTGCGGCGGCACCGGTGCGCGCACCCGTCATCTGAGCCGGCTGGCCGACCGCGCGGTGCAGTTCACCAATGCCTATACGCCCAGCCCGATCTGTGTGCCGGCCCGATCCTGTTTCATGACCGGGCTCTATACCTCGACCACGGGCTGTTACGACAATGGCGATCCCTATCACAGTTTCCTTCCCACCTTTGCTCATTACCTGACCAATGCGGGCTATGAAACGGTGCTGTCGGGCAAGATGCATTTCATCGGCGCCGACCAGTTGCACGGGTTTCAGCGGCGTCTGAACCCCGATATCTACCCTTCGGGGTTCCTGTGGTCCTATCCGCTGCCGCCCGAAGGGGACTCCTCGTTCCAGGCCTTTGATTTCACGCCGCAATACCTGGCCGAGAATATCGGGCCCGGCTGGTCGAAAGAGCTGCAATACGACGAGGAGACGCAGTTCCGCGCGCTGGAATACCTGCGCCACGCCCCGGACAGTCCGTGGATGCTGACGGTGTCCTTTACCAACCCGCATCCGCCCTATGTGGTGCCGCGCGCCTATTGGGAGATGTACAAGGACGCCGATATCCCGCTGCCGGATTATCCGGGTGACATGGACGCGCGCTATTCCGAGTTCGATCACGCGCTGCGGCGCTGGCACGGCCTGCATCAGCGCGGCCACGAGATTCGCGACCCCCGGAACCTGATCGCCATGCGGCGCGGCTTTGCGGCGCTGGCCCATTATGTCGACGACAAGATCGGCGCGCTGCTCGAGGTGCTCGACGAGACCGGTCAGCGCGACGAGACGGTGATCATCGTCACTTCGGATCATGGCGAGATGCTCGGCGAAAAGGGGCTGATCCAGAAGCGCAGCCTTTACGAATGGTCGGCACGCATCCCGCTGATCATCGACCTGCCCGGCGCCACGCCCGGCCGGATCGACACGCCGGTGTCGCTGCTGGACCTGCCGGCCACGCTGATCGAGTTGGCCGGTCAGACACCGGTCGCGCCGCTCGAGGGGCGATCCCTGCTGGGCGCGGTGCTGGGGCAGGAGCTGGACACCGCGCCCATCGTCTCGGAATACCATGGCGAGGGCATCATGCGGCCCAGTTTCATGGTGCGGCTGGGGGACTGGAAATATCACTACTGCCACGGTTCGGCGCCGCAGCTCTACAATCTGGCCGAGGACCCGGGCGAATGGAACAACCGCGCCGGAGAGCCGGACCTTGCCGAAACCGAGGCGCGGCTCGACCGGGTGATCACCGGCGGCAATTTCGATCTGGAGCGGATCGCGCGCGAGGTCTGGGAGCGGCTGCCGCTCAAACAGGTGGTCAACGCCGCCATGCAGCGCAACGGCACCGCCTGGGATTATCGTCCCGACCCGGATACGGGCCGGAATTATGTTCGCTCTTAAAGGTCAGTTCAGGATGTCTGCCACAGCCCCGATCAGGTTCAGCACCTTGTGGGTGTCGCGATCGACCTGATAGACATAGTCGCCCGCCCGCACGTAATAGCCATTCTGCTTCAGACCATAGCGATAGGGGTCGTCGATGCGGAAATAGTCGCGCGAAATAAGGTCGCCGATGCCATAGCGCGCCTTCACCTGTCCCGGCGGCACACAAGGCACCGCCTTCTTTGCCAGGCCCGGCGGACAATGCACCGAGGCGCTCGGATTGGCGGGCTGGATCACCTTGACCTTGTTCCCGCCAGTCTGGCTGCCCTTGCCTTTGCCCTGACCATTGCCGTTCCCGGCCAGAACCGGTGCCGCCGACAGGGTCAGGCCTACGATCAGCATCACGGATGTCATTCGTTTCATGCGCTTCCCTTTCCGTTGCGACGGCAATCCTGTCTGTTCTGGAACCAAGATGGTGACTATGCCAGCCCGCCGCCAGCCGATACGCGAGAAACCGCCGGTGCAGACACCGACGGGTCTGGCTTCTTTCTGGTCCGAAATACTCCGGGGTGAATTGGCCGCAGGCCAAGAGGGGCAGCGCCCCTCAGCCACGCCCGCGTTTTTCGAACCGGGGCAGCATGGCGCTGAAATCCATACCCTTGCCATCCTCTTCCTCGACGAACCGGGCGTATAGCGCCTCGGCCAGCTGACCCATCGGCGTATCCGCATCGGCGCTGCCGGCGGCCTGCTGGCTCAGCCGCAGATCCTTGAGCATCAGTTCGGCGGCGAAACCGGGCTTGTAGTCGTTGTCGGCGGGCGATTGCGGCCCCACTCCCGGCGCCGGGCAATAGGCGTTCATCGTCCAGCTATAGCCCGACGAGGTCGAAACCACGTCGAACATCTTCTGCCGGTCCAGCCCCAGCTTGTCGGCCAGCGCAAAGGCTTCGCAAGTGGCGATCATGGTGACGCCTAGGATCATGTTGTTGCAGATCTTGGCGGCCTGTCCGGCGCCTGCAACGCCGCAATGCACGGCCTTCTGTCCCATGATGTCGAACAGAGGCTTTGCCTTCTCAAACGCCGCCTCCGAGCCACCGGCCATGAAGGTCAGCGTACCCGCCGCCGCGCCACCGATGCCGCCCGAGACCGGCGCGTCGACCGCCAGCAGTCCGGCCGCCTCGGCATCCGCCGCCACCGCGCGGGCGCTGTCCACGTCGACGGTCGAGCAATCGACCAGCGCCGCGCCCGCCGTCATCGCCGGGATCACCTCGGCCGCAACGGCGCGCAGGATCTGGCCGTTGGGCAGCATGGTCACCACCACATCGGCGCCGCGCGCGGCCTCGGCCGCGCTGGCCGCGCGGGTCACACCCGCCACCTCGACCGGCGCCATGTCGAACCCGGTCACCTCGTGACCGGCCTTGGCCAGGTTGGCCGCCATCGGCGCCCCCATATTGCCCAGACCGATAAAGCCGATTTTCATGCCTATTCCTCCTCGAATGTCAGCGCCTCGGCGCCCAGCGGCTGCAACATGGCCGATACCGCCACCGCAGGCACCGTCAGGTCGGCATATTGCCAGCGCGGATTGCGATCCTTGTCGATGATCTGGGCGCGGATCCCTTCCAGGAAATCGCCCTTTTCCATCGCACGATAGGTGAAGCGGTATTCCAGCTCCAGCGCCTTGCGGATGCTCAGCGTCGCGCCGCGCAACCGGTGCAGCATCTCCACCGTGCAGGCCATGGACAGCGGCGAGTTCCGCTCGAGGCCGGCGAGAATTTTCGTCGAAAATTCTCCGCCATCGCCCCTGAGCGAGGTCAGGATATCCCCCAGCGTCTCGCCACCGAAATGGCGGTCGATCTCCGCCTGCATGGCGCGCAACTCACCCTGCGGCGGGGTTTGGGCATGCGTGGCCAGAACCGCCGGATCGCCCGAGGCCTCGAGCATCTCGATCAGCCCTTCCCAGTCACGTTGCGGGATGTAGAGATCGGCAAAACCCGCAAAAATCGCGTCATCCGGTCCCATCCGCCGGGCGGTGGTGCCCAGGTATTCGCCCAGCCGCCCCGGCGCCAGCGCCAGCATCAGCGTGCCGCCCACATCCGGCACCAGCCCGATGCCGCATTCGGGCATGGCGATCTTGCTGCTTTCGCCGACCACCCGGTGCGAGCCGTGACAGCCGATGCCGACACCGCCGCCCATGGTAAAGCCCTGCATGAAGCTGACCACCGGCTTGGGATACTCGAAGATCATCGCATTCATGCGATATTCGTCGCGCCAGAAGGTGCGCCCGTAACCGTAGTCACCTCGGGTGCCGGTATCATAGAGCTCGGCAATGTCGCCGCCCGCGCAAAACGCCTTGTCACCCTCGGCGTCGATGATCACTAGCGCGACGTCATCATCCTCGCGCCAGTTCCTCAGCGCCGCGTCGATCGCCATGCACATGTCATAGCTCATCGCGTTCAGCGCCTGCGGGCGGCTCAGCGTGATCCGCCCGGCGCGCCCCGTAACCCGGATGTCGATATCTGCCATCACTTCCTCAGCGGTTGGCCAGCATGTGGCGGGCGGTGATCACCCGCATGATCTCGTTGGTGCCTTCCAGGATCTGGTGCACCCGCAGGTCGCGGACCAGCTTCTCGATCCCGTAATCGGCAAGATAGCCGTAACCGCCATGCAGTTGCAGGCACTGATCCACCACTTTCGAACCGGTCTCGGTCACGAATTTCTTGGCCATGGCGCAGAACTTGGTGGCATCGGGCGCCTTGTTGTCCAGCTTCCACGCCGCCTGTCGCAGGAAGGTGCGCGCCGCCTGCAACTCGATCTCCATATCCGCCAGCCGGAATTGCAGCGCCTGGAACTGGTCGATGGATTTGCCGAACGCCTTGCGCTCGCCCATGTATTGCAGCGTCATGTTCAGCGCCGTCTGCGCCGCGCCCAGGCTGCACGAGGCGATATTCAGCCGCCCGCCATCCAGCCCCATCATCGCGTATTTGAACCCGTCGCCCTCGACGCCGACCAGGTTGCCCGCGGGCACCTTGCAATCGTCGAACTGCACCTGGGCCGTGGGCTGGCTCTTCCAGCCCATCTTCTGTTCCAGCGCGCCAAAGCTCAGGCCGGGCGTGCCGTCCTCGACATATACGGTCGAGATGCCCTTGGGCCCGTCCTCACCGGTGCGCACCATGCAGACATAGGCATCTGAATAGCCACCGCCCGAGATGAACGCCTTGGTGCCGTTGAGCACATAACCCTCGTTGGTCTTCTCTGCCCGCGTCTTCAGCGCCGCCGCGTCCGAGCCCGAGCCCGGTTCGGTCAGGCAATAGCTCAGCACCGTGTTGAGCGACAGCACATCCGGCATCACCCGCGCCTTCAACTCGTCACTGGCGAAATTGTCCAGCATCTTGGCGCACATGTTGTGGATCGACAGAAAGGCCGCGACCGACGGGCAGGCCATGCTGAGTGCCTCGAACACCAGCGTGGCATCCAGCCGGGTCAACCCGGCACCGCCGGCCTCCTCGGACACGTAAAGCCCGCCAAAACCCAGCTCACCCACCTGCGGCCACAGGTCCTTGGGAATGGTGCCCTCGGCCTCCCATTGCCGGGCATAGGGCGCGATATTGTCCTGGCCGAATGCGTGGGCCATGTCGAAGATCGCGGTCTGTTCCTCGGTCAGTGCAAAATCCATGACGTTTCCTCCATCGGCAGGACAGCAGAATTGAACAGTTGTTTATTTCTTACCGCCGCGCCGATATCCGATCAAGCACCAATGCCGCAAATACCCTATGCAGAAATGCAAAGCGCGCCGCCCCAGGCCCTTTCACTTTGCCTTAAATACTCCGGGGTGAATTCGCCGCAGGCCAAGAGGGGCAGCGCCCCTCCGCCTATAAATCCGCGTGGAACTCCTCGATCAGGTGGCGCACAACGGCACGCCCCGCATCCTCGCCCCGGGCCAGCGCCTCGGCATGGACCCGGCGTTGTCGGGTGGCCGAATTGCCGTGTTCGGCGATCTGGCGCAGCCGGGCGATCTCGGGCAGGGTACCCAGTGCCTCGGCATCCTCTGACAGCATGCCCATCAACTCGTCCATCAGCACCGTCATCGGCTTGACCGAGCGATCGCCGAAATCGATCAGCCCTTCGCCCACGCCATAACGCTGCGCGCGCCAGCGGTTCTCGCCCACCAGGAAACGGTCGTAATGGCGCCAGCGCAGGTTGCGCGCCTTCATCCGGCAGAGCATCCGCATCAGCGCCTGGTTCATCGCCGCCAGCGACAGCGCATGCTCCAACCGGGGCTGCACATCCATGATCCGGGTTTCCAGCGTCGGGAACCGGTGCGAGGGGCGCAGGTCCCACCAGATCTTGGTGGTGTCTTCGATCACCCCCAGTTCCACCAGGATACCCGTGGTGCGCTCATACTCCGCCCAGCTTGCGAATGTGGGCGGCAGGCCAGTGCGCGGCAGGTTGTCGAAGATGGTCAGCCGGTAAGAGGACAGGCCGGTGTCTTCGCCATTCCAGAAGGGCGAGGAGGCCGACAGCGCCAGCAGATGCGGCAGGAAATAGCTGAACTGCGGCATCAGATCGGCGCGCAGCGCCTTGTCCGCGACCCCGATATGCACATGCATGCCACAGATCAGCATCCGCCGCGCCACCCCGCCCAACGCATGTTGCAGCGCGTCGTAGCGTTCCTTGCGAGTGTGGTGCTGGTCCTTCCAACTGGCGAACGGGTGGCAGGAGACCGCGATCGGGGTCAGGTTATGCTCTGCCGCCCGTTGTGAGACGCAGGCGCGCAGACGCTTCAGGTCGTCGCGCGCGGCGGCAATGGTGGCATGGGGGCGGGTGCCGACCTCGATCTGGCATTGCAGGAATTCCGGGCTGACCTGGCCTTCGCAATCAGCCTGACAGGCCGTCATCAGCGCCTCGGGCGCCTCGGCCAGATGCAGGCTGTCGCGGTCGACCAGCAGATATTCCTCTTCGATGCCGAGTGTGAATTCCTTTTGCATGACCCCTCCACTGCCGGTTTCGGACCAGTGAACAGGCAACAGGTGGCTTTGCCAAGCAGGAATGGCGTTGGCCTGAGGGGCCGGGACGGGTAAGGAACGGGCCGGGACAGGCTGACAGAGCGGGGCGGCGGGATGAAGAAACGCAGATTTCCACGGGCAAATGCATGGTTGTCACGCTGGGGCGTGGCGCTGAGCGATGCGCGCGAGGCGCAGGCGGAACAGGCCCGGCTGGCCGATTTCGAGGCGCGCGGCGGGTTGGAGACGGCGGCCTATGCGCTGAGCCCCGGGATGCGGACCTTTGATCTGGCGCCGCTGATCGAGGATTACGCCCAGCACGCCGACGCGCTGGCGGCGCTGCATGACCCGGCGCAGTGCCGCACCGGATACCGCAGCGGCAATGGCTATTACGACACCCCGGATGCCGAGGCGTTGTATCTGATGATCCGCCGCTATCAGCCGCGCCGGGTGATCGAGGTGGGCTGTGGCAACTCGACCCGGATCACGCGGCAGGCGGTGCTGGATGGCGGGCTGGAGACCGAGATCACCGCGATCGACCCCTGGCCGCGCGCCGATATCGCGGGGGTGGTGGACCACTTTGAACAGGCCCGTCTGGAAGAGGTGGATCCGGCGCTGTTTGCCGGGCTCGAGGCCGACGATGTTCTGTTCATCGATTCAAGCCACCAGGTGCGGATGAGCAATGATGTGGCACATCTGTTCTGTCGCATCATCCCGGCGCTGGCGCCGGGCGTGGTCATTCATGTGCACGACGTGTTCCTGCCCTATGAATATCCCAAGCGCTTCTTTTACGACTGCCCGTCCTGGGGCGAGCAATATGTGTTGCATGCGCTGTTGCAGTCGGGCGGGTATGAGCTGCTCTGGCCCGGCTACTATCTGCAACGGGCGCGTCCCGATGCGGTCGCGGCGCTGCCGTTTCTGGCCCAGGGCCGGGCGCAGTCGCTGTGGATCCGCAAGCTATAGGGGTGAGTGCCCGGTTGTGACCAAAAGGCGCGCGCTTTGCGCGCACGCGTCTTGTTTGCGCTCGGGCCGCGCAGGCCCCGGGGCGCTGCCCCGGACCCCGGGATATTTGCGGCAAGAGGAAAGGGTCAGAGCAGGCGGACCTGGGTGCCGACCTGGACCAGTTCGTAGAGTTCCTCGACATGCTGGTTGTAGAGGCCGATACAGCCCGAGGAGCTTTGGCGTCCGATCTTGCGGGTGTCGTGGGTGCCATGCACCAGATAGGCGGGCCAGGTCAGATACATGGCGCGGGTGCCCAGCGGGTTGCCGACCTCGCCGCCCTCGATCCGGACCGGCAGGGTCGGGTCGCGCTCGCGCATCGAGGCGGTGGGGGTCCAGCTGGGGTTGACGGTCTTGCGCACGACCTCGGTATATCCGCGGCGGGTCAGTTCCTCGGTCATCGGGACCGAGGAGGGATAGAGCTTGTAACTGCCATCGGCACCCCAGTAGTGCACAGCGCGGCTGGTGATATCGGCCAGCAGGCAGCCGACGCCGAGTTTTTCGAAATGGTCCTGCCAGTTCTGTTGCGCGAAAGAGGAGATGTTGCGCCGCACGGGCACCTGATCGCGAATTGCGGTCTCGGTTGTCGGGAAAGCGTCGGTCGACTGCGCGCGGGCGAGCGCGGGCGCGGCAAGCGCTGCCGCGGCACCGAGAAGGGTTGCACGGCGGGTCATGCGGGTGGTGGACATGTGAAACTCCGGTTTTCCTGCCTGATTAGCCATAGGATATATTGCTGCAATCGGTGCAATGGAAAAGGGGGAAACCTGTATCCGATTGTGTCGAAACGCGGCTGTTCACGCGTTTGTCATAAGTCGAGAGCGACGGGAAGGGGGGTCCTGCGCTGGAAGGTTGGGCCAAGGCGCCCGGGGAAAGGCCGCGACGCGTCGAACGCGATGGGCCAGAGGTGGAAACGCCCCGGTCCGCAGGGGCCGGGGCGTTCCTTGTCAGGGCTTATTCCATCACGGGGATGGAGAATTCGCCGCCTTCCTTGATGCCCGAGGGCCAGCGGGCGGTGACGGTCTTGGTCCGGGTATAGAACTTGAACGCGTCGGGGCCGTGCTGGTTCAGGTCGCCAAAGGCGGATTTCTTCCAGCCGCCGAAGGTGTGATAGGCCAGCGGCACCGGGATCGGCACGTTGACGCCGACCATGCCGATATTGATCCGGTTGGCGAAATCGCGCGCGGCGTCGCCGTCGCGGGTAAAGATCGCGGTACCGTTGCCGTATTCGTGGTCCATGGCCAGGCCAAGCGCCTCTTCATAGCTCTTGGCGCGCACGGTGCTGAGGACCGGGCCAAAGATCTCTTTCTTGTAGATGTCCATGTCGGGGGTGACATGGTCAAAGAGATGCGGGCCGACAAAGAAGCCGTCCTCATAGCCCTGCAGGCTGAAATCGCGGCCATCGACCACCAGCTTGGCGCCCTGTTCCACGCCCGAGTTCACCAGGCGCAGGATGTTCTCCTTGGCGGCGGCGGTGACAACGGGGCCGTAATCGACATCCTTGCCGGCGGTATAGGGGCCGACTTTCAGTTTTTCGATGCGGGGCACCAGTTTCTCGATCAGGCGGTCGGCGGTCTCATCGCCCACCGGCACGGCAACCGAAATGGCCATGCAGCGTTCGCCCGCGGCACCGTAACCGGCGCCCACCAGCGCGTCGGCGGCCTGGTCCATATCGGCGTCGGGCATGATGATCATGTGGTTCTTGGCGCCGCCGAAACACTGCACGCGCTTGCCCTGGGCGCAGCCGGTGCCATAGATGTATTCGGCGATCGGGGTCGAGCCGACAAAGCCCACCGACTGGATCACAGGGTTGTACAGGATCGCGTCCACCGCTTCCTTGTCGCCGTTGACGACCTGAAGGATGCCTTTGGGCAGTCCGGCCTCTTCCATCAATTCGGCCAGCATCAGCGGCACCGACGGGTCACGCTCGGACGGTTTCAGGATGAAGGCGTTGCCGCAGGCGATGGCGGGCGCGAACATCCACATCGGGATCATGGCGGGAAAGTTGAACGGCGTGATGCCGGCGGTCACACCCAGCGGCTGGCGCATCGAATACATGTCGATGCCGGGGCCGGCGCTGTCGGTGAACTCGCCCTTCAGCATGTGGGGGGCACCGATGCAGTATTCCACCACTTCCAGCCCGCGCTGCACGTCGCCCGCGGCGTCGGGCAGGGTCTTGCCGTGCTCGCGGCTCAGCGCCTCGGCCAGCTTGTCCATGTCGCGGTTCAGAAGGTCGACGAATTTCATCATCACCCGCGCCCGGCGCTGCGGGTTGACGGCGGCCCAGGCGGGCTGGGCGGCGGCGGCGATTTCAACCGCGCGGGCCATTTCCTCGGTCGAGGCGAGCGGGCATTTGGCCTGCACTTCGCCGGTGGCGGGGTTGAAGACATCGGCAAAGCGGCCCGAGGTGCCTTTGACATGTTCGCCGTTGATATAGTGGGTCAGTTCCTGCATGGGATCTCCTCCGGATTGGCTGGCGGCACTTTAGGCTTGCGAAAATCCCGAGAAAAGAGGCAAGATTTCAAAAGCGTTTTGCAAGAATGCAACGACGAGGGCGGGATGGATCCACATTGGGATGATATGAAGGTGTTTCTGGCGGTCGCGCGCGAGGAGAGCCTGTCGGGCGCGGGGCGTCAGCTGAAACTGGATCCCGCCACCGTCGGGCGCCGCATCGCCCGGCTGGAGGCCGCCTATGACACGCCGCTTTTTGCCAAATCGCCGCAGGGTTACACGCTGACCGCGGCGGGTGAGCGGCTGCTGTCGCATGGCGAACAGGCCGAGGCGGCGATGCGCAGCGCCTCCGAGGCGCTGGCCGGCACCACCGAGGGGCTGACCGGTCAGATCCGCATCGGTGCGCCCGATGGCAGCGCCAACTACCTTTTGCCGCAGGTCTGCGCCCAGATCAGTGACGAGAATCCGGATCTGGATATCCAGATCCTCGCCCTGCCGCGTGTCATCAACCTGTCGCGGCGCGAAGCGGACATGGCCGTCACCGTCAGCGCGCCCACGGCGGGGCATCTGCTGGTGCAGAAGATCACCGATTACCGGCTGCATATGGTGGCCTCGCGCCGCTACCTGCGCACGCATCCCCCGATCGAGACGCTGGCCGACCTGCGTGGTCACCGGATGATCGGATATATCCCCGACATGATCTTTGATCGCGAACTGGATTACCTCAACGATATCGGCATCGAGCGGGTGGCACTGGCCTCGAATTCGGTTTCGGTGCAACTGCGGCAGGCGGGGCATGGGTCGGGCATCTGCGTGGCGCATGATTTCACCCTGCCGTTCCATGGCAATCTGCGGCGCATCCTGACCGATCAGGTCAGTCTGACGCGCTCTTTCTATCTGGTCCGGCATCAGGGCGACCAGCGCAGCGAGCGGCTCAACCGCTTTGCCGAGGCGCTGACGCAGGGGATCCGCGACGAGGTAGCACGGCTCGAGGCTGACGCCACGTCTTGACAGGGCGACGCAATGGCGCAACGCTTTTGAATATGAAGAGATATTTCGGAGGTGTTGCATATGCTCGTTCAGGCCATTCTCAAGTCCAAGGCCAGTGACGGGGTCGTGACCGTCAGCGCCGCGGCCACCGTGGCTGAGGCCGCCGCGATTCTGGCAGAGAAGCGTATCGGCACCGTGGTCGTCTCGGACGATGGCGAGACGGCGCTGGGGATCCTCTCCGAGCGTGATATCGTGCGCGAACTGGCCGCCAGTGGCAGCGGTTGTCTGAGCGAAACGGTCAGCGCCTACATGACCAAGGATCTGGTGACATGTGGCCGTGATTCCAAGGTGCAGGATGTGCTGACCCAGATGACCGAGCGCCGCTTCCGCCACATGCCGGTGGTCGAGGAGGGCAAGCTGGTCGGCCTGGTCACCCTGGGCGACGTCGTCAAGGCGCAACTGGCTGAACTGGCGATGGAGAAGAACGCCCTCGAAGGCATGATCATGGGCCACTAATCGCAAACAACGCTTTGCCGCAGGTTGGAATGCTTGCACCTGCGGCAGAGATATGTTTGCTTGCGCAGCAAGATTGTTGCGCAGGAGGCCCAGATGAGAGTGGCTTTGTATCCCGGTACCTTTGATCCGATCACCCTGGGTCACGTCGATATCATCCGTCGCGCCGCTGCGCTGGTGGACAAACTGGTGATCGGGGTCGCGATCAACCGCGACAAGGGGCCGCTGTTCACGCTTGAAGAACGGGTCGCGATGATCGAGGCGGAATGCGCCGCGCTCAGCGCCGAGACCGGGACCGAGATCGTGGCGCATCCGTTCGAGAATCTGCTGATCGACTGCGCCCGCGACGTGGGCGCCCAGATCATCGTGCGCGGCCTGCGCGCGGTGGCGGATTTCGAATATGAATTCCAGATGGTCGGCATGAACCGCGCGCTGGATGACAGTGTCGAGACCGTGTTCCTGATGGCCGATGCCCGCCGCCAGGCGATTGCATCAAAGCTGGTGAAGGAAATCGCGCGGCTGGGTGGGGATGTGTCGAAATTCGTGCCTCCCCGGGTCAATGATGCCCTCAAGGAGCGGCTGGGCAGGGCGTAGGCGTTCCGCGCATTTCCACTTTGTCCTGATGATTTGAAGCGAAACGGCTGCAACCGGGCCAAACGGGCATCCGGATCGCAAAGCGGTTCGGCGCGCGCCCTATCGCCAGAAGGCCAGCCATTCGAGCAAATCGAAAAGCTTCTTGCCCAGAAACAGCATATGTTCGGTTCCGAACATGGCGAAATCCAGCATGACCGTGCCCAGCAGGATGACACCCAGCCATATGGAGATCTGATTTGTCATGATGTCCCGGCTCCGACAGAAACGCCCGCCCAGATAACCTGAGCGGGCGTCTTGTCTCAAGAGGGTCAGCGGAAATCAGCCCAGACGGCCCATCGCCACCGCCACATCGGCCATACGGACCGAGAAACCCCATTCGTTGTCGTACCAGGCCAGCACGCGCACCATGCGGTTTTCCACCACGCGGGTCTGGTCGGGGGCAAAGATCGAGCTTTCGGGGGTGTGGTTGAAATCGGTTGAGACCAGCGGCGCGGGCTCGTATCCCAGCACGCCCTTCATCGGGCCACTTGCGGCGGCCTGAACGGCGGCGTTCACCTCGTCGGCACTCACGTCGCGCCCCGCGCGGAAGGTCAGGTCGACAGCCGAGACATTGGGCGTGGGCACCCGGATGGCCGATCCATCGAGCCGCCCCTTGAGGTTCGGCAGCACCTCACCCAGTGCCTTGGCGGCGCCGGTCGAGGTGGGGATCATCGACATCGCGGCGGCACGGGCGCGATAGAGGTCCTTGTGGCGGCGGTCCAGCGTCGGTTGGTCGCCGGTATAGGCGTGGATCGTGGTCATGATGCCGTGTTCGATGCCAAAGGCCTCGTCCAGCACCTTGGCCAGCGGCGCCAGGCAGTTGGTGGTGCAGGACCCATTCGAGATCATGGTGTCGGAGGCGGTCAGTTGGTCGTCGTTGACGCCATAGACAATGGTCTTGTCCACGTTCTTGCCGGGGGCGGACAGCAGCACCTTCTTGGCGCCGCGCTCCAGATGCACCTTGGCCTTGGCGCCATCGTTGAACTTGCCGGTGCATTCCAGCACCACGTCGCAGCCTGACCAGTCCAATTCGTTCAGGTCATAGGTCGAGAACATCTGCATGTCGCCGCGACCCAGGTTCATGGTGCCGTCGCCGATGGTGACCTCACCCGGAAAACGACCATGCACGCTGTCATACTTGATCAGGTGGGCAGCGGTTTCCAGCGGACCGGTGGCGTTGACCTTGATCACCTCGATATCGTCGCGGCCCGAGGCTGCGATATGCGACAGGGTGCACCGACCGATGCGGCCAAATCCGTTGATACCAACCTTGATGGTCATTCCGAAACTCCGACAGACGTGATTTTGACCCGCCATATAGACGGCGCGGCCAAGGGCAGAAAGGGCAAAACCGATTTATTTTGAGTGTGTTAGCGCAAACTTGGTCCGGTTGCGCTAACGCTTGCGACCAACGGGCGATAAGATAGGGTGACCAGAACGCGGACAGGATGAAAGGATGCAGGCATGAGCGGATTGCTGGCCCTTCTCGATGATGTGGCGGGAATTGCCAAGGTCGCGGCGGCCTCGGTCGACGATGTGGCGGCACAGGCGGCCAAGGCGGGCGCCAAGGCGGCGGGCGCGGTGATTGACGATGCGGCGGTGACGCCGAAATACGTGCACGGTTTTGCGCCGGCGCGGGAATTGCCGATCATCTGGAAGATCGCGCGCGGATCGATCCGCAACAAGTTGCTGATCCTGCTGCCTGCGGCGCTGATCCTCGCGAATTTCGCCCCCTGGCTGATCGCGCCGCTGTTGATGCTGGGCGGGGCCTATCTGTGTTTCGAGGGGGCGGAAAAGGTCTATCACGTGCTGGTGCCGCATGACACCAGCCATGTGTTCAAGGAGGACGAGCCGGGCGACCCGCTGCATCTGGAAGAGGAAAAGGCCGCCGGGGCCATCAAGACCGATTTCATCCTGTCGGCCGAGATCATGACCATCATCCTCGCCGCGATTCCCGAAAGCGGTTTCTGGATGGAGGCGGCGACGCTTGCGGTGGCCGGGATCGGCATCACCGTGGCGGTCTATGGCTCGGTGGCACTGATCGTCAAGGCGGATGATGTCGGGCTTTATCTGGCTGAAAACGGACGGCTTGGCCCCACCCGCGCCTTTGGTCGGGGGCTGGTACGGGGGATGCCGGGCTTCATGCATCTGCTGACGGTGGTGGGCACGGCGGCGATGCTGTGGGTGGGCGGTTCCATCGTTATCCACGGGATGGAGGAGTTGGGCTTTGGCTGGCTCGGCCACCATATCCATGACCTCGCCTATGCTGCCGGACATGCGGTGCCCGCAGGCTGGACCGGCGCGGTGGAATGGACCACCAAGGCGGCGCTGGACGGCATCTTTGGCTTGGCGCTTGGCTTTGTGCTGATCCCTCTGGCGACGCGTCTGATCGCGCCGCTCTGGCGCGTGGTCACCGGCAAGGGGGTGGATGCCAAGGGGCACTGAGTGCCCCTTGGACAGGGTTCAGGCCATATCCTCGCCCGCCATGATCCGGGCATAGATCTCGGGGTCGGTGATCCCTTCGGAACCGATCAGCAGCACGCGGGCGCTTTCATCCAGTCCGAGAGCGGCACTGAGCGATGCATCGCTGCGCGCGGCGATGAGCGCAGCCAGCCCGGCGACGGCGCTTTCCCCGGCTTCGACCGCAGGGTCGTTCCCCAGCGGATGCGCCAGCAGCCGCACGGTCGGCGCCACCAGCGTATCGGGGATGGTCAGGTAATCGCGGGCATCTTCGGCCAGGATCGCCCAGGCCAGCGGCGAGGGTTCGCCGCAGGACAGGCCCGCCATGATGGTCTCTTCGGCGATTTCGACGGCAGTGGCCGCCCCGGCGCGCGCACTTTCATAAAGACAGGCGGCGCGGTCGGGTTCGACAACAACGACACGCGGCGCCGCCTCGCCCCAATGCTGCACCAGCGCGGCGGTCACCCCGGCGGCCAGCCCGCCGACACCGCCCTGAAGAAAGACATGGGTGGGCGCCCGGTCCATCTCGCGGCAGATCTCGCGCACCATCACGCCATAGCCCGCCATCACGTCGCGCGGCGGATCGGTATAGCCGGGCCACGAGGTGTCGGAGACCACGAACCAGCCATGGGCCTCGGCCTCGTCCTTGGCCATGCGCACCGATGCGTCGTAATCGCCGTCGATGCGGATCACCTCGGCGCCCAGATCGCGCATCGCCTGCGCGCGGCCCTCGCTGACCTCGGCATGGATATAGATGCGACAGGGCGCGCCAAAGCGCTGACAGCCCCAGGCCAGCGAGCGGCCGTGGTTGCCATCGGTGGCGGAAACCAGCGTGATCCCGGCCACCGCGTCGCGATGCTTGCCCGCGCGGATGTCGGCCAGTTCGACCTGCGCGCCGGTGCGGTGGGCAATCTCGCGTTGCAACATGCCGAGGGCCGCATAGGCACCGCCAAGCGCCTTGAAACTGCCCAGGCCAAAGCGCGGGCCTTCGTGCTTGTAGCGGATCTCATCGACGCCGATCGCCCGTGCCAGCGCCGGCAGCGCCACCAGCGGGGTCGGGGCGTAACCGTCCCATTGGGTGATCTCACCCTCGGCGGCGTCGAAATTCTGTGGCGACAGCACCCGGTGGGCGGCATCGCCCCGGGCGGGCGAACAAGAGACATGGCCCAGATGGGCGGCGGGCAGAAGGTCTTTCATTATCAGTCCTTTCTTTGCGGCAGCCGGTCCCGCACCAGTGCCGCCCAGAAGGCGGCCCCGATCGGCAGCAGCGCGTCGTTGAAATCGTAATCCGAGGCATGCAGGGGCTGGGCATGGGCGCCCTCGGTCCCGTTGCCCATCAGCAGGAAGCAGCCGGGTACGGCGGCGGTGAAATGGGCGAAATCCTCGGAGAAACTCATCGGCTCACGGTTCCCCTCGGCCTCCAGCCCCGCCGCGCGGGCGGCGCGGCAGACCGCCTGAGCTGGTTCTGGCGCATTCATCGTCTCGACGAACTGGGTGTCGAAGGTGACCGCGACGCGAACCCCATGCGCCGCCGCCACGCCGCGCGCGATCTGCTCCATGAAACGCTGGATCTCGGCGCGATCCTGGGGCGCGCGGGCGCGAAAATCGCCCTTGAGCGTGGCATGACCCGGCAGCACGTTGCGCTGGCCATCGGTCAGGAACTCGGTCACCGAGATCACCGCGCCCGAGGCGGGCGCCAGCTTGCGCGCGACCACGGTTTGCAGCGCGGTCACCATCTCGGCCCCCACGGTGATCGCATCGACCCCGGCCTGCGGCATCGAGGCATGGCCGCCCTGTCCGGTGATGTCGATCTGGAACAGCGTCTCGCTGTTGCAGATCAGGCCGGGCCGGGTCGAGACATGGCCAAGCGGGGCGCCGGGCAGGTTATGGATGGCATAGACTTCGTCGATGGGAAACCGCTCCAGAACGCCCTCGTCGATCATCGCGCGCGCGCCCAGCCCGTGCTCTTCGGCGGGCTGGAACAGGAACACCACGGTGCCGTCGAAATCGGCGGCGCGCGCAAGCTCCTCGGCGGCGCCCAGCAACATGGTCATATGCCCGTCATGGCCGCAGGCATGCATCACGCCGGGAGTGGTCGAGACATGGTCATGGCTGGTGGTCTCGGTGATCGGCAGCGCGTCCATGTCGGCGCGCAGCCCGATGGCGCGATTGCCGCTGCCCGCACGCAGCACGCCGACCACGCCCGCGCCCTCGTACACCTCGATCCCGAGATCGCGCAGATGCGCGGCCACCACCGCCTTGGTCCGGGTCTCGGCCAGGCCAAGCTCGGGGTGGCGGTGCAGGTCGTGCCTGAGTTGCGTCAGCCGCGCGGCGAAATCCATCCTGTCGACTCCGGTTGGGATTCTGACGCAGGATAGGCGGAATTTGTGCGTGTGTTACATCGTGCTTCGCAGGTTGCTGCTAAATTTTTTGCGCATCTTGGCTGATGGTGATCTGGTTTTTGCGTTTTCAGATCCGCGAGAGCAGGTCACGCAGGACCGCGCCATAGCGGCGGGCGATTGCGTCCTCTGCCACATGCCGACCCGCGCGCACCTGATGGCGGCCCGCCGACCAGAGATCGGTCACCACCCGGTCGCCAGCGGCAAAGATCAGCCCGTCCAGCAACTGGCCCGGTTCCAGCGCGCAGAGCGCTGGCGCATTGCTGTCGATGGCGACCAGATCGGCCAGCGCGCCGGGCGCGATCTCTCCGGCCCCGCGGTCCAGCGCGCGGGCACCGCCGCGCACGGCCCCCAGATAGAGCGCCGCGCCCGTAGAGCCTTCGGCACCGGCCAGCACGTTGCGTTCGCGGTCGCGCAGCCGCTGGGAGTATTCCAGAAGCCGCAACTCTTCTGACAGGGAAATCAATATGTTGGAATCCGATCCTACACCAAATGCGCCGCCCGTTTCGAGATAGGGTACCCCGTTGAAGATGCCGTCACCCAGATTGGCCTCGGTGATCGGGCACAGGCCCGCAACCGCGCCGGTGGCCGCCATGGCGCGGGTCTCGGCATCGGTCATGTGGGTGGCGTGGATCAGGCACCAGCGCGGCCCGACCGCCGCGTTGTTCAGCAGCCAGTCGACCGGGCGGGCGCCATAGGCGGCCTCGATCTCTTCGACCTCGCGGGTCTGTTCGGCGATGTGGATATGCACCGGCCCGTCCGGGTGGCGTGCCGCGACCTCGGCCAGATCGGCGGCCGATACCGCGCGCAGTGAATGCGGCGCGATGCCGACACGGGCATCGGCGGGCAGGGTGCCTGCATGGGCGCGGACGCCTTCGACAAGGGTGCAATAGGCGTCAAGCTCGTTGCCGAAACGCAATTGCCCGCCTGCGAGCGCGCGCCCATCGGCGCCGCCATGGGTATAGAGGACTGGGAGCAAGGTCAGGCCGATGCCGGTTTCCGCCGCTGCCTGGACGATCCGGGCCGACATCTCGGCCCTGTCGTCATAGGGCCCGCCGCCGGGGCGGTGATGCAGGTAATGGAACTCGCCCACCGCCGCATAACCCGCCTTTTGCATCTCGACAAAGGTCTGGGCGGCAATCGCCGCCACATGCTCGGGCGTCAACCGGTCGAGAAAGCGGTACATCAGCTCGCGCCAGGTCCAGAAGCTTTCGCGCCCCCGGCTGCGATACTCGGTCATTCCCGCCATCGCCCGCTGAAAGCTGTGGCTGTGCAGGTTGCCCGGCGCGGGTAACAGCGTGTCGACCCGCACATCGCCCGGCAGCGGCGCGCTGTTCGGCTCGACCGATGCGATATGCAGCCCGTCAAGCGTGACGCGGACGTCAGACAGCCAGCCCTTGGGGCCAAGCAGGCGATTGGCGAAAACAGTCATCCGCGCGCGCCCTAATTGCCCAGGATGCCCGGCAGGCGCAGGCCATGTTGGCGGGCGCAGTCGAGCGCGGTCTCATAGCCCGCATCGGCATGGCGCCAGACGCCGCTGGCGGGGTCGTTCCACAGCACCCGTTCCAGCCGGCGGGCGGCCTCGGGCGTGCCATCGGCGCAGATCACCACGCCCGCATGTTGGGAAAAGCCCATGCCGACGCCGCCGCCGTGATGCAGGCTGACCCAAGTGGCGCCCGAGGCGGTGTTGACCAGCGCGTTCAACAGCGGCCAGTCGCTGACCGCGTCCGAGCCGTCGCGCATCGCTTCGGTCTCGCGGTTGGGCGAGGCGACCGAGCCGCTGTCGAGGTGATCGCGCCCGATCACCACCGGTGCCTTCAACTCGCCACTGGCCACCATCTCGTTAAAGGCAAGGCCCGCCTTGTGCCGGTCGCCAAGGCCGATCCAGCAGATGCGCGCGGGCAGGCCCTGAAAGGCGATGCGCTCCTGTGCCATGTCCAGCCAATTGTGCAGATGGGTGTTGTCGGGAAACAGCTCCTTCATCTTGGCGTCGGTCTTCAGGATATCCTCGGGGTCGCCCGACAGGGCGCACCAGCGGAACGGGCCGATCCCCTTGCAGAACAGCGGCCGGATATAGGCAGGCACGAAGCCGGGAAAGGCAAAGGCATTTTCCAGCCCCTCATCCTGCGCCACCTGGCGGATGTTGTTGCCGTAATCCAGCGTCGGCACGCCTGCGTTCCAGAAATCGACCATCGCGGCCACATGCTGTTTCATCGAGGCGCGGGCGGCTTTCTCCACCGCTTTGGGGTCGCTCTCGCGCTTGTCCTTCCATTCCGCCATGGTCCAGCCCAGCGGCAGGTAGCCGTTGATCGGGTCATGGGCGCTGGTCTGGTCGGTGACGATATCGGGGCGCAGACCACCCGCCTGCATGCGGGCGTAGATCTCGGGGAAAATCTCGGCGGCATTGCCCAAGAGCCCCACGGATTTCGCCTCGCCCGCCCTGGTCCAGCGGTCGATCATGGCCAGCGCCTCGTCCAGCGTTTCGGCCTTTTCATCCAGGTACCTGGTGCGCAGGCGGAAATCGATACTGTCGGGGTTGCATTCGACCGCCAGGCAGCAGGCACCCGCAAAGACGGCGGCCAGAGGTTGCGCCCCGCCCATGCCGCCCAGACCCCCGGTCAGGATCCAGCGGCCGGTCAGGTCGCCGCCATAATGCTGGCGCCCGGCCTCGGCAAAGGTCTCATACGTGCCCTGAACGATGCCCTGGGTGCCGATATAGATCCAGGACCCGGCGGTCATCTGGCCGTACATCATCAGGCCCTTCTTATCGAGCGCGTTGAAGTGATCCCAGTTGGCCCAATGCGGCACCAGGTTGGAATTGGCGATCAGCACGCGGGGCGCGTCGGCATGGGTGCGCACCACCGCGACCGGCTTGCCCGATTGCACGACCAGCGTCTCGTCCGCCTCCAGGTCTTTCAGCGTGGCGACGATGGTGTCGAAATCGCTCCACGTGCGGGCCGCACGGCCAATGCCGCCATAAACCACCAGCTCATGCGGGTTCTCGGCCACATCCGGGTGCAGGTTGTTCATCAGCATCCGCATCGCGGCCTCGGTCTGCCAGCTCTTTGCGGTCCGCTCAGGTCCGGTGGGCGGATAGACGTCGCGGGTGTTCTTGCGGTCAAGCATGATCAGGCTCCTCTGGGGCTGCTCAGGCGCCCGGACAGCGCCAGTGTTTCGAGTTGGGTCAGGATTTCGGCCAGCACCGGGCGCAGGCGGTCGGCGCGCTCGGTCCGATAGGTCCAGGGTGCGGCCTCGTCCATATAGGCGCGCTGCGCGGTTTCCATCTGGATGGCGTGTTGGCCGGTCTCGGGCCGACCGTAATGGCGGGTGGTCCAGCCGCCCTTGAAGCGGCCGTTCAGAACGGTCTGGTCCGGGTCGGCGGCGCGGCAGGTTTCAAGCGTCGCCACCTCGATCTCGGGGGCGCAGGTGGTGCCATTGTTGGTGCCGATATTGAATATCGGCAGGGTGCCGGCAAACAGGAACGGAATGTCGGACCGGATCGAGTGGCAATCATACAGCACCGCCACCCCGTGCCGGTCGCGGGCGCGCACCAGCGCCTCGGCCAGCGCGGCGTGATAGGGGGCGTGATAGGTGGCGCGGCGCTCGGCGATCTCGTCGGCCTCGGGCGCTTGCCCCGACCGCCAGATGTCATGCCCGTCGAAATCGGTGGTGGGACAGAGCGTGGTGGTGTTCTGCCCGGGATAGAGCGAGATGCCAGCGGGGTCGCGATTGGCGTCGATCACATAGCGGTGCACGGTTGATTTCACCACGCTCGCGCCGGGCAGCAGCCCGGCATAGAGCCGGTCGATATGCCAGTCGGTATCGCTCAGCCCCTGGCCGCGCGGGTTCAGCCGGGCGTGGATCGCATCGGGCACAAAGGTGCCACCATGCGGCATGCCCAGCACCACCGGGCCGTCGCCCCGGATCACCTCGACCGGCGTCATGGCCGCAGCCCGCCCATGTCGATCCCCACCGCATCGAGGAGCGCACCGGCGCCGACCAGCCGCGCCGCGGTTTCGATCTCGGGCGCCATGTAACGGTCTTCCTCCAGCCGGGGCACCTCGGCGCGCAGTCGCGCGACCGCAGCTTGCAGCGCGGTGCTGGTCTGCAAGGGCGCACGGAACTCGATGCCTTGCGCGGCGCAAAGCAGCTCGACGCCCAGGATGTAATGCAGGTTGTCGACCATCCGACCCAGCCGCACCGCCCCATGCGCCGCCATGGATACGTGATCCTCCTGATTGGCGCTGGTGGGGGTGCTGTCGGTGACGCAGGGATTGGCCAGATGCTTGTTCTCGCTCATCAGCGCGGCGGTGGTGACTTCGGCAATCATCAGGCCGGAATTCAGCCCCGGTTTCGGGGTCAGGAAAGGCGGCAGATCGAAACTCAGCGTCGGATCCACCATCAGCGCCACCCGGCGTTGGGCGATGGCGCCGATCTCGGACAGGGCCAGTGCGATCAGATCGGCGGCAAAGCCCACCGGCTCGGCGTGGAAATTGCCGCCCGAGACGATCATGTCCGCCTCGGCCAGCACCAGCGGGTTGTCGGTGGCGGCATTGGCCTCGATCTCCAGCGTCTGGGCGGCCTGGCGCAGCACGTCCATGGCCGCACCGGTCACCTGCGGCTGGCAGCGGATGCAATAGGGGTCCTGCACCCGGGTGTCGCCCTCGCGATGGCTTTCGCGGATCTCCGAGCCGTCGAGCAGCGCCCGCATCCGGGCGGCGGCGTCGATCTGGCCGCGATGGCCGCGCAGCGCGTGGATTTCGGGTTGCAGGGGCGCGGTCGAGCCCATGATCGCATCGGTGGACAGCGCCGCCGTCACCAGCGAGGAAGTCGCCGCGCGCCAGGCACCGAACAGGCCCGCCAGCGCGAATGCGGTCGAGAACTGGGTGCCGTTGATAAAGGCCAGCCCCTCCTTTGGCCCCAGCGGAATGGGGGTCAGGCCGGCACGTGCCAATGCCACGGCGCCGGGCAGGCGTTCGCCCTGGTATTCGGCCTCGCCTGCGCCGATGATCACCGCCGTCATATGGGCCAGCGGCGCCAGATCGCCCGAGGCTCCGACCGAGCCCTGCACCGGGATCACCGGGGTGACATCGCGCGCCAGCATCTCCTGAAGCAGCGTGATCAGCTCCCACCGCACGCCCGAGGCGCCACGCCCCAGCGACAGCAGCTTCAGCACCATCATCAGCCGGGCCATGCGGCGCGGGATCGGGGCGCCGACGCCGCAGCAATGGGACAGGATCAGGTTGCGTTGCAGGGTGGCGGTGTCCTGCGGTGCGACCTTGAGGCTGGCCAGTTTGCCAAAGCCCGTATTCACGCCATAGACCGGCGCATTGCCCGCTGCCGCCGCCTGAATGCGCGCCGCCGCCGCCTCGACCGCCGGGCGGCAGGCGGGGTCGAGCCGCGCCGGGCTTTCGTCGAAATAGATCTGCGCCAGTTGCTCGAGCGTGGCAGAGCCGGGGGTGAGGGTGAGGGCGGTCACAAGGTGCCTCCGATGATGCGTTTGTAAAGCGGGTTGAACCCGATGCGATAGGCGAGTTCCGCCGGGTGAGCCACGTCCCAGACCGCCAGATCGGCGCGCTGGCCCGGGGCCAGCGTGCCCCGGTCGATCATACCCAGCGCGCGCGCGGCATTGCGGGTGGCGCCGGCCAGCGCCTCTTCGGGCGTCAGGCGAAACAGGGTGCAGGCCATGTTCATCGCCAAGAGCAGCGATGTCATCGGCGAGGAACCGGGATTGGCATCGGTCGAGACCGCCATCGGCACGCCATGTTCGCGCAACAGCGCAACGGGCGGCTTTTGCGTTTCGTTCAGGGTATAGAACGCACCGGGCAGGATCACCGCCGTCATCCCGGCCCGTGCCATGGCCACCACGCCCTCCTCGTCGAGATACTCGATATGGTCGGCCGAGAGCGCGCCGTAAGAGGCGGCGAGTTTGGCCCCGCCCAGATTGGAAAGCTGTTCGGCATGCAGCTTCACCGGCAGGCCCAGATCGCGGGCCACGTCAAAGACGCGGGCGATCTGGGCAGGGTCAAAGGCGATGCCCTCACAGAACCCGTCCACCGCATCCACCAGCCCCTCGGCATGGGCGGCGCGCAGGGCGGGGATTGCCACGGTGTCGATATAGGCATCCGCGCGTCCGGCATAGTCCGCCGGCACCGCATGGGCGCCGAGAAAGCTGGTGCGGATGGTCACGTCACGGTGCTGGCCGATCGCGCGGGCGGCGCGCAGCATGCGCAGTTCGGTCTCGGTGTCCAGCCCATAGCCGGATTTCACCTCGATCACCGCCACGCCCTCGGCGATCATCGCATCGACACGGGGCAGGGCGCTGGCGACCAGCTCTGCCTCGGTGGCGGTGCGGGTGGCCGTCACGGTCGAGACGATGCCGCCGCCCGCGCGCGCGACCTCTTCATAGGTGGCCCCTTGCAGCCGCATTTCGAATTCCGAGGCCCGGTTGCCGCCAAACACGATATGGGTGTGACAGTCGATCAGTGCGGGCGTCACCAGCCGCCCGCCCAGATCATGCGCGGGCAGGGTGGCGAACCGCGCGGGCAGGTCGGCACGTGGCCCTGCCCACAGGATATGTCCGGCCTCGGCCACCAGCGCGGCGTCGTGGATCAGCCCATAGGGCGCGGAGTCGCCCGCCATGGTCGCGAGGGTACAGTTCTGAAACAGGGCGATTGACATTGGGGCGGCCTGGTTGATTTTACCCCCTCACATGTATGAGTAATAGTTTTTTATGTCCAGTCATAATATGAGGCGCGAGCGCGCTTCTCACCCTTTTTGCGCTGTTCAGCACGCGCGCCAATTTGTATACGTAAATTCCGAATTGCGCAGATTTATAAGGGCGGGGCGATGGGCGAGGAGACGCGGGTCAGCTATCAGGAGATCAAAGCCCGCGTCCTGGCGGCGATCCGCGACAATACCTGGCCGCCGGGCGCGATGCTGCCGGGCGAGGTGACGCTGGCCGAGGAATATGGCTGCGCGCGTGCGACCGTCAACCGGGCCATGCGCGAACTGGCCGAAGAGGGGATCGTCGAGCGCAAGCGCAAGGCGGGCACGCGGGTCAAACTGGCTCCGGTCCGGCAGGCGCGTTTCGCAATCCCGGTGGTGCGCGAAGAGATCGAGAGCACAGGTGCCACCTATCGCTATGCGCTGGTCAGCCGCTCCGAAGAGGCCGCGCCGAACTGGCTCTGCGCTCAGTTGGGGCTGTCCGCACAGGACCGGGTCTTGCAACTGGTCTGCATGCACTACGCCGACGAGCGTCCCTTTCAGCTGGAACAGCGCTGGATCAACCTGAGTACGGTGCCGCAGGCAGAGCACAAGGATTTCTCGCAGACCGGACCCAATGAATGGCTGGTCAGCGAGGTGCCGTTCACCGATATCCGGCTCAGTTTCTCGGCCTGTCGGGGCAACCGCGAAACGGCCGAGTTTCTGGGCGGCAACGAGACCGACGCCCATTTCACGGTGGAGCGGGTGACCTGGTTGGGCGAGCGGCCGGTGACCTATGCCCGGCTGCTGTTCCATTCGGGCTATCGCATGACCACGATGTTATGACACGATACGACGATGGGACCTCGTCGGATTTCGTGCTAGCCGGAAGGTCGATGCCGCAATTCGATCAGAAAGCCGGACTGCCATGTCTCATCCCCTGGACGCCGCCGACCTGACCATTCTGCGCAGCCTGCAAGAGGATTGCCGGCTGGGGCTGGAAGAGCTGGCGCATCGCTGCGCGCTGTCGGTGCCTTCGGTGCAGCGTCGGTTGAAGCGGCTGCGTGAGGCAGGCTTGATCGAAAAGGAAATCGCCGTTCTCGACCCGGCGGGGTTCGACTGGAAGATGACCTTTGTGGTGATGGTCGAGCTGGAGCGGGAATCGCTCCAGCAGCTCGATCTGTTTCGCAAAAGGGCCAAGGCCGAGCCGCAGGTGCAGCAATGCTACTATGTCACCGGCGAGGCGGATTTCATCCTGATCTGCACCGCACGTGACATGCAGGATTTCGAAGCGCTGACCCATCGGTTGTTCTTCGAGGATTCGAATGTCCGGCGTTTCCGCACCTCGGTGGCGATGGACCGGACCAAGGTTTCGCTCAGCCTGCCGATCTGAGCGGCGCCGTTTTCTTGCAAAGAAAACGGGACGGAAAACAGATGTTTTCCGGGCCGGAATTTCCGCGAAATTCCGGCGGCGTTGCTCTACGGAAAAGGGGCGCGGTCACCCGCGCCCCCCCCTGTGTCTTTTCCGGATCAGCCTCAGCCCAGCAGGTCCTTGACCTTCGCGACAGTTGCAGCGGCGGTGATGCCGAACTTCTCATAGAGCTCTTCGGCCGGGGCCGAGGCGCCAAATCCGGTCATACCGACAAAGCCCGCCTTGGCCTCGCGCCCACGCTCGCCCAGCAGCCAGCGGTCCCAGCCGCCTGCACGAACCGCGGCCTCGATGCCGACGCGGACCGGGCCTGCGGGCAGGACGCGCTTGCGATAGGCTTCGTCCTGCTCGGCAAACAGTTCCATGCACGGCATCGACACCACGCGGGTGCCGATACCCTCGGCCTCGAGCGCTGCGCGGGCCTGCATGGCGATCTCGACCTCGGAGCCAGTGGCGATCAGGATCACCTGACGCTTGCCCGCGCTTGCATCGGCCAGCACATAGGCGCCCTGCGCGCTGAGGTTCTTGGTCTTGTGCTCGGTGCGCAGTGTCGGCAGGTTCTGGCGCGTCAGCGACAGGACCGAGGGGCTCTGCTGGAAGGTCAGGGCCAGTTCCCAGGCCTCGGCTGTTTCCGCCGTGTCGGCGGGGCGGAACACATAGGTGTTGGGCGTGGCCCGGCTGATCGCCAGATGCTCCACCGGCTGGTGGGTCGGACCGTCCTCGCCTAGCCCGATCGAGTCATGCGTCATCACAAAGACCGACGGGATCTTCATCAGCGCGGCCAGGCGCATCGCCGGGCGGGCGTAGTCGGTGAAACACATGAAGGTGCCGCCATAGGGGCGGATGCCGCCATGCAGCGCCATGCCGTTCATCGCCGCCGCCATGCCATGTTCGCGAATACCCCAGTGGATATAGCGGCCCTTGCGGTTTTCAGGCAGGAAGATGCCCAGATCGGCGGTCTTGGTATTGTTCGAGCCGGTCAGGTCGGCCGAGCCGCCGACGGTCTCGGTCATGATCGGGTTGACGACCTTCAGCACCTCTTCCGAACTTTTGCGGGTGGCCCATTTGGGCTGCTCTTCGGACACCTGCTTTTTCAGGGCACGGATGGCGCCCGACAGTTTCTTGGGCGCCTCGAACGCATAGGCGCGGGTAAATTCGGCCTGCTTGCGCTCGCTCAGCTCGGCAAAGCGGGCCTGCCAGGCGGCGCGCTCGGCGGCGCCCCGGCTGCCGATGGCCTCCCAGGCGGATTTAACCTCCGCGGGCACCTCGAAGGGTCCATGCGCCCAGCCATAGGCCTCTTTCGCGGCCAGAAGCTGGCCCTGGTCGGTCAGCGCGCCATGACCCTTGGGGGTGTCCTGTGCCGCGTGGCCGAGCGCGATATGGGTCTTGCAGGCGATCATCGTCGGCTTTTTCGAACCCTTGGCCTGGGTCAGGGCGGCGTCGATGGCGGCCGGGTCATGTCCGTCAATCTCGATCACATGCCAGCCCGAGGCGGCAAAGCGGCGGACCTGATCGGTGCGGTCGGCGATATCGACGGTACCGTCGATGGTGATGTTGTTGTTGTCCCACAGGACGACCAGCTTGCTCAGCTCCAGACGCCCGGCAAGGCCGATGGCCTCCTGGCTGACGCCCTCCATCAGGCAGCCGTCACCGGCGATCACATAGGTGTAATGGTCGACGACCTTCTTGCCGTACTGCGCGCGCTGGATTTCCTCGGCGATGGCAAAGCCCACGGCGTTCGAGATGCCCTGACCCAGCGGGCCGGTGGTGGTCTCGATCCCATTGGCCAGGAAATTCTCGGGGTGGCCGGCGGTCTTTGCACCCATCTGGCGGAAGTTCCTGATCTCGTCCAGCGTGATCTCAGGATTGCCGGTGAGATAGAGCAGCGAATAGAGCAGCATCGAACCATGGCCGGCCGACAGGATGAACCGGTCGCGGTCGGGCCATGTGGGGGTGACGGCGTCGAATTTCAGGTGCTTTTCGAACAGCACGGTGGCGACATCGGCCATGCCCATCGGCATGCCGGAATGGCCGGAATTCGCCGCCGCGATGGCATCCAGCGTCAGGGCGCGGATGGCGGTGGCCTTGGTCCAGTGGTCGGGGTTCGCAGTGCGCAGCGCAATCAGGTCCACGAGGCTTTGTCCTTTGGGTTTCGGGCGGGTTTTGCGCTCAATACCACTCACCCCTCAAAGTTCAAGCCAAACAGGTTTTTTGTCGGAGACGCTACATCAGAAGCCGCCGACAAGTCGTTGAAAGCAAAGATGGGGGTATTTTCCCCGTCATTTGGTTAGACTACTGCTATCCATTCCGGCATCCGATTCGGTCGGCATCATTGCCGCGCCGTTCCGGGTCCGGAAAAGAGAAGCAAGAACAACACGCGCATCACGAGGGTGAGGGCATGAGCCAGATCGAGGAACTGCACAGCCGCATTTCGGTCGCGATGGAGCGGATCGGAGCCGGGGTCGAAGCCCTGGCGATGCCGCAAGAGGCAGCGCCGCCATCGGAATCCGTCGAAGCCGATAATGATCTGATCGCTGCGCTGGAAGACGAACGGCTCGCTAATGCGCAGTTGCAAGAGCGACTGAAGGCGATCAAGTCCAAATATGAGGTCGAAATCCAGGCGCTGCAAGCTGAGGCCGCAGCAGCGCCGATGCCCGTCGAGGATGAAGGCGAGCTTGACAGGCTGCGAGCGGACCTTGCCGAGGCAACTGCCAAGCTGATGTCCGCTGAGGCGGCCCGGGCAGAGCTGGCCGAGGCCAAGGCGGCGCTGGAGGCCGAAGACCAGAGCACGCTGTTGCGCGCAGAGATCGACGCGCTCAAGGCCGAGCTCGACGCGGTCGAGGATGTTGAGGCGCTCAAGGCCGAGATCGAGGATCTGCGCTCCCAGGCCGGCAACAGCGCGGTCGAGGATGAACTGCGCACCGAGATCGAGGCTCTGAAATCCGAACTGGGCCAGTCCGAACGAGTCTCGGAGTTGAGCTCCGAGTTGGAGATGCTGCGCGCCGAACGGGTCAGCCATGGTGCGGCAATGTCGCGACTGGATGGCGATCTGCAACGGCTGCGCAAGGCCAATGATCAGCTGCGCAAGGCACTGTCGGATCTGCGCGCCGCCAACGAGGCCGGGGTGGGCGAGCCGCACCTGATCAATGCGGCGATGCTGGCCGAACTGGAGGCTCTGCGCGCTCAACGTGCCACCGATGCGGCCGAGGTTCAGGCGGTGCTGAGCAAACTGGGGCCGCTGCTGACGTCGGCGAACCTGGCGGAAGGAGAGGATGAATAATGCCCGAAGTGACAATTCATATCGGCGGCCGCGCCTTCGAGGTTTCCTGTCAGGAAGGCGAGGAGAGCTTTCTGCATTCGGCTGCCAAGATGCTGGATGACGAGGCGCAGGTGCTGTCGGACCAGATCGGGAGGATGCCCGAGGCTCGGATGCTGCTGATGGCCGGGCTGATGCTGGCCGACAAGACTGCCGCAGTCGAAGACAAGATCGGCGTAGTCGAAGCCCGGTTGGCCGAGCGCGAGGCCGAACTGGAAGCGCTGAAATCCGCACCCGCACCCGCGCCCGAGCGGGTTGAGGTAGCAGTGATCCCGCCCTCGGTCACCGATACTTTGGCGGAACTGGCGGCCCGCGCCGAGGCGCTGGCCGACCGGATCGAAGAAAAGGTGGTAGGCTGAGGCCGGGCCAAGATATCGCGGATATCTTGTAAAAAGCGCCCCTTGGGGCGCTTTTTTGACAGGATTTCAGGGGAAATCCTGTTGGCAAAGTCTTTCCAAGACTTTGCTTGCGGTTGCCGCAAGCGCGCTCAGGCGTTGGCGGCGCGAATCTTGTCGGCGGCGTCCTTGTCATAGGCGACACCGTTCTCTTCCAACAGCGTGTCCAACTCGCCTGACAGGGTCATCTCGGTGATGATGTCGCAGCCGCCCACGAACTCGCCCTTGACATAAAGCTGCGGGATGGTCGGCCAGTCGGAATAGTCCTTGATGCCCTGGCGGATCTCGTCATCGGCCAGCACGTTCACATCCTGATAGGCCACGCCCATGTAGTTGAGCACGCCGGCCACGCGGCTGGAAAACCCGCATTGCGGCATTTCCTTGGTGCCCTTCATGTAGAGCACCACATCGTTGGCTTTGACGGTTTCGTCGATACGGGTCTTTGCGTCGGTCATTGATGCGTTTCCTTCTGCGCCACGCGGGGTGGCAGAACTGTCTGTCTCCGGCGCCCAACGCCTATTCGGGCGCCTTGGTGGTCAGGGCCAGCGCGTGCAGCTTGCCGCTGTCGATTTCGGGCTTCACCGCCGCGTTGACGGCACGCTGTTGCTGGATCCGGCTCTGGCCACGAAAGCTTTCGTCCACCACCTCGGCGGCCCAATGATTGCCGTCGCCTGCTAGGTCGGTGATGGTGATTTTTGCCTTGGGGAAGTTGGCGCGGATCAGCGCCTCGATTTCATGGGCTTCCATGGCCATGTTATATACTCCAGATGTCTTGCCCCCAGATGTAGAGCGCCGGACCGGGGCGCGCAAGTCACCCCCGCAGTTGCCACAGGAAAAGCGCGCCCCGGAGGCGCGCGTTGGGGCCGGGGCGCTTCTCAGGCGACCATGGCTGCAAAGCTGGTGCGGAAGGTGGCGGCCAAGTCCGCCAGCGGTGCCTCGGAGCCGCCGATGCGCACGGTGTCGCCGGTGAAGCGGCCGACCGAAGTGACCGTCACGCCCGCCTGCGCCGCCGCCGACATCAGCGCCTCGGCCTGATCGAAATTGCAGGCGACCAGATAGCGGGCCTGATCTTCGCCGAACAGGAATTCGGTCGGGGCCTCGTCCAGGTGGACGCCGACGCCGGCCGTCTCGGCAAGTTCAAACGCTGCCAGTGCCAGGCCGCCATCACCCAGATCGGTGCAGGCCTTGATCAGCGCGCGGTTGGCGCGGATGAACTCTCCGTTGCGGCGCTCGGCCTCCAGATCCACGTGGGGCGCATCGCCATCCTCGCGGTTGAACACCTCGGCCAACAGTGCCGATTGGCCCAGATGGCCGGTGGTCTCGCCGATCACCAGCGCCACATGGCCCTCGCGGACCTCCTTGCCGATGATCTCGTCGGTCGAGGCCAAGAGGCCCACGGCGCCGATCGTTGGGGTGGGCAGGATCGCGGTGCCATCGGTCTCGTTATAGAGCGAGACGTTACCCGAGACGATGGGCATGTCGAGCGCGGCACAGGCGGCGCCGATCCCCTTGATGGCGCCGACGAACTGGCCCATGATCTCGGGCTTTTCGGGATTGCCGAAATTCAGGTTGTCGGTGGTGGCCAGCGGCCGGGCGCCCACGGCGGTCAGGTTGCGATAGGCCTCGGCCACCGCCTGTTTGCCACCCTCGATGGGGTTGGCGCGGACATAGCGGGGCGTCACGTCGCTGGTAAAGGCCAGCGCCTTGTCGGTGCCGTGCACGCGCACGATCCCGGCGCCCAGGCCCGGCGTGCGGGCGCTGTCGGCCATGACCATGGTATCGTATTGTTCATAGACCCACTGCTTGCCGCCATAGTTGGGCGAGGCCAGCAGCGCGCGCAGCCCGTCGACCGGGTCGATCTGGGGTACTTCGGCCAGCGGCTCGGCGGCCGGGGTCGGCACCCAGGGGCGGTCGTATTCCGGGGCGGTCGAAGAGAGTTTCGACAGCACCAGATCGGCTTTCACCTCTCCGTGATGCATGATGAGGAAGCGGTCTTCGGCGATGGTTTCGCCCACGATGGCGAAATCCAGATCCCATTTCTCGAACACGGCGCGGGCCTCGGCCTCAAGCTCGGGCTTCAATACCATCAGCATCCGTTCCTGGGATTCCGACAGCATCATCTCGTAGGCGGTCATGTTCTCTTCGCGCTGGGGCACGTTTTCCAAGTCCAGACGCACGCCCAGACCGCCCTTGTCGCCCATTTCCACCGCCGAACAGGTCAAGCCCGCGGCGCCCATGTCCTGGATCGAGATCACGGCGCCGGTCTGCATCAGCTCCAGCGTCGCCTCCATCAGGCGTTTCTCGGTGAACGGGTCGCCCACCTGCACGGTGGGGCGCTTTTCCTCGATCGTGTCGTCGAACTCGGCGCTGGCCATGGTGGCGCCGCCGACGCCGTCGCGCCCGGTCTTGGCACCGAGATAGACCACCGGCATGCCGACACCCGAGGCGGCGGAGTAGAAGATCTTGTCGCTGTCGGCCAGACCGGCGGCAAAGGCGTTCACAAGGCAGTTGCCGTTATAGGCAGGGTGAAAGCGCACCTCGCCGCCCACACAGGGAACCCCGAAACAGTTGCCATAGCCGCCGATGCCCTCGACCACGCCATTGACCAGTTGCCGGGTCTTGGGGTGCGCGGGCTCGCCAAAGGAAAGCGCGTTCATCGAGGCAATGGGGCGTGCACCCATGGTAAACACGTCACGCAGGATGCCGCCTACGCCGGTGGCCGCGCCCTGGTAGGGCTCGATATAGGAGGGGTGGTTGTGGCTCTCCATCTTGAAGACCACCGCCTGACCGTCGCCGATATCGACCACGCCCGCGTTCTCGCCCGGACCACAGATCACCTGCGGACCGCTGGTGGGCAGGGTGCGCAGCCATTTCTTGGAGGATTTGTAGGAACAATGCTCGTTCCACATGGCCGAGAAGATGCCCAGCTCGGTAAAGGTCGGTTCGCGCCCGATGATCTCGAGGATCATGTCGTATTCCTCGGGCTTCAGCCCGTGCGCGGCGATCAGGTCCGGAGTGATTGCGGGCTCTTGCATCTGGTGTCGTTCCCCCGTGAAAGTTGAGATGCCTTTAGCGGATATCCGAAGGAGGGGGAAGAGGGGGACGCCGGTCAGATCCGCGACCTGTTCGCGCCTGCTCAGCGGATGAGGCCAACAGGTTTCGAAACCGGAGCGACGGCGCGCGGATTGCACTTGCGCGCTGTTTTGCGGATTTTGCGAACAAGCACAGCGGGCGCGGAGGAAAACCGGTTCTGCACTCTAACCTGCCCGGGGCGGCGGGCGGCGCACAGGGCAATCGTCCGTCGCGATACAAGGGTTGCCGATTGAAAAACGCAAAAGGCGAAACCGAGGGGGCTCGCCCTTTTTGCTTGAGTATCAAGCGATTGAATGGCTCCGGCGGTAGGGATCGAACCTACGACCAATTGATTAACAGTCAACTGCTCTACCGCTGAGCTACGCCGGAACGGTTCGCGCCGTATAGCAATCCCGATTCAGCGCGTCCAGAGGGGGAGGAGAAAATTCGTCGAATTTTCTCACGCGCTCAGCCGGGGCGGTTTTCCAGGGTGGATTCAATCAGCTCGTCGAAATCTGCGGCGTCGCGGATGGCGCCGATCTGTTCGGCGGTGACGGTGATCCCCCAGTTGCGGGCCATGGCGCGATAGCGGGGCTGGCGATGGGCCAGCGCCTGGGCATAGGTCCAGCGGATAAAGGCGTCGGGGTCAACTTCGTCGGGCGCGCAATCGTTCTCGGCCAGATAGGCCTCCCACACCCGGGACAGGAATTCCGGCTGATAGGACATCGGTTTGGGCGCCTTGTCGAAACGGCGGATCAGCTCGGCGGTATGAGCCTCGGACCCTTCGATCCAGATCATCAGCGTGTGCTTGGACAGCTCGCTCAGCACCTGGTCGCGCGGATCCTCGGGGTCGACCCATTCACAGATCGAGCCACCAGTGTCGCAGATGAAATGCGGATAGCCATAGAGCCGCTGCGCCCGGTCGATGAAATACTCGGTGTCGAGTAGGGCATAGATCTCGGCATGGCGGAACTGGTCTTGACGGCGGCGGTATTCGGCGATCGGCAGGCCGCCCTTTGCGGGGGCGCCGGGTTTGCCCAGGTAGGTCGAGACCGGGGTCAGGTTTTCAAACGAGATGTTCGAGCCGATATAGATCGAATCCGACATCAGGAGATCGCGCAGGAAGGGCACCTTCATCGCCTCGGCCTTGGCGTTGTCGGTGATGAACTCGCCCATGTAGCGGGTGCCGATGCGGTAGTCGATCGAGTAGTGGAACCAGTCGCCGTTGTCGCGCAACCGGTTCGAGACATGGGTCTTGCCCAGGCCCGACATGCCGAAAAAGAGCACTTTCTTGCGGCTGGCCTCGCGCCAGTCCCGAGCCGAGCCGTAGATCATCCCGCCCTCATCCTTGCTGTTCTGGCCCTTGCTAATGGGCGCGGCGGGCGGGGTCAATCGTGGCGGCGCGGGCGGCGGTTCAGTACCATCAGGCCAAGGGCCAGCAGGGCAAGGCCGCCAAAGGCATTGGCCGGCAGCGCCTCGGATCGTATCCAGGCACCCAGGCCAATAGCCACCGGCGGGATTACCAGCGTGACCAGCATCAGGTTCCCCGCACCCGCCATCGCCAGAACCCGGTAATAAAGCAGATAGGCCCCCGCCGTGGCGACCAGCGCGTAATATCCGATCGCCGCCCAGGTCACCGGTTGCAGCGACAGGGTGACGGGCCCGTCGATCAGCAGCGCGGCGGGCAACAGGATCAGGCTCGACCCGGTCAACATTCCGGCAGCGGCCAGTTGCGGCGGCAACCCGCTCAGCCGGGCGCGCGCCCAGGCCCCGGCCAGTGCATAGGAAAGCGTGCCCGCCAGCACCGCCAGCTGCGCGGTCGAGCGCGGGTCGAACCGGGTCAGATGCTCTGGCCCGATGGCCACCACGACGCCGGCAAAGCCGATGCTCACCCCCAGCAGGCGCCGGGGCGTCAACCGCTCGTCGGCAAAGACCGCTGCCGCGACCAGCACGCCAAAGATCGCGGTGCTGGCATTCAGGATCGAGGTGAGCCCGGTCTCGATATGCAACTGGCCCCAGGCCATCAGGCCAAAGGGGATCACGTTGTTCAAAAGCCCCATCACCAGAAAGGCGCCCCAGATGCGGGGATCGCGCGGCAGCGCGATGCGGCTGGCCCAGACCACCAGCCACAACAGCAGGGCAGCCCAGAACGTCCGGTGCAGCACTGCCGTGACCACCGGCACCTCGTCCAGCGCGATGCGGATCGCCAGGAAGGACGCGCCCCAGATCAGGCCAAGCAGCAACAGCTCGGCCCAGGCGCGGGGGGACAGGGTTTTCTGATCGTTCATGCCCTGTTGTGCCCGACCCCGCGCCCCCGCGCGACCCGATTCCTGCGCCTTGATCAGTTCAGCGCATAGGTGATCTGGAACCCGACGCTCCAGGCGCTGTTGCCGGTAAAGCGGGCGCCGTTGTTGGTGGTGGCATCGCCCAGATCGGTATAGCGCACGCCGCCCGAAATCTTGGCCTTGTCCAGCGAATAGGTGCCGCCCAGTCCGACGCTCCAGAACCCGTCGGTGGGGCCGAGATCGGACAGGCTGTCGCCCGAGCGCTGCTCGTATCCCAAAGTCACCGCGCCCGAGAAGGCCTCGGAGAATTTCCGCCCGATGCCCAGCGAATAGGTCACCGTATCGCTGTCGTAGTCGACCAGGTTGCTAAGCGGCGGATAATTGGGCGGGTTATAGACCAGCGCGGTCCAGTCGACCCAGCGCACGCTGCCAAAGAGAAGCGTGTCGGCGGCGATGCCGGTCTGAAAATCCAGGTTCACCGATTGCGGCGTGCTGATCGTGCTGGATGAGGGCAGGGTGGCCACGAAGCCCGGCGGCGCAGGCGGCGGCGGGTTCAGGCTCTCGCTTTGTTGCAGGGTATGGTCGATGGCCGAGTTATAGGTCAGCGCCACCCGGGCGGCGATATCGGATCGCTCCCACGCGACGCCCACGACATAGCCGTAATCGACCGGGCTGTCGGTGGTCACGCTATATCCGGCAGCGGCGGGAACGGTGACGCTGGCCTCGGCCCGCTGGGCGCGCAGGCCGCCGATCACGCTCAGCCCCCGGTCAAAGCGATAGCGGAACACGGCGGTCAGCGCGTCGGTATCGGCCTTGGCCCTGAGCACATCGCGGCGCCCGCCCGGAACCGGGTTTTGCGATAGCGGATAGGCGGCGTCATAGGTGATGTCGGCGCCAAAGGGCTGGTCATAGATCAGCGCGAAATCCAGCCGGTTGGTCAGCGCTTTCTTATAGGCGAAATGCGGCAGGACAAAGCTGTTGGCCACATTGCCCGAGGGCACACCGCCCAGGCTGCCGCTGACGCGGGGGTCGGTCCAGCCGAGGCGAAACTGGACCGCATCGCCCTCTTCAAAGAGGATGTTGATGCCCTGGCCTGATCGGTCAAGGCCGCCCGCCTGTGCCGCCACCGTCAGGGTGCACAAAGCCAGCGCACCCGAAAGCGCGTATCTCATTGATCTCTCCCAGATATCTCCGTCCCGCGCAGGTGAGTGGCTGCGGGGATTTCCCATTGTGGTGAGATCAAGTTATGGGGGTGTACAGATCGGTCAACTCTTGACGATGGGTCAGCTCGCGCCGGATTGAGAGAGCGTTACCGCGCCGTGTTCCGGGTCTCGGCAAGGATATTGAGGTAGTTGCCGGCAAAGATCACTGCGGCGCCGACGAAAACCCAGATATCCAGTGCCTCGCCATAGAGCAGCATGCCTACCACGGCGATGGTGGGCAGGCGGGCAAAATCGATGGGGACGACCACGGTGGCGGGGGCAATGGCCAGCGCGTTGGTGATGCAGAAATGCGCCAGAAGACCGGCTAGCCCCACCAGCACCAGATAGGGCGCGGTGCCGAGCGTGGGCAGTGCAATCTGACCGTCATGGCCCGAGGCCACCAGCCCCAGCACCGCCTGCATGATCGTCAGCCAGAACATGATGCAGCCGATACTGGCAAGCCGTGTGAGCTTTTTTGTGGAAATCGTTGTCATGGCAAAGAAAATCGCCGACAATGCCGCCGTGACAATGCCGATATTGAGACTGCTGGCGCCGGGACGGGCGACGATCAGGATCCCGATGAAGCCGATGACCGCCGCGGCCACGCGCACCCGTGTCATCCGTTCACCCAAAAGCAGCGGTGACAGCAGGATGACCCAAAGCGGCTGGGTGAATTCCAGCGCAAAGACCTGCGCCAGCGGAATCACGGTCACGGCAAAGAACCACAGGTTCTGGCCGGTGAAATGCACCGCATTGCGCAGCGCGTGTAGACCCAGCGCGCGGGTGCTGACCTGATGCCATTTACCGCTGAAGGTGAGCGCCAGCGACACCACCAGCACGCCTACAAAGCTGCGATACATCATGATTTCGAATGTATCATGCACGGCGCTCAACTCGCGCCCGGCCACCGCCATCGCCGAGAACGAGGCGATGGCACCGGTCATCCACAGCGCGGCGCGGGCGATGGGGCTCATGCCGCTATCGGGCAGGCCGCGTGGGGGGCATGGTCACTCCCACTCGATGGTTCCCGGAGGTTTCGAGGTGATGTCATAGGTGCAGCGGTTGATGCCCTTGACCTCGTTGATGATCCGGGTAGCGGTTTCCCCCAGGAACTCGTGGGTGAACGGGTAGTAATCGGCGGTCATGCCATCGACCGACGTCACCGCCCGCAGCGCACAGGCATAATCATAGGTGCGCCCGTCGCCCATCACGCCGACGGTGCGGACCGGCAGGATCGCAACAAAGGCCTGCCAGATCTCGTCATAGAGCCCGTGTTTGCGGATCTGGTCGATATAGATCGCGTCGGCCTCGCGCAGGATCTCCAGCTTTTCGCGGGTGATCTCGCCGGGGCAGCGGATGGCCAGGCCCGGTCCGGGGAAGGGGTGGCGGCCGATGAAGCTTTGCGGCAGGCCCAGTTCGCGGCCCAGCGCGCGGACCTCGTCCTTGAACAGCTCGCGCAGCGGCTCGACCAGTTTCAGACCCATCTTTTCCGGCAAGCCGCCCACATTGTGGTGGCTCTTGATCGTCACCGAGGGGCCACCCGAGAAGCTGACCGATTCGATCACGTCGGGGTAAAGCGTGCCCTGGGCGAGGAATTCGGCGCCCTCGATGGTGTCGGCATGTTTCTGGAACACGTCGATGAAGAGTTTGCCGATGATCTTGCGCTTGGTTTCCGGGTCGGACTGGCCGTCAAGCTCGCCCAGGAACAGGTCGGATTCGTCGGCATGGATGAGCTGGATGTTGTAGTTGTCGCGGAACATGCCGACGACCTCGGCCGCCTCGTTCTTGCGCAACAGCCCGTGATCGACAAAGACGCAGGTGAGCTGGTCGCCGATCGCCTCGTGAATGAGGATCGCGGCGACGGAACTGTCGACACCACCCGAGAGGCCGCAGATGACTTTCTTTTCGCCCACCTGCTCGCGGATCTTGCGGATCATCTCTTCGCGATAGGCGCCCATGGTCCAGTCGCCCTTGAACCCCGCCAGACGCACGAAGTTTTCGTAGAGCTTTGCGCCGTTCGGGGTGTGGTGCACCTCGGGGTGGAACTGGACCGCATAGAAATGCCGGCTGGTGTCGGCGGTGATGGCAAAGGGCGCGCCGGGCGAGGTGCCGTAGACCTCGAACCCGGGGGCGATTTCGGCGACGTGGTCGCCATGGCTCATCCAGACCTGTTCGCGACCGTCGGCGAACCAGCCGTCGAGAATGTCGAGCGTGCCCTTGGGCGTGACATAGGCGCGGCCAAACTCGGCGGTGCCGTGGCCGGATTCGACGCGGCCGCCGAGCTGGGTCATCATCGTCTGCTGGCCATAGCAGATCCCCAGGATCGGCACGCCATAGTCGAAGATCTCCTGCGGTGCGCGGGGGCTGCCCTCGCGCGTGACGCTGTCGGGTCCGCCCGAGAAGATCACCGCCCGTGGCGCCATTTCGCGCACGAAGTCCATGGTGACGTTCTGATAAGGGTGGATTTCGCAATAGACGTTCAGCTCGCGCAGGCGGCGGGCGATCAGCTGCGTTACCTGGCTGCCGAAGTCGATGATCAGAAGGCGGTCGTGGGATGTCTGGCTCATGTCAGGCTCTTAGGGCGCGGTCTGGCGTTGCGCAAGAGGTGGCGCCGGAAAACGGCGCGTTTTCCGGGCCGTTTTCCATATGGAAAACGGTGCCGCGCCGGATCGGCGTGGCGCGCTGTCGCTCAAAGGCGCGTTACATGTCGCTTTTCCCCCCAGAGCGCCGCAATCCACGTTCGAAATCGGCAAGCGCCTGATAAAAGACAGTCCACGCTAACCAATCACCCAGGGGATCAACCATGGAAGAGGCAATGACCCGGCGACGCGCCCGGGGCGGCGGTGGTGCCGCCCGCCGTGCCGAACGCTCGGCGGTTGTGATCGAGACCGCCAAATACATCGAACGTAACATCCCCAATTTCGAGGTGCTCAACGAAGAGGCGCTCGAAATCATCGAGGCGAATGCCGAGACGGTGCTGGCCGAGATCGGTGTCAACTTCGTCAACAACCCCGCAGCACTGGAGCGCTGGCGCGCGGCCGGGGCCGAGGTCGAGGATGAGCGGGTGCGCATCCCCCGCGGGCTGGCGCGCAAGCTTTGCTCCACCGCCCCCAGCCAGTTCACCCAGTATGCCCGTAATCCCGAGAAATCGGTGGTTATCGGCGGTCGCAATCTGGTTCTCGCACCGGTTTATGGCCCGCCCTTCGTGCGTGACGCACAAGGTGGGCGCCGCTATGCGACCATGGCCGATTTCGAGAAGTTCGTGAAGCTGGCCTATATGTCGAAATGGCTGCACCATTCCGGCGGCACCGTGTGCGAGCCCACCGACATTCCGGTGAACAAGCGTCACCTGGACATGCTGATGGCGCATATGACATTGAGCGACAAGCCGTTCATGGGGTCTGTCACCGCGCCGGAGCGGGCGCAGGATTCGGTCGAGATGTGCGAGATCCTGTTCGGCAAGGAGTTCGTGCGCGACAACACGGTGATGACCTCGCTGGTCAACATCAACTCGCCGATGACCTTCGACGACATCATGATGGGCGCGCTTGAGGTCTATGCGGCCAGCAACCAGGCCTGCATCATCTCTCCGTTCATCGTCGGCGGCGCAATGGCTCCGGTGTCGGTGGCGGGTACGCTGACCCAGGTTCTGGCCGAGGTTCTGGCCGGTGTCGCCTATAGCCAGTTGATCCGCCCCGGCGCGCCGGTGATCTTTGGTGCCTTCGTGTCGTCGATCGACATGAATTCGGGCGCGCCCACCTTTGGTACGCCCGAGGCAAGCCTCGTCACCTATGGCGCCGGTCAGCTGGCGCGGCGTCTGGGCCTGCCGTTCCGCTCGGCGGGGTCGTTCTGCGGCTCGAAACTGCCTGATGCGCAGGCGGCCTATGAAACCGCCAACTCGCTCAACATGGGGTTGCTCTCGGGCGTGAACTTCATGCTGCATGCCTGCGGCTGGCTCGAAGGTGGCCTGGTGGCGGATTTCGAGAAATTCGTCATGGATGCCGATCAGTTGGGCGCATTGCACGGGTTGGCCAAGGGCGTTCCCGTCGATGCCGAGCATCAGGCGATGGGCGCAATCCGCGAGGTGGGGCCGGGCGGCCACTACCTTGGCTGTGCCCATACCCAGGCCAATTTCAAATCCGCCTTCTGGAAATCCGAACTGCTCGACTACAAGCCGTTCGAAACCTGGGAGGAAGAGGGCGCGCGCGACACCTATGCGCTGGCCTCGGGCCGGGTCGAGAAACTGTTGGGCGCCTATCAGCAGCCCGCACTCGACCCCGAGATCGCCGGTGCGCTGGCGGCCTATGTGGCCGAGAAGAAGGCCTCGATGCCCGACGCCTTCATGTAAGTTACGCGTCTTGCGGGGCGTGGCTGGTCTGCACCAGCTGCGCCTCGCCCATCATGGCGATCAGCAGGTCCACGTGCCGGGGCAGCGAATATCCCGCATCCTCTGCGCGCCGCTGCTCGTCCAGAACCCTTTCCAGCTCCAACAGCCGCATCAGCGCCGCCGCCGGGCGCGGCAGCTTGCCGTATCCAAGGATACGTTGCAGGTGGCGGTCGCGGTTGTATTCCGCCTGGCCAAAGCGTGCGGCGCGGATCAGCAGGCGCGGGCGGCGCAGTTGCGATACCATGGACATCAGGTCCTGCATGACATTTCCTTTCCCTAAACGATGTTCGCCACATTTCTGCCACAACCATTGCGGGTGTTGCTTTGATTTGGAAACTACCGTGCGCTGACTTCAGAACTGTTTATTCTTTCGAAACAATGATGGGCTGGTCAGCAGATATCTTAACGAACAAGTAACCAATGCAACCATAAGGTGTGTGCGCAACTCGGGGGATAACTGCTGGATAAAAGGGTCAGTCAATTTGCCTTTGAGGGTAGGACACGATGGGTAACTGGGCAGAAAACGCCGTCCCCGGCTGGGTTCCCGAAAGCGCGCAGCGCTATCTGGCTCATACCGAGGCGGGGTTCTCGATCCGGGATCTGGCGCGCGGTGCGGGGTGTCATGCCTCGACCGTGCTGCGTCAGATCCGGCGGGTTGAAATGCGGCGGGACGATCCCCTGGTGGACGCGGCGCTCGAGGCATTGGCGGCCACTCATTTCCCGCCGCTGAAACTCAGCAGATCGCCGGTTTCGCGCGGTGGCGACAAGCCAGAGGATACCGCCCCGATGACGAAGCCCGCCCAACAGATCGAGGAGACCCCCGACGCCGCCACCTTTGACCTGGAGGCCACGCGTATCCTGCGGCGGCTATGCGAAAGCGGCGCGGTGCTGGCGGTGGCCGAGGATATGGACAAGGCCGTGGTGGTGCGCGACGACGGCAAGGGCGGCAATACCCGCACCGCCGTGGTCAGCTGCGCGATGGCGCAGGCGCTGGCGCTCAAGGACTGGATCGCCTGCGACAAGCCGGGCCGGATCAGCCGCTATTACCTGACCACCGCCGGGCGTGGCGCCCTGGGCCGGCTGCTGGCCGAGGCCGAGAACCGCGCCCGCGCCGCGCAGGACGGGTTCGCCGAGGCGCAAAGCCCCTTTGCGGCGCAACACCGGGTGATGGGGGAAAAAACCGTGGCGGGCGAGGCCGGTGAACGGCCGCGCCGGGTGCGCTACAACATGGCGGAAAGTCCCCTGATCGCGCTGGCCCGGCGCAAGGATCGTGATGGTCAGCCCTTTCTGGACGACACGCTGGTGCGCGCGGGCGAGCGGCTGCGCGAGGATTTCGAACTGGCGCAGATGGGTCCCAACATCGCGCAGAACTGGGACCGGTTCCTGACCGGCGGCGCGAGGGGCGGTTTTCACCCCGACAGCGGTGTCGGTCATGGCCCCGAGGCTGCCCGCGACCGCGTGGCGCGCGCGCTATCCGAGCTGGGGCCGGGGCTGAGCGATGTGGCGCTGCGCTGCTGCTGCTATCTGGAGGGGCTGGAACTGGCCGAAAAACGCATGGGCTGGTCGGCGCGGTCCGGCAAGATCGTGCTGCGCATCGCCCTGCAACGGCTCAAGCGGCATTACGAGGAACAGAGCGGGCGCGACCGGCTGATCGGATAATCCCGGGTTGTTGCCGGGGGTGATTGCGATATGTTTCGCCTATGAGCTTCACCCTCCGGCAACTCCATTATTTCAAGGCCCTGGTCGAGCAGCGCAACTTTGGCCGCGCGGCCGAGGCCTGCCATGTCTCGCAACCCGCGCTGTCGGTGCAGATCCGCGCACTCGAAGAGGTTCTGGGCGGGCCGCTGGTCGAGCGGCGCGCTCGCGACGTGGTGCTGACACCGCTCGGGCGCAGCGTGCTGCCACTTGTCGATCAGGCGCTGGCCAGTGCCGACCGGCTTGACCGGTTCGCGCGGGATCAGGCGGGCGCGGCAAGCCTGTCTCTGGGCCTCATCCCCACCATGGCGCCCTATCTGCTGCCCGGCGTGCTGGCGGAACTCAGGGCGCAGAACCTGTCCTTGCGGGTGCATGTGCGCGAGGCGCGCACCGAACAACTGTTGCAGGCGCTGCACAAGGGAGAGCTGGACGCGGCGGTACTGGCCCTGCCGGTGTCGCAGGCGGGGCTGACATCGGTCGAGCTGTTTCGCGACCGGTTCCTACTGGCCGGGTCCGAGGCCCGTCTGGCGCGTCTGGCTCAGGGGGCCGAGGCGCCGCGCCCCACCGATCTGCAACCCGCGCAGTTGATGCTGCTTGAGGATGGCCATTGCCTGACCGATCAGGCGCTCGAGGTCTGTGGCCATGACCGGGCAGCGGCCGGGATCAACATGGGCGCCTCGTCGTTGGCCACGCTGTCAAGACTGGTGGCCGAGGGATTCGGTCTCACCCTGATGCCGGAGCTGGCAGCGCGCTCGGAACTGGCCGCCGTGCCGGGGCTGCGGCTGCATCGGTTCCCGGCGCCGGAACCGGCCCGTACCGTTGGGCTGGTGCGGCGCAGCTCGACCTATCGGGCGCGCTGGTTCGACGATCTGGAACGCATCATCCGTCAGGTGGGCGAGGGGATCGTGACCGAAGCGCGCAAGGCCCCTCCGCCGCAACCGGCGGAAGGGCTGGATGCCGCGGGTTAGGCGCGTGTCAGCCCGTTCTTGTGCAGGATGCCAGCCAGAGCACCACCCGCCAGCGGCGCAACCAGGAACAGCCACAGCTGCGCCAATGCCGCGCCGTCGAACAGGTTGCTGGCAATGGACCGGGCCGGGTTGACCGAGACACCGGTGATGGCGATGCCCGCGATATGGATCAGCGTCAGCGTGAGGCCGATGGCCAGCCCGGCCACCGGGGTCGCATGCCCGTCCTGGGTCGCGCCAAGGATCACGGTCACAAAGAGGAAGGTCGCCACCACCTCGAAGATCAGCGCCGCCGCCAGGCCCTGCGGGCCGATCATGTTCTTGGCCATGGCCGGATCGCCGCTCATCGCGAGAATGACAAAGGCCGCCGCCAGCCCGCCCACGACCTGCGCTACCCAATAGCCGATCATTTCGGGCATCGACATCCGCCCGGCCATGAAGGCGCCGATGCTGACCGCCGGGTTCAGATGCGCGCCCGAGATCGGGCCGATCCCATAGGCCATGGCCACCACCGCCAGACCAAAGGACAGGCTGATGCCCAGCGCGCCCACCTGATCGGCCATGAAGGTGATGGTCGAAAAACTCATGAAGACCAGCGTGAACGTGCCGATCACTTCTGCAATATTCTTTTTCATGTTCCCTCCCGTGGGGGTATTCCCCTGAATTGATATGCCGGCAGTTGCCGTGTCTTTTTGCCTTATGAAAAAAATCTAACTCACCAGACGGGAAAAAAGTCAAAAAAATACCCGCGCAAGTCGCGCGGGTATCGAAAAATGTGTCGGGCCAGGGGTCAGGCGGCGATTTCGCTGTTTGTCGCGACAAGCCAATTCAGCACCGTTTCAGGCGACGAGACGCCATAGGGGTCCTCGGGGCAGTTGTCCATCAGACCGGGTTCTTCGAACCAGGCCTCGATCTTGCCGTCATTGACAACGGCCGCATAGCGCCACGAGCGCATGCCGAAACCCAGATTGTCCTTGTCGACCAGCATGCCCATCTTGCGGGTGAACTCGCCCGAGCCATCGGGGATCACGGCGACGTTCTTCAGGCCCTGCGCCTCGGCCCATTTGTTCATGACAAAGCTGTCATTCACCGACATGCAATAGATCGCGTCGATGCCCTGGGCCTGGAAATCGCCAAAGCCGTTTTCGAAACCGGGCAGCTGGTAGGTCGAGCAGGTGGGGGTGAAGGCGCCGGGCAGCGAAAAGAGCACCACGCGCTTGCCCGCGAAATAGTCGGCGGTGGTCATGTCCTGCCAACGATAGGGGTTCGGGCCGCCGACGGCCTCGTCGCGCACGCGGGTGCGGAAGGTGACATTGGGAAGGGATGCTCCGGTCTTCATCAGACGATCTCCTTGGAATTTCAATAGGTCGGGCGACGGTTAGAGCGATTCCAAACCGGCTTCAACCGGGGAAATGCTGCATGTGCAGCATCACGCCGCCCCGAGAATGCATGGCGGTCATGCAGCAGTGGCCTTACTTGTGACGCCGCGTTATGTTAGAGGGTGCCGCAACCGTTCCAGCCAAGGGAAACCGACCCGTGCGTGACCTGAAGATCCCCGAGCAGCGCCACCCCGAAAAGGCGCATCGCCCCGATCAGTCGCAACCCAAGAAACCGGACTGGATCCGGGTCAAGGCGCCGGGGGGCAAGGGCTATGCCGATACCCGCCGGATCATGCGCGACAACAACCTGGTCACCGTGTGTGAAGAGGCCGGATGCCCCAATGTCGGCGAATGCTGGAGCCAGGGCCACGCCACCATGATGATCATGGGCGAGATCTGTACGCGCGGCTGCACCTTTTGCAACATCGCCACCGGGCGGCCCGATGCGCTCGATGCGTTCGAGCCGGGCCGGGTGGCGCATGCGGTCGAGAAACTGGGCCTGAACCATGTGGTGATCACCAGCGTGGACCGCGACGACCTGGCCGATGGCGGGGCCGAGCATTTTGCCCAGACCATTCGCGCCATCCGGCATCGCAGCCCCTCGACCACGATCGAGATCCTGACACCCGATTTCCTGAAATGCGCGCCCGAGGTGCTGGAGGTCGTGGTTGCGGCCAAGCCGGACGTGTTCAACCACAATCTGGAAACCGTGCCGGGCCTCTACCCCGAGGTGCGCCCGGGTGCCCGCTATTTCCACTCGCTGCGCCTGCTCCAGCGGGTCAAGGAACTGGACCCGTCGATCTTTACCAAATCCGGCATCATGGTCGGCCTGGGAGAGATCGAACAGCAGGTGCGCCAAGTGATGGACGACATGCGCGCCGCCGATATCGATTTCCTGACCATCGGCCAGTATCTGCAACCGACGCCGAAACACCACCGGGTCGACCGTTTCGTCACGCCCGAAGAATTCGCCTCTTATGAGAAAGCCGCCTATGGCAAGGGCTTCCTGATGGTTTCGGCAACGCCGCTGACGCGCTCGTCCTATCATGCGGGTGACGATTTTGCGCGGCTGCGGGATGCGCGGCAGAAAAAGCTCGGCCTGGCCTGACATCCGATGCGCCAGTCCTGACCGGCGCGGGCGCGGTCAGTTTGCGGGTAGCGCCTTGAGATAGGCGGCAATGGCCGCACGGTCCTCGGGCGGCAGTTGTGCGGTGTTCTGGATCACATCCGCCATGGCGCCGCCGGCGCTGTCGTAATCGGGGGTAAACCCGGTTTCCAGGTAATAGGCGATGTCCTCGGCGCTCCACTTCAGCGTCCCCGGCGTCAGGTCGGGAAACCGGCCCTTGCTGCCGGGGATCGGACCGCCGGACAGCCATTTGTCGCGCTGCAATCCGCCCAGCGCATCGCGCGGCGTGTGGCATTCGCCGCAATGTCCCAGCGCCTCGACCAGATAGCGCCCGCGTGCGATCTGGTCGTCGGCGGGGTCGGTCATCACCCAGCCTTTGCCCGTGTTGAGCTGTTTCCACATCCCCAGGCCCCGCCGGATGTTGAAGGGAAAGCCCACGTCATGCGCCCGGCTGGGCGTATCCGAGACGGGCAGGGTGATCAGATAGGCATAGAGATCGGCGATATCGCCCAGTTCCGCGTTGGCGTAGGAGACGAAAGGAAAGGCGGGGTAATAATGCTGCCCCTCGGGCGAGGTGCCGTGCATCATGGCATTGACCAGGTCCAGCAGGCTCCAGCCGCCGATCCCGTGTTCGGGTGAGGGCGAGATATTTGGTGCGTAGAACGTGCCGAAGGGGCTGGCAAAGCCTTCTCCCCCGGCCAGAACCAGCTTGGTTTCACCCTCGGCACCCGGCGCCGCATGGCACGAGGCGCAACCGGCAGCGGCAAAGACCAGCGCGCCACGCTGTGCATCGCCCGCGACACCTTCCAAACCGCCCTGAGCCAGGCGTTCGGGCCGGGTGAGCAGCCAGAACACCGCAAGGCCGGCAAGCGCCAGCACCGCACCGATGCGCAAGAGCTTCATCCGCGCCTCCGTCAGAAACAAGGAACCGGTCCCAGTCTAGCCGGGACCGGCGCGCGCGTCACTCTTCGGCGCGGAAGGGCTTGTGACACCCGCCGCAAGAGGCGCCAACCGGGCCGATGGCCCCGCGCAGCGCCTCGAGGTCGGTCCCGGCGGCGGCCTGCAGGGCCGCGACCGCTTCACCCATCGCCTGCGACTTGGCGCCGATATCCGAATCGGCGGCCCAGATCGCGGGAAGGGCGCGGGTCCCCTCGACCGAGGCATTGTCAGACCCGGCGGGCCAGGCGGTGGGCATCCAGATCGACTTGGCGGCGGCCAGGTTGTTGGCGGCCTGCGCGGCGGCTTCGGCGTCGTATTCGGCTTCGCCCTTGGCCATGGCGCCAAGAATGCCCAGGTTGAAGGCATAGAGCGTCATCTGCGCTTGGCGGGCCTTGATTTCACGCGCGAATTCGCCCTGTGCGTGGCTACCGGCCAGGGCCAGCCCCCCCACGGCACACAGCGTGGCGGCGGCGATGGCGGTCTTGGTCTTTGCAAACATGTCCCGTCTCCGTTGCGAAAAAGATAATGACAACATCTCCAAGTGTACTTGTGTTAATCTTAGCGGATAGTCTGCATTTCTGGTTAAAGGGTCTTAAATCTTGCACAGATTGAACTGGGACGACCTGCAATTTGTCTTGGCGGTGGTCGAGGCGGGCAGTGTGGCGGGGGCGTCCCGGCAGATGGGGGTCAATCACGCCACCGTTCTGCGCCGGATCGCCGCCTTTGAGGAGAGTGTCGGCACCCAGGTGTTCGACCGGACCCCGCGTGGCTATGTTCTGAGACCCGATCGGTTGCGCCTGATCGCGGCAGCGCGCGAGGTGGGGCAGGCGGTGCAGTCGGTGCACCAGCTGGCGCAGGGGCTGGACGCGCCCCTGGCCGGTCACGTGCGCGTGACCTCGACCGATACGCTGTGCCAGAGCCTGCTGCCCGAGATCCTCGCCGATCTGCACCAGAGTGCGGGGGAATTGCGGCTGTCGCTTATCTCGACCAACAGCCATCTGAACCTGTCGCGGCTCGAGGCCGAATTGACCCTGCGCCCCGCGCCGGTGCTGCCCGAGGGTTTGGTTGGGGAAAGCCCGGTCAGCATGGCCTTTGCAGCCTATGTGGCACCGGGTTGCAATAACGCGGGCTGGCTCGGCTTTGACGGAGCGATGCGGAGGTCGCGACCCTGGGCCTGGCTGGAACCGCAACTGGAACCTGGCGCGGCAATCGGATCGGCCGACAGTTTCCTGGTGCTGCGCGAGATGGTGGCGCAGGGGCTGGGCCGGGCCTTGCTGCCCTGTTTCATCGCCCGCAACGATCCCCGATTGGTGCGGCTTGATGTCGGACTGCCACCCGAGACCGCAACCCCGATCTGGGTCGCCTGTCACGAGGAACTGGCCGATGTGCCGCGCCTGATCCGGGTGCGGGGCCTGCTCTGCCAGGCGCTGCGTGACCGGGCGGCGCAACTCGGCCCGTGAGCCGGGACCAAGAAAATTCGACGAATTTTCTTGGTCTGCGCCGCGTGCGAAGCGGGCCGTTTCAGCCTTCGGTAAAGCGCACCTTGCCGATGAAGGGCAGGTTGCGGTTGCGTTGGGCAAAGTCGATGCCATAGCCCACGACGAATTCATCGGGTATCTCGAAGCCGATCCAGTCGGAGCGGAAATCCACCTCGCGCCGGCTGGGTTTGTCCAGCAGGGCGATGGATTTCAGGCGTTTGGGCTGACGGCTGAGCAACAGATGCGTAACATGGTTCAGCGTGTGGCCGGTATCGACGATATCCTCGACCACCAGCACGTCGCGCCCCTCGATCGGGCTGCGCAGATCCTTGAGGATGCGCACCTCGCGGCTCGATTCCATCGCGTCGCCATAAGAGGAGGCTTCGAGGAAATCGACCTCGATCGGCAGGTCCAGTTCGCGCACCAGATCGGCGATGAACACGAAACTGCCGCGCAACAGGCCCACCACGACCAGCTTGTCGGTATCGGCGAACTCGGTCTGGATCTCACGGCACAGCGCCTCGATCCGCGCCGCGATGGCCTTGGCCGAGATCATCTCGTCAATCACATAAGCGCGGTCAGTCATCGCAGCCCCCTTGATCTTTGGCGCGCAACATACGAAATCACGCGCCATTGTCACCAACAAATACCCAAGGACAGATGCCCACACATTCGGAAACCCGACGCCTGCCCTATACCGCCCAGCAGATGTACGATCTGGTTGCCGATGTGGCGAAGTATCCGCAATTCCTGCCCTGGTGCGCCGCGGCCCGTATTCGCAGCATCACGCCACAGGGCGCGGCGCAGGTGATGGAGGCCGATCTGGTGATCTCGTTCAAGGTGTTCCGCGAACGGTTCGGCAGCCGGGTGACCCTGTTTCCAAAGGATATGCGGATCGACACCGAATACCTGGACGGGCCGTTCAAATACCTGAAATCCGACTGGGCCTTCGCCGATGCACCCGAGGGGGGCTGCGACGTCTCCTTTCACGTGGATTTCGAGTTCAGGAACGCCATCCTGCAAGGGGTGATCGGTCTCGTGTTCAACGAGGCGATGCACCGGATCGTGCGCGCCTTCGAGGAACGGGCACGGGCGCTTTACGGCTGAGCGATGCCCTCTTTACGCGGGTCCGTCCGGCGCTAGACTGCGCGTCATGCCAGATTTGACACGCGCCCTTGCCGATTTCGCCACCGGTTCCATCACCACGACGCCCGCCGCCCGGCTGGTCACGTCGCTATCCGCGCTTGACTGGATCGCGGTCGGTCGGGCCGGGGTCGAGGAGCCGGTCTCGCGCATCCTGCGCGAGATGGTGCTGGAAGAAGGCGGAACCGGGCGCGCGCATCTGTTCGGTGGCGGCGCGGCCCCCCTGCGCGGCGCGGCGCTGGTCAACGGCACCGTGTCCCATGCGCTGGATTACGACGACACTCATTTCGCCCATATCGGCCACCCTTCGGTGGCGGTGTTTCCCGCCGTGCTGGCCATGGCAGAGGCGCGCGATGCCGCGATCGTCGAACTGCTGGAGGCGGCGCTGGTGGGTATGGAGCTCTCGGTGCGCGTGGGACTCTGGCTGGGGCGCGGGCATTATCAGGCGGGGTTTCATCAGACCGCCACCGCGGGCGCCTTTGGTGCCGCCGCCGCAGCCGGGCGGCTGGCCGGGCTGACGCCGGAGCGGATGGCGCTGGCGCTGGGGCTGACCGCCACCCGCGCCGCCGGTCTCAAGGCGCAGTTCGGCACCATGGGCAAACCCTATAACGCGGGTCTGGCGGCCGCAGCCGGGATCGAGGCAGTGGAACTGGTGCGGCGCGGCTTTGTCGCCAATCCGCTGGCGATGGAGGGCGAATACGGCTTTGGCGCCACCCATCACGGCGCGGATGAGATGTCGGCGCTGGAGGGCCTGGGTGAAAGCTGGCTGTTCGAACAGGTCAGCCACAAGTTCCATGCCTGCTGCCACGGGCTGCATGCGGCGCTGGAGGCCGCGCGCAGCCTGGATATCGCCGCGCCCGAAGTGGCCACATTGACGGTTCGCACCCATCCGCGCTGGCTGAGCGTGTGCAACCAGCAGGCGCCGACAACCGGACTGGGGGCCAAGTTCTCGTATGGGACCGTGCTGGCAATGCGGGCGCTGGGGCATGATACAGCGCGGCTTGACAGCTATAGCGATGCCATTTGCGCCGATCCGCGGCTGATCCAGCTGCGCGACCGGGTGGAGGTCATCGGTGACGAAAGCCTGAGCGAGACCCAGGCGCATCTGTCGCTCTTGCGCCGTGACGGTCAGCGACAGGAGGTGAGCCATGACCTGGTGGCGCCACTGACGCTTGCCGAGCGCGAGGAACGCGTGCGCGCCAAGGCGGCCAAGCTGATCGGGGGCGGGGCCGCTGACGAGATCTGGGCCTTGCTGCGCACCGGCGGCGGGGCGGCTGATCTGGCGTCGCGTTTGACCGCTGGCTAAAGCGGTATCGCGCGTGCCGCGCGATGCCTCCGGCGGGGATATTTACAGCAAGAGGAAAAAGGGGGTCTTCAAGGGGAGAGGCTGAGGTAGCGACCAGAGAAAAGGCGGACCCCTTCTCAGAGATCCGCCTGAGCCCGTTGAGGGGCATCAAAGCAGCCGAGGTGGGCTCAGCTGCTCATGTCATAGGCCCGCTCACCATGCACGGAGAGGTCGAGCCCGTTTGTCTCGGTCTCGGCATCTACGCGAAGCGGAGTGATGAGCGCAACCACCTTGATCAACACGATGGTGACAACTGCCGTGAAGACACCCACGATGACCAGCCCGCCCAGCTGCGCGGTCCAGCTGCCAGCGCCGAGCAGGGCGATCATGAGCGTGCCAAAGATGCCGCCAACCCCGTGCACGGCAAAGACGTCGAGCGTATCGTCGATCTTGAGTGTGTTGCGCACCAGGTTCACCGCCTCTTGACAGAGGATCCCCGCGACGGCGCCAATGAGCAGTGCTGCGGCCGGGCCGACAAAACCGCTGGCGGGCGTGATCGAGGCAAGACCTGCGATGGTGCCGGTGACGAGGCCGACCAGCGAGGCCTTGCCGTATTTGATCCGCTCCCACAGCGCCCAGCTGAGCGAAGCGGTGGCGGCCGAGATATGGGTCACGGTCAGCGCCATGGCGGCGCCACCATCGGCGGCCAGCTGTGAGCCGCCGTTGAAGCCGAACCAGCCCACCCACAGCATCGCCGCACCGATCATCACGAAACCGGGATTATGCGGCGGGGTGGTGCGGTTCCGACGCGGCCCCAGCACGACCGCGATGATCAGTGCGGCCAGACCGGCGGTTTCATGCACCACGATGCCGCCCGCGAAATCCTTGACGCCCGTCTCGCCAAAGATGCCGCCGTCGGCCAGCATGCCGCCGCCCCAGATCCAGTGCACCACCGGCGCATAGCAGAGCAGCATCCACAGACCCGAGAAGGTGAGGACAAAGCCGAAGCCCACGCGCTCGACATAGGCGCCGACGATCAGGGCAGGGGTGATGATGGCAAATGTCATCTGGAAAGCAAAGAACAGGATCTCGGGCAGGGTGCCGCTGAGGCTGTCGGCGGTTACGCCGATCAGCATCACCTTGTCCAGCCCGCCCCAATAGCCCGATGTGCCGCCGCCAAAGGCGATGGAATAGCCGGCCACCAGCCATAGAATGCTCATCAGACAGGCGATGGCGAAACAGTGCATGAACACGCTCAGCACGTTGCGGGCGCGCACGAGGCCACCATAGAACAGGGCCAGACCCGGCAATGTCATGAACAGGACCAGGGCTGTGGCTACGATGATCCAGGCGGTATCGGCTCCGTTCATGGGCCGCTCTCCTTTACTGCAATTGCGAGTGTCGGGAGGGGTTGAACGGATTTCAGGCGCGGTAAAAAGAGGCGACCCGCCGGAAACATGCCTGTTTTTGCCGCTTTTTATCAAGTGCTGAAAAAAGCGGCGCTCTGGCGCGGGGTTTGCCGGTTCAGGGGGCGATCAGGGAAAGGCCGCGATCCAGCAGCGCCAGGGCGTGGTCGCGGGCGGCCGCGCGTACCTGGCCGCGGCCCGGTGCGCCGAAGTCCACCGTTTCACTGGTTGTGGCGATGCCATCGCCCGCCAGCGCGAAACAGACCCGGCCCTCGGGCTTGAATTCGGACCCGCCCGGGCCGGCGATACCGGTAATCGCCACCGCCAGCGTGGCGCGGGAATGATCCAGCGCGCCCTCGGCCATTTCGCGCGCGACCTGTTCGGACACCGCGCCATGCGCGTCGATCGTGGCCTTGCGCACGCCCAGCATCTCTTGCTTGGCGCTGTTGGTATAGGTGACGAACCCACGCTCGACCACGTCGGAACTGCCGGGAATGTCGGTCAGGGCGGCGATCACCATGCCGCCGGTGCAGCTTTCGGCGGTGGCGATCCTGGTCTTCTGTTTTCGGGCACGCTCCAGCAGGTCGGCAACAGTCATAGGCCCAGTACTCCATGGAAAAGCCCTGCCAGCAGCGCGGTGCCGATGGCGGCAAAAAGACCGGCGATGATATCGTCCAGCATCACCCCCGTCGGGTCGCCCCGGCGGTCGGCCCAGCCGACCGGGCCGGGTTTGGTGATGTCGAACAGGCGAAACAGGACAAAGGCCGCGATCCAGCCGGGCCAGAGTGCCGAGATGTCGAGCCCGTGCAACCAGGCGGGCAGGGACAGCGCCCAAAGCGCCAGGAACTGGCCCGCCACTTCGTCGATGACGATTTCCGAGGGGTCGTGATCGGCCTTACCCGCGGTCATTACCCGCGTTGCCCAGAGCCCGGCGAGATAGGCGCCCGCAGTGGCCAGCGCCAGCAGGGGAAAGCCGCCCATCTGATGCAGGACCCAGGCCAGCGGCAGCGCGGCAAGCGAACCCCAGGTGCCTGGCGCGGGTCGCAGATAGCCGACGCCGCCGACGGTGCCGATCAGGGTTGCCGCGCTCATGGTTTCACCAGACAGGCGGTGGCCAGCGCGGCGATCCCTTCTCCCCGGCCGGTGAAACCCAGCCGTTCGGATGTGGTGGCCTTGACCGAGATACGGGTTGCCTCCAGCCTCATGATGCGGGCCATTTCCCGTTGCATTGCAATGGCATGCGGGCCGATCTTTGGGTATTCGCAAACCAGCGTGCAGTCGATGTTCGAGACGGTGAAACCGCGCGCGCGCACCAGATCGACCGCGTGACGCAGAAAGATCTCGCTGGCCGCGCCCTTCCATTGCGGGTCCGAAGGCGGAAAATGGCGGCCGATATCGCCCTCGGCCAGCGCGCCATAGAGGGCGTCGGTGACCGCATGCATGCCCACATCGGCATCGGAGTGGCCCTGCAAACCCCGGTCGTGCGGCACCTTGATCCCGCAAAGGATCACGTGATCGCCCGGTCCGAACCGGTGCACGTCATATCCATTGCCAAGCCTTACATCCATGTCCTGCCTCAATATCCGTTCGGCGCGGGCGAAATCCTCGGCCCGCGTGATTTTCAGGTTGTCTGGGTCGCCCGGCACGATGGCCACGGTCAACCCGGCGGCGCGCGCCACCTCGACGTCATCCGCCGCAGCGCCCGGGTGGGCGGCATGGGCCGCGACGATCGCGTCATAGCGAAAGCCCTGCGGCGTCTGCGCGGCAAACAGCCCGTCACGGTCGCGGGTGCCGGTCACCATACCCTCGGCCCCGGTCCAGAGCGCATCGGTCACCGCCAGTCCCGGCGCCGCGCCGGGATGGCTGTCGAGCGCGTCCAGTACGGCGCGAATGGTGTCCTTTGAAACGCAGGGCCGCGCCACGTCATGGATCAGCACCTTGGTTATGCCCAGACCGTCCAGCGCCGCCAGCCCGTTCTGAACCGAGCCCGCACGATCGTCTCCGCCCGGCGCCAGGATCAGCGGGGTCTGCGCGAATTCCTTCCACGCATCGCGGTCCTCGGGATGCAGCACCAGAACCACGTGACCGATCTGCGGGATGGCAAAGCGTTCCAGCGTCCAGTCGGCCACCCGGCGCCCGGCCAGCGGGCGCCATTGTTTCGGCACGCCACCGCCCGCGCGGGTGCCGCGCCCGGCGGCAACGATGATGGCGGCTGTGGTCATGGCGGTCCTCGGGGCGCGGGTAGGCGGGTATTGCCCGATCTTTATGGGGTGACGCCTTCGCTGGCAATGACCCGTGGTGTAGCGATTAAAAATTAGGCAGATGCGTAATTGATGACCCTTGATTGGGTGCGATTCATTGTGCAATGGCCTTGGCTTCATTACCAAGACCTCAATTGCACAAGGATTAGGCACAGGTGACGCTGCATCTCGGAGACAAGACCCTGACCCCGCCGGTGATCCTGGCGCCGATGGCCGGAATCACCGACCGGCCCTTTCGTGACCTGGTGATGGAATTCGGCGCCGGCATGGTGGTGAGCGAGATGGTTGCCAGCCAGGAGATGGTGCAGGCCAAGCCGGGTGTGCGCGAGCGGGCGGAACTGTCGGCGGATGTGGAAAATACCGCCGTGCAGCTGGCCGGGCGCGACTCCCACTGGATCGCCGAGGCTGCCCGTCAGGTTGCCGACCGGGGCGCGCGGGTGATCGACATCAACATGGGCTGTCCGGCCAAGAAGGTGACCAACGGCTATTCCGGCTCGGCCCTGCTCAAGACCCCCGATCACGCATTGCGCCTGATCGAGGCGGTCGTGGGGGCCGTCGAGGTGCCGGTGACGCTCAAGACCCGGCTGGGCTGGGACGATACGCTGATGAACGCGCCTGATGTGGCGCGGCGCGCGGCGGATGCGGGGGTGCGCATGGTGACGATCCATGGCCGAACCCGTTGTCAGTTCTACAAGGGGCGCGCCGATTGGGCGGCGATTGCGGCAGTGCGCGCGGCGGTCGATGTGCCGCTGATCGCCAATGGCGATATTACCTGCGCCGAGACGGCCCGGCAGGCGCTGGAGCGGTCTGGCGCCGATGGCGTGATGGTGGGGCGCGGTGCACAGGGGCGACCCTGGCTGCTGGCGCAGATTTCCCATGCGCTTTATGGCACGCCCGCGCCCGAGGTGCCGCAGGGTGCGGCGCTCGCCGACATGGTGGCGCGCCACTATCAGGCGATGCTGGATTTCTATGGGCGTGACCTGGGCCTGCGCGTGGCGCGCAAGCATCTGGGATGGTACATGGACGAGGCCGCCACCCCGGCGCCGCTGCGCAAACAGGTGCTGACGGCGCGCGATCCCGAAACGGTTCTGCGCCTGCTGCCCGAGGCGCTGAGCGGCACGGCGGAGGCGGCGGCATGAGCGCTGAAAACGCCATCTGGGCCTCGCTGCCGGTGCCCGCCTTCCTGATCGACGCCGGCGACCGGATCGTCGACGTGAACTCTGCCGCCGAAGGGTTCCTGAACCTGTCGCGCAAGGCGGTGCTGGGCCAGCCGGTCTGGGATCAACTGGCCATCGACGCGCCGATCGAACCTGCGTTCGAGCGCGCCCGAGCCCAGGGTACACCGCTGTTCGTCAACGATATCGATGTCGGCTCGGGCAATCGGGCTCCGTTGCAATGCGCCATCCAGATCGCCCCCCTGATCGGCAGTCCCGGTGTGATGATGATGCTGCTCAGCCCGCGCGAACTGGCCGGGCGGATGACGCAGAGCCATTCGGTGAAATCGGCAGCGCAATCAGCCATCGGCATGGCCGAGATGCTGGCGCACGAGATCAAGAACCCGCTGGCGGGCATCACCGGCGCGGCGCAGCTTCTGAGCATGAACCTCGCGGCCGAAGACCTTGAACTTACGGATCTTATCGTGGCCGAAAGTCGCCGTATCGTAAAACTGCTGGAGCAGGTCGAACAATTCGGCAATCTCAGTGTGCCCGATTTCAAGCCGGTCAATATTCACGACGTGCTGGACCGGGCCCGCCGCTCGGCGCTGCTTGGCTTTGGCGCGCATATGAAGATCATCGAGGATTACGACCCCTCGCTGCCGCTGGCCTATGGCGACCCCGACCAGCTGTTGCAGGTGGTGTTGAACCTGCTGAAAAACGCCTCCGAGGCGGCGCCGGGTGGCGGCACCATCCGGTTGCATACCTATTTCGAACATTCCTTCCGTCTGCGCCGCAATGACGGTTCGGGCCATTCCCTGCCGCTTCAGGTCGAGGTGATCGACGACGGTCCGGGCCTGCCCGAAGAGATTCGCGCCGATATCTTCGATCCCTTTGTCTCGGGGCGCGAGAACGGCACCGGGCTGGGCCTGGCGCTGGTGAGCAAGATCATTTCCGACCATGACGGCTGGATCGCCGTCGATTCGGTCCCGGGCCGCACGGTGTTCCGCCTGTCGTTGCCCCGGGTGCCGAAGCAAAGCGGCGAAAAGGAGAGCAACTGATGGATGGCACGGTTCTGGTGGCCGACGACGACCGCACGATCCGCACGGTGCTGACCCAGGCGCTGACGCGGGCGGGGTGCAAGGTGCATGCGACCTCGTCCCTGACCACGCTGATGCGCTGGGTGGCCGAGGGCAAGGGCGATGTGGTGATCTCGGATGTGGTCATGCCCGATGGCAACGGGCTGGAGATGCTCCCCAAGATCTCGCAGGACAGGCCCGGCCTGCCGGTGATCGTGATCTCGGCCCAGAACACGATCATGACCGCGATCCAGGCCGCCGAGGCCGAGGCCTATGACTATCTGCCCAAACCCTTTGACCTGCCCGACCTGATGAAACGCACCGCGCGTGCGCTGGAGCAGAAGCGGCGCAGCGCGCCCTCTGAGCCGCGCGACGAGGTCGCCGAGCGGCCCGACGAGTTGCCGCTGGTGGGGCGCACCCCGGCGATGCAGGCGCTCTATCGACTGGTGGCCAAGGTGATGAACACCGATCTGCCGGTTATGATCTCGGGCGAGAGCGGCACAGGCAAGTCGCTGATCGCGCGCACAATCCACGATTTCTCGGACCGCCGCACCTTGCCCTTTGTCTCGGTCACCGCCGCAGACCTGATGGAACTCGAAGGGCCGGCGCGGGTGCTGGCGCGGGTCAAGGGCGGTACGCTGCTGATCGACGAGATTGCCGATATCAGTGACGAGATTCAGGGCCGGATCGTACGGATGATGGATGCGCCCGGCGATTACGTGCCGCGGTTCATGGCCACCAGCCAGGGCGATCCGGCCCGCGCGATGGAGGCGGGCAAGCTGCGGCGCGACCTTTACTACCGGCTGTGCGGGGCGCCCATACATGTGCCCGCCCTGCGCGAGCGGGTGGACGATATTCCGCTGTTGACCGAGTATTTCATGGCCAAGGCCGAACGCGAAGGGGCGCCAAAGCGCTGGTTGGGCACTGGCGCGGCCGAACTGTTCCGCCTCTATTCCTGGCCGGGCAATGTGCGGCAGTTGGAGAACGCGGTGCGCCGCTTGTCGCTGATCAGCCGGGCCGAGGAAATCTCGCGCACCGAGGTCGAGCAGGTGCTGGGCAATCAGCCCGAACTGGAACCCGCGCTTGGCGGACGCGGCGATGCCGAAAAGCTTTCTGCCTCGGTCGCGCGGCATCTGCGGCGCTATTTTGACCTGCACGGCAGTGTTCTGCCGCCGCCGGGCCTGTACCAACGCATCCTGCGCGAAGTCGAGGCGCCGCTGATCGAAATCGCGCTCGAAGCATCGGGCGGCAATCAGGCCAAATGCGCCGATCTTCTGGGGATCAACCGGAATACGCTGCGCAAGAAGATCACCGACCTCGATATAGAGGTGACACGGCGCCGTAAGCTGATGTAATATCGCCACACAAAGCGTGGCATCCGGGCCTCAACCCGGCAGAGACCACGAGATATGGCGGTAAGCCGCTTTGGCGGCACATCAGGATGAGGGCAGCAGGTGACAACCCGGTCACAGAACGGGCCGTTCATTTCGCTCAGCGAATGGCGCAAGACACGAAAAGCGCGCAATATCGGGACCTTGGGGCTGGTTGTTCTGGGCCCGGTTTTGACCGTTGCAACCTATCTGGTGACCGGACCCTTCGATCTGGGGGCTGGCTCCACCACGTTGCGACTCATCCTGCTTGCAGACCTTGTCTATATTCTGGTTCTAGCGGCGCTGGTGCTGTCGCAGGTGGGGCGGCTGGTGGCCGCCCGGCGCGAGAAATCGGCGGGATCCCGCCTGCACCTGCGCCTGATCGGGGTGTTTACCCTGTTGGCGCTTATCCCGACGATCACGGTGGCGATCTTTGCCGGGCTGACGCTCAATATCGGGCTCGAAGGTTGGTTCTCGGACCGGGTGCGCAACGTCGTGGGCAGCTCGCTCGCGGCGGCCGAGGCCTATGAGCTGGAACACCGCGAGGGGCTGACCCAGGATGCCCGCGCATTGGCCCGCTATCTGGATCAGGCGCGGACGCTGAATTTCTTCATTTCCGATGCCGAACTGCGGGGGGTATTGGCCCAGGGGCAGGGCCAGATTCAGCGCGGCCTACGCGAAGCTTACGTGGTGGACGGCGGCGGCGAGATCAGGGCGCGCGGCGACCGGTCCTATCAGTTCGATTACGAACAACCCGCGCCTGACCAGTTCCGTGCCGCCCAGACCAACGGTCATGTGATCATCCAGGATTGGGACAACAGCGAATTTCGGGCGCTGGTGATGCTTCAGGCCTATCCTGACCGTTATCTCTATGTCAGCCGAGAGGTGGATGGCGAGATCCTCAACCTGCTCGACGATACCAAGGAAACGGTGCATCTGTATCAGCAGCTCGAGAACGAGCGCGGGCGGGTATTGTTCGAATTCGGCCTGCTTTATTTGGGCTTTGCGGTGATCCTGATCCTGGCCGCGGTCTGGTTGGGCCTTTGGTTTGCCGAACGTCTGTCGCGCCCTGTCGGGCGGCTGACAACCGCGGCTCAGCGCGTCGGTGGCGGTGATCTGGGCGTGCAGGTGCCCGAGGAACAGGGCGATGACGAGATCGCCATGCTGGGGCGCTATTTCAACCAGATGACCCGCCAGTTGAAGGGGCAGCGCGACACGCTTTTGGAAAACACCCATCAGATCGAACGCCGCCGACGGCTGTTCGATTCGGTGCTCAGCTCGGTCACCTCGGGTGTGGTGGGGTTGGATGCACAGGGGCGGGTGACATTCGTCAACCGCTCGGCCGAACGGCTGCTGGACTGGTCAGGCGACGAGCAGAGCCTCGATCTGGCGGTGGCCGTGCCGGAGTTCGTGCCCTTGTTCGAGAGCCTTGTCGGGACCGCGCAGGAAACCGTGCAGGCCGAGATCAAGGTGACCCGCAAGGGGCAGCTGGAAAACCTGCTGGTCCGCATGTCCACCCGGCGCGGCGAGGATGACACGCTGGAGGGGTACGTGGTCGCCTTTGACGATGTCACCGACCTGGTCAGCGCCCAGCGGATGGCGGCCTGGGGCGATGTGGCCCGGCGCATCGCACATGAGATCAAGAACCCGCTGACCCCCATCCAGCTGAGCGCCGAGCGCATCAAGCGCAAGTTCTCGCGCAAGCTGGACGAGGCCGATTGCGACAGCCTGGAATCGATGACCGATGTGATCGTGCGTCAGACCAACGACCTGCGCCGCATCGTCGACGAATTCTCGAAATTCGCCCGCATGCCCGAACCCGACCGGCATGAGGAGGATCTGACCCGCCTGGTGCGCGACGCGGTGCTGCTGCAACAAACGGGCCAGCCAGACGTGGCGGTCCAGGCGGATCTGCCCGACGCGCCTCTGATGGGCAATGTGGATGCTACCATGCTTAGTCAGGCGCTGATAAACCTGATCAAGAACGCGGGCGAAGCGATTGAAACATTGGTGAAAAAGGGTGCGCCTGAAGGGCTGAAACCGGAAATCCGGGTGACCCTGACCGGCGACGCCGAGGGCAGCCAGATCACCATTGCGGACAACGGGATCGGCCTGCCCGAGGACCGGGCGCGCCTCTTTGAGCCCTATGTCACCACCCGCGACGAGGGCACCGGCCTGGGCTTGCCCATCGTCAAGAAGATCATCGAGGAACATGGCGGGACGCTGCATCTGGAGGATGCGCCCGTCTTCGACGGCCAGGACCATTTCGGCGCCATGGCTGTCATCCGACTGCCGGGCTACGACCCGGCCTCCAGATCCGCCATGCAGAGACAGGCGACCAGAAACAAGGCGAAAGCAGGACCGACATGAGTGATATTTTGATCGTTGACGATGAGCGCGACATTCGGGAACTGGTCTCGGATATTCTTGAGGACGAAGGCTATACCACCCGTCTAGCGGGCACGTCCGACGAATGCATGGCCGAAATCAATGCCGAACCACCGGGGCTTCTTATCCTCGATATCTGGCTGAAGGACAGCCGGATGGACGGGATCGACATCCTCAAGACGGTGAAGCGTGACAACCCGGATGTGCCGGTGGTGATCATCTCTGGGCACGGCAATATCGAGATCGCGGTAGCCGCGATCAAGCAGGGCGCATACGATTTCATCGAGAAACCGTTCAACATCGACCAGTTGATGGTGGTGATCCGCCGCGCGATGGAAACCTCGCGCCTGCGTCGCGAGAATGCGCAACTGAAGCGCCGCGAAGTGACCAGCGCAGAGATGATCGGCCAGTCGACGGCATTCCGCGCCATGATCGGACAGCTCGACAAGGTGACGAAGTCCAATGGCCGCGTGATGCTGCGCGGACCGGCAGGAGCGGGCAAGGAGATTGCCGCGCGTTATATCCATGCCCATTCCAACCGTGCCAACGCGCCTTTTGTGACCGTCAACTGTGCCGGGGTCGAGCCGGAGCGGATGGAAGAGATGCTGTTCGGTCGTGAAAGCCAGGAGCGTGGTGTCGAACCCGGTCTGCTGGAACAGGCCCATGGTGGTGTGGTGTTCTTTGACGAGGTGGCGGACATGCCGTCCGGAACCCAGTCGAAAATCCTGCGGGTGCTGGTGGATCAGCAATTCCAGCGGGTCGGCGGCACCGACAAGGTGCGGGTTGATCTGCGGGTAATCTCCTCCACCAACCGCGATCTCGAGGCCGAAATCCAGGCCGAACGCTTCCGCCAGGAGCTGTATCACCGTCTGAACGTGGTGCCGATCGCGGTGCCCTCGCTCGAGGATCGGCGCGAGGATATTCCGGTTCTGGCCGGCTATTTCATCGAACAGTGTCATCAGAGCCAGGGCCTGCCGCTGCGCGAGTTGAGTGACGAGGCGGTCGCGCTGATGCAGACCATGTCCTGGCCGGGCAATGTGCGCCAGCTCAAGAACCTGATCGAGCGGGTGCTGATCCTGGGCGAGGGTACCGGTTCAATCGAGGCGCGCGAACTGCCCAGCGACGAGGGCAAGGCCGCCGAAGAGGGCCGGGTGGTGCTGTCGGGCGCGCTGGCGACCCTGCCGTTGCGCGAGGCGCGCGAGGCGTTCGAACGCGAATACCTGCTGACCCAGATCAACCGGTTTGGCGGCAACATCAGCCGCACCGCCAGCTTTGTCGGGATGGAGCGCAGCGCGCTGCACCGCAAGCTGAAATCGCTGGGCGTGGTCACCTCCAGCAAGTCGGGCGCCCGCGTGGCGCATATGGACGAAGAGGTGGAGGCCGCCGAGTAAGGGGAGCTGTCGCGCCCCTAGCCCGCGGGCCGGGGCGTGACCACCTGATACGAGCCGTCCTGATAGGTCACCACGCAGGAATTCGGCCCCAGCGCCGGTAATTTGGCGCCGCGCACCGGCTGTACCTGGGCAGCCACCGCCTCGCTGCATCGGGGCAGTTCGACCGGAGCATAGCCCTTGGCGGCCATGCATTGCTGTTCGACACGGGCGCGCAGGCCGGAATTGGCGTCGACGGTATAGACATTGCCCGGCACCCAGTTGCCCGGCGTGGTGTAACACTGACCGGCAGAGTTGCAGACGGTGCGCCCCGGATAAAATATCGGCGGGCTTTGCCGGACCTGATTGGCCACCGGCGCATCGCGCAGCGCCTTGACCTCGCAATCGAGCGTATCCGACTGTTGCCGTGTAACGCTGACGCCCTCGCGGTAATAGATCGAAAGCGGGCCGCAACCCGTTAGAATCACTGTGGCGGCAAGGGGCAGGGTCCAGAGTTTCATGCATGGCAGAGTGGCACTGAATTCGGCGTCTGACAATTGAATTGACCCTGTCCCGGCCTTCTGTCATTCAAAAACCCTCAGGCAAAAGGGGCCAGGGAATGAAGGTCATCATCTGTGGGGCCGGGCAGGTCGGATGGCAGATCGCGCGGCATCTGTCGGGCGAACTGAACGACGTGACCGTGGTGGACAACAACCCCGATCTGGTGCGCCGCGCGACCGAAACGCTAGACGTGCAGGGCATTGCCGGTTTCGCCTCGTATCCCGATGTGCTGGAACGCGCGGGCGCGCGCGACGCGGACATGATCATCGCGGCCACCTATTCGGACGAGGTCAACATGGTCACCTGCCAGGTGGCCCATTCGGTGTTCGGCATCCAGCGCAAGATCGCCCGCCTGCGCTCGAAATCTTATCTCAACGCCATTTATTCCGACCTCTATCGGCGTGAGCATCTGCCCATCGACGTGGTGATCAGCCCCGAACGCGAGGTGGCCGCCGCCGCCATGCGGCGCCTGTCGGCGCCCTCGGCATTTGATACCGAAACCTTCATGGACGGTCAGGCTCAGTTGGTCGGCCTGTCGGTGGACGAGGAAAGCCCGGTCATCAATACGCCGCTGCGCCAGCTGACCGACCTGTTTTCAACCCTGCGCGCCATCGTTGTCGGGATCCGGCGCGAAGGCACGCTGTTTGCCCCCGAACCCGGAGACCAGATCTTCGCAGGCGACGAATGCTATGTCTTCTGTCATGTGGGTGACGTGAACAGAACGATGGAAGTCTTTGGTAAGACATATAAAAAGCAGGATCGTGTTGTGATTGTAGGCGGCGGGAACGTGGGCCTCGAAGTGGCCCGCGCGCTGGAGGAGCACAAGACGCGCATTCATGCCAAGGTGATCGAGCGCGACCGCCGCAATGCCGAGCGTGCCGCTGAGGCGCTGGAGCGTACCATCGTGCTGCATGGTGACGGGCTGGATGCGGGCCTGTTGGCCGAGGCCGGGATCGCGCGCGCCGATGCGATGCTGGCGGTGACCGACGATGACCGCACCAACATGCTGGCCGCCGTGCGGGCCAAGGCCGAGGGCTGCCGGCTGGCGATTGCGCTGATCAACGACCCGACCCTGGTGGCGCTGATGCCGCCCCTGGGCATCGACGCCTATATCAACCCACGCGCCACCACCGTCAGCTCGATCCTGCGTCATATCCGGCACGGGCGGGTGCGGCAGGTCTATTCCATCGGCGATGCCGAGGCCGAGGTGATCGAGGCCGAGGTGCTGTCGACTTCGCCCATGGCCGGCCAGCGGCTGCGTGACATCGACTTTCCCGAGGGCGTTCTGGTGGGTGCGGTGCGCAAACAGGGCAAGGTGGTGCGCCCGACCGGCGAATTGCGCATCGAAGAGGGCGATGTGATCGCCATCTTCGCCATGGCAGACGACGTCCCTGAGGTCGAGCGGCTGATGCAGGTCTCGATCGACTTCTTCTGATGACGCGCCGTAGAAAAACAGAAGAGTCGGGCCTGTTGCGGCAACTTCCGCTGGCATTGCTGATTTGGGGTCTGTTCTCGGTGATGATGTGGGTACCGGCGGCCTATGCGCTGACGTTGAACGATCACCCCACCTCGCGCTCGTTTTTCTATTCCGGCATTCTGGGGCTGGTGACCGTCACAACCATCGTGCTGGCACGGGCCGGGCGGCCGTCGCGCCATGGGGTGCTGGGGCAGTTGGCGGCATTGTTGTCCACCTTTGCGTTGTTGCCGTTGTTTCTGGCGGTGCCGTTTCACGACGCGCTGAAGACCACGAGCTTTCTGAACTCTTATTTCGAGATGGTCAGCGCGATCACCACTACCGGCGCCGAGATGTTCCCCGACCCCGGTCGCCTGAGCGCGCCGCTGCATCTGTGGCGGGCGCAGGTGGGTTGGCTTGGCGGGCTGGTGATGTGGATCGCAGCCTCTGCCATCCTGGCGCCGTTGTCGCTGGGCGGTTTCGAAGTGACGGCCCAGGGACAGCCGGGCCGGGTGCTGGTCGGGCAGGGGGAAAGCGTCGATCCACGCGGACGGCTGCTGCGCATCGCGGCGACGCTGGCGCCGGTCTATGCGGGCCTGACGCTGGTTGTTGCGCTCCTGCTGCTGGCGGCGGGCGATCCAGGTCTGGTGGCGATCTGTCATGCGATGTCGGTGATGGCGACTTCGGGCATCTCGCCGGTGGGCGGGTTGTCGGGCAGCGCTTCGGGCCTGACGGGCGAAGCGATCCTGTTCCTGTTCATGTTCTTTGCGCTGTCGCGGCTCACCTTCTCATCGGACACCGCCATGCGCGGCCATGCCCGGCTGGATGAGGATCCCGAGTTTCGCATTGGCCTGCTGATCCTGCTAGGGGTTCCCGCGCTGCTCTTCCTGCGCCACTGGTCGGGCGCGTTCGAGATCGCCTCGGGCGAGAACGTGACACTGGCGCTCAGGGCCCTTTGGGGCAGCCTGTTCACGGTGATGTCCTTTCTGACCACGACAGGGTTCGAATCCACTGATTGGGCCGAGGCGCGGCAATGGTCGGGGCTGGGTACACCGGGGATGATCCTGCTGGGTCTTTCGGTGATCGGCGGCGGCGTTGCCACCACTGCCGGCGGGGTCAAGCTGTTGCGGGTTTACGCGCTTTACCTGAACGGTATGCGGGAAATGCAGCGGTTGGTTCACCCGTCGTCGGTCAGTTCCGCCACCGGGCGCAACCTTCGTATCCAACGTGACGGGGCGTTCATTGCCTGGGTGTTCTTCATGCTGTTTGCCATTTCACTGGCGGCGATTGCACTGGCGTTAGCGGCGGCGGGATCGGATTTCGAAACCGCCATGGTGCTTAGCATTGCCACGCTCAGCACCACCGGTCCGCTGATCGAGGTTGGCGCTGAGTTGCCGATCCGCCTGATCGAGATGCCCAACGCCGCAAAGGTGATTCTGAGCGGTGCGATGATCATCGGACGGCTGGAAACGCTGGCCTTTATCGCGCTGATCACCCCCGCGCTGTGGCGGAATTGAGCGTCGGACGCTGCCGGGGCTTTCGCAGATAAGCTCTATTTTCGGCTGGCATATCCCAAATTGGCGCGACATACTCCGCCTGAGGGAGCGCGTTGGTCCGCAGCGCGTTGCAAGAACAAAGGCGAGATTGAACAAAAATGGCTTCGGACAGACAAAATCTGCAGGACGCATTCCTGAATCACGTCAGAAAGACCAAGGTTCCGGTCACGATTTTCCTGATCAACGGTGTGAAATTGCAGGGTGTGATCACCTGGTTCGACAATTTCTGCGTGCTGCTGCGCCGCGACGGACAGTCGCAGCTGGTTTACAAGCATGCGATCTCGACGATCATGCCTGCCCAGCCGATCAGCCTGTATGAGGGCGAAGACGCCAATTGATGGAACATGATCGGGCGCGCACCCGGGCCTGGGTGCTGCACCCCGAACTCAAATCCGATCTTGATCGCCGTGACCCGGTTCCGGCGCTGGAAGAAGCCGTGGCTTTGGCCGCGGCCTTGCCGGATCTCGAGGTTGTCGGATCTGGCATCGTGCGATTGGCCAAGCCGCAGCCCGGACACCTGTTCGGATCGGGCAAGGTCGAGGAACTGGCCACGCTGTTGCATGACAACGAGGTCGAGCTGGTTCTGATCGACGGGCCGCTTTCCCCGGTGCAGCAACGCAACCTGGAAAAGGCATGGAAGGTCAAGATACTCGACCGGACCGGCCTGATCCTGGAAATCTTCAGCGACCGCGCCCGCACCCGCGAAGGCGTTTTGCAGGTCGAGATGGCGGCACTCAGCTATCAGCGGACCCGGCTGGTGCGCGCCTGGACTCACCTGGAGCGTCAGCGCGGCGGTCTGGGCTTTGTCGGCGGTCCGGGGGAAACCCAGATCGAGGCCGACCGGCGCGCCATTGACGAACAGCTGGTGCGGCTCAAGCGGCAGCTCGACAAGGTGGTCAAGACCCGCGAGCTGCACCGCAAGGCGCGCGCCAAGGTACCCTATCCGATCGTGGCGCTAGTGGGATATACCAACGCGGGCAAATCGACCCTGTTCAACCGGCTGACCGGGGCCGAGGTGATGGCCAAGGACATGCTGTTCGCCACGCTCGATCCGACCATGCGGCGGGTGGTGCTGCCCGACGGGCCCGAAGTGATCCTGAGTGATACCGTGGGCTTCATCTCGGATCTGCCGACCGAGCTGGTGGCCGCCTTCCGCGCCACGCTCGAAGAGGTGCTGGCCGCCGATCTCATTGTTCACGTGCGCGATATCAGTCATGCCGCGACCGAGGAACAGGCCAGCGATGTCGAGGCCATTCTGGCCTCGCTCGGGGTGGACGAGGGGCGGCCGAAATTCGAGGTCTGGAACAAGGTCGATCTGCTCGACCCCGACAAGCGCGCGGCGCTGCGCGACCGGACCGCGCGCGATGCGTCGCTCTTTGCGGTGTCGGCAGTGACGGGCGAGGGGCTGGAGCCTTTGCTGTCGGCCATTGCCCAGGCGCTGGCCGAGACCCGCAGCGAGGCGGTGCTGACCCTGGGCTTTGCCGATGGCAAGCGGCGCGCCTGGTTGTTCGAGCAGGACGTGGTGCAGGCCGAGGAACAGACCGAGGACGGGTTCCGCCTGACCGTTCTTTGGACGCCCCGTCAGGCGGCGCGCTACGCTGCGCTCTGATCACCGTTGTCGCTGACACGGCGCAAGGCATAGGCGGCGGCAAGCGGTCCGGCCAATTCGAACACCACCGTGGCGCCGATGGCGAGCGCGGTGATCATGTCCGCAAATTGCGGAAACAGATCGCCCGCGATCAGCGCCATGCCGATGGCAACCCCAGCCTGTGGCAACAGGGCCGGGCCGTACCACGGGCGTTCGGCTTGCGCGGTTCCGGCCAGCATCGCTCCGGCCCAGCCGCCCAGCACCCGGCCCAGCACGCGCAGCGCCACATAGCCAATCAGCAGAGGACCGACCGCCCAGAGGGCGCCGAGATCCAGCGTGGCGCCTGCCAGGATGAAGAACACGATCATGAAGGGCCATTCAAAATGCTCGATCTCGCGAAAGGCCCGCTTGTGATGATGGGCGAGGTTCACGATCACCGCCCCCGCCGTCATCCCCGCGATCAGATAGGAGAGATCCAGCCAGAGCGACAGGCCCGCGGTCAGGAACACCAGCCCCAGCGCCTCGATCCTGAGCGGCTCGCCCCCTGACAGGCGCCCGGTCAGATAGGCGCCGGGCAGACCGACGGCCAGGCCCAGGGCAACCGATCCCGCGATCTCGACCAGCGCCCCACCCAACAGGCCGGGGCCGGACCCGTTCCCTTCGACCGCTCCGGCCAGTACCGCCACCAGTGCAAAGAGCAACACGCCCCAGGCGTCGTCGATGGCAACGATACCCTTGAGCCTGCGGGGGAAATCTCCGGTGGCTTGGCCCTGCCGGATCACGTCGAGCGTCGCCGCCGGATCGGTGGCGGTGGCCAGCGCCCCCACGATCAGCGCCGCCGCCAGCGGCATGCCGATCATCGCCAGCCCGGCCGAAACGGTCAGCTGCGTCACCACCACCACCATCAGCGAGATCACCACGATGGCGCGGCCATGGGCGCTGAGCGTGCGCAGCGACAGTTCTCCCCCCAAGAGGAACGCGACCATGCTGAGCGCGATGACCGACACGATGGGATAGACGGCGGCGAGGCTCTCGGGGATCAGGTCAAACCCCGCCGAACCGGCCATCAGCCCGCAGAACAACAGCAGCGTCACCCGCGGCAACCGGCTGCGCGCGCCCAGTTGATCGGCGGCCAGACCCGCCAGGAACAACAGTCCCAGCGCGATCAGATCGGCGGTATAGCCCTCCATCCTCATTCGGGCGCGGGCAGCAGCAGGGTCACCCCCACTGCCGCCGCGCGTGCCAGGTCGGCATCCAGCGACATAGGGATATATTCGCCACGCCGCCACAGCTGTGCCTGATCGTCGTAATAGCGGGACAGGAAATGCCCCGATTGCCCGGTCGAGATGACAAAGACCGAGCTGTCGGGATCGGCGAAATCATAGACCCCGCGATAGCCCGCGCCATGCACGTTGCGGAACGGGTCCGGGTCCTCGCCCGAAGTGCGTCCCCGTTGCAGCGTGTGGTCGCCGCCGCTGGTCGATTGCCGGATATTCACGAAATAGCGCAGCACCGGCACCTCGCCCAGGACCGGGTGATCATGGGTGGCCTGATGCGCGTCGCCCCAGCGCAGGCTTTCCAGCGCGGTGCCATACCGCTCGCCGATCCAGACCAGCGCATCGTCCAGCGCCAGCCGGGCGATCTCGGTGCAGCTTTCCCTGGGCGCGCTCTGGCGGATGTCGCACCAGACCGCTGCGCCGTCGATGTCGCGGAACACCCGCTCGATGAACAGCGGCTCGACATGTTTGAATTCAGCGGCCAGCGGCCCCAGCTCGTCGGTGATCAGCCGCTTTTGCAGGGCGCGCAGCCAGGCGGCATAGATCAACGGCTCGGGCAGGTGTTCGTTCATCTCGCCGTTCCATTCGGCAAGAATGGTCAGGGCGATCTGGCGCTGGCGCTCGGGTGTGCCCTCGGGCGCGGCCTCGCCGGTGAACCACAGATCGGCGCCAATGAGCGGCAGCAGGGTGCGCGCCGCCGGGCTGACCGGGTCCTGTTGCGCCTCGATGAAACTGTCGCGGGTATGCACCTCGCGCGATTGCATGAGCCTCTGCCAGCGGGTCACCCGCTGGGTATCGCCCCACACAAACGAGACATGGTTGGGAAAGGGACGTTCCAGCAGCTTGTTGTTGGTATTGCCCAGTATGCCGCCCACTGGGCCGACGAATTCCGGGTTCGAGGCATAGGGCATCCGGCCCTGCCAGCGGTTCTCGGCCCGCCAACCCTGTGCAGGCAGGCGGCCCTGGCTTTGATGGCGCGAGTCACGGCGCGGCACCGCGCCCACCATCTTGAGCGCCACGGTCTCGCGGTCGGCCAGCGTCAGGTTCTGCGAGGGGCCGATATAGGTCTCGGTCGCGCGGATCGCCTCTTGCACAGTGCCGGCATTGACCAGCGCCAGCGCCGCCGACATCGAGGTGTCGCGCGGGTTCAGCATGGTCCAGCCCAGCGACATCACGTGACCGGGCGGGGTGATGGTGTCCAGATCGTAGACGCTGCCGGGCAGGACCGGCCCGTTCTCGGTCCAGCGCAGGGTCAGCGTGATCGGGGCCGCGCCCTTGATCTCGATGATCGAGGGACGGCTTTCAAAGGCCTTGTAGCCGTCCGGGGTCAGGTATTCCTCGGGGTTCTCGGGGTTCAGCTTTTCCACGAACAGGTCCTGATCGTCCATGTAGGACGAGGTCAGGCCCCAGCCCAACCGTTCGCTGCGTCCCAGCAGCACCGCGGGCATGCCGGGAATGGTGCCGCCGATGACGCCGCCATTGGCCAGCTCCAGCCGCGCCAGGTACCAGGTCGAGGGCGCGGCAAAACCCAGATGCGGGTCGTTGGCCAGCAGGGTGCCACCGCTGGCAGAGCGCGAGGGCGCTGCGGCCCAGGCATTCGACGCCCCGGCCAGACCCCGGCGCGGCAAGGGCGACAGCGGATCGCGCGGCGTTTCGCGCCCGGCGGCATAGCGGGGCAGGTCCGGGAACAGTTCGGCATATTCCGGCAGCGCGGCAGTGCCGGTACCCGGTGCGTCGGGCAGGATATCAAGCAGCCGCGCGGGATCGCTTAACATCAGCGAGGTGCGCGCGCGCAGCACCTCCTCCTCCAGATGGCCCGAGAGTTGCAGCCCCATCAGCTTGATGATGGCGAGGCTGTCGGAAGGTTGCCAGGGGGCCACAGGGGCGTTGAACAGGAACATCTCGGGCGCGCCACGGCCCAGCGCCTCGTCGTTGATCTCGGCCAGGCGGGCGTTGACGCCCGCCGCATAGGCCTTGAGCGCGGCTGTGGCATAGGCGTCCTGCGCGCCGACCGACTGCTGTGCCAGCCGGTAGAGGTCGAGCCGCCGCAAGAGGCGGTCGATGCCGACGGTGCGCGGGCCGAACACCTCGGACAGACGGCCCTGCACGGTGCGGCGCAGCATGGTCATCTGCCACAACCGGTCCTGCGCATGGGCATAGCCGAGACCAAAGAACACGTCCGGGTCGGAACTGCCAAAGATATGCGGCACATTATGGGTGTCGCGCACGATCTCGACCGGCGCGGTCAGCCCGGCAACCTCTTGGGTCTGGTTGTATTCAGGCAACGATTGGCCAGCCAGATAATAGACCAGCACCACAGCCGCGACAGCAAGTGCGATCAGACCGGCGGCAAGGCGAAGTAGCCAGCGAAAGAGCAGACCCATGAGCGACCCGTGATTTCCCCGAACTCGGATTTCCCGAGCGACACTAGGGGATTGGCAGAGAAAACGAAAGGGCGGCTCGGTGGCCGCCCCTGCGATGGATCAGAGCCCGGTCGTGACCACGTCGCGCCGGTGTGAGTGCGCCGATCAGGGAATGATGCGGGTATATTTGGTGCCTTCCAAGGTCGCGCCCACGCGCAGGCCGGCCCGGCCGAACACTGCCGCCAGAATCGGCGAGCGCAGCGTATTGGTATCGGCGGCCAGAGAGTCTCCCTGATCGCTGACCACATATTCCAGATCGGCCCCCGCTGCCCAGCCACTGGACCGGCGGAATTCACTGAGCGCGGCCTGGGTCATGAAGAACAGGACATGGGCATATTGCTGGGCGCCCACCTGCAAGCCGGCGCTGCCCTTGACGGCCGAGTAATAATCCACCGTCACACCGTCGATGCGCAGGGCGCCACGCCCATAGCCGCCGCCAAAGACGAAACCGGCCTCGGTCAGAAGCGGCATCACCAGCAAGCCGGCTGCCTTTTGCGAGATCTCGACCGTGTTGGGGAACTGGGCGTACATCTCGGTCAGTGTGGCATTGACGCGGGCGTCGATTTGCGAAGCGTTGGAATTGCCGACGCCATTGCCGCAGGCCGCGGTTACGGTCAAGCCTGCAATGCCAAAGGCAAAGCCGCGACGGGTCAGTCGGGGGTGGTGGATACTGCTCATATCTCTCGATCTCTGTAATGTTGCCTGACAAGCCGGGTTTTCCCGGTCTTGACGGCGACAATACGCCGAACCGGCCGTGCTGTCACCAAACAACTGCCTCGGTTCGGCGAGTTATCGCCCGCGGCGCTTGCGTACGCGGTCAGCCTTGCAGGATTCGGGCTACCTCGGGGGCGAAATAGGTCAGGATGCCGTCGCATCCGGCGCGCTTGAAGGCCAGCAGGCTTTCCAGCATCACCTTTTCGCCGTCGATCCAGCCGTTCTGCGCCGCCGCCCGGATCATCGCGTATTCGCCCGAGACCTGATAGGCGTAGGTGGGCGCGCCAAAGCTCTGTTTCACCCGGTGGCAGATGTCCAGATAGGCCAGCCCCGGCTTGATCATCACCATATCGGCGCCCTCAGACAGGTCGCGCTGGATCAGGCGCAGCGCCTCGTCCGTGTTGCCCGGATCCATCTGATAGGTCTTCTTGTCGCCGGTCAGCGCGCCCGAGGCACCGACCGCGTCGCGGAACGGCCCGTAAAAGGCGCTGGCATATTTGGCGGCATAGCTCAGGATCAGCACATTGCGATGTCCGGCCGCCTCAAGCGCCTGTCGCATGGCGCCGATGCGCCCGTCCATCATGTCCGAGGGGCCGATGATATCGGCGCCCGCCTCGGCCTGGGCAAGCGTCATCTTTACCAGTGCCTCGACGGTTTCGTCATTGACGATCTCACCCTCGACCACATAGCCGTCATGGCCATTGATGTTGTAGGGGTCGAGCGCCACATCGGTCATCACAGCAATGTCGGGGGCGGCGGCCTTGATCGCGCGGATGGCGCGGTTCGACAGGTTGTCGGGGCTCCAGGCCTCGGCGCAATCCTCGGTCTTCAGCGCGGCATCGGTGTAGGGGAACAGGCAGATGGCCGGAATGCCCAGCGCCTGCGCCTCGACTGCGGCCTCGGCGATCTTGTCGACCGAACGGCGCATCACGCCGGGCATCGAGGGCACCGGTTCCTCGATCCCTTCGCCATCGCGCACGAAAACCGGCCAGATCAGATCGTCGACGCCAAGGGTATTCTCGCGCACCAGCGCGCGCAGCGCGGGCGATTTGCGGGCACGCCGGAAACGGGCGGCGGGAAAGGCGGCGACGGTCGGGGTCATGCATGGCTCTCCTTGCACATTTGTGCATTGGGTGGCATGGAATTGATCCGGTCACAAGGGTACCAATGGCCGCGCAGGCGGGATAGAAGGCCGCGATGACGGCCAGAGGGAAGGGCAGAGCGTTTGGATTGGTATTCCTCGATCTTCGAACTTATCGACATGCGCAGCTTTTCAAACCTTTGGTTCTGGATCGCGCTGGCGGTGGTCTGGTCCTCGGCCAGCCACTGGGTTCTGGGCGTGCCATATGACATGGTGACCCGCGCCCGTCGGGTCGGCGGGCAGGCGGCGCAGGATCTGGACGATATCGCACGGGTCAACGTGAACCGCATGCTCTATATCGTCGACACCGCCGGATTGTGGATCTTTGCCTTTTGCTGTTTCACCCTGTCGGCGCTGGCGATGCTTGGGTTCTTTTACGGGATGGAATTCGCGCAGGCGGTGTTCCTGCTGGCCTTTCCGATGTCGCTGGTGGCGCTGTTGAACCTGTCGACGGCGCGACGGGTGCGGGCACAGGAACTGACCGGCGAGGATCTGGCGCGCGCCATCGGGCGCTGCCGGATCTATACCCAGGTCATCGGCATGGTGGCGATCTTCTTCACCTCGCTCTGGGGGATGTATCAGAACCTGTCGATCGGGGTTCTGGGCTAGACAGACGGAAACGGACAGGGACACGTCACGATGAAGGCACCGAACCATGTGCTGGTGGGCGGCGCGCCCGAGGGCTTTGACGCCCGGCTTATCCTGAACGAGGTCGCCCGCGCGGGCGGCCCGGTGCTGCATGTGGCCCGCGACGACAAGCGGCTGGAGGCGATGCGGGCGGCGCTGGCCTTTTTCGCGCCCGATCTGCCGGTTTTCGTGTTTCCAAGCTGGGATTGCCTGCCTTACGACCGGGTCTCGCCCAATGCCGATGTCTCGGCGGCGCGGATGGCGACGCTGGCAGCGCTGGTTCACCAGATGCCCGACCGTTTCGTGTTGCTGACCACGCTCAACGCCGCGACCCAGCGGGTGCCCGCGCGCGACCTGCTGCGCGAGGCGGCGTTCAGCGCCCAGGTCGGGCGGCGCGTGGATGAACAGGCGCTGAGGCAGTTCCTTGTCCGCATGGGGTTCAGCCAGAGCCCCACGGTGATGGAACCCGGCGATTACGCGATCCGGGGCGGTATCATCGACATCTATCCGCCCGGTGACAGCGGGCCGGTGCGGCTCGACTTCTTTGGCGACGTGCTGGATGGCGCCCGCCGCTTCGACCCCGCCACCCAGCGCACCACCGAGAAGCTGGACCTGATCGAACTGGCCCCGGTCAGCGAGGTCATTCTGGACGAGGCGGCCATCACCCGGTTCCGCCAGAACTATCGCATCGAGTTTGGTGCCGCCGGAAGTGACGATCCGCTCTACGAGGCGGTGAGTGCGGGGCGCAAGCATCAGGGCGTCGAACACTGGCTGCCCTTCTTTCATGAACGGCTCGAGACCCTGTTCGACTATCTGCCTGCTGCTACGGTGACGCTGGACGATCAGGTGACACCCACCCGGCTGGCGCGCTGGGACAGTATCCAGGACCAATACGAGACCCGCCGCCTGGCCATGTCGGACCGGTCCCGGATGGACAGTGTCTATAAACCCCTGCCGCCGGGGCTGCTGTATCTTGACGATGGCGATTGGTCGGCGCTGCTGGCGGATCGGCGGGTGATGCAGTTCAACCCGTTGCCGCAGGCCAGCGGCCCCGGTGTGATCGACGCGGGCGGCCGGATCGGGCGCAATTTCTCGCCCGAGCGCGCACTGGAAAACGTCAGCCTGTTCGGGGCCTTGGCCGATCACCTTAAGGCCCGTCTGGCGGATGGTCCGGTGCTGATCGCCTCCTACTCCGAAGGCGCGCGCGAGCGCCTCACCGGCCTGATCGAGGATGAGGGCCTGGCCGAGGCGATTCCGGTGGCAAATGGCACCCGCATTGGCAAGCGCGGCCTGCATCTGGCGGTCTGGGCGCTGGAACACGGGTTCGAGGCGCCCGGCCTGACCGTGATCTCGGAACAGGATGTGCTGGGCGACCGGTTGATCCGCCAGCCCAAGAAGCGCCGCAAGGCCGAGAATTTCTTGACCGAAACCCAATCGCTGACCCCCGGCGATCTGGTGGTGCATGTGGATCACGGCATCGGGCGCTATCGCGGGCTTGAGGTGATCACCGCCGCCGGTGCCGCGCATGAGTGCATCGCGCTCGACTATGCCGAGGAGGCGCGGCTGTACCTGCCGGTCGAGAATATCGAGCTTTTGTCGAAATACGGCCATGAAGAAGGGTTGCTCGACCGGCTGGGTGGCGGCGCCTGGCAGGCCAAGAAAGCCAAGCTGAAGGAACGCATTCGCGAGATGGCCGACCGTCTGATCCGGGTGGCCGCCGAGCGCGCTCTGCGCAAGGCGCCTGTGATGGACCCGCCGCCGCATGCCTGGGAGGATTTCAGCGCCCGCTTTCCCTATCAGGAGACCGACGACCAGCTGCGTGCCATTGGTGACGTGATGGACGATCTGCATTCGGGCATGCCGATGGATCGGCTGATCTGCGGCGATGTCGGCTTTGGCAAGACAGAGGTGGCGATGCGCGCGGCCTTTGTCGCGGCCATGTCCGGGCTGCAAGTGGCGGTGATTGCACCCACCACGCTGCTCGCGCGCCAGCACGCGGCCAGCTTCCGCGACCGGTTCCGGGGCTTTCCGCTGGAGGTGCGGCAACTCAGTCGCTTTGTCTCGGCCAAGGAGGCGCAGCAGACCCGCGAGGGGTTGGCGCGCGGCACGGTGGATATCGTGATCGGCACCCATGCGCTGTTGGCCAAGGGCATCCGGTTCCAGAATCTCGGCCTGCTCATCATCGACGAGGAACAGCATTTCGGCGTCGGTCACAAGGAGCGGCTGAAACAGCTGCGCTCGGACGTGCATGTCCTGACGCTGACGGCAACGCCGATCCCGCGCACCCTGCAACTGAGCCTGACCGGCGTGCGGGATCTGTCGATCATCGGCACGCCGCCGATCGACCGGCTGGCGATCCGCACCTATGTCAGCGAGTTCGACGCGGTCACCATCCGCGAGGCGCTGTTGCGCGAGCATTACAGGGGCGGGCAGAGCTTTTACGTGGTGCCGCGCATCACCGATCTGCCGGATATCGAGACCTTCCTGAAGGAACAGCTGCCCGAACTGACTTATGTGGTGGCGCATGGCCAGATGGCGGCGGGTGAGCTCGACGACCGGATGAACGCGTTCTACGACGGCAAATACGATGTGCTGCTGGCGACGACCATCGTCGAAAGCGGGCTGGACATCCCCACCGCCAACACGATGGTGGTCCATCGGGCCGATATGTTCGGACTGGCGCAGCTTTACCAGATCCGGGGCCGCGTGGGACGATCCAAAGCGCGCGCCTATGCCTATCTGACCACCAAACCGAGGGTACGCCTGACCCCTGCCGCAGAAAAGCGGCTGCGGGTGCTGGCCTCGCTCGACACACTGGGGGCAGGCTTTTCACTGGCGAGCCAGGATCTGGATATTCGCGGCGCGGGCAACCTGTTGGGCGAAGAGCAGTCGGGCCAGATGCCCGATGTGGGCTATGAGCTTTACCAGTCGATGCTGGAAGAGGCGATCGCCAAGATCCGCAGCGGCCAGATGGAGGGGCTGAGCGAGGCCGACGACCAATGGGCGCCCCAGATCAACCTGGGCGTACCGGTGCTGATCCCCGAAGACTATGTGCCCGATCTGGACGTGCGGCTGGGCCTTTATCGGCGGCTCTCGTCGCTCACCACCAAGGTTGAACTGGAAGGGTTCGCGGCCGAACTGATCGACCGCTTCGGCAAGCTGCCCAAAGAGGTGAACACGCTGCTTCTGGTGGTGCGGATCAAGGCGATGTGCAAACGCGCAGGCATCGCAAAACTGGATGGCGGGCCAAAAGGCGCGACCATCCAGTTCCACAACGACAAGTTCGCCTCGCCAGCGGGGCTGGTCGAGTTCATTCAGGCGCAAAAGGGTCTGGCCAAGATCAAGGACAACAAGATCGTGGTGCGGCGGGACTGGCGATCGGATGCGGACAAGATCAAGGGCGCCTTTGCCGTGGCCCGGGATCTGGCCGAAAAGGTCGCGGCGGAGAAGAAGAGCAAGGCGTAGCGCGCAGATTTTCAGTTGAAAATCTGCTTACAAAATCTTCGACGAAGATTTTGGCCCGCGCGCTCAACGCCCGATGGTGAATGTGCAAAGTTGCCAGATGCCCTCTGGTGACCGGACCAGAGCCGCGCGGGCTCCCGACATCGGTGTCAGGTAATCGCGATGCAGATAGCCGCGTGTGCTGTCTGACAGGATCACCGCGCGATACTCGGCCTCGGGGTCGAACCCGGCGGCAAGTACCACCTCGAAACTGACCCGCGTCAGGATATCCCCGCCCCGGTCCGGGGCTTGGCGCAGGTTCACATTCTCGCCATTGACGAAAAAGGCCTGTGTCGGATCGATCCTGGCGGGCAACTGGATGCGCCAGTGATAGGGCATCCAGAACTCGCCCTCGGCATCGAAATATCCCGGCGCGGCCAGTGTTTCGGCCAGCACCTGCCAGCGGTTGTCGACCGCGCTTTGGGGATTGGTGCCCGATGGGGTCAGCATCTGGCGCAATTCGTCAGGGCCGCCCGGGCCATCGTCGCTGAGGCTGAGATCGGGGCAGGCGGCGGCGGCCAGCCCGTCCAGATCACGTGCGGCGACTGCCGCGCGAAGCCTGTCGCGCAGGGCAAGAACATCGGTATTTGCCAAGGCCTCGTCACGGGGGGCAAAGCTCTGCCGCTGGGCCAGCGCGGGTTGGGCGAGAAACAGGACCAGCGGCAGGATCAGTGCTCTCATCGTCACTCGGCCGCCCGCATCGCCGCCTGGGCGCAGAAGCACGACGCGCCGACCGCCCGGTCGGCCCGTGCCAGCGCCAGATCCAGACGCTGGCGGATCTGCACGATCTCGACCGTTTCGCCACGGGCTTTCAGACAGTCGTGCAAGCCCTTGAGGCTCCACACATTGTCAGGATGTACCGCGGCGCGGCTCAACTGGCCGCCCAGGCCCAGATCAGCGCGATAGACTGCCTCGGCCTCGTCGCTATGGCCTTGCTCGAACAGAAGCGCGCCCAGGGCGTGGCGCGTGGGCTGCATCCAGCCCCAGGGCTCGTCATAAGGCAGATTGTCGTCCAATTCGACCGAGCGACGCAGATGGGCATAGGCCAGATCATAGTTACCCTTCCGGTATTCGATCTCGCCACGCAGCATTTCCTTTGCGATCTCAAGAAGATCAACGACGCGGTTATTGTGCAGCAACCGGCTTTCGGGTACCCGTGCGGCGGCGCTCAGGAACACCTGTTCCTCGGCTTCTGCCTCGGGCACGCGCCCGGTGGCGGCAAAGGCCACGGCACGGGCGTAATGCACGGTCGCGGTCAGGCAGCGGTACAGGTCGGGATCGGCGGGCGGCTCCAGCGCGATGGCCTCGTCCCAGCGGCCGAAGCGGATCAGGATATGTGGCCCCATCGTCATGTAGCTTTCAAAATAATCCGCCATGGGCGGGCTTTCGACGCGCAGCATGTCCTCGGGCGTGGTATCCCACAGACCCTGGTTCGCCTCCAGCGCAGGTTGCATCTGGCCCAGGAACAGCGCCCCGTAGATTACGAAATGGTAATCGTGGATACGGTACCCGGTATAGATGTTGAACGCGCCTTCGCGTTCGAAGTATTTCAGATCTGCCTCGGCGGCCTTCTGGTTCCAATGGACGACATCATGATAATGTCCACACAGGACGTCGATATGGGTCGGCATATGGACCAGGTGACCGGCATCCGGGACCAGGGTGCGCAGGGCATCACCGGCTTTGAGCGCCTTTTCGGGAAAGGGCGACATTTCCATCAGGTGCACATAAAGGTGCAAAAGCCCCGGATGCGACATGGCGGCCGGGTCGTCGCGCAACGCCGTTTCCAGCACCTCCTGCGCCTCAAGCGTCGCGGCGCCCTCGGCGGGGCGGCCCGACTTCAGGTCCCACATCTTCCACGGGGTCAGGTTAAGCAGGCTTTCCGCATAGACCGTGCGCAGGTCGAGATGCGCCGGCTCGGTGGCAAAGGCCGCGCGCATCGCATCGGCGAAATCGTAGTCCCAGCGATGCATGTCATCGTCCAGGTCCCGCTGCGGATAGCGCGCGGGCAGGGCACGGATCAGCGCCTGTTCGACGGGCGTGCAGCCCTCGAGCCGCGCTATTGCGGCCTGCGTCGCGTCATGGGCGGTTTGCAGGGCATTGACGCGTCCGTCGACGTCGAACAGGTCCCAGGGCATGTTGTAGTTGGGGCCGGTGGAATAGGCGATGCCCCAATGCGCCATGGCGCAATCGGGGTCATGTTCCAGTGCGCGGCGAAAACAGACGGCGGCTTCTTCGTGATTGTAGCCGTATGTCCAGATGAGACCGCGGTCGAACCACAATTGCGCTTCGGGGGATGTCGTGGTGATCCGGCAGGTATGGTTGCCCAGGTCATAGCCATAATCAGTCATTGCCAACTCCCTTTGAATATCGTCGGAGCATATCGCATTTTGTATCGTGTATTAACCACAATTGCCCTGTCGCTCCGATGACGGGGCGCTGAAGGGCCTGCGATTCAGGACGCTTCGGTCCTCTGGCGGCAACACGATCTTGCGCGATACGTGCAAGGCCGGATCAGGCGATCACGCGCTCTTCGATCCGGCCCATATGCAGCATCAGGGCAAAGCCCAGCCCGCACATCAGCAGGATCCCGGTGGTGAGTGGTGCCATCGAGCCATCAAACAGCAGGCCGACAGGGGCGGCGATGGCGGCGGCCAGCACCGTGGCAACCGCTCCGATGACAGAGGCGGCCATGCCTGCAATATGACCCATAGGCTCCATCGCGATGGCGTTCAGATTGCCCAGCGTGGTGCCGGCCATGAAGAAAACCGCCGTCTGCCAGGCCACGAACAGGCCGAACCGCGCGTCGGGAGACATCTCGACCCAGCCGCTGGCGATCATGCAAGCGGTGAATACGATCTGCGCGCCCAGTGACCAAGTCACCATCCGGCGCATGCCCAGCCGCACCACCAGCGCCGCGTTGAGAAGGCTGGCCGAGCCCGACATCAGCGCCACCAGCGCGAACCAGAACGGAAAGCTGTCGGCGCGGTCGTGGATCACGTCATAAACCGGCTGCACCATGGTCAGCATGGTAAACAGTGTGCCCATGCACAGTGTCTGCACCATGATCGACAGGCGCACGGTGGGATGGGCGAACATCTGGCGCACCGCATCGGCCAATAGCGGGCCGCGAAACGGGCGGCGGTTCTCGACCGGCAGCGATTCCGGCAGGCGCAGCCCCATCCACAGCACAACAATGGTAGAGAACAGGATGAACGAGAGGAATATGCCGCGCCAGCCGACCAGCGCGATCACGCCCGCGCCCAACAGTGGTGCCACCGCCGGCACCAGGGTAAAGATCAGCATCGCAATCGACACGATCCGTGCCATCTGGCGCCCGGCATAAAGGTCGCGCACCACGGCCATTGCCACCACGCGCGGCCCGGCAGCACCCAGTCCCTGGGCGACACGGGCGGCCAGCACCAACTCCAAAGACGAACTGAACAAGGCTACCGCGCTGGCCAGGATGTAAAGCGCCGCACCGCCATAGATCACCGGCTTGCGGCCAAAGGCATCCGACAGCGGACCGGTAAAGAACGTGCCTATGCCCATGCCCAACACAAAAGAGGTCAAGATCAGCTGCGCCCGGTTCACCGCATCAGGGCTCAGTTCCTGCCCGATCTCGGGCAGGGCCGGCAGCATCGAGTCGATAGAAAAGGCGATGGTTGCGAACATCATCGCGATCAGCGCGATGAATTCGGCCTTGGACATCCGGTCTGCCATCTGGGGGTCTCCTCTGCTTTGGCGCTAACATGGGCGGGCAGAGGGGACCAGTTCAGAACCGCACAGATATCTGTGCGTTCATGCGGAGGTGGTCTCGATCTGAGACATGATTTCGCGGATCACCTGTTCCCACAGCTCCGGCGGCTGCGCGCCCGGAACCGCGTGCTGGTTGGCAACGATGAAGGTCGGGACCGAGCTGACCCCCATCTCGCGCGAATGGCTGTCGCGCTTGGCGATATCGTCGCGGTCGGCATCCGATTTCAGCAGTTTCAGGACCACGGCGGCATCCATGCCGATACTGTCGGCGATATCGGCCAGCACCTCGGCATCGCCGATATCGCGGCCCTCGGTGAAATAGGCGGCAAAGAGAGCATCGACGGCCTCTGTCTGCTTGCCCTCGACCCCGGCCCAGTGAATCAGGCGATGGGCGTCCAGCGTGTTCGGGGTGCGCTGCATCGCCTCGAAGTCGATGGCCAGCCCGGCCTTTTCGGCATGTTCCACCACCGGCGCATAGGCGCGCACCGCGCCCTCCTTGCCGCCGAACTTGCGCTCCAGATACTCGCGCCGGTCCATGCCCTCGGGGGCCATGTCGGGGTTGAGCTGGAACGGGTGCCATTCGATGACAAAGGGATGATCCGGGATCGCCGCCAGCGCCTTGTCCAGCTGGGTCTTGCCGATATAGCACCAGGGGCAGATCGGATCGGACAGGATGTCGAGCTTGACGGTCTGGGTCATGGTTGCGGGGCCTTGAAATAGGCCGGGAGTGCCCGGCGCAGGAGTTTGCCATTGCCGCCCGTGGGCAGCGCCGGAAGATGCACAAAGGCGCGCGGCTGCTTGTAGCGGGCCAGATTGGCCTCGACATAGGTGCTCAGCGCGCCCGCGTCCAGTTCGGCGGGGCCGGTATAGAAGGCGGCGATGATATAGGTGTCGGGTTTCACCTCGACGGCGGCGGCGCCGACCTGCTCGATGCCGGGAAAGCGGATCAGCGCGGCCTCGACCTCGACCGGCGAGACGCGATAGCCGCCTGCATTCATCATGTCATCGTCACGGCCCAGATAGGTGATCTGACCGTCGATGGCCATGGCACCCTGATCGCCGGTCAGGAACCAGTCGCCCTGCATCCGGGCGGCAGCTTCGTCGGGCGCGTTCAGATAACCCAGCATCAGGCCGGGGTCGTCCCGATGCACCGCGATGGTGCCGGGCTGGCCCTGCGGCACCGGCCCGTCGGGGCCGAGGATGGCGATGCGGCGGCCCACCTGCGGCTGTCCCAGCGCCTCGCCACGCGCCGGATGGGCAGGGCTGGAAGAGATGAAGGTGGAGCATTCGGACATGCCGAACGCCTCGTACAGCTCGGTCCCCGTGGCGCGGGTCCAGCTTTCGTGCAAGGCGCGGGGCAGTTTTTCGCCCGCGCACAGGCCATGGCGCAAAGCGGGCAGGTCAAGCGCGCCCGCCCCTTGCAGCATCTTGCGAAACACACCGGGCGCTGCGGCAAAGAGTGTGGCGCCATGGGCGGCCAGCAGGCCGGGCAGGGCGGCAATATCGGTGCCGGGTTCGGGGATCAGCGCGGTGGCGCCGATGGCCCAGGGGTCCATCAGCCCGGTGCCCAACGTATAGGTCCAGTTGAAGGCACCCGCATGGCACAGCCGGTCTTCGGGCGTCAGCCCATACCAGCCCTCGACCATCATCTGCCGCGCCCAGATGGCGCGATGGGCATGGGCCACGGCGCGCGGCTTGCCCGAGGTGCCCGAGGTATAGACCGCATAGGCCAGCCGCTCGGGGTCGCCCAGCGCATAGTCGGCGGGCGGCAGGGCGTGCATGGCATTCAGCGCCTCTATGCCGATCTGTTTGCGATGCGGGGCACAGGCCACATCGGGCGCGCGCAGGATGGCGGCGGGCGCCAGATCGGCGATCATGCGCGCGGTCTCGGGCTCGGTCAGTTGCGACGAGGTCGGCACCGGCACGATCCCCGCCGCGATGGCGCCCAGATAAGCGATGGGAAACTCGACCGTGTTTCCCAGCCGCATCAGCACGATGTCGCCGGGTGCCAGACCCGCCTGCAACAGCCCCGTCGCGGTGCCCAGGATGGCTTGCTCCAGTCGGGCATAGCGCCACTCTTCGGCGCCATCGGGACGCAGCACCGACAGCGCCACCTTGTCGGGCTGGCGGCGGGCGTGGCGCATTACATGGGCGGCCAGGTTGAACGGGGCGGGGCAGGGCGGCGGCGGCCCTTGGTCAAATATCGACAGCATGGCCCTTGGCTAGCCCGTCACCGCGCCCGTTGCAAGCGGGCGCGGCTGCGCCTATAGACCGGTCATGACCAAGCGCGACCCGTCATCCCTGATCCGTATCGCCCGCGAAAACGGCGCCGAGGCCGAAGCCGAACCGCTGGATCTGGGCGCGCGCGTGCGCGAGTTGCGCAAGGCGCGCGACTGGACGCTGGAACAGGCGGCCAGTCAGGCCGGTCTTGCCCGCTCGACGCTGAGCAAGATCGAGAACGGCCAGATGTCGCCCACCTATGAGGCGCTGAAGAAGCTGGCGGTGGGGCTGCAAATCTCGGTGCCCCAGCTGTTCACCCCACCGCAAAAAGGGCAGGTGAACGGGCGCATGACGGTGACAAAATCCGGCTCCGGCTCGGGCCACGCCACCGCCACCTATGAACACGAACTGCTTGCCGACAGCCTGACCAAGAAACAGATGCTGCCCTATCGCGCCCGCGTCCGCGCCCGCACGATGGAGGAGTTCGACGGCTGGGTCCGCCATGACGGCGAAGAATTCCTGTATGTGCTGACCGGGGTGATCCGGCTTTACACCGAATTCTATGAGCCGATCGAGATGCGCCGGGGCGACAGCGCCTATTACGATGCCTCGATGGGCCATAACGTGGTGTCGGTCAGCGACGAGGACGCCACCATCCTGTGGGTCACATCGCTGACCTGAGGCAATGCCTAGTCATCAAGTTCGCGGCTGAGCGTTTCGACATAGAGAAAATCCTCCAGCTCCTCGCGCGCTTCTGACAGGGTCAGGTTGTGGCGGGCGGCCAGATAGGCTTCGAATCGGCCGCGGTCGAGCTTCAGGAACGGCATGTCACCATCATCCAGATTGGGAAACCGCCGCTTTGCACGTGCAAAGGAGCTTGCCCAATCCTGTGTCAGGTCGGTCCAGGTCAACATCGCTGAGCATTCCTTCGTGGGTGGTTGACGGAAACGCTCCTCCCCTGCCTCAGCCTAGAAATGTAACAGCTTTGCAAGCACCGGGCAAAACGCCGCACGACATTTGGGCGAATATTTGCTGGCGTCACAGCTTTAGCGTGTTGCGAAGGTCAGTCCTGGTACCACCAGACATCCGGCATGTATTGCGGCCCGTCGCCATAGATCGGTGGATTGGGCGGAAAGCGCAGCTGCCTGATATGGGCGATGCGTCCCACATCGAAGCGCCATATCGGGATCACATAGCGTCCGGCGGTCAATACCCGATCCAGCGCGCGGGTTGCCTCGGTCATTTCCTCCTGCGTGGTGGCCGCCAGCATGGCGTCGATCATGGCGTCGATGGCGGGCGAAGCCGCGCCCATCAGGTTGCGGCTGCCCGGCTGGCCCGCGCTGTGCGAGCCCCAATAGAGCCTTTGTTCGTTACCGGGCGATAGCGACAGGTCGCGGCGAAACGGGGTCAGGTCGAAATCCAGATCGGCCACGCGGGCGGTATATTGGGCGTTGTCCACCTTTTCGATCCGCGCCGCGATGCCCAACCGTTCCAGCGCGCGGGTATAGATCTCGAGCACCGTTTGCATGTCGCTGTCGCCCTGGCGCAGCAGAAACCGCAGCACCAGCGGGGTGCCTTCGGAATCCAGCAGCTGGCCCTGCTCGATACGGAACCCGGCCTGTTCCAGCATTTGCGCGGCGCGGCGCAGATTGGCGCGGTTGCGCGCGGTGCCATCGCCCCGGGGCAGGGCATAGCCTTCGAGCGTGCCGGGCGGCAGGTCGGCGGCAAAGGGGGCCAGCAACTCGGCCTCGCGCCCGCTGGCGGGGCCAGGCCGATAGGCCAGATCGGTGCCCGAGAAATACGAGGTGATGCGCGGCATCACCCCGCCGGTCACCGTGTCGTTGATGAATTCGAAATTGAAGGCCAACAGCAGCGCCTCGCGCAGGCGCCAGTCATCGAAGGGTGCGCGCAGGGTGTTGATCACGAAACCAGTCATCCCCGAAGGCTTTCCATGGGCGATCTCGGTCTTGATCACATCGCCCCGCTGGGCGGCCGGGAAGTCATAGGCGCTGTCCCATTTCTGGGCATTGAACTCGCGAATGGCGCTCAACTCGCCGGCTTTGAACGCCTCCATCAGCACCGCACCATCGCCGAAAAAGTCGATCCGCATCTCGTCGAAGTTCATGGTGCCGCGGCGAAAGCCCAGATGGGCGCCCCAATAGTCGGGATTGCGGGCAAAGCTCACGTAGCGCCCCGGCTCATAGGCCGAGACCACATAGGGACCGGTGCCGATGGGGATGTCGTGAATGCTGCCTTCGGCCAGGCTGCGCCCCTCCCATTGCGCCTTTTGCAGGATCGGGCGCAGGCCCGCCAGCATGGCCAGTTCGCGGTCGTCATCGGCGAAAGTGATGCGCACGCTGCGTGGCCCCGTCGCCTCGATACTGGCGATGCGCGACCAGAAACCGCGATAGCGCAGATGCCCCTCGGTGCCCAAAGTCCGGTAGGACCAGATCACATCCTCGACCGTGACCGGGCTGCCATCCGAGAATCGGGCCTCCTTGCGCAGGGTGAATTCGACCCAGGAGCGGTCCGGCGGCGTCTCGACCGATTCGGCCAAAAGGCCGTAAAGCGTGAACGGCTCATCCCAGGATCGGCCCATCAGGCTCTCGTAGGACCAGAACGGCATCTGCCAGGGATAGGTGCCTTTTTGGGCAAAGGGATTGAGGCTGTCGAAGCCGCCGGTATTGCCGAACACGATCCGACCGCCCTTGGGCGCGTCGGGGTTGGCATAGGGCAGGGACACAAAATCCGGTGGCAGGGCGGGCTCGCCATACATAGCTATGGCGTGGCGTGATTCTGCATGGGCTAAACTGGTGCCCAATAGAAAGGCGATTCCCGCCGTCAGCAGGCGGAACTGTCGGAAATAATCTAGTCGCACTTGCGCAACAATCCTGCTCGGGCCTTATTTTCTTGACCCTCACTCTAACGATGGTTTCACGTCTTTTCAAACTTTTAGCTTGGATGCGGGCGCGGAATTGCTTATAAAGGGGTCACTGCTCGATAGGTTTCTTGCCTGTATGAAACCTGCCTCAATAACTTAACGCCCGCCTTGTGCGGGCGTTTTTTTTGGGCAGCGCGGATAGCGCAGCAGCAGAAACCCGCACAGCCATGCGCGCTTCATTCCGCCCGAAATACTCCGGGGGAGGCGACAAAATTCTGCGAATTTTGTGCAGGGGGGCTGCGCCCCCTTTCTGCCAATGACCCCCGGAAATACCCGTTTTCTTTGCAGGTGCAGCATGGCAGGGTGTTGCGCGACAGAACCTGTTGCAGAGAGGGAAAGACATGTCGCTAAACGGCAAGACCGCCATCGTTACCGGATCGAATTCGGGCATCGGACTGGGCATCGCGCGCGAATTGGCCCGGGCGGGCGCCGATGTGGTTCTGAATTCCTTCACCGACCGCGACGAGGATCATGCACTGGCCACAGCGCTGGCCGACGAGTTCGGGGTGAGCGCCCGCTATATCAAGGCTGACATGTCCAGGGGAACGGAGTGCCGGGCGCTGATCGCGCAGGCCGGGCGTTGCGATATCCTGGTCAACAATGCCGGTATCCAGCATGTGGCGCCGATCGACGAATTCCCGCAGGAGAAGTGGGATGCGATCATCGCCATCAACATGAACTCGGCCTTTCACACCATGGCCGCCGCGCTGCCGATGATGCGGGCGGCGGGCTGGGGCCGGATCGTCAACATCGCCTCGGCTCATGGTCTGACCGCCTCGCCTTTCAAGGCGGCTTATGTGGCCGCCAAGCATGGGGTGGTCGGCATGACCAAGACCGTGGCGCTGGAAACCGCGCAGGAACCGATCACCTGCAACGCCATCTGCCCCGGCTATGTGCTGACCCCGCTGGTCGAGGCGCAGATCCCCGACACGATGGAGAAATACGGGATGAGCCGCGAGGACGTGATCAAGAAGGTCATGCTGGAACGTCAGCCCTCCAAGGAATTTGCTACTGTTGAACAATTGGGCGGCACCGCCGTGTTCCTGTGTTCCGATGCGGCGGCCCAGATCACCGGCACCACGATCAGTGTCGATGGCGGCTGGACCGCACTTTGAGCCGAGGGCGGAGGGGGGGCTCTGCCCCCCGGCACAAAATTCGCAGAATTTTGTCGCCTCCCCCCGGAGTATTTGTAGCGAAATGAAGAGGGGATGGTGGTGCGTCGGATCAATCTGGCCTTGCAGGGCGGCGGTGCACATGGCGCCTTTACCTGGGGCGTGCTCGACCGCTTGCTGGACGAGACGGATGTCGAGGTAGCTGCAATCACCGGCACGTCGGCCGGGGCGCTGAACGGGGCCGCCTTCAAGGCCGGCATGGTGGCCGGAGGGCGCGCGGGCGCTCGCGCCGCGCTGGACCGGGTCTGGCGGCGCATGGGTGCGGTCAATGACGACCGGATCAGTGGCTGGCTTGGGGCCGGGGATCCGGCGCAGCTGGCCCGGATGCTTGAATATTCCGCCCCCTTTGCCCTGGCCGAAACATGGTCGCGCCTCGTCTCGCCCTATGCCTATGGGCCATTCTACGGCAATCCCCTGCGCCCCGTGGTCGAGGCGCTGGATTTCGCCAATGTCTGCGCCCATGAGGGGCCAAAGCTCTATATCTGTGCCACAAGGGTGCGCACCGGCAAGATCCGGGTCTTTGCCGAGGAGGAGATCAGCACCGACGCCATCCTCGCCTCGGCCTGTCTGCCGACCCTGTTCCAGGCGATCGAGATCGACGACCCCGAGACCGGGCGGCGCGAAGCCTATTGGGATGGTGGCTATACCGGCAATCCGGCGCTGTTCCCGCTGTTCAACCGCGACCTGCCCGACGATGTGGTGATCGTCAACATCAACCCGCTGGAGCGTGACGCGCTGCCGGTCACGCCGCAGCAGATCCAGAACCGGATCAACGAGATCAGCTTCAACTCGTCCCTGTTGCGCGAGTTGCGGGCGATCCGCTTCGTGCAGCGGCTGTTGGAGGATGGCACACTGGAGCGGGGGCGGATGAGCCGGGTCCTGGTTCATATGATCGCCGATGACGCGCTGATGAACAGCCTGTCCGTGGCAACCAAGGTGGTTCCGCTGCCCCAGATCCTGGATCGGCTGAAACAGGCGGGCCGGGCGGCGGCGGACGGTTTCCTGAAGGCCCATAAGGACGATCTGGGTCAGCGCTCCACTGTCGATATGGAGGCCATGTTCGGCTAGGCCCCGGCCTCGATCTGGAACACATGGTTCAGATAGGCGTTCTCGTTCAGCCGGAAATGGGTGTCGCCCACATGGGTAAATCCACGCGCGCGGTAGAACCGCAACGCACGGTCATTCTCGGAACTGGCCATGAGCCAGGCAAGCGTGCCGGGAGCCAACCCCGCCAGCCCGGCCCGCAACAGCGCGCGGCCCAGCCCGGCGGCCTGATGGCGCGGCTGCACATAAAGCTTGTCGATCTCGACCCGGGCCTCGCCCGCCGGGGCCGGGCTGTCATGCCTGAGATGCAGGTAGCCGCCGATCCCCTCGGCGCAATCGGCCACCAGCACCGTGCTGGCGGGGGCGGCGATCAGCGCCTCCATGGCGGCAGGGGTAAAGCTGGTCAGGACATAGTCGGCATAATCCGCCCGCACACCGTGTTTGACATAGGTGGCGAGCCAGACCTCGATCGAGAGCGCGGCCAGCGGGGCGGCGTCTTCGGACCGGGCGGCGCGAATGACGCTCACTCGTCGCTCTTCTGCTTGTCGTTGGGATAGACAAGGCCCGCCGAGATCACCAGCTTGGCCGCGTCCTCGACCGACATGTCGAGGATGATCACGTCCTCTTCGGGGAAATAGAGCAGAAAGCCCGAGGTCGGGTTGGGCGTGGTGGGGACAAACACGCTCATCAACCGGCCGCCGGTCTCGGCCTTGTCGGCGATCTCGCCCTTGGCGGTGGTCGAGACAAAGCCGATGGCCCAGATGCCCCGGCGCGGATACTGGATCAGGCAGGCCTGTTCGAAACTGCGTTCGGTCTGGGCAAACACCGTTTCCGAGATCTGCTTGATCCCGGAATAGACCGAGCGCACCACCGGCATCCGGTCGACCAGCCCCTCGGCATACTGGATCAGCGAGCGGCCGATGATGCCCTTGGCGATCCAGCCCACGAGGATGGTGAAGACCAGCAGGAAGATGACCCCGACACCGCGCAGGTTGATGCCGATATACTGTTCGGGGCGGAATTGATGCGGCACCAGCGGCAGCACGAAACTGTCGACCCAGCCGACCACGGACCAGAACAGCCAGATGGTCAGGCTGACCGGCGCGATCACCACGATGCCGGTCAGGAACGAGGCGCGCAGCCCGGCGAACCGGCGGGGTTTCACGTGATGGGGTTCTTCGTCAAAGGGTGTGTTCATCGGGTCCGTCCGCGCGTTTGTGGGCGAACGTAGTCATTCCGCCGCGCGCCCGCAATGGGGGGCTTGGGAAACCGCCCTCAGCCCCCCTGCGCGATCAGATCCCGGGCGATTTTCGCAGCCAGCCGCGCATTATTGCGCACCAGCGCGATATTGGCCGTCAGCGAGCGGCCCCCGGTCGCCTCGAAAATCGCCTGTAGCAGGAAGGGCGTGACCGCCTTGCCGGAAATGCCCTGCGCATCGGCCTGGGCCTGGGCGCGGGCAATGACCGGGGCCAGATCCTCGGCTGCGATCTGGTCGCTCGCCGGGATCGGGTTGGCGACCAGCTGGCCGCCCGGCAGGCCCAGCGCGCGTCGGGCGGCATGGGCGCGGGCGATGCTGGCGCTGTCATCCATCCTGAGCGGCGCGGGCAGGTCCGAGGTGGCCGACCAGAAGGCGGGAAAGCTGTCCTGCCCATAGGCGATGACCGGCACGCCCAGGGTTTCCAGCACCTCAAGGGTCTTGGGCAGGTCGAGAATGGCCTTGGCCCCGGCAGCGACCACGGTGACCGGGGTCTGGGCCAATTCGTGCAGGTCTGCCGAGATGTCAAAGCTCTGTTCGGCCCCCTTGTGCACCCCGCCGATGCCGCCGGTGGCAAATACCTCGATCCCGGCAAAGCGGGCGGCGATCATGGTGGCGGCCACGGTTGTGGCGCCGGTGCCGCCGGTGGCGATACAGGCGGCCATGTCGGCGCGCGAGAGTTTCGCCACCCCCTGCGCCTGTCCCAGCGCATCAAGCTGATCGGGTTCCAGTCCCACATGCAGCCGCCCCTCGATCACCGCGATGGTGGCGGGCACGGCGCCGGCGTCGCGGATGTCCTGTTCGACTGCGCGGGCGGTCTCGACATTCTGCGGATAGGGCATGCCATGGGTGATGATGGTGCTTTCCAGCGCCACGATGGGGGTGCCCGCGACACGGGCGGCGTGAACCTCGGCGGACAGGTGCAGGTCGATCACAGGGGGGTCTCTCCGGATACATAGGTTGCGGCGGCATGCAGCGCGCGCGACAGGGCTTGGTCGCGGTCGGCGCCCTGCGCCTCGGCGGCGATATGGGCCGCCATAAATGTGTCGCCCGCGCCGGTCACACGGGTGACCAGAACGGCGGGCGGGGTCTGGGTTATCAGGCGTTTGGCGTCGCCCTCGCTGGCCGAGCGTCCGCCATCGGTGACCAGCACCCGCTGGGCGCCGCGCTCCAGCAGGACCTGGGCGGCGCTGGCGGAGTCGGTGAACTCGGTCTGGCAGAGCAGGCCCGCCTCTTCGAGATTGACATAAAGCGTGGCGCGGCCCTGACGCACGAAGGGCAAGAGCCGCTCGGCCTTGCCGGGCGAGGCCGGGGCCACCCGCAGGTCGGCGCGGGCAAAGGCGGGGCTATGCGCGATCTCTTCGAGCAGCGCCAGAGTCAGGTTGCCATCCAGCGCCACCGGCCCCACATGAGGTGCGGCGGCACTGCCCAGCGGGCCGTCCAGCACCGGGCGCAGGATCTTGGCACCCGCCGCCTCGAGCGAATGGGCATCGGCGATGGCGGCGATCAGCCCGTTGGCGCCCTCGACCGCCATATAGCGGTCGGTCGGCAAGTCGTCCGAGCGATAGACGTGATCGGTGCACATGCCCATCTGGGCGCAGGCGCGGATCAACTCGTCGCCTTCGGCATCGCGGCCGATGGCGGTGAGCAGGGTGGGGCGCATGCCGAAGCGCGCCAGCGTCATGGCGATGTTCATGGCGACGCCGCCGGGCAGGCGGGTGATCCGGCCCGGCACATCCGAACCCTGCCGCATATGGCTGGCCGAACGCCCGATCACGTCCCACAGGACCGAGCCGATACAGAGGATATCCGAGGTTTGGGTCATCCTGCCCTCATGCCGCAGGGCGCGGGCGGGTGCAAGCGGGCATGCATAACCCGCTCAGGCGGATACGAGGCCAAGTGCCGCGTCCGAGGCAGTGCCATCATATTTTTCGCGCGGAGGCCACGGCCGTGACCGCCAGTCCGGTTCGAAGGCGAAACTTGACACCGTGCGCCCATCGACCAGCGCGCCGTTCCCGGCGCCAAGCGCGTAATCGTAGTAAAGCTTTACGATCTCTTCCTCGCTCACCTGACCGGTGGCGGGGTGTGCCATGCAGGCCGTGCGCCAGGCACGAACCCGGTCATAGGCCGGATCGTCGGGCAGCGCGAAACCCTCATAATAATCCAGGAACCAGAACCTTTTGAAGATCGGCGTGTAAACCGCCTCGGCCAGTCCGAACGCGTCGAACAACCATGTACCAGTGGGATTGTGTTCGACAAGAAAATCGTCGAGGCCGCGATAGAGGCCCAGCAGCCTGTCCAGATGCGCCGCGCGCTGTGATCGGTCCTGGTTCATCACGTAGAGATAACCCGCGGTGACAAACGCGCCCTCTTTGGCGATCAGCATCGATTCGATCGCATGTTCCGCCGGGTCGCTGCGCCGCAACGCGCCGCCGGGCAGAACCTCGTCGAGATAGCGCAGAATGACGAGGCTTTCCTTGATGATCCTGCCGTCCGGCGTTTCCAGCACGGGCAGGGCCGTGGTTCCACGGGTCTTGGCCAACAACTCCGGATCGCGTGGCCGGGTGATGTCGACAACGCGGAACTCGACCGCATCGGTCAGACCGCGCAGCGCCAGAAGTATCTCGATCCGTTGTGAAAAGGGGCAGACTGGAATGTGGTAGATGATGAATTTGCCGGACAAGGTGTTTGCTCCTGGTTCGTGTTGTCAAAAACGGATCAATCAAATCTTCTGATGCCGAGCATGCACAGCGACCAGAGTGGTGCAAGCTTGGAGACAGTTTCAGCGCACGGGCACCGCAAAGCTGAGCCCGGCCCAGAGCGATTGCCAGACAGCGCGTTCCCCCTCGGGCGCAGGGCGCAGGACCACCGCATCGAGCAGATAATCATATCCCGGCAAGACGGGCAGGGTGGTGTGCCCCGTCGCATCGGTGCGGGTGAGGTGCACCGTGACACCGCCATCGGGCGCGCGCGCGAATATCTCGACCTGCGCGTCCGGTCGTGGCTGACCCTGATACAGCAGCAGCACCCGCATGCCGCCGGACAGATCATCGGTATAAGGGTTTGTGAGCGCGACGAATTCGGTCTCCATCCCGGTTTCGCTGTCTTCGCCCTCTGCCGCGCCGACCCCGATCAGTGCCTTGACGTGGCGGGTATAGGTCTCGAAGAAATCCTGCCGGGGCAGCCCGCGCGCGGCGTGCCAGGCCTCGATATCGGGAATGTCCTTGTGGGCGGCGAAATCCGCGAATTTCTGCCATTCCTTGTATTTCACGCTGCTGGGGCTGGTTTCATGCACCAGCACCCACAGTCCGGGCGTGTCGGCCACCAGCCGGATCGCCGGAACATCGCCCATTCGCCCAACATAGGGTCTGATTTCGCCTGCGACACGGATCTCGGATCGCGGGGCGCGGTCGGGAAAGAAAACTTGCGCGGCACCCTCGAACCGCTCTCCCACGCGCAGATCGGCCACCAGTTCGGCACCGGTTTCCACTTGAAATTCATGGGGTTCGATCCAAAACTCATGAGCAAGCCCTGGCGAGGCAGAAAACATGAGGCAAAGGAGCGGGACAAGGATGCGGAACATGGGCGGAGCCTTTTTGGCGGTGCTGTTCAAGCTGGCGTTTGTGGCGCTGCTGTCAAGCCCGCTGACAGGGGTGGCCAGCGCCCATGAGGTCACGCCCACGGTTGCCGATCTGCGGGTCGAAAACGAGACAGTCATCCTTGATCTGCGTCTGAATGTCGAAGCCTTTGTGGCCGGGATCGACCTGGATGGGCTGGGCGATACCGACGATTCTGATGGGTCGGACAGTTATGACCAGCTACGTGCCATGGGCGCGGCCGAGTTGGAGCCGAAGGTGCGGGATTTCGCCGTCGCCTGGAAGGAACAGCTGAGTCTCAACGCCGGTGGCGTGCCGTTGGAACTGTCCTATGAAGGTGCGCGCATTCCGGTCGTCGGCAATCCCGACCTGCCACGTGTCTCGCACCTGCTGCTCACCGCATATCTGCCCGCTGGCGCGGCCAGCCTGACACTGACCTGGCCCAGTGGAGCGGGCGCGCTGGTGTTGCGCCAACAAGGGGTCGACGATCCCTATACCGGCTACCTTCAGGGCGGTGAAAGCAGCCCGCCCATCCCGCTGGCAGGCGGCGCGGCGCTGGGGCCGCTCGAGACCTTTCAGGCCTACATTCCGGTGGGCTTCACCCATATCCTGCCCAAGGGGCTGGATCATATCCTGTTCGTCTTGGGCCTGTTTTTCCTGTCGCCGCGACTACGGCCGCTGCTGTGGCAGATCAGCGCCTTTACGCTGGCCCATACGCTGACGCTGGCGCTGGGGGCGACGGGGACGGTCCGGGTCGATCCGGCGATTGTCGAGCCGCTGATCGCCGCCTCGATCACATTTGTCGCGCTGGAAAACATCCTGGTGCGCCGCCTGCATGCCTGGCGTCCGGTGATGGTCTTTGGCTTCGGTCTGCTGCACGGGCTGGGTTTTGCCGGTGTGCTGGAGGAATTCGGCCTGCCCGCCGGTCAGTTCCTGCCGGCACTCTTGGGTTTCAACATCGGGGTCGAGCTGGGCCAGCTGGCGGTGATCGCCGCCGCGTTCCTGAGCGTCGGCCTGTGGTTTCGCAACCGGCGCTGGTACCGGGGCCGCATCGCGATCCCGGCCTCGATGCTGATCGCGATGATCGGAGCCTATTGGGTGGTGGAACGGACGCTGCTGGCCTGAGCCCGCATGTCAGCCCATCGCCGCCGTCAGGGCCTTGAGCGCGGCGAGCGGATCCTCAGCACCCCAGATCTCGTCGCCGATGCCAAAGAAATCGGTCTGCGCGGCCAGACTGCGCACCATCTCGGGCGTCAGCCCGCCCTCGGCCACCACCGGTACCTCGATCACCGCCGACCACCATTCAAAGAGTTCGGGGTCGACCACGCTGCCGTCATCGAGCCCATGCGCGCCCACCGGGCCAAAGGCCACATAATCGGCCCCGGCCTCGCCCGCGTTCATCCCGTCATGCCGCGAGGTGCCGCAGAAACTGCCGACGATGGCATCGGCCCCCAGTTCCTTGCGGGCGCTGCGGACCGAGCGGGCGGCATCGGACAGATGCACCCCATCCAGCCCCAGCCGCTGGGCCAGCAGCACGTGATCGGCAATCACCAGCGCGATATCACGCGCATGGGCAACCTCGCGGCAGGTATCCGCTGCGCGCGACAGCAGATCCTCGTCCCGGCTGGCCAGGGCCAGTCGGATGCAGGCGATCTCGGCCCCGTCGAGCACCCGCGCCAATTGGTCGGGAAAGAGGTCGAGGTCGATGCTGGGCGGGGTGATCAGGTAAAGCTGCGGCTGTTCGGGGGTTTCCATGGCGGGACCTCTGGTCTGGAGTTGCTGCCGTTTAGCCGATCGGACGGCGAATGGGAATATGGCGAAGGGGCTTCTGGTCAAGGGCTGGTTTCCGGGGGCTCCGCCCCTGGGGCGAACAAAATTCGTCGAATTTTGTTCTGTCCCCCGGAGTATTTGGTGCGGAATGAAGGGCAGGGGCGGTCTTGTCCATCAGGCCTCCGGGCGCTAGAGCGGGCACAACATTCGGAGGTGAGACATGCCCAGCGACAAGGCGCAGCCCGCAATCGTGCTTGTGCGGCCGCAGATGGGAGAGAATATCGGCGCCGCCGCGCGGGCGATGTGGAATTTCGGCCTGGACCGGATGCGCATCGTGGCCCCGCGCGATGGCTGGCCCAACAGCCGGGCGGTGGCCATGTCCTCGGGCGCGGGACGGCTTTTGGACGAGGCGCAGCTATATGACGATCTGCCGGGTGCGTTGGCGGATTGCACCTATGTCTTTGCCACCACCGCGCGCCCGCGCGAGATGACCAAGCCGGTCTACAGCCCCGAACGCGCCATGCAGCTGGCCGCCGAGAAACTGGCGGCGGGCGAGAAGGTGGCGGTGCTGTTCGGGCCGGAGCGGGCCGGGCTGGAAAACGATGATATTTCGCGCGCCAATGCGATCATCACCGTGCCGGTGAACCCCGATTATGCCTCGTTGAACCTTGGTCAATGCGTATTGCTTGTGGCCTATGAGTGGATGCGCCAGACCGGGGATGTGGTGCATGAGGCCGACGCGCCCGGTCCCAAGGGCGACTGGGCCACGGGGCTCGAGATCGAGAAGCTGGCCGAGCATTACGAGCAGCGGCTGGACGAGGCGGGCTTCTTCTTTCCGCCGGAAAAGGCCGAGGGCATGCAGCAGAACCTGCGCAACCTATGGAGCCGGATGCGGATGACGCGCGCCGATGTCCAGATGCTGCATGGCATCATGCGGCAGATGGTCCGCTGGAAGGAACGCGGCTGAGCCGGGTGCTGGACCTTGGCGCGCCCGAGGCCTAGCTTGCAGTCAAAGCGACAGGAATGAGGATGGCATGAGCGGCAAGCGCAGCATCTTTGAAGAGGTCTCGGACGGAACGCGGGCGGCGGCGGCACAGCCCGGCATGATCGACCGGGGACGGGGCGGCGCGCGCGGCGCGATCCGGGCCTGGCTGGCGGTGCTCTTTGCGCTGGTAGTGGCGATGATCGTGGTGGGCGGGCTGACCCGGCTGACCGACAGCGGTCTCTCGATCACCGAATGGCGTCCGGTCACGGGGGCGGTCCCGCCGCTGAGTGAGGCCAACTGGCAGGCGGAATTCGACAAGTACAAGCAGATCGACCAGTGGCGCTTGCAGAACCAGTGGATGGAGCTGGCCGATTTCAAGTCGATCTATTGGTGGGAATGGGGTCACCGCCAGCTGGGCCGGGTGATCGGGCTGGTCTGGTCGCTGGGGTTCTTCGGTTTCCTGCTGGCGCGCAAGATCCCCGCGGGCTGGACCGGGCGGCTGATCCTGCCCGGCCTGCTGGGCGGGGTGCAGGGCGCGGTCGGCTGGTGGATGGTCGCCTCGGGCGTGACCCAGGGCGAGGGCATGACCTCGGTCGCGTCCTACCGGCTGGCCACGCATCTGGGACTGGCCTTTGTCATTCTGGGCCTATTGACCTGGTACATCCTGCAACTGGGGCGCAGCGAGCGCGACCTGATGCAGGCCCGCCGCGCCAAGGAGGCGCGGCTGTTCGGTCTGGCGACGGGCTGGCTGCATCTTGCATTCCTGCAAATCCTGATCGGCGCGCTGGTGGCGGGCCTTGATGCCGGGCGCAACTATGTCGACTGGCCGCTGATGGCGGGGCAGGTGATCCCGCCCGACCCGCTGGAGCTGAGCCCGGTCTGGCGCAACTTCTTTGAAAACCCTGGTCTGGTGCAGTTCATCCACCGTATCGTCGGCTATCTGCTGCTGGCCTACGGGGTGATGGCCTGGCTGCGCGGGCGCCGCAGCGCGCATGCGCAGACCCGATTTGCCTTCAACGCAGGCTTTGCGGCGTTGAACCTACAGGTGGTGCTGGGCATCGTCACCGTCCTATATGCCGCGCCCTGGCAGATCGCCATCCTGCACCAGTTGCTGGCGGTCGGGGTGTTTGTGCTGATCCTGCGGGCGCGGTTCCTCTGCGCCTATCCGATTGCAACCTCTATCCGGGGATAAGACATCATGAGTGCATTCGAACAGTTGATGGCGCATGCCCGCGAGACGGCGGCGCTGGACCAGATCGCCGGGCGGCTGGGCTGGGATCAGGAAACCATGATGCCGCGCGGCGCGGCGCCGCAACGGGCCGAGGAAAGCGCCGCCATCGCCGGTGTGCTGCATGCCCGTCGCACCGACCCGCAGGTGGGCGACTGGCTGGCGGCGGCCGCGGCGCCGGACGAGGCCGGTGCCGCGCAGCTGCGCGAGATCCGGCGCAGCTTCGATCGGACCGCGCGCGTGCCCGCCGATCTGGCCCGCGCGCTGGCCCGCACCACGGCACGGGCGCAAGGCATCTGGGCCGAGGCGCGGGCGACCGAGGACGTGGCGGCGTTTCTGCCCGTGCTGAAGGAGGTCGTTGCGCTGCGCCGCGAAGAGGGGCAGGCGCTGGCCCAGGGCGGCGATCTCTATGACGCGCTGCTGGAGGAATATGAGCCCGCCACCAGTGCGGCCCAGATCGCCGAGACCTTTGACACCATGCGCCCGCGCCTGGTGGCGCTGCGTTCGGCGGTGCTGGACCGCCCGATGCCACAACGGCTGGAAGGGCAGTTCGACGAAAGCGCTCAGATGAAGCTCAGCCGGCAATTGGCGCGCAGCTTTGGCTATGACATGGCGCATGGCCGGGTCGACAAGGCGGTGCATCCGTTCAGCTCCGGTTCCGGTCTCGATGTGCGGATCACCACGCGGACCAATCCGGCCGATCCGTTCAACTGTTTCTACTCGACCATTCACGAGGTGGGCCACGCGGCCTATGAACAGAATATCGACCGCGCCTATCTGCTGACCCCGCTGGGACGCGGCGTGTCGATGGGCGTGCATGAAAGCCAGAGCCGGATTTACGAGAACCAGCTGGGCCGCAGCCGCGCCTATACCGGTTGGCTGTTTGGCCAGATGCGCGAGGCGTTTGGCGATTTCGGGATTGCGGATCAGGACGCGTTCTATGCCGCCGTCAACACGGTGCATCGCGGCTATATCCGCACCGAGGCGGACGAGGTACAGTATAACCTGCATATCATGTTGCGCTTCGATCTTGAGCGGGCGCTGATGGCGGGAGATCTGACGGTCGACGATCTGGAGGCCGCCTGGAACGACCGCTTTGCCGCCGATTTCGGCTATCAGGTGGACAAGCCCTCGAACGGGTGTTTGCAGGATGTGCACTGGTCGGTTGGCCTGTTCGGCTATTTTCCGACCTATGCGTTGGGCAATGTCTATGCCGGCTGTCTCTATCAGGCGTTGCGTCAGGCGGTTCCGGGGCTGGAGACGGACCTGGCACAGGGCGAGACGACGGCTGCGACCGGCTGGCTGGCAGATCGGGTGCAGCGTCATGGCGGGCTTTATGCACCGCGCGAGGTGATCGCGCGGGCCAGCGGTATGGAGCCGGGGCCCGAGCCTCTGCTCGACTATCTCGAGGCCAAATTCAGCGCGCTTTACGGGCTTTGAGTCCGTGTTTGGACGGCGCCGTTTTCCGTCGCGGAAAACGGCCCGGAAAACGAATGTTTTCCGAGCCGGAAATCTACGATTTCCGGTCTGCGCTCAAAGCAGCGCCATGCGCTCGGCTCGCTCGGGGTCCGGGAAGGGGCGGTAGAGGCCAAAGTCGGACCGGGCGATCAACGCGCTGACCGCGCCATAGAGGCGCTCGACCTCTTCATCATGCTCGCCAAGCACCCGAAAGGCACGGTCGAGTTGGGCGATGTCATCAAACTCGATCTCGAGCAGGAAATCGCGGCAGCTGTCGGAGGCCAGGTTCAGCTTGCGCCGCAACAGCCGCCAGTCGTGCACCACACCGCGTGCCTTGAGATACTGCATCCAATGGTCAAGTGCCGCGGCAAAGGCCAGTGCCTTGGCCTCGTGTTTCAGGTCGATTGCGCAATGGTAGAGGTTCATGGCCGGAACGTCCTATGTGACCGTTCGGGCCAGATTGCCGTGACAGCACTTGCCAACAGGTTAAAACGCAAAAGAAAAGGCGCGGTTTCCCGCGCCCTTTTCCATCTCGCCCGGCGTGGTTACTCTGCGCCGTCCTCTTCCTCGTCGTCGCGCTCGGCGATCCAGGCGACGCTGACGACCTCTTCACCCTTGCCGGTGTTGAAGACCCGGACACCACCGGCACCGCGCGAGCGGAAAGAGATGCCTTTGACCGGACAGCGGATCGACTGGCCCTTGGAGGTGGCCAACATGATCTGGTCCTCAAGCTCGACCGGGAAGGTGGCGACAATGGCGCCGCCCCGCATCGCGCCGACCCCCTGGCCACCGCGCCCGCTGACGCGATAATCATGGGCCGAGGTCAGATTGCCGATGCCCGCGCGGTTGATGGTCACCAGCAGATCGTTGGCGGCCAGCATTTCTTGATAGCGTTCCTCGGACAGGGTGCCTTCGGCGACTTCGCCCTCGGCGTCATCGCTGGCGTCGTCTTCGGTCACATCATTGCCCAGTTCACCCCGGAACCGTTTGATGAAGGCATTGCGCTCCCACGGTTCGGCGCTGAAGTGGCGGATGACGGACATGGAAACGACCTCATCGCCTTCATTCACCAGCTTGATGCCGCGCACACCGGTGGATTCACGCGAGTTGAAAACGCGTACATCGGTGGACCGGAAGCGGATCGCCCGACCCGAGTTGGTCACCAGCAACACGTCATCGTCTTCGGAGCAGATGCGCGCATTGACCAGGCGAATGGACCCGTCTTCGGGCAATTTCATCGCGATCTTGCCATTGCGGCGCACATTGGTGAAATCCGACAGCCGGTTTCGGCGCACGTCTCCGCCAGTGGTTGCAAACACGATTTGCAGGTTTTCCCATTCCTCATCCGGCACATCGACCGGCATGATCGCGGCGATTGAAACCCCGGTCGGGATCGGCAGGATGTTGACGATGGCCTTACCCTTGCCGGTGCGCCCCGACTGCGGCAGGCGCCAGGTCTTGAGCTTGTAGACCATGCCATCGGTGGTAAAGAACAGAAGCTGCGTATGCGTGTTGGCCACGAAGAGGGTGGTGACCACGTCCTCTTCCTTGGTCTGCATGCCGCTCAGACCCTTGCCACCGCGTTTCTGGGCACGGAAATCGGCCAGCGGGGTACGCTTGATATAGCCGCCCGAGGTCACGGTCACCACCATGTCCTCGCGCTCGATCAGGTCCTCGTCGTCCATATCGCCGGCCCAGTCGACGATCTCGGTACGGCGGGGCACCGCGAATTGCTCGCGCACTTCGCGCAGCTCGTCGGCGATGATCCCCATGATCCGCTCGCGCGACCCCAGAATCTCAAGGTATTCCTTGATCTTGCCGGCAAGAACCTCAAGCTCGTCGGTGACTTCCTTGACCCCCAGTTGGGTCAGGCGCTGCAAGCGCAGGTCAAGGATGGCGCGGGCCTGCACCTCGGTCAGGTTATAGGTGCCGTCCTCGTTCATCTTGGACAGCGGATCGTCGATCAATCGCAGGTATCCGGCGATCTCGGCGGCGGGCCAGCGCCGCGTCATCAGTTTCTCGCGCGCGTCCGCGGCATCGGCAGACGAACGGATGGTGGCGACCACCTCGTCGACATTCGACACCGCAACCGCCAGGCCGCACAGGATATGGCTGCGTTCGCGCGCCTTGCGCAGCTCGTAGGCGGTACGGCGGGCGACCACTTCCTCGCGGAAGTCGATGAAACAGGTGAGAAAGCGGCGCAGGGTCAGCTGTTCGGGCCGGCCGCCATTCAGCGCCAGCATGTTGCAGCCAAACGAGGTCTGCATCGGTGAAAAGCGATAGAGCTGGTTCAGAACCACCTCGGGCGTGGCGTCGCGCTTGAGTTCCACCACCACGCGCACGCCGTTGCGGTCGCTTTCGTCCTGCACATGGGCGACGCCTTCGATACGCTTTTCGCGCACCGCCTCGGCGATTTTTTCGATCATCGCGGCCTTGTTCACCTGATAGGGGATCTCGTCCACGATGATCGCATAACGGTCCTTGCGCAACTCTTCGACGCGGGTCTTGGCGCGGATGATGACGCTGCCGCGCCCCTCCAGATAGGCCTTGCGCGCACCCGAGCGGCCCAGCATCACACCGCCGGTGGGGAAATCGGGGCCGGGCACATAGTCGATCAGCTGCTCGCTGGTCAGGTCCGGGTCGTCGATCAGCGCCAGGGTGGCATCCACCACCTCGCCCAGGTTATGGGGCGGAATGTTGGTGGCCATGCCCACGGCGATGCCGCCGGCGCCATTGACCAGCATGTTGGGGAAGCGCGCCGGCAGCACCGTGGGTTCACGGTCCTTGCCGTCATAGTTGTCCTGGAAATCGACGGTTTCCTTGTCGATATCGCTCAGCAGAAAGGCGGCGGGCTTGTCCATCCGCACTTCGGTATAACGCATGGCGGCGGGGTTATCGCCGTCCATCGAGCCAAAGTTGCCCTGACCGTCCAGAAGCGGCAGCGACATCGAGAAATCCTGCGCCATCCGCACCAGCGCGTCATAGATCGCGCTGTCGCCATGGGGGTGATATTTACCCATGACATCACCCACCGGACGCGCCGATTTGCGATAGGGTTTGTCGTGGCTGTTGCCGGTCTCGTGCATGGCGTAGAGGATGCGCCGATGCACCGGTTTCAGCCCGTCGCGCAGGTCGGGGATGGCACGACTGACGATGACCGACATCGCGTAGTCGAGATACGAGGTGCGCATCTCGGATTCGATGGAAACGGTCGGCCCCACATAGGCGCTGCGCGCAATGGGGGTTTCGTCTTCGTTTTCAGGGGTTTCTGGCGTATCGCTCACGTAAACTGCCCGTTTCTTGTGCAGGTTCTATATATTGTGGGCGCATCTTAACAGACCCCGTACATGAGGTGCAATGCATAGAGCGAAATTAGGCTGGCAGCCACGGCGCCACAGTGCCAACATGCTGTTTTTATGGATTTTTTATTAGAATCAGGCATCCTGATTGAACCGGGGGCAACTGGAGGTTCAAATGGCTGCAACAGAAACCGAGCTGATGCTGAAGGGGTATGGGCTGACCACGGCAGAATTCTTCTATCACATGCCGGACCATATCCATGTGCTGAATACCTTTGTCTGGCAGGATTATGACCTTGCACCGGACCATCCCAGGCTGTTCGGCTTCATCGAATTCTGGCAGCGCGAGATCGACGGCCCGCTGCATTCGGTGCGGTTTACCCACCGCAAGATGATCTCGCCGGGTGAATGGCGCAATGTCGTGGGCGAGTTCCGGCTGCACTGAGCCGTGCCACCTCGGCGGCTTCAGGCCGAGCAGCTGGCCCCGCCCAGCACGCAGAACTTGGCGCAATGGGGGTGGTTCAGCTGAACCGGGCGTTCGGCCTCGGCCAGGGTTTCGCCCAGTTCGAATTCGGGCGCATAGGGCAAAAGGGTGCAGGCCAGCACCACAGGATGCGCCGCGCCTTTGCGTTTCACCACCATGCGCGAACTGGCGCACATGAGCGTGTCGGGGGATTTACCCATGATGCCCCAGCACGCGGTGGTGATCTCGGGCACCTCGACCCGTTCGTCCATCTCGGGGAACAGCACGGTCTGGCCGGGATCTGTCGCGTCGATCGCAAACCCGTGTTCGGTATAAAACGCGGCATAACCCGCGCGCGCCTCGGCCTCGCTTTCACCCCAGACTGTGCGTCCGGCCACGGTCATTCGCGCGCCGCAATCGCGTAGCCAGGCCATCCCAGCAAGTGTCCGGGCAAAACTGCCGGTACCGCGTTCGGCGTCATGACAGGCGGCGCTGTGATGATCGACCGAAATGCGCAGGGTCAGCCTGTCACCGAACTCGCGCACTAGCGCCGCCAGCCCCTGCCGCATCGCCTTGCGCATCATCGGGCGCATCGCATTGGTCAGGATCAGCACCTCGAAACCGCGTGCCAGCGCCGCTCGCGCCATGGCGATGATCTGGGGATTCATGAAAGGTTCACCACCGGTGAACCCGATCTCGCGCACCGGCCAGCCGCGCGCCGCGATCTGATCCAGATATCCGATGACTTCATCCTCGGTGATATAGACCAGCGCGTCGTTTTTCGGGCTCGACAGGATATAGCAATTGGCACATTCGATATTGCACAGGGTGCCGGTGTTGAACCACAGCGTCTCGGGTCGGCTCAGGGCGACGCTGGCCCGTTGCTGCCCGTCCGCTGTCACGAAACTGTCCTGAAACTTGCCGATATTGGCGGTCTGTTGTGCGTGATCCTTCATCTATCCTGCCTGTGCCTGCATATGGGCTTGATCTAGCAGCAACGTAACGGGAAAAGAAAGCGGGATCAGATGGTTTGACGGGCTTGTGATACCGGGAGAGCTTGAAATTGTTTGCGCTAACAGTGGACAGAACCCCGGCAAGGCGATAAGGAGCAGCCATGGTATCGCGCGTCATTCCGGTGGAACCCTTCGATCTGGTCGTCTTTGGCGGTACCGGCGATCTGGCACGTCGCAAGATCCTGCCCGCGTTGTTCCGTCGCTCGGTCGCGGGCCAGATGCCCGATGGCAACCGCATCATCGGTGTCGCACGTCAGGACATGGGTGCCGAGGCGTATCGTGCCCTGATCGCTCAAGGCCTGCGCGAGCTGTGGCCCGAGGCGGTGCAGTCTCCCGATGCGCTCAACCGTTTCCTGTCGCGGCTCGATTACATGGCGCTGGATGCCACCCGGCCCGAGGGCTGGGACGGACTGGCCGCGGCGTTGGGGCACGGCGTTCGCGCCTTTTACTTCTCGGTTGGACCGGGTCTATTCGGCGCGCTGGCCGAACGGCTGCATCAGCACGGGCTGGTCAGCCAGGATACCCGCATCGTGGTCGAGAAACCCTTTGGCCACGATCTGGCCAGCGCGCAGGCGTTGAACGCCACGTTGGCCGCGCATTTTCATGAACGCCAGATCTATCGGATCGACCACTACTTGGGCAAGGAGACGGTACAGAACCTGATGGCGGTCCGCTTTGGCAACATGCTGTTCGAACCGCTCTGGAACAGCCAGTATGTCGACCATATCCAGATCACCGTGGCCGAAACCGTGGGGGTCGGCGGCCGGGCCGATTACTATGACCGGGCCGGCGCGATGCGCGACATGATGCAGAATCATCTGATGCAGCTCTTGTGCCTGATCGCGATGGAGCCTCCGGCCAAGTTCGACCCCGACGCGGTGCGCGATGAAAAGCTCAAGGTGATCCGGGCACTGGACCCGGTCAAGCCGCATCATATCGTGCGCGGCCAATACGCGGTGCCGGTGGGCGGTGCCGGACAGGGCTATCGCGACGAGGTGGGCGATGCCCGCTCGATCACCGAAAGCTATATCGCGCTGCGCGCCCATATCAGCAACTGGCGATGGGCTGGCACGCCCTTTTACCTGCGCACGGGCAAGCGGCTGGTGGCGCGGTCCTCTGTCATCAACGTGATGTTCAAGGACGCGCCGCATTCGATTTTCGGCGAAGAGGCCGGGCGGCATGCCAACGTGTTGTCGATCCGGCTGCAACCCAACGAGGGCATCACGCTCAAGGTGACGATCAAGGAACCGGGGCCGGGCGGCATGCGGCTGGTCGAGGTGCCGCTGGACATGAGTTTCGCCAAGGCGCTGGGGCCCGAGAACCAGAACCCGCCCGATGCCTATGAACGGCTGATCATGGATGTGATCCGGGGCAACCAGACCCTGTTCATGCGCGGCGACGAGGTCGAGGCCGCCTGGGCCTGGACAGACCCGATCATCGCGGGCTGGGAGGCCCGTGGCGATGTGCCCAAACCCTATGATTGCGGCAGCACCGGCCCCGGCGACGCCGAGCTGCTTATGAGACGCGACGGTCGCCGCTGGCAGGGGATAAACCCATGAATATCCAAGACTATCCCGACCGCGAAATGCTCGCCATCGACCTCGCCAACCACCTGGCCGGAGAGTTGGAGGCGACACTGCTGACCCATGACCGCGCCACGCTGGCAGTGGCGGGCGGCACCACGCCCGGCCCGGTCTTCGACGTGCTCTGCGCCGCCGATCTGGACTGGCACCGGGTCATGGTGCTGCCGACCGACGAACGCTGCGTGCCGCAGGACCATCCGCGCGCCAATGCCCGGCTGATCACAGAGCAGTTGCTGGTCAACCGCGCCGCCAGCGCCAGCTATTTGCCGCTTTACCTGCCCGGCGCCGAACCCGAGGATTGTCTGGCCGAGGTCGAGACGCTGCTGACCCCGGCGCTGCCCCTGTCGGTACTGGTGCTGGGCATGGGCGAGGACATGCACACCGCCTCGCTCTTCCCCGGCATGCCGGGGCTTGAGGCGGCGCTGGACGGGGACGCGCCGGTGCTGGCTGTCGCCCGGCCGGAAACCCAGCCCGAGGCCCGGATCACGCTGACCGCCCCGGTGCTGAACGGGGCGCTGTCAAAGCACCTGATCATCTTTGGTGCCGCCAAACGCAAGGCGCTGGAACGGGCGATGTCCTTGCCCCCCGAAGAGGCGCCGGTGGCGGCGGTTCTGGACGGTATCACGGTCCATTGGGCGGAATAGGTTTCTTCCATGTTTCAAGATTTGCACGCGCTTCACACTGACCGGTCGGGCCGCCGCATCCTCGACCTTTTCGCCGCCGACCCTGGGAGGGCCGAACGGTTCTGTGCCGATCTGGGTGAGATGCGGCTGGATTACTCCAAGACCCTGATCGACGCGGATATCCGGGCCGCGCTGATCGCGCTCTGCGAGCAGGCCGGGTTGGCCGCGCGCCGCGAGGCGATGTTTTCGGGCGACGCGATCAACGAGACCGAGGGCCGCCCCGTGCTGCACACGGCGCTGCGCAATCTGGATGGCGGGCCGGTTCTGGTCGAGGGCCGCGACGTGATGCCCGAGGTGCGCGCGACCCTTGCACGGATGCGGGTGTTTGCCGATGCGGTGCGGACCGGCACGCTGAGCGGGGCAGGCGGGGCTTTTACCGATGTGGTCAATATCGGCATCGGTGGCTCCGATCTGGGTCCGGCCATGGCCACGCTGGCGCTTGCGCCCCATCACGACGGGCCACGCTGCCATTTCGTGTCGAACGTGGATGGGGCCCATATCGCGGATACCCTGCGGGGGCTGGATCCGACGCGTACTCTGGTGATCGTCGCCTCCAAGACCTTCACCACCATCGAGACGATGACCAATGCCCGTACCGCCCGCGACTGGATGCAGCGCGGCGGCGGCGACCCGGCGCGGCAATTCGCGGCGCTCTCCAGCGCGACGGACAAGACCGCCGATTTCGGCATCCCGGACGCACATGTGTTTGGCTTCGCCGATTGGGTCGGCGGGCGATATTCCATGTGGGGTCCGATAGGGCTGAGCCTGATGATTGCGATCGGCCCCGACGATTTCGACGCCTTCCTGCGCGGCGGGCAGGCGATGGACGATCATTTCCGCAGCGCGCCCTGGGCCGAAAACATGCCCGTGATGCTGGCCCTGACCGGTATCTGGCATCATCAGGTCTGCGGCTATCCCAGCCGCGCGGTGCTGCCCTATGATCAGCGGCTTGCACGTCTGCCGGCCTATTTCCAGCAACTCGAAATGGAATCGAACGGCAAATCGGTTGCGATGGACGGCACCGCACTGGATCAGGCCGCCAGTCCCATCGTCTGGGGTGAGCCGGGCACCAATGGCCAGCATGCGTTCTATCAGCTGATCCATCAGGGCAAGCAGATCGTTCCCTGCGAATTCATGGTGGCCGCCCGCGGACACGAGCCGGAGCTGGACCACCACCACCGCCTCCTGCTGGCCAATTGCCTGGCCCAGTCCGAAGCGCTGATGCGGGGCCGGTCCCTGTCCGAGGCGCGCGCCATCGTCGCGGGCCGGGGTCATGACGATGCCGAGCTGGACCGCCAGGCCCGTCATCGGGTGTTCGAGGGCAACCGCCCTTCGACCACGCTGATCTATCCGCAACTGACGCCCGACATGCTGGGACGGATCGTGGCGCTTTACGAACACCGGGTGTTTGTCGAAGGCGTGATCCTTGGCATCAACTCGTTCGATCAATGGGGTGTCGAGCTGGGCAAGGAACTGGCGACCTCTCTGGGCCCTATTGTCGAGGGCACGCAGCCCGCCACCGGCAAGGATGGGTCGACCGCCGCGCTGGTGGCCTATGCGCTGCGTCATCGTGACCACGGGCTGACGTAGGGTTCCGGTCCGTCAAAGGGACACAAAGTTATTGTCACGCGGCCCGCTGATTGGCAGGGTCCGGCATTGGGCGGGGCCGCGTCGACGCGGCCACGAAGAGGAGACATGTGACACCGCGCAGGGCGCGGCCGTCACCCGAAGAACAGGGAAGGAACCCGAGAATGCTGGGACAGATGATGTATCAGCCGCTGCTGATCTCGTCGCTGATCGACCATGCGGCGCGTTATCACGGCGAGGCGCCGATCTGGTCGGTCAGTACCGAAGGCGGGGTCGAGGAGACCAATTGGGCAGGGATCGCGGCCAATGCCCGTTGTCTCGGCTCGGCCCTGACCGGGGCCGGCCTGGCGCCACAGTCACGGGTGGCGACTCTCGCCTGGAACAACCGGCGGCATCTGGAGATCTATTACGGCGTGTCCGGCGCCGGCTTCGTGCTGCACACGATCAACCCGCGCCTGTTCCCCGAACAGCTGGTCTATATCCTCAACCATGCCGAGGATCGCATCCTGTTCTTTGATGCCACCTTTCTGCCGCTGGTCGAGGGGATTCGCCCGCAACTGACCACCGTCGAACGGCTGATCCTGATGGGGCCGCGCGACGAGGCAGCGGCGGCACGGATCGAGGGGCTGGAATTCTACGACGAGTTCGTCGCCACGGGCGATGCAGGTTTTGACTGGCCCGATCTGGACGAGCGCACGGCTTCGAGCCTGTGCTATACCTCGGGGACCACGGGCAACCCCAAGGGGGTGCTTTATTCTCACCGTTCCACCGTACTGCACAGTTTCGGGTCGAACACCCGCGATTGCATCGGCTTTTCGGCGCGCGACGTGGTGATGCCGGTGGTACCGATGTTCCATGTCAACGCCTGGGGCACGCCCTATGCCTGTGCCATGTCGGGCTCTTGCATGGTGTTGCCGGGGCCGGACCTGCATGGCGAGGCGCTGGTGGGGCTGATCGACCAATATGGCGTGACCATCGCGCTGGGGGTGCCGACCATCTGGCAGGGGCTGCTGACAACCGCCCGTGCCAAGGGCAGTACGTTGGAGAGCCTGACACGCACGGTGATCGGCGGCGCGGCCTGTCCGCCCTCGATGATCGCCGAATTCCGCGACCGTTACGGCGTCGACACCGTGCATGCCTGGGGCATGTCCGAGATGAGCCCGCTGGGCACCACCAACCAGCCATTGGCGAAACATGGCGCACTGCCGGTCGAGGCACAGCACAAGCTGCGTGAGAACCAGGGCCGTCCGCCCTATGGGGTTGAGCTGAAGATCGTCGATGACGACGGCAACCAGTTGCCCAATGACGGCCAGACCCAGGGCGACCTGATGGTGCGGGGCCATTGGGTGTTGGACAGTTATTTCCAGTTGCAGGACCAGCCGATCCTGTCGGATGGTTGGTTCGCCACCGGCGATGTGGCGACGCTGGACCGCGACGGATACATGACGATCCGGGACCGGTCCAAGGATATCATCAAGTCGGGCGGCGAATGGATCAGCTCGGTCGAGCTGGAGAATATCGCCGTGGCGCATCCGAAACTGGCCACCGCTGCGGTGATCGGTGTTCCGCATCCGAAATGGGACGAACGCCCGCTTCTTGTGGCGGTGAGCGCCGAGGGCGAAACGCCCGACGAGGCGGAGCTGCTGGCTTTCTTCGACGGCAAGATCGCCAAATGGCAGGTGCCTGACCGGGTCGTGTTTGTCGATGCTCTACCGCTGAATGCCACCGGCAAGGTGCTGAAACGGACGCTGCGGGATCAGTTCAAGGACGTTCTCACCGGCCGAGCCGGGCAGAACCGGCAAGCGGGGATTTCCGGCCCGGAAAACACATGTTTTCCGGGCTCTCCTTGTCTGTCGTCTGAGTTTCTCGGAAAGATGAGGTGGTTTCGTAGCGGAGGCTCTGGTTGGTTTCTGTTGGAGCCTATGCGGCAGCGGATTGGTGCTTTGTTTTGGCGTTTTCCGTTTGTCTGTGTTCTTTTGTCTCTTCTCAACTGCAGGATCCGCGCGCTGCGACCGTGGTAGACGTCGACAGCGGACAAGTTGTCAGGTGGGCGCTGACGCAAGACACCGCTTGATTAATATGCCCCGCTTCCAGGTCATGTTGATAAAACGCGCGGCGAACGGTGGATCGATGAAATGCCGATGAACCGAGGAAGCTCTCTGCGGTTTTATCGTAATTGTTGGTGCGCGACTGCCGTTTATCAGAGTGTTGAAGAGGCGCCCCCGGTGAACCACTTTTGTCAACAGGACCTAAACGGTCTCTGAACGAAAAAACAACCCCTTCGCAACAAGCAAAAAAGCCCTCAAGTCTTTGAGACTTAAGGGCTTTTCATGGCTCCGGCGGTAGGGATCGAACCTACGACCAATTGATTAACAGTCAACTGCTCTACCGCTGAGCTACGCCGGAACGGTTCGCGCCGTATAGCAATCCCGATTCACATCGTCCAGAGGGCGAAAAGAAAATTCACAGAATTTTCTCGAGGCTCAGGATAGTCGTTGAAACCGCGCCACAACCGAGAGTTTCTCCTCGGGCGCGACCCGGTTACGGCCAGTCAGATCGACCAGATGTGCGAACACATTTCGTGTGGCAGCGGGCAGCAGCGCAGCGGGCGTTTCTGTGTAGATGCGCCGCGCCAGCGCCTCGGCCGTGGCGGGGCCATCAGCCAACGCTACCAGAATCGCCTCCTCGCGCCCCATCCGGTGCCCGATCAGCCAGTCGAGCCGCGCTCCGGGCGCGCTCACCGGTGCGCCGTGGCCCGGATGGAACAGCCTCCAGTCGCGGGCGCGCAGGTCGCGGCAGGCGGTCATGAAATCGGTCAGGTCGCCATCGGGGGGCGAGACCAGCGAACTGGCCCAGCCCATCACGTGATCGGCGGTAAAACACACATCCTGCCAGGCCAGCGCGATATGGTTGCCCAGATGCCCCGGTGTGTGGATCACCTCCAGCTGCCAGCCATCGCCCTCGATTCGCGCTCCATCGGCGACCGTGTGATCGGGCAGAAATCCGGTGTCGATACCCTCGCCACCCCCCGCCAGCCCCTGCGCTGCCAGATCGCGCATCACCGCGCTGCGTCCGGCCTCGGGCCCGCCAAAGGCCAGAACCGGCGCGCCGGTGCGCTTGGCCAGCGGACGGGCCAGAGGCGAGTGGTCCAGATGGGTATGGGTCACGACGATATGACTTATGCTCTCGCCCGGGCCAAGCGCGGCCAGAATCGCCTCCAGATGCGCCTCGCTCAGGGGGCCGGGGTCGATCACCGCCAGCTCTCTTGTGCCCACCAGATAGGTATTGGTGCCGCGATAGGTCATCGGCGAGGGGTTAGGCGCCACGATCCGCCGTATCCCGGGCTCCAACTCGATGGGGGTGCCGAAGGGCGGGTCGAAATCGTCGGGCGGCTGGGTCATCTGTCTCTTTTTCTCGCTCTGGCACCGGGGTAGGTTTAGCCATGACATTCCGCTGGCTCAAACACTATATGCCGCGCAGCCTCTATGCCCGGGCGGCCATCATCATCGTCGTGCCGGTGGTGGCGGTGCAGATCGTGGTTTCGGTGGTCTTTCTGCAACGGCATCTGGAGGATGTGACCACCCAGATGACGCTGACCGCCGTGCGCGAGATCGAACTGATCATGGGCCAGGTCGCCGGCACCGAAACCCAGGCCCAGGTTCAGGCGCGGCTGCGGCCGGCTCTCGACGCCTTGCAGGTCAGTCTGCGATTCGTGAATGACGGCGACGTGCCCTCAGACGATCTGCGACCCTGGTATGACTATACCGGCCGACAGGTAGAACACGTTCTGCGCAGCAGGGTGCAGGATGTGATCGCGGTGGAACTGCCCGATACCCGGGTGGTGCGGCTCTATCTGGGCAGCGCGCTGGGTCCGGTCGAGCTGATCTTCGACCGCCGCCGCATGTCGCCCGCCGCGCCGCACCAGCTGATCGTGACGATGGTGGCCTTTGGTCTGTTGATGACCGTGATTGCCTTTCTCTACATGCGCAACCAGCTCAGGCCGGTCAAACGGCTGGCCGATGCGGCGCAGGCTTTTGGCCGGGGTCATACGGTTCCCTATTACCCCTCGGGCGCCATCGAGGTACGGGCAGCCGGCAGCGCCTTTCTGGACATGCGCGCGCGGATCGAACGGCAGATCGAACAGCGCACCCTGATGCTCTCGGGGGTCAGCCACGATCTGCGCACACCGCTGACCCGGTTGAAACTGGGACTGGCGATGATCGACGAAGAGGATGCCGCGCCCATGTTGCAGGACGTGGCCGAGATGCAGCAGATGCTGGACGCGTTCCTCGATTTTTCGCGTGGAGTGTCTGAAAGCACACCCGAAAAGGTCGATCCGGTCGCCTTGCTGAAGCAGGTGGTGGAGGATGCCCGTCGCGCCGACCGCAATGTCGCGCTGGTGGCCTGCGAGGTGCCCGAGGGCGATACCGTCACCTTGCGGCCCACAGCGATCCGCCGCGCGGTCGAGAACCTGATTGCCAACGCCGTTCGCTATGGAACCAGGGTCGAGGTCAGTCTGGCGGTCACGCCAAAGTTCCTGCGCATCCGGGTCGAGGATGACGGTCCCGGTATTCCCGCCGACAAGCGCGCCGAGGCGGTGAAACCGTTCCAGCGGCTGGATGCGTCGCGCAACCAGAACCAGGGCGGCGGCGTGGGCCTGGGCCTTGCCATCGTTGCCGATATTGCCCGCGCCCATGGCGGCGCGCTCCGGCTGGGTGACAGTGAACGGTTGGGGGGTCTCTGCGCCGATATCGTGATCGGACGCTGACCCGACGAATGCGGAGAATATGGTAGGCCCGGCAGGATTTGAACCCGCAACCAAAGCGTTATGAGCGCTCTGCTCTAACCGTTGAGCTACAGGCCCGCCATGGGCCATGCCTAACACGATCCGCACCCGCGTCAAGCCTGACCGTTGCATGCAAGGGCGCAATGCACTAACTCCGCGCGCAAGCAATCGTGAGGATGAACCGATGACAGCGGGCAAGAACGGTATGACCTATGCCGAGGCGGGTGTGGATATCGACGCGGGCAACGCCCTGGTCGACCGGATCAAGCCGGCCGCCAAGCGCACCAATCGCCCCGGCGTGGCCAGCGGGCTGGGGGGCTTTGGTGCGCTCTTCGACCTCAAGGCGGCGGGGTATCAGGATCCGGTCCTGGTGGCCGCGACCGATGGGGTCGGAACCAAGCTGCGCATCGCGATCGACACCGGGCTGGTCGACGGCGTCGGCATCGACCTGGTTGCCATGTGCGTCAACGATCTGGTTTGCCAAGGCGCCGAGCCCTTGTTTTTCCTCGACTATTTCGCGACCGGCAAGCTTGAAACCGACACGGCCGCCCGCATCATCGAAGGCATTGCCGAGGGCTGCGTGCAATCGGGCTGCGCCCTGATCGGTGGCGAGACGGCGGAAATGCCCGGCATGTATCCGGCAGGCGATTTCGATCTGGCGGGCTTTGCCGTCGGCGCGATGGAGCGCGGCACCGCGCTCCCCGAAGGCGTGGCAGAGGGTGACGTGCTGCTGGGCCTCGCCTCGAACGGGGTGCATTCCAACGGCTATTCGCTGGTGCGCAAACTGGTGGAAATCTCGGGCAATACCTGGGAATCGGACTGCCCCTTTGGCCCCGGCAAGCTGGGTGAGGCGCTGCTGGCGCCGACCCGGCTTTATGTGACCCAGGTTCTATCGGCGATCCGCGCCGGTGGCGTACATGCGCTGGCCCATATCACCGGCGGTGGCCTGACCGAGAACCTGCCGCGTGTTCTGCCCGAGGGCATGGGCGCCACCATCGACCTCGACACTTGGGATCTGCCGCCGGTGTTCCGTTGGATGGCCGAGACCGGCGGCATCGCCGAGGGTGAAATGCTCAAGACCTTCAACTGCGGTATCGGCATGATCGTGGTCTGTGCCGCCGACCGGGCCGAGGCGCTGACCGAGTTGCTGAGGGCCGAGGGCGAAACTGTCGCCCGCATCGGCACCGTCACCCCCACGCCCGGCATCGCCTATACGGGCAAGCTGCTGTGAGCCCAAAGCGCGTCGCGATCCTGATCTCGGGCGGCGGGTCGAACATGGTCACGCTGGTCGACAGCATGACCGGCGACCACCCGGCGCGGCCCTGCCTGGTGCTGTCCAATGACGCAAACGCGGGCGGGCTGGCCAAGGCCGCTGCGCGCGGCGTGGCCACCGCAGTGGTCGATCACCGCCCATATGGCAAGGACCGCGCCGCGTTCGAGGCCGAACTGATCAAGCCGATCCTCGACGCGGGCGCCGATATCGTCTGCCTGGCCGGGTTCATGCGGGTGCTCACGGCCGGATTCACCGACCGGTTCCAGGGCCGGATGCTGAACATTCACCCTTCGCTGCTGCCCAAGTACAAGGGGCTTCATACCCATGCCCGTGCGCTGGCCGCCGGTGATGCCGAACATGGCTGCACGGTGCACGAGGTGACGTCCGAGCTGGATGACGGCCCGATCCTGGGTCAGGCCCGTGTCTCGATCGAACCGGGCGACACACCGGAAACGCTTGCCGCCCGTGTGCTGACCTGGGAACACAAACTCTATCCCGCGGTCCTGCGCCGCTTTGCCGGTGGCGACCGCCGCCCTGTCTGGCTGCCCTGACGCAGGGACGGGCGTTCCATATGGGGTTTGCAGAGCAGGGGTGTTGGCCCTAAGGTGAGCGAAACCGACCCGTTCCGGGGGCACGGTCGGAACCAAGGAAAAGAACAAGATAAAAACCGTATGAAGACCCTGACAACCACTCAAGAACTGGCCGCGTTCTGTACGGCGGCCGCCAGCCAACCTTATGTGACCGTCGATACCGAGTTTCTTCGGGAACGGACCTATTACTCGAAACTCTGCCTGATTCAGCTGGCCTATCCCGGTGACGGCGACGACTGCGCCGTTCTGGTCGATCCGCTGGCCGAGGGGCTGGAGCTGGAACCGCTTTACACGCTGTTCCGCGATACCTCGGTGGTCAAGGTGTTCCATGCCGCCCGGCAGGATCTCGAGATTTTCTGGGTGGATGCGGGGGTGTTTCCCGAACCGCTGTTCGACACCCAGGTCGCGGCCATGGTCTGTGGCTTTGGCGAGCAGGTCGGATACGAAACGCTGGTACGCAAGATCTGCCGGCAGGGGCTGGACAAGACCTCGCGCTTTACCGACTGGTCGCGCCGTCCGCTGACCGATGCGCAGAAAACCTATGCCCTGGCCGATGTCACCCATCTGCGCCAGATCTATGAACATCTGGCCGCTGATCTGGCCAAGACCGGGCGCAGCCACTGGGTTGCCGAGGAATTGCGCACGCTGACCGACCCGGCAACCTATGACATTCGCCCCGAAGAGGCCTGGCGCCGCATCAAGACCCGCACCAACTCGGGCAAGTTCCTGGCGGTGGTGCGCGAACTGGCGCAGTTCCGCGAAAGCTATGCCCAGGACAACAACGTGCCGCGCAACCGGGTGTTCAAGGATGACGCGCTGATCGAGCTGGCCTCGACCAAGCCGCGCACCCATGCCGATCTGGGTGGTTCGCGGCTCTTGTTGCGCGAGGCACGCAAGGGGGCGATTGCCGACGGTATTCTGGCGGCCGTGGGGCGCGGGATCGACTGCCCGCCCGAGCGGATGCCCAAGGTGAAGAACGGGCGCGAGAACCTGCAGGTGAACCCGGCGCTGGCCGATCTGCTGCGGGTGCTGCTGAAGGCCAAGACCGAGAATGTGGGCGTTGCCGCCAAGCTGATCGCCAACAGCGCCGAGCTGGACCTGATTGCGGCCGGCGAACGCGACGTGCCGTCGCTGACCGGTTGGCGGCTGGAAGTGTTCGGCGCCGATGCGCTGCGGTTGTGTCAGGGTGAGATCGCGCTGGCCGCCAAGGGTCAGAATGTCGAGGTGGTGTCGCTGTAACGCCAGCGCCGCCCGCCGGTATCCGAACAATCGCTCTGGCCGAGACGCCGCCGCCGGGCCTTAGCGGCGCCGGGTTTCCAGAGCACCTTCCTTCGCCTCGACCCGGATCACCTTGATCCCGGCCAGATCCTGACGCGACACGCTGACCGCCTCGCGGATGGTGCGGGTCTGGACCGGACCCTGTGGTGTCGCGTCCTCGGGATAGACCACACGGAACGCATAGGCGAGGATGCCGGCCTCGGTATTCTCGGGCGTCACGATCGGGCGCAGTTCGGTATTGAACGCGCCCTGGCGATTGGCAACGCCGACGACCGAAATGATGGCCCCCGTGGTGGTGGGCTCGACTTTCAGCTCGGTCACCTGTGTGATCAGGATGCTGCGGTCCTTGGGGTCGGGGCGCGCAAAGAGCCCCTTGCCGGAACTGTTGGGGATCAGCGGGTTGACGTCCTCGGACGCGGCAGCCTCGACCGGTGCCGGGGTCGAGGGGCCGAACCAGTTCGACGGATTGACCCGCGAGTCGCGCCAGCCGCCACAGGCCGTCAGCACCGATCCGGCGGTCACGAGAGCAATCAGTGGTTTCAGCATGGGGTGCCCCGCAAGTCCTTGGTGTTGTCCTGTCTATCGGTTAGCGCATCGCGGCACGCTTGAAAAGCCATGGCAGGTCTGGACAGCGGGTCGGACGGGGCTTAGGTCACTGCTGACCCGCATATGACCCGAGCAGGAGCGAGATATGGCCAGCCCCGCCTTTGAGGAGATTGTCGAGGATTTCGAGTTTCTCGACGATTGGGAAGACCGCTATCGCCATGTGATCGAGCAGGGCAAGGCGATGGACCCGCTGGACGATGCGCTGAAAGTGCCCGCGACGCGGGTGCATGGCTGTGCCAGCCAGGTCTGGCTGCATCCGGTGATCGAGGATGGCGTGTTCCGCTTTGACGGGGACAGCGATGCGATGATCGTACGCGGGCTGATCGCGGTCTTGCGCGCGCTCTACAACGGGGTGCCGGTGGCCGAGGTGGCGCGGATCGATGCGCGCGCCGAGCTGGCGCGGCTGGGGTTGAACGACCATCTGTCGGCGCAGCGCTCGAACGGGCTGCGATCCATGATCGAGCGGATTCGCGAAACGGCTGCTGCCGCCGCCTGATCCGCGTCACGCAGGGTCGGGCAGGCAGGCCCGGTCCCGTTCGCGGAGTTTTTCGAGAAAGTCCCGCAACAGCGTCACCCGGCGCGGGCGAAAGCTTTCGCCGGTCTTTTGATAGCCTTCGATACGCGTGACGTGAAAGCTGCGAAAATCCTGTCGCTTGCAGCACCAGGCCAGCAGCATCACGCTGCGGTCATGATAGGACAGCGCCAGCGGATAGATACGTCGCCGGGTCCGGTCCTGTTTCAGATCGCGATAGCCGATGTCCAGCGCCTCTTCAGCCCACATTGCCTCGCGCAGCAGGGTCATGTCGATGGTGGGTGTCGCGGGGGTGATCAGGCGTTGCACCAAGTTGACCGCGTGCATGGCCTGACGTTGCTGGCGTTCAGGCAGGGTGGCCAGGATCTTGACCAGCGCATCGCTTGCGGCCTGGGCCAGGTCGCTGTCTCCGCGCTGGGTCACATCGGCAAGCCCCAGTGTCAGCGCCTCGATCTCGATCTGGGTAAAGGTCTGCGGGGGCAGGGCGGGGTCCTCGACCATGGTATAGCCAAGCCCCGCCGCGCCCTCGATCCGGGCGCCTGCCGCCCGCAAACTGTCAATGTCGCGATAGATCGTCCGCTCGGACACCTCCATCGCGGCGGCCAGCCGCGCGGCGGTCACCGGCGGGCGCAATCCCCGGATCAGGTGCAGCAGTCGGAACAGGCGGTCGGTCTTGGGCATGGCAGAGTATGGCCGGAAACATCCTGACAGGAACTGGCAAGAGGGTACGGGCACATGGGGGCATCATCAACCCGACATGTCAAAGGTCAAAAACATGCCAACGCTCTACTACTCGCCAAATACCCGTGCCTCGCGCGTGATCGCACAGCTGATGCTGATGGGAAAACTGGATCAGGTCGAGGTGGTCACTGTCGAGGTTCCGCGCTTTGACGGCAGCGGGCGGCGCGACCCGCGCAATCCCCACCCCGAGGGCAAGGTTCCCTTTCTGGTCACCGATGACGGTGAAGAGGTGCGCGAAAGCGCGGCCATCATGATGTATCTGGACGAACTGTTCGGCCAGCCCCTGAGCCCCGCCATCGGCGCGCCGGGGCGCGGCGCTTACCTTGGCTGGATGGCTTACTCGGGCGGGGTGCTGGAGCCGGTTCTGGTGGCCGCCTTTTCCGGGCTGGATCACCCGGCGCTGACCGAGACCTTTCGCGGCATGGATGAGGTCTGCGCCGTGCTGGAGAGGGGGGTGAAGGATCGGCCGTTCCTGTTGGGCGACACGGTGAGTGTCGCGGATATCCTGCTGGCCTCGCCCTTTCAGTGGGCGCCGCACCTGATGCCTGACACTCCGGCGATCAAGGCCTGGGTCGAGCGCGTCGGCAACAGCCTGGATGGCGCGGCAATCGCCGCTTATGAGGCAAGCGCCATGGCACGTCTGGACACGCTGAAAGAGGCCTGAGCAAGGAGCGCGCGGCGCTAGTCGCTGCGCGCGACACCGCCCGCCCAATCGGCAAGCGTTGTTTCCAGATCGCCATAGCCCGTGAAACGACGCTCGAATGCAAGGCCTAGCCGTTCGGCGCAGGCGCGCGCCTTTTCGGTCAGGACCGGATCGTCGGTCTGGGCCTGATAGACCAGCTTGGTGTAATTGCCGAACATCATCGGGATTAGGTCCGGGTGGCGGTCGAACCCCATTGGTTTCCATACAAACGCGTCGAATTGCCGGACCAGGAAATCTGTCAGGTAAAAGGCGGTGATCTCGTCTTGCGAGACTTCGGCGAAGCGCGCGTTGCCTTCGAAGAAGGAATAGCAATGCGGCCCCTTGACCATCTCGACCCCCAGCCGCTCGCACGCGGCCTCGAGCAGGCCGCCGGTGCCGCAATCGGCATAGACCACAAAAATCTGCTGATACGTGTCGCGGTGTCGCGCCACTGCCTCCTCGACCGCGGCGGTGATCCGTTCGGGATAGACATGCAGGATGGCGGGCAGGCAGGTCAGGTCCATATGGGTCCAGCCGTTGCGGTCGCGCAGCGCCAGGATCTCGCGGGCCAGCGCACCGCAGGCGATCAGCAGGATACGTGCGTCGCCGCTGCTCAGGCTGAGCCCGCTGCGGGTCAGTTGGGCGTCATCGGGGAGCATGGTCATGTCGGGACCGCCTTGTGCCGGTTGGTGTCAGGACAGAATGCCCAGTCCGGACCCGCAAAGGCAAGCGCGCTGGCGACGGGTGGTGTCAGGCGACCGACAGCAGCGCCTCGTGCTTGCGGATGGTGGGGCGGGCCAACGGTCCATAGGCGATCATGCCGTTTGCGGCCAGTTCGGGAAACAGCGCCAGGATTTCATCGCGCGCCTCTTTTTCAAGGCCAGTCCATCCCATCTGTCCGGGGTGGAAGCTTTCGGTCGGACACCCTTCGGCCCAGATGATTTCATGCCGGTCGAACAACAGGTGGATATAGGTAACCTCGCTTCCGGGGGCAAACCTGATGTCGCGATTGTTGACCAGATGCTTGGCGGCCACCAATGCCTGAGAATGACCGGTGACCAGCTCGGCCCGCCAACCCTGGATCAGCATCCGGTGCTGGGGCGATACGATCAGGTCGCGGCGATTGTCCAGCGCCCCGGCGCAGATCAGGACCGGCGCAAAGGCCCCGGTGGCGCGCACAGTGGTGCGCCCGATCCAGCGCAGCGGCTGGTTGCCATTGTCCAGCGTACGAATCTTGTCGCCCGCTTGTAGCTCCTCGATCAGGCGTGGCCCCTTGGGGGTTTCGATCATGGTGCCGGGGGTGAAACAGGTGACCAGCTGCCAGTCTTGCCGGTTAGCGGTCAGGCCCGAGAAATTGGCACCGCCCCCGGTCAGCCCGTCAAGCGTCAGCGACTGAATGATTCCCGCCTCAAGCGAAGATTGATCGGCATTGTCCGCAAATTCCGGCACCAGATAGGTATTGCCGTTCACGTCCTGGGCCAGCACCGCGGTAATGGTTGCCGTGCTGCCATCGGTATAGGTGATGGTGGCGTCATAGATGGCTGTGCCGTCAAAGGTTTGCGCCGGGCCGCCATCTACCGAGAATTGATCGGCCGGGCTGTTGTCCATGTCGAAGATACTGCCGGGATTGCCTACTGCGCTCCAGGTCACGGCGCTGTCGACCAGCGGGTTGGCAATCGTGCCAAAGGTCAAGCCAACCAAGGCACCGGCATTTTCGGCAGAATTGTTACCCTCGAACGTGTCGATATCGGCCAGATTGCCGAGGAACAACGCTGTGAATGTTGTTGGCATGGGGCACCTGTCAGCAGCTTTGGGGCACTGACGAAAATTAGGCTCTGATGGTGGCCAAAGTCAGGGGGAATGTTGGCGGTTGTGTGACACTGGCAAATTTCAGCCACCCCAAGAGGTGATCGCAAACAAAAAAGACCGCCCCGGAGGGCGGCCTTTGAACATTGCAAGTATGGCGGCTCAGCCGACCATGCGGTTATGCTTGCGACCGACGAAATCCTTGGCGGTTTCCACCGCAACGGCGGCATCGCGGCAATAGGCGTCGGCACCGATCGCCTTGCCGAATTCCTCGTTCAGCGGTGCGCCGCCGACCAGAACGATGTAGTCGTCGCGCTTGCCCTGTTCGACCAGCGTGTCGATCACCACCTTCATATAGGGCATGGTGGTGGTCAGCAGGGCGGACATGCCCAGAATGTCGGGCTGCTCGTTTTCAAGCGCTTCCAGATAGTTCTCGACCGGGTTGTTGATGCCAAGGTCGACCACCTCGAAACCGGCGCCTTCCATCATCATCGACACAAGGTTCTTGCCGATGTCGTGAATGTCGCCCTTGACGGTGCCGATCACCATCTTGCCCACGCGCGGTGCGCCGGTTTCGGCCAGCAGCGGCTTCAGGATGGCCATGCCGCCCTTCATCGCGTTGGCGGCCAGCAGCACTTCGGGAACGAAGAGGATACCGTCGCGGAAGTCGGCGCCGACGATGGTCATGCCGCCCACCAGAGCCTTGGTCAGAACGTCATAGGGCGCCCAGCCGCGTTCGATCAGGATGTTGACGCTTTCTTCGATCTCTTCCTTGAGACCGTCGTAAAGGTCGTCGAACATCTGCTGGACAAGTTCTTCGTCGTCGAGTTCCGACAGGATGATGTCTTCTTCTTCCGACATGGCGCAATTCCTCAATCTTGGGCGGGGCGGGCCCCGGGGGTGCCGTTTTTTTCCTTTTTGCCCGAAGGTCACTTTTCGACTGCGTTGATTGCGACATGGGCGGTGTTGCAACCGACCTATAGGATGAAAAATGCCCGAATGATAATGAGTATTGCGCAGCTAGATCATCAATGTCCTGCATATACCTGCTGCCGGACAGGTCGCTTGCGACCAGATCGGCGGCATCTTTTGCCTTGCTGGATGTTCGCCGAATGTTCTAGTTTTGGGCATGCAGACTCACCCCGTACCCCCCTTTATTTCGGCCCGGCCCGTCGGGCGTGGCGCGCGCAGCAACGATGCGGGCCGGTTCGAACCGCTGGATCGCGTGGCCGAACCTGATGGTTGGGACCGGGAGGAGGATCTGCCGCCGCTCAGAACCCAGGTCTCGCTGGAAACCGCGCGCAGCCTGATCAGCTATAACCGCTCGCCAGATCTGCCCTTTGATCGCTCGATCAACCCCTATCGGGGCTGCGAACATGGCTGCGCCTATTGCTTTGCCCGGCCCAGCCACGCCTATCTGGGCCTGTCGCCGGGGCTGGATTTCGAAACCCGGCTGGTGGCGCGGCCCAACGCGGCCGAAGTGCTGCGGGCCGAGTTGAGCGCGCGCCGCTACAAGGTGGCGCCCATCGCCATCGGCACCAATACCGACCCTTATCAGCCGCTGGAAAAGACACATGCGATCACCCGTGGCTGTTTGCAGGTGCTGGAAGCGTTCAACCATCCGGTTGCCATCGTCACGCGCGGTGCGCTGATCGAACGCGACCTGGACATTCTGGCGCCGATGGCGGCGCGTGGGCTGGTGCGGGTGGGGATCTCGCTCACGACGCTGGATGCGGGGCTGGCCCGCCGGATGGAGCCGCGCGCGCCATCGCCTGCGCGGCGTCTGGCGATGATCCGGGCGCTCAGCGGGGCTGGGGTGCCGGTGCGGGTGATGACCTCGCCGCTGATTCCCGGCCTGACCGATCACGAGCTTGAGGCGCTGCTCGCTGCCGGGGCCGAGGCGGGCGCCGATACCGCCAGCTGGATCATGCTGCGGCTGCCGCGCGAGGTGTCGCCGCTGTGGCAGGAGTGGCTGGCCGAACACGCGCCCGCCCGCGCGGCCAAGGTGATGGCTCGCCTGCGCGAGATGCATGGCGGGCGCGATTATGACCCGCGCTGGGGTCACCGGATGCGGGGCGAGGGCGAGTATGCCCAGATGATCGCGAAACGGTTCCGCACCGCCTGCAAACGCATCGGGCTGGCGCAAGAGGCGCCAGCCCTGAGATGCGATCTGTTCCGGGTGCCCCCGCAGCCCGGCGATCAGCTGAGCCTGTTCTGAGCGGGCAGGGTGCTCAGTAGGTCTCGACCAGTTCCGTGTCCTCGACCGGGTCGCTCGCCATCATCTCATAGGCCAGTTCGTCATGCATGGGCTGGGTCATCAGCGCCATCACATCGTTCAGGTAATACTGGTCGTCACAGATCGGCGGCTGCGGGTCGTCCTCGCACTGGCCGATCAGCTTCAACGAGCCATCGCGGTCATCGCTGCCCTCGTCCCCGACCGAGGTCAGGCGCAACCCGAAATACTCGCCGCTGAAATCCTCCAGGCTCAGCCCGTCGGGATGCGACAGCGTAAAGCTGGTGGCGCGGATATCGTCGCCATGCCCGATGCCGTTCTTGCCAATCGAGATGCCGGCATCGAAGCCGTTTGCGGTCTCGCCCGTCTCGCCATCCTGGGCGCCCTCCATATTGGCACCGTTGCCCAGATTGTTGACCGAACCGGCGGCGAATTTCGATCCGGTGACATCGTCGCCGGTCACGGTCATGCCATCCAGCAGGCTGTCATCGCCAACATTGAAGAACAGGCCGGTGATATCGCCGATCTGCCCCGTCGCGTCGGGGTCGTCGCCCTCGAGCACTTCAAGATCGACGCGGATCTCACCATTCTCGAGCTGGGTCAGCACCACCTCGGTGTTGACCGGACCCTCGATGACAAAGGCGCATTCGTCCTCGTCATGGTCGTCCCCGTCATCGTCCGTGTCGCCGGTGCTGTCGCTGACGGTTTTGACGATGCCATTGCCGGTGTCGGAATCCACCACCGCGGCCAGGCTGTCGAGGTCGATATCCGAGATGCTGAGCGGCCCGTTCTCTGACCACATGGTGAAATTGACGGCGCTGACATAGCCGTCGGTCGAGTCCGGGGTTGTACCGAACTGGATGCCCGCATCATAGCCTTCGGCCAGCTGGGCGCCGTTGCTCAGGCTGTCGACCGCGTCCGGGTTCAGCTGAACATCGGTGACCGGCGACCATTGCGTGCCTTCGTTCTCGGCGGGCCAGATATGCAATCCGTCCAGCGTCGCATCATCGTTGAAATTGAAGAAGAACCCGTCGATATCGCCCACCTCGACCGAAGGATCCTCGGACTTGATGTCGATGAACAGCCCGCCGTCGGGCTTTTCCACGATGGTGACCAGAAGGCGCGGTTCGCAGCCCAGTGTCACGGTGATCTGTGTTTTTTCTCCAATGGTCCCGGTCATGAAATCCCCCATTCGAAATCCGAACCCGAAACTATGAATTGCGCTGAGTTGCTGCCACGAAAATGACGCATTCGGCGCGGGAAACAGGGTTCTGCGGCCGGGAATGTTTCACATGGGGCGACGATGCCGCTCCCCGGCGCTGATAGCAGCCGCGAGCGAAAAAACGTTTTGGTGCTGAGCCGCAAAGGGACGGTCGGGGGATTCGCCCCGTTCCTTCATCCTGCCGCTTGAACCGGATCGCAAACAGGCACAGAAAAACCCCGGCGGAGGGCTCCGCCGGGGCTTGTAACCGGATCGACCGCGGATCAGCGGTCTTCGATATCCACATAGTCGCGCGCGGTCGAGCCGAGGTACAGCTGACGCGGGCGGCCGATCTTGTGCTGCGGGTCGGCCAGCTGCTCTTTCCACTGGCTGACCCAGCCCACGGTCCGCGACACGGCGAAGATGGGCGTGAACATCGAGGTGGGGAAGCCCATCGCCTCGAGGATGATACCCGAATAGAAATCGACATTCGGGAACAGCTTTTTCTCGGCGAAATAGTCGTCGGCCAGCGCCGCGCGTTCCAGTTCCTTGGCGGTGGCCAGGATCGGGTTGTTTTCCACGCCCAGCAGATCCAGCACCTCGTCGGCGGACTGTTTCATCACCGTCGCGCGCGGGTCGAAGTTCTTGTAGACCCGGTGGCCAAAGCCCATCAGGCGGAACGGGTCGTTCTTGTCCTTGGCGCGGGCGATGTATTCGGGGATGCGGTCGGGCGAGCCGATCTCCTTCAGCATCTCCAGGCAAGCCTGGTTGGCGCCGCCATGGGCGGGACCCCACAGACAGGCGATACCGGCGGCGATACAGGCAAACGGGTTCGCGCCCGAGGACGACGCCAGACGAACGGTCGAGGTCGAGGCGTTCTGCTCGTGATCGGCATGCAGGGTGAAAATCCGGTCCATGGCGCGGGCCAGGATCGGGTCGACATGGTAATGCTCGGCCGGCACGGCAAAGCACATTTGCAGGAAGTTGGCCGCGTAATCCAGATCGTTGCGCGGATACATGAACGGTTGACCGATCGAATACTTGTACGCCATCGCCGCGATGGTCGGCATCTTGGCGATCAGGCGGTGGCTGGCGATCTCGCGCTGATGCGGGTCGGCGATATCGGTCGAGTCGTGGTAGAAGGCCGACATCGCGCCGACCACGCCCACCATGGTTGCCATAGGATGCGCATCCCGGCGGAAGCCGCGGAAGAAATAGTGCATCTGCTCATGGATCATTGTGTGGCGGGTGATCGTAGTCTCGAACTTCTCCAGATCGGCTGCTGTCGGCAGTTCACCGTATAGCAGCAGATAGCAGACCTCGAGGTAATGCGATTTTGCCGCCAGCTGGTCGATTGGATAGCCCCGGTGCAGCAGCTCGCCCAGTTCGCCGTCGATATAGGTGATGGTGCTGTCGCAACTGGCGGTCGAGGTGAAACCGGGATCATAGGTGAACACGCCCGCCTGGCCATAGAGTTTGCGGATGTCGATCACATCCGGGCCTGTCGAGGGCGAAAGGATTGGCAAATCGTAGGATTGGCCGTTCAGGCTGAGCGTGGCGGTTTTCTTGTCTTCAGTCATCGATTTCCCTTCCTCATGGCAGGCACGGACACGGGCGGAGTCCCACGCATCGCATGCGTCAGGGCCTGCGCACAGCCGCGCAAGCCCAGGTCTTAACCGCGCAACATTGCCTGATCGTGAATGTCAGGCTGCGTTCGCCGCGTCCCGGAGACGGGCCAGACTTTCGTCCCGGCCCAGCACCAGCATCATGTCGAATACCGAAGGCGTCACGGCCCGTCCGGCAAGCGCGGCCCGAAGGGGCGCGGCAAGCTTGCCGAACTTGGTTCCATGCGCCTCGGCAAAAGCGTTCAACGCTTCTTCCAGACACTCTCTCGTCCAGCTAGCATTTTGCAACTGCGGCGTCAATTCTGTCAGTATACCATCGGATACACTGGCCAGGGCCGCCGCTGCCTTCTCATCTGGCTCGATCGGGCGAGTGGCGAGGATAAATGAAGCTTTTTCAAGAAGTTCAGGGAAGGTACGTGCCCGATCCTTGAGGCAATACATCGCACGTTCCAGATCACTGGATTGTGTGTCGGTAAGAGCTGGAAGATCTGCTGCCGCAAGATAGGCCTGAATCTCTTGCTGCAACGCAGCGTCATCTGAGGCGGCAATGTGCTGACCGCTCAGATTTTCCAGCTTTTTCAGGTCGAACCGGGCAGGGGATTTGCCGATTCCATCAAGATCGAACCATTCGCGCGCCTGCGCGTCGGTAAAGAACTCGTCGTCGCCATGGCTCCAGCCCAGCCGCGCCAGATAATTGCGCATGCCTGCGGCGGGATAGCCCATGGCCTGGTATTCCTGCGCCCCCAGGGCGCCGTGGCGCTTGGACAGTTTCTTGCCGTCGGGGCCGTGGATCAGCGGGATATGAGCCCAGACCGGAACGTCCCAGCCCATCGCCTGATAGATCATCATCTGGCGGGCGGCGTTGTTCAGATGGTCGTCGCCCCGGATCACATGGGTCACCCCCATGTCGTGGTCATCCACCACCACCGCCAGCATATAGACCGGTGTCCCGTCCGAGCGCAGCAGCACCATGTCGTCAAGCTGGTCGTTGCGGATGGTCACATCGCCCTGCACCCGGTCGCGGATCACGGTTTCGCCGCTCTCGGGCGCCTTGATGCGGATCACATAGGGCCGGTCGGGATGGGTCGCCGGATCGACGTCGCGCCAGGGACTGCGGAACAGGGTCGAGCGTTTCTCGGCCTGGGCGGCCTCGCGAAAGGCCTGGATTTCGTCCTGCGTCGAGAAGCACTTATAGGCCTTGCCCTGGGCCAGCAGCTCCAGCGCCACCTCGGCATGGCGCGGCGCGCGCTCGAACTGGCTGATCACCTCGCCGTCATGGTCCAGCCCCAGCCAGGCCATGCCCTGAAGGATCGCCGCCGTCGCCTCGGGGGTTGAGCGCGCCCGGTCGGTATCCTCGATCCGGAGCAGGAACTTGCCCCCGCGCCCCCGCGCGTAAAGCCAGTTGAACAGCGCCGTGCGGGCGCCGCCGATATGCAGGAAACCGGTGGGAGAAGGGGCAAAGCGGGTGACGACCTGATCCGGCATTAGGGCAATTTACCTTTTGGTAACCGTGAAGGGGCTAGGGTTCTGCGGTCTGTCTAACGAGCCGGACGAGTGGGAGCAAGCATGCGCGTTCTGCCACGGATCGAGGCCGCGCTGCTGGCGCAGCGGGGGTATCTGTTTCCCTGGGTGCCGGTCTGTCTGGCGCTGGGGATCGGCGGCTATTTCCTGCTGCGCGTTGAACCGGGCCCGATCCACTATGCTCTGATCGCCGGGATTGGCGTGTTGCAAGGCCTCTGGGCGCTGCTCCGTCCCGGTGCCTGGTCGCCGCTGGGCTGGGCGCTGGCGCTGATCGCGGCGGGGTTTGTTCTGGCGGGTGCGCGCGCGCATCAGGTCGCCGCCCCGGTGATCGAAGGGCGCTACTATGGTCCGGTCGAGGGCAGGGTGGTCGCGCTGGACCGGTCCGCCTCGGACAAGCTGAGGGTGACGCTGGATCAGGTGCGGCTGGATCGCTGGATGCCGGCAGGGTCGCCGCGCCATGTGCGTATCTCGCTGCATGGTGACGAGCGTGTGCCGACACCCGGCAGCCGGATCATGACCACCGCGCATCTGTCACCACCGCAGGGGCCGGTCGAGCCGGGCGGCTTCGATTTCCGCCGCCATGCCTGGTTTCAGGGTCTGGGCGCGATCGGATATACCCGCGTTCCGGTGCTGCTGGCGCGTCCGCCTGACCGGGCCGAGCGTGACATGAGCGTGTTCGCCCTGCGCATGGCGGCCTCGATTCATATCCGCGAGCAACTGCCGGGCGATGTGGGCGGCTTTGCTGCCGCTGTCACCACCGGCGACCGTAGCGGCGTGAGCCAGGGCGCGCTTGATGCGCTGAGGGCCAGCAATCTGGCGCATCTTCTGGCGATCTCGGGCCTGCATATGGGGCTGCTGGCGGGGTTTGTCTTTACCGCGCTGCGGGTGGCACTGTCGCTGATCCCGCCTTTGGCGCTGCGCCTGCCGGTGCGCAAGCTGGCCGCGCTTGGCGCTTTGACAGTGGCTGCGGGCTATCTGGCGCTGTCAGGCGGCAATGTGGCGACCCAGCGTGCCTTTGTGATGGTGGCGGTGATGCTCTGCGCCATTCTGGTCGACCGGCGGGCGCTGTCGATGCGGGCGGTGGCGATGGCCGCGCTGATCGTGCTGGTCCTGCGGCCCGAGGCGCTGCTGGGCCCGGGCTTTCAGATGAGCTTTGCCGCCACTGTGGCGCTGGTCGCCGTGTTCGGCTGGCTGCGCGAGGCCGAGATCGGGTTGGGGCCGCGCTGGCTGAATCCGGTGGTGGGGGTGGTGATTTCCTCGGCGGTGGCGGGGCTGGCGACGGCGCCGATCGGGGCTGCGCATTTCAATACGCTGGCCCATTACGGGCTGGTGGCCAATCTGCTCTCGGTGCCGCTGATGGGGCTGGTGGTGATCCCGGCGGCGGTGCTGGCGCTGGTGCTGGCGCCGCTCGGGCTCGACTGGATCGGGCTCGAGGTGATGGGGCTGGGCCTGCGCTGGATCCTGGGCGTGGCCGATTGGGTTGCGGGGCTGGAGGGTGCGCGGGGCTACGTGATGCGGCCCGATTGGGTGGTGTTGCCGATATTGTCGCTGGGCGCGCTCTGGCTGGTGCTGTGGCGCGGGCGGGCACGGCTGGCGGGCGTGCCGGCGATGGCGGCGGCCTTCTGGCTCTGGTCCGGGGCAGAGCGGCCCGGCGTGCTGATCGCCGATACCGGTGGGCTGGTGGGGGTGATGACCGACACGGGCCGCGCGCTGAGCAAGCCGCGCGGGGCGGGCTTCATCGCCGGGGTATGGCTGGAAAACGATGGCGACGGCGCCGACCAGATGGCGGCGGCGGCGCGCTGGCCAGGAGAGGATATGCTGCGCAAGATACGTGTCGGCGAGGTCGAGATCTTGCATGTGACCGGCAAGCGCGCGGCGCAGGGGGTGCGCGGCTGTGACGGGACGCAACTGATCGTCTCGGCCGTCCCGCTTGCGGTGAGCGGACCATGCGAGGTCTATGACCCAAAGCGGCTGGCCCTGACCGGCGCGCTCAGCATCGGACCAGAGGGAATGGAAAGCGCCGCACGCCTGGCTGGGCGGCGCCTGTGGAACGACGCCGCGCATCGGACCGCAAACGCGGATCAGTAAGTGCGGATCAAGCCGACAAGCCGGCCCTGTACCCGCACACGCTCCGAAGGCAGCACGCGGGTCTCGTAAGCCGGGTTCGCCGCCTCGAGCGCAATACTGGCGCCACGGCGGTAGAAGCGTTTCAGCGTTGCCTCGCTGTCATCGACCAGCGCCACCACGATATCGCCATTGTCGGCGGTCGAGGTCTCGCGGATCACCACCACGTCGCCATCGTTGATCCCGGCCTCGATCATCGAATCGCCCTTGACCTCGAGCGCGTAATGTTCGCCCTGGCCGACCATGCTGCCGGGGACCGCCACCTGATGCGAGACCTGGCTGATCGCCTCGATCGGTACACCGGCGGCGATGCGGCCCATCACCGGCAGTTCCAGCGCATGGATGGTCACCGGTTCGGCATTGGCGGGGCGGGGCCGGTCGGGCCGGTCGCCGTCGATCACGCGGGGCTGAAAGCCCACCGTGGGTTCGCCGCCCAGGCTCTCGGGCAGTTTCACGATCTCGATGGCGCGGGCGCGGTGGGCGAGACGGCGGATAAAGCCGCGCTCCTCCAGCGCGGTGATCAAGCGGTGAATGCCCGATTTCGAGCGCAAATCCAGCGCCAGCTTCATTTCGTCGAAACTGGGCGGCACGCCATCCGCTTGCAGTCTTTTGTGAATGAATTCCAGCAGATCGAGTTGCTTCTTTGTCAGCATTCCCCATACCTCTCCGGTCACGCGTTTACATTTGTTCTACGCATGTTCCTGTTTTGTGTCAACAATTCAGGTCAAAGGATCAGATCGGGACGTATCGTACACGCTCGCCGGCGGCGCGGGCCGGGTCCTCGGGCGGGCGCATCAGCAGCGCGTTGGCCTGGGCCAGGATCGACAACAGGGAACTGTCCTGATCACCAAAGGTGGCGATCTGCCCATCGTCCACCCGGGCACGCATGTAGTGTTCGCGCGGTCCATTGGGCCCGAGGGGTGCGCTCAGCACGGCCTCGCACAGGGTGATACCCGGATCAAGGTCGAGCATCCGGCGCAGCATGGGAAGGATGAAGATGTATCCGCAAACCATTGCAGAGACGGGATTACCGGGCAGGCCAACCATCGGCATGTCACCGATCCGGCCCGCCATCAGCGGTTTGCCGGGGCGCATCCGCACCTTGTAGAACGACCGTTCCATCCCGAGATCTCCGGCCACATGCGCCACCAGATCGTGATCGCCGACCGACGCGCCGCCGATGGTGATCACCAGATCGGCGCCTTGGGCCAGATCAAAGGCGGTGGTCAGCGACGCGCGGTTATCGCGTGCGATGGGCAATACCCGGACCTGTGCGCCATTGGCCTCGAACAGGGCCTTGAGACCGAACGTGTTGGAGGCGATGATCTGATCGGGGCCGGGTGTTTCACCGGGCATCACCAGTTCATCCCCGGTCGAGATCAGGGCGACCACCGGGCGCCGACGGACCGGCACGCGTGGGATGTTCATCGAGGCCAGCAGCGCCACATCCTCGGGCCGCAGAATACGCGGCGCGGCAAGGGTCTGTCCGACCCGAAAATCGACGCCAGCCGGGCGGATATTGGGCTTGTCACCGGGCGCGTCCGTGATGGTAACCAGGTCGCCGATGCGGCTCACATCTTCTTGAATCACCACGAAATCGGCGCCTGCTGGCACTGGCGCACCGGTAAAGATACGCACCGCCTGACCCGGGCCCAGTTCGCCATCGAACCGGTGTCCCGCCGCAGATTCTCCGATCACCTTGAACATGGCGTGGCGTTCGACCTCGGCGGATTTCACCGCATAGCCGTCCATCGAGGCGGCGGCAAAGGGCGGCTGATCACGCGTTGCGGCAACGTCGTGTGCCAGAACCCGGCCTGCGGCCTCAGCCAACGGCGCCTCTTCGGCGCCAAGCGGGTGCACCAAGTCGAGCAGCAGTGCGCGGGCCTCTTCAACGGTGATCATGTCGCCTCATAACGCCCTGATTTGCCGCCGTCTTTCAATGCGACCCGAATGCCTCCGATCTGCATCGCCTTGTCCACCGCCTTGACCATGTCATAGACTGTGAGCGCGGCGGTCGAGACAGCCGTCAGCGCCTCCATCTCGACTCCGGTCTGGCCAGTGGTGCGGACCGTGGCCGCGATGCGCACGCCGGGCAGATCGGGGTCCAGCGTCAGATCGACGGCGACCTTGGTCAGGGCCAGCGGATGGCAGAGCGGGATCAGATCGGGGGTTCGCTTTGCGCCCATGATGCCCGCAAGCCGCGCAACCGCCAGCACGTCCCCCTTTTTCGCGCGTCCCTCCGCCACGATATCAAAGGTTTCCGGTGCCATGCTGATGTGACCCTCGGCCACGGCCACGCGGTCGGTCACCGCCTTGTCGGTGACATCGACCATATGCGCATCACCCTTGGCGTCGAAATGGGTCAGGCTCATCACATCGCTCCGGGCATCAGCGGATCGGCCAGCAGGGTGCGGGTTGCCTCGGCCACGTCGTCCTGGCGCATCAGGCTTTCGCCGATCAGGAAACAGCGGGCGCCATAGCGCGCCATGTCGGACAGGTCGGCGGGTGTGTTCAGCCCGCTTTCACAGACGATGATCCGCTCTGGCGGAACCAGTTTCGACAGTTTGCGGGTGGTATCCAGCGTCGTCTCGAATGTCTTGAGATTGCGGTTGTTAATACCGATCAGCGGGCTTTTCAAGCGCTCGGCACGTTCCAGTTCCTCGGCGTCATGCACCTCGATCAGGACATCCATGTTCCAGTCGAACGCGGTCTGTTCCAGTTCCTCGGCCTGGGCATCGTCGACCGAGGCCATGATGATCAGGATACAATCGGCCCCCAGCGCGCGCGCCTCGACCACCTGATAGGGGTCATACATGAAATCCTTGCGCAGCGCGGGCAGGTTGCAGGCGGCGCGCGCGGCGGTCAGATAGGATTTGGCGCCCTGGAAACTGGGCGTGTCGGTCAGCACCGATAGGCACGTCGCGCCGCCCTCGGCATAGGCACGCGCCAGCGCGGGCGGGTCGAAATCGGGGCGGATCAACCCCTTGGAGGGGCTGGCCTTCTTGATCTCGGCAATCAGGCCATAGCCCTGGCGCGTGGCCGCGATCAGCGCTTCGGCAAAGCCGCGCACCGGACCTGCCTCGCGCGCCTCGGCCTCGACCGCCGCTAGCGGTTTGGCGGCCTTGTCGGCGGCGACCTCTTCCAGCTTGTAGGCCTTGATCTTGTCGAGAATCGTGTCGGTCATCTTGCGTCCTGTGTGATGCGGGAAAGGGCCTCGACCTTGGCGCGGGCCTGGCCGCTGTCGATGCTCTGGGCGGCGAGGGCGACACCCTCGCGCAGGTCGGCGGCGCGGTCGGCCACCACCAGCGCGGCGGCGGCGTTCAGCAGCACCGCGTCGCGATAGGCCGACGGCGCGCCATCCAGCAGCGCGCGAAACGCGGTGGCGTTTTCCTCGGGGGTGCCGCCGACGATCGTCTCGAACGGGTGCACCGGCAGGCCCGCATCCTCGGGATGCAGCTCGACCTCCTTGACGGTACCGTCCTCGAGCGCGGCGACCCAGCTGACCCCGGTAATGGTCAGCTCGTCGGTGCCGTCCGAGCCATGCACCAGCCAGGCGCGCTCCGAGCCCAAAAGGCCCAGCGTCTCGGCCATGGGCCGGATCAGCGCGCGACTGAAAGCGCCGGTCAGTTGCCGCTTGACCCCTGCCGGGTTGGTAAGCGGCCCGAGAATGTTGAAGATGGTTCGGGTGCCCAGTTCGGCTCGGGTGGGCATCACATGGGCGGTGGCCGGGTGATGCATAGGCGCCATCATGAAGCCGATCCCGGCCTCGTTCAGTGCCTTTTCAACCACTTGCGGGCCAACCATCACGTTGATGCCCATCTGGCTCTGCAAATCGGCGGTACCGGATTTCGAACTCAGGTTGCGGTTGCCGTGCTTGGCCACCACCACGCCGGCGCCGGCCACGACAAAGGCGGTGGCGGTCGAGATGTTCAGCGTGTTCTTGCCATCGCCGCCGGTGCCGACAATATCCATCGCGCCCTCGGGCGCGCGCACAGCGTTGCATTTGGCGCGCATCACGGCGGCGGCGGCGGCGTATTCGTCGACCGTTTCGCCGCGCGTGCGCAGCGCCATCAGCAGGCCGCCGATCTGGCTGGGCGTCGCCTCGCCATCGAACAGGATGGTAAAGGCCTGCTCGGCCTCGGCGCGGGTCAGCGAGCGGTCGGCAGCGGCACCGATCAGCGGTTTCAGCGCATCACTCATGCCGGTACCTTCATCACGTCGAGGAAATTGCGCAGCAATGCGTGCCCATGTTCCGAGGCGATGGATTCGGGGTGAAACTGTACCCCATGGATCGGCAGGTCCTTGTGTTGCAGCCCCATGATGGTGCCATCCTCCAGCCAGGCGGTAACCTCGAGACAGTCGGGCAGGCTGTCGCGGTCGACCACCAGCGAATGATAGCGGGTCGCCTCGAACGGCGAGGGCAGGCCTGCAAACAGACCTTTTGCGCTGTGATGCATCTGGCCCATCTTGCCATGCACGATCTCGTGGCAGCGCACCACCTTGCCACCAAAGGCCTGTCCGATGGTCTGATGGCCCAGGCACACGCCCAGCAAAGGCGTGCGGGTCTCGGCGGCGGCCTCGGTCAGTGCAAGGCAGATGCCCGCCTGATCAGGGTCGCAGGGGCCGGGGCTGAGCAGGATGCCCGCCGGGTTCAGCGCCATCGCCTCCTGCACATCCAGCGCATCGTTGCGGCGCACCTCGATCTCGGCGCCAAGCTCGCCCAGATAGTGTACGAGGTTGTAGGTGAAACTGTCGTAATTGTCGATCAAGAGCAGCATCTTGAGCCTTGTCCCGTCGGGTATTAGGGGCTGGTGGCACGGGGGCCAGCCAAGGTATAGTAATCGCGCCCCTACATGTTCAGTCTTGTGCGGCAGCGTCAAGGGCAGACGGGGCGAACGGGCAAAAAGTCGAAGCAGGACCAACAAGAGGCGTGAGGATATGGGCGGATTCATCGGAGGACTATTGGCCGGGGCGGTGCTGGTCTTGGCGGCGGCGGCCTGGCTGTCGCTGACGACACCTTTGCCGCAGCGTCCCGAGGTGGCGGCAACACCCGCGTCGGCGGAACCGGCGGCGGAACCTGCCGAGGACAGGGGAATCGCGGCCCCCGGTCGTGACGCCGATCTGGTGGAACTGGCGCCGCGCCAGCCCGAGGCGGCGCCCGGCGCCGAAACGCTTGGCGCCCTGGACGAGGCCGACCGCCAGCCCGCCGACAAACCGCAGGTGGGCGGCGCGACCGATGCCATCGACCGGCCCGAGGGCAGCGAAACCGCCGCCGTGCAGGTGCCGGGGACGGGTGCCGGCGTGAGCCAACCACAACTGGCGAGCCCCGCCGCTCCGCAGGATCGCAGCGAACCCGAGGTGAATACCGCAGCACCCGCGCAGCCCAGCGCGCCCGCAACCGGTGTGACCGCCGAGGTGACCGCGCCCAGCCTGCCGGAGGCCGCACCAGAGCAACCCGTCGTCGCGACCGATCCGCAGGTGTCCCAGGAAGGGGGAAGCGTGACCGAGGCGCCCACGACCGACAGTGCACCAGCGCCGGATACCGCAACGGCGGCGCCCGAAGTGCCGCAGGAAGACGAGAAGCCGCGCATCGCCGCCCTGCCGCAGATCGGTGGGGCCGAAGAGGGCGCGACACCACGCGTCGGCACCCCTGTGGTGCCGCTGACCGAACGCGATAGTGGCACCGATGCCGCGGCCGAGGACGGCCCGCGCCCGATCGAGGCCTATGCGGCGACATTCGAGAACCCCGAGGACAAGCCGCTGATGTCGATTGTCCTGATCGACGATGCCGAGGGGCTGGGCAGCGAGGCGTTGCGCGATTTTCCCTATCCGTTGACCTTTGCGCTGGATCCGGCGGACCCGCAGGCCGCCGAGAAAATGGCCCGCCACCGCGCCGCCGGGGTCGAGGTGATGGTGATCGCCGATCTGCCCGCCGCCGCCAGCGCGCAGGATGCCGAGGTCTCGATGGCGGTCTGGCTGAAGGCACTGCCCGAAACGGTGGGCATCCTCGAGGGCACCGGCACCGGCATCCAGGGCAACCGGGCGCTGTCCGATCAGGTCACCGCCATTGTCGGTGGCAGTGGGCGCGGGCTGCTGACCCAGGATAACGGGCTGAACACGGTGCAGAAACTGGCCGCGCGCGACGGTGTGCCCTCGGCCGTGGTGTTCCGCGATTTCGACGGGGCCGGACAAAGCCCGACGGTGATGCGCCGGTTCCTTGACCAGGCGGCATTCCGCGCCGGGCAGGAGGGCGCGGTGGTGATGCTGGGCCGACTGCGGCCCGACACGATCTCGGCGCTGCTGCTGTGGGGGTTGCAGGATCGCGCCAGCCGGGTGGCGCTGGCGCCGGTCTCGGCAGTGCTGACACGCGATCCGGGCTGAGGCCGGGGGGTGTTGCCAAAAGGAGCGCCTGTGGCGCGCTCTTTTTCTTGTGCGCCTCCGGCGGGAGTATTTGCGGCGGAATGAAGGATCAGGTTTGGCGTGAGATCGCAACGCCAAGCGCCAGGGCGTCTGGGCCGAGCTTGAGGGGCGCCCCCCGGGCGCGCAGGATCTGGCCCGCGGCTATGGCCGTGGTTTGACAGCTTGCCGTGCCGCTGAGGAGATAGAGCGCAACCTCTTCGGGGGTGGCGGCAAGGGTGCGCGTCCCGGTAAGAACGCTGACCGAGCCGCTTACCCGGCGGGGATCGAAGATCAGGTTCAGGTTGCGCACGGGACCGTCGGGCAATCGTCCGGTGATCGGGAGATCGCCCGAGAAAGGCAGGGGGGCGCCAATTTGGGCCCGCAAAACGCGCCCGTCGGTGTGCAGTTCCATTCCGCTGCCGTGGACCACGGTCAGAATACGCATCTGCCCGGGAAACAGGGAAAACGGACCCGCGGCGGTAACCTCGGCCAGGCTGAGCCGCCAGTGCCCGGGCTCTCCGGCGATCTCGCGCGTCACGCCGCCGCCGTTCTTCCAGGGAACCGGGGGCAGGCTGCGCGGATCGAGCAGGTGCATCAGCTGTTGCGCGAACCGGTGAACCGGGCCGCATCCGCCGCCGCGCGGCGGATGGCGTTGGATTTGTGCACCGTCTCCATGAACTCGGCCTCGGGGTCGCTGTCATAGACCACGCCGCCGCCGGCCTGGATATAGAGCTTGCGGTCCTTGACGATGGCGGTGCGCAGGGCGATGCACATGTCCATGTCGCCCCCGGCGCTGAAATAGCCGACACCGCCGCCATAGATGCCGCGTTTTTCCGGCTCCAGCTCGTCGATGATCTCCATCGCGCGCACCTTGGGGGCCCCGCTGACCGTACCGGCGGGCATGCCGGCAAAGAAGGCATCCAGCGCGTCCTTGTCCGGATCCAGCTCTCCGACCACGTTCGACACGATATGCATCACGTGAGAATAGCGCTCGATGATGAATTTCTCGGTCGGGCGCACGGTGCCGATCTTGCTGACCCGGCCCGCATCGTTGCGGCCCAGATCGAGCAGCATCAGATGTTCGGCAAGTTCCTTCTTGTCGGCGAGCAGATCGGCCTCGTTGGCGCGGTCCTCTTCCGGGGTGGCGCCGCGCGGGCGGGTGCCCGCGATCGGGCGGATCGTCACCTCTTGCCCAAAGACACGCACCAGGATTTCGGGGCTGGCGCCCACCACCTGAAAGCCGCCGAAGTTGAAATAGAACATGAAGGGCGACGGGTTGGTGCGCCGGAGCGAGCGGTAGAGCGCAAAGGGCGGCAGCGGAAATTCCTGCGTCCAGCGCTGTGCCGGGACCACTTGAAAGATGTCGCCCGCACGGATGTAATCCTTGGCCTTTTCGACCGCCGCCTTATAGCCCTCGCGGGTGAAGTTCGACACCGGCGGCGCGACCTCATATGCCTCGCCCAGATCGCGGGTCTCGGCGGGCATGGCGCGTTCCAGATCGCGCACCGCATCCATCACCCGCTCAGCCGCCTGAGCATAGGCGGCGCGCGCCGATTGGCCGTCGCTGACCCAGGCGGGCGAGACCACGGTGACCTCGCCCTTGACCCCGTCGAGCACCGCCACGACCGAGGGGCGCATCATCACAGCATCGGGCAGGCCCAGCGGATCGGGGTTCACATCGGGCAGATGTTCGACCAGCCGCACCATGTCATAGCCAAGATAGCCGAACAGCCCGGCCGAGGCCTGCGGCAGATCCTCGGGCAGCGCGATGCGGCTTTCGGCCAGAAGCGCGCGCAGGTTGTCGAGCGGATTGCCCTCTTGCGGCTGGAACCCGTCGGGATCGAACCGCGCCTGCCGGTTCAGCGCAGATTGTTCGCCATGACAGCGCCAGATCAGGTCCGGCTTCATCCCGATGATCGAATAGCGCCCGCGCACTTCGCCACCGGTCACCGATTCGAGCATGAAGGCGTCTTTCTGTGCGCCCGTCAGCTTGAGCATCAGCGACACCGGGGTGTCGAGATCGGCGGCCAGGCGGGTGTGGACGACCTGGTTCTCGCCCGCCTCATAGGCGCGGGCGAAGGTTTCGAAATCGGGTGTCAGCGCCATGGGGACCCCTTATTGAAAGCTGGCCTGCACCGCGTTCAGCGCGCGCTGGTCCAGGGTCGGCTGTGCCCGTGTCTGGGCGTCGCGGACATAGATGTCGAACAGGTTCTGTGCCAAGGCCTGGCTCATCTGTGCACTCAGCGCCCGTTTCATCTGGGTCAGCTCGTCGGTATCGGCGGGCGGCAGTTCCTCTTCCAGCCGCACGATGAACGCGGCATCGTCGCCCGCGATCACCTTGAGGTCGCCGGGCTGCATCGCAAAGACCTGCTCCATGAAGTCAAACGGCGTGCCGTCGATGAAAGCGGTGCGGGTCAACCCGTTTTCCACCCGATGCGACAGGCCGGTGGCGGTGAAATCGCCATCCGTCGCCAGGCTTGTCACAACGCTGGCGGCCTTGTCCTGAAGCGCGCGGCGGGTGGCGTCGGCGGTCCAGGCGGCGGCCACACTTTCGCGGGCGCTGTCGAGCGGTTCGGGGCGTGGCTCCAGCTCTTCGTCAAGGCGCAGGGCAAAGACGGCGCCGTCTTCGAGAAAGCCGATTTCGGGGAAATCGCCCTCGGCCACCTCGGTCGCGGCCTCGCGGAACCCGGCATAAGCGGCGACCCCGTCCGAGCTGTCCTCGGTCCAGTCGATCTGACCCAGTTCCATGTCGGTATCCTGCGCCAACTCTTCCAGCGTGGCGCCACCGGCCAGCATGTCGTTGAGGGATTCGGCCTGTGCCTCGATCAGGCGGCGGGCGCGTTCGCCGGCAAGCTCGTCGCGCAGTTCGGCCTCGACGCTTTCAAAGGCCGTGATGCGGGCATCGAGCGTGCCGTTCACCCGGAACAGCGCGGGGCCGAGATCCGAGGGCAGGGGGCCGACCACATCACCGACCTCGGCGGCGAACACCGCCTCGGCGGCAGCGCCCAGATCCTGCGCGGTCAGGTCTCCCATGTCGACGTCGCTCAGCGAGAGACCGCGCCCCTCGACCAGCTGTTCGAAGGTGGCGCCGCCAACCTCGACCTGGGCCATGGCGCTTTCGGCGCTGGCCTGATCGGCAAAGACCAGACGTTCGACCAGACGGCGTTCGGGCTGCTGGTAGTTGCTTTCGCGTTCCTCGAAGAGACGGCGCACCGCGCCCTCGTCCAGCTCGACCCGGTCGAGCAGCATTTCGGGTGTCAGCAGCGCATAGGTCAGCCGCTTGCTGCGCGGCAACATGAACTGGTCCTGATTGTCGGCGTAATAGGCCTCGACCTCGGCCGCATCGGGGATGGCAACCGGGGCATCCAGTGCGCCGGTATCGACGGTGGCCATGGTAAAGCTGCGGCGTGCGCCCACGAACTGCGCCAGCGTGTCGGCATAGGTATCGGGCATGACCAGCCCTTCCATGATCGCGCCCTGCACCAGGGTACGTGCCGATTCGCGGCGCAGATCGGCCTCGAACTCGGCCTCGCTCAGGCCCGCGTTGTCCAGCGCATAGCGATAACCCTCGGGGTCGAACTTGCCGTCGACACCCTGAAAGGCGGGGATCTGCACGATCTCGCGGCTCAGGTTCTCGTCGCCAATCGAGATACCCAGTCCGGCCACCTCGTTATCCAGCGCGGCAATCGCCACAAGGCGTGCCAGCACGGCCTGGTCGATACCCAGATCGCGCACCTGGCTCATTTGCAGGGGTTGACCGGTCTGCGCCTCGATGGCGCGGATCTCGCGTTGCAGTTCGCGGGCATAGGCATCGACGCTGACCGTTTGCTCGCCCACCTGCGCCACGGTGCGTACCGTGCCGCTGAGGTTGACGGCGCCGAAGCCGGCAAGCCCCGCCATCAGCAGACCCATCAGGATCCAGACAAAGGTCTTTGATAAGCTTTTGACACCTGCGGCCATGTCGCCCCCTTGTTGCGGCTGGAATGCGGCGGTTTCGCCTTGCCCGTTCGTTTGCCGCCCTGTCTACGCCGGGCATCCGGGCTGGGCAAGGTCAGAAGCGGAGCCCTTTGAGCCTGTCGAACAGCTGGCCGATCCCGGCGCGGTCGAGATTGGCAAAGGCCACCCGCAGCTGGCGGGCCCCGGCGGGGTCGCCCTCGGGCATGAACATGGTGCCGGGCAGCACCAGCACCCCGACATCCCGCACCAGCCGTCGGGCCAACTCGTCCGAGGGGATATCGAAGGGATGTTCGAGATAGGCGAAATAGGCGCCCAGCCCCAGCAGTTTCCAGCCCTCGGCCGCGAGCGCGGGCATGCCCTCGGCAATGGCGGCGCGGCGGTCGAGGATCTCGTCCCGTTCACCGGCCACCCACTGGCCCAGATTGCGCATGCCCCACAGCGCGGCATGCTGGCCGATCTGGCCCGGGCAGATGGCGACGGTGTCGAGGAACTTCTCGATCTCGGCCAGAAGTCCGGTATCGCTGGCCAGCGCGCCGACCCGGTGTCCGGTCAGCCGGTAGGCCTTGGAAAACGAATAGAGATGCACCAGCGTCTTGTCCCAGTCGGGCCGGGCGAACAGGTCATGCGGCGCACCGCTGCGGCTGTCGAAATCGCGATAGGTCTCGTCCAGCAGCAGGCGCAGCCCGTGTTCGGCGGCCAGATCAAAGAAGGCGCCGACCAGTTCGCCGGGGTATTCCACGCCGCCCGGATTGTTCGGCGTCACCAGCGCGATGGCGCGGGTGCGCGGCGTGATCAGGGCGCGCGCGGCCTCGACATCGGGCAGCAGATCGGGTCCGGTGGCCAGCGGCACGGCCGTGACCCCTTCCATGTCGAGCCACATTTTATGGTTGAAATACCAAGGCGTTGGCAGGATGACCTCATCCCCTTCGCCGGTTATGGCCGAGATGGTGGCGGCAAAGGCCTGATTGCAGCCCGAGGTGATCGCCACCTGTTCGGCCCTGACCGCGCCGCCATAGTGGCGGCTGATCAGGGCGGCCAGTTCGGCGCGCAGATCGGCGTTGCCCAGTACCGGACCATAGAGATGCGCGCTGTCCTCGGTCAGCGCGAAATCGGCCATCGCCTGACGCAGCGCCTGCGGCGGCGGCTCGACCGGCGCGGCCTGGCTGACATTGATCAGCGGCCGCTCGGGCGAAAAGCTGACGCCCTCCAGCCAGCGCCGCGCCTCCATCACCGGCGGCGCGAATGTGGTGGCGGTACGGGTCGGGGCCATCTTGGATACTCTGTTCAGGAGGTGGGGTCTTGGTGCAGAAAGCGCGCTCTTTCGGGCGCGCTGGCAGTTGGATCAGTCGGTGCCCCGATAGGGTTCGACATATTGCAGCGCCATGTCCCATGGAAAGAAGATCCAGGTGTCTTGGCTGACCTCGGTGATGAAGGTATCGACCATCGGCCGGCCCTTGGGTTTGGCATAGACCGTGGCGAAATGGGCGTTAGGATACATCTCGCGCACCAGTTCCAGCGTCTTGCCGCTGTCGACCAGGTCGTCGATGACCAGAATACCGGTTCCGTCGCCCATCAGCGCCTCATCCGGCGCCTTCAGCACCTGCGCCTGTCCCTGAGCCTGATGGTGATAGGATTTCACGCTGATCGTGTCGACGGTGCGAATATCCAGCTCGCGGCTGACGATCATGGCGGGGGCCATGCCGCCACGCGTGATCGCCACCACCGCGCGCCAGGCGCCCTCGTCGGGGCCCTGGCCATCCAGCCGCCAGGCCAGCGCCCGGCTGTCGCGATGGATCTGGTCCCAGCTGATGTGAAAGCCCTTTTCATGGGGCAGGCGATGCGGATCCTTCGTGCTCATCCCTTTACCCCTTGTCGATGTCGGGAGCGTCGACCGCCTTCATCCCGACAATGTGATAGCCGCTGTCCACATGCAGGTTCTCGCCCGTGACACCCGAGCTGAGATCCGAGAGCAGGTAGAGCGCCGATTTGCCCACATCGTCGATCGTGACATTGCGGCGCAACGGCGAGTTATACTCGTTCCACTTCATGATATAACGGAAATCGCCGATGCCGCTGGCGGCCAGCGTCTTGATAGGACCGGCGCTGACCGAGTTGACGCGGATACCGTCCTTGCCCAGATCCTCTGCCAGGTACTTGACCGACGCCTCGAGCGCAGCCTTGGCCACACCCATCACATTATAGTGCGGCATCACCTGTTCGGCACCGTAATAGGTGAGAGTGATGGCGCTGCCGCCTTCGGTCATCAGCTTTTCGGCCCGCTTCATCACCGCGGTGAAGGAAAAGACCGAGATATCCATGGTCAGCTTGAAATTCGCCCGGCTGGTGTCGACGTAGCGACCGCGCAGCTCGTTCTTGTCGGAAAAGCCGATGGCATGCACGACAAAGTCGAGCTTGCCCCATTTCTGTTCGAGCGCGTCGAACAGCGCGTCGATCGAGTCCTCGTCGCCTACGTCACAAGGCAGCACGATCTCGCTGCCCAGTTGCGCGGCCAGCGGGTCGACCCGCTTCTTCAGCGCATCGCCCTGATAGGAAAAGGCCAGCTCTGCGCCCGCATCCGCAAGCGCTCGGGCAATGCCCCAGGCGATGGATTTGTCATTGGCCAGTCCCATGATGAGGCCGCGTTTTCCGGCCATCAACTGATTTGACATGTTCGGTTCTCCGCCTGTCGTCGCGTCATGAGCTTGTGGTTTATGCTATAGAACATGTCCCTTCAAGGGCGCGCGCTCTTGCCCGTGTCGGGAAGAGGGCCTAGGCTCTGCCGCAGTTGTTCAAGGGGATGGACATGAGTGACAGGACTGGCATCTTCGCCGGTGATGACCCGTTTGCTATTGCGCGGGACTGGTTGGCCGAGGCAGAGCGGACGGAACCCAATGATCCGAACGCAATCGCGCTGGCGACGGTGGATGCCTCGGGGCTGCCGAATGTGCGGATGGTGCTGCTGAAAGAGATCGAACCGGCGGCCTTCGTTTTCTACACCAATTACGAAAGCGCCAAGGCGATCGAGCTGGAGCAGGCTGGTAAGGCCGCCTTTGTGATGCATTGGAAATCGCTGCGCCGCCAGATCCGGGTGCGCGGCACGATCACCCGCGAAGCGGGGCCGCAGGCCGATGCCTATTATGCCTCGCGCTCGCTCAAGAGCAGGCTGGGCGCCTGGGCCTCACGCCAGTCACGGCCGCTGTCGAGCCGCGCCGCGCTGATGGCCGAGGTTGCCAAGATCACCACGGCCAAGGGACCGAACCCGCCGCGCCCGCCGTTCTGGGGCGGGTTTCGCCTGACACCTGTCGAGATCGAATTCTGGGCGGATGGCGCATTCCGACTGCACGACCGCTTTGTCTGGCGTCGGGCGGACCCAGGGGAAAGCTGGAATATCCAGCGTCTCAACCCCTGACATTCGCGGAACGTGAAATGCAAGTGTCAGAAATAGAAGAACTTTTTTTCCTTGTGTTTCAGGTGTAAAATCCGGCAAACCAAGGGGCTTACAGCAACGTCAAATCACGATGGATAGCAAGTGTCCGAAGAACTGAGCAGTGCATACAAAGTCCATGGACGAGTCAAATGGTTTGATCCGACCAAGGGATATGGTTTCGTGGTCTCCGACGAAGGTGGCCCGGATATCTTGCTGCATGTCAATGTACTTAGGAACTTCGGCCAGAGTTCGGTTGCCGATGGCTCTGCAATCGAGATTGTAACCCATCGTACCGATCGCGGTGTGCAGGCGGTCGAGGTCATAAGCATCGTTCCGCCCGAACGGCCCGAGACGGTGCTGTTGTCGGATTTTGCCGAGATGGACCCGGATGCGATCCGAGCCGCGCCGCTGGAACCGGCCCGGGTCAAATGGTTCGACAAGGGCAAGGGTTTTGGCTTTGCCAATGTCTTCGGTCGAAACGAGGATGTTTTCCTGCACATCGAGGTACTGCGCCAATCGGGCCTCTCGGACTTGCAACCGGGCGAGGCGCTTGCGATGCGGGTAGTCGACGGTAAGCGCGGACGCATGGCCGCCGAGGTGTTGGCTTGGGAAGCGGCGCTGAATACATGAAGGCGCTGTCGTGATCCGCGCGAAGCTTGGTCTGCTGGTCTGGCTGGCTGGCGCCACCACGCTTTGGGCGGAGAACTGCCGGGATGGCGAGTTGCGCCTGCGCAGCGAAGGGGCCGAGCTGCGATTCACAATCGAACTGGCGCAAACGCCAGCGGAGCGGTCACAAGGGCTGATGTTCCGCGAAAGTCTGCCGCGCGGTGCGGGTATGCTGTTCGTCTTCGAACGTCCACAGCGAGTTGCATTCTGGATGAAGAACACGCTGATCCCACTTGATTTGATCTTTGTCGATCAGGCTGGCATCGTAACCCACGTTCATCCCAACGCGATCCCGCATGACGAAACAGCGATCCTGGGCGGCGATGCGGTGTTTGCGGTGCTCGAGATCAATGGCGGGCTGGCTGAGCGTTACGGGATTGTACCGGGCACTCTGCTGCAGCATCAGGTTTTTTCGGACGGACCGGCCGCCTGGCCCTGTTAGGCCTTTTCAAATCGGATTTCGGCGGATAGGAAGGCGCACGGTCCGGGGCGTGGCGCAGTCTGGTAGCGCACCTGTTTTGGGTACAGGGGGTCGTGAGTTCGAATCTCGCCGCCCCGACCACTTTCTTCTCGTCTTCCTCGTGTTGTTCTGTTTGCGCTTTGTAGCTTAGGTTTGGAGAGCGCGATTCCCGGCACCTGCAATATGCAGGGATTCGGTCAAGATGACGGTCTGACCGCTACATCTAGTGTGCCTCCGGCCACAGTTTTCGTTGCGACAGATCCCCGAAAAGCCGGCGTTCAAGCGACTGCAATGGGTCGTCATTGGGGGGCGGTCCGTGATTTGGCTTGATTGCAGGCGTTGCCCGGGCAATAGGCCGCGACTTGTTAGATGCTGTGTTTTCTGCATGGCAGCATTGGTTCGATCCCAAAAGCGCCCGAGACATAAGGAAAAAATTTTTGCCCCTCTGGCATCGGCTACGGCAGGCGCTGGGGATGGCTTTGTGGAGGAATCGCGATCACGCCAAAAGGCACGCGGGTCAACAAAAAAGATTCGCGGAGAGGGGTAAAAATCACGTTGACCTACTATGCCTGGATACGCCAGATTGTATGAGCCGACCGGTTAGCCACAAAATCTGGTGGCTGCGCGAATTGAGCGGGCAGGTCGGGAAGGAGAAACCAAAGATCAAGAATTGTTGAGCGCGAGGCCTTGCTTCGCGCTGCTGTTAGAATTCGTTCTGCTGCACGAAAGTGCAATCGGTAGACATCGGAGAGCGCGCAGGCGTGCCACCACGCAGGCTGTGAAATCAAGAAACGACCAGGGGCTGGGGACATGAAGATCGAAAGAAAGTTCACGACGGCGGGACAGGATGCTTATGCGGATCTGGAGTTCCGATCCGCGACCTCCGAGATTCGCAATCCGGATGGCACCATCGTGTTCCGCCTCGACGATATCGAGGTTCCCACCAGCTGGAGCCAGGTCGCCAGCGACGTGATCGCACAGAAATATTTCCGCAAGGCGGGCGTGCCCAGCCGTCTCAAGAAGGTGCGCGAAAAGGGCGTGCCGGAATTCCTGTGGCGTTCGGTTCCCGACAGCGACGCCGAAATGGGCGGTGAGATCTCGTCCAAGCAGGTGTTTGACCGGCTGGCGGGCGCCTGGGCCTATTGGGGCTGGAAAGGTGGCTATTTCACCACCGAAGAGGATGCGCGCGCCTATTTCGACGAGATGCGCTATATGCTGGCCACCCAGCGCGCCGCACCCAACAGCCCGCAATGGTTCAACACCGGCCTGCACTGGGCCTATGGCATCGACGGCCCGGCGCAGGGCCATCACTATGTCGACTACAAGACCGGCAAGCTGACCAAGTCGGACAGCGCCTATGAACATCCCCAGCCGCATGCCTGTTTCATCCAGTCGGTCAGCGACGATCTGGTGAACGAGGGCGGCATCATGGATCTGTGGGTGCGCGAGGCGCGCCTGTTCAAATACGGGTCCGGCACCGGCACCAATTTCAGCCATCTGCGCGCCGAGGGCGAGAGCCTGTCGGGCGGTGGCAAATCCTCGGGCCTTATGGGCTTTCTCAAGATCGGCGACCGCGCGGCGGGCGCCATCAAATCGGGCGGGACAACCCGTCGGGCAGCCAAGATGGTGATCGTCGACGCCGATCACCCCGATATCGAGCAGTTCATCCAGTGGAAGGTGCTCGAAGAGCAGAAGGTCGCCAGCATCGTCGCCGGCTCGAAGATGCATGAAAAGATGCTGAACGGCATCTTTGCCGCGATCCGTGCCTGGGACGGCGCCGAGGTCGATGCCTATGACCCGGCGGTGAACGAGGGGCTCAAGGCCGCGATCCGCGAGGCCAAAAAGGTCGCGATCCCGGAAACCTATATCAAGCGGGTGCTGGATTACGCCAAGCAGGGCCATACCAGCATCGAGTTCCCCACCTATGACACCGATTGGGACAGCGAGGCCTATAACTCGGTTTCGGGCCAGAACTCGAACAACTCGATCCGGGTCACCAATGCGTTCCTCAAGGCGGTGGAAAAGGATGCCGATTGGGAGCTGATCAACCGAGTCAACGGAAAGGTCGCAAAGACCGTCAAGGCGCGCGAGCTATGGGAGAAGGTGGGCCATGCGGCCTGGGCCTGCGCCGATCCGGGCATCCAGTTCCACGACACGGTGAACGAGTGGCATACCTGCCCGGCAGACGGCCCGATCCGTGGCTCGAACCCCTGTTCGGAATACATGTTCCTCGACGATACCGCGTGTAACCTGGCGTCGATGAACCTGCTGACCTTCCTCAAGGATGGCGAGTTCCAGGCCGAGGATTACATCCATGCGACCCGCCTGTGGACGCTGACGCTGGAAATCTCGGTGACCATGGCGCAGTTCCCGTCCAAGGAGATCGCGCAGCTCAGCTATGATTTCCGCACGCTGGGTCTGGGCTATGCCAATATTGGCGGCCTGCTGATGAACATGGGCTACGGCTATGACAGCGACGAGGGCCGCGCGCTCTGCGGTGCGCTGACCGCGATCATGACCGGTGTCGCCTATGCCACCTCGGCCGAGATTGCCGGAGAGCTGGGGCCCTTTGCCGGGTATGAGCGCAACGCCGCCCATATGCTGCGGGTGATGCGCAACCACCGCACCGCTGCCCAGGGCAAGGCCAATGGCTATGAAAAGCTGAGCGTCAAGCCGGTGCCGCTGGATCATTCCAACTGCCCCGACCCGCGTCTGGTCGAACTGGCGATGGCCTCGTGGGACGAGGCGCTGAGCCTGGGCGAGAAGAACGGCTATCGCAACGCGCAGACCAGCGTGATCGCGCCCACCGGCACCATCGGCCTGGTGATGGATTGCGACACCACCGGGATCGAACCCGATTTTGCACTGGTCAAGTTCAAGAAGCTGGCGGGCGGCGGTTATTTCAAGATCATCAACCGCTCGGTCCCCGCCGCGCTGGAGAACCTGGGTTATTCCAGCGCCCAGATCGAAGAGATCGTGTCTTATGCGGTGGGTCATGGCACCATCGGCAATGCGCCGGGGATCAACCACACCTCGCTGACGGGCCACGGCTTTGGCCCCAACGAGCTGCGCAAGATCGACGCCGCGCTGGAAAGCGCCTTTGATATCCGCTTTGTCTTCAACCAGTGGACCCTGGGCGAGGATTTCTGCACCGGGGTTCTGGGTATCCCGGCGGCCAAGCTGAACGACCCCACCTTTGACCTGCTGCGGCATCTGGGCTTTACCAAGAAGGATATCGACGCGGCCAACGACCATGTCTGCGGAACGATGACGCTGGAAGGGGCGCCGCATCTGTCCGAGGAGCATTACGCGATCTTCGACTGTGCCAATCCCTGCGGCAAGAAGGGCAAGCGTTTCCTGTCGGTGGACAGCCACATCACCATGATGGCGGCAGCGCAGAGCTTTATCTCGGGGGCGATCAGCAAGACGATCAACATGCCCAACAACGCCACCATCGAGGATTGCCAGAAGGCCTATGAACTTAGCTGGTCGCTGGGGGTGAAGGCCAACGCGCTCTATCGGGATGGCTCCAAGCTGAGCCAGCCGCTGGCTGCCGCCCTTATCGAGGATGACGACGAGGCCGCCGAGGTGCTGGAAACCGGCACCCCGGCCGAAAAGGCCGCCGTGCTGGCCGAGAAGGTGATCGAGAAAGTGGTGGTCAAGGAGGTGATCCGCAGCCATCGCGAGAAACTGCCCCATCGCCGCAAGGGCTATACCCAGAAGGCGATCGTGGGCGGTCACAAGGTCTATCTGCGCACCGGTGAGTATCAGGACGGTTCGCTGGGCGAGATCTTCATCGACATGCATAAGGAAGGCGCCGGGTTCCGGGCGATGATGAACAACTTTGCCATCGCGGTCTCGGTCGGCCTGCAATACGGGGTGCCGCTGGAGGAATTCGTCGATGCCTTCACCTTTACCAAGTTCGAACCGGCCGGCATGGTGCAGGGCAACGACTCGATCAAGAACGCGACCTCAATCCTGGACTATGTGTTCCGGGAACTGGCGGTCAGCTATCTGGATCGCACCGACCTGGCCCATGTGAAGCCCGAAGGCGCGACATTCGACGATATCGGCAAGGGCGAGGACGAGGGCGTGTCGAACGTCACCACCGTCAGCGACAGCGCCGCGTCGAAATCGCTCGAGGTGCTGAAACAGATCAGCTCGACCGGCTATCTGCGCAAGCGCCTGCCGCAGGAGCTGGTGGTGCTGAACGGGGGCGCCAGTGTTGGCGCGGTGGCGCTGGACAGTGCCGGCGACCCCGTCGCGGCGCTGCAGACGCTGGTGCCCGAAACCGGACAGGCCGCCGTCGCCGCGACCGGCATGGATGCCCGCACCAAGGCCCGCATGCAGGGATACGAGGGCGAGGCCTGCGGCGAATGCGGCAACTACACGCTGGTGCGCAACGGCACCTGCATGAAGTGCAACACCTGTGGTGCGACGAGCGGCTGCTCGTAACCACAGGACGACAGATCGCGCCCCCGCCGGGGCGCGTAGGGGCCGGGGGCTTCCCACGGAAATCCGGCCCCGACGAAATCCGGAACCGGCGGCGCGGCCCATCCGCGCCCGGCGTTCCAGCCGACAGCCCCAGCTGCTGGGGCTGCCGGGTCCCGGGTGGGGCGGGGTGACCAGCCCCCTCACTCGAACACGGGGCGGGTGCGCTCGCCCCCGACGCGTCCAGGCCGCAGGCAGAAAATACCGGGCGGTCAACGATTGAGCCTGGCACGCGAGACTCAATAGGGGGCTTCGGCCCCCTTTTTTTTTGTCCGCGATTCGGGAGAAATCCGGCAGGCTCTTGCCGGATCGCCGCGACCCGCTCTGGGGACATCCGCCGATCTCGCCTGCGCGTGTGTTGCCGGGCGGCGGTTCGCCGACCGGATCAGCGGCAACCGGCGCCAGTCAGCGCGAATCCGCGCTGTTCGACGCAAGCCGATGACAACGCCCCGCGAAGGGTGGAGGGTGTGCCTGTCCGGACATGACAGAGACATAACCCACTTGAGGAGAGACTCAAATGACACCGAAACTGCTGGCCCTGCTGGGCGCCTTGGGTATGGCCCTGCCTGCAACCGCATGGGCGCAGAGCAGCGCGGATACAGATGGCGACGGCGTTTTGACCCTGACCGAGGTTCAGGCCGCAAATCCCGAGGTGGATCCCGAAACCTTTGTGCGGATGGATTCCAATGGCGATGCGGTCCTGGATGCCGAGGAAGTCGCCGAAGCACAGCAGGCAGGCTTGCTTCCCGCCAGCGATGGCTGATCGCCATCTGGAACGGCGGCCTTCGGGCCGCCGTTCACTTTCAATAGCTTACGGCGCCAAGTGAATGTTGAACTTCGCCCGAATCGCCGCATCTGTAACGGGATCGAAACGCGCCGCTGACCTCTCTGCCAGAATAGCCTCCTTGCGGGCCACGGCCTTGGCGATCAGGTCGGGCTTGTCCTTTTCCACCCATTCCTTGGGCGAGGTCCGGTCCCCCAGCGTGGGATAGACATAGTCCACCTGCATCCGGCCCAGCGTCTGGTCGGTGCCCAGATAATGGCCGCTGCCGCCCAGACAGACCTCGGCGATCTGATCCACCGCAAGCGTCTCGTCGGTCACTTCGATGCCGCGCACGCAGCGCAGCGCCTGGCCGATCAGGTCGTCGGACAGGATCAGGCTTTCATGGCAGAAGCCCAGCAGCGACGCATGCATGCCCGCCGCCTCGTAGACCATGTTCAACCCCGACAGACCCGCCATGACGTTCGAGCACATCTGCTCCCACCCGGCCTGCATGTCCGGCAGTTTGCTGTCGGCGATCCCCGCCGCCGCGCCGCCAGGCAGATCGTAGAAGCGGTGCATCTGGGCACAGCCCGCTGTCAGCAGCGCCTGTTCGCCCGACCCGCCGGTCATCGCGCCGGTGCGCAGGTCCAGGCCAAAGGGCCAGGTGCCAAAAATCGCGGGCGCGCCCGGCTTGACCGCGTTCACGTAAACCAGACCGGCCAGACATTCCGCCACCGCCTGAACGATGGCGCCCGCCACGGTCGAGGGCGCGGTGGCCCCGGCCATGCCCGCCGACAGCAACAGCACCGGCATGCCGTGCTTGATGCATTCCTCCATCACCAGGCAGGATTCGGTGGCGAACTTCATCGGCGGCACGACAAAGCAGTTGGAGTTCGACACGAAGGGCCGCTCGCGCCAGTTGGCCTCGCCTCCGGCGATCATGTGCAGCATTTCGATGGCGGGCGCCACATAGGACGGATCGGTAAAGGACACGCCGACATGCTTGTACGTGCCTGAGCAACAAGCATAAATCGTGTTCATATCCATTTCGAAATTGTCGCTGATATCGCGACAGACCATCGGGCGTTGCACGAAATGAATATTGTCGAGCCGTTCGCAGATCCGCGAGGCGTCGTGCAGATCCTGTACCGTCGAATCGCGGTATTCGCGGCCATCGACATCGACCATGTGAACCGCCGCGCCCGCGGTGCCGTAATGGACCCGCGTACCCGCAAGCTCGAGGTCGGTCTTGCCGTCGCGACTGTAGAGCGTCACCGAGCGGTTGGCGCGGGCCAGCGTGTCCTCGACCAGCGCGCGGGGAAAGCGGATGCGCTTGTCCTCGCCCAGGATACAGCCGGCGCCGACCAGATAGTCGATGCCGCTTTGCGGGGCATCGGCCAGGCCGATACGTTCCAGCGCGTCAAGGGCCGCGGCATGGATACGCTCCATGTCCTGTTGGCTCAGAAGGTTCAGCGCGCCACCGCTCATACCGGGGCGGATGGGGCGCAGATGGTCGGGAAGCGCGGCAGAGCGGGCGGCGCGACGGGCCGAACGCCCGCCCGCACGGGCAGTGCTACGAGTCTGATCGTTCATGCAGGTAGAATCCTGGTGAGTTTGGGAATGGAAAGGAAGAAAACGCGTCAGCGGTGGCCAGGCCGACCCCGTGCGGCACGCCCCCGGTCGGCACCGATGGTGCGGCTGACCAGGCAGATCTTGCTGCGTTCCTCTTGCATGCTTGCGCTCCTCATCCTGTGGCAGAATGCCATCCCGATCCGACCTGATCTGTCCTGTTTGCGACCTGCGTGTCGCAGCGCTCGTGCGCGGGATTCCGCGACGCTTTAGCGCCCCTGTGGCGGGTTCCGGCCCAGCCTGCAGGGCCGTGGCCCTGGCGGCTTGAAGCAAGTGACGACAAGGCGCATCTGTCTGGTGGCGACAGGAGAGTGGCGCTGAAAAAGATATTGGTGACAATATCTTGCCGGGTTTCTCTTGTCCCGTGGCAAGGAGTAGAACAATGAAGCATTTGGTTCCCGCGCTGGTCGCGGTATCTATGGCTGCCGCCCCGGCAATCGCAGGTGACTGGAGCGGCGCCTATCTGGGTCTGGGTGTCGGTTATGGCGATGTCGATGGCCCCGGCGCGCGCGATGGCGAGGCCGCCACATTTGGTGGCCATATCGGCTACAACTTTGATCTGGGCAACCGGTTCGTCATGGGCGGTGAACTGGAATATGACCGGGTCAACAACGATCTGGGCGGCGGGGGCGGCACGCTGGACGAGATCGGGCGGCTCAAGGTCAAGGCCGGTTACGACTTTGGCCCGGTGCTGGCCTATGGCGTGCTGGGGGCGGCGCGCGCCACCTCGACATTCGGCAATGAAAACGGCTTGGTCTATGGTTTGGGTCTGGCGATGCCGGTGACCGACTATTTGTCGGTCAGTGGCGAGGTTCTGCGCCACCAGTTCAAGGATTTTGGCGGCGCCGGAAGCGATTTCGACGTCAACACCTTCAACCTGCGGGCATCGCTGCGGTTCTGAGTGCGGGCAGGCGGCGCGCAACGCAGTGCGCCGCCGACCTGCCCGGGCATCCGGTCACACAAGAGGTCCGCAGCCCGGTTCAAGCGGACCTCGTTCCCCGCGCCCGGTTGCCACCGCGGTCACGGTTTCTCGACGCATGCCGGCGACGGCTCCCCTGCGGCGTGCGGTTTCAAGGCTTGGATCAGCGGACAAGCCGTGTTATGTCTCTGCCATGACCCGCACCATTCGCATCATTATCTGCTGCATTACCCGCTGATCCATTCGCGGGCTGGTCATTCGTCGTTTTCTTCGCAAAGACAAGTTGCTAAGCCCGCGCTGACAAGCGCCTGCCGTATGCTGTTGAGGAACAAGACACGATGACGACGATCAAGCTGCACAACACAAGGACGCGGACAAAGGAAGAGTTTGTCCCGATCGACCCCCGGAACGTGCGCATGTATGTCTGCGGTCCCACGGTCTATGACCGGGCGCATCTGGGCAACGCGCGGCCGGTGGTGGTGTTCGACGTGCTCTACCGGTTGCTGCGCCAAGTCTACGGCGCGGATCACGTGACCTATGTGCGCAACTTCACCGACGTCGACGACAAGATCAACGCGCGCGCCGCCGAAAGCGGGCGGCCCATCGGCGACATCACCGCCGAGACGACCCAGTGGTTTCTGGACGACATGGGCGCCTTGGGTGCGCTGGAACCCGACCACATGCCGCGCGCCACAGAGTACATCCCGCAGATGGTGGCGATGATCGAGAGCCTGATCGCCAAGGGCCATGCCTATGCGGCCGAGGGTCATGTGCTGTTCGCGGTGGATTCGTGGAAAGAGCATTACGGCAAGCTCTCGGGCCGCTCGGTCGATGACATGATCGCGGGCGCGCGGGTCGAGGTGGCGCCCTACAAGAAGAACCCGATGGATTTCGTTCTGTGGAAACCCTCGACCCCCGATCTGCCCGGCTGGGACAGCCCCTGGGGCCGGGGGCGGCCGGGCTGGCATATCGAATGCTCGGCCATGAGTTACGAGCTCTTGGGCGAAAGCTTCGACATCCATGGCGGCGGCAACGACCTGATGTTCCCGCATCACGAGAACGAAATCGCGCAAAGCTGCTGCGCCCATCCCGAGGGTCGCTTTGCGAATGTCTGGCTGCATAACGAGATGTTGCAGGTCGAGGGCAAGAAGATGTCCAAGTCGCTGGGCAATTTCTTTACCGTGCGCGACCTGCTTGATCAGGGCATCCCGGGCGAGGTGATCCGCTTCGTGTTCCTGAGCACGCATTACCGCAAGCCGATGGACTGGACCGAGAAGAAGGCGAAAGAGGCCGAGGCAACCCTGCGCAAGTGGCGCGCGCTGACAGCGGGTATCGAACCCGCCGCCAGCGCGGCGCCCACAGTGATCGAGGCACTGGCCGATGACCTGAACACGGCGGGCGCCCTTACCGAGCTGCATCGCCTGGCCGCCGAAGGAGAGCCGCCGGAACTACTCGCCTCTGCCCAACTCATGGGGCTTTTGAGTGATGAACTCTCGGGTTGGGATGGTGCCTCTGTCGATCTGACGGGGTTCGAGGCGCAACTCGCCGCCGCCCGAAGCGCCGCGATGGAGAGCAAGGATTTCTCCGAGGTGGACCGGCTCAAGGCGGCCTTTGTCGCTGCCGGGCTTGAGGTGCGGATGAGCAAGGAGGGCGTCTCGCTGCTGCCCTCGGCCGGGTTCGAGCCCGCCAAGCTGGAGGCCCTGAAATGACAGCGGAGTTTTGGATTACAACAGCTGCGATTGTTGCAGGTCCACTCATGGCTGTTTTGATCGCGCATTATCTCCAAAAGAGTTCAGACACCAAACAAAGACGATTGCAGGTGTTTCGGTCTCTGATGTCGACCCGTAGGACTCCCTTGAGTCCAGAGCGGGTGCAGGCGCTGAACTTGGTTGAAATCGAGTTTGCGGGACAAACCGATGTTCTCAAAGAGTTCAAGGAACTTCTCAAAATCTACAATGATCAAGTGAAGTGGAAGTCTGACGACGAAAATGTCCGGAAATCGGCTGTTCAAGAGGTGGATGACAAGACTGCCCAGATGTTGAGAGAAATGGGACGAGTGCTGGGTTACAAGTTTGAGAATTTAGAATTGCTTCGAGGTGGATATTATCCAGAGGCTTTTTCGATTCTTGACGATCAACAAAACGAAATTCGCGAGTTCTTTGTTGGGTTAAACAACGGCTCGAAGCTGCTACCTACAGCGGTAGTAGATGTACGCCATCCAGATAAATTACTCGAGCAAGCTAGAGAAGCGCAGTTGTTGTTAGAGTCTGCAGCCAAGAGCGAGGTATCGAAATGACCCGCGAGCGCCTCTACCTTTACGACACCACCCTGCGCGACGGGCAGCAGACCCAGGGCGTGCAGTTCTCGACCCCGGAAAAGCTGCGCATCGCCAGCGCGCTCGACAGTCTGGGTATCGACTATATCGAAGGCGGCTGGCCCGGCGCCAACCCCACCGACAGCGCGTTTTTCGAGGCCGCGCCAGCAACCCGCGCCAAGCTGACTGCCTTTGGCATGACCAAACGGTCGGGCCGCTCGGCCGAGAACGACGACGTGCTGGCCGCCGTGATGAACGCGGGCACGGGCACCGTCTGTCTGGTCGGCAAGGCGCATGACTACCACGTGACCCATGCGCTGGGTATCGAGCTGGCCGAGAATACCGGGAACATCCGCGCCTCGATGGCCCATATCGTGGCGCAGGGGCGCGAGGCGCTGTTTGATGCCGAGCATTTCTTTGACGGCTATCGCGACAATCCCGCCTATGCGCTGGAAGTCTGCCGGGCCGCGCTGGAGGCAGGCGCGCGCTGGATCGTGCTGTGCGACACCAATGGCGGCGCCATGCCCGCCGATGTGGCCCGCGTGGTGGGCGAGGTGATCGCCGCCGGCATCCCCGGCGACCGTCTGGGCATTCATTGCCACAACGACACCGATCAGGCGGTGGCCTGTTCTCTGGCCGCCGTGATGGCGGGCGCGCGCCAGATCCAGGGCACGCTGAACGGGCTGGGCGAGCGCTGTGGCAATGCCAACCTGACCTCGCTGATCCCGACGCTGTTGTTGAAGGAACCCTATGCCAGCCGGTTCGAAACCGGTGTCGACGCGGGCGCGCTGGCCGACCTGACCCGGATCAGCCGCATGCTGGACGATATCCTGAACCGGGTGCCGGTGAAACAGGCGCCCTATGTCGGCTCGTCCGCCTTTGCCCACAAGGCCGGGCTGCATGCCAGCGCCATCCTCAAGGATCCGTCGACCTATGAACATATCGACCCCGCACTGGTCGGCAACGAGCGCATCATCCCGATGTCGAACCAGGCGGGCCAGTCGAACCTGCGCAAGCGACTGACCGATGCGGGGCTGAGCGTGCCGCCGGGCGATCCGGCGCTGGGGCATATCCTGGAGCGGATCAAGGCGCGCGAGGACGAGGGCTATTCCTACGACACCGCGCAGGCCAGTTTCGAGCTGCTGGCACGGCGCGAACTGGGTCAGATGCCCGCGTTCTTCGAGGTCAAGCGCTACAAGGTCACGGTCGAGCGGCGCAAGAACAAGTATGACCGCATGGTCAGCCTGTCCGAGGCGGTCGTGGTGGTCAAGGTGGATGGCGAAAAGCTGCTTTCGGTCAGCGAGTCGCTGGACGAAACCGGCAGCGACCGCGGCCCGGTCAACGCGCTCTACAAGGCGCTGGCCAAGGATCTGGGGCGCTATTCGGCGATCCTCAGCGACATGCGGCTGGTGGATTTCAAGGTGCGCATCACCCAGGGCGGTACCGAAGCGGTGACCCGCGTCATCATCGACAGCGAGGATGGCAAGGGGCGGCGCTGGTCCACCGTGGGGGTCAGCGCGAACATAGTCGACGCCTCGTTCGAGGCGCTTCTGGACGCGATCAACTGGAAACTGCTGCGCGATTGCGCGGGGCAAGGGGTGGCGGCGGAGTGAGTGGCGCTTTCGACGCCGATCTGACCGCCTGCGCCGAGCTGGTGCAGCGCGCCGACCCGGACCGGTTCGCGGCGGCAATGGCGGCGCCGGTGGCGGCGCGGCGAGTGCTGTTCCCGCTTTATGCGCTGGCGGTCGAGGTGGCGCGCGCGCCCTGGGCCTCGGCCGAGCCGATGATTGCCGAGATGCGGCTGCAATGGTGGCGCGACGCGCTGGAAGAACTGGCCATCGGCAAGCCGCCGCGCCGGCATCCGGTGGTGACGCCGCTGGCGGGTATCCTCAGCCCGCAGATGGCGGCGCGGCTCGATGGATTCGTGGCGGTGCGGCGCTGGGACATCTATCGCGATCCGTTCGAGGATGAAACTCACCTGACCCGCTATGTCGAAGAGAGCAGCGGCACCCTGCTATGCGCCGCGGCAGCCGCACTGGGGCAGGCTGACGAGGGCGTCTTGCGCGATTACGGCTATGCAATGGGGATTGCCAACTGGCTCCGCGCCATCCCGGAACTGGAGGCGCGCGGGCGCATCCCGTTGCTCGACGGTACCCCCGCAGGTATCCGGCAACTGGCCGAGGAGGGGCTTGACCGGCTGTCTCGGGCGCGCGCGAAACGCGCCATGATCTCACCTGCTGCGCGGCCCGCGCTGCTGGCGGGTTGGCAGAGCGGTGCGCTGCTACGTCAGGCACGCAAGGAACCCGCACGCGTGGCGGCGGGCCAGCTTGGACTCAGCCCCTTTGCGCGCAACCTGCGACTTGGTCTCCAGGTTTCCACTGGCCGCTGGTGACGGTTTTGCGAGGCTCCGCCTCGCGCTCCGGAGTATTTGCAGCGGAATGAAGAAGCGCTGTCGCTCTTTCCTCTTGCTGCAAATATCCCGGGGGAGTCGCCGCCAGGCGACGGGGGCAGCGCCCCCGCTCAGGCCTCCTTGGGGCGCAGCATCAGCCAGATCAGCGCGCCGCCCGCCAGGGTCAGGAAGGGCACCATCGCCAGGTTGACAGCGGTCCAACCCTCGACCGGCGAACCGCCCGAGCAGTTCATCAGCCCGCCCGAGGCCAGCGAGGCCATGGTGACACCGCCAAAGACCAGGAGGTCGTTCAACCCTTGCATCCGGCCGCGCTCATGCGGCTCATGGGCGCCTGCCAGCATGGTGGTGGCGCCGATGAAGCCGAAGTTCCAGCCCAGACCCAAGAGGATCAGCGCGATGAAGAAGTTGTTGAGATCCACGCCTTGCAGAGCCACCACGCCGGCTGCGGCCAGCACGACCAGACCGGCGGCCACGACCTTCTCCACCCCGAACCGGGCGATCAGGTGGCCGGTAAAGAAGCTGGGCACATACATGGCCAGCACATGGCTGGTCACCACATCCGCCGCATCACCCTGATCGTAACCGCAGCCCACCACCGCCAGCGGGGTCGAGGTCATCACCAGGTTCATCAGCGCATAAGAGACCATGGCGCAGATCACCGCTACCGCGATGCGTGGGGTCTTGAGAAGTTCCATCCGGCTGCGTCCGCGCGGGCTGTCGGCGGCGGGCGGGGTCGGGCGCGGGATGTCGAGGAAAAAGAACAGGAGCGCACCCAGCAAGTTGACCCCAATCACCGCGTAATAGGTGCCCAGAAACGGGATGACATAGGCGTCCGAGGTGGCCTTCACCAGTTGCGGCCCGATGATCGCGGCGGCCAGACCGCCGGCCATGACATAAGAGATCGCCTTGGGACGGAACGTGTCCGAGGCGGTATCGGCAGCGGCAAAACGATAGAAGCCATGGGCGCTCATATAGACGCCAGTCAGCAGGCTGCCCGCCAGAAAGACAGGGAAAGACGAAAGGTAAAGCCCATAGGCCCCGACAGCCCCGCCCAGTGCGCCTGCCAGTGCCCCCAGCAGGAACCCGGCGCGGCGTCCCCATTTCTGCATGATGGCCGAAATCGGTGTCGCCGACAGCATCGACCCCAGCACAATGAGCGAGATCGGCAGCGTCGCAAGGCAGACATTGCTGGCCAGCGACTGGCCGGCCAACCCGCCGATGGTAAAGATCATCGGCATCTGCGCGCCCAGAATGGCCTGGGCGGCGACGAGAACGGCGACATTGCGCTTGGCGCGGCTGTCGTTGGTGTGGTTATCGGCGAGCGTCATGGACGCATGCGTATCGGCGAATGCATTTGGCGGCAAGCCGGTTGAAACCAATTGTGAACAGATTAACCTTTGCGTGATCTGGAATCGCATCGCTGGGGGATGAAATGACTGTTGGGCGCATCATCGAAACCCCCGATTGCGTGACCGAAGGGGCGGCCTGGCTGGCCGAGACCTGCCCGCGCATGGCCCATGCGATGACGCTGACCGGGCCTTTGCCCCTGCGCCGGCGGCCGGATGGCTTTGCCGAACTGCTCAGCGCCATAGTCAGCCAGCAGGTCAGCGTTGCCTCGGCCAATGCGATCTGGGGGCGGATGCGGGCGGCGGGGCTGACCGGCCCGCGCAAGATCCTGTGGGCCAGCGACGACGACCTGCGCGCCGTGGGGCTGAGCCGACAGAAGATCCGCTATGCCCGCGAGCTTGCCAGGGCACGCATTGATTTCAACGGTTTGCGCACCGCTCCTGATGCGGATGTGGTTGCCGAGCTGACCCGGGTGCCCGGCATCGGGGTCTGGACGGCCGAGATCTACGCGATGTTCAGCCTGGGCCGCGCCGATGTGTTCGCGCCCGGCGATCTGGCCCTGCAAGAGGCCGCGCGCGCTCTCTATGATCTGCCCGAGCGCCCCAGTGAACGCGCCCTGCGACAGATGGCGCTGGCCTGGTCACCCTGGCGCTCGGTTGCGGCGCGCGTGCTCTGGGCCTATTACCGGGTGGCAAAGGACAGGGAAGGGATCAGATGACACGTGTTCTGAGGGCCGAGCGCAAGGCGCCGGTATCGGGCGACACCCGCTCGGCGGTGGTATTCGTGCATGGCTATGGCGCCAATGGGGCCGATCTGTTGGGGCTGGCCGATGTTCTGGGCGAACATCTGCCCGACACGCTGTTCGTGGCGCCCGACGCGCCCGAGACCATCCCGGGCATGCCCTTCGGGTTCCAGTGGTTCCCGATTCCCTGGCTGGACGGGTCCTCGGAAGAGGAGGCGCGGCGCGGGATGGAGGCAGCAGTGACCGATTTCAACGCCTTCCTCGACGCGCTGATGGTGGACGAGGATCTGCTGCCCGAACAGGTGGTGCTGTTCGGTTTCAGCCAGGGCACGATGATGAGCCTGCATGTCGCGCCAAGGCGCGAGGATCCGGTGGCGGGCGTCGTCGCCTTTTCGGGCCGCCTGCTGGAGCCGGACCTGTTGCCTGACGAGGTGGTCAGCCGGATGCCGGTGCTGCTGGTGCATGGCGATGCCGATGACGTGGTGCCGCCGCAATCGCTGCCGCAGGCGGCAGAGGCCTTGCAGGGCGCCGGTTTCAAAGAGGTCTATGCCCATGTGATGAAGGGGACCGGCCACGGCATCGCGCCCGATGGGCTGAGCGTGGCGCTGGCCTTCATGCGCGACAAGCTGAGCCTCTGAGGCGTGCTGCGCCGCGCGATCAGCGGCGCGGGCGCCCTTTTGGGGGGGCGGATCGGGCGGCGGGCATCGGCAGGCTTTGCCATTCGCCCGGCGCCAACCCGTCCAGCGTCCACTCACCGATCCGCGCCCGGATCAGACGCAGGGTCGGGTGGCCGATTGCGGCGGTCATCCTGCGGACCTGCCGGTTGCGGCCTTCGCGAATGGTCAGCTCGATCCAGCTGTCTGGCACCGATTTGCGCTCTCTGATAGGGGGATTGCGTGGCCAGAGGTTCGCCGGCTCTGCGATGGCGCGGGCACGAGCAGGTCGGGTCAGCCCATCCTTCAGCTCAACCCCCTCGCTCAGCGCCTTGAGAGCGGCCGCATCTGGAAGGCCTTCGACCTGCACCCAATAGGTCTTGGCCAGCTTGTGCCTGGGATCGGCGATGCGCGCCTGCAACCGGCCATCGTCGGTCAGCAGCATCAGCCCCTCGCTGTCGCGATCCAGCCGTCCGGCGGGGTAAACGCCCGGCAGGTCGATATGGTCGGACAGGGTCGCGCGCGGGCTGTCGGCGCTGCCGCGATCGGTGAATTGCGACAGCACGTCATAGGGTTTGTTGAAGCGGATGAACCAGGCCATGGGCGTTGCCAATAGCGCGCGCCGCGCGTTGCGGCAAGCCTGTGGATAACCGTCACGACCCTGTTACTTGCACAAGCTAGTGCAGTGCCGACATGTAGTGGAAAATCAAGGCTTGCCAGCGACCGGACACGATATATAGTTGGTTCGAAGCCGGGGCGGGTGCTCCCCGCTCTGGACAGGTCTTACGGCAATCCGGGGCGAGGAGAGAATCCGGGATGGATGGCGATTTCAGGACTGATTTTGTGCGCGAACCGGGTGCGTTGAAACATCACCCGGCGCTGGTGCTCAATGCCGATTACCGCCCGCTCTCCTATTATCCGCTGTCGCTCTGGCCCTGGCAGGAGGCGATCAAGGCGGCCTGGCTGGACCGGGTCGATATCATCGCCGAATATGACGAGGTGGTGCGCAGCCCCAGCGTGGTGCTCCGAATACCCTCGGTCGTGGTGCTGAAAGACTATGTGAAACCTCAGAAGCGCGTGGCCTTCACGCGCTTCAATTTGTTTCTGAGGGACGAATTCCGCTGCCAGTATTGCGGTGGCAAGGGGGATCTGACCTTTGACCATGTGGTGCCGCGCGCCGCTGGGGGCGTGACCAGCTGGGAAAACGTGGTCGCCGCCTGCGCGCCCTGCAACCTGCGCAAGGGGTCGAAATCGCTGCGCCAGGCCAACATGTCGCTGCGCCGCCCGCCGCGCCGCCCGCAGGCCGAGGAATTGCAGAATGTGGGCCGCAAGTTCCCGCCCAACCACCTGCATGAAAGCTGGATGGATTTCCTCTATTGGGATGCCGAACTGGACGCCTGACCGCTGCCTGAGGTTCAGTCGGAGGCTTTCTTCACGAATTGCGATTTCAGCCCCATCGGGCCGATGCCGGGGATCTTGCAGTCGATATCGTGATCGCCCCCGACCAGGCGGATATTGCGTACCTTGGTGCCCACCTTGACCACGGCCGAGGATCCCTTGACCTTGAGATCCTTGATCACGGTCACCGTATCGCCATCGGCCAGCAGATTGCCGACACTGTCGCGGATGCCCGCCTCGGCTTCTTCTGTCGCCTGCCATTCATGGCCGCATTCGGGGCAGTTCAGCAGCGCATCCACCTGATAGGTGAAGGATGAGGCGCAATCGGGGCAGGGGGGCAGGGTATCGCTCATGCCCCCGCCATACTGATCCGCTCGCCCGCTGGCAAGGCAGCTGTTCGCGCGTGCCGCGCGATGCCTCCGGCGGGGATATTTGCGGCAAGAGGAAAGACAGGGGTCCGTTCCTTCATTTCGCCGCAAATACTCCGGAGCGCGAGGCAGCGCCTGGCATGCGTTTACACCGCCGCAGGCGCCGCCCGTTGCAGCATGCCGAACAGGTCGCGCGGGTCGTCGGGGTCGGCCAGCAGGTCGAGCGCGTGATAGAGGCCGGTCTCCTGCAGCCGGTCGCGCACATAGCGCAGGGCCGAGAAATCCTCGATGGCGAAGCCCACGCTGTCAAACAGGGTGATCTGGCGGTCCGAGGTACGGCCGGGCACCTTGCCGGTGATCACCTGCCACATCTCGATCACCGGATGGTCGGGGGCCAGTTGCTGGATCTCGCCCTCGATCCGGGTCTGCGGCGGGTATTCGACGAAGATGTCCGAGCGGTGCAGGATCGCCTCGGCCAGTTCGGTCTTGCCCGGGCAGTCGCCGCCGATGGCGTTGATATGCACGCCCGAACCCACCATGTTGTCGGTCAGGATGGTGGCATATTGCTTGTCGGCGGTGCAGGTCGTCAGGATCTGCGCGCCTTCGATCGCCTCTTCGGGGCTGGTGCAACTCACCACCTCGATCCCCTGACCAGACAGGTTACGGGCGGCCTTGGCGGTGGCGGCCGGGTCGGTGTCATATAGACGTACGGATTTCAGGCCGCAGATAGCCTTCATCGCCAGGGTCTGGAACTCAGACTGGGCGCCATTGCCGATCATCGCCATCGTATGCGCGCCCTTGGGGGCAAGGTACCTGGCCACCAGGGCCGAGGTTGCGGCGGTGCGCAGCGCGGTCAGCAGGGTCATCTCGCTCAGCAGCACCGGATAGCCCGTTTCGACCGAGGCCAGCAGGCCAAAGGCGGTGACGGTCTGCAACCCTTCCCTGGTGTTCTTGGGGTGGCCGTTCACGTATTTGAAGCCGTAAAGCTCGCCATCCGAGGTCGGCATCAACTCGATCACGCCGACCGGCGAGTGACTGGCCACGCGCGGGGTCTTGTCAAAGCTTTCCCAGCGGCGGAAATCGGCCTCGATATATTCGGCGATGCCGCGCATCATCTCTTCGGCACCGATATGGTGCACCAGCTGCATCATGTGATCGACCGAGACGAAGGGCACCAGCGCCTTGTCCGAGGGGATGGTGGTGGCGGTCATGCGGCGATCCTTTCCGGGCGGCGTGTCAGGTGGATGCCGGCGATCATGTAGCGAACGGACCCGCCGGCGGTTTCGATGGTGGGGATGGCAAGCGGCAGCAGTTGTGCCGAGCGTTCGATGACGGCGATCTGATCGGGGGTCAGCGCCCTGTGGGCGCGGGCCGACAGGGCCAGCAGGCGGCGGTGACCGGTCAGTTCGATGGCGTTTCCGGCAAACTCGCCGATCTGCTCCGGCGTCAGGTCGATGACGGTGCGCCCGTTTTCGGCCAGACGTTCGGCGACGGTCCGGCGCCGTTCGGGGTCCGGGATCATCGACAGGCAGATCAGCGCATAGTCGGTGCCGATCCCCATCAGCACGTTTGTGTGATAGACCGGGCAGCCCTGTGCATCCGCCGCATCGAAACAAACGGGTTCATAGTTGAAATGGGCGCAGAAGCGTTCCAGCAGCACCGGGTCGGCCCGGTGCGAGCGGGCGACATAGGCGATGCGGCCGATATGGTCGAGCACCATGGCGCCGGTGCCTTCGAGCGCCAGGCCGTCCTGTTCCAGCCCGCTGTAGTCGACTACGTCCGAGACGCGATATTCGCGTTTCAACAGCTCGATCACGTCCGGGCGGCGTTCGCGGCGTCGGTTCTCTGTATACATCGGATAAAGCGCCACATGGCCGCCGGTATGGGTGGAAAACCAGTTGTTGGGAAAGACGCTGTCGGGCGTGTCCTGAGTGCCGGTGTCATCGAACACATGCACCCGGACGCCCGCCGCGCGCAGGGTGGCGACGGCGGCGTCAAACTCGGCCAGGGCGCGCGGCGCGGTGTCACCCGTGGCGCTGTCGGTCTGGAACGCGTTGTCGGCGCGGGTTTCCGGGTTCGAGCGGAAGGCATGCGGGCGGATCATCACAGCCGCCATAGGGGCCTGGATCGTGGTCATGAAAAGCTCCGCGTCGGGCGGTCGAAGACGCGGCGGCCCAGCGCCGAGGCGGCCAGATCGACCATCAGTTGGGCGGTGCGGCCGCGTTCGTCGAGGAAGGGGTTGAGCTCGACCAGATCGAGCGAGGTCATCAGACCGCTGTCGCAGATCATCTCCATCACCAGATGGCCCTCGCGAATGGTGGCGCCACCGGGCACGGTGGTGCCGACGGCGGGCGCGATCGACGGGTCGAGAAAGTCAACATCAAGCGAGACATGCAGCATGCCGTTCTCCTTGGCCACGGTATCCAGAAAGGCCTGCAGGGGGCGGGCGATTCCGGTCTCGTCGATCTGGCGCATGTCGTGAAAGCGGATCTTGGTCTGTTGCAGCGCCTCGCGCTCGGCGCGGTCGACCGAGCGCAGGCCGAGGATGCAGATGTTGCGTTGCTTCACCGGGTTGGTGATCACCGGGAAACCGGCAAAGCCACCGCGCCCGGTCACATAGCCCAGGGGCGTGCCGTGCAGGTTGCCCGAGGCGGAGGTTTCCGGCGTGTGATAGTCGCTATGGGCGTCGAGCCAGAGCACGAATTGCGGGCGCCCGACGCGGGCGGCGTGGTTGGTCACGCCCGCCACGCTGCCGAGCGCCAGCGCGTGATCGCCGCCCAGAAAGATCGGCAGCCCGCGCGGCATCGCCTGTTCGGCGGCGCGGATCAGGCGGTTGGTCCAGCCGATGGTGCGGTTGGGTTGATGCAGATGGGTGTCGTTCGGCTCGGGCGCGTGTTCGGCGGGCGAGAGATTGCCCAGGTCCTCGACGATATGGCCGAGATCGGAGAGCGCCTCGGCCAGGCCGGCAGTACGATAGGAATCGGGGCCCATCAGGCAGCCGGTGCGGCGCTTGCCGCTGTCGACCGGGGCGCCGATCAAAATGCAGCGTTTGGCAGTCATAGGATGCAGTCTCTTTGCGTTTTTGTCAGAGTCTGATCGAAACGTGTTGAATTCCAGTGGTGATTTTGCTCAGTAGGAAGGGGGATTGTGCAAATCGGAAATCATCATGGACAAAACGGACGAGCGCCTGATTGCCGCACTCAGACATGACGCGCGGGCGTCGCTGTCGGATCTGGCGCTGCAACTGAACCTGTCGCGCACCACCGTGCGGGCGCGAATCGAGCGGTTGATGCAGCGTGGCGATATCCTGGGTTTCACGGTCACGTTGAAAGAGGACGTGTTGAACGATCCGGTGCGCGGGCTGATGATGATCGAGATCGAGGGGCGCGGTGCCGCCCGCATCACGCGGCAGTTGCAGGGGCTGAAACAGGTGCGGGCGATCCACTCGACCAACGGCCGCTGGGACCTGATCGTTGAACTGGGGACCGAGACGCTGGAAGATCTCGATCACGCATTGGCGCGGATCCGCCTGTTCGAAGGCGTGCAGGCCAGCGAAACCAGCCTGCTGTTGTCGACCAAGAAAGCCACCTGAAGGGGGAGGGGGCGCTGCCCCCGTCGCCCCGGGGGCGACTCCCCCGGAGTATTTTCAGCGAAATGAAGGGGCTGGGCGGGTGCGTCGCCGCGAGAGCGCGGTCAGGCCCGCCGGGTCGCGGCCAGCAGCCAGACCAGCGCCAGTCCGAGCGAGACCAGCCCGTTCCAGCCCGCCATCGAGATGCCGAACAGATCCCACGGGATCTCGTCGCAGCGCACCAGCGGCGCCTCCATGATTTGCGCCATCAGCTGTTCGGCGCTAAGACCGCCGATCGGGCCGGAGGTGCAGGTTGTGGGACCCTCCCACCAGCCCTGTTCGACACCCGCGTGATAAAGGCCGATGCCAGCTGTGGTCAGGGCCGCCAAGGCGCCGGCCCAAGGCAGAATGCGCCAGCCGGTTGCCAGCGTCACCGCCCCGATGAGCGCTGCCGCCCCATGCGGATAGCGTTGCCAGATGCACAGTTTGCAAGGCGCCATGCCGCCCAGATATTGAAATCCCCAGGCCGCCAGCAGCAGCGCCGCCGAGCCGCCCGCGGCCAGGAGAATCAAACGGTTGCGTGTCATCACAGATACCTCACCAGAAAGAAGCCGCCGATCAGCAGCGCCATGAAGACGGTCAGCACCAGCCCGAGACGCTTTTCGATGAAATCGCGCACCGGGGCCCCGAATTTCCAAAGCAGCGCGGCGACAAGAAAGAAGCGCAGCGCCCGTGCCAGGATCGAGGTGGCGATGAAGGTGCCCAGCGGCATGCCCGTCCAGCCCGACATGATGGTGATCACCTTGTAGGGGAAGGGGGTCACACCCGCCGTCAGCACCGCCCAGAAGCCGAAATCGTTGAAGCGGGTGTTGAAGGCCTCCATCGCCTCAGCCTTGCCCATCGCCTCGAGGATCGGCGCACCGATACTGTCATAGAAGAAAGCGCCGATGGCATAGCCCAGCAGACCACCCAGCACAGAGGCCACCAGTGCCACCAGCGCGATCAGCCAGGCCCGCGAGGGGCGGGCGAGAATCATCGGGATCATCAGAAGGTCGGGCGGGATCGGAAAGACCGAGCTTTCCAGAAACGCGACCAGCGCCAGCGCCCAGAGTGCGTGACGGTGATCGGCAAGCGCCATGGTCCGGTGATAGAGCGATGTCAGCATGCCGCCCGTGCCTGCCCTGTGATTGAGGTTGCAGGTTGCAAACCATGCGGCGCGGTTGGGGTCAACCGTCTTGCCGATCTCGTTTTTGCCTCTGGACCTTCGCCGCGGCTGCGGCTAATCCATGTCCTCAGGTGGCCCAAGTGGCGGAATGGTAGACGCAGGGGATTCAAAATCCCCCGCCTTTACGGGCGTGAGAGTTCGAGTCTCTCCTTGGGCACCACTTAATTTCAGATATCAAATTAAAATCAAGAGCTTGCTTTTTTGCACTCTGCTTCTATCCCCCTTTCTGTCCCCCTTGTTGCCGATGGTATGCAGTCCATCTTGCTTCCTGAGTCGCTGATATCCTGACCCGTCCAAGGGCACGCCCCCGCCATGGCTTGTGCGGCCCGCTTCGTGCTTCTCCCGCCTGCTTCGCCGGGCTGGCACGGATCGAACACAAACCTGCCGGGGGCTTGCCGATAACAACATGGCGATTGCATCGAGTGGAGACCGATGACACTGCTAGTGCAGTTCGCTAGGTTCGAAAGATGCCATTCTCGATCAAGAAAAGAGAAAAGACTAAGTTGCGGGACCGGTTTCCCGTGCTTTGGCAAGTGCTGGGGGATCTTCTGGCCAACGAAACATGCTATTGCGCCAGCGACTACAACAGCTTTACGTTCAAGGCGCGAAGATCTAGAAAGTCGCGAACCATTGATGCGCCATGTCCACATTTGAAAGCATTGCAAAGGCAGGCGCTGAATATACTTCTTGCCCCAGTCGTGGTTCACGAAGCTGCAATGGCATTCGCTCCCGGCAAGTCAATCGCGATGAACGCTCGTTGCCATCTGGGTGCGACGCATCTTTATTCGACTGATATCAGGTCGTTTTTCACTTCCGTTTCGCGGGTACATGTAAAAGAGATGCTCGCAACACGAGTCAAGTATCTTTCGGTGGAAGCCCGTGAGGAAATCCTTGATCTGGTGACGTGGAACGAACGGTTGCCGCAAGGGGCACCAACCAGCCCGCATATTGCCAATCTAGTCATGTTTAGCTTTGACGAACTCTGTACCGACATGGCCACTAGGGTCGGCGCGACATACACCCGTTACGCGGATGACATCAGTATTTCTTCGACCAGCGCAGATGTGCTTCTGCAAATGCAAAAAGTAGTCAACATGGGTTTGGGAGCGCTCGGGATGGAGCCCCACCCTGAAAAGACGCGTCATCTCGGCCCCAATCAGACGAAACTGGTTACCGGTCTGGATATCGGGGGATCTCATATTCGCCCTACCCGTGCGTTCAGAAAAAAAACTACTGCCTTGGTAAGAATGTCGGTTAAGTATCCTGCGGAAATGGAGAAACATCAGGAGGTGATCTTCGGCTATCTCGCGTTCTGGTACGATGTGGATCCCGGCGATCCGCAGCTCGCAAACCTTCTATGGCAGATGGGTCAACCACGCGAAGCATCTCGAGCGAAGGCAACAAGACAGAAACAGATAGGGATGATGAGCAAACCATCACCGACAACGCCTCCTCCGAAGGAGCAGCAAGCAGTACCCCTGAACGCGGAACGGAAACCCAGCAAGCCCCCAGTAACAAAGCCGGACGTATAAAGAACTGAACCCGGTAGCATGGGGTTCTTGAATGTCATGCACTTTTTTGGTCATTGCGTGACAGCATGTCTATCCGCGCCAAGGGCAACCTGTGTACAGCACACAACGGAGTGAGTAGTCACATTATCCTCGCCGGCCAATGGACCGACTGCTTACCCTTGGCGCTCAAAACTGAAGTAAAGCAGACAGAAGATCTGTTCAACTGATAACCGGAAAAGCTCACCGGAGAGGCCGTGTAGTGTCGGGGCCAGAAATGCATACATACTGTCGAGGCGACAAACCTCCAATGTCCAAATCGTCGCAAAGATAGCCGATGCGCTGGGTGTGAAACAATCTAACCTATTGGAATTAAGTGATTAGTTCGGGAGGAATGGTGCCGCTGAAGGGACTCGAACCCCCGACCCCATCATTACGAATTGTTTGGCGGTATTGGTGGACCGAGTTTCAGGCAAGCGCACAGCACCTGCTCAATCCTTACAACACTCTGGTACAAAACGCAATTTTCGAGTCTTGATCTTGCACGGCGTAGTACCCACCCGCCACCGGTGGTAGCCCACTCCCCTACTAATCCCCTACAGATTTCAGTTTGCCCTACTAATCCGACGAAAGCCTGTGTCCGGGGCCGTGCTGGGCCACTCGCTTTTGGCACCTCCTACACCCCACCCCAAGCACGGCGACGGCGAGGTTAGGCGGGGTACGCCCTCTCGGGGTGAGGCCTCTCTGGAGCAAGGGGGACGAGTTCGCACAGATAATGGTAACCCGCTTTAGGTCCGTTGGTCACCGACATGTGGATACGGGACAAAACTACGATGAAGAGCGGATGTTTCAGCCCGTAGCAACCCTCAGTCATTACTTATTAACGCTGCGGCGCAAGTTTTCATTCTGGACATTCCTTGCGACCGCAGCGTCCGACGCAAAGCGATTTCTGCCCGGCAACCGGGAGCAGTCTTTCTGTGACGCTTAGTTCACAGAGCATGCAGCGCTCGCGTCGAACTTCAAAAGCGATTAAGCGGCTACCAGCTCAGCGATTTTGGCTGCAACTTCGGCCATCGACTCTTCGGCCGTGCTTAGTCCGGCCCGGGAAGCCAACAAGAGGCTGACCTGCTCAAGTGCTTCGTAAGTCGTTCCGTGAACAACCGGTACGAGGCGCTCACGTCGGAGAAGCGCAGAAAGCTCTTTGTCTGCGACACCTTCCGCAGGGAGGCGTCGCAACATAGCCGGTGTCACTAAGACGATACCGACCCTGGAATTCACCAAGCCCTTGTCGATAGCGCGCATCATCGGCACCCCGAGGCCAAGGTCTTTCTCGCTGAACCACACACGGACACCGCGAGCTTCGAGCAAATCATGCAGTTCTTTCGCCGAGCTCTGCCTGTCATCCCATGCGTGGCAGAGAAACACGTCTCGTAGGTCAGGCTGCGAGACTGCGAGGTTCTCCACGTTTTCTCTGACAGGTGTGAGCGCCAACACTTGTTCTGGCGTGTACCACACACCCGAACCGGCTCCCGACCAACGTGGCTTTGCGGAGCGCCGCCCCGAACCGCCGCTGCTCCGGCCGAGACTACTCCCTGAGGAAGAATATGACGGGGCAGGACTTGATTTGTAGCTGCTGTAGCCGCCGCCATACCCGCCGTAGCTGCCGGAACGCCCATAGCGACTCCCGCATGCGGGACAGTTGGCTGCGGCGGCCGCTGATCTATGACCCCTTACTGGTGCAGAGCATCTAGCCATGCTTTTTCCTTTTCTTCACCACTACCCTGGATCTGCCACGTTTTCGTGCCGCCCCAATGGCATGTTTACTCTTTGATTACGTTCACGCGGCCTTCGACTGACCTGCCGCCATTTGCTTCCGCCACTTTTCAAACTCGTCCGGCAGAATACTGATGAATGCGCTGTCGGTCATGCATTCGGGGTCGTAGGTCAGGTCCAGCTGCCGCAGAACAAGTCCGAATCTGCGCGCGCTGCCCCGTCCGTTACCCGCAACACCTGTTCGCGGGCGCGATTTTTGCTTATCGAAGTACAACTTATTGGCTGCCTTGATAATCGGTCGGCTGGCAAGAACCTGCTGGCGACCACCAAACTGTTCCAGAATTTCGCCATGCACGCTGAGAGGATGTGCCTGTTTGCGGGGGGAAATCAGAAGGAAGCGCGAGGCGTCGCCGTGATCTTTCACCAGCTGCCACGGTGAGCGAACCAGATGCCGGTAGTAATGACGATAATCGGAACTGAGAACGTAAAGATACTCTTGTTTGGGCGACCGGTTGCCGCCTGCATCCGGCGGACACAGCCTGTCAAACCAGTGCAGTGCAAGGGCGCTCCACAATCCAGCATCGCCGCTGATTGCTGCCGGATCAGACTGCTTCAGTAGAGTGTTGAGATAGACGCCAAACACATATCTGTCTTCAAACTGTCCCGATCCAGGCTGAATAACGGGTTGCAGCGGAGCCGAAGTTTCCGGGTTGTCCAGCAGGTGCAGAGGAGGCGGACCTTCCGCGCCATCTCTGATGTAATCTCTGAATTCGGCTATTCCGGCTTCGTTGAGTTTTCTGAATTTTGCACTCATCACGACTCCTCCGAAGCGTTTCTGATTTTGTCTATCAACGACAGGTTTTCGCAGAACCGCATCACGACCTCGTCAATCCAGTCCTCCCTAGCGTTGTCATCGGGAAACTCGCGCGGATCGTCTTCAGCCCCCAATTCTGCGCGGCAGTATTCCAGCCACTCTTCCTTCCAGCCGGGTTCGTCTTCACTCTCGCCTGTCTCGGACACCCGAACCAGTTCCTTCAGAACAATCCGCAAGGCTGCAGGAAGCAGCAGCCCCTGCATCATAGGACTTTCAAGGAGTTTATGAGCGAAGCCGGGTATGCGCTTGTTGACGATCAGGACAGGGCGGTCCCCCTGTTCAATCTCGACCTTCCAGACATCGTGCCGAAGGTCCCGGTACAGAATCGGAAAGATGCTGCGGCGGCTTTCGCTGTCATCTTCACTCCGGGGTTTCAGCCGCTCGGCGGATGCAATCAGTTTTCCGGGTTCGGCTTCGTTATCAACCACCTTCAGGCGGAACAGAACGGAACCGCTTTTGTCCACCTCGCTAAGTACCAGAACGTCAGGGATTTCTGGTGCATCGACGGTTCCGCAGTCGAAGCGCATCCCGGATGATCGGTGATAGGCTTCTACAGCAACACGCGCTCCGCCCGGAAACCCCTGGTTATGCAGCTTCAGGTCAATCTTTGCCTTGAGCGGTTCATCCGTTCCGGTTTCCAGCATACTGATCTCGATGCATTCCCGTCCGATGCGTTTACGTCCGGTGGAGTTGATGCGTCGTTTGGCTGTGCTCATTACAAAGTCCTCGCATCTACAATCAGGTCACGCTGCGTATCAAAACCGCTGGCTTTCAGATGAAAATCAGCAGCCGTGACATCAAAGAGCAGAATATTGGCCTTAGCGACCTTGATGTCGCCGTTCGTCGTTTCGAATGTCAGCTTTTTCGTGTTGTTCAGGTCGAAGTCAAAGGCGCTGAACCGCTTGAACGGATCAGCTCCGATCATGTCGTAGGCCATCCTGACGCGAATCCGCTTGGGAAAAGCCCACTTCTGCGCGCCAGGCCCTGAAAGGATTTCAAAACCGCCGTTCCCCGGCTTGATCCGTATGGCTGTCTCCCGGGGGTCAATGTCGATTTTGGGTTTCTTGACGCGCTTCTTTTTGCCCTTTGTTGCCTGAGCCTTGTCGGCTAGAGAAAAGAAGTCGATCAGGGCGTCGTCGTCCTGCGTTTCCTTTTGATCGGCAATCATGTTGTACAGGTCACGCAACGACTGCCTGATCGCCGAGAGGGTTTTTCGCGGATAATCCCAGTTGGCATTGAGTTTTTCAGCGTTGGAGTTCCACGCTGTGTGCGCCGGATTTTCAGCGTCTCCGAGGAACTCGGCCACAATATCATCGTGAGCAATCATCGCACCGCGTGCCACTGCTCCGGCAAAATGGCGTTCGCCGGGCAGCGTTATCGGTCCCCGTGCGAACAACGAAAACGGGGCTTCCTCTTCGGCAAGCGCCCGGACGAAGAGATCGATATTCCCGCTCTGTTGTGCCTTTCCCTTTGGCTTCAGCATGATCGGAACACGAAGGTGGACAAGGCCGCCGCCCGAAAACGCGGCCCTCATGGCTTCGACCTGTTCGGACGTCAGATGATCCGACGAGAGTCGGGTATCTCCGATGGTGCCTGAGGCAACCGCCGCCTCCTGCGATCCGAGCGCGTCACTAATTTCCTTTACAAAGGCAAACGGAATAGACGTACCAGACTGCCCGACGCTTGCAGCCACATCCAAAAACGACCCTGCATTGATGAGAACGTCACCCACTTCGACTTCCAGCCTTCCGGCAAGGATAGGAAAGTAATAGTTGTTGACCACCCCGGCGATAATGGTGTCGTCGGTGACGCTGTCGATCAGATAGGGAATAATAACGCTAAGACCTGTCTGGTCGGTACGTTCAACCCCGAAGAGTGCCTTGAACTGCGCAACCTCTTCGCTGTCCTGAACCGGCAGTTGCAGGTCCAACCCGTTGTCGGAACGACCGTCAAACCAGAATCCGTGCGCCGGGTAGTATACGTTTTTGATGGAATGGTTTTTGAGTACGGCCTGCCCCATGACAGAGGGACCGCTCTCGCCCTTGCGGACCGTCAGCCCAAAAAATGCGCTGATCTTTGAAGATGACGAGTAGACCAGCTTTCCCAGTCCCCATCGCCCGCCTTTCTGACCGGACTTTTCGGACTCGCCCACAGCCCGCCAGAAATTGTCGAAATTGTCCTTGTCCAGATCTTCAAAGCTTCCGGTCAGTCCTCTGGTATTGTAATCCTCAATGACCAGAACACGCGCCGGACCCTGTTCGGCTCCAGGCAGTTCACGACCGCAAACACTGAGATGCGGAAGAAGACCTTGGAATTGCGCGGCGAGCTGACCGGCCTCATCACCGTTCAGAGTTTTCAACCGGAAGCTAACTTTGACGGGTGCATCCTCGCTACCCGCATCAGAAGAGTTCTGAATGACTTCCCTGACGAGCGCTTCAGCCAGATCGACATCGTCATTGTTAAACTGGTCGCGTTGCGTCACGCCAATCCGAACGCTTGAAGGGTCTGCTTTATTAAATTCCCAGTATCCTGCCATTATCACTCTTCCAGTCTGAAATCGGTGTCTTTCCCGCCCGAGTCCCCGAGAAAACGGCCTTTCGCCGAGTCCAGCTCTTTCTGGAGCGCACGAACGATCTTGCGGGCGTCGTCCTCCGTGTAATCATACGAGTTTCTATTGGCGAGATTACCGATCAGTCGGATGTCCTTGATCGCACGGTTTACCCGTGACTCTGCAAGTTCAATGAACTTCTTGCGTTTGTCGCGCATAGGAGACTCCTCTCATCCACGCACATAACGTGTATATTATCTGTACGTGAGTCAAGATGGCTTTCGTACATTTATGAAATATTACGAGATTATGCGCGGCCCTATGCGAGAGAATTATCTTTAAGTATCTGATTAATAATTTTTTTTCCAGTTTTGACGGCTCATTCTTCAGCTCGCATTCCCACACTATCAGTACCTTCCATCCGGCATCTTCCAGCTGCGCCCGCTTTTCCCGGTCGCGTTCGACCGTCCGGTCGAATTTCTCCTGCCAGAACTCCGGGCGGGTCTTCGGTGTGGTTGCATTGGAGCATCCTTCATGCCGGTGCCAGAAGCAGCCATGAACGAAGATGACGGTCCGGTATTTCGATAGAACGATGTCCGGCTTCCCCGGCATGCTGGTAGTATGCAGCCGGAAACGGAAACCCGTTCTGTGAAGCAGTCTACGCAGCATCAGCTCGGGTTTTGTGTCCTTGCCCCGGATGCGAGACATGTTCCAGCTGCGATGTTCTTTCGAAATCCGATCCGTCACGCATCTTCGTCTTTCATCTGATCCAGAACGTCCGCGATGATCGCTGCGATCTGCCTGGCGAGATATGGGGGCACGGCATTGCCCACCTGATGATACTGGGCGGTGCGCGGCCCCTCAAATCTGTAGTTGTCCGGGAAAGTCTGAAGGCGCGCAGCTTCCCTGACCGTCAGACTTCGGCACTGAGCGGGGTCGTAGTGGATGAAGTAGTGTCCGTCCTTTGAGATGTGAGACGTGATGGTTGTCGAGGGCTGGTTGGGCAGCTGGACCCGAAAACGGTCAGAGAACATCTTGCCTGCGCGACCTAGCTCGACATTGTCGTGGTTCGGGAGAAGGCTCTTGGGAAAGTCGGCCAGTTTTGGGCTTTTCCCCGTAACAGACGCAAATGATGCTGCGAAAGAATACCGACGAAGGTCAGATGGCATATGTCCGCGTGCTTCATGGCCGTCCAGACAGTCGAGACGCGGATCGTGGATGCCGTCAAACAAGGCGTGCTGCAACCTCGGTCGGGGCGGGTAGTGCGTCGAGCGCCGCTCCAGCTTCAAGTGTATGCGATCCAGATTGATACTCATCAGATCAACGAGATCATTGGCATATTCGTGACCGTTCAGCTCCTGCCTGATCGCTACTGGATCAATTCTGGCGATTTCTCTTCGCCAGGCTTCAGTAGTGTCTTCGGCTTTTGAAATTCCGCTGCGGATCGCCGGGAGGTTTCCGATGGTCTGCTTCAGCGTTGGCGGTTTATGTGGTTTGAGGCGTCCGGGCCGGACATTGATGTCATTGCGAATTCCCACAATGAACATGCGGTGTCTTGCCTGTGGAACACCATACTCTTCCGCCCGAACAAGAAAAAGACGTGGATCAGCCTCCATTCCAGGTAGTTCGTCTTCGGATAGGGAGTACAGGCGGTAACCAAGTCCGGTAGAAGACATGCCGAGGGCATCCTTCGGCGCGGTCAGGTCGGCAAGAATCCGGTTGATGACCAGTTTGCCTTCGACCTTAGCTGACAGCAGTCCCTTGACGTTTTCCATCACGAAGACGGGCGGCGCATGATCGATAATGATCCGAAGATACTCGCGGTACAGGAAGTGCCGGATGTCCTTTTCAAACTCCGGGTCACCCATCATGCGTGATCGGCCCACGAGTGAATACGCCTGACAGGGCGGGCCACCAACCAAGGCCCACTTTTTTTGCTTCTGGAGCCTGTCCGAGATCAGACCGCGTACGCGCTCATGGTTGTCAGCTCCGAGCGAAATCCGCATTGCCGACTGGTCGGCATGCGCTTTCTCTTTCGGATAAAGTGCGTACAATGCCTCACGGGTGATGTCGCCTTGCAGATACCGGTAGTATTCCTCTGGAAACTCGCTTCCTTTGAAGGCTTTCAGGAAGTGCCGCAGCAGAAGTGTCCGGTGAGCAAACTCGTCTTGTTCAATCGAAATCGCGCATCTGAAGCAGACATCTTTTGCACCTCGCGTCAGGGAAGAAAATCCCTCACCCAGGCCGCCCGGCCCGGCAAAGACGTCAATTAGTGGATAAGGAGCCTTGCTTGTCATTCCGGTTCCCCGGCGCTGCCTTGAAAGACTCCGCTTGTCAGTCTCTCATAGTCTTCGGTACTTATTACCACGACGACGGGTCTGCCGTGCTTTTCCACCAATACTGGCTGCCGCCGCGCAGTATCGATCAGGTAGCCGAAGCGGTTCTTGGCATCGCGGGCTGACAGTATCTTCATGTCGATTGCTCTATAATGGACATTTTATCCACTATGCATGAACTGAGAAACAGAAACAACGCCATACGCACTATGCATTGCACCTGACGGGTTGGACGAAGCAAGGAGCTTGATGCGTTTTGAACTGGACCGCCGGTTGAGGAGAAAAGGTTGCTGTGGCGGCGCTCCAACCTAAAAAAATAGGACAGCCAATCATTCTCTCGCACGACGCCTCATCTACTTTCATAACATGATGAAAAGTCGAGCTTTTTATCGACATGCGCCTATAATGGAGCGTGACCAAAAGGAGGTCACGATGCCCAGCTTACGTCTTACCCGCCGCTCGGTTGATGAAATTCCCTACGCCCAAAAGGGGCAGGTTTTGTACCGTGACACGTTGCTTCCCGGCTTTGGGTTGCGTGTCGGCGCGCAATCCAAGGTGTTCTTTGCCGAAGGGCAGGTGAACCGCCGCACGCGGCGCGTCACCATAGGTCGCGCCGATATCTTCGCGCCTGAGGTAGCCCGCAAGAAGGCTCTGACAATCTTGGGCGACATGGCCGATGGGCACGATCCAAACGCTGAAAAACGCCAAGAAGCCGCCGAACAAGTGACGCTGGAACTGGCGCTGGAACGCTTCTTGGAAATCCGTAAGCTGTCCTCTCACACGATCAGCCACTACCAACGCACCGAGCGCCTTTACCTCAAGTCGTGGCGCAAGAAGCCGTTGAACGAAATCACTCGCCAGATGGTGCTGAAAAAGCATCAGGACATAGGCAAGAAGCACGGAGAGACCACAGCAAACAACGTGATGCGGCATTTCCGGTCGATCTACAATTTCGTTGCCGCGACCCAAGATGACTTCCCGCCGAACCCGGTTCAAATCCTGACGCAGGCACGCGCTTGGTATAAGGAGCGGCGACGTCAAACCCTGATTAGCGCGCTGGACCTGACTATGTAGCGGAATCGTTTGAAGCTCAAAGCCTCGATTTGATTTGTGAAGAACTGCGAAAGAACGGGGTGAAAATCCAACGATACCGACACGCGCCGGATCAAGGCGGTCATGGCCGGGCTGGGGTGGGACTATGGCACACACCGCCTGCACGACCTCGGACGGCAGGACAAGGCCCAGCGCAAGGGGTTCGCGCGCGGCAGCCCGGACGAGCGCAAGGTCGAGTACATTGCCCGGCGAATCGAGGGGGGCATTGTGGTGATTGACCGCCTCGACGGACAGCACGACGAGGAGCCCCCGTTTTGAGGTGCGGGCGTACCATGTAACGTAACATAAGGCCCAAACTGGCCTGCACTACCCGGCGGGGCGCTACGGTGCCCCGCCTTTTGCTTTTCTGAACCCTTCCGAGCTAAGTTACGGTTACAAGTTACAAAATCACGGAAGTCTCAACGTTCGGTCCGCGCCCTGGGGCTGCTGTAGCGTGCGCTGGGTGGCCATGTGGTGTGGTGGCTGGTGTGCGGGGGGGCGGGGTGGCAGCACAGCCGCCATACGGCCCGCTCCGGGGCTCTGTGGGGTGTCCGCCTGCCGGGGTGCCGGTGGTGTGCATCACGGCAACAGGACGTGCCCCTCCTTTCACTCGACGGTCAGGGTCTGCGTCTGCCGGCTGCGGGTTTCGGAAAGGCAGCGGATCATGCTTGAGAAGATGCTCCAAAAACATCGAGCCGAACCCATTCTGGGAGGCAGGGTGACCATTGACTTAATAGATGTCGTCTCCGAGGCGCCGTCTTCCATCAGGCCCGCAGTGTTCCTTGTGACAAGTGTGACTGACAAAGTCAGTACTATGAACCGAGCAAGTGATGCGTTGGGAGCGGGATCTCCCAGGTGACCTGCAGGAAACTATTTGGAAGCGGACGGCACGAGTTCTGATCCGGTCGAAAGAAGGGGTCAGGTTTATGTACTATATCGCTGCGCATCAAAGGGCTTTTTCGCGGCGCATCAAAGCCGTTCGCGATCAAGATTGTCGCTCAGGGCTATCTTAACCCCGAGCTTCGCTTCTTCGCTCCTTGGGTTGTTGTAACAGGTCCTTGGAGGAAGCTGTTGAAGTGGCCGTTCAACGGCGAGGGATGGCCGACATGGACGACGGTTTGCGCGCCGACCCGAAAGGCTTGCCTTCCGGTCCCGGGCAAAGAGATGGTGACGCCGAAGACTTCCTCGAAAGCGTGCCGCACCACTGCGATGTAATTGTCGTCATTGCCTAGAAGCACGATGAGCTGCGTGCGATCTGAAAGATCCTTCAGGTGCTGGCGTATGCAGCACTTCAACGCCTCATTCCCCTCAGGAATCTTCAGGCCGGGAATAACCTCGCCGCTGGCACCGCTCCAACACTGGTTCTTTTTGCTCCATCCGGTCAGGCTGCATCGCAGTATTGAGCCCCAGCCGTAATCGGCCTCAGTCGCAAGGAACCGGTGGTCAATGCTGGTCTCTCCAGCCATCAAGCCCACAGCCTGTAGGCTCTGAAGAAGGCGTGCCCGCATCTTTGCGAAAGGCACGGTTTCGAAGCTTCCGTCAATTACAGCGCGAGCCATGGCGGCAGCTTGAGTCTCGCCCTTGGACATGCCGAGCACAAGGAGCTGCGGGACCTGGGCGCCCCATGCGCCGGGGTCATTGACCATCCGGAAGCGGTGCGCTCGGGTGCCGATCGAAGGTCCGAAGCCTTTCTCACTGTCTTTGGAGCCCACCCAGCAGAGACGGCAGGAAATAGGACCGTGGCAGGGGAGAGGCATCAGGAGGCAACCGCTTCATAAATGAGAACAACACTAGTGTACTAACCGCAGCCAGCGCGGGAAACCGTCCATTGTGGGTTTGTTTGGATCGGGAAAAGGGATGCGAGGTATTGCTATCGATTTTCCCCCGAACTGGCGCAGCACGGCTGCCGCACGGCTCAAGAGCAATTTGTGCAACTACGTGGTGAAGCTAGCTGATGCGCTGGGTGTGAAACAATCTAACCTATTGGAATTAAGTGATTAGTTCGGGAGGAATGGTGCCGCTGAAGGGACTCGAACCCCCGACCCCATCATTACGAATGACGTGCTCTACCAGCTGAGCTACAGCGGCATTCCTCTCTCGTCGTGGCCCTACTATGGCCCTACTAGTTACGTTGCGCCGCCTGTAAGCGACTGGTTTTGTGTGTCATTCCAGCGGGGACCCGCTACTTACGAATGACGTGCTCTACCAGCTGAGCTACAGCGGCACTCTTCTCTTTGTGCGGGCCGAACGCTGGCCACCACCATCAACACCGCGCCGCATCGAAGCGGCTTGAACTGCCCGGATTCTCGGGCAATCCGGCCGAAGGAAAGGCGCACATCCTGACGCTCCGGCGTTGCGCTCGCCGTTTAAACGCAACGGCCAGACCACGCAAGGCCAAATCGGAGAACCGCAGCCGCGTGAGTGGGGCCAACGCCGCCGCGCAAAGGATGGACAGGCGCGCGCGTCTGCTGTTGGTTGCGGCGGGCACAACGGGATCGGACCATGCGGATCAGACCGGCTTGTATCAGCGATATCGACGCCCTGATGACGATCCGAGCGGCGGTGAGTGAAAACCGACTTTCGGATCCGGCGCGCGTCCCGCGTTCGGACTATCTGGACTTTCACCGGAACTCGACCCTCTGGATATGTGAAACCGGCGGGCAGGTGGTCGGTTTTTCCGCCTGCGATCCACGCAATGGGAGTATCTGGGCGCTGTTCGTGGCCCCGGGCCGCGAAGGGAGCGGCTGTGGTCGCACACTCCTGGCGCGGGCCTGCGCCGATCTGCGGCGCGCAGGCTGGAGCAAGGCGTGGCTTACGACCGGGGCAGGGACGCGGGCCGAGCGGTTCTATCGCCGCGCCGGTTGGCAGGTCTTTTGCGAGATGTCGGATGGCGACCTGCTGCTTTGGCGCAGTCTGCGGTAACGGGCGGGCAAGCGCGGGGGGAAAAATTGCGACGTCGGTTCACATCTGGCGATTTCGCCAACCGGTTCACCCCTGCGGGTTGACAAGTCCAAAGCCCGGGTGGAACCCTTGATCAATCGGGACCCGCGCCCCGCGCGCCCTGACGGGTTGCAGCCCGCCCCTGCGCTTCGTATGGGCGATGGCCGGCGGAGGCAGTCCCGAATCTATCTCTCGGGCGTTTCTGCCCGCGTATAATAACTAACGGGAGTTACAGCATGAATCGGAACAGCAAGCTTGGTCTTGGCGCATTGGTCACGGCGGCCTTCATGGCGCCCGCGGCGATGGCCGAAGAGTTCATCACCATCGGTACCGGCGGTGTGACCGGCGTCTATTACCCGACCGGCGGTGCCATCTGCCGTCTGGTGAACAAGGGGCGCAAGGAACATGGCGTGCGCTGTTCGGTCGAATCCACCGGCGGTTCGGTCTATAACATCAACACCATCCGCGAGGGCGAGCTGGAATTCGGTGTGGCGCAGTCGGACTGGCAGTACCATGCCTATAACGGCACCTCGAAATTCGAAGAGGCGGGCAAGTTCGAAGGCCTGCGCGCGGTCTTCTCGATCCATCCCGAACCCTTTACCGTGGTTGCCCGCGCCGATGCCGGCATCAAGAGCTTTGACGATCTCAAGGGCAAGCGGGTGAATATCGGCAACCCCGGTTCGGGTCAGCGCGGCACCATGGACGTGGTGCTCGAGGCCAAGGGCTGGACCACCGGCGACTTTGCCCTGGCCAGCGAGCTGAAGGCGGCGGAACAGTCGGCGGCGCTCTGCGACAACCAGCTCGACGCGATGATCTACACCGTCGGCCACCCGTCGGGCTCGATCCAGGAGGCCACCACCGCCTGTGACTCCGTGCTGGTGAGCGTCGATGGTGACGCCATTGACAAGCTGATCGCCGACAACAGCTTCTATCGCAAGGCCACCATTCCCGGCGGCATGTATCGCGGCAATGACGGTGACACCACCACCTTTGGTGTGGGCGCCACGCTGGTGACCTCGGCCGATGTGTCCGAGGACGCGGTTTATGCGCTGGTGCAGGCGGTGTTCGACAATTTCGAAGACTTCAAGAAGCTGCACCCGGCCTTTGCCAACCTCAAGGAAGAGGAAATGATCAAGGACGGTCTGTCGGCACCGCTGCATGCGGGTGCCGAGAAGTATTACCGCGAGCGCGGCTGGATCAACTGATCCGCGACGCGATGATTTCGGGCGGGGCGTGATGGCGCGCCCCGCTCACTCCCGGCGGGGGCCGGGCAATGGATAAATGACGCCACCAGCCAAAGCAGCACGGCGTGACAGGGAGAGATTTTCATGACCTCTGAGATTCAGGGCAAGCGGCCGCTATCCGAAGAAGAGCTTCAGGATCTTGTCGCCTCGTCCGATGCGGGTGCGCGCGATCCGGCTGGCAGCATCGGGCTGTTCCTGGCCATCGTCGCGGTGATCTGGTCGGTGTTCCAGCTGATCCTGGCCTCGCCGATGTCGAACATGATCCTGCCCGGCAGTATCGTGAACAACTCGCGCCAGGTGCATCTGGCCTTTGCCCTGTTTCTGGCCTTTGCCGCATATCCGGCGCTGAAATCCAGCCCGCGCGACCGCATTCCCGCCCAGGACTGGGTGATGGCGGTGCTGGGCGCTGGCATCGCGCTCTATGGCTATATCTTTTATGACAAGCTGGTGAATTCGGGCGGTCTGGCCGACGATACCGACAAATGGGTCGCGCTGGTCGGTCTGATCCTGCTGTTCGAGGCCGCGCGCCGCGCGCTGGGGCCGGCCATGGCGATCATCGCCACCATCTTTCTGGCCTATGTGTTCTGGGGCGCCTCGGAATGGGTGCCCGAGGTGATCCGCTGGAAGGGTGCCAGCCTGAAAAAGGCGATGAGCCATATGTGGATCACCTCCGAGGGCGTGTTCGGCATCGCGCTGGGGGTCTCGACCAAATTCGTGTTTCTCTTCGTGCTGTTCGGCGCGCTCTTGGACAAGGCGGGCGCGGGCAACTACTTCATCAAGATGGCGTTCGGCGCGCTGGGGCACCTGCGCGGCGGCCCGGCCAAGGCCGCTGTGGTCGGCTCGGCCGCGACCGGCCTGATCTCGGGCTCGTCGATCGCCAACGTGGTTACCACCGGCACCTTTACCATCCCGCTGATGAAGCGCGTGGGCTTTACCAGCGAACAGGCCGGCTCGGTCGAGGTGGCCAGTTCGGTCAACGGCCAGATCATGCCGCCGGTGATGGGGGCCGCTGCCTTTCTGATGGTGGAATATGTGGGCATCTCTTATGTCGAGGTGATCACCCATGCCTTTCTGCCCGCCGCGATCAGCTATATCGCGCTGATCTACATCGTGCATCTCGAGGCGGTGAAGCGGAACATGCCGACGCTGGGGAACCGCGAGGTGCATCTGATCCGCACCGTGGCGGGCATGCTCAGCTTCTTTTTGATCTTTGCCGGGCTGTGTTATGCAACCCAGTTCCCGGCACAGGCGATTGCCGCCTGGGCGCCCAGCTCGGCGGGTCTGATCATGGGTCTGATCGTGACCGCGATCTATATCGTGCTGGTACGGCTGGCCGCGCAGGTGCCTGATCTGGAGCCCGACGACCCCAATGCCGAGGTGGTCGAGCTGCCCGATATCGCCCAGATCTACAAGGCGGGGCTGCATTACCTGCTGCCCATCGTGGTGCTGGTCTATTTCCTGATGATCGAGCAGAAATCGCCCGGCCTGTCCGCCTTTTGGGCGACCGCGCTGCTGTTCGTGATCCTGCTGACGCAAAAGCCGCTGAAATCGCTGTTCCGGGGTGAATCCGAGATGGCGACCAGCTTCATGTCCGGGGTCGCCGATCTGTGGCAGGGGCTGATCGACGGCGCCCGCAACATGATCGGCATCGCGCTGGCGACCGGCACGGCGGGCGTGATCGTGGGCACCGTCACCCTGACCGGGGTGGGGCAGGTGATGGCCGATCTGGTCGAGTTCCTGTCGGGCGGCAATCTGGTGCTGATGCTGGTGATGGTGGGTCTGCTGAGCCTGGTTCTGGGCATGGGCCTGCCGACCACAGCCAACTATATCGTGGTCAGTTCACTAATGGCCGGCGTGGTGGTTCAACTGGGCGCACAATCGGGGCTGATCGTGCCGCTGATCGCGGTGCATCTCTTCGTCTTCTATTTCGGCATCATGGCGGATGTGACGCCACCGGTGGGGCTGGCCAGTTTCGCCGCCGCCGCGGTGTCGGGGGGCGATGCGATCAAGACCGGTTTCACCGCTTTCTTCTATTCCCTGCGTACCGTGGCGCTGCCGTTTGTGTTCATCTTCAACACCGACATGCTGCTGATCGACGTGGGCTGGGTGGGCGGCATCTTGGTGGCCATATCCGCAACCATCGCGGTGCTGGTCTTTACTGCCGGCACCATGGGCTTTTTCCTGACCCGCAACCGCATCTATGAAAGCGTGGCGCTGATCCTGGTGGCTTTCGTGCTGTTCCGGCCCGATTATGTGATGAACCGGATCGCGCCGCCGTTCGAGCTGTTCGAACCCGCCCGCCTGGAACAGGCGGTGGGCGATGCCGCACCGGGCGACGTGCTGCGGGTCATCGTGTCTGGGCCCGATTTCGACAGTGGCGAGATGAAGGACCTGAGCCTGGAGCTGACCGTGGGCGACGAGGCCGACGGCGCCGCGCGGGTCGAGGCGATGGGTTTCCTGCCGTTCGAGGAGGACGGGCTGATCAAGCTCGAAGAGCCGCTCTTTGGCACGCCGATCGCTGAATCGATGCAGGATTTCGACTTTTACGGTGACGAGGCGGTACGTGTCGTCACCGTCAAGGCCCCGGCCAATCAGCCACCCAAGGAGCTGGTGTTCATCCCGGCGCTGCTGCTGCTTGGCCTTGTCGCCTTTCTCCAACGCGGCCGCGCCGCCAGACAGGGAGTCCCCGCATGAGCAGCTCTGTTCTTTGTGCCGTCGATATCAGCAATCCCGACAGCGACGCCCCGATCCTGAAACAGGCCGCGCGCCTGGCCGATCTGGACGGGGCGCGGCTGGACGTGGTGACCGTACTGCCCGATTTCGGCGAGACCTGGGTTTCGGGTTTCTTCGAGGCGGGCCATCACGACAAGGCGGTCAAGGCCGCTCATGACGCGCTGGTGCAGCTGTGTACTCAGACACTGGGGGCCGAGCGCAATGCCGATATCCGCCATGTGGTGGCCACCGGCACCGCCTATAAGGAGATCCTGAAAACCGCCGAAGGGGCGGGCAGCGATCTGATCGTGGTGGGCGCGCACAAGCCCGATCTGGCCGATTACCTGCTGGGCCCCAACGCCGCCCGCGTGGTGCGCCACGCACCGGTCTCGGTCTATGTGGTGCGCGCGGGCTGACCCCGCCTGCCGCATCTGGATTTTTCAACCATCCGTGGTAGCCTTGGCTGCCGGCGCTATTTCGCCGGCAGTTTCTTTGAAGGGTAATTTGACATGACGGATATTCGCGCCGATCTGGGCGAGGCGCCGATCTTGGCCAATGAGGACGAGATCATCGCCGACATCATTCAGGCGAATCTCAAGATGATGGAGGTCGAGGAGAACGGCTTCAAATGGCGGGCCCAGCATCCCAAGGGGCATGGCGCCATTCCGGCCCGCTTCATCGTCGGCCCGGACGTGCCGCAAGCCCATCGCGTGGGGCTGTTTGCGCAACCCGGTGAGTATGCGGCGCTGATCCGGTTTTCCAACGGTACCGAACGGCGCGACGATCCCAAGGGTGGCGATGCCCATGGCATGGCGATCAAGCTTTTCGGCGTGCCGGGCGCGCGGGTTGAGGGCGCGGCGGATGCCAAGGGCACGCTCGATTTCGTGCTGGTCGACAACGAAACCTTTTTCGAGGGCGATCTGAACGAGTATTCCGCCTTCAACGATCTGGTTTCCGAGGTTCTGAATTTCAAACGCAACGGAGACGAGGCGCTTGCCGCAATCGTGAACGGTATCTACCTGAAATTCCTCAAGAAGTATTTCAGCCACGATATCTATGCGGTGGCCCAGAAATTCGGCGATCAGCATCCGACCTCGCCCCTGCGGGCGATTTATTGGAGCACGACACCGTTTCTGCATGGCGATATCGCGGTCAAGCATCGCGTGGTGCCCGATCCCGCGCCCGCGCCGGGAGAGTTGCGCGACGGGGTCGAGGGCGCGGACGGGCTGACCGAGCAATTGCTCGACGGATTGTCGGGCAAGGCAGCGGCCTTTGATTTCTATATCCAGCCGCAAGAGGACGTGGCCGCGCATCCGATCGAGGATCCCAACGTGAACTGGACCGAGAATGGGGCGGGTTGGGTAAAACTGGCACGGATCGAGATCCCGGCGCTTGACGCGGGCGATGCGGTGGCGCGCGCGGCTCGGGTCGCGGCGGGCGACAGGATGGCCTTCAACCCGTGGAACACGCTGCCCGAACACCGCCCGCTGGGTGCTGTGAACCGGGTGCGCAACAAGGTCTACAAGGAGCTTGCCCGCGCCCGCAACGCCGAAGGCGTATAGGCAGAAAGCAGAAGGTCGCACCCGTCCTCCAGGCGCGGGCGCGACCCTGCCTCATTCGTCCCCGTAGCCGGTCATTTCCAGATAGCCGCGCCCGCCGTGGCTGCCGCTGACGCGCACTGGCCCCTCCCAATAGGCAAAAGACGTGCCCATCCAGGCCCGCGGGTTCAGCGCATCGACCGTCACGTCCAGCCCCCGCGCCGGGATCGCCAGCCGCCAGCGCACCGGCACCTCGGGGCCGGTGCCGCTGGGCGCGGTGGCCAGTGGCTCGGCGCGGATACTGCCATCGGGCAGGGCGGTTGCGTGCCCATCGGGTCCGATCCATGTTCCGGATGTGAAATCCGAGCTGCCGCGCAGGCGAAAGGCCATCACCCGGCTGCCATCGTCCAGCACCAGCGAGAACCAGTCCCAGCCGCTCTGATCCTCGGCCAGCGGTTGCGAGGACCATTCCCGGTCGATCCAGGCCTGTCCGGTCACAGGCATCTCTCCCTCGGGCAGGGTCAGGCTGCCCGAAACCTCCAGAAACGGTTGCGAATAGTAATAGCTGGCCTGACCGGCCGCGGATTTGACCGAATAACCGCCCTCGCCATGCAGGACCAGCGGCCCCTTGGCGCGCATGGTCAGATGATAGGCGAAATCGCGTCCCCCGGCGCTCAGGACCATGTCGCCCCCCATGTCGCCCGCCATCTCCCATTCATCGATCCAGGCGCGAAAGGGGGTGGCATGGGCGCCTGCCTGTCCAATGCCGCCCCGCGACAGCCGCTCGGCAAAGAGGTGGCTGTCGGGCGTGGTCACGGCGGCATGTCCCATCCACAGTTGCGGGCTGTGCCATCCCGGTGCCTCGCCCGGTTTCAGGGCCGAGCGGAACAGGGTCCATTGCAGGCCATACTCGCGCCCGTCCGCCCCGGTCAACGTGGCGGTCAGATACCACCATTCGATGCGGAAATCGGGATGGGGCCCGTGATCAGCGGGAAAGACCGGGCTGTGCCCGCGCTCTGGCACCGCAAAACCGTCGGCCTCGGTTCCCAGCCCGGCAAAGCCCTGCGCCAGCGCCGCCCAGGGCCAGAGCAACAGAAAGACAAGCAGCCTAACGTTCATTGGCAAAGACCCTCAGCAGGTGGGCGGGCGGCAGGCGATACAGGCGCAGCGCGGGCAGGGCGGCGGCCAGCGCACCGGTGGCCAGCGCCAGCCCGATCAGCCGCAGCCAGTCGAGCGGGAACAGATACATCGGCAGTCGCCAGCCAAAGGCCGCCACGTTGATGACTGCCAGCAGCAGCCAGGCCAATACCAGACCCAGCGGTAAAGCCAGCACTGCCGTCATCGCCGCCAGCGCCACCGCGCGCGCCAGTTCCAGCCGTGCCAGTCGCGCACGGGTCAGCCCCAGAGCCCAGACCGGTGCCAGTTGCGGCAGTCGTTGTGTCCACAGGGTCAGCAGGCTGGTGAGGATGGCAAACCCCGCCACCCCCAATGTCAGGATGTTGAGCGCGCCGGTCACCAGGAATGTCTTTTCAAAGATCGCGCGTGAGCGGGCCTTGAGCGTCTCCTGACGGATCACCGCGCCGACGGGCAGGTCGAATGTGGCGTCGATCTCATCGGCCAGTCCCTCGGCCCGCTCAGGCGCCAGATGTACGCCGAACCTTGTATTCGGCGTGCCGGGGTAGCGGTCCAGCAATCGCTCCAGCGCCACGATGGCCTGACCGGTCGGGTTGCCGTAATCGGAATAGACGGCGGCGACAGGCAGGCTCCAGCCGGGGGCAAGTTCGACATTGTCGCCGGGCCAGAGCCCTTCGCGTCGCGCCATCTGTTCGTTGATCAGCGCCGCCTCTCCGCGCATCACCCGGTCCCAGTCCTGCGCGCTGCGCGCGATCAGCGGCCAGTGGGTGCGATAGCTCGGGTGATCGACGATGCCATAGACGAACAGCGGCGTGCCTGCGCGGTCGATCTCGACCGAGCGGATCGGCAGCACCGCATCGGCGCGCGGTTCCAGCCAGTCCGCCAGCGCGGCGCCCTGCGCGTCGTCGCGGGCGGTGACATAAAGGGTCGAGGTCAGTCGCTGGTCAAGCCAGCCGTCGAAGGTGAGGCGAAAGCTCGCCACCATGGTTCCTACGCCGATATTGGCGGCCAGTGCGAGCAGCAGCGCCATCAGCGCAAGTGACAGGCCGGGCAGCTGTGCCCGCATGTCGGACCACAGCCATTCTGCAACCGGGCCACGCGCCCGGGCAGCGCCGATCGTCAGCAGAACCGAGAGGGTCGGCGGCAGCGCCAGCGCGGCGGCCATCAGCACCGCGCCCAACAGGACAAAACCGCCGATCAGCCCGCCGCTCAGCGCAAAACCCGCCAGCCCACCCAGCAGCAGCACCAGCGCCAGCAGCAGCTGGCTTCGCGCGCGCAGCCGCCCGCTGCCCCAGGCGCGCTGCCCGGGTGCGGCCAGGATCGGCATGCGCGCCAGTCGCCACAGCGCCTGCGCGCTGGCCAGCAAGGTACCCGCCACCGCCATGCCAAGGCCCGACAGCAGCCAGACGGGCCTGAGTTCCAGCGCGCCCGAGACCGGCGCCCCGTAGAGACCGCGCAGGGTGGCGGCCACGTCCGGCAGCAGGGCGGCGGCCACCAGATAGCCCAGCACCAATCCTGCCGCGCCGCCCATCAGCGCCAGCAGGCACAGCTCGGCCAGCAGCAGCCGTGTCAACAGCCGCAGCGGCAGGCCCAGCGCTCGCAGCGTGCGGATAAGGCCGCGCCGCTGTTCAAACGCCAGCCCGACCGCGCCATGCACGATGAACAGGCCCACCACGAAGGAGAGCAGCCCAAAGGCGGTGAGGTTGAGGTGGAAACTGTCCGTCAGCCGCGCGATGTCCTGCGCGCCGGATGCGGGTTGGCGGATCAGGTCGGGTGCGATCTCGGCCAGAGGGGTACGGACCAGCGGCTGCTTGGGCAGGACCAGCAGATGCGAGATCTGGCCGGGACGGTTCAGCAGCGCCTCGGCGGTGCCGATATCGGTCAGCACGGTGTCAGGGGGCAAGGCGTTGGTCGCAGCCACGGGCGGCAGGCCGGGTTCACCCTGCAAGGTCAGCGCCAGCGCTGGCGCGGCAAACAGGCGTCCGGGCGCGGTCAGCGCCTCGACCGGGGCGATTTCGGCGGCGGCGGCGCTTTCGGCGATGGCGGGCAGGTCGGGATAGGCTAAAAGGTCGATGCCGGTTACCGCCACCGCACGCAGGCCCAGCCGCATCTCGCCTTCGAGAACCGCCGCCACCTGCCAGCCTGTCCGTCGCAGCGCAAGATACTGCTCAAGCCCCATCGCAGCCCCGTCCGCACGGCGCAGGCGGTCCAGTCCGCCAGCGCCGATCTGGTTGGCGGCCTGTGCGTAAGAGGCGCGCGCCTCACCGTTGATGGCCTGCACCGCCGACCACAGACCGGTGGCCAGCGCCACGCCCAGAAGCAGCGTCACCAGTTGCACCGGATGTCGCCGCCAATGCGACCCCAGTGCCAGCAGCGCGGCGCCGATCACGCCGCCACCCGCCCGCCGGTCAGATGCGCGCGCCGGTCCAGCCGGGCGGCGATGGCCTGCGAATGGGTGACCAGCAGCAGCGCCGTGCCGCTGTCGCGCACCAGGTCCAGCATCAGGTCCAGCACGGTGCCCGCGGCGGTCTCGTCAAGGTTGCCGGTCGGCTCGTCCGCCAGCAGCAGTTTCGGGCGCCCTGCCATGGCCCGCCCGATGGCGACCCGCTGTTGCTGCCCGCCCGAAAGCTGCTCGGGATAGCGTTCGGTCAGATCGCCCAGCCCCAGCCGCGCGGTGATCTCTTTCAGCCAATCGGCATCCAGCCGACCGGCCAGCCGCGCCTGGAACGAGAGGTTCTGTGCCACGGTCAGCGCCGGAATCAGGTTGAACTGCTGGAACACCAGCGCAACCCGGTCGCGCCGCAGCGCCGCCCGGCCCGCATCGTCAAGCCGCGACAACGCCACCCCGTCCAGAATGATCTCGCCGCTGTCGAACCCGTCCAGCGCGCCGGTCAGGTTCAAAAGCGTGCTCTTGCCGCTGCCACTTTCGCCGGTCAGCGCCAGGCTCTGCCCCCGATCCAGCGTGATCGAGGCGCCGCGCAGCACCGGGCGCCCCCCCGGATAGGTCTTGGTCACGGTATCGACGGTCAGAAGCATGGGCGCGCGGCCTCCGGGCAGTTATGGGTCAGAGAATGGTCCGTCCACCGCCGATGTCCAGCCCCAAGCCGCGATGGCCACCTTTCGCCGCAGGACACGGGTCGCGATTGCAATCGGTCGCACGCGGCCCCATGTGCAGAGGGTCAGGAGCCGTTTCATGTTCAGAACTACCCTTTTGCTTGCTGTCCTCGCCGCCGCGCCCGCCTTGGCACAGGACCGCGCCGCCCTTTGCCATGAGAGAGCGCTGAAACAGGCGGGTATCCGTCACACCGAATGGTCGCAGGGGCGCACGACGCTGCGCCTTGGAGGGTCGGTGGGCGTGGGGGTGGCGCGCTCCTCGGGGCCCGCGACGCAGGGGGCGCCGGCCTATGCCGGGTCGGCTGCGTCGGAGAGATTCGAGGAAAAGCGGCGCAAGAAGATCTACACCCGGACCTATGACGACTGCATGGCGCAGACGCGCTGAGCGTGACGCCGCGGCCTGAGGGGGCGGCGGGGTTGCACCCACTGGCCAGCACCGTCATCCTGCGCCCGGAGCGAACAGGCGCAAAGGCGGGGAACCGATGACACTCTTGCAACAGATCATGTGGGGCAGCCTGTATCTGGGTCTGTGTTTCGTGGTCGAGGTTCTGCTGCTGGTCTGGTGTACCTTGCTGCTCGTGCGGCTAGCGGTGCGGCTGCGGCATCTGTCGCAGGCGATGCGGACGGCGGCGGTGATGTCGGTCTCTCTGGTCTTTATCGTGATGGCCCATACCTTGCAGGTCTGGCTCTGGGCCGGGGTCTGGATCTGGAGCGATGTTCTGGCCGACTGGAACGAGGCGCTCTATTTCTCGCTCGTTACCTATACCACGCTGGGCTATGGCGACATCGTGCTGGGCCCGGGTCTGCGCATCTTTGCGGCCTTTGCGGCGGTGGCGGGGCTGCTGACCTTTGGCTTGTCGACCGCCTATCTGGTGGCGCTGATGACCCGTGTCTTTGAAGGGCGGTTGCCGCGCTAGAGGATCGGGGCAAACAGCCGTGCCAGCGGCGCGCCATAGCGGATGAACGCCGGCTGCGCCTCCAGGCTGCGCGTCAGCTCGGTGCTGCTGGCAAAATCATGCTCCAGCATGGCCGCCACCTGAGCGGCCACGGTTGCGTCAAAGAACAGCGCCATCGCCTCGAAATTCAGGCGGAAGGACCGGTTGTCCAGATTGGTTGTGCCCACGGCGGCGATGGTGTCATCGACCACGAACACCTTTTGATGCAGGAATCCGTCGGTATAGCGCATCACGCGCACCCCGGCCTCGCGCACCTCGTCGAAATAGGCGAATGCCGCCAGCCAGGGGATGGTGTGATCGGCCTCGTCGGGTACCAGCAGGCGCACATCCACCCCGCGCAGGGCGGCGTGTTTCAGCGCCGCCAGAATGTCGAGATCGGGCACGAAATAGGGCGAGGCGATCCAGAACCGGCGCTGTGCCGCGGTGATCGCGGCAAAGAACATCATGGCGCCGCTCTCGGTCCGGTCACCGGGGCCGGTGGCGACGATCAGGGCATTTGCATCCTGCTGGGCAAGCCGGGTATCCCAAAGGAGATGATCCAGCAGGTCCTCGCCCCGCGCCCAGTGCCAGTCCTCGGCAAAGACCAACTGGAGTTGCAGGACAGATGGACCGGTGATTTCCACATGAGTATCACGCCAACGGCCCATCGCCGGGTCCTGGCCCAGATATTCGACGCCCACATTGTGGCCGCCGATATAGCCGGTATGCCCATCCACCACGACCGTCTTGCGATGGTTGCGATAGTTTACCTGAAACCGGGTATTGGGACCGCGCTGCTTGCGCGGGTCGGCGATGTCGATCCCGGCGGCGCGCAGATCCTCGACATAGCTGTCCGACAAACGGTAGCTGCCGATCGCGTCGGTGAGGAACCGCACCTTGACGCCACGCCGGGCCGCCGCGATCAGCCGGTCGCGCAGTTCCAGCCCCAGATCGTCGTCGCGCACGATATAGAACTGGATCAGCACATAGTGGCGCGCGGCATCGATGGCGGCAAAGAGCGCGGCAAATGTGGCCTCGCCATCGACCAGCAGCCGGGCGCCATTGCCCCGGCTCACCGCCATATGGGCGATCTTTTCAAAAGGGCGGGTGTTGACCAGAACCCGGTCGGGATCGGGGGCGGTGGCATCGGCATGTGCGCGCAGCCCGGCCACCACCCGCTCACTCTCGCGCCGCGCGATGCGGTAGCCGCGAAACCGATGATGGCCAAGGAACAGGTAGAGCGGCACCGAGGCCCAGGGCAGGGTGAGCAGGAACACCACCCAGCCGACCGCGCCCTGCGGCGTGCGCGCGGTGCGCGCCGCCTGCACCGCGCAGACGATCGACGCCCCGTAGAGGCAGAAGACGATCAGCGACAGAAGAGCGGTCCACATGTCAAAGCCTTAGCAGGCGCACGCGCGATGGCATAGCCCCGGATGCCGGTTCAGACCTCGGCCCGCATCCTCTGTTCCAGCCGGGACAGGTCCGCGCGCAGCTCAGACCGGATCGGGCCGGGGCGCTGCGTGTCGGCCAGCGTGGTGAACCAGGTCTCGGGGCGGGGCGCGTGGCGCTGCCGCTGCCACGTGAGGTCGCGCAGCACCGCCTCCGCCTCAGGCGGCAGGCGGTCGGGGATCTCGGCGCCGCTGAGCGTGGCCCAGACCCCGGTCCAGGCGCGTGCCACGCTCCACGGGTTGTAGCCGCCGCCGCCCAGCACCAGCAGGCGCGGGCAGAGTGCCGCCAGTGCCCGCACCGTGTCCCGGTGCGCGCAGTTGGACAGCGTCAGCCGCGACAGCGGGTCCTCGGCCACCGCATCGGCGCCGCATTGCAACACAACCGCGTCGGGGCGGAAACCGGAGACCGCAGGCAGGATCAAGTGATCTAGGATCAGCGCGAACTCGCTGTCATTGAGATTGCGCCCCACCGGCAGGTTCAGCGCCGCGCCGCCCGCGTCCTCCTCGAGCGCGCCGGTAAAGGGCCAGCGCCGCGCCTCGTGGAGCGAGATCATGCGCACCGTCTGCGACCCCTGAAAGGCCGAGGCGACCCCGTCGCAATGATGCGCGTCGATATCGGCATAGGCGACGCGGGTGCAGCCCAGCCGTTGCAGCGCCAGAACCGCCAGCACCGGGTCGTTGAGATAGCAGAACCCGCCGGCGCGGTCGGCAAAGCCGTGATGCGTGCCGCCGCCGGGGTTGAACACGCGATGGCCCTGCGCCACCAGCTCGGCCCCCAAGAGCGAGCCGCCCGCTGCCGTGGCCGGGCGCCGGAACATCTCGGCAAAGACCGGGTTGGGCAAGGTGCCCAACCCGTGGCGGGTGCGGGTCTCCTCGCTCACCGCCTGTTCGGCCTCGGCCCGTTGCAGCGCGGCGATATAGTCGGGTGTGTGAAACGCGGTGAGCGCGGCGGGCCGCGCGCGCGGGCTGGTGCGGTATTGGCCGGGTGCGAACCAGTCCAGCGCCCGGCATAGATCGATTACCGTTGACACGCGCGGGATCGCCAGCGGATGCACCGCGCCATAGGTCGAGCGACGATAGATCTCGGATCCGATGAACAGGGCCTCGGGCAGGGGGGCTGTCACGCGTTTGGGTCCTGCGCCTCGGGGTGGCCGTCCTTGGACATCAGCACCGCCACCGGCCGCAGCGCGGGGACATGGCGGAACACGATCAGCATGCAGACCGTGAGCGGCACGCTGAGAAAGGCACCGATCAGCCCCCAGACCGCCGTCCAGAAGGTCAGCGCCAGGATCACCATGAAGGTGGACATGTTCAGCGACCGCCCCAACAGCGCCGGGTCGAGGAAATTGCCGATCAGGAATTGCACCGTGCCGCAAAAGAAAACGATGACCAGAAAGGGCGTGATGGTGTCGAACTGCACCAGCGAGGCAAGCGCCGGAAAGATCACCGCCACGATAGACCCGATCGAGGGAATGAAGTTCAGTGCGAATGTCAGCACTGCCCAGGTCTCGGCAAACTCCAGCCCCAGCAGGGTGAACACGGCATAGCTGATGCCGGCGGTCAGCAGGCTGACGAATGTCTTGACGCCCAGATAGCTTTGCAGATTGTGCGAGATCGCCTCCATCACCTGACTCATGTCCCGGCCCAGTTGGGGGTCACGGGCGGCCAGCAGCAGCTTGATGCCAAGCACCCGCCGCTCGGCCAGCAGGAACGCCACATAGAGCGAGACCAGCAGGAAAGTGTTGAGCAGCGAGGTAGCGCCGCCCAGCGCGGTCCGTGTCAGGGCCGACAGATCGATGCGGATCAGGTTGTCGCGCACGAACGCGGTGACCTCTTCGCCCAAGAGTGCCGCAACCCGGGTCACCGCCTCGTCAAAGGCATTCTCGTAACTTGCGATGGCGCGGGCGAATTGCGTGGCCTGTCCCCCGATCACCGCGATCATGACGAAGAGACCCGCCAGCACCACCGTGATCCCCGCCAGCGTGGTCAGCCATTCGGGCGCGCCGGTGGCGGCATGTACCCGGTCGCTGATCGCGGTTACAAGAACATAGACCAGAAAGGCCAGCGCCAGCGGGATCAGAAACCCCGCCCCGGCATAAAGCGCCAGCACGGCCAGCGCCAACACGATGGCAATGTCGCGCAGCTGGGCCAGCTGCGGGTCGGAAGAGGGCGCGGGATCGGACGGTGTTTGTTGCATATCCGGGCTATGTTGCACCGGGCGCGCCGCGGCTGCAATCGTTGCCGTTTTGGAGACACAGAGAGTATGTAAAAGAGCATTGACAACCGTTGGTTGTTTTTGGTTTTTTGCCGCCAGCAGTGAGTACGTAGTTGGTTAGTGTTGGAGTTGAACTGAATGAGACCCGCGTTCTATTTGTTGTCAGGTTCCGCGATTGCCCTAATGGTACTCTCCTCACTTCTCTTCCTCTTCACATCTGATTTCGACAAGTTCGCCAGAGCAACGATCAGAGAGCTGGGGCACAATTCCGACCCGCAACAGGTGACTGACGCTGTCCTTCGCTACTTGGAGCAAAAGCGGATTGATGATCCGATCGCATTTTTCGGCGAAAACATGGACGAAACCATTGTTCTTAAGGCGGACGATCCGAAACTGGCGGATGAACAGAGAAGATTGGTTGCCCGGGCAGACGCAAAGCTGTTGACCTCGTTCAGCAGCAAGTATTTCCGAAGGCCGCTGGCCAATTACGAATTGCAGGTTCGCGTGTGGGACCTGTATTCGGGTGATCGCGAGATAACGACCCAGATCTATCTGAACGCGCCCTAGCTGGAACCCCGCTCGGCAAACCGCTAGGTTACCGTTATGATGCGTTCTGCAATTCCCTCGCTCTCCCTTCCGCTGCGCGCGGTCTGGCTGGCGCTCAGCCGGTTTCAGGCCAAAAGCGGTTTCGTCATGAGCAGCCATGTCGCGATGTCGATGATGATGGCGCTGTTTCCTTTCATCCTCTTCACCGTGGCGCTGGCGGGCAGTCTCAGCCAGAATCTCGTGACAGACGACCTGATCCAGCTGATCTTTGGCACCTGGCCCGAACAGGTTGCCACCCCCATCGTGGCCGAGCTGAACGCGGTGCTGGAGGGAGCGAATTCGCGCGTCATGACGCTGGGTGGCGTGCTGGCGGTCTATTTTGCCTCGAACGGGGTGGATGCGGTGCGCGAAGCGATGTCGCGGGCCTATCACGACGCGGAAACGCGGCCCTTCTGGAAGACCCGGCTCCTGTGCATCGGGATCGTGGTGGGCGGCGGCGCCATCGTGCTGGCGGTGGCCGCGGTCGAGGTGGTGATGCCGATCTATACGCGGCTGGTCACCGAGGCCCTGCCGGGCGAGGCGCCGGACTGGCTGTCGGTCGAACGGCTAAGCTGGATTTTCGTGGTTGCGATGCCGGCGGGCGCGGTTCTGGCCTGCCATGCGCTCTTGCCCGCGCGGCGGCATCCGCTCAGGCGGATCCTTCCGGGGGTGGTGCTGACGCTGGTGCTCTGGGCCGGTTGCGGCTGGGGTTTCTCGCTCTATATCGCCAATTTCGCCAGCTATTCAGCGACCTATGCCGGGCTGGCAGGGGCGATGGCGGCGCTGATCTTTCTGTATCTGAATGCCGCGATCCTGATCCTGGGGGCCGAGTTCAACGGCGCCTTGATAGACTTGGCGGGCGAGTAGGCTGAGAGCCGACTGCCTCGAAGCGGCCCCGATTGTGCCATCGGATCGGCAGATCCTCGTGGCAGGCTGACAGTTCATCGGCCAGAAGGCCCCTGCTGCCGGAGAAATCGGATGCCAGTTCTTTGCGACGGAGGCAGACATGCCCGCCTGTTCATGTTCTTGGATCAGCAAGGCCGGGCCGAGGCGATGGGCGCGCGGCTTTTCGCGCAATCGTTGAACGCCGGCGATGCGCTATGCCTGCTGTCGCGTGCCACGGCATCGTTTCAGCCACAACGGCTTGGGTGTCCAGATATGCTTGAGACCGGAGCCGGAAAACAAGTGTTTTCCGGGCCGTTTTCCGCGACGGAAAACGGCGCCCGCCTAGCCGCGAAAGCCGGTGGCCACCACAAACTTTTCGGAACTGTCCGACCGTGAGGCGGGTGGTTTCACGTTGGCGACCTTGGTGAATTTCTGCTTGAGCAGTTTTTGCAGGTCGCCCTCGGCCCCCCCGGCCAGTACCTTGGCCACAAAGGTTCCGCCCTCTTCGAGCACGTCGAAGGCCAGATAGGCCGCCGCCTCGCACAGCGCGATGATTCGCAGGTGATCGGTCTGCTTGTGGCCCGAAGACGAGGCCGCCATGTCCGACATCACCACATCCGCCTTGCCGCCCAGCCACTCCTTGATCCGGTCATCCGCACCGTCGTCGAGGAAATCGAGCTGATGGATCTCGGCCCCCGCGATCGGTTCGACCTCTTGCAGGTCGATGCCCAGCACCCGGCCCACGCGCTTGTCGCTGCGCTCGCCCAGCGCGTTGACACGTTTGACCGCCACCTGACACCAGCCGCCGGGGGCGCAACCCAGATCGACCACCCGCGCTCCCGGCACCAGAAAGCGGAACTTGTCGTCCAGTTCGAGGATCTTGAACGCCGCGCGCCCGCGATAGCCTTCGGCCTGCGCCCGCTTGACATAGGGGTCGTTCAACTGGCGTTGCAGCCAGCGGGTCGAGCTGAGCTTGCGCCCGCGGGCGGTCTTGACCTTGACCTTGAGGTCACGCTGTCCGCGTCCGGATGTGTTCTTTGCCATGTCGTCTGGCCTCTCTTTCGCTCAGGGCGATACGGCGATTGGCCGTCGGATTCAAGCCGCACGCGCTTAGAACGGTCCGTCCTCCAGCACCCCGTCGGCGCTCATCTGCGCGTATAGCAAGCCTTCGCGCAGGCCCCGGTCTGCCACCGACAGCCGGTCGGTGGGCCAGCATCTGAGCAGCGCCTGCAGGATCGCCGAGCCCGACATGATCAGCGCATGGCGATCCTCGCCGATGCGCGGGTCGCGGCGGCGTCCCTGCGGACCCAGGTCCAGATAACCCCGGATCACCTTGTCGATCTGCTCGCTGGTCATGCGCAGCCCGTCGACCTTGGTCCGGTCATACCGTTTCAGCCCCAGGTGGCTGGCCGCCACCGTGGTGACGGTGCCACTGGTGCCGACGATCTGGAACCGGTCACGGCCCAGCTGGCTGCTATAGGGCACGAAATCGGCCAGTTGCTCTTCGAAGAACCAGCTCATCAGCGCAAAGCGCGCAGAATCATCTTCGACATCGTTGAACTGGTCGCGCAGGGTCGCGACCCCCAGCGGCACGCTGATCCAGTCCACCACCTTGGCGGCGGGAAAGGGGCTCTCGGGCGGGTGAAACCCCGCGTGCAGCCGCATGATGGCCGAGGGTCGGTCACGGCGCGGCACCGAAGTGAGGTCGATCCAGACCAGCTCGGTCGAGCCACCGCCGATATCCACCACCAACAGCTGCTCCGAGCGGGTCGAGACCAGCGGCGCGCAGGAGATCACTGCCAGCCGGGCCTCTTCCTCGGGCTGGATGATCTCCAGTGTCAGGCCGGTCTCGCGTTTCACGTCGCGGATGAACTCGCGCGCGTTCTTGGCCCGGCGGCAGGCCTCGGTCGCGACCAGCCGCATCCGGTGCACCTTGTTGCGCTTGATCTTCTGCTGACAGATGCGCAGCGCCTGGATGGTGCGCGCCATCGACGAGCGCGACAGCCGACCTGTCCGTTCCAGCCCGGCACCGAGCTGGACCGACTTCGAGAAGCTGTCTACCACATGGAACCCGCTGCCCTTGGGCTGGGCGATCAGCATGCGGCAACTGTTTGTACCAAGATCGAGCGCCGCATAGAGGGCGTCAGGATCCGGCCGGTTCGGCGCGGGGCTTTCGACCGCTTTCGGGAACGCGCCCGCACCTTTGGGACGCTTGGGCGCCATGTTTCACGCCCTCCGATTTCGTGTTAGGTTGAACCTAGGATCCGATCCGGCGCGGCGCAAGAGATTTCCCTGCGATCAGGGGCAGAACCGTCACACAGGTTTAACACTCCCATGCGACAGCAACCGCGATAGCCGGCCCGCGTACCGGTCCGGATTCTGCTGGCAAGCCATGGAGCACGCTGTGAAAAACGACGCTACCCTGACATTCGACGAATTTGACGAGGCGGTGAACCCGCGCCCCGAGGACTGCGATTTCGACCATGTGGTCGAAGAGGCGCTGTCGCGCCGCGGCTTCCTGGGCGGGGTGCTGGCAATGGGCGGGTTCGCGGCCCTTGGCGGTGCGGTTCTGCCGCGCGGGGCCGAAGCCGCGACCAACCGCTTTGCCTTCGAGGCGGTGGCCGCCTCGACCGCGGACGAGATCGTCGTGCCCAAGGGGTTCAAGGCCGAGATTCTGGTGCGCTGGGCCGACCCGCTGTGGTCCGATGGGGTGGCCTTCGATCAGGCGACGCGCGGCACCGCCGCCAGCCAGGCGCGCGCCTTTGGCGACAATACCGACGGGATGGAGGTGTTCCATCACCAGGGCCGCACCCTGCTGGTGGTGAACAACGAATACACCAACCGCGAGATCATCTGGGGCAACCGCGCCGACGGCAAGGCCGAGACCGATGACGACGTGGAAAAGGGTCTGCTGGCCCATGGCGTCACCGTGGTCGAACTGGCCCATGACGGCAGCCATTGGCAGGTGGTCACCGACAGCCCCTATAACCGCCGCATCACGCCGCGTACCGAGATGGCGCTGACCGGCCCCGCCGCAGGCCACGACCTGATGAAGACCGACACCGATCCGACCGGTACGGTGACCTTCGGCACCTGGAACAACTGTGGTTCGGGCAAGACCCCATGGGGCACCTATCTGGCCTGCGAAGAGAATTTCAACGGTTACTTCTCCGCCGCTGACGAGGCGCATGAGGTCTCGGCGGAATTGGCGCGGTACGGCGTTTCGGCCAAGGACTGGGGCTATGGCTGGGCGCGGGTGGATGAGCGCTTTGACGTCGCAAAGAACCCCAACGAGCCCAACCGCGCAGGCTACGTCGTCGAGATCGACCCGCGTGACCCGAATTCGACCCCCAAGAAGCGCACCGCGCTGGGCCGGTTCAAGCACGAGAATGCCGAATGTGTCGTCAATCGCGACGGGCGACTGGTGATCTACATGGGCGATGACGAGCGGGGCGAATTCCTGTACCGCTATGTCTCGGACGGGGTCTATGCCGCCGGTGTCGATACCGACGCGCTGATGGAAAATGGCACGCTTTACGCGGCCAGGTTCGACGCCTCGGGCAAGGGCATGTGGCTGGCGCTGACGCCCGAGGCCACCGGTATGAGCCAGGCCGAGATCTGTATCCATACCCGGATCGCGGCCTCGAAACTGGGCGCCACCACCATGGACCGCCCCGAATGGGTCACCCCCAATCCGAACGAGGACGAGGTCTATTGCGCGCTGACCAACAACAAGAACCGGGGCGTCAAGCCGAACAAGGGCGGTGACGACACCCCGGCCGAGGGGCCCAATCCGCGCGAAAAGAACAACTATGGCCAGATCGTGCGCTGGCGCCCCGAAGGCGGCGACCACACCGCCGAAGGGTTCGATTGGGATCTCTTCGTGCTGGCGGGCAACCCGACGGTGCATTCCGACGCTTACGCCGGGTCGGAAAACGTCAACGAGGGCAACATGTTCAACTCGCCTGACGGGTTGGCATTCGACAGCAACGGGCTGCTCTGGATCCAGACCGACGGCAAGTATTCGAACGAGGGCGACTTTGCCGGTCATGGAAACAACCAGATGCTGGCGGGCGATCCGGTGACCGGTGAGATTCGCCGCTTTCTGGTTGGCCCGCGCGAGGCCGAGATCACCGGCCTGTGCTGGTCGGGCGACCGCCGCACCATGTTCGTGGGCGTACAGCATCCGGGCGAGGATGGCGACAGCCACTGGCCCGATGGTGGTGACAGCGTGCCGCGCTCGGCGATCATCGCCGTCACGCGCGAGGATGGCGGCCTGGTCGGCTGATACGCGCGACCCGCATCACAAACAGGAACCCCGGGCGCCGCAAGGCCCCGGGGTTTTTCGTGACATGATCATGGCTCATCATCTTGCTGAAGAATTCGGGCGGGCGCGGTCGCGCGATCCGGGTTAAGCCCTGTTGCGCGGAAGGTCCGAAAACGACAAAGGTCGCTGCACATCGCGCACGTGTCGAAATCGGACCGACCCCGCCCCATATTGACCGCTAGAACCGGCTCACCGGATCAGGAGGAATCGACTGCATGCCCGAGGTTACCATCGTCTACTGGCGGGACATCCCGGCTCAGGTCATTGTCGGCAAGGGCCGCCGCGGCGCGAAGCGTCAGCTGGAGGAACGGTTCGAGCAGGCCATCGACCGCGCCGCGATGAAAGTGGGCGCGCAGGACACCGATGCCTATCTGGCCGAGTGGCGCAAGGCCGAACCTTACGAGGTCGCCGGTGACCCGGCGGATATCGTCGAGGCCGAGGCCCAGCGTCTGGAACGGGAATACGATCGCGACCGGATCAAGGCGCTGATCGCAAACGACGGTTGGGCATGAGCCCGCAGAGCATATGGGAGGCCGTGATGGCTTTGCTGAACTTCAAGAAACGCGAGACGGTCGAAAACGGCCCCGTGAACCCCACCGTCGAGGCCTTTCTCAAGGATTACTCGATCGAGGTGATGCCGCGCACCGCGGAAAAGGTCGAGGATTTCCGCGCCCTGCTGCCCGAGGGCACCCGCGTCTATATCGCCCATATCGAGGGCACACCGATCGAGGACATGGTGGCTACCGCCAAGCGGCTGGCTGCCGAGGGCTATCCGGTGATGCCGCATTTCCCGGCGCGTATCATCAAGGATGCCAAGACGCTGGAAAACTGGATCGCCATGTACCAGGGCGAGGCCGGGGTCGAGCAGGCGCTGCTGCTGGCCGGGGGCGTGGCAGAGCCGCATGGCGACTTCCACTGCTCGATGCAACTGATGGAAACCGGCCTGTTTGACAAGGCAGGGTTCAAGCGTCTGCACGTTGCGGGCCACCCCGAGGGCAACAAGGATATCGACCCCAAGGGCGGCGATGCCAATGTGATGGACGCGCTGCGCTGGAAACAGAAATTCAACGAGACCACCGATGCCCAGATGGCGCTGGCCACCCAATTCTGTTTCGAGGCCAAGCCGATCATCGCCTGGGCCAACGGGCTCAAGGATGCCGGCATCGACCTGCCGATCCATATCGGCATCGCCGGTCCGGCCAAGCTGCAGACCCTGATCAAGTTCGCCATCGCCTGCGGCGTCGGCCCCTCGCTGAAGGTACTGCAAAAGCGCGCGATGGACGTGTCCAAGCTGCTGCTGCCCTATGAACCCAATGATGTCGTGACCGAACTGGCCGCCCACAAGGCCGCCAACCCCGATTTCAACATCACCAATGTGCACTTCTTCCCGCTGGGCGGCATCAAGACCAATGCCACCTGGGCGATCAATAACGGCGGTGCCAGCACCCGCCCCGTAAACCCGACCTGAAAGGCCAGACATGACCCGCACCATCGTTGAAAGCAAAACAAAAACCGCGATCATCGGCTTTGACCAGCCGTTCTGCGTGATCGGCGAGCGGATCAACCCCACGGGCCGCAAGAAACTGGCCGCCGAGCTGGAAGCGGGCGATTTCTCGACCGTGGAAAAGGACGCCATCGCCCAGGTTGCGGCCGGGGCTACCGTTCTCGATATCAACGCGGGTGTTGTCTATAACTCCAACCCCAACCCCAACGAGACCGAACCGCCGCTGATGCGCAAGATCGTCGAACTGGTGCAGGGGTTGGTCGACGTGCCGCTGTGCATCGACAGCTCGGTGCCCGGCGCGCTCGAGGCCGGTCTGGCGGCGGCCGAGGGTCGTCCGCTGCTGAACTCGGTCACGGGTGAAGAGGAGCGGCTGGAGCAGATCCTGCCGCTGGTCAAGAAATACAACGTGCCCGTGGTGGCGATCTCGAACGACGATACCGGCATCTCCGAAGACCCCGATGTGCGCTTTGCCGTCGCCAAGAAGATCGTGCAGCGTGCCGCCGATTTCGGCATCCCGGCCCATGACATCGTGGTCGACCCGCTGGTCATGCCGATCGGCGCCATGGCAACCGCTGGCCAGCAGGTCTTTGCCCTGGTGCGTCGCCTGCGCGAGGAACTGGGCGTGAACACCACATGCGGTGCCTCCAACATTTCGTTCGGCCTGCCCAACCGGCATGGCATCAACAACGCCTTCCTGCCGATGGCAATGGGTGCGGGCATGACCAGCGCGATCATGAACCCGGTGGCGCTGCCGGTGACGCAAAAGGCCATTGCCGAAAAGCGTGAGGCCGTGGCCGCCGCCGGCATCATCCTGCCCGAGGGCATGGATGACGAGACCTTTGTGACCATGTTCGGTCTGGGCTCGACCCTGCCGCGCGCGGGCAAGGAGATGGAGGCCATCCGCGCCGCCAACCTGCTGACCAATAACGACCCTCACGGCGCCGAATGGATCCGCTCCAACAAAGCGCCCGCGGCCGAGGGGGACGAAGGCCGGGGCCGGGGTGGCCGCGCCGGAGGCCGTCGCCGCCGCGCCTGAGTCTACGAGTAAATGAAGTTAAAGGGCCGGGCCATGTGCCCGGCCTTTTGGTGTCTGGGTTAGGCTCAGGACCCATTCATCCTGCATCACTGGTTTGACAGATTTGCTGTCTGACGACGTCCAATGCCGCAGGAATAGTGGTACTATTTCAAGGCATTGAAAGGACGTCAGGCGGCAAATCTGTCAAATCCGAAGGACGCCAAATCCACTTCATCTCAGCGTCTTGGCGCGCTTGGGAATAGCCGGAGGGGATGGGTCTGGCGTCCAACCTTCTCCACGTCCTAATGCATTGTTTTAATTGATATGGGTGATGGTTTAGATGGTCATTTGGTTCAATCGCGACGAGCAGCGAAATGCGCCCGCAACATCGCGATCGAGTAGACCAACAGGCGAGCAAGGACCCAGTCGCACCCCGAGCCCGAGTTTGACGACGACGATCCGCCGTCCCGGGCGCCTTTGGCCTTCCCTGAGAAGGGTGCCAAAATGTAGGCGAGCCTCATCACGTTGACATAGTGAATTTTTTTAAACGTCGCAGTGGAGCCCGGCAAGATGAAGTCGACCTTATGTGGTGCTCCAAGCAAGGAGTCGAACCGAGCTTCCTCAGCCCAAGATGCCTTTGAAAAGATACTCGGCTTTCACTGTTTCATGTCGGAATGTTCCTACGAGGAAGGCTACCGGAGGATGAGCCTTATCCTTGAGGAACTGACGTTTATAGGGGGTGTGGAAACGGTAGGTGAAAGTACGACCGCAGAAATATCAGCGGAGAGCCAGTTCAAAACCGCTGTCGGCTCGTACCTCCGTCCACTTGCCGACGGTGCATGGGACTACATCTTGATGCGTGCAAACGGTATGCGCCGCATTACCATCGACTTGGCACCGGAAAACAAAGACGACTTGGCCCATCAGCTTCAGGCGACCCTTAACTGGCTCGCTCCTTTATTGGCAGAAAGCGAAACCCCTGAACGCTTTGATCTTCTGGCCAAGGCACTCGTGGCGCAGATTGTCAAAAACTACAGATGGGAACAACCGGAAGGTCGCCCTAGAGAAATATCAATTGCGCAGACTAAGGATGACCTTTGGAGGCGCGCTGTCCGCATTTTGGCGATGGTGCATGAGTTGCACAAGGCGGGATACCAGCGCATCCGGATATATCCCTTCCTATCCCCAAGTGGATGCAATTGGCGCTGCTGGATCAGCCCTGTCACCAACATTGCCAATGATGGGTACCAATTGCTCGAGGAAGACTTGGACTGCCGCCTCGGGATCGTCGCACATTACACCTCTGGGCAGGACAATGAGTACCTCGGTTGGAAGGATGCTGCTCACCTGAACGCAAGGCAACTAGCAAACCTCTTCCTACAGCGGTTTCCGAAGATTGCCGAGCAGGGAGCAGGACTGGATTGGGCATATGCCGGTTGGTTGACTGATGTACTGGGTGTTGGCGAACTAGGACCCGAAAATGGTCACTTGGTTTATCTTGGGCAAGATTGGCCCGATGATCCAGCATACCATGCACGTTGGCGGCCGCCGCTGCCAATACGATGAAAGTGCTTCGCCTGCCTTGCAATCAGATGCATCGAGTAGCAGCCAAGCGCATTTTCTTTGGCGGGTCTTTTGGTGGGTAGGCGTGGAAAATAGAAAAATATTCCAATGAAATCAAGGAATAGTGGCGGAGAGACAGGGATTCGAACCCTGGGTGGGCTTGCACCCACAACGGTTTTCGAGACCGCCCCGTTCGACCACTCCGGCACCTCTCCGCGGGGGTCTGTGAGGGGGGGATTTAGTGAGGTTCGCGCGGGGGTGCAAGCGGAAAGTGACAAGTTTTTGCACCGGCCCGAATTTCCATTGCCCGTGCGGGCAAATGGCTTAGGCTTGGCATATGACACGACTGTTTCGCGGCGCCTTGCCCCTTCTTTTCGGCTTTCTGCTTCTTGGTCTCGCGCTTGCGCAGCCGCTCAAGGCGGCGGACCGGGCGCGGATCGAGGCGTTTCTCGTCACCACCGGTTTCGACGTGGCGCTGGATTCGATTGCCCAGGCCTCTGCCTCGGCGCCGGGGATGCTGGGGCTGGAGGCCGAGAGTTTCGGCAGCCAGTGGACCACATTGACCCGCGAGGTGTTCGATACCAAGGGAATGCGCGTACAGGCGCTGGATATTCTGGAACAGACGCTGAGCGATGCGGCGCTTGATCATGCGGTCGAATTCTATGCCTCGGACCTGGGTCAGCGGCTGGTGGTGGCCGAGAACGACGCGCATATGGCCGATGACGATCTGAAGGAAGAGGCGGGCGAGGCCATCGTGTCCGAACTGGTCCGGCATGGCTCGGGCCGGGTCGAGAGTCTGAAGCGGATGAACCGGGCCATCGATTCCTCGGGCACCGCGCTGCGCGCCTTGCAGGAGATCCAGCTGCGGTTCCTGCTGGCGGCCAGTGCCGCCGGGGTGATCGATCTGCAAATGGAGGTCGACGATCTGCGCGAGCTTTTGCGCGGCAACGAGACCGAGATGCGCAATGCGCTCCAGCTCTCGGCGCTGGCCTCGGCGGCTTATACCTATCAGGCCTTTTCCGATGACGAGGTGGACGCCTATACAGAGGCGCTGGAACAGCCGCTGATGCAGGAGGTCTATGAATTGCTGAACGCGGTGCAATACTCGATCATGGCCGACCGGTTCGAGGTGCTGGCGGTTCGCATGGCGGAGCTTCAGCCGGTGCAGGAGTTGTGATGCGGCGCGTCTGGGCGGTTCTGTGTCTGTGGCTGGTGACGCCGGTAGCGGCCGAACCCGCGTATGACGATCTGGCGCGGGCAATGCGGTTGACCGAGGTGGTCGAGATCCTGCGCGAAGAAGGGCTGCGTTACGGCGCGACACTCGATACCGAATTGCTTGAAGGGGCGGGGGGTGCGTTCTTTGCCGCTCAGGTGGCGCGGATCTATGCGCCGGATCGGATGCATGCGGCGCTGCGTAATGCTTTGTCAGATCATCTGGACCCTGAGCAGGCTGCGGCAGCCACCGCGTTCTTCAGCACCGCGACCGGCCAGACCATTCTGACGCTGGAAAATTCGGCCCGGCGTGCCTTTGCCGATGATGGCATCGAGGAGATGGCGCTGGATCGGGCCGAAGAGGCGGGCGAGGGCGATCCCCGTCTGGGTCAGGTGGCCGCCTATGTGGCGGCCAATGACCTGATCGACCAGAATGTCAAAGGGGCGATCAGCGCCGATTTCCAGTTCTATCGCGGTCTCAGCGACGGGCAGGGAACCGCGCGCGATGATGGCGCGGTGCTGGCCAGCTTGCTTGAGGCGCGCGACGAGACCGAGGCCGAAACGCGGCGCTGGGTGATGGGGTTTCTCTACTTTGCCTATTTGCCGCTGGAAGATGACCAGATGCAGGCCAATATCGCGTTTTCTCAAAGCGCCGCCGGAAAGGCGCTCAATGCGGCGCTGTTTGAGGGTTTCGACCGGCTTTATGGTGAGATATCCTATGACCTGGGCCGGGCGACAGGATTTGCTCTCAAGGCGTCTGATATCTGAGCGCGCCACTGACGGACGTGTATTCAGACGGTCTTCCCGATGCCCCGTTTTTTGCGGTTGACAATACGTTCCATGGCATGGATAAGCCCGCATCCCGGCCCGGATTCCGCGCCGGGTTTCGTTATCGTTTGGCCTGCCCGGAAACGGAAGGGCCGTTAATCCGCCCGAAACAGGGCGCGCTGTTCGCAGGTGGCTTTCCGTGAGGGGGCCGAAACGCCCGGGGCTCCGGGGACCGAAGAACGCGGTGACAAGAAGGAAAGACGCATGTTTGCGGTCCTCAAGACTGGCGGCAAGCAGTACAAGGTTCAGGCGGGCGATGTGCTCCGCGTTGAAAAGCTGGCTGCAGACGCAGGTGAAAAAGTTCAATTCAACGACGTGCTGATGCTGGGCGGCGACGCGCCGATCGTGGGCGCGCCTCTGGTTGACGGCGCCGCCGTTCAGGCCGAGGTGATCGACCAGGTCAAGGGCGAAAAGCTGATCCATTTCGTCAAGCGCCGTCGTAAGCACAGCTCGCAGCGCACCAAGGGCCACCGTCAGAAGCTGACCCTGGTCAAGATCACCGAGATCCTGACCTCGGGCGCAGACAAGACCGGTGTCAAAGCCGCAACCGGCCAGGCCCCCAAGGGCGCAGCTGCGCCCGCGGCCGCTGATGCCGCAGGTTCGGACGATCTGACCAAGATCACCGGTGTCGGCCCCGCAGCCGCCAAGAAGCTGGCTGAAGCGGGCATTGGCAGCTTTGCCGCGCTGGCCGCCTTGTCGGACGAGCAGATTACTGCTATCGACGCGGTCAAGGTAAAGCCCGAATGGGTTGAGCAGGCCAAAGAGCTGGCTCAAGGCTAAGGAGAGAAAGAATGGCACATAAAAAAGCTGGCGGTTCCTCCCGTAACGGCCGCGACTCCATCGGTCGCCGTCTTGGCGTCAAGAAATACGGCGGCGAAGCTGTTGGCGCCGGCAATATCCTCGTGCGTCAGCGCGGCACCAAGTTCTGGCCGGGCGAAGGCGTTGGCATGGGCAAGGATCACACGATCTTTGCAACCGTCGACGGCGCCGTGAAGTTCCACAAGGGGCTGAAAAAGCGCACCTTCATTTCGGTCCTGCCGGTGGCGGAGGCCGCAGAGTAAGCCGAAACCCAGAAGGTTTAGAAAAAATTCATGGGGGACCGGCAAGGATTGCCGGTCCCCTTTCTCGTTTTTCACCAAAGTTTGACCGGACGCCCCATGGCTGTTGCCACGACCAGCTTTCTGCTCTTTGCCGCCACGCAGGTGGGCACGCCGGGCCCGGCCAACATGGCCCTGCTGGCCACCGGTGCGCGTTATGGCTTTCGCGCGGCGCTGCCCTTTGTCGCCGGGGTGGCCCTGGGCAAGCAGCTGGTGATCTGGCCGGTGGGGTTTGGCCTGATGGAACTGGCCGAGCGGGTGCCGCTGCTGTTTCAGGCACTCAAATATCTTTGCGTGGCCTATATTTGCTGGCTGGCTTGGAAGATTGCCAACCTGCGCCTTGCCCCCGGTAAAGGCGGGGGCGGGGCCGCGCCGGGGTTTGGCGCCGGTCTCTTGGTTCATCCGCTCAATCCCAAGGCCTGGGCGATGATCGTCACCGGATTTGCCGGTTTCGTGGCGCCGGGCACCGCGCCGTTTCAGGCGACGCTGGTCGTGGCACTGGGGCTGTTGGTCTGTCAGGCGGTTTTCCACCCGCTCTGGACCTTTGTCGGCGATCGTATCGCCGCGGTGGTTGCAGGACGGCCTGGCGAGAAATACCTGATGTGGATGCTGGCGGGGCTGACCGTTGCATCCGTGATTTTTGGTGTGTTCGGAGGAGGAGCACAGGAATGAAGTTTGATACGATCATAAACCAGCCGGTCATTGAAACCGAACGGTTCGACCTGCGCCCGCTGCGCAAGTCGGATATGGGCCTGATCGAGCATTACGCCCGCGACGAGCGGGTGGCGCGCATGACCACCTCTCTCCCGCATCCGCTGCCGCCGGGCATGGCCGAGGCCTTTGTCGCCCGCGCCATGAGCGAGGAGCGGACCGAGGATGTCTGGGCGATGGATGCCACCCGCGATGGCGGGCCCGAGCTGATGGGCCTCATTTCGCTGGAACGGATGGATCGCAACCAGTCCGAGATCGGATATTGGGTCGCGCCCGTGTTCTGGAATACCGGCATCGCCTCGATGGCGGTCGAGGCGCTGGTGAATGCCAACCCGCTGGGCAACGCCACCATGTTCGCCAGCGTGTTTCAGGACAATCCGGCCTCGGCCAGGGTCTTGACCCATTGCGGGTTTCAGTATCTTGGAGATGCCGAGAGTTATTCGGTGGCGCGCGACGCCGCCGTCCCCACCTGGACCTATAGCCGCAAACTGTGACTTGGCCCGCCCGGGCCTTTGCAGTAGGGAGCACATATGAAATTTCTCGATCTTGCAAAGGTCTATATCCGCTCGGGTTCCGGTGGGAATGGATGCGTCAGTTTTCGGCGCGAAAAATTCATTGAATATGGCGGCCCCGACGGGGGTGATGGCGGCAAGGGCGGTTCGGTCTGGGCCGAGGCGGTGGATGGGCTGAACACGCTCATCGACTTTCGCTATCAACAGCATTTCTTTGCCCAGAACGGGGTGCCCGGCAAGGGTCAGCAGCGGTCTGGCAAGGATGGCGACGATATCGTGCTGCGGGTTCCCGTGGGGACCGAGATCCTGGACGAGGACGAGGAAACCGTTCTGGCCGACCTGACCGAGGTGGGCCAGCGGGTGCTGCTGGCCAAGGGCGGCAATGGCGGTTTTGGCAACCTGCATTTCAAATCGGCCACCAACCAGGCGCCGCGCCGGGCCAATCCGGGCCAGCCGGGGGTGGATCGCACCATCTGGCTGCGGCTCAAACTGATCGCTGATGTGGGTCTTTTGGGGCTGCCGAATGCGGGCAAGTCGACCTTTCTGGCGGCCACGTCGAACGCGCGGCCCAAGATCGCCGATTACCCCTTTACCACGCTGCATCCCAATCTGGGGGTTGTGGGTGTCGATAATGTGGAATTCGTGATCGCCGACATTCCCGGCCTGATCGCCGGCGCGCACGAGGGGCGGGGGATTGGCGACCGGTTCCTGGGCCATGTGGAGCGTTGCGCGGTGCTGTTGCATCTGGTCGATGGCACCTCGGGCGATCTGGTCGAGGATTACCACACCATCATTGGCGAGCTTGAGGCCTATGGCGGTGATCTGGCGGACAAACCCCGCGTGACCGTGCTGAACAAGATCGACACGCTGGATGAAGAAGAACGCGCCTTTCTGGTCGAAGAGCTGGAAGAGGCCTCGGGCGGGCCGGTGATGATGATGTCAGGCGCCTCGCGCGAGGGGGTGACCGAGGTTCTGCGCGCCCTGCGGGCCCGCATCGACGCCAACCGCCTGCGCGAAAAGCCTGTGGAGGAGTCGCAGCCTTGGCAACCCTGACGGCAGCCCGGCGGCTGGTGGTCAAGATCGGCTCGGCCCTGCTGGTTGACCGCCACTCGGGCGATCTGCGGGCCGACTGGCTGCATTCGCTGGCCGCTGACGTGGCCTGGCTCAAGGGGCTGGGCATGGATGTGATCCTGGTCTCATCCGGCTCGATCGCTCTGGGGCGGGGCGTGCTGGACCTGCCGCGCACGGCGCTGCCGCTGGAACAGTCGCAGGCCGCCGCCGCCGTGGGCCAGATCCGTCTGGCCCGCGCCTATGAAGAGGCGCTGGCCCCGCACAGGATCACCACCGCGCAGGTTCTGGTCACGCTTGAGGATAGCGAGGATCGCCGCCGCTATCTGAACTCGCGCGCGACGCTGGAAACGCTGCTGGGTCTTGGGGCGGTGCCCATCGTCAACGAGAATGACACTGTTGCGACCGACGAGATCCGCTATGGCGACAATGACCGGCTGGCCGCGCAGATCGCGGTCACCGTCGGCGCCGACCAACTGATCCTGCTGTCGGATGTGGACGGGTTTTATACCGGCAACCCCAGTGACGACCCCAGCGCCAGCCGGTTCGACGTGATCGATCGGATCACGCCCGAGATCGTGGCCATGGCCGGCGATGCGGGCTCGGGCCTGTCCAAGGGCGGGATGAAGACCAAGCTGATGGCGGCACAGATGGCGACCGCAGGTGGCTGCGCCATGGCGATTACCGAAGGATCGCCCCTGAACCCTCTGAAAACGCTTGAAAATGGCGCCAATTGCACCTGGTTCACCGCGACGCTTGACCCGCAGGCGGCGCGCAAGCGCTGGATCGCGGCGATGAAACCGCGCGGCGAAATCACTGTCGATGCGGGGGCCGCGCGCGCGCTGGAGGGCGGCAAGAGCCTGCTGCCTGCGGGCGTCACCTCGGTCACCGGCGATTTCGGACGCGGCGATCCGGTGGCCATCCTCGGGCCCGACGGGCGGCGCCTGGGGCAGGGGCTGTGCCGCTATACCGGGGACGAGGCGCGCGCCATTCGCGGGCGGCAGTCTTCGGATATCGAGGCGACGCTGGGTTATCCAGGCCGCGCCGCGCTGATCCACCGGGACGACATGGCGCTTTGACCTGTCGCCCCGCAGACGCTACCCATTGATCCGACCGCAGCCCAGGGGCCCGACATGAAAGACATCGCTGACATCTCTGCCACCATGACCGAACTGGGCAAACGTGCCCGTGCCGCAGCGGCCCAGCTGGCCTTTGCCAGTGCCGAGGCCAAGCGCGCGGCGCTGATCGGTGCCGCCGATGCGGTCTGGGCCCGGCGCGAGGAGATCATCGCCGCCAATGCGCGCGATCTGGAGTTTGGCCGCGACAAGGGGCTGAGCCCGGCGATGATGGACCGGCTGATGCTGGACGAGGCACGCATTCAGGGCATCGTCGACGGGTTGCGCACCGTGGCCGAACAGGGTGATCCGGTGGGCGAGATTCTGGCGGAATGGGACATGCCCTCGGGCCTCCATATCCAGCGGGTGCGCACGCCGCTGGGGGTGATCGGGGTGATCTATGAAAGCCGCCCCAACGTGACCGCCGATGCCGGGGCGCTATGCCTGAAATCGGGGAATGCGGTGATCCTGCGCGGCGGGTCCGAAAGTTTCCACTCTTCGGGTGCGATCCATGCCTGCCTGGTCGAGGGGCTGCGCGCCGCGAACCTGCCCGAGGATGCGATCCAACTGGTGCCGACCCGCGACCGGGCAGCGGTGTCGGAACTGCTGACCATGACCGATTACGTCGACGTGATCGTGCCGCGCGGCGGCAAGGGCCTGGTGGGGCTGGTACAGCGCGAGGCGCGGGTGCCGGTCTTTGCCCATCTCGAAGGCATCGTGCATATCTATATCGACAAGGCCGCCGACCCCGAAAAGGCGTTGCGCGTGGTCCTGAATGCCAAGACCCGCCGTACCGGGATTTGCGGTGCCGCGGAATGTCTGTTGATTCACAAGGATATAGCGGACGGTCTTGGTGCCGATCTGGTGCGCGCGCTGATCGAGGCCGGGGTCGAGGTGCGGGCCGAGGGGCTGTCCGGCTCGCTTCCCGCAACCGAAGCCGATTGGGGCAAGGAGCATCTCGACATGATCATCTCGGCCAGGGTGGTCGAGGATGTGGACGCGGCCATCGCCCATATCCGGCACTATGGCTCGAACCACACCGATTGCGTGATCACCGAGGATGACGCGGTTGCCGCGCGCTTTTTCGAACGGCTCGACAGCGCCATCCTGATGCACAATGCCTCGACCCAGTTCGCCGATGGCGGCGAGTTCGGCATGGGTGCCGAGATCGGCATTGCCACCGGCAAGATGCATGCGCGCGGCCCGGTGGGCGCGGCGCAGCTGACCAGTTTCAAATACCTGGTGCGCGGGAACGGAACGACCCGGGCCTGATCAGAACCGGATCACCAGCTGGCGGTCGCTGGTTTCCACCGTGACCCGCCGGCCGGCATCTTCGGCCACCGCGGGCAAGAGGGCGAATTGCACCTGCGCCGGTGTCACCTGTTTCAGGGCGGCGGGGTTGCTCAACCCCTCCCACAAGGCGGGATCGACCGACAGTTTCTCGGCCTCGGCGGTAACGATCCAGCGGTCGCCCTGCCGGTCCATCCGCACGCTGCCGCCAAAGGGCAGGGCGGTTTCACAGCATTGCAGCGCCAGAAAGGCCATCCGCACCTCGGCCCGCGCGACCGGTTCCGTCGGTGCCCAGTTGGCCTTGGCCCGGGCGCTGCGGTTCAGGTCGTCGAGCAGGCCCACCAGCTCGGCCCGGCCCAGCATCTGGTCGCTCGACGCGCCATAGGCGATGCGAAAGAAGCGGATGCGCGCCCCGGCATTGCCGACGCTGTCGGCAATCAGCTCCATCTCAGGCCCCTCGACCGCGCCGGACATGTCGAGCAGCTCCAGCCCGTTGGAAATGGCGCCGATCGGGCTGATCAGGTCGTGACAGATGCGCGAGCCGATCAGGCTGGCCAGGTTGACGCCGCTTTGGGCCATGGGATACCTCCGTTGTCAGACCCCCACATCCAGCAGACAGGGCCCGGATATGACCGATCTCAATGCCATTCTTGCACCGGGCATGTTCGTGCGCCACCCCGACTACCCCGACTGGGGTGTCGGGCAGGTCCAGTCCAGCATCGCCGGCAAGATCACCGTGAATTTCCCCGATCAGGGCAAGGTGGTGATCGACGGCACACGCATCGCCCTGCTTGTGGTCTTTGATCCGTGATTTGCGTTACCGAATGGTTAACACCAGCTCCCGCCCGCGCCTTTGTGTTGCAAAGCCTGCGCAAGCCGCGCTATCTGCGCGCAACCTGAACGCATCCGCCGGAGACCCATGCCAGACCGCGGCCCCGCCTTTACCGTCAAGATGGCCGAGACCGAGGCCGAACTGCACGCGGCCCAGCGCCTGCGCTATGACGTGTTCGTGCGCGAATTGGGCGGCGGCGGTGCGCTGGTCGATCATCAGGCGGGGCTGGAGCGGGACCGCTTTGACCCGTATTTCGACCACATGCTGTGTATCGACGATGAAAGCGGACAGGTGGTGGGCGTCTATCGCCTGTTGCGGGGCGAGCAGGCGCAGGCGGTGGGGCAGTTCTATTCCGAGGACGAATATGATCTGGGCGTGCTGAAACGCTCGGGGCGGCGGTTGCTGGAACTGGGGCGCTCGTGCCTGCATCCCGATCATCGCGGTGGCATGGCCATGTATCACCTGTGGAATGGGCTGGCCGACTATGTCGACCGGCACGGAATCGAAGTTTTGTTCGGCGTGGCCAGTTTCCACGGCACCGATGTCGAGGCGCTGGCCCAGCCGCTGTCGATGCTCTACCACAACCATCTCGCGCCCGCGGATCTGCGGGTGCGCACCCAGCCCGCCGATTATGTCGACATGAACCGGGTCGCGCCCGAGGCGCTGGACCGCCGCCGCGCGATGCTTGAGGTGCCCGCGCTGATCAAGGCCTATCTGCGGCTGGGTGGTTTCGTGGGCGATGGCGCCTATATCGACCATGCGTTCAACACCACCGATGTCTGTCTGATCCTGGATACCGCGCGGATGAACGCGCGTCAGCGGCGCATCTATGGCGGGGGCTAGCGATGGATCCGCTCTGGAACAGTGAGGACGACCCCGATCCGATCGAGATCGGCCTGATCGGCTGGCTTCTGGTGCTGGTGCGCGGGGTGCCGCTGGCGCTGCTTGTCTTTGGCGGGTTGATCGTGCTGTTGCTGGTGCGGCTGGTCGAGCGGCCGCTGTGCGGCCTGCACCGGCCCGTCACGCCGCATATCACCCAGTTTGTCTGCCGCAACGCCTTTCGCATTCTCGGCATCGGGTTCGAGAGCAGCGGAGAGCTGATGCGCGAGCATGGGGCGGTGGTGGCCAACCATACCTCGTGGCTGGACATCTTCGCGCTCAACGCGCGCAAGCGGGTCTATTTCGTGTCCAAGGCTGAAGTGGCGAAATGGCCCGGCATCGGGTGGTTGGCGCGGGCCACCGGCACCGTGTTCATCGAACGCAACCCCAAGCAAGCGCGCCAACAGACCCGCATTTTCACCGAGCGGCTGGCGGTGGGGCACAAACTGTTGTTCTTTCCCGAAGGCACCTCGACCGACGGGCTGAGGGTTCTGCCGTTCAAGACAACGCTGTTTGCAGCGTTTTTCGCGCCCGAACTGCGGCCGATCATGTATGTGCAGCCGGTCTCGGTCGTGTTTCACGCGCCCAAGGGTCAGCCTGCGCGATTCTATGGCTGGTGGGGCGACATGGAATTCGGCCCCCATCTGCTCAAGACGCTGGCGGCGCGGCGTCAGGGCCGGGTCGAGCTGATCTACCACGCCCCTGCCCGGGTGAGCGATTTTGACAACCGTAAGGAGCTGGCCGCCCATTGCGAAGAAGCGGTGCGCCACGCGCACAGCCTGGCTCGGCTCACAAAATAAGGGCGATTGGCCCTTGCGTCGTCTGGCAACCTGCCGTATACGCGCGCCATTCAAAACCCGCAGGCGGGGTTTTGGTCCGTTTGGGGGAGACATCCCTATCCGAACCGCCGGTTGGAGCATCCGCTTCTTCTCCCCCGCCAAGGCGCAAACCGGAAAAAGGAAATACCGCATGGCTCTTCCCGAGTTCTCCATGCGTCAGCTGCTGGAAGCTGGCGTTCACTTCGGCCACCAGACCCAACGTTGGAACCCGCGCATGTCGCCGTTCATCTACGGCGCCCGCAACGGCATCCACATCCTCGACCTGACCCAGACCGTTCCGATGCTGGACCAGGCGCTGAAAGCCGTGCGCGACACCGTTGCCAAGGGCGGTCGCGTTCTGTTCGTGGGCACCAAGCGTCAGGCCGCGGGCCCGATCGCCGAAGCCGCCGAGAAGTCGGCCCAGTACTACATGAACCACCGCTGGCTGGGCGGCACCCTGACCAACTGGAAGACTGTGTCGCAGTCGATCCAGCGCCTGCGCATGATCGACGAGAAGATGGAAGGCGGCGCCGAAGGCCTGACCAAGAAAGAGCGCCTGGGCATGGAACGCGACCAGGCCAAGCTGCAAGCTTCGCTGGGCGGGATCCGCGAAATGGGCGGCGTGCCGGACCTGCTGTTCGTCATCGACGTCAAGAAGGAAGCGCTGGCAATCGCCGAAGCCAACAAGCTGGGCATCCCGGTTGTGGCCGTGGTCGACACCAACTGCTCGCCCGATGGTGTGGATTACATCATCCCCGGCAACGATGACGCCGCACGCGCCATCGCGCTGTATTGCGACCTGGCCGCACGCGCCGCGCTGGATGGCATGTCGGCACAGCTGGGCGCCGCAGGCGTCGACCTGGGCGAGCTGGAAGAGGCCCCCGCCGAAGAGGCGCTGGCCGAAGAGGCAACCGCCGAGGCCTGATCGGCCCCGTCATCCGAATGACATATGGGGCAGGGTATGACCTGCCCCAAATCCGTTTTGAATTGAGGAGAGCCAAGATGGCAATCACAGCAGCACTCGTTAAGGAACTGCGCGACGCAACCGGCGCCGGCATGATGGACGCCAAGAAGGCGCTGACCGAAACCGATGGCGACATGGAAGCCGCCGTTGACTGGCTGCGCACCAAGGGCCTGGCGAAAGCCGCCAAGAAATCGGGCCGCACCGCCGCCGAAGGTCTGGTCGCCGTTGTCGTCGACGGTGGCAAGGGTGTCGCGGTCGAGGTGAACTCGGAAACCGACTTCGTTGCCAAGAACGGCGAATTCCAGGACATGGTCGGCAAGATCGCATCGGCCGCTCTGGCCGTTGACGATGTCGACGCGCTGCTGGCCGCCGATCTGGGTGGCAAGAACGTGGCCGACACCCTGACCGACAAGATCGCCACCATCGGCGAGAACATGTCGGTGCGCCGCCTGGCCAAGATCGAAGGCGAAACCGTTGTGACCTATGTGCACAACGCCGCCACCGCCGGCATGGGCAAGATCGGCGTTCTGGTCGCAATGAAAGGTGGCGACGAGGCACTGGGCAAGCAGGTCGCGATGCATATCGCCGCCGTGAACCCCGCCGCGCTGAGCGAAGCCGAGCTGGACCCGGCCGTGGTCGAGAAGGAAAAGCAGGTGCAGATGGATATCGCCCGCGAATCCGGCAAGCCCGAAGCGGTGATCGAAAAGATGATCGAAGGCCGGATGAAGAAATTCGTCGCCGAATCGACCCTGCTGAGCCAGCAGTTCGTGGTGAACCCCGACGTGACCGTCGGCGCCGCCGCTGCCGAGGCCGGAGCCGAAATCACCGGCTTTGTTCGTCTCGAAGTGGGCGAGGGCATCGTGGTCGAGAAAGAGGATTTCGCCGCCGAGGTCGCAAAGGCCGCACAGGGCTGACCCTGTTTCCAACCGGCGTTTTGCCGGAAGCTTCAAGTCAACCGGTCGCGCGACTTTCGCGCGGCCGGTTTTTGTTTATGGCTATGCCATCAAAATTGACAGGACCCTGGGTCTTACAGACGAAAGGGCGATACCGGTTCGTGCCGATATCGCCCTTGTATGAGGTGAGGGACCCCAGATGATGGGGATGGTAGGGGTCCCTCATGTTCTCCGGCGTTGAAACCGATCAATAGGCCAACAACGCCGGACAGGTCAGAGAGCCTTGGTATTGCAAGGGTCTTTTCCCGAAGTTCCCAGGCCAAAGCCACCACTCACGGAACAAGAGTATGTTGTAGGATGTAGTCTCAGATTGAAAGTCGGGGATTCCTTACCTGAGGTAAGCTCCAGGACGGTCACGTCGACGCAGTGAGTTTTGCGGCGACTGGAAAGCACATAGGTCGCACTGCGAGGCGATCAAAAGAAATGGCTTCGAATGAATTGTTAGTTATAGATTCTTCACGTTGGCCCTAAGCCTCCATGATGAACATCTGATTGTGCAGCGCGGCCTTCAGCACAGCTTGTGCCGTGGTTTCGACCGACAACGCCTCGCGCGCCAAACGCAGGTGCTTTTCCACCGTGGCCGTCGTCAGACCCATCAGGATCGCGATGTCCTGAGTGGTCTTGCCGTCACCCACCCATTGCAGCGCCTCGCGTTGGCGCCGGGTCAGCGACCGGTTCGGCGCGACATAGGGCAAAGTCATGATCTTGAGATGGGCGACATTGTTCATCAACAGGATGTCTTGGCCATGCTCTTGCCAGAGTGTATCGACCTCTTCCTGGTTCATCCCCTTGCGGGCACAGAGCGAGATAGCACCCTTGGTCCGGGCAGAGACCGAGGTGAAGCTGATCGTGTAGCCGGCGGTCACCTCGTGCTCGGCATTGAACGCGTAGACGCGCCGCTCTTGCGGTGTCATCGTTTCGCTGTTCAGCATGTCCGAGATCATCCGCCAACTGCCCGCGCCCTCGTTTTCCAGCGCCCAATGCAGCATAGGGGCATGGAAATAGAGTCCCTCACTTAGGAATCCGTCGATATAGGATTGGTCGTGATTGGTGAGGATCACGAAGTCCTCGGGATCGCCCAGCGAGGTGGCCGTGCGATAGTTGGTGTACCCATAGAGCAGCCGGTCAAACCCGTATTCCGCCATCTGGCGAGTATGCCCATCCCACAGCTCTTCCAGCGTTCGGACATAGCTGAGTTTTTCCAGATAGGCGCGCAACTTCATTACGCATTCCTAGCCGCTAAGTGTTCCGCAAGCGCGTCGAGCGCTAGAAGATATCCTTGGGCGCCGAAACCGCAGATCTGGCCCAGAGCGACCGGCGCGATATGCGAAACGTGGCGGAACGACTCTCGCGCGTGGATGTTGGACAGATGCACCTCGACCACCGGCAGTTCGACCGAAGAAAGCGCGTCGCGCAGCGCGATCGAGGTATGGGTATAGGCGCCGGCATTCAGAACGATCCCGACATGCACCCCTTTTGCCGCGTGGATGGCATCGACCAGCGCACCCTCGTGGTTCGATTGCAGGCAGACAACCGACAGGCCGCGAGACTGGCCATGCGCGACACAGGCGCTGTTGACCATCTCCAGCGTTGTCGTGCCGTAAACCTCGGGTTGCCGGGTGCCCAGCAAATTGAGATTCGGGCCGTGCAAGACCAGAATACTGTTCATCACATTAAATCCCCATTCAGGAATCTCTTAGACAGGAATAGGCCGAACTGTCCAGCTTGCAGTCACCCAAACCAGTGACATGGAAGAATTTTCATCGGGTCAGTTGGTCGCAGGCAACGTTTGCTCAAACAGGCTGAGGGTCAGCCATTCGGCGGCCAGGGCCGGGGTGTCGTTGCCTTCGATCTCGACCGTCAAGGCATATTTGCGCAGCAGTTCGGTGGCGCCGCGGGGGCGTGCCTCAAGCAGGCGGAAATGCCCGCGCAGCCGTGCGCCGGCGGGCACCGGGGCCAGAAACCGCAGCTTGTCAAAGCCGTAGTTGATCCCCATCGCCTGTCCCGGCAGGGGGGTCAGCACGTCATAGACAAAGCGGCTGCCCAGAGAGAGGGTCAGGAATCCATGTGCGATGGTGCCGCCAAACGGGGTCTCGGCGGCTGCGCGGGCGGGGTCAACATGGATCCACTGGTCGTCCATCGTCACCTCGGCAAAGCGGTCGATCATCGCCTGATCGACGGTGATCCAGTCCGAGTGGCCGATATCCTGGCCGATCCTGGCCTGTTCCTGGTGAAGAGCCTGTTCAAGCGGCGTCATGGTGGCGGTCCTTTCCATGTGGTCTCAGCGCCCGCCGAACTCGGGCTTGCGTTTCTCGGCAAAGGCGCGGGCGCCTTCGCGGTGGTCGGCGCTCAGCAGGGTGCGGATCATGCGGTCTGCCTCGAAATCCAGCGCGTGGCGCAGATCGACATCGCCGGCGCGGTCGATGTTTTCCTTCATGTAGCGCAGCGCCATCGGGGCAAAGCCGGCGATCTGGGCGGCCAGCACCTGCGCCTCGCCCAAAACATCCGCGTCCGCAACCACCCGGTTCAAGAGGCCCAGCGCCAGCGCCTCTTCAGCCATGATGCGGCGGTTGGTGAAATAGGCCTCCTTGGCGCGGGCGGGGCCGATCAGCCGGGTCAGCAGCCAGCTGCCGCCGAAATCGCCCGACAGACCGATACCGCCAAAGGCGGGCAGCAGATAGCCGCTCTGCCCGCTGATACGCAGGTCGCAGGCCAGCGCCAGCGACATGCCCGCCCCGGCGGCGGCACCGGGCAGGGCGGCGATGCTGGGCTTGCTCAGCCGGGCGAGGCGCAGTGCGATATCGTCTTGCGCCTGTCTCAGCCGCCGGGTCATGGCATCGGGGTCGGGCTGCGCGCCATCCCCCAGCGCCGCGCCCATGCTGGAGATATCGCCGCCTGCGCAAAAGGCGCCGCCCGCGCCGGTCAGAACCAGCACGCGGGCGCGGGGGTCGTCGTCGAGCAGGGCCAGCATACGGCCCAATGCCTGCGGCAGGTCGCCCGACAGCGCGTTGCGCCGCTCGGGATTGTTCAGCGTCAGGGTGGCCACGCCATCGGCGAGGTTGCACAACAGCAATTCCGATCCGGTGTCGATCTCGTTTTGGGTCATTGCATCCTTTCCCCGGTCCGGGACAGGATGCGCGCAGCAAAGCCTGCGAGGATCCGATGACCCGGGAATACCGTCAAACCGTCTATGCGCCGCCCACCGGGGCGGTCGATCTGTTGTTGATCCGTCATGGCGAAAGCCAGCCCGCGCGTCCGGGCGAGCCGTTTGCGCATGTGAACGGACAGGGCGACCCGGCGCTTCATCCCGAGGGCGAGGCCCAGGCCCGCGCGGTGGGCGCGCGGTTGAAGAACGAACCGCTGGCGGCGATCTATGTCACCACTTTGCGCCGTACCCACCAGACCGCCGCGCCGCTGGTCGCGCATCTGGGGCTGGCGCCGCAGGTAGAGCCGGACCTGCGCGAGGTGTTTCTGGGCGACTGGGACCGGGGCGAATACCGCATCCGCGCCGCCAATGACGATCCGGCCTTCATTCGCGCCAAGGAGAGGCAGGAATGGGGTGAGATCCCGGGCGCCGAAACCACCGCCCAGCTGCATGCGCGGGTGCGGGCCGGGCTGCTGCGCATCGCGGCACGTCATCCCGACCAGCGGGTCGCCGCCTTTGTCCATGGCGGCGTCATCGGTGCCGCCATGGCGATGGCCTGCGGCTCTGAACCATTTGCCTTTCACGGGGCGGCCAATGGCTCGATCAGCCGGTTGGTGATCCTGGGCGAGCGGATGGTTGTGCGGGGGTTCAACGATGTGGCGCATCTGTCTTAGACCCGGTCAGGGTGTAATCACCACTTTGCCCAGCACCTTGCGGTCCTGCATCATCTCAAGCGCCGCGCCCGCCTGATCCAGCGGGAAGCGCGCGCAGATCTGCGGCTTGATCCGGCCCTCGGCATAGAGGCGGAACAGGTCGGCCACGTTTTCCGCATGGCCCTTGGGGTCACGGAACACCGAGGCCCCCCAGAACACGCCGACGATCTGACAGCCCTTGAGCAGGGTCAGGTTCAGCGGGATGCTGGGGATGCCCGCCGGGAACCCGACGACCAGATAGCGCCCCTGCCAGGCCATCGCGCGCAGGCAGGGTTCGGCATAGGCCCCGCCCACCGCGTCATAGACCACATTGACCCCGTCGCCCCCGGCCAGTTTCTTGATCTCGGCCGACAGCGCCTTTTGCCCGTCGCGATCCAGTTCGCGCGGATAGATCAGCGTCTCGTCGGCGCCGATCTGGCGGCAGAACTCGGCCTTCTCCTGCGATGAGACGGCGGCGATCACCCGCGCGCCAGCGGCCTTGCCCAGCTCGATCGCGGCGGCGCCAACGCCCCCGGCGGCGCCCAGGATCAGCAGCGTCTCGCCCGGTTGCAGCGCCGCGCGGTCCTTGAGCGCGTGATGCGAGGTGCCATAGGTGAAGATGAAACAGGCAGCCTCGTCATAGGGCATGGCGTCGGGGATCTTGACCGCGACATTGGCCTTGACCGTCAGATGGGTGGCAAAGCCGCCATGACCCGTCAGTGCCAGCACCCGGTCACCGGGCGCATAGCCGTTGACACCTTCGCCCACGGCCAGAACCTCGCCCGCGATCTCGCCGCCGGGGGCAAAGGGGCGGGGCGGTTTCATCTGGTAGAGGTCGCGGATTATCAGCGTGTCGGGAAAGTTCACCCCCGCCGCATGCACCCGTACCAGCAGCTCTCCCTTGCTGGGTGTAGGGTCCGGCAGTTCGGTCAGCTCCAGCGTTTCGGGGCCGCCCACGGCGGTGCTCAGCATGGCTTTCATATCGGTCTTTCTCCCTGTTGCGGTTGCGTGCGTACCGCGATTTGACGTCAAGTCTTTGGCCCGCCCCCTTGGTTGTCAACCTGATATCGAAATGCAATTCTGCTCTGCAAAACAGATATCGGTATATGGGGAGGAGACATGGCCGAAGAGGATGGGGCGCTGGCCGCCTTCCGCGACGAGTTGCGCAGCTGGCTGGAGGCGAATTGCCCCGCAGACATGCGCGATGGCCGCAATGACGAGGCTAGCATCTGCTGGGGCGGAAAGAACTGGAACTTTGCGTCAGAAGCCCAGCGTACCTGGCTGCAACGTTGCGTCAGCAAGGGGTATACGGTGCCGACCTGGCCGGTCGAGTATGGTGGCGCCGGGCTGAGCCGCGATCAGGAGAAGGTGTTCCACCAGGAAATGCGCCGCCTGAACGCGCGCTATCCGCTGCAAAGCTTTGGCATCTGGATGCTGGGACCGGCGCTTTTGCATTTCGGCACGCATGAGCAGAAGCTGCATTACCTGCCGCCCATCGCGCGCGGCGAAATCCGCTGGTGTCAGGGCTATTCCGAACCGGGCGCGGGATCGGATCTGGCAAATGTGCAAAGCCGGGCCGAGGACAAGGGCGATCACTGGCTGGTCAACGGGCAGAAGATCTGGACCTCTTACGCCGATCAGGCCGACTGGATCTTTGCGCTGCTGCGCACCGACCGCGAGGCGCCCAAGCACAAGGGCATTTCCTTCATCCTGCTCGACATGACCAGCCCGGGCGTGACCACACGACCGATCAAGCTGATCTCGGGCGCGTCGCCGTTTTGCGAGACCTTCTTTGACAATGTCGAAGTGCCGCGCGAACAGGTGGTGGGCGAGGTCAATCGCGGCTGGGACGTGGCCAAGTACCTGTTGACGCATGAGCGCGAAATGATTTCGGCCGCTGGCGGCACCATGGGCTCGGGCCGGGCACTGGGCGCCGTGCTTGCCGACAGCGGCAGCACCGACACGGTGCTGCGCGCCGATGCGATGCGGGCCGAGGTCGACGGGCTGGCGGTGGCGCTGACACTGGAGCGCTACAAGGATCAGGCCGAGGCCGGGCAGGGCGCGGGCGATGCCTCGGCCATGCTGAAATACATGGGAACCGAGCTGAACAAGCGCAATCTGGAACTGGTGATGGCGGCGGGCGGCTCGGATGCGCTGATCTGGGAAGACGGGCGCGCGCCCAACTGGCTGAGGACCAAGGCCAACTCGATCGAGGGCGGCACCTCCGAGGTGATGCTGTCGATCATTTCGAAACGCGTTCTTGGGCTTTCGGGGTAGGGCAGATGGCAAAACTGGTACGTACAGAAGAAGAGGTCATGCTGGCCGATGCCGCGCGCGGCTTCCTGGATCAGGCCGCCCCGGTCGTGCATCTGCGCGGGCTGCGGGACGCGGGGCAGACGCAGGACCGGGCGCTCTGGTCGGAAATGGCCGCGATGGGTTGGGCCGGGGTGCTGATCCCCGAAGAGGCCGGGGGCAGCGATATGGGCCATGCCGCCGCCTGTGCGCTGGCCGGTGAGATGGGCAAGACCTTGGTCACCTCGCCGTTTCTGTCCACGGCGGTGATCGCGGCAACCGCGCTGCGGCAGGTGTCGGATGCCCGCGCGGTACAGGCGCTGGCCCGGATCGCCAGCGGCGAGGTCACCTATGCGCTGGCGATTGATGAGGGCGCCAAGTTCGCGCCCGAGGCAACGCAGATGCAAACGCGGGCCGACGGAAACGGGTTCCGCCTGAACGGCGAAAAACGGTTTGTCGTGGACGGCGCCAATGCCGACCGTCTGCTGGTGCTGGCACGGACCGATGCCGGGTTGACCCTGTTCGATCTACCCGCTGACCGCGACGGCATCACCCGCGAGGGGCAGGCGATGATCGACAGCCGTGACGCGGCGCGGATCGAATTCTCCGATGTGGCGGCAACGGGCGAGGATGTGCTGGGCCAGGTCGATGACGCGATGAGCGTTCTGGCCCCCGCGCTGCGGGCCGGTCAGGCGGCGCTGGCGGCCGAGATGGCCGGGCTGGCCGCTGGCGCCTTTGGCATGACCGTCGAATATCTCAAGGAACGCAAGCAGTTCGGGGTGCCGATTGGCGCGTTTCAGGCGCTGCAACATCGCGCTGCGCATCTGTGGTGTGAATGCGAGGTGACCGCCTCGGCCATCCTGAACGCGGGCCGGATGCTGGACGAAGACCCCGAGAACGCGGCGCTGGCCGTGTCGCTGGCCAAGGCGCGCGCCACCGACACCGCACAGCGTGCGGTGCAGGAAGGGGTGCAGATGCATGGCGGCATCGGGATGACCGACGCATTCGACATGGGCTTCTACATGAAACGCGCCCGCGTCGGGGCCGAATGGCTGGGCGATTACGGATATCACGCAAACATCGTTGCGCAAGCGCGCGGATTTTAAGGATTTATCATGACACCTGAGATTTTGTTTTCGCTGCATGGCAAGACTGCGCTGGTTACCGGCGGCGCCACCGGCATCGGGCGCATGGCAGCCGACGCGCTGGTACGAGCGGGCGCGCGCGTGCTGATCGCCTCGCGCAAGGGTGAGGCCTGTGAAGCGGTCGCTGCCGAGTTGAACGCGCTGGATGCCCCGGGCAGCGCCGAGGGGTTCGCGGGCGACGTGGGCAGCAAGGATGGCATCGACGCGCTGGTCGCCGAGGTGAAGAGCCGCACCGAAACCCTTGATATCCTGATGAACAATTCAGGCGTCACCTGGGGCGCGCCGATGGGTCAGTTCCCGCATGAGGCCTGGGAAAAGGTGATGTCCGTCAATGTGGCCGGTGTCTTTGACCTGACCCAGAAGCTGTTGCCGATGCTGATGAAAAGCGGCACCATCGATGACCCTGCTCGCGTGGTCAACGTCGGCTCGGTCATGGGCGAGGTGCCGATGGGCGACGGCGCCTATAGCTATGCGGCCTCCAAGGCGGCGGTGATCCATCTCACCAAGATCATGGCCAAGGAACTGTCGCCCTATGCCGTCACCGTCAACGCGCTGGCGCCGGGGCCCTTCGTGTCGCGGATGACCGCGTTCGCAACCGCGGACGAGGAAAAGCGCGCCAAGGTCGGCAGCGACGTGCCGCTGCGCCGGGTGGGCCGGGACGAGGATATCGCCGGGTGCATGCTGTTCCTGTGTGGGCGCGGCGGGTCTTATGTCACCGGCGCGGTGATCCCGGTCTCGGGCGGCATCAACGTAATGTCCGGCCGCAACATCTTTGAAAAGGCGCTGTAAGGGGGCGGGGATGGACATTCGTTTCGATGGACGGGTGGCGATCGTCACCGGGTCGGGCGCGGGTCTGGGCCGTGCCCATGCGCTGGGACTGGCCGCGCGCGGCGCCAGGGTGGTGATCAACGATCTGGGGGCGGCGACCGATGGCACCGGTGCCTCGTCCGACGCCGCGCAGGCGGTGGTCGATGAGATCCGCGTCATGGGCGGCGAGGCCATCGCGCACGGGGCCGATGTGGCGGACGAGGCGCAGGTAGCGGACATGGTTGCCCAGACCATGTCCCAATGGGGTCGCGTCGATATCGTGGTCAACAACGCCGGCATCCTGCGCGACAAGAGCTTTGCCAAGATGAGCATGGGCGACTTCCGCAAGGTGATCGACGTGCATCTGATCGGCAGCGCCAATGTGGCCCATGCCTGTTGGCCGATCATGCGCGAACAGGGCTATGGCCGGGTGGTCTTCACCTCCTCCGCCTCGGGGCTTTACGGCAATTTCGGGCAGGCCAACTATGGCGCGGCCAAGGCCGCCATGATGGGCCTGATGAACGTGCTGCATCTCGAAGGCGCGCGCGACAATATCCGTGTCAACTGTCTGGCGCCGACCGCCGCGACCCGGATGACCGAGGCGCTGATCCCCGAACAGGCGCTGGCGCTGCTGGCGCCGGAAACGATCACGCCTGGCCTTCTGTATCTGGTGAGCGAGGACGCGCCCTCGCGCGTGATCCTTTGCGCCGGGGCAGGCTGTTACGCGCAGACCCGTATTTTCGAAACCGAGGGCATCCTGTTGGAGGGCAGCGTCAACACACCCGAAGAGATCGCCGCCCGCTTTGCATCGGTGCAGGATGAGGAGGGCAAGCGCGAGTTGACCGACGCGTTCAGCCAGACCCGCAAATACGCTCGCAAGGCGGCGGATGCGCGTGGCATCGACCTGCCCTGGGGAGCATGAGAAAGTGAACGACATGACCTGGACCCGTGACGAAAGCCATCTGCCCCCTGCTCTGCGCGGCCTGCGCATACCGCTGATCGGCTCGCCGCTTTTCATCATCTCGGTGCCCGATCTGGTGATCGCGCAATGCAAGGCGGGGATCGTGGGGTCATTCCCGGCGCTCAACGCGCGCGAGGGCGAGGGTGAGCCGCCGCTGCTCGAGGCCTGGCTGAAACGCATCACCGAGGAACTGGACCGCCACAACCAGGACAACCCCGACCGCCCGGCGGCGCCCTTTGCGGTGAACCAGATCGTGCACCGCTCGAACGGGCGGCTGGAGCGGGATCTGGAGATCTGTACGCGTTGGAACGTGCCGATCTGGATCACCTCTCTGGGTGCCAGGGTCGAGGTGAACGAGGCCGCCCACAGCTGCGGTGGCGTGGTGCTGCATGACGTGATCAACAACACATTCGCCAAGAAGGCGATCGACAAGGGCGCCGACGGGTTGATCGCCGTGGCAGCGGGGGCCGGGGGGCACGCCGGGCAGCAATCGCCGCTGGCACTGATCCGCGAAATCCGGTCGTGGTTCAACGGGCCGCTGGCGCTGTCGGGCGCCATCGCCTGTGGCGAAAGCCTGCTGGCCGCCCGCGCCATGGGGGCCGATTTCGGCTATATGGGTTCGCCCTTCATCGCCACGAATGAGGCCAACGCACAGCCCGAATACAAACAGATGATCGTCGACAGTACCGCCGAGGATATCGTTTATTCCTCACTCTTTACCGGGGTGCACGGCAATTACCTGAAGAAATCGGTGCAACGCGCCGGGATGGATCCCGACAACCTGCCTTCGGCCGATGCCAGTTCGATGAATTTCGGCCAGGGGTCCTCCAAGCCCAAGGCGTGGAAAGAGATCTGGGGGTCGGGGCAGGGCGTGGGCGACGTGCACCGGATCGAACCTGTGGCCGATCTGGTGGACCGGATCGACCGCGAATACCGCGCGGCAGGCGCCCGGCTGGCCGCCGAGTTCACCGGTTGAACCATGGCAGAACTGATCGTAATCCGCCATGCGCAGGCCTCGTTCGGCTCGGACAACTATGACCGGCTGAGCGAGCTGGGTTATCGCCAGTCAGCGCTGGTGGGCACCGCGTTGCGCGAGATGGGCTGGGTGCCCGACCGGCTGGTCACAGGCACGCTGGCGCGACAGAAAGAGACCCTGCGCGGCATGGGGTTCACGGACGTGCCCGAGGAACACGCGGGCTGGAACGAATACGATTTCCACGACCTGTTGCGGGTGAAATTCGGCGGCACCATCCCCGATCTGGTGCAGCATGACCGCAAGACGCATTTCCGCACCCTGCGCGATGTCTTGCGCGAATGGCAGGTCGGCGGTGTGGCGGGCGCGCGCGAAAGCTGGGCCCAGTTCACCGCCCGGATCGAGGCGGCTCGCCAGCAGGCGACCCGCGAGGGTGCCGAACGGGTGCTGGTGATCAGCTCGGGCGGGGCCATCGGGCAACTGACCGCTGCGGCACTGAGCGCGCCGTCCGAGCAGATGATCGCGCTGAACCTGCAAGTGAAGAACACCGCCATGTCGCGCTTCATCTTTACCCAGCGCGCCTTCTTTTTGCATGAATTCAACGCAACCCCGCATTTTGCCCAGCCGGCCCATGCGGATATGCTGAGCTATAGTTGAGGGACAGGATATGAGCGACACGACCCAAAGCCTCGACCTGAGCGCCGTCGATGCCTATCTGCGCGACCACCTGCCGGGCTATGCCGGGCCGCTGGAGGCCCGCAAATTCGACGTTGGCCAATCGAACCCGACCTTTCTGCTGAAGACACCCGCGCGCAACTATGTGCTGCGGCGCAAGCCACCGGGAGTCTTGCTCAAATCCGCCCATGCAGTGGATCGCGAGTTCCGGGTGCAAAGCGCGCTGGCGGGCACGGATGTGCCGGTGCCGCGCATGTATCTGCTCTGCGAGGATGACACCGTGATCGGCTCGGCCTTTTACGTGATGGAGCATCTGGACGGGCGCAATTTCTACGAACCGTCGATGGAGGGCGAGACCAACGCCACCCGCACCGCCGTCATCGACGAGATGAACCGGGTGCTGGCGGCGCTGCATTCGGTCGATATCGACGCGGTTGGCCTGTCCGATTACGGCCCGCCGGGCAATTACTTCGAGCGCCAGCTCTCGCGCTGGACCAAGCAGTACCGGGCCTCGGAAACGGACACGATCCCGGACATGGATGCGCTGATCGAGGCGCTGGGACAGGAAATGCCCGAGGATGACGGCCAGCGCACGCTGGTGCATGGTGATTACCGGATCGACAACATGATGTTCGAAAAGGGCGGCACCCGCTGTCTGGGCGTGCTCGACTGGGAACTCTCGACCATCGGCCACCCCTATGCCGATCTGGCCGCCGTGATCATGCAATGGCAGATGCCGCCGGGCAAAGAGGGGCGCGGGCTGGCCGGTGTCGACCGTGCCGCGCTGGGTCTGCCCACGGATGCCGAGTTCATCGCCGCCTATTGCGCGCGGCGCGGCATCGGCGGGATCGACCGTTTCGGCTTCTATCTTGCCTTCAACTTCTTCCGCATGGCGGCGATCATCCAGGGCGTCTACAAACGCGCGCTGGATGGCAATGCGTCGAACCCCGAACGCGCCCGGAGGCTGGGCCAGTATGTGGGCGTATTCGCGCAAAACGGGCTGAGGGCGCTGCGCGGGTGAGCGGGCAGGGCGGCGATATGGACGGGCTGGCCGAGGGCAAGGACCGCAACTTTGTCACCGCGCTTGCGCGGGGGCTGGATGTGTTGCGCAGCTTTCGCCCCGGCGAGGTGCTGCTGACCAATACCGACCTGTCCGAGCGGACCGGCCTGCCCAAACCGACCGTCTCGCGCTTGACCCATACGCTGTGCCAGCTGGGCTATCTGGTGCAGGACCGCCAAAGCGGCGCCTATCGGTTGGGCGTGGGCGTGCTGCAACTGGGCATGGGCGTGTTGGCGGGCATGGATATCTGTGACCGCGCGGCTGAGGTGCTGCGCGGCCTGCGCACCGGCGCCAACCCCTATATCACCGCCGCCCTGGGCGAGGTGCACCGGGCCGAGGTGATCTATGTTGCGGTGTCGCGCTCCCGCGAGAATGTCTCGCTCAGCATGCATGTGGGCTCGCGGCTGCCGCTGTTCCGCTCGGCCATCGGGCGGGCGATCCTGGTGGGGATGGAGGCGGAGGAGCGCGAGGCGGCCATTGCCGCAGGACTGCGCGACCTTGGGGCGCCCGAGGCAGAGCTGCGCGCCCAGATCGACCGCGCCGTCGAGGAATACGCCGTGCGCGGCTATTGCACCGGATATGGCGACTGGCGCGCGGATGTGAACGGCATCGCGGTGCCGGTGCTGTCGCTTGGCGGTGCCCGCTTGCACGGGCTCAATCTGGGCGGGCCCAGTTTCCATGTCACCCCGGAAGAGTTGGAGCGCGTTTACGCGCCGCTCTTGATCGAAGCCGGGCGCAGTCTTGGTATGGTACCATGAGGGGGTGGCGCGCTCTTTCGACAAGGGTCCGTATTCCTACGTACTTTCCTTGGCGCGGGGGGCGGGCAAAACTCGGTCCAGCCGCGACAGCAGGAGGATAGCGCGATGCCCGACCCCGGTTACAGGACACTTGACACCGGCCGGTTGGGCCGGATCGCGGGCTGGATGCAGGGCTATGTCGACCGGCGCCGCTATGCGGGCAGTTCGGTGCTGGTCAGTCAGGGCGGGCAAGAGGTGTTTTTCCACGCCGCCGGTCAGCGCAGCATCGAGCGACAGTTGCCCTTTACCCGTGACACGCTGGTGCGGATCTATTCGATGACCAAGCCGGTCACCTCGCTGGCGGTGATGATGCTGGCCGAACGGGGGCTGTTCCACCTCGATGCGCCGGTGTCGAACTTTCTGCCGTCCTTCTCGGACATGCAGGCACTGGTGCCCGGAGCAAGCGCCATCGACCAGACCGAACCGGCGCCCTCGCCAACGCTGCACCAGCTGCTGACCCATACCGCCGGGCTGAGCTATCCGTTCAATCCCGGCGTTCTGGCGCGCGCGATGGAGGAGCAGGATCTGCTGTTCAAACCGGGTCAGGGCGCTTTGGCCGACATGGCCGACAAGGTGGCGGCACTGCCACTTGCATTCCAGCCTGGAAGCCGTTGGGAATACTCGGTTTCCATCGACATTCTGGGGCGCGTGGTCGAGGTGATCTCGGGCCGGACGCTGGCGCAGTTTTTCGAGGATGAAATTTTCGCCCCACTCGGCATGTCCGAGACCGGGTTCAGCGTGCCCGAGGGCGCGGGCGACCGTTTCGCCTCGCTCTATACGCCGCTTGCCGGGGATGCGATGGCGCTGAACGATGCCCATTCCGGCGGCGACACATTGCGCCTGTTCGACGAGGCGGGCAAATCGCCCTTCGAGAACGCCAGCATGTATTCCGGCGGAGGTGGGCTGGTCAGCAGCATCGACGATTACCGCCGCTTTGCCGAGATGCTGCGCCGGGGTGGCGAGGTCGACGGTCATCGCCTGATCGGCCCGGCGACGCTCGATTTCATGATGCGTAACCATCTGCCGGGCGATATCGCCTCGATGGGGCCGCAGAGCTTTGCCGAACAGCCGATGGAGGGGATGGGCTTTGGCCTGGGCGGCGCCGTGGTGCTGGACCCGGCCCGCGCCCGCACCCCCGGCTCGGTCGGCGATTTCAGTTGGGGCGGAATGGCCTCGACCTTTTTCTGGCTGGACCGCGTCAATGAGATGACGGTGGTGTTCTTCACCCAATTGTCGCCCTCCAGCGCCTATCCCTCGCGGTCGGAACTCAAGGCGCTGATCCATGGAGCATTATGCGAATGACAGATCCCCGGCCCATTCTCTGGACCCCAAGCAAGGCCCGCGCCGAGCAAAGCCGCATGGCGGCGTTTCAGCGTTGGTTGGCAGAGGAGCGCGGGCTGGAATTTGACGACTACAATGCCCTCTGGGACTGGAGCATTACGGATCTGGCTGGGTTCTGGACCGCGATCCGCGATTTCGCGGGCCTGCCGTTTCAGGGGGGGGACGGTCGGGTGCTGGCCGAACGGCGCATGCCCGGTGCGGTCTGGTTTCCCGGTGTCACCACCAACTTCGCCCGCCACATGCTGCGCCATGCCGAGAGCCGCCCCGAGTCACCCGCGCTGATCCTGCGCTCCGAGGGGTTCGGCCGCAAGGAGGTCACCTGGGCGCAACTGGCGCAACAGGTGGCCAATGTGGCCGCGCATCTGCGCGCCATGGGCGTGGGGCAGGGCGACCGGGTGGTCGCGATCCTGCCCAATACCGATAGTGCCGTGGTCGCATTCCTTGCCGCCGCCAGTATCGGCGCGATCTGGTCGCTGTGCGCCCCGGATATGGGTCATGTGGCGATCCTGGACCGGTTCCGCCAGATCGAGCCCAAGGTGCTGATCGCGCAGGACGGCTATGTTCACGCGGGGCTTATGATCGACCGGCGCCCGGTGTTGGAGGAGATCCGCGCACATCTGCCCAGCCTAACCCACACGGTTCTGGTGCCGATGATGGGGGATGTGGCGCCGGGGATGACCCCTTGGGACGAGATGACCCAAGGCACGGCCACAGCGGAATTTGCCGATCTCCCCTTCGATCATCCGCTGTGGATCGTCTATTCCTCGGGCACCACCGGTAACCCGAAACCCATCGTGCATGGTCATGGCGGTATCCTGCTGGAGGGCGCCAAACAGGCGCTGCATCAGGATCTGGGCGGTGACGACCGCTTTCTCTGGCTCACCTCGTCGGGCTGGATCATGTGGAACGCGCAATTTGTTGCCACGGGGCAGGGTGCCACCGTGGTGCTGTTCGACGGGGCCGCCAACCACCCCGACATGCTGGCGGTCTGGCGTGTGGTGGCCGAAGAGCGGGTGACCAGTTTCGGCGTCGGCGCGGCTTATGTCACCCAATGCCTGAAATCCGGCATCCGCCCGGGCGACGTGCTGGTTCTGTCGGCGCTCAAATCGCTGGGCACCACCGGATCACCGCTGACGGCCGAGGGCTATGACTGGGTCTATGATGCGGTGGACCCGGATATCTGGCTGGCGCCGATCTCGGGCGGGACAGACCTGTGCGGCGCCTTTGTCGGCGGCAACGTGATGCTGCCGGTGCGTGCAGGCGAGATGCAATGCCGCTATCTGGGCAACGCCGTGCGCAGCTTTGATCCAGAAGGCGCTGAGATCATTGGTGAAGTCGGCGAGCTTGTTTGCACCGAACCGCTCCCCTCGATGCCGCTTGGGTTCTGGGGCGACAGCGATGGCAGCCGCCTGCATGAAAGCTATTTCGACACCTATCCCGGTATCTGGCGGCATGGTGACTGGATCGAGATCACGCCCGAGGGTGGTTCGGTGATCTATGGCCGCTCGGACGCAACGATCAACCGCAAGGGGCTGCGGCTCGGCTCGTCCGAGATCTATCGCGCGGTCGAGGCGCTGCCCGAGGTGCTGGACAGCCTAGTGGTCGATCTGGAGTTTCTGGGCCGCGACAGTTTCATGCCGCTATTCGTGGTGCCGGCGCCGGGGCAGGTGCTGGACGAGGCCCTGCGCGACCGCATCAACACGGCCATCCGCGAAACGCTGTCGCCGCGCTTTGTCCCCAACGACATCGTTCAGATTGCCGAGGTGCCGCGCACCTTGTCGGGAAAGAAGCTGGAAGTTCCCGTCAAGAAACTGCTACTGGGGGGCGACCCGGCGCAGGTGGTGAACCGGGACTCGATGGCGAACCCGGAAAGTTTCGATTTCTTCGTGACTTATGCCGCCGGGCGACGCTGACGCCGGAGGATGCGACATGACCGATGCGGAACGCCAGCTGCTCGACCTGCTCGATATCGAGCGGTTGGAAGTGGATCTGTTTCGTGGCACCGGATCGGGGGGCGAAACGCCGACACGCATCTATGGAGGTCAGGTCATCGCACAGGCGCTGGCTGCTGCCTATCGCACGGTCGAGGACCGGTTGTGCCATTCGTTGCACGCCTATTTCATCCGCCCCGGTGACCCGTCGATTCCCGTTATCTATCAGGTGGATAGAGCGCGGGATGGAGGTTCTTTCACAACCCGTCGGGTGGTGGCGATTCAACATGGCCGCCAGATCCTGAACCTGTCGGCCTCATTCCATGCGGGCGATGAAGGCTGGGACCATCAACACCCGATGCCGGATATTTCCGGCCCCGAAACCCATCCCACGCGGCAGGCTTTGCAAGAGCGCTTCATCGACCGTATCCCGCAGAAATACCGCACCGAATTCACCCGCGCGCGTCCCATCGAAATCCGCGAGGTCGAGCCGCGCGACATGTTCGAGCCGATCCCGACCGACGACCGTCATTACCTGTGGTTCCGCATGGGTGCGGCAGCCGGGGCAGGGCCGGAAATGCAGCATCTGCTGCTCGCCTATGCCTCGGACATGGGGTTGCTGGGCTCGGGCCTGCGGCCGCACGGGCTCAGCTGGTATACGCGTCAGGTCAACGGGGCCAGCCTGGATCATGCCATGTGGTTTCACGCGCCGATCCGGTTCGAAAACTGGCATCTTTACGCGATGGACAGCCCCTGGACCGGTGCCGGGCGCAGTTTCAACCGGGGCAAGATCTATGCCGAAGACGGCACGCTGGTGGCCAGCGTGGCGCAGGAAGGGCTGATGCGGCGTCTGAAATCCGAAGGTTAAAGCTTGCCGCCGAATTGCCGGTTCAGCTTGCGCATGCCGCCCAGCCAACGGTCGTAATCCGCTGTTTTCATTCGGATATAGTCCAGAACCTGCGGATGCGGCAGCACCAGGAACTGCCCGGCGCGGATGGCCTGAACGCAAGCCTCGGCCACGTCCGAGGGTTCCAGCATTCCGTCCAGCGCCGCGACCGACTCCTCATGCCCACGCGTCATTTCCGAGCGGACCGCCTGCGGACACAGAACCGACACGCCGATCCCGTCATCGCCATAGGTCATCGCCAGCCACTCGGCCAGACCAACCGAGGCGTGCTTGGTCACCCCATAAGGTGCCGCACCAACCTGGTTCAACAGACCCGCCGCCGAGGCCGTGTTGAGCAGATAACCACCGCCGCGCGCGATCATGCGCGGCACCACATGGCGCGCTGCCCAGACCTGTGACATCACGTTGATATCCCAGATACGTTGCCAGTCTGCATCCGGCGTCTCGATACCACCGATGGTCAGGATGCCGGCATTGGAACAAAAGAGGTCAATGGGACCGATCTTGGTTTCCACATGCTCGATCAGGGCGGCGATATCGGCCTCGCGGCTCACATCGCAGCGCAGGGCGACGCCACCAACCGATTGCGCGACGTCCTCGGCGCCTTGCAGGTTCAGGTCCGCGCAAACAACGCATTTCGCGCCCTCGGCGGCGAAGCGTTCGGCCAAGCCGCGCCCGATACCGCTGGCTGCACCGGTCACGACAACAATCCTGTCTTTCAGTTCCACGGCGGACTCCCATGTTGCGCATTGGTCGAAGCGACGTCAGATCAGGGAGTTACGGGAGCACCCTCAGAGATCGCCATTGTTTGAGAAGTCTTGGTTGCCCAAGACTTCCTTCAACGCTAGCGCAAGCGCGGGGCGGTGCCAATCCGGGCCAATAGCGTGACGTTCCGGCATCTGGGTGTACGCTTAATACACATAATACCGATTATGAGAAATACGTATCAAGCAGATTGGGTGTTCTTCGACCTGAGCGCAGCAAAGGCATCGTATTGCGACAGGAACACCCGCCCTGTCAGATCCTCAAGAAAATGACTGCGGGCCAGCCGGTCCATCACCGGGCCTTTGACCTCGGACAGATGCAGTTTGACACCCAGATCGCCCAGCCGCCGGTTGATCGCTTCAAGCGATTCCAGCGCGCTGAAATCGACCTCGTTCACCGCCGAACACATCAGGATCACATGGCGCAAAGTATCGCGGTCGCGCAGGACCCGGCTCAGGATCAGGTCTTCCATCCGGCGGGCATTGGCGAAATAGAGGCTCTCGTCGATGCGCAGCGTCACCACGCCGGGATCGGTTTCCACCTTGTGGCGCAGGATGTTACGGAAATGCTGGCTGCCGGGCACCTGCCCCACCTCGGCCACATGCGGGCGCGAGGTTTTCCAGACGAACAGCAGCAGAGAGATCAGCACGCCACTGGCCACACCGATCTCGACCCCGGCCAGCAGGGTCAGCGCGATGGTGGCAAAGACGGCAGCGAAATCGGCGCGCGAATAGGACCAGGCCCGAGACAGGATCGACAGATCGACCAGCGACAGCACCGCCACGATGATGGTGGCGGCTAGCGTCGCCTTGGGCAGGAAATACAAAAGCGGCGTCAGGAACAGCGCCGCCACCAGCAGGCCCACGGCGGTAAAGGCGCCCGCAGCGGGCGTTTCGGCCCCGGCATCGAAATTCACCACGGACCGCGCGAAACCTCCTGTCACCGGATAGCCCCCGGACAGCGAAGACGAGATATTGGCGGCCCCCAGCGCGATCAGTTCCTGATTTGGGTCGATGCGCTGTTTGCGTTTGGCGGCAAGGGTTTGCGCGACGGAAACGCTTTCGACATACCCGATGATCGAGAGGAGCGCGGCCGGGCCGATCAGTGCCGGTATAAGGCCCCAATCGACGCCAGACAGGCCCAGGGGTGGCAGGCCGGTGGGGACTTCGCCCACCACCGCCACGCCCAGAGAAGGCAGGTTCAGCGCCCAGGCCGCCAGCGTGGTGCCGATCACCGCAAAGATCGGCCCGACCCGTGCCAAAGTCGCGGCCAGCGGTTTCGCCAGCCCCAGTTGCGCATGAAGAACCTGCGCCAGCCCCTTGCGAACCCAGAACAAAAAGGCAAGCGCGACAATCCCCGTCACCAGCGTTGCCAGATTGACCTGCCCCAGATGCCGCGCCAGATCGAGCAGGATTTCGGGCAGAGTATGCCCATGCACCGGCACGCCCAGGACATGTTTCAGCTGGCTTGCCGCGATCAGCAGGCCCGAGGCGGTGATGAAACCTGCGATTACCGGATGGCTGAGGAAGTTGGCCACGACACCCAGCTTGAGCGCGCCCATCGCCAGCAGCATCGCGCCCGACAGCAGCGCCAGCACCCCCGCCGCCGCCACGTAGTCGGAGACGCTCGAGAGGTTCAGCGGTGCCAGCGCCGAGGCGGTCATCAGCGAGATCACCGCCACCGGCCCCACCGCCAGCGCCCGGCTGGTACCAAACAGCGCATAGGCCACCAGAGGCAGGATCGAGGCGTATAACCCCACCTCGGCCGGCAGACCCGCCAGCAACGCATAGGCCAGCGATTGCGGGATCAGCATCACGGTCACGATGACCGCGGCGATCAGGTCACCGCTCAACTCGGCCCGCCCATAGCTGCGGCCCCAGTCGAGGATCGGCAGATAGGTCCGGGCCAGCCCGCGTATCCGTTGATTCATCCCTGTCCCCTGCCCGATGCGTGTCAGCAATACATATTCACGTTGCCTTATATGAAGGAAACATGGCGAATGTGAAGGGGGCGAGATGAAAAAAGCGCGAGGCCTGAGCCCCGCGCCCTTGATTACAAAACCCGAGGGAAGGTCAGAAAAATGCCTGCAAACCGGTCTGTGCCCGGCCCAGGATCAGGGCGTGCACGTCATGGGTGCCCTCATAGGTGTTCACCGTCTCCAGGTTCACCATGTGGCGGATCACCTGGAACTCCAGGCTGATGCCGTTGCCGCCATGCATGTCGCGCGCGTGGCGGGCGATTTCCAGCGCCTTGCCGCAGTTGTTGCGCTTGACGATCGAGATCATCTCGGGCGCGGCATTGGCCTCGTCCATCAGACGGCCGACGCGCAGGCTGGCTTGCAGGCCCAGCGCGATCTCGGTCTGCATATTGGCCAGTTTCAACTGGAACAGCTGGGTCTGGGCCAGCGGGCGGTTGAACTGTTTGCGGTCCAGACCATACTGCCGCGCACCGTGCCAGCAGGCCTCGGCGGCGCCCATCACGCCCCAGCTGATGCCATAGCGGGCGCGGTTCAGACAGCCGAACGGGCCTTTCAGGCCCGAGACATGCGGCAACAGCGCCTCTTCGCCCACCTCGACACCGTCCATGACGATCTCGCCGGTGATCGAGGCGCGCAGCGACATCTTGTTCTCGATCTTGGGCGCGCTCAGCCCCTTCATGCCCTTTTCCAGCACAAAGCCGCGGATCTTGCCGTCATGCGCGTCCGACTTGGCCCAGACAACAAAAACATCGGCGATCGGCGCGTTCGAGATCCACATCTTGGTCCCGGTGAGCCGATACCCGCCCTCGGTCTTGACGGCGCGGGTCTTCATGCTGGCCGGGTCCGACCCGGCATCGGGTTCGGTCAGGCCAAAACAGCCGATCCATTCGCCGCTGGCCAGTTTCGGCAGGTATTTCATCCGCTGCTCTTCGCTGCCATAGGCATAGATCGGGTACATCACCAGCGAGCTTTGCACCGACATCATCGAGCGATAGCCGCTGTCGACCCGCTCGACCTCGCGCGCCACCAGGCCATAGGTCACATAGCCCGCGCCGATGCCGCCATATTGTTCAGGGATGGTGGTGCCCAGCAGGCCCATTTCACCCATCTCGCGAAAGATCTCGGGGTCGGTATGTTCGGTCTGGAAGGCTTGCGTGACGCGCGGTTGCAGCTTTTCCTGCGCATAGGCGCGGGCGGCGTCGGCGATCATGCGTTCGTCTTCGCTCAACTGGTCGGCCAGGCGGAACGGATCCTCCCAGTCGAAACCGCCCAGATCGGGCTTGTCCTTGTCACGCAGGGCGGGCTTGGCGGCGATATCCATCGGAAAAACTCCTGAAATCCTGATTGGCCGCAAGATATCTTTCCCGAACCGCAAAATACAGCAAGACTTTTGCGGATTTTCATGAGTAAAACGCATACATGCTGACCTCACGCAAGTTCTTTCCGTCGATCTCCTCGTTGCGCGCGCTTGAGGCGCTGGACCGGCTCGGCTCGGCCTCGGCTGTGGCCGAGGAACTGGCGCTGACGCAAAGCGCGGTCAGCCGTCAGTTGCAGACGCTTGAGGGGCAGATGGGGGTGGAGCTGATCCGACGCGACCGCAAGCGGCTGTCGCTGACACCGGCGGCGCAGGATTACGTGACCGAGATCCGCGAGGCGCTGAACCGGATCGCGCAAGCCTCGCTCAGGCTACAGGTGGCACCAGCGGGCGGCACCGTCAATCTGGCGATCCTGCCCACGTTCGGGATGCGTTGGCTGATGCCGCGCCTGCCCGAGTTCTCGCGCCTGCATCCGGATATCACCATCAACATGACCACCCGGCTGCGCCCGTTCAACTTTGCCACAGAGCCCTTTGATGCTGCGCTTCATTTTGGTGAACCGGACTGGCCAGGCACCGACCGGCTGCTGCTCAAGTCCGAGCGGGTGCTGCCTGTCTGTGCGCCCGGCCTTCTGCCACATGGCGCGCCGAAATCACCCGGCGACCTGCTGCGCCTGCCGCTGTTGCACATTCAGACCCGCCCGCGCGCCTGGCAGGATTGGTTTGCCCAGATGGGGGTCGCCTGCCCCGAAACGTTGCCCGGCACGCTTTACGACCAGTTCGCCACCATCGGACAGGCGGCGCTGCACGGGCTGGGGGTGGCGTTGTTGCCGAATTACGTGGTCGAACAGGATCTGGCCACCGGACGACTGGTTGCCGCTTATCCTGACGCGGTCGAAACCTTGGGCGCCTATTACCTGGTCTGGCCGCGCGCGCGCGGCAACGATCCGTCGCTGCGCGCCTTTCGCCACTGGCTGGCGGCACAGGCCGAGCCCGAGGAGGGCTTGCCGCGCTAGACGCCCCCTGCCCGCCTCAGCCCAGCGCGTAACCCGCGCCGCGCACCGTGCGCACCGGATCGTCTCCGCCATGCTGGGTCAGCGCCTTGCGCAGCCGTCCGATATGCACGTCGACCGTGCGGGTATCGACATAGATGTCGCGCCCCCAGACCCGGTCCAGCAGTTGTTCGCGGCTCCAGACCCGGCCGGGTTTCTCCATGAAGGTCGACAGCAGCCGAAACTCGGTCGGGCCCAGCTTCAGCGGCTGGTCCGAGCGGCTGACCTTGTGGGTTTCGGCATCCAGAACGATATCCTCGTATTCCAGCCTGAGGCCCACGGTCGAGGGGCGGACCCGGCGCAGCTGGCTGCGCACGCGGGCCATCAGCTCGACCACCGAATAGGGTTTGACCACGTAATCGTCGGCCCCGGTTTCCAGCCCGCGCACCTTGTCCACCTCCTCGCTGCGTGCCGACAGCATGATGATGGGGATGCCGCGGGTCTCGGGCCGGGTCTTGAGCCGCCGACAGACCTCGATGCCACTCAGGTTCGGCATCATCCAGTCCAGCACGATGATATCGGGCGTGTCTTCGTCCACCAGCAGCATCGCCTCCTCGCCGTTCTCGGCGCGGATCACGCGAAACCCCTCGGCCTCGAGATTATAGGCCAGCACCTCGCGCTGGGCCATTTCATCCTCGACCACCAGAACGCTGGGTTGATCGGCTGACATCTGTCCCGTGCCTCCTTATGCGGTGGTCGAGGTCACATCGCCCTTGGGGCGCATCTCGTCGGGGCGGTTCCCGGTAACGAGATAGACGACCTGCTCGGCGATCGAGGTGACATGGTCGCCCATGCGCTCGACATTCTTGGCGATGAAATGCAGGTGCATGCAGGGGGTGATGTTGCGCGGATCCTCGGCCATGAAGGTCAGGAACTGGCGGAACAGCGCGTTATACATCTGGTCCACCTCGTGGTCACGCTCAATCACATCGGCGCCCAGCTCGGCGTCGCGCTGGATATAGGCATCCAGCGCATCCTTGAGCATCAGTTCGACCTCGCGCGCCATCCGGCGCAGGGCCGCGGCGCTGTCGCCCACCTGCGGCTGATCGACCAGCACCGTGGTCCGCTTGGCGATGTTCTTGGCATAATCCCCGATCCGCTCCAGGTTCGAGGCGATTTTGAGCACCGTCAGCACCAGCCGCAAGTCGCCCGCCGTGGGCGCGCGCAGCGCGATCAGGCGCGCGGTTTCCTGGTTGATCAGCTCTTCGAGCGCGTCGATGGCCTTGTCGCCCGCGCGCACCTCGTTTGCCAGATCCGCGTCGCGGGTTTCCAGCGAGCGGGCCGAGGCCATGATCGCCGCCTCGACCAGGCCGCCCATCTTCATGATATGGGCCTGGATCGCCTCCAGATCCCGGTCATAGACCGAGGTGATATGTTGTTGAGCCATGTGTCCTGCTCCTGTCCTCAGCCGATCCGGCCGGTGATATAGCTTTCGGTCCGGGGGTCTTCGGGATTGGTGAAGATCTGACCGGTTTCGCCGAATTCCACCAATTGGCCGAGGTGGAAAAAGGCGGTTTTCTGGCTGACCCGCGCGGCCTGCTGCATCGAGTGGGTGACGATCACCACCGAATAGTTCTGCCGCAGCTCGTCGATCAGTTCCTCGACCTGGGCGGTGGCGATGGGGTCGAGCGCCGAACAGGGCTCGTCCATCAACAGCACCTCGGGTTCGGTGGCGATGGCGCGGGCGATGCACAGGCGCTGTTGCTGGCCGCCCGACAGGCCGGTGCCCGGCGCGTCCAGCCGGTCCTTGACCTCGTCCCAGATGGCGCCGCGACGCAGCGCCTTTTCGACGATCTCGTCCATCTCGGCCCGGTTGCGGGCCAGACCGTGGATGCGCGGGCCATAGGCCACGTTGTCATAGATCGACTTGGGGAACGGGTTGGGTTTCTGAAACACCATGCCGACCTTGGCGCGCAACTGCACCGGATCGACCCGCTTGTCATAGATATCCTCGCCGTCCAGCATGAACGAGCCCTCGACCCGCGCCCCGGCGATGGTGTCGTTCATCCGGTTCAGACAGCGCAGGAAAGTCGACTTGCCGCAGCCCGAGGGACCGATAAAGGCGGTCACGGTCTTGTCCTCGATATCGACATTCACGTTCTTGATGGCGTGGGTGTCGCCGTAATAGACGTGGCAGTCCCGGCACTCCATCTTGGTTTGCTTGATTTCCACGGCTCTCTCCACTCGGGACATATCGTTCATTGTCTGCCTCCTTCTACCAGCGGCGTTCAAAGCGGCGGCGCAGGATCACGGCCAGCGTATTCATGGTGACGAGGAACACCAAGAGGATGATGATGCCCCCCCAGGCGCGTTCGTAAAAGGCCGGGTCGGCCCGTTTGGCCCATTCATAGATCTGGGCGGGCATGGCCGAGTTCGGCGACAGCAAGCCCGCGGCGATCCCGTCGGGCGGGTTCGAGGCGATGAAGCCCACCATGCCGATCAGCAGGAGCGGCGCGGTTTCCCCCAGCGCCTGCGCCAGGCCGATGATGGTGCCGGTCAGGATGCCGGGCGCGGCCAGCGGCAGCACGTGGTGGAAAACCGCCTGCATCTTCGAGGCCCCGACCCCCAGCGCCGCATCGCGGATCGAGGGCGGCACCGATTTCAGCGAGGCGCGGGTCGAGATGATGATGGTGGGCAGGGTCATCAGCGTCAGCACCAGACCGCCCACCAGCGGCGCCGACATGGGCAGGTGCATGTAGTTGATGAAGACCGCCAGGCCCAGGATACCGAACACGATCGAGGGCACCGCGGCCAGGTTCGAGATATTCACCTCGATCACGTCGGTCAGCCAGTTCTTGGGCGCAAATTCCTCAAGATAGATCGAGGCGGCCACACCGATGGGTAGCGCCAGCACCAGCACCACCAGCATCATGAACAGCGAGCCGACCATCGACACGCCCATGCCGGCGGCCTCGGGCCGCTGATCCGAGGCGTCCGAGCCCAGGATGAAATCGAGGTTGAAGGTCTTCCTGATCATGCCCGCCGCGATCAGCTGATCGACGAAATCCAGCTGCTCGGCGCTGATCGACTTGTCATTGGCGATGCTCTCGCGGGTGACGCGGCCCTTGAGATAGCCATCGACCCGCGAATTGGCCAGAAAGCGAAAGCTGACGGTCTGGCCGATCCGGCTCGGGTCGGCCAGAACATAGTCACGCAGCTGCGCGGCAGCGCTTTTCGACAGGATGGCGGCCTGATCCTTGGGCTTCAGCGCGGTTTCGATCCCGGCCTTTTGCGCGGCGGTTTCAAAGGCCGCGTTGATCAGCGGCGTATAGCCGAAGGTCGAGACCTTCTTGATCGCCTCGATATCGCGGGTGCCTTTCTTGTCGAGCTTGTTCTCCAGCAGCTCCACATCCAGCGTCACAAAGGTCTGGGTATAGGCGCCGGTGCCGCGCGAGACGATGGTAACGACCAGCACCACCAGCATCAGAAGGCCGATCAGGATGGCGCCGATGCCATAGGCGCGGAACCGGGCCTCGGCACGGTTGCGGCGGCGGGTGCGTGCGTCCAGCGTCAGCAGCGACCCGCCATGGCGGCGGCCGGGGGCGGCATCGGGGGTAAGGTCGGTCATTCGTACTGCTCCCGGTATTTGCGCACGATATAGAGCGCCAGGACATTGAGCCCCAGCGTCAGGACAAACAGGGTCAGGCCCAGGGCAAAGGCCACCAGCGTTTCGGGACTGGCGAAATCCGTGTCCCCGGTCAGCTGGCTGACGATGCGGGTGGTGATGGTGGTCATCGATTCCAGCGGGTTGAGCGAGAATTTGGCAATCGCCCCTGCCCCCATCACCACGATCATGGTCTCGCCGATGGCGCGCGAGGCGGCCAGCAGGACGGCGCCCACGATGCCCGGCAGCGCGGCGGGCAACACCACGCTGCGCACGGTCTCGGACCGGGTCGCGCCCAGCCCCAGCGAGCCGTCGCGCATGGATTGCGGCACCGCGTTGATGATATCGTCGCTCAGCGAACTGACAAAGGGGATCAGCATGATGCCCATCACCACACCGGCGGTCAGCACCGAGGTGGCACCGGCCATCCAGTCGACCCCCAGCGCGCCGCCCTTGCCAAAGATATCGGCCAGCATCGGCCCCACGGTGAGCAGCGCGAACAGGCCATAGACGATAGTCGGGATACCGGCGAGGATTTCAAGCAGCGGCTTGGCGAAGCTGCGGGTCGCCTTGCCGGCATATTCCGAAAGGTAGATCGCCGCGAACAGGCCGATCGGCACCGAAACCAGCAGCGCGATCAGCGAGATATAGAGCGTGCCCCACAACAGCGGCAGGATCGACAACTCGCTGTCGCCGCGAAAGTTGGGCGCCCAGGTGCTGCCAAAGAAGAAGTCGCGCCAGTCGTGCAGGCCAAAGAAGTTTGCCGTCTCGAACAGCATCGACAACACGATGCCGATGGTGGTCAGGATGGCCAGCGATGCGGCAAGGATCAGCAGCGCCAGAACCCCGCGTTCGACCACGTTGCGGGCGCGGTAATCGCGGTGGGTGCGGGCATAGGACCAGGCCAGACCGGCCAGTGACAGGCCCGCAACCACGGCTGCCATTACCAGCGTGCCCGTATGGCTGAGCGCGCGATAACTGCGTGCCGCCGCCAGGACCTCGGGGCGCACATCCGAACCCAGCGCCACACCGACCTCGCCCAGCCGGGCGCGGATGTCGGAACTTCCGGCCTTCAGCGCACCGACCTCGGCCTCGCTCAGCGCGCCCTGCCCCACGGCGATATCCAGACCCTCGGCCACGCGGCGCACATCGGACATGACCAGATCGCGGGTCAGGTCGGCGGGAATGCTGTCCTCGGGGAGCAGCGAGGACACGCGGGTGTCGATCAGCATCGGCTGCGCCAGAAGCCAGACCGCCAGAACGCCAAGCGCCGGAACCAGCCCGCTGAGGGCCACGTTCAACCCGTAATAGACCGGCAGCGAATGCAGCTTGCGGGGGTCGCCACCGGCGGATTTCAACGCCCGTGCGCGACCGGCGAAAAATCCAAGGGTGGAAAGCAGGAGGAGGAACAGCACCAGCCAGAGGGTCGGCATCACAAAGCGTCCGTCATCTGAGGATCAAAAGCCGGGGCGAACATTGTCGCCCCGGCGGGTATCACGATCTGGGTCAACCCTTAGGAGTTGCCGCCCATGACCTTTTCGTCAGCCACGGCTTCCTGAGTCTCGACCAGTTCCGGGTCCGAGACCAGGCCATATTCGGCCAGCGGGCCATCGGGGCCTGCGATCTCGTCGGCGATGAAGAATTCGGCATATTCCTTCAGGCCGGGGATCACGCCGATATGCGCCTTCTTGACGTAGAAGTAGAGCGGGCGCGACACCGGGTATTCACCGGTTGCGATGCTCTCGGTCGAGGGCACGACGCCCGACATGGTCGCCACTTGCAGCTTGTCGGTGTTGTTCTCGTAGAAGGCCAGGCCAAAGACGCCGATGCCGTCCTTGTTCGATTCGATGCGGGCCAGCGTTTCGGTATAGTCGCCGTCGATATCAACCGACACACCGTCGGTGCGCAGCGCGATACAGGCTTTCTCGGCGGCTTTCTTGTCGTCGCCATTGGCGGCCTTGAAGGCTTCGAAGGCACCGGTTTCCTCGCAACCTGCCAGGATCACCTTTTCTTCGAACACTTCGCGGGTGCCGTGCTTGGTGCCCGGGATGAAGGCCTGGATCGGCTGCGCCGGGAAGGCGGCGTTCACGTCGGCCCAGGTGCTGTTGGGGTTGTCGACCAGCTGGCCGTCGACCAGGATCTTGTCGGACAGGGCCAGGAACCAGTCGGCCGGAGTGAATTCAAACCCGTTGCCACCGATGTCGCTGGCAAACACGATGCCGTCATAGCCGATGCGGACCTCGATGATGTCGGTCACGCCGTTCTCGGCGCAGACGGCGATTTCCTTGTCCTTGATCTTGCGCGAGGCATTGGCCACGTCGATGGTGTTTTCGCCCACACCCTCGCAGAAGCGCTTGAGGCCAGCGGACGAGCCGCCCGATTCCACGACCGGGGTCGGGAAGTCGAAGTTTTCGCCAAAGGCTTCGGCGACGATCGAGGCGTAGGGCAGAACGGTCGAAGACCCGGCCACCTGGACCTGGTCGCGCGCGGTGGCGGCGGTGGCCGAAACAGCAGCAATTGCCAGGGCCGAAGCCGACAGTTTCACAAAGGACATTGCAGTCTCCTTGACAGCGGTAATCTAGCGATCATCCCCATGATGACCTTGGCCGACTTCTAGGGGTCGCGCATGAGGCTTTTGTGACGGCCATGTAACAGGGATATGACAAAGCCCGGATTTGTGACGGCAAGTTTGCATGACAGCCATGTAAAGGCCGCATGACAGCCGGGGGCTATCGGCGATGACCGTCCCGGCGACTGGCTTGGCGCTATTTCGGTAGAATCACGGTAAAGGTGGTACCGCTGCCCAGCGTACTTTCCACCCGCATCCGGCCACGATGGCGGTTGACGATATGCTTGACGATGGCCAGCCCCAGCCCGGTGCCGCCCTTCTGCCGCGAGCGGTGGCTGTCGGCGCGATAGAAGCGCTCGGTCAGGCGCGGCAGGTGGACCGGATCGATACCTGCGCCTTTGTCCGACACCTGGATACGGGCGGCGGGGCCGCGCACAGCGGGATCACGCTCGGCCTCGCTGAGGGTAACGCGCACCTCGCCGCCGCTGCCGCCATATTTGATCGCGTTCTCGATCAGGTTGGTCAGGACCTGGCGGATCTGGTCCTCGTCCCCGGTCACGTTGACCGGCGTTTCGGGGCCGGTGCTGTGCAGTTCGACCCCTGCCTCGGTTGCCAGCGGGCGCAGCGAATTGAGGGTCGAGGCGATCTGCGCCGTTAGATCCACCGCGCCACGGGGGCGGATCCGCTCTTCGCTTTCGACCCGGTTGAGTGACAGCAGGTCACCCACCAGCCGGTTCATCCGGCCCGCCTCCTGCTCCATGATGCCCAGGAAACGGTCCTGGGCTGCGGGGTCGTTGCGCGCCGGGCCGCGCAGGGTTTCGATGAAGCCCATGATCGCGGTCAGCGGCGTGCGCAGCTCGTGGCTGACATTGGCGACGAAATCGCGCCGCATCTGCCCTGCCTGCTCCATCGGGGTGACGTCGGCAAAGCTGACCAGCACCGCGCCGCCCGCCACCGCGCCGATCCCGTTCACATAGCGGCAGGTCACCTCGAACGTGGTGTCCTGTGCGCCGTCGTTGGCCAGATGGCGGCTGCGGCTGGGCCCCTTGTCGCGCAACGCCCGCTCGATTGCCTCGATCACCTGCGGCTGGCGCAGGATGGTGGCATAGTGCCGCCCGACGATCTGCTGACCCAACAGCGTCTGCGCCTCGGTATTGGCGGCGATGATGCGTTCGGACTGGTCGACCAGCAGCGCCGCCAGCGGCATCGCGGCCAGGAAATCATGGTTCAGTGCGTCGCTCATGGCAGCGGTCGGGATCAGTCGACAGCGACCATCGTGTCGCGGAACCGGCGCATGTTGTCCTGATAGTGCTTCGCACTCCAGGCGATGCGGGCCACAGCGGCCTCGTCCAGCTGGCGCACCACCTTGCCGGGCGCCCCCATCACCAGCGAGTTGTCGGGGATTTCTTTGTTCTCGGTGATCAGCGCCCCCGCCCCGATCAGGCAGTTGCGGCCGATCCTGGCGCCGTTCAGCACCGTCGCGCCCATGCCGATCAGCGAGTTTTCCCCGATGGTGCAGCCATGAAGCATGACCTTGTGGCCGATGGTGCAATTCGCCCCGATGGTCAGGGGATAGCCCGCGTCGATATGCATGACGCAGTTTTCCTGCACGTTACTGCCCTGCCCGATCCGGATCTCTTCGTGATCGGCGCGGATGGTGCAGCCGAACCAGACCGAGGCGCCCTCTTCCAGCACCACCTTGCCGATCAGGTTGGCATCGGGGGCGACCCAGGTGTCGGGATGGATTTCGGGGCGGTGTTCGCCCAGGGCATAGATGGTCATGACAGGTCCTCGAATTCGCTTTGCAGCTTGCGCACATGTTCCTGCAGCGCCGGTTGCTGGATGCGGCGCATCCGCTCGGCGCTGACGATGGTTTTCAGCCGGTCCTCGGTGGCGTCCAGATCGTCGTTGATCAGGACGTAATCGTAATAGCCCCAATGGCTGATCTCGTCCCAGCTTTTCAGCATCCGGCGCGAGATCACCTCGGCGCTGTCCTGGCCCCGGCTTTCCAGCCTGCGGCGCAACTCCTTGATCGACGGTGGCAGGATGAAGATCGACAGCGCATGTTTACCCAGGTCCGAGTTGCGGATCTGGATCTCGCCCTGCCAGTCGACGTCGAACAGAACGTCCTGCCCGGCCTCGATCGTGTCGCGCACGGGGCCTGCGGGTGAGCCATAGAAATTGCCGAACACATGGGCATGTTCCAACATCTCGCCGCGCCGCACCTGTCCCTTGAACTGCTCTTCGCTCAGAAAGAAATACTCGCGGCCATGTTCCTCGCCCGGTCGGGGCGCGCGGGTGGTGGCCGAGACCGAGAATTTCAGGCCGGGATCCCAGGCCATCAACCGGCGTGCGAGCGTGGATTTTCCCGCGCCCGAGGGGGAGGAGAGAATGATCAAGAGGCCACGGCGGTCTGTCATCTGTCTTGCTTCCTGTCTTTATTCCACATTCTGCACCTGCTCGCGCATCTGGTCGATCACCGCCTTCAGCTCCAACCCTACCCCGGTCAGATCAGCGTTTTGTGACTTTGAACAGAGTGTGTTCGCCTCTCGATTGAATTCCTGCATCAGGAAATCCAGCTTGCGGCCCACCGCGCCGCCTTTGGCCAGCAGGTCGCGGGCGGCCTTGATATGGGCGTGCAGGCGGTCCAGTTCCTCGGTCACGTCGGCCTTGACGGCGAGCAGGGCCAGTTCCTGCGCCACCCGGTCGGGATCGGCGCCGTCGCTGTTGCCCAGCACACGGGCCAGATTGGCGCGCAGGGTTTCGGCCACCAGCGGTTTGCGCGCCTCGGCCAGATCCGCCGCCTGCGCGGTCAGTTCCGCGACGCGGGTCAGGTTGTTTTGCAGAATTTCCGCCAGCGCCTTGCCTTCGGTCTCGCGCATTTGCAGGAATGCGGCGATCAGCGGACCCAGTTCGGCCTTCAGCCGTTTCACCAGCGGGGCCGGATCGTCGCCGCCGCCACCGGCCTCCAGCACACCGCGCAGCGCCAGCAGATCGGCCGCGCGCGAGGGCGCCAGCGTCATGCCACGCGCCATCGCCTGATCCTCGACCTCGGCCAGCGCCTCCAGCACCGCCGCCAGCGCCGCGGGGTTCAGAGACAGCGCCGCGCCCTCCTCGCCCCGGCTCAGCCGCAGGCTGAGCGTCACGCTGCCGCGCGTCAGCGCCTTGCCCAGATCGGCGCGGATCGCGGTCTCCAGACCTTCGAGCCATTCGGGCACACGCAGGCGCAGATCCAGCCCCTTGGCGTTCACGCTGCGCAGCTCCCAGCTCCAGCTGAACGGCGCCAATTCGCCGCGCGCCGAGGCGAAACCGGTCATGGATCTGATCATCGCTGCCCTCTCTGGTGGGTCCGGTCCAGCCGGAAATGCCCCCGCACCTAATGCCAAGCCCGCCCCTTGAGCAAGACCCGGCCGGATTTTCGTCAAGTTTTACCCGGTTAACCATTCGTTAAGAAATAGGTCCAAGATTGGGGCAACCCGTGGCAGGTTAACGTTTAGGTAACCTGTCTTAAGCTCAGCCCTTGCCCTGCAGGACGCGAGCCAAGGCAGGAGAACGACGAGCAACAGGGTAACGGTGATGAAGGCTTTTTTTGGTAGCAGATCCCGGCCGGGTACCGGGGACAGCGCGGGGAATGTGATCTCGATGGACCGGTTTCGCAGCGGACGTACCGTGTCGCCGCTTCGGCAGGCCGAAGCCTATTGGGCGGCCCTGCGCGACGGTGACGGGGTGCCGAAACGCTCGGACATCGACCCGCGCGGGCTGGAAAACATCCTGGAATACACGTTCATCCTGGAACGGATTGCACCCGGCATCGCCCGGTTCCGCCTGGCCGGCAGCCATCTGAGCGAGATGGCCGGGATGGAGGTGCGCGGCATGCCGCTGACCGCGTTTTTCACCGCCGGTGCCCGGTCCGAGATCGGCGCCACGCTGGAACATGTCTTCGACACGCCGGCCATCGCCGAAATGACGCTTAACGCGGAACGGCGGTTCACCGCTCCTCGGGTCGAGGCGCGGATGATCCTCTTGCCGCTGCAAAGCGATTTCGGCGATGTCAGCCGGGCCTTGGGTATCATGATCTCGGATGGGCCGCTGGGCACTGGTGGGCGCCGCTTCGAGATCGCCGGATCGACCCTGCGCGACCTTCCTGCGGCAGCGGACACGGCAAAGGAACAGGTCTCTGGGCCTGCTGAAACTGTGGGGTTTGCCGAACCACGCACGGGATTTGCGGGCGGCAAGCCGCAGTTGCGCCTGGTTCTGCCCGAGGATTGAAGGAAAAACTCGGGGTCACAACGGAAATGGCCCGGGACAATGTCCCGGGCCACTTTGTCTAAAGTCTGATACTGCTTCAGCTCGCGGCGCGGCGGCGCTGATCGGCGCGCAGCCGGGTCAGTTCCTCGGCCACGAGAAAGGCCAGTTCCAGCGACTGGCTGGCGTTCAGGCGCGGATCGCAGGCGGTGTGATAACGGGCGCTCAGATCCTCGTCGGTTACGGCCCTAACACCTCCAGTGCATTCGGTTACGTCCTTCCCGGTCATTTCGAAATGTACGCCACCGGGCACGGTACCTTCTGTCTGATGCACAGCAAAGAAGTCACGTACCTCGCGCAGCACGGATTCGAATGGGCGAGTCTTGTAGCCCGAGGCTGATTTAATCGTGTTGCCATGCATCGGGTCGCAAACCCAGGTCACCTTGGCGCCTTCTTCACGCACCGCCTGAACGAGGCGCGGCAGGTGATCTGCGACCTTGCCCGCGCCAAAGCGCGCGATCAGGGTCAGCCGGCCCTCTTCGTTCTCGGGGTTCAGCTTGGCCATCAGCACCTTGAGATCCTCGGCGGTGGTGGTCGGCCCGCATTTCAAGCCGATCGGGTTCAGCACGCCGCGGCAGAATTCCACATGCGCGCCGTCCGGCTGCCGGGTCCGGTCGCCGATCCAGATCATGTGGCCCGAGCCCGCCAGCCAGTTGCCCGAAGTCGAATCGAGCCGCGTCAGCGCCTCTTCGTATTCCAGCAGCAGCCCCTCGTGGCTGGTGTAAAACTCGACCGTCGAGAACTGATGCGTGGTATCGGCGGTGATGCCCGCCGCGCCCATGAAGTCTATCGTGTCCTGGATGCGGTCGGCGATCTCGGAGTATTTCTGCACATCCTGTTCGTCGGTAAAGCCCAGCGTCCAGGAATGCACCCGGTTCATGTCGGCGAAACCGCCGGTCGAAAAGGCGCGCAACAGGTTCAGCGTCGCCGCCGCCTGGGTATAGGCCTGCAGCATCTTCTGCGGGTTGGGGATACGCGCCTCGGGGGTAAAGGCCAGCTCGTTGATGATATCACCGCGATAGCTGGGCAGTTCCACGCCATCGACCACCTCGGTCGGCGCGCTGCGCGGCTTGGCGAACTGACCCGCCATGCGTCCCACCTTGACCACCGGCACCTTGGCGCCGAAGGTCAGCACCATCGCCATTTGCAGCATCACCTTGAACGTGTCGCGGATGCCGTCAGCGCTGAATTGCTCGAAGCTCTCGGCGCAATCGCCGCCCTGCAGCAGAAAGGCCTCGCCGCGCCCGGCTGCGCCCAGATGCCGTTTCAGCCGCCGCGCCTCGCCGGCAAAGACCAAGGGCGGATACTGGGAAAGCTGCGCCTCGACACGGGCCAGTTCGGCCTGATCGGTATAATCGGGCATCTGGACCCGCGGTTTCGCGCGCCAGGTCGATTTTTGCCACTCGCTCATCGCTCTCATCTCCGCAAGGATATTCACAGGGGGCCTCTATACAAAATGACCCGGGCAGAGACCATATCAGATTTGCGCCTCTTGACGTCGCAAACAAGCTCTGAGCAATGTGAATGACAACCCAGCGCAGACGCCCCCGACGTAGCGTCACATAAGCCAAGGAACGCGCGCATGAAAGAGCAACGCCAAGTTGTCAGAGTGGATACCGGCCAGAAGAAGCCGCAGAGGTTTGTCTTTGTCCTGCTCGACCAGTTCACGATGTTGTGTTTCGCCTGTGCTGTTGAGGCGTTGCGCATCGCCAACCGGATGGCGGGACAGCAGCTGTATGAATGGTCCGTCGTGGGCGAAGGCGGTGCCTCGGCCACCTGTTCCAACGGCACGGTGTTCAAGCTCGACGGCGATCTGGACGAGTTGCGGCGCGAGGATGTGGTGCTGGTCTGCGGTGGCATCGACGTGCAAAAGGCCACCACGAAAAAGGTGGTCAGCTGGCTCCGGCGCGAGGCGCGGCGCGGTCCGGTGATCGGCGGGCTCTGCACCGCCGGCTACACCCTGGCCAAGGCCGGTCTGCTGGACGGCAAGCGCGCCACCATTCACTGGGAAAACCAGGACAGTTTCATCGAGGAATTCGAAGAGGTCACGCTGACCAAGTCGGTTTTTGTCATCGACGGGCCGCGCATCACCACGGCGGGGGGCACCGCCTCGATCGACCTGATGCTGAAACTCATCGCCAATGCCCATGGTGAGGAACTGGCCAACGCGGTGGCCGATCAGCTGATCTATTCCTCGATCCGTACCGACCAGGACACCCAGCGCCTGTCGACCCCCACCCGCATCGGCGTGCGCCACCCAAAGTTGAGCCAGGTCATCCAGATGATGGAGCGCAATATCGAAGAGCCGATCTCGCCTGCGCTGCTGGCCAAGGATGTGGGCATGTCCACCCGCCAGCTGGAACGGCTGTTCCGCCGCTATCTCAGCCGCAGCCCCAAGCGCTATTACATGGAACTCAGGCTGCAAAAGGCGCGCAACCTGTTGATGCAGACGGATATGAGCGTGATCAACGTGGCACTGGCCTGCGGCTTTGCCTCGCCCAGCCATTTCTCGAAATGCTACCGCGCGCATTACAACACCACGCCCTATCGCGAACGCGGCGCGCAAAGCGCGCGGCTGTCGGTCTAGCATCACGCGCCGCTTGTGTCGCCACTGCCAGCCAGAGGTTTGTGTTTTCGACACCAGGGCGCGTTCGCGCCAAATGAAAGACACTCGAAAGAAGCGGCGAGCAGGGACTAACCCCCCGGCGCCACGCGATAAACCGCGCCCCGGCCTTCGGAGATGAACCAGATCGTGCCGTCGGGCGCCTCGACGATGTCGCGGACGCGCTCGGTCTCGGGGCCCTCGATCCGCTCGGCTTCGCGCAGGGGGCTGCCGGTCAGCCTGACAATATGGTCGAATTTCAGCGACCCGACAAAGATGTCACCGGCCCAATCCGGCCAGAGCGCGCCGGAATAGACCAGCAGGCCAGACGGGGCGATTGACGGATCCCAATGGAATTGCGGCTGTTCCATCCCCGCCTTGTGGGTGCCTTCACCGATCTTGGCCCCTGAATAGTGGCGGCCATAAGAGATCACCGGCCAGCCGTAATTGGCACCGGGCCGGATCAGGTTCACCTCGTCACCGCCGCGCGCTCCATGTTCCGAGGTCCAGAGCCGCCCTTGTGCGTCCAGCCCCGCGCCTTGCGGGTTGCGATGGCCCAACGACCAGATCTCGGGCCGGATACCGCTTTGTCCCTCAAAGGGATTGTCGGCGGGAATGCTGCCGTCGGGATTGATGCGGATGACCGATCCCTGCGGGTTGGTCGGATCCTGCGCGCTGGCGTCGTCGCCGCGATCGCCCAGGGTGACGAACAGCGTACCATCCGGCGCCTCGACGACCCGGCTACCGAAATGGCGGCCGCCCTGCCCGCCCGGTGGAACCTGATAGATCTGGCGAAGGCCGGTCAGGCGGCGGTTGTCCTCGGACAGCCGCGCGATCGCCACCGCCGTTCCGGCACCGCCCCCCGACTGCGGCTGCGCATAGGTGAGGAAAAGCCGCCGGTTGCGGGCAAAATCGCGGGCAAGGGTGACATCCAGCAAACCGCCCTGCCCCGCGACCCGCACCCGAGGCAGGCCGGCAACCTCACTCTTGCGGTCCTGTGCGACATGCACCAACACACCGTCCCGCTCGGTGACAAGAAATCCGCCGTCAGGCAGCGGTGCCACCGCCCAGGGCGAATCCAGCCCCTCTGCCATGGCTTCGATCCTGAGCGGCCCCGCCCGCGAGGACAGTTCGGCCCTGGCCTGCCCCGAGGCAAGCAGGCTCGCGATCGTCAGAATCACGCTGCCAAGTTGTACGATTGTCATGCCGTTTCCTCCCGTCCGCCCAGTCTCAATTCAAGACCAGGGCAAGCAAAACATCCATGATTTCCGGCACCAAACCACTTTTTCGTTAGGACTTTTCTTTTGGTGACAGCTTGCCTAGGGTTTCGTCAGAACGATTACGTTCCAACAAGGGAGTAACACATGAAAAAGCTTCTCACGGCCACTGCGGCCTCTGCCCTGATGGCAAGCGCGGCCTTTGCCGGTGGTCATGCCAAAGAGGTGAAGATCGGCGTGATTCTGGGCTTTACCGGCCCGATCGAATCGCTGACCCCCTCGATGGCCGATGGCGCCGAACTGGCGATGAAGGAAGTCACCGATTCGGGCCTGCTGCTGGATGGGGCCACCGTGACCTCGGTCCGCGCCGACTCGACCTGCGTCGATGCCGCCGCCGCCACCGCTGCCGCCGAACGTCTGGTGACCTCGGACAAGGTCGACGGCATCATGGGCGCCGACTGTTCGGGCGTGACCGGGGCGATCCTGTCCAACGTTGCCGTGCCGAACGGCGTCGTGATGATTTCGCCCTCGGCCACCTCGCCCGCGCTGTCGACCGCCGAAGACAACGGCCTGTTCTTCCGCACCGCGCCCTCGGATGCCCGCCAGGGTGTCGTGATGACCGAAGTGCTGATGGAAGAAGGCATCAAGGAAGTCGCGCTGACCTATACCAACAACGACTATGGCAAGGGTCTGGCCGACAGCTTCCAGGCCGCATTCGAGGCGGCGGGTGGCACCGTGACCATCTCGGCCGCGCATGAGGACGGCAAGGCCGACTATTCGGCCGAAGTGGGCGCACTGGCGGCTGCTGGCGGCGACCGTCTGGTGGTTGCCGGTTACGTTGATCAGGGCGGTTCGGGCATCGTGCGCTCGGCCATCGACTCGGGCGCGTTCGACACCTTCCACTTCCCCGACGGCATGATCGGCGCCAAGCTCGAAGAGAATTTCGGCGACGAGATCGAAGGGTCGAGCGGCCAGCACCCCGGCACCGACAGCCCGGGCGTGGCCAAGTTCTCGGAAATGGTGGGCGGCGCGTTCGATTCCACCTCGCCCTTTACCCCGGAGTCCTATGACGCGGCGGCCCTGATCATGCTGGCCATGCAGGCGGCCAACTCCAAGGACTCGAGCGACTACAAGGGCAAGATCATGGATGTGGCCAACGCACCGGGCGAGAAGATCTATCCCGGCGAACTGGCCAAGGCGCTTCAGATCATCAAGGACGGCGGCGAGGTCGACTATGTCGGCGCCACCGCGGTCGAGCTGATCGGACCCGGCGAAAGCGCCGGCAACTACCGCCAGATCACCATCGAAGGCGGCAAGATCACCACGGCCAAGTACCGTTGATCGCCCCGCGATGAGATGACACTGAACAGCCCGGGCCTTGTGTCCGGGCTGTTTCAATGACAAAAGGCCGCACCTCTTTTCGGGGGATGAGGCAACAACCAACAAGGCCGCAGAAAACAAGCGGCCCCGGGGGAACACATGATCGTCGTCGAAGACGTGCACAAGCACTTCGGCGGATTCCATGCCGTCGATGGTGCGACGCTGGAAATCGCCAAGGGCTCTGTCACCGGTCTGATCGGACCGAACGGAGCCGGCAAGACCACCCTGTTCAACGTGATCGCCGGCGTCCTGCCGCCAACCAGCGGCAAGGTCACCATGGATGGCGAGGATATCACCGGCCTGCCGCCGCACGAGCTGTTCCACAAAGGCCTGCTCAGGACCTTTCAGATCGCGCATGAATTCAGCTCGATGACCTGCCGCGAGAACCTGATGATGGTGCCGGGCGGCCAGTCGGGCGAGACGCTGTGGAACACCTGGTTCGGGCGCAAGCGGATTGCGGACGAGGAACGCGCCCTGCGTGCCAAGGCCGACGAGGTGCTGGAGTTCCTGACCATCGAACATCTGGCCGACCACAAGGCGGGCCAGGTCTCGGGCGGGCAGAAAAAGCTGCTGGAACTGGGCCGCACCATGATGGTGGACGCCAAGATCGTGTTCCTGGACGAGGTCGGCGCCGGGGTGAACCGGACCCTGCTGATGACCATCGCCGACACCATTCTGCGGCTGAACAAGGAACGCGGTTATACCTTTGTCGTGATCGAGCATGACATGGATTTCATCGGCAAGATCTGTGATCCCGTCATCTGCATGGCCGAGGGCAAGGTTCTGGCTCAAGGCACTCTGGACGAGATCAAGGCCAATGAACAGGTGATCGAGGCCTATCTGGGCACCGGCCTGAAGAACAAGGCACAGCTGGAGGCGGACGCATGAGCGACAATCCCTATCAGGACGGTCGCGGCAACAAGGATGCCTCGATCACCAACACCAAGGGCATGGGCACCATGACCCCCGCCCATCGCAAGAGCGGCCCCACGACCAAGGTCGATGGCGGTCCCTTTCTGATCGGCGACACCATGACCGGCGGTTACGGCAAGGGTCCCGATATCCTGCATGAATGCACCATCGCGGTGAACCCGGGTGAGATCGCCGTGATCGTCGGCCCCAACGGCGCCGGCAAGTCGACCGCGATGAAGGCGGTGTTCGGCATGCTCGACGTGCGCTCGGGCTCGGTCCGGCTGGATGGCGAGGACATCACCAAGCTCACCCCGCAGGACCGGGTGGTCAAGGGCATGGGGTTCGTGCCCCAGACCAACAACATCTTCACCTCGATGACGGTCGAAGAGAACCTGGAAATGGGCGCCTTCATCCGCCGCGATGATATCCGCGAGACCATGGAACAGGTCTATGACCTGTTCCCGATCCTGCGCGAGAAACGCTATCAAGCCGCCGGAGAGCTGTCAGGCGGCCAACGCCAGCAGGTCGCCGTGGGCCGGGCGCTGATGACCAAGCCCAAGGTGCTGATGCTGGACGAACCCACCGCAGGCGTCAGCCCCATCGTGATGGACGAGCTTTTCGACCGCATCATCGAGGTCAGCCGCACCGGCCTGCCGATCCTGATGGTCGAGCAGAACGCCAAGCAGGCGCTGGCCATCGCCGACAAGGGATATGTGCTGGTTCAGGGCCGCAATGCGTTTACCGGCACCGGCAAGGAACTGCTCGAAGATCCCGAAGTCCGCAAATCCTTCCTGGGGGGCTGAGACATGGAAATCCTCAACGCCCTTGTGGCGCTTTCTAACTTTGTCCTGATCCCCGCGATCGCCTATGGCAGCCAGCTGGCGCTGGGTGCGCTGGGCGTCACGCTGATCTATGGCATCCTGCGGTTCTCGAACTTTGCCCATGGCGACACCATGGCGTTCGGCGCCATGATCACCGTGCTGGTGACCTGGTGGATGCAATCGCATGGCATTCACCTTGGTCCGCTGCCCACCGCGCTTCTGGCGCTGCCCTTCGGCATTCTTGGCTGCATGGCGCTGGTTCTGGTCACCGACCGCGCGGTCTATCGCTTTTACCGCGAGCAAAAGGCGAAACCGGTGATCCTGGTCATCGTGTCGATGGGCGTCATGTTCATCATGAACGGGCTGGTGCGTTTCATTATCGGCCCCAATGACCAGAACTTTGCCGATGGCACCCGCTTCCTGATCTCGGCCCGTGATTTCAAGAAGATGACCGGGCTGGACGAAGGGCTGGCGATCAAGACCACGCAGGCTCTGACCGTGGTTGTGGCGGTGATCTGCGTGGCGCTGTTGTTCTGGTTCCTGAACCGGACCCGCACCGGCAAATCCATGCGCGCCTATTCCGATAACGAGGATCTGGCGCTGCTCTCTGGCATCAACCCAGAGCGCGTGGTCATGTACACCTGGCTCATCGTGGCGGCGCTGGCCACCACGGCGGGTGTGCTCTACGGCCTCGACAAAAGCTTCAAGCCCTTTGTCTATTTCCAGCTTCTGCTGCCCATCTTTGCTTCGGCCATCGTGGGCGGTCTGGGCAGCCCGCTGGGCGCCATCGCGGGCGGCTTCGTCATCGCCTTTTCCGAGGTGACGGTGACGTATGCGTGGAAAAAGGTGCTGGGCTATCTGGCGCCCGAGGGCATGTCACCCGACGGGTTGCTGCAGCTTCTGAGCACCGATTACAAATTCGCGGTCAGCTTCGTCATCCTGCTGATCGTGCTGCTGTTCAAGCCTACGGGCCTCTTCAAGGGGAAAGCGGTATGACCGAGACAGTGAAGAACACCGCCCTGTTTCTGGGCGTCGCCGTGCTGGTCGTGATCACCGGTTTCATGCAGAGCTGGAACTCGGCCATCCTGATCGTCAACATGGGGTTGATCTCGGCCATCATGGCGATCGGGGTGAACCTGCAATGGGGCTTTGCCGGGCTTTTCAACGTGGGTGTTATGGGCTTTGTCGCGCTGGGTGGCCTGGCCGTGGTGCTGGTGGCCGAGCCGCTTTCGCCCGAGGCGTGGAGCGCGGGCGGCTTCGGCATCGTGCTGGCGCTGCTTCTTGGTGCTGCCACCGTGGTGGCCGCCGTTCTGGTATCACGACACATGCCCAAGGGACGCGGGCGTAATCTGGCGATGCTGGCGGTGCTGGTGCTGGGCTTTGTCCTCTATCGCGCGGTGTTTGACCCCAACGTGATGGCGGTCGAGGCAATCAACCCGGCCGCGGCGGGCAATATCGGTGGCCTCGGTCTGCCCGTGCTGCTGGCCTGGCCCGCCGGTGGTCTCTTGGCCGCAGGCGCGGCCTGGCTGATCGGCAAGACGGCGCTGGGCCTGCGCTCGGACTATCTGGCCATCGCCACGCTGGGCATTGCCGAGATCATCATCGCGGTGATGAAGAACGAGGACTGGCTGGCGCGCGGGGTCAAGAACGTGATCGGCCTGCCCCGCCCGGTGCCTTACGAGATCGACCTGCAAAACGATGCCGGATTCGTCGAAAGCGCCGCGTCGCTGGGCATCGACCCGGTCACCGCCTCTACCCTCTATGTGAAACTGGGCTACTCTGTCCTGTTCATGGTGGTGCTGCTGGTCCTTCTCTGGATGGCGCAGATGGCGCTCAAAAGCCCCTGGGGCCGGATGATGCGGGCCATTCGCGACAACGAGGTCGCGGCCGAGGCGATGGGCAAGGACGTCACCCGCAGACACCTGCAAATCTTCGTTCTGGGATCGGCGGTCTGCGGCATCGCCGGTGCGATGATGACCACGCTTGACGGGCAGCTGACACCGGGCACTTATCAGCCGCTGCGGTTTACCTTCCTGATCTGGGTGATGGTGATCGTGGGCGGCTCGGGCAACAATTTCGGCGCCGTTCTGGGCGCGATGCTGATCTGGTTCCTTTGGGTTCAGGTCGAGCCTCTGGGCCTCTTCCTGATGCAGGTGATCACCAGCGGCATGGCCGAGGGCAGCGCATTGAAATCGCACCTGATCGACAGCGCCGCCCATATGCGGCTCCTGACCATGGGGATCATCCTGCTCCTGGTGCTCAGGTTCAGCCCACGCGGCCTGATCCCGGAAAAGTAACATCCAGAAAGGCCGCGCCCCACCCGGACGCGGCCTTTCTTCTCTGGCGCGACGCGCCCCTTCCTCTTGCTCCAAATATCCCCGCCGGAGGCATGGGCTTCAGCCCATACCCCCGCCGAAATGGTCACCGCCCCTTGAACAGACTGCCCAGAATGCCGCGCACGATGCGGCGGCCGGTGGTGCCTTTCAGCTCCTTGATCACCGCCTTGCCCATGGCACTGGTCAACGTGTCCTCGCTGCGGCTTCGACTGCGCGGCTGGCGTGCAGTCGAGCGGCCAACCCGGCTGCCGGAATAGCGGCGGGCCGAGTTGTATTCGCGCTCCCAGGGGCTGGCCTCCTCGGCGCGCTCCTCGGCCTGTTCGGCCTCTTTCGCGGCCTCCTCGGCCCGTTTCGCCAGGATCTCGAAGGCCGATTTGCGGTCTAGCGGCGTGTCGTATTTCCCCGCCATGTCCGATGTGGTCAGAATCGCCTTGCGCTCGGCCGGGGTGATCGGGCCCAGTTGCGACGAGGGTGGGCGGATCAGGGTGCGTTCCACCACCCCCGGTACGCCCTTCTTCATCAGCATCGAGGTCACCGCCTCGCCCACGCCCACCTCGCGGATCGCCTCTTCGGTGTCGAATGCGGGGTTCTCGCGATAGGTCTCGGCCGCCAGCCGCAGGTTCTTGCGGTCGCGCGCGGTAAAGGCGCGCAGCGCGTGCTGGATGCGGTTGCCCAGCTGGCCCAGCACATCCTCGGGCACATCCGCCGGGTTCTGGGTGATGAAATAGACCCCGACCCCCTTGGACCGGATCAGGCGCGCCACCTGTTCCACCTTGTCCACCAGCGCCTTGGGCGCGTCGTCAAAGAGCAGATGCGCCTCATCAAAGAAGAACACCAGTTTCGGCTTGTCGGGGTCGCCCACCTCGGGCAGTTCCTCGAACAGTTCACTGAGCAGCCAGAGCAGGAAGGTCGAATAGAGCCGCGGCGAGGCCATCAGCGTATCGGCGGCCAGGATGTTGACCATGCCGCGCCCCTGATCGTCGACCCGCATCATGTCGGCCAGATCCAGCGCCGGTTCCCCGAACAGGCGCGCGCCGCCCTGGTTCTCGATCACCAGAAGGCGACGCTGGATCGCCCCCACCGAGGCGGTCGAGATATTGCCATAGCGCAGCGACAGCGACTTGCCATTCTCGCCGATCCAGACCAGCAGCGCCTGAAGATCCTTGAGGTCAAGCAGCGGCAGCCCCTCCTCGTCCGACAGCCGGAACGCGATGTTCAGAATGCCCTCCTGCGCCTCTGTCAGCTCCAGCAGTTGCGACAGCAACAGCGGCCCCATCTCGGCCACCGTGGTGCGTACCGGGTGGCCCTGTTCGCCGAACAGGTCCCAGAAGGTCACCGGACAGGCGCGATAGGCGTAATCGGTCAGGCCGATTTTTGCGGCGCGCGCGGTAAAGGCCGCGTGCAGCTTGTGATCGGCCGACCCCGGTTTGGCCATGCCCGACAGGTCGCCTTTGACATCGGCCAGAAACACCGGCACGCCTGCCTCGGCAAAGCCCTGGGCCAGGATTTGCAGCGTCACCGTCTTGCCGGTGCCGGTGGCGCCCGCGATCAATCCGTGCCGGTTGGCATATTTCAGGTCCAGCCCCTGCGCCACGCCGTAGTCCGGGCCGCCGCCGCCCAGGAAAATCTTTCCATCCATTTGGTTATGCCTCGAAATTCATCGTCTCACCGCAACCATACAAAGTTAACCTTTGCCTGCGATAGTCCTTATTGCCCCTCTGGCGTCTGGTGCTGCGGGGGCACTTCCTCCCTGTCAGACTGGCCGTGCCTTCGGGCACGGCTTTTTTCGACCTTGCGGTCAAAAATCGTGCATCTCCAATCAATTGCCGCCAAGAGACGAAAAAACCTGCGATAGATGTTGACCCGTTGGCGCACCTCTCGTAACGTCTGCTCACAATACTAAGTCGGCCAGTCCGACGGGGAGACAGATAAGAGGGAATCCGGTCACTCGGGTTCCCTTTTTTAGTTCCCCTTCACCGTCATCAAATCACCGCTGATGCGCTGCTTTGTCCCTGACAGCGGCGAACACTCGTGCTAGACGGGGCGCGAGCAGCTCATCTTTTGACGAGGCATTCATGACCAAGACCCTGATTACCCTGTCCGCCGCCGCCCTGCTGGTCCTGACCGGCGCAGCGACGGCACAGGACACGACCACACCGGCCGAAACGGCCCCGGCACAGGAAGAGCAGAAGACGGCCGACCAGCTTCTTGATCTGGGCACGCCGGCAGATGGTTCGCCACAGCTGGGACAGCGTTATTCCAAAGAGAAGATCGGCGACTGGGACATGGCTTGCATCAAGACAGAGGGTGAAATCGACCCCTGTTCGATGCTCCAGATCCTGACCGACGCCCAGGGCAACCCGATGGCCGAGTTTTCGATGTTCCGGCTCGAAGAGGGCGGTGTTGCGGTTGCAGGGGCAACCGTGATCGTTCCGCTGGAAACCCTGTTGCCGGCCCAGTTGACGATCTCGATCGATGGGGCACCCGGCAAGCGGTACAACTACTCGTTCTGCAACCCGATCGGCTGCATCGCGCAAATCGGTCTGACCCAGGCCGATATCGACGCGATGAAGAAGGGGGCCAAGGCAACGGTATCGCTGGTTCCCGCCCCGGCCCCGGATCAGACCGTGTCGCTGGAATTGTCGCTGACGGGCTTCACCTCCAGCTATGACAAGGTGGACGTGGTCAGCAACTGACCCTGTTTACCGGAGTGCAGAAAGGCCGCCGGTTCGGGGGAACCTGGCGGCCTTTTCATATCCGTCTGATCCGGGACGCGGGTCAGACCTTGCGCAGCGCCAGCACCGCGTTCAGCCCGCCAAAGGCAAATGCGTTGCTCAGCACCACATCGACCTTGGCCTCGCGCGCCTCGTTCGGGACCACATCCAGCGCGCATTCGGGGTCGGGTTCCTCATAGCCGATGGTGGGAGCGATCACCCCGTCGCGCAGCGCCATGATACAGGCCAGCAGTTCCACCGCGCCAGTGCCGCCGATCAGGTGGCCATGCATCGACTTGGTGGACGAAATCATCAGGCTGTCGGCATGACGCCCGAACACATCGGCCACCGCGGCGCATTCGGTCTTGTCATTGGCCGCCGTGCCGGTGCCATGGGCGTTGATATACCCCACGTCACCCGGATTGATCCGCGCATCGGCCAGCGCGCCCGCCATCGCCCGCGCCGCCCCCTGTTTCGATGGCATCACGATATCGGAGGCATCCGAGGACATGGCAAATCCCGCAACCTCGCACAGGATCTCGGCACCACGGGCCTTGGCGTGCTCCATCTCTTCGAACACGAAGATACCCGCGCCCTCGCCCTGGACCATGCCGTTGCGGTTGGCGCTGAACGGGCGGCAGGCATCCTTGGACATCACCCGCAGCCCTTCCCAGGCCTTGACCCCGCCGAAACACAGCATCGATTCCGATCCGCCGGTGACCATCACCGGCGCCATGCCGCTGCGCACCATGGAAAAGGCCTGCGCCATCGCATGATTCGACGAGGCGCAGGCGGTCGAGACGGTAAAGGACGGACCCTTGAGATTGTGTTCCATCGACACATGGCTGGCGGCCGCGTTGTTCATCAGCTTGGGCACGACAAAGGGATGGACCCTGTTCTTGCCCTCTTCATAGACCGAGCGGTAATTCTCGTCCCAGGTGCTGACGCCGCCACCCGCAGTGCCCAGCACCACGCCCGATTTCGCTGCCAGTTCACCGTGAAAGTTCAGCCCCGACTGGTCGATCGCCTCTTTGGCGGCGGTCAGGGTGAATTGGGTGAACCGGTCATAGAGCGACATCTGTTGGCGGTTGAAGCGGCCCTCGGCCTCAAACCCGCGGACCTGACCGCCGATGCGAATGGCCAGCCGCTCGACATCGCGAAATTCCAGCTCGCCGATGCCGCAATGGCCCTCGCGCATGGCGTGCAGCGTCTCGGGCACCGAATGCCCCAGCGCGTTGATGGTGCCGGCTCCGGTGATGACAACCCGTTTCATGGGCGCGGTCAGACCTTTTCCGCCACCAGTTTCTCGATCCCCGCGATGATCGCGGCCACGTTCGAGATGTCGAAATCGCTCTGGCTGGGTTCATTGGCATTGAAGGGGATCGAGATGTCGAATTCTTCTTCGATGGCAAAAATGCTTTCCACCAGGCCCAGGCTGTCGATGCCCAGATCCTCAAGCGTGCTTTCGGGGCTGACGTCGGAGGGCTCCAGCACGGCCTGCTCGGCGATGATGGCGATGACGCGGTCGCTGATGCTCATGTCGATCCTCTGGGTTCTGTCTGGCGCTGATTTACTCGCTCGGTCCCGGTTTGGAAACCGCCTTTTTCAGTGCCGCGATGTCGCGCAACAGGCGAGGAAGACGGCGCTGCGCCTTGTAGATCTCGGTATGCAGATCCATTTTCACGCCGGGATAGCCCATGATCACCCGGCCCGCCGGTACGTTCGACAGGATCTTGGTGCCACCCCCCGCGATCACCCCGTCGCCAATAAAGATATTGTCGACCACCCCGGTCTGGCCGCCCAACACCACGTTGTTGCCGATCTCGACCGAGCCCGACACGCCGGTCTGGCCACACAGCAGACAGTCGCGCCCGACACGTGTGTTGTGGCCGACATGCACGAGGTTGTCGAGCTTGCTGCCATCGCCGATGCTGGTATTGCGGATGGTGCCGTTGTCGACGGTGCAGTTGGCGCCGACCTCGACATCGTCGCCGATCTCGACCGCGCCCAGCGAATGGATGCGGGTCCAGGCCTGCGCCTTGGCCTCGCCCTGATCGCCCATTGTTTTGCGGGCGTTTTCGGCGCCCGACACCTCGGGCGTAACAAACGAGAAGCCGTCGCCGCCGATCCGTGCGCCGGGTTGCGCGATGAAACGGGCGCCGATGGTGGCGCGGGCACCAATGCTGACCATCTCGCGCAGGAAAGCGCCCGGCCCCAGCACCACATCCATGCCGATCACGCAATGCGGCCCGATGACCGAGCCCTCGCCGATCCGGGCCCGTGCGCCCACAACGGTCAGCGGCCCGATGCTGACATCGGCGCCGATCTCGGCGCTGGGGTCGATCACCGCCGAGGGATGGATGCCCGCCGCGACGCCCTGACCGGGGTCGAGCATGGCGGTCACGCCCGCCATGGCCAGACGCGGTCGGGTGGCAAAGATCGCGGCCTCAAGCCCCATCGCCTGCCATGCGGCGCCGGGCCACAGGATCGCGGCGCGCGCCCCCCCCTGTGCCAGCGCCTCGGCATATTTCGGTGACATCGCCAGCGCCAGCTGGTCGCGCCCGGCATCGCCCGGTTCCGCCGCGCCGGTGACGGTCAGGTCGAGATTGCCTGCGGCCTCGGCCCCGAGGGCCTTGGCGATCTGCGAAATGGTATAGGTCATCTGGGGCCTGCTTCTTGTGGTTGGCCCCGTGGATTTAACCCTGAACCGCGCTCAGAACCACCCCTGCCCGACTGAGCGCGTCCCAAATCTTTGCGTCACGCCCATAAACGTCGCGCCGATAGCCGGGCTGCCCCCGGTCATCCACCACCGCCGTGCGATAGATGATATGTACCGGCACATGGCGTTCCAGATCGACCTTGGTTTCGCGGCCGGTGTTCAGCACGTTGTGAAAGAAGGCTTTCGGATCGGTTTCTTGCAGAGCGAGCAGCGCGTAAGCGAATTCAAAGGGTTGCGCCAGCCGGATGCAGCCATGCGAATAGGCGCGGACCTCGCGGGCGAACAGGTGTTTCTGCGGCGTGTCGTGCAGGTAGATGTTGTATTTGTTCGGGAACATGAATTTCACCAGCCCCAGCGCATTGCTCTTGCCCGGCGGCTGGCGCATGGCAAAGGGAAAGCTGCGGCTGGAGAACTGGCTGAAATCCACTGCACCGCGATTGACCTGGCGGCCACGGCTGTCCGTGATTTCCAGATGCCGGACCGCATTGGGGTTTGCGCGCAGCTTGGGCAGATATTCCTTGGTGATGATCGAGCGCGGCACGTACCAGCTCGGGTTGATCACCATATGCTCCATCTCGTCCGAGAATTCGGGGCTGCGCCGGTCGCTGACATTCTTGCCGATGACCGAACGGGTCTCAAAGGTGACGCGGCCATGATCCACGATCTTGGCGGTGAAATCGGTCTGGTTGACCAGGATATGCCGCTCGCCGCGATCACGCGGCAGCCAGCGTTCGCGCTCCAGCCCGACAATCACCGATTTCAACCGGTCGGCCACGGATTTGTTGATCTCGTCCAGGGTGCCGTCGCCGGCAACCCCGTCGGGCTCCAGCCCATGGGCCAGCTGAAACGCCTGAACCGCCTTTTGCAGCGTGCCGTCATAGCTCGCCACCGCGCTGCGATCCATGTATCCCATGGCGATAAGGCGGTTGCGCAGCGCCACGACCCGCGGGCCGCTGTTGCCCGGTTCCAGCTTGCCGCCCGAAACGGTCGGCCCCCAGCCACCGGTGGCCAGCGCATGTTCGAGGTCGAGCTTGAGTTTCAGAAGCGCCCGGTATTGCGGGGTATCCGGGGCCAGTGCGCGCATATAGGGGGCAGGCTCGGCGGCCTGAAGCTCCTTCAAATAGGCCTCGGCGCCTCGACGCTCAACAACCCGCACCATACCTTCGTCGATCTGGGAGGGGGTCAGCAGCCCGGTTTGCAGATCGCGGGCGAACCGGGCGAATTCACGGCTCAATGCGACCTCGACCATGCCAATGTCGCGGGTGGTACGGGCGGCGGCCATCTGCGCCTTCAGCCCGTCGATGTCATAGCGCCCGGAGGGCAGGCCATGCACATCTGCCATGCTCAGCGCCTCGATCAGGGCGACGCGGCGGGCGGTGAATACTGCCCCTTCTCCGGTCCAGAGCGGCTGGTACCCGTTCTTTCGGTAATAGGCGGCAACCCCCTCATCGCCGTAGCTTGCCTCGGCAACCGCTTGTTTATAAGCGGTAACTTGCGCATCCGCCGCACCCGGAGCCCCCAAAGCCGTCACACCGGCAAGCAGCAAAGCTGTCAGGGTGAGACGAATGGCAGGGCGTTTGAGATGCGGCATGATGAGATCCTGAGCAAAATACACTTAACAACGTTCAAAGACGTTAATCTGGACAAATCTTCAAGAAAAACAGGGGGAAATGTCCATTCACAATCGCTTCAATGGGTGACAATTCAGCTTGGCTGATGCGCGGATGCATCGCCCAGTCGCGGATGGCGCGCATGTCCTGCCTGTCTAAAGCAGTGTTCTCATCACCTGTTTGGGCGAAAAACTGCCGAAATTTCCCCCTTGGCTGTCACATTTTGAAAGAAAACTTGGCGAACGAATCCCCCTGTGCCATACAAATGCGCAACCGGGGGATGGTTATTAACAATGTACACGTAACATCGTGTGCAGGCAGGACGAAGTACGGGACGAAACAGTCACATGACTCAACACAACTCGACGAGCCTTTCTCGGCGCGCACTTCTTCAGGCATTCGCCGCGACTGCGGTTGCCGCAACTCCAACATACTCGATGGCAGCAGGGTTTCTGCGCGGAGGTGGCGACATCCGCCGTATTCGCATGTACTCCGGTCGTACCGGGGAACGCATTGACATGGTGTATTGGATCGACGGCAACTACATCAAGGACGCGGTGAAGGAGATCAATCACTTCATGCGCGACTGGCGCGTTGACCAGGTCAAGTCCATAGATCTGCGCACCATCGACATCATGGCCGCCGCTCATAACCTGATGGATGTGAACGAGCCCTATATGCTTCTTTCGGGCTATCGGAGCCCGCAGACCAACGCCATGCTGCGCAGCCGCTCGCGCGGGGTGGCCCGCAACTCGCTGCATATGCAAGGGCAAGCAGCCGACCTGCGGCTTGCCTCTCGCTCGGTCAGCCAGATGGCAAATGCCGCGATTTCCTGCCGCGCCGGCGGTGTCGGCAAATACTACCGCTCGAATTTCGTGCACATGGATTGCGGAGAGGTCCGCTCCTGGGGCGGCTGACCGTCCCTAAACAGGAAAAAGACCGGATGTCCCCCGTGCCGCAGGCTCGGGGGTTTTTGTTTTACGAGTGCATGCCGCCTCGTCATCCGCTCTGGCAGGATGGGCCGCGAGCCGAAGTATGGAGAGGGCCGCGAACTCCCCAAAGGCTCATCCCCTTCGGAACCACCACCCCACCCCCTGGCATATTCATGTTGCAAGCGGCATCCGCGCCTGTTCCAGGATCAGAACTGCAAATACCGTCGGTTCGGGCACAATGGCCCGATCGCGGAACCGGATATCGCCCCCCGAATGAATGTGCCTCTATTCGCCCGTGGTACCCGGCCTCCCGCTCAGTCCAGCACCTCGGTCAATGGAACCCCGGTCGCGCCAGAGGGCGGCTTGGTGCCCAGATAGGCCGCGATGGTCGGCGCCACGTCCACCGTTTCGACATGGCGCGCAATGCGTGCCGGGGGGATGCCCGGGCCATGAAAGATCACTGGTACATGGGTGTCATAGGTCCACGGCGACCCATGCGCCGAGGCCACCGTCAGCCCGTCAAAATCGGCGATGAACCAATGCGGTTCGAACACGACATAGATATCGCCCGACCGGTCGCGGTGAAAGTTGCGGCGCACCGCGTCCACCACCTTGCCCTCGCCGATCTGCCCCTCGCGCAAGCGGCGGCTGGATACGGCAAGGTCGATGCCCGGCAGCAGGTCGAGTTCACGCGCAACCGAATCCTCGACCGTCGCCGGATCGAGCCCCTTCTCTGCAATCAGCTCGCGGTTGAGATAGACATAGGGGCTGGAAAAGTTGCGGATCAACGCGCGCGCCTCGCCGAATTGCGCGCCCAGACGCACGAAACCGGGCTCTGTATCGACGCGCTCGAAATCGAAAGTGCCGGCCTTTATGCCATGGGTGGCAAGGTAGCCCGGGTTCTCGGGAGAGCCATGATCGGCGGACAGCACCACCAGCACCTGATCCAGCCCGACCCTGTCATCCACGAAATCAAGGAGATCGGCCAGCGTCCGGTCGAGGCGGCGCATGTTGTCTTCGGCCTCCAGGCTCGACGGCCCGAAGACATGCCCGACATAGTCGGTCGAAGACAGCGAGATGGACAGGTAATCGGGCACCGCGTCCTGCCCGATGCCCTCGGCCTCGATCAGCGCCTTGGCAAAATCCACGGTGATCTCGTCGCCTGCCGGGCTCAGCGTCAGTCGGGTGGTGTAATACTTGTCATCCGCCTTTCCCCAGGGATGGGGAAAGCTGCGCCCGAAACCGGGAAAGTCGGTCTCCCACGGCTGGTCGTCGCGGGTGCCGAACATGTAGCTTTCGGGCGCGTCCGCGAGCGTCCAGCTTGTCCCGGCATAAGATGCAACCATGCCCGAACCGTTCCAGTCGCTCACCCAGCCGGGGTAATCGTCGCGGTAAAAGGTCGAGGTTACGAACCGCCCCTCGGATTTCGAGAACCAATAGGCCTGACCGGTATGGCCGGCCATCGAAATCGCGCCCCGATCCTTGATCGACACGCCAAAGATCAGCGCCTCGGGACCAAAGAACATGCCGATCTCGTCGGCGATGGTCGAGGTCAGGATGTTGCCGGGCGAGCGGCCATCGGTGGTGGCGGCACGCTGGGTCGGGTCGATCTCGGTCGCCGCATCGACCCCGGCGGCGCCCACCAGCGGATAGTCGGGATCCTGCACGTTATAGACCTGACCGCCCTCGACCCGGTCGAACCAGACATTGGCGACCATCCCGTGCACCGCCGGATCGGCACCGGTGGCCAGCGTGGTGTGGCCGACGATGGTTTCGGTATTGGCATGGCCGTGATGGGCCTGGGTGAAATGGACACCGCCCCGGATCAGGCGGCGGAACCCGTCCTCGCCAAGTCCGGCACCGAACCTCTCGATCAGGTCGCCGCGCAATTGGTCGACGGTGATCTGCAAGACCAGTTTCGGACGTTCCTGTGCCAGGGCGGGTATGGCGGGTGCAATGCAGGCTAGTGCCGCAACCAGCGCAGGCGCCGTCATTCTTGGGCTGCTGTTCACCATCTTGTTCCTCCTCCAAGTCAATTGTCCGGACCGCACGCGCCGCCGCTACTGTTCGGCAACCGAGCGTTTCATCTCGTTGAGCGCCGCACTATGCGGCAATTTCTCCAACGCCTCGTCAAGCACCCCGGCCGTAGCGTCGGGCCCGTCCATCGCCGCAGCGATGCGCGCCAGCATGATCCAGGCCTCTTCGCGTTGCGGGTCCATCGCGACCACCTGCCGGAACGCGCCGCGCGCGGCCGGGATGTTGCGCATGGTCAGCGCCATGCCCGCCATCACCATATGGGTTTCGGGAAAATCGACACGTGCTGCAAGCGCCCTGCGCCAGTCGGTCATCGCTGCCTGCATCTGCGCCTCGATGCGGGCCGGCAGCCGCGCAATGGGAGCATCCAGCATCGCCTTGGCGGTCTCGATCCGCACCATGCGCACCGGATCCGCCAGCAGCGGGATCAGCCGCTGCACACGTGTCTGCGGGGGCGCCGCGCGCTGAACCCCGATCGCCGCGGCGCGCACGAGGGGATCGTCGTCCTCTAGCAGCCCGGCCAGGAACTCGGCACTGTTGGCATCGCCGCCCTGAGACAAGAGCCAGAGTGCCGTTGCACGGACCAGCCCGGCCTGATCCCGATCCTGGGCCAGGATGCGCAGCCCCGGCCCTGCCGCGACCGGATCGGCCCGCCCGGCTGCCAGCACCGTGCCGTAATGCGGACGTTTGGCCGCATCGGGATACCGTTGGGCGATTTCGGCCGCCGCCCAGCCCGCATCCTGATCCGCATGGCAATCGGTACAGGCATCGGGCCCGCCGGTCACCGCCGCCAGATCCGGGCGCGGGATGCGGAAACTGTGATCGCGCCGTCCGTCTATCCCCATGTAATCACGCTCGATCATATGGCAGGACTTGCATTCTGCCCCGGCAGAGCCCTTGGGGTGGAACGTATGCGCGGGATCGTCGTAAAGCGCTGCTTTCAGGCTGGGAAAGCGCGGGTTCGCCGCCGGTGAATGGCACTGGGTACACAGGCTGTTATCCTCGGCCCGCAGCGTCGCGCCATGCGGCTCGTGACAGTCCAGACAGCCCACCCCGCGCTGATACATCTTCGATTGCAGGAACGAACCATAGACATAGACCTCGTCCAGGATCTGGCCGTCGGCGTGATAGAGACCCGGCCGCAAAAGCGACAGCGTATAGGCGTCGTGATAGGGCGTCCCCGGTATCGGGTTGCCCTGCCCCATCGGCTCGCGCCGGGAATGGCAGCCGGCACATTGCTGGATCATCGCCTCGGTGCCGGCGGTGTCGAAGTCCATGGCAAGCCCATAGCCCTCGGGCGGCAGCAGCGGGTCCTGCGAGCTTCGCTCGCGGGCGGTTTCGGCCCAGGTCACATGCGCGGAACCGGGGCCATGGCAGGCCTCGCAGCCCACGCCGATCTCGGCCTGTTGCGAGTGGTAGCTGTCGCTTGCCGCATCGTAATTCTTCTCGAACCCGGTTGCGTGGCATTCGGCGCAGCGTGCGTTCCAGTTCTTGTAGGGGCCGGTCCAGTGCAGGCCGTCGCCCGGCGGCAGGTCCTGTTCGGGGTAAAGGTGGTACCAGCGGGCGCCGTCGACATCCCAGACCACGTCGAAGCTCTGAAGTCGCCCCGGTTCGGTCTCGATCAGGTATTGCTGAAGCGGCGCGATCCCGGCGACCGAGTGGATTTCATGGGTCTTTTCGCTGCCGTCGGCCTCGGTGATGGTGACGCGAAACTGTTCGCCCGCGCGGCTGAACAGATAGCGTACCCCGTCATGGTTGAACTCGATGTCATCGAAATCGGCCAGCACGGTCTCGGGCGTCGGCAGGGTCCAGGCCAGCGCGTGATGCGAGCCTTGCCAGGCCTTGGCTTCTCCCTCGTGGCAGTAGGCGCAACTGGCCGAGCCGACGTAATCGGCGCTTCCGGTCTCCGTGTCACCGGTCTGCGCCAGGGATGGCATCGCCAGGCTGATACAGGCCAGAACCGCGACAAGGAGGGAACGAAACATGGGCGACTCCGGTTTGCGCGGTCAGCGCGGATTGAGCGGGGGCAACCCGGCCAGCTGATGATGGCCCGCGCGGTCGGGGCTGTAAACCGCAAGTGCCCGGTCAAGCGCACGCCAGTCCGCCAAATCGCCTCTGGGTGCAGGTCCATAGAGCGCCGCGCCGAGCGCCCTGAGCGCGCTGGCGATGGCCGGATCGCGGCGCGGGTCCGTGGTGCCGAGCCGCGCCGCCCAGAGATCGAGCGCGGCCAGCGTCGCCGACAGATCGCGCCGCCGCGCCGCGGAGATGGCCAAGCTGCGCGCGTGCGCAGGCGAGGCAAGATAGCGGCTAAGTCTGGTCGCGCGCCAGCGTTTCCAGCGCCGCAGCACGGGCCGGACGGCAAATACGACGACACCCAGCACCAGCACCAGCACCAGCACACCCAAGATCAGCAGCTGTGGCGAAAGCGCGGGCACACTGCGCGCGACGGGCGCGTCCACGGTCAGATCGACCCCCGGCACCGAGGCCGTTTCCACCTGACCGGTTTCCAGGTTGTACCAGTCGAGCGTGACCGGCGGGGCGGCGCCGCTTCCGCCGCTTTGCGCCAGATAGGTCACCCGCTCGACCCGGCTGCCGCCCGGTTCGCCGCGCGTTTCGGTTTCGCTCAGCACCGGTTCGGACGGGTAGACTGTCAGCCCGGTGACCGGTTCGACAGCTAACAACCCCGGCAGCAGCATCGCCGGTCCACCCTCGATCGTGGCGGTCACTTCACGGATCACGCTGTCACCGGGGCCAAGCGGTGCGGTGGCCCCGGTGACCTCTTGCGTCAGCGTCACCGCGCGGGCGGCGATGAACGGGTCCAGCCCCTCGGCGCCATCGGGCAGGATGCCGGTGATCGTGATCGCCTCAATTGGCACGACCTTCTCACGGGGGGCAGAGCTGTCGGGATCGGCCCAGGTCACGATCAGTTCCTGCGGCGGGATCACGAAGCGGCCCGGCACCAGCGGCGTGATCCGGTAGCGCCGCGAGACCCCGGACCAGGTGTCGCGGTCAATCCGTTCGCTGATCGGGTTTGTTGCCCGTTCGGGCAGGCGAACCATCAGGTTCGGCGCCTCGAAAGTGGGGAAGACCACCGGTTTGGGCAACCATGTGGGCACCAGCACCGTGATCCGCAGGTCAAGCGGCTGGCCCGGTATCGTCTCGGCGGTCTCAAGCTCCACCGTCACGCGGGGCACGTCCTGCGCGCGGGCCGGTCCCGTCACGATAAGCGAGAGCACCGCGACGATCAGGAACAGCGCACCTCTCATTGACCCGCCCCCGATGCCTCGAACCGGAAGCGATAGCGCAGGAAATCCCCCGTTCGGGTGTCGACCGTGTTCATCCACTGGTCACTGGTCAGAATCGCCTCTTCGCCGCGCGGTTGCCGGTCAGTCTGGGTGTCGACGCCCCGGTTGGCCTCGTTGTCAAACACAACGTCATCGGCGCCGATGCCGGTTTCTTCGCCCGTGTCCGAGGCCTCGCGGGCATCCTCGACATAGGTCACGATGCGCCGCGCGGTTTCCAGGTTCTCTGCCGCGCCGGGAAAGTCCGGGTCGCGCTCCAGCGTGGTTTCAAAGGCGCGCACGCCGTCGCGATACTGGCGGTTCTTAATATGGGCGAGGCCCTGGGTAAAAGAGGCCTCGGGCGTCTCCAGCCGGTTCAGCACCTCGATCGCCTCGTCATAGCGCCCGGCCCGATAGAGCGCGTGACCCTTCCACATCGGATCGGCAAAAAGGTCACCCGCGCCTGTGAAGTCGTTCCGGTTGAACGCACGATAGCCCTGCTGGTCGGGTGTCAGGAACCAGTCGGCCAGCCCGTCGGCCCGTGCGGCACCAGGGTTGAGACCGACCGAGGCGACAAGGCAAAGCGCGCCCCAGCGCATGGTCCAGCCTTGCCGGAACCACAACAGCGCCAGCAGTACGGCGGGCACCGCCAGCCACCAGCCACGATCCTCCCAGGGCTGGCTGTCATCATCCAGCAGCGCGCGGCGGTAATCCACATTCAGGATCCGGTCCAGCCGCTGCACGTCGCTGTCATCCGTTGTTGCCCGGACCACCGGCACCGTGCCAAGCCGGTCCAGCCCGATATCCGAAACGCCATCGGGCAGCATCGCCAGAACGGTCGTCGCCGCACCAGCCCCGGCGGAGTCGAAGGCTGCCACATCGGCACTGTCCAACCCGTCCGCCACGACCAGCACCCCGCCTACGCCTTCGGCGGCTAGGATCTCTTGCGCCAAAGACAGCGCGGCGGTGGCATTCGCGCCCTCCTGCGGCATCACATCGGGCGTCAGCCCCTCAAGATAAGGCAGCATCACCTGCGCGTCCTCGGTAAAGGGCAAGACCCGGTGCGCCGTCCCGGCATAGGCCACAAGGGCGGTGCGCGCCCCGGCGCGCAGGTCCAGCAGGTCGCGGATCTTGAACTTGGCGCGCTCCAGCCGGCTTGGCGCCAGATCGGGCGTGGTCATCGAAGGCGTAACCTCGAGCACGATGACCACAGGTCCGGTCTGGGCCAGAAAGGGATCGGCCTGCCGGGTCCAGGACGGGCCTGCGGCGCCGATCACCGCCAATGCCAGCAGCGCCGAGACATGGTCGATGGGCAAAAATCGCCGGGCCGCGCCACCGCCCACGGTCAACGCCGCCAGCAGATGCGGCGCGATCCCCTCGGGCAGCGGCGGCTCGCGGGTCGCCGCGCGCCGGTTCATCCACCACAGCGCCGCCAGCGGCACCAACAGGAGCAGGAACAGCGGACGAAGGAAGTGGAATGCGTCAGCCACCAGCCCGAGTTCGGAAAGCAGGATCTCGCTCATGCCGCCCTCCGCCCTCTTTGGGGAAGGCTCAGCAGCCCCAGCGCCCCGATCCCAAGCGCAGCCGCCAGCCCAAGCAGCCATGAGGACAGAACCCTGCGCGGACGATACGACACCTGTTCGACCAGCCGGGGGGACAGCGCGTCGATCCGCTGATAGACCCCGGCCAGCGCCTCTACGTCCGAGGCGAAAAAGGAGCTGCCGCCGGTGCGGCTGGCGATATCGGCCAGCGTGCGGGTGTCGACGCGGGTATCTCCGCTGGCCTGCGGGTCGCCCACCGCAATCGTGTGGATCTCGACCCCGCGCGCGCGAGCGATCTCGGCCGCGTTGAGCGGGCTCATCCGGCTGCCGGTATCGGCGCCGTCCGACAACAGGATCAACAGGCGCTGCTCGACCTCGCTGATTTCAAAGGTGCGAATGGCCAGACCGATCGCGTCGCCGATGGCGGTATGTGGCCCGGCCATGCCGACCTCGGTCTGCGCGACCAGTGCGGCGATAGTGGCCAGATCCTCGGTCAGCGGCGCCTGGAGAAAGGCCTGGGTGCCGAACACGATCAGCGCGATCCGGTCGCCCTCGCGCTCGGCCACGAAGCGGCTCACCACCTCTTTGACCGCATCCAGACGTTGCAGACGGGTGCCATCGGGGGCGGCGAAATCGACGATGTCCATCGAGTCGGAAATGTCGATGGCCAGAACCACATCGCGGGCCGAGCGTGTCATCTCGATCGGGGCGCCCAGCCGTTCGGGTCGTGCCAACGCCAGCACTAGCAGCACCCAGACGGTAATCGCCACCGTCATCTGGAGCCGGGTCCGCCGCAGGATCACCGCCCCCTCGCCCGGTGTCACCTCTGCCACACGTACGATCTGGCGAAAGAAGGGAAAGCGCAGTGCCGAGACGTGCTCGCGCCGCGCGGGCAGATAGCGCCAGACCACAAGCGGCAGCGGCAGGAGCAACAGCGCAAGTGGAAAGCCAAGGGCGATCATCGCGACACCTCGCGCCGATGGCGGCGGATCCAGTTTGCGGCCAGATCGGCGAGACCGGAGGACGCGGTACTGCCCGACCGATAAGGCGCGCTGGCCAGTGCCTGTCCGGGTCCCTGGGTGAACGCCGTGCCACCCCCACCGGTCCGGTCGAGAAAAACCAGCCATTCAGTACCGCTCAACCCGGCCACCTCATGTCGCGGAAAGGCCACCAGCGCGGTGCGCCGCAGCACTTCGGCGATCGCCACCGGGTCGCCGCCCGCGCGTGCCAGCGCGGCCAGCGCCGCGCGCCGGTAGCGATTGGCGTGATAATGGCGCCACCAGCGCCAGAGGCCATAGATCACAGCAACGCCGGCAAGCACTGCCAGCACCGCCCAACCGGCGGTTTGCGGCAGCATCGACACTGGCGGCGGCGGGTCGGGTGGCACCAGCTGGCCGATCAGATCGACCAGAGTGACCGGCGGGTCCTGTCCCTGCTCGCTCATCTCGGGCCAAGCCCCATCAGACGTTTCATCTGGGTCAGGCTGTCCTCGGCCGCGCTCAGCGGCAGCACCGGCACGCGATAACGGCGCTGCCAGTCCAGCACCTCGGCCAGACGTCCGCGCGACATCTCGCGCAGGTCGCGATGCACCGTCGTGTTTCCGGTGTCGATCTCGGCCTGAAGCTCACCATCAGAGATCACCAGTTTCAGCCCCTCGGGAACATCGTCCGCGATTGGGTCGGTCACCAGCCCCAGGATCAGGTCGTTCTGGCGCGACAGAGCATTGACCAGTTTCTGCGTCAGCTCGTCGATCACGTCGAAATCGGAAAAGACAAGGATCAGGTGATTGCGCGGCGCGATCCGTCCCACCGCTTGCAACACGTCGTTCAGGCCGACCGGCGCCACCTTGGGGGCATCGGCCCGCAACAGCGCATTGGCCCGCGTGATGGCCAGCAGCAACCGGTCGAGCGCGGCGCGGCTGCGCTGGGGCCGGATCTCGGCCAGGGTTTCGTCGCCAAAGACGATGCCGCCGACCCGGTCGCCCTGATCGAGAATGCGGAAGGCGGCAAGTGCAGCGCATTCCGCCGCCGTGACCGATTTCATGTTCAGCACCGAACCGAAGAACATCGACATCCGCTGATCGACCACGATCAACGTCGGGCGGTCGCGCTCTTCGGTGAAGACCCGGACATGCGGCTTGCCGGTGCGCGCCGTCACCTTCCAGTCGATCGAGCGGATATCGTCCGAAGGCAGGTAGTCGCGCAATTCCTCGAAATTCAGCCCGCGCCCGCGCATCCGCGACGCATGGCGTCCGTTCAGCGCGCTGCCGGCGGGTTGGCGTGGCAGAAAGCTGAGCGTCCGGGCGCGGCCTTCGAGCTTGCGCAGATGCGCAAGCTCCACATGCACGCGCGGATCGGTTCCCGCCCCTGCCGGTGGCAGGGCGGGCAGTGTACCGGTCCGTATGCGGGCGGCCCTGTCGAACATCGTGACGGTCCTAGGTCAGTGCAACTTGCGCGATCATCTCAGAAATCACCCGGTCCGGGGTGATCCCGTCGCCCATCGCCTCGTATGTCAGTCCCAGCCGGTGGCGGAACACGTTGGGGGCCACCGCGCGGATATCGGCGGGATCGACATAATCGCGCCCTTCCAGCCAGGCATGGGTGCGCCCGCATTTATCAAGCGCCAGCGAGGCGCGCGGGCTGGCGCCCACCCCGATCCAGCGGCCCAGATCGGGGCCGAAACGGTCCGGCACCCGCGTCGCGTTGACCAGATCGGCCATGTAGCGTTCCATCGCGTCCGAGACGTGAATGCCGACGATCTCGCGCCGCGCCTCAAAAACCGTCTCTTGCGAAATCGCGGGCGGGCGTTCCTTTGCCACCTTGTCCTTGGGCGCATTGGCGGCGGCCTCTTCGCCACGCACGAGGCGGATCACCTTCACCTCGTCCTCGACCGGGGGATAGGTGATCATCACATGCATCAGGAACCGGTCCATCTGCGCCTCGGGCAAGGGATAGGTGCCCTCTTGTTCGATCGGGTTCTGGGTCGCCATCACCATGAACAGCGGCGGCATCTTGTGCGTGGTGCCGGAAACGGTCACCTGCCGCTCTTCCATTGCTTCCAGCAGCGCCGCCTGCACCTTGGCCGGGGCGCGGTTGATCTCGTCGGCCAGCACGATATTGGCAAAGATCGGTCCCGGCTCGAAGCGGAACTCCGACCCCTTGTCTGTCTGGTAATACACCTCGGTCCCGGTCACGTCCGAGGGCAACAGGTCGGGCGTGAACTGGATGCGGCTGAAATCGGTCTCGAGGTTCTTGGCCAGCGCTTTGATCGCGCGCGTCTTGGCCAGGCCCGGCAGGCCTTCGACCAGCAGGTTGCCATTGGCCAGAAGCCCGATCACCAGCATCCGGACCACGTCCTGCTGGCCGATGATGGAATCGCCCATGCGCGCAATCAGGGTGTCGATGTCGTCGCGCGGCGTGCTGCCCATATGCGCCTCCGTCTTTCTCGGGTTTCGCGGCCGTCCCCTTGGTGGGGGCCGAACCGGGTGGCGGCCTGCCTGCCCGCCTCGGCAAGACAAGACCGGCGGGAATACACCCGCCGGCCCAGATGGCATCAGATCAATTCGAACTGGTGTTCGATGTCAGTTTCTCCAGCGCGGCACCCAGGTTGAAGCTGCCCGGCGACTGGCGCGGCGGGTAGTCCTTGTAGGTTTCCAGATGCTGGGTCACATAAGCCACTGCCGGCAGCACCATGAACGCCCGGTCGAACCGCCACATGTCGTAATTGGCCGATTCGTGATCCGCCCGCTCGAACGGGTCGCCCAGCAGATCGAACAGCTTGGGCAGACGCAGTTCAAAGAACGGTTCCTGCCAGACCTCGAAGCCGTGGCCGCGCTGCTCCAGGAACACCATCTTCCAGCGGCCATAGCGCAGGTTGGCCAGATCGCCGTCATCGGTCCAGTAGAAGAACTCCTTGCGCGGGCCCTCCTCGACCTCGCCCGAGAAATAGGGCAGCAGGTTGTAGCCGTCGAGATGCACCTTGTACTCGCGCCCGATCGCCGAATGACCGGTCAGGAGCTTGTCCTTGACATCGGTCTCGCCCACGGCCGCGAGGATGGTGGGCAGCATGTCCTCGTGCGAGAAGATGTCGTTATAGACGGTGCCCGGTTCGATGACGCCGGGCCACTTGATCAGGGTCGGCACACGATATCCGCCTTCCCAGTTCGAGTTCTTCTCGTTGCGGAAGGGGGTGGTGCCGCCATCCGGCCAGCTGAACACCTCGGCGCCGTTGTCCGAGGAATACATGATCACCGTGTTGTCGGCGATGCCCAGCTCTTCGACCTTGTCGAGAACCTGGCCCACGTGACCGTCATGCTCGACCATGCCATCGGCATAGATACCCAGCCCGGTGACGCCATCGGATTCCGGCTTCAGGTGGGTGTTCACGTGCATCCGGGTGGTGTTGTACCACAGGAAGAACGGCTTGTCGGCGGCCACCGCGCGTTCCATGAAGTCGATGGCCGAGGCAGTCACCTCTTCGTCCACCGTCTCCATCCGCTTCTTGGTGAGCGGGCCGGTATCCTCGATCTGGCCGTCCGAAGTTGCGCGAATGACGCCGCGCGGGCCGAAATTCTCGCGGAAACCGGGGATCTTCGGATAATCGGGATGCTCTGGCTCTTCCTCGGCATTCAGGTGATAGAGATTGCCAAAGAACTCGTCAAAACCGTGATTGGTCGGCAGATGCTCGTCCAGGTCGCCCAGGTGGTTCTTGCCGTATTGGGCGGTCATATAGCCGTGATTCTTGAGCAAGCCCGCGATGGTCGGGTCCTTCTCGGACAGACCTTCCTTGGCGCCTGGCAGCCCGACCTTGAGCAGGCCGGTCCGAAGCGGGCTTTGCCCGGTGATGAAAGCCGCGCGCCCGGCGGTACAGCTCTGCTGGCCGTACCAGTCGGTGAACAGCGCACCCTCGGAGGCGATCCGGTCGATATTCGGCGTCCGGTATCCCATCATGCCCCGGTTATAGGCCGACGTGTTCATCCAGCCCACGTCATCGCCCCAGATGATCAGAAAATTGGGCTTCTGATCCTGCGCGATCGCGAAACTTGGCGCGATCGCCAACGTTAGTGCAACAGCGGCCTGCACCGCGCGTTGCCTCATCCTCAATGTGGCAGCCACGAACCTTCTCCTTTTTGAACTGACCGGATGTCTCAAAATGGTATCAAGAAACGAGTAGACAAAAGTATCATTTGATTGCTTTGTGAAAATTCTCTCTTATTTTCTGAGGGTAACGGAAGACGTCAAGGAGTGCGCATCATGCCTGTCGATCCGGCTCTCTTTGGAGACAGCGGGTGGTTCGCCGCGTGTCCCGAGAGCCTGCGCGAGGCACTGGTTGCAAGGGGGCAGTGGCGCAAATACGCGCCGGGGGAACGGGCCACGGGCGATGTCGAGGCGCCGCAGGCCGGCATGTTCGGTGTCTATCAGGGGACCTTTGACATCAAGACTCCGCGCGCGGATGGTGAACTTGTCACCTTTCATTCCCTTTCGCGCGGGCACTGGATCGGCGATATCTCGATCCTGTCGGAGCAAAACCAGCTTGCCGTGATGGAGGCACGAGTCGCATCTGAAGTGCTGTTCGTTCCGGCCCCGGTGGTTCTCGACATCGTTACACGGACCCCAGCCCATTATCGCGATTTCTACCGGCTGACCCGGCGCAACATGAACATCGCGATCGAGGCGCTGATTGGTCTAGTCGCTTCGGATGCCGATCACAAGATCGCCTTTCGCCTGCTCCAGCTTGACCGCATGAACTGTGTTCCCGGCGGATGGCTGGACATGTCCCAGAACGACCTGGCCGAGATGCTTGGCCTGTCCATCGCCTCGGTCCGTCGCGGGCTGACAGAACTCGCCAGAGCAAATGCGATAGAACTCGGCTATGCCCGAATGCGTGTTCACCGGGCTAAGCTGGCTTCGTGGATCGAAACACACTGACGCCGGGGGGAACCTGTTCCAATCCGCCCTACCGCCTTGCGGTTCAAGGCGTTGGGTCAGGGATCAACAAAAGGGTTTGATATGGCGCACCCGAGAGGATTCGAACCTCTGGCCTCTGCCTTCGGAGGGCAGCGCTCTATCCAGCTGAGCTACGGGTGCCTGTGACCCGGGCTATACGGTATCGCCGCGGCCTCTGCAATCGTCAATCTGCGGATTTTTCTTGCCTTCGTCACAACAGCTTCGCCAAATGCGCGGCATGGCTCGTACCCCATCTTTGATGTTGCTGATCCTGCTTCAGGTCACCGTCTCCGCCGCCTCGCTGGTGGTCGAGATCGTGGCCGGTCGCATGTTGGCGCCCTATGTGGGCATGTCACTTTATACCTGGACTTCGGTCATCGCGGTGGTGCTGGCAGGGTTTTCTTTGGGGCACTGGATCGGCGGTGTCCTGGCCGAGCGTCCCGCAGCACGCGCGCTAAGGCTGACTGGCTGGACACTTGTCGCGGCCGCCCTCACCACCGCCGCTGCGGCGCTTCTTTTGCGCAGTCTTTCGGAGCCGGTGCTGGAACTGGTCGCGCATCCTGTCTGGGGGATCGCGCTGCTGACATTGGCGGTGTTCTTTCTGCCCTCCTGCTTTGCCGGGGTGCCCGCACCGGTATTGGCCGCGTTGTCGGTGCAACGCGGCACGGGCGCGGGCCGCGCCCTGGGGGCGATGTTTGCCGCCGGGGCCATCGGCGCCATAGCCGGAACCCTGCTGGCGGGGTTCGTTTTCATTTCCTGGCTGGGTTCATCGCTCACGCTGATGGCGGTGACGGCGGTTTATGCGCTGTCGGCGCTGCTCTGTTTCCGCCTCGGTGGCGGGCGCTGGCTGGCGCCTCTCGTCGCTCTGGGGCTGGTTTTGTCGCTGGCTGTCGCGGCGCTGGCTGCGCCCGATCCCTGCACCCGCGAAAGCCGCTACTACTGTATCCGCGTGATCGAGCTGGGCACGCCCGAGGCGCCCGAACGGCTGATGGTGATCGACCATCTGGGCCACGGGATCAGTGCCCGCGATATGCCGCTGACCATGTATACCGACCATGCCGCCATGTTGGACGCGCTGGCCCGCATCCGCGCGCCGCGCCCCGATTTCTCGTCCTTCTTCATCGGCGGCGGATCCTACTCGATCCCGCGCGCCTTTGCGCTGCGCGGCACCGGCCCGCGCGTGGTGGCCGAGATCGACCCCGAGGTGACCCGCATTGCCGCTGCGCAATTCTGGTTCGATCCCGCCAGTGCCGAGATCCTGCACGAGGATGCCCGCCGGGCGCTGCTGACCCGGCCCGAGCGGCGCTATGATGTGATCCTGGGCGATGCCTTTACCGATGTGGCGGTGCCCGCCCATCTGGTGACGCGTGAATTCTTCGAACTGGCGCGCGACAGGCTGACCCCTGAAGGCACCTATCTGATGAACGTGATCGACTATCAGGATCGCTTGCAGGCACTGGCCGCGCTGGTGCACACGCTGGGCGCCGTCTTTCCCATGGTCGAGGTCTGGACCAGCACCACCCCGCCGCCACCGGGCGAACGCGCGGTCTTTGTCCTGGTCGCGGGCAACAGCCCCACCCCGCATTCGCGTTTCGTCACCCGTGCGCCCGAGCCCACCGAATATGGCGCGCTCGCCCCGGACTGGGTGGCCCAACTGGCCGCCATGGGCGCGCTGCTGACTGACGACTTCGCGCCCATCGACCGGCTGATCGGCCGGCCCGACTAAGCCCCTTCATTCCGCCAGAAATACTCCGGGGGGAGGTGACAAAATTCGACGAATTTTGTCAGCGGGGGGCAGAGCCCCCCGACGCCCTTGCCGATCAGCGATCAGGCAAACAGCTCATGGGCCAGTTCCAGCGCCTCGATCAGCGTGTCCACCTCGGCACGGGTATTGTAGAGGCCAAAGCTCGCCCGGCAGGTCGCGGTCACGCCCAGATGTTCCATCAGCGGACCCGCGCAATGATGGCCCGCGCGCACCGCGACGCCCTTCTTGTCGAGAATGGTCGAGATGTCATGCGCATGTGCCGCACCCTCAAGCGTGAAAGAAAAGATCGCCGCCTTGCCCGGCGCATGGCCCTGCACGTTCAGCCAGTTCAGCCCGGCAAAGCGGCCGGCCGCATAGTCGCGCAGCCCGGCCTCGTGGGCGGCGATGTTCTCCATCCCCAACGCCATCATGTAATCCAGCGCCACACCCATGCCGATGGTCTGTACGATGCCCGGCGTACCGGCCTCGAACTTCATCGGTGGATCGTTATAGATCACCGTGTCCTTGGTAACCTCCTTGATCATGTCGCCACCGCCCATGAACGGGCGCATCTCGGCCAGCCGCTCGGCCCGGGCATAGATCGCGCCCGAGCCGGAGGGACCATAAAGCTTGTGCCCGGTGATGGCGTAGAAATCGCAGCCCAGATCCCGCACGTCGACTGGCATATGCACCGCGCCCTGAGAGCCGTCGATCAGAACCGGCACGCCCTTGGCCCGGGCGCCCGCGCAGATGGATTTCACATCGACAACGGTGCCCAACACGTTGGAACACTGGGTGATCGCCACCAGTTTCGTCCGGGGGCCGATCGCGTCCAGCACCGCCTGCGGATCCAGCGACCCGTCGGGTTCGGGGTCGACCCATTTCAGCACCACGCCCTGGCGTTCGCGCAGGAAATGCCAGGGCACGATATTGGCGTGATGTTCCATGGTCGACAGCACGATCTCGTCGCCTGCCTGCATAAGCGGCATGGCCCAGCCATAGGCGACCATGTTGATCCCCTCGGTGGTGCCCGAGTTCAGCACGATCTCGTCCTCGGAACCCGCGTTCAGGAACCGCGCCACGATGCCGCGCACCGCCTCGTATTTCTCGGTCGCGAGATTGGACAGGAAATGCAACCCGCGATGCACATTTGCATATTCCTCGGCATAGCCCCGGGTCACCGCGTCGATCACCGCCTGCGGTTTCTGGGCCGAGGCGCCATTGTCGAGATAGGTCAGCGGTTTGCCGTTCACCTGACGGGACAGGATCGGAAAATCGGCACGGATGCGGTCGACGTCATACATAGGGGGTCGCTCCGGGGATTGGCCCTCCGAGGAAGGACAACAGGACAAGTACGCCAACGGCGATGGCCAGAACCGACAGGATCAGCACTCCCGCCGCGCGCATGAGGGAATTCAGGCGATGCGCCTGGTCGATGAAATGCAGGGTGACATACAGCGCCACCAGATTGGCAGCCAGCGCCAGCAGCGCCGATAACAGCGGGACGGTCAGTGCCAACAGCAAGGTGGCGGCCTGTACAACCACCAGCACCAGCTGGATCCAGACCATCACCGCCATCACGTCCAGGAACGAGCCCTGCCCGCCCAGATACCGACCGATCCGGTGAACCGCCGCGATGGTCAGCACCAGACCACCGCCCATCAACGCACCGTAGCCGACCACGGATTGCGGGATGCCCGGCATCGCCATCGCACCAAAGGCCATGTTGGACAGTCCATGCAGCAGGCTGGTCAGCGCCACCGACAGGGCCAGCGCCAACCACAGCGCCTCGCGCCCGGGATTCTGGGCCAGGATCAGCCGCGCCGCGCTGGCGGGATCGGTCACGGTGAGGGCGGCCAGCGACCGCAGCTCGGCAGATATCATGGGGCGGGCCTCTGAGCTTCTCTGAGATTGGTTAGCCAGAACCAGGCAAAGACCGCAACCCAAATCAGGCCAACCAGGCTCAGCGCCGGGCCGGGGCCGATGAACCCCGCCACCAGCCCGTTGAGCAGCACCAGCGGGGTCGAGGCCAAAAGCGACCAGAACAATGCCAGCCGCGCGCCATAGGCACTGCCCTGCCCGCCCAGCATGCGCGCGACCCAATGGGACAGCAGCGCGATGACATAGAAAAGCAGCGGCAGCAGAAAGACGCTGCCCAGCAGCGCACCGCCCATCAGCATGTTCAGATCGGCCTGTTCCAGATGCGCCCGCCGGGCCAGCGCCGGCAGTTGCGCGACAAAGGCGATGACGCAGAACGCCATCACAAAGGCCAGCGCGCGATCCTCGCGCTGGCCCATGTCCAGCAGGTGACGCATCACCCGCGCCGGCCCGCGATAGCTGGCCGCGATATCGCTGGTGACCGGCATCAGGCCCGCCGCGCCAGCCAGCCTTCGAGCCGCGAGACGATATCGGCGGCCAGCGCCTCGTCCTCGATCTCTTCGACGGCCTCTGCCAGAAAGGCGAGCGTCAGCAGATCGGTGGCCTCTTTCTGCGGCACCCCGCGCGAACGCAGGTAGAACAGAGCGGTTTCGTCGATGGCGCCACTGGTCGAGCCATGCGAACAGGCGACGTCATCGGCATAGATCTCCAGTTCGGGCTTGGCCAGGAACTGGCTGTCATCGTCCAACAGCAGCGACTGGCTGATCTGATAGCCGTCCGTTTTCTGCGCGCCGGGCTGAACCAGGATCTTGCCCTGGAACACGCCGGTGGCGCCATTGCGCAGCACCTTCTTGAACACCTGACGGCTTTCGCAGTTGACCGCGTCATGGGTCACGAACACGGTGTCGTCATGGTGGAAGTCACCATCGCCCACGCAGGCGCCGGCCACATGGGCCACGCCCTCGTCGCCGGTCAGCTCGACCACCTGTTCGTTGCGGGTCAGAACGCCGTTCACGGTCAGGGTAAAGGACTTGTAGACCGAACCCGCGCCCAGCCGGGTGAACATATGCGTCACCGCGCGGCGTTCATGGTCGCGGCCCTGGGCGCGCACATGATGCAAGGTGCCGCCATCAGCGATGTCGATCTCCATGCATTTGTTGAAGCGCGATGCGGCGGGGCCGTTTTCCAGGATCGTCACCTCGGCACCGCTTTCCACCCGGATCACATGATGCAGCAGCGCGTCCGAGCTTTCCGAGGCATGGCGGTAGATCAGGCTGATCGGTTTCGACGGTTTGCCGGTCACGTGAATGGCGATGCCATCACCGGCAAAGGCGGTGTTCAGCGCCGCCAGCGGGCGCGGCACCGGCGACTGGCCACGTGCTTCAAGAACGCCGTACAAGTCCTTGGCCCAATGGATATCCTTGCAGCAGATATCCTCGATCCGCTCGATCCGCACGCCGTCCATCTCCAGCGCATCCGATGCCTCGGCATCGAAAACCCCGTCGACAAAGACGATCTTGAGCCGGTCAATGGCGTCGAACATCATCGGTTCGTCGGTGTGGAATGTCGCGGCGCGCGGCGCCTCGGGGGCGATCAGCGTATCGGGACGGGTGTATTTCCAGTACTCGTCGCGCCGTCCGGGCACGCCCATTTCCCGCAGCCGCGCCAAAGCGGCCTCGCGCGCGGACCGGGTGCAGCCGGCGGTGGGCAGCGTCAGCGTCGACAGCAGCGCCTCGGTCGCGGTCTGTTTCTGTGCAGGCACACCCATCAGTTCACCTCGGCCAGGATATCGGCGTAACCGTTGTTCTCGACCTCCAGCGCCAGCTCGGGGCCGCCGGATTTCACGATGCGGCCATCGGCCATGATATGCACGACATCGGGTTTGATGTGATCCAGCAGGCGCTGGTAATGGGTGATCACAAGGAAGCCGCGCCCGGCATCGCGCAGCGCGTTCACGCCCTCGGCCACCAGTTTCATCGCATCCACGTCAAGGCCCGAGTCGGTCTCGTCCAGGATGCACATCTTGGGTTCCAGCATCGCCATTTGCAGGATCTCGTTGCGCTTTTTCTCACCGCCCGAGAAGCCCACGTTGACCGGGCGTTTCAGCATGTCGGCGTCGATTTTCAGTGCCTTGGCCTTGGCGCGGACTTCTTTCAGGAAGTCGGCGGCGCTCAGCTCTTCTTCGCCGCGCGCCTTGCGCTGGGCGTTCACCGCGGTGCGCAGAAAGGTCATGTTGCCCACGCCGGGGATCTCGACCGGGTATTGAAAGGCCAGGAACAGGCCCGCGGCGGCGCGTTCCTCGGGCTCCATTTCCAGCAGATCGGCGCCCGACAGGGTGGCGGCGCCCTCGGTCACCTCGTACCCGTCGCGCCCCGACAGAACATAGCTGAGCGTCGATTTGCCCGACCCGTTCGGCCCCATGATCGCATGCACCTTGCCCGCCTCGACGGTCAGGTCCACACCTTTGAGGATCTGCTTGTCCTCTTCTTCAAGTTTCACGTGCAGGTTTTTGATTTCAAGCATGGTTTCCTCGTCTCAATTCGGTTCCGCCACAGCGGCGGAGGCAGGGGTTTGGGCGCGCATATGCGCCGGGAAAGCGGTCAGCAGATCGGCGCGGGCGCGGGCGATGCCCTCGGCCCAGGCCAGTCCGTCGTCGTCCTTGAGGCCACGCAGATGCGCGGGTACCTCGTCCAGCGTCAGCGGCATGTCCAGCGGACGGCCCACCGAGGCGGCATAGTCGTAATATTTCAGATGCTGCTGCCCGCCCGGCATCAGCCAGGTCGAGGGCACGTCGCAGGCATCGGCAACGATCAGCCCGTGCAGGCTGGCCGAGATCACATGCCGACAAGATGCGATGCGGCGGCAGACCTCCAGCGCGTTACCCGCGACGTCGATCAGTTCCAGCGCCGGTTCTGCGTCCAGCAGTGCCGCCAGCGCCGGATCGGCCAGCATCGAGTGATGCGGCACCAGCGCGATCCGGTCATCGCGCGCGGGCAGCTCGCCCAGCAGGTCGCCCACCAGCAGGCCGGGATCGCCAAAGGCGCGCATCCTCAGCCCCAGCAGATCGGCGCTCAGCGGTCCACGTAACAGCGCCACCTCGACATTCTCAAGAAATCCGATGGAACCCACCGGATGCAACAGCCCCGCGCCCCAGATCACCGGACGGCGCCCGTCGGGTGCCGGGTCGCCATAGTTGCGGCGCATCACCTGGATCAGCGAGCCGATGGCCAGCATCTCGCAGCCCTTGGGCCCGGCATGGCGCACCGCGCGGCCAGACACATGCGCCACCACCAGCGCCGACAGGGCGTCGCCGAAATTCGGCACGCCCCTCCACCAATACAGGCGGATCGGATCTGTGGGCAGCGCGCGCATCCTAACTCCCCTTCAGCATCCAGGCAGGCAGCGTATCGACGAACTGCCCGGGCACCTCGGGCGCCGCCAGACCGCGCCGCACCAACTCGTCGAGGCAGAACACGGTCAGGTCGAAACTGGCAAACACGCAAGCCGAGGCTACCGCCAGCTGGCGCAGCTGCTCATCGCTCCAGTCCGCGACCGTTTCCGGGTCGCGGATATAGATCGCATCGCCATCCATCATCTGATTGCGGAACGCTTTGCCAGCCAGCCGCGCCCGCTGCGAATTCATGACCTGCATCGACTTGGTGAACTGGAAGGTATGGAACCGGAACCCCTGGTCGTGCAGCTCAACATCCAGCGGGCCAAACAACGGCTCGTCCTCGTAAATGCGGTAGAACCGGACCTCGGGGATGATACAGACCGCGTCAGAGAGCTTGTCGCGCCCGGTGCGGATCACGTCCAGCTCGCCGCCCTGGATGTCGATCTTCAACAGATCGGGGCACGGCAGCGAGCTCTCGTCCAGATCGTCCAGCGCCACCAGCTCCATCTCGATCGGTTCGATCCCCTCGCGATGCCAGCCGGGCTTGCCCAGAAAGGTCACCGACCGTTTGCGGATCGGATAAAGCGAGCCAAGCCCGCTTTGCGGATGCGGATGGAACCGGCCCGGCCCGGTTGGCCCGACCGCCTGCTGCAGGTAATGGGTACCCGGGCGCGGATCGGCCATCAGCGCGTCATACGAGGCCTGATCGGGCTCGAAGCCCCAGACCTCGCAACCGCCCAGCCGCAACAGCCCGTCATAATCGGGCACGTTGATCGGGTTTGCACCCACATCGGCGATACGCAAGGGGCGCGCTGGCGCGATGGTATCGGCGAGGAACGCATAGCGTCGCGCCAGCATCTGGTCTGCGCGGCTCAGCTGCGCGGCGGGTGCGATGTCTTCGGTACTCACGTCGATCCTCCCACAATCAGTCCAGCACGACGGCGGTGCCCGAGGCCGAGACCATCAGCATCGACTGGCCCACCACCTCGTAATCCAGATCGACGCCAACGACCGCATTGGCCCCCAGCGCGGCGGCGCGGCCCTCAAGCTCGGACAGCGCGGTTTCGCGGGCATCCTGCAACTTGCTTTCATATGCGCCAGAGCGGCCACCGACGATATCGGTGATCGAGGCGAAGACGTCGCGCACAACATTGGCGCCCATGATCGCCTCGCCCACCACGATGCCCTTGTAGGCGGTGATGCGGTGGCCTTCGACACTTGGAGTAGTGGTCACGATCATGGGTCGGGTCCTTGTTGCGGGTTCAATTCACGGGCTGGTCATGGTGCGGATCACCCGCAACAGCGCGCCGGGGGGGATCGGCTGCGGCTCGACCTGAAAGGCAGCCAGGCGTCCGATCATCAGCGGGGCGCCGAGGTATTCCTCGACCTGGTGTTGCCAGCGTCGCTGGCTGTAGTCGTCAAACAGCAACGTCACCGGACGGGTGATCGAAAAGGCGGTGGCCAGCGCACAGCCAACCCGGAACCGCCCATCCACCAGCACCACATCGGGATGGCGGAACCCCTCGGCCCGCCAGACCGCGAGCGGATAGTCGGGATAGCTGCGCCATTTGCTGTCCGAAACAGGATGCCCCCAATCGCCGGTCGGGCCGATATCGGTCCAGACGATATTGACCTCGGTCCCCTCGGCGGGCGGGTTGGCGGCCAGCCAGGCCTTCATCATCCGTGCCCAGGTCCGGTCGCTTTCGATCGAGGTGACATGCTTGCCCGGCAGTTCCGACGCCAGCACGGTCGAGCCGCCGGACCCGTATTCCAGGATCACCCGCGCCTCTTCATAGGCCGTGCGCAGCGCCTCTGCCTCTGCCGGGGGCATGGTCAGCTCTGGCCGCATCTGTTCGCCGGTCTGGTCGTCCACTGGCCTGATCCCTGCCGCAACGGCCCCGAAGGGGCCTTAGCCCACCGAGCCTTCGAGGCTGATCGCCACCAGTTGCTGTGCCTCCATGGCAAACTCCATCGGCAGCGCCTGCAACACGTCCTTGCAGAACCCGTTCACCACCAGCGCCACCGCCTCTTCCTCGTCCATCCCGCGCGAGCGGCAATAGAACAGCTGATCCTCGTCCACCTTGGACGTGGTCGCCTCGTGCTCGCAGCGCGACGAGTTGTTCTTGACCTCGATATAGGGCACCGTATGCGCCCCGCATTTGTCGCCGATCAGCAGGCTGTCGCACTGGGTATAGTTGCGGCTGTTCTTTGCCTTGGGATGCATCGAAACGAGGCCGCGATAAGTATTCTGCGCCTTGCCCGCGCTGATCCCCTTGGAGACGATGCGCGATTTGGTGTTCTTGCCCAGATGGATCATCTTGGTGCCGGTATCGGCCTGCTGCATGTTGTTGGCGATGGCGATGGAATAGAACTCGCCCTGGCTGTCATCGCCGCGCAGGATGCAGGAGGGGTATTTCCAGGTCACGGCCGAGCCGGTTTCCACCTGGGTCCACATCACCTTGGACCGGTCGCCCCGGCAATCGGCGCGTTTGGTGACGAAGTTGTAGATGCCGCCCTTGCCGTTCTCGTCGCCCGGATACCAGTTCTGGACGGTCGAGTATTTCACCTCGGCGTCTTCCTCGACGATGATCTCGACCACGGCGGCATGCAGCTGCGCGGTGTCGCGCTGGGGGGCGGTGCAGCCTTCCAGATAGGACACATAGCTGCCCTTGTCGGCGATGATCAGGGTGCGTTCGAACTGGCCGGTGTTTTCCGCGTTGATGCGGAAATAGGTCGACAGCTCCATCGGGCAGCGCACACCGGGCGGCACATAGACAAAGGAGCCGTCCGAAAACACGGCAGAGTTCAGCGTGGCATAGAAATTGTCGCTGACCGGCACCACGGTGCCCAGGTATTTCTTCACCAGTTCGGGATGTTCGCGGATCGCCTCGGAAATCGAGCAGAAGATCACGCCCGCCTTTTTCAGTTCGGCCTGGAACGTGGTGCCCACGGACACGGAATCAAACACCGCGTCCACGGCGACCTTGCGACCCTCGGCGGGGGCGTTCTCGGCGCCTTCGACACCGGCCAGGATCATCTGTTCCTTGAGCGGAATGCCCAGCTTTTCATAGGTGGCGAGCAGCTTGGGGTCGACCTCGTCCAGCGATTTGGGCTTTTCGGTCATGCTCTTGGGGCGAGCATAGTAGTACTGATCCTGAAAGTCGATTTCGGGATAGTTGACCATCGCCCATTTCGGTTCGCTCATGCCGGTCCAGCGTTCGAACGCGGCCAGCCGCCATTCGGTCATCCATTCGGGCTCTTCGTTCTTGCCCGAGATCAGCCGCACGATATCGGGGTTCACGCCCTTGGGGGCATATTCCATCTCGATCTCGGTTTCCCAGCCGTATTTATAGGTGCCCGCCTCGCGGACGGCATCCACCGTCTCCTGATCGACGCCTTCTTTTACCTGGGTCTGGTCCAATGCGGCCATGAGAGCCCTCCTTCGCGCTGAGCGCGCTGTTTGTTCTGTGTCACGCGGCGCGCGCGCGGTGTTTCTTTTCTTTGTCCAGCCACGCTTCGGCAAAGCGCAGCACATCCGTTTCGGTCGTCTCGGGCCCCAGTGACACGCGGATCGCGCTTGTCGCCGTTGCCTCGTCAAACCCCATCGCCTGAAGCACCGCACTGGCGCGGACCTTGCCGCTGGAACAGGCGCTGCCGGCGCTGATGGCAAATCCGGCCAGGTCCATCTGCATCACCTGCGTCTCGCCCTTCCAGCCCGGCGTGGCCAGGCACAGGGTGTTGGGCAGGCGGGGCCGACCTTTCCCGACAAAAATAGTAGATTTAGCTCCGGCCTCAAGAGCATTTTCTAGAATATTTCTAAGTTTCTCGACGCGGCTCCAGACCCCGTCCGCAAGATCGCGCGCGGCGGCCTCGGCAGCGGCGCCGAAACCGGCGATGCCGATCACGTTTTCAGTGCCCGAGCGACGCCCCATTTCCTGCCCGCCACCCTTGATCTGCGCCGCCAGATCGGTGCCGCGTCGCATCACCAGCGCGCCGATCCCCTTGGGGCCGCCCAGCTTGTGCGCCGAGATCAGCGCCATCTCGGCCCCCAGCCAGTTGAAGGCGACCGGCAGCTTGCCAAACCCCTGCGTCGCATCGGTCACCGCCAGCCCCTGCGGCAGGTCCTGAAGGAGACCGGTCTCGGAATTGGCCAGTTGCAATGTCGATCGGGCGGGATCCGAAACCGCGACCAGCCCATCGGCGGACACCTGCAAATCCTCGTTGATCCATGCCCTTACCGCATCATGCTCAAGCGCGCATCCATGCAACCCACGATCCTTGAGCGCCAGCGCCGCGGCCTCTGTCGCGCTGGAGGTAAAGACGATGTCTGCCCCCTCGGCGCCAAAGGCGGCGGCGACCTGCGCGCGCGCCTTTTCCACCACCGCCTTGGCCGCGCGGCCTTCGGCATGGACCGAGGACGGGTTGCCGCAGACATCCATCACCGCGATCATCGCCGCCCGCGCCTCGGCGCGCAGCGGTGTGGTGGCATTGTGATCGAGGTAAACGCGCATCAGAGAGTCATCATTTCTTGGCGGTTGGGTCCAGATAGACGGACCCGGCAAAAATGGCAATCAGGGGTCCAGACAGGGCTAGTCGTCAACGACCGAAAACAGATTGGGCACCGCCGGGCACGGCGCCAGATCGTTCTTGACCACATCCGACAGCCGGGTCTGGTGCAGGAACACATAGACATGCGCGCTCAACCCCTCCCACAGCCGGTTGGTCAGCGATTGCGCGCGACTGCCAGACGACGCACCCGAGGCGCCCGCCCCCTTGTGCATCGCGTTCACCGTCTCGTCCACGGCGGCCAGAATATCGACCACCCGGATATCCGAGGCCGGCCGAGCCAGACGATAGCCCCCACCCGGACCGCGCACCGAGGCGACCAGATCCGCCCGCCGCAGCTTGACGAACAGCTGTTCCAGATAAGGCAGCGAGATATCCTGACGCTCGGAAATGTCACCCAGCGTGACCAGCTTGTCCGCCGGTTGCAGGGCAATATCGGTCAGCGCGACCATCGCATAGCGCCCCTTTGTCGATAGCTTCACGCTCCTACCCTCCTCAACCGCGCCCAGATGCGCGAAATCATTGACCTTATCGCCCTCAGTGCGTATCTCCCACTGACAGCGTTGCCGGCAAGCGGCACGTTACTTAGAACCATTCTAAGATGCCCGAGGGAATTCGTCAAGTTTAGCCCGGCATCTCAGACCGCGAGACAGGACGAAAGCACATATGCCCGAGGTGATTTTTCCCGGACCCGAAGGCCGCCTGGAAGGCCGCTACCACCCGCAAAAGGAAAAAGACGCACCCATTGCCATCGTGCTGCACCCGCATCCGCAATTCGGCGGCACCATGAACAACAAGGTCGTCTATAACCTGCATTATGCCTTTTACAATCTGGGTTTCACCGTGCTGCGGTTCAATTTCCGCGGAGTCGGGCGCAGCCAGGGCGAATATGATCAGGGCATCGGCGAGTTGAGCGATGCGGCATCGGCACTCGACTATCTCCAGTCGATGAACAACAACTCGAAACATTGCTGGGTCGCGGGCTTTTCCTTCGGCGCGTGGATCGGCATGCAGCTGTTGATGCGCCGCCCCGAGATCACCGGGTTCATCAGCGTGGCCCCGCCGGCCAACATGTATGATTTCTCGTTCCTGGCGCCCTGCCCGTCCTCGGGCCTGATCATCAATGGCACATCGGACCGGGTTGCGCCGCCAGCAGATACCCGCTCGCTGGTCAACAAACTGCACGAGCAGAAAGGCATCACCATCACCCATACCGAGGTCGAGGGCGCCGATCATTTCTTCCAGAACCAGCACATGGACACGATGATCACCAGCGTGACCGATTATGTGAAGCGTCGCCTGACCGAGACCTCGCGCTGATGGCAGGCACGATCGAGACGCTGGCCGCCAAACTGGCCGAGGACACGCTCAAGGCGATGGACGCGACCGGCGACGAACGGCTTTATGTCGAGATTGGCAAACAGCTGGCCGCCTCTTCGCAATCGCTGGAAGAGGCGTTTCTGACCGAGGTCCGCGTGCGGCTGGCCGAACGTGGCGCGCGCCGGGTTCTGATGCGACGCGTGGCCGAGTTGAAGGCCAAGAAGCAGGACAACGAATGAGCGCGCGGCTTGACGCCCAGTTTACCTTTCTGAAGCAGGCTGACAGGCTGAAAACGGTCGTGCGGGCCAATGTGCTGCTTGATTTGTCGCGCCCCGAAAATTCCGCCGAACACAGCTGGCATCTGGCGCTTTGGGCGCTGGTGCTGGCGCCTTTTGCGGCACCGGATGTGGATGTCGACCGCGCCATCCGCATGTTGCTGCTGCACGATCTGGTCGAGATCGAGACCGGCGACCACCCGATCCACGAGGCGACCGACTGGCTGGCGGTGGAACGGGCCGAGCGGGCAGCGGCGCGCAAGCTGTTTGGCCTGCTGCCCCCCGATCAGGCGGCGGATTTCCATGCGCTCTGGACCGAGTTCGAGGCCGATGAAAGCCCCGACGCCCGCTATGCCAAGATGCTGGACCGCTGCCAGCCGATGTTCCAGGTGCTCTGCGCCGACACGCCGCGCCCCGACCATGTCGAGGTGGTGCGTGAAAATCTGAGCAGCGGGCGTGCCGCCTATCTGGCCGAGGTTTTCCCCGAGGCGCATGCGCACGCGCAGGCGCTGCTTGACGGGCGCGCGCCCGCTGCGGGTGGTTTTGCCGACCGGCTGGCGTTTCTGGCCGAGGCGGACCAGCTCAAGACCGTGCTGCGCGCCTCGCGCCTGATCGATGACAGCCGGTTTGAAAACTCGGCCGAACACAGCTGGCACATCATGCTTTATGCTTGGGTGCTGGGGGAATACGCGGCCCATCCGATCGACACGGACCGGGTTCTGCGGATGCTGCTGCTCCACGATCTGGTCGAAATCGACGCCGGCGACAACCCGATCCACGGCGATGTGGACCATGCCGCGCAAGAGGCGCTGGAAGCCGCCGCCGCCGAACGCCTGTTCGGCCTTCTGCCCGTGGAGCAAGGCGCCGCTCTGTGCGCGATCTGGCAGGAATTCGAGGCTGCCCAAAGCGCCGATGCGCTGTTCGGCAAGGCGGTGGACCGGGTGCAGACCCCGATCGCCAACCTGGAAAACGGCGGTGGATCGTGGATCACCTATGATGTCAGCCTGCCGCAACTGGTGGCGCGGGTCGGCACCCCGGTCAGCCGGGGCGCCCCGGGCCTGTGGGATTGGCTGCATCCCCAGCTGAGCGATTGCTTCACCCGTCTGGGCCTGCGGCTCTAAGCGGATCAGACACCGCGAGCGGGCTGTGGATGGTCCAATTCGGCGGCGGGAACAGGTGCTTCTGACCGCGGAGCAAGGCCGAAGCCAACCCCAGCAACGAGTAATGCAACAACAACAATCGCTTTGGCAAATGGCGTAATCATAGTGAACCTAACTATAAATGCGGAATTAGAATAAGGTCAGGCTAACCCGCCCTACCCCGACGCGCCAGTAAGGTATTCAACACCTTACGCTGCGCACCCGAAATCCTCGGGTGCAAAGTCACGCTCCTGCGCGCCCTCGGCCCCGATAGTCAGCATCCGGCCCGGACGCAGCTCGCTCCAGTCCCCTTCATCGGTTTCCAGCGGCTCGGACACCACCGCCCACCCCTGGCGCGCGTGGCTGTAGCGGTAGTAGACCGAAGGCGCGATATGGTCCGATGAATAACGTGCGGCGTAAAGGGTCTGCCCGTCGCTGAAGGCCGCAGATAGACGCATGTGCGGCGTTGAGCCATGGGCACGGCTCAGCGCTTCGAGCCGTGCCACTGCCCGCGCCAACGCGCCATGGGGGTCACTTTCCAACCCTTCGCTCAGGGCTAACAGGAACAGTACCTCGGAATCGGTGCTGCCCTTGCGATAGGTATAGAACTCGTCGGCAATCGCCATGTCTGCCTGCTTGCGGAACGCCTCGAACCCACCGACCTGGCCGTTATGCATGAAACACCAGCGCCGCGCCGCGAAAGGATGGCAGTTGTTGCGGCTGATACACGACCCGGTCGAGGCGCGCACATGGCTGAGAAAGAGCCCCGAGCGCACGTGATGGGCCACCGCCCGCAGGTTCGGGTCGGACCAGGCCGGATAGACATCGCGATACAGTCCCGGTTCGGGCCGGGCGTCATACCAGGCCACGCCGAACCCGTCGCCATTGGTGGCGGTCTTGCATTCCTCGGCATGGGCGCTTTGCGCGATCAGCGAATGCCCCGGACGGGAAATGACATCTTCGAGAAAGATCGGGGTTCCATGATAGGCGGCCCAACGGCACATGGTTCGCTCTCCGGCTGGGGCGACTGCTCCCGCGCCCCACGGGTCCGGGGCAGCGGCCCCGTCTGATCGCTCTCATTATCGTGAACGAGCCTTTCCGTCGAGTGAATCGCCGAACAGGTACCTGTGCGAATTTTAGCCGTTTTCGGCCCCCTGTCCCGAATCCGGAATTTGCGCTAGTCCGGGTCTGACACCCGGTTTCGACCGATTCACCTGACCGGAGACCGGCCATGCCCCTGCACTATATCTATCTGATCCTTGCCGTCGCGGCCGAGACCGTGGGGACCACCGCGCTGCAGGCCAGCCAGCAGTTCACCCGGCTGGTGCCCTCGCTGATCGTGGTGGGCGGCTATGGCATCGCCTTTTTCCTGTTGTCGCTCACGCTGCGCGTCATGCCGGTTGGCATCGTCTACGCGATCTGGTCGGGGCTGGGCATCGTGTTCATCGCCGTCATCGGGCTGGTCGTGTTCGGCCAACGACTGGATCTGCCTGCCATTCTGGGGATTTCGATGATCATGGCCGGCATCCTTGTCATCCATCTGTTCTCGGGCGCCTCGCCGCATTGATGCCGCGCCGCGGCGTATATCGGCGTTAAAGATGCATTTCCTCTGGCCTTTGGCCGGATCTCGGGCTATGCGCCGGGCCAACTCCCTTACAAAGGCGGACCTCATGGACCTGCGCAACATTGCGATCATCGCTCACGTGGACCACGGCAAGACGACGCTGGTGGATGAACTGCTGAAACAATCCGGTGCCTTTCGCGAAAACCAGGCCGTGGCCGAACGCGCCATGGACAGCAACGACCTGGAACGCGAGCGCGGGATCACCATCCTGGCCAAGGCGACCTCGGTCGAGTGGCAGGGCACCCGTATCAATATCGTCGACACCCCCGGCCACGCCGATTTCGGCGGCGAGGTCGAGCGCATCCTCAGCATGGTCGATGGTGTCGTGCTGCTGGTCGATGCCGCCGAAGGCCCGATGCCGCAGACCAAGTTCGTGACCTCCAAGGCGCTGGCGCTGGGCCTGCGCCCCATCGTCGTGCTGAACAAGGTCGACAAGCCCGATGCCGAACCCGACCGGGCGCTGGACGAATGTTTCGACCTGTTCGCCAATCTGGGCGCCAATGACGAACAGCTCGATTTCCCGCATCTTTATGCCTCGGGGCGTTCGGGCTGGGCCGACACCGATCTGGACGGACCGCGCAAGGATCTGACCGCTCTCTTCGAACTGGTGGTGCGCCATGTGCCCGCCCCGGCGCAGATCGCCCGCAAGGACGAGCCGTTCCGCATGCTGGCCACCACGCTGGGCAGCGATCCGTTCATCGGTCGCATCCTGACCGGCCGGGTGGAAAGCGGCACGCTCAAGGCGGGCGAGAGCCTGAAAGCGCTCAGCCGCGACGGCACCCAGATCGAAAGCTTCCGAGCCTCGAAGATCCTGGCCTTTCGCGGCCTGGGCCAGCAGCCCATCGACGTCGCCGAAGCGGGCGATATCGTCACCATCGCCGGCATGAGCAAGGCCACCGTGGCCGACAGCCTGGTCAATCCTCAGGTGACCGAGGCCCTGCCCGCCCAGCCGATCGACCCGCCGACCATCAGCGTGACCTTCGGCATCAATGACAGCCCGCTGGCCGGGCGCGACGGCAAGAAGGTGCAAAGCCGGGTGATCCGCGACCGCCTGATGAAAGAGGCGGAATCGAACGTGGCCATCCGCGTTACCGACACGCCCGGCGGCGAGGCCTTCGAGGTCGCGGGCCGGGGCGAATTGCAGATGGGCGTCCTGATCGAGAACATGCGCCGCGAAGGGTTCGAGCTCAGCATCTCGCGCCCGCAGGTCCTGTTCCGCGAGGAAGACGGCCAGCGCATGGAGCCGGTCGAGGAAGTCACCATAGACGTGGATGACGAATATACCGGCGCGGTGATCGAAAAGGTGACCGGCCCCCGCAAGGGTGAACTGGTCGAGATGAAACCCGCCGGCGCCGGCAAGACGCGGATCATCGCGCATGTGCCCTCGCGCGGGCTCATTGGCTATCACGGCGAGTTCCTGACCGATACGCGCGGTACCGGCGTGCTGAACCGGGTGTTCCACGGCTGGACCCCACATAAGGGCGCCATCCCGGGCCGGCGCGCGGGCGTGCTGATCTCGATGGAGAACGGCCAGTCGGTGGCCTATGCGCTGTGGAACCTCGAAGAGCGTGGCCGCATGTTCATCGGCCCGCAGACCGATGTCTACGAGGGCATGATCATCGGTGAACACAGCCGCGACAATGACCTGGAAGTGAACCCGCTCAAGGGCAAGAAACTGACCAACGTGCGCGCCTCGGGCACCGATGACGCGGTGCGGCTGACCCCGCATATCCAGTTCAGCCTGGAAGAGGCGATTGCCTATATCGACGATGACGAACTGGTCGAGGTGACCCCGACCACCATCCGGTTGCGCAAACGCTATCTCGACCCGCATGAACGCAAACGCATGGCCAAGGCGGCCAGCTGATAGAAAAAGGGGCGCCCGGCAGGGCGCCCCTTTTTGATCCGGTCCGAGATTATTCGTCGAATAATCTCTGACTCCAAAAATTCGCAGAATTTTCTTATTCGTTGGTCTCGACCACCATCAGTTCGCGTTCCGATGCGCCGCGCGCATGGTCCAGCGCCGCCTGATATTCGGGCGAGTTGTAACAATCCACCGCCGCCTCGACGCTGGGAAATCTGGCGACCACGTTGCGCGGGCGCTCCTTGCCCTCAAGCTGAACGAAACGGCCACCCCGCGCGACAAATGTGCCGCCGTGTTTGGCAATGGCGGGCCCGGCCAGTTCGGCATATTTTCCATATGCTTCGGCGTCTGTCACCGTCACATGTGCAATCCAGAGTGCACCCATCGTCTTATCCTCCCAATACCTGTTCCGCGGCCTTGATCGCCGCATCCGCTTTGCCTGCATCCTGACCGCCGCCCTGGGCCATGTCGGCACGGCCACCGCCGCCCTTGCCACCCAGTTCGGTCACGGCCGCGCGCACCAGATCGACCGCCGACACCCGGTCGGTCAGATCGGCCGTCACCCCGGCAGCCACCGCTACCTTGCCGCCGGTATCGGCGATCAGCAGCACCGCACCCGACCCCAGCCGGTCCTTGTGCTCGTCGATCAGCGCCGGCAGGTCCTTGCCCGATACACCCGACAGGACCTGCGCAAGGAAAGGCACACCGTTCACCTCGCGCGCCTCGGCGCCACCGCCCTGCCCGGCCCCACCGGCCATGGCCAGATCGCGGCGCAACTGCGCCACCTCGTTCTGGAGCGCCTTGCGCTCGTCCAACAGCGCCCGCACCCGCTCGGCCACCTCGGCCGGTTGCGCCTTGAGCATCGCTGTCACCTCGGACAGACGACCAACCTCCTGCGACAGGTGTTCGAACGCGGCCTGCCCGGTCAGCGCCTCGATCCGGCGTACCCCGGCGCTCGACGCGCTATCGCCCAGGATCACGAACATGCCGATATCGCCGGTCTGCGCCACATGGGTGCCGCCGCACAGCTCGATCGACCAGGTCTTGCCATCGGCACCCTTGCCGGTCTCGGCCCGGCCCATGGACACCACCCGGACCTCGTCGCCGTATTTCTCGCCGAACAGCGCCTGCGCCCCGATGGCGCGGGCATCGTCGGGGGTCATGATCCGCGTCTCGACCCGCGAGTTCTGCCGGATGAACCGGTTCACCTCGGTGCCGACCCGGGCAAGTTCCGCCTCGCTCAGTGCCTTGGCATGGCTGAAATCGAAGCGCAGCCGGTCGGCGGCGTTCAACGAGCCGCGCTGGGCCACATGATCGCCCAATGCCTCGCGCAGCGCCTCGTGCAACAGGTGCGTGGCCGAGTGGTTGGCCCGGATCGCGCTGCGGCGGGCATGATCCACCTCCAGCTCGACCGCATCGCCCTTGGCCAGCGTGCCGCGCTCCATCGTCACCTTATGGGCATAGACCTTGCCATCGGCGAACTTGCGCGTGTCCTCGACCAGGGCCACGTGATCGCGGTTCTCCAGCCGGCGGATCACGCCGCTATCACCGACCTGACCACCGGATTCGCCATAGAACGGGGTCTGGTTGGTCACCACCCAGCCGCTGCCGCCCTCGGCAATCCTGTCGCTGACCGCACCATCGACCACCAGCACCAACACCTGCCCCTCGGCCTTTTCGGTGTCATAGCCCAGGAAATCGGTCGCGCCCGCGACATCCAGCACGTCGAACCAGACGGCATTGTCCGCCGCCTCGCCCGAGCCCGCCCAGGCGGCGCGCGCCTTGGCCTTCTGCTCGGCCATCGCGGCGTCGAACCCGTCGGTATCGACCTTGCGGCCCTTCTCGCGCAGCGCGTCCTGCGTCAGGTCCAGCGGAAACCCGTAAGTGTCATACAGCTTGAACGCCGCCTCGCCCGGCAGCGGCGCGCCCTCGGGCAGCGCGCCCAACTCGTCATCCAGCAGTTTCAGGCCCCGGTCCAGCGTCTGCTTGAACCGGGTTTCTTCCAACAGCAGAGTTTCTTCGATCAGCGCCTGCGCCCGTCCCAGTTCCGGATAGGCCGCGCCCATCTGGCCCACCAGCGTGCGCACCAGCCGGTGCATCACCGGGTCCTTGGCACCCAACAGATGGGCATGCCGCATCGCCCGCCGCATGATCCGGCGCAGCACATAGCCGCGCCCGTCATTGCTGGGCATCACCCCATCCGCGATCAGGAACGAGGTAGACCGCAGGTGATCGGCGATCACCCGGTGGTGCGCGTTCTGATCGCCATAGGGATCGACACTGGTGGCATCGGCCGAGGCCTCGATCAGCGCCTTGAACAGGTCGGTGTCATAGTTGTCATGGCTGCCCTGAAGCAGCGCGCCGATCCGCTCCAGCCCCATTCCGGTGTCGATCGACTGCATGTCGAGATCGACCATCGAGCCGTCCTCGAACTTCTCGTTCTGCATGAAGACGATGTTCCAGATCTCGATGAACCGGTCGCCATCCTCTTCCGGGCTGCCCGGAGGGCCACCCCAGATATGGTCGCCATGGTCATAGAAGATCTCGGTGCAGGGGCCGCAGGGGCCAGTCGGGCCCATCTGCCAGAAATTGTCCGAGGTGGCGATGCGGATGATCCGGTTCTCGGGCACGCCCACCTTCTTCCAGATCTCGAAGGCCTCGTCATCGGTGTGATAGACCGTGGTATAAAGCTTGTCCTTGGGGATGTCGAAATCGCGGGTGATCAGTTCCCAGGCAAAGGGGATCGCCTCGGATTTGAAATAATCGCCAAATGAGAAGTTGCCGAGCATTTCGAAAAACGTGTGATGCCGGGCGGTATAACCCACATTGTCGAGGTCGTTGTGCTTGCCGCCCGCCCGCACGCATTTCTGTGCGGTGGTGGCGCGGACATAGTCGCGCTTGTCTACCCCGGTAAAGCAGTTCTTGAACTGCACCATGCCCGAATTGGTGAACATCAGCGTCGGGTCGTTGCGTGGCACCAGCGGGCTGGACGGGACGATCGTATGCCCCTGCTTCGCGAAATAGTTCAGAAAGGTCGATCGGATATCGTTCAGGCTGGGCATTCTGGCTCTCTCGGCGCGAATTCGACAAGGTCTGAGCCGGTTTAGCCGCAGCGTAAGCGATAGTCCACTCCTCGCAGCCGCAGCGCAGAAAAATGGGGCGCCCGCCATTGGACGCCCCCGTTGTCAGATTGCCTGGCCGCGGGTCTGGTCAGGCTTCGAGGATGTCCTCGCCATCTTCGGTCATGTCGAACTCCAGCCCGTGCGCGGCGCGGATCTTGTCTTCGATCGCCAACGCAATCGACTGGTTTTCCTTGAGAAAGGTCTTGGCGTTCTCACGGCCCTGGCCGATCCGCTCATCTCCGTAAGAGAACCAGCTGCCGGATTTCTCGACCACGCCGGCCTTGACGCCCAGATCCAGCAACTCACCGGTCTTCGAGATACCCTCGCCATACATGATGTCGAACTCGACCTGCTTGAAGGGTGGCGCCACCTTGTTCTTGACCACCTTGACGCGGGTGGCGTTGCCCACAACCTCGTCACGGTCCTTGATGGCACCGATGCGGCGGATATCCAGGCGGACCGAGCTGTAGAATTTCAGCGCGTTGCCACCGGTGGTGGTTTCCGGGCTGCCAAACATCACGCCGATCTTCATCCGGATCTGGTTGATGAAGATCACCATGCATTTCGAACGGCTGATCGAACCGGTCAGCTTGCGCATGGCCTGGCTCATCAGGCGCGCCTGCACGCCGACGCTGGAATCACCCATGTCGCCTTCAAGTTCCGATTTGGGGGTCAGCGCAGCGACCGAATCGACCACGACCATGTTGACCGCGCCCGAGCGCACCAGCGTGTCGGTGATCTCCAGCGCCTGTTCACCGGTATCGGGCTGGCTGATCAGAAGTTCATCCAGATCGACGCCCAGCTTGCGCGCATATTGCGGGTCGAGCGCATGTTCGGCATCGACGAATGCACAGACGCCACCGCGTTTCTGCTGTTCGGCGATGCAATGCAGGGTCAGCGTTGTCTTGCCCGAACTTTCCGGCCCGTAAATCTCGACAATCCGCCCCATCGGCAGACCGCCGATTCCCAGCGCGATATCCAACCCCAGCGAGCCGGTCGAACTTGCCTCGATCTCCTGAATGGCGTTCTCGCCGCCAAGTTTCATGATCGAGCCTTTGCCGAACTGCCGCTCGATCTGGGCCAGGGCGCTGTCCAGCGCCTTTTGCTTGTCCGCGTTCTGTTTGCTGCTCATCGTCAGAAGATCCGCCATAATCCTGTCCCCTTCCTTGTGTCACAGGCCGTCTCGGGCCGCAATCGGGTCTTTGTTCACCTCTTGTTCCTTATGGGGTCAAAAGGAGAACATTTCAAACAAAATCTTTCTTATTCACTCTTTTCCAATTGTGTTAAGGAGTGGTTTACGCTGAACAGGTTCCATGGGTCAGGCAGGAGGGTTGGAGAGCAGATGCTTGTTTTCTTTAAGGAAAGACTCGTACTTCTCTCTGTCCCCAAGACCGGAACCACCGCTTATCAGACCGCGCTGCGTGCCCGCGCTGACATTGTCGTGTCCGACCCGCCCGAGTTGAAACATGCGCCCATTTACCGCTATGACCGGTTTTTTCGACCGATTTTCGAGAAGATGTTCGGGGTCGAGATGGAGATCATGGCCGTGGTGCGCGAGCCGGTCGACTGGCTTGGCAGCTGGTATCGCTATCGCCAGCGCCCTTTCATGCAGGGCAAACCGAACGCGACCCATGGCATCAGCTTCGATGACTTCGTGAGCGCCTATATGCAGGGCAAGCGCCCAGGGTTTGCCAATGTCGGCTCCCAGGCGCGGTTTCTGACCCCGCGTCCCAATGGCTGTACCGTCAGCCATCTGTTCAAATACGAGAACCAACCGGGCATTCGCGCCTTTCTGCAAGACCGCTTGCAGACCGAGATCGCTCCGGCCCGGGAGAATGTCTCGCCCGATCTGCCGCTTGAGCTGTCCCCCGACATCGCCGAGCGGCTGCGCCGCAAATGCGCCGACGAGTTCGAGTTGCACGCGCGCGCCACCTGAACAGGATCAGTGCAGCTGCTGGTGCACCGTTTCGGTCAGCTGCGTCAGAGAGAAGGGTTTGGGCAGGAACACGGAATTGGGCAGCGCACTTTCGGTCTCGCCAAAAGCCCCCTCGGAATAGCCGGAAACAAAGACAACACGCACATCGGGCCGTTCCTGCAACGCCTTTCGGACCCAGGTGGGGCCGTCCAGTCCGGGCATCACAACATCGGTAACAAAGACATCGACGGCCAGTTCGGGATCCTCAAGCAGGCGCAGCGCCTCTTCGGCCGAATCCGCCTCGATCACAGTATAGCCGCGCAGCCGTAGCGCGCGCGAGGCGAATGCCCGCACTGGCGCCTCGTCCTCGACCAACAACACGACACCCGCGCCATGGGTCGCCAAAGGTTTCTCAGGCCGCGTGGGCGCCGGGATCTCTTCGTCCGCCACCGCCTGATAGGCTGGCAGGTAGAGTGTGAATTCAGTTCCCTTGCCCAGAACGCTGTCGACGAAGATAAATCCGCCGGTCTGCTTGACGATACCGTAAACTGTAGAGAGGCCAAGGCCGGTGCCTTCGCCGGTGCGCTTGGTGGTGTAGAAGGGTTCGAAGATTTTTTGCAACTTGTCAGGCTCGATCCCGGTCCCCTCGTCCCGCACTTTGACGGTGACATATTCACCGATCGGAAGGGTGGCTCGGTCCCGCTCCAGCGGTTCTTCCAAGCTCACCATTTCGGTTTCAATTCGGATTTCACCCCCTTTGGGCATCGAGTCTCGGGCATTGACGACTAGGTTCATCAGCACCTGTTCCAGCTGTCGCTTGTCAGCACGCACCGATTTCAGCACCGGATCATGACTTAGGGTGAGCGTTACCTTCTCCCCCACAAGCCGGTTCAGCAGGTGGATCAGGTCCGCCAGCGTGTCGCGCAGGTCCAGGACCTCAGGTCGCAGGGTTTGTTTGCGCGAAAAGGCCAAGAGCTGGCTGACCAGCGCCGCAGCCCGGTTAGCGTTCTGGTTGATCTGCACCAGATCACCATAGTCAGGATCACCCTGATCGTGGCGCAGCAGCAAGAGATCGCAATGGCCCGAAATCGCCGTCAGCAGGTTGTTAAAATCATGCGCGACGCCACCCGCAAGTTGACCAACCGCCTGCATTTTCTGACTTTGCACGAATTGCGCCTCAAGCGTCTTGAGTTCGGTGGCATCGTTCAGCACCGCTATCAACCCGGTCTGCCCTGCCTCGCTGATCGGGCTCAGCGTGACCTGCACGAACATTTCGCTGTCACACCCACTTAGGCGCAGGAATTCCGACCGGGGGGCACCGGCCTCTTCCGCGGTTTGGCGTAGCCAGTCGGGAATCGGCCGTCCCAAACCCATCATCAACTGGTCGAGCGTCGTGTCAGGCTCTACCGGTCCGCCCAGCAGGTCCTGCGCTAGCCGGTTCACCTCCAGCACCTTGCCCGTCGCCGTCAGACGCATCATCGCCACCGGCAGGGTGGCGAAATCGGGCGCCTCGCCCTGCCCAAGTTCCCCCTTGAAGGGGATCAGGAACAGTTCCTGCCGGCCCGGACTGTTGGAGATTTCGACCACGATCGCAGGCGCGTTGCCCTCGCCCGTGCTGACATGGTTGATCTCGCCCGGGCGATACGGCAGTTGCAGAAACAGCCGGTCCAACGATTTTATCCGCGAACCGACAAAGCTGCGCGCCGCCTCGTTCATGAACAGCACCGCGCCCGAGCGCCCGATGGTCAGCATCGGCAATGGCAGGTTGTCGGCGCGGCTGCTGGCGGCGGTGCGATCGGTGATATCCTCGACCCGCCAAAGAAATCCGACGTCGCCCAGCACATGCACCGACAGGCGGATATGGCCGCGCCGTGTCACCACATCCTCGCGCGCGTTACCTTCGATCCGGGCCCGGCATTGCAAGCGGTAGAGCACCGCCGAGGGATTGCCGAAGATCGAGCGCAGCGTGGCGCCAAGTGTCTCGTCCGCGGTGCCCGAGAACCGGATCGAGGCGGCGGCGTTGCGGGCCTGTATCGCGCCCTCTTCATCGGTCACAAAACTCGGGGTGGCGTCCTTTTCGATGAATCCCGCCAGAAACCCGCGCATCTGGGTTTCGACCCCGCGCGTGTTGCGTCCCTGATAAAGCAGCCATCCGGTGACCAGCACCGAGGCCCCTCCCGCCGCGACTAACGCCTTCTGCGCGAATCCGGACAGGTCCCAGAAGACGGCCGCGCCAAAGGCCGCCAATGCCAGCAACAGCATCGCGACCGCCCGCGCGCGGGCACTGCGCCACGTGGACTGCACAGGTGGGATCGAGGCGGTGAATTCGGTCACATTCCGGCTCCGGCATTTGAGTCGTCAGGACTTTGTCGCCCATCAAGGGTTAAGTCCGCTTTAACGCGACCCATCCGCCCGTGACTCCAACTATCCTTATGGTTGTTAAAACTCGGAATGTATTCTCGTCAAGAGTGCAAGATAGAAACCGTCTGTGCCTGATAGCACATCCCAACGGCGACAATCGTCCTGTTTCCAGTCGCCCGCATCCAGAAACGCCTGCACCGCGCCGTCATTCTCCTCGGTCAGCATCGAGCAGGTGGCATAGGCCAGCACCCCGCCCGGTGCAGTCAGAGCAGCGGCGCGTTGCAGGATCTCGCGCTGGACTGCCAGCAAGGCGGTGAATTTCTCTTCGGTCAGGTCCCACTTGCCAGCGGGCGCCCGACGCCACGAGCCGCTGCCCGAACAGGGCGCATCGGCCAGCACCAGGTCGAAAGGCGCCGCTCGCGTCGCTTCGTCGGTATCAAGCAGACGCACCCGCGCCCCGGCCCGGGCCGCGCGCGCCGGCAGGTCGCGCATGCGCTGCGGGGCGGCGTCATGGGCGAACACCTCGATCCCCGGAACCGCCGCCAGCGCCAGCGTCTTGCCCCCGCCCCCGGCGCAATAATCAAGCACGCGCATGCCCGGCGCCAGCGGCAGGGCAGCCACGATGGCCTGGCTGGCGGCATCCTGCAACTCGACCAGCCCGTCCAGATAGGCGGTCGAGCGGGCGATACCACGGGCGCCTTCGGTCACTTCCAGCGCGGTGTCGCAGGCGGGATGCGGCTGGGTTGCGATCCCTTCACCCGCCAATGCGGCGATGGCGCCGGGGCGGTCGGTGCGGGCGGTATTGACCCGCAGATGCACCGGCGCGCGGCTCTGCATGATTTCGCCCGCCTGTTGCGCCTGTGCGCCCAGGCTGGCCTGGAAACGGGGCCAGAGCCAGTCGGGAATATCCGCCGCTTCGGCCCCCGGCGCGGGGTCGCGTCCACCGGCCTGTTCCTCGGGTGCAAGCGGCGCGGGCGCATGGCCGATACCGGTAAACAGATCCGCAACGGTCAAGCCCTGTGCCCGGCACAGGCCCAGGATCAGGCCGCGCCCGGTCTCGGCCCCGCCGCGTGCCGCAAAGGAGCGTCGGGCGCGCAGCGCGTCGAACACATGGTCACGCAGCGCCGCGCGATCCTTGGACCCGGCAAACCGCGAGCGGCGCGCCCAGCCAGTCAGCGCCCGTTCGGCGGGCTTTCCGGCCAGGATCTCGTCCAGAACCTCGATCGCGGCCTGAAGCCGGGCGGCGGGGGTCATCTCTCAGGTCTCCAGTTTCGCGAACCGGTCGCCAGAGCGATGCAACCGGGCGAATTTGGCGCCGATCAGGTGGCTGCCCGACCAGACAAGGTTGCGCTCGGCGATCTCGGCCAGCGCCGCGCGGCGGCTGGCAAGGGCCTGCGCCGGGTCTACGTCGAATTGGGTGGCGTTTTCCGGATCGGGCAGTTGCAGCGCCTCGGAATGCACGATGTCACCGGCCAGCACCAGATCGTCGCCGATCCGCAGGCCGAAATGACCGGGTGTGTGCCCCGGCAAGGCCCAGACCCGGACATCCGCGCCCAGACCCGCATCCGAGCCGACCAGCCGGAGGCGGTCGGCGCAGGTCTTGAGCACCTGGGCGCCGGGCGCCTCTGTGTCGCGCCAATGCGCAACCTCGTCGGGATGCAGCAGGATCTCGGCATCAGCAAACAGCGCCGCGCCCGGCCCCAGCAGCCCGCCGCAATGATCGGCATGCAGATGGGTCAGGATCACCCGGCTGATATCGCCGGGCGCGATGCCCACGCTTGCCAGCCGGTCGGGCAATTGCCCACCCTCGGGGCCGCAAATGCTGCCGCAACCGGTATCGACCAGCCAGATGCGACCATCGTCATGGCGCATCAGATAGGCGTTGAACTCGGTCACCGCCGCGCTCAGGCCCGCCGCGCCCAGCAACTCGGCCTGCCGGGCGGGGGCGACATTGGCAAACACATCCGTGCCGAATGTCATACCGCCATCGACCAGACAGTCGACCCGCCACGGGCCGCTGCGGACGCTGTCCACCGGATCCATCATCCGATCCGGTAGTTGGGGCTTTCGCGGGTGATCTGCACGTCGTGCACGTGGCTTTCCTTGAGCCCGGCACCGGTGATCTTCACGAACTGGCAGTTCTGGCGCATCTCGGCCACGGTGGCGCAGCCGGTATAGCCCATCGCGGCCCGCAAGCCGCCCACCAGCTGGTGGATCACCGCACTGGCCGAACCCTTGTAGGGGACCTGCCCCTCGATCCCTTCGGGTACCAGCTTGTCGCTGGCCGCATCCTTCTGGAAATAGCGGTCGGCCGAGCCGCGCGCCATCGCGCCAAGGCTGCCCATGCCACGGTAGCTTTTGAAGCTACGCCCTTGATACAGAATGACTTCTCCCGGGCTTTCATCGGTGCCCGCGATCATCGAGCCGACCATGGCACAGGACGCGCCCGCCGCGATCGCCTTGGCGAAATCGCCCGAGAACTTGATGCCGCCATCGGCGATCACGGGCACGTCACCCGCCGCCTGGGCGCAATCCATGATCGCGGTCAACTGCGGCACGCCGACACCGGCCACCATCCGTGTGGTACAGATCGAGCCCGGCCCGATGCCCACCTTGACCGCATCGGCACCGGCGTCGATCAGCGCCTTGGTCGCGTCTGCCGTGGCCACGTTGCCCGCGATCACCTGAACCATGTTCGACTGTTGCTTGATCCGGCGCACCGCGTCGATCACCCCCGCCGAATGCCCATGCGCGGTGTCGACCACCACGATATCGACGCCCGCGTCGATCAGCGCCTCGGAGCGGGCAAAGCCGCTGTCGCCGACCGAGCTGGCCGCCGCGACCCGCAGGCGCCCCAGATGATCCTTGCAAGCGGTGGGGTTCAGCACCGCCTGTTCAGTGTCTTTCAGCGTCAGCAGGCCGGTCAACCGCCCCTGCCCGTCATGCACCAGCAGTTTCTCGATCCGGCGCGCGCGCATCAGGCTTTTCGCCTCGTCCAGATCGGCCGGTTCGGCCAGCATTGCCAGGTCGCTCGTGGTCATCACCGCGCTGACCGGCATGTCATCGCTGGTGGCAAAACGCATGTCACGGTTGGTGACGATGCCGACGATGTGACCGCGGTCATCCGTGACCGGGAAGCCGGTGAAATTATACCGCTCCACCAAGGCCTTGGCGTCGGCAATGGTCTGATCCGGGCGCAGGGTGACGGGGTTGTAGACGATGCCGCTCTCGAAGCGTTTGACCCGGCGCACCTCGCGCGCCTGCTCATCCACGCTCAGGTTCTTGTGGATCACGCCCATTCCACCGGCCTGGGCCATTGCGATGGCCATGCGCGCCTCGGTCACCGTGTCCATGGCCGAACTCAGCAGCGGTATGTTCAGCTTGATCTCGCGCGTCACGCGGGTTCTGGTGTCGGCGGCCGACGGCAGCACCGACGAGGCCGCCGGAACCAGTAGAACATCGTCAAAGGTGAGAGCCTCACGAATCTGCATTTGCGGTCCCCATGCATAATACCGTTTGGCGGTGACCCTATGGCACAGTTATCCACCGGGTAAAAGGGCCAGCGCGCAGAAAACGGACGCGCCCGACCCTGATCTGTGTCAAGGCAGCGTCACGCAGGCGCGCTATCCCTGCCTCTTGCGCGAATGAAGAAAGGAAACGCCCATGTCCGGCCCTCTCAGCGGCACCCTCGTTCTGGACCTGACCCATGTTCTGGCGGGACCCTTTGCCAGCATGACACTGGCCGATCTGGGCGCTCGGGTCATCAAGGTCGAGCGCCCCGGACAGGGCGATGACACCCGCGCCTTTCCCCCGTTCAAGGGTGGCAAGAGCGCCTATTTTGCCACCATCAATCATGGCAAGGAAAGCATCGCGCTCGACCTCAAGGCGCCCGAGGACCGGGCCATTTTCGACCGGTTGCTGGCGCGGGCCGATATCCTGCTGGAAAACTACCGCCCCGGCGTGATGGAGCGGCTGGGCTACGGCTGGGAGGCGCTGCATGCGCGTCACCCAAAGCTGATTTATGGCGCCGTCTCGGGCTTTGGCCATACCGGCCCCGAGGCGCAGCGTCCCGCCTATGACATGGTGGTGCAGGCGCGTGGCGGGGTGATGTCGATCACCGGCGAGCGCGACCGCGAACCGGTGCGCGTCGGCGCCTCGATCGGCGATATCGTGGCGGGCATGTATCTGGTGCAAGGCGTGCTGGCCGCCCTGTTGCAGGTAGACCGCGGCGGCGCGGGGCAAAAGATCGATGTGGCGATGCTCGACAGCCAGTTAGCACTTCTGGAACATGCTATCGCCATCACCAGCGTCACCGGCGAGCCGCCACGCCCCTCGGGTGCGCGGCATCCCTCGATCACCCCGTTCGAGACCTTTCACGCCGAGGATGGGCTTTTCGTCATCGCCGCCGGCAATGACGGCCTTTTTGCCCGCCTCTGCGACGCGCTGGAGCTGCCGCTGGCGGATGATCCGCGCTTTGCCACCAACCCGGCCCGCTGCCAGAATGCGCGGCTTTTGAAACGGCTGATCGAGGCGGTGACCATCGACCGGCCAAAGGCGCATTGGATCGACACCCTGACCCGCGCGGGCATTCCCACCGGCCCGATCCAGAACGTGGCCGAGGTGTTGAACGATCCGCAGATCCGCGCCCGCAACATGGTGGTCGATGTGCTGGGACCCGATGGCGCCCCGGCCTATACCGCTGCTGGCAACCCGATCAAGATGACCGACTTGCCCGACCCGGCCACCCGCGCCCCGGCGCCGGATCTGGATGCGGATCGGGCCGCGATTCTGGATTGGCTCGACAAAGACGCAGCCGACTGAACCCACATCCAGGCCACATCTTTTTGCGGTAAATGCCGCCACCGGACAGGAAAATGCCGCGCGTCGCCTTTCCGTCGGCTCAAAACACAATATTGTCGCGCACAATCGGTACTCCGGAAGGCAGAAAGTCATGAGCAGCGATCCCCTCGTCGTATTCACCCCCTCGGGCAAGCGCGGGCACTTTCCCGTGGGCACTCCCATTCTGACCGCGGCGCGGCAGTTGGGAGTCGATCTCGATTCGGTCTGCGGCGGGCGTGGCATCTGCTCGAAATGCCAGATCACCCCGTCCTATGGTGAATTCCCCAAACATGGTGTCACCGTACGTGACGGCGCGCTTAGCGACTGGAACGCGGTCGAGCAGCGCTACAAGGACAAGCGCGGCTTGATCGACGGGCGCCGGCTGGGCTGTCAGGCGACGGTACAGGGCGATGTGGTGATCGACGTGCCGCCTGAAAGCCAGGTCCACCGCCAGGTGGTGCGCAAGCGGGCCGAGGCGCGCAAGATCACCATGAACCCCTCGACCCGGCTGTTCTATGTCGAGGTCGAAGAGCCCGACATGCACAAGCCCACCGGCGACATGGAACGCCTGATCGCGGCGCTCGCCGAACAATGGCAGCTGACCGGCGTACAGACCGACCTGCATATCCTGCACCAGTTGCAGCCGGTGTTGCGCAAGGGTGGATGGAAGGTCACCGTGGCGGTGCATCTGGGCGATGCCAGCCACCCGCCCAAGATCATGCATATCTGGCCCGGTTATTACGATGGCACCGTCTATGGGCTGGCGGTCGATCTCGGCTCGACCACCATCGCCGCGCATCTGTGCGACCTGCACAGCGGCGAGGTGGTGGCCTCATCCGGCATCATGAACCCGCAGATCCGCTTTGGCGAGGATCTGATGAGCCGGGTCAGCTACTCGATGATGAACAAGGGCGGCGACCAGGAGATGACCCGCGCGGTGCGCGAAGGCATGAACGCCCTGTTTACCCAGATCGCAGCCGAGGCCGGGATCGACAAGGCGCTGATCGTGGATGCGGTGTTTGTCTGCAACCCGGTCATGCACCACCTGTTCCTGGGGATCGACCCGTTCGAGCTGGGTCAGGCGCCGTTTGCGCTGGCCACCTCGGATGCGCTGTCGCTGCGGGCCTGGGAACTGGATCTGAACATCCACCCCGCCGCGCGCGTCTATATCCTGCCCTGTATCGCGGGCCATGTGGGCGCCGATGCCGCCGCCGTCGCCCTGTCCGAAGCGCCCGACAAATCCGAGGATCTGGTGTTGGTGGTCGATGTGGGCACCAATGCCGAGATCCTGCTGGGCAACAAGGACAAGGTGCTGGCCTGCTCCTCGCCCACCGGCCCGGCCTTTGAAGGCGCACAGATCTCCAGCGGCCAGCGCGCCGCCCCCGGCGCCATCGAACGGGTCGAGATCGACCCGGTCACCAAGGAACCGCGTTTCCGCGTGATCGGTTCGGAGATCTGGTCCGATCAGGAAGGCTTCGCCGAAGCGATCGCAACCACCGGCATCACCGGCATCTGCGGCTCGGGCATCATCGAGGTGGTGGCCGAGATGCGCATGGCGGGCATTCTGGACGCCTCGGGCCTGATCGGCTCGGCCGAGCAGACCGGCAGCCCCCGTTGCATCCAGGACGGGCGCACCAATGCCTATCTGCTGTGGGATGGCTCCGCCGACGGCGGCCCGACCATCACCGTCACCAACCCCGATGTGCGCGCCATCCAGATGGCAAAGGCGGCGCTTTACTCCGGCGCCCGCCTGCTGATGGACAAGCTGGAGGTCGACAAGGTGGACCGGGTGGTGCTGGCCGGGGCGTTTGGCGCCCATATCTCGGCAAAACACGCGATGGTGCTGGGCATGATCCCCGATTGCCCGCTGGACAAGGTCACCAGCGCTGGCAACGCGGCGGGCACCGGCGCGCGGATCGCGCTGCTCAACACCGACGCCCGGACCGAGATAGAGGCCACCGTGCGCGCCATCGAGAAGATCGAGACCGCGGTCGAACGCCGATTCCAGGAGCATTTCGTGAATGCCTCGGCAATCCCGAACTCGGCCGAACCCTTCCCCGAACTGGCCAAGGTCCTGACCCTGCCCAAGGTCTCGTTCAACACCGGGGGTGGTGACGACGAGGGGTCTGGCCGCCGTCGCCGCCGCAGGGCATGATACTTTCCCAAAGGGAGGTATCATGACAGAGACAAACCAGGAGCAGGCCGAGTATTGGGGCAAATCCGCCTCGGGCATGAAATGGCTCACCTTCGAGGAGCAGATCGCGGCCTCCTTCGCGCCGGTCGTCGGACTTCTGCTTGATCGCGCGGAGTTGAAGCCGGGCCAGCGTGTACTGGATATCGGTTGCGGTCTGGGCGACGTCACCCTGGCGGCAGGTCGGACGGTCGGGCCGTGCGGCCATGTGTTGGGGGTCGATATCTCGGCGCCGTTCCTTGAGCGGGCCCGGGAGCGGGCCGAGGGTATGGAGAATGTGGGGTTTGCCCGCGCCGATGCCCAGACCGAGCCCTTTCCGCCGGCTGCGCGCGACGCGATGATCTCGCGTTTCGGCATGATGTTCTTTTCCGACAATGTCGCCGCGTTCACCAATATCGCCGGTGCATTGAAACCCGGCGGGCGCATGACCTTTGCCGCCTGGGGTCCGCTGGCCGGAAACCCCTGGTTCTACCTTCCCCACCGCGCGGCCACCGACCGGCTGGGCCAGATGCCCAAGGCAGACCGCAACGCACCGGGACCTCTGGCCTTTCACGACATTGACCGCGTCACCGGCTTCATGGCCGAAGCCGGTCTTGCCGATATCGAGGCCCATGCGGTTGAAGTTAAGCTGACCCCGCCCGGCGGGTTGTCAGGGGCCTCGGCCCTCTGCACCCGATTGGGACCAGCCGCACGGGTGCTGGCACATTTCGACGGGTCCGAGGCGGACGAAGCCGCGATCCGCAACGCGGTCAGCACTGCGCTCGAACCTTACGTCGAAGACGGCCGGATCCTGATGCCGGCCACCATCAACCTGTTCCAGGCCCGGCGCGCCGGAACCGCTTGACGCGGCTCCGGCCATTGCGTATTCGAACCCGGTGAGCGCGGGTATGGTGTAGTGGTAGCGCGCCGGCTTCCCAAGCCTGAAGTGCGGGTTCGATTCCCGCTACCCGCTCCAGTTCCAACGGCAAACTCTGTTAACAACTGCGCTCGACGCAGCTGCTTTGTCGGACGCAAGGGTCATGTCCATCTAAATCCACGTTGGTTTCGCGCTTCTTGGCGGGGTGTTGCCGCTTGCCCCTTTTGTCATCCGCGTAAAAGCGCCGGTCCCATCGATTTGCCAGTACATTCCGAAATTTCCCCCTAGCCCCCGACAATTCAGACCCCCATGTACAGCCCACTCAAATATTGGGAGACCGCAATGAATCGCATTCTGATCCTCGTCGCCCTGGGCGCTATCGGTGCCGGGGCTTATGTTTTTTTCACACAGGGCGAACAACCGGCTGAAGTGCAGCAATCCAGCACTGTTACCCCTGCCGAGCCGGTCACCGAAGCGCCCGTGCAGTCGACAACCGAAGAGGTCGCAACCGCAGCCGATGAAGCGGTGGATCAGGCTGCAGCGGCCGTGACCGAAACACTGTCCCAGGTCGGTGAAGCCGCCAGCGAAGCTGTACAGGACGCAACCGATAGCGTCGCACAAGCGGTGGATCAGGCAAGAGAGGCTACCTCGGACGTTGCGACGCAAGCAACCGAGACAGCCAGCAGCGCGGCCGATACTGCCACCGAGGCGGCAAACAGCGCGGTTGATACGGCAACCGAAGTCGCAAACGATGCTGCCACCGCAGTTGGTGAACAGGTGGCCGCCGCGCAAACCGGTGCCGCCGAGCTTTACAAGAGCTGGCAAGACAACGGGCTGTTGACCGAGACAGGCTTCGACTATGACAAGATGGTCGAGAATGTAGAGACCAGCGCGCTGAACGAGACGCTCAAGACCGGGGTGCTCAAGGTGCTGTCCGGGATCAAGGCCGCGCCCGAGACCATCTCGGTTCAGGCCCAGGCTCTGCGCGCGCTGATGGCGAACTGAGCCGATCACCCGGCCAGACCAGAACCTTGCGTGACGCAAGGGACCCTTGCGTCACGTTCTACCATCCTCCCGGCTCAGGCGGCTGTCAGCCCACGGTTGGCGACAATCGACAGGCCCGCCGAGCCGGGGTTCACGATAGTCACAAAACCCAGATCGTCTCTGGCGCTCAGTGCCGCGACCGCTGGCTGAACCGCGTCGATCAGGAAGTTTTGAGCAAAGGCAAGGTCCGCGTCATCCACCGCGCGTCTCGCCACGCCCCAAAATCTTAAACCGAACCGACACGACCGTGTGGATACCAAAATCACACAGTTGCCGGGGCGGGAAATAGAACCGCGCCCCTTTTTTCATGCGTTCTCTCCCGTAATAACCACGATGACGTTGAAAAAAACGCTTGCAGGGCAACCTGCCTGCGCCCTGCCCCGCATTCGTTCCTTTGCCGCCACGTCATGCAAGTGTCGGATTGATCCATACCCGCGCGTATGTATCCTTCATACCCAAGAGTATGTTTCCCGCCGCAGACAGCCAAAGGCCAAAGCCCCGTGAGCGATACCACCACCAACAGCCCCAGCCGCAGCGAGCGCTACGAGGAGTTGCTTGACGCCGCCGCCGAATGTTTCCAGAGCCGTGGTTTTGACGCCACCTCGATCGATACGGTGGCGCGGCATCTGGGTGCGACCAAGGGGCGGGTCTATCACTATTTCCCGTCCAAGATGGACCTGTTCAACGCGGTGCGCGACCGGGGCATGGATATCGTGTTCCAGGCCACCGACCCCGGCTATCAGGCCGATCTGCCGGTGCTCGACCGGCTCGAGGCGATGGCGCGCGGCCATGTGCGCGCGATGCTGTTTCACCATTCCTTCATGCTGGTGCTCAAGGACGGGCTGCTGATGCGCCGCTATACCACCACGACCGAGTTCCAGAAGGAATCGCTGTCCCAGCATATCGCGCGCCGCGATGCCTATGAGGCGCGGTTCCGCGAATTGCTGGCCAAGGGTCTGGCCGAGGGCAGCCTGCGCGCCGGCCCCGACCCGGCGATCACAGTACAGACCTTCATGAGCGCGCTGAACGGGCCGGTCGCCTGGTTCCGCCCCCGCCCCGGCGATACGCCACAGAAATACGAAGCCATCGTCGAAGAGATCGTGCGCTTCGCCATGCAGGGCCTGCGGGCCTATCCCTCCTGACCCCGATCGAGGACGACAATGACAGATATCCCCACCACCATGTTCGCCGTTTTGCAGACCGGCGACGGGTATTCCGGCAAGGCCACCGGCCCGGCCATCGCGGACGCCGCCGACTGGCTGGAGCCGGGCGAGATCGCGGTGCCCCAACCCGGCCCCGGCGAGGCGCTGATCCGGCTGCGCATGGCCTCGGTCAATCCCTCGGACCTGCATTTCATCAAGGGCGAATACGGCCAGCCGCGCGTCAAGGGCGCGCCGGCGGGCTTTGAAGGTTGCGGCGACGTGGTCGCGGCGGGCAAGGGCGCCGAGGGTCTGGTGGGCCAGCGCGTCGCCTTTGTCGCCGCCAGCTCGGGTGCCTGGGCCGAATATGTGCTGACCAAGGCGCAGATGTGTATTCCACTGCGCCCCGATATCAGTGACGAGGACGGATCGGCGCAGATCGTCAACCCGCTGACGGCGATGGCCATGGTCGATATCGCGCGCTCCGAGGGCGAGGCGTTCGTGGTCTCGGCGGCCACCAGCCAGCTGGGCAAGCTGATGGTGTCGCTGGGGCGCGATCTGGGTCTGAAACCCATCGCACTGGTGCGCCGGGCCGAGGCGGTGGAGCCGCTCAAGGCATTGGGCGCGGTCGAGGTTCTGGTGACGTCCGATCCCGAACTGGTTCAGAAATTCACCGCCATCAGCCGCGCACTGAAACCGCGCGTGTTCCTGGACGCGGTGTCGGACCAGACCTCGGAACGCATCTTTACCGCCATGCCGAATGGCGCGCGCTGGGTGTCTTATGGCAAGCTCGATGCCGAATTGCCGGTACTGACCCAGATGGGCCAGCTGATCTTCATGAACAAGCGAATCGAGGGGTTCTGGCTCACCCAGTGGATGATGACCACCCCGCCCGCCGATCAGGCGCGCGTGGCGGCCGAGGTGCAGGCGCGTTTTGCCGACGGGCGCTGGAAAACCGATGTGTCGGGACACCTTCCGCTTCGTGACGTTGTGTCAGGATTGGCCAACGCTCTGAAAAAGACTGACGGAAAGGTGATGATCACGCCATAGTGAGAGCCAAGCCCCGGTCCGATACTCGGTCCGGAGCACAGGAAAGGACGCCGGAAAACCGGCGCAGGGAGGAAAATTTGGACAACGTACAGCTGCTGATCAGCGGGCTGGCGAATGGCTGCGTCTACGGCCTGATCGCGCTTGGCTTCGTTCTGATCTACAAGGCGACCGAGGCGGTGAATTTCGCGCAGGGCGATTTCATGATGCTGGGCGCCTTTGTCACCATCGGGCTGACCAATGCAGAGTATATGGGCCTGCCGTTCTGGATGGCTGTGCCGATCTCGCTGGGGATCATGGCGGGGCTGGGCTATCTGCTCGACCGGCTGGTGATCCGGCGGATGTTCGGCGAAAGCCAGACGGCGGTGGTGATCCTGACCATCGCGCTGGGTTTCGTCATCCGTTTCGTCGCCGGTCTGATCTGGGGCCACGAGCCGCAGACGCTGCAAAACCCTCTGGCGGGCAAGGAGCTGTCATTTGGCGGGCTGGTCCTGGGGCTGGAGGATGTGGCGGTGATCATCGTCACCCTGGCGCTGACCGGGTCGCTCTACCTGTTCTTCAGCCGTACCAAGCTGGGCCTGGCGATGCAGGGCGCGTCGCAGAACCAGCTGGCCGCCTATTACATGGGCATCCCGGTCAAGCGGGTGCAGGGCTTTATCTGGGCGCTGGCCGGTGCTGTGGCCGCGGTGGCGGGCATCCTCTTTGCCGCCAAGGGTTCGGTCGATCCCTCGACCGGCCTGTTGGGCATCAAGGCCTTTGCCGCCGCCGTGATCGGCGGGTTCGGCAGCCTGCCCGGCGCGCTTGCGGGCGGGTTGATCGTCGGTGTCATCGAACCCTTTGCCAGCCGCTATATCGCCGCCGGTTACAGCCAGATCGCGCCTTATGCGCTGCTTGTGGCGGTGCTGGTCTTCCGTCCCCACGGCCTGTTCAGCCAGGTCCGCGTGAAGAAGGTCTGAGATCATGCGCATCGTTTTCAAAACCGACTACATGCAGGATATCCGCCCCTGGAAGGACGGATACCAGCTGAGCCTCTACATGATCCTGCTGGCCATCGTGATCGCCGCACCCTGGCTGCTGGACACGTTCTATCTGGGCGAGCTGACCAACGTGCTGATCTGGGCCATCGCGGGCATGGGGCTGATGGTGCTGACCGGCCATACCGGTCAGGCCAGTCTTGGTCACGCGGCCTTCCTGGCCTTTGGCTGTTATGCCAATGTCATCCTGCTCGAGGCGGGCGTACCCTTCCTGATCGCCTTTCCGCTGGCCGGAGTGATCACCGGGCTGATCGGCGCCACGGTGGCGATCCCTGCCTTGCGGCTGCACGGTATCTATCTGGCCATTTTCACGCTGGCCCTGTCGATCCTTGTCGACGACATCATCGTGCTGACCGAACCCTGGACCGGTGGCGTCAGCGGCAAATACATCGCCGGGATCGACCTCTTTGGCCTGACCATCGACCGCTGGGGCACGCCGATGCTGTTCTATTGGCTGGTGCTGGCAGTCACCGTGATCGTGACGCTGGGCTATATCAACCTGCTCCGCTCGCCGCTGGGGCGCAGCTTCATCGCGGTGCGTGACAGCGAAGTGTCGGCCCAGGCGATGGGTGTCGATATCGCGCGGACCAAGACCATCTCGTTTGGCCTCTCGTGCATGGTCACCGGCTGGGCGGGCGCCTTCATGGGCCTGTTCGCCGGCGCCTTCAACAACGAGACCTTCAGCGTCGTGATCTCGATCGAGCTGTTGATGATGATCGTGATCGGCGGGCTGGGCTCGATCCACGGCGCCTTTTTCGGCGCCATCGTGATCGGGTTCCTGCCGCAGTTCCTGTCGATCGCCAAGGAATACGTGGGCGCCGTCTTTGGCGGCAGCACCGTGGCCATTCCGGGGCTGGAATTCGGGATCTTCGGCATGATCCTGATCGCCTTCATCCTGCTCGAACCGATGGGCATCTATGGCCGCTGGCTCAAGATCCGCACCTTCTTCGAGCTGTTCCCATTCTACCGCAAGGACATGTTCAAGCGGCAGAAATCCTATCTGAAGACGGAGCGCCTGAGATGAGCCTGTTGGAGCTGGAAAACGTCACCCTGAAATTCGGCGGGCTGACGGCGGTGGACAACCTGTCCTTCTCCGTCGAAGAGGGCGAGGTCTTTGCCATCGTTGGCCCCAACGGGGCGGGCAAGTCGACGGTGTTCAACCTGATCTCGCGCTTTTACGACCCTTATGCGGGCCAGATCCGGTTCGACGGTCACAACCTGTTGGAGGTCAAGCCCTCGGGCGTGGCCGCCTATGGGGTGGCGCGCACCTTTCAGAACATCGAACTGTTCGAGCATGCCACCGTGTTGCAGAACCTGCTGGTGGGCCGCCACCGGCATCGCCGCACCAACCTGTTCTCGGAGATCCTGTTCACCCCCTCGGCCCGGCGGCAAGAGATGGAGAACCGCGAGAAGGTAGAGGAGATCATCGATTTCCTCGATCTCCAGGCCTATCGCGACAAGTATATCGCCGGCCTGCCCTATGGCGTGCGCAAGGTGGTCGAGGTGGCCCGCGCGCTGGCCACCGATCCCAAGCTGTTGCTGCTGGACGAACCGGCCTCGGGCCTGTCGGTCGAGGAGACCAACGACATGCGCTGGTGGATCGACGACATCCGCCGCCAGATGGGGATTACCGTGCTGATGGTGGAACATGACATGGGGCTGGTCTCGGGCGTGAGCGACCGGGTTCTGGCCATGGCCGACGGGGCGAAGCTGGCGCTGGGCACACCGGCGCAGGTGCAATCCGACCCCGCCGTGATCGAAGCCTATCTGGGGAAGGCCGCATGACCGAGCCCATTCTGAAAATCCGCAATATCGAAAGCTTTTACGGCCCGATCATGGCCATCCGTGGCGTCTCGCTCGAGGTGCGGCCAGGCCAGATCGTCTCGATCCTGGGCGCCAACGGCGCGGGCAAAACCACGCTGATGAAGACCATCTCGGGCGTGATGGACCCCGAAAAGGGCACCATCACCTTTGACGGCGAGGAAATCCAGGGATCGGAACCGCACAAGGTGGTCCAGAAAGGCATCGTGCATGTGCCCGAGGGGCGCGAGGTGTTTCCGCTGCTGACCGTGGACGAGAACCTGAGCCTGGGCGCGTATACGGCCACCGACAAGGCACAGATCGAGCGCGACCGGGAACTGGTGTTCAGCTATTTCCCGATCCTGAAGGAGCGCCGCAACCAGGAGGCGGGCACCCTGTCGGGCGGGCAACAGCAGATGCTGGCCATTGGCCGGGGCCTGATGGCCAACCCGCGCATCATGTTGCTGGACGAACCCAGCCTGGGCCTGTCGCCGCTGCTGGTGCAAGAGATCTTTGCCATCCTCAAACGGCTCAACGAAGAGCAGAACATGACCATGATGCTGGTGGAACAGAATGCCAGCGCGGCGCTGGAGCTGGCCGATCATGGCTATGTGATGGAGGTCGGGCGCATCGTCATGGACGGCTCGGCCCAATCGCTGATGGCCTCCGAGGACATCCAGAACTTCTATCTGGGTGTGCAAGAGGAAGGCGCGCGGGAGAACCGCCGCTGGAAACGCAAGAAAACCTGGCGCTAACGAAAGAGGTGGACAAGATGGATACACGCACCCTGCCCGCCCAGACCGTGATCAACGGGGTCACGTTCAACGCCACGCCGGGCCAGCGCCCGGTGCTGGTGGACGGTACCACCACGATCTCGGCCCTGTTCCAGAAACGCTGCGCCGAGTTGGGCACCCGCACCGCGCATCGGGAAAAGGATTTCGGCATCTGGAAATCCTATTCCTGGGCCGATTACTGGCAGCACGCCAAATGGATCGGCCTGGCCTTGCGCAAACTGGGGCTGAAACGCGGCGAGGTCGTCTCGATCCTCAGCGAGGACCGCAAGGAATGGGCCTGGTTCGACATGGGCATTCAGGCCGTCGGCGGCATCGCCTCGGGGGTCTATACGACCGACTCGGCCAGCCAGCTGAAATACTTGATCAACGACAGCGACAGCCGGTTCCTGATTGCCGAGAACGAGGAACAGCTGGACAAGTATCTCCAGATCGAGGGCGAGGTTCCCGGTCTGCTCAACGTCATCATCCTCGAGGATGAGGGGCTGCACGACCTGAACCATCCCCGCTGTCTGATGATCGACAAGCTCTACGAGATCGGCCGCGAGGCGGAAATGGAAGAGCCGGGCGCGTTCGAGGCCGAGATCGCCCTGACCCGGCCCGAGGATGTGGCGCTGCTGATCTATACCTCGGGCACCACCGGCATGCCCAAGGGCGCGATGCTGACGCACGAGAACATCATGGCCGGGATCGAGGCGGGCGCCCACAGGTTGCCGACGCAGGAGACCGACGAACAGCTGTGTTTTCTGCCGCTCTGCCATATCCTGGAACGCGACGTGTCGATCTATTTCCCGCTCGCCTCCAAATGCACGGTGAACTTTGCCGAAAGCCCGGAGACGGTCTTTGCCAACCTGCAAGAGGTCTCGCCCGCGACCTTCACCGCGGTACCGCGGGTGTGGGAGAAGATCTATTCCCAGGTGCTGATCCTGGCGCAAGAGGCCACGCCCAGCGGGCGCGCGGCCTTTGGCATGGCGCTGCGGGCGGGCATGAAGCGCGCGCAATACCTGATTGAAAACAAACCGGTTCCCGCCGGTGTGGCCGCAAATTTCTGGCTCTGGGACAGGCTGGTACTGCGCAACCTGCGCCGGATGCTGGGCATGGACAAGATGCGCCGGGGCGGCACCGGGGCGGCGCCGATCTCGCCCGAGCTGCTGAAATGGTACTGGGCCATCGGCGTGCCGCTGGTCGAAGGCTACGGCATGACCGAAACCGCCGGGATCGCCACCATCAACACGCCCGAGGAAAACCGGATCGGCACCATCGGCAAGGTGGTTCCCGGCATCGAGGTGCGCATCGCCGAGGGCGGCGAGATCCAGGTCAAGGGGCTCAACATCTTCAAGGGCTACTGGCGCAACAACGAAAAGACCGCCGAAAGCTTTACCGACGACGGCTGGCTGCGCACCGGCGATATCGGGCGGATGGACAGTGATGGCTATGTCACCATCACCGGGCGGCTCAAGGACATCATCATCACCGCCGGGGGCAAGAACATCACCCCCGCCGAGATCGAAAGCCGGCTGAAATTCAGCCATTACATCTCGGACGCGGTGATCGTCGGCGACAAGCGCAAGTTCCTGACCTGCCTGATCATGATCGACCAGGAAAACGTCGAGAAATTCGCGCAGGATCGCAAGGTGCCGTTTTCGAACTTCGCCTCGCTCTGCGCCGCCAAGGAGGTGCGCGAGTTGATTGCGGCCGAGGTCGCACAGGTGAACAAGGAATTCGCGCGGGTCGAGCAGATCAAGGATTTCCGCCTGATCGACGTGCTGCTGACCGCCGAAGACGACGAGCTGACCGCGACGATGAAACTGAAACGCAGTTTTGTCGAAAAGAAACACGCACATCTCATCGAAGATATGTACAAATAACAACAGGGCCATCCAAAGGGAGGAATATGATGAAGAATATGATCAAGGGTCTGCTGGCGGCCACCGCGCTGACTGCGGCGGCGGGGCTGGCGAGCGCCGAAACCCAGGGTGTGACCGATGACGAAATCGTCATCGGCGCGGTCAACGACCTGAGCGGCATCTTCGCCGCCGTGGGCGTGCCCGCCACCAAGGGCGCCAATGTCTATTTCGACAAGATCAACGCCGCCGGCGGCGTGCATGGGCGCCAGATCCGCTATGTGGTCGAGGACCACGGCTATCAGATGCCGCGCGCGATGCAGGGCTTCAACAAGCTGCTGAACCGCGACAAGGTATTCGCGATGATGCAGAACCTCGGTACGCCGATGATCATCGCGGGCTTCAAGCTGCTCGATCCCAAGGGCATCCCGAACCTGGCCCCGCTCTCGGCCGCGCGTCAGATGCTGCAAGAGCCCGTGGGCAACAAGTTCACCTCGTTCTCGAGCTATTTCGACCAGAGCCGCGTCGGCGTGAAATATCTGGCCGCTGCGCATGGCGCCAAGAATATCTGCTCGATGTATCTGCCCACCGATTTCGGCAAGGAGATCCTCGAAGGCACCAAGGCTGGTACCGAGGAAGCAGGGCTGACCTTTGTCGCCGAAACCACCCACAAACCGGATGAAACCGATTTCGTGGGCTCGCTCTCCAAGCTCAAGGAAGCGGGCTGCGACGTGGTGACCATCGCGTTGGGTGTGCGTCAGGCGATCACCGTGGTCGGCACCGCCAAGAAGATGGGCCTGTCCGACATGCAATTCATGGGGACCTCGGCCAGCTTCCTGACCGTGGTGGCACAGGTTCCGGGCGGCGTGACCGAGGGTTTCTATGCCGCAGCCAGCTGGCAGGACCTGTGGGCGCGCGCAGACGAGCCCGCCCCGAAAGCCTTCATCGAGGAATACAAGGCCGCAACCGGTGAAGACCCGCAAGGCTTTGCCATGCTCGGCTATGCCGCGGCCCAGCAGATGGTCATGGCGCTCGAGGCCGCTGGCCCCGATCTGACCCATGAAAGCTTCATCGCCGCGATGGAAACGCTCGATTATCAGGACGATCTGGTCGGCAACCATATCAACTATGGCCCCGACGATCACCAGGGCGCGGACTCGGTCTATGTTCTCAAGGTCGAGAATGGCGGCTGGGCCAAGGTCCACGAGGAATAAGACCTGAAAATCGCGGGCGTCCGAAGGTTTCGGGCGCCCGTTTTCCGTCCAGCCCCCAGCAAGGAAGCGCCGCATGTCCGCCCCTCATACCCAGCCGCGTGTCCAGCATCGCAGCTGCAACATATGCGAGGCCATGTGCGGCCTGATCATCACACATGACGACAACGACGTTCTGTCGATCCGTCCCGATCCCGAGGATCCGCTGTCGCGCGGCCATATCTGCCCCAAGGCGGTCGCCTTGCAGGATTTCCGCACCGATCCCGACCGGGTGACCAAACCCTTGCTGAAACGCGGCAGCGATTTCGAGGAAATCAGCTGGGAGGCGGCGTTTGACCATGCCGCCGAGCGTATCCGCGCCGTGCAGGCCGCCCATGACCGCGACGCGGTGGGCGTCTATCTCGGCAATCCCAACGCGCATAAATTCGGCAACCTTCTGAACCTGCCGGCACTGGTCAAGGCGATCGGCACGACCAACCGCTACAGCTCGGCCACCGCCGATCAGATCCCCCATCACGTCGCTTCGATCCACATGCTGGGCCACCCGATGCTGATGCCGATCCCCGATATCGACCGCACCGATTTCCTGTTGATCATCGGTGGCAACCCGGTGGTTTCGAACGGTTCGATGATGACGGCACCGGGCTATGGCCACCGCATCGACGCGATCAAGGCGCGCGGTGGCCGGGTCGTCGTGATCGACCCGCGCCGGACCGAGACCGCCGAGCGCGCGGGCGAGCATCACTTCATCCGCCCCGAAAGCGACGCCTGGCTGCTGATGGCGATGCTGCATGTGATCCTGTCGGACGGCCCTGCCCGCCTGCGCCACCTGGAACCACTGACGGATGGACTGGACCGGCTGAGCGCCGCTGTCGCCCGTTTCACCCCCGAGCGCGCCGCCCAGGCCACCGGGATCGTCGCTGACACCATCCGCCAGTTGGCCCGCGATTTCGCCGCCGCCCCCCGCGCCGCCTGCTACGCCCGCATGGGCGCCTCGACGCAAAGCTTTGGCACGCTCTGCCAATGGGCCACCAACGCGCTCAACATCGTGACCGGCAATTTCGACCGCGAAGGCGGCGCCATGTTCACCACCCCGGCGGTGGACTATGTCGGCATGACCTCGCGCAAAGGCAAGGCGCGGAGCTATCCCGAGCGGCGCTCGCGGGTGTCGGGCCAGCCGCTCTACAATGGCGAATTTCCGGTCTCGGTGCTGGCCGAAGAGATCGAAACCCCCGGCCCCGGCCAGATCCGCGCGCTGGTGACCGTGGCGGGCAATCCGGTGCTGACAACGCCCAATGGGCGGCGCATCGAACGCGCGCTTCAGGGGCTTGATTTCATGATGTCGCTCGACATTCATGTGAATGACACCACCAGGCACGCCGACCTGATCCTGCCCGGTACCGTGGCGCTCGAAGAGACGGTCTATGATATGGTGTTCCACACGTTTGCGGTGCGCAACACGGTGGGCTATGCGACCCCGATCTTTGCACCGCCGCAAGGCAATCCGCCCGAATGGGAGGTCATTGCCCGACTAACCGCAAAGCTGACCGGCGCCAACCAGATCGGCCCGGCGCCGGAACAGGTGCTGGCGCTGCTGCTGGCGCAGGGGTTCCATGGTGACAATGTCTCGCTCGAAACGCTGCAACAGACAGGCCGCCCGCGCGATCTGGGTCCGTTGAAGCCGAACCTGACCGACCGGCTGGAGACCCCGGAGGGACGTCTCGACCTGGCGCCCGAGGCGTTTCTGGACGACCTGCCACGCCTGCTGGCCAGCGGCGACAGCGCCGACCCAGCGCGCCCCTTCACCCTGATCGGACGGAGACAGGTGCGCAGCCACAACAGCTGGACCCAGAACAGCCCGCGCCTGGTCAAGGGCCGCAACCGCTGCACGGTCGAGGTGAACCCGACCGATGCCACCCGCCTCGGCCTCGCCGACGGCGCGCCGGCCCGCATCACCAGCGCGGCCGGCACTCTCACCCTGCCTGTCGAAGTGACCGAGGCCATGGCGCCAGGCGTCGTCTCCATCCCCCAGGGCTGGGGCCAGCAAGGAGGCCACCTTTCGGCAGCAACGCAAAACCGGACCGTTTCGATCAACGACGTGACCGATGACCGCCGGACCGACCCGCTCAGCGGCAATGCCGCGTTCAACGGCCTGCCGGTCTCGCTTCATCCGGCCTGACAGGTCCTTCATTTCGCCCAAAATACTCCGGGGGAGGTAACAAAATTCGACGAATTTTGTTACCCGGGGGCAGCGCCCCCGCGCCGCGCATCGCGCGGCGCCCGGCCCAACGGGAGGCGATGTTTTCGCATGAAAACATCAACGACGGGCGGGAGCACCCCGTTCTCGGGACGGCTTCAATCGAGGTCCAGACCGTCCCGCCACACCCGGCGCAGACACAGGTCCTCATCCAGATGCACCAGATCGGCCCGCGCACCGACGGCGATCCGGCCCAGATCAAACCGCCCGATCAGGTCGGCGGGATAGCGCGTGGCCATGCCGAGCGCCTCACACGCATCCAGCCCCCCCATGGCCATCGCGTTGCGTATCGCCTGCGCCAGTTCCAGATGCGCCCCGGCAAGGGTCCCATCGACAAGTGTCAGCCGGTCGCCGCTGCGCCGGATCTCACGCCCGTTGAGCGTGAACGCATCGATATCGGACCCCGCCGTCGCCATGGAATCACTGACCAGAAACACCCGTCCCGGCCCGGCCTTGGCCCGGAGCGCATTGCGCAACGAAGCGGGGTGCACGTGGATGCCATCGGCGATGATCCCCGCCGACAGCGCCCCCAGCGCCAGTGCCGCGCCCACCACGCCCGGTTCACGATTGCCCATCTGGCTTTGTGCATTGAACAGATGGGTGACACAGGCCGCCCCCGCATCTGCCGCTGCGCGGCAGTCCTCGAAACGCGCATCGGTATGACCCAGCGACACCAGCACCCCGGCCGCGGTCAACGCGCGGATCTGCTCCGGCGTCACGCTCTCGGTCGCCAGCGTGACCTTGAGCAGAGGCAGCCGCCGCGCCGCCTCCAGCAGCAGCGCCAGATCTTCCTCCTCCATCACACGGATCAGCGCCGGGTAATGGGCGCCCTTGCGCGAGAGGGCCAGGTGCGGCCCTTCCAGATGCAGGCCCGCGATCCCCGGCACGCCACCGGCCACCGCCATCTCGACTGCTGTAATGGCGGCGGCGACAACGGCAGGCGTATCGGTGATCAGCGTCGGCAGGATGGTGGTGGCCCCGATCCGCGCATGCGCCTGGGCCATCTTGCGCAGGCTGTCGACGCTGGGCGCGTTGTTCAGCATCACCCCACCGCCACCATTTACCTGCAGATCGACAAAACCGGGCGCCAGCCACCCCCCCTGCAACCGCAGATGCCGGGCGTTGGCCGGGATCTCGCCCAGGGGGGCGATCCGCTGAATGCGCCCAGCGTCAATCACCAGCATATGCCCATCGACCACGCCTTCGGGCGTCAGGATTCGGGCTCCGGACAGGGCAAGGGTCATACCGTCTCCGTCACCTTGTTGAGATGGCGCGGCGCGTCCGGGTCGATGCCACGCTCGGCGGCAAAGGCCTCGACCATGGCATAGAAGGATACGATCAGGCTCAGCGGATCGGTCAGCGGATGGCCGCTGCGCACATGTTCCAGCGCATGGGCGCGGCCGACCCGCCCGGTGGTGGCAAACACGGTGGCGCCCTTGGCCGCGATCTGGTCGGCGATCTCGGCCAGCGGCGCCTCGGCGGCATCTGCCGCGGCAAAGCCCAGCACCGGGAACCCCTCCTCGACGATCGAGACAGGTCCGTGCAGCACCTCGGCCGAGGAATAGCTCTCGGCATGCAATTGGCAGGTTTCCTTGAACTTCAGCGCGGCCTCGTTCGAGACCGCCAGCGCGGTGCCCCGACCCAGGGTAAAGAGCGAGGGCCGCGCCCCGATGGCGGCACGCATCTCTGGCCAGTCGATGCGGCTGGCCGCCGCCAGCGTTTCAGGCAGGTTGCCAAGTGCGGCGCGCAGCCCCTCATCCTCGGCCCAGTCGGCCAGTAGCATCAGCCCGGCCACCGCCGAGGTGACAAAGGTCTTGGTCGCCGCCACGCTCAGTTCGGGCCCGGCATGGATGTCGATCGTATGATCGCTGACCCCGGCCAGGGGCGAAGCGGCATCGTTGGTCAGCGCCACGCTCAGCGCCCCATCGCGCCCTGCATTGCGGGCCATGGCGACGATATCGGGACTCTTGCCCGATTGCGACACCGACAGGCAAAGCGCCCGCTCAAGCCTGAGCCGCGCATCGTAGACAGACGCCACCGACGGGCCGATCGAGGCGACCGGCAGACCCAGCAGCAGTTCGGCGGCATATTTCAGATAGGTGCAGACATGATCGGACGAGCCGCGCGCCACCGTCGCGATAAACAGGGGATCGCGCAGACGCAGCACGGCGGCCACCCGGGCCACATCCTGCGCCCCGTGGTCCAGCAGACGCTGCACCGCCTCGGGGATTTCGTCGATCTCGCGCTGCATGCGCGTGATATGCTGGGTCATGATCAGTCCTAGCTGTTGCCAAGGCGCAGTTCGGCCACGAAATCGTAGGCGTCCGCGCGGTAAAGAGAGCGGGTGTACTCGATGACCCGCCGGTTCGGCAGGTACGAGGTGCGGATGATGCGAAGCCCCGCCGTACCGGGTTCCACCCCCAGCAGCGCTGCGTCCTCTGCTCCCAGATTGACCGCCGAGATCCGTTGCAGCGCCCGCACCGGGCGGTTGCCGTCACGTTCAAGCACCGCATAAAGCGACGAGGTCACCAGTTGCGGGTCAGGCAGGATATCGGTGGGCAGCGAGGCGCGTTCGATCGCCATGGGGCGCCCCTCGGCGCGGCGCAGGCGTGCCACCCGCGCCACCTGCTCGCCCGAGCTGAGCGCCAGCGCCATCACCTCTTCGGGCGAGGGAATGAACACGCCCCGCGTCAGCCATTCGCTGGTGACGTTGAGGCCACGCCGCTCCATATCCTCGGTGAACGAGGTCAGATGCGAAAGCGATTGCTCGACCCGGGGCGCGGCATCGGCCACGAAACTGCCCGAGCCCTGACGCTGAACGATGATGCCGCGATCGACCAGTTCCTGCATTGCCCGGCGCACGGTGACACGCGACAGACCGGTCAGGCTGGCAATCTCGCGCTCGCCCGGCAAGGGCGCGCTTTTCGCCAGCAACCCGCTGTCGATGCTCTGTTCGATCCGCTTGCGCAGCCGCACATAGAGCGGCCCCGCCGCGTCCTCGACCCAGGCGCCGGGGCGCAGATAGGTCTCGATGGTTTCCACGGTATCGCTGCTCATGCCGCTCCCCTCGCGCTGCGTTCCGCCAGCCGGCGGGCCAGTTCCAGCCCGCCATCCAGCGCCGTTCCCCGCGCGGGAGTGAACGCAGCGGACATCTCCGCAGGCAGGAATGGTGTATAGCGCCCGGCCAGGCCGCCAAGAGCGCAGATCGCCTCGCCCGGCTGCCAGCCAAGCGCGTGCAGGCCGCGGGACAGATAGTCGGCCCCTGCCCGCATCAGCGCCTGCCCCAGCGGATCGCCCGCCTCGGCGGCCTCGACCACCATGGGCGCCAGCGCCGCGTAATCGGCAGGCCCGGCTTCGGCCGAAAACCGCACGATGGCATTGCTGCCCGTTCCGATCCAGGCGCCCAGGGCCGCGACCAGCGGCGTGGCCGCCTCCAGCCCGTCCTGCGCCCAGAGACAGCGGCGCAACAGCGCCATGCCCAGCCAGCAGCCCGAGGCCTCGTCCCCCAGCGACCAGCCATAGCCGCCGATCAGGCGGATGCCATCGGCATCCTGACGCCCCAGAAAAGAGCCGGTCCCGACGCCGATCAGGCAACCGGTTCGCTCCCCCAGCGCGCCCACCACGGCAGGCAAGCGGTCATCGGCCACTTCGACATGGCGCAACGGCAGGGCGGCGGCGACCTCTTGGGCCGCAGTGTTGTCGATCACGCCGGCAAGCCCTGCAAAGACCGGAATGTCGACCAGGCTATCGGTCGGCAGACCCGCCTGAACCACAAGCCGCGCCAACCCCTCGCTCAAGGTGGCCAAGGCCCCGGTACGATTGGAAAACACATTGGCGCTGCCCAGGCGCAGTTCGTGCCGAATGGCGCCCGCCTGCAAGGCAAACCGGCAGGAGGTTCCCCCGCCATCGACCGCAATCAGATATGGAAAGCCAGACTCACGCATGCAATACCTTTATAATACCTCTTAATGCCAATAAAGACCTTTGTGCGATGCTTTGCATGATTTTCGCCTGATTGCGGCAGATATACGGCCTGTAGCCGGAAGGAGGTAGACAAAAGGTATTAAATAGGTATTAGATACACCAGCCACAGGGGAATCATATGCTGCCGCAGACCGAGACATTGCGAGACGAGGCACGGGGATTGGACACCCGCCCCGGCCCCGAGATTCTCGCCCTGCTACTTCACGGCCAGCAGAGCGCGCTCGGCGTCATCCAAACCTGTCTGCCGCAGATCGACGCGGCAGCAGCACTGGTTGCGCAGGCCCTGCAAACCGGCGGTGACATCCACTATGCAGCAGCCGGTTCGTCGGCGCTGATGGGGCTGGCAGACGGCGTTGAGTTGCCCGGCACATTCGGCATCGCGCCCGAGCGCATCCATATCCACATGGCCGGTGGCGTCCCAGTGACGGCCGCCATGCCCGGCCATACCGAGGACGATGTGCAAGCAGCCGAAAAGGCCGCGCGCGGGGTCAAAAACGGCGACGTTGTGATCGCGCTTTCCGCAAGTGGAACAACACCTTATCCAATCGCGTTCACCCGTATCGCAGCCGCATCCGGCGCGCGGATCGTGGCGATAGCCAACAATGCCGGCACGCCCCTTCTGGCGCAGGCCGATTGCGCCATCCATCTGCCCACCCCGCCCGAAGTGATCGCCGGATCGACCCGGCTGGGCGCGGCAACGGCGCAAAAGGCGGTTCTGAACATGATCTCGACGCTGATGGCGATGCGGTTGGGCCATGTGCACGACGGCATGATGGTCAACCTGATCGCCGACAATGACAAATTGCGCCAGCGCGCATTGGGCATCGTTGAACGGATCGTTCCCGGCACCGCGCCCCGGCAGGCGCTCGACCTGGCCGGCGGTCACGTCAAGGAAGCGGTATTGATCGCCGCCGGTGCCGTTACACGAGAACAGGCAAGCGCATTGCTGAACCGGACCGGAGGTCATTTACGCCCGGCATTGGCGGAACTCGAAAAAAGCACAAACCAAGGGAGAGAAAATACATGAAAACCAGAGTATTGAGCGCCATTCTTTTGGCATCGACCGCGCTTGGCGGTGCGGCCTGGGCGGAAACGACCCTGACCATCGAAAGCTGGCGCAACGACGACTTGACCCTGTGGCAGGACAAGATCATTCCCGCCTTCGAGGCCAAGCATCCCGACATCAAGGTCAAGTTCACCCCTTCGGCCCCGGCGGAATACAATGCCGTGCTGAACGCCAAGCTCGATGCGGGTTCGGCCGGTGACCTGATCACCTGCCGCCCCTTCGACACCTCGCTGGGCCTTTACCAGAACGGCCACCTGGCCGACCTGAGCGACCTCGGCGGCATGGCCAATTTCTCGGATGTGGCGAAATCCGCCTGGCAGACCGATGATGGCGCCGCCACCTTCTGCGTGCCGATGGCTTCGGTCATCCATGGCTTTATCTACAACAAGGACGCCTTTGCCGAGCTGGGGCTGAACGTGCCCGAGACCGAGGCCGAGTTCTTTGACGTGCTGGAGAAGATCAAGGCTGACGGCAGCTATATCCCGATGGCGATGGGGACCAACGACCAGTGGGAAGCCGCCACCATGGGGTACAACAATATCGGCCCGAACTACTGGAAGGGCGAGGAAGGCCGCCTGGCGCTGATCAACGGCGAACAGAAGCTGACCGACGAGGCCTGGGTCGCGCCCTATCGCGCTCTGGCCAAATGGGGCGGCTATCTGGGCGACGGGTACGAGGCACAGACCTATCCCGACAGTCAGAACCTGTTCACCCTGGGCCGGGCCGCGATCTATCCTGCCGGCAGCTGGGAGATCACCGGCTTCAACGCACAGGCCGATTTCGAGATGGGCGCCTTCAAGCCGCCGGTACAGAACGCGGGCGACAAATGCTATATCTCGGACCATACCGATATCGCGATCGGCATGAACGCCGCCTCGCCCAATCCCGAGGCCGCGCGAACCTTCCTTGACTGGGTCGGCTCCGAAGAGTTTGCCAATATCTATGCCAACGCCCTGCCCGGCTTCTTCTCGCTGTCGAGTTTCGATGTGCCGATGCAGGACCCGCTGGCGCAGGAATTCGTCAGCTGGCGCGGCGAATGCGGCTCGACCATCCGCTCGACCTATCAGATCCTGTCGCGCGGGACACCGAACCTGGAAAACGAGACCTGGAACGCCTCGGTGCAGGTGATCAAGGGCGCCGAAAGCCCCGAGGATGCTGGCAAGCGGCTGCAGGACGGTCTGGCCAGCTGGTACGACCCGCAGAAGTAACCTGAAATCGGCCGGTTCCGCCTGACGGGGCCGGCCCCGACCGGATGAGGCATACCATGGGCGCGAGCCGGATCAAATGGCATGTCGTGGTCTTTCTTGCACCTGCTGTGCTGGTCTACACCGCGATCATGATCTTCCCCCTTTTCAATACCTTGCGGCTCGCTCTTTACAGCGAGGCGGATCAGGTGCGGGCGTTTGTCGGGCTCGAAAATTTCCGCCGCCTGTTTGGCGATCCGAACTGGTCGGGGGCGTTCTGGAACGCGCTGGGCAACAATTTCTGGTTCTTCTTCATCCATATGCTGGTGCAGAACCCGATCGGCATCGCGCTGGCCGCGATCCTCAGCCATCCGCGCCTGCGCTTTGCCGCCTTTTACCGCTCGGCCATCTTCATTCCGACCATCCTCAGCTTTGTCATCGTGGGGTTTGCCTGGAAACTGATCCTCAGCCCGATCTGGGGCATCGCCCCCGACATGCTGGACGCCATCGGCCTGAAATCGCTGTTCGCGCCCTGGCTGGGCAAGGAGGAATACGCGCTGACCACGCTGGCGCTGATCTCGGTGTGGCAGTTCGTGGGCATCCCGATGATGCTGATCTATGCCGCGCTGTTGTCGATCCCCGAAGAGATACTGGAGGCCGCCGAGGTCGAGGGGCTGACCGGCATGGCCGCCTTCTGGAAGATCAAGCTGCCGCTGATCCTGCCCTCGATCGGCATCATCTCGATCCTGACATTTGTGGGTAATTTCAACGCCTTCGACCTGATCTATGCGGCACAGGGCGCGCTGGCGGGGCCGAATTTCGCCACCGATATCCTGGGCACCTTCATGTATCGCACCTTCTTCGGCTTTCAGCTGCAACTGGGCGATCCGCATATGGGCTCGGCGATTGCCACCGCGATGTTCGCAATCATCCTGCTGGGGGTCTGTGTCTATCTCTTTGCGATCCAGACCCGGATCCGCCGCTATCAGTTCTGAGGGGAGCAAGAGATGAACAAGGCCCGCCGCAACCCCGCCAATACCCTTGCCATGCATGGGGCGCTGATCCTCTATACCTGCATCGCGCTGTTCCCGGTCTTCGTGATCCTGATCAACAGCTTCAAGACCCGCAAGGCGATCTTTCGCGAGCCGCTGGCCCTGCCCGATGCCGACAGTTTCTCGATGATCGGCTATCAGACGGTGATGAAACAGGGGGATTTCTTCCTCTATTTCCAGAACTCGATGATCGTGACCGTGGCCTCGCTGTTCTTTGTCCTCATGTTCGGGGCCATGGCGGCCTTTGCGCTCAGCGAGTACCGGTTCCGGGGCAATACGCTGATGGGCCTCTATCTGGCGCTGGGGATCATGATCCCGATCCGCATCGGTACCGTCGCCATTCTGGAGCTGATGGTGGCCAGCGGGCTGGTCAACACGCTCTGGGCCCTGATCCTGGTCTATACCGCGCAGGGGCTGCCGCTGGCGGTGTTCATCCTCAGCGAGTTCATGCGCCAGGTCAGCGACGATCTGAAGAATGCAGGCCGGATCGACGGGCTGAGCGAATACACCATCTTCTTTCGCCTCGTCCTGCCGCTGGTGCGCCCCGCCATGGCGACGGTGGCGGTGTTCAACATGATCCCGATCTGGAACGACCTTTGGTTCCCGCTGATCCTGGCCCCGGCCGAGGAAACCAAGACCCTGACGCTGGGCAGCCAGGTCTTCATCGGTCAGTTCGTCACCGACTGGAACGCGGTGCTGTCGGCGCTCAGCATGGCGATCCTGCCGGTCATGGTCCTTTATGTCATCTTCTCGCGGCAGCTGATCCGCGGCATCACAAGTGGAGCCGTCAAATGACCCGTGTCCTGATCGCCGGCCTCGGCAATATGGGCCTCAGCCACGCGCTGGCCCATCACCACCACCCTCAGGCGCAGATCGTGGGCCTCGTGAACCGCTCGGGCGTGACCGACCACCCTGATTTGCAGGCCTATCCGGTGTTTACCGATTTCCATGCGGCGCTGGAGCAGACACGGCCCGATCTGGTGGTGATCGCCACCTATTCCGACAGCCATGCCGATTTCGCCTGCGCGGCGATGGCGGCGGGCGCGCATGTCTTTGTCGAAAAGCCGCTGGCCACCACTGTGGCCGATGCCCGCCGCGTGGTGGACTGCGCGACCAGAACCGGGCGCAAGCTGGTGGTGGGCTATATCCTGCGTCACCATCCCAGCTGGCAGCGGCTGATCGCCGAGGCGCGCGCGCTGGGCGGGCCTTATGTGTTCCGCCTGAACCTGAACCAGCAATCGGACGGCCCCACATGGGAGACCCACAAGGCGCTGATGCAGACCACCAGCCCGATCGTCGATTGCGGCGTGCATTATGTCGATGTGATGTGCCAGATCACCGATGCGCCCCCTGTGCGGGTCAACGGCATCGGTCTGCGCCTCAGCGACGAGATCGCGCCCGACATGTACAATTACGGCCAGTTCCAGGTGGTGTTCGCCGATGGCTCGGTCGGCTGGTACGAGGCAGGCTGGGGCCCGATGATGTCGGAAACTGCCTTTTTCGTAAAGGATATCATCAGCCCCAATGGCGCGGTGTCGATCACCGACGGCAACAAGGGCGCCTCGGACGATGTCGATGGCCATACCCGCGTGGGCGGGCTGCTGGTGCACCGCCCGGGCAACGACACCCTGATCGAGCTGGCGGGCGAACCCGGCCACCAGCAGCTCTGCGATACCGAACAGGCCTATATGCTGCGCGCCATCGCCGAGGATATCGACCTGACCCGACATATGAGCGATGCGGTGCAATCGCTGCGCATCTGCGTGGCCGCCGATCACAGCATTCGCACCGGCGCCCCCGTGGATATGAGAGAGGACTGACATGACCGCCCTGACCCTGAGCAATGTGTGCAAATCCTTCGGCCCGGTCGACGTGCTCAAGAATATCGACCTGACCGTCGAGGACAGCGAATTCGTCGTCTTTGTCGGCCCCTCGGGCTGCGGCAAGTCCACCCTGCTGCGGGTCATCGCAGGGCTGGAAGAGGCGACCTCGGGCAGCATCGATATCGGTGGCCAGGTGGTCAACACGGTGCCCCCGGCCAAGCGCGGCATCGCCATGGTGTTCCAGTCCTATGCGCTCTACCCGCATCTGACCGTGCACGGCAACATGGCGCTGGGTCTGAAACAGGCGGGCCATCCCAGGGACGAGATCGAGCGCAGGATTGCCGAGGCGGCGCGGATGCTGTCGCTCGAGGCCTATCTGTCGCGCCGCCCGTCCGAACTGTCGGGCGGCCAGCGGCAGCGCGTCGCCATCGGCCGCGCCATCGTGCGCAAGCCCAAGCTGTTCCTGTTCGACGAACCGCTGTCGAACCTCGACGCCGCCCTGCGCATGAACACCCGGATCGAGATCGCCAACCTGCACCGGCAACTGACCGCCTCGATGATCTATGTCACCCATGACCAGACCGAGGCGATGACGCTGGCCGACAAGATCGTGGTGCTGCGCGACGGCCGGGTCGAACAGGTGGGCAGCCCGCTTGAGCTCTACAACAACCCCGCCAACCGCTTTGTCGCCGAGTTCATCGGGTCGCCTGCCATGAATTTCGTGGACGCCGACCGGGTGGGCGGGCCGGTGGGCGCCACGCTGGGCATCAGACCCGAACATGCCCGCATCGGCGACACCGGCCCGCTGTCGGGCCAGGTGATGCATGTCGAGAAGCTGGGTAGTGACACCAACGTGATGATCGACCTGGGCCGGGACAGCCGGTTCACCGTGCGTGTCTTTGGTCAATACGAGATCGACCCCGGCGCCGAGGTCAGGATCGACTATGACACGGCGCGGACACTGCTGTTCAGCACCGAAGGGGCACGTATCGCCAGTTGAACCTTGGGAGCCGCGGCAGGCCCCGATCATGAGTGCCGCGCTAGAAGCACATCGCGTAGCGTGCGAGCCCCACGCGGGTGGCCCGGCAGGTCGAGATAGCAAACGATCTGCTGCCTTCCCCATGCGCCTGAAACGGGTTTCGAGACCAGATGAAAGTGCGCATTCGGGTTCATCTCCAGCCCCGAGAAAAAGAGTCTCGAACTTCGGCTTTTTCGTATAGGTTAGTGAACACACCACAGATTTTGTTTATTCCTTTCCCTCAAGCGGAGGAAACCGATGGCTGACCCGAAGCTTGTCAAAGACATTGTCGAGGCGCTTGATATTCGTGGCGGCAGTACCAAAAGACGGCCTGTCCACACAGTCGGCATTGGCGCAACCGGGCATTTCATCCCGTCGCCGGTAGCCCGCGATTTCTGTATCGCAGAGCATTTCCATCCCCCTTCCCAACCAGAGGGCATTCCTGTCGATGTCCGGTTTTCAAACGGGATGGGTGTTGTGGCCGAGCATGACGGTTGGTCGGACGTGCGAGGAATGGCAGTCCGATTTCATCTCACCGACGGCAAATCCACCGACCTGGTTGCCATGACACTTCCAGTGTTTTTCGCACCGACGCCCAAGAAGTTCCTCGATTTCGCTCTTGCTGCGCGGCCCGTTCGCTGTCGGCGCGAAACGCCTTGGCAAAAGATCAAGGACTACCTGCGATTGGAATTACCGATGCCGGATCCCTATCCGGGTCAGACAGAACGGCCGAACGAGAAAGCGATTGCCTTTGCGAATGAACATGTCTGGGCACAGCCTGCGGTCATCGATGCCTCTTCGATCGGTGCCCCGACAAGCTACGTACGCGCCATGTATCATGCGGTGCACACCTTCGTGGTGACCGGTAAGGAAGAAGAGACGCGCTGGGTTCGGTTTTCGTGGTCGCCAATTGCTGGTGTCTTGAACACCGACCCGCTGAAACCGCCAGAGGACGATTACCTGAAACAAGACCTGATAGACCGCCTGGCGGGTGATCGGACCGAGCGGTTTTCCCTCGTCATGCACATCGGCGAAGAAGGTGACGATTTTAACGACTCCACCCAGCAGTGGCCGCCGCACCGTAAGCGGGTCATGATGGGGACACTGACCCTGAACCATGTGCCAGAGGATCAGGAGGCGCATTCCGAGAAGCTAAGTTTCAATCCCTGGCATCTTACTCCAGGGATAGAACCATCGGGTGATCCGATCCTGAGAATCCGCAAGGATGTATACGAGTATTCCAGCAATCGGCGGGGCGGTATTCCTTGCCCCTTCAGTGGCGTGAAAGGGTAAGGTATGAACGACGACGGCGGATGGCTGAACCGGTATGTCAACAGCTTGCCGGAACGTGGCTGGTTCAAGTTCCTTTCGAAATATGTGGTTGTTCCTTACTGGGTCTGGCGAGAGGGCAGACCTAAACTTCCGGGCGGACCACGCCCCTCGCCACAGCCCAGTGACAGCACTCAGCGAATGATGAACCTGCTGATGCCGCTCAGGGACACGTCGCCGATCGGTCGGGCAAAGGCAGTCATGGCATTGGCCCAGAACGTTGACGAGATTTTCGCCGGTCTCGACAACGTGGGCACTGTGCATTCTGCCCGGTTCCTTCTGGTCGAGGACTATATCTGCATGATCTCGGTCTATGACGGGGATTTCAGCAACTATATCCGCGACTTCATTGCCACGATCGGCAGCGTTTTCGACGCCCTGATGAAAGAGGTCGAGGGCGGCGACAAGCTTTATCCTTGCGAGAAGAATGTCGAAGCTTTCATTGATTGGGTGCGCGCGCACGACCTGTTTCAAGCACCCGATTATCCGTTTGACCTGTTCGCCCTCCAGGACGTGCAGGCTGGCCGCAAACCAAACGACCCACCGCATGCGCTGCAATCGCTGCCTCGCTCGCTGATCCTCCAACTGCATTCGAACCGCAATATCTCGCTTGGTGGCGGTTATCGCGGGTATCCCGGCTACTCGGCGGCACAGATCAGAAACAAACTCGGGGTGGGATGGTGATGTCCAACATTAATCCTGAAGACGATTTTGACGCCGAAAAGGTCCAGGGCAATATCCTGAGGGGCTACAAACACAACAACGTCCGCCACCTCATGCTGGAAGTCACCAACAAGGATGCAGCAAGGCGGTTCCTGGCCGCTTCGGCCGATGGTACAGACAAGACTGTCCCGCGCATAACTCGTTCGGCCAATTGGGCGCCCCCCGCCCCCGAGGTCTGTTTCAATATCGGGATCACGTTCGAAGGTTTGCGGGCCCTGGGTCTGCCAGCAAGCCAGCTTGCCACCTTTCCCACTGAATATGCCGAGGGAATGGCAAAGCGCGCAGTCAAGCTGGGTGATTTCGGCGACAGCGCGCCCGAGAACTGGCCGAGCCCGTTCGACCAGCCCGACCGTATCCATATCGTGGCGTCGATCTATTCCAACGATGTTGAGAATTTCGAGCCGGTCGAAAAGCAGGTGGCGAAGGCCTTCACCATTCTTGGCGTTCGCGATGGTCGCAACCTGCCCGATGGCAAGGTGTTCTTTGGCTATCGAGACAGCATTTCCCAACCGCGCTTCAGACATATCTTCGACCCCGACATGGTCAACGTAGACGAACCCAAGGACCCGCTGGGCACCGCGCTATTGGGCTATCCCACACATTTCGAGGGTGTCGAATTCGCAATCCCAGAGCCCAAGGAGGTGTTTCACGACTGTTCCTTCAACGCGTTCCGGGTCTTGCAGCAGAAAACCGATGCCTTCGAGACTTACCTGAGCGAAGCCGCGACTAAGCTGGAGAAACACCCCAAGCAGTTCGAGCTTTTGTCCGAGGGGGCCGAGGCGAATATCTGCGGCGGCATGAGCCGGCACGATGCCCTGCGCGAGGTGGTTGCCGCGCAGATGTGCGGGCGCTGGCGCAATGGTACACCCTATGAATTGTCGCCAGACTCAGATGAGAAGGGAGATCTGTCCCTGACGAATTACGACTATACGCTCGCGTCGCGATGCCCCGCCGGGGCTCACATGCGACGGGCCAACCCTCGCGGCGGCCCCATCGTGCAACGTGTGTCGAACTACTCCCGCCGCATTGTCCGACGCGGAATGTCCTATGGTCCCGACCCGGAAACAGGCGAGCACGGCCTGCTTGGCAATTTCATTGGCGCCAACTATGGGGCTCAGTTCGAGGCGGTGATGTGCGACTGGATTAACTTTGGCCTGCAAGACCCTAGAATTACTGGAAGCAATGACCCTCTGTTAGGCGCAAATGTGCCTGAAACCAGCGTCTTTGATCTGACCTTGCGCAACGGCGGCCATATCAGGCTAAGCGGGTTTCCCAGATTCGTGATCGCGCGGGGCGGCGCCTATACCCTGTTACCCAGCCTGCCCGCTATCCGCTATCTGGCCCAGCTTTCGGATTAGGCTGCAAGTTCAGCCAGCGCCTCTTCGATCCTGGTAAGCATTGGAGAGGCGCCGGTCGGCGCGATCAGACGATGGGCCGTTTCAAGATGATCAAGCGCCTGCTGGTTGCGCTTCTTGGTCTTGCAAAGCAAGCCCAGTATCATTTCACCTCTAGCAAAATAGTGACCGTCCCGATCAAACTGTGGGTTCTGCCGCGCTTTGTCTATCAGCGCCTTGATCTGTTTTTCCCCGGTAAGCATCACGCCTGCCAAGCAGCGGAAATTTCTCAACAATACACCCAGCGATGCCCCCCCCTCGCCGGACAAGATCTGAAGGTAAACCTCGCTCAGGAAAAGCCTGTTCCAATCCGCGCCGATCTGCATCCCTTCCGCTTCGCGTCGGTCGATAGTGTTCTGAATCTGTTGCAAGCCTTCGGCGACCTTCCCCTGCATCGCCAACCCCACACCCAGCATGGTCTGCGGCACGCCGCTAAACAGTGTACAGCCATCAGTCGCGCTCTTGTCGACAAATTCCTGCACCGCCTCGAGGGCGCCGGGGCGCTCCAACGCAACCAGAGCGGCCACGCGTGACGACTCGGCGATCGCAGTCTCGAATTCAGCTCTCGACAAACTCAGCGCCTCTTCGGACAGTTTCAGCGCCGTCTCGTGATCATCGGTCACAACCGCCACCAATGCCTTCATCGCGGTGCCATAACCCAACGCACGTGGGTCATTGTTTCGTTTGCCGAACTCGATCATCCGTTCGGCTGTTTCACGGGCGCCGACGACCCGCCCGCGGGTCAACTCGTTCCACCCGACGGTGGCCAGAAAGAAATTCTGAAGATAGGCATCGTCGAACTTTGCCAGAGCCGCCTCGATTGCCCTTTTCTTGCTCTCGAATTCGGCATTGGGAATAGGCGCGCAATAGATAGCGACGGAAAGCTCGTTCACCATGGCATAAGCGCGCGATTTAGGATCGCCAAGACGCGCGGCCATTTCAGTCAATTCCCGCTGGACCCTCAATGCCTCGTGAAACTGACTATTGCAGACCAGGCAGGAAACATAGTGGTGCAGGAACAGAACATGATCGCCAGTGTCACCGATCCTGTCCAGCACTGGCCCGATGCGTTGGGCCAGGTTGATCGTGGTCATGATATCAAGAGAGATATTCGAACAGAGCGCGTAATTGCCCAGAAACTCGGCAAAAGCGGCATCGCTGGCACAATCCGGATCCTGTTCATATAGCTGCAAGGCCGTCGCAAAGTAGCGATTGGCCTGATCGTGCGAGTATGTTCCAAGACACTTGGCCCCGGCAAGCGCCGTGTACCGAAAGGCCAGGTCTGTCCGTTCTGTTCGCGAATAGTGATGGGCCAGCGTTTCAGCAGTTTCCGGCAGCCGATTGGCATTACGCTTTTCCAACGCCTCGGCTATGATCAGGTGCAATTCAACCCGGCGATCCGTCAGCAGGCTTTGATACACGGTGTCACGGAGAAGCACGTGCTTGAACATGTAGTCCGACGAATTCTCTCTGCGATGCACCAGATCAAGGGCCTGTAGTCGTTCAAGCGCCGCGCCGGTCTGATCGGCATCCTGTACGACCATGGACAGCAGGCCGGGGTCGAATTGCCGCCCGATCGTGGCGGCCGCTTGCAATAGCGCGCGATCTTCGGGGCGAAGCTGTTCGATCCGCGCCGAAAGAAGGGTTTGCATGCTGGACGGCAATGCGCTCATCCCCGCCTCGGGATCATACTCAGCCCGCCCATCAACGATTTTCAACGCACCCTGTTCGATGAGGTAGATCAGGATTTCTTCGCCAAAGAGAGGATTGCCTCCCGAACGTTCGACGACCTCTCGAATGAGGTCGTCAGGCAACGTTTCAACCTGCAAACGGCTTTGCAGCAGGTCGCGGATATCATCCCGAGAAAGCGGCTTTAGCGCCACGGTCTGCACGACCTCATTCGTGTGCCAGTCCGGCAGGTATTCCGGCCGCCGGGTGGTCAGGATCATCAGGTTTACGAACTCCTTGTCGGCAATAAGCTTGCGCAGCAAGTCCTCGGACGCGCTGTCGATCCAATGGATATCCTCGACCAACAAGATCACGGGTCCCAGATTACATTGCGCCTTGAGCAACGCCGGCAACAGATCGCGCGTGCGCAACCCCACGAGAACACCGTCCAGACCGTCAAGCGCCCCCTCTGGCGGCGAGAGCCCGAGAAGGTTCATCAACAGACCAAGATTCTCTTCCGAATAAAGCTGCCTGCGCTCAAGACCTGCCTGCAATTTTTCGCCAATTTCCTCAGGTTCGTCTTCCTCCTGTATACGGAACGAATTGCGCACAAGCTCAATGAACGGTAGGAACGGCACCTGCTGACCGTCCGAGGTACAGTGGCCAGTGAAAATTCTTGCTGGCTTCGATTTATCGCTGCGTAGGAACTCGAAGATCAGGCGCGTCTTGCCCAATCCGGGTTCGGCAACAAAATCGACCACTCGCAGCCCCGTCGCACTCGCTTCGAACGCTTCGGCCACGGTGGCAAGCTCGATCTGGCGGCCGATGTACCGGGTTAAACCCCGCCCCACCGACGCATCAAACCGGGTGGCCCCGTCGCGAATTGATCGCAGGCGCCAGAGTTTTTGTTGCTTTGTAACGCCCTTGACGGTGAATTCGCCTTCAAAGCTCAGATCGACACGCCATTCGACCAGCCGCCGGGTGTTGTCGCAGATCAGACAACCGCCCTCTGGCGCCAGGGACTGGATACGCGAGGCCAGATTCACGGTGTTTCCGACCGCAGTTAGTTCGCCTTTTTCACCTTCCACCGCCGCAACAACAACGTTTCCCGAGCATACGCCGACGCGCATGATCGGGCGCACGCCAAAGCGAGCCTCGATCGTGTCGCCTGCCGTTGCAAACGCCTGTTGAAGCGCCATGGCTGCCCGGCAGGCCTTCAGACCGGCCTCTTCAAGTGCAACGGGCACACCAAAAATAGCCATGATGCTGTCACCGGCAAAACCTCTTACCGCGCCGCCGTGCTCCTGAACGACGGAGGTGAGCATCTCATAGAGCATCCGCGCAAAGTGAACGGCCTTGTCTTCGCCCAGCTTTTCGATTGTCGCGGTGTATCCGACCATGTCGGTAAACAGTACCGAGACCAACCGACGCTCGGCCAGGTGTTTCGGCGCGTTCGCGAGGGGTGCGGCAGCATCAACCATGTTAACTTAGGTTAACATGGTTGATGGTGACTCGGCTACTCTGCAGGCTGGCCCAATTCCGGTCAAACCCCACCAAGAACCCGAAGCCCCGGCGGCTTACGGCACTCAAGCCGTAAATGCCAGTTTCAGCCCTGGGCGTGGCCATCTCGTCTTGTAAATCGTTCCTGTGCTCGACGCCGTAATCCAGACATCACGCATGTCGGCGCCGCCGAAGCAGAGGTTGGTCGTGAACAAGTCATTTACCGGGAGGTGCTCGGTCTTGCCATCGGGCGTGAAGATCGTGATCCCGCCATTGAATATCGTACCGACGCAAACGCGCCCGTCGGCTTCGACCTTGAGACTGTCGAGCCATTGGTAGCCCGGCAATGTCTGTACGACATTCCCCGGCATTCCAGGCAAAGGCCCGGGAGCCAGCTCTCCGGGGCCCACAATGTCCATGACCCAAAGCCGGCCGAAAACCGTATCAGAAACATAGAGTTTGTCCCCCTTGGGCGAGATGCCGATCCCATTCGCCGTGGGTACGGCTGCAACGCGTTTCAGCGTCTTGCCGTCGATGGTCCCAAAGTAAACGGCTCCGGACTCGCTGATCATGCCATCCTGTTTGCCGGTGTCGGTGAACCAAAAGTCACCATTCGCGTCAAAAACGATATCATCCGGGGCAATCAGGCATTTGCCCTTATACTTGCAATAGAGGGTCCTGACTTCACCGGTCTCCAGATCGACTCGCTGTATGGACCCGCCCTGATATTCCGGGCGCTTGGGACTGGGAATTGTGATCTCGCGCTTTGGATCGGGTGTCTTACCAGAACCGGGCGGCGCCAAGGGATCAAATCTCTCAAAAGAATACACCCCGCCGTTGTTACAGATATAAGCCGCCCCGTCAGGACCGATCGCCGTCCCGTTTGGCCCACCAGGAAGCTCCGCGACATCCACTAGCGAATTGTCCGCCTTCAACCGCCTGAGCAACTGGGCCTCGATATCGACAAAAAGGACTGAACCGTCATCCATCGCCACGGGGCCTTCTGGAAACTTTAACCCCGAAACGACGGCGTCTAATTCCAATGACATATCAATTCTCCATATATTAAGTAATCCTGTCAGGTAATCAGACCCAAGTCGTATTGCTTGGGCTATTAAGTCTCTCCCGTTGTTCCGAATGGCCCACATCGAAGCCCTCTGTAAGGTTCCGGCGAAACATGGGCGGTGTATCGGGGTCTTCGAGACCCAAGCTAACGCCGAATTCCACACACGAGCAAGCACCGAACCCGGTTCGACGAAACCGGACCATCCTGTCAACTCCGCCAACGAATGTGCTGGCAAACAAGTTCGAACCAGTCTCAGCTAAGACAGTGACACCGTCTTTCAGGCCGCGCACGTGGTCTGCCCCCTGAGAAGTGGTCCTTCCTGAAGTAGGCTTTTCAGCCAGATGGAGGATCAAGCGGTCTGACGTCAGCTCTCGCCGGACAGATTTAGGGTTTTGATCAACAGAGGATTTCTGGTTCATCGAAGCCATTATGGAGCGAAGATGAACAAAGCATCCTGAAATTCGAAGGACGCCGCTGACAAACTGGTCAGAGGCATCATGCGTAAGAGGCGCAATGGCCAGCGCAAAGTTACCTAGGAATAACTGTCAAAAACAAAGGCAAATTCCAGTAGTGGCCGGATCGGACGAACACTTTCGCGGGGGCAAGTGGCGGAGGAGCCAGTCTGGAGCTAACCAGCCTCCACTAAATTCCCTGCAAACAGGGAAAATAATAGGGAATTTTCTGGTTTTTTGGGGTTTTTGACAGTTTACCCCCGAAATTTAGGCGTTACTTCAATCACTTAAAGAGAATTTCCCTAGAAGGAAAAACAGGGAACTTTTTGATGGTGAACAGGGTACTTTTTTCGTGAAAGCAGGGAAATACCTTTGAGCAAACCTCAATGACAGACTCCCGTCACCGCCCAGGTCGGTAAATAAGCTTCCGGCCTGCCCAGCAGATCAACTATCCTGGTCAGTTTGATCGTTGGCACCAAGCCGGCGCACCGCATCAAGCAGATCAGAAATTGCCTCCTCTGCATCAGCAAGCTTGATGGCCACCATCAGACCTCGCGCCCAGCCATGGCCAGGAAGGTACCCAGCACCTCGTCGGAGTGTCGCGCCAGCGCAATCAGATGCGCCACACTCGGACCGTAGGTCCCTGAGAACCAGTTCTTCACCGTCTTCTCATTGGCACCCGTCCACGCCACCACGGTCTTCACACCCGCCCGACTGTCGCCGAGCGACCGCTTCAGTGCCGATGCAATTTCATTGGCAAAGCAGCCTGTCGTCTGATGACCGCCATTTCCATCATATCCGTTTTCCCTTGGAAAGAACTTGCCCTTTTTCGGAAACGACATTCCACACTCCTTCACTTTACATGAGTGCGAAGAATTCAACCGTTGATTCCGACATGAGCGATGGATTTGCATGGAATAAGTAGGAGATACGCATGTGACTGGTCGATGGGCGGCCCATTCCGACAAGAGCGACTAGCCGCCTGAAACGGATGTGCCGGCCGTCGCCTATGTGCGGATGTCGACCGATCACCAGAAGTACTCGACCGAGAACCAGCTGGATATCATTCGGAATTACGCCACCGCCCGGGGTCTGCAAATCTTGCGCGTGTTTGAGGACTCCGGTCGGTCCGGATTGCGGTTGGACGGCCGTGAAGCTCTGCAGAACCTGATGGCCGAGGTCCGAACCGGTGAGGCGGATTTCAAAGCCATTCTGGTCTATGACGTCAGCCGTTGGGGCCGATTTCAGGATGCTGATAAAGGGGCCTACCACGAGCATGTCTGCTCTCGTGCCGGCATCCGCGTTCACTATTGCGGCGAGCAGTTCGAAAACGACGGCAGCATCGGCTCCAACCTGCTGAAGACGGTCAAGCGGGTTATGGCAGGCGAATACAGCCGTGAGCTTTCCGTGAAGGTCTTCGCGGGGCAATGCCGGCTGGTGGAACTGGGCTACCGCCAAGGCGGGGCTGCCGGATACGGTCTGCGCCGGTTGCTGATCGACGAACACGGCAATCCAAAGGGCGCGTTGTCCCGCGGCGAACAGAAAAGCCTTCAGACCGACCGGGTCATTCTAGTTCCGGGCCCGGAGCAGGAACAGGCTGTCGTGCGCAGCATGTACCGGATGTTCGTCGAGGATGGCCGCTCGGAGCGTGAGATTGCGGATGCCTTGAATGCAGAGGGGCATCTGACGGATCTGGAGCGGCCATGGTCCCGAGCATCGGTGCACCAGATCCTGACCAACGAAAAATACATCGGTAACAATGTCTACAACAAGGTGTCTTACAAGCTGAAGCAACGCCGGGTGGTGAATCCACGCGAGATGTGGATCCGGGCCGAGTGTGTCTACCCTGCCATTGTGGATGAAGCGCTGTTCCTGCGCGCACGCGAAATCGTTGACGCGCGCAGCCAGCATTTCACGGACGCGGAACTACTCGAAGCCCTGCGCGCGGTGCTGAAACAGAAAGGCGTTCTGTCCGGACTGATCATTGATGAACAGGACAACCTGCCTTCCTCCAGCGCCTTTCGGAACCGTTTCGGCAGCCTGCTACGCGCCTACCAGATGATCGGCTACGAGCCAGAGCGCGACTACCGCTACGTCGAAATTAACCGGGCCTTGCGGCAGGCCCATCCCGGCATCGTGGCTCAGATCCTTGACGGCGTTGCCGAGCGCGGTGGCCAGGCGGTTCAGGATCCGGACGCAGATCTGATCCGCGTCAACGACGAGTTCACGGCGTCGGTGGTTTTGGCCCGATGTTTCGAGACGCAGGGCGGATCATTGAGATGGCGCATCCGTCTCGATACTGGCCTTTTGCCCGACATCACGATTGCCGTGCGGATGGACGAATTGAACGAAGCGCCGCGCGATTATTACCTACTGCCGAGCATCGACATGACCATGGCCAGACTGAGGTTGGCCGAGCAGAACGGGCTCTCGCTGGACGCTTATCGGTTTGACACGCTCGAATATTTTTATGCGCTCGCTGGCCGGGCCCGGATCATGGAGGCCGCCTGATGCCCGACGACACACTAGACATTGCCCAGAAACAGGTCACCCTCATCCCCACCGATCGAATTCGTATCCTTAATCCCCGCGTGCGCAACCGGCGCACCTTCGCAGAAATGGTCGAGAACATTGCGAAGATCGGTCTGAAGCGACCAATCACCGTGGCGCAGCGCGCCGATACAGATCCAGCAGAATATGACCTTGTCTGCGGTCAGGGTCGGCTTGAGGCGTTCATGGAGCTTCAGCAGGATAAGATCCCGGCCATCATCATCGATGCCGATGAGAGCGACTGCCTTGTCATGAGCCTCGTCGAGAACTGCGCGCGCCGCCAGCACAATCCGATCGACCTGATGCGCGAGATCGGCAACCTGCGGAAACGCGGCTACAATGATCGCCAGATCGCAACCAAGATCGGGGTCACCTCTGAGTACGTCCACATGATCGCGGGCCTTCTTGAACGTGGCGAAGAACGGCTGGTCTCGGCTGTGGAAACTGGCCTTCTGCCACTGAACCTTGCCATCGACATCTCAAAGACAGATGCCGAGGGCGGTCAGCGCGCCCTGATGGACGCCTATACCCAGAAGAAGCTGCGCGGTAAGAAACTGGCCGCCGTGCGCCGTCTCATCCAGCAGCGTGATTTACGAGGTCCCCACCTTCACCGAAACCGCTTTGGCAGAAGCGATGGCGCCAAGCGGCCTCTGACCAGTGACGCACTTGTTCGTGCCTATCAACAGGAAGCGGAGCGCCAAAAGGTACTGATCAAGAAATCAGAACTAACGCAGGGCCGCCTGATGTTTGTTGTTGAGGCGTTTCGCGCACTGCGTGATGACGACCATTTCCTGACGCTTTTACGTGCAGAAGGTCTGGACACCCTGCCCACATATCTCGGGCAATCGCTGGACGTAGGAGCGGCGGAATGAGCCGGGGGAAGCGCAAAACCCCGGACGCGGTGACGCTAGGCTTTGAGAGCGATTGCGTCACTGTACCGGTAGATGCCGTCCTGCCCGTGCGCGCGCTGGGGGCATCTGTCAAATCCAGCCGCAAATACCGCCAGATCACCGCATCCATCAAAGAGGTTGGCCTGGTCGAACCTCCCGTCGTCACACGATCTACGGGTCAGGCAGACACCTATATGCTGCTTGATGGGCATATCCGGATCGAGGTGCTGAAGGATCTTGGCATTGAACGGGTCGAATGTCTGATCTCCACGGACGACGAGGCCTTCACCTACAATAAGCGGATCAGCCGCCTTGCACCGATCCAGGAGCACAAGATGATCCGCAAGGCAATCGAGCGCGGGGTTTCCGAGGAAAAGATCGCTCTTGCGCTGGATCTCAATCCGCGCAGCATTGTGCGCAAGGCAAGGTTGCTCGACGGTATCTGCGAAGAGGCTGTGGGCATTCTGAAGGACAAACACTGCGCAACGGCTGTGTTCGAGACACTACGCAAGATAAAAGCCATGCGGCAGATCGAGGCCGCCGAGCTGATGATGAACGCAAACAATTATTCTCCCGCGTACATTTCCGCGATACTGGCAGGAACGCCCCAGGCGCAGCTGGTGAACACAAAGAAACCCAAGAAGATGAAGGGGATCACCCCCGAGGCTATGGCCCGCATGGAGCGTGAACTGGCGCGACTCCAAGAGGGGATTTCTTCGATCCAGGATACATACGGTGAGGACCACCTGCAGCTGACTGTTATCAAAGGATATCTGGGAAAGCTGCTTGGGAACACCCGGATCGTCCGGTACCTGATGCAGCATCGCCCTGAGTTTTTGGCGGAATTCCGAGCTATCACGGAGGTGGCATCTCCTCCGCTGCCCGAGGCGGAATAGCCGAATTTGCTTGGTCTGATGGGGACCCGGACCCGACAAACGCGGGGACCGCAGGAGACGCCGGACGGTGGGTCGGATCAAGCGCGGTGGTGGGGATGGCGGCGAACCCGTTCGGAGCCCACCAGGTCGGCAGAGTTTTCGCCGACTGCGCAACCGATCATGTGGTTGCGACATCTGCAGGCGTGCCGAGAGATTGCGCGGCTTGGCACGCCTGCTCTAGAATTTGGTGGCAAGCAGCTCGCTGCTTCTGTCGGATAGGGCGCGCCGCACGATGGGGCGGATCGAATGCGGCGATGGGGAGGACGGTGAACCCGTCGGGGCTCATCGAGCCGACCCAAGTGGTAGGCATTGCGCCAGCATGTTTTGTTGGTACGCCGAAAATCGACAGGGAAGGCCTTCCCGCTTTGGAGGACCTGCCTCCCACAAGAAAATGGATCTTATCCTTTTTATGATTTCTTCTTTGGAAATCCGTATCGGATTCCTTCGCCAAGCAGGGTAAATAAACGTTCCCCGTCTTCGGTTAAGGGGTTTGGAAGCATTTCCACCGCGGTCTGATCTGGATCCGTGACGTAACTCACGTAGACAATCCTGTATTGCATTCCGTTGCGCGGCTGGGCAGCCAGCCTAGCGGCCCGGACTTCAGTTTCGCCCAACTCGAAGGCACGCGGATCATCACTGCTGGCCTTCACCTCGATCTGCCAAGTCTGGTTTCCATAAGAAACCTCAAAATCGAAGCCAAGCCCATCATCACCTTCGCGTCCGGTGATCAATGAGCCGTTCTTCGATCTCCAAGCGGAGTCGATATCTTGCTTGGGAAAGATCTTTCTCAGCCAGTGATAGACAACCAGCTCACCTAGTTGGCCGATCAGTTCCGTCTTTTCTTCGGGCGCTCGAGGATTCCTCCCTTTTCGGCCTCCACGATCCCTGTGTCCCTGATTGTTGTCGCCCTTCTGGTTTTTCACCTCAGCTAACTCTGCGACCAGCCCGAACCGAGCGCTCAACAACTTCGTTGGAAGCGCTTGTTTGAGTTCTTCGGCAAGGGCCAAAAGATCAACTTCTCTAGGGTCAAGAACATTACCATTGAAAGCCACCATGCGCGCTTCGCGTAATTTCGTTTCGCGATCCTCCTTTGTCTTCACGTTATCTTCATTAAGGTCATCTTCTGAAAGGCCTAAAGCGGACAACTCTAGCGACAGCGGCATACTTGCTGGCCAAACGTCCAGAACTCTTAACCACTCGGCTAACGAGCGATCGTCGAGCATCTGAAAATCTAGAACACCGATGTCGTCCAGCATCTTGCGAAGTGTATCAATACCATCGGCTTGGCTCAGAATCTCCGGCCGCCGATCAGATGGGTGGTTCGCACACCATACGCGCAGCACGGGTATTGCCCGACGACCAAAATCAGAAACAAATTTTCTGTTATGCTCTCGCACCTCGACAATCGGCGGTAGGTCCCAGTCCTTCTCGAGAAGTGATGGAGCTCCATTCTTGGCCAACCAGCCGTTTATAGCTTTTTCGAGAACAGTAGCTGGCGGCTCTTTGTAAAGAAGCAGCCAGTCAGAGTCTGCTTCAATATTGCGAAGACTATCTCGAATGGCACCGTAGCCCTCGGCAGGTTCCATCGCCGTCAATTGCTTGGAATAAGATACGCGCAGGCAATCTGTTATATCAAGTTCATGCTCGCGAATGAAATTTTCTAGGCTCCGGCGATGCAACTCCGGGTAAGTTTCCGGCTCTAGCCCCATTGCTTTGAGGCTAGTATTGAAGCCTAAGAAATCCAAGCCGAGGCCTTCCCTGAAATCGGCAGGCCCAAGAGCAGATCGAGCAATAGAAAGCAGTTCTTCAGCAGAAACTGAGGCATCACTAAGCAAATTCGAAATGGTGTCCAAAAGTAGACCCGGGTCTCGGAGCGATTCTTCCTGCCCGTCAGCGAAGGCCACAGCGACATCAGTACCACAGAAATAATGTAGGACGGCTTGTATATATGGCACCTGCCGTTCAAGACCGGCACTCAGCGTCGCGAGCGCCGCATTTGCAGCCGTCCCCGGCAACTGAAGGAGAGCCGCCAAGCGGCCGACTTGTCCAATTGACATAGACGGTGTTCTCTCAATTGGCTCGTCGCGACTTATGTGCGCAAGCAGAAGTCTAAGGTTGGGCGCAAGGGCACGTTGACCTAAAACTTCGCAGATCGCTGGCAAGCATCGATCAACTAAATCCCAGCTCCACTCCGAGCTTCCCGCAACAAGGATAACTGACTGTCCACCGGACAGCGAATATGGAATTGCTTGCGTTGTCATCTGATCCGGCGGAATGCTCATACCGTCGATGAAAAAGCTGACATTCTTTGCTTTCGCGAGACTTATTCGATCAAGCTTTGCCAAGAGCTCGGAGCGATCGGCGGGAAGTCGTTGCATCTCGGTGCCGGTAAGCGCCTCTATGGCAACTGCAAGCATCGTACGAAGTGGTGGACAGACCTCGGGCACCGGCGTCTTTTCGACTTCGTCAATGGGCTTTCGATCCGCCAGAAGCGAATAATCAACTTGTGACATGCGCCGAACGCGCTCGCTGTAGAAATACTCAAATAGTTTTCCGGTTGCCCCCGGATCACCGCCCCTAAGTTGGAAGAAAAGTCGGCCACTCGCCGCCAGGAGACCTGCGTCGCTTTCGCGGTCAACGTCGCAAACGTAGACGATTTCATGTTCTGGACCTTCTTCCCCGAACATATTCACTATTTCAACAGACTGATGCCGTTGAACCAGAATTTCGACCGGCACAAAGGTGTCTTCCAATTCTGAGGAAGAGTCCTCTTCGAGGTAATCGAAGAATTTTTCCCAGGTTGCATAATACAAGTTCAGCAGACGTGGTTTGAAATAATCGTCAACGTCTAGCATCGCAAAACGACTGGCTAAATAAGCAAGCTGATCCACCAAAGTATTGGAATTGTTTAAGATACGAATGCCAGCCCGCATCGTAAGCGTCCGGATAAGGTCAGTATTTGCGCGCTCAAACATAGCCCGCAAAGCCAACACCGGTTTCGGAAGATAGGGCAGAAAGCGCTCTCCGTCGCCATCATTCAACCAGATGTCCGACGGCGTCGCAGCGATCAGTTCCCGATTGGAATGGCTACGATCGTCAACAGGTAGCCAGCGGGCGGAGCGCAAGAAGACCTGTAAAGGCGTTGGCCAATTTCTTCGATCTGCGTTCCAATAGGTACTGTGATGTATCTCAAACTCCCAGCTGAGGTTTGGAACACGTTCCAGCCAATGGAAAACCAGCTTCGCGTAAAGCGTTCCACATTTTGCAGAAAACGAATCAACGTCCGCCTGTCCTGGCAGCCAATTTAGTTCTCCTGCAATCACGTATCCGGTTTGATATGGAAGGCTAAGTAACGACGAGTCCAATTCCTCAATGTCTTCGCGCCAAAGACTTTTGAAAGACTCTGGGATGTCATAGTTCTCCAAAAAGGAAAACTCGGAAATCTCATGTGCTTTAAAGCTTGTTCGCTTGGACGTCTTCCGTTGATGCTCAAGACCCCTGGCCACATGCAATTCCGACAGAAACACAACCCATTCATTTATCTGTTTGCCACGAAAGGCGGGATGGTCCGGGCCAGCCAGGCGGCGCCCTGCTAGTTCCTGGAGATCAGGAATGTCCGGCGGGGCAGCGTCCAGAAAATCTTGTAGCAGCTGACCCAGGGTTTCATCTGGCCACCCGGCTGAGAATACAGCGCCTTGCGCTTCAATATAGCCGCCGTCCAGTGCCGGCACACGAAACCTATGCTGGGGTTGGAGCCGAAACGGTCGGCCACTTGCTCTAGGCTGGAGCCATAGTTGGAACGCCCACCGCAGACCTACCCTTAGGACTTCCTGGTTTCGTACATCGCGAAGAGTGCGAGAGAGCTGCGCCAAGACGGCTTCGCGGTCAAACTCTGCGACAAGTCGATTTTCCACAAGGTACTTGCGGGCGACTGCGAGATCTTCGTGCCATGGCAATTCGCTCGTCAAGAACCCAAACCGCTGCGAAAGAGACTTAGGCGGGTCCACGTCGAGGTCATCGTCTATTTCGGTTCTTCGCCGATCCGGCGACGAGAATATTGCGGTTTTGATGGCACGTCGTTGGCGCGACTTGCCCGAAGTGCCACCGGCTTGCGTTGTGGGCAACATTGCCTGGTGCAACTCTCCATCATCTCCAAGCAGAACAGGAAGCCCGGCCAGTGCAGCGCCTTGGTCGCTCATGAAATCAGGCAAATGCGCATAAAAATCCCGCCAATGTCCCCCGGACGAAAGGCCGTCCTTATGAAGCTTCGCTGCCGCGCGCGCTACGAACTTGGCTCGCTCTGTACCTCTGGGGAAGCCACAGTAGCATTCTGTATGCTTCAGCAGGAAATCGTTCAAACGTTCGAGCCGTGAGCCAACGCCAACCCAGATTGGCCAAATATCTAGTTCTTTGGAGAAATACGCAGCGGCGCTGGCGGAAAACATGCCGTCCTCCGTTGGCCACATGCGTGAGCAACGTGAAGGCTTCCAAGCCAACCCGTTTTCGGCACTGCTAGGATCAATACAAGGAACTATTGCGGCGTTGTCCAGGTCGCCGCTGTCGAACTCTGCAGCCACCTTTTTTGCAATTTCGTCTCCGAGATTGTCGTCCGTCTCGAGGCTACCAACATCTTCCCAGCACAAGATATCAACGACAGCCGAAGCACGTTCTTCCACGCTGAGCCAATCTGCGATCTGAGCATTTGGGTCGGTTACAATATGATGAATTGCGCCGGCCGCAAGCGTTGTAGATTCTTCAAGAAGAACTGCGTTCAGACGATTGCGAGCGTTTAGATCTTTTCGGTTGGAGGACGGAAAGAAACTACCGTGAAGGTACCCAGCAAACGGGGCATTGGCCTGTTCTCCCATCGGCAGGTAGGTGTAAAGGCGCGGCTCTTCCACAGGTGCATCAAGCCTAATGGCAATTGCGACATCGCCTTCGCCGTTCCAGTCCATCCAATGGTCGTTTATTTGCTTTGATGAAATAGCCTCCGCAATAGCCGCTTGCATTTTTGCCTCCGCGACTGCCCGACGAGCGACGAGGAAGATTCCGATGTCACCAAGCTCGACACGCGACAAACTGATTTCCGGCAGCTTCTTAGTTTCTTCCGAACGCTCAAACACGAACTTCGTTTCTACTTCGCCAGCCTCATCCAAGATTCGAAAGGCTAAAGATTTAACACGATCGAGAAATAGCAGCATTGGCGCCTTTTGTCGTTGCAGCTCCTTGATTTCGCGTCGAACTGCCTCCTGTGCCATTAGATCACGCAATGGAAGCTCTACGAGCGTTGAAAAGCCATCCGCGGCGAAAGCCACTACCTCGTCGCTTTGTTTCTCTAGCCAGACTGGAATATGAAATAGAGGCAGATCACGACACGCAAATTCATAATGATGTGGATCATCAATAAGCTCGGCATAGTCGTCTTCGGCGGCAAAGCGAAAACAATATCCTGAGAACTGCAACGGCTCTTCGTTGACTTGTCCTTGAGAATAGATTTTCGGCGCATCAGTGACTTGTACAACACTGCGAAAACCTAGGCCCTTGTTGCCAATCGATTCCCCGAGAGGTTTTCGTGACAGACCGATGTTGCATAGATCCCCAACATTACCGTCAGAAAATGCATGGCCGGTGTTCGCTACAAAAAGCGTGCCCTCAGCACCATGACGCAAATCAAGCACAATCTCGATCCTGCCATCACGTGTTTCCACAGGGTGCGCATCGTAGGCGTTTTGGATTAACTCGATGAGAAATCTGTCATAGTAGTCTGAAGCGACATTTTTAGTCAGGCTTGCACTGATTTGGTAAATTGGGTCCAGATATTCGCCATCGTCACCGATAGTCCGCACGAACCCCTGAATCTTGCGAGAAGCGAGCGCCTCGACAAAGTCGCGCTCAGAGGACGCAACTTTTTTGTTGGGTTCCATACGAAATCCTTCCATGGCTACGTCTTTACTCAAATGCCAAACTGCCTTCGATTTTCCCCTCAGCTCAACCAGGTGGATTGTACCAACGTACAAAGCGTATTGACCAACCGAACCTGTTCGATTGTCTCGCACTTGGCTTCACGCAACCGAGGGTTGCCGAAAACCAACGCTAAGCCTTTTGCCCGCGATACGGCCACGTTGATGCGGTTGAGCGAAAATAGAAACTCCATGCCGCGCGGTATCTCGTCCACCGAGGAAGCCGTCATGGAGACAAGACAAACTGGCGCCTCCTGCCCTTGGAATTTGTCCACCGTACCAACCCGGATGCCATCAGGCAGTGCGTCCCGGAGCGCATTTACCTGCGCATTGTAGGGGGCGACGACAATGATGTCGGATTGGCGCATTGGGCGATTTGAGCCGTCCTTTTCCGTCCAGATTCCCTTGAGCAGATCCTCTACAGCGATCGCGATGGCCGCGGCTTCCTCTGGCGAAACCTGTGCGTTGCCCTCATGGACAACCGGGATCCAAAAAGCCCCAGCCTCTGGGAATTGCGTTCCCCGCACAGCCTGGCGCGCGGTGTCGGCATGGCTCGTGAGCCGTCCCTCATAAACTTGATCCGAGATGAACCGACAGACGTCTGGATGCATCCGGCGCGAGACCGGCAAGAATATCCCCCTATCGGGTGGAACGGTCGCATGGTCGCCTAACATCCAATCGAGGCAGGAGAGATTTGCTGGCTCTGGATGCGCCCCCTGGATGACCTGCGGCAGTTGTCGAGGATCGCCAACCAGTACGATGTTGCGCGCCGCCCTCCCCATGGCAGCCATGTTGGCAAGGCCGACCTGTCCTGCCTCGTCTACGAACAACCAGTCAAAAGCCTGCACATTCTCTTCGCGGGCGAAGAAAAAGGCTGTGCCGCCCACCACATGCCCCCCACCTGCAGCTTCGGCATTGTCTGTGGTGCGATGGATCGGGCAATCATCCGGATAGCCATCATCGGGACCCGAAACCTTGTGTACCAGATCAAGCGTGATCGGAAAGTCCTCTTCTTCGAGAGCACCCAGGCATCCCATCAGCACATTACGGATCGCCTCATGGCTGTTGGAAGTTACGCCGACGCGCGCGCCTTGCCGCACCAGGGACAGGATCGACCGCGCGGTGACATAGGTCTTGCCGGTGCCTGGTGGCCCTTGGATCGGCAAAACGGTTTCGTTCATTGCACCGACGGCCGCGATCGTGTCAGCGAGAGGATCGGCTGCGGACTGAAGGGGACCACTGGTCAAGCGTGGAGCTGCCCGGGACAGCAGGTCATCGACGGCACCGTAGACACGCGCCCCACATTGGTCAGCGATCACATCGCGCATGGCGCTAGCGATCACTTTGGTATCGATCGGCCAGTCAGGGTGCAGGGACAGTCGCTCGGCCAGCAGATGGTCTTTGCCTGGTCCGGCCTTCACCGTAATTTCTCGGGCGCCTCGGTCCAGTGCCTCGATACTGACAGTGACAGGCGGGCCATCGAATACGGGCACAGTGGCTTTCTTTCCGCTCCGCAGTTTTGTCTCCTGCGGCGGGAAGCGGTAACTGCGCGCGAAGGATCGCTTGACCGGCTCGACAGCACCCGTCGCCCGCAGGCCGGATAGCGCGTCAAGGTCATCAAGTAGTTCGTCCTCATCCTTGCCTGCGCTGTCGAACACCGCCCATTGTGCTGGCTTGACCTCACGTTTGTGGAAAAGGCCGAGGTTGAACAGCATCTCCTGCCGATCTACGGGAAGGCCCAATGCCGCGATACTCACGCGTAGAGCCTGTGTCTCCGCATCTTCTTCTGCCTCTTTCGGGCCAGCATCGGGTCCGAGTTGCGGCCAAGGTGACGCCGGCCGGATGCTGACCAGCCAGTCCCGCAATTCCTCGGTCGAAATACAGTCGACCCGGTTGTAATCCTCGATCTCGTCGAGGATGTGTTGCTCACCCGTTTCTCGCCAATGTTCATATGCTACTACCGAACCGCCGGCCGTCTTGACCTCGCCCTCGCGTTTGCGGTCGTAGAAGGCCTCCATCGACTTGATCGAATAATTTGGCTCTGACCCGATCAAACCGCCGCGCACGACTGCGAAGAGATCGACGAACCGGCCCTCGCGCTGTAGGCGGTCTAGGAAAGCCTCGCCAATCCCGTATTGCGTGGTGAGGCGGCGCAGAGCGGTGATCTCGTAGGCGGCATAATGGTAAATCCGCGCTTGTGGATAGGCTGCCAGGCGCTGTCGGAAGAAAGCCAGAAGTTCCGACAAGGCCTGCGCCTCGGCCATGTGGTCATGGGCCCAAAAGGCACGAAACTGCCCGTCAAACCAAAGCCCGTGCAAGTATTCGAGGCCACCCTCGTAGTGAGGGTCGCCCTCGATGTCATAGAAGATGTCGCCCACCTGCGGCTCCGGCAGAAGATCAAAGCCCTTCCCGGGCTCAGGCGAGCGTAATTCGAAAGCAGGCTCACCGGTCTTACGTGCATGTTGAAGACGCGCCTGAGTGACTAGGCGTAGGCGGGTGTTTTCTGCCATGCCACGGATGGGATGATCAAGCTCGGCCAACTCCGCCATTGTGCCAATCCCGGCTGCCTCAAGCTTCTTGACCTGCCCCTTGGCAATGTTTGCCACGTTGAAGAGGCTGTCCTCAGCAACCCATACGCTTTTGCAATGATCTGCCCAGCGACAGAGAGCGCAATCGGAACAAGGCACAGGAAGCGTCGGCGAGGGCTCGGCCACGAAAGCCTCGAGTCGTTGGCGGGCGGCTCGCGCGTAGTGGGCGTAATCTGCAAGCCGTAGTGTGGCTCTGTCGCCTGTCCCTAACTCGACATGTGCGAACTCCGGCGCGCGCCCCTGAATCTCCGCCAACAGGTCGGAATAGAGCGCCAACTGCAGAACATGTTTCGGATGGGGTCGGCGTTTAAGCTTAGTGTCAGCCACCTCGTAGCTGAACGGACCAAGGTTTGATGGGGTCTCCACCCGTTCCAGAAAGTCAGACCACCCGCCCCAGTTTCCCGAAAGAAACGCCCCCTGAAACACGACATCAGCTCCGGCGGCCAGAGCGGCTCGAGTCTCGTCCGAATTAGTTGCCAGATCACCCCGCTCAATCTCAATGACTCGACGTCCAGATGATTTAAGTTTTTCCAGATGAGCTGCTTCATGCGCATCGCCCTGCTTTTGCAGCAGAGCAGCATCCTCGGTATCCTCGCCGGGTTCTGGCCCGTCTCCCCGCATGCGCAACAAATCAAGCCGGGTTGCATGGGGGCATCCCATGAACCGCATCAAGTCAGTCGCTGAAAAAAGGATGTTTCCGTCAAATTCCCGCATGGGTTCTTTCAATCAAAATGGCTCTCGGTCCAAATCAGACTCGTCACTTGGTCGCAGCTTGGTCATCATCCACAAAGGGTGTCAACATTTGTCACACACAACATAAGGTCGCCTGGCATTGCGCTTCAGAGCGGCCAGAATTGTCCCGTGATGAAAGGCCGCTAGTGGCAATCCTCAAGAAGCCTGAACGATGCGCAAGCTTTCCGGAGATATCAGAGAGGCCCGCTTTCCTTTCGCCTCCATCCAAAGCGAAAAGCCTTATCCGATCAGCTCCGCGGCGTTGTCTAGTGTCTTCACATAGACCGCATGCTGCGCGTGATGCTTCCGGTTTCCATGGACCGGATCGCCGAGCTTGTAGCCTTTCGCTGTAAACTGCGGCTCTTCAACCGCTCCTGCACGTGGGGAGACCCGTTCGATCCTGATTACCTGTCCAGCCATTGGTAACTCCTTTCGTTTCACGAAGCGCCTGCCAGCAAATCCAACTTGCTGATCGGGACAGGATCCGTTTGGCGGAATCGGCTCGACAGGGCGCTAGAGCAAACGTAACCTGCAAGGGTGTCAAACTCTGACAGGCTTGTTAGTTGCGCTTATGTCTTTCTCTAAGGCCCAGGACCTGATCCGCCTCGCACAGCTGGCGGCGGCTCGGCGCCGAGGCGTCAGCCTCGAAGACATTTGTGCCGAGTTCGAGGTATCACATCGAACCGCGCAACGTATGACTGATGCGCTGGAAGCCACATTTGGAAATGTCATCGCTGAAGACGGCGAAGATAGAAAGCGCCGCTGGCGCTTGGCCGACCCTCATCTTGATCGTCTGCAACTTCGCCACGAGACCGGAGTCGAAGCTCTGGAGATTGCAGCCCGCGGCGCCGAGGCCGATGGGCGTTTACGGCATGCGCAGGCTCTTACCGATCTTCGCGGCGGACTGCTGGCCCGGTTGTCCTCGCGGAACGCAGCGCGCGTCGAAACCGATGCAGAGGCGGTTCTGACAGCAATGGGTCAAGTAACACGACCCGGACCGCACGTTAGCGTTTCTCCCGATATTCTGGATGCGATCATCGAGGCCCTGCGCGGGCCCTTTCGGCTGCGCGTGCGCTACAATGCGGATACAGAGACTCGCATCCTTGAGCCGCACGGAGTGCTTCTGGGCCATCGCACCTACCTTGCCGCGCGCGACCTCGCCAAGGCCGATGAGGTGCGAAACTTCCGGATAGATCTCATCCGCGAGGCGACGACGCTGGATGAGAGCTTCGCACTTAAAGAGGGGTTCGCTATTTCCGACTATGCCGCGCGATCCTTCGGCGTCTGGCAGGATCCGGAACAATACGGCGAGGTCGTCTGGCGGTTTTCTCCGGAAGCCGCCGAGCGCGCAGCAGGGTTCAGGTTTCATCCCAATCAAGTCCTTGAGCAGCAAGAGGACGGCAGCCTGATTGTTCGCTTTCACGCGGCTGGATGGCTCGAGATGACCTGGCACCTCTACCAATGGGGCGACAAGGTCGAGGTCATTGCGCCAATGGCGTTGCGGACCATGGTCGAAGGATATCGCCGGTCCGATTTCGGGGCGATGCCATGAAAGTAATTTTTGATGGGGTGATTTGATGGACGGCAATTTGAAATTTAGTGCTCTTAAGCAAAAGCAGCGCGCCATTCGGGCCGACTTCCCTGAAACGATGGGCTTGCGCGTCCATCGCGCCATCAGTTGGGTCGGCAGGTCTGAAGCCTGTGATGGGGATGACGACGCACGCTTCCTGTTTCTCTGGATCGCGTTCAATGCAGCCTATGCCGATGAGCGGGAGTTCCAGTCGATCGCACCAGGTGAACGCGCGGCCTTTCTCGACTTCTTCGGCAAGCTAGTAGCGCTCGATGATGATAAGAGAATTTACAAAGCCTTGTGGCAAAAGTTCACAGGCCCTGTCCGGCTGCTCATGGACAACCGGTTCGTGTTCAACCCGTTGAGCTATGAGTGAATCTGGTGTCCGGGCGGTTTGAATGACGGCGGTGCATCTGGTTGGATTGGTGTTGCTACACATCCAGCCAACCATTCAAGGACGCACCACCATGGACGACGTTACCATCATTGATTTCACTGGTCGAGACGCGGTGACTGACCCGCTGACCGATCTTCTCCGCAAAGGCGCTCGGGAACTGCTTCAGGCGGCGATTGAAGCGGAGAGGGATGCCTTTCTCGCTGAGTTTGCGGAACGGCGCACCGCTGATGGCCGCGCTGCCGTTGTGGGGAGCGGCTATCACCCGGAACGCGCTGTCCAGACCGGGATCGGACCAGTCACGGTCAAGGTGCCGAAAATTCGGGCCAAAGACGGCAAGCCGGTTACGTTCCGCTCTTCGCTGGTGCCGCCCTACGTGCGCAAAGCCAAATCCATCGAAGCGGCGCTGCCATGGCTTTACCTCAAGGGCATTTCCACGGGCGAAATGGGCGCGGCGCTCAAAATACTGCTCGGCCCGGAGGCCACCGGCTTTTCCGCGAAGACGATCTCCCGTCTGAAGGGCCAATGGGCGGCGGAATACGACGACTGGCGCAAGACCGATCTGAGCCGCGACGAATGGGTCTATATCTGGGCGGACGGCATCTATGGCGGTCTGCGCGGCACCGATGACCGGCTCTGCGTGCTCGTTGTCATTGGCGTCAACGCACGGGGCGAAAAGCACTTTCTGGCCATCGAGGATGGCGTTCGGGAAAGCACCCAAAGTTGGCGCGAGGTGCTTCTTGGCCTCAAGGCGCGTGGGCTCGCCGCCCCGAAACTGGCCACCGGTGACGGGGCCATGGGGTTCTGGGCGGCACTGGAGGAGGTTTTCCCGAAGACCCGCCAACAGCGCTGTTGGATGCATAAGACCGGCAACGTCCTGAACTACCTGCCCAAGCGCACACAGCCTAACGCCAAAAAAATGCTGCATGATATCTGGCAAGCCGAAACCCGCGAGGATGCGCACGCTGCGTTCGATCTGTTCATTGAAACCTTCGAAGCGAAATACCCCAAGGCCACCGAATGCTTGATCAAAGATCGAGAAGAGCTGCTGACTTTCTACGATTTTCCAGCCCAGCATTGGCAGAGCATCCGCACGTCAAATCCCATCGAGAGTGCCTTCGCCACGATCCGCCACCGGACCAAACGGACCAAAGGCTGCCTCAGCCGCGATGGCATGCTGCACATGATGTTCAAACTGAGCCAATGTGCCGAGAAAAGCTGGCGAAAACTGCGCGGCTTTGCCCACCTCGCCGACGTCATCCAAGGCGTCGATTTCGTCAACGGCATCAAGCCATCAAACCAACATCAAGCCGCCGCATGAAAATCGCCTGGACACCAGATTTGACAATAGCTCCCCCGCCGCGCAAGCGGGATCAAGGGTTGGAACCCTAAGATTCACTCCAACTTTTCCAGTTTACTTGTCAGCTCCCAACGATCATTTATTTTTGTGAATGCAGCAGAAAAATCTTGGTGAGGTGCATCCAATCCCTGTGTCAGAAGAAGGTGGGCGTCTGTTTCGGCGAAATCCTTTAGATTTGGGGCGAGACTGGTTACTATCCCCATTTTAAATGAACACACCACTGATTCACCACTGACGCCTTCGCAGGTATTAACATACGACACCGAAAACCTCTGGCGCACCATCCCTCCAAAGTAGTGGCACCAGTCTTCATCGCAATTTGCCATGAAGCCTTTTGGTATTTCTGGGTAAGCTGCTCTCCAATAAGCATCAATTAGCTCGGGAGCGAGTGAAGCGGCGCGCAATATTGCATCTTCCATCGCGTATTTGTGGGGTATGTTTTCCGTGTCGCTAAGAGTTCCACTTTCCATCGACACCCCAAAGTTTTCGATTGTCTGTAGGAGCTTCACGGTAAAAAAGTCTTGGTTTCTCATGGCAAGAGACAGGTAATTCCCATGTTGAGAGAACAGCTTTTTTCCATGTCGAGAGATCAGAGGTTTGCCGTGTCTTGCATTGTACGGAATATTGTATAATTCGTCCCACAGGCCTGTGGACTTGACCAGCTCAAGCGCAGCAGTACTACTTCCCATTTCAGCGGCACGGAGCAAAGCCATTTCGCCTTCTGGACCATATTCGCGGTCTCGGTACATATACTGAAGTGCCAGTTGAAAGTAAGCAATCTGTCTTTCAAAAATGCTATTTCTTGAATCTGAGGCAAAATTTTGGAGTAGTCCGATCTTAGTTTCAAATGCTTCTGCAAGTCGTACTTCAAGTAGTATTTCGCCGACTGCACTGTTTTGAGATGGAACATTTACATCATAGGTTAGAACCCGCATGTCATAGCCAGATTTAGAAAAGCTTGCTTTTCCTATTGGTTCACCCATGAAGAGAATGTCAACGCGAGCTAGAAAATCTCTTTTTAGGCAATTAGGTGAAGGTGATTTGAGATGGTCTCTCATATTGTTACTGAACGATAACATTCCCAGAACTCGCCCTTTGTCATCGAAATCGAGGGCGTTGGAGTCGAAAAAATTCATTGTTACTTTCACTTCCTTCGATCCGTCTTCGCAGAACGGTTCGTGGATGTATGAATGAAACCCACCGTAAGACAACAATCCCGCAAGTTCGTCAGCTGCGACCGGTGATGAAATGATGGCGGGGAAAAGCGCCAAAAATAGTTTTTTGTAGAACATATTTGACCTGTTGATCATGAGCAGCGAGCTATGAGTGAATCTGGTGTCCGGGCGGTTTGAATGACGGCGGTGCATCTGGTTGGATTGGTGTTGCTACACATCCAGCCAACCATTCAAGGACGCACCACCATGGACGACGTTACCATCATTGATTTCACTGGTCGAGACGCGGTGACTGACCCGCTGACCGATCTTCTCCGCAAAGGCGCTCGGGAACTGCTTCAGGCGGCGATTGAAGCGGAGAGGGATGCCTTTCTCGCTGAGTTTGCGGAACGGCGCACCGCTGATGGCCGCGCTGCCGTTGTGGGGAGCGGCTATCACCCGGAACGCGCTGTCCAGACCGGGATCGGACCAGTCACGGTCAAGGTGCCGAAAATTCGGGCCAAAGACGGCAAGCCGGTTACGTTCCGCTCTTCGCTGGTGCCGCCCTACGTGCGCAAAGCCAAATCCATCGAAGCGGCGCTGCCATGGCTTTACCTCAAGGGCATTTCCACGGGCGAAATGGGCGCGGCGCTCAAAATACTGCTCGGCCCGGAGGCCACCGGCTTTTCCGCGAAGACGATCTCCCGTCTGAAGGGCCAATGGGCGGCGGAATACGACGACTGGCGCAAGACCGATCTGAGCCGCGACGAATGGGTCTATATCTGGGCGGACGGCATCTATGGCGGTCTGCGCGGCACCGATGACCGGCTCTGCGTGCTCGTTGTCATTGGCGTCAACGCACGGGGCGAAAAGCACTTTCTGGCCATCGAGGATGGCGTTCGGGAAAGCACCCAAAGTTGGCGCGAGGTGCTTCTTGGCCTCAAGGCGCGTGGGCTCGCCGCCCCGAAACTGGCCACCGGTGACGGGGCCATGGGGTTCTGGGCGGCACTGGAGGAGGTTTTCCCGAAGACCCGCCAACAGCGCTGTTGGATGCATAAGACCGGCAACGTCCTGAACTACCTGCCCAAGCGCACACAGCCTAACGCCAAAAAAATGCTGCATGATATCTGGCAAGCCGAAACCCGCGAGGACCCAGATCACCTTACGCGCGAGGTCATCACGGCCAGCCGATCGGAGTTGTGCCCGCTCATGTTTCAGCACTCGCTCTTCGCCGGCGCGGCCAAGCGCTCGATTTCGCTCGTCCCGAGCCGCGACATCAAATCTGCGCGCAACGCGCAACACCTGCTCCAGTTCCTGAGGCGGAGGCTGGTTTGAGAGTGTGGGAGGCAGTCCAACCCAGATTTGCGGCGCTTCACGAAATTCGTTTTCTTGAGGCCTAGTTGCCACACGTGCAAGCCAGGAAGGGTTCTCAGCCAGCCAGCGGTCCACCGCATCTTCCAAAGCCATCTGGTAATTGAATGCAGGTTTGTAGCCTGGGATCCGATCTTCGCCGAGGCCTACAAGAACCGCGCTGATGTTCTGATGCTTGAACTCGATCGATCCTTCGGACCGATTGTTCAGCAGAGGCAGGAGTGCGCGACGATGTTCAGCCTTGCTATAAGGGCGCCCGGAAACATCGTCGGCGAGCATCGCGAAGTAATCCGCGACAATCAGATCGTTCTCGATGTCCGTCCAGGTCCCATTCGACATGCCGCCAGGCTAAAGGCGAGAAGTTCCTATGTCATCAGGGCTTTCAGGTATCCGCGCTCGACAGGCACTCCCGCCGCTGTTAGTCGCCACATTCCGCTGAACGCCAGAAATTCAGCCCCGCACCAGCCTCGAAATGGCCCAAAGTCAAGACCAGCGCCCTGTGCCGCGGCCGAAAACCGTATCGCGCCAAATGCCAAACAGAGACTCGGGTCATTTTGGGCGGCTATTCCACCTGTATTTTCAAGTCTCTAGGGAGCATAGGGTCACGCAAGCCGCGGAAATCACACCACAATGCCCGCAGTACAAAACCGTGCAAAGTCAATAAGTTATGTGGTGGCGGACAGTGAGGGATTCGAACCCTCGAGACGGTTCCCCGCCTACACACTTTCCAGGCGTGCGCCTTCGACCACTCGGCCAACTGTCCGTGACGGGGTGTTTCGACCATCGGGACAAGATTTGCAAGGGGGTTTTTCCCTTTATCGCTACCCATCCAGATGCAGATAGACGCGGCGGTTCTGGCGGCCTTTCTTTTCGATCTTACCCAGCCTTATCCTTCCGATTTCACCGGTGCGGGCCACATGGGTTCCTCCGCAGGGTTGCAGATCAACTTGATCGGCGCCCTGCCCGATCCGCACCAGCCGCACCCGGCCGCTGCCGCGCGGCGGCGAGACTGACATGGTCTTGACTAGGGCCGGATTGGCGTCCAGTTCCGCATCGGTGATCCAGTTTTCGGTCACCGACAAATCGCGGTCGATCAGTGTCTGCAACGCCTGTTCCAGCGCTGCCTTGTCCTCGGGCGCCTCGGGCATGTTGAAGTCGAGCCGCCCCTTGTCCGCCGCGATCGCACCACCCGAAACCTCAAGCGGGATCACCACCGACAGAAGATGCAGCGCGGTATGGACGCGCATATGGGCGTGGCGCCGCTCCCAGTCGAGTTCTTGTATCACCTCGCTGCCGGCCGGCGGCGGCGTGGAACCCTCGGCCGGGATCACCGCGATGATGCCCTCGCCCGCCTTGATCGTGGAGACGACCGCCATCTCTCCCCCGCCCCAGCGGAGCAAGCCGCTATCGCCCGGCTGACCTCCGCCGGTCGCATAGAACAGCGAGCGGTCCAGGATCACGCCCCCCTCGTCGGAATGGCCGATCACCCGGGCCGGAGCCTGCCGCAGATAGGCATCCTGCAGGAAAAGCGGTTTAGTAGTCATCTGCAGCTCCTACATCCATGTCGCCCTCTGTCAGCGTGGCGGCCTCGCTCACTGTGGGGGGCGCGGCAGGTGGCGTGGCCTTGCCGTTCAGCACCTCGGGGTTGCGCAGCCAGACATCTCGCTGGGCAAAGGGTATCTCGATCCCCTCTTCCGCGAACCGGCGGTTGATCTCGTGGTTCATGTCGGATTTCACCGACAGCACCCAGTTCACATCTCGCAGTATGGCCCGGATCTCGAAATCGAGCGAATCCGCGCCAAAGCGCTGAAACACCACGTTGGGTGCGGGGTTGGCCAGCACCATCGGATGCGCCTCGGCAATCTCGCGCAGGATCGCCTCGACCTTGCGGGTATCGGTGCCATAGGCCACGCCCACCGGCACGATCACCCTGCCCACCGTATTGCCGCGGGTATAGTTGGTGACGCTGCCGCTGATCAGATCCGAGTTGGGGATGATCACATCGGTTCGGTCAAAGGTCTCGATCCGGGTTGAGCGTACCGAGATGTCACGGACATAGCCCATCTGCCCGTTCACATCGATCCAGTCGCCCTTGGAGATCGGGCGCTCGATCAGCAGGATGATGCCCGAGACGAAGTTGGACACGATGGTCTGAAGACCAAAACCGATCCCGACCGAGAGCGCACCAGCAACGATGGCCAGCGACGACAGGTCGAACCCGGCCATGGTGATCGCCAGCAGCGCCGCTAGGAAGATGCCGAGGTACCCTGTGCCGGCGACAATGGCATTCTGGCCGCCGGGGTCGAGCCGCGTCTTGGGCAGCAGCGAGTTGCGCAAGCCGCCCTGCAACAGCCGGGTCACTGTATAGCCGATGGCAAAGACCAGCGCAAAGGTCAGGAAATTCGACGGCGAAATGACCACGCCGCCGATATCGAACCCAATCATGATGCGCGACCAGATCTCGGTCAGCTCTGCCTCGCGCGCACCCCAATAAAGCGCCAGCAGCGGCAGCGCCAGGATTGCCAACAGGAAACCGAGGATCACGGAAAAGAGCGAATCCCCCGCCTCGTCGCCTTTGCGGGTCAGCCATCCATAGACATTGGTTAGAAAACGTTGGACGATCACTAGCGCCGCAATCAGCGCCAGTGTCTTGACCGCCGGATAGACCAGCGCCTCGGCGGCATTGTTGTAGCCGAACATCGCCAGTACCGGCGACGCGATGCCCAGCAGGTAGAGCGCGCGCCGCAGGAACTCGACCATGCGGCTGAACCCCGCACCGCCACGCGCGGCCTCTGCGCCGTCCACCGTGCCGCCCTTGACCTGCCCCTGCGCACGCACCCGCTGAAGCCTAAGCAGCAGAAGCGCGGTCATCACGATTATCGGGAAACCGGTCACCGCGCGCGTGGCCTCGGGAATGTTCTCAAGCCGCTCGAACAGCACGATCAGGTCGTGCAGCACCAGCATCACGGCCAGAAGATCGACACACAGACGGGTTACCCGCACCTGCGACTGGCTGAGATAGCGAAAGCCGGTACCGGCATTAAACAGAAAGACCTGGCGGCCGATCCAGTTGAAATACAGGATCGCCGCCGCCCAATAAGGCACTTGCTCAAGTATCAGCGCTCCGCGCAAACCGGTGATGTCCATCATCTCAAGCGACTGGACGAGGAACATGACACCGACCCAGGGGATCAGGATCCTGAGCAGCGACACCACGAAGGACCAGACCCCGGTTCCGACCCCGCCCAGCGAGCGCAGGAAATCGCCCGCCTGTTCCGACCATCTGCGCCCGCGGGCAAGGAAAACCAGCCCCACGACGCTCAAGAGCAAGATGCCGGGGCCATTGCTTTTCAGCCGTTCGCGCACCACGTCCGAGCGCATGTTGAACGCGACCTCGTTGGCCAGCGCCGTCATCGCCTGTTTGATGTCCTTCCACGCGTCCGGCCAGTATTCGGGATTGAGCGGCGACGGCCCGCGTTTGAGCAGTTCCTTGGTGTCGCGCGCCCGCACGATGCGGTCGATCTCGTTGATCAGGCCATTGGCACGGCTATAGGCCTCTTCCGAGATGATGCGCGGTACGGTCAGCTTGGCGAGCTGCTCGTTCAGATGGGTGCGCAGCCGGGCGATGTCCTCGGCCTCGCTCTCGCCGTCACCGGGTTTGGGTCCCAGAGCCGCGATCTGTGCCTCGAGCGTCTTGATCCGGTCCGAATTCTCGCCTCGAACCCGGTTGAAGGTATCCCGGTAAGATCTTACCTCGGCACGCAATTGCTCGAACGCGGCCGGCGACGCACGGTTGAGTTTGATAACCTCTTCCGCGCGCTCGGCGGTGCGTACCCATCGGTCGTAATAGGCACGACTCTCGTCGGTCAACTGGGCCGAGAGCGCGCTCGCCGTCAACAGCAGCAACGCGGTGAGCAAAGACCGCAACACCCGGCCCATCGTCATGTCAGACGTCCTCGAACACGCCCGGGATCGAACTGGGCGCACGGGTCATCCAGTCGGGCACGGGCAGGTTCTTCTCGCGCAGGAAATCCGGGTTGAACAGTTTGGACTGGTAACGGGTTCCATAGTCGCACAGCATGGTGACGATGGTATGACCCGGCCCCATCTCGCGCGCCATGCGCACCGCGCCGGCGATGTTGATCGCGGTCGAGCCGCCCATGACCAGCCCTTCCTGCCGCAGCAGGTCAAAGATATAGGGCAGCGCCTCGGCATCGGGCACCTGATAGGCGAAATCGGGTTTGAACCCTTCGAGGTTCCGGGTGATCCGCACCTGACCGATGCCTTCGGCGATCGAGCCGCCCTCCATCGCCAGTTCACCGGTGGTGTAATAGCTGTAAAGTCCCGCCCCCATCGGGTCGGCCAGCGCGATCTTGACCCCCTTGGGTTGCAACGCCTCGGCCACGCCCGCAAGCGTACCGCCCGAGCCCACCGCTGCGACAAACCCGTCGACCTTGCCGTCGGTCTGTTCCCAGATTTCGGGGCCGGTGGTTTCCACATGCGCCTGCCGGTTGGCGATATTGTCGAACTGGTTGGCCCAGATGGCGCCATTGGGTTCGGTCTTGGCCAGTTCACGCGCCAGTCGCTCGGAATAGCGCACGAAGTTGTTGGGATTGCGATAGGGCGCGGCGGGCACCTGCACCAGTTCGGCCCCCGCCAGGCGCAGCATGTCCTTCTTTTCCTCGGACTGGGTCTCGGGGATCACGATGACGGTTTTGAACCCCATCGAGGCACCAACCAGCGCCAGGCCGATACCGGTGTTTCCGGCGGTGCCCTCGACGATGGTGCCGCCCGGCTGCAATTCGCCGCGCGCAATGGCGTCGCGGATGATGTAAAGCGCGGCACGGTCCTTGACCGACTGGCCCGGGTTCATGAACTCGGCCTTGCCATAGATCTCGCATCCGGTCTCTTCGCTGACCCGGCGCAGCCGGATAAGCGGGGTATGTCCAACGGCCTCGGCCAGATCGCGTGCAATGCGCATGTCGCCCTCACAAACTTGTCTTGCTGCACCCGATGTAGCCCTGCGCGCCCCCGACCTCAAGCGAGGAACCGGTTGTCGGTGCAATCAGCCACGCAGACGGTCACGATGCCGGGCCAACCAGTTCGCCAGAGACAGCAGCGGCAAATCCTTGATCTCTTGTGCATCAACCTGCGCCATCAGTACGTCAAAGGACAGGATGCGGCTGCGAATATCTTCGCCTTCGCTTGCCAGACCACCCTGTTTCGTTTCTTCAACGATATCCGCCAATGCCACGAAAAGATGCACGAATTCGGTCGACGACCCGCTAGAGGAATAGGCCTTGCCCGCCGGCTCCAGAGCGCGTGCCTCCAAATGCGCCTCTTCGCGCAGTTCGCGCAATGCGGCTTGCTCCGGCGTTTCGCCCGGGTCGATCATGCCGGCGACCGCCTCCCACATCCAGGGGGCGGGATCGCCGATCAGGAAAACGGGCGCGCGGAACTGTTCTACGATCAGAACCTGATCACGTATCGGGTCATAGGGCAGTATCACCGAGGCCTGACCGGTCATCAAAGCTCCCCGGTTGAGGCGCTCGCTCATGCTCCCATCGTTGCGGCGATGGCGCACATCCATTTCGTCGAGGCCGAAATAGTTCACGTAGGCACGGGCGTGGCGCTCGACCACGACATCGCAGGCAAGGTCGCGTTCGGGATCACCGGCGCGCGTCGCCGCGGCCAGCCGCGCCGCAGCCCTTACCCGGATGGCGCGAAAGCTACGGGCTATCTGATCAGGTGTCAGGCGGCCGTAGAAATCCATCACCTCGGCTGCCGCATACAGGCTGAGTGGTGCCCATTCGGCGACCCAGTCCGCCAGTTGCCAGGGCGCATCCGGCGTCCATAGCCCCTCTTGCGGAAAGAAGACCTGGGCGGTGGCGGTGCCACCCGCAGCCAGCGTAACCTTGACCGCGCGCAGGTCATAGGCAAAGCCTCCCTCGTAGAAATTCAACCGGTCCAGTTGCAGCGAGGTCAGTCCGCGCACCAGTAGTCCCTCGGCCCGGGCGCCAGGCGCCACCTGGATCATCGGAAAAGGTTGCCCCTGAACGCCAAACACCGCGTGATCGGGCAAGCTGGCGGCAGTAATCTCGGGCAACGGGTCTGACGTGCCAAGAACAAGTTCCAGGAGCGGCGCATGGCGCAGCGTGCCGTAAAAGAACAAATCAGTCACAGAGAGTTTTAGTCCTTTGGTGAAGGAGGGATCAGCGCCAGCGCCTCCAAGCGATCTCGGCGGCTAGGCCGGACACCACCGCCCCGACAAGAAGGGTTACAATGATATGAGGTACCAGAAGGGCGCTGCCAAACTCGACCCCTTCTTCAAAAATCGCCAATACCGCCTCGAACGGGCCATCATACCGGTTGCGCATCGCCAACCGAAACATTTCGTAGGCGCCATGCACGAAGAGGCCCCAGAATAGCAGCGCGCCCACCCCCGTAAGCCCGTTATTGATGCCGTTGACAATGCCGCGCCCGGCGCGCGGCCCCATCACGATCCAACCGCACAGCAGGCCAAGGCCGGAGTTCACCCAGTTGAAATATCCGAAATCGGTCCCCTCGGGCAGCTGAGGCTTGACCTGTTCGGACACGACAAACGCCAGCAGAGCCAGACAGAGGGCGGCAACAAGACGAGCGGCTGTGGGCATGTGCGGTGGTCTCAGCTTTGGTTCGGACGGGCCACTGTCATCTGTGTCACATCACAGGTGCCGGTGTCAAAGGCCGCTCCACAGGACGTGAGGTAGAAATTCCACATCCGCCGGAACCGATCGTCAAAGCCGAGTTCCGCTACCTGATCCCATTTGTCGTTGAAGGTCTCGTACCAGCGTCTGAGCGTCAGGTCATAACTTTTGCCGAACTCCTTTGAATGCACGAAATCCAGCCCCGCCCGCGCCACCTGCTCTCGCAGGATACGCGGTGCAGGCAGCATGCCGCCGGGAAAGATGTATTTCTGGATGAAATCGACGCCGTTTCGGTAAATCTCCCACCGCCGGTCGGCCACGGTGATGATCTGCAACGTCGCCCGCTTGCCCGGTTTCAAACGCGCGCGCACCGTGTCGAAATAGACCGGCCAATATTTCTCACCCACGGCCTCGAACATCTCGATCGAGGCAATGCCGTCATAGCTGCCGCGTTCGTCGCGGTAATCCTGCAACTTAAACTCGACCTGTCCGGAAAGCCCTGCCTTTTCAATACGCTCCCGCGCAAACTTGATCTGCTCCTGACTGATCGTCAGCCCGGTCACCCGCATCCCGCGCTCGCGTGCGGCATATTCGGCGAAGCCGCCCCAGCCACAGCCGATTTCAAGGATGTGATCACCCGGCTGCGCGCCCATCTCGTCCAGCAGGCTGGCATATTTTGCCTCCTGCGCCTTTTCCAGACTTTCCTGCCCGGTCTCGAACAGGGCGCTGGAATAGGTCATCGTCTCGTCCAGCCAGAGCCCGTAGAACTCATTGCCCAGATCATAGTGGTACGAGATGTTCTTCTTGGCCTGTTTGCGATGGTTGCGTTGCAGCCAGAACCGAAGGCGCTCATAGGCGCGGGCCAGGAACTGGCCGGTAAACCCGTCATAGACCGTCTCGTTGCCCTGATGCACCAGATCCATGAAGGCGCGCAGGTCCGGCGTGCTCCATTCCTGCTCCAGGTAGGCGTCGGAAAAGCCCAATTCGCCCTCGCGGATCAGCCGGGCAAACACATCCGTGTCGTGGATGTCGACCCGGGCCACCGGACCCGGTTCGGACCCCTCGGACCGGAACACCCGCCCATCCGGCAAGGCAATGTCGAGCCGACCGGCTTCCATACTGGCAAGCATCTGCATTACCTGAGGAAAATATCTGGGCAGGCCCTGCTGCCCCTCTGTTGACGTCAGGATCATCCGCCCCTCCCCGTTGCGGTTCGAACGACAGGTTAGGACGCGATGCCGACTCAGGCAAGTTTTCCGTCAGCGTCCTGCTGAAAGGCGTCGGAATAGGCCGCAAGTGCCCGTTTTCTCCCCATATTCAGTGTCACCACCGGCGCTGGATAGGCGGCATCGGGCCGCAGCCCCCAATGCCGGGGCACCGCGTCGAAATAGGCAAGCGCGGTCTCGGGCGGGTGCGTCTGCCCCTCGGCGATCCAGCGCTTGCGATAGCGGCCATCGGCATCGAACTTCTTTCCTTGAGTCTCGGGGTTGAAGATGCGGAAATAGGGCGCGGCATCCGGCCCGCAGCCCGCCACCCATTGCCAGCCCATCGCATTGGCCGCCGGATCCCAGTCGGTCAGGCAATCGGCAAACCAGTCCATCCCCAGTTTCCAGTGTATCATCAGATGCTTGGTCAGGTAACTTGCGGCGATCATCCGGGCGCGGTTATGCATGCGCCCGGTCACATACATCTCGCGCATGGCGGCATCGACCAGCGGTATACCGGTGCGCCCGCGCGTCCAGGCGACAAAGCCGGGATCGGTTCGCTCGGTACTCCACGGAAACGCGTCCCAGCCCGGACGCCAGTTCTCGCTCAGCAGATGCGGTGTGTGATACATCAGGTGATAGGCAAAATCGCGCCAGACCAGTTGCTTCATCCAGGTCTCGGCCCCGGCGGCGCCCTGCCGTGCTGCCTCGGTCGCGCGATGCCAAAGGGTGCGCGGCCCGATCTCGCCAAGGCTGAGCGCATCCGACAGGGTCGAGGTGGCATCGCTGGCGGGAAGGTCGCGACATTTGGCATAGCCGCCGATCCCTGTTTCGACGAACCGGTCCAGACGCTCCAGCGCCGCCGCCTCTCCAGGCGCCTGATGCGCCGCGACCACCGCCGCGCCCCGGCGCATCGGCGCATCCAGCCGCCAATCAGACAGCGCATCGGATCCAGGCCATGACGAAGGCGCCCGCAGGCGCGCGGGCGCCGCATCGGGCACGGCAACCTCGCGCTGGCTGACCGCCCGCCAGAATGGTGTGTAAACCTTGTAATAGCCGCCGGTGCCGGTCTCTACCGTCCAGGGTTCGAACAGCAGCGCGCCGCCAAACGAGCGTGCCTCGATCCCCGCCTGTTTCATCGCCGCCTTGACCGCACTGTCACGGGTGATGGCCTGGGGGGTATAGTCGCGGGTCCACCAGACAGCCCCCGCGCCGGTCTCGGCAATCAGCGCCTGCAAGACCTCCAGCGCCGGGCCGCGCCGCAGGATCAGCCGGCTGCCGATCTCGCCCAGCGTGGCACCAAACCGTGCCAGCCCAAGGCCCAGCCGGAACGCAGGTGCCGCTCCCAGTTCCGACACCGTCTGGTCATGGATGAACACCGCAATCACCGGGCGCCCGCTGGCTGCGGCGGCGGTCAGGCCGGGATGATCGGCAAGGCGCAGATCGCGCCGCAGCCAGTACAGGATCGGTCGGGTATCGGTCACGCAATTCTCCGTCTCTTCACAGGTGTTACGAGACGAAAGCGATCCCGGATCACAACACCCGGTCGAGCGCCTCGATCAGCTGCGCGATCTCGTCCTTGCTGGTGTAATGGGTAAAGCTGAGCCGCAGCACACCCTGCGCCGGATCGACCCCCATCGCCCCCATTGGGCGCACCGCATAGAAATCGCCGCCACCCGCCATGATGCCGTATTGCGCCAGGTCCGCCGCCACCGGCTCCGCCGGGCGGTTCAGCGCCAGCGCCACGGTCGGTGCCCGCCCCTCTGCCCGGTCTGGTCCAAGCAGGCGCACCGAATTGCGCGCCGACACCGCATCGAGCAGCGGTTGTAGCAGCGCCACCTCATGCGCACGCATCAGGTCATGCACCGCCGCCCCACGCGCCGCGGCGTCGGTCTCGGCAACCCCGTGATGGGCCGCCAGCTGGTCGATATAATCGGCCATGCCCGCACAGGCCGCCACCTGCGCGTGATCGGGGCCTGCGGGGGTGAACCGTTTGTACAATACCCCGGCGTTGAAATAATGCCCCTGATTGGGCAACAGCTCGCCCAGCGGGCGGCGGATCACCATCAGCCCCTGATGCGGGCCATAGGTCTTGTAGGCCGAGAACAGGTAAATATCGGGCCCCAGCTCTCCGACATTGGGAAAACCGTGGGGTGCATAGGACACCCCGTCGACACAGACAAAGGCCCCGGCGGCATGGGCGATGGCGGTGATCTCGGTCACCGGGTTGATCTCGCCCACCACGTTGGAGCAATGGGGGAAACAGACCAGCCGCACGGTCTCGTCCAGCAGTTCCTCCAGATCCTCGGGGTTGAGATGGCCGGTTTCCGGGTCGATCTGCCATTCGCGCACCTCGATCCCCGCCTCGGCCAGCCGCCGCCAGGGGCCGGAATTGGCCTCGTGATCCTGATTGGTGACGATGATCGCCTCGCCCGGCTGCATCCATTGCCGGAACGCCTGCGCCAGAACATAGATGTTCTGGGTGGTCGAGGGGCCAAAACTCAATTCGTCAGTTTCGACCCCCAGGATCGCGGCCATGCGCGCGCGCGCCTCGTCCATCTCGGCACCGCCCAGCCGGCTTGCCTCGTAGGGCGCATAGGGCTGTACCTTGCGCTGGGTATAGAACCGGGTCAGCCGGTCGATCACCGGCTGACAGGTATAGGACCCGCCCGCGTTTTCGAAAAACGCCTGACCGTGCAGCGACGGCTCGGCAAATGCGGGAAACTGCTTGCGGACAAAGTCGTTATCCAGCGCCATCTTGACCCTCTTTTCTGCTGGCAAATGGATGCCTTCCGATCGGGGCGGGGTCAAGCCACTCCGCTGATGACAGGATTTGTCAACACGCCGGGTGATACAGCCCTCATCGCAAGCAATGAGGTAAGACGATGAGCTACAAACCCGCGCATTTCCTGGTCTGGGGCGAACTGCCCGTGACCGACATGGAGCGCAGCCTGGCGTTCTATCAGACCGTCACCGGCGCCGAACTGAGCATCGACACCAGCGGCCCGAACCCGATGGCCGTGTTCAAACCCGCCAATACCGAAACCGGCGTGGCCCTGCATCTTTATCCCGGAAAACCCGCGGGTGACGGGCGCGGCCCGACCCTGCACCTTGCGGCCCAGGGTGCGCTGGAACAGACCATGGCCCGCGTGACCGAAGCCGGTGGCGAGGTGCTCTCGCCCGCCATCCCGCTCCCGGCCGGGCGGTTCTTTTACGCCAAGGACCTCGACGGCAATTCGGTGGGCTTCTTCGAAACCGCCGCTGCCTGACAAGGAGAGGCCCCCGGAAATGTCTCCGGGGGCCTCATGTCATTCATACCGGATCAGGCGTTGACGTCGACGACCACGCGTCCCTTGACCTGCCCCTTGAGGATATCGGCCCCCAGCTGCGGCAGATCGGACAGGGTCGCGGGCTGGATCATCGCTTCCAGCTTGTCCATCGGCAGATCGCGGGCGATCCGCTCCCAGGCCCGAACCCGGTTGTCATAAGGCTGCATGACCGAGTCGATGCCCAACAGGTTGACCCCGCGCAACAGGAACGGGATCACCGTGGCAGGCAGGCCCGCGCCCCCGGCCAGACCGACCGAAGCAACCGAGGCGCCGTATTTCATCTGGCCCAGCACCCGCGCCAGCATGGCACCGCCGACCGCGTCGACACAGCCCGCCCATGTCTCGGATTCCAGCGGGCGTTTCACGGTCTCGTTGATCTCTTCACGCGCCACGATCTGGGTGGCACCCAGCGATTTCAGGTAATCGGCGGTCTCGGGCCGCCCGGTGACCCCGGCCACCTCATAGCCGAGATGAGCCAGGATCGCAGTCGCGACAGAGCCGACACCGCCCGCGGCGCCGGTCACCAGAACCGGCCCGTGACCCGGTGTCAGGCCGTGATCCTCCAGCGCCATCACCGCCAGCATCGCGGTGAAACCGGCGGTGCCCACGGCCATCGCCCGACGGGTATCCAACCCCTCGGGCAGCGGCACCAGCCAGTCGGCGCGCACATTGGCCTTCTGGCTGTAACCGCCCCAATGGGCCTCACCAACACGCCAGCCGGTCAGCACCACCTTGTCACCGGGCTGATAGCGCGCATCGGACGAGGTCTCGACCGTACCGGCAAAATCGATCCCCGGCACATGCGGATACTTGCGCACCAGACCGCCGCCCGGCCCGATGCACAGACCGTCCTTGTAGTTGACCGTGGAATACTCCACCGCCACCGTCACCTCGCCTTCGGGCAAATCCGCCAGCGACAATTGCTTGACTGCGGCCTGTGTCTTGCCGCTCTCTTCGTCCTTGTCGACCACCAAAGCATTGAACATCTGATCACTTCCTTCCCAGAGGAGCTTTCCTCTTGCCAAAAATATCCCGGGGGAGCCGCGGCCTGCCGCGGCGGGGGCAGCGCCCCCTTCTAACGCCAGAACCCCTCGCGCACCGTAACCGGCCGCATGCCGTCGGGTGTCTCCACCTCCATCGTGCTGCCGGGCGCCCAGTGGCTGCGATCCACCATGCCGATCGCGACATTCACGCCGAATTCAGGGGAATGAATCGCAGACCCCACCTGCCCCACCCGGCGACCATCGGCCAGCAGTGGCCAGGCATCCTGACAGGGCGGGATATCGCCACCGATCACCAGCGCCCGGATCTGGCGTGCCGGTCCGTTCTTGGCCTGTTCGGCCAGAGCGGCCTTACCGATATAGTCCTCGGGCGAGTTGCAGAACTTGCCCAGGCCGCATTCATAGGGCGTATTCTCGCGGGTCATGTCGTTGCCATAGCTCAACAGCCCGCTTTCGACACGTTCGATGTTGTTGGGGCAACCCGCGCGCACGTTCAGGTCCTCGCCCGCCGCAAACAGCGCGTTCCAGAGCGGCATGCCCAGTTCCGACCCCTCGACATAGATCTCGAAGCCGCCCTGTTTCGACCAGCCAGAGCGCGCCACCACCAGCTCGACCCCCTGAAAGGCCAGCCGTTTGTAGCGGAAAAAGCGGATATCGCGCACCGTATCGCCAAAGACCCGCGCCATCAGATCGTCCGCCTTGGGCCCCTGGACGGCCAGCGGCGACACATCGGGCTCCTCGATCTCGACATCAAAGCCGCGGGCGATGGCGATCCCCAGCGCAAATTGCAGCAGATCTCCGTCAGCCAGCGACAGCCAGTAATGATCGGCGGCCAGTTTCACCGCCACCGGGTCGTTCAGCATGCCGCCGCGATGATCGACCGTCGGCACGTAGTAACACTGATCATCGGCCATGCGGTCCATGTCGCGCGGGCTGATCAGCTTCATCAGCCGCAGCGCATCGGGTCCCTTGATGCTGACCTGCCGTTCGCAGGCCACATCCCAAACCTGCACATGCTGCTTCAGATGCGCGCAGTCCGCTTGCAGACTCTCGAACACCGTGGGCAGCAGCATGTGATTGTAGACGGTATAGCCTTTGACACCAGCCGCCTCGACACCAGACGAAAAGGGAGTGCGCCGAACCCGGCGTGAGGGAAAGATGCTTGCCATGCTCAGATCTCCATTCGAGCTATTCCAGGCCGCGTTCAACAGCGGCCGCCGGTGGGTGGGCAACAATTCGGCACATGACATCAGGGCCGGTTTCCAACGCGCGCCGGCATCCAAGGGATTGCGCTTTGCCGACTCACGCCATAAGCTCTAAATGTCAGACTTTTAAATGTCAGACAAATGATTTCTGACCGCCGCTCCGCCGGTTCCATTACCTCACAGGCCTCCAGACATGCGGATAGACCCCAACAGCGCCACCGATCTTCCGGTTCAGATCGCCCAGGCGATCAAGGATGCGATCGTCTCGGGCGCGTTGATCGTGGACGAGCGCCTGCCATCCGAGGCGGAACTGGCCGAACAGTTCCAGGTGTCTCGTCCCACGGTGCGCGAGGCACTCAAGCGACTGGCGGCGCAATCGCTGATCCGGACCCAGCGCGGCGCCTTTGGCGGCGCTTTCGTGAACCGGCTGAGTTTCGAGGATGCGCAGGCGCAGCAGATCACCACCTCGACCCTGCTTCTGTCGATGAACGCGGTCAGTTTCGACACCGCCTGCGAGGCGCGGTTCGCGCTGGAGCGCGCCTGTGCGCCCCTGGCTGTCGAACGGCGCGGCGACACGCATCTGGCCGCGATGCGGGCCGAGATTCGGCAGCAAGGCGCGCCCGACCTCAGCGACGAGGCGTTTTGCGCCTCGGACGTGGCCTTTCACCGTGCGCTGGTCGATGCGGCCGCCAATCCGGTGCTGTCCTATCACCTGGCCGGCGCGGTCGAGGCGATGCAGCCGCTGATGAACATGATCACCTTTACCGCCCGTTCGCGCGGAACCATCGTGGCGTTGCACGCACGGATCGCCGAGGCGATCGACGCACGGGATGCGGCGCAGGCCGACACCGCGCTGGCAGAGCTGATGCACTATACGATGTCGCTCAAGGATGATGTCATGGCGGCCCGCGCGGCGGCGCGGTGTTAACCGCACATTTACCCTTGCCGGGCAAGTTCGGGGCATGTTCGCCTCAACCAGCCCATTCTCTCCCGAGATCTGGCTCCGGGATGTCTTTGACTGCAAGGCCGTCACCCATGGCCAGGTGATCCGCCGCAAGACCCGCGATATCGAACGATATGTCGGTATGAAACGGTTCCTGGAAGAAGTCCGCCAGCGTGGTTTTCAGGCGGTGCAGAACCGCGAACAGGTCATCATCTTCTGCAACAGCGCCCCGATCCGCCGCCTGGTCTGAGCCTTTTTCCGGCGCAGAAAACGGGCGGAAATCCTGCGAGGATTTCCGGACGCGCCCCGCCAGCCTGTTTTCCTTGCAGGAAAACAGGCCGACATCCTCGCAGGATGTCGGTTGCCGTTGCAACCGCTGCTGGAGCGACTATATTCAAGCCGTTCCCTCGGGAACTATGGACATAAACGCGCTCGTAATAAGCGGATCGGACCCGGGGGCGGTACCCGGCGGCTCCACCAGATACCCTCGTTGGGGGACCTTGGGGCCGAAACAGGATCGACGGACGTCTAAAGGGGTTAGCTTTGTCTCGGCGGGGTACCACCGTTATCGGTCCGTAAAGCATAATTGCCAACGACAATCGTGCTCCGGTCGCTCTGGCTGCGTAAGCAGTCCGAAACACCGAAATCTAAGCCCTTGCGCCTAGCAGCGTAAGGCGGGGTTCGCAGGTACCTGGCAACAGAAACCTGCACTTTCTCTCAATAAGTGTGTTTTTGATGACCGTTTCATCGACGCCATTCAGCATTCGTTCACCAATCGGGCCCATTGTGAAGACAGCGACGATGGAGGCTCAGATGAACAAGTCCGAGTTGTTGAAGGAATGGTATGCCCGGGTTTGGGAACAAGGCGATGTCGATGCGATCGATGATTTCTTTGCCGGCGACACGATGGCCGAGGGACTGATCCCCGAGATGCAGGTGGGCGCCGACGATTTCCGCGAATTCGTTTCGGCCTTTCGCTATCACCTGGGCGATATCCGGGTGGACATCCCCAAGACGATCGAAAACGGCGACTGGCTGTCGGCGATCCTGCATGTGCATACCTCGCGCGCCGACAATGGCGCCCCGATCGAGGTCACGGGTCAGGTGATGGCCCGTTACAAGGACGGCAAGATCGTCGAGGCATACAACCAGTTCGACCTGATCTCGCTGTTCGAACAGCTGGGGCAGATGCCGACCGATACCCTGCCCATCTGCATGACGGGCCAGCGGCTGGAATGGGCGTGATCGCGCCGCGGCATTGACGCCCTGCCCCCCGACGCGATAGCGAGAGGCCGCAGCGCTGCAAGCTCCCGATCCGGGTTGCTCCGCACTCTGCACTTGGCGGGATGGCGAGGGGGCGCTGGCATGACGGCAACTGACGCGCAAGGCGGAGAGGCCGCGACATCCGGGATGCGCCCGCCGCCTTCGCTTGCCCAGTTGACCCGTGTCTTTGGCCGCATCGGCCTTCTCTCCGTTGGCGGGCCAGCGGCACAAATCGCGCTGATGCATCGCGAACTGGTCGGGGCACGCGCCTGGCTGGACGAGCAGACCTTTCTGCGCGCATTGTCGCTCTGCATGCTGCTGCCCGGCCCCGAAGCCATGCAACTGGCCACCTATGCCGGCTGGCGTCTGCGCGGGGTGACGGGCGGGTTGCTGGCGGGAGCGTTGTTTGTGCTGCCCGGCGCGCTGGTGATCGCCGCGCTGGTGGCGGTCTATGTGCAGGTCGGCAGCGTGCCACTGGTACAGGCGGGTTTTCTGGGCATCAAGGCTGCGGTGATCGTGATCGTTGTCGAGGCGCTGCGCAAACTGGCCGCCCGAGCGCTGAAGACGCCCTCAGCCTGGATTGTCGCCGGACTGGCCTTTATAGCGATCTTTGCTTTGTCACTGCCTTTTCCGCTGATCGTTCTGGCGGCAGCACTCTGGGGGGTTTTCCGAACCGCAGCGGGGGCACCGGACAAGACCACCCTGCCCCCGCCGCCCTATCGCATTGCAGCCACCCTGCTGGTTCTGTGGCTTGGGCCACTCCTGCTGCTGGAGTTATCTGACGCGCCCCTGCTGGCCGACATAGGCTGGTTCATGGCCAAGCTGGCCGTCGTCACCTTTGGCGGCGCCTATGCGGTGCTTGCCTATATGACCCAGACCGTGGTCGATCAGTATCACTGGATCACCACCACACAGATGATCGACGCGCTGGGCCTGGCCGAAACCACGCCGGGCCCGCTGATTCTGGTAACCCAGTTCGTCGCGATGCTAAGCGCCTATCTGGCCGGTGGCGCGGGGCTGGCAGCGCTGGCGGGTCTGGTGGCACTCTGGGCTACCTTCGTGCCCTGTTTCCTTTGGATATTCACCGCCGCACCCTATCTCGACCATATCGCCGGACGCCCGCGCCCGGCGGCGGCCCTGGCCGCGATCACTGCAGCCGTGGTCGGCGTCATCCTGAACCTGTCACTGTGGTTCACGCTGCATGTCTTGTTCACCGATATCTCGATCCTACACGCCGGTCCGGTGTCGCTGCCCGTCCCGCGACCGAGCAGCCTCGACCCGCAGGCGCTGGCCCTTGCGGCGCTGGCAGCACTCTGGCTGATCCTGCTGCGCCGGGGCATGGGGGAAACGATATTGCTGCTGGCGCTGGCCGGCGCAGGCAGTCATTTCATCTAACTGCGAAATGCGGCGCTGGATCTCTTTTGTTTCCAGCCGAATCCCCTATGCTGGGCTTCAAGATGGAATGAGGGCACTACATGTCGAGAGACATCGACTACGGCAACCTGATGCACACCGCGATGCGCGGCCTGATCAAGACGGTTCTGGCGGATGTGGCACAGCACGGCCTGCCGGGCGCGCATCACTTTTTCATCACGTTCGACACCCAGTACGAAGGGGTGCAGCTGGCCGATTGGCTGGCCGATCGCTATCCGGGCGAAATGACCATCGTGATGCAGCATTGGTACGAGAATCTCGACGTGGGCGAGGACGGGTTCGCCATCACGCTCAATTTCGGCGACTCGCCGGAACCCCTCTACATCCCCTATGACGCGATCCGCACCTTTGTCGATCCGTCGGTGGAATTCGGCCTGCGTTTCGAAAGCCCCGATTTCGACGAGGATGACGAGGACGATATCGAGGTCGAGAAAGAGCCCGACGCGCCCAAACCCGATGCCGAGGTGGTGTCGCTGGACAGTTTCCGCAAACCCTGATCCGCGATCGCATCCCAAACGCCCGCCATCCTTGCAAGAATGCGGCAGGCGTTGCGAAACCGGGCTATTGTTTCTGCAAGAATGTCTCGACCGACTTGGCTGGGCGACCGTTCTTGACGCGCGAGAAATTCAGGATCAGCCCGCCCTCGGCAAGGGTTCGGTCGAATTGCTGCATCTCGTATCCGCCGTCATCGGCCACGAACAGCGAGAACACCGTCAGCGTATCGCCCGCGATGCGGCCCCAGACATAGGGCTCTCCCTTCATCGGATCGAGTTGCACGGTATGGCCGAATACATTGCGTCGCATCGCGGCGGCATAGACGCCATCACGCGTGCTGGGCAGGAAATCGACCGAATAGTCGCTTTCCTTTATGCGTCCGTCCGGCTTCTGGATGGTGGTTGACCAGCTGACGGTGAACCCCTCCTTGGTTTCTTCGATCATGACGTCCATATCGCGCATTTCGACACTGCCATCGGCGCGCTGGACCTCGGCACTTCCCATATAGGTGCCGGCGAACCGGGCAGCCTCGCCCGCAAAGGCGTCGGGAACCAGAAGCAGCGACACCAGCAATGCCAGCGCCAAAACCGGACGTGTCAGGGCGGACAGAGAGATGGCAGGCATCGGACGCTCCTTTGTACTGGGGTTTCACGAACATATTACAGGCCGCGCGCGGCGGAACAATGAACGAGTTCACCTCCCTCTCGGATTTGATCGCCGCCGCGCTATACCTTGCCCGCGTCAAACCCTATCTTTGACGGAACAAGGCCACCAGATGGAGATGCAGATGACCGCAACCCGCACCGAGACCGACAGTTTTGGCCCGCTGGAGGTACCCGCCGACAGGTATTGGGGCGCGCAGACCCAGCGCTCGATCCAGAATTTCCCCATCGGGTGGGAGCGTCAGCCGGTCGCCGTCATCCGCGCCCTGGGTGTGGTGAAAAAGGCCTGCGCCCTGCGCAACAGGGAAACCGGCGCGCTGGCCCCGGAACTGGCTGATGCGATTGTCGCCGCCGCCGACGAGGTGATTGCGGGCAAGCTGGACGACCATTTCCCGCTGGTGGTCTGGCAGACCGGTTCGGGCACCCAGTCGAACATGAATGCCAACGAGGTTATCGCTAACCGCGCCATCGAACTCTTGGGCGGGACGCTGGGCAGCAAGGACCCGGTACACCCGAACGACCATGTGAACATGGGGCAATCCTCGAACGACACCTTTCCCACCGCGATGCATGTGGCGGTGGCAATGACCGCGCGCGACGTACTGCTGCCGGGGCTGCGCGCCCTGCTGGCCGGGCTCGAGCAGAAGGCCGAGGAATTCAAGGGTATCATCAAGATCGGCCGCACCCATACGCAGGATGCGACGCCGCTGACCCTGGGACAGGAGTTTTCGGGCTATGCCCACCAGATCCGCATGGGGCTGGCCCGGATCGAGAGCGCCTTGCCCGGCATCCATGAACTGGCCCAGGGCGGCACCGCCGTGGGCACCGGCCTGAATACAAGCGCGGGCTGGGCCGAGGCGGTGGCCGCCAACATGGCCGAGATCACCGGCCTGCCGCTGGTCACCGCGCCCAACAAGTTCGAGGCGCTGGCCGCCCATGACGCGATGGTCTTTCTGTCCGGCGCGCTGGCGACGGTGGCGGGCAGCTGCTACAAGATTGCAAACGACATCCGCTTTCTGGGCTCCGGCCCCCGCTCGGGCCTGGGGGAATTGATCCTGCCCGAAAACGAACCGGGCAGCTCGATCATGCCGGGCAAGGTCAACCCTACCCAGGCCGAGGCGCTGACCCAGGTCGCCGCCCATGTGATGGGCAATGACGCGGCGATCAAGTTCGCAGGCTCGCAGGGGCATTTCGAACTGAATGTCTATAACCCAATGATGGCATATAACCTGTTGCAATCCATGCAACTTCTGGGGGATGCGGCGGACAGCTTCACACAGCGGATGCTGCTGGGCATCCGCGCCAACACCGCCCGGATCGATCAGTTGATGCGCGAAAGCCTGATGCTGGTCACCGCGCTGGCCCCCACCATCGGCTATGACAACGCCACCACGGTCGCCAAGACCGCACACAAGAACGGCACCACCCTGCGCGAAGAGGCGGTGCGGCTGGGCTTTGTCGACGGCGAGACCTTTGACCGGGTGGTGCGCCCCGACCAGATGATCGGGCCGCGCGACTGATGGGCAAGCCGGTCAACCTCAACCAGTTCCGCAAACAGAAGGCGCGCGCCGAGAAAAAGGCGCGTGCGGACGAGAATGCCGTGAAATTCGGCCGCAGCAAGGCCGACAAACAGCTGGACCGCGCCCGCGCCGACAAGGCCCGGCGCGATCACGACGGCCACGAGGTCGAGGAATGAGCGGCCGCCCTGTCAAACGCTCGCTGACGCTGCGGGGGCACCGCACCTCGGTCTCGCTCGAGGATGCGTTCTGGCGAGCCTTTCGCGAGATTGCAAAGGAAAAGGATATACCGATCAATGTCCTGGCGGGCGACATTGATGCGGCGCGCGACCCCGAGACCGGCCTCGCGTCGGCCATCCGCGTCTATGTTCTGACATGGTATCGCCGCAAGGGGTAAGGCGCACTCCACCACAGCAAAGGAGACAATATGAGCACCATCCCCGGCCCCGACGGACAGCCGCGCTGTCGCTGGTGCAATGCGGCGCCGGAATTCTTCGACTATCACGACCGCGAATGGGGCTATCCGGTGGATGACGACCGGCGCCTGTTCGAAAAGCTCTGCCTTGAGAGTTTTCAGTCCGGCCTCAGCTGGCGCACCATCCTGGCCAAGCGCGAGAATTTCCGCGCCGCGTTCGACGGCTTCGACTGGACCCGCATCGCCGCCTATGACGACACGGATATCACCCGACTGCTGGGCGATGCCGGCATCATCCGCCATCGCGGCAAGATCGAAGCGGTGATCAACAATGCCCGTCGCATGGGTGATCTGCTGGCCGAACATGGCAGTCTGGCCGCCTATGTCTGGTCCTATGAACCTGCGTCCTCCGACCTGCCTGAGCCGCAGACGGCCAGCATCATCCCCGCCTCGACCGCGATGTCGAAGGATTTGAAGAAACGCGGCTGGAAATTTGTCGGCCCCACCACCGTGTTTGCCTTCATGCAGGCGATGGGGCTGGTCAACGATCACGCGCGCGGCTGCGTCATGCGGGACAAGGCGGCGCGGATGCGGGCCGAATTCACGCCGCCCAAATGAAAACGGGCCGCGATATCGCGGCCCGGTCTCTAAACAGCGCCGGATTTACAGCGAAGCGCGATAGATCTTGTCGATATTGCCGCCCAGGGCCGCGTTGAACTCGGCATCCGACTGCTGTTTCGACAGGCCTTCGGTCAGCGCGCGCGAGAAGGAGGCGATCATCTTGCCGTTCCGGCTCAGCAGATCGCAGGCGTGATCGGTGGAATAGCCACCCGACAGCGCCACCACCCGCACCACGCGGGGATGATCGGCCAACGCGTCATACAGGTTGGCCGTGCTGGGAATGGTCAGTTTCAGCATCACGTCCTGCCCCTCATTCAGGGTGTCGAGATGTTTCAGGATTTCCTCCTTCAGCATCTCTTCGGCCTGCGCCTTGGTGGTCGAGTGGATGTTCACCTCGGGCTCGACAATCGGCACCATGCCGGCGGCGATCACCTCACGCGCCACGTCGAACTGCTGTGCCACCACCGCGGCGATGCCTTCGGCATTGGCCTCGTGAATGACCGAGCGTTCCTTGGTGCCGAATACGCCTGTCGCCTTGGCCAGGGTCGCGGCCAGACCCGGGATCGGCTTCATCATCTGCACGCCATTGGCCTCGTCTTCGAGACCCTTGTCGATCTTGAGGAAGGGCACCACACCTTTGACGTTCCACAGGTAATCGGCCACGCCGCGGCCCTCGATGCTCTCGCCCAGGGTACGTTCGAACAGGATAGCGCCAATCACCTTCTTGCTGGTGAAATCGTCGGCCAGGATGATCCGGGCGCGCATGCGCTGGATCTCGGCGAACATCTCTTCCTCGGAGCCGTATTGCGCCGCGTCCACACCATAAAGCGCCAGCGCCTTGGGGGTCGAGCCGCCGCTCTGATCCAGGGCCGCAATAAAGCCCGCGCCATTTGCCATCTGTTCGCGCATTTGTGCCTTGGACATAAGTCTTTCCCGTCTAAATGATTCCGCTTGGCACCGCATACAGTATGGCAAACGCGGATGGTAGGATGTTAGCGCTCAACCACGCGCAGCCAGATGCCATCCGCCGCCCGGACGGTCAAATGCGCCACCGGAACCGGGTCGCGCCCCGCAACCCGCTCGAACCGGAACCGGCTGAGCAGCATCGACAGGATCAGCGGCCCCTCGACCATGGCAAACCCGGCCCCGGTGCAAACACGCGACCCGGCCGAAAACGGCATATAGGCAGTGCGCTGGCAGGTCTTGCCATTCTCGGTCTGCCAGCGAGTGGGGTCGAAGTCATCCGGCCGCTCCCACAGGCGTTCGTGCCGGTGCAGGTGCCAGGGGCTGAGCACGATCTGCGCGCCCTTCGGTACATCCCGGTCGCGAAAGTGTTCGGGGCAAGTCGTCTCGCGCACCATCATCGGCACCGGGGGATACAGGCGCAGCGCCTCGCGGAACACATCGCGGCTGAGGCGCAGTTTCGACATCACGCTGAAATCCGGGGCACCGTCCAGCGCCCGCGCCTCCTCGGCCAGCTTCTCCTGCCAGTCGGGGTAAAGCGCCATCAGGTACAGCGTCCAGGCGAGCGCCGAGGCGCTGGTTTCGTGCCCGGCCAGGAAAAAGATCGCCACCTGATCGACCATCTCGTCAGTGTCGAACCGGTCGCCCGTCTGCGGATCGGTGGTGGTCATGATCTTGGTGGCCAGGTCGTCGGGTGCGGTGCCGGCGCGAATTTCTTCCATCCGGGTGTCTGTCAGCTGCCGGATCAGGCCCCGGATCACGGCTGCATTGCGCCGGGTCTCGCGCGAATGGAACCGGGGCACCCAGCGCGGCACCGGCACGAATGCCGCAAGGTTCAACAGCGGCTGCGCCCGCTGATAGGCCCGGAACCGGGTGAACACCTGCGCCGCCACCTCATGCTCGATCGGGATCGAGAACAGGGTGCGGAAGATCACATCCGCTGCCGCGTGGCTGGTGACCTCTTCGATCTCGGTCTCCTGCCCGGCCTGTGCCGCCAGCCGGTTCACCGCCGCCTCGGACGCCGCCCACATGGCAGGAAAGGTATCGCGCAGGCGCCCGCCTTCGAAGGCTGGGTCGATGATGCGCCGCTGGCGTTTCCAGGTCGCGCCATTGGTCAGAAAGACCGAATTGCCCAACAGCGGCCGCAACCCCTCGCTGATGCGGTTCGACTTGGGGAAATCGTCGGGCCGTCCCTTCAGCACCGTGTCCACCAGGTCGGGCTGGTTCACCAGATACGAGCGAAAGAAGGGCGTGCGGAACTCGGCCATCCAGGCGCGGTACAACCGCGCGGGCTGCGCCGACAACAGATCCTGGCGGAACAGCTTGAGATAGCGCCAGAGCGAGACCTTGTCCGGGCGCGCGGGGGGTTTGGGCGGGATCATGCGGCGCCCATGTCGGTATATTTGCTGACCGCCCGGTCGATCCGCGATTTCGACGGCGCCCGGTCGCGATAGCGCGCGGCCAGCGTCTGCGGCCCGGCAGTGATGCGGAAATAGTCGTAATCCCCCACCCGGTCAAAGGCGCAGAGATACTGAAAATGCAGACGGAAAAAGCGCCAGCGCAACTCGGCCCAGCGGGCCGCGCTCAGCGTCTGGGTAAAGGCCGCCGACAGCACCAGCGGCCAGCGCTTACCCGTCGCCGGGGCAACCCCGCTGACCGACACCGGATCGCACAGCGCAAAGGCACAGCCATCGCCCGGGGCCGAGACATCGACCCAGGCCAGCTCGTCCCGTGTGCAGAGAAAGTGCAGATCGGCGCGCAGCCGCTGCGCCTTGGGTAGGAACGAGACCATCGGCACCACCTGCCCCAGGGTCAGAAACCCCAGCGCCGGACCGTCCGCGGGCACCCTGCCCGCGCGGATCAGATCGGCCAGCACCGATACGCCCACATGCGCGCCCGAGGAATGACCCACCACCAGCACCTCGTCAGCCTCCCCCGACAGGGCCTCGGCGATACGGTCGGCGAATTCACCGATCCGCGCCTCCAGCTCGGGCGGATTGGCGCCGCGCCAGCGCGCCGAATAGGCATAATCATGCATCAGGTAATAGGCAAAGAAGGTGCCATCCTTGGCGCGGAACCACCGCAGCAGATAGACCGCCGCGCCCGCGCCCGCTGCCATCCCGGCCAGCGCGACAAGCGGCCATCCGGTCAACCCGCCCAGCCGCCAACCCAGCCAGACCAGCAAGAGCGCCGCCAACAGCTGCGCCAACAGCATCCCCACCGGGTAAAGCGCGGCGATCACCGGCCCTTTCCTGAGCCGCATCAGCCGCCACAGCACACCCGAGGCGATATAGGTCCAGGCGGTGCGCGCCAGCTGCGCATAGGTGGCCGGGATCGTGTTCGACATGCTGCCGCGCACGATATCGGACCAGACCAGCACCTCCACATCCGCCGCGACCGCCTCCCCCTCCTGTTCGGAACTGACATGCCAGCCATAAGGGCCCTTGGTGGTCTTGGGCTTCAGCGTGACGGAATAGCCCGAGATCCGCGCCTGCTCGGCGCTTTCCTTGCGATAGAGCTCGCGATACCGGCGGGGATGAATCGGGTCGTAGCCGGGGATATAGAACACCCGGCGTCGGCGCACCTGACCTGCGGATGGAACACTGCTCATGGCTCGACCTCTTTGACCCGAGCCTAGCCGATCACTGGGGCAAGATTAAGCCCAAGCAATGGCAGCGCCTGCTTCTTTCTGGTTCGAAATACTCTCGGGGGGCGGCGGGCCAAGGGCCCGGCGGCGGGGGGCAGACAGCCCCCCGGCCCCGCTCAGCCCAGCACCGCCAGCGCCGGAAAGGTTTCCAGCAGCCACCAGCTGAACTGGGTGAAGAGGCCCGTGACCAGCATGATGCCGACAAACAGCAACAGCCCGCCCATCACCTTTTCGATCAGCCCCATATGCGGCTTGATCCGGTTCATCACCGCCATCGAGCGGCTGAGGAACATCGCCGCCAGCAGAAACGGCACCCCCAGCCCCGCCGCGTAGACACCCAACAACAGCGTGCCGCGCGCCACCGAGGCCTCGGACGCCGCCAGCGACAGGATCGCACCCAGCTGCGGCCCGATACAGGGGGTCCAGCCAAAGGCAAAGGCCAGACCCAACACATATGCGCCAAAAACCGAACCGCCTGCATCGCCGGTCTGCATCCGCGCCTCGCGATCCAGCAGCGGAATGCGAAAGACACTCAGAAAGTGCAGGCCAAAGACGATGACCACCACGCCCGAGATCTTGGCGAAGAGTTCCTGATTCGACAGGACAAAGGCGCCAAAGGCCGAGGCGGTGAAGCCCAACAGCAGAAAGACGGTCGACAGGCCAAGCACAAAGAACAGTGCCGCCAGCGTCGCCTTGCGCCGGGCGGCGGCCTGGTCCTGGATCTCGCCCAGGCTGACCCCGCTCATATAGGCCAGATAGGGCGGCACGATGGGCAGCACACAGGGGCTGAGAAAACTGACGATCCCGCCAAGGAGCGCCACGAACATGGCGGGCAAAAGCCCCGCGTCGATGATCTCTATTCCAAACATGACCTGCACATAGGTGATCGCTGCGGCCGCGTCACGGGGCCATGCGGTCACATCCTCGTGGCCGTGTTGTAGCAATGTCGCGCCGGGCGCTGGACAGGCGCGCGGCCCGGGCGTATCTGCGAGGCATGACCGACGATTTCGAGACCCTCGACGCGCTGGGGCTGCTCTGCCCCCTGCCCGTGCTCAAGGCCCGCAAGCGGCTGAAATCCATGGCGCCCGGGGCGGTGCTGCGGCTGTTGGCCGACGATCCGGCGGCGGTGGTGGATGTGCCCCATTTCTGCGCCGAGGCCGGTCACGCGCTGATCGGCCAGGACGAGGCGCCGGGCCACCAGATTTACCTGATCCGCCGCGCGGAATGAAAAAGGCGGGTCCCTGAGGGGCCCGCCTTTTTGGTTACTGTCCCAGCGACCACCAGCCGCGCCGTTTCGGCTTTGGCGGGCTGTCGGGTTCTGCCTCGGCCTCGGCCACCGCCAGTTCGGGCGCCGCCTCTGCCTGCGCCACTTCCGGTTCGAGCGCCGCTTCCGAATCTGCCGGGACCGCTACGGTATCCTCGGCAGGCTGCGCGACCGTCTCGGCCACGGCCTCGGGCGCTGCTGCCTCGACGACAGGAGCAGGCTCGGGTTCGGCCACAGGGGCCTCCGCCTCGGATGCGGCTGGCTCGGCTTCGACGCTTTCCGCTGCCGGGGCCTCGGCCTTTTTGCTGCGACTGCGCGGTTTGCGCGGCTTGGGCGTTTTCTTGACCGGCGCCGCCTCAGCCTCGGCATCCGCCTCGGCCGGGGTATCGCCAGCGTCGCTTTCAGCTGCGAGGACATCCGCGCTTGCCACCGCGTCGGTGGGCGCCTCGGCAGCCGCTTCGGCCTTGACCGATTTCTTGCGCGTGCGCGTGCGCTTTCTCGGGGTCTTGGCCGGAGTCTCAGCCTCAGCCACGGCTTCAACCTCGGCTTCGCCGCCCTCGACCGCTGCAGGTTCCGCCTCGGCCTCGGTCACCGCTGCGGCTTCGGCTGCCTCGGGCGCGGCATCCGCCGCATCCTCGACCGCCTCGTCACCACTGTCGCCATTGTCGCCGTCGGCCGTGCTGTCCTCGCCACTATTGCCGCCGTTCTTGCGCCGACGCCGCCGACGCCGTTTCCGCTTGGGCTTGCCGTCGCCGTCCCCTTCGCCAGCTGTTTCGCTGCGGGGTTCGGTCCGGGCCTCTTCGGCCTCGTCCTCGTCCTCGGCGGCCTCGTCGGCGTCGATCTGGTCCATCAGCCGCGAGTCGACCGAGACCACGGGCGCCTGGGCCTGCGGCACCGCGCGGGTAGCGGTTTTGAACTTCTCAAGGCTGAAATCGGGGCTGACCAGATGCGCGTCGCCCTCGATCCGCACACTCAGACCATAGCGCGCCTCGATCTGCGCGATATGCTCTCGTTTCTGGTTCATCAGATAGTTGGCAATGCCCACCGGGCAGCGCACCAGCACCTCGCGCGAGCGGCGGCGGGTGCCTTCCTCCTCGATCTGGCGCAGGATGCTCAGCGCCATGTTGTCATCCGAGCGGATCAGGCCGGTGCCGTGGCACGAGGGGCACGGCTGGGTCGTGGCCTCGATCATGCCGGGGCGCAGGCGCTGGCGGCTCATCTCGAGCAGGCCAAAGCCCGAGATCCGGCCCACCTGGATACGGGCACGGTCGGATTTCAGCTTGTCCTTCAGGCGCTTTTCGACGGCGGCGTTGTTCTTGCGCTCGTCCATGTCGATGAAGTCGATCACGATCAGACCGGCCAGGTCGCGCAGGCGCAACTGGCGGGCTACCTCTTCGGCGGCCTCGAGATTGGTCTTGAGCGCGGTTTCCTCGATCGAGCCTTCCTTGGTGGCGCGGCCAGAGTTCACGTCGATCGCCACTAGCGCCTCGGTCACGCCGATCACGATGTAGCCGCCGGATTTCAACTGCACCGTCGGGTTGAACATCGAGTTCAGATAGCTTTCCACCTGGAAACGCGCGAACAGCGGCAACTGATCCTCGTACCGCTGCACGTTCTTGGCGTGGCTGGGCATGATCATCTTCATGAAGTCCTTGGCGATGCGGTAGCCGCCTTCGCCCTCGACCAGAACTTCGTCGATATCGCGGTTGTAGAGGTCGCGGATCGAGCGTTTGATCAGGTCGCCTTCTTCATAGATCTTGGCGGGCGCGATGGATTTCAGCGTCAGTTCGCGGATCTGCTCCCACATGCGCTGAAGGTATTCATAGTCGCGCTTGATCTCGGCCTTGGTGCGCTTGGCACCGGCGGTGCGCACGATCAGGCCCGCGCCCTGGGGCACGTCCATCTCGGCGGCGATCTCTTTCAGCTTCTTGCGGTCGACCGCGTTGGTGATCTTGCGGCTGATGCCGCCACCGCGCGCGGTGTTGGGCATCAGGACGCAATAGCGGCCCGCAAGGCTCAGATAGGTGGTAAGCGCCGCGCCCTTGTTGCCGCGCTCTTCCTTGACGACCTGCACCAGCATGACCTGGCGCACCTTGATCACTTCCTGGATCTTGTATTTGCGCGCGCGCGGCTTGCGGACCGGGCGCAGATCCTCGGCATCGTCCTCTTCGGCGATGGATTCGATGCTGTCATCCTTAGAGGCGGCATCGGCCTTGCCACGACGGGGGCGCGGCGTATCCTCGCCATCATCCGCGTCCTCATCCTCGTCATCGGCGTCGTCAGCACGATCCTCGGCACTGTCCTGCGTGGTGTCACCGTCGGCCTTGGCCGTATCGGTGTCATCGGTCGTATCAGCAGCCTCGCCCTCGGCCTGATCCGTGGCCTCATCGGCCCGGTCCTCGGGCTCTTCCACCGGGGTTTCGGCCACGCGTTCCATCGGCGAGCTGCCCTCGATCAGGTCGAGCTCGTCGCGATCATCACCCTCGTCGAGGTCGATCGTCTCCATGCCGCTGATCTCAGTCGCGCTCACGTCCTTGGTTTCGACCGGATCCGAGCTGCGCAGGCTTTCGGCCTTGCTGCGCGACCGGCTGCGGCTGCGCTTGGGCTTCGGGCGCGACTTGCCGCCCTCCTCGTCCTCGTCGCGCGCCTTCTGCGCCTCGGCATAGGCGCGCTCTTCCTCCATCAGCGCCTGGCGGTCGGCGACGGGGATCTGGTAGTAATCGGGATGAATTTCCGAAAAGGCGAGGAACCCGTGACGGTTGCCGCCGTAATCGACAAACGCCGCCTGAAGCGAGGGTTCGACCCGCGTGACCTTTGCCAGATAGATATTGCCAGCTAGCTGGCGTTTGTTTTCGGACTCAAAATCGAATTCCTCGACCTTGTTGCCGTCGACCACCACGACGCGGGTTTCTTCCGCGTGGGTGGCATCAATAAGCATCTTCTTTGCCATGTTTCCTTGGTGCACCGCGCAATGCGCGCCCTCCCAGGCGGCAGAACCGTCCTAAGGGGGTTACGATTTGGCGGGTGTCTTGTCAGGGCGATATGAGACGCCGCGCGGCAGAGATCGGCGCTTGGCCCCTCTGCTCGTCCACTCGAAAGTTGCGCGCGCGTCATCGCGTTTCTTCTCCGACAGGTCGGGCGTTTCCCGGGCCTGCCCATTTATTCCTGTCCCCCGGCAAGCGGGCGAAGGCATTACATTGCCCCGGTCAGGGGGCCAATCGGTCTGCTTTGTCTCCGGGATCTGTGCCAGCGGGGGCAGAGCAGCGAAACTCTATAGGGTGCGGGAGCAAGGAGCCCTTGGGCCCGTCCCGTCCTGTCACAATAAAAGCAGTGCTGTGGAAAAGACAATGGGCAAAGTGAATGTTCACGAGTGTGAAGGGGCCGACAGGCCCCCGAACACGGCCAAAGGCCGCCCGAAGGGCGACGCCGCCGGCGCCTTCCGGTCGCTGGAGGTGGCCAAGGTTCGGCCAGCCATGCCTCGGCCGCACCGGTCGCGCTTGCAAGAGCCGGTGCCGCCGGGCTGGATCAGAGGTAATCCGAGCGCTGAAGCCCGTATTTCGCCATCTTCTCGTTCAGGGTCCGGCGCGGCAGGCACAGTTCGTCCATCACCGCTGCGATCGAGCCCTTGTGGCGCCGCATCGTGTTGTCGATCAGCATCCGCTCGAACGCCTCGACATATTCCTTGAGCGGCTTGCCCTCGGTGGTCATCACCGGCTGCATGTCCTCGTGATCGGACATCAGGAGAGAGGCGATGGTGCCCGAACCGCGCCGCGCCTGCAGCACCGCGCGTTCGGCGATGTTGATCAGCTGGCGCACGTTGCCCGGCCAGGGCGCCTGCAACAGCTGCGCGGCCTCTTGCGCGCTGACCTGCGGCGCGTCACAGCCGTATTCCTCGGCGAACTGCTCGCTGAGCCGGGTGAACAGCGTCAGGATATCCTCGCCCCGCTGGCGCAGCGGCGGCATGGTCAGGCGCAGCGCGGCCAGTCGATAGAACAGGTCCGGGCGCAACACGTCCTCGCTGGTCTTGCCTGCCTCTTGCAGGTTCGAAATGGCCACGATCCGGGTTTCCGCCGGCGTGCCCTGCTGGTTCATCACCGACAACAGCTTGGCCTGAAGCGCATCGCTGAGCGACTCGATATCCTCCAGCACCAGCGTGCCACCGCGCGCTTCCTCGACTGCGGGCAATTGCGCATCCTCGGGGATCATCGGGCCAAACAGCCGCTTGGCCAGCGCCTCTTCCTCCAGCGCCGAACACGAGACCAGCACGAATTTCTTGCCCGCACGGCTACCCACCGCATGCAGCGCATGGGCCACCAGGGTCTTGCCGGTGCCGGTCTCGCCGTCGATCAGCACATGGCCGTCGGCTTGGCCCAGGTCCAGAATGTCCTCGCGCAGCCGCTCCATGACCGGGCTGGTACCGATCAGCTTTTTCATAATCTGGCTGCCATCGCTCAGCTCACGCCGAAGCGCCCGGTTGTCCAGCGTCAGCCGGCGCGCATTGCTGGCGCGCTTGGCCAGATCGGACATCCGGTCGGGGTTGAACGGCTTTTCCAGAAAATCGAAGGCACCGACCCGCATCGCCTCGACCGCCATCGGCACATCGCCGTGACCGGTGATCATGATCACCGGCAGCGAGCTGTCGGCCCCCATCAACTTCTTGAGGAACTGCATGCCGTCCATGCCCGGCATCTTGATATCCGAAATGACGATGCCGGGATAATCCGAGCCCAGAACCTTCAGCGCCTCTTCGGCGCTGGCAAAGGTCTCGGTGTCATAGCCCGACAGGGCCAGCCACTGGCTGATCGACTGGCGCATGTCCTGTTCGTCATCGACAATCGCAATCTTCATCGCCTGTGCCATAGGGTATTCCCTCTTTATTCTGCGGCTTCCAGACCGTCTTCGAGGATCGGTAACTGCATCTCGAAAACGGCACCGCCATGTTGCCCATTGCGCGCCGTCAGGCGCCCTCCAAGGTCGTTGACGATCCCCGAAGAGATTGCAAGACCCAGACCCACCCCGTCGCCGGGCTGTTTGGTGGTGTAGAACGGCTCAAAGATATTATCGAAATCACTGATTCCATGGCCATTGTCGCGCACCGTCAATGTTGCGGTCTCGCCGGCAGCCAGGATGATCTCGACCTCGGGGTCACGTACCGATTTGGTGGCGTCCAGTGCATTGCGCAAGAGGTTGACCATGACCTGTTCGATCCGCATCCGGTCGCCCATCACCAGCACCGGGCGGTCGGGGAGGATCTGTGTTATCTGCACTTGCCGCTGTCGCAGCTGCGGCTCCATCATCGAAAGAGAGGCCGCAAGCGCATCGCCCATGTTTATTGGCGAAAGCGCCTCTTGCCCCTTGCGGGCATAGGATTTCAACTGCCGCGTGATCGCCCCCATCCGCTCGATCAGATCGTCGATGCGGCCAAAGCTCGACAACGCCTCTTCGGACCGGTTGCGGCGCAGCAGCAGGCGGGCACCGGCCAGATAGGTCTTCATCGCCGCCAGCGGCTGGTTCAACTCGTGGCTGACAGCGGCCGACATCTCGCCAAGCGCCGCCAGTTTCGAACTCTGCGCCAAGGTCTGCTCGGCTACTTCCAGCGTTTTTTGCACCCGTTCGCGTTCGGCGATTTCCCGCTGCAGCCGAGCGTTCAGCGCGCGAAGCTCCGCCGACTCGCGCTGAAACAGGGCCATGCGGAACGCCGTGCGCCGACTGAGCGCATAGAAGCTGAGCGCCAGAAGAATCGCGAATCCCATGATTTCCAGCGCCAGAACCCCGTTCACCCGCTCGCGGATCGAGGCATAGGTGGTGAATGAGGTCATCTGCCAACCCCGGAACGGGATACGGCTGTCCATTCGCATCACCGCCTCGCCCCGCAGATAGGCGTCAGCGGGCAGCGCGGTCCAATCGGCGGTTACCCGGATCGCCCGCTCGATCGCGTTCTCGGGTGTTTGGTGGCGCAACGCCTCAGCCTGGTTCATCCCGCGCCAGCGCGGTTCGGTGGCCAAGATGATGGTCCCCGCTGAATTGGTCACGTACACCGCGTCCGAAATTCCTGACCAGGCGCGTTCGAACTTTTGCAGATCGACCTCGACCACGATCACGCCCAGTACACCAGAACTGTCCTCCAGCCTGCGCGAATAGGTAAAGCTGTAGCCGCCAGCCTCGCGCTGGATGGTTGAGAACACGGTGGAATTGGATCGCACCGGATCAACGAAATAGGCGGCCGAGCGGTGCTGTTCGCCCAACCGGTTGCGGTCGGTCGCGGCGACGGTGCGCCCGTCGCGGTCGAGCAACATAAGCGAGGCCGCACCGATCTCTTCGACAAAGGAAATCAGCCGCTGGGTCGATTGTGAGAAATCGCTCGATTGCAACGCCGCGATAAGAGTCGGGTCGCGCGACAACAGCTGCGGTACAATGGCGTTGCGCCTGAGTTCGCTCAGCAGGTTGCCCGAGTAAAGCGCCAGCCGCAACTCGGCCCGATTGCGAGTGCTTTCAGTGAAGCGATCGGTCAGGAGCCTGTTGGTAACCCAGACAGTTGCTGTAGCGATCAACAACAGCGACACCAGCGCCACCCGCACCCGCCAGCTGAGCTGGCCGGAGCGGATCCAGTTCTGCGCCATAGGGTCCTTGCGAGCGGTACTCATGACACCACGCTACGCGCGCAGGGCGCGTTGCTCAAGTCACGCCGGGGTCAGCGCCCCCGCCAATGCGCGGAAGAGCGCCGCCCCGTCAGTACCGCCATGGCCCGCATCGGCGGCCCGTTCGGGATGCGGCATCATCCCCAGCACCCGCCGGTTGGCGCTGAGAATGCCGGCGATATCGTCGCGCGCGCCATTGGGGTTGTCAGTATAGGTAAAGGCGATCCGGTCCTCGGCCTTGAGCGCGGCCAGCGTCTCGTCATCGGCATAATAGTTGCCGTCGTGATGGGCGATCGGGATACCGATCACGTCGCCTGCATTGTAGCCCTCGGTAAAGACGCTATTCGAGGTCTCGACCTTCAGCTCAACGGTCTTGCAGATGTATTTCAGACCGGCATTGCGCAGCAGGGCTCCGGGCAGGATGCCGGTTTCGGTCAGCACCTGGAACCCGTTGCACACGCCCAGGGCATAGCCGCCACGCTCGGTATGCTCGACCACCGCCTTGCAGATCGGCGATTGTGCGGCGATGGCACCACAGCGCAGATAGTCGCCATAGCTGAAGCCGCCGGGAATGCCGACAATGTCGATGCCCTGCGGCAGACTGGCATCCTTGTGCCAGACCATCGAGACATCGAAACCGGCCTGTTCAAAGGCCACGGCCAGGTCCCGGTCGCAATTCGATCCGGGGAAGACGACAACGGCTGCACGCATGGGCGAGACCTCCTAGCTAGCAAAATCGGTGATCACCGCCACGCCCGGCGGGGCGGGACGGTCAAAGGCGGCAAGCTCGTCGCTTGCCTGGGACAGGGCGATGGTGCGGGTCACCAGCGGCGACAGGTCCACATGGCCGCCGTCGATGAGAGAGAGAAGCGAGGGATAGCGCCAGGCGGGCATGCCGCGGGTGCCTTGCAGGGTCAGTTGCCCGGAATAGAGCACATCCATCGGCAGAGTCATGGCCGTATGCTCGCCCGCCGGCATGCCGATCATCACCAGCCGGCCCAGCTTGCGCAGGGCCCGCATGGCGCCGGTCATGGTGGCGGCGATCCCCAGCGCCTCGATGGCGACATGGGCGCCACCGCCGGTCAGCGCGCGCACCGCCTCGGCCGCGTCGGTTTCGGCGGCGTTGACCACCGCGTCGGCGCCAAGGTTTTTGGCATGGGCCAGCTTTTCGTCGACCACATCGACCACGACGACACGGGCGCCAAGCGCGCGGCCCAGAAGCAGCGCCGACAATCCGACGCCGCCGCCGCCAAACACCGCCAGCCATTCGCCCGGGCGCAGCTCGGCCCGGCCCACCAGCGCCTGCCAGGCGGTGGTGACCCGGCAGCCAAGGCCGGCGGCCACATGCGACGGCAGGCTCTCGGGCAGCGCGGTCAGGTTGGTATCGGCAAAGGGCACCGCGATCAGCTCGGCAAAGGCGCCATCGCGGGTAAAGCCCGGCACCTGCTGGTTGGCGCAGATGGTCTGATGCCCGGCGGCGCAATCGCCGCAGCATCCGCAGGCCAGGATAAAGGGCGCGATCACCCGATCGCCCGGCCGCCAGCGGCTGACACCGGCCCCCAGCGCCACCACCTCGCCGCAGAATTCGTGACCCGGCACCATGGGCAAGACCACATCCGGGTCGGCCCCGGTCCAGGCATGCCAGTCAGACCGGCACACCCCGCAGGCCAGCACGCGCAGCACCACCTCTCCCGGCCCCGGTGTCGGGTCCGGCAGGGTCGCCAGCGTCAGGGGCTGGCGCCAGGCGGTCAGCTGCGCGGCGCGCATGGCTCAGACCAGCTCGATCTCGTAGCGTTCGATGACCGTGTTGGCGAGCAGCTTTTCGCACATCTCGGCCACATCGGCCTTGGTGGCGCCTTCGACCAGATCGAGGTCGATCACCTTGCCCTGGCGGACACCGGTCACCTTGTCAAAGCCCATGGCGCCAAGCGCGTGGCGCACCGCCTCGCCCTGCGGATCGAGTACCCCGTTCTTGAGCATCACATGCACGCGTGCCTTCATCTTTCCTTGTCCTTCATCCTGCTCCTGCCGGACCGCGCAGCGCCACCCCTCACAGGGCCGGTCGCGCGCCCGCATAGCTGTTTCGATCTGTTGCGCGCGGCGGTCGCCATCGGCCGACGCAATGTCCCGATTTCCTGCGCCGTCCCGACCTCAGTTGATCAGCGTCGGTTTCGTCACCTGGCTTTTCGGGATCACGCCCAGGCGGCGGGCCACCTCGGAATAGGCATCAGTCAGGCTGCCCAGGTCGCGGCGGAACACGTCCTTGTCCAGCTTCTGCCCGGTGGCGATATCCCACAGACGGCAGCTGTCGGGGCTGATCTCGTCGGCGATGATCAGGCGCGGATAGTCGTTCTCGTAGACCCGGCCGATCTCGATCTTGAAGTCGATCAGCTTGATGCCGACGCCATACATCAGCCCCGAGAGGTAATCGTTCACCCGCAGCGCCAGGCTCAGGATATCGTCCATGTCCTGCTGGCTGGCCCAGCCGAAGGCCGCGATATGCTCCTCGGTCACCAGCGGGTCGCCCAGCTCGTCATTCTTGAGGCAATATTCCACGATCGGGCGCGGCAGTTGCGTGCCCTCTTCGATGCCCAGCCGTTTCGACATGGTGCCGGCGGCAAAGTTGCGCACGATCACTTCCAGCGGCACGATCTCGCAGGCGCGCACCAGTTGTTCGCGCATGTTGAGACGGCGGATGAAATGGGTCGGCACGCCGATCTGGGCCAGACCGGTCATGAAATACTCGCTCAGGCGGTTGTTCAGCACCCCCTTGCCTTCGATCACGTCCTTTTTCTGGGCGTTGAAGGCGGTGGCGTCATCCTTGAAATACTGCACGATGGTGCCCGGTTCCGGGCCTTCGTACAGGATCTTGGCCTTGCCTTCGTAAATCTTGGTGCGACGCGCCATCTGCGACCTTTCCGACTGGGGCGGGGAAATGAGTCCCCCGTCATGGCGCTCTCATACGGCAAGCGCCGCAGTGTCGCAAGGTTACCGCTGCCTCTTGCGGTCCGCCCCCGCGAACGGCATATCAGAAGCAGAGCATAATTCACTGAGGGGACGCAACCCATGACCACCTTCGACGATCGCGAACACGCATTTGAAGCCAAGTTCGCCCATGACGAGGAAATGCAGTTCAAGGCGCAGGCCCGCTGCAACAAGATGCTGGGCCTGTGGGCTGCCGGCCTGATGGGCAAGACCGGAGACGAGGCCGCCGCCTATGCCAAGACCGTCGTGATCGCCGATTTCGAAGAGGCCGGCCACGAGGACGTGGTGCGCAAGGTCACCGCCGATCTGGACGGGCTGGCCGATGCCGACACGGTGCGCGCCAAGATGGCAGAACTGCTGCCCGAGGCCAAGGCGCAGATCATGGGCGAAGCGGGCTGAACCGCGCAATTTCTGATGCGATTTCAATCGCATGGAGAACCCGCAAGCACCTGCTTGCGGGTTTACTTTTGGGAAAGGGATGCGCGGCTAGTCTTTGGCCAATTGCCAAAGGACCCCGCATGCATCGACCCGTCCCTTCGTTCCCCCGCCTGACCGGTCTGCTGCTGCGTCTTGGCGGCGCGCTCGTGCTCACCCTTTGGCTGTTGTGGATGCTGGTCGAGCGTCTGGCGGCGATCGAGCCGGGCGCGGTGACCCAGGCCCTGTCCGGGCTGCCCGTCTGGCGGCTGGCGGTGGCGTTGCTGGCCGCTGCGGTCAGTTTCTGGGCGGTGGGCCGCTATGACGGGGTGGCACATCGGCATTTCCGCACCGGTCTGGCGCAGCGGCAGGCCCGGCTCTGCGGCATGGCGGCCATCGGGTTTTCTCAGTTCTGCGGCTGCGGCGTGCTGAGCGGCGCATTCGCCCGCTGGCGCCTGATCGGTGATCTGACCCCGGCGCTGGCGTTGCGCCTGACCGCCTTCGTCGCGGTCACCTTTCTGCTGGCGCTGGTCTTCTGGGCCTCGATCCTGTGCCTGATCGCGCCCCCGCTGCCGGGGTTGCGGCAAACGGGGCTGGCAGGGCTGGCCTTGCTGCTGCCGATCGGGGTGGTCCTGTTCCTGCTGCCACGGCTGCGGCTGGGTCGGCTTGAGCTACGCCTGCCCAGCCTGCGGGCGCTGGGGGCGATCCTGGGCTGGGCGGCGCTGGACCTGGCGGCGGCGGCGCTGGTGCTGGCGGTGCTGCTGCCCGGCCTGTCCTGGGCCGATCTGCCCTTGCTGCTCACGGCCTATGTGCTGGCACTGGCGGCGGGGCTTCTATCCGGGGCACCGGGCGGGCTGGGCGCGTTCGAACTGACGCTGCTGTCGCTGCTGACCGCTCTGCCCGAGGCCGAGTTGATGGCGGCGGTGCTGGCCTATCGGCTGATCTATGTGGCCCTGCCGGCGCTGGTGGCGGTGCCGCTGCTGTTGTCGCCGCCCGACCTTCGGCTGGGGCGGCAGAGCCGTCTGTCACGGTTGGGGCATTACCACCCGCCCGCACGCCCCCGCGCCGAAACCGCCGTGGTGACGCAATCGCGCGGCTATGTGCTGAGCGGCGGGTTTGCCGACATGGCCGTGGTCGAGACCGACCACAGCCTGATCATGCTGTTCGATCCGGTCTGTGGCGGTCGCCATCCCGACCTGTCCCTGCTGTCGCACCGGGCGGCGCAGCGCAATCTCTGCGCGCTGGTCTACAAATGCTCGGCCCGCGTCGCCGTCTCGGCCCGGCGCGCGGGCTGGCGCGTGCGGCATGTCTCGGACGAGGCGACGCTGGTGCCTGCGACCTTTACCACCGAAGGCGCGGGGCGGCGCCAGATCCGGCGCAAGCTGCGCCATGCGCTGCGCGCGGGCCTGCAAACCGATCGGGCCGGCACCCTCCCGCTGGCCCAGATGGCCGAGGTCGACAGCCTGTGGCAAAGCGCGAACGGACGGGCATGGGGGCTGACCATGGGCCGCTTCGCGCCCGGTTACCTGGCCCGGCAGGCGGTTTTCCTGGCCTGGCGCGGCCCACGGCTCGAAGGGTTCGTCAGCTTTCACCGCAGCCGGGACGAATGGTGCCTGGACCTGATGCGAGTCCGCCCTGACGCACCCGAGGGCACCATGCATGCGCTGGTGGTCGAGGCTCTGACCGTCGCAGCCGCGGCACGGGTGCCCAGGCTTTCGCTGGCGGCGGTGCCATGCGGGCTATTGGGTCGCCGCTTTGACGGCCTGCGCCGGTTCAAGGACAGTTTCGCCCCCCGCTGGCAACCGCTTTACATGGCGGCCCCGGGCTGGACCGTGATGGCGGTGGCGGCGCTCGACCTGGCCCGCCATGTCCAGGCGCCACCACCGCTGGCCGGGCGCCACACACAGGCGGCTCATGATCATGATGAAGAGTTTGAATTTGCCTCTCTCACGGGAACGTGACACATCTGCCGGTCAAGGCGGGCCCGCGCGGGCGCCGCGCAATCGGGGAGTCGCAAGACCATGACCAACGCTTTTGCCGAGATGCTGGCCAGCCATGACGTGCTGCTGGCCGATGGCGCCACCGGCACCAACCTGTTCGCCATGGGCCTGCAATCGGGCGATGCGCCCGAGCTGTGGAACACCGATGAACCCGCCAAGATCCGCGCGCTCTATCAGGGCTCGGTCGATGCGGGTAGCGACCTGTTCCTGACCAACACTTTTGGCGGCACCGCCGCGCGGCTGAAACTGCACGACGCCCAGGGCCGCGTGCGCGAGCTGAACCGCGTCGGCGCCGAGCTGGGCCGCGAGGTCGCCGACCGCGCCGGGCGCAAGGTGATCGTGGCGGGCTCGGTCGGCCCCACCGGCGAGATCATGGAACCGGTGGGCGCGCTCAGCCATGCCGCCGCGGTCGAGATGTTCCACGAACAGGCCGAGGGCCTGAAAGAGGGCGGCGTCGACGTGTTATGGCTGGAAACGATCAGCGCCCCCGAGGAGTTTCGCGCCGCCGCCGAGGCCTTTGCGCTGGCCGGCATGCCCTGGTGCGGCACTATGAGTTTTGACACCGCCGGGCGCACCATGATGGGCGTCACCTCGGCCGATATGGCGCAGCTGGTCGAGACGCTGCCCAACCCGCCGCTGGCCTTTGGCGCCAATTGCGGCACCGGCGCCTCGGACATCCTGCGCACGGTGCTGGGCTTTGTCGCCCAGGGCACCGAACGCCCGATCATCTCCAAGGGCAATGCCGGCATCCCGAAATATGTCGATGGCCACATCCACTACGATGGCACGCCCGAGCTGATGGGCGTCTATGCCACCATGGCCCGCGATGCGGGTGCCAAGATCATCGGCGGCTGCTGCGGCACCATGCCCGCGCATCTGACCGCGATGCGGGCGGCGCTGGACAGCACCCCGCGTGGCGACCGCCCGACGCTGGAGGAGATCGTGGACAAGATCGGCCCCTTCACCTCGGCCTCGGACGGCACCGGCGACGATGCGGGGCCCGAGCGCCGCGCGCGCGGTGGCCGCCGCCGCCGCGCCTGAGCCTGACGCCTAGTCTGCGGGTGCGCTCAGCAGCGCCCGCAGACGCGCCACCGGCACGCCCAGGTTCGAGCCGCCGAAATCCGGCAGGATGGCGGTATTGACCGCCACCACCTGACCGCGCAGGTTCAGCACCGGGCCACCGCTGCCGCCATGGGTGGTTTCGGCATCATAGGTCACCAGCGCCGGGGTCACCTGCCCTACGATGCCCCGGCTGGCCAGCGGCCAGATCAGCCCCTCACCCGCCAGCCGCGCCGCCACCTCCCAGAACCCGGTGACACCGGCGCTGCGCAAGTCCTCGACGAATCCGGTGCCCGAACGCACCAGCATCGACATCAGCCCGGTCGGGTAGCCCATCACCAGTACCTCGAGCCCCGGCGGCGGCGCCACCTCGGCCAGCGGCAGGCCCGGCGGCAAATCGACCGGCGCGACGGGCGCCACCAGCGCCAGATCGGCGCTGTCGCTGAGGCCGCGCACCTCCAGGTCGACCGGATCGGGCCGGGCCGGAAAATAGGCGATGAAGCGGGTAAAGACCGGCTCCATCGTGTCGCCGCCAAAGCCCATGGCGGCGGATTTCTCCCAAGGAACGGCCACATGACGGTTGGTGGCGATCAGCCCGGTCTCGGCCAGCACAAAACCGGTGCCGGTATATTGTACCTCGGCCACCGGCCCGGTGCCGTCGAGCGAGAGCATCGGCTGCCCGTTCGGCAGCATCAGCCGGTTGCCGGCCCTGTCCAGCACATGGCGCAGCATCTGGCCGCTGTCGCGGTGACGCAGCCCATAGCCACCCTGGATGAAGGCCACCGACCCCGCAGCCGTCGAAATCACGCGGGTGCCGGCGCCCGAGCGCTCCTCAAGCGTGTCGAGCCGCTCGGCATTCAGTTGCAGGCGGAGGCCGATCTCGTCCTGGAGCGCGTCCAGATCGCCGGGCCGGATCGCCTCGCGCCGCGCCTCGGCCAGGGCCGAGGCCAGCGCCTCGACCTGAAAGCGACCGCTTTCATATTGCGCGCGCAGAGCACGGTCGGCGCGGATCTGCCAGATCGCCAACCCCGCCAGCCCCACGAGGCCAAGCAGGACCAGCCCGCGAAACAGCAAGGCCCCGTTGCCCAGAAGCCGGGCCAGGAACATCCCCGCCGCGCGCGGCAGACGCGCCAGCAGCGGGCGTCGGCTGGTACGCAGATAACTGAGCGCGTCCCCCAACATCTCGGCCAGGGTCGGATGCGGGCGGCGGCGCTCGTCATAGATGCGCAGGCGCGACAGCGGCCCCTGCTCGCCGAACTCGATCACATCGCCATGGGAAAGGTCAGCGGCCTCGACCGGCTGACGATTGACCCAGACCCGCGCGCCGGGCGCGGTGATAAGATGATAGACCCCCTCTTGCCGTCGCACCCGCGCGATCAGCTCTCCGGGGATACCGACGTCTCCCGGTGCCAGCACCCGCAGCCACCCGTCGCGGTCAAGCAGCAGCTCGACCCGATCCGAAGTGATCCAGGAATAGAGCCCCCGGTTGCGCCCGGTCAGGTGTTCCAGGACGGCCGCGTCGGGGGTATGGCTGGGCACGCTCATGTCGCCATGATGCCCAGCCTACATGGTCGGTTGTCAATCCGGCCTTCGTTCACCGACCTTCAAACTTGGCGGCGCGCTTCTCCATGAAGGCGACGACGCCTTCCTGAAAATCGCGGCTGCGGCCGCATTCGCCCTGCAAATGCGCCTCGGTCGCCAGCTGGTCGGGCAGCGCGGTGCCGTAAGTACCCCGGATCGCCTTCTTGATATTGGCGAAAGCTGCGGTGGGACCATTGGCCAGATAGGCAGCGCGCTTGCGCCAATGGGCGTCGAATACGGCGTCGGGGACCGCCTCCCAGATCATACCCCAGGCCTCGGCCTGGCGGGCGTCGATCTTGTCGGCGAACAGGGCCGCGCCCATCGCCTTGGCCAGGCCCATCTGGCGCGGCAGGAACCAGGTGCCGCCGGCATCGGGCATCAGGCCGATGCGGGCAAAGGCCTGCAGGAAATAGGCGCTTTCGGTTGCGATCACCACATCGGCACAGAGTGCCAGATTGGCCCCTGCCCCCGCCGCCGGGCCATTGACCGCCGCGATGGTGGGCACCGGGCAATCATAGATCGCCTCAAGCATGGGGTTGTATTCGTCGCGCAGGGTGCGTTCCAGGTCGATCTTGCCGGAACTGCCCGCATCGCCCAGATCCTGACCGGTGCAAAAGGCCCGCCCCGCACCGGTCAGCACGATGGCGCGCGCCTCGCGGGCGGCGGCCTTCATGGCATGGGTGATCTCGGCCCGCATCCGGCTGGTCAGCGCGTTCATCTTGTCGGGGCGGTTCAGGGTCAGAACCGCCAGACCGTCGGCGATGTCCAGAGAGATGGTGTCGTATTGCATGCGAGAGGCCCCCGGTTGGATGCTGTTGCGCCGCAAACTGGCGCAAGTTGACGTGCTGGGAAAGCGAAACCGCGCGTCACTCTTCCAGAATACGGCGCAGACGCTCCTGCTCGTCGGCACTCAGAGCGGCCTCTGTGGCGGGGGCCGCCGCTGCCCGCCCGCGCACAAAACCCCAGCCCATGCCCGCCGCCGCCAGCAGCATCAGGGGACCGGCCAGCCACAACAGCCAGTTGGCCCCCGTGGTCGTGGGTTTCAGCAGCACATATTCGCCGTAGCGGTCGACGATATAGGCCACTGCCTGTTCGTCGCTGTCCCCCGCCACCAGACGTTCGCGCAACAAAAGACGCAAATCGCGGGCAAGCTCGGCATTGGATTCGTCGATGCTCTCGTTGCGGCAGACAAGGCAGCGCAACCCCTCGCTCAGGTCCCGCGCGCGGGATTCGAGCACGGGATCATCCAGCACCTCGTCAGGCTGCACCGCCCAGAGCGGCGCCGCGATCAGCGACAGGATCATGATCAGGCGTTTCATTCCGCAGGCACCCCGCTGGCCGGCGCCTTGCGCGCGCCTGCCGCCACCCGGAAGCGCCGGTCGCTGAGGCTGAGCGCGCCGCCAAGCGCCATCAGGATACAGCCCCCCCATATCCAGTTGGCAAAGGGCTTGATATAGGTCCGCATGGTCCAGCCGCCGTCATCCTGACGGTCGCCGATCACCACATAGACATCGCGCAGAATGCGATAGTCGATCGCCGCCTCTGTGGTGGGCATGCGGGCGACCGGATAGTCGCGCTTTTCAGGGTGCAGCGTGGCGATGGCACGACCCGCCTTTTCCAGCCGGACATTGCCCATGGTCGAGATATAGTTGGGTCCCTGTACCCGCTCGACCCCGTCGAGCGTCAGGGTAAACCCGCCCACCTCGAACGGTTCGCCGATACGCGCGACGCGGATATCTTCGACCTCCCAGGCCATCAGCCCGGCAATGGCAAACATGGTAACACCCAGACCAGAATGGGCCACCGCCTTGCCCCAGTCGGCGCGCGGCAGACGGAACAGCCGCGCCACGCTGCCGCCGCGCCCGGTGCGGCTCCACAGATCGACGATGGCGCCGAAGGTGATCCACACCCCCAGGAACAGGCCCACCGGTCCCAGCGCGCTGCGCCCGGTCTGCATCACCCAGACCAGGATCGCCAGCGCCAGCGCCAGCACAAAGGCATAGCGCAGGCTGTGCGCCACCCGGCCCAGCTTGCCGCGTTTCCAGGGCAGCATGGCACCCAGCGGCAACACCACACCCAATGCCACCATGAACGGGGTGAAAGCCGCGTTGAAGAACGGCGCGCCAACCGAGAGTTTGCGGTCAAAGAACATCTCGGCCAGGATCGGCCAGAGCGTGCCAAAGAACACCACAAAGGCCGACACAGCCAGCAGGATATTGTTGAGCACCAGCGCGCTTTCCCGGCTGACCATGGAAAAGACGCCCTTGGCCTCCATCGCCTGGGCGCGCGCGGCAAAGAGCGTCAGCGCGCCACCGGTAAAGAGGCCCAGAATGATCAGGATGAACACGCCGCGCTCGGGGTCGTTGGCAAAGGCATGTACGCTGGTCAGCAAGCCCGAACGCACGATGAAGGTGCCGATCAGCGAAAAGCCGAAGGCAAGGATCGCCAGCAGGATGGTCCAGCTTTTCAGCGCCTCGCGCTTTTCCACCACGATGGCCGAATGCAGCAAAGCGGCGGCAAGCAGCCAGGGCATGAAGCTGGCGTTTTCAACCGGGTCCCAGAACCAGAACCCGCCCCAGCCCAGTTCGTAATAGGCCCACCACGATCCCAGCGCGATCCCGATGGTCAGGAAAATCCACGCCGACAGCGTCCAGGGCCGCACCCAGCGGCCCCAGGCGGCATCGACGCGCCCCTCGATCAGGGCGGCCACGGCAAAGGAAAACGCCATGCTCAGGCCGACATAGCCAAGATACAGAAACGGCGGATGGAACGCGAGGCCCGGATCCTGCAACAGCGGGTTCAGGTCCTGCCCGTCAAAGGGCGGCACCGCAAGGCGCAGAAACGGGTTCGAGGTGAACAGGATGAAGGCAAAGAACGCCACGGCGATCGCCGATTGCACCGCCAGCACGCGGGCCTTGAGCGTCGGCGGCAGCCCGCCGCCAAACCAGGCCGCCATGGCGCCGAACAGGGTGACGATCAGCACCCAGAGCAGCATGGACCCCTCGTGATTGCCCCATGTGCCGCTGATCTTGTACAGCATCGGTTTGGCCGAATGGCTGTTCAGCACCACCAGCCGCAGCGAGAAATCCGAGGTCACAAAGGCCCAGACCAGCGCGGCAAAGGCAAAGGCGGTCAGCAGGAACTGCGCCCCTGCCGCCGGTTCGGCCAGGGCCATCCAGCCGGGCCAGCGTTTATGGGCTCCGATCATGGGCACGACCATCTGCACGATGGCGACCATGAAGGCGAGGATGAGGGCGAAGTGACCGAGTTCCGTAATCATGACCCGAGATATAGACCCGGGTCCCGGCACCGCCAATCCCTTTCGCCGGGATCGGCGGCGCATAGTGTCGCGCCGTCAGGCCCGTTTCAGGCGGCGCCACTCCTCCAGCGCGGGGTTGGCCTCGGGGGTTGCCGCCGCCAGCGCAAGGCGCGCATCGGGCCCGGCATCGGCCGCGCCGGGGCTGTCATGGCGCAGGGCGCGCAGCGCGCGGATGTTCTCGACCGCCTGCGGCACGCGCGCCATGGTGGCGGCCAGATCGCGCTGGAAATCCTGCGTCTTGGCCTGGTGGCGAGCACCGAAATAGAACGACACGATGACGCCCAACAGCCACCACAGCGGCTCGGGCACCAGCGCCAGCCCCTGCATCCGCTCGCCGAACCAGATCGGATCGGCCATCGCCGCAATGAACAGGCCCAGCGTCCCCAGCGCCAGCGCCGGGCGCGGCAGCCGGTTCAGCCCGTCCATGAAGCGATCGAACGCGCCACGCCGGGGCACGGTGAACTCCGCCGCGAACTGGTCCAGCGCGCCCATCTGCACCTGGGTTGCGCGTGCCGCCCCGGCCTCGGCATTCTCTCGGAACACCTCGACCGTTTCGCGCACCGCGTTGCGGCCGCCGCCAAACAGCATTCCCAGCAGATCACCGATCAGACCCATGCCGAAACCCTCCGCTGAAACTCCGCCTCGCTCAGATGGTATTCGGGCGCCATGAATTCCTCGGCCCGCTTGATCCAGCCGCCCTTGCCGCCGGCGCGGGTGCGGGCGTATTTGCGGCTGGCCGGGCGCCGGTCGGCCAGGCGGAAATAGTAGTTCCGCCGCGCCACCCCATAGGCATCGCGCAACGCCTCGGGGCGCGGCACCGCCGCATCCCGCGCCGCGCGCAGGGTCTGCGGCCCGATCGCCCCATCCACCGACACCTCATAGCCCATATCGCGCAGCAGCTGTTGCAGGATCTTCACCGCGTTGCCGCCCGCATTCACATACATGTCAAAGAGCGAGGCCTGCACCGCCTCGGGCATCTCGCCGATCCGCGGGCGGGCAAAGTAATAGGTCAGGAATATCTCGACCGCCTGCTCCCGGCTCAGCGCCCGCACATCGGCCACATCCACCGCGCCATCGCCGGTCACATCCAGCCCCAGCCGCCGCATCGTGTGGATCGTCACCCCAAAATTGGTCGCCCCGCCCGGATCGTCGGGATCGTTCACGAATCCGCCCTCGCGGGCCACGATCTCCAGGGCGATCTGTCGTACCGTCTGCATTGGTCTCGACCTCCATCAGAACCGCCCTGATGAGGCCGAAAAAGAGTTAATCCCCGGCAAGCGCAAAGGGCGCCGCTTGCGCAACGCCCCTGTCTTCATTCCGCTTCAAATACTCCCGCCGGAGGCGCCTTTCCGGCAATTGGTGTCAGCTCTCGGGCGCCTGATAGACGCCCTGCTCCTTGAGCGCGTCCATGACCTCTTTCGGCATATAAGTCTCGTCATGTTTGGCAAGGATTTCAGAGGCTTCAAAGACGCCATTCACGTAACGCCCCGTTCCGATCATGCCCTGGTTCTCGGCAAAGAGATCGGGCAGCACACCGGTAAAGACAACCGGCACGCTGGCGCCGCCATCTGTCACGGAAAAGCGCACGGTCTCGCCCTGACCCCGCACCAGGGTGCCGCCCTCGACCAGCCCGCCGATGCGAAAGGTCTCGCTGGGCTGCGGCGGTTCGGCGATGATGTCGCTGGGTGCCCGGAAGAAGTTGATGCCGTCGCGCATGGCATAGCCGATCAGCCCCGTCGCCAGAACCAGAGCGACAGTTGCCAGTATGATCACCTGGATACGTCGTTGTTTCTTCAGCGATTTCATCTCGTCCTCACGGGAATAGCGGGGCCATGGTCAGCCCGGTGGTCTCTGTTTCACCTAACATCAGGTTGGCGTTCTGCAAGGCCTGGCCACTGCTACCTTTTGTCAGGTTATCCAGCGCCGCGATCACGATGGCCCGGCCCGCGAGACGGTCGCCCGTCACCCCGATATGGCAATGGTTCGAGCCGCGTACATGATGGGTCGAGGGTGTCTCGCCAAAGGGCAGCACATGCAGGAACGGTTCGTCCGCATAGGCCGCGGCCAGCGTCTGATGCACGGTTTGCGCATCGCCGCGCACATAGGCGGTGGCCAGGATGCCCCGGTTGGCGGGGATCAGATGCGGGGTGAACTGCACCTGCACCGGACGCCCGGCCAGCGCCGAGAATTCCTGATCGAACTCACCCAGATGCCGGTGGGTGCCGCCCACCGCATAGGCGTTATAGCCCTCGCTCAGCTCGGCATGCAGCAGGTTTTCCTTCAGGCTGCGCCCGGCACCGGATACCGCGCATTTCAGGTCAAGGATGATCTCGTCCAGGTCGATGACACCGGCGGCGATCAGCGGTCGCAGCACATATTGCCCGGTGGCCGCGTTGCAGCCGGTTCCCGCCACCAGCCGCGCGGTGCGGATCTGTTCGCGGTAGAACTCGGTCAGGCCGTAAACCGCCTCGGCCTGCTGCTCCAGCGCCACATGTTCGTTGCCATACCATTTGCGATAGGCCTCGGGATCGCGCAGCCTGAAATCGGCGCTCAGATCGACGATCCTGAGCGTTGAAGGCAGGGCGCGGATCACCTCCTGGCTGGTCTTGTGCGGCAGCGCGCAAAAGCACAGGTCGATCCCGGCAAAGTCGATCTCGTCGATCTTGCACAGCACCGGCAGGTCCAGATGGCGCAGATGCGGGAACACTTCGGCCATGCTCTGCCCGGCCTTGCGCTCGCCCGACAGGGCGACGATTTCCATGTTCGGGTGTTCGGCGATCAGCCGGATCAGTTCGGCCCCGGTGTAACCGCTGGCGCCCAGAATTGCGATCTTGTGGGTCATGTCCGACCTCTTCTCAACTGTGGTTTCGTCGCATCGCGACCGCCCCGCATGGGGCATAAGACGGTGAGGCAGCGCGCACCTTGACCGAAGTCAGGCGGCGGCAAAGGTGATCTGTCGTCGCAGGAACTGGGTCGCGCGATTGCTGACGGTGGCGGGCTTGCCGGTGGTGAGATACCCCGCCGCGCCGCTGCCGCGCATGTTCGGGTGACGCTCCAGGTAATCGGCCAGGCTGTCGGCCACCAGATTGCCCTGGCTGAACACCCGCACATCGGGGCCCAGTGCGTCCTGAAAGATCGGCTCCATCAGCGGATAATGGGTACAGCCCAGAATGGCCGCCTGCGGATAGGGCATCTTGCGTTTCAGCGCGTCCACATGGCTGCGCACCAATGCCTCGGCCAGGATCAGGTCGCCCTCTTCGATGGCATCGACCACACCACCGCAAGCCTGCGCCTCGACATCCACACCGATGGCGCGAAAGGCCAGTTCGCGCTGGAACGCGCGGCTGGCTACGGTGGCGGGCGTGGCGAACAGTGCGACGTTCTTGACCTCGACCTCGCGCGGGGGGCTGTTATCGCCCCATTGCCGCTCGGTCAGCGCCTCGATCAGCGGCACAAACACGCCCAGCACCCGCTTGCCCGGCGGCACGCCCTCTTCCTGCATCCGGCGTAGCGCGGCGGCGCTGGCGGTGTTGCAGGCCAGGATCACCAGATCACAGCCCCGGTTCCACAGATCATGCACCGCCGCGCGGGTCAGTTGAAAGATATCCTCGGGCGTGCGCACCCCATAAGGCGCATGGGCACTGTCGGCATAGTAGAGGAACTCTACCTCCGGCAACCGTTTCTGCGCGGCTTCCAGTACGGTCAGACCTCCCAGGCCCGAATCGAATATCCCTACTGCCATCTTTCCCTTCAGGCGCGATGCCGTTCCTCGAATTCATAGCCGTAGTCATAGGACTTGAGCGGCGTCGGAGACAGCTCATACGTCGCCTTGCGCAGAAAATCCATCATCTTGCGCGTGTCCCGCGCCAAGGGGTCCAGAATGTCGCGCCCGATGGGCTGGCCCACAACCACCCGCACGGGCGTATCCACCCGTTTGCGGAATTCCTTGATCAACAGACCCATGCGCAGGGTCGAATGCAGGTGGCTGGCGATCTGGAACAACCGGCTGGTATGGCCGTCAAAGAAGACCGGTACCACCACCGCGTTGGATTTCGCCACCATTCGCGCGGTAAAACCGCGCCAGCCCGGATCCATCGGATGCGAGAACGGATGCAGCCCGGTCGAGACGGTGCCGCCGGGAAAGATGCCGATCGCGCCACCCTGCCCCAGATAGTTCAACGCCTGTCGGCGGGTGTCGATGTTCAGCTGCATGGCCTCACGGGTGTCATCGAACGAGATCGGCAGGATGATCCGGTTGATATCCTCGGCCTTGCGGAACACGCGGTTTGCAATGATGCGGAAATCTCCCCGTGTGTGAGACAGGATATGCCCCATCATCAGCCCGTCGAGGATGCCGTAGGGGTGATTGGCGATCAGGATCAGCGGGCCGTCCTGTGGAATATTCGCCAACTCTCCGCCCACCACATCCAGTGTCAGGCCATATCGCTCGGCCATCACCGCCCAGAAATCGCGGCCCCGCGCCACTTCGCGTTCGTATCCCTGCGCCCGGCGGATCAGGCCCAGACGACCGGTGGTGTTCTCCATCAGGCGGATCACCGCCCGTCCTCCCCTGGTCGCGGCGGAATGGGCATAGCTGATATCGCGGGCGATATGGCGCTGTGCGGTCATGAATAGCTCCGAAAAAAACTGCCCCTGAAATAGGGGCAGTCCTGGATTTTGCATAGAGCCTGTAACAGTCAAATGACGCGTTATTCCGCCGCTTTTGCCAGTTCCGGCCCGCCATGACGGATCACCGACAGCAACTCCTCGCGCCGTTTGGCGGCCTTGGCCTCGTTTGCCATCTTCACCGGGCCAAAGCCGCGGATGTCCAACGGCAGCCGTGCCAGCGCCACGATGGCATCGCGGGTGCGGCTGTCGAGTTTCAGCAGCACCTCGCGCATGTCCTTTTCATATTGCCGGATCAGCGCCCTCTCCATCTTGCGCTCGGCGGTATAGCCGAACAGATCGAACGGCGTGCCGCGCAGTCCCTTCATCCGCGCGAGCAACTTGAAGAGCCCCAGCCAGCGCTCGGAAAACTCGCGCTTTTTCGGGCGCCCATCCGCATCTTTACCGCCCAGGATCGGCGGCGACAGGTGCAGGGTCAGCTTCAGATCGCCATCAAACTCGGCCGCGGCCTTGTCGCGGCTGTCGAGCAGCAGGCGCGCCACCTCGTATTCATCCTTGTAGGACAAGAGCTTGTGATAACCCTCGGCCACCGCCGCGCGTAGATCGCCGTCCTCGATCGCGTCGACCAGCTTGCGATAGCGCTTGGCCAGTCGCGCGCCCTGATAGGCAGTCAGATGTTCGGCGCGATAGGCGATCTTGTCCTCGGGCGATTTCGGCAGCTCGACCACGCCGGGCCGGATCAGCCGCGCGGCCTCGTCCGGGTGCAGAACCGCCCAGCGGCCGATGTCAAAGGCGCGCTTGTTACGTTCGACCGCGGCGCCGTTCAGCTCGATCGCCTGCATGATGGCCTCGTGGCTGACCGGCAGCAGCCCGCGCTGCCAGGCGGCGCCGAACACCATCATGTTGGAATAGATCGAATCGCCCATCACCGCGCGCGCCAATTCGGACGCATCGAACAGGTCCAGCCGCTCTTTCAATCGCGCCTCAAGCGCCAGGCTCAGCCGGTCGGCGGGGATGGTGAAATCGGTGTTGCGGGTGAAATCACCGGTGATGATCTCGTGGCTGTTGACCACTGCGCCTGTGGTTCCGGTGCGGGTCAGGCCCAGCGTCTTGGCCCCGGCGCTGACCACAAGGTCGCCGCCGATCAGCGCATGCGCCTCGCCGGTGGCGACGCGGATGGCGCTGATATCCTCGGGCCGGTTGGCGATGCGGCAATGGATGTGCACGGCGCCACCCTTTTGCGCCAGCCCCGCCATTTCCATCATGCCTGCGCCCTTGCCGTCGATCTGGGCGGCCTGCGCCAGTACCGCGCCGATGGTCACCACGCCGGTGCCACCGACGCCGGTGATCACCACGTTATGGGTGCCGGAGATGGCGGGCAGGTTCGGCATCGGCAGATGCGGCAGGTCGATCTCGGCTGTGGCCTCCTTGCGGATCTTGGCGCCCTGCACCGTCACGAAGGACGGGCAGAACCCTTTGACGCAAGAGAAATCCTTGTTGCACGAGGATTGGTCGATCGCCCGCTTGCGTCCCAGTTCGGTTTCCTTGGGCACGATCGAGACACAGTTCGACTGCACCCCGCAATCGCCGCAGCCCTCGCAGATATCGGTGTTGATGAACACCCGCTTGTCCGGGTCGGGGAAGGTGCCGCGCTTGCGGCGGCGGCGTTTCTCGGCGGCGCAGGTCTGGATATAGACGATGGCGCTGACGCCCTCGATCTCGCGGAACTGCTTTTGCACCTGCATCAGTTCGGCGCGCTCGTGGAACGGCACGCCCGAGGGGAACTGCGACCGGTCGACATCTTCCTTCTCGTCATAGACAACGGCAAGTTCCTTGACGCCCATCGCCTTCAGCTCGGCCACGATGCGGGGCGCGGTCAGATCGCCTTCGTTCTCCTGTCCGCCGGTCATTGCGACCGCGTCGTTGAACAGGATCTTATAGGTGATGTTGGTGCCAGCCGCCAAGGCGGCGCGAATCGCCTGCACGCCCGAATGGTTATAAGTGCCATCGCCCAGGTTCTGGAACACGTGCTTGGTCTTGGAAAACGGCGCCTCGCCGATCCAGTTCGCCCCTTCACCGCCCATATGGGTGAACCCTTGGGTGTTCCGGTCCATCCACTGCACCATATAGTGACAGCCGATCCCGGCATAGGCGCGGCTGCCATCGGGCACCTTGGTCGAACTGTTATGCGGGCAACCCGAGCAGAAATACGGCAGGCGCGACGCGATTTCCTGCGCGTTGTCGTTGCGCCGCGCATCGGCCAGCGCGTTCAGGCCGGCGCGGATCCCATCGGTCTCGCGCCCCTCTTCGATAAAGATCGCGCCCAGCTTCTCGGCGATCAGGATCGGGTCCAGCGCGCCCCGGGTCGGGAACAGTTCCTCTCGGTGCAGCGCCCCGGCACCGCCCTTGTACCAGCCATAGACGCGGCGGCCCTGACGGTCATCAAAGATCGCCTCCTTGACCTGCACCTCGATCAGCTTGCGCTTTTCCTCGACGATCACCACCAGATCGAGATCCTCGGCCCAGTCATGGAAGCTCTGCATGTCCAGCGGAAAGGTCTGGCCGACCTTGTAGGTGGTGATGCCCAGCCGCTCGGCCTCTGCCTCGTCGATGTTCAAGAGCGACATCGCATGCACCAAGTCGAGCCAGTTCTTGCCCGCCGCAGCAATGCCGATTTTGGCCCCCGGCTTGCCCCAGACCCGCTTGTCCATCCGGTTGGCGCGGCTGAACGCCTCGGCGGCAAAGCGTTTGTAATCGATGATCCGCCCCTCTTGCAGGTGCGGCGTGTCACCCAGTCGGATGTTCAACCCGCCCTCGGGCATGTCGAATTCCGGGGTCACCAGTTGCATCCGGTCGGGACGGCCATCCACGACCGAGGTCACCTCGATCGTGTCCTTCATGGTCTTGAGACCCACCCAAAGGCCCGAGAACCGGCTGAGCGCATAGCCGTAGATACCGTAATCAAGGATTTCCTGCACACCTGCGGGGCTGACCACCGGCATATAGGCATCGACCAGCGCCCATTCCGACTGGTGCAGCACGGTCGAGCTTTCGCCGGTGTGGTCGTCGCCCATCGCCATCAGGACGCCACCATGTTTGGCGGTGCCGGCCATGTTGGCGTGGCGCATCACGTCGCCCGAACGGTCCACCCCCGGCCCCTTGCCGTACCACAGGCCAAATACGCCGTCATATTTGCCGTCACCGCGCAGCCCCGCCTGTTGACTGCCCCATAGCGCGGTGGCCGCCAGATCCTCGTTCAGCCCGAACTGAAACGTGACATCGGCCGCGTTCAGCTGCTTTTGCGCCCGGCTCATCTGCAAATCGACCGCGCCCAGCGGCGAACCGCGATAGCCGGTGACCAGACCGGCGGTGCTCAATCCGGCGGCGGCATCGCGCGCTTTCTGCATCAACATAAGGCGAACCAGGGCCTGGGTGCCATTCAGCAGAACCGGACTCTTCTCCAGATCGAACTTGTCATTTAGCGTAAGTTTGGGTTGGCTCATCAGACGTCTCCCCTGCGCCGGACCGGCTTGTCATTGATGCCCAAATATAGGTCACAATTGCTGACCTGCATAGGTGGTTTTTTCGCCATCACGCGCAGTTATACATCGTTCCTTGTGGAATTTGTCATGTGTTTCATATAGGTGATCGGGCGCATAAAGAAAGTTGCGGATATGGACTGGGACAAGCTTCGGATATTTCACGCGGTTGCCGATGCGGGCAGCCTGACCCATGCGGGCGACCGTCTGAACCTGTCGCAATCGGCGGTCAGCCGTCAGATCCGCGCGCTCGAGGAATCGCTGAACGCGACGCTCTTTCACCGCCATGCGCGTGGCCTGATTCTGACCGAGCAGGGTGAGCTGCTGTTTGACGCTACGAAATCCATGGCCAAGCGTCTGGATGCCGCCGCCGCCCGCATCCGCGACAGCGAGGAAGAGGTGTTCGGCGAATTGCGCGTCACCACCACCTTTGGCTTTGGCACCTTGTGGCTGGCGCCGCGCCTGACCGCGCTCTACCAGAAATATCCCGACCTCAAGGTCGATCTGATGCTCGAGGAACGGGTGCTGGACCTGCCCATGCGCGAGGCCGACGTGGCCATCCGCATGAAAGAGCCCAGCCAGGCCGATCTGATCCGCAAACGGCTGATGACCGTCGAGATGAAGCTCTATGCCACCCGCGCCTATCTCGACTCGGCGGGCACGCCGCAGGATATCAGCGACATCAGCGAACACCGGCTGATCTGCCAGAACACCAACGCCGCCCAGGTGGGTGCCAGCGTGGTGCTGGCTCAGCACCTGCTGGCCTACAACCCTTCGTCGCTGCTGACGGTGAACAACTATTTCGGCGTGCTTCAGGGCGTGCTGCACAATCTGGGCATCGGCGTCCTGCCCGACTATGTTACACAGGATTTCCCCGACCTCATCCATGTCCTGCCCGATATCAAATCGGCCCAGGTCCCGGTTTATCTGGCTTATCCAGAGGAGCTGCGCCATTCCCAGCGCGTCGCGGCATTCCGCGACTTCGTTCAGGAAGAGATCATCGCCCATCGCAAACAGCTGAAGGAGCTGGGGATTCTCTGATTTTGACCAGCCATGCAACAGTTGCATAGCGGGAATGCTGCACCTGCGACATCAAAGTTCTTGAAGAAACGCCCCATGCCTCCTAAATCAGCACTCGAAGGCGATGATGCTTAGACGCTCGTCACCTTCATACCTCCCTGTTGGACTATGGCCGAGCTTAGTGCTCGGCCTTTTTTTTCGTCTTTTGCCCGGATCCGCTCTCTTTCCGGTGAAACTGTTTGAGTTCAGGCCAACGCGCGGTAGAAACGGAACATATAAAGAATACACGAGGGCAATTCATGAAACCGCTATTCAAGGTGCTGGCCCTGCTGGCCGCCCTGTTCTGTATATCCGTCCCGTTGGCGGCCCAGGTTCCGTTGCCCTCGGGCAGCGCGGCGGAAACCACACCCACAGTTCCCGATGACCTGACCCCCGACCAGGTCGACGATCTGGTCGCGCGCCTGTCCGACGATCAGGTCCGCGCCCTGCTGCTGGAGCGGCTGGATGCCGTAGCGCAGGCCAGCCAGGAACAGCCCGAACCGCGCAAGGGGCCCATCGCCCGGGTCGGTGACGCCGCCAAGGCGCTGGTCGCCTCGTGGCTGGATGCCGTTCGCAAGGTGCCGCTGCTGGTGACGAAACAGGGCGAGGCGCTGTCGATTTTCGCAAACTCGCTGGGCAGCGCGGGCATGGCCACCCTGTTCGGCTACACCCTGTTGGCCCTTGCAATCGGCTTCGCCGCCGAAAAGCTGGCGGTCTATGTGACCCGCTCGTGGATCAAGGCTGACCCCGCTGCTGCTTCGGACGACTTGCGCGGCGCGGTCAGTTATCTGTTCCGGCGGTTCTGCCGCGAGGTTCTGGGGCTGGTCGTGTTCTACTATACCCTGGTCTTTGTCGGACGCCGCCTTCTGGAGCCCGAACAGATCGCCTATGCGGCGCCCTTCGTGCTCTACCTGATCTGGTTGCCGCGTCTGGGGGCGGCGATCTCGCGCTTTATCCTGGCGCCGAACCGGCCCGATCTGCGACTGGTCAATGCCGATGACCGCTGGGCGCAGTATCTGCACCGCAACCAGATCGGCCTGTTCCTGCTGATCGGCTTTACCCTGTTCATCGTCACCTTCAATAATCTGAACGGCGTGGCGATGGGGGATATGCGGCTGGGATTCTGGCTGAACAGCTCGATCCATATCTATATCGCGCTGATCGCCTGGACCGCGCGCAGTGGCCTGACCGAGATGATGCGTGGCGATGATCCCGACCGTACCGCATTCGACGAGAAGGTCGCCAGCTACTACCCCTATTTCGCCATCGCGGTCTCGGCCGTTGTCTGGCTGATCGTCGAATATTTCGTGGCGATCCGCGACATGGCGGTTCTGGCCAATGTGGGCGCGGGCGCTCATTACGTGACCATGTTCTGGCTGCTGATGGCCCCGGCCATCGACACCCTGATCCGGGGGCTGGTGCGGCACCTGCAGCCGCCGATCATCGGCACCGGCGCCATTGCCGAACAGGCCTATCGCGCCACCAAGCGCAGCTATATCCGCATTGGCCGGGTTCTGGCCGGGGTCTTTGTCGTTCTGATGATCGCCAATGCCTGGCAGATCGACCTGCGCAACGTGGCGGGTGCCGGGTCCGATGTTGGCGGGGCGGTCATCCAGTTCCTGATCATCATTGCCGTGGGTTACATTCTGGACGAGGTCATTTCGCTCTGGATCAACCGTCGCCTGGCAAAGGAGCAAACGGCGGTCGATCAAAGCCCGGACGAGGAAGCGGGCGAAGGCGGTGGCGCCGGAGGCTCGCGCCTGGTGACCGTTCTGCCCCTGATGCGCGTCACGGCGCAGGTCGCCATCGCGGTGATCTTCGGCCTCTTGGCCCTGGGGGCGCTGGGGCTGGACATCACGCCGCTGCTGGCCGGTGCCGGGATCCTCGGCCTGGCCATCGGTTTCGGTGCCCAGAAACTGGTCGCCGACATCGTGGGCGGGGTGTTCTTCCTGATCGACGACGCGTTCCGTGTGGGTGAATATGTCGATGTGGGCGGCACCACCGGCACGGTCGAAAAGATCTCTATCCGCTCGATGCAGCTGCGCCACCATCGCGGCCCGGTGCACACGATCCCCTATGGCGAGATCGCCAAGCTGACCAATTTCAGCCGCGACTGGGTGATCATGAAGCTGAAGTTCACCGTGCCTTTCGACACCGATCCCAACAAGGTCAAGAAGATCTTCAAGAAGATCGGCGCCGAGATGATGGCCGACCCGACCCATGCCGAAGGCTTCCTGCAACCGTTCAAATCGCAGGGCGTGTTCGATTTCGACGATGTCGGCATGATCATCCGGGGCAAGTTCATGGCCAAGCCCGGCAAGCAGTTCACCCTGCGCAAGGAGATCTTCAACAAGGTCAAAGCCGAGTTCAAGGCCAACGGCATCGACTTTGCCCGCCGCGAGGTGCGCGTGGCCATCCCCGGGCTCGACGACGCCGAACATATGACGCCCGAGCAGAAATCGGCGGTTGCCGCCGCCGCCAGCCAAGCCGTCAACGAACAGACCCAGGGCGAATAGGCCCATGACCCGGCCCGGCGGCAGGCGCGGCAATGTGGGGCTTTGGCACCCGCTTTGCGCGCTTGCCGCCGGGCTGTTGCTGTGTCTCTGGTCGGCGCCGCAAGCGGCCGCCCAGGCGGGCAAGTCCACGCTGGAAACCGAAGTCGGCCGCTTCACCTCGGTCGAGAAGGAAGAGCTGCCCGGATTTCGTCGGGGCTCCTTCGTGGTGGCACCGATCCCTTTTTCCAACCCGACCATCGGATCGGGGCTGGTGCTGGGGGCGGGATATCTCTTTACGCTGGACCCGGCCTCCAAACCCTCGATGATCGGCATCGGGGCGCTGAGATCGGACAATGGCAGCGAGGGCGTGGGGCTTGCGGGCAATTTCGCCTTTGACAACAATCGCTGGCAGATCGAAAGCCTCTATGCCCGTGCCAACCTGAACTATGACCTGCATACAGGGATCGGCCTGCTTCCGATCCACCAAAAAGGGGAACTGGCCCGGGTGAGCCTGTCCTACGGGTTCACCCCACAGTTTTCGGCGGGCCTGTCGCTGCGCTATCTCGACACCACGATCGACCTTGCCCGCACCGGCCTCCCACCGCTGCCGCCGCCGTTCAACCGGTTCACCTCGATGCGCATCGTCAGTCCCGGCCTCGTCGCCAGCCTCGATACACGCGACGACACCATCTATCCGACCCAGGGCGCGCTGATCGATTTCGAAGCCACGCGCGGTCTCACGCTCGAAGGAGTTACGGGCGACTATTCCCGCGCCTATCTGAACCTTGCGGTCTATCACAAGCCCTGGAAAGGGGCGGTGCTTGCCGCCGCCGCCTCGGTCTGCGGGGCCAGTTCGGACACGCCTTTTTTCGACCTCTGCTCGCTGGGCGGCACGGACGGGTTCCGGGGCTATTCGGTTACCGAGTTTCTTAACCAGCGCTCTGCCTCGCTTCAGGTCGAGTTGCGCCAGCGCCTGGGAAACAGGCTGGGCGTCGTGGCCTTTGGCGGGGTCGGCACCACCGGGCGACGCTTTGCGGATTTCTCTCTCGACACCGTGCGCTCGGCCTGGGGGGTCGGCGCGCGCTACCGCCTATCGCGAAAGTTCCCGCTGGATTTCTCAGTCGATCTCAGCCGCAACAGCGTAGGCGAGGACCTGCTCTACATCTATGTCGGGCAACGTTTCTAGGCGCATCCTCCTTCGCGCCGTTTGCCTGACGGAGCCGACCGACTTCGCTCGATGTCCGAACTCGGTCCGCCGGAAAAGTATAGTGACAAATCCGTGGGAAATCCGGGCCAACCCAGCGAGGCCCTTACACCGGCGCGGTCTTGGGAAAGCAGAGACTGATGGTACAGTTCGGCATCTCTACGATCTCGCTGATGTTCAGGCCGCCTCAGACCGAACGGAGCATATACGCTTTCTGTGCGCTTACCCTCCAGTGGCAGCGGAATCCAGGTCGGTCATGCTCCACACCGCGTCACGCGCCCACTGCATCAGGTCGGGGCCCGTTACCGGGTTCACACCTTGTCGAACGAGAGAGCGCCCGGAAGAAACCCGACCAAAACCGCTCCGGGCAGGCTGCCAAGGCAGTCTAAACGCAGGCACAAGGGTATGAGCGCCGGACCACGCCCCAGATGCGGATCGACCGGTCCACGCCGCGTCATGGTGAAGACACAGACGATCCCCGCTGACGGCCCGGAAATCGTGAGCGCCATGGCAAAGGCCTGGTTTCGCGGATACCGCTCAGCCGCACCATCTCGAAATTCAGCGACGTCCGTATAGCCAGCCGCAGCACGGTGCGGTGTAAGGACTGCATCATGCAACGATCACTACAGCCGTGGTCAGCGCCTTCGAAAAGCTGCAGCGAGCAGGCCCGGATCGCGCCCAGACCGACGGGCCAGTCTACGAAAGAGAGAGGTCACCGTGGTCGGCCGGGGCGCGACGAGCAGCAGGATGCGCGGCTCAGACATCAGCGCGCGGCTCATCGCAAGCATCTGCGTTCACCGCCCGACGGAGTGCCCGCCTGCTGGTCGCACCGCGCCCCCCAGGATCGGGAAGGTTTCAAACCAATGCGCGAGATCCGCTCGGCCTGCCCCTCGGGCCGCATGGCGGCGCCTAGCCGTAGGCTCTGGCTAACCGTCAAGTTGGCAATGAGACGCCACCTCTCGGGCGAGATTGCCAGCCCACGCCGCATCCGCGCTTCGGCCGGAAATCAGTCTTTGCCCGACCTCAAGGAGTCCGACCTGTTGCATGGCGCGTCGATTACCCGGCACAGCATCGGAGGATTGGGCTAAACCGCTGGCGGCAAAGTGACGTTCATCCGTCCGGTCATAATTGGGAACTCAGGATGAAGCTCCATCCGGTATCTCGTATTGTTCTCATCGCTTACGAGCGTCGATCAGTCTGGCTTCGAGAGAGCCTGCTGGCCGGCACATTTGCGCCGCGTTTCACCGGTTCAGGACCCTGGCCAAGACCGGTGCCCCGACAACTTCGGGCCGCCCTCCTATCGGATCGTGGATCTGGACACCAACTGTGTCACCAGGTTAATGCACGCGCGCACTGATCGGCTCGGGTGGCTCCCGCTTTGAGGGGCTAGCTGCCGAGCGCGCGCCAGATCAGGTTTGCGCCCAGCACCACGAAGAGCAGGATTAGAGCGCGGCGGAACAGGGCCGGGTCGGCACGGTGGCGCAGGCGCTCGCCCAAGGCAAAGCCCGCGAAGGTGGGCGCCAGTAGCACAGCGGAGAGACCCAGCCCGCGTGAATCGGCGTGTCCGGCTGCGAGATAGGAGAGCATCAGCGGCAGACTGCCAGCGGCGATGAGCAGACCGCTGGCCTGCACGAACTCGTCCCTCGGCGCGCGGCGGGCGCTGAGATACATCGCCATCGGCCCGCCCCAACCCGCGGTCAATCCGCCGATCACGCCTGTGAGTGCAGCCCAGATCACCTCGATCAAACCAACGTGGCGTTCGGGCAGCGGCGGCACCCGGCGCAGGCTGTCGAGCAGTGCGTAAAGCAGCAGGATCGCCCCCAGCGCCCCCATCAGCAGCCGGTCGCCCGCCGCGCGACTGAACCAGGCGGTCAGTCCCACCGACAGGCCCAGCACCAGCGCGAACCGGCCATACCGGCGCAGCAATATGCCTAACGGCCCGCCCCGCGCCATCTGCCAGAGATTGCTGAGCAGCATCGGCATCAGGATCAGCGTGATCGCCATGCGCGGATCGGTGCCAAGCGTCAGCAGTGCCAGCGACACGGTGGGCAGGCCCAAGCCGATGAAACCCTTGATCGTCCCCGCCAGCAACAGCACCGCGCTGGCAAAGAGCATCAGGTCGAGCGTGGTCATGACGCCTCTCCGCCTGGCCCCGGACAGGCGCGCGCACGACCAGAGCCGCGCGCGTCGGATCTGTCAAGGCAACAGCGTTCACGGTTGCCTGTGCGACCGCCGCTCACCCTGCCAATACCTCACGCATCAGCATTCCCAGCCCCAGGCAGAGGCAGAGCAGCACCAAAAGGCGCTGGAACTGCGCGTCGGTGATGCGGCGAAAGGCGAAGATCCCAGCCTGCGCCGCCAATACGCCGGCCGGCAGCACCACGGCGAAAGCGGTCCAGACCTCCGCCTCGTAGGCGCCGCGCAGGGCCAGCCCGGCAACGGTGATGAGCAGGATCGAAAAGTTGTAGCTTTGCAGCACCGCCCGTGTCTCGGCCCGGGGCCAGGCCCGCATCGACAGCCAGATGGTCGGCAGCACGCCCGACAGCGAGGCGAAGCCACCCAGAATGCCGCCGACGAACCCCACGGCACGGTCGATCCAGCGATACTGTCCCTCAAGACGGGGCAAGGACCGGCGCAGGCCGAAGTACCCACCGTATAGGACCAGCCCCGCCGCGATGATCCGGCGCAGCACCGCCGGATCGACCCAGTCGAGCAGCATCAGCCCAAGCGGAACGCCCAGAATGCCCGGCAGGGTGAAGCGCAACCAACGACGCGGATCGTCCCAAAGCACCGAACGCGAGATCCAGAGGCCCTGCACCCCTGCCAGAACCGCCAGAAGCGCGGTCAGCGCCACCGCCGAAACCGGGTCGAGCACCACCAGAAAGAACCCCAGCGCAAAAAGCGAGGTGCCCATGCCCGCAAGCCCGTTGACGAAACCGCCCGCCAGACCGCCAAGCAGCACATAGATGACGGTCTCGATCTGCATCCGGTCTGTCCCCCTGCCCTGCCCGTTGCCGTATCGTGGCATTGAGCAGGGGTCAACGACGCTCTACCCGGCCAATGTCGGTAGCCAGAGAACGATCTGGGGAAAGGCGACCAGCAGGCCGATGGTCACGGCATCGGCGACAAAGAACGGCATGACACCCCGGAACACGTCCTGCACGCTCAGGTCCGGGCGCACACCGGCCACCACGAAACAGTTGAGGCCGATGGGCGGAGTGATCAGGCAGAACTCGGCCATTTTCACCACCAGGATACCAAACCAGATCGCGCACATCGGACCCGACATGCCGAAGGCGCTGTCCGCCGCGCTGATCGCCTCGCCCCCGTTCAGCGCCATCACCGCCGGATAGACCACCGGCAGGGTCAAGAGCAGCATGCCGATCGCGTCCATGAACATGCCCAGCACCGCATAGGCCAACAGGATACAGATCAGGATCAGCATCGGCGACATGTGCAGGCTGGTGATCCAGTCGGAAAACGCCCCCGGCAGATCGGCAAAGCCCAGGAAGCGCACATAGATCAGCACCCCCCAGATGATGGTAAAGATCATCACCGTGAGCTTGGCGGTCTCGATCAGCGCGCTCTTGAACTCGGCCCATTTCATGCCGCGCAGCACCGCCATGCAGAACACGACAAAAGCCCCCAGCGCGCCGCCCTCGGTCGGTGTGCCCCAGGCATCGCCGCCAAAGGGGTTGTAGACAAAGAAGATGATGATCACGACGACAAAGACGATGGGCAGCGCGCCCGGAAGCGACGCGAACCGCTGGCGCCAGGTAAAGCCGGTCACCGGCGGGCCCACCGATTTGAACACCACCGCGATGCCCACGATCAGCGCCACATAGATCACCGCGCTGAACGCACCAGGCACGAAGCCCGCCAGCAACAGCTTGCCCACGTCCTGCTCGACGATGATGGCATAGATCACCAGGATCGCCGAGGGCGGGATCAGCGAGGCCAATGTCCCCGCCGCCGCCACGACGCCCGCCGCAAAACGCTTGTTATAGCCGATTGCCAGCATCTCGGGGATGGCGATGCGGGCGAACACGGCAGAGGTCGCGACCGACGCCCCGGACACCGCCGCAAAGCCCGCGGTCGCGAACACGGTCGACACCGCCAGCCCGCCCGGCACCCAGGCCATCCAGCGCTTGGCCGCCTCGAACAGCGCCCGCGTCAGCCCCGCATAATAGGCGAGGTAACCGATCAGGATGAAGGTGGGGATCAGGCTCAGCGCCTGGCTGGCCACCTTGGAATGGGGCACCTGCCCCGCCGTCTTGACCGCCACCGTCAGCGCCCAGCCGAAATCCTCGGGGTCATAGCCCTTCTTCGACCAGAAGATCCAGATGAGCCCCACAAGCCCCGCCAGCGCGGCGGCAAAGGCCACGCGCATGCCGGTCAGAACCAGAACCAGCAGCCCGCCGGTGACCCAGAGGCCGATCTCGATACTATCCATTGTCATGCCCCGCCAGTTGCTCGGCCTCGGCCGCCGCCTGGGCGGCCACATCCTGGATCAGCGGCACCGCTACCGGCGCATCAAGCCCCAGCAGAAAGGCCCGGCCATACCCCCAGACCTGCAAAACCAGACGCAGGCACAGAACCGAAAACGCCACCGGCGCCAGCAATTTGGCGGGCCAGAGCGGAATGCCGATATCGATAGAGCTGTCGCGGCTCCAGAGCGGCGCGTTCATGTCGAAGGCACGCAGGAAATGCGCCCAGCTGCCCCAGACCAGAAGCATCATCAAGCCCAGGATCAGCAGCACCGAGATCAGCTCGAACAGCCAAAGCGCCCGGCCCTGAAGCCGCCCGATGAACAGGTCCATCCGGATATGGCCGCCCTCGCGCTGGACAAAGGCGATTCCCATGAAGGCGATCAGCGGCATCGCCTGCTCGATCCAGTCCACATAGCCGGGCAAGGGCGCGTTCATCGTGTTGCGCCCGCCGACCGAGACCACCGCCAGCAGCATCAGCGCAAACACCGCCAGCCCGCTGATCAGCGCCAGGACCCGCTCCAGCCGCAAGAGCGCCCGGTCCAGACGGCTCAGCGCGCTGCCGTCCTCCAATACTGATGCATGCCCTGCCATGGCAAAGCCCCCTTACGTCCGGTATTCTGAAAAGAGCGGACCGGGCACATATGCGCCCGGCCCCCGTTGCGGCCTCAGCTGCCGCGTGCCGATTTCAGCGTCGCATGGACCAGATCCAGCAGTTCCTGCCCCGGCAGGCCCTGCGCGGTCATGTCCTCGACCCATTTGGCGCTGATCGGTCCGGCAACCTTGGCGCGGAACTCTTCCAGCACCTCGTCCGAGATCATCACCTTTTCAACGCCCTTTTCGGCCAGCACGTCATCCCATTTCTTCAGCAGAGTGCCGTAGTTGGTCAGATAGTGGTCGATGGCCTCGTCGATCGAGCTGTCGAGCGCCGCGCGCTCGTCATCGCTCAGCGCCTCGTAGGCGTCGATATTTACCACCACGGGGCAGTTCACGGTGCCCGGGTTCAGGTTGGCGGTCCACCAGTCGGCCTTGTTGATGGTGCCAAAGCTCAGATGCGCGTGCTGGGCAAAGGCCACGGTATCCACAACGCCCGATTCCATCGCGTTATAGGCCTCGGTCGCAGGCACCGAGGTCGGCACCCCGCCAACCGCCGCGAATGCCGCGCCCAGACCGCCGGTCGCGCGCACCCGCATGCCCTCGAACTCGGCCAGCTCGTCACGCGGCGAACCGGTGCCCACCAGGTTGTATTGCGGCATCGGTGAGGTCATCAGCAGCTTGGCGTTCCACTGCGCCATTTCCTTTTGCGCCGCCGGATGGGCATAGACCGCGTTCGACACGGCAACCTCTTCGGCCAGCGTATTCACGCCCAGGAACGGCAGTTCCAGCACCGTGATCGCCCGGTTCTTGTCGGCGTGATAGCCGGCACAGAACTGCGCCATCTCGAACGCGCCGATCGAGATCCCGTCCAGGTTCTCGCGGGGCTTGGACAGGCCGCCATAGCTGACATTCAGGGTGAACGACCCACCCGTCTTCTCGCTGACCAGTTCTGCCAGCTTCTCGACATGCTCGGTAAAGGCGCGGCGCTTGCCCCAGACCGACACGTTCCATTCGGTAGCGCCTGCCTCGACGGCAAAAGACACGGTCAGGGCGGCCGCGACCGCGCCGCTCAACATCTTGTTCATGAAGTCTCTCCCTATGCTGCGGTCCTTCCGTCCGGACCGCTTGCGGTCAAGCTAGCGCCAACATGACAGCATGCCAAGCCCGCAACCTGGCGAGTCGGCCATGCCGCTGCGCAGCATGATTGCCCGGACGAGACCGGCACCGAAACATTATGTCACACCCGAAATGCGGCTTTCGCGCCTTCCGGGAAACCCGGATGGGCCACGACCGCCAGCCGGTCGGGGAAAAATCCTTGACAGGAATAGAGATTGATTTTCATCGGTATTTCCCGGTCAGAGTTCACGCAATTTACAAATCACCCCTGAAATCATCAACTAATTTACAGTCAATCCCTTGTTTTACAGGTATTTATTTTCTTCTTTTCAGTTTTCGCTATGATTTGCGCAGGGTTGGAACGCAGATCGACAACACCCATGGGGATGGGTGAAAACGGTCGCAATGAAATCAGTGAGAGGGAGGAGCCTCATCCATGTCACCAGCAGCTCAGACCGAGACCAAGCTCTATGCACCGTCCGCCGACACCGTGGCGCGCGCGCATGTGAACGCGGAAACCTATGACCGGATGTATGCCGCCTCGATGGCCGATCCCGAAGGGTTCTGGGCCGAGCAGGGCAAGCGGGTCGACTGGATCAAGCCCTTTACCCAGGTCAAGGACGTCAATTACAATTTCGGCGAGGTCTCGATCAACTGGTATGCCGACGGCACGCTGAACGTTGCGGCCAACTGTATCGACCGCCACCTGGCGACCCGTGGCGACCAGACCGCGATCATCTGGGAGCCGGACTCGCCCACGGAACCCGCCAAGCACATCACCTACAAGGAGCTGCACGGCTCGGTCTGCCGGATGGCCAACATCCTCGAGAGCCTGGGCGTGCGCAAGGGCGACCGCGTGGTGATCTATCTGCCGATGATCCCCGAGGCCGCCTATGCCATGCTGGCCTGCGCCCGCATCGGCGCCATCCATTCCATCGTCTTTGCCGGTTTCTCGCCCGACGCGCTGGCGGCCCGCATCAACGGCTGCGACGCCAAGGTGGTGATCACCGCCGACGAGGCGCCGCGCGGTGGCCGCAAGACGCCGCTGAAATCCAATGCCGACGCGGCCCTGCTGCATTGCAAGGACAGCGTCAAATGCCTGGTGGTCAAGCGCACCGGTGGCCAAACCACCTGGATCGCCGACCGCGACTATGACTATAACGAGATGGCGCTCGAGGCGTCGGACTACTGCGCGCCCGCCGAAATGGGTGCCGAGGATCCGCTCTTCATCCTCTACACCTCCGGTTCGACCGGCCAGCCCAAGGGCGTGGTGCATACCACCGGCGGCTACCTCGTCTATGCCGCGATGACGCATGAGATCACCTTCGACTACCATGACGGCGATATCTACTGGTGCACCGCCGATGTGGGCTGGGTCACCGGCCACAGCTATATCGTCTATGGCCCGCTGGCCAATGGCGCCACCACGCTGATGTTCGAGGGCGTGCCGACCTATCCCGACGCGGGCCGCTTCTGGGAGGTCTGCGCCAAGCACAAGGTCAACCAATTCTACACCGCCCCCACCGCCATCCGCGCGCTGATGGGTCAGGGCACCAGCTTTGTCGAAAAGCACGACCTGAGCGACCTGCGCCTGTTGGGCACCGTGGGCGAGCCGATCAACCCCGAGGCCTGGAACTGGTACAATGACGTGGTGGGCAAGGGCAAATGCCCGATCGTCGACACCTGGTGGCAGACCGAGACCGGCGGCCACCTGATGACGCCGCTGCCGGGGGCGCATGCGACCAAGCCGGGGGCCGCGATGAAGCCCTTCTTTGGCGTGCAGCCGGTGGTGCTCGACCCGCAATCGGGTGTCGAAATCAGCGGCAACGGGGTCGAGGGCGTGCTGTGCATCAAGGACAGCTGGCCGGGCCAGATGCGCACCGTCTGGGGCGATCACGAGCGGTTCCAAAAGACCTATTTCGCCGATTACAAGGGCTATTACTTCACCGGCGACGGCTGCCGCCGCGATGCCGACGGCGACTATTGGATCACCGGCCGCGTCGATGACGTGATCAACGTCTCGGGTCACCGCATGGGCACCGCCGAGGTCGAAAGCGCGCTGGTGGCGCATGCCGCCGTGGCCGAGGCCGCCGTGGTCGGCTATCCGCACGAGATCAAGGGCCAGGGCATCTATTGCTATGTCACCCTGATGAACGACCGCGAGCCGTCGGACGAGCTGATGAAGGAGCTGCGCACCTGGGTGCGCACCGAGATCGGCCCGATTGCCAGCCCGGACGTGATCCAGTGGGCGCCGGGCCTGCCGAAGACCCGCTCGGGCAAGATCATGCGCCGCATCCTGCGCAAGATCGCCGAGAACGACTTTGGCTCGCTGGGCGATACCTCGACGCTGGCCGATCCTTCGGTGGTCGACGACCTGATCGCCAATCGCGCCGGCAAATAAGGGGATGACCATGGACGCTGCCACTCTGACCACCCCCGCCGTTCTGATCCTTCTCGGCCCTCCGGGCGCCGGGAAGGGCACCCAGGCCCGCATGCTGGAAGACAAGTTCGGGCTGGTGCAACTGTCGACCGGCGACCTGCTGCGCGCCGCCGTGGCCGCCGGCACCCCCGCCGGCAAACAGGCCAAGGCGGTGATGGAGGCGGGCGATCTGGTCAGCGACGACATCGTGATCGCCATCCTGCGCGACCGGCTGGCCGAGCCCGATTGCGCCAAGGGCGTGATCCTCGACGGCTTTCCCCGCACCACCGTGCAGGCCGAGGCGCTGGACACGCTGCTGTCCGAGAGCGGCCAGCGTATCAACGCCGCCATCAGCCTCGAGGTCGAGGATGCCGAGATGATCACCCGCATCTCGGGCCGCTACACCTGTGGCGGCTGCGGCGAGGGGTATCACGACACGTTCAAGCAGCCGGCCGAGGCGGGCAAATGCGACAAGTGCGGCGGCACCGATATGAAGCGCCGCGCCGATGACAATGCCGCGACCGTCGCCAGCCGGCTCGAGGCCTATCACGCACAGACCGCGCCGCTGATCGCCTATTACGACGGGCACGGCGTGCTGCAACGGATCGACGCCATGGGCGGGATCGAAGAGATCGCCCAGGGCCTCGCCACCATCGTCAAGGGGGCGATGGCCTAGGCGGGAAAGACCCGGGCGCGGCACGCGCCGCCCCCACCCCCCGCAAGACAGTTCCGAAGGACCGCCCTGGCGGACTGGAGGAGTCATGCCCGCCGCCAACCGGCGGGATTCAGGAGTGAGACCGTCCGGGCCGCAGCCGGGCGCCTCAGGAGGAAGCAAGGAGGACCCGCGACATGGCGGACCACAGCACAACCTCCGCACAGGTCAGCGATGCCCAAAAGGGCTATTGGCAGGCCAATGTGCGGATCATTCTCATCAGCCTCGTGATCTGGGCGCTGGTGTCTTTCGGGTTCGGCATCGTGCTGCGCCCCATGCTCAGCGGCATTGCCGTGGGCGGTACCGATCTGGGCTTCTGGTTTGCCCAGCAAGGCTCGATCCTGGTGTTCCTGGCGCTGATCTTTTTCTACGCCTGGCGCATGAACAAGCTCGACGCCGAATTCGGCGTGGACGAGGAGTAATCAGCCATGGATCAGTTTACCATCAACCTGCTGTTCGTGGGCGCCTCGTTCGCGCTCTATATCGGCATCGCGATCTGGGCCCGCGCGGGATCCACGTCGGAATTCTACGCCGCCGGGCGCGGCGTGCACCCGGTCATGAACGGCATGGCCACCGCGGCCGACTGGATGTCGGCGGCCTCGTTCATCTCGATGGCCGGTCTCATCGCCTTTGTCGGCTATGACAACTCGACCTTCCTGATGGGCTGGACCGGCGGTTACGTGCTGCTGGCCCTGCTGCTGGCGCCCTATCTGCGCAAGTTCGGCAAGTTCACCGTGTCCGAGTTCATCGGCGACCGTTTCTACAGCTCGACCGCGCGCCTTGTGGCCGTGATCTGCCTGATCGTCGCATCGGTGACCTATGTGATCGGCCAGATGACCGGTGTGGGCGTGGCCTTCGGCCGCTTCCTCGAAGTGTCCAACACCGCCGGCCTGCTGATCGGCGCCTGCGTGGTGTTCGCCTATGCGGTGTTCGGCGGCATGAAGGGCGTGACCTATACCCAGGTTGCCCAATATGTCGTGCTGATCATGGCCTATACCATCCCGGCCGTGTTCATCTCGCTGCAACTGACCGGTAACCCGATCCCGGGCCTGGGCCTGTTCGGCGACCATGCCGCAAGCGGCGAGCCGCTGCTGGCCAAGCTGGACGCGATCCTGAAAGAGCTGGGTTTCGCCGAATACACCACCCATAACGGCGACACGTTCAACATGGTGCTGTTCACCCTGTCGCTGATGATCGGCACCGCCGGTCTGCCCCACGTCATCATGCGCTTCTTCACCGTTCCCAAGGTGTCGGACGCACGCTGGTCGGCGGGCTGGGCGCTGGTGTTCATCGCGCTGCTCTATCTGACCGCGCCTGCCGTGGGCGCCATGGCCCGCCTGAACATCACCGACATGTTCTGGCCCAATGGCACCAATGGCGAGGCCGTCTCGATCGAGCAGATCGAAACCGACCCGCGCTATGACTGGATGGCCAACTGGCAGAAAACCGGTCTGTTGGGCTGGGAAGACAAGAACGGCGACGGCAAGATCCAATACTACAACGACAAGTCCGAGGCCATGCAGGCCAAGGCGGCGGAAAAGGGCTGGGCCGGCAACGAGCTGACCAACTTCAACCGCGACATCCTGGTTCTGGCCAACCCCGAGATTGCCAACCTGCCCGGTTGGGTGATCGGTCTGGTCGCGGCCGGTGGTCTGGCCGCCGCGCTGTCCACCGCCGCCGGTCTGTTGCTGGCGATCTCTTCGGCTGTCAGCCACGACCTGATCAAGGGCTCGATCAATCCGGGCATCTCGGAAAAGGGAGAGCTGTTGTCGGCGCGGATCGCGATGGCCGTGGCCATCGGGGTGGCGACCTATCTGGGTCTGAACCCGCCGGGCTTTGCCGCGCAGACCGTGGCGCTGGCCTTTGGTCTCGCAGCGGCCTCGATCTTCCCGGCGCTGATGATGGGGATCTTCTCGAAGAAGATCAACAACAGCGGCGCGGTGGCCGGCATGCTGGCCGGTCTGATCGTGACCCTCCTCTACATCTTCCTGCACAAGGGCTGGTTCTTCATCCCCGGCACCAACTCCTTCACCGATGCCGACCCGCTTCTGGGCACGGTCAAGTCGACCTCGTTCGGCGCCATCGGTGCGGCGGTCAACTTCGGCGTCGCCTATCTGGTCGCCGGCATGACCAAGGAAACTCCGCAGGAAATCAAGGACCTGGTCGAAAGCGTGCGCATCCCCCGAGGCGCAGGCGCAGCTCAGGACCACTGAGATGCAGGGCGGCCCGCACTCCCTCCCGATTGTGGGCCGCCCTTACTGACCATTTCCCGCCTGGCCCTGTCCCGGCGGGACTTTTTCATTCAAGACCCGGTGTTGAGCCATGCCCCTTACCCCTGACCAGATCACCCGTTTCCTGAAATCGGTGCACCCCTATGATGCGCTGCCGCTGGAAGAACTGGAGCGGATCGCCACCCGGCTGGACGCCTGGGAGGTCGAGCGCGATTTCGCCGTCTATGATCTGGGCGAGAAGCTCCCTGGCTTGTTCATCGTCTACGAGGGCCAGATCGAGATCCGCGACGAGAACGGCGCGGTGGTCTCGCATCTGGGCCTGCGCAATTCCTTTGGCGAACGTGGCCTGTTGCGAGACGGGCACGCCGTCACCTCGGCCCGGGCCGATGCCCATTCGGTGCTGCTGGTGCTGCCGCCCGATCTGTTCTCGGACCTGATGGCCGCCCATCCGGTGGTGGCAAAGTTCTTCAACCGCGCCCGGGCGCCGCGCCCGCAGGTGCAGAGCCTTGCGACCAGCCGGGTCGAAACCCTGATGGCCCGCGATCCGGCCACCTGCGCGCCCGGCGCCACGGTGCAGGCGGCGGCGCAGGAGATGCGCGCGCGCGGCATCTCCTCGCTCTGCGTCTGCGAAGGTGACGCACTGGTCGGCATCCTCACCCAGCGAGATCTTTCGGGCAAGGTGGTGGCCGAGGCGCGCAGCCCCGACACACCCGTGGCCCAGGTGATGACCCCTGCCCCGCTGACGCTCGCCCCCTCGGCCATCGGCTCGGACGTGCTGCACGCGATGATGGAGCGCCATATCGGCCATATCCCGATTGTCGAGGCCGGACGGCTGGTGGGCATGGTCACCCAGACCGACCTGACCCGGTTCCAGGCAGTCAGCTCCGCCGAGCTGGTCAGCCGCCTCGCCCGCGCCACCAGCGCCGGTGAGATGGCCGAGGTCACCGCCGAGATCCCGCGCCTGCTGGTGCAACTGGTGGCCGGCGGCAACCGGCACGAGGTGGTCACCCGCCTGATCACCGATATCGCCGACACCGCAACCCGCCGCCTGCTGGCACTGGCCGAGGACAAGCTGGGACCGCCGCCGGTGCCCTATCTCTGGCTTGCCTGCGGCAGCCAGGGTCGGCAGGAACAGACCGGCGTCTCGGATCAGGACAATTGCCTGTTGCTGGACGATGCGGTGACCGAGGCCCAGATGCCCTATTTCCGGGACCTGGCGCAGTTCGTCTGCGACGGGCTCAATACCTGTGGTTACGTCTATTGCCCCGGCGACATGATGGCCACCAACCCGCGCTGGTGCCAGCCGGTGCGGGTCTGGCGCGACTATTTCCGCGGTTGGATCGCCAAGCCGAACCCCGAGGCGCAGATGCTGGCCAGTGTGATGTTCGACCTGCGCCCGATTGGCGGGCATCAGGCGCTGTTCACCGATCTTCAGGCCGAAACCCTGCGGGCGGCGCGGGCCAATTCGATCTTTGTCGCGCATATGATCTCGAACTCGCTGAAACACACGCCGCCGCTCGGCCTGTTGCGCGGTTTCGCCACCATCCGCTCGGGCGAGCATCGCAACACGCTCGACCTGAAACACAACGGCGTGGTACCGGTGGTCGATCTGGGCCGCATCTATGCGCTGCAAGGCGAGTTGACCGAGGTCGGCACCCGCGCCCGGCTCGAGGCCGCCGAGGCGGCGGGCGTGCTCAGCCCGTCCGGCGCGCGCGACCTCAAGGACGCCTATGACCTGATCGCCGAAACCCGGCTGGAGCATCAGGCCGCGCTGGTGCGGCGCGGCGAGGCGCCGGACAACTATCTGGCCCCCACATCTCTGTCGGACTTTGAGCGAAGTCATCTGCGCGACGCTTTTGTGGTGGTAAAGACGATGCAATCGGCCGTGGGCCATGGCAAAGGCATGCTGAGCTGACCGGCGCGCGGGGCAGAGATTTTTCGACGAAAAATCTTGCCCCTGCCGAACGGTTGGCGGCCTGGAAGGCAGGAGGAGAAAGGCGATGTTTCTGGAACTGATCGGAACGCTGGTGGCAGGTCTGGCCATGGCTGGCGTGGTCATGGCGCTGAACCGGCTGTTGGGCGGGCGCCTGCCGCGCTGGCTGGCACCGGTGGCCGCTGGCTGTGGCATGATCGGCGTGACCATCGCCAGCGAATATGGCTGGTATGCCCGGACCCGTGCCGCCCTGCCCGAGGGCATGGTGGTCGTCGAAACGGTGGAAAGTCGCGCCCTCTACCGCCCCTGGACTTATCTGGTGCCGTTTGTCGACCGTTTCGCCGCGCTGGATGCCACCAGCCTCAAGACCCATCCGGGCCAGCCCGGTCAGCGCCTGATCGATCTCTATTTCTTTGGTCGCTGGGCCGCGGTGAACCGCGTGCCGGTGCTGATCGACTGCGACGGCCAGCGCCGCGCCAGCCTGGCCGATGGCGCCGAGTTTGCCGCCGATGGCAGTGTCGCGGGCGTCGACTGGCGCCGCCCGCCGCAGGGTGACCCGCTCATCCAGGCCGCCTGCGAGGTGTGAGATGCTGACCGGATTGAGCCTGCGCCTGCGCATCTTTCTCTTTTTCTGCCTGCTGGCGGCGGGCGGGCTGGCGGTGGTGCTGGGCGCGCTTTGGCTGGCCTATTCCCGCGCCGGCAGCCCCGAATTGCTCGACGCCTTTATGCTGGCGGCACTGGCAGCCGGCTTTGGCATTCTGGCGCTGGTGGCGGGGGTCTGGCTGCTGTTCGACGAGAATGTCGCCAAGCCGATCGAGCGCCTGTCGGCCAGCATGCGCGCCCGCGCTCATGCGGGTGTGGCGGGCGAGCTGGACCTGCACGCGGCACGCTATCTGGGCGATCTGGCGCCCGCCGCCGCCGGGCTGGCGGGCCAACTCAGCAGCAACGCCATGGATACCGCCGCAGCCGTCGCATCCGAGACCGCGCATCTGGCCGCCGAGACCGCCCGGCTGACCGCGCTGTTGACCGAGATCCCGGTGGCCATGCTGCTCGCCAACCCTGCCCATCAAATCGTGCTTTACGACGGTCAGGCGGCGGGCGTGCTGGCGCAAATCGCCCATCCCCGGCTCAACGCCTCGCTGTTCGACTATTTCCAGCGCGACGGGCTGGAGCGTGCCTATGCAAGGCTGGTCAAGTCCGGGCTGGAACAAAACTGTACCCTGACCGGCACCGACGGCGCGCAAAGCTATCAGGCGCGGATGAAGCCCTTGGGGGACGCGCCGGGTTACATGCTGATCCTTGACGAGGCCAGCAGCCGCATCGCCCCCGAAGCGGCGCGGCCGCTGGTCTATGATTTCGACCTTCTCAGCCAGCCCGCCGAGGCGGCGCTGGAGGCGCGCGGTCTCGACAGCCTTGTCTTTGCCGTCTTCGACACCGAGACCACCGGGCTCCTTCCGCACAAGGACGAGATCGTGCAGATCGGCGCAGTCCGCGTGGTCAAGGGCCGCATCGTGCCGGGAGAGCGCATCGATCAGCTGGTCAACCCCGGTCGCCCGATCCCGCCCGCCTCGACCAAGGTGCATGGCGTGTCCGACGCGATGGTGGCCGATGCCCCCGATATCGTGACCGCTGCGCGGCAGTTCCACCACTTTGCCCGCGACGCGGTGATCGTTGCCCATAACGCGCCTTTCGACATGGCGTTTCTGCGTCGTCACGGTAAACGTTGCGGGTTGGAGTGGGATCACCCGATCCTCGACACGGTGCTGCTTTCGGCGGTGCTGTTCGGCGCGAGCGAGACCCACACGCTCGACGCGCTCTGCGACCGGCTGGGCGTCACCATCCCCGCACCGCTGCGTCACACCGCGCTGGGCGATGCCCAGGCCACCGCCGAGGTGCTGTGCCGGATGCTGCCGATGCTGCGGGCGCGCGGGCTTGAAACCTTTGGCGCGGTGATTGGCGAAACCCGCAAACACGGGCGATTGCTTGAGGATCTGAACTGAGCCGGTCGCGACCCGACCTTCATGTGGCGCAATTCAAACATCAAAAACGCATATTTTGGTGTTTGGCTGCGGGAATGAACCGCAAACCCGATCTCTCGACCGCCGAAAGTCATGCGATCCCCGGCATGGACAATCCCGCCCCGCCATGGCACGTGGGGGCGCGATCCCGACCCGAGGCTGAGATGACCGAGACCACATTCACCCCCGGCCCCGACAGCGCCCGCGCCTTTCGCGACGCGCTGGGCTGTTACGGGACCGGTGTGACCGTGATCACCGCGCAATCCGCGCGGGGGCCCGCCGGGATCACCGCCAATTCCTTTGCCTCGGTCTCGCTGGAACCGGCGCTGGTGCTTTGGAGCCTGGCCAATGACTCGGCCCGTTTCAGAACTTTCGCCAATACCCGCCACTATGCGATCCATGTGATGGCCGAAGGTCAGCACGCTATCGCAAAGCGCTTTGCGCAGGACGGTCTCAACTTCGATGGCGTCGACTGGGAGCCGGGCCTGAACGGGGTGCCGACACTGGTTGGCGCATTGGCCCGGTTCGATTGCGAGATCCAGGCCCGCCACCCGGCGGGCGACCACCTGATCCTGGTCGGCCAGGTGCTGCGTGCCACCCAACGCCCCGGCAAGGGTCTGATGTTCAAGCGCGGTCAATATGGCGGCTTCACCGACCTGCTCTGAAAATCACTCCCCGCCGCCCCTTTCCTCTTGCCTCAAATATCCCGGAGCGCGAGGCAGCGCCTCGCATCCCGCGCCGCAAGGCGCGGCACCAAAGGCATGCGCCGCAGGCGCTCCTTTTGACAACAAAGGGCGCTGCGCTCTATTCGTCGGGCGTGACATGCACCGCCAGCAGGTCCAGCTCGGCCTCTTGAGGCTGGATGGTGCGATAGGCCTCGCGCACACCGGCCTCGGACAGGTCCCGCGCCACCGTCAGCAGCGTATTGGGATCGTGATCCTCGCACAGATCGGCCATCTGCGCGATCTCGCCCCGCGCCACCTCTAGCGCCGCCTCGATCGAGGGGGCGCCGTAATGGCTGACGAAATGGCGCGCCAGGTTCTCGGCCAGCGCCGCGACCTCACCCTCCTCGATCCGGGTCACCGCCACAAAGGTCACCCGCCCGAAGGTCTCCAGCCCCAACCAGCCATTGGCAAAGGCCTGCCGCGCCTTGCCCTCCAGATCGGCCTCGGACCAGTTCGAAAACTCGAACCCCCCCGAGATGCACCATTCCCCGGTGCGCGCCGGGCTGTGAAAGACCCTCAGGTCGCTTTCGTCGAAATGAATGGCCCGGGCAAGGTTCATGAGGGGTCCTCCAGCAAGGCGGTCAGCGGGATCAGCCGGGTTTGGGCGCCAGAACGGATCAGCATCCCGAACCGCTCGTCGACACCCAGAAAGGTTCCGGTGCAGTCCGCGCGCGTGATCTCTTCGCCGACGCCGCGCGCCAGGCCCAGCCATTCGGCATGCAGCGGCGCGTTGCCCTCGTCCTCCCACCGGTGGATCCAGGTCATCACATGGCGGGCCCAGCTTTCCAGCAGGGTGGTGGCCGCCACATCGGCGCAGCCTTCCTCGTACAGCGCGGTCTCGTCGGGATGCGCGCCGGGCATGTCCGAGGTGGGCAGCAGCGCCAGGTCGAGTCCGATCACCAGCCAATCGGGCTGCGCCTGCGGGTCGCGGGTCGAGGCCGCCACGCAAATCCGTCCGCAGCGACCGCCATTGACATGGATGTCGCCCGCCCAGCCCAGATGAACCGCCACCTCGGGCGGGGCCAGAGCCCCCAGCGCGTTCTGAAATCCCACCGCACATAGCGGCAGCATCGCCATCGCCTCGGCCAGCGCCACCTCGGGCGCCAGCACCAGCGCCGCGCGCAGCCGGTCGGCCTGTACACTGTGCACCACCGTCCCGCCATCACAGCCAAGCGCCGCCATGGCCTGCGCCCGCTCGAACGGGTCGTCGCCCCCCTGGGCGGCGACGCCCTGCATCAGCGGCGGAAAGGTGGGCGCAGTCATGCCTGGCCCTTGGCGATCAGGTCGCGGGCGATCCTGCGGAACGCCTCGGCCTGCGGGCTGTCGGGCTTGCTGACAACGATCGGCGCACCGCCGTCGGCGGCGACCCGGATGTCGAGATGCAGCGGAATCTCACCCAAAAGCGGCACGCCCAGTTTCTCGGCCTCGGCCGCAACGCCGCCATGGCCGAACACATGTTCCTCATGCCCGCAATTGGAACAGATATGGGTCGACATGTTCTCGATCATGCCCAGGATCGGGGTCTTGAGCTGGCGGAACATGTCGATGCCCTTGCGGGCATCGATCAGCGCCACGTCCTGCGGGGTCGAGACCACGATGGCGCCATCGACCGCGAATTTCTGGCTCAGCGTCAGCTGCACGTCACCGGTGCCCGGCGGCAGGTCGACGATCAGCACATCCAGCCCGCCCCATTGCACTTGGTTCATCATCTGTTGCAGCGCGCCCATCAGCATCGGACCACGCCAGACCACCGCCTGACCCTCGTTGGTCATCAGTCCCATCGACATCATGGTCACGCCATGATTGCGGAGCGGCAGGATAGTCTTGCCATCCGGGCTGGCGGGCCGCCCCGACACGCCCAGCATGCGCGGCTGCGAGGGGCCATAGACATCGGCATCCAAGAGGCCCACGCGCCGTCCCTCGGCGGCCAGCGCACAGGCGAGGTTGGCCGAGACGGTGGACTTGCCCACGCCACCCTTGCCCGAGGCGACCGCCACGATGCGGTCGACACCGGCAACCGGCTGCGGCCCTTGCGGCGCCGCCTTGGGGCGCGGCTTCAGATCGGGCGGCGCCTTGTCGGAATGCGCCGTCATCATGGCCGAGACCTTGGCCACACCCTCGACCATCTGGGCGGCCTTCTCGGCGGCGGCGCGCACCGGCTCCATCCGCTCGGCCAGCTTGGGGTCGATCTCGATGACAAAGCGCACGGTGTCGCCCTCGACATTCAACGCGCGCACGATGCCGGCGCTGACGATATCCTGTCCGGACACCGGGTCGGTGATCTTCTTGAGATTGGCCAGAACGGCCTCGCGCAGGTTCATGCGTCACCATCCTTGATCAGGCCGGTGACCTCGTGACTGACATCCAGCCCCTCGATCGTCAGCACCACACGGGCGCGAAAGCTGCCGCCCTCGGGGCTGCCCGCCTTGCGCAACCCCTCTTCGATTGCCTGCTGGCCGGTAACGCCCACCTGCTTGAGGAACTTGCGCATCGACATGTTGTAATCGCCGCTCATGGCCCGGTCTCTCCTGTATCCCACGCGTCATTTGACGCAATGCCCGCGCCGCCGTTAGGCTGCGGGACATGCGACATGCCCTCTTGTGCCTCAGCCTGCTCGCCTTCGCCACCCCCTGCATCGCGCAGGAGGCAATCGGTCTGGCCAGCCCCGAGGCCGTGACACGGTCGGGTCTTCTGCAACATATTCTGCCGCGCTTCTCGCTCAAGACCGGAATCCGCATTGTCGCGGATCCGGCAGGACCCATGCGGCTGGTTGTCGAAGGTGACGGCACCCGGGTGTTCCGACAGGGCGATACGGTCTATCTGCTCCAGATCGGCGCCGACACAAGACAGGAGCGGTTCCGCGACTGGATGCAATCGGAGATCGGTCAGCGCACGATCGAGAGTTTCACCCCCGCCGAAGGACCCGCATTCGTTGCGCTGCGGCACGAAGCGGCGCCGGAAGAGACCGTCGATTTCGAGGGCGACGCGGCGCTTGGGGCCAGCCTCGCCCAGGGTAAATGCGGTCGCTGCCACGTGACAGGCGCCGAGAACCGGATGAAGGGGATCGGTTCGACCCCGTCCTTCGCGGTGTTGCGCAGCCTGCCCGACTGGGACGCGCGGTTTCAGCAATTCTATGTGTTGCGCCCGCATCCGGCCTTTACCCAGATTCCGGGCGTCACCGCGCCCTTTGACGCTGAACGTCCGCCGCCGATCCACCCGGTGACGGTGACGATCGAGGAACTGGAGGCGATCCTGGCCTTCGTCGCGGCCACCGGCGCCGCCGATCTGGGCGCGCCGCTGATCGTGAAGTGACAGGCGACAAGCGCCGCGGTTGCGGCCGGGCGCCCAGCAGATTTTTCGCCGAAAAATCTGCGCCTCCGGCGGGAGTATTTTGGGCGAAATGAAGACAAGGGCGCCTATCAGTGATCCTTGCGTTTGGTGAAATAGTCCTCGGTCGTGACGGTTCTTGGTCTGGGCTTGGATGCGAAGGGATTGTTTTCCTGCTCGAAATGCGCGCCCACCCGACAATTGTCGCACATCTGGATCATGCGGGCCTGGGCGCTTTCAGCAAACATCGGATGCGTACCCGCCAGCTTCTCCATGATCCGCTCGACGGTGGAGCGTACCCCGAAGAGCGTCCCGCATTCGATACAGGCAAAGGGTTCTTCCTCGTTCAGCACCTGCTGCCCCAGTGCTGCATCCGACAGGTCGAGCCGGGGCACCAGCGTGATCGCCTGCTCCGGACAGATGGTCCGGCAGATGCCGCATTGCAGGCAGGCGTCCTCCTGAAAGTTCAGCTGTGGCAGGTCGGGATTGTCGATCAGCGCCCCCGACGGGCAAAGCGACACGCAGCTGAGGCAGAGCGTGCAGGCATCTGTATCAACGGCCACCGCGCCATAGGGGGCGCCTTGCGGCAGATCCAGCACCGGCCCGCCGGGGTTGAGCGCCTGCGCCGCCAGCCGGGTGATCTGGCGCCGGTTGCCAAGCGGCAGGACCGGGTCCGCAAGCGGTTCCGGCACCGGCGCGGCGTAAAGGTGATCCGAGAGCGCATCGGGATCGGCAATATCGAGCAGTTCCAGCCGGCCCGCCCCGGCAATCGCATCTGCCAGTTTACGCTCGCGGGTCAGCGCGTCCTGCTCGGTGCGTGGACCCATCAGCACGGACAGGCTGGCAAACCCATGTGCCAGCGCCGCCAGCATCTCGGCATGGCCCACGCCCGAGACGGTGCCCAGCTCCAGCGGGATCACATCGGCGGGCAAGCCGCGCCCGAACCGGGCCGCGAGGCGGATCATCTCGGCCCCATGGGCATCATGTACCAGCAAGCGCGGCGCCACCCCGCCTGCCCCGCGATAGGCCCGTGCCAGCCGCTGCATCCGCGCCAAGAGCGCCGACACGGTCGGTGCCTCGTAGGTGATCGCGGTCGAAGGGCACAGCGCCGCGCAGGCGCCGCAGCCGGCACAGACCATCGGGTCGATCGCCACATGGTCCCCCGCCGGGGTGATCGCACCGGTCGGGCAGATATCGAGGCAATTGGAACACCCCCGCTGTCCGGCGCGCGAATGAGCGCAGAGACTGTCATCGAGCCGCACGTAGAGCGGTTTCTCGAATGTGCCAGTCAGTTGCACCGCCTCGAGCGCCAGCCGCGCCACTGCCAGCGGATCGCGCGGGTCGGCGCGCAGATAGCCCTCGCGCTTGTCGGGGGCCGGGACAAGGGGCATTCCTCCGGTCAGGTCGATCACGATATCGCAGGCCGACTGCGCGCCATCGCGCGCCGGGCCAAAGGCAAATCCGCCCCGCCCGCCCGGCATCAACTGACGGAACCCGTCGATCCGGACGCGAAAACCACCCAGCGCCCCCTCGATCCGCGTCAGCCGTCCCGCCACGACGTCATAGGCCCGGCTGAGTGGCGGTTCTTCGTCGCTCAGCAGCACCGTGACCGCCAGCGTTCCGGTCAGCCGCTCTGCCAGATCGCAGGCCACACCCGCCGGTCCGGCAATCAGGCAGGTGCCCTCGCTGATCACGTCGACCGCGGGTGGGGCTGCAACGGGCATCAGCGCCTCGGCGGCCAGCGCCGCCATCTTGGGCGTGGCCTGTGCGCCCTGATCCGACCAGCCCGCGCGGTCGCGCAAATCGAAAAAGCCGGGCGTTTCGACCCCAAGTTCAGCGGCCAGATCGGTGAACACCGCCTGTTCCTGGCCACAGGCGATCACCACATCGCCCGCCTGCATCAGCTCTGCCGCCTTGCCGATCTCGTCGGTGCAGAGCGCGCGAAAGACGCGCGAACAGGCAGCCCCGCAACCGCTGGCGATCCGTTCGCGGTCCAGGCTCTGGCTGCCGCCGCAATCGCACAAAATCAACGTCTCGGTCATGTCGCTCCCCTTTCGCCCGGGGCCGAGCTTGGCCCAGCCCGGCCCGCCGGTAAAGCCCCCGATCGCGCCATCCAACCGGCATCGCCTGTGCGGCACGAGCCATACTAAAGTCCTATTGCGCCTTGGCCGGATTTCAATCTGCGCATGAAACTGGTCAACTCTTCAGGCCAATCCGGGAAAAAGACTTGGCAGACCGGATATTCCGTCCCATAGTTTCCGGTACGGAAAGAAGGGGAGAGCTTTCCGGGGAGGAGCATGTGGCCCAGGCCGCCGGAATTCACATCGAGATGCCGCTGGGCGTTGTCGTCCGCAAGACACCGGGGGTGACCCGCTGGGCCCGGTGGTCGTGGCGCGCGGTTGCGGTGCTGCCCGGCGCGGGGCCCGCCGATTGGGCCGAGCTCAGGCGCGAGGGCGAGGCGGTCGAATATCACGCCGCCACCTTGCCGCTGACACTCTGGGCCGCCGATGCCGAGGCCTACCGGATCAATCTGGCCGATGGCGTGCCCTCGATCTATCTGGTCCTGCGCGAAACCGACCAGGACGACCGTCCGCTCGACGCGGTGCTGGTCACCGCCTCGCCCTACGAGGGGCAGGACTATGCCGATACGGCGGACGATATCGTGGAAAAGATCCCGATGACGCCGGGCCTGGTGGCCTGGGTGCGCGATTTCACCTTGCAGCACCATCATGCCGAACCCTTTGTCAAACGGCGGCGCGACCGCAAGCGGGTGGACCTGGTCGAGGATGGACGCGGCGACGCGCGTATCCGGCAACAGGCCGATGTCTATCGCGCGCCCAGGCGGAAGGCGGTGCAATGAGCGCAAGGGGCGATTTCTGGAGCCGTCGCCGCGCCGGTGTGGCGGCCGAGGAGCGCGCCGAGGCGGCAGCACTCGAACAGCGCGCCCGGGCCGAGGCGCAGGCCGCGCTGGAACAACAGGACGATGCCGAGATCCTGGAGCGCCTCGACCTGCCCGATCCCGACCTGCTGCAACCGGGCGACGATGTCAGCCGCTTCATGAGCGAGCTGGTGCCCGACCGTCTTCGCCGCCGGGCGCTGCGCCGTCTCTGGCGGCTGAACCCGGTGCTGGCCAATGTGGACGGGCTGGTGGATTACGGCGAGGACTTCACCGATGCGACCCGGGTGCTCGAGGGGTTGCAGACCGCCTATCAGGTCGGCCGGGGCATGCTGCACCATGTCGAGGCGCTGGCGGCACAGGCCGAGGCCGAGACCGCCACGGATGCCAAAAAAGATACTTCGGACCCGCCCGCAGACGAGCCGCTGGCAATGGCCGCAACCGAGGCTGCACCCGCAGCCGAGGCGGGCAACGAGGCGGTCCCCTTGCGGGACCCCGAGGCGCCCGCGCCCCCTGCCCCGGTCCTTGACGATGCCGACGACTCCGCCCCACCCGCGCCCCGGCGCATGCGCTTCACCTTCGAAGGATAGGGAATGACCCGGACCGAGACAGCCCCATCACCGATCAGCGACGAGGACCGCCTGCGCGCGGATTTCTACAACTTCCTCGGTCTGCTTCTGTCGGCCCCGCCCGACCAGCTGCTGCTCGACCAGATCGCGGGTCTTTCGGGGGACGAGACCGATCTGGGCCAAGCCATCGGCGCGCTGGCCCGGGTGGCGCGGGTGACCAAGCCCGCCGCCGCGGAACGCGAGTTCAACGCGCTGTTCATCGGGCTTGGGCGGGGCGAGCTCTTGCCCTATGCCAGCTATTACCTGACCGGCTTCCTGAACGAAAAGCCGCTGGCCCAGCTGCGCCAGGACATGGCCGCCCGCGCCATCACCCGCGCCCCGAACGTCTTCGAACCCGAGGACAATATCGCCTCGCTGATGGAGATGATGGCGGGCATGATCGTGGGCCGGTTCTCGGCCCCGGCCCCGCTGGCCGACCAGCGCCTGTTCTGGTCGCGCCATATCGGCCCCTGGGCAGGGCATTTCTATTCGGATTTGGAAGGCGCCGAAGCGTCGGTCCTCTATGCCTCGGTCGGCTCCGCCGGCCGGGTGTTCATGGAGATCGAGCGCGAAGCCTTCCGGATGACGGCGGCCTGAGCCGCCTTTCGCCGGCATCCCCCGCCGGGGGGTGCCAGACCCGCAAATGGAACAGGAGGTTTCCATGAGCAAGACCACCAGCGAAGACGGCGCCAGCCGCCGGGACTTCCTGAAACTGGCCGGAACGGCGGCCCCCGCGGCGGTGGCCGCAGCGGCCCTGGGGAGCGAGGCCGAGGCGGCCGCGCTGCCCACCGACGAGACCCGCCTTCAGGACACCGCGCATACCCGCGCCTATCTGGACAGCGCCCGTTTCTGACGAATGGACGCCGTCATCCCCCGGCAGACGGTTGCGTGAGGCCCTGACGCCGGTTCCAACAGGTACCAAGCCAGCCACATGATGTGGCCAGCACGGGAGGTAGAAAATGCTAAGGAAAAAGACCAACGGGGTTGCGCGACGCCCCCAGCGGAACTCGATCCTGTCCCAGGTCGGCGATAGCCATGTCGACCGCCGCGCGTTCCTGCGCGGTTCGGGTCTGGCGATCGGCGGCCTGGCCGCGATCAGCGCCACGGGCGGAACCGTGACGCAGGCCAGCGCCCAGACAGCCGCCGGATCGGCGGTTGAGACCGTGAAATCCGTCTGCACCCATTGTTCGGTGGGCTGCACCGTCGTCGCCGAAGTCAAGAACGGCGTCTGGATCGGGCAGGAGCCCGGCTGGGACAGCCCGTTCAACCTGGGCGCCCATTGCGCCAAGGGGGCCTCGGTCCGCGAGCACGCCCATGGCGAACGCCGCCTGAAATACCCGATGAAGAAAGAGGGCGGCGAGTGGAAGCAGATCAGCTGGGAACAGGCCATCGACGAGATCGGCGACGGCATGATGAAAATCCGCGCCGAAAGCGGCCCGGACAGCGTCTATTGGCTGGGTTCGGCCAAGCACAATAACGAACAGGCCTATCTGTTCCGCAAGTTCGCCGCCTATTGGGGCACGAACAACGTGGATCACCAGGCCCGTATCTGTCACTCGACGACCGTCGCAGGTGTTGCCAACACCTGGGGCTATGGCGCGATGACGAACAGCTATAACGACATCCACAATTCCAAGGCTATCTTCATCATCGGCGGCAACCCGGCCGAGGCGCATCCCGTCTCGCTGCTGCATGTGCTGAAGGCCAAGGAGCAGAACAACGCGCCGCTCATCGTCTGCGATCCGCGCTTCACCCGCACGGCGGCCCATGCCGATGAATATGTGCGCTTCCGTCCCGGCACGGACGTGGCCCTGATCTGGGGTATCCTGTGGCACATCTTCGAGAACGGCTGGGAGGACAAGGAGTTCATCCGCACCCGTGTCTGGGGCATGGACCAGATCAAGGCCGAAGTGGCCAACTGGACACCCGAAGAGACCGAGCGCGTGACCGGCGTGCCCGGCAGCCAGTTGAAACGCGTGGCCCGTACCATGGCCAACAACCGCCCCGGCACCGTGATCTGGTGTATGGGCGGCACCCAGCACACCAATGGCAACAACAACACCCGCGCCTATTGCGTGCTCCAGCTGGCGCTGGGCAACATGGGTACCTCAGGTGGCGGCACCAACATCTTCCGCGGCCATGACAACGTGCAGGGCGCGACCGATCTGGGCGTGCTCAGCCACACCCTGCCCGGCTATTACGGCCTGACCGCCGGCGCCTGGGCCCATTGGGCGCGTGTCTGGGGCGAGGATCTGGACTGGCTCAAGGGACAGTTCGCCTCGATCAAGGACAAGGATGGCAAGGACAAGCCGCTGATGAACGAAAGCGGCATCCCGGTCAGCCGCTGGATCGACGGCGTGCTGGAAGACCCCGCCAACATGGATCAGGACAACAATGTCCGTGCCATGGTGCTGTGGGGCCACGCGCCCAACAGCCAGACGCGCGGGCCGGAAATGAAGACGGCGATGGAAAAGCTCGATATGCTTGTCGTGATCGACCCCTATCCCACCGTCTCGGCCGTGATGCATGACCGCACCGACGGGGTCTATCTGCTGCCCGCGTGCACGCAGTTCGAAACCCGTGGCTCGGTCACCGCGTCCAACCGCTCGCTGCAATGGCGCGACAAGGTGGTCGATCCGCTGTTCGAAAGCCTGCCGGACGAGGTCATCATGGCCAAGTTCGCCAACAAGTTCGGCTGGGCCGACCGGCTGTTCCGCAATATCGAGATGGACGACCCGGAAACGCCCAATGTCGAGAGCATCACCCGCGAGTTCAACGCGGGGCTTTGGACGATCGGCTATACCGGCCAGTCGCCCGAGCGGATCAAGAGCCACATGGCCAATCAGCACACCTTCGACCGCACGACATTGCAGGCGGTGGGCGGACCCAACGATGGCGAATACTATGGTCTGCCATGGCCCTGCTGGGGCACGGCGGAGATGGGCCATCCCGGCACGCCGAACCTCTATGACATGTCCAAACCGGTGGCCGAGGGCGGGCTGTGCTTCCGCGCCCGGTTCGGGGTGGAACGCGACGGCGACAACCTGCTGGCCGAGGGCGTGTCGAACCCGGGCGCCGAAATTCAGGACGGATACCCTGAATTCACCATGCAGATGCTGATGGATCTGGGATGGGACGGCGATCTGACCGCCGAGGAACGTGCCGCCATCGACGCGGTGGCCGGACCCAAGACCAACTGGAAGACCGACCTTTCGGGCGGTATCCAGCGGGTGGCGATCAAGCATGGCTGCGCGCCCTTCGGCAATGCCAAGGCCCGGGCCGTGGTCTGGACCTTCCCCGACCCGATCCCGCTGCATCGCGAGCCGCTCTATACCAACCGGCGCGACCTTGTGGCGGATTATCCCACCTATGAGGACCGGCATGCCTATCGCCTGCCCACCCTCTATGCCTCGATCCAGAAGAACGACTTTTCAAAGGATTATCCGATAATCCTCACGTCGGGGCGTCTGGTCGAATACGAGGGCGGCGGGGAAGAGACCCGGTCGAACCCCTGGCTGGCGGAATTGCAGCAGGACATGTTCGTCGAGATCAACCCGCGCGATGCCAACAATCTGGGCATTCGTGACGGGCAACAGGTCTGGGTCGAAGGCCCCGAGGGCGGCAAGGTCAAGGTGATGGCGATGCTGACCGAACGGGTCGGCGCCGGCGTGGCCTTCATGCCGTTCCATTTCGGCGGTCACTTCCAGGGTGCCGATCTGCGCGAGAAGTATCCAAAGGGCGCCGATCCCTATGTGTTGGGCGAGGCCTCGAACACCGCGCAGACCTATGGCTATGACTCTGTGACCCAGATGCAGGAGACCAAGGCCACTCTCTGCAAGATCTCGGCAGCGTAAGGAGGACTGAAAATGGCAAGAGCAAAGTTTCTCTGTGACGCCGAGCGCTGCATCGAGTGCAACGCCTGCGTGACCGCCTGCAAGAACGAGCACGAAGTGCCCTGGGGCATCAACCGCCGCAGGGTGGTGACGATCAATGACGGCAAACCGGGCGAACGCTCGATCTCGGTGGCCTGCATGCATTGCTCGGATGCCCCCTGCATGGCGGTCTGCCCGGTGGACTGCTTCTATCAGACCGAAGACGGTGTGGTGCTGCATTCCAAGGATCTGTGCATCGGCTGCGGCTATTGCTTCTACGCGTGCCCGTTTGGCGCGCCGCAATATCCGCAGGCGGGCAATTTCGGATCGCGCGGCAAGATGGACAAGTGCACTTTCTGCGCCGGTGGCCCGGAAGAGACCCATTCGACGGCCGAATTCGCCAAATACGGGCGCAACCGGATCGCCGAGGGCAAGCTGCCCATCTGCGCCGAGATGTGTTCCACCAAGGCGCTTCTGGCCGGTGACGGCGACGTGGTCTCGGCCATCTACCGCGAACGCGTCGTGGCGCGCGGTTTCGGCACCGGCGCCTGGGGCTGGGGCACGGCCTATGACCAGAAAGGCGGCTGACACCGTCAGACCCTGCGGCGCATGAACTTTGCGCCGCAGGACCAAGAATTTTCTGCGAAAATTCTCGCGCCGCCGCACTGTTTCGCGGTTTTCCGGCGGTGCGGATTGCACATGAGGTTCCGATGCCGGTTCTGCGACTTCTGATCTGTCTGCTCTGTCTTGGCCTGCCCGCCGTGGCGCAGGAGGCCACGCCGGATCGCTCCGCCACCGGCGGCGCCACCACGCTTGAGGACATTCTGGCCCGGCAACGTGGCGAGGTGGTTGACGATGCCTATCGCGCCACCAACACCGGCAGCCAGACAGCACCGCTCGAGGCGCAGTTGGGCGTACGCGGCGGCGCCTCGGACAGCGAGATTTACCGCGCCCTGCGCTATGGCGCGGCGGATGTCACCGTCTCGGCGCGCGGCCCCGCAGCCGATGTGATCATCCAGGACGATGGCATGTGGTGGCTGACCCTGCGCGAGGGCGCGCTGCGCGATTATGGCACCTATGCGCTGGGGGGCATGATCGTCGTGCTGGCCCTGTTCTATCTGCTGCGTGGCCGCATCCGCATCGACGGCGCCAAGACCGGGCGCAGCGTCACCCGCTTTGCCGCCTTCGAGCGGTTCGGGCACTGGCTGTTTGCCGGGTCGTTCCTGGTGCTGGCAGCGTCAGGCCTGATCACGCTTTATGGCCGCGACGTCCTGATCCCTCTCTTGGGCAAGGAGGCCTTTGCCAGCCTCGCGCTGGCCTGCAAATGGGTGCACAACAACATCGCCTGGGCCTTCATGCTGGGACTGGCCATCGTGACGGTGAACTGGATCGCCCATAACATTCCCAACCGGCATGACCTGAAATGGCTGGCCGTGGGCGGCGGCCTGTTCAGCAAGGGGATGCATCCGCCCGCGAAGAAATTCAACGCCGGGCAAAAGATCATCTTCTGGCTGTGTATCCTGCTGGGCCTGTCGATCTCGCTGTCCGGACTTTCGCTGCTGTTTCCCTTTGAAATGCCGATGTTTGCCAAGACCTTTGCGCTGGCCAATGCCACCGGCCTGCCACAGGCCATGGGCCTGTCCCTGCCCGAGGTGATGACCCCGCATCAGGAAATGCAGTACGCTCAGCTCTGGCACCTGATCGTGGCCTTTGCGTTCATCACCATCATCATCGCCCATATCTATCTGGGCTCGCTGGGGATGGAGGGCGCGTTCGATGCCATGGGCTCGGGCGAGGTCGAGGAGCAATGGGCCCGCGAACACCATTCGCTGTGGCTGGACGAGGTGAAATCGGCCGAGGCCAGCAAGGCCAGGCCCAGCCCGGCGGAATGATGCGGGCGCTGGCGCTCGTGCTGCTGCTCTGGCCCGCCTGCGCGGCGGCAGAGTTCTTTACCCTGAAGGGTCACGGTGGGCCGATCATGGGCATCGCCGTCGGCCCGGACGGGCAGATCGCCACCGCCAGTTTCGACAATTCCGTGGGGCTATGGACCGGGCGGGCGCCGCATTGGTTCGAAGGGCACGAGGCCGCCGTCAACACGGTAGCGTTTCAGGGCGGCGTGCTCTACTCGGCGGGCGACGATTTCACCCTGCGCCGCTGGCCCGAGGGCACCGTGCTGGGCCGCCACAAGGGCAAGATCACCGGTCTTGCCCTGTCGGACACCCATGCCGCCACCGCCAGCTGGGACGGCACCATCGGTCTCTGGCCGCTGGACGGCACGGCGCCGCGCAGCCTTGATACGGGCAGCGGCGTGAATGCGGTCGTCTTCTCTCCCGATGGCGCGCAGCTTTACTCTGCCGGAATGGATGGCGTGTTGCGCCTGTGGGATGTCGCGAGCGGCAACGAATTGCGCCAGATCACCCGCCACGGGTTCGGCATCAACGAGATCGTTCTGAATGCGCCCGATGGCTGGCTGGCCTATGGCGCGGTCGATGGGGTGACACGGGTGATCGACCTTGCCACCGGCGCCGAGCGCGACTTTACCCTCGACCGTCGCCCGGTTCTGGCGCTGGCACTCAGCCCTGACCGCAGCCAGCTCGCTGTGGGCGATGGCGAGGGCTATATCATGGTGATCGACACGGACAGCTGGCGCATCGCCCGCGATTTCCGCGCCACCCTGCGCGGCCCGGTCTGGGCGCTGGCCTTTTCGCCCGATGGCGCGAATATCCACGCCGGTGGGATCGACGACACGATGTACAGCTGGCCGGTGGCCTCGCTCTCGGAACATGGCAAGATGGCAAGCGGCGAGCGCAGCTTTCTGAAATCCCCCGAGGACATGGACAACGGCGAGCGGCAGTTTGCCCGCAAATGCTCGATCTGCCACGCGCTGACAGCGGATGGCGGACGCCGGGCCGGTCCCACTCTCTACCAGATATTCGGCCGCCGTGCGGGCACCCTGCCCGGCTATCTCTATTCCGACACTCTGGCGGGGTCGGAGATCGTCTGGACCGAAGACAGCATCAATTCGCTTTTCGATCTGGGCCCGGACCATTACATTCCGGGATCGAAGATGCCCATGCAACGGATCACCGGCGCCCAGGACCGCGCCGACCTGATCGCCTATCTGCGCCGGGCCACCCTGGCAAAGGAGCAGCCATGAAAGCCTTTCTCAGCGCCGTTGTCCTGATGGCCATCATCACCGTCGCCGCGCCGCAGATTCTGAACCGTGCGGGCTTTTCCGCCGCTGAACGCGGCACCGGCGCGGATGTGCGTCTCGACTGAATGGCCGAGTTCCTGACCACCCGCGAGCTGGCCGACCTGCTCAGGATCGGCGAGCGCAAGGCCTATGACCTCGCCGCCTCGGGCGAGGTGCCGCATGTGCGCGCCATGGGCAAGCTGCTGTTTCCCCGGGCCGAGGTACTGGCCTGGCTCAGCGCCTCGCGCGCGGGGCCGCAGGTGGCCGAGCCGCCCCTGCCCCCGATCCTGGCGGGCAGCCATGACCCGCTGCTCGACTGGGCGCTAAGGGAAAGCGGCGCCGGGCTGGCCACCTATTACGACGGCTCCTTCGACGGCCTGATCCGGCTGAAAGAGCGCAGCGCTCAGGCCGCTGCGCTGCATATCCGCGAGGCAGACGGGTTCAATACCACATCCCTGAGGGACGCCGTCGGAGAGGCGCCGGTGGTGCTGATCGAGATCGCGCGGCGCCAGCGCGGATTGCTGTTGGCACCTGGGATCACCGGCATCAGAGGGATCGCCGATCTGCGCGGACGCAAGGTTGCAATGCGCCAGGCCAGCGCCGCCAGCCAGCACCTTTTCCTTGCCGAGCTGGAGAAACTGGGCCTCTCCCCCGCCGATCTCGCCCCAGATCCCACCTGCGCCCGCACCGAAGAGGACCTCGCCCAGCTGCTGCAATCGGGCAAGGCCGAGGCGGGATTTGGTCTGGGGGCCCTTGCGTCGCCCCACGGTCTTGGCTTCATCCCCACCCATGAAGAGCGGTTCGACCTGGCGATCTGGCGCCGCGCCGTATTCGATCCACCGATGACCCGGCTGATGGCCTTCCTGCGAAGCCCCGCCTTTGCCGCCCGCGCAGCCGAGATGGGGGGCTATGACCTCAGCGGCCTTGGCACCGTCCATCACAACGGCGCCAGCGGCTGACTGCATAATCCCCCTTCATTCCGCCCAAAATACTCCCGCCGGAGGCGAGATTTTTCGTCGAAAAATCTCTCCCTGCCGCAGCCGTGCCGGACTATTTCGCGTTGGGAAAGAACAGCTGCTGGCCGTCCAGCGTGTAGCCCGAGATCGCCGCCTGCCCGTCCGCGCCGGTCAGCCAGTCGACGAACCGCTGCCCGGCTTCGGCCTTGACGCCGGGATGCTTCTCGGGGTTGACCAGGATCACCCCATACTGGTTGAACAGCCGCGCGTCGCCCTCGACCGCGATCACAAGGTCACCCTTGTTGGCAAAGGCGATCCAGGTGGCGCGATCGGTCAGCGCATAGGCGCCCATGCCGGCCGCCAGGTTCAGCGTCGCCCCCATGCCCGAACCGGTCTCTCGATACCAGCCGCCCGAGGCAGCAGACACGTCGATACCCGAACTCTGCCAGTGGCGCAGCTCGGCCTTATGGGTGCCGCTGTCATCCCCGCGCGAGGCAAAGGGCGCCTCAACCTCTGCAATCGCGCTCAGCGCCGCCACGATATCGCTGCCACCGCGCACGCCCGCCGGGTCCGAGGCCGGGCCGACCAGCACGAAATCGTTGTACATCACATCAAGGCGTTCGACACCCCAGCCCTCGGCCACGAATTTCTCCTCGGCCGCCCTGGCATGCACCAGAAGCACATCGCCATCACCATTGGCGGCGTTCTTGATCGCCTGGCCGGTGCCCACCGCGACCACCCGCACCTCGATCCCGGTCTCGGCCTCGAACGCGGGCAGAATATGGTCCAGCAAGCCCGAATTCTGGGTAGAGGTGGTGGATTGCACCACGATGAACTCTCCCGCCTGCGCCAGAGTGCCTGCCATCAGGCCAAGCGCAAGCGCGCTCGCGCGGAAAACACTTCCGATCATGTCCAGTCTCCGTAAAGGTTCAGAAAATCAGCTCTCCGGCCAGGAACCGACGCACCGCGCCGCTGGCCGGGTCATCCAGCACCTGAGCGGCAGGTCCGTGTTCCACCACCTGCCCGCCCATCATCACCACCACATCCGCCGCCAGCCGCCGGGCCTGGCCGATGTCATGGGTTACCATCACGATCCGCACGCCACGGGCGCTGGCGCGCAGCACCAGCGATTCGACCGCCTGGGTCGCGCCCGGGTCCAGCGCGCTGGTGGGTTCGTCGAGGAACAGCACCTCGGGTTCGGTGGCCAGCGCACGCAGGATCGCCAACCGCTGCGCCTCGCCCACAGACAGCGAGCGGGCCCCCTGGCGTGCGCGCGACGGCAATCCACCCTCGGCCAGCAACGCCGCGATCCGGGCCTGACGCTGCGCCCGGTTCAGACCCCGGCGGCGCAGGACGAAATCGAGATTGCCCGCCACCGAGCGGCGCAGCATCACGGGCCGCTGGAAGACCATGGCCTGGCTGGCCCGCTCCTCGGCGTCAAGCGCGCGCCCATTCTGCCGCACTGTCCCGGCATCGGCCTGGATCAACCCATGCAGGCAGCGCAACAGCAGGCTCTTGCCCGCCCCGTTCGGTCCCAAGATCACCGTAGGCCCCGGCCCGCCCAGCCTCAGATTCGGCACATCCAGCAGGCTCTGGCCACGACGCGAGATGCGCAAGCCCTGCGTCTCGATCACCAGCCCGCTTTCCTCGACCAGATCACGCATGGGCCAGCGCCTCGGCACGGCTGCGCGCGCCCAGCAGGCTGACCAGCGCATTGACCGCGACGGCAATCCCGATCAGGACCGCCCCAAGCGCCAACGCCAGCGCCAGATTGCCCTTGGAGGTCTCAAGCGCGATCGCGGTGGTCATCACACGGGTCACGTGGTTGATATTGCCGCCAACGATGATCACCGCGCCCACCTCGGCAATGGCACGGCCAAAACCAGCCAGCAGCGCGGTCAGCAACGCCACCCGCCCGTCCCACAACAGCACCGGCACCGTGGCCAGCCGCGAGAGGCCCAGGCTGCGCATCTGTTCGGCATATTCGGCATCCAGCATCTCGACCACCTGACGGGTCAAGGCGGCGATGATCGGGGTAACCAGAACCACCTGCGCGATGATCATGGCTGTTGGCGTATAAAGCAGTTGCAGCACGCCAAGCGGGCCCGAGCGCGACAGCATCAGATAGACAATCAGCCCGACCACAACCGGTGGCAGCCCCATCAGCGCATTGACCAGCACCACCATCGCGCGGCGACCGGGAAACCGCCCGACGGCCAGCGCAGCCCCCAGCGGCATCCCGATCAGAGCCGCGCAGAGGACCGCAAAAAGCGACACGCGCAGCGACAGGCCCACGATTCCGAGCAATTCGGAATCACCAGCCAGGACCAGGGCAAACGCAGCTTGCATTTCTTGCGCAAAATTTTGCATTTTATTCCTACTTGGGTAGCCCTGCGATCATTGAGGTGCATTTTGCAACTCAATGCATATCACGCCCTCGTATCCCGTCCCAACCAAAACCGACATCCGCGCACAAAAAAGCGCGGCCCCAAACGGGACCGCGCCTGCCGAGGTCGCCCCGGCGTAGCTTTCCAGACGTTACTTCAGTGCCGCGTCGGTGATCTCGTGGGTCCAGGCGCCCTCGGGCGTCTTGGTGATCACCGGGTCCGAGCCACCTGCCAGCAGCGTGGCAACCGTGCGGTCGAAGTCGGCCGGATCCAGCGCGCCGTTCGACCCGGCGGTCAGCTTGGCGATCTCACCCATCATGCGAACCTGATGCGCCTCGGTCTGGGCACCGGTAGCGTCATTGTCCAGAACGATGCCCGCGGCCTCGTCCGGGTTGGCCTCGGCATATTTCCAGCCTTTCATCGAGGCACGCACAAAGCGGGTCATCTTGTCCTTGAACGCGTCGTCCTTGAGGTTGTCCTCGAGCACATAGATGCCGTCCTCCAGCGTGGCGACACCCATGTCCTCGTATTTGAAGGTCACCAGTTCGTCCTCACTGACACCGGCATCCAGCACCTGACCGTACTCGTTATAGGTCATGGTCGAGATGCAATCGGCCTGACGTTGCAGCAGCGGGTCGACGTTGAAGCCCTGCTTGAGCACGGTCACCCCGTCGGCGCCGCCATCGGTGCTGATCCCCTCCTGGCTCATCCAGCTCAGGAACGGGTATTCATTGCCAAAGAACCAGACACCGATGGTCTTGCCCTTGAAATCCTGCGGTCCGGTGATGCCGGTATCCTTCCAGCAGGTCAGCATCAGGCCCGAGGATTTGAAGGGCTGCGCGATATTCACCACCGGCAGGCCCTTTTCCCGCGCCGCCAGCGCCGAGGGCATCCAGTTCAGCATCGCATCGGCGCCGCCACCGGCCAGCACCTGCGGCGGGGCGATGTCGGGGCCGCCGGGCAGGATGGTGACATCCAGACCCTCTTCGTCGTAATAGCCCTTGTCCAGCGCCACGTAATAGCCGGCGAACTGCGCCTGGGTGACCCATTGCAGTTGCAGCTTGACCTCGTCCGCCGCCAGAGCCGGACCAGCCGCCAGGGCCAGGGCAAGCGCCGCGCCATTCAACAGTTTCTTCATGATTTCACTCCTTGTTGGTTGTTCAATTCTGTGCCCCGGTTCGGTCCGGGATCTTGTCGCATATCTGTCAGCCTAGCGTCTCTGCGAGGGGTGCCAAAAGGTGACATGATGTTCGATCAGCGCCACCAGCCCATAGAACAGCGTTCCCGCCAGCGCCGCCACCACGATTTCGGCCCAGACCATGTCCAGCGCCAGTTGTCCGACACTGGTCGAGATACGGAACCCCATGCCCAATGTCGGCGAGCCGAAGAACTCGGCCACGATCGCCCCGATCAGGGCCAGCGTGGTCGAGATTTTCAAACCGTTGAAGATGAAGGGCATTGCCGCCGGCAGCCGCAGCTTGAAGAAGCTCTGCCAATAGCTGGCCGCATAGGTCTCCATCAGGTCGCGCTGCATCGACGTGGTCTCGCGCAGGCCCGCCACGGTGTTGACCAGCATGGGAAAGAATACCATCACCACGACCACGGCGGCCTTCGACTGCCAGTCAAAGCCGAACCACATCACCAGGATCGGTGCAGTGCCAACGATGGGCAGGGCCGCCACGAAATTGCCCACCGGCAACAGGCCCAGCCGCAGGAACTCGGACCGGTCCACCGCAACCGCCATCAGGAACGCGGCACCGCAGCCGATCAGATAGCCGCTCAGTGCCCCCTTGACGAAGGTCTGTACGAAATCCGCCCAGAGGATCGGCAGGCTACCCGCGAACCGCGCCGCGATCAGCGAGGGCGCGGGCAGGATCACCAGCGGCACCTCCAGGCCCCGTACCACCAGTTCCCACACGATCAGGATCGTCGCGCCAAAAATCAGCGGCACCGCCAGTTGCACCGAACGGGTCTCGGCCTGCGGACCCTCGGCCAGCCGCGTGTTCAGCCACCAGGCCGCGCCCCAGACGAGCAAGGCCACCAGAACCAGCATCATCCGCGCATCCCCCCAATCTTCTTCTGTTCCAAAATACCTCGGGGGAGTCGCGCCTGCGCGACGGGGGCAGCGCCCCCCCTATGTCGTGCCATCCTCATGCCATCCCCATCCGCTTCAGAACCAGCCGCTCGATCACCCCCAGCAGCCCCACCAGACAGGCCGCCAGGATCGCCGCCCCGAACAGGGCCGACCAGATCTGCACGGTCTGGCCGTAATAACTCCCTGCCAGCAGCCGCGCACCCAGACCCGAAACCGCTCCGGTCGGCAACTCACCCACGATGGCCCCGACCAGCGAGGCCGCGATCCCGATCTTGAGCGAGGCAAAGAGATAAGGCATCGAGGCCGGCAGGCGCAGTTTCCAAAAAGTCTCGCCCTTTGAGGCATTGTAGGTTCTCAGCAGGTCAAGCTGCATCGCATCGGGGCTGCGCAGCCCCTTGACCATACCGACCACGACCGGGAAAAAGCTCAGATAGGCCGAGATCACCGCTTTGGGGATGATCCCCTGAACACCCACCGAATAAAGCACCACGATGATCATCGGCGCCAGCGCGATGATCGGGATGGTCTGACTGACAATGGCCCAGGGCATCACCGACATGTCCATGACACGGGAATGCACGATCCCCACAGCCAGCAAGACCCCCAGAACCGTGCCGATGCCAAAGCCCAGCAATGTAGCACTCAGCGTTACCCAGCCATGATAGACAAGGCTGCGTTTCGAGGTGATCTTCTTCATCACCGTGGTGTCCCACAGTTCGATCGCCACCTGATGGGGCGCCGGCAAGCGCGGACGCTCCTGCGCCCAGGTCTCGGGCACGGCAAACCCGTTCTTCAGCGCCAGCGAAACACCGCTCATCTCGCGCCGGGCGGCACCATCGGACGGCTCCACCACCGCCCCGCCGCGTTCCGCCGTCACCAGCACACCGTGAATGTTCATCGGCACGCAGGCCGCATACCAGAGCCCAACGATCGCAGCGAGGACGGTCAGAACCGCAAGCAGAGATTTCATGCCGTCTCTCCCCACGCGCGCAACTCCGATTTCCTGCAAGGAAATCGGGCCGGAATTCGTGCCGAATTCCGGTTCGGCCCGGCCTCGTCGCCGCGCATCCAGAAACCCGGCTCAGTCATCGGCATGCCCCGCCCTGAGACCCTCGCGCACCCGATGTGCCACCTCGATGAATTCCTTGCTGTCCCGAATATCCAGCGGCCGTTCCCTGGGCAGCGGGCTTTCGATCACATCGGTGATCCGGCCCGGGCGCGGGCTCATCACCACGATCTTGGTCGAGAGATAAACCGCCTCGGGAATCGAATGGGTGACGAACCCGATGGTCTTGCCGGTCCGCGCCCAAAGCGCCAGCAATTGCTCGTTCAGGTGATCGCGCACGATCTCGTCCAGCGCCCCGAACGGTTCGTCCATCAGCAGGATATCGGCGTCGAAGGCCAGTGCGCGGGCGATGCTGGCGCGCTGCTGCATTCCGCCCGACAGCTGCCAGGGAAACTTGCCGCCAAACCCAGCCAGATCAACGAGTTCCAGGACTTTTCTCACCCGTTCTTCCTGCTCTTGCCGGGAAAACCCCATGATCTCGAGCGGCAGCTTGATATTCTTGGCGATGGTCCGCCACGGGTACAGACCCGCCGCCTGGAACACATAGCCATAGGCGCGCTTGCGCCGCGCCTCGTCGGGCGTCATCCCGTTCACCGTCAGGCTGCCACCGGTCGGCGTTTCCAGCGCCGCGATACAGCGCAGGAAGGTGGTCTTGCCACAGCCCGACGGCCCGATGAAGCTGACGAAATCGCCCTTGTTGATTTCCAGGTTCACGTCCTTGAGCGCGTGAACCGGGCCGTCATTTGTCTGAAACGTCAGATCCAGCCCCTTGGCCGAAACCACGCTTGACAACTCCGGCTGCTGCCCTGTCCCATTCATAGTGTCATTGTCCTGTTGGAGACCCCCGAGCGATGCCCGATCAGATGCCAGAAACCTGCCAAAAACTCCGCCTTGGCGAAACCTATGCCGGCAAGCAGGGGTTCAATTATTTTCAAGGGATCGCACGCGAGACGACCGGCGCCCGATCCATTTGCATGCACATGCTGCGCATTCCACCGGGTGGCCGGGCCAAGGCCCATCTGCACGCCGACCACGAAACAGCGATCTACGTGATCGAGGGGTCGGCAATCATGTACTGGGGCCCTGCGCTGGAACACCGCATGGAGACCAATGCGGGCGATCTGATCTATATCCCCGCCGGTGTCCCGCACCTGCCGATCAACACCGGTCAGACCGAGGCTGTCGCCATCCTGGCCCGCACCGATCCGCACGAGCAGGAGAGTGTCGCTCTCCTGCCCGAACTGGATGCGCTTGTGCCCGAATAGGCGCATCAGACCCCCGTCGCCGGAATGCCCGACCGTTCCACCGGACGCGGTGCGGTCAGTTCTTTCCAGCTGCTCAGCGCCCGGTTCACGGGCGTGTTCGCCTCGCGCGCCACGAACTTGCCATGGCCCTCTTGCGTGCGGATTTCGCCGTCATGCACCGCCACCTGACCACGTGTCAGGGTAAAGCGCGGCAGGCCCTTGACCTCCTTGCCCTCGAACACGTTATAGTCGATCGCCGATTGCTGGCTGCCTGCGCTGATAGTCTTGGATTTCTCCGGGTCCCAGACCACCAGATCGGCATCCGCACCGACCAGAACCGCGCCTTTTTTAGGATAGCAATTCAAGATCTTGGCAATATTTGTTGATGTAACCGCCACAAATTCGTTCGGCGTCAGGCGACCGGTTGCCACCCCATGAGTCCACAGCATCGGCATCCGGTCCTCCAGCCCGCCGGTGCCGTTGGGGATCTTGGAAAAATCACCCACGCCATAGCGTTTCTGCTCGGTGGTAAAGGCGCAGTGATCGGTGGCCACCACGCTCAGCGAACCCGATTGCAGCCCCGCCCACAGGCTGTCCTGATGCTGCTTGTTGCGGAAGGGCGGCGACATCACGCGCCGTGCCGCATGATCCCAGTCGGGGTGGAAATACTCGCTCTCGTCCAATGTCAGATGCTGGATCAGCGGCTCGCCCCAAACCCGCTTGCCTTGCATGCGGGCGCGCCGGATCGCCTCGTGCGCCTCTTCGCACGAGGTATGCACCACATAAAGCGGCACACCGGCCATATCGGCGATCATGATGGCGCGGTTGGTGGCCTCGCCCTCGACCTGAGTGGGGCGCGAATAGGCATGCGCCTCGGGCCCGGTATTGCCCTCGGCCAAGAGGCGCGCGGTCATCTCGGCCACCACATCGCCGTTCTCGGCATGGACCATGGCAATGCCACCCAGTTCGGCCAGGCGGTTGAACGAGGCAAACAGCTCGTCATCGTTCACCATCAGCGCGCCCTTGTAGGCGAGGAAATGCTTGAACGTGTTGATCCCACGCGTCTCGATCACGGTCTTCATGTCGTTGAAGACCTGCTCGCCCCACCAGGTCACCGCCATGTGGAAGGAATAGTCGCAATTGGCCCGGGTCGATTTGTTGTCCCAGCGCTTGATCGCGTCCAGCAGGCTCTCGCCCTGATTGGGCAGGCAGAAATCCACCACCATAGTGGTTCCGCCCGCCAGCCCGGCGCGGGTGCCGCTCTCGAAATCGTCGCTGGAATAGGTGCCCATAAAGGGCATCTCCAGATGCACATGGGGATCGATGCCGCCGGGCATCACGTAACAGCCGGTGGCGTCCAACTCCTTATCACCGCTCAGCCCCGGGCCGATTTCGGTGATCACGCCGTTTTCGATCCGCACATCCGCCTTATAGGTCAGATCGGCGGTGACAACGGTGCCGTTCCTGATGACTGTGCTCATTTGCTTGAACTCCCTGTTTTCTTGTCAGACCGACCCGAAACAGCCGATCGCATTGCCATGCACCCCGATATCCAGCGGCCCGAACGGCCCCTCGACACAGAGCGAGAAACATCCCGCCTGCGGCAGGTAGACGACCAGGTAGGGGCCATTCGGCCGCGTGACCGCCCAACCCTGCCCCATCACGCCGCCGCTGAACTGCACTTCCACAACCTCCGGCTCTTGCCGCAAAGCCGCGAAATCGCGCAGCGTGGCCCGACCCACCGCATCCAATGGCGCATTCGAAAGATCGGCCTCAACTGCCGCCCTCACACGTTTGCGCATTATGGCCGTGTCCGGCACCATCCCCTGTCCTTCATTTCGCCGAAAATACTCCGGGGGGTTCGGGGGGCAGCGCCCCCCGCTGGTCCGGGGGCATCGCCCCCGGATCACTCCACGATTTCCGCCGTCTCCACCACCGCATGGAACAGCACATCCGTACCAGCGGCGGCCCAGTCCTTCGATATCTCCTCGGCCTCGTTATGGCTCAGCCCGTCAACGCAGGGACACATCACCATAGCCGTCGGCGCCACCCGGTTGATCCAGCAGGCATCGTGGCCAGCGCCCGAGATGATGTTCATATGGCTGTATCCCAGCCGCTCGGCCGCATTGCGGATGGCCAAGACACAGCCTTCGTCAAAGGCCACCGGGTCGAAGCCGCCCACCTTTTCAAAGGCGATTTCCAGCCCCATCGCATCGGCGATCCTCTGGCCCTCGACGCGCAGCCGCGCCTCCATATCCTCGATCACCGACAGCTCGGGACTGCGGAAATCGACCGTGAACACCACCTTGCCCGGGATCACGTTGCGCGAGTTCGGGTAAACGTCGATATGACCCGCTGCCCCCACCGCATGGGGCGCATGGCTGAGCGCGATCTCGTCCACCTTTTCCAAAACCCGCGCCATGCCCAGCCCGGCATTGCGCCGCATCGGCATCGGGGTCGAGCCGGTATGGGCGTCCTTGCCGGTGATCGTGACCTGTGTCCAGCTCAGCCCCTGGCCATGGGTGACAACGCCGATATCCTTGCCCTCGGCCTCCAGGATCGGCCCCTGTTCGATATGCAGCTCGAAAAACGCGTGCATCTTGCGCGCGCCCACCTCTTCCTCGCCACGCCATCCGATCCGCGACAGCTCGTCGCCAAAGCTCTTTCCTTCGGCATCGGTGCGCGCATAGGCCCAGTCCTGCGTATGCATACCGGCAAACACCCCCGAACTCAGCATCGCGGGGGCAAAGCGCGTACCCTCCTCGTTGGTCCAGTTGGTGGCGACGATGGGGTGTTTGGTGCGGATGCCCAGGTCGTTCAGGGTGCGGATCACCTCCAGCCCGGCCAGAACCCCCAGCACCCCGTCATATTTGCCGCCCGTCGGCTGGGTATCCAGATGCGAGCCCACATAGACCGGCAGCGCCTGCGGGTCGGTGCCCGCGCGCATGGCGAACATGTTGCCCATCTGGTCAAGCCCCATGGAACAGCCCGCCGCCTCGCACCATTTCCGGAACAGGGCGCGGCCTTCGCCATCCTCGTCCGTCAGGGTCTGGCGGTTGTTGCCCCCCGCCACGCCGGGGCCGATCTGGGCCATCTCCATCAGACTGTCCCACAACCTGTTGCCGTTGATTCTGAGATTCTGTGCCGGAGCCGCCATACCTGTTCCCCTGTTGCTTGCTTTGCGTTCTTGCTGGCCTAGCTATTTGACCAACTGGTCAAACTCACGCTATCACGGGTTTGACACCAGTCAAGAAATAGCCGAGTTCCCCTGCAAGATTCCGTCACTTCGACGGGCAAGCGAAGGAAAAATCAGCAGATCATGCCTCAGGACCGCGCGCCGACCCGTATCCAGAAAAAGAACCGCGCCGCCATCCTGGACGCGGCGCTGAACGTTTTTTCAGCGCATGGGTTCCGAGGCGCGACGGTGGATCAGATCGCCGCCGAGGCAGGGTTGAGCAAGCCCAACCTGCTCTACTATTTCCCGTCGAAAGAAGCGATGCACGAGGCCCTGCTGGCCGAGTTGCTCGATACCTGGCTGGATCCGCTGCGCGCGCTCGACGATCAGGGCGAGCCCCTGACCGAGCTTTTGGCCTATGTCCACCGCAAACTGGAGATGAGCCGCGATTACCCCCGCGAAAGCCGCCTGTTCGCCAACGAGATCGTGCAGGGCGCCCCGCGCATCTATCAGGCCCTGAGCGAGGATCTGAAGACGTTGGTCGATGACAAGGTGGCCCTGCTCGAAGGCTGGATGGCGGCGGGCCGGATCGCCCGCGTGCATCCCTATCACCTGCTGTTCTCGATCTGGTCGCTGACCCAGCACTACGCGGATTTCGACGTGCAGGTGCGTGCGGTTCTGGGCAACGAGGATCCCTTCGACGGCGCTGATGTGTTCCTCGATACACTCTACCGGCGACTGCTCAGCCCGCGTCCGGAGTAATCTCTGTTTTCTCAGTCTCGACCGCATCGGACTCGGCGCTTGCCAGCGCCGCGGTTTCAGGCGTGGTGGCGCGGGCGGCGGGCGCGGGCACAAAGCTCGATTTGTCGGCCTCGTCCACCGGGGCGCGCAGCAGGATGCGCAGGCCCGAGAACAGGATCAGCAGCACATGCGCCCCGGCCGAGGTCATGAACAGGCCGGTGCCGCCAAACGTCTCCATCCCGATCCCCGCCAGCAACGGCCCCAGGATCGACCCCACCCCGTAAAGCATCAGTAACCCGCCACTGACCTGGATCGCCTGATCGGCCGCCGCGTGATCGTTGGCATGGGCAATGATGATCGGATACATGGCATAGATCGCGGCGCCGAACAGCGAGGCCAGCACGAGGTTCAGCATCCGGGTTTCCGGCGACAGAGCGATAAAGACCATATCGACCGCCAGCGCCAGGGCCGCGACACCGATCAGCACCGCGCGCCGGTCCAGCCGGTCCGACAACCAGCCGATCGGGATCTGCGACACCGCGCCCGCCAGCACCGGCAGACTGGCAAACAGCGCCACCGTCGTAAGCGCCAGCCCGATCCCATCGGCATAGACCGCCGACAACGTGCCAAAGGCGCTGTTCGACACGCCGACACACAGCACCCCGATCACCGCCACGGGAGAGTTGCGTCAGAGCGCCATCAGGTCAAGCCGGACACTGACCAGCGGTTTTGGCACCGCCTTGGAGGACATCGCCGTCGGCATCAGCGCCAGACAGTAAAAGATCGCGGGCAGGACAAAGAACAGAAAGCCCGATGTATCACCCATCGTCAGCACCAGTTGCCCGGCGGTCGAGGCACCGAGGTTCACCATCGTATAGAGTCCGAAGATGCGACCGCGCGTGCTCGGCTCGGCCCGTTCGCTCAGCCAGCTTTCGACGATCATCGCCGCCCCGGCAAAGCAGAAACCCGACATGGCGCGCAGCGGAATCCAGGTCCAGGGCGTCAGCAGCAACAAAGACATCAGCACGGCGACGGCAGCGAACCCGGACATTACGCTGAAGGCACGCACATGGCCGACCTTCCCCACCAGCCGCGGCGTATAGAAACATCCCGCGACATAGCCAAAAGCCCACCCCGTCCCCAGAAGACCCAGCGCCGAGGCACTGAACCCTTCCTGCGCGCCCCGGATCGGCAGAATCAGGCTGTTCATGCCCCCCGCGAAAAGCAGCAAGGCAGAGCCAAGCAACAAGGCACTTACGGGAAGAAGCTGACGTACCATGGGGACCTGCAGACTGAACACACCCTTGTCCCGAAGTACCCGCGCGGCGGCCTGGAGACAAGGCAAGGCCTTGGGGTGAATTCAGCCTTTCTTTACCATAACCTGCTGAGGTGAGGCATGCAGACCCTGCCTCACCCCGATCAGGCCCGCCGCTGGCTGGAACAGATTTTTGCCACACGCGCCGTTCAACGCGGCGCGGTCGTCCGCAGATCCATCGCCTGGGTTGACCGCGAAGTCGGCAAGGAGCGCTTCCTGACTGAAATGCGCCGCCGCAACTTTCACGTGATCGAAACGGCGGATCAGTTCGTCGTGGTCTGCCACAACGGACCGATCCGCCTTCTTTTCTGAGAAAATTCGTCGAATTTTCTCAAGCAGAGATTTTTCGTCGAAAAATCTCAGACCTCACTCCGCCGCGCGTGCCATCGGGTTGTTGGGATGCGTGGTCCAGTTGGCATAATCGGCCTGCACCACCTTGCCGGTGCGCGGGTCTGTTTCGCCCGGCTGCATCGGCACCATCGAGATGCACCCCTCGATCGGGCAGACATCGACGCAGAGGTTACAGGCGACGCATTCGTCATCCATCACCTCGAACACCCGCTCCTCGGACATGGAAATCGCCTGATGCGAGGTATCCTCGCAGGCGGCATAGCAGCGGCCACATTTGATGCACTGATCCTGATCGATCTTGGCCTTGGCGATGTAGTTCAGGTTCAGATACTGCCAATCGGTCACATTGGGCACCGCGCGCCCGACGAAATCGCTGACGCTGGTGTATCCCTTCTCATCCATCCACTGGCTGAGGCCGGATTTCATCTCTTCCACCACGCGGAAGCCATAGGTCATCGCCGCGGTGCAGACCTGCACTGTTCCACAGCCGAGGCTCATGAACTCGGCCGCGTCACGCCAGGTGGTCACCCCGCCGATGCCGCTGATCGGCAGTCCCTGCGTTTCCGGGTCGCGCGAGATCTCTGCCACCATGTTCATCGCAATCGGTTTCACCGCCGGGCCGCAATAACCGCCATGGCTGCCCTTGCCGTCGATCGAGGGTTCGGGGCTGAAATTATCCAGGTTCACCGACGTGATGGAACTGATTGTATTGATGAGAGAAACCGCATCCGCACCGCCGTTTTTCGCGGCCCGTGCCGGATAGCGGATATCGGTGATATTGGGTGTCAGCTTCACGATCACCGGCTTGTCGTAATGGGTCTTGCACCAGCGCGTGACCATCTCGATATATTCGGGAACCTGGCCCACCGCAGCACCCATGCCACGCTCGCTCATCCCATGCGGGCAGCCGAAATTGAGCTCGATTCCATCGGCCCCGGTTTCAGCCACCCGCGGGAGGATCGCTTTCCATTCCGCTTCCTCGCAGGGCACCATGATCGACACGATCACCGCCCTGTCGGGGTAATCCGCCTTGACCCGCGCGATCTCTTCCAGGTTGGTTTCCAGCGGGCGGTCGGTGATCAGCTCGATGTTGTTGAGGCCCAACAACCGCCGGTCGGCACCATAAATGGCGCCGTAGCGCGGGCCGTTGACGTTCACCACCGGCGGTCCTTCGGAGCCAAGCGTCTTCCAGACGACGCCGCCCCATCCGGCCTCAAAGGCGCGGCGGACGTTATATTCCTTGTCGGTCGGTGGCGCCGAGGCCAGCCAGAACGGGTTCGGGCTCTCGATGCCCAGAAAGTTTGTCTTCAAATCAGCCATTTATACGGCCTCCCTGATGTGCTTTCGCATCCTTGTTCGGTGTCACGCGCTTAGTTGTGCGTGGATGTCCATGGCGGCATCGCGGCCTTCGGCCACGGCGGTCACGGTCAGGTCCTCGCCGCCGCTGGCACAGTCGCCGCCGGCCCAGACCCCGGGCACCGAGGTGCGGCCCGCCCCGTCGACCTTGATCTTGCGCCCGTCCAGTTCCAGCCCCTCTGGCGCGCCTTCCAGCGTCTGGCCGATGGCCTTGAACACCTGATCGGCAGCCAAACGGATGGTCTCGCCCGTTCCGGTCACCGAACCGCCCGCGCTGGTGGTGTATTCCAGTTCGATCTCGACCGCCGCGCCATTTCCATGCACCGCCACCGGCATCACGTTGAACATCAGCCTGACGCCCTTGGAAGCGGCCAGATCCTGTTCGAAGCCGCTCGCCCCCATCTCGGCGCGCGAACGGCGATAGGCGACGGTCACGTTCTCGGCGCCCAGCAGTTTCGACTGCACGGCGGCGTCGATCGCGGTCATGCCGCCGCCGATCACCACCACGTTGCGCCCCACCGGCAGTGCAGACAGGTCGCCCGCCTGGCGCAGTTCGGCGATGAAATCGACCGCGTCGCGGACACCGTCCTTGTCCTCGCCCGCCGCGCGCAGGGCGTTCACCCCGGCCAGGCCAATGGACAGGAATACCGCGTCATAGTCGGCGCGCAGCGCATCGAGCGTGAGGCCCTGCCCCAGGGCCGAGCCCTGCTCAACCGTGATGCCGCCGATTTGCAGCAGCCAGTCCACCTCGGCCCCAGCAAAGCCGCCGGTCGCCTTGTAGGCCGCGATACCGAATTCGTTCAGCCCGCCGGCCTTGGGCCGCGCCTCGTGGATGACCACGTCATGGCCCAGCATCGCCAGACGATGCGCGCAGGCCAGACCCGCAGGCCCCGCCCCGACAACCGCCACGCGCTTGCCGGTGGACGCCGCGCGGGTAAAGGGATGCACGCCGCGCGCCATCAGCGTATCGGTGGCATAGCGTTGCAGCCGCCCGATCTCGACCGGCTTGCCCTCGGCCGCCTCGCGCACGCAGGCCTCTTCGCAGAGCGTCTCGGTGGGGCAGACGCGGGCGCACATGCCGCCCAGGATATTCTGCTCCAGAATGGTGCGTGCCGCTGCCTCGGGGTGGCCGGTCTGGATCTGCCGGATGAATAGCGGAATGTCGATCTCGGTCGGACAGGCCGTCTGACACGGCGCGTCGTAGCAGAAATAGCAGCGATCCGCAGCCACCGCCGCCTCATGCGGCGCATAGGCCGGATGCAGATCGTCGAAATTCGCGGCAAGTTCGTCGCTGGAAAGCCGCCCGGCGACAATGCCGGGAGCCATCTGGCCCTGTGCCATCGTTCTTCTCCCTGAAGATATGTTCGTTATTGAGATCAGCTTGCCACATCCAGAAATTTTATCAACTGGTAAAATTTATCTTTCGGTCAAAAATGAAGAACCCGGACGAATTCGCCCGGGTCCGCAAGGCTGGGTGCAAGAATTTTCGGCGAAAATTCTTGCCGCCTGCCGCAAGGATGTCAGACCATTCCGGCGAGGTGGCCGGATTTCACCCAGACACGCGCCCCCTCGGCGCCCACGGTCAGCTCCAGCCGCGCGCCCGGTGGCAGGCGCAGCCAGTCCCAACGCGAAAAGGACTCCCCACCCTCCTGAAACCCGCCCTCCAGCACGAAGACCTCGATCCCGCCGGGCAGATCGCGCGTCACCTGCGCACCCGCCGCCCAGCTTTCCAGCCGCACCTCTTCATGCGCGTCGGCAAAGAGCGTCTCGTCGCTCTTTCCGGTAATCGAACAGCGCACCTCGGTGCGGTCGGCTGGGTCGAACTGATGCAGCTTGACCAGGATGGTCGCCCCCGGTTCGGTCGCGGGCGTATGGGACGAGGTCGGCGGGTTGCGAACATAAGAGCCGGTCGGAAAATCGCCCAGCTCATCCTGAAACACACCGTCCAGAACCAGGTATTCCTCGCCTCCGTCATGGGTATGGGCGGCAAAGGCGCTGCCCGGCGCAAAGCGGACGATGGTGGTGGCCCGCGCCACCTCGGCCCCGATCCGGTCCAGCATCTTGCGTTCGACCCCGGGCGCGGGCGACGGCACCCAGTCCGTCTGGTCGAAATGCACCGCCGCGCGCTGGCTGAAATCCGCATTGATCCGCATGGGTTGTCTCCTGCTTGCTCCGTCGCCCTTCGATCTGGCGCGCTGCGGGGGCCAAGAAAGCACGTTCACGCAGAGGTGATCAACCGCCCTGACCCTCGACCGCGGCCAAGACACTTGACAGGAGCCATTCCTTTAACCTTAAAATTTCATGCATGAAGGAAGTTCGTCAGCACCCCACGGTTCGCAAGGCCGGTTCCCGCGCTGCTATCGCGATTTTCGATAGCGGCATTCGGACAAATTCCTTGTCTTGCAACCCCGCCCGGCCCGACGCTGAAACAAGCCCGCAATGGCAAGCACCGGTAAGGAGAAACACGTGATGGCACGGCTGAGCGCCTTCAATTTCCAGAAATGGATCGACGAACACAAGCATCTGCTGAAACCGCCCGTCGGCAACCAGCAGGTCTGGGAGGATGCGGATCTGATGGTGACCGTGGTCGGCGGCCCCAACAAGCGCACCGATTATCATGACGACCCGGTCGAGGAGTTCTTCTACCAGCTCAAGGGCGACATGGTGTTGAAACTTTACGATGGCGGCGAATTCTATGACGTGCCGATCCGCGAGGGCGACATCTTTCTGTTGCCGCCGCATGTGCGCCACTCGCCGCAGCGCCCGCAAGAGGGCTCGATCGGTCTCGTGATCGAACCCAAACGCCCCGAAGGCGCCCATGACGCCATCGAATGGTATTGTTTCGGCTGCGGCAGCCTGGTGCACCGGGCCGAGCTGTTGCTGGAAAGCATCGTGCGCGATCTGCCACCCGTCTATCAGGCCTTTTATGCCGACGAACAGGCGCGCACCTGCCCCAATTGCGGCGAGGTACATCCGGGCAAGGAACCACCAGAGGGTTGGGTGAAACTGTAAACCGCGTTTAGACTGACAAAAAACAACGAATCCAACAGGGAGAGAACCACATGACAATCAGCTTCAAGGGACTGGCCCGGGGGGTTGCCTGTGCCGCGCTGGTGCTGGCGGCGCTGCCGGCGGCGGCCAAGGAATTTCGCCTGGGCCTGATCACCCCGCCACCGCATACCTGGACCAAGGCCGCCGAGGCCTTTGGCGCCGAACTGTCCGAGAAATCGGGCGGTGCGCATTCGGTCTCGGTCTTCCCCGCGCGGCAGCTGGGCAACGAGGCGCAGATGCTGCAACAGTTGCAGACCGGGGCGCTGGACATGGCCTTCATGACCGTGGCCGAAGTGTCGAACCGGGTGCCCAACATGGGGGCGTTCTATGCGCCCTATCTGGCCAAGGACATCAACCACGCCTCGGCCATCCTGCGCTCGGACACCGCGCGCGGCATGCTGGCGGTGCTGCCGCAAGAGGCGGGCGTGGTCGGTGTCGGCTATGGCAGCGCAGGCATGCGCCAGATCCTGAGCCGGGGCGCGGTGAATTCCGCCGCCGATCTGTCCGGGCTCAAGCTGCGGATCACGCCGTTCGATCCGATCCTCGATTTCTACAACGCGCTGGGGGCCGCACCCACGCCGATGCCGCTGCCGGCGGTCTATGACGCGCTGGCCAATGGCCAGGTGGATGCGATCGACATGGATGTCGAGCTGATCAACGTGTTGAAATACCATGAACATGCCGACACGCTCCTGATCTCGAACCACATGATGTTCCCGATGGTCGGGCTGATCTCGGCCCGCGTTTATGCCGGGCTGAGCGATGCGGACAAGGCGATGATTTCCGAGCTGATGGCCAAGCATGTGGACAGCACATTGGACGTTTACATGGCCAAAGAGCCGGAATGGACCGATGCGCTGACCAAGGTGGGCAAGACCTTCAAGCGGGTCGATCAGGACTTCTTCGGCGATGCCATCGCACAATGGGAGACAATCTGGGCGGACAAGGCCCCATCCCTGCCCGAGCTGCGCAAGACCGCGGCGGACCTGCAATAACCCCGGAAAACCCCGCGTCGGGCCGGCCCTGTGCCGGCCCGTTTCGCGACATTTGAAGGCAGGCACATGCTGTATCGGGCATCGCATCTCTGGGCCAGGGTCGAACTGGTCTGCGCCGCTGCGCTGGCGGCCTCGGTCACCGGGCTCATACTTCTCAACGTGGTGACCCGCGCGGCGGGCAACGCCATCTATTGGGTGGACGAGGCGGCGATCTATGCCATGGTCTGGATGACCTTTCTGGCCGCATCCGCCGCGATCCATTTCCGCAGCGCCATCGCCGTCACCCTGGTGAACGAGATGCTGGACGGGCACGGCGCGCGCATGCTTGAACGGGCGGTCGATCTGGTGCTGTTCGTCTTTGCCTGCCTGATGGTCTGGATCTGCCTGCGCTGGTTCATGCCGCTGGAACTGATGCGGGCGGGCTGGGACGTGAAGGCGTTTCAGGGCCAGACCTTCAACTTCATCTATGCCGAACCCACCAACACGCTGGGCCTGCCCAAGGTCTGGGTCTGGCTGGTGATGCCACTCTTTACCCTTGGGGCGCTGCTGCATTCGGCGGCCAATCTGTTCTATCCGGGCCGACACCCCGAGGCGGAGACCGCGCAATGACCCCGATCCTGTTCCTTGTGCTGCTCTTTGCCTCGGTCCCCATCGCGCTGGTGCTGGCGCTGACCGCGCTTTGGTACATCTATGACAGCGGCAATCTGGTGCTGTATGACAGTTTCGCTCAGCAGATGTTCGCCGGGGTCGAAAACTATGGGCTGCTTGCCATTCCCCTGTTCATCCTGACCGGAGAGCTGATGAACGAGGGCGGCATGACCCAGCGCCTGGTGCGCGCCGCGCGGGTCTTTGTCGGCGGGTTTCGGGGCGGGCTGGCCTATATCAACCTGCTTGCCAACATGTTCATGGCTGCGATCATCGGCTCGGCCGCCAGCCAGATCGCGGTGATGAGCCGGGCCATGGTGCCCGCGATGAAGGAAGAGGGTTACGACCCCGGTTTCGCCGCCGCCACCACCGCTGCTGGCGGGTTGCTGGCACCGGTCATTCCGCCTTCGATGCTGTTCGTGATCTATGGCGTGCTGGCGCAATTGCCCATCGGCGATCTGTTCATCGCGGGCATCATCCCCGGCCTGATCATGGCGGGTTCGTTCTTTATTGTCGTGGCGCTGATCGGGCTCAGCCAGCAGTTTCCCAAGGGCGACTGGATGACCATGCCGCAGGCGCTGCGCGCCCTGCGCGACGCCCTGCCCGCCTTTCTGATCCCGCTGGCCATTGTCGGCGGCATCCTATTCGGCATCGCCACCCCCACCGAAAGCGCCGCCGTCGCCTCGCTGATCGCCTTTGCCGTCGGCTGGCTGGTCTATCGAGAGATCCATATCCGCGATCTGGGCGCCATGTTCGCGCGCACCGCCACCAATTCCTCGCTGGTGATCTTCATGATCGCGGCGGCCAATGTGTTCGGCTGGGTGGTGATCTACGAGGAACTGCCGCAGAAACTGGCGGCGTTTCTGTCCACCGTCACCTCGGATCCGTTCACCTTTCTGCTGATCGTCAACCTGTGCCTGCTCTTTGTGGGCATGCTGATCGACGGCATCGCGGCGCTGATCCTGATCACGCCTATCCTGCTACCGATCGCGATGAACAGCTATGGCATCAGCCCCTATCAGTTCGGCGTGGTGATCAGCCTGAACCTGGTGCTGGGCCTGCTGACGCCGCCGGTGGGGGTGGGTCTCTATATCGCCTCGGCCATGTCCGGGGTGCGCCCCTTTACCATCTTCACCGCCCTCTGGCCGTTCCTGCTGGCGGTGGCGGTGGTGCTGGTGATGCTGAGCTATTTCCCGATCCTGAGCACCGCGCTGATCTGACCCTCCCCGACAGCGGCAGCACCCGTCACGGCATCAGCACCTGCGCGCGCGCGAAACTGGCACTGTCGGCGCTCAGATCGTCATAGATCAGCTCGACCGCGATCTGCGCCACCGAACCCGCAGGGAAGCTGCGAAATGGCAGCCCGTCGCTGTCGATGATCGCGTTGGGCGCCGCCGTCTCGGCATGGCAGGGCGGCAGGGGCCAGATCTCGGGCGCGGCCCCGTTGATCGAGACCGACATCTGCGCCAGCCCGCAGCGCCAGGACCACAGATGCGTGACATAGAGCAGGTCCTGCCCGTCATAGTCGCGCAGCGCCACCCAGTTGCCGCGCGTGGCATTCAGGATCGGCTTCACCTCGGTTGCGGTGGTGAACTTGCCGCTGGGGACCTGCGGCTCGGCCACCAGCTGCGGCGCGGGCGTCAGAAAGGCCGGGGTCGCGGGGGCCTCGGCCTTGGGTTCGGGCGTCAGGAAGGCAGGGGCCGCCGGCGCCTCGGCCGGGGCCGTGACAGCGGCGCTTTCGGTTGGCGTCGGCGCCTTGCCCTCGCCCTGGGACGACTGCGCCGCGCCGGCGATGAGGAAAAGCAGAATATCGAGCATCTGGAACGGGCCTTTCAAAATCAGTTGGCGGGAAATCCGGGCTTTTGGCGCCCGGCCCCTGCCCCTATACTACGTCAAAACAGGGGCGCCGCATCACCAAATCCGGCGGCGGGCAGAGATGGCAAAACAACAGGTCGCGAAAACGACGGGGCGCAGACCCTTCAATATCGTGGTGGTGGGTCAGAACAACCGCCTGCAATACGAGGCGGTGCTGTTTGCCGCCTCGCTGCGCCATTCGACACCCGATTTTGACGGCCGCCTGTTCGTCGCACACCCGCAGCCCGGCCCCAAATGGGACGAGGACCCAAGCATCCAGAGCGACGAGCTGCGCGCCGCGCTCGACATGCTGGGGGCCGAGCTTTTGCCGTTTGACAACAAGGTGTTCGGCCAGACCTATCCGCATGGCAACAAGATCGAGGCGCTGCTGGCCCTGCCCGAGGGCGAACCCTTTGTGTTTTTCGACACCGATACACTGATCACCGGCGACCTGATGTCGGTGCCCTTCGATTTCAGCCGCCCGACCGCCTCTCTGAAACGCGAGGGCACCTGGCCCCAGCCCACTCTCTATGGTCCCGGTTATACCGAGATCTGGCGGGCGCTCTACACCCGGTTCGGGCTGGATTTCGAAAGCTCGCTGGATTTCGATCAGCCAGACGAATACTGGCGGCGCTATCTCTATTTCAACGCCGGTTTCTTCTATTACGAATGCCCCCACAAGTTCGGGCACCGCTTTCTGACCTATGCCCGCTCGATCCGCGATACCCCCCTGCCCGAACTGGTGTGCCAAAGCCTCAATCCCTGGCTCGACCAGGTGGCGCTGCCGCTGGTGATCCACTCGTTTGGCGGCGGGCGCGACAGCCTGCCCGAGGGGCTGTTGGACGGAACCGTCAGCTGCCACTATCGCCTGTTCCCGCTGCTCTACGCACGTGAGGCGGACCACGTGGTCAAGGTGCTGGAAGAGGTCTGCGCACCCAACAAGATCAAGAAAGTGCTGAAGAATTACGAACCGCTGAAGAAGATGGTCTATCAGGGCAAGGGGGAGAAGATCCGCGAGATGTTCGACCGTGAGAACCTGCCGCACAAGGAACAGACGATCCGCAACCGGATCAAATCCAAGGGACTGTGGCTGCGCTAGAATGCGGCCCCTGGCGGCGGATGGCGCGATGTCATGGTGCTGGGGAACCTGTTATGGTACCGCCTCCCTGGCTTGAACAGGGGACCTCTGGATCCACAATCCAGCGCTCTAACCAACTGAGCTAAGGCGGCACCGTGAGGGGCGATGTACCCAACCGGGTTGCGGATTGCAAGAGGGTCAGAGCGTAATTCTCCAGCTTTGTTCGACCAGGTCGACGCCAAAGGAATGGACCGGTTTGCTGTCGATCAACTGCCAGCCGGTGGCCGCGTAAAGGGCACAGGCGGCACGGTGGCTTTCATGTGTCCAGAGCTGCATTTCCAGATAGCCCTTGTCGCGCGCAAAGCCCATGCAGGTGTCGATCAGACGCCGGCCAAGGCCCCGCCCCCGTGCCTCGGGTACCAGCAGGAACAGTCGCAGCTTGGCGGTGGTCTCGTCCAGCCCGACGCAAAAGATACTGCCCAGCCGCCGACCATCCGCCTCGGCGACCCAGCCTTGTTCGCGATCGGGGTCGTGATTGGCGATGAAATCGTCGAGGATACGCGCCACCAGCGGCGCGAAACTGTCGTCAAACCCCTCGTCCTGCGCATAGAGCGTGCCATGCCGCTCGACCAGCCAGGGGGCGTCTTCGGGACGAAAGGGGCGCAGGGTGATCGTGTCCATGGGGTATCAGACCCCGGAACCGGCTTGATTCTCAACCCGGCCCGGTCTAGTCCGGCAGCAGTTTTCCCGGAGGACGAGATGGGCATCAATACCGAACGCGATATCGAGGCGAATCTTCAGATCGGCCCGACCGATGCCGGGATGGTGCGGCTCTTTGTCGAGGCGCACGGGGTCGAGGTGCCGATGGATTTCGATCCCGAAGAGGCCGAAGAGATCGCGGACGAAATCCGCGCCGCCGCGCAGGCCGCCCGGCTGATGTCCAAACGCTGAGGCGGCGCCGGAAAACGACACGTTTTCCGGACCGTTTTCCGGTGCGGAAAACGGTGCTGGCCGCGCTCGACGCGCTTTATTCGAAAATGCCGTGGCCCTCGGGGTCGCGCAGCGCCTGCAGGCGCCGCGCCGCGTGGGTGGCGAATTTCTGGATCAGTACCTTGCGTCGGGCCGGGGCCAGTTTTTGCTCCGGCGCCATGCGCACGATCTCGGCGTCATAGGCATCGGCGATCAGCAATCCGCTTTCTGACGGCAGCAATTCGGCCGGAAACTCCACATCCACCGCCCAGAAATAGCGGTCACACCACTCCAGATACCCCTGCCATTTCGAATCCGCCTGATAATCGGCGCGGCTCGACTTGCATTCGACCACCCAGATCTCGCCCTTGGGGCCCAGCCCCATCACATCGACACGCAGCCCGCGGGCGGGCACGAACTCTTCGACCGAGACGAATCCATGCGCCCTGAGGTGTCGTGAAACGCCACGCGCCAGCCGCTGTCCGGGTTGCAAATCCAGTGTCATGGCAACATGGTGAACAATAGGTGAACAAAATTCAAGCCCGTTCCCGTCATCTGCCCCCTTGCGGGCGGTAGCGGTGCGCCCTACCTATGGGAGCGGCGGGTTCTGCCCTTCTCGTGACAGGTAGCATTCCGGTGGCCTTAAACATTTCCGAGGGGGCTGGCTCTGTTCAGGTCCTGGCCTGATTACCTGGCGCCCACCTGTATATACAGGTCCTCGGGAATCGAACCGCACGGTCGACACTTGGTGGTTCCCGCCGCATACCACCCGATGACCCGGGATCAGCCCCGCTGTGCGGGCGCTTCCTGCCGGGCCGGCACCGGGCGCAGGTCGGACACCTTGCTGCCACCGCGCGGCGGCGCGTCGTCCTCGGCCAGGCTCATGATCTTCCAGGCGAATTGCACCCCGGCAAAGACGATCCCGTTCATGAACCACAACATGAACACGGCAAGCAGCGCCGAATCGGACCGGGCGATCAACCCCCGGAGTCCCGCGATATCGAGCCACAGGAGACCCGCGATGAACACCGCCGATATCGCGAAACCAACCAGAACCTGGGTGACGTAGAGACGGATCAGACGGGGCATGGTCTTACTCCTTGTTGTTTCTTCTCATCTTAGCGCAGAATGATCTGAAAGGCAGGGTATCCCAGTGGATCTGCGACAATATATGCCGGAGACGGAATGCGAAATCTCACCGAGTTTGCGCTCGATCTTTTGGAAAGCCTCTCGCACATCTTCGACGACGACGCCCGCTGGGAATACGCGGTCGCCCGTCTGAACGAGTTTGGCTTCAAGGCGCTGAACATGGGGCAGTTCACCCCCAAATCCGGAATCCTGCACTGGGCGCGCAGCTCGATGGCGCCAAACTGGCTCAAGATCTATTCCGAAGGGGGCTATTCGGATGCCGATCTGGTGCTGGCACAAGCCGTTCAGGGGCCCGAAAGTCTCTATATCGATTCGAACCGCCGTTTGCAGGAAAGCAACTCGGACACCGCCATGGCGCTCTATTCCGGGCTGCTCGAACATGGCTATCGCCATGTCTTCAGCCTGATCGTGCCCTGCCCCGGCAATCTGGCGACGCTGGTGGCTCTGTTCACCGATCACCCCGAAGCCGAGGCCTGGATGACCGAACAATCGGCCGGAATGCGTATTTTGGCAACAGTCATCGGCACCAATCTGGGGCCCGGAACCGGACATGGCCTGTCGCCGGGCCAGGATCTGGCCCCAATCCTGGGCACAACCACCCCCCTGTCGCGCCGCGAGCGCGAGGCGCTGCATCTGCTGGCAGACGGATTGCGCAATGAACAGATCGCCACTGCAATGGAGATCAGCGAAATCACCGTGCGGATGCACCTGAAATCGGCCCGCGACAAGCTGCGTGCGCCGACGCGCGAAGCAGCGCTGGTAAGAGCCGTCAAGATGGGGCTGCTCAGTGGCCAGACCTATCGGAACAGATAGGTTTCTTTGTTGATCGGCTTGCGCTAGCGTCCCGGAGCCGGGCTCCTGTCGTGAGTGGTGGCCCCGGTGAATTTCATCCAGATATTTTAATATGCGGCGGCGGTTTGGTCCCATGGACGGCCGCCGCCGGTTTCCCTATTTCGACCCAGACAGAAGCGGGGGTGCGAGAGCCTCAGAACGCGTCCGGGCGTGCCTCTCGGGCCATGTGATCCAGCACCGCGTTCACGAAACTGGTCTCACGCCCCTCGGGAAAAAACGCGCGCGCGATATCGACGAATTCGGTGATCACCACCTTGGGCGGGGTGTCGTTCTGGCTCAACTCGGCCCCAGCGGCGCGAAACAATGCACGCAGCGTCGGGTCGATCCGCGCGATCGGCCATTTCGCCACCAGCGCGCGGTCTGTCATCTGGTCGATCAGCGCCTGATTGTTGACCGCATCCCCCACCAGCGCGCGGAACAGTTTCGTATCCCCCTCGGCCAGTTCGTCACCCTCGTAGACGGCGCCGAAACGGTGGTCGACAAACTCGGACACGACGGATTCGACCGTCTGACCCGAATGCTCCATCTGGAACAGCGCCTGCACGGCATATAGCCGCGCGGCGGATTTCATCTGGCGTTTCCGGTTGACCGGTTTGGGGGTGTCGCTCTGGCTCATGCGGTGCGGGATCCGTTCTTGTCCTCGGCGAGAAGAATGTCCTCCGCATTGGGGCGGAAACCCACATCCTTTCTCGAAGCGCCCCACTTACGGCCGAGCGCGATCAGATGCAAGGCCGCAGCAGCCGCGCCGCCACCCTTGTTCATCTCGGCCGGATCGGCACGCATCTCGGCCTGGGGGCGGTTCTCGACCGTGAGGATGCCGTTGCCGATGCACAGGCCCTGAAGCCCCATCAGCTGGATCGCGCGGCTGCTGTCGTTGCAGACGGTGTCGTAATGGGTGGTCTCGCCCCGGATCACGCAGCCAAGCGCCACGTAGCCGTCGAAATTGCTCTGCCGGTCGGCCATGGCGATGGCGGTGGGCACCTCAAGCGCGCCGGGCACCTCGACAAGGTCCCAGCTGCCGCCAACGGCCTCGATCTCGGCCACGGCGCCGGCAACCAGGTTGTCGGCGATGTCCTTGTAATAGGGCGCCACCACGATCAGCAGTTTCACCGGCTTGTCGAACTCGGCGCGCGGCAGGGTGTAATGGGTCTCGTGTCCGGCCATGTCAGACGTCCTTCATGATGGGGCGGGTGCCGACGATGGAGAGGCCATAGGCATCGAGCCCGAGATACTTGGTTTGCGGCGAGTCGGTGAGCAGGATCAGCTCGTGCAGGCCCATCTTGGACAGGATCTGGGCGCCCAGACCGGTCTGCTTGATGGTGCGCACGCCGTCCTCGTCGCTGGCATAAAGCGCGTTGCGCGGCTGGCGGAACAGGCAGACGACGCCGCGCCCTTCGGCGGCGATCTTCTCCATCGCGCGGGGCAGTTCCTGCGTCGGCTTGGGGCCAAGGCCCAGCACATCGGACGCCTCGTGCAGCGCATGGGTGCGGGTCAGCACCGGTTCGGAGGTCGAGATGTCGCCCTTAACCAGCACCACATGTTCGATGCCGTGGGTCTGGTCGGTAAAGATGCGCATCTCCCACGCGCCACCATATTCCGAGGTGACGGTGCTGCGGGATGTTTCGTCCACCAGATTGTCGTTGCGGGCACGATAGGAGATCAGGTCGCTGATGGTGCCGATCTTCATCCCATGCCGCTCCGCGAAATCGACCAGGTCCGGCAGGCGGGCCATGGTCCCGTCTTCCTTCATGATCTCGCAAATCACGCCCGAGGGGTTCAGCCCGGCCAGACGCGAGATATCGACCGCCGCCTCGGTATGACCGGCGCGCACCAGCACCCCGCCCCGCTTGGCGCGCAGCGGAAAGATATGGCCGGGGGTGGCCAGGCTTGCCATGGTGTTCTGTTCGTTGATCGCGGTGGCAACCGTCAGCGCCCGGTCGGCGGCGGAAATGCCGGTCGACACCCCCTCGCGCGCCTCGATCGAGACGGTGAAGGCGGTTTCGTGGCGAGAAGAGTTGTTGACCGCCATCATCGGCAGGCCGAGACGGTCGATCCGGTCGGCGGTCATCGGCAAGCAGATCAGCCCGCGCCCATGGGTGGCCATGAAATTGATCGCGGCGGCATCGGCAAACTCGGCGGCGATGCACAGGTCGCCCTCGTTCTCGCGGTCCTCGTGATCGACCAGGATATACATCCGGCCCTTGCGCGCCTCGTCGATGATCTCCTCGATCGGACTGATCGCGTCGCGCAGGCGGGCCTCGACGGGTCCGGGCGTCTCAAAGCTCATGGGGCGGCCTTTCAGCTGTCTTGTCTGCCTGCGCAGATAGACCACCGCGCGCGCGAATGCCAGTGCACAAACGGCAGGCAAGGTGCGGGACGCGGCGTTCAGGCCCGGCTGCGGGGGGTGGATTGGGGGCGCTGCCCCCGGCGCCTGTGGCGCCTCCCCCGGAGTATTTTGGGCGAAATGAAGGGGCGCAGGTCGGCGCTAACCCGCCTGATGGGTGAAATACTCGGCCGAGGGCAGGTATCCGGCCGCGCGCCCGGCGGCGGCCCAGTCGGCCTCGAGCGGGGCGTCGCCGATGATCAGCACGCCCGAGGCGGGCAGGCGCTGACTGTGGATCAGACCCTGCACCCGGTCGCGCATCTGCGCCCAGCTGTCGGAAAGATGCGGTGCGCGGTCGGCGGCGGCCAGTACGTGGTTGACCGCCAGCACCGCCTGTGGCGTGGCGGGCGGATGCACCAGGGTCAGACGCGTGGCGCTTTTCACCTGTTCGATCTGACGCGCTTCGGGCGCGGCAATCTCGCCGCCCGAGCCAAAGATGCGCAGCGCGTTGGACGAGAACAGCAGGCCCAGGATATCCTGTCCCGAATACCGCCGCACCTTTGCATAGCTGCGGTAGGTCATGCCTAGCTCGGCGGCTCGGCGCATGCGCATCCGCAAAACCAGCATCGGGATTGCCTCAGGCATCAGCGCCTTTTGCGCCTGCCGCCAGGCATGGGTGCGCCAGAGACGTCCACTCTCCATCGACGGACCCCCATTATGCCCGATTCCGGCCATGGCTCAGAGCGCCTCGGCCAGCCGCGCCACGTAGCGCGCCAACATGTCGATTTCCAGGTTGACCCGGTCACCTACCGCCACGCTGCCCCAGGTGGTCGCCTCTTTGGTATGAGGGATGAAGTTGATGCCGAATTCGGCCCCCTCGACCGCATTCACGGTCAGCGAGGTTCCGTTCAGCGCCACAGACCCTTTGGGTGCGATGAAACGGGCCAGTTCAGCGGGTGCACGCAGGGTGACGCGGGTGCTGTCGCCCTCGTCGGCGATGGCCACAACCTCGGCCACCCCGTCCACATGGCCCGACACGATATGGCCGCCCAGCTCGTCGCCCACCTTGAGCGCGCGTTCGAGGTTCAGCCGCTTGCCGACCGTCCAGCGGCCCAGATTGGTCTTGGACACGGTCTCGGCGCTGATCTCGACATCGTACCAGTCCTCTCCCAACGCGATCACGGTCAGGCAGACCCCGTCGCTGGCGATAGAGGCGCCGATGTCGATGCCCGAGGTGTCGTACCCGGTGCGAATGCGCGCGCGAAGATCGCCGCGCTGTTCCAGCTCGACCACGGTGCCGATATCTGTGACGATGCCCGTAAACATGGTTCTTACCTTTGCTGTGCCATTCCTGCACCGAGGTAACGCCCTGCCACGCGCGCGGCAAGCCCCCCGCTTGCCCGCCTGCCCCACCCGGGTCATAGTTTCGCCCGATTGGCCGGTCAGGATGGCGGTCACGCCCGAAAACCGGGCAGCGTTAACTAGGAAAGGCACAAGTATGCCAGAGCCGACCCAAACCAGGCGGGTCTTTCTGTTCCTCCAAGGGCCACATGGGCCCTTTTTCCATGCGCTCGGCCGTATGCTGCGCGCGGCGGGGGCCGAGGTCTGGCGGGTCGGGTTCAACGCAGGCGACCGGGCATTCTGGTTCCATCCGCCAAGCTTCATCCCCTACAAGGGCGCGCATGAGGACTGGCCTCAAGCGTTTGAGAACCTGCTTGAGCGCAAGGGCGTCACCGATATTGTCCTTTACGGTGATACAAGGCCCATACATGCCAGCGCAGTTGCGGCGGCCAAGGCGCGCGGACTGGGTGTGCATGTGTTCGAGGAAGGCTATCTGCGCCCCTATTGGGTTACTTACGAGCGCGAGGGCTCGAATGGCAACTCGCGCCTGATGGACATGACGCTGGAGGACATGCGCGCGGCACTGGCGCTGTCGGATCTGGAAACGCCGCTGCCGCCGTCCCATTGGGGCGACATGCGCCAGCATATCTTCTATGGCGCGCTGTATCACTGGTTCGTCATGTTCACCAATCAGGGCTATCGCCGGTTCAAGCCGCATCGCGATCTGCCGGTGACCAAGGAATTCCAGCTATACCTGCAACGGCTGCTGCTGATGCCTGTGCTGGCGGTCGAGCGGATGCTGGCCACCGCGCGTATCCGCAACGGCGGCTTCCCCTATCACCTGGCCCTGTTACAGCTGGAACATGACAGCTCGTTCCAGCAGCATTCGCCCTTTTCCACGATAACCGATTTCCTTGAGGAGATCTTTGTCGGCTTCGCCCGGGGGGCGCCGCAGCATCATCACCTTGTGGTCAAGGCGCATCCGCTGGAAAACGGCCGTGTGCCGCTCAGGCGCGAGTTGCGCCGGTTGGCCCGCCAGCACGGGCTGGAGGGGCGAGTGCACTATGTGCGCGGCGGCAAGCTGGCGCAGCTGTTGAACGATGCGCGCAGCGCGGTCACGGTGAATTCCACCGCCGGTCAGCAGGTGCTCTGGCGCGGCATTCCGCTCAAGGTGTTTGGCCGCGCGGTCTATGACAAGCCTGAATTTGTCTCGACCCAACCTGCGTCAGAGTTCTTTTCCGCCGCCAACCGACCCGATGCCCGCGCCTACAAGGAATACCGCCGGTATCTGCTAGAGACCAGCCAGCTGCCCGGCGGGTTCTATTCGCGCAAGGGACGCCGCCAGTTGCTGCGCCAAGTGGTCGACATGATGCTGTCGCCGGACGATCCCTATGATGCGCTGAAATCAGGCAAAGCGGCACCACGGCAACAGTTGCGTCTGGTGAACTGACAATGGGTACTGCCGGGACTGGATTTTTCATCCGGATTCCGATAGTTTGGCAAAAAAACCGAGGCAGAAACATATAAGGTCGAGGAGACCGAGCAGTGAAACTGATCCCCGTCCGCTGGGCGAAGCCCGTTCTCGTGCTGGCTGCGATGTCTGTCGCGGCCTCTTGCTCGTTGCCCAAAGTGGGGCCGAACAAACGGCAAATCTTCGCCGGTTCCGTCCAGCAGGAAGGCGACGCCTTTATCGTTGCCGTGAACGATCGCGTCACCCGTGCCACCGCTGTGGTTCCGGCGCTGGGTTTCTCGGACTCGTTCAAGAACGCCTCCCCGTTGACGTCGGACACGATCCGACCCGGTGACGTGCTGGGGCTGACGGTTTGGGAAAACGTCGATGACGGCCTTTTGGCCAGCGAAGCAACCAACGCCACCATCCTGGAAGAGGTGCAGGTGGACAGCGCCGGCTTTATCTTTGTTCCTTATGCCGGTCGCCTGCGCGCCTCGGGCAACACGCCCGACCAGTTGCGCGAGGTGATCACCTCCAGGCTTGAAGAGCAGACCCCCGACCCGCAGGTGCAGGTGCGCCGTGTTGCCGGCGACGGCTCGACAGTCTCGCTGACAGGTGCGGTCGGCGGTCAGGGGATCTATCCGATCGAACGCCCAACCCGTACGCTGTCGACCATGCTGGCCCAGGCAGGTGGCGTAACCATCCAACCCGACATCGCCGAAGTCACCGTTATCCGCGGCAACCAGCAGGGCAAGGTCTGGTATCAGGACCTGTTCAATCACCCCGAACTGGACATCGCCCTGCGCGGCGGCGACCGCATCCTGGTCGAGGAAGACACCCGATCGTTCACCGCGTTGGGTGCCACGAACACCCAGGCCCGCGTGCCATTTGAGACACAGGACCTGTCGGCGCTCGAGGCAATTGCTCAAGTGGGCGGCTTGATTTCCGCCGCCTCGGACCCGACCGGCGTTTTCGTCTTCCGCAACGAACCGGCCGAGATCGCTGGCCAGGTGCTGGGCCGCGACGACCTGCAAGGCGCTCAGCGCATGGTTTATGTCCTAAACCTGACCGAGCCCAACGGGTTGTTCACCGCACGTGACTTCGTGATCCGGGACGAGGATACGCTCTATGTTACCGAGGCGCCGTATGCCCAGTGGACCAAGACGATCTCGCTCATTTCCGGCGGCCTAACCCCGCTTGCTAACCTGCAGACGATCACCGGCGGCTGACGCATGTCGCCCAATGGCATGAACCGGGCAGCCGGGGGCGAGCGCTCCCGGCTGTTCGTTTATAACGGCGGCTTTCTCACCCAGCGCCGCCTGCGCCGGGTCCTGTCGCTGGCAGGGTACGACATCCGGCTCGGCCTGCCGGGTGACGGCGACTTGGTGGGCATCTGGGGCAACAGCCCCACCGCCCATCGCGGGCTTGCCGTGGCTGCACGCCGCTCTGCCCCGCTGCTCCGGGTCGAGGACGCCTTCCTGCGCTCGCTCTTTCCCGGCCGCGCGGGTGAGCCCCCCCTGGGCTTGCTGCTCGACCGGGCGGGCGTGCACTTCGACTCCGCCGCGCCCTGCGACCTCGAACAACTGCTGGCCACCCACCCGCTGGACGATACCGCCCTGTTGAACCGGGCACGCGATGCCATGGCCCGTATCCGCGAAAACCACCTCAGCAAATATTCCGCCACCGATCCCGGCCTGACCCCACCCGAGCCGGGCTATGTGCTGGTGGTCGACCAGACGCACGGCGACGCCTCGGTCACCGCAAGCGGCGGCAATGACGCGCTGTTCCGCGAGATGCTGGTCTTTGCGCAAGAGGAACACCCCGGCGCCCGAGTGCTGATCAAGACCCATCCCGAAACCGCCGCCGGGTTCCGCCCCGGTTACTACGGCGACACGGATGTCAGCACGCGGGTCAGCCTCTACGACGCCCCGATCAGCCCCTGGACCCTGCTCGACGGCGCGGTGGGAGTCTACACCCTGTCCTCGCAACTGGGGTTCGAGGCGATCCTGGCCGGGCACAAACCGCGCGTCTTTGGCCAGCCCTTCTATGCCGGCTGGGGGCTGACGCTTGACGAACACCCGGTGCCCCGCCGCGAGCGCCGCCTGACGCGCGCGCAGCTCTTTGCCGCCGCGATGATCCTTTATCCCACCTGGTACGACCCGTTCGGCGACAAGCTTTGCGAGCTGGAAACCGTGCTCGACACGCTAGAGGCGCAGTCCCGCGCCTGGCGGCAGGATCGGGCGGGATGGACTGCCGGCGGCATGCGCCTGTGGAAACGCAAACCCCTGAAACGCATGTTCGGACGCTTTGGCCCGATCAGCTTTACCGACACGCCCGTTGACGGGGATCCGCGCCCGCATATGGTCTGGGCCGCGCGCGCCGCGACCAGGGACAGCGTCACACGGGTCGAAGACGGCTTTCTGCGCTCGCGCGGGCTGGGGGCGCAACTGGTGCCGCCGCTGTCCCTGGTCACCGATGACAGGGGCATCTATTACGACCCGACCCGCCCCAGCGCATTGGAGAGCCTGATCACCAACCGCGCCGAGCTGCGCGCCGACCAGCGCCAACGGGCCGAGGCGCTGATCCGTACGCTCACCACCGCGCGCATCAGCAAATACAACCTCGGCGGCACCCTGCCCGACCTGCCTCCCGGCCACCGCATCCTAGTACCCGGCCAGGTCGAGGATGATGCCTCGATCCTGACCGGCACCGGAGAGATATGCGGCAATCTGGACCTGTTGCGCAGCGTCCGCGCCGCCCATCCCCAGGCGGTGATCGTCTACAAGCCACACCCCGATGTCGAGGCAGGGCTGCGCGTCGGCGGCATCGACCCGGGCACGCTGGCCGATGTGGTCGCGACCCAAGCCGACCCGATGCAGCTTCTAGATCAGGTGAACGAGGTCTGGACGCTGACTTCGCTGATGGGGTTCGAAGCACTCTTGCGTGGCCTGCCGGTGACTACTCTAGGTGCGCCATTCTACGCCGGCTGGGGTCTCACCCGTGACCTAGGCACCATCCCCGCCCGGCGCCGGGCCCGGCCGGACCTGGCCGGCCTCGTCCATGCCGCGCTGATCGACTATCCGCGCTACTGGGATCCGCGTACCGGCCAGCCTTGCCCGGTCGAGGTCGCCACCCAACGCCTCGCCTCTGGCACCATCCCCCACCCCGGGCCCGTCAACCGGCTGCTGTCAAAGCTGCAAGGCCTGTTGGCCACCCATGCACATCTGTGGCGCTGAAACCCGCATCCTTGCGAGCGTGACCGGTCGGAATTGGGTATTTACAACGAGAAAGAAGCAGCAGTCCCTTCACTTTGCTCCAAATACTCCCGCCGGAGGCATTCGTCCGCGCAACAGGATCCATCCCTCGAAAACCCGCGTTGCCGCGCCACAAAGCCCAGGATAAAGCGCGCCGAAGGCGCTCAATGGGATCAAGGCCCACCTATTGGCGTTGCCAGCGGTGCAGGATGTCGGCGCCGATGGCGCGAGCCTCAACCAGGTCGAACCGGGCCGCCTCTGACAGCTGCTCCAACCCCAGCACGCCCACGGCGGGCAGGCCCTCGGCCCCGATCGCGATACCCGCGGTAAAGCCCACCAGTTCATCGACCAGATCGGCCGCCAACAGAGAGGCGGCAAGCGAAGCGCCGCCTTCGCAGAACACACGCGTGAGCCCCTGCTCACCCAGTTGCCGCATCAGGTCGGTCGCGCTGATCTGGCCGGCCTCAACCGCGCAGGGGAGCAACCGGGCACCTGTGCCCTCCCAGGCACGGGCGCGGTCGCCATCCACGCCGGGCCCATGGCAGAGCCAGACCGGCACCTGCCGCGCGGTCCGGGCCAATTGGCTCATCAGCGGCAGGTCGAGATAGCGCGACATCACCACCCGCACCGGCTGTTGCGCCACGCCCATGTCGCGCACGGTCAGCGAGGGGTCGTCTGATCGCGCCGTCCCGGCCCCCACCAGCACTGCATCGTGCCGGGCGCGCATGGCATGCACCGCGCGCCGCGCCTCGGGGCCGGTAATCCATTGGCTCTCGCCCGAGGCGGTGGCAATGCGACCGTCAAAACTACTTGCCAGTTTCAGAGTGACCCAGGGTCGGCCGAGCTCGGTTTTCAGGAAGAAGCCCGCAAGATCGCGCGCCGCCTCGGCTTCGCCGATGCCGACCGATACTTCGATCCCGGCCTCGCGCAGCATCTCAAACCCGTTCCCCGCCACGCGGGGATCGCTGTCCTCGACCGCGGCAACCACCCGCGCCACGCCGGAGGCGATCAGTGCCTCGGCGCAGGGTGGCGTCTTGCCGTGATGGGCGCAGGGTTCAAGCGTGACATAGGCGGTGGCGCCACGTGCCGCCACGCCCGCCTGGGCCAAAGCCACCACCTCGGCATGGGGTCGCCCGCCAGGCTGGGTCCAGCCCCGCCCGACGATCCGGCCATCGTTGACGATGACACAGCCCACCGCCGGGTTGGGCCAGCAGACACCCTGCCCACGCCGGCCCAGCGATAGGGCCAGCGCCATGTATCGCGCGTCAGACATGCTCACTCTTCGGTTGGCGGGCTCGGCGGGCGCAACTCGTGGACAAAGTCCTCGAAATCATCTGCCGCCTGGAAGTTCTTGTAAACGCTGGCAAATCGCACATAGGCAACGGTGTCGATCCGGGCCAGCGCCTCCATCACGATCTCGCCGATCTTCTTCGACGGGATGTCGGTTTCCCCCATGCTTTCAAGCCGCCGCACGATGCCGGAAATCATCTGGTCGATCCGCTCGGGGTCGATGGGGCGTTTCTGCATCGAGATGCGGATCGAGCGTTCCAATTTGTCGCGGTCGAAATCCTCGCGTTTGCCGCTGGACTTGATCACCACCAGATCGCGCAGCTGCACCCGTTCATATGTGGTGAACCGGCCGCCACACGCGGGGCAAAACCGGCGTCGGCGGATCGAGACATGATCCTCTGCCGGGCGTGAATCCTTGACCTGAGTGTCGATATTTCCGCAAAACGGGCAGCGCATCCGCCGTCTCCTCGTCCGTTAATCCGCCTCTTTTGTGAACGCTTCGGCTCACTTATCCACAACTATAGGACCAACGCTAGGATTTGGGTAGAGGAGATTTGCAGCCCCAACATAATGGGCGGCAAGCGTCAGGCGAAATGGGCGGCGACCCGGCGGTCATGGGGCGCGCGGCGGTGTTCGACCAGATAGATACCCTGCCAGGTGCCCAGCATAGGCACCCCCGCCCGCACCGGAATGCCCAGCGATACCGGCATCAGCGCCGCCTTGATATGGGCAGGCATGTCATCGGGGCCTTCGTAAGTATGGCGCAGATAGGCCATCGACGGGTGATCCGCGGGCGGCACCAGCCGGTCGAAAAAGGCGGTCAGATCGCTCTGCACCTCGGGATCGGCGTTTTCCTGGATCAGCAGCGAGCACGATGTATGCCGCACCAGGAGTGTCAACAGCCCGTCGCCCTGCCCGGCCAGCCAGCGGCTTACCTCGTCGGTAAACTCGTAAAGGCCCGCCCCCCGGGTCGCGATCGAAAACTCGGTCAGCACGGCACCTGCGCCCATGGCCTCAGGGCCGCACGGGGCCGAATTCGCAATAGCTGTTGCCCTGATTGACGGTCATGTTGTCGCCGACCTTGAGCCCGGTGCGGATGGTGGTCAGCTCGTTTTCCAGCGGTGTCACGCCCACCGCCTCGGGCGTCATCGAGAACTGCACCGCCGTCTTGCGCCCGGTGGTGACACTGGGCCCGCGCCCGCGCACCAGATAGATACGGTCATTCCAGCCCGCACCCAGTTCGCGCCGCGCATATTCCGAGGCCGCGCACCAGAAATCGCCGACCCGCTGCTTGCCGCGCGGAACAACCTCGAACACCGCGTCATTGACCGGCAGAACCCGGTGCCCCATCCGCGTGGTCAACGCCTGGGCCTGAGCGCCAGCCCCGAGAAACACCGCAAGGGCGAGAATCTTTGTCAGTCCGGTCATGGTCTCAATCCGTTTTGCCTATAAGCCCTATCTAGGGCGCATCTGCGCGCAGAGACAGGGGAGAGCACGCAAAAATTGCCCGATCGCATGGATTTGCCGCAGGCCGTCGAGACAGGCTCGGAGTTCCTGGCCCCACTGATGAAACAGGGGCGCTGCCCCTCTGGGGCCCTTGGCCCCATTCACCCCGGGATATTTCGGGCAAGAGGAAGGGGAATGCATGCTCTGTCGCAAAAGAGAGGCACGTCCGACCAAGCGTTGCGACAGCGGCAACTGCACAGGATTGGCAGACGGCGTTGCGCTCTGTTCATGTTGTGCAAGCCGCGTCCCAAAAGAAAACGCCCCCTTGCGGGGGCGCCTTGATCACTGGTCCAGAAAGCTGCGCAGCTTGCGCGAGCGGCTGGGGTGTTTCAGTTTCCGGAGCGCCTTGGCCTCGATCTGGCGGATACGTTCGCGGGTGACGCTGAACTGCTGGCCCACTTCCTCCAGCGTGTGGTCGGTGTTCATGCCGATGCCGAACCGCATCCGCAGAACCCGTTCCTCGCGCGGGGTGAGCGAGGCCAGAACCCGGGTCGTGGTTTCCTTGAGGTTTTCCTGAATGGCGCTGTCCAGCGGCAGCACGGCATTCTTGTCCTCAATGAAATCGCCCAGCTGGCTGTCTTCCTCGTCGCCGATCGGGGTTTCGAGGCTGATCGGCTCCTTGGCGATCTTCATCACCTTGCGGACCTTTTCGAGCGGCATTTGCAGCTTTTCGGCCAGTTCCTCGGGCGTCGGTTCGCGACCGATCTCGTGCAGCATCTGGCGCCCGGTGCGCACCAGCTTGTTGATCGTTTCGATCATGTGCACCGGGATACGGATGGTGCGGGCCTGATCGGCGATGGAACGGGTGATCGCCTGCCGGATCCACCAGGTCGCATAGGTCGAGAACTTGTAGCCCCGGCGATACTCGAACTTGTCCACGGCCTTCATCAGGCCGATGTTGCCCTCCTGGATCAGGTCCAGGAACTGCAGGCCGCGGTTGGTGTATTTCTTGGCAATCGAGATCACCAGGCGCAGGTTGGCCTCAACCATTTCCTTTTTCGCCTGACGGGCCTCTTTCTCGCCCTTCTGGACCTGCTGCACGATGCGGCGGAATTCAGAGATATCCAGACCCACATACTGACCCACCTGGGCCATGTCGGCACGCAGCTCCTCAACCTTGTCGGACGAGCGTTCGATGAACATCTGCCAACCGCGACCGGGCTTTTCGGCCATTTCCGCCAGCCAGTTCGGGTCCAGCTCACGCCCGCGATAGGCGTCGACGAACTCGCGCCGGTTGATGCGCGCCTGGTCGGCCAGCTTGACCATCGAACTGTCGATCGACATCACCCGCTTGTTGATGCCGTAGAGCTGGTCGATCAGCGCCTCGATCCGGTTGTTGTGCAGGTGCAGTTCGTTCACCAGCAGCACGATTTCCGAGCGCAGCGACTGATAGGTCGCCTCGTCCGTGGCGCTGAAGGAGCCGTCTTCGTTCAGCGTGGCCGAGATACGGCTGTCCTGCATCTCGCTCAGCTGTGCGTAATCCGACGAGATTCGCTCGAGCGTGATCAGCACCTTGTCCTTGAGCGCGGCCTCCATCGCGGCCAGCGACATGTTGGCCTGATCGTCCTCGTCATCGTCATCCTCGGTGACAATCGGGTTGCCGTCGGCGTCGTATTCCGGCGTTTCCTCGCGCTGCGGCTTGACCGCTTGCACCGCGCTGGTTGCGACCACCGGTTCGTCATCCTCGTCATCCAACTGGTTGCCGAAAGTGGCCTCCAGGTCGATCACGTCGCGCAGCAGGATGTCCTCGGACAGAAGTTCGTCATGCCAGATGGTGATCGCCTGAAAGGTCAGCGGGCTTTCGCACAGCCCGGCGATCATCGTATTGCGGCCGGCCTCGATCCGCTTGGCGATCGCAATCTCGCCCTCGCGGCTGAGCAGTTCGACCGAACCCATCTCGCGCAGATACATGCGCACCGGGTCATCGGTGCGGTCAAGCTTTTCAGTCTGGGCGCCGGCCAGCGCAACTTCGCGGTTGCTTTCGGTGGTGATGAGGTCGGTCGAGCCCTTCTGCTCTTCCTCTTCGGCCTCTTCATCCTCGATGATATTGATGCCCATCTCGGAGAGCATCGACATCACATCCTCGATCTGCTCGGAACTCACCTGATCGGGCGGCAGAACCTGGTTGAGCTGATCGTAGGTGATATAGCCCTTTTCACGGGCCTCGGCGATCATCTTCTTGACTTGGGCCTGGCTCATGTCGAGCGAGACTTCGTCTTCCTGGTCTTCGGGCTTCTGGTCTTCGGCGGTGTCCTTGGCGGCCATTCAGTGCTCCTGCAGGGATGGGCGATTCGTGTGAGCCGAATCATTAGTGCTCAGAATTGATTCGGCCACCCGTTTACCGGTTTTATTTTGCCTTTTCCTTAGGAAAACGCGCTAGCGGCGTTTCCGGCGAAAATCGATTCCCGCCATGATCGCGTCAAAGGCCTCGCGTTCGTCGCGCTTGATTCGCGCGCCATTGTCGGCCACGTCGAACAGCGCCTTGTCCTCGTTCTGGCTGCGCGCGGCGCGCTGTTTCTCTTCGGCGGCCTGTGCAACGCGCCAGGTCAGCGACTCGTCGGCATCTTCGGCGATGTCCTCTCGGGCCTCCTCGATCTCGGCGTCATACCCCCTCAGCGCCTGGAGTTTTGCGAGTTCCTCGGCCAGCGTCATTTCCGCCAGCTCAACATCGCCCGGTCTGCGCACACAGGGGATAATCTGGACATGGCGCAGCGCGTAGAGGTTTTCAAGGGCCTCGGGGCCGAGATTGTCGTCAATCCTGTCACGCAGCCCCTGCGGGTCGTCAATCCCGATGCGCAGTGCCAGATCGCGCAGCATCGCCAGATCGGGGTCATGACAGTCAAGCCGCTCCAGCGCGTGTTCGAACCGCACGATCACCTCAGGTGTGGCAATGGCGGCGGCGAGGATCACCGTTTCGCGCAGCCGGATCTGCGCCGCGTCGTCGGAGCTGGCCAAGAGCGAGGCCCGCGTGCCCGGTGTGGCCGCAACCGGCGCCGCCTTCCAAGTACCGCGCGGCTGCCAGGGCTTTTTCGGGCCGCGCTGTGGCCGGAACAGCTGCCAGCGCAGGTCCTTGATCTCCTGCCCGTAATGGGCGCGGATCGAGGGGTCGCGGATCAGCTTGATCTTGTCGCGCAGTGCCTTGTCCAGCGCCGCCTTGCGCTCGGGGCTGTCGAACACGCGGCCTTCGGTCTCGCGCTGCCACAAGAGCTGCACCATGGGCCGGGCCTGATCCAGCACGCTTTGCATGGCTGCGGGTCCCTCGGCGCGGATCAGGTCGTCAGGGTCCTTCCCCTCGGGCATTATTGCAAAGCGAACCGATTTACCCGCCTCGAGCAGAGGCAACGCCAGATCGACCACCCGCAGCGCGGCACGCAGGCCCGCCGTGTCACCATCCAGCGCCACGATCGGTTCGTCCGCGATGCGCCAGATCATCTGCAACTGGTGTTCGGTGACGGCCGTGCCCAGCGGCGCCACGGCGGCGCCGAACCCGGCCTCGGCCAGCGCGATCACGTCCATATACCCCTCGGCCACGATCAGCGGCTGGCCCTGCCCCGCCGCCGTACGGGCGGGGCCGTGGTTGAACAGGCTGCGGCCCTTGTCGAAAAGCGCGGTTTCGGGCGAGTTCAGGTATTTGGCATTGTCCTTGGGATCCATCGCCCGGCCGCCAAAGGCGATGCAGCGCCCGCGCGCGTCCCGGATCGGGAACATGATCCGGTTGCGGAAGGTGTCATAGGGCTTGCCACCCTTGGTCGAAGGTTTGGCCAGCCCCGCACCGGTGATCAGCTCCTCGCCCACGCCTTTGCCGCGCAGGTGGTCCCACAACCCCTGCCAGCCATCGGGGGCAAAGCCGATCTCCCAGCGCTCCAGCGCCTGTGCGCTGAGACCACGCCGGGCCAGATAGTCGCGCGCCGCCGCGCCGCCGCCGGCGCTCAGGTTCAGGCGGAAAAACCGCACCGCCTGTTCCATCACCTCGGCCAGCTGGCTGCGGTGGTCCTGTTTCTCCTGTGCCTTGGGGTCGCGCGCGGGCATGGTCATACCCGCCTCGCGGGCCAGGATCTCGACCGCCTCCATGAAGCCGACATTCTCGGTTTCCTGCACGAATTTCAGCGCGTCGCCCTTGGCCTGACAGCCGAAGCAGTAATAGAACCCCTTGCGGTCATCCACATGGAACGATGCGGTCTTTTCGTGGTGGAACGGGCAAGGCGCCCACATGTCGCCCTTGCCCTGGTTCGACTTGCGCATGTCCCACATGACCTTGCGCCCGACAACCTGTGTCAGGCTCAGGCGGTTTCGCAGCTCGTCCAGAAATCCGGGGGGCAGTGACATGGGACCACGATGGCAGAAAGCGCAAGGCGCGCCAAGCGGGCGGCGCGCCTTTTCCACAGCGAAGACGGCCCGTCAGGGCCGGACAAGCGCGCCTATTGCTTCAGGCACAGTTCCAGCCAGGCGGCCGACAGGTCCTGTTCACGCACATCGCGCATCTTCTGCTGATAGACCCAGGGCGCGATCAGCGGGATGGCGGCATTATAGTTCGCGGGCCAGGTCGGGTTGGTGGCGGCCACGGCGGCGGGCACGTCGCGTTCCTTGACCCGGTCCAGCCGCGCCTTCTGGATCGCGGCCACCACATCGGCCTGATACTGGCAGCTTTCCTGCTTGGTTTCCGCCGCCGCCAGCGGCGAGGCCGCAAGCAGCGCAACAAGGGCGTAACGGTACATGGGTCGTCTCCCGGGATTCGAAGGTTCCCCGGACCTTACCCGCGCGCGGCCACCGCTTCCATCGCCGATTTCAGGTCATGCAGCAGGGTTTGCGCCATCGAGCGGAACACCATCAGCAGAAATCCGCCAGTCTCCAGCCGGGTGACCGAGCCTGCCATATGCCCGATCCGGCAACGTGCCGTGGCGCCCGTACCAAATCCGGGCGCGCGCAGATCGACCGGCACCAGCCGCGCCAGAACCGCCTCGGCGCCGGTGCCGTCAAGACGCACCACCGTCCAGGCATCCGACTGATCGACCAGCACACCCGGCCCGGCCAGCGCCGCATCCGGCGCGGCGCCGGTCAGCAGCACGCTGTCATGGCCGAACCAGATCGCGCGCGCGTCACCCGCCGCCGTGGCCCGGCCCGCGCCGGGCCAGTCCAGCCCATGCGCCGCGCCCAGCGCCCCGGCCAGTGCCGCCCCCTGCCCCTTGCGCGGCGACAGTGCTGTCATCGGACCCAGCTCCACCTCGCTCACCGTCATGCCGCCGATGCTCAGCGGCAATTGCCCCGCACAGGGCGTCTTTGCGAACAACCTATCCACGCATCCGCCCTCCCTCGGGGTCATAGAAGACCGGGCTGACCACCTCGCAATAGGTGGTCACTCCGCGCAGCCCGTCGACCATCTTGACGATCTCTCCGATCCGCTCCGGCCCATCGGCCAGAAAGCCCAGCCCGATCATGCGGCCCAGAACCGGCGAATGGCAAACCGAGGTCACATAACCCTGATCATGCTCGCACCGGGCGGCATCCTCTTGCCGATAGAGATGCGCGCCCGCCAGCAGCTTGCCCTCGGCGGCGATGGGTTTCAGCCCCACCAGACGCTCGCGCCCCGGCTCCTCCAGCCCCGGACGCTGCGCCATGGTCTTGCCGATACAATCTTTTTTGGCCGAAACCATGCCGCCCATGCCGATGTCATAAGCGGTGACGCGGCCATGGATCTCGGCATGGGTGATGAAGCCTTTCTCGATCCGCAGCACGTTCAGCGCCTCCATCCCGTAGGCACCGCCGCCCAGCGCCTCGGCGCGACGGACCAGCAAGTCGAAGAGGCTGGCGCCATAGCGGGCGGGCACGGCGATCTCGTACCCTTCCTCACCCGAGAACGAGATCCGGAACAATCGCCCACCACCCCCCAGCACCGACACCGCACCGCAGGACATGAAGGGCCAGTCCGCCGGATCGACCGGCGTGTCGAGCAGCCCGTTCAGCAGTTCGCGCGCCCTGGGACCGGCAACGGCGAATTGCGCCCATTGCTCGGTCACTGAACAGATCGACACGTCCCATTCGGGATGCAGGCCCTGGGTCACGAACTCCAGATGCGCCATCACCTGGCCGGCGGCGGCGGTGGTGGTGGTCATCAGGTAGTGATCCTCGCCCAGCCGCGCAGTGGTGCCGTCATCCATCACATGACCGTCCTCGCGCAGCATCAGCCCATAGCGCACGCGCCCGACCTTCAGCGTCGAGAACATGTTGGTATAGACAAAATCCAGCAACCGCGCCGCATCCGCCCCCTGGATGTCGATCTTGCCCAGGGTCGAGACATCGGCCACACCCACCGCGTTGCGCACGTACCCCACCTCGCGGTCGCAGCTCTGTTGCCAGTCGGTCTCGCCCGCCTGCGGGAAATAGCTGGGCCGGTACCACAGACCGGCCTCGATCATCGGTGCGCCGCGCGACAGGGTCGCGGCATGCGAGGTGGTGAAGCGTTCGGGCTGGAACCCCTTGCCCTCGCCCCCCGCGCCCAGCGCCGCGATGGCAATCGGGCTGTAGGGCGGGCGAAAGGTGGTGGTGCCGGTCTCGGGGATGCCGCGCCCGGTGGCATCGGCCAGCACCGCCAGCGCCGCCACGTTCGAGTTCTTGCCCTGATCGGTCGCCATGCCCTGCGTCGTATAGCGCTTCATATGCTCGACCGAGCGGAAGTTCTCGACCGCCGCCTGTTTCACATCCTTGACGGTGACATCGTTCTGAAAGTCGAGCCAGGCCCGCCCGCGCCCCGGCACCGCCCAGAGCGGTTCCAGAACACAGGGCGTCTCCTCGGCCCTGGGCAGCGTACCCTGATCCGCCTTGATCCCCAGCGCGTTCAGCGCCTCGGACGCCGCCTCGGCCCCTTCGCGCAGACAGGCCATGGTCGAAAAGGCACCGTTGCAGGCGCCTGCCGCGCGCAGGCCGGGCACCATGCCCGCCACCGGCACAAAGGCTGCAATGTCGCGGCGCCATTCGGGCCGCCCATTCATATGACAGGTCAGGTGCAGGCTGGGGTTCCAGCCGCCCGACATGGCCAGGCAATCGGTGGCAATGCGTTCTTCGCCACCGGGATGACGAACGGTAATCCGCTCCAGCCCCTGCCGCCCGCCGCTGCCGCAGACCTGACCGCCCCGGATCATCCGCACCCCATCGAGGCGCGTCGCGTCATGACGGCTGTCGATCAGGGCCGCCACATGTACCCCCGCCGCCAGCAGGTCGCGCACGGTGCGATGGGCATCGTCATTGTTGCCAAACACGGTGACGGCGCGGCCCGGGCTGACGCCCCAGCGGTTCAGATAAGCGCGCACAGCGCCAGCGGTCATGATGCCGGGCCGGTCATTGTCGGCAAAGGCGATGGGGCGCTCCAGCGCGCCCGCCGCCAGCACCGCGCGCCGCGCCACGATACGCCAGAAACATTCCAGCGGCGCGCCCGCGCCCCGGTCGGCGCGGTGATGCGAGACCCGCTCTAGCGCTGCATAGGTGCCCTGATCATAGGCCCCGGCAACGGTGGTGCGCGTCATCAGACGCACATTCTCCATCCCGCGCAGCTCGGCCAGCGCCTCTTCGGCCCAGACCGCCCCCGGCTTGCCGTCAATCTCGTAGGTCTCGGCCAAAAGGCGCCCGCCCATGCGCGCGTCCTCGTCGGCCAGGATCACATCGGCCCCGGCGCGGCCCGCCACCAGCGCCGCCATCAGCCCCGCAGGCCCGGCGCCGATCACCAGCAGATCACAAAAGGCAAAGGCGCGCTCATAACGGTCGGAATTATCCTGCCCCGACAACGCGCCCAGACCCGCAGCGCGGCGGATCACCGGCTCATACAGCTTCTCCCAGAAACTGCGCGGCCACATGAAGGTCTTGTAATAGAACCCCGCCCCCAGGAACGGTGCCGCCAGGTCGTTGACCGCCATCAGGTCAAAGCTGAGCGAGGGCCAGCGGTTCTGGCTCCGCGCCGCCATCCCCTCGTAAATCTCCTGTACCGTGGCGCGCACATTGGGGTCCTGCCGCCCGTCGCGCCCCACCGTAACCAGCGCGTTGGGTTCCTCGCTGCCAGCCGTCAGGATGCCGCGCGGGCGGTGATACTTGAACGAACGCCCGACCAGCCGCACCTCATTGGCCAGCAAGGCCGAGGCCAGCGTGTCGCCCTGATACCCGCTGTAGCCCACCCCGTCGAAGGTGAACGAGACCGGCCTGTCCCGGTCGATCAGCCCTTTGCCCTGAACTCTCATCGCCGCGCCTCCGAGGCCAGTTCGCAGCCCAGCACGTCATGGGTCAACGTGTTGCGCGTGACCACCAGCCAGGCGCCGCAGCCAAAATGGTGATGCCACAGGTCACGGGTCTCCCCGGCCGGGTTCTCGCGCAGATGCACATAATCGTCCCAGGCCTCGGCCCCTGCATCGGGCGCCGGACGCTCCAGCGCCAGCGCGTGGCCCTTATAGGAAAACTCGCGGCTGTCGCGGTCGCCGCAATGCGGACAGGTGATCCTCATCGCCGTCCCCCACTCTTCATTCCGCCCAAAATACTCATGTCCGGCCTCTCCCCCCTCAATGCAGGTTGTGTTGAGAGCCAGTGCCCTCTTCATCCAGGATACCGCGCCCGGTGCGGAACCGGTCCAGCCTGAACCGTGTTGCCGCCGGGTGGTACTGGTCCGTTGCCAAGAGATGCGCGAACACGTTGCCCGAGGCCGGCACCGCCTTGAACCCGCCGTAGTTCCAGCCGCAATTGACATAGAGCCCGTCGATATGGGTGCGGTCGATGATGGGAGAGCCATCGGGCGACATGTCCATGATGCCGCCCCAGCTGCGCAGCACGCGCGCCTTGCCGATCATCGGCATCAGCGCCATGCCCGCCTCCATCACATGTTCCACCTTGGGCAGGTTGCCGCGCGCCGCGTAAGAGGCATAGAAATCCAGGTCACCGCCAAAGACCAGCCCACCCTTGTCGGACTGGCTGATATAGAAATGTCCCATGCCAAAGGTGATCACATGGTCGATCACCGGCTTCAGCCCCTCGGTGACAAAGGCCTGGAGGATATGGCTCTCGATCGGCAGGCGCATGCCCGCCATCGCCGCCACCTGGCTGGAACGGCCCGCCGCCACCATCGCCACTTTCTTGGCCCGGATCGGGCCGCGCACCGTCTGCACGCCGGTGACCCGCCCGTTCTCGACGTCGATCCCCGTCACCTCGCAATTCTGGATCAGGTCGACGCCGCGACTGTCCGCCCCCCGCGCATAGCCCCAGGCCACGGCGTCATGACGCGCGGTGCCGCCGCGCGGGTGATAGAGCGCACCGTAAAGCGGAAAACGCTGGTCGTCGAAATTGAGGAAGGGCACCTTGGCGCGCAGTTCCTCGCGCCCCAGCAGGATGGCATCGTCGCCCTGGCTCAGCATCATGTTGCCACGCCGCGCCGCCGCATCGCGCTGGCCGTCGGAATGGAACAGGTTCAGGATGCCGCGCTGCGAATGCATCACGTTATAGTTCAGGTCCTCTTCCAGACCCTCCCACAGTTTCAGCGAGTGCGAGTAGAATTCGGAATTGCCCTGAAGGAAGTAATTGGCCCGCACGATGGTGGTGTTTCGGCCAATGTTGCCGCCGCCGATATAGCCGCGCTCCAGCACCGCCACATTGGTCAGCCCATGATCGCGCGCCAGGTAATAGGCGGTACTCAGCCCGTGGCCGCCGCCGCCGATGATGACCAGGTCATATTCCGGTTTGGGCGCCGGGTCGCGCCAATGCGGCCGCCAGCCCTTGTTGCCGGTCAGCCCCTCCTTCAACACCCGAAGGCCCGAAAACCGCATCGCCGTCTCTCCTTGCCGACCTGGTATCGCTGTCATAACGAGTAACACCGATGAGTGCGGTCTCAAGACCGTAATCGACAGAGACTGGTCTGTCCGCGACTAATCCTGTCGCCGGCACGACATGAATTCAGACCCTGATCGCGCAAAAAAGGGGCGCCCGGTTGCCCGCACGCCCCGCGTCTTCGATGCCGCGCCCCGCCTCAGAGGCCCTTGGCGCGATAGCTCTTGGCCACCCGGTCGATCGAGACCAGATAGGCTGCGGTGCGCAGATCCTCGACATCGCTCCGCTCATGCCAGACATCGCGCATGGCCTGATAGGCGATGCGCATGGTGTCATCGAGACCCGAGCGCACCAGTTCCAGTTCATCGGCGCCGCGCAGGTATTTCTCCTTGAACTGCGGCGTCATCGACCAGGCGTCGCCCAGATAGCGGTCGAGCCGTTCCAGTTCGTCCACCACCAGCTGGTGACGCGCCTCTTCCTGGCGGCGCTGCATGCGGCCGAACCGGATATGGCTGAGGTTCTTGACCCATTCGAAATAGGACACCGTCACACCGCCCGCGTTGGCATACATGTCGGGAATGATCACGCATCCCTTCTTGCGCAGGATCTCGTCGGCACCGGCGGTGACCGGGCCGTTTGCGGCCTCGATGATCAGCGGCGCCTTGATCCGGTCGGCATTGTTGAGGTTGATCACCCCCTCCAGTGCTGCCGGGATCAGGATGTCGCACTCCTCTTCCAGCACCTTGGGGCCATCGGTCACATGAGTGCCGTCCGGGAAACCGGTAACGCCGCCATGCTTGACGATCCAGTTATGCACCGCCTCGACATCCAGCCCCTCGTTGCTGACCAGGGCGCCGTCGCGTTCAATGATGCCGGTGATCAGGCACCCATCCTCTTCACTAAGGAACTTGGCCGCGTGATAGCCCACATTGCCCAGGCCCTGTACGATCACCCGTTTACCATCAAGCTTGCCTGACAATCCCGACTTCCCGACGCCGATGCTGTCACGGAAGAACTCCTGCAACGCGTATTGCACGCCGCGCCCGGTGGCCTCGACCCGGCCATGGATGCCGCCCGCATTCAGCGGCTTGCCGGTGACACAGGCGCGCGCGTTGATATCGGTGGTGTTCATGCGCGCATACTGGTCGGCGATCCAGGCCATCTCGCGCTCGCCCGTGCCCATGTCGGGGGCAGGCACGTTCTGGGACGGGTTGATCAGGTCGCGCTTGGCCAGTTCATAGGCAAAGCGGCGGGTGATCTGTTCCAGCTCGTGCTCTTCGTATTGCCGCGGGTCGATACGCAACCCCCCTTTCGAACCGCCAAAGGGCGCCTCGACCAGGGCACATTTATAGGTCATCAGCGCCGCCAGCGCCTCGACCTCGTCCTGATTCACCGCCATCGCATAGCGGATACCACCCTTGACCGGTTCCATATGTTCGGAATGGACCGAGCGATAACCCACGAACGTCTGGATCTGGCCACGCAGGCGCACCCCGAACCGGACCGTGTATGTCGCGTTGCATACCCTGATCTTCTCTTCCAGTCCCGGTGGCAGGTCCATCAGGGCAACCGCCCTGTTGAACATCATATCCACGCTTTCTCGGAAACTGGGTTCGTTCTTGCGGGTCATTAAACCAAAATCCTCCATGACCTTCTCCGACTCGGATGATGACACCTTGTCGCAGGCAACATATGACGCTTCGTCACAGGAGTGCGACATTTTTAATCGCTTGAAGAATCTGAATTCAGGGGGAACGGCGATTCTGGGGGACAGTTCCAGGGCATTGTCGGCCACAGGGAAACAAAGTCCGAACATTTGACTGCGTTGTCTTTAACACGCGGTTAACATTCACCCTTTCGGGCGATTTCCGCCCCAATCCTGCCATCTTCTCAAGGCAAAACAGTGAATTGGAACTGTATTCTCCGGCTGGGGTTCTGCCGGAAAGGTAGGTGGACAATGTTCAATACGCAGATCAGCATCGACACGGTGTCGCGTCGTATCCGCACCAGGCTCAAGGCGCATCTCGGGAACTTCGCTCGCGAAGAAGACGGTCTGATGACGGTCCTCGCATTGTTCCTGTTTCTTGCCTTGGTTGGTGCGACCGGCATCGGTGTCGACCTGATGCGCTATGAACAAAAGCGAGCGTCCCTGCAGTATACGATGGACCGCGCGGTTCTGGCCGCGGCCGACCTCGACCAACTGGTTGCACCCGAAACCGTGGTTCGCAGCTACCTGGAGAAAGCGGGCTTGCTGGAATATCTTTCCAGCATCACGGTTGAGGAAGGCCTTGGCTTCCGAAAGGTGTCCGCCACCGCAACCGCCGACTTGCCGACCCATTTCATGAAGCTCTCGGGCTACGACAGCCTGACGATCCCCGCGGCCAGCACCGCAGAGGAGAGCATCGGCAACGTGGAAATCTCGCTGGTGCTCGATGTTTCGGGCTCAATGAACAGCAACAGCCGGCTCTACAACCTCAAGATCGCGGCCAAGGAATTTGTCGATCACATGCTGTCGGCGACCGAGCCTGGAGCCGTGTCGATTTCGATCATCCCCTATGCATCTCAGGTCAACGCCGGCCCCGATATCCTGCCCTACTACAATGTCAGCGAGGAACATACCTACTCGCATTGCGTGAATTTCATCGATGACGAGTTCAGCCAGCCCGGCCTGTCGCGTGTAACGCCGCTGGAGCGGACGATGCATTTCGATCCGTTCACCTATTCCAAGGATCCGATTCAGACCCCGGTCTGCCCCGTGCGCAACAGCACCGCGATCTTGCCGTTCACCAACAACCAGACCGTTCTGAACACCTATATCGACGGGATGAGCGGTCGCGGAAACACCTCGATCGATATCGGGACCAAATGGGGTGTCGTAATGCTGGATCCGAACACGCAAAGCGTGATTAACGGATTGATCGCAGACGACAAGGTGCCCGCGATCTTCTCCGGCCGGCCCAGCGCTTATGACTCTGGCGATGTTCTCAAAGTGCTGATCGTGATGTCCGACGGCGAGAACACCAACCAGTACATGCTGAACCCGTCGCTGCGCACCGGCCTGTCGCCGGTCTGGTACAACGCAGCCGAAGACGTGATCAGTGGCTCGCCCGACAACAACAGTACCAATGCGTTCAGCGTCTACCACGACAATGGTGGTAACAGCTATTACTGGCCGGACCAGAACCGCTGGTCGGATCATCCCTATGGCAACGGCCAGAGCGAGGCATGCGGCTATACCTCAGGCGGCTATTACAGCTGCGCGATGAAGGACGAGCCCGGCGAAGCAGTCCAGCTGACCTATGCCGAGCTCTTCAATAAGGTATCGCTCGCCTACAACGCGTACTACAACTTTGAGTTCACAAGCAGCGCCTGGGGTGAATGGTACAGCGCAGCCTTTACCAAGAAAGAAGCATCGGCCAAGGACCAGCGGACCAACCACATCTGTGACGCGGCCAAGGACGAAGGTGTGATCGTCTATACGGTCGGTTTCGAGGCCCCATATAGCGGTCGCCGGGTGCTCAAGCGCTGCGCAAGCTCGGACAGCCACTACTATGACGCCGAAGGGCTGGAAATCAGTGACGCATTTACCTCGATCGCCTCGTCGATCCGCAAGCTGAGGCTGACACAATGATACGGCATTTGGGCAATTTCCTGCGCCGGTTCCGCAATCGCGAAGACGGCAACGCAACAGTCGAATTCGTTATCGTATTCCCTGCAGTCATCGGTGTGATGCTTGCCGGGGTCGAACTGACATTCATGACGCTGAACCACGCAATGCTGGAACGCGCTGTGGATGTGGTGGTACGTGACCTGCGTCTCAACACCGGGTCCAATCCCGGCCATAACGAGCTGAAGAACAGGATCTGCGACAAGGCGGTCTTTATCCGCCAGTGCAGCACCAACCTCAAGCTCGAGATGGTTCGTCAGGATCCCTATGCCGGCATCACCTTGCCTGCCGTTCCCGACTGCACCGACCTTTCCGAAGAGACGCGCCCCGTGCGACAATTCGAAAATGGCCAGGCAAACGAGCTGATGGTCCTGCGGGCCTGCGCCAAGATCAACCCGATCTTCCCGACTTCAACCCTGGGAGCCGCCTTGGCCAATGACGAAGGCCAATACGCCCTGACGGCCATGTCCGTCTTTGTGCAGGAGCCGTTGTAAAGCCATGTCCATGTCTCGCATATTGAACTCGCTGCGTCTGTTCCGCCGGAACGAGGAAGGCTCGGTCGCGGTCGAAGCGTTGCTGACGGTACCGATCCTGTTCTGGACCATCATGATCGGCTACACTTACTTCGATGGCTACCGCGAGGCAGCTTCGAACGTGAAGGCCGCCTATACGATCGGCGACCTTATCTCGCGAGAGACGCGGACCATCGACGACGCCTACATCGATTCAATGGTCGAACTGTTTGAACGCATGGTGCAGGATACCGACAGCCTCCAAGTCCGTATCTCGCTGCTGCGTTACGAGAGAAGGCGTGATCGGCATCGGGTACGCTGGTCGGCCAATCGCGGTTTTCCCGAAAGGTTGAGCAACGCCAATGTTGGGTCCATCAGTTCCCGATTGCCGCCGATGTCGGACCAGGACACGCTGATCCTGGTCGAGACCAGAAACGTCTACAGATCGCCTTTCCGGGTCGGGCTGGATGACACAGACATGGAAACGTTTATCTTTACCCGGCCCCGTTTCACCAACGAGATCGCCGGCAGCGTCTGACGCTTAGCGCGGCAAGGTTCCATCGCGTTCCGCCATCATGGCCGAGAGCATCTCGGCCATGAATTTCGTCTGCGATCCGGGGGTGACGCCGCCGATGCCGATCCGGCGGCCCATCCGCCACCAGAGGCCCGGCTGCCAGGTGCGCCCGCCCGGCACCGAGGTACGCAGCAGGAACCCGTTCGACGGCTTGAAGGCAAAGACGCCCCGGTCCAGCGCCTCGATATCGGCGATGCGGGCGATCACGGTGCCGTCACTGCCGCGCAGCTCGGTCGCGGTCATTTCGACCCGCCCCGCCGTCGCCAGGAACATGCGCTGCGCCAGCCACAGCGTCAGCGCCCCCAGCACGATCAGAAAGACCTGCCAGACCACCGCCGGCGGCGTTACGACCGCCACATAAATCAGCAGCCCGCCCAATACCGTCAGCACCACCAGCGCCATCCAGCGCCGGGGCGCCGATGCCTCGATCGTTGCCAAAACCTCGTCCTGCATCTGGTGTCGCCCTCTTGTTCGTTGCGCCTGCATAGCCGATTGCGCGGGCGCCGAACAGGCATCTTGCCCTACCCACAAACCCCGAGTTAGCGTGACGCCCATGAGCTATCCCGCCAACCGGCCCGACCGCACCCGTCCGACCGATGCCGCCGCCGGGATCGAGACCACCGAGGCGTTCGAGCGCTTTTCCCAGCGCAACGACGTATTCACCCGCGCCATGTGGGATCCGTCGGTGCGATCCAGGCAGACGGATGCCTTCTTTGCCTCCTACCGGATGGAGGCGGCACCGCGCCGGGGCGATGGGTTCACCCAACGTGATTTCGCGCTGCGCAACGCCGCCTGGCTGATCTCGGATGTTGTCACCAACCGCTTTGCCGCCGAGGGGCGGCGCGAGGGGTTCCAGGCCCCGATCAGCTATGACACCCCGGTGGCGCCGCAACAGGTCGCGATCGACGATCCCGCCGCCATGAGCGCCGAGATCAAGCGCGTCGCCCGCTTCTTTGGCGCCGATCTGTGCGGCGTGACCGAGCTGGACGAACGCTGGCACTATACCGCCCGCGTCGATACCCGCGACATGAGCGAGGCACCACTCGGCCTGCCCAATGGGCTGACCTCGGTCATCGTGCTGGGCCACGAGATGGAGCGCGACCTGGTGGCCACCTACCCCTCGGCCTTGGCCGGCGCCGCCACCGGGCGCGAATACAGCCACGAGGCGGCAGTGGTGATGCAACTGGCCGCCTATATCCGCAATCTGGGATACGAGGCCGTGGCCTCGATGAACGACACCGGACTGGTAATCCCCTATGCTATCAAGGCGGGCCTGGGCGAATACGCCCGCAACCAGATGGTGATCACGCCCGAATTCGGCCCCCGGCTGCGGTTTTCCAAGGTGTTCACCAACCTGCCGCTGGCCCATGATGTGCCGCGCCCACAGGGTGTGCGCGCCTTTTGCGACATTTGCACGGCCTGCGCCGATGCCTGCCCGGTCAAGGCGCTGCCCTATGGGCCGCCTTCGGATGTGGCGCCGAATGTCTCGGCCATCCAGGGCGTGCGCAAATGGACCTCGGATGCCGAGAAATGTTTCGGCTTCTGGGCCAAGCTCGCCTCGGATTGCGCGATCTGCATGCGGGTCTGCCCGTTCAACCGCGACTATGCGCGGCGACGCAACCGGTTGTGGCTGCGGCTCGCGCTGTCGCCGCTGCGCCAGCTGGCGCTGCGGCTGGCGCGTAGGCACGGCAAGCGGCGCAAACCTGCGGAATGGTGGGCCGAGACCTGAACCTGACACTCCGTCGGCTGTGCACCGCTGCACAAGCCCGGTGGCGCGACGCGGAATTGCCTTGGCAACGGCGCCCCCTATCTTAACACCAGCTTACACAGCCCAAGCGAGACCCCACCATGTCCATTCGTCCCATACTTGAAACCCGCCGCGCCACCCCCGCGCTCGAAGGCGCCGGGGTCAAGCTGCACCGCGCCTTTGGCTTTCAGGACCCGACCGAGCTGGACCCGTTCCTGCTGTTTGACGATTTCCGCAATGAGCATCCGCAGGATTATTTGCGCGGCTTTCCCTGGCATCCCCATCGCGGCATCGAGACCATCACCTATGTGCTGGCCGGCACGGTGGAGCACGGGGATTCGCTGGGCAATACCGGCACGCTGGGCGCGGGCGACGTGCAATGGATGACCGCCGGGTCGGGCATCCTGCACCAGGAGATGCCCAAGGGAAATCCGCAGGGCCAGATGCATGGCTTTCAGCTTTGGGGCAACCTGCCCGCCAGCCAGAAGATGACGGCGCCGCGCTACCAGGATGTGCGCGGCAGCGAGATCCCCGAGGTGATCGACGATGACGGCACAAGGGTGCGGGTGATCGTTGGCAGCTTCTGGGGCAAGACCGGTCCGGTGGACGGCATCGCCGCCGACCCGCAATATCTCGATATCTTCGTCCCGGCGGGGGTGAAGAAGACGTTCCGGATCGACACCTATCGCCGCGCCTTTGCCTATGTGTTCGAAGGGGCCGGCGCCTTTGCCGATGCCTCGGCGCCAACCGGTGTGCTGCTGGAAAAGGAAGTGGCGGGCGAAGAGCTCAATATCCGCGACCTGTCGGGCGACCGCACCCTGATCCGCTTCGGCACCGGCGACGAGGTGACGGTGCAGGCCGGGCCGCAGGGGATACGCTTTCTGTTGATCTCGGGCGCGCCGATCGCCGAGCCGGTGGCCTGGCACGGGCCGATCGTGATGAACACGCAGGAAGAGCTGATGCAGGCCATGCGCGACCTGCGCAACGGCACCTTCATTCGCCCCGCGCATTGAGGCGCGCGGAATTCTGCAAGAATTCCGACCCGGAAAACATCTGTTTTCCGGGTCGTTTTCCGGATCGGAAAACGACTAGGCCGCCACCGCCTTGCGGACCATGTCCCAATAGATGCCTTCCACCTGGTCAAGCGATAGCCGCCCCTCGGCCCGGTACCAGGTATTGACCCCGTTCAGCATCGCGATCACCGCCAGGGTCGCGATCTTGGTATCGGGCACCGCAAAGGCACCTTCCTCCACCCCGGCGCGCAGGATCGCCTCGAGATCGTCCTCATACCGCCGCCGTAATCCTTCGATGGTTGCGAAATTCTCGGGCGTCAGGTTGCGCAGCTCCATATAGGCGATGAACACTTCGTCCGGCCGGTTCAGGTGGAAGCGGATGTGAAACCCCACGAAATCACGCAACCGGGTCAGCGCATCCCCGCGTACCCGGTGCTGGCGCGCCGACAGGAGTTCGTCCATATGCCGGTGCATCAGCCCGAACAGCAGGCTCTGCTTGTCCGGCGTGTAATTGTAGAGCGCGCCCGCCTGCACACCCACCTCTCCGGCGATCTGGCGCATCGACACGGCGGCGAAACCGTGCCGCGCAAACAGCCTGAGCGCCGCGTCCTGAATGCGCGGGCCGGTGATATCGGAATGGGAACCTTGGGTACGTGCCATATGGCCACGCTATCTGAACATATGTTCAGATAAAAGCCCCGCTTGCGCAGGTGCCGACAATTTACGACAAAAGGGACACCCTTCAACAGGTCCGGTGGCCGCATGCCTAGATCCGCATTTCTTTCTCTTTTGCTGCTGGCGGCGGCCTGCACACAGGTACCCGAGTTGAACGAGCGGATCAGCCCTGATCTGCGCAAAGCGGGTTTTCCCAAACTGGTGCCACTGGACGAGGCTCTTGGCCCGCCCGCCGACCCCGAGGGAGAGGCCCTGGCGGTTCAGAAGTCCCTCGAAGCGCGTCGCGACGCATTGGCGCAGCGCGCCCGGCGCCTGCAAGAGGCGACCGACCAAGACACCTCGCGGAGCGAGACCGAATAACACGCCCGACGATTGCACGCCCGCCCCGAACGGGCTAAGGCACGCCACAAGGGAGCGACCCGCCAGGGCCGCATCAGGCACGAGCAGAAAGGACAGACAGCATGAAACCGGCATTGCGGCTTGGGATCGCGGGATTGGGAACCGTGGGCGTCGGCGTTGTGCGCATCATCCGTCGTCAGGCCGATCTGCTTGAGGCGCGTACCGGACGCCGGATCCAGATCGTGGCCGTCTCGGCCCGCGATGCGGGCAAGGACCGGGGCATCAACCTGTCCTCTTACGCGTGGGAGACCGACCCGGTCGCCCTCGCCCGCCGCGACGATGTCGATGTGTTCGTCGAATTGATGGGGGGCGAGAACGGCCCCGCCAAGGCCTCGATCGAGGCCGCGCTGGCAACCGGCAAGGACGTGGTCACCGCCAACAAGGCACTGCTGGCCATCCATGGCCAGACGCTGGCCGAGCAGGCCGAGACCGCAGGCCGGGTGATCCGGTTCGAGGCCGCTGTCGCCGGCGGCATCCCGGTGATCAAGGCCTTGACCGAAGGGCTGGCCGGCAACGAGATCACCCGCGTGATGGGGGTCATGAACGGCACCTGCAACTATATCCTGACCCGCATGGAATCGCAGCGCAAAGGCTATAACGCGCTGTTTCAGGAATGCGCCGAACTGGGCTATCTCGAGGCCGACCCGACGCTGGATGTGGGCGGGATCGACGCGGCGCACAAGCTGGCGCTGCTGGCCGCCATCGCCTTTGGCACCAAACCGCATTTCGACGGCATCGACATCGAGGGCATCGAGCGCATCAACCTCGAAGACATCGCCTATGCCGCCGACATGGGCTATCGCATCAAGCTGTTGGGCGTGGCCCAGCGCAGCGGGCGCGGGCTGGAACAGCGGATGCGGCCCTGTCTGGTGCCTGCGGACTCGCCGCTTGGCCAGCTCGAAGGCGGCACCAACATGGTGGTGATCGAGGGTGACGCGGTCGAACAGATCGTGCTGCGCGGCCCCGGCGCGGGCGAAGGCCCCACCGCCAGCGCCGTACTGGGCGATATCTGCGATATCGCGCGCGGCTTCCGCCTGCCGGTATTCGGACAGCCCGCCCACACGCTGGCCGAGGCCGACAGTGCGCAATCGAACTCTCCGGCGCCCTATTACCTGCGCCTGCTGCTGCCCGACCGTCCCGGCGCGCTGGCCAAGGTGGCCGCCGCGCTGGGCGATGCCGGGGTCAGCATCAACCGGATGCGCCAGACCGGCCATGACAGCGCCGAGGCGCCGGTGGTGATCGTCACTCACAAGACCCAGCGCGCCGATCTGGACGCCGCGCTGGACGCCATGACGGCGACGGGTGTTCTGGCCGCCGAACCGGTGGCGCTGAGGATCGAGGCGGTCTGACCCGCCCGAACCGTTTTCGCAAACATGCTTGTGGACTCCCGCCGCGCTGCGTTAGAGGGTCAATAAGCCCATCTGCAAGGAACTATTCATGTCCGCCATGCCCGAATTTCATGACCGTATGCTTTCCCTGGGCCTTGCCCGCGTGGCTGAACAGGCAGCGCTGGCCTCGGCCTCGCTGATTGGACGCGGCGATGAGAAGGCCGCCGACCAGGCCGCGGTGAACGCCATGCGCGAACAGCTGAACCTGCTCGACATCGCTGGTGTGGTGGTGATCGGCGAAGGCGAACGCGACGAGGCGCCGATGCTGTATATCGGCGAGGAAGTGGGCACCGGCAACGGTCCGGGCGTCGATATCGCGCTCGACCCGCTGGAAGGCACCACGCTAACCGCCAAGGACATGCCCAACGCGCTGACCGTGATCGCCATGGGCCCGCGCGGCTCGATGCTGCACGCGCCCGACGTCTATATGGACAAGCTGGCGATCGGTCCGGGCTATGCCGAGGGCGTCGTGTCGCTCGACATGTCGCCGCGCGAACGGGTCGAGGCGCTGGCAGCGGCCAAGGGCTGCAAGCCGTCGGATATCACCGTCTGTATCCTGGAACGTCCGCGCCACGAGGCGATGATTGCCGAGGTGCGCGAAACCGGCGCGTCGATCCGGCTGATCACCGATGGCGATGTGGCGGGCGTCATGCATTGCGCCGAGGCCGAGACCACCGGCATCGACATGTATATGGGCTCGGGCGGTGCGCCCGAGGGGGTTCTGGCTGCGGCAGCGCTGAAATGCATGGGCGGGCAGATCTTTGGCCGGCTCCTGTTCCGCAACGATGACGAGCGTGGCCGCGCCGCCAAGGCCGGCATCACCGATCTGGACCGCGTCTATACCCGCGACGAGATGGTGACGCAGGACGTGATCTTTGCCGCCACCGGCGTGACCGGCGGATCGCTGTTGCCGCGCATCAAGCGCGAGCCGGGTTGGGTCGAGACCACGACGCTGCTGATGCGGTCCAAGACAGGCTCGGTGCGGCGGATGAGCTATCGTACCCCGGTCTGAGCCCTTGACGGGGGATGCGGCTGGCGCCGCAGCCTCCGGCGGGAGTATTTGAGGCGAAATGAAGGGCCGGGTCCGGGGCGGGTCCGGCCTTTGCGCATGAGGTGAGTGGTGAGTTATCTGGGCATCGAACAGTCCCTGAGCGGGCGGCGCTGGGTCGGCCCCGATCTGGAGACCGAGCGGGCGGCGCAGATGATGCGGCAGCAGACCGACCTGCCGCAGGCGGTGTGCCAGGTGCTGGCCCGGCGCGGGGTCCCGGCGATCGAGGCGCGCGGCTTCCTTGACCCCAAGCTCAAGGAACTGCTGCCCGATCCGCGCAAGCTGAAGGATATGGAAATCGCGGCGACACGGTTCCTGGCCGCAGTTTCCGAGCGCCAGCGGATCGCGGTCTTTGCCGATTACGACGTGGATGGTGGCAGTTCGGCGGCGCTGCTGATCTGCTGGCTGCGCGAGATGGGGCAGACCGCGACGCTTTACGTGCCCGACCGCATCGACGAGGGCTATGGCCCCAACGAGGCGGCGATGGCGGATCTGGCCCGCAGCCATGACCTGATCGTCTGTGTCGATTGCGGCACGCTGAGCCATGGCCCGATCGCCGCCGCCAAAGGCGCCGATGTCATCGTGCTGGACCACCATCTGGGGGCTGAGACCCTGCCCGACTGCGTGGCGGTGGTGAACCCCAACCGACAGGACGAGAGCGGCGATCTGGGCTATTTCTGCGCCGCCGGCGTGGTGTTCCTGATGCTGGTCGAGGCGGGCCGCCAGCTGCGCGCGCGTGGGCAACGCGGGCCCGACCTGATGGCGATGCTCGACCTGGTGGCACTGGCCACGGTGGCCGATGTGGCGCCGCTGGTCGAGGCGAACCGGGCGCTGGTGCGCCAGGGGCTGAAGGTGATGGCACAGCGACAGCGGCCCGGTCTGGTGGCGCTGGCCGATATCGCCCGCATGGACGCCATGCCCAACACCTATCACCTGGGCTTTCTGCTGGGGCCGCGCGTCAATGCCGGGGGCCGGATCGGGCAGGCCGATCTGGGCGCCCGCCTGCTCGGCACCGACAGCATGAGCGAGGCGCAGGCGCTGGCCGAGCGGCTGGACCTGCTCAATACCGAGCGGCGCGATATCGAGGCCGCCGTACGCGCCGCCGCGCTGGATCAGGCCGAAACCCGCGGGCTGGAGGCGCCGCTGGTCTGGGCGGCGGGCGAGGGCTGGCATCCGGGCGTGGTGGGCATCGTCGCCTCGCGCCTCAAGGATGCCGCCAACCGGCCCGCCATCGTCATCGGTTTCGACGGCGACGAGGGCAAGGGCTCGGGCCGCTCGGTGGCGGGTGTCGATCTGGGTGCGGCGATCCAGCGACTGGCATCCGAGGGGCTGCTGGTCAAGGGCGGCGGCCACAAGATGGCGGCCGGGCTGACGGTGATGCGCGACCGGCTGGAACCGGCGATGGAGCGGCTGTCGGAGCTGCTGGCCAAACAGGGGGCCGGACAGGGCGGACCGGCGGATATGCGGCTGGACGGCGTGCTGATGCCGGGCGCGGCCACGGTCGAGCTGCTGGAACAGATCGAACTGGCAGGCCCTTACGGCGCCGGCGCCCCTGCCCCGCGCTTTGCCCTGCCCGACCTGCAAATCCGCTTTGCCAAACGCGTCGGCGCCTCGCATCTGAAACTGTCGCTGGCCGACGGAATGGGCGGCGGGCTGGACGCAATCTTGTTTGGCGCCTTCGATGGCGAGATCGGCCCGATACTGGAAAACCACGGCGGCGCCCGGTTCCATTTCGCCGGACGGCTCGAGATCAATTCCTGGGGCGGCAGGCAGAGCGTGCAACTGCGCATCGACGATGTCGCGCGCGCCTGACCTATTGAAATAAAGTTCTTTTTCTAACTTCTCAGAAAACTTTCACGATTGGTGTTTTTTCCGCTTGCGGGGGCGATGGCGACACCATACAAGGCGCCCCACAAGCCAGCGTGGCCCGTTCGTCTATCGGTTAGGACGCCAGGTTTTCAACCTGGAAAGAGGGGTTCGATTCCCCTACGGGCTGCCACTTTTCCCCACAAGTTCTTGAAAATCATTGCGTTATTGACATCCGCACCCAGCTTCCCATCATTCATACCATCAATAGTCCGCGCCTGCGCTCGAAGTATCAGGTTGTCTCAGGGTGTCCGAATACGTCTCAACAGCGGATCGGCGTACACCACAGCAGCTTTGCAATCGATTGTAAGTATTTCGCTTGCGACCCGAAGTGACGACTTATCGCACAGTCTCAAGGAAACGCATCACGATCCGGTATGCCGGTTCATAGCATGCAAGCACTTGTTCGTCAGGATCGACCTCACCATGCAGAAGTGCATTGCGCATCGCGTACAAAGTTTCCACGAGGCCAGCCAATAGTTCTTCTGCGGAGCATAGGAACTGCATAATGGCAATTTGCAGGTTAGGACCACCGCCCTGCACCAGATCAGTCATGGGGCGCGGGTTACATGTGTCGTAGAATTGGCGAAGGTTCGTTTGCTGTGCGACCGATAGGTCATTGGTGAAACCGGGCTGAGCGTATACGTCGTTCGCGTCATAGTCAGCTTGCACATGTGTGAATTTAACCTGCCCGGTTGCTAAGGAGGTTACGGTTATCTCTATATGGCCGCCTTGTATCTTGTTAGCCACGTATCGCTGGCCGTTGCGCTCCATCACTTCGTTCTGGAGGTGCTTGGGATTGATGCAAACCTCACGAAGCGAGACCCGTTCTGTTCTGCCCTTCGGGGTGACTTCGAAATGGATGTCATCAAGAGACTGTTGAAGGTTACAGATTGCCAGCTTTAGCTTTTCAGCCTCGGCAGTGGCATTACCGTTGTCCAACAAAGGCAGCACACGACGACGAAGGCGGCTGTTGTGGTGCCGCACCGCGAAATTGAGCATGGCCCTTTCGGTATTTTCACCGCTGGCATGTCGATACCACGCGTTGAAAGCGGCCCAAGCTTTCACGAAGGGACCGATGTAGTCAATTTCGGCCCGATCCATCCAATCGGCTGCATGTGGCGGCAAGGCCATCAAATCGCCTCCTCTGCTTGGTCGAGGAAGGTCATCGCAGCGGGTTCTCCATCTTCTATCGCAATCTCCACTGCCCGTTTTGCGGCTTCGAGCAACTTGCGGGCACGGTGCCGAGCGGCGAAGCCATCTTTCACGATCTTGGTGATTTCGGCGGAGACATCGGCAACGGCGTCTGGAACCGGGATAGAGAGCAAATCGCGCTCGCTGAAACGTGGGTGCTGTGAACCGTCCTGACACCATTTCAAGATGGTCTGCACCGGGGCGGAGCGGAGGAACACCATCAACGTCTCAGGCGAAATCGCTGTGCCATTGGGGCGCAGGACGAAGAACTCCGACGACCCGACAGACGGTATGTCATCCCCGGTCCGCACCACGGCGACCTCTTTCAAGTAGGCCCGGAGGCGAGAAATTGCGACGTCACCGTCCTTGAGCACCTTCTTCATACTCCCAATCTCGGCGGCAACGCTGGGTCCCTTCTCGGCATCCAGTAACGGCACCAGCGCGTCGGTCAAATCATTGTTTCGGACCCGCTTTGTCGGGTCAGCGCGGCTGGGTACCCACTGGTCGCGAATGCTTCTGACACGCTCCGAAAGCAAACTACCGGGCAGTGCTGCAAGTGATCGCCTAACTTGCTCCTTAGCTGGCATATAGTACTGTGCGTCGAGACGACCGGAAGCAACAACGTTTGAAGAGCTCACTGTATAGGTAAGCGCTTCTGGAGGAGCCCAGTCGGCCAGACCAAGCGCATCGACAACTTTCGTTTCGGCAGCCCCGACTGCATCAAATGCCGTTTCGTGAGCATAGAACGCACTCCGGCTCGCATTAGAAATCCGATTTTCTAGGTCCCTTGAAAGGCGGGGAACTTTCAGTCGTTGTATCATCCAGAGAAATATGTGCTGCTGGACACTACCCACGGGCAGCCTTTCGATCTGAATTTGACCCAATCGACACGACAGGTAGGCGGCAAGGTAGAAAGGCGAAATGCTTTTTGGAACTATCTTCGCAATATCCTGATTGGAGTTTATCGGGTACTGCCAGGTATCCAAGGCGACGGCTGCACTACCGACGCTGCCGGACATGGATAGCAAGACCATACCCGGATTGACCTCAGATTTATGAAGAAGTGCGTTCGCTTCATCCGAAATCTTTAGTGCATCCGTGAATGTGATGAAGCCACCAGAGAAATTTGTTCCTCTCAGAAAAGGAATACCTTCTTCCTGATAATCAAACTGGTTTGTTAACGCATAGGCTCCAAAGCTCCGAACGTCGGAAGCAATCTCCGAAATCGTTTGGGGATTGTGTTTGTTAATTAGGACATCTGCGGCGAGCGCAGCGCGCCGAAAATACTGGCTGTCAAACCTCTTGTCGCGGTTCTCATGCATGGCAACCGAGAGCTTGAGAACCGACGCTTCAAGCCCCTCCAACAGACCGCTTAGGCGGCCTTGGTCGAAGGGGCGTCCCGAAAAAAACTGAGGCCCTCCTTGCGAGCAAACTCCTCGAAAGCTTCGGCCACCCCGTCCTCGGTCAGCCCATCGTGGTTGAACAGGTCATGGGCGACGACGAAATGCCCGTGCGTGTCGCGCAGGAAGGTTCTGTCCGGGTTCTTGCGATAGACCTTGCCCACGACGGGCAATCGGCCTTGTACGGCTTAAAAAACGCACAATACTAATTGATTGGCACATCTTCGTCGCAAAGCGATCGCGTCGCCTGACACCCAAAAGTTCCAACTGTCCGTTCGTCGTCTACCGCAGGCCGTTTCCCCTGTTGCGATTGTTGCGCGCCCAAGCGCCCGTCGTCTGCTGCAATGCTTCCAGTGCGGCGGCGTACTCGTCGGCTATGACGTAAATGCGATTTCCGGGCCTTAGTGTTTGAATGACGCCAGCGCGGGCCAAAGCATCTTTGGCACTGGCAAGCGCATCATTCAAACCCGGCGCGATCCGCCCGTACCGCTTTCCACTTCCACGTATTCGTTGACCAACTTTCCGCCAGATTGAAATACGAAGCCATCGACAACCGATTTTTGCGCTTCCAATCCAAGACCACTCTTTCCTTGGCGGTCAGTCGAGACCCGAACGTATGAAATGTATTTTTCGGGGAAATCCATGATGTGCTCCTATGAACGTTGGTTCGTTTGAGCACAGCTGGTCTGTAGTAGCATAGGTCGCAAGGACCCGCCGGCGGGCAAGCACCGCCAGAAGAATGGCTGCCGAGCCCATCAACGCGACTCCGGTCAGGATGTGCCGGTCATCCGTCAAGAAGAGAGTTGTGATAACCGCGCAGGCGGCAACGCCAATCCTTATACGGATACGCCGCCCCCTCTCGAAAGCGCAACTCGCAAGACCCGTTACATCGCTATCGATCCCGTCAACCGCCGATTTCACCAGCTTTTTCCGCGGCCTTTCCCGCAGCAGCACCGCCGCCAGGAACGTGGCGTACAGGATACTGGGGAGCGTGAGGTATAATATCGCCGCAAAAAGCAGCCCCCTGCCGAGCGCCAAAGCGAGACCGGCTACCGCCGCGCCGCTGACGCAGCAAAGGACAAGAACGATCGCCGCGCTGGCGAAGAGTCGTACCCTTGGGCGGGCGTTGACCTCTGACCGACAAGGACCGCTCTCACGATCAATGTGAGGCTCCTTGCAGTTCGAGACAACGCGAAGCTCGAATCCGCTCTCCTGCCGGTGGCGGGGCCGGACATCTCGTCGCCTCAACATGGCAGCATCTCCATTGTTTGAATACTGTGCCCACCCAGCGATTGCAGCAGGACCAGCGCTTCGCGCCGATCGACAACATAGCGGGCGGTCGAGCTGCCCATTGTGGCGCAATCACTCTCCAACTCGGGGAATAGGTCGAGAATTTCCGCGCGCGTCTCATCGCAAAGAGCTGACCAGCCCGCCTGACCAGGATGAAAGCTCTCGGTCCAGGCGCGTTCCGAAAGCACCAGTTCGTGCTGGTCGAACAGCATATGGAAATAGTCGACTTGCCCGAACTGCTCCTGAACTATCCCCTCACCGTCGACCAGGAATTTGGCCGGCACCAGAACTTCGGCATGCCCCAGAAAGAACTCCACCATTGGCCCGACCATCAGAACCCGATGATTGGGTGAAACCCTCAGATCACGGTTGTTTTTCAGAACGCCCGCGCGGATTCGGATAGGCGCGATGCCGGGATGCGCATCGCGCACGGTGCTCCCGATCCAGCGGATGCGCTGATAACCCCGGTCTCGGGTAATGACTCGGTCACCAGCGCACAGATCCTCGACCGGGATCTCACCCTCGGCGGTGGCGATCAGCGTGCCCCGGCAGAAACAGGTCACGTTAGTGGTATCGAAAGTCAGCTGGCCGGGATCGACCGGCGCGCCGCCATTGCGCAGCGTCAGACTGTCACTCGCGGTCCATCCCGCGGCGGTGTCGTTGAGCACACCGTCGTCGGCGTGATCTGCGCGCAGCCATTCCAGCGGGTTGCGGATCACGCTCGGGTCGATCCGGCCGCTCAGAACGGCGGCGTCATATGTGGCGCGATTGTAGAATGCGCTCAGATTGGCGAAATCGTTGTTGGTCTGGTCGCCATCGTCGACCGGACCGTTGCCAAAGCCGAAATCCCCGATCGTGTTGTGACCCCGCCCGATGAAGAAGAGATCGTTGCCCTCGGAGCCGAACACAAGATCGTCCCCGCCGCCATCGAAGATGCTGTCATTGCCGGCGCCGCCAACTAGGGTATCGGCCTCTCCGCCACCCGCCAGCGTGTCGTCCCCGGCGCCGCCCAGAACCGAATCTCGACCGGCATCGCCAAGCAGCGTGTCGTTTCCGTCATCGCCGAACAGGGTGTCGTCGCCCGTGCCGCCGCGCAGGGAATCGTCGCCGTCATTGCCATCAAGAAGGTCGTTGCCGTCGCCGCCCTCCAGCGTGTCATTCGCGGTGGACAGGCGCGGCGCCACAATCGGATTGGTGTCGAATGACAGTGCATAGACGGCGCCTTCGGCGCTGAAGGCGCTTTTTACCAGTGTCACGTCGATCCGGCTGAGCGGTACCTTGAATGTCAGCGTCAGTTCGGTGTTGGCGGTGACGGCAACATCGTTCGAGGTGCTGACGATCTTGCCCGAGGCGTCGATCACATAGACGCCCGCGCCGTCGAACGTGACCGTCCCCGCAGCGATTGCCGCGCTCAGATCAAGCACGCTTCCATCGACTGAAATCGTCAATGTCTCGGAGATTTCGAGCCGGTTCATCACGATCCGGGCACCTGCCGCCTGTGTCGACGCGACATGCGTATGAGTTTCCTCTGCAAACAGGCCTGACGTGTTGAAGTTATCGCCGACAAAGAACCCGTCGGCGATGGTCCCGACCGAGGTAAAGGCGACATTTCCGGTATCGGACACCGTGGTCACCCCGAAATCCGGCCTGCTGTTCACACCATTCAGGACCTGGTTGACCGAGGTGACCTGTTGATAGACCGGCGACAGAGGGTCGGCGCCGATGCCGCCGTCCAGCGTATCCGCGCCCAGACCGCCCAACAGGCTGTCGGCGCCGACGCCGCCATCAATCGAGTCGTCTCCATCGCCGCCCAGCACCGTGTCGTGGCCACGCCCGGCCTCGACCGTGTCATTCCCGCCCAAGGCGTCGATCAGGTCATCATCGCTTTCTGCCAGTTCTCCGTTGAGGCCCATGGCGTCGAGATTGTCGACCACGTCGCCATCCCGATCACCCAAATACCTGACGTTGATCCGGTCCGCCAAGCCGGTGCCGCTGATCGTCCCGTCCGACAGTAGCCCACTAGGGTCTGGCGCTTCACCGATCACAGGTTCACTGCCATCGGTTGTAACGGCGAATTCCTGTGGAAAGCTCAGATCGGTCAGGTCGGTGTCTGTTTCTTGCTGCAGGCCGGTCACCCGCAGGGTGGATATCGGCCTGACATCGCCCTCGATCGTCTTGAACGTTGCCGCAGGATCCCCCGCCCCTACCACATAGAACAAATCACCGTTCGACATGGACATCAGAGAGCCACCTGCAACGGTTTGAAGGCGACCGTCGGCAAAGGTAACCTGCACGGATGACGAGACGACCCCGGCGACCTCGGCCGATACCTGGGCGCCATTGCGCACTGAATAGCGCAGCGTCAAAGACGCGTCCGTGTCCGCGATTGCCCAGTTTCCCGATATGGCTACATAGCCCTCGGGCTCGAATAGAATGCCGCTCAACCGGCCTGGCACTGTCTGCATTTCCCCATCGGGCGCAGTTGCGCCGAGGAAAAGCCAAATGGAAGTATCCATGGATTAGTCATCCCTACTTGCTTCCAGCGGGTCAGTGCCGATCGAAACACAACACCACCTGCTTGAGGTCGTTGGCCAATCGGAAACATCGGCACTGACATCGCTGGCGCGATCTGAGCCCCCACCCAGTGCGCCCTACAGAGGCTTAGGCGCTCCGCCGCAGCGCAACAGCCCATCCGTCGTGAACGGTGGTTTCAGCACCTCAGCAAGTCGTGAAAGGACATCGCTCCACCGGTCACGATCATGACCGGCGGTGCGCCATTGCAAGTCAGAAGCAGCGACATGCCCTGCCCTCAAACGAACGTGACTGGCATGTCAACTTGGCGTGATTATATAGGAATTACAGTGACCTAAAGAGCAATCTTCGACGAGGCGCTGAAACCCGAACCCGCCAGGGCGCCACCGCGTCCCGGACAAGATATCTGTGCCACAAAGATGACCTCCACCAGACCGCTGACGCTCCGCTTTCTGAATGGCGATACCGTCTCACTCGACCGCCGCGCGGCGTTGACAATGATGACCGCCCCTATAGCCATGTTCATGATTGTGTTCTCGGCCACTATCGTACGTATCCTTTCCATCTTCATGTTGGATGTGCCAGTCGGCTGGTTAGCGACGGTTGGGCTGGGCCTGGGGCTAGGGGTCGTTCTCTGGGTCTTTCTGTTATTGCTTTGCCTGCTCTTGGTCCGGCTCGGCCAAACGACCCGCCACGGTGTCAACCTGCCCGTACCTCTGATCGGGTTGTCGGGCGTTTTGTGCCACGATATCCCGTTGCTGTGGCTCTATGCTCGGATCTTTGACCTGGACATCTGGACGCCGATGGCGGCGGCAATGATCGTCCTGCTGGCCTTTGCAGTCCATCTTGGGTTCGAACTGCTGTTCGCCGCGGTGATGCTGCCGCTGCTCGCACGCGCAGACAGCCCGCAAATGGCCCCTGCCGGCACCCCGCGCCCCGCCTCTGACCCCAAACTGATGCTGGCCGGAGAGACCATCGCCGCGAAGGACATTACGCTGGTTCAGGCGGACGAGCACTATGTCTTTGTCCATCATGGAGACCGTAAGTCGCATGTGCGTCAAAGTTTCGGGGCACTGGTCAAAGCGCTGGACGATGCTGCCGGAATGCAGGTTCACAAATCCTATTGGGTGGCCTTCGACCATATCCAACAGGTGCAATCAAAACGAGACGGCGGCCTGAAACTGATCCTCAAGGACAAGACCGCAATTCCGGGCGCGCGCAGCCGGGCGCGCGCCTTCCGTGAAGCGTTTCGCAGCCGGACGCAACGGGGAGGTGGACGAGGTGCGGCTGTACTCGAGGATGCGGGCAAAGGCGGATTCTAGAACTGGCATAGAAGACAGGAACGGCATCAAAGTATCCTTCGGACAATGCTCGTCAGGGCGACTGACGCACGCAAACCACCAAGGACGCGAAACATGCTTTGTGTTTGCGGCAGATAGCGGTTGCACAGAATCGAGTTCTCACATTATGCTAACAATGTCCGCATTTTGAGAAACCGATGCAAGAACGACTGATCCGCCTTCTCGAAGCCATCGCAGGCGCCGCCAGCCCGCTAAACGCCACTGAATTGGCGCGGCTGACCGGCGTGCCACGGGCAACCATCTATCGCAACATCTCGTCGCTGATCGACTGCGGCTTTGTCGAGAATACTGACTGTGGCAGCCGCTATATTCTGGGGATGCGCTTTGTCAAAATCGCGCTGACCGGCAAGTCAGACGTGCATGTGATCAACGCGGTCACAGCGATGATGCAGCAGGTGGTGAAAACCTCGGGCGAGACCGGGTTTCTGGCCCGTTACCGCGGCGGACGGGTCGACCTGATCCACATCGAGACGCCGGCCGATCCGTCGCTGTCCTACATCTATCCCGGGCTCGGGCCCCGGCCTGCGCACGCCTGTTCCTCGGCCAAGGCGATCGCCGCCTTTGTGGCGCCCGAACTGCGAGAGGAACTGCTGGACATCCAGCCGATGCGCTATAACCAGAACACCATCACCGACCCTGACCAGATCCAGCGCGAGCTGAACCAGGTGCGCCGCTATGGCTATGCGATCTGCGACGGTGAGATCGACGAAGGGGTCAGCAGCGTCGCGGTGCCGATCAATGTGGACCGGCTGGGCGCGATCTTTTCCATGGGCGTCGTTGGCCCGTCGAACCGGATCAAGCCGATGGTTCAGAACCGCATCCTGCCGGTGCTGACCGCCGAGGCGGTGCGCGCTGCGGCGGCGATCCAGCATTGTTCGGTAGTCGATGCCGAAACCACCAATGCCGAGGCCATGGCCGACGCAAGAGAAGGTCTGAACAATACGCATTAACGATCCAAACGGGAGGAAAGTCATGAAAAGAAGAGAATTTGGGGCCCTGGCCGCCGGTGCCTTGGCAATGGGGCTGCCGTTTCGCGCATTTGCCGATGAAACTTGTCAATCGCCCTATATGCCCAAGATCACCGGGCAAGAGGAATTTGTCTATGTCTGGACCCTGGGGGTCGAGGGCATGGGCGACGAGCAGGACAAGCTGGTCACCATCGACCTGCGCCCCGGCTCGGGCACCCGTGGTCAGGTGATCAACTCGGTTTCGGTCGGCGGCCGGAACGAGGCGCATCATGGCGGGTTCTCGGCCGACCGGCGCTATTTCTGGACCGGCGGGCTGGACACCAACCGCATCTTCATCTTCGACGTGCATTCCGACCCGTCGAACCCGAAACTGCACAAGACCATCGACACTTTCGTCAAGGACAGCGGCGGGGTCGTGGGGCCGCACACCTTCTTTGCCCTGCCCGGCAGCATGATGATCACCGGTCTCAGCAACGATGACGACCATGGCGGGCGCACCGCTTTGGTCGAATACAACGATGACGGCGATTACGTGGCGACTTATTGGATGCCCACCACCGCCGACATGCAGGGCGCGGTTGCCGTGGGTGACGCGGTGGCCGATGGTTACGGCTATGACATCCGGGCGCTGATCCGCAAGAACGTCATGCTGACCTCGTCCTTTACCGGCTGGTCCAACTACATGATGGATTTCGGCCAGATGTTGCAGGACGGCGAAGCGATGAAACGCTTCGGCAATACAATCGTGCAATGGGATCTGCACACCCGTCAGCCCAAGAAAGTGTTCAACGTCCCCGGCGCGCCGCTGGAAATCCGCTTCCCCTGGGGGTCGAACGCCAATTACGCCTTCTCGACCACGGCGCTCACCTCGCAGCTCTGGCTGATCTACGAGGATGAGGCGGGCGAGTGGCAGGCCAAGGCGGTGGCAGATATCGGCAACCCGGCGGACATCCCTCTGCCGGTCGATATCTCGATCGCCGCCGACGACCAGACGCTGTGGATCAACAGCTTCATGGATGGCAAGACCCGGCTGTTCGACATTTCGGATCCGCACAAACCGTTCCAGATCTACGAAAAGGTCATCGACCGCCAGGTCAACATGGTCAGCCAGAGCTGGGACGGCAAGCGCGTCTATTTCTCGTCCTCGCTGCTCGCCAACTGGGACAAGAAGGGCGACGACGATGTCCAGTACCTGAAGGCCTATAATTGGGACGGCAAGGAACTGGTCGAGGATTTCGCCGTCGACTTCTATGAACTGGGTCTGGGCCGCGCGCATATCATGCGCTTTGGCAGCTCCGCGCTTTATTCGTCCTGATACCTCCCAGACTTCCGGGGCGGCCCATCGCTGCCCCGGCTTTTCCTTTGACATGGACGGTGGCGGCGGATGCGCAAGAGATACCTCCTTTCCGGGCTGGCAGTCGCGGCGCTGGCGGCGGCAGCCCTCGGGTGGCAGGTCTGGCAGCCCCAGCCCGCGGCCCGGCCCAGTCCGATGGCCTCGGTTTTCGAGGCGAGCGATGCTTACCAGTTTGACCCGCCCGCCCCGGGCAGCTACCGCCTGAACCGCATCAAATCCGCGCCTGATGGGCGGGTGCTGGATATCAACGGACGCGAACACGGCCTGCACGACCTGACGCGGGGCAAGATCTCGCTGGTCAGCTTCGTCTATCTGACCTGCGGCGACGTGAATGGCTGCCCGCTGGCGATGTCTGTCTTTTTCGACGTGCACGATGCCAGCCGCGATCTGCCCGGGTTGAACGAGGATGTGCAGCTGTTGACGATCAGCTTCGACCCCGACCGCGACACGGTCGAGGCGATCGAGGCCTTTGCCTATCCCATCACCTCGGACGAACAAGCGGGTGACAAGCTGGACTGGCATGTGCTGACCACGTCCGGTTCACAGGCGCTGGCCCCTATTCTGGACGGCTATGGCCAGGTCGTGGACCGGTCCGAGGATCAGGAGACGATCAGCCACCTGTTGCGTCTCTATCTGGTCGACCGGCAGGGCGACATCCGCAATGTCTATGGGCTGGGCTTTCTCGACCCGCGCCTGCTGTTGACCGATATCGAAACCCTGCTGATGGAAGAGGCAGGCGCGTGATCCGAGCCGTCGCGACCGCGCTGACCTTGCTTGCCCCCGCCGCATTGGCCGGGGAGCATGGCACCGCCCTGCCCGTGCCGATCAGTGCCGAGACCTGTCCGGCAGACCCCGAAAGCTGGACCAAAGCGGCGCTGGAGCGCAGCCTGTCACCACAACTGGGCCTGCCCTTGGTGCCGCATCCGGCGGACAATCCGCCGACCGAGGCCAAGATCGCACTGGGGCGCAAACTGTTCTTCGATCGGCGCCTGTCTATCAACCGCACCATGTCCTGCGCCATGTGCCATGTGCCCGAACAGGGGTTTGCCAATTGGGAACTGGCCACCGCCATCGGGGTCGAGGGGCGCAGCGTCAAGCGCAACGCGCCCAGCGTGATCAATGTGGGCTTTCTGACCCCGCTCTTTCACGATGGGCGCGATCCGGCGCTGGAAACCCAGTTCGTCGCGCCCCTGGTGGCGCGCAACGAGATGGCCAACCCCTCGATCGGCCATGTGGTGGCCGAGCTGACCCACCTGCCCGATTACCGGCCCCTCTTTGACGCGGCCTTTGCCGCGCCCGCCTCGCTTGACCGGATCGGCCAGGCGCTTGGCGCCTATCAGCGCAGCCTGACGCTGGGCAACAGCGCCTTTGACCGTTGGTATTTCGGCGGCAACGAGGCCGCGATGGGCGCGGCGGCGCAACGCGGTTTCGCGCTGTTCACCGGCAAGGCCGATTGCGCCTCGTGCCATCTGATCGACGCGGATCATGCGCTGTTCACCGATCAGGCCTTTCACGACACCGGCTATGGCCGGATGCGCGAGGAGCGGCGCCAGAACCCGCCCGCCAGCCACCCGGTCCAGGTGGCGCCCGGCGTGGTGCATCAGCTCGATTTCTCTCGCATCCGTTCGGTCAGCGCCCCGCGCGAGGCCGATCTGGGCCGCTACGAGGTGACCGAGGAACCTGCGGATCGGTGGAAATTCCGTACCCCGGGCCTGCGCAATCTGGCGGTGAGTGCGCCCTATATGCATGACGGCGCGCTGACCACGCTGGGGGAGGTGCTGGAGTTCTACAACACGGGCGGCGCCGGACACCCCGATCAGGATGCGCGCATCCGCCCGCTGGGCCTCAGCCCCGAAGAGCTGGCCGATATCGAGGCCTTTCTGTTGGCGCTCACCTCGGAGGGGCTCGATTGCCTCGTGGCCGAGGCACGCAGCCATCCCCCTGACAATTTCTGACACTACTATTGAACCAAGGAGACGGAACACATGCGGACACGTGCTGCGGTAGCGGTTGAGGCGGGCAAGCCTCTGGAAGTGATGGAGGTGAACCTCGAAGGGCCGAAGGCCGGCGAGGTTCTGGTGGAGATCAAGGCCACCGGCATCTGTCATACCGACGAATTCACCCTCTCGGGCGCCGATCCCGAGGGGCTGTTCCCGGCCATTCTGGGCCACGAGGGCGCGGGCGTCGTGCTCGAAGTCGGGTCCGGCGTCACCAGCCTGAAACCCGGCGACCACGTGATCCCGCTCTACACGCCGGAATGCCGCCAGTGCGAGTATTGCCTGAGCGGCAAGACCAACCTCTGCCAGGCGATCCGCAGCACGCAAGGTCAGGGCCTGATGCCCGACGGCACCACGCGGTTCTCCATGCTCGATGGCACGCCGATCCTGCATTACATGGGCTGTTCGACATTCTCGAACCACACCGTCCTGCCCGAGATCGCGCTGGCCAAGGTGCGCCCGGACGCGCCGTTCGACAAGATCTGCTATATCGGTTGTGGCGTCACCACCGGCATCGGCGCGGTGATCAACACCGCCAAGGCCGAGATCGGCTGCCGCGCGGTGGTGTTCGGCCTGGGCGGCATCGGTCTGAACGTGATCCAGGGCCTGCGGCTGGCGGGCGCCGACCAGATCGTGGGCGTCGACCTGAACCCCGACAAGGTGGAAATGGCCACCCGTTTCGGGATGACCGATTTCGTCAATCCGGCCGAGGTCGAGGGCGACATGGTGGCGCATCTGGTCGAGCTGACCAAGGGCGGCGCCGATTATTCGTTCGATGCGACCGGCAATGTGGGCGTGATGCGCACCGCGCTGGAATGCGCGCACAAGGGCTGGGGCGAGAGCATCATCATCGGCGTGGCGCCGGCAGGGGCCGAGATCTCGACCCGGCCGTTCCAGCTGGTCACGGGCCGGGTGTGGAAGGGCACCGCCTTCGGCGGCGCAAAGGGCCGCACGGATGTGCCCAAGATCGTCGACTGGTACATGGACGGCAAGATCGAGATCGACCCGATGATCACCCACACGCTGAGCCTGGACGAGATCAACAAGGGCTTCGACCTGATGCACGCGGGCGAAAGCATCCGCTCGGTCGTGATATACTGAAACCAACCCGGCGCCCGGAAACGGGCGCCGGGGATCACAAAAGATGCTTGAGCAACCCGAACAGGTCACGCTGCGATGAGATTGCCAGCTTGCGATACAGGTTGCGGCGATGCACCTTGCAGGTCTCGCGCGAATTGTTCAGCATCAGCGCAGCAGAGCCATTGGAATGCCCTTGCAAAACCAAAGCTGCGATTTGCGCCTCTCTGCGGGTTAGTTGGGCTGCAAGCGTCTCGGCCGCATAGACCCGGATCAGATCGGCCAGCGAAGGTGCATTGACGGGTGGAACCAGGGTAACCGTGGGGCTGATCGCTGCCACATGTTGGGCCAACAGTTCCAGTAGAACCGGCGCATGATGCTTTAGGCACTGGATTTCGCGACGCCGATACGGCCCGCTCCGCTCGAACCGGCTGACGGACAGATGCGCCCGCGCGCCTGATGGCAGGGGCGCCAGCAAGCCAACCTCGTCGCAAAGGCCAGTCTTTCGGTAGTACTCCAGATAGTATTCGCTGGAAAAGAAGCGGTCCGGTGCAATCTCTGGCAGCCGATAGAGGCCCCCCCCAGGTGGCAGGTCCAGAAACTGATAGAACGGATCAAAAGGAAATGTATTGCTCAGGTACTCCGTCAAAGCCGCGCTGGGCAAACGCTTGGAAACGAACCAGGCATCCAGCATCACAGGCGCCTTGCCCGGGTCGAAGCGGATCATGATGAAAGTCGCAAACGATATCCGCGCGCGCAACAATCGCCGAAAGGCGGGAAAAAAGCCGGGCGTACCGACACCACTCATTGCGCTGCGCAATCTATGGATGTCTCTATCTGACAGACCGATCAAATAAATTACCCACGCAGTGACTGATCTTTCACAGAAAACTAACCCAAGAGGGGTATATCCCCCGGCCGCCAATGGCGCAATCATCAATTGAGCGCAGCAAGAAAACACGACGCGAACCGCGCTGACGATTGGGGGGAGCCGTAATTGACCAATGCGATCAGCGCACGGGCCTTGCGCAAGGTGTATCCGGGCAATCCGCCGGTCGAGGCCCTGGGCGGTGTCGAGATCGACATAGCCGACAACGAGTTTTTCACGCTGCTTGGCCCGTCGGGCTGCGGCAAGACGACGATCCTGCGGCTGATCGCGGGGTTCGAGCATCCGACCTCGGGCACGCTTGAGATGTTCGGGCAGAGCCTGCTGGACCTGCCGCCCTACAAGCGCCAGATCAACACCGTGTTCCAGAGCTATGCGCTGTTTCCGCACATGACGGTGGCCGAGAATATCGGGTTCGGGTTAGAGATGCTGGGCAGACCCAAGACCGAGATCAGCCAGACCGTGGGCGAGATGATGGAACTGGTGCAGATGTCGCATCTCGCCGACCGGCAGACCGGCCAGATCTCGGGCGGTCAACAACAGCGCGTGGCGCTGGCCCGGGCGCTGGCGCCCAAGCCCCGCGTGCTGCTTCTGGACGAGCCGCTGAGCGCGCTGGATTTCAAGCTGCGCAAGAACATGCAGCTTGAACTCAAGCGCCTTCAGACCGAGACCGGCATCACCTTCATCTTTGTCACCCATGACCAGGAAGAGGCGCTGACCATGTCGGACCGGATCGCGGTGATGTCCGATGGCGCCATCCGCCAGATCGGTTCCCCGCGCGAGATCTACGACCATCCCGCCGACCGGTTTGTCGCCGATTTCATCGGTGATACCAATTTCCTGTCAGCCGATGTGGTCGAGAACAGGGACGGTGCGGCAACGCTGAGACTGGGCTCGGGGCGCACCATTGCCGCCCGTGCCGCCCAAGGGGTCAACGGCCGTGTCACCATCGCGGTGCGCCCCGAACATGCCCGGCTCGGCACACCCGCCGAGGGGCTGCTTGCCGGGGTGCTGAGCGATGCGGTCTATTTCGGCACCGACACCCATTTTCACGTGACCCTCGAAGACGGGACAACCTTTGTGCTGCGCCAGCAGAACAGCCCCGACAGCACGGCGGGATTTGCCACCGGTGATCCGGTGGGGGTGTGCTTTCCCGCCGAGGTTGCCCAGGTGCTGAGGGACTGAGCGATGGCGGAGATACCGGATATCACGGCACGCCGCGCGGCCCGAAACCGCTGGCTGTTGTTGATGCCGGCGCTGGTCATCCTGCTTGTGGCCGCCAGCGGACCCTTGCTGATCACGCTGGTCTACTCGTTTCTTAGCCCGGGGGACTATGGCGGCGTCGAATGGCAGCTCTCGTTCGATGCCTGGTTCAACGTCTTCATGCAGCGCGACATTTTCGATGACACGCTGGGATGGTCGGACGCGCATCTGAGCATCTTCTGGCGGTCGGTGAAACTGTCGGCGCTGACCACGCTGGCCTGTCTCGCCTTCGGCTTTCCCACCGCCTATTTCATCGCCACGCGCCCGAAAAAGCAGCGTGACCTGTGGATGCTGCTGATCATCATCCCGTTCTGGACCAACCTGCTGATCCGCACCTTTGCCATTCTGGAGCTGATCCGCAACGAAGGCACCGTGAACACCGTTCTGATCGCGCTGGGCATCATCGACGCGCCGATCCAGATGCTGTTCACCGAATTCTCGATCCTGCTGGGTATGGTCTATGTCTATCTGCCGCTGATGGTCCTGCCCATCTATGCCTCGATGGAACGGTTCGATTTCCGGCTGGTCGAGGCGGGCTATGACCTCTATGCGACCCAGCTCCAGGTGTTGCGCCGGGTGATCCTGCCGCTGGTCAAGCCGGGGGTGATCGCGGGGTCGATCCTTGTTTTCGTACCCTCGCTGGGCGCCTATGTGACGCCGCGCGTGATGGGCGGCGGCAACCAGTTGATGATCGGCAACCTGATCGAGCTGCAATTCGGGCAGGGCCGCAACTGGCCGCTGGGCGCGGCGCTGTCGATCACGCTGCTGGCGATCGTGATGGTGGCGCTGCTGGCCTATGTGCGCGCCGCCGGCAATGACGAGGCGCACCATGGCTGAGCGCGTCTTTGACATCCGCAAGCAGACCGGCTTCACCACCATCGCCTTTGCCTGTTTCGCGATGCTCTACATGCCGATCATCCTGTTGGTGGTCTATTCCTTCAACGCCGGCACCTCGATCGCCATCTGGGAGGGCTTCTCGTGGCGCTGGTACGCCTCGGCCTGGGAGAACGAGCAGGTACAGGAGGCGACGCTGCGCTCGCTGGTCGTCGCGCTCTGGGCCTCGGGCATTTCGACCACGGTTGCGGTGCTGGCCGCGCTGGCCACCACCCGCACGCGGCGGTTCCGGGGGCAGACGGCGGTGTTTGCCCTGATCAACCAGCCGCTGATGGTGCCCGAGATCGTGACCGCCGTGGCGCTGTTGATCTTTTTCGCGATGATCAAGGTCGCCACCGGCTATACCGGGCTGGCCTATCTGATCCTCGCGCATTCGGCCTTTTGCATCCCCTTTGCCTATCTGCCGATCCGGGCGCGGCTTCAGGGTATGGATCTGAGCCTGGAACAGGCCGCCGCCGATCTCTATGCGACCCCGTTCCAGGTGTTCCGCCGGGTGACCCTGCCGCAGCTGTGGCCGGGTATCCTGGCGGGCGCGATGCTGGCCTTTGTCATCTCGCTGGATGACGTGGTGATCACCGAATTCGTGAAATCCGCCGGTCAGGATACGCTGCCCACCTATATGCTGGGCCAGCTGCGCCGCGTGGTGACGCCCGAGATCAATGCGATTTCCACCGCCCTTCTGGGCATCTCGATCACCATGGTGATCGCCTACACGCTGCTGAGCAAATTCAGAAAGTAAAACACCAAAGGGAGAGTACTGATGAAAAAGGCACTGACGGCACTGACCCTCGTTCTGGCCAGCCCCGCGCTGGCGGAGGGCGAGTTGAACATCTTCAACTGGGGCAACTATACCTCGCCCGAGATGATCGAGAAATTCGAGGCCGAGACCGGCATCAAGGTCACGATCACCGATTACGACAGCAACGACACCGCGCTGGCCAAGATCAAGGCGGGCGGGCACGGGTTCGACATCGTGGTGCCCTCGGGCACCTATATCCCGATCTTCGTGGGCGAGGGGCTGCTGATGGAAAGCAAGCCCAACCAGATGGAGAATTTCAAGCATATGGACCCGCAATGGGTCGATGTGGAATTCGATCCGGGCCGCAACTATACGGTTCCGTGGCAATGGGGCACGGTTGGCATTACCGTCAACACCTCGGTCTATGGTGGCAACATCAACACCGCCGCGCTGATCTTTGATCCGCCCGAAGAGCTGAAGGGCAAGATCAACGTGGTGCCCGAGATGAACGACGTCATGGGCCTGGCCATTCGCTATGCGGGCGGCGAGCAATGCACCGCCGACAAGGAAATCCTGAAAAAGGCGCGCGACATCCTGCAGGCGGCCAAGCCGCACTGGCTGTCGATGGATTACGGCAATATCGAGAAATACGCCAAGGGCGACCTGGCCGCTGGCGTGAACTGGAACGGCGCCTCGTTCCGGGCCCGCAACCAGAACCCCGATATCGCCTTTGGCTATCCGCAAGAGGGTTTCCCGGTCTGGATGGACAATGCCGCGATCCTGAGCGATGCCAAGAACGTGGAAGAGGCCAGGACCTTCCTCAACTTCATCATGGATCCGGAAAACGCGGCCATGCTGTCGGCCTTTGCCCGCTATGCCAACGGCATCAAGGGGTCCGAGGCCTATATGCCCGAGGACATGAAAACAGCCCCCGAAGTGGTGGTGCCTGACGCGCTGAAAGGTGCGGCCTTTGTGTCCAAGACCTGCCCGCCCGAGGCGACCAAGCTCTATACGGCGATCTGGACCGAGCTTCAGAAATAACCACCCTGCGGCTCCGTCCCCGGACGGGGCCGCTCTTTTTTTACCGGAGCCCGCCCATGCCCGCCGACATCATCATTCACAACGGATCGCTGATCACCTTTGACGAGGCCCAGCCGCAAGCACAGGCGCTGGCGATCCAGGGTGGCGTGATCGCCGCCGTCGGCAGCGATGCCGAGATCCTGGCGCTGGCCGGACCCGAGACCCGGCTGATCGACGCGCGGGGCGGTACCGTGCTGCCCGGCTTTCTCGACAGCCACGTGCATCTCTTCGGCGGCTCGGTCGAGCTGGATTGCCTCAGCCTTTACGGGGTCAGGGGGCTGGACGCGATGCGCGCGGCCATTCAACCCTATGCACAGGCCAATCCCGATGACGCGCTGGTCTTTTGCGTGATGGCCGATTACGGCATCCTCGGCACCGGCCACACCCTGACACGCCATGATCTGGACAGTATTCTGGCCGACCGCCCGCTGGCCATGTTCGCCCCCGATCACCACACCGTCTGGGCCAATACCGCCGCGCTCGAGGCGACCGGCCTGCTCCAGGGTGGCGAGGTCGACGCAGGCTCGCTGATCGTGATGGGCGAGGACGGTCTGGCCAATGGAGAACTGCTGGAACCCGGCGCCTATGGCCCGATCCTGGGCCTGACCCGCCATGGCGGGCGCGAGATGCTGGGCCTGACCACCGGCAAGGACCCCGAGCCGCCCGCCACCCCCGAACAGCGCGCCCGCGACAAGGACGTGATCGCCCGCGGCCTGGCCCATTGCGCCGCGCAGGGCATCACCGGGCTGCACCTGATGGACGGCAACCGCTATCAGCTCGAACTGCTGACCGAGCTCGAGGCCGAGGGCCGGTTGCTTTGCCGCTGCGAAGTGCCGTTCCACATGAAGGGCACCGACCCGCTGGAGCGGATGACGGCCGAAGCGCCCGCCATGCGCGCCGCCTATCGCGGCGACAAGGTGCGCTGCAACCACCTGAAAATGTTCATCGACGGCGTGGTCGAAAGCGGCACCGCGCTGATGCTGCGGCCCTATCCGGGCGAGCTGGGCGCCAATGGCAATACGGGCGACGAGGTGTTTACCCAGGAGCATTTCACCGCCTGTTGTGTCGAGGCTGACCGGCTGGGCTTTCAGATCGCGGTGCATGCCATCGGCGATGCCGGGGTGCGGCGCACGATTGATGCGCTCGAAGCGGCCCGGCGTGCCAATGGCCCGCGCGACAGCCGCCACCGGATCGAACATATCGAGGTGATCCATCCCGACGACATCCCCCGTCTGGCGGAACTGGATATCGTCGCCTCGCTGCAACCAGGCCACGCACCGCGCGGCCATATCTTCCCGCCCGGCGCGGTGGGGCAATACCTGCATCCCGACCAGATCGCGGGGGCCTATGCCTGGCAGACCATTCGCGAGACGGGAGCACGGGTGGTGTTCTCGACCGACTGGCCGGTGATCCCGGTCGATGTGATGCCCAGCATCCGTGCCGCCATCGCCCCGCTCGACCTCGGCCCGGACTGGCCGGAACAGAGCCAGTCGCTGATGGATACGCTGGCCAGCTATACCCGCGACAATGCCTGGGTCGAGTTCAACGAGGACAGCAAGGGCAGGCTGCAAGCGGGCATGGTGGCCGATATCGCGGTGCTCAGCCACGACCTGACCGCGCTGGCCCCCGACGAGATCACCCAGGCCGCCGCGATGGTGACGATCATGGATGGTGCGGTGACCTATCAGCGTCCAGGCTAGGCACCCGGTCCGCCTCGCACAGCCAGATCATGAAGGTTTCGGCGCCCGGTTTGCCGACCCCGCGCGGAGTGATATTGCAGTAATAGCCGCGCGTGGTGCAGCATTCGTGAGAACAGGCCAGTACCAGCGCCCCGCTTTCCAGCTGGTCATCCATGAAAGGCCGCCAGCTAAGCCCGATCCCCATGCCGTTCTGCAGCGCCCGGTTATGCACCATGAAGCTGTGAAACCGGTCGTGCCGAGGCGGGCTGGGCGGGGTCACGCCGCTGCCCTCGAAAAACCGTTTCCAATCGTCGAAATGAGACTCCGCGCTCAGATGTAAGAGGCGCTCTGCCGCCAGCTCGTCCCGGCTGAGCGGACCGCGCCCGCCAAGCACGGCGGGCGTACAAACCGCCACCAGCCGCTCCGGGATCACCCGTCGCGACACCATACCTTCCAGCCCCGCCGTGCCAAAGGTCACCAGCAGGTCGCAGGTTGCGGGGTCGTAATCGGGGTTCTGGTCGCGGGTCACGATCTGGAGCGCGATATCGGGGTGCCGCGACTGGAACGCGCCCGTCCGGGGCAGCAGGTAATAGCTGGTAAAGCCCATCGCCGCATTGACCACCAGCGCCGCCTGCCCCGACCGGTCGCGCAGTTCGGCCAACCCCTGATGCAGCGCCTCGAACCCCGCCGCCACTGCGCGGGCCAGCTGTGCGCCCTCGTCTGTCAGGGTCAGGCGCGGCTTGGTCCGCAGGAACAAGATCACGCCCAGATCGGCCTCAAGCTGTGCCACCTGCCGGCCCACCGCCGGACCCAGCACGTTGAGTTCGCGCGCGGCACGGGTAAAGCTCAGATGCCGCGCCGCCGCGTCAAAGGCCTGTATCTGGTGCAGGGGCAAGCTGGGTCGCGCCATCATCGTTCATCCAAGGAAACATCAAGCTTCCCCTTTAACCTATTTTTTCGCCAACTGCATCCCGTTAGGCTTCACCGCAGGACGGATGAGCCGTGCCCGTGGATACCTCGTCAAGGACGCAAGCAATGCAGGACCCCAACAGCAAGTTGACCCTTGCCAGCGGTCGCACTCGCCTGCCCGCGACAGAGGTGCAATCCCTGCTCGACGCGATTCTCCAGGCCCTGGGGTTTGACCCAGACATCGCCGGTGAAGTGGCCGCGCATCTGGTCGATGCCAGCCTGTCGGGGGTCGAGAGCCACGGGGTGATGCGGGTGCTGGAATATGCCGCCCAGGTCGAAAGCGGCTATCTGACGCCCTCGGGCCGCCCACGGGTGGTGCGCGACGACGCAGGCGGCCCGACTCGGGTCGAGGCGGGGGGCGGCATCGGTATCCCAGCCCTGCGGCTGGCCTATGATACCTGCTGTGACGAGGCGCGCGCGCGGGGTCTGTCGGCGCTGTCGATCCGTCACGTGGGCCATACCGGGCGCCACGGCGCCTTTGCCGAGGCGGCGGCCGAGGCCGGGTGCCTGACCATTTGCCTGGGCGGCGGCAATCGCCAGACCTGGCGGCAGGTGGCGCCCCATGGCGGTGCCCGCGCCATGCTGCCCACCAACCCCTGGTGCATCGGCATTCCCGGTGGCGACCGGGGACCGGTGGTGCTGGATTTCGCAACCTCCAAGATCGCGGGCGGCTGGATCTATGCGGCGCGGTCGGCCGGGGCGCTGCTGCCCGAGGGCTGCGTGATCGACGCCCAGGGCCACCCCACCCGCAACCCCGAGGATTACTTTGCCGGCGGCGCCATCCTGCCGGCGGGCGGGCACAAGGGTTTTGGCCTTGCCTTGCTGGGCGAGCTGGTGGGCGAGGCGCTGCTGGGACCCTCGACCACCGAATGCAACTGGCTGCTGATCACGCTGTCGGCGGAACGGTTCCGCGATGCCCCCGCCATGGCCGCCGCCGCCGAAGAGGTGCTGGACGAGCTGCGCCGCTGCCCGCCCGCGCCGGGCAGTTCCGGGGTCGAGATCCCGGGCGAGCGCGAACGCGCCCATCGCGCGGCCTCGGGCGGGGTCGTGTCGGTCCCGCGCGACACCTGGAGACAGATCGAGACATTGGCCGACCGGCTGGGAGTATCCGCGACATGAGCAGACGCAAGCGCAAGACCACCCCCGAGGCCAATACCGGTGAAAGACCCGAGACCGCCGCCCATGGTGGCAGTTGGCACCCGGTCCCGGCCGAGGCGGTCACGCAGCTTGCCGAGGCGGCGATCACCATCCTCACCACGATCGGCATGGCCGAGGCGCCACCGGTTGTCTGTGACGCCATCCTTGCGGCGGGAGGCAGGCTCGACCGGGGGCGTCTCCTCTATCCGCGCGCCCTGATCGAGGCAACGCTGGCCGAAATGCCGCGCCGGGTGCTGCTGGCCGGTCAGGATCCGGCCCATGACCTGAGCGTCGGTGGCACCCGCGCCTATGCCGGCACCGGCGGCGCCGCGCCCAATGTGATGGACGCAGAGAGCGGCGACTACCGCCCCTCCAGGCTTGCCGATCTCTATGATGCCGCCCGGCTGGCCGATGCGCTGGAGCAAGTGCATTTCTTCGCCCGCTCGCTGGTGGCGGGGGACGTGGCCGAACCGCTGAGCTTTGACCTGGCCACCGCCGCCGCCGCGCTGGCGGGTACTGCCAAACACGTGATGGTGCAGGCAACCGAGCCGGGCCATGTGGCGCCGCTTGCCGCGCTCTGCCACCGGATCGCGGGGGGCGAGGCCGCGTTCCGCGCCCGCCCCTTCCTGTCGCTCAACATCAACCACGCGGTGCCCCCGCTCAGGTTTCACGCCGAAAGCGCCGAGGTGATGGCCGAGGCGGTGCGCGCGGGCATCCCGGTGCATTGCAACGTGTTCGGCCAGTTGGGGGCGTCCAGCCCGGTAACGCTGGCGGGTTCGGTGGCCCAGACCCTGGCCGAGACGCTGGCGGGGCTGGCCTTTGTCCATGCGCTCGACCCGAACGCGCCGCGTATCGCGGGCCCGCGCCCGATGATCACCGACCTGCGCAGCGGCGGGCTGGCGGGCGGTGCGGGCGAACAGGCGATGGCCACCGGGCTGGCGGTGCAGGTGCTGCGGTTCTGGGACCTGCCTTGTTCGGTGATCGCGGGCGCCACCGACAGCAAGCTGCCCGATTTCCAGTCCGGTTACGAAAAGGCGCTGACCATCAACACCGCGCTTCAGGCCGGGGCCAACCTGATCACCCAGGCGGCGGGCAGCCAGGCCGGGCTGATGGCGGTGCATTTCGGCGCCATGGTGGCCGACAATGACATGCTGGGCGCGATCCTGCGCGCCAATATCCCGCCTGAAATCACGTCCCGGACGCTGGCGTTGGAGGCGATTGCCGAGGTGGTGCGCGGCGAGGGTCATTTCCTGGGCCGGCCCGAGACCTATGCCCGGATGCGCAGCGACTTCCTCTACCCCGAGATCGCAGACCGCGCGCAACTCGGCGACTGGGCCTTGGGCACGCGCGCCGATATGGGCGCGCGTGCCTCGGCCCGGGCCATAACTCTGCTGGGTCGCCATTGGCCCAAGCACCTGTCTCCCGACCTGCGCGCCGATCTGGCCCATCAGTTCGGACTACCCGTTGAAAAGGAGCCTTCCTCATGAAAATCGCAATCGTCGGCTGCGGCGCCATGGGGTCGATCTATGCCGCCCGCCTGGCCGAGGCCGGGCATCAGGTGCGGGCCGTGGACATGTGGACCGAGCACGTGGCGGCGATCAATGCCGGGGGCCTGCGCGTGGACGGGCCATCCGGAACGCTCCTCTCCCGTCAAGTCGAGGCGATGGAGGACCTGTCCCGGGCCGGTCCCTGCGACCTCTATATCCTGGCGACCAAGGCGGCGGGCGTCGAACCGGCGGCGCGGGCCATTGCCGCGACCATGCCGGAACATGCCTTGGTACTGACGATCCAGAACGGGCTGGGCGCGGGCGAACGCATCGCCCGCCACCTGCCCGCCGACCGGGTGCTGCTGGGCGTGGCCGAGGGGTTCGGCGCCGCCATGGTCGGGCCGGGACACGCGCGCCACACCGCGATGAAGCTGATCCGGCTGGGCGCGATGACCGGCGGCGACGATCCGCGCCTGGAACAGGTGGCCGGGATCTGGCGCTCGGGCGGGTTCGAAGTCGAGACCTTTGCCGATATCGACCGGCTGATCTGGGAAAAGCTGTTGTGCAACGTCACGCTCTCGGCCCCCTGCACCGCCTTTGGTTGTACCGTTGCCGATCTGCGCGCCGATCCCGAACGCTGGGCGGTGGCACTGGGCTGCATGGCCGAAGCCTATGCGATCGGCCGCGCGCGCGGGGTGGCGTTCTCCTTTGACGACCCGGTTGCCTATGTCACCGCCTTTGCCGAGAGGGTGGGCACGGCTAAACCCTCGATGTTGCAGGATCACGAGGCAAGGCGGCGCTCCGAGCTTGCGGCGATCAACGGCGCCATCCCGCCGCTGGGCGCCGCGCTGGGGATCGCGACCCCCTATAACGATACACTCTGCGCGGTGATCCGTGCACGCGAGGCGGTATTTGAGGGAGAGCGGACATGAGACTTGCCTCGTTCCTTGTTGACGGCGCGCCCGGCTATGGGGTGATCACCGAGGCAGGCGCGCATCCCGCCCTGCCCGCGCTGCGCGCCGCCTGCCTCACCCTGCGCGACTATCTGCGCACCCGCCCGGTTGCCGATCTGCCGGGCCAATGCGGTGCGTCGCTGCCGCTGGACAGTCTGGTCTGGCTGCCGCCGATCCCCGAACCGGGCAAGATCCTCTGCGCCGGTATGAACTTTCGCAAACCCTATCCGGTCGATGGGGTGCCGCCACCAGATCCGGGTCATGTGGTGCTGTTCTCGCGCCATCCGCAAACGCTTGTGGGCCATGGCGCCCCGCTGGAAATGCCGCAAGGTGCCGCCGCCGAAAGCTTTGATTTCGAAGGCGAGATCGTTGCGGTGATCGGTCGGCCCGGCCGCCATATCGCGCCAGAGGCCGCACTGGGCCATGTGCTGGGGTATTCGGCGATGAACGAAGGCTCGGTCCGGGGCTGGATGAAACACTCGGTCCATGCAGGCAAGAATTTCCACGCTTCGGGCAGCTGGGGGCCGTGGATCACCACCGCCGACGAGGCGGGCGATATCGCCGGGATGACATTGCAAACGCGGGTGAACGGCACCCTGATGCAGTCCGATAGTGGCGCCGGGATGATCTTTGGCCTGGCTGAGCTGATCGCCTATATCTCGCATATCCAGCCGCTGGAGGCAGGCGACATCATCGCCACCGGTTCGCCAGACGGCACCGGCGGCAGCCGCACACCGCCCGCTTTCCTGCGTCCGGGCGACCGGGTGGCGGTCACGGTCGGCGGTGTCGGTACGCTGGAAAACACCGTGGGTGAGTCCCTGCCATGAACACCGCGCGTCATCTGGCCCGCTTTGCGATCTCCTCCCGCCCCGACCCGGCGGTCGAGGCGGTCGCGGCCCCCGCCATTCTCGATTGCATCGCCTGTATCCTGGCCGGGGTCGACAGCCCGGCGGCAAGCCGCAGCCGCGCCGCGCTGGCACCGCTGGGCAGCGGGCCGGTGCCGGTTCTGGGCACCACACTGACCCTGCCCGCCCCGACGGCGGCGCTGGTCAACGCGGTGGCGGGCCATGCCTGGGACATGGACGATTGGGAGGAGCCGGGCAACACCCATCCCACCGTTGTCCTGTTCCCGGCGCTGCTGGCGGCGGCACATCTGCGACCTGTCACGGGCGCCGAGTTGCTGGCGGCCTATGCGGTCGGGATCGAGGTGATCATGCGGCTGGGTCAGGCGCTGACACTCGACCATTACAAACGCGGCTTTCACGCCACCGCCACGCTGGGCGCCATCGGCGCGGCGGCGGCAGTGGCGCGGCTGCTGGGGCTGAGCGAGGATCAGGCGGAACATGCGCTGGCCCTCTCGGTCTCGCAGGCGATGGGCTATACCGCGCAATTCGGCAGCACCGCCAAGCCGCTTCAGGCCGGGTTCGCCGCGCGCACCGGGGTCGAGGCGGCGCTGCTGGCCCGGGCGGGCGCCACCGCGCAACCGCATGTGCTGGATGACAAGCGTGGCTTTGCCGGGCTGTTGGCGCCGCATGATCCGGCGCGGCTGGCCGCGATCCCAGACCGGCTGGGCGCCCCCTGGGGCCTGTTGCACTACGGGCTGGCCTTCAAGCCCTGGCCGTCCTGCGGCTATACCCACCGGCTGATGACAGCGGCGGCCGAGATCCGCGACCGCCTGAACGGCGAGACCGCTGGTATCGTCGCGATCCGGGCCAGCCTGCCCGATTTCCACCATGCGATCCTGCCCTTTCACCAGCCCCGCAACCAGGCCGAAGCGCTGTTTTCCGCCCCCGCCTCGGTTGCGCGGATGCTGGTTTCGGGCGGGTTGACGCTGGCCGATGGCGCGGCGGAGTTCTGGACCGAACCCGAGATCCGCCGCTTGATCGCGCTGACCGTGCTGGTGCCCGAACCGGCGCGTGACCCGTCGCTGAACTTTGATCCCGAGCAGCCCGACCGCCTGCAGGTCACACTTTCCGACGGCCTTGAACTGAGCGCCAGTTGCGCCTATCCGCTGGGCGCACCGCAGAACCCGATGCCGCCCGACCACCTTGCGGCGAAATGGCACGAGATCACCGGGCGCCCTGTGTCGCAGTATCACGCCATGCTGCGCTGGCCGCAGGCCGCCGATATCGCCACCTTTCTGCGGCAGGAGGCGGGTTGAGACGTTGACGGAAAGGACCCCGGCGATGACCGAGAGCAATCTGCAAGACTGGCTTGGCCGGCAGGAGAGCGCCGAGGACACGCTGCGCGCCCAACCCGCGCGCTTTCTTCAGGCCACGCTCGACCGCGAGCCTGACCTGATCGAGGGCGACGCGCTGCCGCCGCTCTGGCACTGGCTCTATTTCCTCGAGGCGCGTCGCGCCAGCGAACTGGGCCGTGACGCGCATCCGAAAAAGGGCGGCTTCCTGCCGCCCGTTTCGCTGCCGCGCCGGATGTGGGCGGGCGGACGGTTCCAATTTGACCGCCCGCTTATCCTGGGGCGGGCCGCCAGCAAACGCTCGACCATCGCCTCAATCACCGAGAAGGAGGGGCGCAGCGGCAAGCTCTGCTTTGTCACCGTCCGGCACGAACTGTTCCAGAATGGCGTTCCGGCCCTGACCGAAGAACATGACATCGTCTATCGCGAGGATCCGGCGCCGGATGCCCCGGCGCCCGCCCCCGCCCCCGCGCCCGATGGTGCCGAGTTCTCGCGCCGGATCGCGCCGACCGAGGTGATGCTGTTCCGCTATTCGGCGCTCACCTTCAACGGCCACCGGATCCATTACGATGTCGATTACGCCCGCACCGTCGAAGGCTATGACGGGCTGGTGTTTCACGGCCCACTGACCGCCACCCTATTGGCCGATCTGGCCTGCGCACAGGCGGGCCGGCCCCTGCGCGCCTTCTCGTTCCGGGGGCTGGCGCCGATTGCCGGCCTTGCCCCCTTTGACATCCAGGGCCGGGCCGAAGGCGACAGCCTCACACTCTGGGCCCGGCGCGCGGACGGCGCGCTGGCCATGCGCGCCACTGCCGAGTTCTGAGGGCTGGGTCGATCCCGAACCGGGGTCGGACCAGACGCGCCTTTTGGTGTTTCAGCCGGTCGGTTCGATCATGCCAAAGACCTCGATTTCCTGGCTGAGACCGCGGATCCGGTGACTGCCGCGCGGCGTGAACATCCCGGGTGACGCCTGCGCCACCGCAGCCGTGGCCAGCACCCGATTGCCGAGTGTCTTGGTCAACCCCTCGATCCGGCTTGCCGCATTCACCGCCGGTCCCAGAACGGTAAAGTCGAGCCTGCCGGGACTGCCGATATTGCCATAGCTGACCCGGCCCACATTGATCCCGATGCCAATGTCCAGCGGTGACCGGTTGGCTTCCCTGCGCGTATCGTTCAGGGCCGACAGCCCTTCAAGGATCCCACGCGCCGCGCTGGCGGCTTGCTGGCACTTGTCGTTCCGCTCTTGCGGCGTGGAAATCGCAAAGACCGACAGGATACCGTCCCCCATGAACTTGAGCACATCGCCGCCCATGGTTTCCACCGACTGGACCACAAGTTCGAAATACCCGTCCAGCGCGTCAAAGACCGCGTCCTCGCCCGCGGTTTCGGAGAATGCGGTAAAGCCGCGCAGATCGGTGAACATGACCACCGCGTCGAGCGTCTTGCGCTCGCCGCGCCTGACGGTCCCGTTCCAGACCTCGCGCGAGGGTCCGTCGCCAAGATAGGTGCGCAGCAGGCTTTGGGTGGACTTGCGCATCGTCATCGGCTCCAGTGCCGAGGACAGGCCCGGTTTCGACGCCTCGATCATTGCCAGGTGTTCCGGGCTGAACCCGCCGCTGTCGCGGGTGGCAAAGGTGCAGCCGTGCAGCGATCCGTCCCCATATTCAAGCAGCGTCGCGTAATAATCGGTGCCTCCCGCCTCGGCGAATTCGAGATAGGAAACATGGTCCTTGTCGCGATCAAGACCGCGAAGGCTTTTGTGCAGCGGTTTCTGATGGGTCAGGATGTATTCAAAGGCGCTGCCGATATAGTCGTCGGTCAGCATGCGCGCATGGGTGACATCATAGGTTTCGCTGCCATCGGGCGTCCAGACGATGCCCCATGCGATCAGCAGGGGGTTGGCAAACCGCTGACCGATATTGACCCGCCAGAGCGGCACGCCGGCATCCACAAGTGTCGCGCAATACCGCGACACCACCTCGACAGGATCGTCAGAACAGCGACCCCGGGTCATCATCCAGTGATTGAGGTCCGCAACAGGATACATCGCTCCAGCTTAGGTCTTTGCGCCCGTGGCACAAGTCCCCATGGCCCGGCGATACCCCTCGCCTATCCCTTGACCGCCGCGACCGCCACCGCCGCACGGATTAGCGCCGCTTCGGTCCGCTCCAACTCCTCCTCGCCCAGCGCCAGCGAGGGATAGAGCTTGCCCGGAGACTTGAACACGCCCTCGGCCCGCAGCACCGCGTTCCAGACCTGCGCCCGCTCGGGCTCGGCATGGCGGGCCGTGCGGTAATCGGTGCAGGCGGCCTCGGTGAAATAGACGTCGAACAGAGTGGCGTCGCCCGACAAGCGGTGCGCGATGCCCTGTGCGTTCAGTGCCCGCTTGTGCATCGCCATCAACCGTTCACCCAGATCGCGCAGGCGCGCGTACTGGTCCGGACGGCGCAGGATCTCGAGCGTCTTGAGCCCCGCCGCCGCCGCCACCGGATTGCCTGACAGGGTGCCCAGTTGCATCAGCCAGCGTTCGGCCCCCACCGCCCCCTTGTCGAAATGCGCCATGATCCGGGCCGAGGCACCCAGCGCCGCAAGCGGGAAGCCGCCACCGATCACCTTGCCCAGGGTGACGATATCTGGGGTCACGCCATAATGCTCCTGCGCGCCGCCATAGGCGAGGCGGAAACCTGTGACGATCTCGTCAAAGATCAGCAGCACCCCATGACGGTCGCAAAGCGCGCGCAGACCCTGAAGGAAACCGGGCGCGGGCGCGATGATCCGTTGCAGCGGCTCGGCGATGATCGCGGCGATGTCGTCATGCTCGGCCAGAAGCGAGGCCACCGCCTCGAGATCGTTGAACGGGGCCACCAGCACCTGATCGGCCACCCCCTGCGGGATACCGGCGCTGTCGGGCACCGGGGTCGGGAAATTGACCGCGCGGGCGGGGGCAAGGCTCATCTGTGCCTCGGCCGACATGCCGTGATAGCCGCCCTCGAATTTCACGATCCGGGACTTGCCGGTATAGGCGCGGGCCAGCCGGATCGCGTACATGTCCGCCTCGCCGCCCGAGGTGACAAAGCGCACCTGCTCGCAACAGGGCACCGCCTGAACGATCGCCTCGGCCAGCTCTATCCCCTTGGTGTTGTTGGCGAAAAAGGTCATGCCCAGCGGCAGTTGCTCCAGCACCGCCTCCATCACCTCGGGATCGCCATGGCCCAGCAGCATCGGGCCCGATCCGATCAGATAGTCCACGTATTCGCGCCCGTCCTGATCCCAGACCCGCGCGCCCTGCCCGCGCGCGATGATGGCAGCGGGGTCGAAATTGCCGAACCCCGCGGCGGGCAGCACCGCGCGGGCGCGCTCGATCCAATCGGCCTGGCTGTTCAGTCGGATCATATCTCTCCCTCCGGATAGGTCAGCACCGGCGCGGTTTCCAGATCGCCGCGCCACAGAACCAGCGCCATGAAGGGGCGGTCATGGGTGCGCGTGGCATGAGCGCGCCCCGAGGGGTGGAACACATGATCGCCCGGCCCCAGACGGCGTGGCGGATGCCCCTCCATCAGGAACTCGGCCTCACCTGCCAGGATGAAATAGATCTCTTCGGCCGGGTGCTGGTGGAACGGATAGTAAAGCCCCGCCGGCATATAGACCACATAGGCCGCGAGGCCGTCGCAGGTAAAGGGCCCGCCCTCGCCGATCAGGCAGTAGCAGCCGAACCGGTCCATGAAATCGGCCCCCAGCCGCGAGCCCTGATAGGTCAGTCGCCACTGTGCCACCGCGCCTGCGGCGATGAAGGCATCGCGGATCGCCGCATAGGCGGTGGTCGTCAGGTCCGGATCGCTCTCCATCAGCGCGGCGGGCGGGATGCGGACGGGCTTGATCGGTTGTGGCGTCAGGCTGTCGGGAAGGGTCGCGAAACCGGCCAGGGCGGGTTCGCGCGCATGAAGCGCCTGAAACTCGGCCAGAAGGTTCTGAAAGGCGGGATCGGTTTGGGTCATGCGGTCAATCCAGTATCAGGTCGGGTACGCCCAATGCGCCCCGGTCGACGGTGATGCCAAGGCCCGCGCCTTTGGGCGGGGCGATGCAACCATTTGCGCGCACCGGCGCATCCGGGGCAAGTCGCGGAGCGACATAGCCCGACAGATCGCAGACATTCAGCACCCGCCCCGGGTCGCTCGCAGCGCCCAGATGCAGCAGCGCGGCGGTGGTGATATCACTGCCCCAGGTGTCCTCGATGCACATCCGGGCGCCCAGATGCAGGCACAGATCCCGCGCCCGGCGAGTCGCCGAAAGCCCGCCGAATTTCGACAGCTTCAGCGCCACCGCATCCATGATGCCCAGCCTGTGCGCCGCCAGCAGCGAGGCGGTGTCATGGGCCAGTTCGTCCATCTTCATCGGCAGGCCGGTGGCGCGCTGGACACGCGTGCAATCCTCCAGCGTCGCACAGGGCTGTTCCAGCATGATGTCGAGATGCGAGACCGCCCGGCCCACCCGGGTCGCCTCCAGCGAGGTCGCGCCGCAATTCCAGTCGCCATAGACCAGCGGCCCCGGCCCGACCACCTCCCGCACCCTGGCCAAACGCTCAACATCGGTCTGCCAGTCGCCCGAGGCGCCCAGCTTGACCTGGAACTGGGTGATCCCCTGCGCCTGCGCCTCGCCCGCGATACGGGCCATCTCGTCGGGTGCGATACAGGTGATCGAATGATAAAGCGGCATGTCCGCCGCGCGCTGCCCGCCCAGCAACGCATAAAGCGGCAGTCCCGCCACCTGCCCGGTGATGTCCCACAGCGCGATATCGAGCGCCGACTTGGCATAGGGGTGGCCGGGCAGGTGCCGGTCGGCTCGCGCCATCAGCGCCTCGGGGCCGACGGGATCGGCGCCCAGGATCACCGGGGCCAGCTCTTGCAAGGCCGGGGCGACACCGCGCGCATAAGCAGGCAGGTAATGCGGGATCGGACAGACCTCGCCCCAGCCGGTTATCCCGGTATCGGTCTGAACCGCGATCACCACGGTCTCGACCGTGTCGCAGGTCTTGCCATCGGCCATGTAATAGGCGGTGTGGCTGGTCAGCGGCACATGCCAGAGCGATATGCGGGTGATGCGTGTCATGCGTTTACCGCCACAGGTTTGCCCAGCGCTGCCCTCTGCTGGAGAAGAGGCTTGCCGGGATCGGCGCCCATTCGCAGTGCGTGGAGGTGATCCGTCTTGTGCTCAGGCGTGGTGCCGGGGGGTGGGGTCGGATGCCTCCGGCGGGAGTATTTGCAGCGGAATGAAGGACCGGACCGGATCATTACACTGGCTCCGCCTGAAGATCGGCACGGGGGCGGGCATTGTCCGGGTCATAGGCGGGCGCGCCGAGGATGCGGCCCTTGCGTGGCTGTCCGGCGATGATCACCTCGACCTCGGTTCCGGGCAGGTTCACCTGCGGTTTGACATAGGCGAAGGCGAGGATCTTGCCGACCGTATGCCCATAGGCGACCGAGGCGGTGGAGCCTATCACCTTGCCGTGGAGCCGGACCGCCTCGCCGCCGTTGCCGTCGAAGCGGCCGTCGGGTTCGATTTCGAGATAGGCGCAGACCCAGGGCAGGTTGCCGGTGTTCAGCGTCTTGTCCCGACCCAGATACTCCTTGTCGGTGCGGGCAAAGCGCAGCACGTCAGCCTCGGCCAATGTCACTTCGTTGGTCAACTCGCCCGCGCCCTTGAACGCCTTTTCCATGCGGAGCGCGTTCATCGCGAAACTGCCATAGTCGGTCAGGCCATGGCCCTCGCCCGCCGCCCAAAGCGCGTCATAAACCGCAAGCGCATGGTCGCGGGGGATGTGCAACTCCCAGCCCAGTTCGCCCGCATAGGACATGCGCAGGGCCCAGAGGCTGTGGCCCGCAACGGTGATCTGCCGTGCTGTCAGCCATTTGAAGTGCGCGTTCGACAGGTCGGCATCCGTGCAGGCGGCAAGGATATCGCGCGCGCGGGGGCCGTTCAGGGCCAGCGCGGCCCAGTCGGTAGAGAGGGTCCGGATCGTGATCTCTGCCGTGCCGCGATGCGCGGCCAGGTGATCCAGCAGGCGCTGTTCGAAGAAGGCGGCGCAGACGAGGTAGTAACGGTCCTGGCCCAGCTTCACCACGGTGGTTTCCAGCTCGATCCGGCCGCGCCGGTTCAGCATATGGGTAAGCGCGATGCCGCCTACCTGTTGCGGCAGGCGGTTGGCGGTGAGACGGTCGAGCAGCACGCTTGCGTCCGGGCCCGAGACCTCGACCTTGGTAAAGGCCGAGATATCCATGATCCCAGCGGCGGTACGCACGGCCGCGCATTCGGTCGCGACCATCTCATGCACCGGGGTGCGGCCAAAGCCATAGTAATCGCGCTGTTCGATCCCGCGCGCGAACCAGCGTGGGCGTTCGTGGCCATAGACTTCCTCAAATACCGCGCCCTTGGCCTTGAGCCGGTCATAAAGCGGCGAGGGTTTCACCGGACGCCCGGCAAGGCGGTTGAAATGGGGAAACGGGATCTCGTGGCGCAGGCAGTAGTCTTCCTTGGCCTTCACGACCTGCCAGTCCTTGGTGGCATAGGCACCGAACCGGCGCGGGTCGAACTCGCGCATCGAGATATCGGCGGCGCCATGCACCATCCAGCGCGCCAGTTCTCGGGCCAGGCCCGGCCCCCAGCCGATGCCGATCTGGGTGCCGCAGCAGCACCAATAGTTGCGTACCCCCGGCGCCGGACCAATGAGCGGGTTGCCGTCGGGCGGGTGGCTGATGGCGCCATGCACCTCGCGCTGGATGCCGAGATTGGCAAAGATCGGCATGCGGTTCAGGCTCTCTTCGAGCCAGGGCATGACCCGGTCGTAATCGGCATCGAACAGCCAGTTTTCATAGTCCCACGGGCATTCGTCGATCCAGACGGCATTGGGATTGGCCTTTTCATAGATGCCGATGAGGCCGCGTTTCTGCTCCATCCGGATATAGCCCGAGACCTTGCGATCATCGCGGATGACCGGCAATTCACGGTCGAGCGACTGGAACTCGGGCACCGGTTCGGTCACGAAATAGTGGTGCGTCATCGAGGTCATCGGTAGTTGCAGACCCGACCATTCGCCCATCTGCCGGGCATAGGTGCCGCCCGCGTTGACCACATGTTCGCAGGTGATCGTGCCCTTTTCGGTCTCGACCACCCATTCACCGCTCGGCGCTTGCGTGATGTTGGTGGCGCGGGTGTGGCGGAAGATGCGCACGCCCTTTTGACGCGCACCCGCCGCCATAGCCATGGTCACGTTTGTCGGGTCCACATGCCCGTCATCGGGTGTGTGCAGCGCGCCCAGCACGCCCTCGAGATTGTAGAACGGGTGCAGCTCGGCGATCCGCTCCGGCCCGACCAGGTCTATGTTGAAGCCCAGCGCGGTGCCCACTGACAGCGTGTGGCGCAGCCAGTCCATCTCATCCTCGGTATAGGCCAGCCGGAACGAGCCGCAGCCATGCCAGGTGACCGCCTGCCCGGTCTCGGCCTCCAGCTTTCCTGAATAGAGGCCGATGTTGTAATCGACGCATTTGCCCAGACCGAAAGAGCTGGTCGAATGGGTGATCTGCCCGGCCGCATGCCAGGTGCTGCCGCTGGTCAGCTCGGCCTTTTCCAGCAGGACGGTATCGCCGCCCCACCCTTCATGCGCCAGGTGATAGGCCAGGCCCACCCCCATGACGCCGCCGCCGACGATGACCACACGCGCTTGGGTGGGCAGGCTCTGCTGGGACATGAAATTTTCCACTTCACGAGTCGCGATTTCTCTCGACAGGCTAATGCCACATTTGTACCATCGTCAATCATGAATGAAACAAATGTATCATCTTCAGTTTTGAACCGCCTCACTGCGGAGTGGGACGCCCTGACGCCAGAGGCACAAAAGGCCGCGCGCTATGTGCTGGAAAATCCCGCCGACGTGGGGGTCTCGACGGTGCGCGAGATTGCCGAGGCCGCCAATGTTAAGCCCAACACCTTTGTCCGCATGGCGCGCCAGGTGGGCTTTGATGGCTACGAGGATTTCCGCGCGCCCTTCCGCGACGCGATCCGGCGCGGCACGGCCAGCTTTCCCGACCGGGCGCGCTGGTTGCAGGATATCGGCCGCTCGGGCGAATTGGGCGGGCTATACGCTGACATGGTGGGCGCCGCGATCCGCAATATCGAGGAGACCTTTGCCGGCATCGACGCCGAGCGGTTGAAGACAGCGGCCGAGGCGATCTGGGCCAGCCGGCAGGTGTTCACTCTGGGCGTGGGCGTGAACAGCGCCAATGCCCGCGCCTTCACCTATCTCGCCTCGACCGGCATGACCGATTTCCACGCGATCCCGCGCCCCGGTTCGACAGCGGTGGACGATCTGGCCTGGGCCGATCAGCGCGACGTGCTGATCGCGATGACCAGCCGCCCCTACCGCTCCGAGGTGGTCGAGGCGGTGCGCATCGCCCGTGACCAGGGGCTGACCGTCATCGCGCTGTCCGACAGCCCGGCCAGCCCGATCATCCGCGCCGCCCAACATGGCTTTGTCGTGGCGGTCGACACACCACAGTTCTTTCCGTCCTCGGCCTCGACCATCGCGCTTCTGGAAACGTTGCTGAGTTTTGTCATCGCGGTGGCCGATGACGAGATCGTGACGCGGGTCGAGAGCTTTCACCGCCGCCGCCACCAGTTGGGTCTCTATCTGCAGGAGCCGGAATGACAATCAACGCCACCCCGGTGCGCTCGCTTGAGGCGCGCTATTACACCGATCCGGCGATCTATGCCGCTGAACAGGCCGGGCTGTTCGCCCGGACATGGCAGTTTGCCTGCCATGCCAGCCAGCTGGAACAGCCTGGCGACTACCTCGCCTTTGAGCTTGGCACTGAAAGCCTGTTCTGCATCAGGGGCCGCGACGGGGTGATCCGCACCTTTTACAACGTCTGCCAGCACCGGGCGCATCAGCTGGTCAGCGGCACCGGCTCGACCCGTGTCGTCGTCTGCCCCTACCACGCCTGGACCTATGAGCTGACCGGTCGCCTGCGCGCCGCGCCCAACGCGAAATCGGTCCCCGGTTTCGACACCGCGCAAATCTGCCTGACCGAGGTCCGGACCGAGGTCTTTCTCGGCTTCGTCTTTGTCAACCTTGACCCCGAAGCGCAGCCGATGGACGACTGGTTCCCGAATGCGCAGGCCGAGCTTGAGGCCTTTGTCCCCAACTGGTCCGATCTGAAACCGCTGGAATGGGTCGAGATCCCCGAAGACTGCAACTGGAAGGTCTCGGTCGAGAACTATTCCGAATGCTACCATTGCAGCCTGAACCACCCGACCTTTTCCACCGGGGTGATCCGGCCCGAGACCTATGACATCCAGCCGCAGGGCTATTGCCTGCGCCACACGACCGAATGCAACGATCTGAGCCAGATGACTTACGACATCGACAGCGGTTTTCCCAACAACGACCGCTATTCGAGCTGGTTTCTCTGGCCGATGTTCTCGTTCCAGGTCTATCCCGGCAACCTGTTGAACACCTATCACTGGCGCGCGGTGGATGCGGGCCGGGTGGTGGTCTGGCGCGGCTGGTACTCGGTCGGCGGCGCCGAAAACGAGACCGTGCGCCGCATGGCGAAACAGGACCGCGCCACCACGGTCGAGGAGGATATCCGGCTGGTGGAATCGGTCCAGCGCGGTTTGCGTTCGCGCGGCTATGTGCCGGGGCCGCTGGTGGTCGATCCCGGTTGCGGCGTAAACTCGGAACATTCCATCCTGCACCTGCAGACCTGGATGCGCGAGGCGGTTGCGGCCGAGCCGATGTCTTGAAAAGACATCGGCCCGAAATCCGCGCCGGATTTCGGCCACCGCAACACAGAAACGGAGCGACAAGATGAGCACATTCGACGAAGACCTGTTCCTCAAGGGGCTGGAACAGCGCAAGGCCACGCTGGGCGCCGATTACGTGGAAAGGAACCTCGCCGCCGCCGACGACTTCACCCGCCCCTTTCAGGAGGCGATGACCGCCTGGTGCTGGGGCTTTGGCTGGGGGGACGACGTGATCGAGCCCAAGACCCGCTCGATGATGAACCTCGCCATGATCGGCGCGCTGGGCAAGATGCATGAATGGGAAATCCATTGCCGTGGCGCGCGCACCAACGGGGTTAGCCGCGACGAGATCCGCGCCATCATCCACGTGATCGGCATCTATTGCGGCGTGCCGCAGGCGCTGGAGTGTTTCCGCGTCGCTCGACGGGTGCTCGACAGCGAGGACTGACCTCGCCACAGGCCCGCGCCTTTTGATGGGCATGTCCGATTTGAACCCCAAGTGGTCCGAAGATGTCCGCGACTCGGGGCCGGTTTCCAGCCAGCATGGGGCAAAGGGAGTCGGATTCGATGGGCTATTCAGGACTACGGGTCATCAAAGAGGCGCTGACCGGTCACCGCGGCTGGGGACCGGCCTGGCGCGATGCCGCGCCCAAGGCGCAGTATGATTATGTCATCATCGGCGGCGGCGGCCATGGGCTGGCCACGGCCTATTACCTCGCCAAGGAGTTCCGCCAGGCGCGGATCGCGGTCCTGGAAAAGGGCTGGATCGGTGGCGGCAATGTGGGCCGCAACACCACCATCATCCGCTCGAACTATCTGCTGGACGGCAACGAGCCGTTCTACGAGTTCTCGCTGAAACTGTGGGAGGGGCTGGAGCAGGAGTTGAACTATAACGCGATGGTCAGCCAACGCGGCATCCTCAACCTGATCCATTCCGACGCCCAGCGCGACGCTTTCATCCGCCGGGGCAACGCGATGATGCTGAACGGTGCCGATGCCGACCTACTCAGCACCGAACAGATCAAGGCACGCTATCCGTTCCTGAATGTCGACAATGCCCGGTTCCCGATCAAGGGCGGGCTGGCGCAGCACCGGGGCGGCACCGTGCGCCACGACGCGGTGGCCTGGGGCTATGCCCGCGCCGCCGACCGGCACGGCGTCGACATCATCCAGAATTGCGAGGTTACCGGCTTCCGCATCGAGAACGGCACCTGCACCGGGGTCGAAACCTCGCGCGGGGTGATCGGCGCGGGCAAGGTGGCGGCCTGTGTCGCCGGGTCCTCCTCGCGGCTGATGGAAAAGGCGGGCATGCGCCTGCCGATCGAAAGCCATGTGTTGCAGGCCTTTGTCTCCGAGGGTCTGAAACCGCTCTTGCCCGGGGTGATCACCTTTGGCGCGGGGCATTTCTATTGCAGCCAGTCCGACAAGGGCGGGCTGGTCTTTGGCGGCGATATCGACGGCTATAACTCCTATGCCCAGCGCGGCAACCTGCCGGTGATCGAGGATGTCTGCGAGGGCGGCATGGCGATCTTTCCGATGCTGGGCCGCGCCCGTCTGCTGCGCAGCTGGGGCGGCATCATGGACATGTCGATGGACGGCTCGCCGATCATCGACCGCACCCATATCGGCGGGCTCTATTTCAACGGCGGCTGGTGTTACGGCGGGTTCAAGGCGACGCCGGCCTCGGGCTTTGCCTATGCGCATCTTCTGGCCACCGACAGCCCGCACAAGACCGCCGCCGCCTATCGGTTCGACCGGTTCGCGCGCGGGCGGATGATCGACGAAAAGGGCATGGGCAACCAGCCCAACCTGCATTGAGAGGGCACCGGACATGTTGATCGACCATCCCATCCTGGGCCCGCGCGACAGCAGCGAATTCGTCTACAAGGGCGACGCCGCCCTGATCCGCCGCCCCGACTGGCAGGCCCCCGACGCGCTGGAGCAGTTCATCGACTATGGCTATCTGCGCGACAACCCCGCGGGCCTGCACCGCGAGCTGTGGTTTCACGAACAGGGCGACCGCTCGTGGCTGGTGGTGACCCGCGACACCACCACGCATGAGATCACATCCGTCGAACTGGCCCGCGACGTGGCCCGCAAGGAGGGACGCTCCAGATGACCGGCCCCAATCGTCTGAACGGCGGTCTGATCGACCGCAGCAAACCGCTGAGTTTCACCTTTGACGGGCGCAGCTATCGCGGCTTTGCCGGGGATACGCTGGCCTCGGCCCTGTTGGCCAACGATGTGCGGCTGATGGGGCGCTCGTTCAAATATCACCGCCCGCGCGGCCCGATGAGCGCGGGCTCCGAAGAGCCCAATGCCATCGTCGAGCTGCGCGAGGGCGCCCGCAAGGAACCCAATACCCGCGCCACCACCGCCGAGCTGTTCGACGGGCTGAGCGCCAATTCGCAGAACCGCTGGCCCTCGCTGAAATGGGACGTGATGGCGGTCAACGACCGACTGTCCAATTTCTTTGCCGCCGGGTTCTATTACAAGACATTCATGTGGCCCGCCGCCTTCTGGGAGAAGGTTTACGAGCCGATCATCCGCAAGGCGGCAGGGCTGGGCACGCTCAGCCATGCGCCCGACCCCGACAGCTATGACAAGGGGTTTCTGCATTGCGACCTTCTGGTGATCGGCGCTGGCCCGGCCGGGCTGGCGGCGGCACTGACGGCCGCGCAATCGGGGGCGCAGGTCATCGTCGCGGACGAGGATTTCCTGCCCGGCGGGCGGCTCAACGCCGAAACCTTTGCGCTGGGTGACCAATCCGGCGCGGCCTGGGCCGCCGAGACCGCCGCCGCGCTGCAAGCCATGCCCAATGTGCGGCTGATGACGCGCAGCACGGTGATCGGCGCCTTTGACCATGGTATCTATGGCGTGGTCGAGCGGGTCAGCGACCACCTGCCCCAGCCGCTGCCGGGCAAGCCGCGCCAGATCCTGTGGCGGGTCTATTCGCGCCGCGCCATCCTGGCCGCCGGGGCCACCGAGCGCCCGATCGTGTTCGAGAACAACGACCGCCCCGGCATCATGCTGGCCTCGGCCCTGCGCAGCTATGCCAACCGCTGGGCGGCAACACCCGCGCGCGCGGTGGCGGTGTTCACCAACAATGACGACGGCCATCGCACCGCGCGGGATCTGAGCGCCCAGGGGGTCAGCGCCGTGGTGATCGACACCCGCACGGACGCGCCCGAAACCACCGATTACGAGACCATCCCCGGCGCCACCGTCACCAATACCCAAGGGCGTCTGGGCCTGACCACGGTCGAGGTGACGCTGGCCACCGGCACCACCCGAACGCTCAGCGTCGGCGGGCTGGGCGTCTCGGGCGGCTGGAACCCGAACGTGCACCTGACCTGCCACCAGCGCGGGCGCCCGGTCTGGGACCAGGCAATCGCGGCCTTTGTGCCGGGCGGCACCCTGCCGGTGGGCCTGATCCCGGCGGGCGCGGCACAGGGCGTGTTCAGCACCCATGGCGCGCTGGCCTCGGGGCAAGCGGCGGCACAGCAGGCACTGTCCGATCTGGGCATCACGGCGAAACCCGCCGCCCTGCCCCAGGCCGAGGACGCGCCGGTCAACGTCACCCCCTTCTGGCACGTCAGGGGCGCCAAGCGCGCCTGGGTCGATCAGCAGAACGACGTCACCGCCAAGGATGTGAAACTGGCCCATCAGGAGAACTTCGTCTCGGTCGAGCACCTGAAACGCTATACCACGCTGGGCATGGCGACCGATCAGGGCAAGACCTCGAACATGGCCGGTCTGGCGATCATGGCCGAGGTGGCGGGCAAGTCGATCCCCGAGGTCGGCACCACCATGTTCCGCCCGCCCTACACGCCCACGGCGATGGGCGCCTTTGCGGGCCGTTCGCGCGACATGGATTTCCGACCCACCCGCAAGACGCCCAGCCATGTCTGGGCCGAGGAACAGGGCGCGATCTTTGTCGAGGTCGGCATGTGGCTGCGCGCGCAATGGTTCCCCCGCCCCGGCGAAACCCATTGGCGCCAGAGCGTCGACCGCGAGGTCACCCAGACCCGCAAGTCGGTCGGCATCTGCGATGTGACCACGCTGGGCAAGATCGACGTGCAGGGCGCGAATGCGGCCGAGTTCCTCAACAAGGTCTATTGCAACGGCTTTGCCAAGCTGGCGGTGGGGCGCACCCGTTATGGGCTGATGCTGCGCGAGGATGGCATCGCGATGGATGACGGCACCGCCGCGCGTCTGGCCGAGGATCATTTCGTGGTGACCACCACCACCGCCAATGCGGTGGCGGTCTATCGCCACATGGAATTCGTGCGCCAATGCCTGTTCCCGGACATGGATGTGCAGCTGATCTCGACCACCGAGGCCTGGGCGCAATTTGCCGTGGCCGGACCCAATGCGCGCAAGCTGCTGCAAAAGATCGTCGATCCGGCGCATGACATCTCGAACGAGGGTTTTCCCTTCATGGCCTGTGCCGAGATCACCGTTTGCGGCGGGCTGCGGGCGCGGCTGTTCCGCATCTCGTTCTCGGGCGAGCTGGCCTATGAGATCGCGGTTCCCACCCGCTATGGCGACGCGCTGATCCGGCGGATGATGCAGGCGGGCGAAGAATTCGACGTGGTTGCCTATGGCACCGAGGCGCTGGGGGTGATGCGGATCGAGAAAGGCCATGCCGCCGGCAACGAGCTGAACGGCACCACCACCGCGCTCAACCTCGGGATGGGGCGGATGGTGTCCAAGAAGAAGGACTCGATCGGCTCGACCCTGTCCGAACGCGAGGGGTTGAACGAAGCGGATGCGCTGAAACTGGTCGGGTTCCGCCCGGTGAATCCGCAGGACAAGGTGCCCGCCGGATCGCATCTGATGACCCGGGGCGACCCGGTCGATGCCGCCCATGACCAGGGCTATGTCACCTCGGCCTGCTACTCGCCCAGCCTGGGCTGTCATATCGGCATCGGCTTTCTGAAATCCGGCGACAGCCGCAAGGGCGAGGTCGTTCGCCTTGTCAGCCCGCTGACCGGGCTCGACCACGAGGTCGAGGTGGTAAGCGCCCATTTCGTCGATCCAGAAGGAGAGCGTCTGCGTGCATGATCTGAACCCGATAACGCCGCTGGGCGCTGCCGCTCCGGTGGTCGAGAGCCATGGCCCGGTGACCCTGACCGAAGTGACCGAAACGGCGCTGGCCTCGGTCGCGGCGCGGCTTGGCCGCGAGGCCGAGACGACAACCCTGTTGACCGAGGTGCTGGGCGCCGCGCCCCCGACCCCGGCCCGGCTGAACCCCGGCACGCCCGGCGCCTTTTGGATGGGGCCCGATCAATGGATGGTCGAGGCGCCGCTGAGCACACACGAGGACCTGGCCGCGCAGCTGGCCGCCCGCGCCAATGGCGCGGCCAGCGTCACCGAACAGACCGATGCCTGGTGCCGGTTCGACCTGACCGGCGACAATCTGGCGGATGTGTTCGAACGGCTCTGCCCCGCCAATACCCGTGCCTTTGCCGGGGGCGAGGCGGTGCGCAGCGCGATCGACCATCTGGGCTGTTTCCTGCTGTGCCGGGCACCCGATCATATCACGGTGCTGGGGCCACGCTCGGCGGCGGGCTCGCTGCATCACGCGCTGGTGGTGGCGATGCGCGCGGCGTTCTGATCAGACCGAGGGCACCGGCAGGTTGCCCTCGACCCGGTAGAGGTTGATCCGCTTGCGGTCCTGCTGCGGGGTCAGGCCAAAGGCCTCGCGGTAATGCCGCACCAGCGGCTTGGCGTTGGCATAGCCCACCGCCGCCGCAACGTCCGAGATACTGTCATTGGTATACATGACGATCTGACGCGCCGCCTGCATCCGCAGGTGGCGGAAATAGCCGGTCGGGTTCTGTCCGGTGGCCTGTTTGAAACAACGCTCCAGATGCCGGGGGGTGATGTTCAGCCGCTCGGCAATCATCGCGATACTGGCGGGCGCGGCCAGGTTCTCGGCAAAGATTTCAACGGCGCGTCCCACCAGCGGCGACATTTCGCCCTCGGCATCGGCAGCCTGATGGATCGGCAGCGCCTGTTTCACTCCCGCCTTGCGCATGATCGGGTGCTGGAACCAGCAGGCGACCTCGTTGGCCACGTTGGCGCCCAGCGCTGCCTCGATCATGCTCAGCGCCAGGTCGAAGGCCGCCGCCGCCCCCGAGGCGGTCAGCAGACGCGGCGAGATCTCGATCACCTCGTTGCTGCGGCGGATCTCGGGGAATTCGGCGGCAAACGCCGCCTCGTAACACCAATGCACCGACAGGCGCTCGTCGCGCACCACGCCGCTGCGCACCAGCGGAAAGACGCCGCCGCTGATCGCGCCCAACACGGTGCCGTGCCGTTCGATCCGGCGCAGCAGCGAGGCGGTGCGCGGGTTCTCGAACCGGGCCACCGGGGCAGACAGCAGCACCAGATAGTCAAGCGCCGCCACGGTCTCCAGACTGGCGTCCGGATCAAAGGTGATGCCCGCGCTCGACACCACCTTGTGGGGCAGTTCCGACACCAGCCGCCAGGCGAAACTGTCCGACATCGAGATCTCGTTGGCCGCGCGCAGCGGCTCGATGATCGAGGTCAGGCAGGCCATGGGAAAGCCCGGAAACAGCAGAAACCCGATACGTGTGGTCATTCCGGGCGATCCTTTGGCTTGTCATTCCACGGCGGGAATTTTATTGGAGAGAAAAAATTATGCAATGTGGTGAATAACGGCTAGAGTTGAAGCAGAACTGACCGCAGGGCAATACAGGAAGAGCTTGAGGAACCCCCATGAATGCTGCAAAGGATCTCCGCATGACACAGCTTTTGCAAGATCCCCATAGCGTTCGCGAGGAACGCGAGAAGGTTCTCGAGGTCGCCATCGGCCGCGAGGTTCGCGCCTTTCGCAAGCAGCAGGGCATTACCGTGGCCGAGTTGTCGAAACTGACCGACCTGTCGATCGGGATGCTGTCCAAGATCGAAAACGGCAACACCTCGCCCTCGCTCACCACGCTGCAAACCCTGGCCAATGCGCTGTCGGTGCCGCTGACCGCGTTCTTCAAGGGCTACGAGGAAAAGCGCGAGGCGATCCATACCAAGGCGGGACAGGGGTTGGAGATCGAGCGCGCCGGTACCCGCGCCGGGCATCAATACAGCCTGCTTGGCCATATCGGGTCAAATTCCAGCGGTGTCATCGTCGAACCCTATCTGATCACGCTCAGCACGGAGTCGGACACGTTCAAGACCTTTCAGCATGACGGGATCGAGATGATCTACATGCTCGAAGGCAAGGTCGACTACCTGCATGGCAGCGAGATCTATCCGCTGGAGCCGGGCGACACGCTGTTCTTTGACGCCGACGCGCCACACGGGCCAGAGCGTCTGGTGGAATTGCCGACGCGCTATCTGTCGGTGATCTGCTATCCGCAGCAGAAAAAGGGCTGAGCCGCCCGGACCGGGACGCGCTTGCGCATCCCGGCCTTGTCTTGCGCGTTACGTCTGCAACGGCGGTTCCGTTTCCAGATCGGGCCAGATCCCCGGCGAAGTCGGCAGCCCGTCGTCATACCGGCTGAGATAGTCCAGCATCAAAGGACGATTGGCGATGAACCCCTTGTAGGTGGCCAACTCCTCGGGCAGGTCGCGCACCACCCGGTGCAGGCGGCGGCCCCATTTCGGCACCGTCACCAGATCCTGAAACGCGATCAGGTAACAGCGGATCGGGAACAACAGCGCGTTCGAGCGCGGCAGCCGGTAAAAGGTCTGCAACTCGACCCTGAGATGCTGCTTGGCGCCGATATTCTCGGGCGTCAGCGTGGTCTTCTGCACCCCCCATTTGTGATAGTTCTCGGGGCTGGTATCGAGCAGCGGATTGACCGTCATGGTCCAGTTCAGCCGCCGCGCAGGCGCCCCCTGCTGGATGTTGAGCAGGAATTTCAGCGCCCGCTTGAAGATGCCCATCTCATGGGCCAGCGGCACCGGCGCGTGCCATTCGAAGAAATCCATGCCGATGTCGAAATCCAGGCTCCAGTCCGCCTGTGTCGTCACCATGCCCGCATCCATGTACAGCATGTCGCCGCGCTGATCGAGCACCGCGTAATCGCCCTGCGCCTGCCGGGTGATGTATTCCAGCGGCCCGCAGGGCAGCGTGGTTTCATCAAGGAAGGTAAAGGTGTGGTCGATCCCCATCGGCTTGTTGATCCAGCGCCAGCGGTCGCCGTCGCGGTGCAGTTCGAACAGGTCGGGGTAATCCTCGGACTTGCTGACCATGATCAGTTCCAGCGTGTCCCAGCCCGCCAGCGTCATATGCGGCAGAGACTGACAGCGCAGCGGATCCTCGGCCAGCACGATGGCGCGGTCGGCCATTTCCGAGACGTAATGCTCGTCCACGTCGAACCGCTTTTCATAGACCGAGCCCGCCGGGCCGCCCCGGTGCTGCTCCATGTTCACCGAATACATGTAGCTGTCTTCGTGGAACGGGAAGGGAAAGCGCTTGATCGCCCAGTCCGAATTGCGGAACGAGTAATCGTCGCGAAAGGTTTCGGTGTTGAATTGGATCGTCATCGCGGTCTCCTCTACCGGTCCAGCACGAGGCTTTTGCCCACGAACCGGCTGACGCAGGGCATGATCTTTTTCCCGCTGGCGTGTTCGTCATCGTCCAGCCAGTGGTCGCGATGCACGAAATCGCCATCGGATGAGACCACATCGGTTTCGCACTGGCCACAGGCGCCGCCCCGGCACAGAAAGGGCGCGTCGACGCCGCAGCGTTCCATCGCCTCAAGCAGGCTTTCATGTTCGCCCACCTGAATGGTGATGTCGGATTTGCACAGGCGCACCTCAAAGGGTTTGCCGGGCTGCGGGGCCAGGAATTCCTCGGAATGCACGTTCTCGTCGGGCCAGCCATGCGCCGCGGCGGTGGCGTGGACCCAGTCGATCATGCCCTTGGGACCGCAGACATAGACATGGGTGCCCAGCGGCTGACCATCCAGCAGATCCTCAAGCCCGATGGCCTGATCCTGATCGTCGAAATAGACATGCACCTTGTTGGGATGCTTGTAGGTCAGTTCGTCCACATAGGTGCCCAGCTCCTTGGAGCGGCACGAGTAATGCAGCTCCCAGGCGCCGCCCATCCGTTCCAGATGCGCGATCATCGCCAGGAACGGCGTGATGCCGATGCCACCGGCCAGGAACACATGCTTGCGCCCGCGCAGATCCAGCGGGAACAGGTTCACCGGATAGGTGATGGTCATCGGGTCGCCGACCTTGACCTGATTATGCAGGAAGAGCGAACCGCCCCTGCCCTGATCATCGCGCCGCACCGAGATCGCATAGATGCTGCTATCGCCCGGATCGGACATCAGCGAATAGGGATTGAGCCGGGTCCGCGCGCCATCGCGCATCTCGACCACGGTATGGGCACCGGCGGAAAAGGGCGGAAACGGCTGGCCGTCGCGGCGGGTGAATTCGAACCGGGTGACCAGCGGATTGAGCGGCACAACGGCGCTGACGGTGACCTCGATCTTTTCGGCGCCTGCCTTGGCTTTCTGGGGGGCTGCACTCATTTGTAAAGCTCCACGGGTTCGGGGACATTGCCGGGGTCCTCGGCGTCGATGCACACCCCCTGAAAGGCGGCCAGACGGCGCGAATAGTGATCGCGCACGAACAGGTTCAGCCCGCAATGGGAACAGACGAAGGGATCAGTGGTCACGTCCTCGGTGATGCCCTTGCAATGCACGCATTGCATCCGCCGCGCGACCGAGCCGCGATGCTCGGTCTGGATCGCACCATGGGGAATGCCCGCCTGCATCGCCTCGTTCTGGGCCTGTCCCATCAGCCCCTCGGTTCCGGCCAGATAGACCTGAAGCCCCATATGGGCATCCGACAGCACCCGGCGGATCCGCTGGACCGAGGCGGCATAGCTGGGCCCCACATAGAATTGCGCCGGACCCAGGGCGCGCAGCCGCTCGACATAGGTCTCGCCGGTGTCCTTGGGGATATAGATGATATGCGCATTGGCAAACAGCGCGGCATCGCTTGCCGCCAGATCCAGCAGCGCCTCGGCGCCCTCGGCATCGGCGATCATCAAATGCGCCTTGCCGGGCCGCGGCTCCAGCGTGCCATAGACCGGGCGGCTGGAGATACTTGGTGGAAACTGAAACTTGGACATCCCGTCGCTGACTCCTTGTTGGTCCGATCGCAAGAAGAACAGGCGCCCCGCCTCCGGGGGCGCCTGCCCGGTGATCCTCAGCCCTTGGCGGCGCGGATGGACTTGTCCTTGTCGTAGAAGGGCATCTCTTCGGCCACGCAGGCGATTTCGGTGCCATCCTCGTTGCGCACCGTCATCTTGGTCCCCGGCACCGCACAGTCAACCGGCATCCGGGCGATGCCCACGTTATGGCCGTTCAGGTCCGAATTCATGCCAAAGGTGACGACGCCCACGACCTCGCCATCCTTGAGCAGCGGTGCCCCCATGTCGGCGGGCGTGGTGCCCTCGAGCTTGACGCCATAGATCTTGAACCGCTCCTTGCCCTTGCGGGCATAATGGTTCTCGGCGCCCCGGAACCCGATTTTGCCGGGCGAGACGGTGAATTCCAGCCCCAGTTCCCACAGCGAGTCGCCGCAATTCTCGTCGGCAAAGGGATAGGTCTCGGAATTGTCGCCGGGATAGAACAGAAGATAGCTTTCGGTGCGCAGCAGATCGAGGGTCGAGAACTGCACCGGGCGGATGCCCATGTCCTTGCCGTCCTCGAGGATCGCATCCCAGAGTTCAATGGCGTGCCGGCCTTCGCAAAAGATCTCGTACCCCCGCTCACCGGTATAGCCGGTGCGCGAGATCATCACCGGTTTGCCAAAGAGCTTGGTCTGGATGATGCCGAAATAGGCCAGATCGCGGATGCCGGGCACATGTTTGGCCAGGAAATCCACCGCGACCGGACCCTGGAGCGACATGTCGTGCAGGTCGTCGTCGAAGATCATCGAGACATTCTTGCCATAGGCGGCCATCGCCAGGCTTTCATGGCCGGTGCCGGTGCCATGCACCAGCATCCAGTTGTTCACCGACAGCCGGTAGATCACGCAATCGTCGATGAACAGGCCGCGATCGTCCAGCATGCAGGCATAGACCGCCCGGCCCGGCATCAGCTTGTCCACGTTGCGGGTGGTGGCGCGGTCGATCACGGCGGCAGCATGCGGGCCGCTCAGGTGGATCTTTTTCAGGCCCGACACGTCCATCAGACCGGCCTTGGTGCGGACCGCCTCGTAATCGGCCTTGGCCCGTTCGTCGGTATGGTCATAGAACCATGCGGTTCCCATACCGTTCCAATCCTCCAACTCGCCGCCGATTTCGGCATGCCGCTGCGCAAGCGCAGAGGTTCTGTAGATGATCGCCATCCCTGTGACTCCCTGATCTGTTCGGTTTGCATCATTCAGACCCATGTCCGGACAAAAATCAACACAAACGTAAAAAAAATTTCCTACCGGGAATATTTGCCCGATCTCTGAGCAAGTGCACTTTCTGCACCTGCATAAAATTTTATCGTCAGTTAAATTTGTTGACACAAAGCTTAATCAAGAGCTTCCCTTTTAGGAAAAAAACTTTCGCAGCAGTCAGAGTTATCCAACCGGGGAGACAGAAATGGATGGAAATCTTAACGCACTGACGACGGTATTTACCGAGTTCTACTACTGGGTAACGGTCGTGTTCATGTTCCTGATTCACGTCGGGTTCTGCATGTACGAGGTCGGCGCCAGCCGCCGACGCAACCATATGCACACGTTAATGAAAAACGTGATGGTGATCCCGCTGGTCACCGTCACCTTCTTCTTCTTCGGATGGTGGATCTATTGGGCCTTCCCGATGTTCCCCTTCTTTGGCGGGCTGGACACCGATGCGGGCGCAGCCAACCTGCCCTGGGCCGAGACCATGGGGCCGAACGCCGCCGACCGAATCACCGGCGTGTTCTGGGCGGCCTTCCTGCTGTTCTCGTGGACGGCAGCCTCGATCGTCTCGGGCGCGGTGATCGAGCGCATCCGGTCCTCGGCACTTTGGGTGCATGCGGTGCTGATCGGTTCGGTCTGGTGGATCATCGACGCGGCCTGGGGCTGGCACTATGGCGGCTGGATGGTCCAGTATCTGGGCTATCACGACGCCTATGCCTCGGGCGTGATTCACGCCATTGCCGGTGGCTATGCGCTGGGGGTGATCATGGTCCTGGGGCCGCGGATCGGCAAATTCGCCCAAGATGGCACGCCGCGGGACATCCCGCCGCATAACCCCTGGATGCTGACCATCGGGATCTTCCTGATCTATACCGGCTTCTGGGGCTTCTATGCCGCGTGCAACGTGCCCGCGATCTCGCCCGAGGCGATCGGCGGCCAGATCACCGGCACCACCTGGACGGCAACCAACATCTATCTGGCACCGACCTCGTTGTCGGGTATCACCTTCAACTTCCTGATGTCGCTCTCGGGCGGTCTGATGGCGGCCTATGTGGTGTCCAAGGGCGATGCATTCTGGACCTTCTCGGGCGGTCTGGCCGGGGTGATCACCGCCTCTGCCGGCAATGACCTCTACCACCCGATCCAGGCCATGATCATCGCCGCCATCGGCGTGGTGATCGTCTATCGCCTGCATTACTGGGTCGAGCGCCGGTTCAAGCTGGACGACGCAGTGGGCGCGGTGGCCGTACACGGCTATGCAGGGTTCATCGGCCTTGTCATCGCGGGCTTTGTCCTGTGGGGGGCGCCGTCCTCGCCTTATGAGGGCTATGCCACCATCAACCCGGTCGGCCAGTTCATCGGCGCACTGATCATGTTCTTTGGCCTCGGTTTCCTGCCCGCCTTTGTGGTGGCCAAGATGCAGGCCGCCGCCGGCGTGCTGCGTATCCCCGAGGAAGTGGAACTGGAGGGCCTCGATTACGCCGAACACCACGCCTACGAGGACGCCAAGGAAGCCATCATCGAAGCCGACAAGGCCTATCTGGCCTCCAAAGTGTCGCCTGCGGAATAAGGAGAACAGGATATGTCGACAATCGGATATGAAAGCTGGGCCGTCGATCTGGCCAATGTGGGCGCCATCTATCCCTTTCAGGGCTGGGAGGTCGCGATGACCGTGATCGGGGTGCTGTTCTGGATCGGCTGGCACCGCATCCAGTTCGTGCGCGAGAACGCGCATCTGGAAAACGCTAAGAAACGGGCGCTGGACCATGAGCGCATCCAGAAAAGCGTCGAACGCTACTAGAGCGATCCCGGCAAGGCGTGCTCACGCGCGCCTTGCCTATCAGTGAAATTTGTTTCACAGCAGTTGCAGCTTCGAAATTCCGGTGCTAGCCTGCTGAAAGAGCCTGGGAAAGACAGGCAGAATCACAATCGTGGAGCGTCGCCGAAATGTGCGGAATTGTTGGACTGTTCCTGAAGGACAAATCGCTAGAACCTCAGCTGGGCGCCCTGCTCACTGACATGTTGATCACCATGACCGACCGGGGCCCTGACAGCGCCGGAATCGCGATTTACGGCGATCCCTCGCCCACCACCTCGAAGGTGACGGTGCAATCGGAAAACCCCGACCGGGACTTTGCCGATCTGGCCGAGAAGGTGCAGCCGCTGGTCGGTGGCCCGGTCTCGCTCAGCCGCCGCGACACGCACGCGGTGCTGCATGTGCCCCATGGCACCGCCGAGGCGCTGCGCCGCCAGCTCAAGGATGTGGCATCCGACGTGCGTGTCATGTCCTTTGGCGACTCGCTGGAGATTTACAAAGAGGTCGGCCTGCCCCGCGATGTGGCTGCACGATTCGACATCGCCTCGATGACCGGCACCCATGGCATCGGCCATACCCGCATGGCCACGGAATCGGCGGTCACCACGCTTGGCGCGCACCCGTTCAATACCGGCTCGGACCAGTGCCTGGTGCATAACGGCTCGCTCTCCAACCACAATTCGCTGCGCCGCAAGCTGCGCCGCGAGGGTATCCACATCGAGACCCTGAACGACACCGAAGTCGCCGCCGCCTATCTGACCTGGAAGATGCAGACCGGCGCCACCCTGGGCGAGGCCCTGGAAAAGTCGCTGGAGGATCTGGACGGCTTCTTCAACTTCGTCGTGGGCACCCGCGACGGGTTCGGCGTGGTCCGCGACCCGATCGCCTGCAAACCGGCGGTGATGGCCGAGACCGATCAATATGTGGCCTTTGGCTCGGAATACCGCGCGCTGGTCAACCTGCCCGGCATCGAACAGGCCCGCGTGTGGGAACCCGAACCCGCCACCGTCTATTTCTGGACCCATGGCGACACCGCAACCCCAACCGGAAAGGCCGCGTAATGCAGACTTACGACCTGGCAGCCGACGGCCTGCGCGGCCTGAACGCAACGCTGCAAGCCCAGTCGGACGAGACCAACCAGACCGAATGGACCATCGTGAACCCGCGCGGCAGCCATGCCATCGCCGTGGGGCTGGACGCGCCCATCGAGGTCAAGGTGATGGGCTCGACCGGATATTACTGCGCGGGCATGAACAAACAGGCCACCGTGCATGTGCATGGCTCGGCCGGGCCCGGCGTGGCCGAGAACATGATGTCGGGCACCGTGGTGATCGACGGCGATGCCAGCCAGTATGCCGGGGCCACCGGTCATGGCGGCACGCTGGTGATCAAGGGCAATGCCAGTTCGCGCTGCGGCATCTCGATGAAGGGCATCGACATCGTGGTGCATGGCAATGTCGGGCACATGTCCGCCTTCATGGCGCAGTCGGGCAACCTGGTCGTCTGCGGCGATGCGGGCGACGCGCTGGGCGACTCGATCTACGAGGCACGTCTGTTCGTGCGCGGCTCGGTCAAGTCGCTGGGCGCCGATTGCATCGAAAAAGAGATGCGCCCCGAACATATCGAGCTGCTGCGCGACCTGCTGGCGCGTGGCGGCTGCGATGCCAAACCCGAAGAGTTCAAGCGCTACGGCTCTGCGCGCCAGCTCTATAATTTCAAAGTCGACAACGCGTATTGAGGGAGTCATGACCGTGAAAGACAACAAGGAAAACGCTCCCCCGCGGACAGTGCCGATCCAGTCGGCAACCTTTTCCAACCCGATCAACGCCGAGATCCGCCGCGCGGCGGCCACCGGCATCTATGATATCCGCGGTGGCGGGGCGAAACGCCGGGTGCCGCATTTCGACGATCTGCTGTTCCTCGGCGCCTCGATCAGCCGCTATCCGCTCGAAGGCTATCGCGAGCGCTGCGACACCAAGGTGACGCTGGGGACGCGCTTTGCCAAGAAACCGATCGAGCTGGATATCCCGATCACCATCGCGGGCATGTCCTTTGGCGCGCTGTCCGGCCCCGCCAAGGAGGCGCTGGGGCGTGGCGCGTCCGAAGCCGGGACCTCGACCACCACCGGTGACGGCGGCATGACCCCCGAGGAGCGCGGCCATTCCACCAAGCTGGTCTATCAGTACCTGCCCTCGCGCTATGGCATGAACCCCGACGACCTGCGCAAGGCCGACGCCATCGAGGTCGTGGTCGGCCAGGGCGCCAAGCCCGGCGGCGGCGGCATGCTGCTGGGCCAGAAGATCAGCGACCGCGTCGCCGAGATGCGCAACCTGCCCAAGGGGATCGACCAGCGCTCGGCCTGCCGCCACCCCGACTGGACCGGCCCCGACGATCTGGAGATCAAGATCCTCGAACTGCGCGAAATCACCGCCTGGGAAAAGCCGATCTATGTCAAGGTCGGCGGCACCCGCCCCTATTACGACACCGCGCTGGCGGTAAAGGCCGGGGCCGATGTGGTGGTGCTGGACGGCATGCAGGGCGGCACCGCCGCCACCCAGGACGTGTTCATCGAACATGTGGGCCTGCCGACGCTGGCCTGTATCCGCCCCGCCGTGCAGGCGCTTCAGGATCTGGGCGTGCATCGCGAGGTGCAGCTGATCGTCTCGGGCGGCATCCGCACCGGCGCCGATGTGGCCAAGGCGATGGCGCTGGGGGCCGACGCGGTCGCCATCGGCACCGCCGCGCTGATCGCGCTGGGCGACAACGACCCGAAATGGGAGGCCGAGTATCAGAAGCTGGGCACCACCACCGGTGCCTATGACGACTGGCACGAGGGGCTGGACCCCGCCGGGATCACCACCCAGGATCCGGTGCTTCAGGCCCGGCTCGACCCGGTGGATGCCGGGCGGCGCCTGCGCAACTATCTCAACGTCATGACGCTCGAGGCGCAGACCATCGCGCGGGCCTGCGGCCATAACAACCTGCACAATCTCGAACCCGAGGATCTGTGCGCGCTGACCATGGAGGCGGCCGCCATGGCCCGCGTCCCCCTTGCCGGCACCGAATGGTGGCCCGGCAAGACCGGCGCAGGGTTCTGAGTGTGAAACCGGGGCGCGGGACCATCCCGCGCCCTTTCCAATTCAAAAACAGACGACAACAGGGACGACAAGAATGACCATTGATCTGGCCAAATTCGCCAAGGACAAAGGCGTCAAGTATTTCATGATCTCCTTCACCGACCTGTTCGGCGGTCAGCGGGCCAAGCTGGTACCCGCCCAGGCCATCGCCGACATGCAAGAGGACGGCGCGGGATTTGCGGGCTTTGCCACCTGGCTGGACATGACGCCGGCGCATCCCGACATGCTGGCGGTGCCCGATCCGTCCTCGGTGATCCAGCTGCCCTGGAAACCCGAGGTCGCCTGGGTCGCCAGCAATTGCGTGATGGAGGGCGCCGACGTCGCCCAGGCCCCGCGCAACGTGCTGCGCCGCCTGATTGCCGAAGCCGCGGACGAGGGCATGCATGTCAAGACCGGTATCGAGGCCGAGTTCTTTCTGCTGACCCCCGAGGGCGACCAGATCAGCGACCCGTTCGATACCGCCGCCAAACCCTGTTACGACCAGCAGGCGGTGATGCGCCGCTATGACGTGGTGCGCGAGATCTGCGACTATATGCTGGAACTGGGCTGGGGTCCCTATCAGAACGACCACGAGGACGCCAACGGCCAGTTCGAGATGAACTGGGAATTCGACGACGCCCTGTCGACAGCCGACAAGCACAGTTTCTTCAAGTTCATGACCAAGTCGGTGGCCGAGAAACACGGGTTCCGCGCCACCTTCATGCCCAAGCCGATCGAGGGGCTGACCGGCAATGGCTGCCACGCGCATATCTCGGTCTGGGATGCGCCGGGGGCGGCGTCAAAGGTCAATGTCTTTGCCGGTGACGGTGACGGCCCGACCGGCGAAGTGGGCCTGTCCGAGCGCGGCAAGCATTTCCTGGGCGGCATCATGAAACATGCCAGCGCATTGGCGGCGATCACCAACCCGACGGTGAACAGCTACAAGCGGATCAACGCGCCGCGCACCATGTCTGGCGCGACCTGGGCGCCCAACACGGTGACATGGACCGGCAACAACCGCACCCATATGGTGCGCGTCCCCGGCCCCGGCCGGTTCGAACTGCGCCTGCCCGACGGCGCGGTGAACCCCTATCTGTTGCAGGCGGTGATCATCGCCGCCGGCCTCAGCGGCATCCGGTCAAAGGCCGATCCGGGCAAGCGCTGGGACATCGACATGTATGCCGAGGGCCACAAGGTGCGCGGCGCGCCGAAACTGCCGCTCAACATGCTGGACGCGATCCGCGAATTTGACCGCGACAAGGAGTTGAAGCAGAGCATGGGAGATGAGTTCTCGTCCTCTTACATCAAGATGAAGATGCAGGAATGGAATTCCTTCGTGACCCATTTCAGCCGCTGGGAAAAGGAAAACACCCTCGATATCTGAGCGATATCAAGGGTGCCTTGGGTGGGGCCGCTGCGCTTTCGCAGCGGCCCTTTTCTGTTCGGGGTCAAAGGTTTGGATAGATCGGGAATCTGGCGCAGAGGTCTGCGACCTGGGCCTTGACCTTGTCCTCGACGGCGCCGTTGGCGTCTTCGCCATTGGCGGCCAGGCCATCGACCACCTCGATGATCCAGTCGGCGATCTGGCGGAATTCGGCCTCGCCGAAGCCGCGCGTGGTGCCCGCCGGGCTGCCCAGGCGGATGCCGCTGGTCACTGTCGGCTTTTCCGGATCAAACGGCACGCCGTTCTTGTTGCAGGTGATATGCGCGCGGCCCAGAGCCTTTTCGGTGGCGTTGCCCTTGACCCCCTTGGGCCGCAGGTCGACCAGCACCACATGGGTGTCGGTGCCATGGGTCACCGTGTCCAGACCGCCCTTGATCAGCTGTTCGCTCAGGGCCTGGGCATTGGTGATAACCTGTTGAATATACGACTTGAATTCAGGCCGCAGCGCCTCGCCAAAGGCCACCGCCTTGGCCGCGATCACATGCATCAGCGGGCCACCCTGGATGCCGGGGAAGATCGCCGAATTCACTTTCTTAGCAATATCTTCATCATTGGTCAGGATCATACCGCCACGGGGCCCGCGCAGGGTCTTGTGCGTGGTCGTGGTGGCCACATGCGCGTGCGGGAAGGGGCTGGGATGCTCGCCCGCCGCAACCAGACCGGCGAAATGCGCCATATCGACATGGAGGTAGGCCCCGACCATATCCGCAATCTCCCGCATCCGGGCAAAATCGATCTGGCGCGGAATGGCCGAGCCGCCGGCGATGATCAGCTTGGGCCGGTGTTCCTTGGCCAGCGCCTCGACCTGGTCGTAATCCAGCAGGTTGTCCTGTTGGCGCACGCCGTATTGCACCGCGTTGAACCATTTGCCCGACTGGTTGGGCGCGGCGCCATGGGTCAGGTGGCCGCCCGCGTCCAGGCTCATGCCCAGGATGGTGTCGCCCGGCTTGATCAGCGCCTGGAACACGCCCTGATTGGCCTGGCTGCCCGAATTGGGCTGCACATTGGCAAAGCCGCAGCCAAACAGCTGCTTGGCCCGCTCGATCGCCAGGTTTTCGGCGATGTCGACATATTGGCAGCCGCCGTAATAACGCCGGCCGGGATAGCCTTCGGCGTATTTGTTGGTCATCACCGAGCCCTGCGCCTGCATCACGGCGGCCGAAACGATGTTTTCGGACGCGATCAGCTCGATCTCGTCGCGCTGGCGCCCCAGCTCGGAGGTGATCGCCCCGAACAGCTCGGGATCACGCTCCGAAAGCGCCTCTGTGAAAAATCCGGGGTCCTGGTGGCTCGCGTTCATGACAGCTCCTGAAAATTGCGCGTGGGTCATCCCGTCCAGCCAAGGCCGGCCGAGATACAGTTCATGGTTTGCATCAGGCGGATGCGGCGATCTTGCGCCGGGTCCGCGCGCAGCGCTCCCAACAGGCCGATCTGGGCCGCATGGGCGGCGCGCAACGTGCCGTCGTTGCGCGCGACCCGCGTCAGAAAGTTGGGGAACCTGACGCCGATCCCCTGCCCGGTCAGCATCTCGATGGCCTTGCTGCTGCACCCATGTTCGGCACCGATCCGGGCAAAGATCGCCTCGGCCCCGGCCCGGTCATCCACCAGCGCGGCATAGTCCTCGGCAATGTCGAGCCGGGCCAGAACCAGCGATTTCTCGACCTCGTCCACGATCAGCCGGAACAGCGGCATCCGGTCAAAGAGCTTGCGCAGCTGCGCGGTGCCGCGCTCGCCGCGCACGGTGCAGAAATCCTCGACCGCGCTGCCGAACCCGTACCAGCTGCTGATCATGTGGCGGTTCTGGCTCCAGGCGAACACCCAGGGAATGGCGCGCAGGTCGGACAGAGACTGCGCCCCGAACCGCCGCGCCGGACGCGAGCCGATGCGCAGCAGCGCCAGTTCGTTCACCGGGCTGGCCTGATTGAAATAATCCAGAAAGGCCGGGTGTTGCAGCAGGGTTTGATAGCGGGTCTGGCTGAGGCTCGACAGGGTCTCCATCACGTCCTCGGCCTCGGGATCGACCGCTTCGAAAGCGGGCTGGGCGCTGTGGCGCAGCACCGACGAGGCCAGCAGCTCCAGCTGCGCCGCGGCGGTGCCGGTATTGGCGTATCTGGCGGTCACCACCTCGCCCTGTTCGGTCAGGCGCAGGGTGCCGTTCAGGGTGCCGCGCGGCTGGGCGGCGATCGCGCGTTCGGTGGGCGCCCCGCCCCGGCTGACCGAGCCGCCACGCCCGTGAAAGAAGACGGGTTTCAGCCCGCTGCGTGCCAGCGCCCGGGTGATCGCCCGCTGCGCCCGGTCGAGCGACCAGGTGGAGCAGACAAATCCGCCATCCTTGTTGCTGTCGGAATAGCCCAGCATGATCTCGATCTGGCCCGACCCGTCGCGCAGGCTGCGGGCGGCGACGGGCACCTCCAGCACATCGCGCAGGACGGCGGGGGCGGCGCGCAGATCCTCGATGGTCTCAAACAGCGGCACCACCTTGAGCGGCAAGCGCTCGGCGCCAAAACCCGCATAGCGCGCCAGCAGGTAGACCGCCAGCAGATCATCGGCGGAGCGGGTCATCGACAGGATGAAGGGGCCGATCGCCTGCGGGTCGGCGCCGCTGCGTATCTCGCGCATCAGCTCCAGCAGGGCCATCAGCTCTGCCGCCTCGGGGCCAAGGCGTTCGCGCGCCACATAGGGCAGATCGGGCTTGCCCAGCTCGGCTCGCAGCCGTGCGGACCAGGCGGGCGACAGCGGTTCGGGGGTCTCGCCGGTTGCCTGCCACAGATCGCGCAGCGTACGGGTCACGACCTCTGAATTCTGTCGGATATCAAGGGTATGGGCGCGAAAGCCAAAGACATTGACCTGCCAGATCAGCGGTCGCACCAGCAGATCGGCCAACAGACCGGCGTCGATGGCTTGCAGCCCCCGGTCCAGCGTCTCCAGATCGGCGATGAAATCGGCGACATGGGCGTAACGGCCGGCGGCGACCGCCTGGGCGATGGCGGCGGCGGCCTGACGGAACAGCTCGTTGGGGTTGCGTTGGACACAGGCCGCCGGGTCATCCGCGCGCCGCGTCACGATCCGTTCCAGCGCCGCGCGTTCCGCGGGGGGTACCGGTACCAGCCGGTCCGACAGGCTCAGCCGCTGCACGATCTCGTCCAGCGCCGCGACATAGACGCCGCGCATCATGTCGCGCGAGCGTTCCAGCGCCATGCGCGTCACCTCGGCGGTGACATTGGGGTTGCCGTCGCGGTCGCCGCCGATCCAGGAATGGAATTTCAGGCAGGCAGTGCCGGGAAAGCCCGCGCCGAACTCGGCCTCGACCGCGCTGCGATAGCGTTCATACAGCCGGGGCACCGCCGCGATCAGGCTGGTGCGATAGAATTGCAGGCCCCAGTCGATTTCCGCCGCCAGCGTCGGGCGCTCCATCCGCAGTTCGCCGGTCAGCCACAAGAGGTCGATCTCCATCTCGAGCCGCTGTTCCAGCCGGGTTTCCTCTTGCGGGCTCCAGCGGCGGGATTCGAACTGTACCAGATGGCGATAGATGCGCCGGTGGATTTCCATGACCGAGACCCGCTTGGCCTCGGTCGGGTGGGCGGTGATGGTGGGGCCGACGGACAGCTTCGCCTCGGCCAACAGCCGCCGCATCTCGCGCCGGGCATCGGGGTCGGCGTCCGCAAGCGCGCGGGCAAAACTGCCCGGCACGTCGCGGGCGGCACCGCTGCGTTCGGCCTGTCGCGCCTCGCGGATAGCCAGGTTCTCGTCCATGATCTGTTGCAGGTGAAACCAGATCGTCGCGGCCTGAAGATGTTCGGCATAGGCCGTTTCATCCCACCGTTCGGCCCCGGATTCGACCGCGCGCGCCACGGCAGGCGCACGCCGCCGCAGCACGCGCAGCCAGGCCGAGCGCAGCCGCGCATGCACCTCGGCGGCATAGACCGTCGCGTCCGCAGAGGGCGCGGTTTCCGCCGCCGCCTGCATCACAGCACCTTGTCGCGCGGATCGCGCCCCTCGAAATAGTCGACCAGATTGTCGAGCACCCGCATGCCCATCGCCTCGCGGGTTTCGCGGGTGGCGCTGCCCAGATGCGGCAGCATCACCAGATTGTCGCACTCGAGCAGGACCGGCGCGATGCGCGGTTCGCCGTCGAAGACATCCAGCGCGGCGCCGCCGATACAGTCGAACATCAGCGCCTGCGCCAGCGCGTGCTCGTCCACCACCTCGCCACGTGCGGTATTGATCAGGAATGCATCGGGTTTCATCAGGTCCAGCCGGCGGCTGTTGATCAGGTGCCGGTTGGCCGCCCCGCCCGGGCAGTGCAGCGAGACGAAATCGCATTGCGGCAGCATCGCGTCGAGCGTCTCGACCTGGGTGGCGCCGTAGCGGTCCAGCACATCCTGCGGCACCGCCGAGCGGTTCTGCACCAGGATTTTCATGCCGAACCCGTGATGGGCACGCTGCGCCATGGCCTGACCGATGCGGCCGAAGCCGACGATGCCCAGCACCTTGCCCGAGACCTTGGCCCCCACCAGATGGGTCGGGCGCCAGCCGGTCCACTCACCGGCACGCAGTTCGCGCTCGCCCTCGCCCGCGCGGCGGGCCACCATCAGCATCAGCGTCATGGCGATATCGGCGGTGCATTCCGACAGCACGTCGGGGGTGTTGGACACGGTGATGCCATGGGTGCGGACCGCGTCGGCGTCGATATGGCTGTAACCCACACCGTAATTGGCCAACAGCCGGGTTTGCGGTGCGCTGACATCCAGCGCCTCGGCCCCCAGCTTGTCGGTGACCGTGGGCAGGATCGCGTCGAACCGGGCCAGGGCCGAGCGGAACTCGGCACTGGTCAGGGGGGTATCGGTCCGGTTGAACTCGGTATCGAACCGTTCGGCCAGTTGCGCCTCGACGGCGGCGGGCCAGCGGCGGGTGACCAGAACCTTGGGCTTGCTGTTCATGATAACCGGCATGTTCATCACGCCGCCTCCTTCAGGACCTTGGCGATGGTGTCGCCGATCACCGCCGGGTTGGGCGCCACGGTGACACCGGCGGCGGTCAGGATCTCGACCTTTTCCGAGGCGCTCTCGCCAAAGGCCGAGATGATCGCGCCGGCATGGCCCATGGTGCGGCCCTTGGGCGCGGTCAGACCCGCCACATAGGCGATCACCGGTTTCGACACGTGGTCGCGGATATAGGCCGCGGCCTCGGCCTCTTGCGGGCCGCCGATCTCGCCGATCATGCAGATGACCTGGGTTTCGTCATCCTGCTCGAACCGGTGCAGGATGTCCTTGAAGGACGAGCCGTTGATCGGGTCGCCGCCGATGCCGACCGAGGTCGAGACACCGATGCCATGCTCCTTGAGCTGGGCCGCGGCCTCGTAACCCAGCGTGCCCGAACGGCCGATGATGCCAACCGGACCGGGCAGATAGATATGGCCGGGCATGATCCCCAGCAGAGCCTTGCCGGGGCTGATGGTGCCGGCGCAGTTGGGGCCGGTCAGCACCATGCGGCGCTCGCGCGGGTAGCGGTACATGTAGCGCTTGACCCGGATCATGTCCTGGGCCGGGATGCCGTCGGTGATGCAGACGCAATACCGGATGCCCGCATCGGCGGCCTCCATGATGCTGTCAGCGGCAAAGGGCGGCGGCACGAAGACCAGGCTCGCCTCGGCGCCGGTGCGCTCGACCGCCTCTTCGACGGTGTCGAAGACCGGCACGCCCTCGACCGTCTGGCCGCCCTTGCCGGGCACCACGCCGCCCACGACATTGGTGCCATAGGCGATCATGTCGGCGGTGTGAAAGCGCGCCATCTTGCCGGTGATGCCCTGCACGATGACCGGCGTTTCCCTGTCGATGAAGATGCTCATTGCACAGCCCTCACAATGGTGTTTTCGGTAAGGTCGTTCTTCCAGGCGCCCACCGCGCGTTCGGCGGCCTCCATCAGGGTGCGGGCGCGGATGATCGGCAGGCCGGATTTGGCAAGGATCTTCTGACCCTCTTCCACATTGGTCCCCGCCAGGCGGACGATGACCGGTACTTCGACCTGCACCTCTTTCAGCGCCTGCACGACGCCCTCGGCGACCCAGTCGCAGCGGTTGATCCCGGCAAAGATGTTGACCAGCACCGCCTGCACATTGCTGTCCGACATCACCAGCCGGAACGCCTTGGCCACCCGTTCGGGCGTGGCGCCGCCGCCGATGTCGAGAAAGTTGGCGGGCTCGCCCCCGGCCAGCTTGATCGTGTCCATGGTCGCCATGGCCAGACCGGCCCCGTTGACGATGCAGCCGATATTGCCGTCTAGCCCGACATAGGACAGGCCGCGATCGGCGGCGCGGCTTTCGCGCGGGTCTTCCTGGCTCTTGTCGCGCAGTTCGCTGATATGGGGGTGACGGAACAGGGCGTTGTCGTCAAAGGTCATCTTGGCATCGAGCGCCAGGATGCGGTTGTCGCCGGTGATCACCAGCGGGTTGATCTCGACCATGGTGGCGTCATATTCGCTGAACGCCTGATAGCAGCCCTGAAGCGTGCGCACCATGCGCGCGGTCAGCGCCGGGTCGATGCCCAGCTTGAACGCGATCTGGCGGCACTGGAAATCCTGCAGACCCACCGCCGGTTCCACCGTGGCGCGCACGATGCTCTCGGGTTTCTCGGCCGAGATCTCCTCGATCTCCATGCCACCCTCGGCCGAGGCGACGATCATCACTCGTTGCGAGCTGCGGTCGAGCACAAAGCCCAGATAGATTTCGCGCTCGATCGGCACCGCGCCCTCGACATAGACGCGATAGATGCCCTTGCCCTCGGGGCCGGTCTGATGGGTGACCAGCTTGCGGCCGAACAGGTTCTCGCAGGTCTCCTGGATCTCGGCATCGCTGGAACAGACCTTGACGCCGCCCGCCTTGCCGCGGCCCCCGGCGTGAACCTGGGCCTTGACCACCCAGCGGTCACCGCCGATCTCGCGGGCGCGATAGGCCGCCTGTTCGGGGCTGTAGGCCAGCGCGCCGGGGGGAATGTCGACCCCGAAATTCGCCAGGATTTCCTTGGCCTGATATTCGTGAATGTCCATGAGGTCTCTCCTCCTCGACCATGGAAAGGGGGTGCGCGCGGTTATTCCGCTGCGAGCGCGTTGTCGTAATGAGCATCCAGCGCGGCCAGAGCGGTGGCCTCGTCACCTGCCCCGCCCAATTCGCGGATCGCTTCGGCAAAGCGGGTGACGATATCGGTGACCGCTGCACGGCTGAGCAGGTTCAGGATGCCGATGCGTACCTGTACCGGCGCCGACAGGGTCGGCCAGATGCCGAAGTTGCGGGCGCGGCAGTTCTGCACCAGTTCCATCTCGCGACCGCGCAGGTCGCCCGGCAGGTTCAGCACCACCAGCGAGGTCATGTTCGAGGTGACCTCGCATCCCAGCGCCTCGACCGCGCGGCGCAGCGCCGCCTCGTGAAAGGCATAGTCCTTGGCCCGGTTGGCCACGCCCTGTTGCAGGGTGATGCGCAGCGCCTCGTGAAAGGCGGCGACCGCATAGGCGGAATGGGTGCGGTGATAGGTTCCCTTGTCCACATCCTTGCCGTCGATGATGCCCCAGTGGCGCGCCTCGAGGATCGGATGATGCACAAAGCTGCGGGTGCCGGTGGCGCGCAGTGTTTCGATGTAACGGTCGGTGAAGGACACCGGCGCATAGGTCAGCGGCAGGCAGCAGATGCCCTTTTGCGGGCAGGACGCCCAGCCATGCACGCCCGGGAAATCGTCAATCCGGAAATCCTCGACCCCCAGCGACGACACCGCGTCCACCAGGCCCATCACGTCGTGGCGTTCACAGGCGGCGCTGAACCCGGCAATGTCGTTGATCCGGCCGGAACCCGTCTCCCAATGGGCCATGGCGGCCCATTTCGGCTTGTGCTGGGCCAGGGCGGTCTCGACGATCTCGCCGGTGACCGACTGGCCATGCGGGATATCGACGATCACGACCGATGCAGGGCGCGGATCCAGCGGATTGGCGGCCAGTTCCTCGGCGGTGGCGGCCTTCATGCGGACGGTCAGCCCGTCGATGCCCGAGAAGGTGCCGTTGGTGAACACCACCACCTTGTCGCCCGGCATCACCGCGCTGAACATCACGTCCAGCCCGCTCCAGCCGGTGCCGGCGACGCCGAATGTGTGGATGTTGTCGGTGCCCCAGATCCGGCGCAGCATCAGCTTGCATTCGACCATGCCGCGCAGCACGTCGCCATGCATGTGATCGGCCAGGCCCGCACCGCTGAAGGCGGCAAGCACGCGGGCATCGGTATTGCCGGGGCCGGGGCCCGCCGCGATGGTGGCCGGAATGTCGAGTTTGGGAAACAGCGTATCAGCGGACATGTGGGCTCCTTGGCATTGGTCGGCCAGAGGCGGCCGGTCGGGTTTCCCACAGTGATAAAATCTCTTGTTTGGTGAAAAAACGTCCGATACTCCTGCTTTTGGTCACCCAATAGGGCGGGTAGAAACCTACCCATTTGGGTATGTATCCCGGTGTATGCCGAAAATATCACTACCAGAATGGGTAGTTTCTTCTGATTTTACAATTGCGTTCAAAAGGATAGCAAATCATGGCACGGGTCGAAATCATGCTGGGGGACGGCAATCCGCTGGTGCTGTCGGCCATGTCCGAGGTGTTCGAGCGCGATCCGCGATTCTCTCTGGTTGCCACCACCGCCACCGCCGAAGGGTTTCTGGGCATGGCGATGCGGGTGCCGATCCAGGTTGGGGTGATCGATTGGAACCTGCCCGCACTGGGGGCGGAAAAGCTGACCGAGGTGCTGCGCGCCCAGGAACGCGCGCCCCGCGTGGTCATCTATGGCCACGATCACGACCCGGCCCTGCCGCGCCGCGCCATGGCGGTGGGGGCGGCGGCCTTTGTCTCGCGCTCGGCGCCGATCGACAAGCTGGTGCAGACCTGCCTGGACGTTGCCGAGGGCAAGATGGTGTTTCCCTTTCTCGACGTGCGCGAGCTGCGCGCCGATCCGATCAGCACCCTGTCACGCAAGGAACGGCTGTTGCTCGAGGCGCTGGCCGAGGGTTTGACCAACAAACAGCTGGCCGCACGGCTGGGCATCTCGACCAACACGGTCAAGTTCCACCTGTCGAATGTCTTCGACAAACTGTCGGTAAAGAACCGCGCACAGGCGATCGCTTTCTACTATTCTTCGCAGGCAAAGGGCTGAGTGCGGAGAGGTCTGCCCCCACATTCGGTATACACTGGGATGCAAATTTTTTAATTGACAGGAAATCTTTTTTTGCCAATGGCTGAAAGGGACACATCCCTCTGACACGCAAGAAAAGGGTCCTTTTCCATGTCCTTCCACCCCATCGAACAAGCCCCCGCGCGGCTCAACCGCTCGGAACTGGCCGTGCCCGGCTCGCAACCGCAAATGTTTGAAAAAGCGGCACAATCCGATGTCGACGTTATCTTTCTGGATCTCGAGGACGCGGTCGCGCCCGACGAGAAGGAACAGGCGCGCAAGAACATCATCAAGGCCCTGAACGAGGTCGATTGGGGCACCAAGACGATGTCGGTCCGCATCAACGGGCTGGACACGCATTACATGTATCGCGACGTGGTCGACGTGGTCGAACAGGCCGGCGAGCGGCTGGACCTCATCATGATTCCCAAGGTCGGCACCGCCGCCGATGTCTATGCGGTCGACATGATGGTGACCCAGATCGAGGACGCAAAGGGCCTGAAAAAGCGGATCGGATTCGAACATATCATCGAAACCGCGCTGGGCATGCAGAACGTCTCGGAAATCGCGGGCGCCTCGAAACGCAACGAGAGCCTGCACTTCGGCGTGGCCGATTACGCCGCTTCGACGCGGGCGCGCACCACGATCATCGGCGGGGTGAACCCGGATTATTCGGTGCTGACCGACCCGCTGGAGGATGGCAGCCGCGCGGTGCATTGGGGCGACATGTGGCATTATGCCCTGGCCCGCATGGTGGTCGCCGCCCGCGCCAACGGGCTGCGCCCGATCGACGGGCCGTTTGGCGATTTCCAGGACCCCGACGGATACCGCGCGGCGGCCAAGCGGGCTGCGGTGCTGGGCTGCGAGGGCAAATGGGCCATCCATCCCAGCCAGATCGCGCTGGCCAACGAGGTGATGAGCCCGTCGGAAGCCGAGGTCACCAAGGCGCGCCGCATCCTGGAGGCGATGGCCGAGGCCGAGGCGGCGGGCAAGGGCGCGGTCTCGCTCGATGGGCGGCTGATCGACTATGCCTCGATCCGCCAGGCCGAGGTGCTGGTGGAAAAGGCCCGCCAAATTGCCGGCAACTGACACGACAAGCCTGCGAAGCGCGGCGGTCCGGGCGTTCCGGGCCGCCGTGCGCCGTGCCGATCCCGGCCTGGCACTGACCGACTGCCTGCGCCGGACCGGCCTGCCCCGCCCCAGCGGTGACGGCAAGACCATTGTTGTCGCCCTGGGCAAGGCCGCCCCTGCGATGATCCGGGCGCTGCACGGCCAGATCACCGGCCCCCGGGTGATGCTCTGCGTCACCCATCGCGAGAATCAGGAGCCGGTGGCCGGGGCCGAGGTGTTCCGCGCCGGGCATCCGGTGCCCGACGAGATCGGCCACCATGCCGCCCGCCGCCTGCGCGAGATATTGGCCGAGACCACCGAGCGCGACGTGGTTCTGGCGCTGATCTCGGGCGGCGGCTCGGCCCTGTTGCCGGCGCCGCCCGACGGCGTCACGCTGGATGACAAGCAGGCGGTGAACCGACTGCTGTTGCAAAGCGGGCTGGAAATCAACGCGGTGAACGCGGTGCGCCAGCATGTCTCGGTATTGAAGGGCGGCGGGCTGTTGCGCCACGCGGCCCCTGCCCCGGTCACCGCCTATATCCTGTCCGATGTGATCGGTGACGACCTGCGCGCCATCGCCAGCGGCCCGACAGTGGCCCCGATCGCCAGCCGGGCCGAGATCCGCGACCTGCTTGCGCGCAAAGGGATCGCCGAGGCGCTACCCGACAGCATCCGCCGCCATCTGCGCCAGCCCGAGGCCACCACCCCGCTCCCCAAGGCCAGCAATCACCTGATCGGTGGCAATCGCGAGAGCCTGGCGGCGGCGGCAGCGGCGCTGGCCGCCTTTGGCGCGGTCCGGGTGATCGACGAACCGCTGGTGGGCGATGTGGGCGAGGCCGCCGAGACCGTGGCCGAGGCCCTATCCCGCGCCGCACAGGAAGAGGGGCCGCAGGCCCTGATCTGGGGCGGCGAGACCACCGTGCGCGTGCGCGGCAGCGGCATTGGCGGACGCAATCAGGAACTGGCTCTGCGGCTGGCCGCGCTGATGGAGGACACACCGCTTTCGCGGCCCTGGCTGTTCCTATCGGCAGGCACCGACGGGCGCGATGGCCCGACCGAGGCGGCGGGCGCCTGCGTCGATGCGGGCACCCTGCCCCGCATCCGCGCCGCTGGGGCCGCGCCCGAGACGTTCCTTGCGCGCAATGACAGCAACAGCGCCCTGACCCTGTCGGGCGACCTGTTGGTGACGGGCGCCACCGGCACCAATGTCGCGGATGTGCAGATCCTGCTTCTGGGCTGAGCGGTTCAGGCGCCGCCCGAGGGGCACCGCTGGGCGGCGCGCGCCTTGCCGTCGCTATCCTCGCGCCAGTCGGGCACGTCATTGACCAGCATCAGCGCCGCCCGCCGCAGGGTGGCGCGGAACTTGTCCACCACCTCGCCACGCAGGCCGCAATCGGCCAGCGCGGCGTCAAAGGTTTTCAGCCACAGCTCGGCATCGGCCTCGCGGATCGGCACATGGGCATGGATCTCGCGCAGGTTCATATGGCCGAACCGCTCGCGGTAATAGGCGCGCCCGCCCAGAAAGCCGCTGAGAAACTCGAACTGCGCCTGCCGGGTATGGTTCAGCCCATGGCCGCGAAAATGCAGCCGATGCAGCGGCCAGGCCTCGGGGTCGGTCTCCATCCGGTCGTAGAACGTCTCGACCAGGTCGCGCAGCACGTCCTCGCCGCCGATGGATGTCAGTGCCGATGTCATGGGCCTATCCTGTCTTGCCGTGCCCCCGGCCCGCCTTGACCAAGGTCAAGAGCGGGGTCTGGTTTTCTGCGGGTCGTAATGGGCAAAGGGCACGATGGTTGCGGGCAGCCGTTTCTGATGCCCGTCCAGCTTGCCGATCTCGACCTTGGTTCCGACCTCGTGATGGGCCACGTCGACCCGGGCCAGCGCGATGTTCTTGCCCAGAATGGGCGAACGCATGGACGAGGTGACCTCGCCGATCTGGGCCCGTCCGATATGCACGCAATCGCCATGGCCCACATCGACATTGCTGTCGATATCCAGCCCCACCAACATGCGCGCGGGATGTTCCTTGCGCCGGATCAGCGCCTCGCGCCCGATGAAATCGTCCGGCTTGGACTTGAGCGGCACGGTAAAGCCGATCCCGGCCTCGAACGGGTCGGTCTGGTCGCTGAAATCATAGCCGGCAAAAATCAGCCCGGCCTCGATCCGCACCATGTCCAGCGCCTCCAGCCCCATCGGGCGGATGCCATGGGCCTGACCCGCCTCCCACACCGCGTCGAACACCGCGCCTGCGTGTTTGGGGTGGCAGAAGATCTCGTATCCCAGCTCGCCGGTATAGCCGGTGCGGCTGACCACCACCGGCACGCCCTGATCGTCGCCGATCCGGGCGGGGGCAAAGCGGAACCAGCCGAGCTCTTCGAACTTGGGCTGATGCGGCGCGGTCCAGATCACCTTTTTCAACAGTTCGCGGCTTTCGGGCCCCTGCACGGCGATATTGTGCTGCATGTCGGTCGACGAGCGCACCAGCACCTTGAGCCCCAGCTCGGCGGCCTTTTCCCGGAGCCACTCGCCACCGTAATCCGAGCCGCCGATCCAGCGAAAATTGTCCTTGCCCAGGCGGAACACGGTGCCGTCGTCGATCATGCCGCCATGGGGATAGCACATGGCGGTATAGACGACGCCGCCCACCGGCAGGGTCTTCATGTTACGGGTAAAGATATACTGGCACAGCGCCTCGCTGTCGGGGCCGGTAATCTCGAACTTGCGCAATGCGCTGAGGTCAAGCACCACGCATTTCTCGCGGCAGGCATGATATTCCTCGATCGGGCCTGCGCTGGACATGCAATTGGCCAGCCAGAAGCCGTTATATTCGATGAAATTCTCGGTGAACCGGGCGAACCGGTCGTGAAAGCCTGTCTGTTTGGTCATTTTCGGTTCCGCGTCGGGGGTGGGCCGGTAAGCTACGGCGCGTTGAAAGGTCTCCTTGCCGCTATAGGTGCGGACATGGATGTCGGTCGGGTTCCAGCCATTGGCGGCCGAGGTATCGTCGGGACAGGCCGAGCTGACACAGACCAGATCGGTCAGCGCCCGCAGCAGCACATAATCGCCCGGGCGCGACCAGGGTTCGTCGGCATACATCACCCCGTGGTCGTCCAGCCCGGTATTGAAGAAGAAGTTGATCGCCATCCAGCCGGCCCGCCCCGCGACCCCGTGCGGCGCTAGCGCGGCGTTGAAATTGTCCGAACAGTTGATGTGGCCGGGATAGCCGATATCGTCGTAATACTTGGCGGCACAGGCCAGCGCAAAGGCATCGTGGCGCCCGCAGGTGTCCTGGATCACCTCGACCAGCGGCTGCATCTCCTGGTCATAGTACTTCGCGTGCAGACCCGGCATCGGATAGGCATGGCCCATCAGTGTCCGGGTGGTGGTCACGTCCAGCGCATGGGCAATGCCCTTGTCCAGCTTGCGCGCCGCGAAACACTGGAAATCGGTGCATTGGCGCCCATCCACGTCGAGGATCTGGATATAGTCGCCGGCCTTGACGAAATAGGCCTCGGCAGTGGCCGAATGCACCCGGATATCGGCAACCGGATCGGCCAGCGGGTCGGGCAGTTCGAACCTTGCCGCGCTTTTCAGCACCGCGCGGCGGATGAACACGGTCAGCGGCGTGGCGGTGTCCTGCGCCTCGAAGTCCATGATGCCGCCGGGGGCCGCGATGATCACGATCCCCTCGCGGCTGGCGGTAAAGCTTTCGGTCGTGCCCGCAGGCGTGCTGTGTTCGAAAAGATGCACCGCGCCCGCCTGCGACAGGTTCAACCCGCGCGCCTCGATCCCCATCCGCAGGCCCCGCAGCGAGGGATCGTCCGAGGTGACCAGCGCCATCAGCCCCCCCGGCGCCCCCTGCGCCCGCGCTCCGATCAGCCCGGTATCGAAACCGCCAAGCGGATCGGCGCAGACGATCTCGCAGGGCTGGCCACCCTCGGTATTCTCGATCTCGATCCGGTCGCCGGTTTCCAACCGAAGCAGGATTGCCCCCGCCCCCGGAACCACATAGCGTTCGGTTCCAGGCGGCAGCGAAAACACCCGCGGTTGCAGGATGGCGCTTGGCTTTGGCGGTCCGGAGATGATCTCGGGGTATTTGGTATCCAGCACGTTGCCACTCCGATCATTTGCATTAGCGGAAAATTTCTTTATTGAAGAGAATATATCCCGAGGACCCACCGTGCAAGACATTCGAACCCTTTCCAGGCAGATTTCCCCCCAGCGAGGCCGGTCTTGAGCGCGCTGGGCCTGGGGCTGATCGCGGCGCTCTGCTGGGGGCTGCATGACATCACCATCCGCTATCTTAGCCGCACCGTGCCATTGATGGGGGCGCTGGCGGTGGTGCTGGCCACCGGGCTTGCGTTTCAGGCCACGGTTCTGGCCGCGTCCGAGGGCGCGCGCCTGCCGCAAGGCCCTGCGCTGTGGCTGTCGATCGGGTCCGGGCTGGCCTTTCTGGTGGCGAGCCTCGGCCTCTATTTTGCCTTTGAACGCGGGCCGGTGCGGCTGGTCGCGCCGATCATCGGCGCCTATCCGATCCTCTCGCTGCTCTTTGCCTTTCTGGCCGGGTCGCCCATCGGTGCCGATCAGGTGCTGGCGGTGCTGGTGATCGTGGGGGCCGTGGGCGTGGTGGCGGGCCTGTCGGGTGACAGCGACGACCCCGCCCCGCCCAAGGGGCCGACCATCGCGCTGTCGCTGATCGCCGCCATCGGTTTTGCCGCCACCTTCAAGCTGGGCCAGCTGGCCGCCACCCTGGATGGAGAGCTGAACGCCACGCTGCTGGCGCGGGTCACGGCGCTGGTGCTGCTGCTGGCGCTGATCGTGATTCGGCGCCAGACGCTGCGGGTGGGTGCTGCCGCACTACTGCCGCTGGTGGTGATGGGGCTGCTTGACGGGGTTGCCCTGCTGGCGGTGATCTCGGCGGGGGTGCTGGATCATCCGCAACTGGCGGCGGTGGCCTCGTCCATGTTCGGCCTGATCACCATCGTGCTGGCCTGGGCCTTTCTGCGCGAAAGCATGAGCCGGCCGCAATGGGCCGGCTGCCTGGCCGCCTTTCTGGCCATCGGCTATCTCGCCTGGTAAGGCGACCGATCAGCGGATCCAGCCCGCCGCGCGCTGCTGCTGATGGGCGCGGATCGCGTTGCGCAGCAGGATCGCCACGGTGACCAGCCCGACCCCGCCCGGAACCGGCGTGATCCAGCCCGCCACTTCCTTGACCGCGTCGGTCTGCACATCGCCGACCACCATCGGGCCATCGGGACCGGGCACATGGTTGATCCCGATGTCGATCACCACCGCGCCCGGCTTGATCATGTCCGGCCCGATCAGATGCGCCTTGCCCACCGCCACCACCACCACATCGGCCCGGCGCGAATGCATCGCGACCGAGCGGGTCATGTGGTGGCAGACGGTGACGGTGGCGCCCTCGGCCATCAGCATCATCGCCACCGGCTTGCCCACGATCTCGGAATGGCCGACCATCACCACCTCGAGCCCGGCCATGGTCAGGCCGGTCTCGCGGATCAGCTCGACCGCCGCCGCCGCCGTGCAGGGCGCCATCGCCACATCGTTATAGACGATATTGCCGATCGAGGCGGGGTTCATCCCCTCGACATCCTTGAGCGGATGGATCGCGGCCTGAAGGGCGCGCACGTTGATATGATCGGGAACCGGACGTTGCAGAATGATTCCAAGCACATCCGGGTCATCGTTCATCTCACGGATGAGGCTTTGGCAAACCTCCTGGCTGATCGACCGGTCCCAGAGCTGCTGGTCAAAGGGCACGCCCACCGCGCTGGCGGCACGCGCCTGGTTGCGCACATAGACCGCCACCTCGGGCACGTTGCCGATCGAGATCGAGACCAGCTTGCCGATCCGCCCGACCTGGTTCAAATAGGCGCTCACCTCGGAGAGGATCCGCGCACGCACCGGTTTTCCCGGCAGCAGGCGGGTATCCGCGACCGTACTCACGGAGTAAGTCCTTTTGGTTCTGTGAGGTTGTTAGCGCGGGTGCAGGCTGTGAGGGTGTTGGCGAGCAGGCAGGCGATGGTCATGGGGCCGACGCCGCCGGGGACCGGGGTGATGGCGCCCGCCACCTCGGCGCAGCTGTCGTAATGGACATCGCCCACCAGCTTGGTCTTGCCGTCGCGCTCGATCCGGTTGATGCCCACGTCGATCACCGTGGCGCCCGGTTTGATCCAGTCGCCGGGCACCATTTCGGGCCGGCCCACCGCGGCCACCACGATATCGGCGCGGCGCACCACCTCGACCAGGTCCTTTGTCCGGCTATGGGCGATGGTCACCGTGCAGCTGTCGCCCAGCAAGAGTTGCGCCATCGGCTTGCCCACGATGTTCGACCGCCCGATCACCACCGCGTCCATCCCCGAAAGCGAGCCGTGATGGTCGCGCAGCATCATCAGGCAGCCCAGCGGCGTGCAGGGCACCATGCTCTTCTGCCCGGTGCCCAGAAGGCCCACATTCGAGATATGGAACCCGTCCACATCCTTGGCCGGATCGATGGCGTTGATCACCAGGTCCTCGTCCAGATGCCCCGGCAGCGGCAGTTGCACCAGGATGCCATGCACGTCCGGGTCCCCATTCAGCCGGTCGATCAGCGCCAGCAGATCCGCCTCCGACGTGTCGGCGTCCAGCTTGTGCTCATACGAGTTCATGCCGACCTCGACGGTCTGCTTGCCCTTGGAGCGCACATAGACCTGGCTGGCCGGGTCCTCGCCCACCAGCACCACCGCCAGGCCGGGGGTGATGCCATGCCCGGCCTTCAGCTCTGCCACATGTTCCGCCACCTGGCCCCGGATCCGGGCCGCAAAGGCCTTGCCGTCAATCACAGTTGCTGCCATTTGCTCTCTTCCTTGTTGCCGTCTTGTTACCGCCTTGTTGCCGTCTGGGGTCGCGCACGCGGGCCCGGCCCTAGATTTCCCGGATCACCCGCGCCTCGCGGGCGATCGACCAGTCCACCAGCCGCCGCCACAGGTCCTCGATCAGGCCGGGGTCCAGCCCCTGGCCTTCGGCGGCGGCGCGGGCGTTCATCACCACTTCCTCGACCCGTTCGGGGATCCGCGCGGGCCAGCCATTGCCCTGCTTCAGCTCTACCGCCCGGTCGATATAGCCCGCCCGCGCGGCCAGCAGGGTGATCAGCTCGCGGTCCAGCCGGTCGATCTGGTCGCGCAGGCTGGCCATGTCGCTACAATCCTGCGGCGGGATGGATGTGCTCATGTCCTGAAACTCTCACGGCCCGGGATCGGTCCCGGGCCGTGAATTGCGCATATCGCGGCTCAGAACAAGCCCTCGATCTGGCCCGCGTCATTCAGCCGGATGGTCTCCGCCGCCGGTTTGCGCGGCAGGCCCGGCATCGTCATGATCTCGCCGCAGACCACCACGATAAAGCCCGCGCCCGCGCTGAGGCGCACCTCGCGCACCGGCACCGAATGGCCCGTCGGCGCGCCGCGCCGGTTCGGATCGGTGGTAAAGGAATACTGGGTCTTGGCCATGCAGACCGGCAGGTTGCGATAGCCGGCCTCTTCCCATTCCTTCAGCTGGTTGCGGATCTTCTGATCGGCCAGCACCTCGTCGGCGCGATAGATGCGCTTGGCGATGGTCTCGATCTTCTCGAACAGGCCCATGTCGTCGGGATAGATCGGGGCAAAGTTCGCCTTGCCCGAATCGGCCAGCTCGACAACCTTGCGCGCCAGCGCCTCGGAGCCTTCCGAACCCAGCTCCCAATGGCGCGACAGCACCGCCTCGACCCCGTGATTGGCGCAATAGTCCCTGACCGCCTGCACCTCGGCCTCGGTATCGGTGACGAAATGGTTGATCGCCACCACCACCGGCACGCCAAAGCTTTTGACGTTCTCGATATGGCGGCCCAGGTTGGCACAGCCCTTGTTGACCGCGGCCACGTTTTCCGCGCCCAGATCGGCCTTGGCCACGCCGCCGTTCATCTTCATCGCGCGCACGGTCGCCACCAGCACCACCGCCGACGGCGCGATCCCGGCCTTGCGGCACTTGATGTTCATGAACTTCTCGGCGCCCAGATCGGCCCCGAAACCGGCCTCGGTCACCACGTAATCGGCCACTTTCAGCGCCGTCTTGGTGGCGATGACCGAGTTGCAGCCATGCGCGATATTGGCAAACGGGCCGCCATGCACAAAGGCCGGGTTGTTCTCCAGCGTCTGCACCAGGTTGGGCTGCATCGCGTCCTTCAACAGCACGGTCATCGCGCCCTCGGCCTTGATGTCGCGGCAATAGACCGGGCTCTTGTCGCGGCGATAGGCCACGATGATGTCGCCCAGACGCTTTTCCAGGTCCTTCAGATCCTTGGCCAGGCACAGGATCGCCATCACTTCCGAGGCCACGGTGATGTCGAAGCCCGCCTCGCGCGGGAACCCGTTCGACACCCCGCCCAGCGAGCAGGTGATCTGCCGCAGCGCCCGGTCGTTCATGTCCACCACACGGCGCCACACCACCCGGCGGGTGTCGATCTCGGCCTCGTTGCCCCAATAGATGTGGTTGTCGATCATCGCGCTGAGCAGGCTGTGGGCGCTGGTGATCGCGTGGAAATCGCCGGTGAAATGCAGGTTCATCTCTTCCATCGGCACGATCTGCGCATAGCCGCCCCCGGCAGCCCCCCCCTTCATGCCGAAGTTCGGCCCCAGGGACGCCTCGCGGATACAGATCATCGCGTTCTTGCCGATCCGGTTCAGACCGTCGCCCAGACCCACCGTGGTCGTGGTCTTGCCCTCGCCCGCAGGCGTCGGGTTGATCGCCGTCACCAGGATCAGCTTGCCATCGGCGCGGTCCTGAACCGAATCGATGAACCCCTGGCTCACCTTCGCCTTGTCATGGCCATAAGGCAGCAGATCCTCAGACCCGATCCCCAGCTTCGCACCAATCTCCAAGATCGGCAACTTCCGCGCCTCGCGCGCTATCTCAATGTCACTCTTATACGCCATGTGATGATTTCCCTGTTTCTGCTGTGGGTTAGACCGCGGATGCGGCGGTATCTGTGCGCTCGACCCTTACTGCGGAGTATTTGAACTCTGGTATTTTTCCGTATGGGTCGAGGGCTGCGTTTGTGAGGATGTTTGCGGCGGCTTCGACATAGGCGAAGGGGAGGAAGACGTTGTCCTGTGCGATGGCGCGGTCGGCGCGGACCATGACCTGGACGCTGCCGCGCCGTGTGGTCAGCCGGATCATGTCGCCGGGCTCGATGCCCATGGCGCGCAGGGTGGCGGGGTGCATCGAGCAGTTGGCCTCGGGCTCGACCGCGTCGAGCACGGTGGCCCGCCGGGTCATCGAGCCGGTGTGCCAGTGTTCCAGCTGCCGCCCGGTGATCAGCACGAAGGGATAGTCCGCATCGGGGCGCTCGTCGGGTTCGACGATCCTGGCCGGGGTGAAGCGGGCCCGCTTGTTGGCGCGCGGGAAGCCGTCGCCAAAGACGATGGCCTGGCCCGGATCCTCGGGGCTGAGCGAGGGATAGGTGACCGCCTCGCCCTCGAGCCGCTCCCAGGTGATGTTGTCGAGCGATTTCATGTTCCGCTTCATCTCGGCAAAGACCTGGCTGGGGTGGGTGTAATCCCAGTCGAGGCCCAGGCGCCTGGCCAGTTCCACCTCGATCCACCAGTCTTCGCGCGCCTCGCCCGGGGGCGCCACGGCGGGGCGGCCCATCTGCACCTGGCGGTTGGTATTGGTCACGGTTCCGGTCTTTTCCGCCCAGGCGCTGGCGGGCAGGATCACGTCGGCATAGTTCGCCGTTTCCGTCAGGAAGATATCCTGCACCACCAGGTGGTCGAGCATCGCCAGCGCGGCGCGGGCGTGGTCCACATCGGGGTCCGACATGGCCGGGTTCTCGCCCAGGATATACATGCCCCTGATGTCGCCATGGTGGATCGCATGCATGATCTCGACCACGGTCAGCCCCTTCTGGTTCGAGAAGTCGCCCGAGTTCCAGACAGAGGTAAAGGCCGAGCGCACGCCATCATCGGTGACCGACTGGTAATCGGGCAAAAACATCGGGATCAGCCCCGCATCGGACGCGCCCTGCACGTTGTTCTGACCGCGCAGGGGGTGCAGGCCCGCGCCGGGCTTGCCCACATTGCCGGTCATCAGCGCCAGGGAGATCAGGCAGCGCGAGTTGTCGGTGCCATGGATATGCTGGCTGACGCCCATGCCCCAGAAGATCATGCCCGCCTTGCCCGCCGCGAATGTGCGCGCCGCGTCGCGCAGATCACCGGCCGCGATGCCGCAGATGGGCTCCATCTTCTCGGGGCTGTACTCGGCCAGATGCGCCTTCATCTCCTCCCAGTTCTCGGTGAACTGGTCGATATAGGCCTGGTCATACAGCCCCTCTTCGACGATCACGTTCATCATCGCGTTCAGCATCGACACATCCGCGCCCGGCTTGAACTGCAACCGGTGGGTGGCAAAGCGGCCCATGCCGACGCCGCGCGGGTCGCAGACGATCAGCTTGCCGCCGCGTTTGGTGAACTGCTTGAAATAGGTCGCCGCCACGGGATGGTTCTCGATCGGGTTGCAGCCGATCACGATGGCCACATCCGCGTTCTCGATCTCGTTGAAGGTCGCGGTCACCGCGCCCGAGCCGACATTCTCGAGCAGCGCCGAGACCGAGGAGGCATGGCAGAGCCGGGTGCAATGGTCGACATTGTTATGGCCAAAGCCCTGGCGGATCAGCTTCTGGAACAGATAGGCCTCTTCGTTCGAGCATTTGGCGCTGCCGAACCCCGCCACATAGCTGCCCTTCTGCGCGCGCAGGTCGGCCAGGCCGCGGGCGGCAAAATCCAGCGCCTCGTCCCAGCTCGCCTCGCGGAAATGGCTCAGCGGATTGCCCGGGTCGACGTTCAGCCCCTTGGGCGCGCCCTCCCGCCGGATCAGCGGTTTGGTCAGCCGGTGCGGGTGGTCGATATAGTCAAAGCCGAACCGCCCCTTGACGCAGAGCCGGCTTTCATTGGCCGGACCGTCGACGCCGGTCACGTATTTGATCTTGTTGTCCTTGACCTTGAAGCTCAGCTGGCAGCCCACGCCGCAGAACGGGCAGACGGATGTCACCTCGCGGTCGTAATCGGCGCTGTCGCCATGCTGATAGCTGTCCAGCACGGTCGCCGGCATCAGCGCGCCGGTCGGACAGGCCTGCACGCATTCGCCACAGGCCACGCAGGTCGAGGCGCCCATCGGGTCGTTCTGGTCGAACACCACCTGCGCCCCGGCGCCGCGCCCGGCCATGCCGATCACGTCGTTCACCTGCACCTCGCGACAGGCGCGCACGCAGAGATTGCAGTTGATGCAGGCATCCAGATTGACCCGCATCGCCACATGGCTGTCGTCGAGCAGCGGCACATGCGCCGCGTCGCGGGCCGGAAAGCGGCTCTCGCTCACCCCGTTCAGACCGGCCATGGCGTGGAAATGGCTGGACGCGTCATGCGCCACCTCGGGCTGGTCGGCCAGCAACAGCTCGACCACCATCTTGCGGGCGCCCTCGGCGCGGGCGCTGTCGGTGGTGACCACCATGCCCTCGGCCACCGGCCGGATGCAGGAGGCCACCAGCGTGCGCTCGCCCGCGACCTCGACCATGCAGGCGCGGCAATTGCCGTCCGGGCGATAGCCGGGGTCGGGCTTGTGGCAGAGATGCGGGATCACCAGGCCGCGGCCATGCGCCGCCTCCCAGATAGTCAGCCCCTCGGGCACGGTGACCTCTTCGCCGTTGAGGGTGAAGCTCACCATCTCGACATGTGCGCCGTCGGCCATCTCAGATCTCCTCCGCGAAGTGTTTCATGGTCAGCCGGATCGGGTTCGGCGCCGCCTGGCCCAGACCGCAGATCGAGGCATCCGCCATCACCTGGCACAGCTCTTCCAGCAGCGGCCGGTCCCAGTGTTCGGCCTGCATCAGCTGGACCGCCTTTTCGCAGCCCGCCCGGCAGGGGGTGCACTGGCCACAGCTCTCGTCCTCGAAAAAGCGCAGCATGTTCAGCGCCGCGTCGCGCGCGCTGTCCTGCTGGCTCAGCACCACCACCGCCGCCGAGCCGATGAAGCTGCCATGCGGCTGCAACGTGTCGAAGTCGAGCGGGATGTCATCCATGCTCGCCGGCAGCAGGCCCGAGGACGGACCGCCCGGCTGATAGGCCTTGAACACATGGCCCGCCGCCATGCCGCCCGCCGCCGCGATCACGTCGCGGATGGTCGAGCCCGCCGGCAGCAGATGCACCCCGGGCTTCGCCACCCGGCCCGAGACCGAATAGCTGCGCAGGCCCTTGCGGCCGTTCTTCTCGACCGCATTCAGAACCTCGGGTCCCTCGCGGCAGATCCGCGCAACCCAATGCAATGTCTCGATATTATGGACCAGCGTCGGACGGTCGAACAGACCTACCTGCGCCACAAAGGGTGGCCGGTGCCGGGGCAGCCCGCGCTTGCCCTCGATGCTCTCGATCATCGCGCTTTCTTCGCCGCAGATATAGGCGCCCGCGCCCCGGCGCAGGTCGATATAGCCTTTGGCCACGATCCCGGCCGCCTCCAGCGCCGCGATCTCGGCGGCCAGGATCTCCAGCACGGCGGGGTATTCGTCGCGCATGTAGATATAGCAGGTCTCGGCCTCGACCGCCCAGGCCGCGATCAGCATGCCCTCGAGGAACAGATGCGGCACCCGCTCCAGGTAGTAGCGGTCCTTGAAGGTGCCCGGCTCGCCCTCGTCACCATTCACCGCCAGATAGCGCGGACCCGGATTGGCCCGCACAAAGCCCCATTTGCGCCCCGAGGGGAAACCCGCGCCGCCCAGACCGCGCAGGCCCGCCGCCAGCACGCTGTCCTGCACCGCTTCCCAGTCGCCGCCCGCGCGCAGGCCCTTGAGCACCGCGTAACCGCCCGCCGCCGCATAGGCGTCGAACCCCTCGTAATCGGGCAGATGCGCATGGGTATCGCCCGCCGCGATCGCCGCCCGCACCTTCTCCGGCGTGGCGTGATCGATATGGTTATGGCCCAGCTCCAGCACCGGCGCCGTGTCGCAGCGCCCCATGCAGGGCGCCCGCAACACCCGCACCTGGCCCGGATCGAGCCCCTCTTCCAGCGCCGCGCGCAGCTGCTCGGCCCCGGCCAGCTCGCAGCTCAGCGAATCGCAGACCCGGATCGTCAGCGCCGGCGGCGGTGTCTCGCCCTCCTTCACCACGTCAAAATGCGCGTAAAAGGTTGCGGTCTCGTAAACCTCCGCCTGCCCCAGCTTCATCTCGAACGCCAAGGCCGCAAGATGATCCGCCGACAGATGACCGTAAGCGTCCTGGATCAGGTGCAGAAACTCGATCAGCAAATCCCGCCGCCGCGGACGATCCCCCAGCAAAGCCCGTACAGCCGCCAAACCCTCATCGCTATAAACACGACCCTTCGGCAATCGACGCCCTCGACCACGACCACTCTTCCATACGCCCGCATCATCCAGTGACATCTGTCAAAACCTCCTGCGGCACACGACATACCACCGCATGCAATATTCTCTATACTCAATTTATTTTCCTGACAGTCAATATGAAATTGGCCCTTTTCTGCATCGGTTCACCTGCTCTGACAGCGCTGTGGCAAGGGTTCGCGCCCAACTCAGAACCGGAACCGTCTGTTTTTTCGCAGAATTGGTTCTTTTTGGTTTCTTTGCAGGCAACTCAGCAATCCCAACGAGATACAAGGGGGCAAAAATCTTTCCCTTGGGTAAAAAAGATGTTTGAAAAGTGCCAATTTTGATCCATCATCGCCGCACCGCCGCTCAGATCGCCGTTCTGGTCTGAATTGGCCCACAAGACGCTGGCACTGGTCGCCCGATTGGTCCCCTGAAACGCCAGCCACACCCGGCAAAGCAAGGCCGGAGCCAACTGAGAACCAAGAGGGAAAACAAGATGTCACTGGACATAAGCGCAATACATGCAGAACAGGTCACCCTGAATGCACTGGTGCAGAACCTGCTCTATGCCTCGGGCACGGTCGGGGCCATTCTGGTCGTGGTCGGTCTGCTGCTGATCGACGCGGGCACCGCCCGGCGCAAGAACCTGTTCAACTCGACCATCGAGAAGACGCTGGGATTCTTCCTCGGCTTTGCCACCTATTACGTGATCGGCTTCGGCATCTGGGCGGCGCAGTATTACATCATGGTCGATGCCACCATGACGGATTCGATCAAGGACTGGTGGCTGGGCGGCGGCATGACCAACTCGCTGGCCCATCACGTGGACCCGGCGCTGTTTCCGGGGCTGAACACGTTCCAGATCTTCGTCTTCTTCCTTGCCGTCTTTGCCGGGATCATCAACATCCTGCTGCATTTCTCGGTCTCGGAGCGGATGAAGGCCCCGGCCTATTACATCACCTGCGTGGTTGCCGCCGTGGTGTCCTCGGTGCTGAGCTGGGCCACCTGGGGGTCGGTCGGGCCGCTGACCAATGCGGGGTTCCACGACTTCTTTGGCGTCGGCTTCGTCTATCTGTTCCCGGCCGGCATGGCGCTGATCTTTACCCCGAAGCTGGGCGCGCGCCCCGGCATGATGGAGCCGCATGCCCGTGTCTCGGCCTATCTGGCGCCCAGCATCGGGCTGTGCGCACCGGGCCTGTTGCTGATCTTTGCCGGGCTGCCGATGGTGATCATGTCCTGCCTGTTCTTCTTTGACCCCGAGGCGCTGGCCGTAAGTGTGACCATGGCCGATACCAGCGTCGGTATCGCGCTGAACAACTATGCGCTGGTCTGGGCCGGCGGCGCGGTGACCGGGCTGATCCTGGCCTATCGTTCGGGCAATTATGCCTACACGCTGCTGGGGCCGCTTGCCGGTTACGTGGCGGGCGCGTCGGGCTTTGATGTCTACCTGCCCTGGCAGGCCTTCCTGATCGGTCTGGCCGCGCCGTTTGTCGCCTTTGCGGTCTACGAGTTCACGCTCAAGCGCGGCATCGACGAACACAAGCTGTTCCCGCTGTTCCTGGGCTGCGGCACCTTTGGCATGATCCTGCTGGGCGTGTTCAAGGCGGGCACGCCGCGCGGCGGTTATCTGGGCTTTGAAGAGGGCGCCTATGCCTTTCAACATGGCCAGATCTCGCTGGGGATGCAGCTGGTGGGGATCGCGGTCTGCATCGGCGCCGGGGTTGTTACCGCGCTGATCCTGTCGGTGATCCTGGACAAGACCGTTGGCCTGCGGGTGGACGAGCATGACCAGATCGACGGGCTGGACAAGAAGATCTGGGACCTGGAGCCGGATGTGCATACCCATGCCGACAGCATCCCGCGCGCCTGATCTTTGACGCGCCATCAAGGCCCCGGCGGTTGCCGGGGCCTTTTGCTTTGCGCCGCCGCGCTTGTGGTTGGCCGGGCGAATGCCCTAACATGGGTCAGGCAAAGAGCAGCACGCGCGCCGCAACGAGGGCCATATGAACCAGACACTCAAGGCAGAGATGCCGATCGGCCAATCCATCGGCGAAACCGTCCGCATCGTGGCGGATACGCTGTTCGCGCGCATCAGCTCGGGCGAGTATCCGCCGGATTCGCGCCTGCCCAGCGAACGGGCGCTGGCCGCCGAACTGGGCGTGTCGCGCAATACGGTGCGCGAGGCGCTGGATGTGCTGGAAAACCGCGACATGATCCGCCGCCGCCAGGGCAGCGGCAGTTTCGTGACCTATCAGCTGGACAGCAAGGACACCCCTGCCCCCGGCTCGGTCGGCGAACGCACCAGCCCGCTGGACCATCTGATCGTGCGCTCGATCATCGAGCCCGAGATGATCCGGCTGGCGGTGATGAACATGACACCCAAGGAGTTGGACGAATTGGCGCAGACCGTCGCCCGCATCGAATCCGTGCGCGCAGATCAGGCCGAATTCACCCGCTGCGAAGAGGATTTCTATCGCCGGATCGCGCGCTCGACCCGCAATCCGCTGCTGGAATCCTGCTATGAGCTGACCATCGAGGTTTGCCGCCAAAGCTTTCGCACCGCGCTGATGCGCAAGCATCTGACGCCGGACCGCATCCAGAACTATCAGACCCGCTTCAACTCGTTGTTCAACGCCATCGCCACCCGCGATGTCGAGGCGGCGGTCGAAATCACCAAGCTGCATCTGGTCGAAGAACAGAAACTGTTCCTGCACGAGGGCTGAGCGCGCCGCGGGCGCCTTAGGCTCAGGACCCTGAGCCTAGTCCACCAGATCGCGGGTGGTCAGCCCGGTCTGCGCCTCGCCGGTTTCCAGCCTTTGCTGCCACATCTGGCCCGCCGCCTGCATATGGCGGCGCAACATGTCCTCGTGCTTGTCGAGCCAGGCCGGGATCGAGCCGAATTCGACGATGCGCGCGCGGCCCTCCTGAATGCGGACCACCGGCCAGTCGCCCACCAGCGCGTGGTCGATGCCAAAGATGCTTTCGCCCCACCAGCGGGCCGGGCCAAAGGCATGTGTGACGGGGTCCATCTGTTTCATCGTGGCCAGCACCGAGACCGGGTGGACCGAGGCGACCTTTTCGACCGCGGCGTGCCAGATATCGAGGATGGCGACATATTCCCAGCTCACCGCGCTCCAGTTGCCGGGATAGCGGGCGTTGTACTCCTTGAAGAAGGTGCTGGGCCGGTTGAAGAAGAACGCCTTGCGCGCCAATTTCGGGTCATCGAAATCGGGAAACTGGAACAGCGCGCCTTCCATGAATTCGGTCGAGGTCCGTGCCACCAGACGCTGGTAATTGTCCAGCGTGCAGGACAGGATTTGCCCGGAAAACCCCTTGGCATGGGCATATTCCGTCATCGCATGCACCATCGGCGTGTAACTGGTGCACCAGCACAGCAGATCGGGCTGCGCATCCAGCATCGGCTGCACGATGGCGGCGACATCGGTCATTTCGGGGTCGTATTCGACCTCTTTCACCACCGGTACACCGGCGGCCTCGAAGGCGGCGCGATAGGTGGCGAGCGAGGGCAGGCCCAGCGCGTCCTTCTGGCTGCACATGGCGACCCGGCGCAGCTCGGGCCGGTTGCGCGCCAGCCAGTCGACGCCGGTCACGTTATAGATCGGGTGCACCTCGGACGGCGCGATCAGATAGCGGGTATCGGGCGACAGGTCGCTGGGCAACAGGGTCGAGGTCAGCACCTTGTTTTCGGTCAGAAAGCCGCGCAGCGGGGTAAAGGTATCGCCCCCCAGCATCATCAGCAGCTTCACCTGTTCGGTATGAACCAGATGGCGCGCGCCCTCCATCGCGCGCTCGGGGTCATAGCCGCAGTCGAAAGGCACGATGCTGACCGGATAGCGGCGCCCGCCCACCAGGATGCCGCCCGCCCGGTTCAGCCAATCCTCCCACAAACGGCAGCCATGCAGGCCCGGCAGGCCCCATGAGCTGACCGGCCCGGTCAGGGGCGCCAGAAACCCGATCTTGATCGGCTCGCTCATCCCCACCCGGTCCTGCGGGAAGAGAGACGTGACCGCCATGCGATGTGCGAAACTGGAGGATAGCATACCAATTTCTACCACTCCGCCGCGCAATGTCAAAAGGAGTTCGCCTTTATCAGAGGGGAAATTTTATCCCTGCGGTGAAAAATCGTTGACAGACTGGTCCGCGAAAAGCAACATCTGGTTCAGACCAAAAAGAACCAATTTATCCAACCAAGCAGGGAGACCGACATGACCAGCAAACGAGTGGCGATCATCGGCGCGGGACCGTCCGGCCTGGCGCAATTGCGCGCCTTTCAATCCGCCGCCGCCAAGGGCGAGGAGATCCCCGAGATCGTCTGTTTCGAGAAACAGGACAACTGGGGCGGGCTGTGGAACTACACCTGGCGCACCGGGTTGGATGAAAATGGCGAGCCGGTCCATTGCTCGATGTATCGTTACCTGTGGTCGAACGGCCCCAAGGAAGGTCTGGAATTCGCCGACTATTCGTTCGAAGAGCATTTCGGCAAGCAGATCGCGTCCTACCCGCCGCGCGCCGTGCTGTTCGACTATATCGAGGGCCGGGTTCTGAAGGCCAATGTGCGCGACTGGATCCGCTTCAACACCGCCGTGCGCTGGATCGACTACAATGACGAGACCGGCCAGTTCAAGGTCACCGTGCATGATCACACCAAGGACCATGTCTATTCCGAGGAATTCGATCATGTGATCTGTGCCTCAGGCCATTTCTCGACCCCGAACGTGCCCCATTACGAAGGTTTCGAGACCTTCAACGGCCGGCTGGTGCATGCCCACGACTTCCGCGACGCGCGCGAATTCGCGGGCAAGGACATCTTGGTTGTCGGCTCCTCCTACTCGGCCGAGGATATCGGCTCGCAATGCTGGAAATACGGCGCCAAGTCGATCACCTCATGCTATCGCTCGGCGCCCATGGGCTTCAAATGGCCCGACAACTGGGAAGAAAAGCCCGCGCTGGTCAAGGTCGACAAGAACACCGTGTTCTTCTCGGATGGCACCTCGCGCGAGGTGGACGCGATCATCCTGTGTACCGGCTACAAGCATTTCTTCAACTTCCTGCCCGACGATCTGCGCCTGAAGACCGCCAACCGCCTGGCCACCGCCGATCTCTACAAGGGTGTGGCCTATGTCCATAACCCCAAGATGTTCTATCTGGGCATGCAGGACCAGTGGTTCACCTTCAACATGTTCGATGCCCAGGCCTGGTGGGTGCGCGACGCGATCATGGGCAAGATCGACCTGTCCAATGTCACCAAGGAACAGATGCTGGCCGATGTGAAAGAGCGGGAGACCCGCGAAGAGGCCGATGACGACGTCAAATACGCGATCCGCTATCAGGCCGATTACGTCAAGGAACTGGTGGCTGAAACCGACTATCCCAGCTTTGACATCGACGGCGCCTGCGAGGCCTTCTTCCAGTGGAAGAAGCACAAGGCCGAGGACATAATGGCCTTCCGCAACAACAGCTATACCTCGGTGATCACCGGCACGCTGGCCCCGGTCCATCACACCCCGTGGAAAGACGCGCTGGACGACAGCATGGAGGCGTATCTGCGCAACTGACATGTTCGGGGCGGGCTCGAAAACCGCCCCGGACATTCCGGCACCTCTGTTTGCCCGCAGAGGTCGCCACGCTCGCCCGTTCGGCCCATCCGTACCGGCGACACTCCCGCGGCAGGTTCGATTCTGTTCTCCCCGTCTTGCCGCGGGACCCCATTCAGGGCAACGGCCCGGTCAGTTCAGACCCAGCCGCGCCTTCTTGTCATCGGCCCATTTCATGATGACCATGTCAAAGGTCAGCGCCATCAGCGTCACGCAGATGCCCAGAACAAAGTTCTTGCCCAGATCGGTCCCTGCCAGTGTCCGCTGCAACTCCTGCCCAAGGTCCTGGGTACCGATGAAGGCGGCGATGATCACCATGAAGAACGCGAACATGATCGCCTGGTTGAACCCCACCGCCATGGTCGGCAGCGCCAGCGGCAGTTGCACATTCCACAGTTTCTGCATCCGGGTGGCGCCCGACATGTCGGCGGCCTCGGTCATCTCGTCGGGCACGTTGCGCAGCCCCTCGATCGTGTAGCGCACCAAGGGCACCATGGAAAAGATCAGGATCGACATCACGACCGAGGTCGCGGTGATGCCGAACAGCATGATCGCCGGGATCAGGTAGATGAAGCTGGGAAAGGTCTGCGCCGTATCACAGGCCAGCAGCACCGCATTGGCCGTCTTTTCCTTGCGCGCGGCGACGATGCCGATCGGCACCCCCAAGAGCAGCGCGATACTGACGGCCGCCAGCACCGAATAGAGCGTGATCACCGAGCGATCCCACCAGCCGGTCAGCGCGACGAGGCCAAAAAATACCGCCGCCAGCACCGCCTCGCGCCGCCCCGCCACCAGCAGTGCGGCCGCCGAGACCAGCAGAACAAAGGCCACGGTCGGAATACTCAGCATGAAATCGCGCAGCGGGTTCAGCACCCAGATGTTCAGCACATAGCGGATCGAATTGGTGATCGACTGCACCAGGTCAATGGCCAGAAAGTTCTTGATCAGCGTGTCGATTTCCTTGCCCTGCGACCAGGATTGCTTGCGTCCGACCTCGGACAGGATCGGCACGAACTGGGCGATCAGGGTAAAGCCGACAAAGGCGCCGATAGCCATCAGCAGGAACTTGTGCCGGATCCAGAAGGGCGTTCCGCGCTCGAAATGCTCGGGCAGCTTGACCACCCAGGCCTTGGACATGCGGTCCAGCGTCACCGCCAGAAGCACGATGGTCACCCCGATCTCGAACGAGCGGCCGATCTTGAAACTGCCCATCATCGCCAGCAGCTTGGCCCCCAGCCCCGGCATGCCGATAAAGGCGGTCAGGACCACCATCGCCAGACACAGCATGATGACCTGGTTGACGCCCACCAGGATCTCGGTCCGGGCGGCGGGGATATAGACATGGCGCAGCATCTGCCAGCGGGTGCAGCCGCTCATCTTGCCGGCCTCGACCACTTCGGGGCTGACCTTTTGCAGACCCAGCGTGGTCATCAGGATCATCGGGGGGATCGCATAGACGGTGGTCGCCACCGCCCCCGCGGTTGGTCCCACCTTGAAGAAGATCACCGCCGGCAAGAGGTAGGTGAAGAACGGCAGCGTCTGCAACACCGCCAGCACCGGGCGCAGCACCGCGTCAAAGCTGGGGGATTTCCAGGCCGTGATGCCCAGGACCAGCCCGATGACAAAGGCCAGCGGTGCCGCAACGACCAGCACCGACATGGTCTGCATCGCGATGTCCCATTGCCCGATCATCGCCGTCCAGACAAAGGTGCCCCCCGCCAGCAGCGCCATGCGCCAGCCGCCCAGGTAATAGCCCACCACCGCCGCCATGGCGGCAATCGCGCTCCAGGGGATGGGGCCGATATTGGGCCAGCGCCGCTTGCCGAACAGCAGGTTGGCAGTGGCGTCCAGCACCACCTCAAGCCCGTCGGTCAGCAGACGGGTCAGCGCCAGCAGGCCCAGATCGTCCTTGACGAAGTTGAAAATCGCGTCGAGCCAGGTTGCAAAGGGCGGAATGATCGCCTCGGGCAGCCGGTGCAGCCATGCGGGCAACAGCCCGACATAGTGCAGCAGCGTCATCGCCACCGCCAGACCGATCATGGCCAGACCCAGCGTCTTGCGCGGCAGCGCCGGGGCGGTTGTGGCGGCTTCTGTGGTTGTCGCCGTCATCAGCTTGCCTTCAGCAGGATGTCGAGCGCGCCCTGACGGTCGAGCGCACCGATCACCTGCCCCTTGTCGGCAACCGGGATCAGGTCGCGGCTGTCATTGACCAACAGGCGGGCCAGCTGCTGTACCGTGGCCCCGGCCTCGACCGGCTGGCCTTCGCCCGCCACGCCCGCGCGCGCCAGAACACCGGCATGCACCACGCGGGCCTTGTCGATCTCTTCGGTGAACTTGGCGACATAGTCGGTGGTCGGGTTCATCACGATCTGGTCGGGCGTGTCGCATTGTTCGACCGCGCCGTCCTTCATGATGGCGATCCGGTCGGCCAGACGCAGCGCCTCGTCGAAATCATGGGTGATGAAGACGATGGTCTTGCCCAGCATCGCCTGAAGCCGCAGGAACTCGTCCTGCATCTCGCGCCGGATCAGCGGGTCCAGCGCCGAAAACGGCTCGTCCAGGAACCAGATATCGGGTTCGATCGCCAGGCTGCGGGCAATGCCGACGCGCTGCTGCTGACCGCCGCTCAGCTCGCGCGGGAAATAATCCTCGCGCCCGGCAAGGCCCACAAGTTCGATCACCTCCAGCGCGCGTTTGCGCCGGGTGTGCCGGTCCTGCCCGCGCATTTCCAGCGGAAAGGCTACATTGTCCAGCACCGTGCGATGCGGCAACAGACCAAAGGACTGGAACACCATGCCCATCTTGTTGCGGCGCAGCTCGATCAGATCCTTTTCGCTCAGATCCCCGATGATCTGCCCATCGACCTCGATACTGCCGCCAGTGATCTCGTGCAGGCGCGAGAAACAGCGCACCAGCGTCGACTTGCCCGAGCCCGAAAGGCCCATGATCACCAGCATCTCGCCCCGCGCCACATCCAGCGAGACATCCCGCACCCCGGCGATATAGCCGTCGGCGCGGATATCTTCGAACGACCGGCCCGGTTGCAGCGTTTTCAGGTAACCGACCGGATCCTTGCCAAATATCTTCCACACATTCCTTGCCGAGATGACAGGACTGCCCATGAACCTCACCTTTCAAGAGAAATGGCTTGTCCGACCGCAGGTGCCGGACAAGCGCGATGGTCTGTCGTTCTCAGGTGAACGGCTCAGCCATCCAGCCAGGGGCGCCAGATATCCTCGTTGGCTTCCAGCCAGGCCTCGGCGGCCTCGTCGGGCTCCATCTCGTCGACATCGACCAGCTTGGCCATCTCGGCGATCTGCGGATTGGTGAAGGAGATACGGGTCAGCACCGCATAGGCATCGGGCCATTTGGCCTCCATCCCCTCCCACGCGGCTTTCTTCAGATAGCCGGTGGCGGGGTTGCCGCAGTCATAAAGCGCATCGGGGTTGGGGCCGACCGCGGGGTCCTTGTCGCAGCCATCGACCCATTCGGGGAACTCCACGAACTCGCCCGGCCAGACCGCTTCGGCAAAGTTCGGGGTCCAGTTGAACACCACCACCGGGCGCTTGTCGGCCTCGGCCGCGCCGATCTCGGCCCAGAGTGCCGCAGCCGAACCGGCATTGATCACCTCGAAGTTCATGCCCAATGCCTCGACCCGCTCCTTGCCATGCTTGAGCCAGTCGACCGGACCGTCCAGATAGCGGCCCTTGTCGCCGGTCTCGGCGGTGGCGAACACGGCGGCGCAGTCATTCAGCGCCTTCCAGTCGGGCAGACCCGGACAGGCGTCCTTGGTCCACATCGGGTACCACCAATCCTCGCGGGTGACGGCGTCATGGTCGCCGACATCGACGATGCCGCCCTTTTCCAGCGCGGCGCGGAACGAGGCACCAAAGGCCCCTTCCCATACCTCCAACTCCAGCGTCACATCGCCCAGGCGCACCGATTCATAGACCGCCTGGCTGTCGGTGGTGACATATTCGACCGAGTTGCCCATCTCTTCGAAGATCTGGCCCACAACGTTCGACATAACGATCTGAGAGGACCAGTTATGGATCGGAATCACGATCGGGTCGCTGCTGTCGGCCATCGCAGCCAGCGGAGAGAGCGCCACAACGCCGGTGGCGAGCGCAGTCGTAATTTTCTTCATTTTCATCATTCTCCCTGTTGGGCCGGTATCATTTGCAACGACTTCTCGAAACAATCGCGCGCTTCCGGGCCTGCCATGAGTGTTCCGAAAACTTTACTTTCTGTCAAATATTTTTCACTGCAGTAGAATGTTACATTTTTTAGGACTGAATCCGATGCCCGTTTTTTGGGCAGTGAACCACGGGTTGGGCAGTCTCCAAACGGATCGCGGCGCGATGAAGGCATCGCGCCGCATTGTTCAGAAAGAGCATGAAGGTGATCGGCCTTACCGTTGAAATATCATCATTTATCAACGTACGGATACGAAGGGGTCAAGCCAGACCTGACGCGTTCTTTTCGTGTCCCGACCGGTCAAACCGGTTGCGCGCCCGGCGCGACCGAGGCCGCCAGCAGGTCTCGGGTATAGGCATGCTCGGCCCGCATCGCGCGCAGGGCCTCGACCCCCATCACCTCGACGATCTCGCCATCCTTCATCACCGCCAGCCGGTCACACATGTGACCGATCACCGCCAGATCGTGACTGACCATCAGATAGGTCAGCTTGTGTTCCTCGCGCAGATCGGTGAGCAGATTGAGGATCTCGGCCTGAACCGAGACATCCAGCGCCGAGGTCGGCTCGTCCAAGAGCAGGATCTCGGGCTCGCCCGCCAACGCGCGGGCAATCGCCACCCGCTGCCGCTGACCGCCCGAGAGCTGGTGCGGATAGCGAAAGCGGAACCGCCCGCCCAGCCCGACATCGTCCAACAGACGCCGCACGCGGGCGTCAATATCGGGGATGCCGTGCAGATGCAGGGTTTCCGACAGGACCTGATCCACCGAATGGCGCGGATGCAGCGAGGCATAGGGGTCCTGAAACACCATCTGCACCTTGCGGAAGAAGGCACGGTCACGCTTGCCGCCCGCCAGTGCCTGACCGTCGATATCGACCCGGCCCGACCAATCTGGCGCCAGCCCGGTGATCGCCCGCAGGATGGTGGACTTGCCCGAGCCACTTTCCCCCACCAGGCCAAAGCTCTCGCCGCGCGCCACCGAGAAACTGGCGCCGCGCACCGCGTCGACCCGGTCGGGGCCATGGCCGAACCAAACGTTCAGCCCCTCGATCTCGATCATGCTCATGCCCGGCCTCCGACGCTTGGCGCCTCGGACCAGGCGGGATCGCGGCTCAGCACCTCCAGCTTGGCGCGCGGCTGGTCCAGCCGCGGCAGCGAGTTCAACAGGCCCCGCGTATAGGGATGCGTCGCCTGATGCAGCTTGTCGGCGTCGCAGACCTCGACGATGCGGCCCGCATACATGATCAGAACCCGGTCGCAGAATTCGGACACCAGATTGAGGTCGTGACTGATGAAGATCAGCCCCATGCCGCGCTGTTTCACCAGATCGTCCATGATGTTCAGCACCTGCCGCTGCACCGACACGTCCAGCGCCGAGGTCGGCTCGTCCGCGATCAGGATCTGCGGGTTGGGGATCAGCATCATCGCGATCATGATGCGCTGGCCCATGCCTCCCGAAACCTCGTGCGGATAGGCCCGCATCACCCGTTCAGGGTCGCGGATCGACACCGCGTCAAGCATCTCCAGCGAGCGTTTGCGCGCCTCTGCCTTGCCCACCTTGTTATGCAGCAGATAGGCCTCCATGATCTGATCGCCCACGCGCATCACCGGGTTCAGCGAGAACTTGGGGTCCTGCATCACCATCGAGATGCGTTCGCCTCGCACCGCGCGCATGTCCTTTTCGCTCAGGTCCAGCAGGTTCTGCCCTTCCAGCGCGATCCGGTCAGCCTCGATCATCCCCGGCGGGCGGATCAGGCGCAGGATGGCGCGGCCGGTCATCGACTTGCCCGAGCCGCTTTCGCCCACGATGCCCAGCCGCTCGCGTCCCAGCGAGAAGGATATGCCGCGCACCGCCTCGACCACGCCCTGACGGGTGGGGAACTTGACCCACAGGTTTTCCACGTCCAAGAGGCTCATTGACTGCCCTCCTTGGGGTCGAGCACGTCGCGCAACCCGTCGCCCAGCAGGTTGAACGCAAGGCTGACAGTAAAGATCGCCAACCCCGGCATGGTGGCAACCCACCAGTGATCGAGGATGAAGCGGCGCCCCTCGGAGATCATCGCGCCCCATTCCGGGCTGGGTGGCTGCGCGCCCAGACCGAGAAAGCCCAGGCCAGCGGCGGCGAGGATGATCCCCGCCATGTCCAGCGTCACCCGCACGATCAGCGACGAGATGCAAAGCGGCCAGATATGCCGGGTGATGATCCGCACCGGGCTTGCCCCCTGCAGGCGCACCGCGCTGATATAGTCCGAGGCGCGGATGGTCAGTGTCTCGGCCCGCGCCATGCGCGCATAGGGCGGCCAGGCGGTGAGCGAGATCGCCAGCACCGCGTTTTCGATCCCCGCGCCCAGCGCCGCCACAAAGGCCAGCGCCAGCACCAGCCGGGGAAAGGCCAGAAAGATATCGGTGATCCGCATCAGGATCACATCGACCCAGCCGCCGACATAGCCCGCCACGGTGCCCACCAACAGCCCCGCCACAGGCGCGATCAAGGCGACCAGCGCCACGATATAAAGGGTGATGCGGCTGCCATAGATCAAGCGGCTCAGGATATCGCGGCCCAGGCTGTCGGTGCCGAACGGATGGCCGGGGCTGCCCAGCGGCTGCAACCGGTTGCCCAGGTTCTGCACATAGGGATCATGCGGTGCCAGAAAGGGCGCAAACAGCGCCATCAGCACGAGCGCCACCAGAATGCCCAGCCCGAACATCGCCATGGTATTGCCGCGCAGGGTCAGCCAGCCCTTGTAAAGGCTGGCCAGCCGCGCATGACGGCGCGAGGTCGGCTCGTCGGTCAAGAGCCATTGCCGCAAGGTGAGTGTTTCGCTCATTTCGCCCTCGGATCGAAGACCCGGTAGAGCAGGTCGGAAAAGAGATTGAGACAGATGAAGATCAGCCCCACCACGACGGTTCCGCCCAGAACGGCGTTCATGTCGGCGCTGAGGAGAGCGGTGGTGATATAGCTGCCGATCCCTGGCCAGCTGAAGATGATCTCGGTCAGCACCGACCCTTCGAGCAGGTTGGCATAGCTCAGCGCGATCACCGTGATCAACTGTACGCGGATGTTGCGAAAGGCATGACCCCAGATCACCTGCCGCTCGGACATGCCCTTGACGCGGGCGGTGGTGATGTATTCCGCCGACAACTGCTCCAGCATGAAGGATCGCGTCATGCGGCTGATATAGGCCAGCGAGTAATAGCCCAGCAGCGTTGCGGGCAGGATGATATGGGAAAAGGCGTTGCGGAACACGCCCCAGTCGCCGGCGATGGCACTGTCGATCAGGATCATGCCGGTGCGCGAGGGCACGATGTCCTGGTAAAAGATATCGAGCCGCCCCGGCCCGCCGACCCAGCCCAGCACGCCGTAAAACACCAGCAAGCCCATCAGGCCCAGCCAGAAGATCGGCATCGAATAGCCCACCAGCGCCACCACGCGGGCGATCTGGTCGATCCAGCTGCCCCGGCGCACGGCGGCGATGACGCCCAGCGGCACGCCCAAAAGCACGCCGATCAGCGTGCCCAGCGTGGCCAGTTCCAGCGTGGCGGGAAAGACGCGGGCGATATCCTCGGACACTGGGCGCGCGTTCAGCAGCGACATGCCGAAATCGCCATGCAGCACATCCCAGAGATAATAGAGAAACTGCACCAACAGCGGCTTGTCGAGGCCAAGCTGCTCGTAGACCGCGTCATAGGTGGATTGGCTGGCGCGTTCGCCCACGATCGCCAGCACCGGGTCGATCGGCATGACCCGACCAATGACGAAGGTGACAAAGAGCAGCCCCAGCATGGTGATCGAGACCGACCCCAATGCCACCAGGACCCCCTTCAGCCAAGGGGCGAGAGACGCGCGAACGCGCCTCTCGCGAGTGTTTTCCGTCAGTGCCATTTACTTGGTGACTTGCCAGTAGGACGCCGAGGTGATGGCCTGCCCGGTCGAGAAGTTCATCACGTTGTCGCGCTGCGCCGATTGCTCGATCTGCTGGAACATGACGACAAAGGGCGAGGTTTCGCGGAACTCGGCCTGGATCTCGTCATACATCTTGGCGCGAATGTCGCGATCGTTCTCGATGACCGCTGCGGCGGTCTTTTCGGTCAGCCCGCCGGTGTCCCAGCTGTTGCGCCATGCCAGGAGGCCGGTTGCCTGGGCCGCGTCGGAATTGTCCGGGTTATAGGCAAAGGTACCCGCATTGGTGTGCGGATCGGGATAGTCCGGTCCCCAGGCGCCCAGATAGACATCCAGTTCCCGCGCGCGGTAGCGTCCGAGGATCTGCTTGGCCGTACCGATGGTGATGTTCATCTTGATCCCCACCTGCCCCAGCGAGTTCTGCAGCGACTGGGCGATCTCGATGCGTTCCTGCGCCTCGCGCACGCCGACCTCGATCTCCATGCCTTCGGGAATGCCCGCCTCGGCCAAGAGCGCCTTGGCCTTTTCCACGTCATAGGTGAACGGTGCGGCGTCCGAGGCCCCCAGATAGGTCTGCGGCAGGAAGTTCTGGTGGATCGTATACTGACCGCTGAGGAAGCTGTTCTTCATCCCTTCGTAATCGATCAGGTACTTGAAGGCCTGCCGTACCTGCGGCTTGCTGAGTTCGGGGTGCTTCTGGCTGAGCGAGACATACATCAGCCGCCCCTTCAGCTCTTCCTCGACCTTGACGCCCTCGGCGTCGCGAACGCCCGCGATATCCTCGGGGTTGAGGTTGCGGGCGATGTCGATATCGCCACGCTCCAGCAGCAGACGCTGGCTGGCGCTTTCCTGCACGTGGCGCACGATCACGCGCTCCATCGCCGGGGCACCGCGGTAATAATCGGGGTTCGACTGGATGGTCACGCTTTCATTCGGCTTCCAGCTGACCAGCTTGTAGGCGCCCGACCCGGCGGTGTTGGTCTTGAGCCAGGTATTGCCCATGTCGCCATCCTGCTCGTTCGCCATGACGACGTCCTTGTCGACAATGCCGCCGATGGTCGCCGTCAGACAGTTCAGCACAAACGAGGTCGCATAGGGTTTGTCGGTGGTGATGGTGACCGTGTTGCCTTCGGCCTTGATGGTCTCGGCCACGTTTTCGGCGGTAAAGCCGAACTGGGTCAGGATGAATGCGGGCGTCTTGTTCAGGATCACCGCCCGTTGCAACGAGAATTCCACATCCTCGGCGCGCACCGGGTTGCCGGAATGGAATTTCAGCCCCTCGCGGATGGTAAAGGTGATCGAGCGCTTGTCCTCGCTCACCGTCCAGCTTTCGGCGATCTCGGGCTGATAACCCGCCTTCAGGTTCATCGGATCGAAGTTGACCAGTTTCATATAGACATTGCGGCTGACATCCGAGCCCGCGAATTCAAAGCTCTCGGCCGGATCCAGCGTGGTGATATCGTCGATCCGGTTCGCGATCACCAGCATGTTGGGCGGCGTCTCGGCCTGAGCCATCGGCACCGGAGCGGTCATCACGACGGCCGCGCCCAGCACGGCGGTCGATAGAAGTCGGTTCAAAGCATTCATTTTGTCTTTTCCTCTCCTGTTGTCTTGGTCTTGGTCAATTCTTGCCGCGGTCATGCGCCCCAGGTGCGTTCCAGCACGCGCAGCCAGTTGTCACGGCAGAGCTTGTCGATCAGCGCCGCGCCATACCCGTGATCGGCCATGGCCTGGCGCAGCACCGGCAGATCGGCAACCGTGGTCAACGCCTCGGGCACGATGGCACCGTCGTAATCCGAACCGAGGCCAACCCGGTCCTCGCCCAGGATACCCATCAAGTGATCGAGATGGCGCAACATGGTCTCGAGCGGCACATCGCTCAGCTTGCGCCCGTCTTCGCGCAGAAAGGCCACTGCGAAATTCAACCCCACCATCCCGTCGCTCTCGGCAATCGCGCGCAGCTGATCATCGGTCAGGTTGCGCGAGATGGGACAGATGGCATGGGCATTGGAATGGGTCGCCACCAGCGGTTTGTCCGAATGGCGGGCAACATCCCAGAACCCTGCCGCATTCATGTGCGACAGGTCGATCAGAATGCCCAACTGATTGCAGCGCCGCACCAGCCGGATGCCGTGATCGGTCAGGCCGGGCCCGATATCCGGCCCCGAAGGGAAGCGGAACGGCACCCCATGGCCAAAGATCGTGTTGCGGCTCCAGACCGGACCCAGCGAGCGCAAGCCGGCCGCGTGCAGCACGTCCAGCATATGCAGGTCCGGGTCGATCCCCTCGGCCCCTTCGATGTGAAAGATGGCGGCAATCCGGCCCGCCGCCAACGCCGCGCGCATCTCGGCCACGCTGCGGCAGACGGTCAGCGCGCCCTGGCGTTCCAGCTCGAACAGGATCGCGGCCTGGCTCAGCACCACAGGCAGCGCGTCCTCCCAGTCGATCGGTTCGGGCAGAGGCAGGTCATAGGCGGCATTGGTCATCTCGGCATCGCGGGCTTCGCGATCCATCGGCGAGGGCACGTAGACGGCAAAGAAGCCGCCGCCAAAACCGCCCGCCCGCGCCTTGGGCAGGTCGAGCGCGCCGTCGCGCCCGGTCAGGAACGCGCCTGCCTGTGCCAGCCCACCCGCGCGATACAGCTTGAGCAGGACATCGTTATGCCCGTCGATGATCGCCGGATGCGTTGCCGGCATGGTGACCCTCCCCCGATGGCGGTTGCCGGGATGATAGAGGAGAAATTTGCATGGCAGAGTGAAAAATGTATGAGTTGGACTCATAGAGCTAGTCTGAATCTGAGACCACCCCATGGCCAAACCGAAATCATGGCATTCGCTGCCCGAATATTTCGCCCTGCGCGCGCTGATGCAGACCGGCACCACCACCGGCGCCGCGCATCAGCTGGGCCTGTCGCAATCGGCTGTCAGCCGCTCGGTCGCCAGCCTGGAGAACCGGCTGGGCACGGCCCTGTTCGAACGCGAGGCGGGTCGGCTGCGCCCGACGCAAGAAGCGGTGCGGCTGAACCTGCGCCTCGACCCGCTGTTCGAAGCGCTCGACCGGATCGACGGACAGACCGAGCCGGTGCGCGAGACGCTGCGCCTGATCGCCCCGCCCTCTTACGCGCACCGTTTCCTGGTAGCGCAGATCAGCAGTTTCCTGGACATGAACCCGACGTTTTTCGTCAGTTTCGAGGTCAATACCTCGGACGAGGTGACACGCGGCATTCTGGACGACCGCTTTGACCTGGGCATCAGCGGGGTCGAGCAGAGCCGCGCGGGCGTCAAGACCATGCCCTATCGGGTGTCGGGCGCGGTCTGTGCCATGCCGACGGATCACCCGCTGGCAACGCGTGATCGGGTCGGGCCGGCCGATCTGCACGGGCAGGACATGATCGCGCTGACCCGCCGCCACGTGCGGCGCGGGCAGCTGGAACGGCTGCTGCACCAGGCCCGTGCCACGCCGCGCATCGTGGCCGAGGTTTCGACCTCTTTCGCCGCCGCCGACCTGGCAAGGGAGGGTTTGGGGCTGACCGTGATCAACCCCTTTCCGATCTACCACTACCGCGCCGGGGATCTGGCCTTTGTGCCCTTTGCCTCGGACCTGGAGTATCGCAGCTATTTCCTTGTGTCCGAGACCCGGCCGATGACAAGGCCCGCCCGCGCCTTCATGCGGCATCTGCGGCTCAACACACCGCCCGACCCGTTTTCACGCAAGGCCTGAGCCGGTCCCGGCTCAGACGTCGGCCCGCACAGTCTGGCGCTGCTGGCCCAGCCCCTCGATGCGCAGCTCCATCACGTCGCCCGGTTTGAGGTAGACCGGCGCGGGCTTCATCCCCATGCCGACACCGGGCGGCGTGCCGGTCGAGATCACGTCGCCCGGATGCAGGGTGAACAGCTGGCTCAGATGCGCAATGATCTGCGCCACGCCAAAGATCATGGTGCCGGTGGTCCCGGTCTGCATCCGCTTGCCGTTGACCTCCAGCGAGAGGCCCAGAGCCTGCGGGTCCGGCACCTCGTCCCGGGTGACCATCCAGGGGCCGGTGGGGCCGAAGGTGTCGCAGGACTTACCCTTGGTCCATTGCCCGCTGAGCGCGGTCTGAAACTGCCGTTCGCTGACATCATTGACAATGCAATAGCCCGCCACGTGATCCAGCGCCTCGGCCTCGGTGACATATTTCGCGGTCTTGCCGATCACCACGCCCAGTTCGACCTCCCAATCGGTGCTGGTCGAGCCGCGCGGGATCACCACATCGTCATTCGGGCCGACAATGGCGGAATTGGCCTTGAGGAAAAGGATCGGATGGGCCGGGATATCGGCACCGATCTCGGCCGCGTGATCGTGGTAATTGAGGCCGATGCAGAGGAACTTGCCAATGCCGCCGACACAGGGGCCCAGCCGGGTGGTGCCGGATACGAGCGGCAGCGAGGCCGGATCAAGCGCCCGCAACTGCTCAAGCGCGGCATCGCCCAGCACGTCGCCGGTGATATCGTCGACATGATCCGACAGGTCGCGAATGTTCCCCTCGGCATCCAGCAGTCCGGGCTTCTCGGCTCCCGGAGCCCCATGGCGCAGCAGTTTCATGAACTCTCTCCCGATCTTGTGTCACCCGACGCGCGGGCCTGGCGGAACAAAAGTCTGAAATCAGACTTTTGCCAAGACTTTTGCTTAAAAGTCTTGGCCGCTAACCGCGCACGGGCGCCCATTTGGTCGAGCGTACTCCCATGGCATAACGCAGCAGCGCCCAAAAAATCGCCGCGTGCCCCATCACGAACAGCACCGCCACCGAAGCGCCCGGAAGCCGCCGGCCCCAGCAGGTCGTCACCGCGGCCAGCGCAACGGCACAAAGCGCGACCTGCGCGCCGAACATCGCCACATAGAACGCGCCCTGATCCAGCAGGGCGATATTGGCCAGCAGCAGCAGCGGCAGCAGCACCGCCACCAGACGGCGCAGCACCTTGTGGCAGAAGAGTTGCACCGCATAAAGCCCGGTCCGGCCCGGATTCATCAGCCCCGCATAATGCATCAATCCACGCCAGCCGCGCTCGGTCGAGCGCACCCGCCGCCCGAATTCTCCACGCAGGTTCGATGTCACCGCCTCGCGCGCCACCGCGCCGGGCGCATAGGCCAGACGATAGCCACGCGCCACCACGCCCAGCGAGATCGCCAGATCGTCGGCCATGTCCGCCGGCACCACCCCGACCAGCCCCCGCCGCACCGCGTAGAGCGTCCCCTGCGCCGAAACCGTGCCCGCGATCCGGTCTTCGGCCCGTTTCAGCGCATTGTCATATCGCCAGTATAGCCGCTCGGCCCGCGCCATCAGCCCGTCGCGCCCCTTGATCCCCAGTTGTCCGATGCTGCCCCCGACCCCTGGATCGGCAAAGGGTGCCAGCAGGCGGATCAAGGCGTCCGGGTCCAGCAGGCTGTTGGCATCCGAGAAGATCACGATCTCGTCCTCGGGGATCATCGCCAGACCGTGATTGAGCGCTGCGGCCTTGCCGCCATGCTGCGACAACCCGATCACCTGGATATCAGCGTCACCCTCAGCCGCCGCCGCGGCCTCGGTCAGGGTGGCATCTTCGGACCCGTCCGAAACCACCAGCACCCGCACCCGGTGACCGTCCCGGCGCTGCGCCCTGAGCGAGCGGATCTTGGCGCCGATATCGCGCGCCTCGTTGCGCGCCGCGATCAGAACCGTAGCCGACTGCGTCACCGGCGGATGCGCCGGGCGGTCGCGCACCAGCCGCGCCAATCCGATCCAGAGCAGGCCATAACCAACCAGCGAGAACAGGATCAGCGCCAGGCAGGTCCAGAACAGTACCGTCATGAACCCTGCCCCGTATCCACCCGCCAGCCACCCGCCAGCTGTGCCGCGCGCGCGCAGAGCGCGGCGAGAATCCAAGTGTATTTGATGTCCTCGTTTGGCATGAACAGGCTGGCGAACATGAACACCGCCATAGCGACCCCCAATGCCTGGGCCAGCACCTGTGTCTCGGTCACCGGATGCAGCCCCGCCTTCAGCGCCGCCCAGGCCGCGCTCAACAGCGCGCCCAGGAACAGCGCGATGCCCACGATCCCGGTTTCCACCGCCACCTCGAGATAGGCATTGTGAAGCTGGCGCGCCTCGGCCTCGCGCCCGGGATACCAGCGGAAGGCGTCGCTGGCATAATTGACCGGATAGGCCCCCGGCCCCAGCCCGGTCACCGGATGTTCGGCCCAAAGCGCCAGTCCGATCTGGTTATAGCTGAGCCGCCGCAGCAGCGACCGGTCCGATGTATCGCCCTCGCCCAGGAAATCACCCAGCACGCCGAACCGCTCGACCAGCGTATCGGGCGCGTTCAGCACCGCGACCACCAGTGCCGCCAGCGCCCCCAGCGCCACCACCGGGAACAGCCGGTGATGCCGCATGCGAAAGCCGATCAACCCGATCCCCATGGCCACGGCAATCGCGCCAGATCGCGCGCCCATCATCGGCAGAGCCACCAGGCAGAGCAGCGAAATCAAGACCCACAGCCGCCGCCCGCGCCGGTCATAGAGCGCCATCACCAGCGCCAGCATCAGGCTCACCGCCATCAGATGTGACGAGGTGGTGGGGTTATAGGCCGAGGCCCCGGCGGACCGCACCGCCCCCAGCCAGGCGGCCACGTCGGCCTCGTCCGCATAGGGCAAAAGCCGCAGTCCGAACACGGTCTCGAGGATGACAAAGACCGCCGAAATCGCGCCGCTGGCCGCGATCACCAGCACCATGCGCCGCAGGTGCCGGGGCGAGGTGACCGTCAGACCAAGGATCGGCACCAGCAGCAGCGTCTGCAAGAACCCTTTGGTGTGATCATAGGAATAGCTCTGCCAGTCCGAGGCCAGATACGAGACACACAGCCAGATGGCGAACAGCAGGGTGAACATCGCCGTGGGCGACAGCCGCAACCGCCCCTGCATCAGCGGATGGCGCCGCACCGTCAGCACAAGCGACAGCAGAACCAGCGCGGTGAGCGCCTTGAACAGCGAGATCGGCAGTCTCTGATCGACCAGCAGCGCGATCCCGTCGAGCTGGGCCAGCGCGACCAGCAGATAGGCGCCCAGCACGGTGTTGCCCAGCACGGCAAACCCGCCAAGCGCAGTAGCCAGAAGCCCCGCCGCCAGGGCCGGTCCGGACAGGGCGGCAGCGGCGGTCAGCACCGCGCTGCCAAAACCCAGCGCCAGCTGCCGCGTCGCCGGGGTCATCCCACGCGCCCCCGAATATCCACAAAGGCCACCGCCACCGGCAGCGACCGCGTCCGGGCGCGCAACTGGTCGAGATAGTCACGCAGTTCGCTTGCCGACACCTCGTCCCGGCCGAGCGTGATCAACACCGCAGCACTAGGAGCCATATTCCCCGGCCGCACCGCCCGGCGCAGCAGCCCCGTGTAGACTTGGTCGCTATAGGGATAGCTCTGCATCACCCGGCGGCCCACCGCCTCGGCCCGGCGCGGGTCCGACACGTCGAGGACCGCCACCATGTCATCGGTATCCAGCGCATCCCAGTCCAGATAGGGTCGCATGCCCTCCTCGGCGGCGGCCATCGCCGGACTGGCGGCCGCGCCCGTCAGCTCGGTCTCCTCCAGCGCCGCCGGAGACAGAACCCGCAGCCCGGCCACGCCGGACAGATCGGTCTGGGTGCGCAGGCGGGTCGCCATGTAATCGCGGCTGAGCACGACCATCATCGCCAGAAGGAAGCCCGACACCGCCCCCATCACGGTCCGGTTCACCACCTTCGGTTCCTCGGGCAGCGCGGGCGGCGTTGCCAAGTCGACGATGCGCAGGGTCTCGATGCTCTCTGCCTCGCTGATGCGCACCTCCAAAAGGCGCGCGTCGATATCGTCAAGCTGGACCCGGGTGCGCTCGATTTCCGAGTTCAGTCCTTCGAACCGGGTCTCCAGCTTGGCCAGCGCCGCGATCCGCTGTTCCAGCCGGGTGACGATCTTGTCGCTTTCGACCACCGCAGCGGCCAGTTCCACCTCGCGCAGGCGGGCCAGGTTCAGCTCTTCCTTGGTGGTCTGCGTCAGACCGTCATGCCGGTTGAGCGGCCGGTCCGGCAGAAAGGCACGCAACTGCGCCTGAGTGGCCAGCAGGCTGCGCCGGTCGGCATCGCGCTGTGCGGATTCAGCAAACAGGCGGGCCAGCAGTTCGCGGCGCTCGGTCTCGATCTCGACCACCCCCGAGGCGGTGCGCAGTGCGTTGCGCTCGTCGATCAGGTCGGACAGGCGGCGCTCGGTCGCCAGTTTCTGCGTCTCGAGGAAGCTTGCCAACTCGCCGGTGGTGGCGGCCACCTGTTCGCGACTGCGGGAGCGATAGACCCGCGCCAGTACATTGGCCAGCTCGGCGGCGATCTTCGGATCCTCCCAGGCCACCGAGATTTCCATCACGAACGAGCTTTCGACCATCTTCAACTCGATCGCGTCCTGGATCTCGGTCACCAGATCCTTTTCGCCCGCCGCTGCCCCGGCGCTGCCGGAATTGAGCCAGCGCAGAGCGGCCTCGACCTGTTGCTTGGCCTCCTTGGCAAAGGCGAGCAGTGCCGGAATCTGCTGTTCTTCGGGCGCGGCCCCCGCGGCGCCGAACACCTCAAGCCGGGCGCGTTCGGCGATCTCGCGGCTCTTGAGATATTCGATATGGCTGCGGGTGATCACATTGGCGCTGTCCAGCGAGGACGAGCGTACATAGACCTGAGAATAGCGCAGTTCGGCGTCGGTGGGCTGGGCGGTCACCTTGGCCGAGGCCCGATAGACCGGCGAGAAATTCAGCTTGTAGACCGCATAGGCACAGGACAGCGCCGCGCAGGCCAGCATCAGCAGCAGGATCAGCCGACGGCTCTGCCGCATCAGCTCGGCCACATGGCGGATGGCGGCGCCCGCCTCGTTCTGACGCGGTGCCCCGCCACCCCCCTCGCGCGGGCCGGACGGGTCGGCGGGCCGGTTGCGGGCGGGGCTGGGCAGGTCGTGGATCAACTCTAGTCGCGACATGGCGAGGGGCTCTCCTGCAATGGGGCCGCCGCCTCGGCGCCAAGCGGCGCCGCGAACGAGGGTCCGGAACGAGTGGTTGGCGGCGGCACGAGGCCGCTCCATACCCAGCGGGGAAATTCGGGACGACGCCTGGAGACGCCGGTACGCAGACGATCAAGCAGCCAGAGCGGCACCAGCGCCGACAGCGTCTCGGCCACCGCGATGGCGGCATGGTCGGCACGGGTCAGCCCGCCCGCCACACCGGGCGCGGCAAAGCTGCTGTTGGGCGCGTATTCCGGCGCAAGGCCCGGCGCGGGCGGCAAGCCCAGCGCATCGACCATCGCCGCCACCGATGCGGCGCCACCCGCGACGAAGCCGCGATAGTCGAGCACGCTCACCCGGTCGGGGAACTGGCGTGCGAACCGGCGCAGAACCCGCCGGTGATAGGCATTGGACAGCGCCCCGCGCAGCACCGCGGGCAACCGGGCCAGCCCCGTGCGCGGCACCCGGCCATAGGCCCAGAGCCGCGAGCGCACCAGACCGGCGCTGTCGCGATGGATCGCGACAAAGCGCGCATCGGGATAGGCCGCCGCGATCCGGGCCGCCTCGTGCACGTGATGGGGCGATTTTTCGACCCAGGCCAGCGCCCCCTGCTGGCGGGCATGGGCGGTCATCGCCTGGTGAAAGAACACCTCCGGATCGCCAACGTGCTCCACCCGGTGCCTGTCCTCGTCCGTAAGGTCCAGCAGGCGGCCATAGTCGCTGTCCAGAAACGCCGCCACCGCCTGCGCGCGGGCGATGGCATCGGTCCAGTCCCAGGCACGGGCGAAATGAGAAAAGAATACGCTCTCGTGGATGCCCCTATGGCGCGGATCGGTCACCCCCGCCACATCCGGATGCGCCGCCAGCAGGTTGCCGATGAGCGTGGTGCCCGAACGTTGCAGACCCAGAACAAAGATGGGGCGCGGCGTGGTCATGGCGTCACCATGCGGGCGCCCTGCGGCGCCTGCCCCTTGCCGGCAGCGGCGAACAGTTCCAGCTGGCGCCTGGCGTTGACCCGCAGGTCGAACTCGCGCTCGACAAGCGCCCGCCCCTGCCAGGCCAGTTTGCTGGCCGCCTCAGGTGCGTCATGCACCGCGCAAAGCGCCGCCGTCAGCCCCGCCACATCGCCCGGCTCGGTCAACCAGCCGGTCTCGCCGGGCCGGATCAGTTCGGGAATGCCCGACACATTGGTCGAGATGGCGGGCCGGGCATAGGCCAGCGCCTCGATCATCACGTTCGGAATGCCCTCGGTCCGGCCATTGGGCCCGATGATCGAGGGCGCAACGCAGACCGAGGCGGCGCGATAGAACCCGTCGATCTCGCCGAATGGCCGCTGGCCGAGAAAATGCACCCGGTCTTCCAGCCCCAGCCCGGCGCTCAGCGCCTCGAGCTTGGCGCGATCCGGTCCGTCGCCCACGATGTCAAGCTGCCAGCCCGGCCGGTCGAACCCGGCCAGCGCCCGCAGCAAGACGTCGACGCCCTTGCGCTGTTGCAGCGAGCCGACATAGAGGATGCGGAACCCGTCTTCGGGCGGGGGCGGGTCGCTGGGCGCGATGGCCGAGACATCGACACTGGAATGGATGACGGCGATATCCTGCTGGCGGATGCCCGGCACATGCTCGGCCAGGAAGCGGCTGGCATAGGTGCTGACCGCCCGCACCAGCGCGGCATCGGCGAATTTTTGTTCCAGCAGTCGCTGGCTGCGGAAAATGTCATGCGCCCGGCAGCTGATCGAATAGGGCACGCCAGACACGCGATGGGCAATCCAGGCGGCGGTGGCCGGATGACCGGCAAACTCGGCATGGATGTGATCGGCGCCCCAATCGCGCAGCTCTTGCCCCAGTCGCAGCGCCGCAGGCAGCAATGCCAGCGACTTGGCGGCGAATTTCACCTCGCGCCCCTGATGCAGCGCGATGCTGCCCGCCAGCTGTGTCGCAGCCAGCGGATGCGACGCCAGCGCCGCCAGCGAACGCGGCGAAAACAGCGGTATGTGCCGCGCGCGGCGTCCCGCCTCGGCCCCGAAATCGTGCAGGATCTGATCATTGCGCCAGGGCGCCAGGTGATACAGGCGCAGGTCCACCCCGGCCTCGAGAAACACCATCAGATCACGCAGGATGAAGGTTTCGGTGGTCTTGGGAAATTCGGTAACGATAACGGCCAGTTTCATGACATCCCCTCCTGCAAGGCGCCCGATCCGGCGCCACTGCCCCGGACTCGCGTCCGGGCCAGCAGCCGCACGGCGCGGCGCAGCGCGCCCACTGCGCCCAACACGGCGACCCATCCCACGTAACCCTGGAAACAGCGGATCTGCGCCCGCACCGCCAGATCGTCGATCCAGCCGCAGCGGAAGCCTGCGTAGTCTTCGCCGATATGAACCCGCGACAGGATCGCCGCCGGGTCCGATGCGGCGTTGCGCGCCTGCCCCGCCGTGGTCGCAAGGAACCCCGCCTCGCGCGCCAGAGCCCGCGCGCGGTCGCTGGTCTGGTTCTGCGGCCAGCAGAACAGCACCGGCGCGCGGCCCATCTCGCGGGCGATCACCGCGCGGCTGGTGGCCAGCACCGCCCGCACCCGCGCATCATAGGCGGCATCGCTTTCCTGACCGGTATCCGACGACCAGCCCCGCGCGGCAAGCGCCGGCGCGCTGACCGGCACGGCGCTGCCCATCGGCACCGGCCGGTTGCGGCGCAGGTACCAGTCATGCTTGTCCCCCGGCATCCGCGCCCATTGCATCCACGACAGCCGCCCCGCGTTCTCGGGCGTCAGGCGGTCGACCGTCTCGGGTCCCGTTGCGATGCGGCCATGATCGGTGCCATGCGCCTCGATGCGAAAGGTGCCTTCGGCCTCGAGCGCGCGAAGCTCGTCCCAGCTCAGATACCCATCCCAGCGCAGCGGCTCCTCGTGCCCCATCATCGGGCGCAAGGGCTGCGGCGGTGCGATAAAATCTGTGGACACGAATAGCGTTGCACAGGCGCCATGGCGGCGCAGGATCGGCGTGGCGGCGACCCAATTGTCCAGATAGCCATCGTCGAAATGCAGCGCCATCCAGTTGCCCGGCACCGGCCGCCCCGCCAGCCGCGCCCGCACCAGGGTCTCGCTGTCAACGATCTGCATCCCCATGCGGCGGAACAGGCGCAGCTGCCGGTCGAGCGAGGCCGGACGGATCGAGATCTCTGCTTGCCAGGGCAGCCAGGCGGCATCATCGCTGACGCTGTGATAGGTCAGTACGGGATTGCCCGGCTCCAGCCGCCAAAGGCGCGCCGCCGCCAGATAACCGGCAACCGTCGCCAACAGCCAAAATGCCCAAACCGCCGCCCCGGTCAGCGCAGCAAGGGCACCGCCAGACAGGCCGCAGATCAGCGCCACTGACAGCAGCCCCCCCAGCAACCGCCGACGCAGGGCGCGGCGTGCGGTGGTATGCGCAGTCAGGGGCCGGGCATCGGACATCACGGCACCTCAGGTCGACAACACGGTCTCGTCGAGCAGATAGCGCTCGATCCGGTACCGCTGATAAGGGGTGCGCGCCGTATAAGAGGCATGACACAGGAATCCGGATTTGCCTACACCTAGCGGAAACACCGATTTCACCTCGGCCTCAAGCCCGATCCGCAGGTGCCGACCCGAGGCCAGCTTGCGGTCGACGGTCAGCGCATAACACCGGCGCCGGGGCGGCAGCGGGCTGACGAATTGCACGATCTGATCCGAAATGCCGACCACGCCGGCGGTGACCGTCTCGCCTTCCATCTCGAACTGCGCCACCGTGTGGCGGGGCCGGTGAAAGCCCGAGCGCAGAAAATTGAACCGCATCGCCGGGCTGCCCAGGTGCAGAACCATGTCAAGTACCCCACGCCCGGCCCGGCGCAGCACCGTCAGCCCCACATGCAGCACGAAACCCAGCGTCGCCCAGTAGTTTATCGGCGCCCGGCAGCAGAGAGAGTTGAACCGCCCGCGCAGCCGCTTGCCAGCCGAATGCGGCAACAGCGCCTGCGACATGCCCACCAGGCCTGGCTTGACGTTGAACCGCAGCGCAAAGCCGCTCGCCTCGCGCATGTATAGTTCCAGCAGTTCGGGGCGTACTGGGCGCGGGCCAAAAAAGACCATGTCGCCCCTGAGAATGTTGATCAGCTGCGGCAGCTCATCCAGCCGGGACTTGCGCAAATAGGACCCGACATTGGTTTCCAACAGGGTTCCCCTTGGCAGTGTAGACTGGCTGGTCCGTGCGGCAGCATCAGGTACGAGCGTCCTAAATTTCAATATTTTGAATGACTTGCGGCCTTTACCTAATCTCGAACCGGAATAGAAGATAGGTCGACCGGACGAAAGCAAGACCAAGATCGAAAGGATAAACATGACTGGCGCCATCGCCAGCAGAACCAGACCGGCAAGCACCCGGTTCAATGCTGTGTCAAAAAGCGGATAGCGCGGCACATAGCCCGATCTGACGATCGCCGGTGACATTAGCCCACGCGGTGCAGACGCTCTCTCACGCCGCTGTGACTTTGCTGGCCACGGGGCGAATGCCCCGTCATTCAGTCCGGGCGCAAACTGCGCTTCGCGTAACATTTGTGCCGGCAGCGGGGCCATCGTCTCAAACAGGCGCACCCCCCCGTCGAGACCGGCAAGGTCGGCATCGACCTCATAGATGTCTCTCTTCATCTGCCAAACCCCTCATACCCGTCCCGCGCGCCCCTGAAAGGACTCCAACTTTTGAAACGGTCACAATGTTGACACCTTATCGCCACATTAACCTTGAACATAATAAGTGGCTGGAAACAGTTTGTTTCCGATACAGTTAAGCTCGATGGTCGCTATTGTTTTGTCATGATATGAGAATGTCGCTCACAAGAGGCTGCAATCGTAGCTCGCCCACAATTTTTGCGCGATCCGATCATGTGTAGTTCTCTCGACTCACAATCCTCGCTCGCCGTTCTGCTGCCGCATCTGCGCAGCGGTGGTATCGAGACATCGACTGTCGCGCTGATCCAACAGTTGCAAGGTCATCGGTTCGCGATCCGCCTGATCCTGGGCAACCGTACCGGCGAGTTGCTGGACCAAATCCCTGACACGGTGGAGATCGTCGATCTGGGCGGGCAGCGGGCAATGACCTCCCTCTGGGCACTGCGCGCGGCGCTGGCAGGGATGGACGCGGTCTACTCCGGCACCAATGCGCGCAATATCGCGGCGCTGATGGCGGCCCGGCTGCTGCCCGCCCACCAGCGCCCGGCGGTGATCATCAGCGAGCACAGCTCTCCCGCCGCCTATCTGGCGACGGCGCGCCATCCGGGCATGCGCCGCTGGCTGATGCGTCGGCTCTATCCGATGGCCGATCTGCTGGTGGCCCCGACCGAGGGGCTGGGCGCCGACTGGCTGGCGGCGCTGGAACTGGACCGGCCGGCGGTGGCAACCCTGCCCAACCCGGTCTTGTCGCCCGAGGCGCTGGCGCTGTCCACGCAAGTAGTACAAGGCGACGGCCCGCCCCGTGATCCGGCGCAGGTGCTGGCGGTCGGTCGCTTGCATCCGGCCAAGGGGCATGCCGACCTGATCCGCGCCTTTGCCCACGCCCTGCGGACCCGCCCCGAGTTGCGGCTGACCATCCTCGGCGAGGGCGAGGCCCGGCCCGAGCTGGAGGCGCTGATTGCGGCGATGGACTTGCAGGACCGGGTCACCCTGCCCGGTTACAGCCCGGACGTGGCACGGCATATGGCGGGCGCCGGATTGTTCGTGCTGCCCTCGCATCGCGAGGGGTTCGGCAATGTGGTGGTCGAGGCACTGGCCCAGGGTACGCCGGTGCTGGCCACCGATTGCGACGGGCCAAGGCGGCTGCTCTGTCAGGCCGGGGCGGCTGGCCGGATCGTTCCCATCGGCGATATCGACGCCATGGCATTGGGCATTGCCGAGATGGCGGGCGAGGAGAAGGCCCTGGGCGCGGCGCTGGCCGCCGCCCCCGCGCAGGCCGGGTTGTATGCGCATGCTGCTGCGGCGCGTATCTTTGCCGACCGGATCGCCCCCCTTGCAGTGCGACCTCCGGAATGACAGCCTGAGGCGACCAGAACCGAGGCCCCGATGCACCCGCTGTTCAAATCGCTTGTTCCGCTGCTGATCGCCGCCGCCACGGCGCAGGCGGCCCCGCTGGCCGAGCATCACGCGAGCGCGCCGGAACTGATGGCCCGCCCCGACCTGCGTCTGCAGCAGCAGAACGGCACCCTTGCCCCCGCTCCCGACCCGGTCGGCACCCGACAGGTGATCCGGGCACGGGCCGGGGCGAAACAGGCGGGCAAGGTGGGCAAGGCGGCGCTGATCCTGCCCTTTGACCCGCTTGGCCCCGGCGCCCGCATCCGGGTCACGGCCGAGCTGTTCCTGCCCCCCGGCAACCCGGCGAACTCGATCCACCTGTTCGATCTGGAATGCAAGTTCTGCGGCCAATCCGGCAATCCCGGGCTGCGGCTCTACCTGCGCCACGGCCGGCTGCGGGTGGATCGCAAGAAGATCGGCGGCGGCCATGCCTGGACCGACGACAGCGCGCCCGCGCTGACCACGGGCCGATGGCATCTGGTCACCTGGGAGCTGAACCTGGGCACCGATGCGGCGCCCGGCAGATCGCAGGTCTATCTCGACGGGCAAAAGGTTCTCGACAACCGGGGCCGCACCCTGCCCGATGTGCCCGCCGAGCGCGCCGCCATCGACCGGTTGCAGATCGGCATAACCGCCAATTCCAACCCCGAGACCGTCATCCTCTATCTGGGCGCCGTCACGCTGGAACGCTGGCCCTAGCCGCGCAGATACTCGACCCCGTCGAGCACCCGGGCCAGCAGCGGGCGCAGGACGAACCGGTGCATCCGGGGCAGCACCGCGTGGCGCTGGGGAAACCCGTCCTTGAACCGCTCGCGTCCCTCGGCCCCGGCATCGGCACGGGGCACGCGGGGGTCGTCGCGTCCGGCCAGGTCCAGCCAGCGCGGCCCGCCCGGCTCGGCGCCGCCCGCCCAGCGCCGGATCGCGTACCAATATACAAGGTAGGACCGCGGCAGACGCGCATCGGGATCGGCCCAGCCATTGGACATGTTGAGCACGCGCGGCCCGTCGCGCAGCAGGGAGAAAGCCCCGACCGGGGCGCCCTCGGCCTCGACCAATATCAGCGCGCCGCCATGGCGGGCGATCCAGTCGCGCTGCGCCTCAAGCCCCGGCAGGCCCCGCGTGGTCAGACCCCGCGCGCGGGCAAAGGCCTGGGTCCAGTCGCGGACCCGTGCCATCTCGGCCCCGTCCGCGACCGGGCGCAGGGTCAGGTCCAGCTTGTCGAGCTTGCGCAGGTTGCGCCTTGCATGGGCGGTGCAGGCAGCAAAGATCTCCTCGGGCGTCGGGGCAAGATCGATCAGGCCGGTGCAACTGTGCAGGCGCTGCCGCGCAGGCGGGGCCACCTGCCCGCCCAGCCGCGCCAGCAGGCGTTCAACGGTCTCGGCCTCGGCATCCTCCCATCGCGGATTCATGGCGACGGTAATCAGGCCCGCATTGCGCAGGGCAGGCAGCAGCGCCGTCAGCACCGGCTCCAGATCGGCGGGGGCGGCCACCACTGGACCGCGCCGGAACGCGCCCAGCGCCAAACCGCCCGGCACCCGGCTGAGCCGCAGCACACCATAGGCGGCCAGCCCGCCCGCATCGCGCTCGACCAGCACATGCCGATAGCTGTGCCGCCCGCCCTCGTCCTGCATGAGGCCCGGCCAGTCGGGATCCTGCAGATAGCTGTAGCCGGGGCTGGCATCGCAAAAGGTCCTGACCGCCGCGTGCTGTCCGGGCGTCAGATCGCGGCTCAGCACGACCTTCACGACACCACCCCGCGCCGGCCCTTTTGCCAGCCGCTGGCCTTGCGCCGCAACCGCCGGACCCCGCGCGCGGCAAAGAAGGCCGCCAGCGTCGGATCGCCACGCCGGTGGATCAAGAGCCGTTCCAGCGGGCGCTCGTCGGTCGAGACCTCGCGCACCAGCCCATTGCAACGGGTAAAGTCGAAGCCCGCCGCGCCCCCCTCGAACGCGTCACGGACACTTTGCATGACCGAGTTACGACCCACCGCAAGTTCGGCGTATTCCTCGTTGAAATCATTGGCCATTCCGTAATGCACATTGTCATGCACCAGAACGAAGCGGCCCGAGATCGCCACATCTCCCACCTGTCGGGCGGCAAAGAAACAGGCCTCGGGTCCAAGCCTCGCAAAGAGCTTTTCGAGAAACGCAACGCCCTCGGGCGGGGCCCCGTACCCGGTGCCGGTCAGCCCCTTCCACGAGGCCCGCGAGGCCGCCAGATAGGCGTCGAGTGCCGCGCGCCCGTCCCGGTCCGAGCGCAGATCGCGCACCTCCATCTCGGCCAGCTTGCGCTCGCTGCGCCGGAACACCTGCCGGGTCTTGGACTTGAGCCCGCCCAGATAGCTGTCGAAATCGCCATTGGCCGTCACGCTGCAGGCACTCATGGTGGCCTTGCGCCGCACCGCCAGCCCGGCCAGCCGGGCCGCGCGTTCGAGCATCTCGGCATCCGGGGTCTCCAGCGGCTCCAGCCGCCAGAAGCTGAGCCAGTCGGGCCGCAGCAGCGCCGCCAGCGCCGCCTCGGCATCAGGCAGGTCGGGATGCAGCAGCCATTGCGCCATGCCCGCCCGTCCCTCGCCCATGGCGGCCACCGCGCGGGCCTTTCCGGTGCGGAACATCGGCATGGCGCCCACCAGCTTTCCCTTGTGGCGCAACAGCGAGACCACCAGCGGGCGGCCCCGGCCATATGTCTCGGCCCAGCTGAGAAGAAAGGCGTGGCTGGCAAAGACGCCGCCACCGCTGGCCTTGGCCAGCGCGTGCCACTCACCTTCGATCGCGGCGAACCCGGCCGGATCGGTAATGCGTTCATACGCGTACATCCGTCCCCCCGACGGTTTCCATCCCCACCCACTGCACAATGTGGCGGACGGAACGAATGATTCATGTTGCATGCAAGGCTGGAAAGCATTCAACCTTAATCTCGATGATTTGCACCGAAACACTTTGTTTCCCGGCGGACGCGACCGCCGCCCGTCTGTTCGGGCGCGGCCCAGCCCCCGGCAGAAAGGCCTGACCCGTATCATGTCCGCCGCACGCCTGCTGGCCAATATCGTGCTGATGACCGGACTGAAGCTGGTGGGGCTGCTGCTCAGCGTTCTGCTGATCGTGCTGCAAACCGCCGCCTTTGGCACCACCCCGGCAGCAGATGCCTATTTCACCGTACGCCGCTTCGTACTGTCGGCCATCGCCATGGCCTTTGAGGCGACCAACCAGCTGGCGGTGCCTGAATTCGTGCGCGAGGTGCAGAGCGGCGGTCATGCCGGCATGCGGCGGGCGCTCTTGCGTTTCGGCATCCCCATCGTGGGGTTGCTCAGCCTGATCACGCTGGCGCTGTGGGTCTTTGCCGAACCGGTGGTACGGCTGCTGGCGCCGGGCTTCGACGACGACCGGCTGGCACAGGCGGCCGAGCTGTTGGGCGTGGTCGCGCTGTGCCTGCCGCTGACCGGGATCGCCGCGCTTGCGGGCGCGTTCAACTTTGCCCGCCGCCGGTTTGGCCTGACCACGCTGGCGCGGCTGCTGCCGCGCGTGACCTTGTTGCCGGTTCTCCTGGTGATGGGCGCGGCGGTGACGCCGCTGTCGCTGTCCTGGGCGCTGGTCATCGGGGTCGCGCTGATGGCGCTGATGATCGTGGTTCAGGGCCTGCGCGACCTGCGCCGGATGGACCGTGGCGGGCTTTCGATGCCGCGCCGGTCGACCACCCCGCGCCGGGCTGCCGCCGTCACCATCAACGCCGCCGCACAGATGGCGATGGGCTGGGCCGACGCGGCGCTTGCCTCGCTGACCGGTCTGGGTGGCGTTACCATCATGTTTGTCGCCCAGCGCCTGCTGAGCGCGGCCCCCGGCGCTGTCAATTCGGCCGTGAACTCGGCCTATTACACCGAATACTCCCATGCCGCCGGGGCCGAGGCCGGCGCCCGCCCCACCATCGCCGCCGCCGTACGGATCAGCCTGTTCCTGACCCTGCCACTGGTGGCTTTCGTGATGATCGCGGCAACACCGCTCATTACCTTTCTGCTGGAACGTGGCGCCTTTACCGCCGAGGACACCGCCGCCACCGCCGATCTGGTGCGTTTCCTGGCGCCACTCTTGCTGGTGAACGCGGTGCTGGCCGCCTTTCTGCCCGCGACGCTGGCCGATGACGGGCTGCCGCTGGTGCGGGTGTTCCTGTGGTTCTCGGCGGTCGCGCTGCTGATCCGCTTTGCCGCTGGCCTGCCGCTGGGCGCGCTGTTCGGCCTCAAGGGGGTGGCAAGCTCGATCCTGCTGGCCTCGACTGGGTCGGCGCTGGTGCTGGCACGCGCGCTCCATCGCCGCCACGGCGCGTTGGGCACCTGGCACGACCTGCGCGAGATCGCCCTGATGATCGGCGCCGCGGTGGTTGCGGCGGCGGTCTCGACGCTGGTCTGGTGGCAACTGGACCTGGGCGACCTGGCCCTGCTGTGCGCCCATGCGCTGACCGTCGGACTGCTATTCCTGGCTGGATGCGCTCTGTTGCGCTTGCCTGAAATGCAGGCCCTGCTGGCGCTTTTGCGTCGCAGGCGGCGCTAGGGGTACCGGTTTCGGAAACAGACAGTTTCCAACGTGGTCGATTACCGTGGCCACAAGGCAAGTTACTGATTAGGATAATCGTATCCGGTTGCCTCAGGGGGTCGAAGGCATCGGTCGCAAGAAGCGTGATCCAAAGGTGGGGGCCTTGCCGATTTCGCTGGACAGCCATGTGACGCGCGTAGGCATGGCGCAGGTTCGGTGTTCCCGCCCTTCAGGACTGTCGCACATCTCGGGAGGGGGATATGGGCGTATTGTCATCCGAACTGGACAAGCTGCTGGCGGTTGCGCTGCTGCTTTGCGCTTCGCTGCTGGTGCGTCAGGCGGTGATCTTTTCAGGCCAGACCTGGATCCGGACCTTTTCACATACGCTGACATTGCTTCTGTTGCCGCTGGTCACCTATTCGCTGACCTCGGTCATCTCGGGCAATATCGCGCTGTCGCTGGGCATGGTAGGGGCGCTGTCGATCGTGCGCTTCCGCAACCCGGTAAAATCGCCGCTGGAACTGGTGACCTATTTCCTGATGATCTCCTGCGGGATCGCGGCCGCGGTCAGTGTCTCGTGGCTGGTGTTGCTGGTCGGCAGCGCGGTGGGTACGCTGGTGGTGGCGGAACTGTTCAACCGGTGGTCGCGACGGGTCCGGGGGGTGCCGCTCTACACAACGTCCTTTACCGAGGGCAACGCGCTGCACACGCTCGAGGTGTTCTCCGAAACCGAGATGCCCGACCTGCTGGGCCATGCCGCGCTGGTCGGGTTCGACAAGACGCCCGAGGGGATCGTCTATCGCTTTGCCAGCCCCTCGCGGCAGGACCTGCTGGCGCTGAGCGGTGCGGTCAACGGCCAGACCGGGATCACCCGCATCGCCTTTGCGGCGGCCTGAGTGCCATGTGGCGGCGCCTTCTGACTGCACTGCCCGCCCTGCTGCTGGCGGTGGTGGCAGAGGCGGGCTGCGACTTTCCGACCGGGCAATACCGGGCGGAACTGGCGGATATTGCTTCGGTCCGGCGGATCGAAGTGAGCGTCGACAAGGCCCGAAAATGGGCCCGCAACGGGCTGCGGATCATTACGTCGGATGGCGAACAGATCGCCGAGAAATACAAGCGGAGTTTTAACGGAACCGTCTCGGTATTCTACGATTTCGGCCGTTGCGACTTTCCTGCCCGACTGCGCCAGAACGGCGATTTCAAGGATCATGTGGAACTGGACCGGGGCCGCCTGCTGCAAAGCCTGAACATCCGTCTGGACGAGGGCAATATCGCCCATGCGGTACGGTTCAAGCTGTTTCTGCAAAAAACCCGCAATTCCGAAAACGAGGTGCTGGCCACCCTGCTGTTGTCGCGGCTGGGCTTTCTGGCGCCGCGTACCCGGGTCGTCGATGTGGTGCAGAACGGCACGCCGGTGCGCATGCTATGGCAGGAAACCGTGGCCAAGGAGTTTCTGGAACACAACCGCCGCCGCGAGGGCCCCATGTTCGAGGGCGACGAGGCGCTGCTGGCGCTGTGGTCGGACCGGGGCGGCTATCTGTACGAGGCTCTGGGCCTGGCGCGGGTGGTCAACGGCAAATGGGTCGAACGCGGCGCCGCCTCGGTGGCGATGACGGCAGATGCCTTCACCCGGTTGCAGGCCGCTTACGCCACCTATGGCAACGCCCATGCGCCCGATCCTTCGCAGGCCCTGACCGGCATGCCTGTGCCCGCAACCGACAGCGCCGAGGCCGCGCGCATCTGGTGGGACTATGCCGCGCTGATGTTCGCCATGCGCGCCAGCCACGGGCTGCGCCCGCATAACCGCAAATTCTACTGGAACGCCTTTCTGCAAGGCATGGAGCCGATCTATTACGATGGCGAAGCCGATCCGAAACGGGCCGATCCGCGCTATCTGCGCGCACTCGACAAGGTGCTTTATGCACCGCATTTCAGCGCCGAACGCATGGCCCGACTGCAAGCGGCGGTGGCCGCGCTGGACGGCGCCGACCTGACCGCGCGCTACCGGGCGCTCTGCGACAGCGGCTGCGCACCCGATGCGGCGGCCCATCTGCTGGACCGTCTGGCCGCGAACATGCCCGCGCTGGTCCTGCCCTCGGAGGGCAGCGGGCCCGCCCTCGCCGATCCCTGGCCCGTCTTCCGCGCGCGCCTCTTCCAGCGACTGCCCGAGGCCCGCAGCCGGGACATCGCCGCCGCCGATCCGGTCAGCGGGATCGCAACAGCACAGCTCTGCTCCCGCGACACCTGCGAAACTCAGGTTCTGGACCGCGCCGCCCATGTGGCGGCCCTGTCGGGCGCGGTTCTGGACGGCATGCAACTGACCATGACCCTGACCGCGCAAACAGCGGATGGCACGACCTATACCACCACGCCCCTGACCGGCTGGGGCCTGACCCTGCGCCACAGCCCGGGCCTTGCCATCGAGACGGACCCGCAAGGCCGGCGGTTGGTGCTGACCCAGTCGGCGCCTGACGACTGGGCCCTCTTGATGGGTGACCGGCTGGAGGGGGTCGAGATCGCGTTCAAAGGCCTGCCCCCGCCACCCGCCGCTGCCGAGGCCTCGCCCGAGCAGCGGTTCAACCCCTACGGGCTGACCGGCTGCCTGACCCTTTATGGCATGACCCTCTCCCGGGTGCGGATCAGCACCGAAGGCGGCGGATGCGAAGACGGCGTCAACATCGTCTCCAGCCGGGGGGACATCGCGCTGCTCGAGGTCCACGATGCCGCCTCGGATGCGGTGGACATGGACTTTGCCGATCTGCATGTGGCCGAGGCACGGATCACCGGCGCGGGCAACGACTGTCTGGATCTCAGCGGCGGCCACTTTAGGTTCGATCTGGTGCTGGCGGCCGACTGCGGCGACAAGGCGGTGTCGGTCGGCGAGGCAAGCGCGGTCGCCATCGGCGATCTGGACGCGCGTGCCAGCGCCATCGGCATCTCGTCCAAGGACGGATCAAGCGTGACCGTCGACCGGGTCGGGATCGAGGCCACGCTGTTCTGCCACGAGGTCTTTCGCAAGAAACAGGAATTCCCCGGCGCCTATCTGCGCCTTGGTCCCGGCCAATGCAACGGTCCGGCGGGCTGGATCGACGCCGACTCGGTCCTCGATCCGCGCGGTGACAGCGGATGAGCTTCCGGATCGAAGAAAAGGTGGTTCTGACGGCAAGCGACATGGCCCGCCTGCAAGCCGATCTGCAAGGCCGTGGCATGGTGCCGCTCTATCCCGCGCGGCTGATCCGCTCGGTCTATTTCGACACCACCGGGTTGCAGATGTTCTCGGACTCAGAGGAAGGGGTGCTGCCGCGCAAGAAGATCCGCCTGCGCCGCTATCCCGAACAGACCGACGCAGGCGCGGTGCTGGAGACCAAGATCTCCTCGGTCGAGGGACGGTTCAAGACCACCCGGCCCGTCGATGCCGGAACCGAAGCACGGTTGCTGAGACAGGGTCATTTCGACCGCGACTACGGCACCTTGATGCCGATGGTCGCGGTCAGCTATCGCCGCTCCTATTACAGCCTGAACGGGCTGCGCATCACCTTTGATCGCGACATCTCCTATGCACGCCCTGACGGACAGCTGGCGCATCGCGAGTCCTGGACCGTTTGCGAACTCAAGGCCCCCGCCGGGGCGCCTCTGGATGCGCTGCACCATGTCCTGCCCGTCCCCAGACGGCGTTTTTCCAAGTTTTGCAACGGGATAAGCGCAGTAATCGCCCGCGCATAACGCCCCCCGGCGCGACGCTTTGGCGCTGTGTTTTATGCAAAAAACACGGGCCGCCCATTGAAACGCAATCGTTTTTTTGAATATATATAAACCAAGCGGTTTCGACCCGTCACCCAGATCGGTCGACCGAACCGAAAGGTGTCCTATGAAAGTGATCCTCCCTGCCCTGCTGATGAGCCTTGCCGCATTGATCGCGGCGCCCGTGCTGGCCGAAACCACCGCCCGCCGCGTCACCGTCACCGAATGGAAAACGGTCTTTGCCAAGGTCGAACCGCGCGACAGCCTGCCCGCCCGCTCGCGGCTGGGTGGCATCTTGCAGGAAATCACCGTGGCCGAGGGCAGCGCCGTTACCCGGGGCCAGCAGATCGGCACCACGGTGGACGAGAAGCTGGAGCTGGAAATGCGCGCCATCGACGCGCAGCTCAGCGCGCTGGGATCGGAGCTGAGCAATGCCGAGGCCGAGCTGACACGCGGCCAGAACCTGCTGGAACGCGGCGTGACCACCGAACAGAATGTCGACGCCTTGCGCACCCGCGTGCAGGTGATCGAGGGCCGCATCGGCACCACCCGCGCCCAGCGGGACGTCCTGTTGCAACGCACCGACGAGGGCCGCATCCTGGCGCCGCTCACCGGCACGGTGATCGACGTTCCGGTGACCGAAGGCTCGGTGGTGCTGCCGGGCGAGATGATCGCGGTGATCGGCGGCAGCGGTTTCTTCCTGCGCCTTGCGGTGCCCGAGCGGCATGCCGATTTCCTGGCCGAGGGCGACAGCATCGCCATCGCCGGGATCGAGGGGGCCGAGACCGGCACCCTCGCCAAGCTCTATCCCCAGATCGAGAATGGTCGGGTGATCGCCGATGTCGAGGTTGCGGGCCTGTCCTCCGAATTCATCGGGCGCCGGGTGCTGGTGCGCCTGCCGGTGGGCCGGGCCGAGGTGGTGGCGGTGCCGCCCGCGGCGGTCGCCTCGCGCATGGGGCTTGATTTCGTGCGGGTCGCCGGACCGGATGGCGGCGCCACCGAACGTGTGGTGGTGATCGGAACACCGGTCGAGGCCGAGGGCGAAAGCCTTATCGAAATCCTGTCCGGCCTCAAGGGTGGCGAAGTGCTGGTGGCCGATCATGAGTGAAGGATCACAGAACACGCCCCTGGGCATCGCGGGCGGGCTGACACGCGGCTTCATCGGCTCGGCCCTGACGCCGCTGATGATCCTTGCGGCCCTTGCCATGGGGCTGGTGGCGCTGATCAGCCTGCCGCGCGAGGAAGAGCCGCAGATCTCGGTGCCGCTGGTCGATATCCATATCCAGGCACCGGGGCTCAAGGCCGAGGATGCGGTGAAACTGGTCACCGAACCGATGGAGACCATCGTCAAGGCGATCGGCGATGTGGACCATGTCTATTCACAGACCGGCGACGATTATGCCATGGTCACCGCCCGGTTCCTGGTCGGTACCCCTGCCGATACCGCCATCCTGCGCGTGCATGACAAGGTGCGCGCCAATATGGACCGCATCCCGGTGGGCATCGGCGAGCCGCTGATCGTCGGGCGCGGCATCGACGACGTGGCCATCGTCTCGCTGACCCTGTCGCCGCGCGACGGGGCCGGGGATGTCTCGGCCAACGACCTGACCCGCATCGCGCGGGAATTGCAGGTGCAACTGGCCAAGATCGGCGATGTGGGCCTGACCTATCTGGTGGGCGAGGCGCCCGAGGCGATCCGCATCGCGCCCGACCCCGAGCGGCTGGCGCTGTTCGGCGTGACGCTGCAACAGCTGGCGGCCAAGGTCGAGGGCGCCAACCGGGCGCTGGCCACCGGGCTGGTGCGCGACGGCGGCGAACAGATCGCGCTGGTGGCGGGCGAGACGCTGCACGCGCCCGCCGAGATCGCCAACCTGCTGCTGACCACCCGCGACAACCGGCCCGTCTATGTGCGCGACGTGGCCGATGTGCGCTTTGTCCCCGACACGTCCGAGCGGATCGTGGCCAATGTCACCCGCGACGACAGCGGCGAGATCCGCCGCAGCCCGGCAGTGACGCTGGCGCTGGCCAAGCGCGCCGGGGCCAATGCCGTGGTGGTGGCCGAAGAGATCCTGCACCGGGTGCATCTTCTGGAACACGACCTGATCCCCGACAGCGTCGAGGTCACGGTGACCCGCGACTATGGCGAGACCGCCAATGAAAAGGCCAACGAACTGCTGTTCCACCTTGGCCTGGCCACCGTGTCCATCGTGGTGCTGGTGCTGTTCTCGATCGGCTGGCGCGAAAGCATCGTGGTCGCGGTGGTGATCCCGGTCACCATCCTGCTGACGCTCTTTGCGGCCTGGGTCATGGGCTACACGCTGAACCGGGTATCGCTGTTTGCGCTGATCTTTTCCATCGGCATCCTCGTCGATGACGCCATTGTGGTGATCGAGAACATCGCCCGTCACTGGGCCATGCCCGACAGCGCCAGCCGCACCCAAAAGGCGATCCGCGCGGTGGCCGAGGTGGGCAACCCCACCATCGTCGCCACGCTGACCGTGGTGGCGGCGCTGCTGCCGATGCTGTTCGTGTCGGGGCTGATGGGGCCGTATATGAGCCCGATCCCCGCCAATGCCTCGGCCGCGATGATCTTTTCCTTTTTCGTGGCGGTGATCATCACGCCCTGGCTGATGGTCAAGATCGCCGGCCGCGCGCCCGCCCATGCCCATGACGAGGCCGCCCAGCATGGCGGCACGCTGGGGCGCCTCTATCGCGCGGTGGCACGTCCGCTGTTGCGCACCAAATCCGGCAGCGGGTTGTTCCTTTTGGTGGCGGCGGTTCTGTCCTTCGGCTCGCTGGGCGCGCTTTACACCCGTGACGTGACGGTCAAGCTCTTGCCGTTCGACAACAAGTCCGAACTCTCGGTGGTGATCGACCTGCCCGAAGGCGCCTCGGTCGAGGAGACCGACGCGGTAGCGCAACAGGTGGCGCGTCGCGTGCTGGAGCTGCCCGAGGTGATCTCGGCCCAGACCCATGCGGGCGATGCGGCGCCCTTCAACTTCAACGGGCTGGTGCGCCATTACTATCTGCGTGCCCGGCCCGAGCTGGGTGATGTACAGATCAACCTGCTGCCCAAGGATGCACGTGAGCGCACCAGCCACGACATCGCGCTGGATATCCGCCAGCGGCTCTCCACGCTCGACCTGCCGGAGGGGACGGTGCTGAAAACCGTCGAGCCGCCCCCCGGCCCGCCGGTCATCGCCACCCTGCTGGCCGAGGTCTATGGCCCCGATGCAGACAGCCGCCGCGCCGCCGCCACCCGCATCCGCGAGGCGTTCGAAAGCGTGCCTTTCGTGGTCGATGTGGATGACAGTTTCGGCACTCAGGCCCGCCGTCTCAGGGCCACGGTCTCGACCGATCAGCTGGAATTCTTCGGCGTGCAGGAACATGACGTCTTCTCGACGCTGGCGATCCTGAACGCGGGCCAGACGGTGGGCTATTCGCACCGGGGCGAGGGCCGCCGCCCGATCCCCATCGAGGTCGCCCGCGACAGCGCCGACCGGGTGGTGGACGAACGGTTCCTGTCGACCCCGGTTCCGGCCAATGTGCTGCCGGGCGCGCGCGGCGTGGTCGAGCTGGGCGATGTGGTCGAGCTGCGTGAAGAGCGCGCCTCGTACCCCGTGTTCCGCCATAACGGGCGCGCCGCCGAGATGGTGATGGCCGAACTGGCCGGCGATTTCGAGGCGCCGCTCTATGGTATGCTCGCGGTGGCCGAGGCGTTGGACGCGATGGACTGGCCCGAAGGGGGCAAACCCCAGATCCGTCTGAACGGCCAGCCCGAGGATGAAAGCGGCATCACCCTGCTGTGGGACGGTGAATGGGAGGTCACCTGGATCACCTTCCGCGACATGGGCGCGGCCTTTGGTGTGGCGCTCTTGGGCATCTACATCCTGGTGGTGGCGCAATTCGGCTCGTTCCGGCTGCCGTTGGTGGTGCTGACGCCGGTGCCTCTGACCTTTCTGGGCATCATCATCGGGCATTGGTTGTTCAACGCACCCTTCTCGGCACCCTCGATGATCGGTTTCATCGCGCTGGCGGGGATCATCGTGCGCAACTCGATCCTGCTGGTGGATTTCATCCGCCATGCGGACCCGTCGCTGGACAAGATCGAGACGCTGATCGAGGCAGGCGCGATCCGGTTCAAGCCGATCCTGCTGACGGCGGTGGCGGCGATGATCGGGGCGGCGGTGATCCTGACCGACCCGATCTTTCAGGGGCTGGCGCTGTCGCTGCTCTTCGGGCTGCTCAGCTCGACCCTGCTGACGGTGCTGGTGATCCCGGCCATCTACCGCGTGTTCAAGACCTGAGCAGGCAATATAGAACCAAAGTGCCATTGCCCTTCGCGCCGCCATCTGGCCCAATGCGGCGCGGAGGAGAGAGAGATGTTCAGATACGGGCTTTCCCTGTGCGCCACGTTGCTGGCGGGTGCGGCGCTGGCCGCCGACACGCCGCAAGTGCCGCTTGACGATCCCTTTGCCTCGGGCATGTGGGAGGACCACCAGATCGCGATCCTGGGCGACCCCGCCGATATCCGGTTCGACGACCGGGTGCGCGTGTTTGCGCCCGCCGCGGCCGAGGATGCGTTTCACGTGCCGCTCTTGATCGACGCCACCGCCATCCCCGATGTCGAGGAGATCGTGGTCACAGCCGATTACGGCCCGATCCCCAAGATCCTCAGCTATTTCCCCGGCGAGGCGCAGGCGAAACTGGCGCTGCGCTTCAAGATCGACCAGGCCACCGCCGTGCGCGCCTCGGTCCGCACCAAAAGCGGCAGCTGGCATGTGGGCGGCACCCTGATCGACGCGGCGGGCGGCGGTTGTACCGCACCCGCGCAGGCCTATGCCTCGGACGACTGGGAGGAGAAGCTGGGCGAGATCCATGGCCGGCTCTGGGCCGCCACCGGGCGGGCCCGGCTGATCGTGGATCACCCGATGGATACCGGGCTGGCCGATGGCATCCCGGTCTTCATCATCCGCGATCTCAGCTTTACCAACGACGCCGGACAGGAACTGGCGCGGCTGGCGCTGAGCGAGCCGGTAAACGAAGACCCGGCCTTTACCCTCTATTTCGACCCCGCGCGGATGCCGCCGCTGCTGCATGTCAGCGGGCGCGACAACAACGGCAACCGGATCGCGGGCACGCTGACGGGCGAGGAAGTCAACTGATGCCAAGCCGCCGTGCCCTGCTGGCCGGTGCCGCCGCCGGGCTGGGCCTGGCCGCCCTGCCCGCCGCCCCGGTCTTTGCGCAGGCAAAGCTGCGCTATGATCTGGCGCCGCGCCCGGTGCTGCCCGGCATCTGGATGGTCGAGGGCGTCACCGACTATTTCGACAAGGTCAATGGCGGCGCCATCGTCAATTGTGCGGTGCTGCAGGGGCAATCGGGGCTGATCCTGATCGACAGCGGCCCCTCGCGCCGCTATGGCGAGGCGCTGGCGGCAACCCTGCGACCGCTCGACCTGCGCGGCGTGTCGGCGGTGGTCAACACGCACCACCACCCGGATCATTTCTTTGGCAACCAGGTCTTTGTCGACCGGCCGATCCTTGCCCTGGGCCAGACGTTGGAGGCCGCCCGCCGCGACGGCGACGCCTTCGCCGACAACATGTATCGGCTGCTGGGCGACTGGATGCGCGGCACCGAGCCGGTGCCGCCCAATACCGCGCTGGACGGGGGCGAAGTGACCATAGACGGTCGCCGGTTCACCGCGCTGCCGCTCGGCGGACATACCGAGGCCGATCTGGCGCTGGTCGATGTTGAAACCGGGTTGCTGATCACCGGCGATCTCGCCTTTCTCGACCGCGCCCCCACCACCCCGCACGCGGATCTGGCGCGCTGGCAAGAGGCGCTCACCACGCTCGAAGGGCTGGGCGCCCCCGCCGTGCTGCCGGGCCATGGTCCGTTCGACCGCACCGGCGCGGCGTTGCGCCAGACCCGCGCCTATCTGTCCTGGCTGGACGAGACCCTGCATGATGCCGCCCGCACCGGCCTCGACATGGTCGAGGTGATGGATCTGCCGCTGCCAGAGGAGTTCGCCGCCATGGGCGCGCAACCGCAGGAGTTTCACCGCTCGGTCGCGCATCTGTTCCCCGGCGTGGAGCGCGCGGTGCTACCGCGCGCGAACTAGCGCCCGGTCAGTCCACCGGAACAGGCACCGGTTCGACCGGCTCCAGCGGCCAGCCCAGTTCGCGCCAGCCATCGGTGCCCAGCGGGAACCAGTGCACCTGAAGATACCCCAACCCGGCGATCCGCTGCGCGGCGTTCCAGCTCATCCAGCAATCGGCCACGCAGAACACCACGATGGCACGGGCCTTGCTGCCACCGGTCAGCCGCTGCAACTCGCGCTCCAGATAGGCCTGCATGGCAGGTTCCAGCACCCCGCGCCCGACCTCGGGCAGCCAGACCGCGCCCGGCAGACTCTGGCGCGGTTCCGGCACCAGCCAGGTGCCGTCCAGCTCGTCATAGCGCGATTGCGACGCACCATAGACATCCAGCGCCACCGCACCGCGCGCGATCAGCTTGCGCGCCCAAAGGGCCGAGATCTTGCTTGCAGGCGGCGGAATATCCTCGGGCACCGGTGCCCGATGACGGTCGATCCTGAGGCCGGTTTCAGGATGGAACAGGTCGGGCTTGCGCGCGCGGATGGCGTCAGAGGTCTCGGCCAAAGCCGAACCCGCATCCACCAACAAGGCAATTGCCAACAGTGCAGCCACAAGCCGCATGCACGATCTCCATTGCCCCAGGGTTGGGCGATTGGGACCCGGATCGCACAAGCTGTCAAGCGCTAATAAGTTGAAGTATCCAGAGATTGCTTCTGCTTGCCCCACGTTCTTCAACGGCCAGTCCTAAGACCTTGGTCCAATGTCACACACCCCGCAACCCGGCCTAGCCTTGGCGCCATGCGTGCGCTTTTACTCTCCTTCTGTCTGATGCTGGCGGCCCTGGTGGCCGGGGCCGATCCGCTGACGCCGGACCAGATCGCCGCCTATGTCAAACCACCGCTGCTGCTGGGCGAGGTGGTCGAGGATACCGGGATATTCTCGCTAATCGACGTCTATGGAAAACCGGCGGGCTATGTGTTCGAAACCGAACCGCTGGCCCCCCTCCCCGGCTTTTCCGGTGCCCCGGTCAACTTGTTGGTGATGCTGGATGCCGAGGGCAACTTCATTGAGGTGCGCCTGATCGAACAGAACGAGCCGATCTTTGTCTCGGGCTTGGGCGTGGCGCCGTTCGAACAGTTCTTGGAACAATATCGCGGTCTCAATATCGCCACGCCGATGGTGGTGGGCACGCCCTATGGCAACAGCGGCGGCGGCGCCTCGGCACTGACCTATCTGGACGGGGTGACCAAGGCCACCGCCTCGGTCCGCATCGCCCATGAAACCGTGCTGGCCGCCAGCCTGGCCGTGGCGCGCGAGCGCATGCAGGGCATCGCCACCGCGCCGCCGCGCGCGCCCGACCCCGATCATGACGAGTCGCTCGACTGGGCCGCGCTAGTGGCCCAAGGGATCGCCAGCCATCACGTGGTCAGCAACGCGCAGGTGCAGGCAGGGTTCGACGGCACCCTCTGGGCGGGCGACGACGCGCAGGCGCTGGCCGATCCCCAAGCGCCCTTTGTCGACCTCTGGATCCTCGATCTGGGTCCGCCCGCGATTGCCCGCGCCGTCCTGTCGGCGCAAACGCTGGAAGAATTGCAGCAGTTTCAGACGCTCTCTCCCCATGATGAACCGATCCTGCTGATCGAGACCGCGCGTCACGGGTTGGTGGGCGAGGATTTCGTTCGCAACACCGCCCCCGATCTGGTTTCGGCGGAACAAGGCGGGTTGCCGGTAGCCCTGCGTGATGCGGATCTCTTCGTCGAACTGGCGTCCGGCCTGCCCGAAGGCCGTGCGATGATCCTGCGGGCCGATCGCCGGCTGGGTTTCGATCCGGCCTCGGACTGGGAGCTGACCCTGCAAGTGCAACGTGCTCATGGCAGTTTCCAGCCGGTGATCGGTGCGCGCAGCTTCAGTTTCACCCATGCCACGCCCGAACGGTTCTTTCTGTCTGAAACCGGCCCCACTGCGCTGCCGCCCTGGCAAGAGGCGCTGCGTGGACGCGCGTTCGATATCGGCCTGCTCACGGTGTTTCTGGGGTTGCTGGTGCCGGCGCTGCTGCTGCGACAAAGCCGCCTCGCGGCGCTGCGCGCCTATGTCCCGCTGCGATTGGGGGTGCTGGCAATAACACTGGGTTTTGTCGGCTGGTGGGCACAGGGCCAGCTGTCGGTGGTGACCCCGCTGGCAGTGCTGCGGGGTGCTCTGGATGGCGGCAGTCTGGCGTTCCTGCTCTATGATCCGGTCTCGCTGCTGCTTTGGGGCGCTGCGGTGCTGGGGTTCCTGCTTTGGGGGCGCGGATTGTTCTGTGGCTGGCTCTGCCCTTATGGCGCGATGCAGGAATTCTCCCATCACCTGGGCCGCTGGCTGCGCCTGCCGCGCCTGCCCCTGCCCGACGCCTGGGACCGGCGGTTGAAATGGGTGAAATACGCGGTGCTGGCCGGTCTGGTGGCGGTGGTGCTCTTGGCGCCCGGCGAACTGGAAACCGCAGCCGAAGTGGAGCCGTTCAAGACAGCGATCACCACCTTCTTTTTGCGCGAATGGTATTTCGCGCTTTATGCCGGGGCCTGGGTCGTGATTTCCATGGTGACCTTCAAGGGGTTCTGCCGCTATGTCTGCCCGCTGGGTGCGCTGCTGGCGATTGGCGGGCTGTTGCGCCTGCGTCGCTGGATTCCGCGCCGACCCGAATGCGGCAGCCCCTGCCAGCTCTGCCGGGTACGCTGCAACTATCGCGCCATCCGGCCGGGCGGAGAAATCGATTATGACGAATGCTTCCAGTGTCTCGACTGCGTGACCATTCACGACTCGCCCAATCAATGCGTGCCGCTGATCCTGGCGCGCCGGCGCTCGAGGCAAAGTCCCCAAAATCTCTGATGAGATTTTGTTAACAGAGTTTGCCTTTGCAAACTCTGCGATGTTGCTCTTTGAGAAGAGGTCCGCGCGCGCGGCTTGGCGCGCGCGGGTTTTGGTGTCAGGCCATAGCCTGGAGGGCGCGGCGGGTGAGGACGCCTGTCAGGTGGGCGCGATAGGCTTTGGTGCCGTGCAGGTCGGCGATCATGCCGTCCGCCTCGGGTGCCATTCCGTCCAGTGCGGCGCCGCTGGCCAGCGCCTCTTCGGCCGCGCTCCAGCGGAACACACCGTCCTCCGAGGCGCCGGTCACCGCGATCCTTGTGCCGCCGGCATAGTGCGCCACGAACACGCCCACCAGCGCAAAGCGCGAGGCGGGTTGCAGGAACTTCTGGTAATTGGCCTTCTCCGGCACCGGGAAGCGCACGCTGGTGATGATCTCGCCCTCGTCCAGTGCCGTGGTGAACAGGCCCTGGAAATAGTCGTCCGCCGCGATCTCGCGCCGGTCGGTCACGATGGTCGCCCCCGACCCCAGCGCCGCCGACGGGTAGCAGGCCGAGGGGTCGTTATTGGCCAGGCTGCCGCCGATCGTGCCCCGGTTGCGCACCGCCGGGTCGCCGATGCCGCCGGCCAGCGCCGCCAGCGCCGGGTAATGTGCCGCCGCCGCGCGCGCCACCTCGGCATGGGTGGTGCCGCCGCCGATCGACAGCGAGCCATCGTCGTTCAGACAAACACCCTTCATCTCGGCGATGCCGCCCAGCGACACCAGCTTCGCCGGCGCCGCCAGCCGCTGCTTCAGCGTCGGGATCAGGGTCTGCCCGCCCCCCAGCGCCTGCGCCTCCTCGCTCTTCAGCGCCGCAACCGCCTCGGCCACGCTGCCGGGCCGCTCAAACTCGAAATTATACATCTCGTTCCTCCTCCAAGAGGGCCGGGTCCTGCCCTTTCCTCTTGCTGAAAATATCCCGGGGGTCCGGGGGCTGGCCCCCGGTCCGCCCTCTCGTCTCAGCCCTGCATCGCCGACCAGACCCGCGACGGGCTCATCGGCATGTCGATATGGGTGACCGCCTTGCCGCCCGATTGCAGCGCGTCGATCACCGCGTTCACCACCGAAGGCGGGCTGCCGATGGCCCCGGCCTCGCCGCAGCCCTTCACCCCCAGCGGGTTGTGGGTACAGGGCGTGGCGCAGGAATGATCCACAGCATAGAACGGCACGTCATCGGCGCGCGGCATCGCGTAATCCATGTAGGACGCGCTCAAAAGCTGCCCGGTCTCCGGATCATAGGCGCAGTTTTCCAGCAGCGCCTGGCCGATCCCCTGGCCCAGCCCGCCGTGCACCTGCCCCGACACGATCATCGGGTTGACGATATTGCCGAAATCATCGGCCGCGCTGAACCGCTCCACCGTCACCTTGCCGGTCTCGGGGTCCACCTCCACCTCGCAGGCATAGGCCCCGGCCGGATAGGTGAAGTTCGACGGGTCGTAGAAGGCCGTCTCCTCCAGCCCCGGCTCGATATCCTCCAGCGGGTAGTTGTGCGGCACATAGGCCGCCAGCGTCACGTCGCCCCAGGCCACGGATTTATCCGTGCCCGCCACGCTGAACTGGCCATCCTTCAGCTCGATATCGGCCTCGCTGGCCTCCATCAGATGCGCCGCGATCTTCTTGGCCTTGTTGATGATCTTCTCGGTCGCCCGCACCATGGCCGAGCCGCAGACCGCCAGGCTCCGCGAGCCATAGGTGCCCATGCCGAACGGGATCTTGCTGGAATCGCCATGCACGATCTCGATCATGCTCTCGTCGATGCCCAGCATCTCGGCCACCACCTGCGGGAACGCCGTCTCGTGGCCCTGGCCGTGGCTATGCGCCCCCACCATCACCGAGATCGAGCCGGTCGCGTTCACCCGCACCGTGGCCGCGTCGTAAAGACCCGCCCGCGCGCCCAGCTGGCCCACCAGGTTCGACGGCGCGATGCCGCAGGCCTCGATATAGCAGTTCACGCCCAGGCCCCGCAGCTTGCCGCGCGCCTCGGACTCCGCCCGCCGCGCCGCAAAACCCGCGATGTCGGCGATCTCTTCCAGCTTGTCCATCGTGGCGTTGTAGTCGCCCGTGTCATAGACCACCGCAACCGGCGTCTGATAGGGGAACTCGGTCACGAAGTTCTGACGCCTGAGCGCGATCGGGTCGACCCCCAGCTCGCGCGCCGCCTTGTCGATCACGCGTTCCAGCTGATAGGTCGCCTCGGGCCGCCCGGCGCCGCGATAGGCATCCACCGGCACCGTGTTGGTGAACACCGCCTTCACGTTCACATAGATCAGCGGCGTCTTGTAATTGCCCGCCATCAGCGTGCCATGCAGCCAGGTCGGAACGCTCGGCGCAAAGGTCGACAGATAGGCGCCCATGTTGGCATAGGTCTCGGTCCTGAGCGCGGTGAAGTTGTTGTCGGCGTCCAGCGCCAGCTCGATCTTCGACACATGGTCGCGCCCATGCGCGTCCGACATGAAGGCCTCGGACCGCGACGAGGTCCATTTGACCGGCCGCGCCAGCGCCTTGGCCGCGAAGGTGCAGAACGCCTCTTCCGCATAGTGGAAGATCTTCGAGCCGAAGCCGCCCCCCACATCGGGCGCCACCACCCTGAGCTTGTGCTCGGGGATGCCCAGCACGAAGGCCCCCATCAGAAGCCGGATCACATGCGGGTTCTGGCTGGTGGTGTAGAGCGTCGACTCCCCCGTTGCCCGGGCATAATCGCCGATCGCCACCCGCGGTTCCATCGGGTTGGCCACCAGCCGGTTGTTCACCAGTTCCAGCGTCGTCACATGCGCCGCCTCGGCAAAGGCCGCGTCCACCGCGCCCTTGTTCTCCTCGACGAAACCCCAGTCGTAGCAGAGGTTCGACGGCAGATCGTCATGCACCTTCGCCGCGCCCTCGGCCAGCGCCGCCTTCATGTCGATCACCGCCGGCAGTTCCTCGATCTCGGCCTCGATCGCCTCGGCCGCGTCGCGCGCCTGTTCGGGGCTCTCGGCCACAACCGCCGCGATCGGGTCGCCCACATGGCGCACCTTGCCCTGCGCCAGAACCGGATGCCCCGGCTCGGCCATGGGTTGGCCATGCCTGTCGGTCACCTGCCAGCCGCAGGGCAGACCGCCCACGCCCTCGAAATCGGCGCCGGTAAAGATGCGCACAACGCCGGGCATCGCCGCCGCGGCAGACGTGTCCAGCGACACGATCCGCCCATGCGCCACGTCCGAGCGCAGGAAATGCACGTAAGCCTGGCCGTGAATGTTGATGTCGTCGGTGTAATTGCCGGCGCCGGTCAGAAAGCGCACGTCCTCGCGCCGCTTGCTGCTGGCCCCGATGCCACTGTCCTTGGGCATGTCTCGTCTCCTCCAGATATCAGAATGGTCCGCGGAAAGCTCCGCGTGGCCTCATTCGGCCGCGATCCCGCTCACGTCCTGACCGGACGCCGCCAAAATCGCCTTGACGATGTTGTGATAGCCCGTGCACCGGCACAGGTTCCCCTCAAGATGCGCCCGCACCTCGGCCTCGCTGGGCGTCGGGTTCTCCTTCAGCAGCGCCGCCGCCGACATCACCATCCCCGGCGTGCAGAAACCGCATTGCAGACCGTGATGATCCTGAAACGCCTGCTGCAACGCGTTCAGCGTCCCGTCCGGCCCCGCCTGACCCTCGATCGTCGAAACCTCGCATCCCGCTGCCTCGACAGCCAGCATGTTGCAGGACTTCACCGCTACGCCGTCCACATGCACGACACACGCACCGCATTGACCGGTGTCACAGCCCACATGCGTCCCCGTTAGCGACAGGTCCTCGCGTAGGAAATCAGACAGCAAAGCACGTGGCTCAGCTTCAGCCCGCATACTCCGGCCATTCACAACCATGTTTATCTCAGGCACGACAATCCTCCCTTGTGTGTCTCGTTTCGGCAATTCAACCGGAAATCACCCGTTTGAACCAGCCTTTCTTTTTTGCATCATCAGTGGTTTCGGTCTCGGGACCATCCGCTTCAGCCGGCCCCTCGAGCACTTCCTGAAAGCGGGTAAAGAACTGGTCGGCCATCTTGCGCGCGAAACCGTCGATGATCCGGCTGCCCAGCTGGGCCAGCTTGCCACCAACCTTGGCCTCGACCTCGTAGGACAGGACAGTGGTACCGTCCTCGCCCGCCTCAAGCCGCACGCGCGCCGCGCCCTTGGCAAAGCCCGCGGCCCCGCCCTTGCCCTCGCCGGTCAGGGTCAGGCTTTCGGGCGCCACCATGTCGGACAGCGTCACGCCGCCCTTGAACGTGGCTTTTACCGGCCCGACCTTTTGCACCACCGTGGCCTCGAACCCGTCCTCGGCGTTGCCACTCATCTCCTGGCAGCCGGGTACGCAGTCCTTCAGCACATCGGGCGAGAGCAGCGCCTCCCAGACCGTTTCCCGGTCCGCCGCGATCACCTTTGAATCGCTCAGTTCCATGTCGTTCGTCTCCGTCCGTTGCGACCACGCTACGCGGCGCGGTCGGGTTGTTCCATTCGACCTTGGGTGTAGACGTCCCCGGAAGGGCCGCCTGCGGGGCGCGTCGATCGCCCTGTCAGCGCAGCTCGGGCGGCGAGAAGGTCAGCCCGTAACTGCGGAAAATTTCTTGGATCCGACCGTCGCCCATCCCGGCAACGATAGCATCGTCGATGGCATAGGCCAGCGGGCGATAGGCGAAATGCACCCCAACCCCGACGGTCCAGCTGCCGGTCGCAAAGCCCGGCAAGGGCGGGCTGTGCACATCCAGATCCGCGGTCAGTCCATGTTCCAGTTGCGCCAGCGGCCCCATCGCGGTCTTGACCTCGCCCGCCGCCAGCCCGGCCATCGCCGCACCCATGTCGGGATAGCGGCGGATGTTGCCGCGCAGCTGGCCGCCGGGAAAGGCGGTCAGGTAGAAATCGGCAATCGAGTCGTTCTCGACCCCAACCGTGTCAAAGCGGAAATAGGCCGGAACCGGTTTGTCCTCGGGATACTCTGCCTTGCCAAAGGCGATCCCCATCCGCTCCACATGGTATTGTCCTGTGAACACCACCTGTTCGACCCGGCAGGCAAAGTTGCTGTCATAGGGCACATGCAGCATCACATTGGCGACCCGCCCGCCCACGATGGGCCCCTTCCAGATCCAGTTGCGCAGATCGGTCTCGAGGTTCTCGCCCGCCGCGACCAGGGTAAAACGGGCCTCGACCCCCAGTTCCCCGGCGATCAGGTGGCCCAGATCGATATCGACACCCCTTGGCGCGCCATTCTCTTCCCAGCTCCAGGGTGGATAGTCCTCGTAGACGGCGAAGGATATCCAGCCGCGTTCCTGGATCGTGTCCAGATCGGCGCCGACGATATCGCGGCTGGCATTCTGCGGGCGGGCCTGGGGCACGTGATCGCCGCAGCGGGTCTGTGCCGAGGCCGGCGCCAAGCCGGTCCCAAGCAGCAACACCGCCAGCGCGACCCGCAGCGTCCCCGCCCGCGCCATGCTCAATGGGCCGCCGACAGGCCGATGGTCAGCGCCTCGGCAGCGGCGGTGAAATCAGGCGCGTCGCCCGAGATCAGGGTCGCCGCGCGCGAGGCGGCGCTGTCGGCCACCGGCGCGCCCGAGGCGGTCTCGACCTCGGCGGCGATCTGGGTCAGTTCGGCAGCCAATACGGCGGCATCGCCCTCGCCCGCCGCAAGCTGGTCGCGGATCTCCTTCAGGCGCGGCGTATGGGCGTCGAGCGCCCCGTCGTCGGGCCGGGTCTCGATATAGGTGCGGATGGCCCAGGCGGCCTTTTGGCCCAGCAGCTCGCCAAAGCCGGGCATCTTGGTGATCCCGTTCTGGGTATAGCCGTGGCGGAACCGCTCGACATACCATTCATCGCCGTATTCGGCGGCCTCGAGATAGCGCAGGTCCGGCGCCAGACCGCCCGACACCACGCCCAGCCCATGGCAGCGCGCGCAGTTCTGGTTATAGCCGGAATCGCCGATCCGGATGGCGGCCGCCCAGACCTCTTCTCCCGCCGCCTCGGCGCGATAGGGGTTCTCGATCAGCCATTCCTCGCCCACATCAGGCAGGGCGTCGGTGTTGACGGGTTGCGGTGCGACGTCTCCATGCGCCAGCGCCATCCCCGCGCTCAGGCACAGGCCCAATGCACCTGCTTTTGCAGCGTTGATCATCTGCGGTCCTCCAGTCTCCTCGTTCGGGGCTGGTGATAACGCCTCGAACCCTGCGCTGGTATTCGACCTTGGTTTGATCTGCCGGGGAATGTGGACTTTGGTCGAATAGAACCGTCCCGCACGCGCGCTCTAGCCTTGGTCGACAAGGGAGAGAGAATGCGCGTGCAAAGCCTACTGAGACCGATCATCGCAGCACTGGCGATGGGAATGGCCGCCCTGCCCGCCTTGGGCGAGGTGCAGCTGCGCGTGGCCTATCTGCGGCAGGAAGTGGAGCGTCCGCCGGTCCTGTCCAATCTCGATCCCGAGCCCGCCGGGCTGGGCCTCGACGGCGCCCGGCTGGGGCTGGAGGACAACCGGACCAGCGGTCGGTTTCTGGGCCAGACCTATATGCTCGACACCTATGAGGTCGCGATCGGCGGCGATCTCGAGGCGGCGGCACGCGCGGCGCTGGCCGAGGCGCGGATGCTGGTCATCGACGCCCCCGCCGAGGCGGTGCTGCGCATCGCCGATCTGGCCGAGGCGCAGGGCGCGCTGTTGTTCAACGCCGCTGCCGAAGAGAGCGCGCTGCGCGATGCCGACTGCCGCGCCAACCTGTTGCACACGGGGCCCTCGCTGGCGATGCGGGCGGATGCGCTGATGCAGGTATTGCAGCGCAAGCGGTTCTCGCGGCTGGCCATGATCACGGGCCATGGCGCCCCAGACCTGGCCTATGCCGAGGCGCTCCGTCGCTCGGCGGCCAAGTTCGGCCTGAAGATGGTGGCCGACACACCCTGGCCCTTTGACGCCGACATGCGCCGCAATGCCAGCCAGGAAGTGCCGCTGTTCACCCAGGATTTCGCCGAGCATGACATCCTGCTGGTCGCCGACGAGATCGGCGATTTCGGGCGCTATATCGCCTATAATACCTGGTCGCCACGACCGGTGGCCGGGTCCGAGGGGCTGGTGCCGGTGACCTGGTCTCGGGTGGTGGAACAATGGGGCGCGGCACAGCTGCAATCGCGGTTCTGGGACCTGACCGGCCGCGACATGCGCCCGCGCGACTATGCCGCCTGGGCGGCGCTGCGTGTGCTGGGCGAGGCGGTTACCCGCACCAACAGCACCGATCCCGCCACCCTGCGCGCCTATATCCTGTCGGACGCGTTCGAGCTGGCCGGGTTCAAGGGCCGCCCGATGAACTTTCGCCACTGGAACGGTCAGCTGCGCCAGCCGATCCCGGTGGTCACCGAGCGCGCGGTGGTGATGCAGGCCCCGGTCGAAGGCTTCCTGCACCAGCGCAGCGAGCTTGACACGCTGGGCCTCGACGCGCCCGAATCCCGTTGCACCGCGTTTCAGGAGTGAGCCTCATGCGGACTGCCCTTGCCCTTTTGGCCCTGACCCTCGCCGCGCCGCTGGCCGCCGAGGAAATCTGGGTCACCAATGAAAAGGACGACACGATCAGCGTGATCGACGTCGCCACGCTCGAGGTGGTGCGCACCATCGCCACCGGCGAGCGGCCGCGCGGCATCACCTTTTCCCACGATTTCAGCCGGGTCTATATCTGTGCCTCGGACAGCGACACGGTGCAGGTGATGGACCCCGAGACGGGTGAGATCCTGCATGACCTGCCTTCGGGCGAAGACCCCGAGCAGTTTGTCCTGCACCCCAATGATCGGCATCTCTATATCGCCAACGAGGATGACGCGATCACCACCGTGGTCGATACCGAAACCCGCCGGGTCATCGCCCAGATCGACGTGGGCATCGAACCCGAGGGCATGGCGGTCAGCCCCGATGGCCGCATCGCCATCACCACCTCTGAAACCACCAACATGGCGCATTGGATCGACACCGAGACGCGCCAGCTCTTTGCCAATACGCTGGTCGATGCCCGCCCGCGCCACGCCGAATTCGTGCATGACGGGGCCGAGCTGTGGGTCAGTTCCGAGATCGGTGGCACCGTGACCGTGTTCGACGTGGCCACGCAGGCCGAAAAGGCCAAGATCGCCTTCGAGGTCAAGGGCGTGCATCCCGACCGGGTGCAGCCGGTCGGCTTCGAGCTGACGGCGGATGAGAAAACCGCCTTTGTTGCGCTTGGCCCCTCGAACCACGTGGCGGTGGTGGATACCGCCACCTATGAGGTGGTCGATTACATCCTGGTGGGCCGCCGGGTCTGGCACATGGCGTTCAACAGCGACAAGTCGCTCTTGTTCACCACCAACGGTGTCTCGGGAGACGTAACGGTGATCGACGTGGCCCGCCGCGAGGCGATCAAATCCATCAAGGTCGGGCGCTTCCCCTGGGGCGCCGCCCTGCGCCCGTGAGAGGAAAGGACACATGATGCTGAAACCCTGTCTTGCCGCCCTTCTGGTTGCGACCCTGCCCCTAAGCGCACTGGCCGACGGCGACGATGGTCGGCTGGGTCTGGCCGGGCTGCTCTCGGCCAAGAACAAGGAAGACCTGCCGCCGATCATCCTGTCGGCCGGAATGCCGCTGGCCGATGCACCCTGGGTGCTGCAATCGGGCACCTATTACGAGTTCGAGATCCAGGGCGACGGCAGCCAGGAGCTGGCGCTGGTGGGGCCTGAGTTCTTTCGCGCCATCTGGATCGACGAGATCGTGGTCGAAGGTCTGGAGATCCGGCCGCTGGGCCTCGACTCGGTCGAATTCGACGAGGCGGGCGAGATGGAGATAGGCTTTGTCGCGATCAAGCCGGGCCGCTATTACCTGAAGGTACCGGGCAGCACCGGCGAAACCCAGCGGTTGGAGATCACCATCAAGTGACAGGGCTAAGCGTCCGGAATCTCGACTATTCCTATGGCAGCCGCAAGGCGCTCGACGCAGTCAGCTTTGACGTGGCGCCGGGCCGGTTTGCGGCGTTGCTGGGGCCCAATGGTGCGGGGAAATCGACGCTGTTTTCCTTGCTGACCCGGCTTTTTACCACACGTTCGGGCCAGATCTCGGTCGCCGGGCATGACCTGTCTAAGAATCCGCGCGCGGCGCTGGCGCGGATCGGGGTCGTGTTCCAGCAGCCGACGCTGGATCTGGATCTGAGCGTGATGCGCAACCTGACCTATTTCGCCGCCCTGCACGGGCTGTCGGGGCGCACCGCACACACCCGGATCGCCGCGGCGCTGGAGCGGCTCGACCTGAGCGACCGCGCCCACGAACGCGCCCGCGATCTGAATGGCGGCCACCGGCGCCGGACCGAGATTGCGCGCGCCCTGATCCACGACCCCTCGGTGCTGCTGCTCGATGAACCCACCGTGGGGCTGGACGCGGCCAGCCGCAAGGCGATCACCGACCATGTGCATGCGCTGTCGCGCGAGCGGGGGCTGACCGTGCTCTGGGCCACCCATCTGACCGACGAGATCGAGGATGACGACCAGTTGCTGATCCTGCATCGCGGGCGGCTGTTGCAGGACGGCACCGCGGGCACGCTACGCGGGGCGCTGCCCCTGCGCGAGCATTTCCTGTCCCAGACATCCGACCGGATCGGGGAACGGGCATGAATGCCGCGCTGATCGCCCTGCGCGCCATCGTCCTGCGCGAGGCGCTGCGCTTTGTCCGCCAGCGGGGGCGGTTCGTGGCAGCGCTGGTGCGACCGCTGATCTGGCTGCTGGTCTTTGCCGCCGGGTTTCGCGCCGCGCTGGGCCTGTCGATCACACCGCCCTATCAGACCTATATCACTTACGAGGTCTATATCGTGCCGGGCCTCTGCGGCATGATTGCCCTGTTCAACGGCATGCAATCCAGCCTCAGCCTGGTCTATGACCGCGAGATGGGCTCGATGCGGCTGCTCTTGACCTCGCCCCTGCCGCGCTGGTGGCTCCTGTTCTGCCGGCTGCTTGCCTCGACCGCCATTTCGATCCTGCAAACCTATTGCTTTCTGGCGGTGGCGGCGGCCTTTGGCATTCAGCTTCCGGTCTGGGGTTATGTGGCGGTGCTGCCGGCGCTGGTGGTTGCGGGCATCATGTTGGGCGCGCTGGGGTTGGCGCTGTCCTCGCTGATCCGGCAGCTGGAGAATTTCGCGGGCGTGATGAACTTTGTCATCTTTCCGATGTTCTTTTTGTCCACCGCGCTCTACCCGCTGTGGAAGATGGCCGAAAGCTCGACCCTTTTGCGCGATATCTGTGCGGTGAACCCGTTCACCCATGCGGTCGAACTGATCCGCTTTGCGCTCTACGGCCAGTTCAACGGACCCGCGCTGGGCTGGACCGTGCTGGCGGGGGCGGTGTTTCTGGGGCTGGCCTTTTGGGGGTATGACCCGGCGCGCGGCCTGCTGCGGCGCAAGGGTTGAGCCGCCCCGCCTTCGACCAAAGAACAAGGGAAAACCGCTCCAGCGCTTGCTATGACGGCAACAGGAAACGCGCGCTTGCACCCGCCCCGGCGGGGACCTCATTCAGGAGTGAGAAATGAGACCTGTTTCCTATGCGCTGGCGCTGATGATGGCGGCTTCGCCCGCCCTTGCCGACACCAAATTCGAACAGATCAAGATCGAGGCCGGCGCGGCGCTCTATGATGCCGAATGCCGGCGCTGCCATGCCTCGGACACTGATCACGAGAGCTATGGCCCACCGCTGGAAAACGTGCTGGGGCGCGGGGCCGGTACCTATCCCGACTATGATTATTCCATCGCGCTCGAGGCCTCGGGCATCGTCTGGACGCCAGCGGCGCTGCGCGCATGGATGGAGGACAATACCGGCTTCATGCCAGGCACCAAGATGCGCCATGTCGGGATCGAGGACCGCACCGTGCAGGATTTCATTCTTGCCTATCTGGCCAGCCTCAGCACCCGCGACCCCAAGAAGATCTCGGACTGAACCCGGAACCCGGCGCCGGACAGGACGGTCTGGCGTCGGGGTGAACATGAATTCTTTTTGTTCAAAATCAATACACAACATCATATACCTTCAGCAAAAGATGAACCCACATCGTGCACACCGACGGGCACGGCTTGCCTGTGGCCATGCCCCCAGCGACACACCTCTGGTTGACCCTACGACCTTTGTTCAATTTCGCGCGAGCGGCTTCGTTCCAATAATACCGCTCAGCCAAAAACCCGAGGTTTGGGGTGGTTCGGCTTGGAGAGGATGCAAGGGAGGAAACCGATGAACAAGATCATCATGGCCGCAGTGGCGGGCCTGGTCGCGACAGCGGGCTGGCACAGCGCCGCGCTGGCGGCCGGTGTCACCGAAGAGGACCTGGCCAATGACACGGCCAACACGTCCAGCGTATTGACCAACGGCATGGGCCGGCATTTGCAGCGCTACAGCCCGCTGGACATTCTGAACAAGGACAATGTCAAGAACCTGATGCCCGCCTGGGCCTTCAGCCTTGGTGGAGAGAAACAGCGCGGGCAGGAAACCCAGCCGCTGGTCCATGACGGCGTGATGTATATCACCGGCTCGTACAGCAGGCTTTATGCCATCGACGTCAACACCGGCGAGGAGCTTTGGCAGTACGATGCCCGTCTGCCCGAAGGTATCCTTCCCTGCTGCGACGTGATCAACCGCGGTGCGGCCATTTATGGCGACAAGATCTATTTCGGCACCCTCGATGCGCGGATCGTGGCGCTGGACGCCAAATCCGGCGACGTGGTCTGGAACAAGAAGATCGCCGATTACAAGGCGGGCTATTCCTATACCGCCGCGCCGCTGATCGTGAAGGGGTTGGTGATCACCGGCAACTCGGGTGGTGAGTTCGGCATCGTGGGCGAGGTACAGGCGCGCGACGCCGAGACCGGCGAGATGGTCTGGACCCGGCCCGTGATCGAAGGCCACATGGGCACCTTCAAAGGCGAAGAAAGCACCATGACCGGCACGCTGAACGCGACCTGGCCGGGCGACATGTGGAAGACCGGCGGCGGCGCCACCTGGCTGGGCGGCTCCTATGACGCCGAGACCGATACGCTGGTCTTTGGCGCGGGCAACCCCGCACCCTGGAACAGCTGGCTGCGCGATGCCGGTCAGAACAACGATGGTTCGGGCGACAACCTCTATGCCGCCTCGCGCATCGGCATCAATCCCGACAATGGCGAGATCAAGTGGCATTTCCAGACCACCCCGCGCGAAGGTTGGGACTATGACGGTGTGAACGAGGTCGTGGCCTATACCGACCGCGACGGCAACAAACGCTGGGCCACCGCCGACCGCAACGGGTTCTTCTATGTGCTGAACCGCGAGGACGGCAAGTTCGTGCGCGGCGTGCCGTTCGTCAAGGATATCACCTGGGCCTCCGGCCTGGATGAGAACGGCCGCCCGATCTTCAACGAGGACAACCGTCCGGGCGACCCGGCAGCGGCGGCCGATGGCGCCAAGGGCGAGGTGATCTTTGCCTCTCCCTCCTTCCTGGGCGGCAAGAACTGGATGCCGATGGCCTTCAGCCAGAAGACCGGCAATTTCTATGTGCCCTCGAACGAATGGGGCATGGATATCTGGAACGAGCCGATCACCTACAAGAAGGGCGCGGCCTATCTGGGCGCGGGCTTCACCATCAAGCCGAACTACGAGGACCATATCGGCAGCCTCAAGGCGATCGACCCCGATACCGGCGAGTTGAAGTGGGAGTTCAAGAACGACGCCCCGCTTTGGGGTGGCGTGATGACCACCGCCGGCGGGCTGGTGTTCACCGGTACGCCCGAGGGCAAGTTCATCGCCTTTGACGACGAAACCGGCGAGATCCTGTGGTCGTTCCAGACCGGTTCGGGCATCGTCGGCCAACCGGTCACCTGGGAGATGGGCGGCGAGCAATATGTCTCGGTCATCTCCGGCTGGGGTGGCGCTGTGCCTCTCTGGGGTGGAGAGGTTGCCAAGAAGGTGAACTATCTCAACCAGGGCGGCACGCTCTGGACCTTCAAGCTGCCCAAGCAGCTGGCCGCCGCGAACTGACGGCATCGCCATTGACGCAAACGCGCGCCCCCGGGCGCGCGTTTTTTTTGCTTGCCGTTTTCCCAGGGAAAACGGCTCGGAAAACAATGTTTTCCGGCTCGGAATTCTTGCAGAATTCCGCCATCGCCAGATGGTAGGACCCGGTATTAGACCTTTGGCCAATGGCGTTTCGCCGCACCCGCGTTACAGTTGTAGCATGAACAAAACTATGGATCGGATCATGCAGACCCAGGCAGGGACATCGCTGGCGCAGCCGCTTCGCTCCGCCCTTATCGTCGACGATCACCCGCTGTTCTGTGATGCCCTGTCGATGACCCTGCAAGCCGTGTCCGGTATCCGTACCGTGCAGACGCTGGCCCGGCTCGAGGAGGCGCTGGACTGGCTAGGCAACCACCCTGCCCCCGACCTGGTCATCCTCGACCTCAACCTGCCCGATGTCGAAGGGCTCGACGGGCTGGTCCGCATCCGCACCGCCGCCCGCGCCCCGGTCATCGTGGTTTCTTCCATGGCCGACAACCGGGTCATATCGGGCGTGATCCAGGCAGGCGCGGCCGGGTTCGTGCCCAAGCATTCGCAGCGCGAAGTGTTTCGCACCGCCATCGAAACCGTCTCGACCGGCGCCGTCTTCACCCCCGAAGGCTTTGTCGATATCGCCAGTGATGGGGGCGACGGGCCCGAGATCGAGGATGCGCTGGCCCGCCTCTCGGCGCTGACCAACCAGCAGGCCCGCATCCTGCAACTGGTCTGCGAGGGCAAGCTCAACAAGCAGATCGCCTATGACCTGTCGATCGCCGAAACGACGGTCAAGGCGCATGTCACCGCCATCATGCGCAAGCTCGGGGTGCAAAGCCGCACCCAGGCGGTGCTGATCGCCAAAAAGACCAGTTTCTCGAGTTTCTTGCCAGAGGCGCAGAAACAGGCATAACCTGCCAGTCGGGAGAAAAGGGAGGAGCGCTTGGACCTCAGTCTGGGTCCGATCCGCGCGGCACAGGCCGCGCCTCAGGTGTTGTGCACCGCCTCGGTGCACCACGACCATCCGCATGCCGTCGAGGCCTTGGCCGAAGCATTGGGTCCGGTCGAACTGGAACTGCTGCTGCTGATGGCTTCACCCCAGGCGGATATCCCGGCCCTTCTGGCCCGCGCCGCATTGGTTCTGCCAGGCACCCGGATTGTCGGCTGCACCACGGCAGGCGAAATTTCGGCCGCCGGCTATACCGAGGGAGAGATTGTCGCCATCGGCATGCCTCGGGCCTATTTCAAGGCGCAGACGATGCTGGTCCCCGATCTCCTGGACTATGATCCGCAGGCCCTGATCGACCGGATGATCCAGACCCGCAACGATCTGGCCGTTGCCCAGCCCGACTGGGGACACGAGTTCAATTTTCTGCTGATCGACGGCTTGTCAACGCTCGAGGACCGGCTGGTCTCGGATCTGGCCATCGGGCTTGGGCCGGTACCGCTGTTTGGTGGATCGGCGGGCGATGGCGAACGGTTCGGTGCCACGTTCGTATTCCACGAAGGCCGCGCCCACAGCAACGCCGCGGTGCTGATGCAGGTCCGAACCCGCTGCCCGATCCAGGTGTTCAAGACGGACCACCTGTCGCCCACCGAACAACGCATGGTGGTCACCGGCGCCAATCCCGACCGGCGGCTGGTGCACGAGCTCAACGCCGAACCGGCCGCACGCGAATATGCGCGCATTCTGGGCAAGGATCCCGAACAACTCACCACCTTTACCTTTGCAGCCCACCCGGTCGTGGTCCGGATCGGGGGCCAGCATCATGTGCGCTCGATCCAGCGGGTGGCCGAGAATGGCGACCTGGTATTCTTCTCCGCGATCGACGAGGGGCTGGTGCTGACCCTGGCCGAGGCGCGCGACATGCGCGAGCATCTGCGCGAGGAACTGTCCCGCCTTTCGACCGATGGTCCGCCCGCGGTGATCCTGGGCTGCGACTGCCTGTTGCGGCGGATGGAGGCGCAGCAGAAACAGGTTCTGGGTGCGCTGTCAGACATTCTGCGAGAGAATCGTGTTGTCGGTTTCTCGACGTATGGCGAACAGTTCAACTCGATGCATGTGAACCAGACGCTGACCGGCGTGGCCATCTACCCACCCGACGATTTGTGAGGCCCCATGCCGGGATCGCTGCTCAACCCCGCCGACACGCCGGACCGGCAGATCGAGAAGCTGGTCAAGATCAACGCCGCCCTGATGCGCCGTGTGGAACAGGCCACCGACGCCTCTGGCGCGGCCTATGCCCAGTTCGAGCGCGCCGCCCTGCTCGAGGAAGAGGTGCGCAACCGCACCCGCGACCTGGAACGCGCGCTCGACCTTCTCAACGATTCCAACGCCCGCCTGGCCGAGGCCAACCGCGCCACCGAAGAGGCGCGTTCGAACCTGGCCAATGCCATCGAGACGGTGCAGGAGGGGTTTGCCCTCTTCGATCCCGACGAGCGGCTGGTCATGTGCAACTCGCGCTTTGGCCTGCATATGCCTGATATCCGAGACCGGTTCCGCCCCGGCATCACCTTTCGCCAATATGTCGATCTGGTCAGCGGCTCGCGCTATCTGTCCCTGCCGGAAAACAAGACACCGCGCGACTGGGCGGCACAGCGGATGCGGCGGCACACCGACGATCATGTCATCTTCAACGTCCGCATGGTCGGCAGCCGCTGGGTTCAGGTCAGCGAGCATCGCACCCCCGATGGCGGCACCGTGATCCTGCAAACCGATGTCAGCGACATCATGCGGCTGGAGCGGCAGGAGCGCGACCGGATGCTGGACGATCAGGCCCGGCTGATCCGCGCCACGCTGGAACATCTCGATCAGGGCGTGTGCATCTTCGACAATCAGGGCCGGCTGGCGGGCTGGAACCAGCGGGTGGGGGAAATGCTGTCGATCCCGGCCCGGCGCTTTTCGATGGGGGTGCGGTTTTTCTCGCTGTTCGAAGGCTTTACTCGCAACGCCTCATATTCGAACGGCATCACCGAGGAAACCATCCGCGCCTGGATCACCGCCACCGACGGCCGCCCGCCGATCGGCTTCGAGATCCGCCAGGGCGAGAACAAGACCCTCTCGGTGCATGCCCAGGAGATGCCGGACCGTGGTTTCGTGATCTCGTTCAGCGACGTGTCCGCAGAACGCGCCGCCGTGCGCGCGATCCGGCAAGCCAACGAATTGCTCGAGGCGCGGGTGGCCGAACGCACCCTGGAACTGGCAGACGCCCTGTCCGAGGCCGAGCGCGCCAATGCCTCGAAATCGCGCTTTGTCGCAGCGGCCAGCCACGATCTGCTTCAGCCCCTTTCGGCGGCCAAGCTCTACATGGCCTCGATCGAGCCGGGTCAGGACCCCACCCAGATTCACCAGATCGCCGACAAGGCCCGGCGCTCGCTCGACAGTGTCGAGACCATTCTCGAGGCGCTGCTGGATATCTCGACCCTCGATTCCGGCAAGGCCGAAGTGCATCGTGCTCCGGTGCCGCTGGGGGTGATCCTGGCACAACTGGCCGAGGAGCTGGGCCCCACCGCCCGCGCCAAGGGGCTGGAGTTGCGGGTGATCCCTTCGGGCGCGGTGGTGCTGTCGGACGCTACCTATCTGCGCCGCATCGCGCAGAACCTGATCGTCAATGCCATTCGGTATACCCGCAAGGGCAAGATCGTGGTGGGGGTGAGGCGGCGGGGCAAATCGGTGCGGCTCGAGGTATGGGATACCGGACCGGGCATTGCCGCCGAACAGCGTGACATCATCTTTCGCGAATTCCAGCGGCTCGACGCCGCCGCCTCGGCCGCCGAGGGGATGGGGTTGGGACTGGCCATTGTCGAGCGGGCCTGCGCCTTGCTTGGCCATCCGCTCGATCTGGTTTCGACCGTGGGGCGCGGCTCGGGGTTTCTGGTCGAATTGTCGGTGGCGCCGACACCGGATTTCACCAGTTTCCGCCGCACCTCCGGCCCTGCACTGGCTCCGTCGGGGCTGAACGGCCTGATCGTGCTGCTGGTCGAGAACGATGCCGAATTGCGCAACGCGCTGACCATCGCGATGGAGGCCTGGGATGTCTGTGTCCTGCCCTCAGCCTCGATCGCCGAGGCGCTGGCGCTGATCGACGACGAAGGCATTCAGCCCGATGCGGTGATCGCCGATCTGCAACTGGACCGGGGCGAGATGGGGACCGTGCTGCTCAACATGATCCGTACCCGTCTGGGGCCGGTACCGTCATGCATCATCACCGCCTCGCGCTCTCCGGCGGTGATCGACATCTGCGTGCAACAGGGCTGGGAGCTGTTTCACAAGCCGATCGCGGCCGAAACCCTGCGCGGATTTCTGTCCGGGGCCACCGCCAGCACATCCTGACCGGCATTCGACCAAAGGAGCATTTGCCAGTCCGGTCCCACGGGGTAGGCTGACCGATAAGACAATCAGCCAGTGGAGGTGAAAAATGGCTTGGACGGCTCCGAAGCTTCGTGAAGTGAACTGCGGCATGGAAATCAACATGTACGCCCCGGCAGAGGATGAAGGCGGTCGCGGCACCGACCCGATCCTGTAACCACGACCCCGCCGCGGAGGCCCGAAGATGAAGATCGTCGTTCTGGGTGCCGCGGCCGGTGGGGGCCTGCCGCAATGGAATTGCGGCTGCGTCAATTGCAACGATGCGCGTGCCGGGCGACTCAGGTCGTCCGGCCAGTCGTCGTTGGCGGTCTCGGCGGACGGGTCGCGCTGGTCGATCCTGAATGCCTCGCCCGATATCCGCCAGCAGATGCAGGACAGGCCCGTGCTGCACCCGCAAGGCCTGCGCGACTCGCCCGTGGCCTCGGTGCTGGTGACCAATGGCGATATCGACCATATCGCCGGGCTGTTGTCGCTGCGCGAGCAGACGCCGTTTGATCTGTTTGCCACTGCCGGTATTCACGAGGTTCTGGAGGGCAACCGTATCTTTGACGCCCTGGCCCGCGACAAGGTCGCCCGCTGCCGCGTCGCTCTGGACACGCCCTTTGCGCTGCATGACGGGCTGGACGCCATGCTGTTCGCTGTGCCCGGCAAGGTGCCTCTGTTCATGGAGGGCGAGACCGTCGATACCGGGTTGATCGGCGAACAGACGGTCGGCGTGCGCCTCAGCGACGGGCGCAGCACCGCCTATTACATCCCAGGCTGCGCCCATGTGCCCGACGATCTGCTGGACCGGCTGTCGGATGCCGATCATCTGCTGTTCGACGGCACGCTTTGGGACGATGACGAGATGATCCGCAGCGGCACCGGCATCAAGACCGGGCGCCGCATGGGCCATATCCCGATCTCGGGCCCCGATGGCTCGATGGTCCGGCTCACCGGGCTGGCCGCGAACAAGACCTATATCCATATCAACAACACCAATCCGGTCTGGCGCGAGGACGGCGCGGAACGCGCCGAAGTGGCGCGGCAGGGCTGGCAGGTGGCCCATGACGGATTGGAGATCGTGCTATGAGCCGCAAAGACCTTGAGGCCCGGCTGCGCGCAATCGGCGCCGAACGCTATCACGACAAGCACCCGTTCCATCACAAGCTGCATGGCGGCGACTGCACCCCCGACCAGGTGCGTGCCTGGGTCATCAACCGCTGGGCCTATCAGGCGGCGATCCCGATGAAGGACGCGGCCTTTCTGTCGCGCTGTGCCGATCCCGATATCCGCCGCGCCTGGCGGTCGCGGATCGAGGATCACGATGGCGGGGTCGACAGCGGCGGCGGGCTGCGGCGCTGGCTGAAACTGGCCGAGGCAGTGGGGCTCGACCCCGACTACGTGGCTTCGGGGCGCGGTATCCTCCCCGCCACCCGCTTTGCGGTCGAGGCCTATATCCACTATGTGCGCGAACAACCTTTGTTGCAGGCGGTGGCCTCGTCCCTGACAGAGCTGTTCGCGCCGAAAATCCACGAGAACCGGATCGAGGGGCTGCTCAGGCACTATGATTTCGCCGACGACACCAGCCTGAGTTATTTCCGCAAACGCCTGACCGAGGCGCCGCGCGACGTGGCTTATGGGCTGGGCTGGGTGCTGGACCACGCGGATACGCCCGAGAAGGCCGACATGGCCTGCGCGGCGCTGATCTTCAAGACGGATGTGCTCTGGGCGCAGCTCGACGCGCTCTGGGGCGCCTATGTCGACGGCCATGTGCCCCCCGGCGCATGGCGCCCCGGCGAGGGCATGGCATGACGCTGGCGCTGGCCCCCACCGACCGCCCCTATCTGCCGCGCGGCGTGCGGTTGGTGGCGGACCGGGTGCGCGGCGGCCTTGTGCTGCTGGCGCCGGAAAAGGCGGTGGCGCTCGATCCGGTGGGCGAGGCGATCCTGTCGCGCATGGACGGGCAGACCAGCCTGGCGGCGCTGGTCGACCAGCTGGCGGCCGCCTATGACGCGCCCCGGGCAGAGATCGAGAAGGATGTGCAGGCCTTTCTGCAAGGCTTGCGCGCCCGCATGTTCCTGATGGTGTCGCCATGACGGGGCGGCGTTTTCCGGCACGGAAAACGATCCGGAAAACCACCGGTTTTCCGAGCCGGAATTCGTGCCGAATTCCGGCGGCGAGGCGTCCCGCATGAGTGTTCCCGCCCCCATCGCCATGCTGGCCGAGCTGACCCATCGCTGCCCGCTGGCCTGCCCCTATTGCTCGAACCCGCTCGCGCTCCACGGCAAGGAGAACGAGCTGAACACTGAAACCTGGGCGCGCGCCTTTGGTGAGGCTGCCGAACTGGGTGTATTGCAGCTACATCTCTCTGGCGGCGAACCCGCCTCGCGTCCCGATCTGGTCGATCTGACCCGCGCGGCCCATGAGGCAGGGCTCTATACCAACCTGATCACCAGCGGCATCGGGCTGACCCCCGCGCGGCTCGATGCGCTCGAGGCCGTGGGCCTCGACCATATCCAGCTGTCGCTGCAAGGCACCACGCCCGAACTGGCCGACCGCATCGGCGGCTACAAGGGCGGATTTGCCCGCAAGATGGCAGTAGCCGCCGAGATCAAGGCGCGCGGCATCCCGCTGACCCTGAACGCGGTGATGCATCGCCATAATCTCGACGACCTTGAACGCACCATCGATTTGGCCATCGAGCTGGGCGCCCGCCGGCTCGAAGTGGCCTGCGTGCAGTTCCACGGCTGGGCCACGCGCAACCGGGCCGCACTGCTGCCCAGCCGCGCCCAGACCGAGGCTGCCAAGCGGATCGTGGCCGAGGCCGAGGCGCGGCTGCGCGGCACACTTGCCTTCGATTTCGTGCCGCCCGACTATTACGCCGATTATCCAAAGGCCTGCATGGGCGGTTGGGGTTCGGCAGGTTTGAACATCGCGCCCGATGGCACTGTGCTGCCCTGTCATGCGGCCGAGACCATCCCGCATCTCGACTTTGACAGGTTCCCCGATAAAACCCTGCGCGAGATCTGGTATGACGGCGCCGCCTTCAACGCCTATCGCGGCACCGACCACTTGCCCGAGACCTGCCGCAGCTGCGAGCGGGTCGGGATCGACTTTGGCGGCTGCCGCTGCCAGGCGCTGGCGCTGGCCGGCGACGCGGCGGCGACCGATCCTGTCTGCTCCCGCTCACCCGATCACCACAAGGTCACCGCGCTGCTCGAGACCGCGCTGGCCGAGGGGGACGCGGCAGAGTTCACCTATCGCCGGATGCCGCGCAAAGGTTAGGCGCGCGCCATTGCCCCCGCATCCAGCACCGCTTGCGCCCAGTCACGGGGCCGCTCCTGTGGCAGATTGTGGCCCGCACCCTCGAAAACCCGATAGTCGAACGGGCCGGTGAACTGTGTCGCATGCCCTGCGGTTCCGGCGTTCACCCCGTCGCGGTTGCCGTCGATTGCCACCGTCGGCACGCTGATCCTGGGCTGCGCCACCAGCTGCGTCTCGATATGGGCATAGGCCGGATCACCCGGCACCAGACCGAAGCGGTGGCGATAGGAATGGATCACCACGTCAACAAAATCCGGGTTGTCGAAGGCGTCCGCCGTGCGGTCGAACTCTGCCGTGCTGAATGCCCATGTGGGCGACCACATGCGCCAGAGCGTTCGGGCCAGCGCGCGGCGGTCCCGTTCCAACCCGCGACGCCCGCGCTCGGAATGAAAGTAGTACTGGTACCAGAAACTTGCCTCGATCTCGGGCGCCTCGGGCTCGCCCGAACGGGGGATGTTCTGGATGTTGTAGGAATTGCCGCTGACCAGCGCCTCGACCCGTTCGGGCCAAAGCGCCGCGACAATGCACGAGGCGCGCCCGCCCCAGTCATAGCCCCCCAACACCGCGCGCCCGATCCCCAGCGCATCCATCAGCGCCAGAAGATCGGCGGCCAACGCCGCCTGCTCGCCCGAGCGGGGCGTGTCGGGCGACAGGAACCGGGTCGGGCCATAGCCGCGCAGCCAGGGCAGGATCACCCGCGCCCCCGCCGCCGCCAGCAGCGGCGCGGCCTCGGCATAGGTCTGCACGTCATAGGGAAAGCCATGGCTCAGGATACAGGGCCAGCCATCGGTGGGCCCCGTCTCCAGATAGGTGACCGCGAGCACGCCTGCGGTAACTGTTCGCTGCTGCATCTTCGCCGCCCTTCCTGTTTCGTGACCACTGCGGCAGGCTGCGCCAGTGCGCCACAACAGGCAAGCCCAGATTGGGGCGCGAGGCCGCACCGGGCATATCCCTATGGCAGCACCCCCCGGAATCGCGCTAAACCCCGCATAAACCGGCCGCTTTGCGTGGCCAGACACCCAAGACCAGGCAACCCGGCAACCCGCGCGCCCCCGGCGCGGCCCGCCGCACCCAGGAGGACCGACATGGGCGTGATCCGCGAAAGCGACATGATCGAAAGCATCGCCGAGGCGCTGCAATATATCTCGTATTACCACCCGGCTGATTTCATCGGCGCCATGACCAGCGCCTGGGAGCGCGAGGAAAACCCCGGCGCCAAGGCCGCGATGGCACAGATCCTGGTCAACTCGCGCATGTGCGCCATGGGCCGCCGCCCGATCTGTCAGGATACCGGCGCCGCCAATATCCACGTCAAGGTGGGCGTCCAGGCCAAGACCGATTTCAGCCGCTCGCTGCAAGAGATCTGTGACGAGGGCACCCGCCAGGGATACCAGCGCGACACCAACCCGCTGCGCGCAAGCGTGGTGGTCGACCCGTTCGGCGCCCGCAAGAACTCGGGCGACAACACGCCCTGCATGCTGACGGTCGAGATGGTCGCGGGCGACACGATCGAGGTCGAGGTCGCGGCCAAGGGTGGCGGATCCGAGAACAAGTCGAAATTCACCACGCTCAACCCCTCGGGCAATGTGGCCGACTGGGTGGTGCAGACGGTCGAGACGCTGGGTGCCGGCTGGTGCCCGCCGGGCGTGCTGGGCATCGGCGTGGGCGGCAATGCCGACAAGGCGATGGCGCTGGCCAAACAGGCGCTGAGCGAACCGCTCGACATGGCCGACCTGCTGCGCCGAGGCCCCTCGGACAAGACCGAGGAGCTGCGGTTGGAAATCTATGACCGTGTCAACGCGCTGGGGATCGGCGCACAGGGCCTGGGCGGCGTGACCACCGTGCTTGACGTCAAGATCAAGAGCTTCCCGACCCATGCGGCCTCGCTGCCCGTGGGGTTGATCCCCAACTGCGCCGCCACAAGGCATGTGCATTTCACCCTCGACGGGTCGGGGGCCGCCGAATTCACCCCGCCCTCGATGGACCTGTATCCCGACATCCTGCTGGATGCGGCCGGGGCGCAGGCGACGCGGCTCAACCTCGACGATCTGAACGACAGCGCGCTGGCGGCGCTGGAACCGGGACAGACGCTGCTGCTCTCGGGCACGCTTTATACCGGGCGCGACGCTGCGCATAAGCGGATGGTCGACATGCTCGACAAGGGCGAACCGCTGCCCGTCGATCTGAAGGGCAAGGCGATCTATTACGTCGGTCCCGTCGATGCGGTGGGCGACGAGGTGATCGGCCCGGCGGGCCCGACCACCTCGACCCGGATGGACAAGTTCACCGACCGTATCCTGGGCGATACCGGGCTCAAGGTGATGGTCGGCAAGGCCGAGCGCGGCCCGGTCGCCATCGAGGCGATCGCCAAGCACAAGGCGGCCTATCTGATCGCGGTGGGGGGCGCGGCCTATCTGGTCTCCAAGGCGATCAAGGCGGCCAAGCCAGTCGCGTTCCAGGACCTCGGGATGGAAGCCATCTACGAGCTCAAGGTCGAGGACATGCCGGTAACCGTCGCGGTCGACACCAAGGGCAACTCGATCCACCAGAGCGGCCCGGCCAAGTGGCGCCGCGCCACGGCCGCGGGCAGCTGATGCATAAGGCGCGCGGGGCGATCCCGCGCGCCACTCAATCCAGCTGGCGCTGCGCCAGTTTCGCGCCCTCGACCAGTTCCGCCGAGGGGAACAGTACCACCCGCGCGCCGGACTTTAGCCCAGACAGGACTTCGGCCTCGCGCCCGTTGTTGCGCCCGGCCTCGATCTCGCGCAGCACCGCGCGCCCCTCTTCGACCGCAAAGACTGCCCAAGCGTCGCCATGGCGGAAGATCGCCGCCGAGGGCACGATCAGCGCATCCGCGCGCTCCCAGACAACAATCCGCACCTCAACACGATAGCCATGGCCCAGGTTCTCGCGCTCGTCGCTGGGCGTCTCGAACTGGATGATGACCTGTACCCGCTGTTCCTCGACCCCGAGGGCGGAATGCTTGGTATAGCCATAGGGGTCGATCCGGCTGACGATACCGGACAGATCGCGCGCGCCGCCCCAATTGGTGATGATCACCCGGTCCCCGGTTTGCACCTGCACCGCGTCCGAGGAGAGCAGTTCGGCCATCACTTCCAGATCGCCCTCGATATCGCCGATTTCCAGGATCGGGGCACCGGCCGGCAGGGTCGTCTCACTCTTCTGAATCACCTTCAGGATGGTGCCGTCGATGGGCGCGCGCAGCGGAATACTGTGGCCGTCGGGGTTGCGCTCGGAGAGCGCGGCCCCCAACGCCGCGTCGTCAAATCCGATCAACTGCGCGCGCGCATTGGCCAGTTCTGCCTCGCGCATGGCGATGGCCGCGCCCACCGTGTCCAGATTGGCCCGTGCCACCCGTGCCTCCTGCTCGGCCCGTTGCAACGTGACCTGACTGGTTACCCCACGCTCGACCAGCTTGCGGGCGCGTTCCAACTCACTCTCGGCAAAGTCCTTCTTGGCCTCGGCCGCGTTCAGATCGGCATGGGCCAGCCGCAGCGCCGCCTCGGCGGCGGTGACGGCGGCATGGGCCTGTTCGCGGGTGCGCACATCCAGCGCCGAGGGGTTGACGGGCCGCATCTGCGCCACCACGGTCTTGCCACGCTCGACCACCTCGCCCGGTTCCACCGTGACACGCTGCAACTCGCCGGCCACTGGAGAAGAGACCACATAGGGTTCCTTGACCCGCGTGCGCCCCTCCTCGTCGATGGTGAGCACCATGCGGCCCTGCCGGACCTCGGCCATATCCACCAGCATCGGGCGCGGCCAGAAGGCGAAGGCCAGAAACCCGGCCACACCAAGCGCGGTTGCGAGGGTCAGAACGCTGCGGGATCGTCTTCGTTGCCGGGCCACTCTCGTCACTCTCTGTTTTTCAGCGCCAGGATCAGGTCGGTCCTGTCGATATCACGTTTCACCAGCCATCCCGACAGCAGCGCCGCGATCAGCACCACGATCATCGCCTGGCCAAAACCGGTCAGCCCGAAACTGGCCGGTATCTGATAAAGATCGGTGCTGAACCCCGCCGAAATCGCAAGGTTCAGCCAATAGCCCCCCAAAGCACCCAGAGGCATCGCCAGCACCACCACCGCTGCCAGCTCTCCCAGCAGGACAAAGGCGACCTCGCCCCGAGTAAAGCCAAGCACCCGCAACCCCGCCAGATCGCGCTCGCGCTCGGCCTGGGCCACCCGGGCCGCGTTGTAGATGACACCAAATGTGATCACCCCGGCGATCACCGCCATGACATAGCGCATGGCGCCAGCGCCCTGGTCCATCATCTTGCGCAAGGCGGCGCGGCTTTCGGATTTCAGCGCAACCCCCGCCACCATGGGACGGTCCTTGAGAATACGGTAAACCTCGTCGCCCCGCACCGGATCGACCCGCAGAAAAGCGCCCGAAATGCGCAGCGGCTCTTTCAGCAGCCGGTTCAGCGCGCCGATCTCCATATAGGCGGGCGAGCCGATCAGGCTTTCCGATATGCCGCTGACCGGTACCTCGACGATGGGGCGGCGGCCCTCGCGCACGTCCAAGGTGAGCCGGTCGCCCGCCTGGATATCCAACGCGCGGGCAAGGCCGGTGGACAGGATGATACCATCTGCTCGGATCGGAATATCGGCCATATCGGCATCGACCGCGCGATAGAGGCGTGGTGCCACGGTCATGCCGTTGACTGCGCCGCGATAACTGTGGCGCCCGTTGCGCAGAACCGCGTTGACCACCCGGATCGGCTCCACCTCGATCACGCCGGGTATGGCGGCCAGATCATGGCGGCTCTGCTCGGCGATGGGGTGGATGAAGGTCACCGTGACATCGCTGCGGTCGATGACGCCGAAACTCATCTCGACCATGGTGTCATAGCTGGCCAGCAGAGAGGCCATCGCCGCCCCCAGCGCGGTGGCCGCCCCCACCCCGGCAATCGCCCCCCCCATGCGCAGCGGCTGACGTGCCAGTCGGCGCAGCACCATCCGGGTAGGCTGGTCCAGCACCCGGCCCATCCAGCCCCCCAACGGGCGCGCACGACTATAGTCGGCAGGCGCGGCGGCACGCATCGCCACCGCCGGTGTCAGGGCAAAGACCCGCCGCAGCACCAGGAGCCCGCCGGCCGAGGCCGCCAGAACACTGACGGCAAACCCGATGGCGAAGCTGGACGGGTCGAGCCGGAACAGCAGAAAGGGGAACTTGTAGTAGAGCATGTAGAGATCGACCATCCAGCGCCCCGCGAGGATGCCCAGAACCCCGCCCAGCACCGCGCCGCCCACCGCGATCACCAATACCATCTTGAGGTAATGCGCCCCCACCTCCCAGCTGGTATAGCCAAAGGCCTTCATCAGCCCGATCTCCTTGCGCTCGGCATCCACCAGGCGCGAGATCACGATATAGAGGAGGAAGGCCGCCACCGCCATGAACACCGGCGGAACCGTTTTCGAGGTTCGCTTGATGCCCGAAATCTCCTCGACCACGAATTTGTTCGAGGGTAGATCGTCCAGATGATAGGCGCCGGTGCCGCCATAGCGATCAAGCAGCCGGTCCACCTCGGCCATCACCGCGTCGGGCTCGGTCCCGCGTGACAGCGACAGCAGCGCCTCGTTAAAGGCGCCATCCATGTCGAACGCCGCCTCCAGCGCGGTTCGGGTCATCCACAGCACGGCAAAGCGGCGGTCATCGGGCACCAGTTCACCGGGCGCAGTAGTATAGATGAACTCGGGAGAGACGGCGAGGCCCGAGACGGTAAAGTCGTGCCGCGCCCCGTTCATGGTGGCGCTGATCCGGTCACCCGGTTTCAGCCCATGCGCGCGGGCAAAGCTTTGCAACAGCAGGATTTCATCGGGACGCTCGCCCGACAGGGCGCGCCCGTCGGTCAGCAGCACATCGTTCAGCCGGGGCGCGCCCTGCGCGGGCAGCGAGGCGACCTGTGCCCGCACCGGCACCGCCGCACCGGGCAAATCGACCATCGCTGCACCTGCGACCCGGGTCTCGACCGCGGCAACACCGTCGATCTTGCGCAGATCGACCGCCGCATGGACGGGCGCGCGGGTGACCGGGGCGAATACCTCCGCCAGCCGGTATCGCTCGTAATAGGCCCGCCGGGTCTCATCGAGACTGCGCACCAGACCTGTTTGCATCACTTGCAGCAGCACCCCTACCGCCACCACCAGGGCGATGGCGACGGCCTGCCCCTTGATCCGCCACAGATCGCGGCCGAGTTTGATGCTTAGCGGTGACATCGCCCCCCTACCATTCGATCTGCTCCGGGGTCAGCTTGGTCTCGTTCACCTTGACCTCGATCACCTGCCCGTCGCCGAACCGGATCACCCGGTCGGCCATGGCCGCCTGCGAGGCCGCATGGGTGACCACCAGAACCGTGGCACCCAGCCGCTCGTTCACCTCTTTCAGAACCTTCAGCACCGCGCGGCCCGTGGTGCTGTCCAGCGCGCCGGTGGGTTCATCGCAGAACAGCACCTCGGGCTGTTTGGCCACCGCGCGGGCAATCGCCACCCGCTGCTGTTCTCCACCCGAGAGCTGGGCCGGGAAATGATCGGCCCGCTCGGCCAACCCCACCAGCGCCAGCGCGGTATCGGCGTCCATCGGTTTGCGGGCGATCTCGGTCACCAGTTCGACATTCTCGCGAGCAGTCAAGCTTGGCATCAGGTTGTAGAACTGAAAGACAAAGCCCACGTGGTCACGCCGATATCGCGTCAGCTCGCTGTCCGACATTGTGGTCAGCTCACGATCCCGAAACAATGCTGTACCTTCGCTGGCGCGGTCGAGCCCGCCAATGATGTTGAGGAGTGTCGACTTTCCGCTGCCCGACGCCCCCAGCAGAACCACGAACTCGCCCACCGGAATATCCAGATCGACACCACGCAGGGCATGCACGGCGGTATCTCCGTGGCCGTAAATCTTCTTGAGATTTCGAATGGTAAACGTGTTCTCGGTCAAGACCGCACCTTTCGGCATTTCCCGGGCCATTCCCCCGACTAGCAACACTCCCGTGCCCAGCAACAATCTAAAGTCGCATAACGTGTTTCAGCAAGTTTTGCGGGCAGGTTCGGTACGGATGGCGTCGATACACCGCATGCAGCGGGCTGAATACCGGCACAAGCGCTTCCCGGTGGTCCCGAGGCGCTCACTTTGATGACCTTTGCCCAAGCTTTTCGGTCGGACAACGACCGCCAGGACCGCGTCCGGCATTATGACTTTGCGCGTCCCGGCTTTGCGGCGGGTGACAGAAATAGGCTCGTTCCTGGCATCCATGTTCTGGCACTTATGCCGCGAAACAGCCTTCTCGTGGTAGGTTTTCTGAGGGCGAGACCTCTGGTACAGCAACAGAGAAACTGCGCCGACGATCTTGTCGGACGCAGGGTTCGACGTGGAAACGCAGTTGCCACCGAACGACGGTCGTCGCTCCAGTAGTATCGAACCCCGCTCCATTGGTCGATGCTGCGGCTCTGGTCTTGTCCCTTTCAGAGGTCCTGCAGCCGGTGTCAGGGCGCGTCGCCAGCGGGGAAGCGGCCCGGTTCCGAAAGGATACGTCCGCGATATGCCGCTATTTCGGCGCTGTGGTGGCGGGTAAGGTCGATATCGTCCCATCCGTTCAGGAGCTTGGTTCGCCAGACATCATCCAGCTGGAACGGAACCGACACCCCCCGGATAAGCAGCAATCGCGAGGCCAGATCGGCGACACCGGTCCCCACGCCCGAGGACAGGGTCTTGGTCAACAGCTTCGCATCCGCCTCACTCACGCGGGCCGGAAGCAGGCCGTTATTGACCGCATTTCCCGCGAAGATATCGCCGAAACTGGGCGCCACAACGACGCGTATCCCGGCATCCACAAGCGCATAAACCGCCGCCTCACGCGAGGACCCGCTGCCGAAGTTTCGGCCTGTCACCAGAATGCAGGCGTCCGGATGGGCATTGAGCGGAAACTCCGGGTCCATCTCGCCCTCGGAAGTGCGCCGCACATCGTGCAGCAGGAACCGGCCATAGCCCTCGGCGCGCGGTGTCGACATGAACCGCGCCGGGATCAGCTGATCGGTGTCGATATTGGCCATTGGCAAAAGTATCGCCTTGCCACGCTGTTCGCTCCACCCCGCCATCAGACTGGCCTCCCCCGCAACATGGGGCGGACATCGCACAGCGTGCCGGTGACCGCCGCCGCCGCCACCATGGCCGGTGACATCAGATGCGTGCGTGCGCCCTTGCCCTGACGGCCGCGAAAGTTGCGGTTGGTGGAAGAGGCGCATCGCTTGCCCGCGGCGACCAGATCACCGTTCATGCCCACGCACATGGAACAACCCGACGCGACCCAGTCCAGCCCCGCCTCGGTGAACACACGGTCCAACCCCTCCTCTTCGGCCTGCGCCTTGACCCGGGCTGAACCGGGCGAGACCAGCCCGGGCACGCGCGCCCTGCGCCCGGCCAGAACCGCGGCGGCGGCACGCAGATCCTCGATCCGGCCATTGGTGCAGGAGCCGATGAACACCTGATCGACCGGCGTGCCCGCCAACGAGCGACCCGGCACCAGCCCCATGTAGTCGAGCGCGGCGCGGGCGGCCTGCACCTTGGCTGGCGGCAATGTGTCGGGGATGGGAACGGACGCATCAATGGGCAGGGCCTGTTCGGGGCTGGTGCCCCAGGTTACGATGGGCGCGATCTCCTCGGCCAACAGGGCGACGTCGCGGTCGAACATTGCATCGGCGTCGCTGGCCAGGGCCTGCCAGTTGTCCAGCGCCTTGTGCCAGTCCCCGCCCCTGGGCGCCTGCGACCTGTTGCGCAGATAGGCAAAACTCACCTCGTCCGGGGCCACCATGCCCATGCGCCCGCCGCCTTCGATGGTCAGGTTGCACAGGGTCATCCGACCCTCCATCGACAGGCTACGGATGGCGCTGCCAGCATATTCCACCGCATGGCCCTGTGCCCCGTCAGCGCCGAGCCGCGCGATCCAGTTCAGTGCGATATCCTTGGCCGACACACCCGCGGGCAAAGCGCCGTCAACGGTGATCCGCATCGCCTGCGGCTTGCGTTGCCAGATGGTCTGGGTTGCCAGCACATGCGCCACCTCGGTGGCGCCAATGCCGAAGGCGAGCGCACCGAATGCGCCGTGGGTCGAGGTATGGCTATCGCCGCAGGTGATCAGCAGGCCGGGCAGCGTCAGCCCCTGCTCGGGCCCGACCACATGCACAATTCCCTGATCGGGGTCATCCAGATCGAAAAGGCGCAGCCCATGCCGGGCGGCATTGCCGCGCAGGGTCTCAATCATGCGGGCGATTGCCGGGTCGGCGATCGGCCCCGCCCGGCGCGTGGGCGCATAGTGATCCACCACCGCAAATGTCAGTCCGGGTTCGGCCACGGGCAGGCCCCGCTCGGCCAGCCGCGCAAAGGCGTGGTGCGATCCCTCGTGCACCAGATGCCGGTCGACCCAAAGGAGCGCGCTGCCATCCTCTCGGCACAGCACTTCGTGCATCGACCACAGCCTGTCCAGCAAGGTCAGCGGCGCGCTCATCGGGGCGTATCCTTCAGCGGGGTGATGGCCGGTTCCCAATGGCGGCCCTCGCCATTTTCGACCCGCGCCAGGCTCATGTCGAGGCGGAACATATCGGGCCGGTAAAGCCCTGTCAGAAACTCGACCCCCCGCCCCTCAGCGTCGCGCACGACCCGATCCAGCGACAGCAAGGCCGCGCCTTCGGGCAAGCCCAGCGCCAAGGCCACCTCGGGGCCCGCAAGAGTGGCCGACACCGACTGCCGCGCATCGGCGATCTGCACGCCATTGCGTTCCAGCAGCACATGCAGCGGCTCGCGTGACAGATCGTCGTCAGAGATACCCACCGCGATGCGCGACGGCACATAGGTGGTCAGATGCGAATAGGCCGTTCCACCGATGCTGCGGGTCCGCTGGGCGATCTGCACCGCTTCGCCCGGCGCCAGGCCCAATGCGAGCGCCACATGCTCGGGGGCGGCGTCCATGCGGCTGGACAACAGGCGCACCTCGGTGCTGCGCCCGATTTCCACCAGCTGCGGCAGCAGGGTCGAGAAATCCATCGTCATCGGCTGTGGCGCAGAGGGGCGCGGCCGCACCCGGGTGCCGCTGCCCGCACGCCGCGACAGAAAACCGTTCTCCGCCAATGCATCCAGCGCCCGGCGCACGGTCACGCGAGAGACGCCGTAATCCTCTGCCAGCTGCTCCTCGCCCGGCAGTTTCCGGCTCGGCTCCAGCCGCCCGGCCGAGATCTGTTCCAGCAAGGACAGGTAGACGCGACGCGATTTCGCGCCTGCGGGTAACCGAATCCCGCCCCCCGTCTGCATCCCCGGCTCTGTCATTTTCGACCCGTTCGAAAGGAAAGAATTGCCTCTGACTATATCCCGGTTAAATGTATTATCAATGATACAGCTTTCATCCGTGGAGGGATGCGATGCCGGTGGTCGAACTGCACCTGATCGAAGGGTATGGCGAAGAGGAAAAGCGCCGCCTGGGCCATGCGCTGACGGATGCGGTGCGGTTCGTCGTGCCTGCCGCGCCCGAAGGCGTCGTGGTGATGATCCACGAAATGGCGCCCGATGCTTATTTCCGGGGCCGCAGCACAAAGACCCCTGCACCCGCCTTGCCCGACCCGGCCGAAGTCGTGCATGCCTATCTGGCCGCGATGGAAGCACGCGATCTGGACGCCGCCCGCGCGATGCAGGGCGACGGGTTCACCATGTTTTTCCCCGGTACCGGCCCGATGACCGATCTGTCCGATCTGATCGACTGGGCGCGTCCCCGCTACAGCTTTGTGACCAAGACCTATGACGGGTTCGATGCCATGCCCGGTGCGGGCGATACCTCGGTCGTCTACTGCCGTGGCACGCTGTCGGGCGAATGGCTGGATGGCACCGCCTTTTCCGGCATCCGCTTCATCGACCGGTTCGAGTTGATCGGAGGAAAGATCACCCGGCAGGACGTGTGGAACGACATGGGCGAAATGCGGGGGCGGACATGAGCGAGATCGACCCGATCACCCTGTCGGTTCTGGCCGGGCGCATGGAACAGATCGCCGACGAGATGGACGCGACCCTGTTTCGCGCCGCCTTCAACCCGATCATCGCCGAAGCGCATGATGCAAGCCACGGCCTCTATCACGCCGAAACCGGCGACACGCTGGTGCAGGGCAAATCGGGCCTGCCGATCTTTGTCGGTGTCATGTCCTTTGCCGTAAAGGCGGTGATCGAGAAGGTCACAGCGGATGGCGACCTGGCCGATGGCGATATCTTCATCTTCAACGACGCCCATATCGGCGGCACGCATCTGAGCGACATGCGCCTTGTGCGGCCCTATTTCCGGGAGGGGAAGCTGTTCTGCTGGCTGGCCTCGGTCGGGCATTGGCATGATGTGGGCGGCGCTGTGCCGGGCAATTACAACCCGGCCGCGACCGAAGTGTTTCAAGAGGCGTTCGTGCTGCCACCCGTGCGGCTGGCGCGTGCGGGCGTGGTCAACCAGGACATCATCGACATCCTGTTGCGTAACACTCGCTTGCCGCAATCGGCGCAGGGTGATCTGAACGGCCAGTTGGGCGCGCTGGCTCTGGGCGTGCGTCGGATGGACGAACTCCTGGACGAATATGGCGCAGGCACGGTCGATGCGGCGCTCGACGCTCTGGGCATCCGGGCTGAGCGGCTGATGCGCTCGGAACTGGAGGCTATTCCCGACGGGCGCTGGGAGGCCGAGGATTTTCTCGACAACGACGGCATTGCCGACACGCCGCTGCCGCTCCGGGTGGCGCTGGAGATCAAGGGCGACCGGATGCATCTGGATTTCACCGGCTCTGCTCCGAAATGTGCCGGGCCGGTGAATATCGCGCTGCCCACCACCATCGCCACCGTTTATGTAGCCATCAAACATATATTCCCGCTGCTGCCCGCTAACGCGGGTGTGATGCGGCCCATCGAGGTCACGGTTCCCGAGGGCTCGATCCTGTCGGCGGAGTTTCCCGCGCCCACCGGCGGCTATACCGAAACCATCCTGCGGATGATCGACGTGGTATTCTGCGCTTTTGCGCAAGCGGTGCCGGACCGGGTGGTGGCCAATGCCTATGGCACGATCAACGCGCTTTCCATTGCCGGGCGGCGCAGCAATGGCAAGCCCTGGGTGATGTTCAGCTTTTACGGCGGCGGCCATGGCGGATCACCCGAGGGCGACGGGTTGAACCACGGCAATGCGCCGATATCCACGGCAACCATCCCGCCGCTCGAGATCCTCGAGGCCGCCTATCCGGTGATGTTCCGGCAATGGGCGCTGAGGCGCGACAGCGCGGGCGCGGGCCGGCATCGCGGCGGGCTGGGCGCGGTCTATGAAATCGAGGTGCTGGAGGAGAACGGCGCCGAAGGCTTCCTGTTCGGCGAGCGCGGGCGCTTTGCGCCCAAGGGCGTGGCGGGCGGGCAGGAAGGCGCGCTGAACGTGTTCACCTACCAGCAGGGGGCGGAGTGGCCGCACCCGCCGCTGGTATCCAAGATGCGTGGCATCCGCCTGAAACAGGGCGAGGCGGTGCGGCTGGAAACCCCCGGCGGCGGCGGCTATGGCCCGCCCGCCGAACGTGACCCCACCGCCGTGGCGCTGGACGTGGCGCGCGATTATCTGAGCGAGGCCGAGGCCGACCGCCTTTACGGTCCAACCTGGCGTGAGGGCATGCGATGAGCGGCAAGATGATCGGTGTCGATGTCGGCGGCACTTTCACGGATATCTTTGTCCTCGATGAAAGCGACGGCACCGCCCGTGTCGGCAAGGTGCCGACCTCGCGCCCCGACCAGTCCACGGGCTTCCTGCAAGGGATCACCGAAGCGGTCGCAGATATCGGCAGCGTCGGCGTGGTGGTGCATGGCACCACGGCGGGCACCAATGCTCTGCTGGAGCGCAAGGGCGCGCGGACGGGCGTGATCTGCACCCAAGGCTTGCGCGACGTGCTGGAGATGCGCCGCCGCGACCGGCCCCGCACCTGGGGGTTGCGCGGCGATTTCGAGCCGGTCGTGGACCGGCGCGACCGGCTGGAAGTGCCGGAACGGACGCTGGCCGATGGCACCATCCGCACCCCCGTTGACCTGGATGCGGTGCGCCGCGCAGCCCGGCAATTGCAGGATCAGGGCTGTATCGCTGTCGCTATCCTCTTTGCCAACGCCTATGCCAACCCCGCCAACGAGGCCGCCGCCGTGGCTGCCCTGCGCCAGATCTGGCCCAACGAACATGTCTCCGCCTCCTCGGAAATCCTGCCCGAGATCCGCGAATACGAGCGGTTCTCGACCACCGCGCTCAACGCCTATCTGCAACCCGAGGTCTCGGGCTATCTGGGGCGGCTGGGGGCGGCGCTGGACAAGGGCGGGTTCGGCGGCGAGTTCATGATCGTGCAGTCAAATGGCGGCGTGATGGATGTGGACACCGCCTGCCGCTTTCCGATCCGCACGGCGCTGTCTGGCCCTGCTGCGGGGGTAATCGCGGCGGGCTATATCGCCCGCTCGGCCGGGTTCGACAACGTGATCACCGGTGACATGGGGGGCACCAGTTTCGATGTCTCGCTGATCGCCGAGGGGCGCTCGATGCTGGCGCCGCAGACCTCGATCGACTTTGGCATGGTGGTGCGGACCCCGATGATCGAGATCACCACCATCGGCGCGGGCGGCGGCTCGATCGCCTGGGTGGACAAGGGCGGGCTGTTGAACATCGGCCCGGAAAGCGCGGGGTCAGACCCGGGGCCGGTGGCCTATGGGCTGGGCAACGACCGCCCCACCGTGACCGACGCCAATGTGGTGTTGGGCCGGATCGACCCCGAGAACCCCATCGGCGGCAAGCTTGCGCGGCTGGATGTCCAGGCGGCGACGCGGGCCATCGACATCCATGTCGGCCAGCCGCTGGGCCTCGACACGCTGGCGGCCGCCGAGGCGATCCTGCGGGTGGCCAACTCGCGCATGGCGGGCGCCTTGCGGCTGGTCAGCATCGAGCGCGGTTTCGACCCCAAGAAATTCGCCTTCATGCCCTTTGGTGGAGGCGGCGCGCTGCATGCGGGCGCGATGCTGGCCGAGGTCGGGATCGCGCGCGCCATCGTGCCGCGCTATCCGGGCGTGACCTCGGCCTTGGGCTGCGTCATCGCCGACATGCGGCAGGATTTCGTCCAGACCCTCAACGCGATGCTGGACGGTTTGGACACCGAGATGCTTGGCGCGGTGATGCAGGACCATCATGATCGCGGCATGGCGATGCTAAAGGCCGCCGGCACCCGGTTCGAGGCGCGCGACGCGACTTTCGCGCTCGACATGGCCTATATCGGCCAGACCCATACCGTTTCGGTGCCGATCCCCGCGCAGGTGAGCGCGGGCAAGGTGCATTCGCCGACGCAGGCCCAGATCGCCGCCGCCTTCGACAATGTCTATCGCGACACTTTTGGGCGGCTTCTGCCCGGCGGGGTGCGGCGCATCCTGAACCTGCGCAGTGCCGTGACCGGCAAGCGGCCCAAGTTCGACCTGGCCACGCTGGCCCCCACGGTGACCGACCCGGCCCGTCCGAAATCCACCCGCAAGGTTCATTTTGGCACGGACTGGCATGAAACCGCGATCTACGACCGCCTGACATTGCCGGTCGGCACCGTGATCACCGGGCCAGCGATCCTGGAACAGCCCGACACCACGGTGCTGATCGAACCGGGGCTTGTGGGCCGGGTCGACCCGCTGGGCAATGTCATACTTGAAACCGGACCGGAGGCAGGCGCATGAGCGATCCAAAAGGCTGGCCCCTGGCGCAGACCGCGCTGCTGACCATCGACCTGCAAAACGACTTTCTGCATCCCGAGGGCGCCTATGGCCGGGCCGGACAGGGAGCCGCCGCCATCGCCGCCCTGCCTACCCGCATCGCGCCGCTGGTCGCTGCGCTGCGGACCAAGGGCGGGCTTTACATCTCAGCCCAGTTTACACTGGTGCCAGGCCCGGGGGGCGAGCCATTGATCTCGCCGCATCTCAAGGTGCTGCGGCCCTTTCTGACGCGGGGCGATTTCGCGCCCGGCAGTTTCGGCCACCAATTGGTCGATACGCTGCAACCCGCAGACTTCACCGTCGAGAAAGTGGCTTATTCCGCCTTTTACCAGACCCGGCTGGAATACATCCTGCGGGCCATGGGCATCCGCCAGCTGATCGTCGGCGGCATCGTCACCAATGGCGGCGTCGCATCGACCCTGCGCGACGCGCATCTGCGCGACATCGACACCGTGATGCTGACCGACGGCTGTGCGGCCTTCCGGGACGAGGTGCATGACGCCACCCTGCTGTCGCTGGGCACCGTCACGCATCAGATGACCTGTGCCAAGGCACTGGGCTGGCTGGAGGGCGCGGCATGACGCTCAAGGCAAGGCTGGCCGGGGATGGCATCGTGTTGGCGCCCGGCATTTACGATGGGCTGACCGCGCTGATCGCGGAACAGGCGGGGTTCGAGGCGCTGTATCTCAGCGGCGCGGCGGTGGCCTATACCCGGCTTGGGCGGCCCGACATCGGGCTGACCTCGGTCACGGAAATGGCCGAGACGATGACGCTTATCGCCGACCGCACCCGACTGCCGGTGATCATCGACGCCGATACCGGCTTCGGCAACGCGCTGAACGCCCAGCGCACCATGCGACTCTATGAACGGGCAGGCGCGGCAGCCTTGCAGGTCGAGGACCAGACCTATCCCAAGCGCTGCGGCCACCTGAAGGACAAGGCGCTGATCCCGGCCGCCGAGATGGCGGGCAAGATCGCCGCCATGGCCGACGCCCGCCGCTCGGACCAGACGCTGATCATCGCCCGCACCGATGCCATCGCGGTCGAAGGCTTCGACGCCGCGCTGGAGCGGGCAGAGACCTATCTGGCCGCCGGGGCCGATGTGTTGTTCGTCGAGGCGCCACAGACCGAGACAGAGCTCACCGGTATCGCGGACAGGTTCGCGGCACGTGTGCCGCTGCTCGCCAACATGGTCGAGGGGGGTGCGACGCCGATCCGCTCGGCCGAGGCGTTGCAGGCGCTGGGCTTCCGCCTCGTGATCTTTCCCGGCGGCATCGTGCGGGCGCTCGCCCATACGGCGCGTGACTATTACACCAGCCTGCGCGCGCATGGCACCACCGCACCGTTCCGGGACCGGATGTATGATTTTGCCGGCCTGAACGAGGTAATCGGAACCGGTGAGATGCTGGAGCGCGGCAAACGCTATGCCCCCGGACAGTGACCCGCATATCGCGCCGCCGCCCGCGCGCTTCGACATCGCTTGCCAGACGCTGATCATCGGCGCCGGGGCGTGCGGGCTGGTGGCCGCGCTTGCGGCACGCGAAGCGGGGCAAGAGGTTCTGGTGGTCGAGGCCGACGCCCTGCCGCGCGGCTCGACCGCGCTCTCGGCCGGGCTGATCCCTGCGCCCTGCACCACCATGCAGCGCGCGGCGGGGATCCAGGACAGCGCCGCGCTCTTCGCGCAGGACATCCAGGCCAAGGCCAAGGGGGAGAACGACCCTGATCTGGTCGATACCCTGGCCGCAGGGGCCGGGCCGGTCATCGACTGGCTGGTTCAGCGCCATGGTCTGCCCTTCTCCGTTGTCACCGATTTCGACTATCCCGGACACAGCCGCCGCCGGATGCACGGCCTGCCCGGCCGCTCGGGCGAAGAGCTGATCGACGCGCTGCGCCACGCCTGCGAGGCGCAGGGGATCGACATCATCTGTTCCCGGCGGGCGCATATCCTGCATATGGAAAACGGCCGTGTGCGCGGTGTCACAGTCTTTGGCCCCGACGGCAGCGGCGAAACCATCGCCTGCGACCGGCTGATCCTGGCCTGCAATGGGTTTGGTGGCAATCGGCAACTGGTCACCGACCACATGCCAGAGATCCGCGAGGCGCTCTGGTTCGGGCATGATGGTAACCGGGGAGAGGCGGTGCTGTGGGGCGCCGCGCTGGGGGCCGATCTGAAACACCTCGGGGCCTATCAGGGGCATGGCAATGTCGCCCATCCGCACGGCATCCTGATCACCTGGGCGGTGATCACCTCGGGCGGTGTGCAGGTGAACCGCGACGGGGAGCGGTTCTGGGATGAATGCCAAGGCTATTCCGAAGCCGCCCGCGCGGTGATGGAGCAACCCGGAGGCGAGGCTTTTGCAATCTTCGACGCGCGTATCGCGGGTATCGCGCGCCAGTTCGAGGATTTTCGCCGCGCCGAAGCCGCAGGTGCGATCCGGCAGGCCGATACGCCCGAGGCGCTTGCCCGATTGCTCGGCCTGCCGCCCGACGCGTTGGCGCAAACCCTGCGCGACCTGCCCCGCGACGGAACCGATGGGTTCGGGCGACTGTTCCAGCCCCCACCGCTTGCCCCGCCCTTTTGCGGCGTACGGGTGACGGGGGCGCTGTTTCACACCCAGGGCGGGTTGAGGACCGATACTCGCGCGCGCGTGCTGTGCCCCGATGGGACGCCAGTGCCGGGTCTTTATGCCGGAGGCGGCGCGGCCTGTGGCGTCTCGGGCAGCGGCGACAGCGGATATCTCTCCGGCAACGGCTTACTGAGCGCGGTCGTTCTCGGCCGAATCGCGGGATCGTATAGTGAGCCTCTGTCTTGAACCTGCCCGTAAACCACCCTCTCATGTCGTGAAACAACCCCGAGGATCCCATGCGCCCGACGCCCTATCTCGCCCCGATGCCCCTGCGCGGCCGCATCAGCAGACCACAGCCCAAGGGGTTGCCGATCATCAACATGGGCTACAACGAGTTGCCCTATCCGCCCCTGCCCGCGATCCGCGCCGCGATGGAGGAGACCGCCGCGAGGGCGCAATCCTATGGCAGCCCGCATTGTGACGCGCTGCGCGATGCCTTGGGCGCGGCGCATGGGCTGGACCCCGAGCAGATCGTCTGCGGCAACGGGTCCGAAGAGCTGCTCGACGTCATTGCCCGCTGTTTCGCCCGGCCGGGGGACGAGATCCTGATCTCGGAGTTCGGATACATCCAGTTCGCCCTGACCGCCAACCGGGTGGGCGCGACATTGGTGAAGGCGCGCGAGCGTGACTACACTAGCGATGTCGACGCCCTGCTGGCGGCGGTGAGTGAGCGCACGCGGCTCCTGTTCCTGGCCAATCCGAACAACCCGACCGGCACCATGCTGGAGATGGAGGCGCTTTCCCGGCTGGCCCGCGACCTGCCTGCGCAGGTCGTGCTGGTGCTTGACCTCGCCTATGGCGAGTTCGCCGCGCCCGACTATTGCGCGGCGGTGCACAGCCTGGCGGCAAACCACGAGAACATCGTTGTCACCCGGACCTTTTCCAAGGCCTATGGCCTTGCAGGCGCGCGGGTTGGCTGGTGCCAAGCCCCCGCTTGGATGGTGCCCGTCCTCTATGCCGCGCGGGGCATGGGCACCGTCAATGCCTTGGCGCAGGCCGGGGCGGTGGCAGGTCTTGCCGCCCCTAAGGCGATCCAGGCGCGGGTCGATGAGATCGTGTCCGAACGCGCGCGTCTGACCGGCGCGCTGGGACAGCTGGGTCTGGTCGTGACCCCAAGCCGGACCAACTTTCTGATGGCCCGTTTCCGGGACGGAGACCCAGCTCGCACCGAAGCACTGGTCGAGCATCTGTTCGAGAACGCCGGGATCGTCGTCAACCGCACCCGCGAGGCGGGGCTGGAAGCGTTCTTCCGCTTCTCGCTGTCGCTGCCCGCGCATAACGATCTGCTGCTGGACAGTGTGCGCAGGTTCATCGGGCAACGCTAAACCGGGAATGGCGGCGCGGGCGGCACCGGTGTTTTTTGAGTATTTTTGACCAGAAAGAAGCAGGATGCGGGATGCGCCTTCGATCTAGTCGCCCTTGACCGGCATCTTGTCTAGGTGGCGCAGCATGGCGGCGAAGGCGCCGATACGCTCCCTCTGATAGGCGGCGACATCAAGCCCGTCATAGTCGAGAAAGCCGCGCCCGTCGCGCAGGCCCCGCCGGCCCTCGGCCATGTTGGTCTCGATGATGTCGGGCGCGGCGAACCGGTCCTGCCCAGTGGCGCGGGTCATGTAGCGGCTGGCGTGGTAGAGGATGTCGCCGCCGCCCCAGTCGATGAATTCCAACAGGCCCAACACCGCAAATCGGAAGCCGAAGCCGTATTTCGTGGCCTTGTCGATATCGGCGCTGCTGGCCACCCCCTCTTCGACCAGTCGCGCGGCCTCGTTCATCGCCAGCGCCTGGATGCGCGGCACGATATAGCCGGGGCTGGCGGCACAGGTAACCGGCACCTTGCCGATCCGCTCCAGCAGGTCGATCAGGCGGGCGGTTATCGCCGGATCGGTGGCATCGCCGGGCGAAACCTCGACCAGCGGCACCAGATAGGCGGGGTTGAGCCAGTGGGCATTGAGGAACCGTTCGGGCGGGGTGACAAACCCCTGAAGGTCGTTTGACAGGATGGTCGAGGTGGTCGAGGCGATCACCGCATCTGCATCCGCGTGGCGCGACAGGAGATCGAAAACCTCGCGCTTGGCCTCCAGCGTCTCGGGCACACCTTCGAAGATAAAGGGCACCCCGGCAAGCGCCGCCGCCAGATCTTCGTGGCCCACAACCTCGACACGCGCCAGCATGGCGTCAGCTTCGGCCGCCTGCATCAGGCCCACATCGGCCATCAGCGCAAAGGTGGCGCGCAGTTCGGCCCGTATCTCGGCCCGGAGCCGGTCGAACTCTGCCATCGGTCGCGGCTTGGCGTCGATCAGGCGGACCGGGTGGCCGGAATAGGCGAAGGCGACGGCCATGCCGCGGCCCATGCGCCCGGCGCCTACAGCGGCGATGGTTTCCCGCGCCGCCATCTCAGGCCCCGTCCCGCAGCATGGTCTGCAAAGCGGCGCGGTCGGTCCCGGCCAGCCCGAGGTTTTCCAGCGTCCGGCCGCTCTGGCGGAAATCGTCATCGCAGATCGCCGAGCCCAGCGCCAGGAGCCCCGTCGCCGTGGGCGCGGGTACCCCGGCCCAATCGGCGACCGAGACCAGCAAGGCCAGCCCCACCGCCACGTCCTCGCGCATGTAGCGATGCTCGGTCAGCACCAGATGTTCGCGCCAATCGCCGCTGTCGACCAACTTGTCATGGGCGAGGTTGCCGTACATCCAATCCGAGGTTTCATAGTGATCGGCCAGCGGGAAGTGCGGCGCACCATAGCCCAGCGCCTCTCGCACAGCCATGCGCTCGGAATCAAGTCGCGTGGTGACCCGGCGGATGGCGGGCTGGGTGCCCTCGTTGTGAATGTCCCAATGGTCGAAATGCTCGATCGGGCCCGCGTTCATCGTGATCAAGGGCGGGTGGATGATGGGGCCTGCGTTCATCAGTGCCCCAGACAGCGCGTCCCCCGCCGGTTCGACCGCAGGATAGGCCCGCGCAAGGACCGAATGCGCGTGTTCCGCGTTGCGCAGCGGATAGACCCCGGTCGGCAGACGGGTGGCGCGGGTGGTGATGGCGACGGTATCTGCTCCGTGCAGCCGCGTGAGATATGGCAGGGTGCCGGTTTCGGCCCAGCTGACATCGGCGTGGTTTCCCGCCTTGCGGACGATATCGGCCATGATCCAGCTGCCAAAGCTGCCCGGCGGCAGAAAGACGACCTGCCCGTCTGTCAGGTAGGGCGCCATGGCCGCCGCGATATCGGCTTGGGCCGTGGCCGGTGTCGGGCAGACGATCAGGTCGGCGCCCCGGATGGCCTCGCCGATATCGTCAGTGACCATTGAAATGCGAATCGGTCGCGCGCCCTCGAAATCCTTGAGCGTGATGACGTTGTCGCGCACCCTCAGCTCTGCTTGCGCAGACGCATTTCTGCGCCAGAACCGTATGTTGTGCCCCTGCGCTGTCAGATCAACCGCTGCGGCGGTCGAGCCGTTGCCACCCCCTAGAACTGCAAGCTCCATCGCCCCCTCCCGCACCGATAGTTGCTGGAGCAGATTACATACATGAAAAATCATGTATCAAGGATATTTCTATTGCATTGGGCCCGATGGCCGGTCTTACATGAAAATGCATAGAAGTCGGGACAGACCGACCTAACTTCACCTTAGGGAATGTACCGCCCGACAGAAGGCGGTTCATCCTCCGTTGGATCAACAGGGAGTTGTGACATGAAAATCTTCAGCGGGCTTTCCAGAAAAGCCACTTATCTGATGGCGGCGACAGCACTCGCCGTCATGGCTGCCCCGATGTCGGCCAAGGCCGAGGACCGGGTCAGCGCGGTCCATGCGTTCCCCGAGTTTCTGGTTTACACCAAGACCTTTCTCGCAATGGTCGCGGACATCAACGAGCGCGGCAAGGGCGTCGTTCAGATCGAGGTGCGGGGTGGTCCCGAGGCGATCGGCATGTTCGAGCAACCCGCCGCCGTGCGTGACGGCGTGGTCGACATGGTGCACACGCCCGGCAGTTTCTATGGCGCCAACGTGCCCGAGATCGACGCAATGGTCGCCTCGCGCGTGACTCCGATGGAGGCCCGGGCCAATGGCGGCGCGGCACTGATGGACAAGGCACATCAAGAGCGCTTCAACGTCCGCCACCTGGGCTGGATCGATGGCGGCATCAAGTTCCACATCTACATGAACAGCGAACCCAAGTTCCGCGACGACGGCATTCTGGATCTGACCGGGGTCAAGCTGCGCGACAACCCGATCTATCACGCCTTCTTCGAGCAACTGAACGCGACCACCGCCTCGATGCCGGCGACCGAAGTCTATTCGGCGCTTGAAAAGGGCGTCGTCGACGCGGCGGCCTGGACCGAAATCGGCATTCCGCAGCTCAAGTGGAACGAGTTCCTCAAGTATCGGGTGGACCCGACCTTCTACAACACCGATATCGGCGTGATCTTCAACCTCGACGCCTGGAACGCGCTTTCCCCGGAAAGCCAGAAGCTGATCGAAGAGGTGGTGATCGAGTGGGAAGGCAAATCCTATGCCGACCGTCAGGCGGAAGTTGCGGCAGATGCCAAGACCCTGGCCGATGGCGGCATGACCTTTGTTGCCCATTCCGCCGAAGCGGGCGAAGTCTATCGCAAGATGGCCGACGATGCCGCCTGGGCGCGGATGTACGAGCGCATTGACGGCGGCGGCGCCGGTGCCGAAACCTACAAGGCCCTGCGCAAGACCTATGCTCTGGAAGAGTAACACAGCCTGAAGGCAGGCCGCGGCTGTGACGCCGTGGCCTGCCCCAGCAAACAAAGCCAAGAAATGATGCGCCTGATCGACCGTATTTGCGACCTGCTGGCCATACTGGCCGGTATCTATCTGGTAGGGATCATGTTCGGGATCGTGATCAGCGCGCTGGCCCGCACGCTGAACCTGTCCGGCTCTTGGTCCAGCCATATCTTCACCTTCACCGAATTCGGACTGCTCTACATCGTGATGGCCGCCTCGCCCTGGCTGGTGCGCCATCGGGGCCATGTGTTCATCGAGCTTCTGAGCGCGGCCCTGCCGCTCCGGATGCAACGGCCCTACAGCCGGGTGATCTCGGCGCTCTGTGTCGTGATCTGCCTGACGCTGGTCTGGTACACCTGGGGTGCAACCGCCCGGGCCTGGAAGTTCGGCGATGCCGAGATGCGCAGCCTCGATATGCCGAAATACCTGCTTCTGGGCGCGATGCCGATCGGGTTCGGCCTGATGGCGGCACAGTTTCTCCGCTTTGTCTTTGGCCCTGAGACCATGCATACCGGCGAAGCGGGCGTACACGAATGACAATCAAGAATAAAAGAGGCGCAGGCAATGGAATGGTATGAGGCGCTCGTCTTTCTGCTGGGCATGATCCTGTTCTTCATGGCGCTCGGCATTCCGGTGGCGCTCGCCTTTCTGGCGGCCAACATGATCGGTGCGGCCTATTTCATGGGCGGGCGCGGCGATATCGCCAGCCAGATGGCGCGCGGCATCGGGCAATTGGCCAACAACGCGATTCCCACCGTCACCTCTTTCAACCTGATGCCGGTGCCGATGTTCCTGCTGATGGGCGAGATCTTCTTTTTCACAGGCCTCGCCAATCGCATGTTCGGCGCGGTCGACCGGTTGATGGGCAAGCTGCCCGCGCGCCTGTCCTTTGTCACCGTGGCGGGCGGCACCGCCTTCGCCACACTTTCGGGGTCATCCATGGGCTCCACCGCGCTGCTGGGCTCGCTGATGGTGCCCGAGATGCAGAAACGCGGCTACAAGAAGCACATGGCCATTGGCCCGATCCTGGGCACTGGGGGCCTCGCGATGCTGATCCCGCCCTCGGCGCTGGCGGTGCTGCTGGCGACGCTGGCAGAACTGGATATCGGCGACCTGCTGATCGCAGGCATCATGCCCGGCCTGATGCTGGCAATCTTCTACGCGGTCATGATCCTCGGCATGGCGCTATACGATCCCAACGCTGCCCCCGCCTACGAGGTCGAAAGCTCTAGCTGGACCGAGAAGATGCGCCTGCTCTTCGTCGACATCCTGCCGATGGTGTCCATCGTGATCGGCGTGATCCTGGTGATCATGTTCGGCATCGCCACACCATCTGAGAGCGCCGCCTTCGGCTGCCTCGGCGTCGTCGTGCTGGCAGCCCTCTATCGCTCGCTGACCTGGGAGGGGATCGTCAAATCCGTCGCGGGCGCGCTCAAGGTCACCACGATGGCGCTGCTGATCATCTTCGGCTCGGCCACCTTCTCGGCGCTCCTGGCCTTTTCCGGGGCCTCCTCGGGGCTGATCCGCTGGGCCACCGGGTTCGACCTGGAACCCAGCACGATGCTCCTGATCATGTTCGCCATCCTGCTGGTTCTGGGCATGTTCATGGACCAGCTCAGCATGATGCTGCTGACCGTGCCGATCTTCTTTCCGCTGGCGCAGACGCTGGGGTTCGACCTGATCTGGTTCGGGGTGATCGTGCTCTTGGCGCTCGAGATCAGCTTCACCACCCCGCCCTTCGGCCTGCTGCTCTTCGTGATGAAGGGAGTTTCGGCCCCCGGCACCAGCATGCGCGACATCTACGTGTCCGCGATCCCTTTCATCGGCTGTTCGATGCTCTTGGTGGCGCTGCTGATCGTATTCCCCGGTATCGCGCTCTGGCTTCCGGGGCTGGGGCAGTAGCGACGGCAAGTGACACCCGGGATGGCAGGAGACCCGGCGAACCGGAGTTTATCCGTGGTCGTCGAGTTACCGCAGGAAACCCTCGCGCCGCGTAAGAGCCCGGCATTTGCGGCGAGAGAAAAAAATGGCCTCTTTGCGGACAGAGCTACCGTTGACACTCCTAAATCGAACGGTCGCTACGGGCGACCAACATGTTGACTGCATGAGCTCAGTCTAGGCATATTCTTTTACCATGTTTCTCATTACCTCAAACTCCTTTAACCACTGCTCTGTCCACATGATGTAATGCTCGCCTGACTTCTCTGAATCATCATAAAACTCATCAAGCCAAGCCCGTGCCCATATGAAAGGCTTATCTAAGAAATCTTCTATTTCATCAAAGCAGCGTTCGCCGACGTCAAATTTTTCCATCTCAATGCCTCGCTGATTCCACTTGGCAGCTATGAGCCGCCCCATCTCCATTGCAAACGGATGAAGCTGCCCATCACCAAACACTCGTTGTAACTTCTGACTTCGCTCCACTGTCTCAATCTGAGATGCTACAAACAACATTGCTTCTAGCGAAATAAGCCGTTTGTGGGCGAAACGTTCCAGTTTTCCGATCGGTATCTCTAGCTCCGTTGCATCTATCCGACTGGGTGAACCAGAAGACGGACCGCCACCCAAAACAAGCGCCGAATACATGTTCTCTGCAAGTTCTTCGTTGCGGGATTTCTTTACACCAAAGAGCTTGTTGGTGAACCAATTCATGCGACTCTCCTTCAATCAAACAAAGCATCGCATAAGGCTGCCGCCTGCGCTTCTTGTCTCGGTCCCATCATTGCCTCTCCTCCCACCCTTCCGAGGCATTGAATCAGCGACCGACGCCTCGATCAAGCCGGAGTTTTTCAACAGAATTGGCTCGACGCCGACCTTAATCGCGCCAGAGGTCAAGAACCTCAAAGGGCCGGGGAACTATTGCGGAGGCGGCCCTATAGACATTTGCTTTCCGCAAGCCCCCCGCAGCCTCACAGCCCCTTGGGATGGGTCAGGAACTCTTCGATGATGTGATCCGGCGCCTTGGTATAGTCGCCCACCCGGCTCACCCCCTGACCGGTCAGCCGTTTCAGGTTCACGGCCATCTCGGCCATCTTCACCGCGATCGGGATGCCATTGACCACCGGTGCCCCGTCGATCTGATGGTCGTGGAACTGCGAGAACAGCAGCATCGGGATGCCGCCGCCGGGGATCAGCACATCGGTGCCCGCCGCCACCAGCGGCCGGCCCTGTTCCTCGAACAGGCGCTTGACTTCGGCGGCCTTGTCCGCATTGCCATAGGCGCCGAGGATCTGCCCCGGCTCGAAGGTCATCGCATGAACGCCAGAGACCCGCTCGCGCAGCCCGTATTTACCGATCTGGTGATGGAACCACGGGATGAAGCGCGGGTTGATGGTGACGATCCCCAGCCGCTGGCCCATCTGGCAGCACCACAGCATGGTCGCCTCGCCGAGGCCAATCACCGGGATATCCACAACCGAGCGCGCCTCATAGAGGCCCGCATCCTGGAAATGGCCAACAATGAAGGCGTCATAGCCCTCGCGCTCGGCCCGGATCGCGTTACAGATCATCTCGCGTGCGCAGCGGAACTCCACCAACGGATGGGCATAGCTGTCAAACGGCGTGATCCCCCGGATGTCGACCTGCGTGCCCGGCGCCGACACCGCTTCCAGATGCGGCCCCAGCATGTCCCAGTATTCCGCCCCGTTCTCGTAATCCACATAGCTCTGATACCAGAGTTTCATCACCTTCCTCCCTGACCCGCATCGGTGCAAGCTTTGCGTGTGCACCTGCTTCTTTCTGGTTCAAAATACTCCGGAGCGCGAGGCGGAGCCTCGCAAGACATCACCCCGCAAAGGACCGGATCGTCTGAAGCGCCCCGTCCAGCGCCCTGCCCTCTTCATCCTCCAACGCCGCCTCGCGCAGGCGGCGCACCCAGTCGGCGGCATCGGCCCGCCCGGCAACCAGTTCGGCCCCTGCGAGCACATGATCGAATTTGGACAGGCCGCGCGCATGGGTGTCCGAATACCCCTTGATCAGCCTGCGGCATCGCAACAGTTCCACCGCCAGATCATAATCGGTCCGCCGCGCCATGGCCACGCGGTCTAGCCATGCCTCCAGATGCGCCTGCTCCTGTGCGTGGCGTAGGGTGCGGCGGCGATAGCCGCGCAGCCCGGCCAGCACGTAAAGCTGAAGAAAACCACTCACCCGGTCGCTGCGGATACGGCGGCCATGGCCGAACCAACGATCCAGCCGCGCCATCCAGCGCGGCGAGGCGGTCACCCGCGCGCCCAGCCCCGCCGGCAGGAGCGAGGCGATTTCCTCGGCACGGGGGTGCAGAAACTCGGTCACCTGCATCTCCTGTTCCGGTGCGCGTCCCATTTCGTTGTCGATACGGGCGCGCCGGGCGGCCCGCGTCTTGCGCCCGGCCACCCCGATCACGTCGTCATAGGCCATGGCATTGGCGATGTACTTGGCCGCCTCACGGGTCAACAGATGATCGCGGGCCGGGTCATCCATCGCTGCGAACAGGTCGAGATGGTCCAGATAGGCCGCGCCATAGGCGCAATCCTGAAACGCCACCACCTTTTGCACCCCCGCGCGGGCCATGTCGCGGGCGGGTTCCGGCAGCGCCCCCACCCGGTCCATGAGCGCGGCCCAGTCGGCCAAGGCCGAAGCCGGACCGGTTATCTCGGGCTCGCGTTTTGGTGCTTCTGCCTGCGGAGGCTGCGTCGCCCCCCGGACCGCTTCGAACCCGGCGGCAAAGGCGGCAAGGCTCGCCTCGACCCCCTTGCCCGAGTTGCGGATCGCGGCCTCAAACGCCTCGCGTGGAAAAGGCAGGGCGCCCGATCCCGCCAGCGCGCCAAACAGGCTGGCCGAGATGACCGACCCCTTGGCGACCGCCAGCCGCTCCATATCGGCACTCAGAAACCGCTGCGCGGCGATCTCTGCGGCGGCCATCACCTCGTCGGCCTGCGCGATCCCGTTGCCCGGCACCATCTTTTCCGACACCGCCAGCGCCCGGTGTTCGGAGGCGATCAGCACGGTACGATCCGGGGTGACAAAGCCGCGCTGGATCGCCCGGCCCGCCTCCATCATCTCGGCGGCGATCAGGATGTCGACATCTCCGGCGGCGGGGGCCAGGGAAAAGACCGGCGCCGCCACACCCTCTGGCGCGATTTCGATGTAATAGATGGTGGCGCCGGTGCGCTGGGCCACGCCCGCGACCGAGGTCGCCTGTACCGCCCGGCCAGCGGCGCGGGCCACCGCCTCGATCCAGCCGGTCAACACGCCGCCGCCCTGCCCGCCCACGGCCATGACCACCAGCTTGGTGATCGCGCGGGCGCTGTCGGCGCCCTGCGGTGTCATCACGCTGTCCATCCGGGTCATGACGCTTCTCCGAAATCTAGCACCCGCCGGGCACGGCGCGCTTGCAGCCATGTGATGATGCGGCTGCGCCAGCCTGCCAACAGCCGCTCCCACCGCCCCGGATTGTGCACCAGGTCGGCGCGATAGAACGAAGGGCACAGAATGGCCGCATCCGCCACCTCGCCACAATTGCCGCACCCGACACAAGTCTGGTCGATACTGGCCACCGGATCGTCGCGCAGCGGGTCGTCCAGCACCTTGAGCGAGAGCGAGGGACAGCCCGAGAGGCGAATACAGGCGTGATCACCGGTGCAGATATCGGCATCCACGCCAAAGCGCGGCGCCTCGACCCGGCGCCCCTCGCGGATCGCCTGGGCGCGCAACGGTTTCTCGCGCCGCTGCCGGTTCAGCATGCATTCCGACGAGGCGACGATCAGTTTCGGCCCATCATAATCGGTGGTCAGCGCCTCGCGGATGGTGTCGCGCATATGGTCCACGTCATAGGTGCGGTCGATCTGGCGCACCCATTTCACCCCCACCCCTTCCAGCGCCTTGGAAATCGGGTTGCCGGTCGCCTTAGAGGGGTTCTTGGCGCGGGAAGACAGCACATCTTGCCCACCGGTGGCCGCCGAATAATAGTTGTCCACCACGATGGCCACGCTGTCAGACCGGTTGAACACCATGTTGCCGATCGAGGAACTGAGCCCGTTATGCCAGAACCCGCCATCGCCGATGAACGAGACCGCCCGCCGCGCGCCGCCACCATCGAACGCCGCGTTCGAGGCCGGGCCAAGCCCGTATCCCATGGTCGAGCCGCCGATCTCGAAGGGCGGCAGGGCGGCAAAGAGGTGACAGCCGATATCACCGGTGATCTGGTGCTTGCCCAGTTCCTGTTCGACCAGCTTCATCGCGGCAAAGATGGGCCGTTCCGGGCAGCCGGTGCAGAAGCCCGGCGGCCGGATCGGCACGGTCTGTGACAGGTCGGGCATCTCGGGCGGCGGCGCGTTGGGGGCAATCACCTGCCCCGGCAAAAGCTGCGGCGCGGTGTCTTTCAGAAACCCCGCAATCCCGTCGAGCATGATCTGGCCGGTATATTCGCCCGCCATCGGGAAAAGGCCCTTGCCATGAAGGCGCACCGGCGACCCGGCCCGGTGCAGCATCGCGGCCAGCCCCTGTTCGATGAACTCGGGTTGCCCCTCTTCAACGACCAGCAGCTCCCCCTTGCCCTTGGCAAACGCCAGAAACTCGGCGCTCACCAGCGGATAGGTCACGTTCAACACATAGAGCGGGATGGCCGAACGCCCCTCGATATCGGCAAGACCCAGACGCTGGAGTGCACGGATCACGCCGTTATACATGCCGCCCTGCACCACCAACCCCACGGGCGCGGTCTCGGGGCCGAACATCTCGTTCAGCCCCTTTTCGGTGATGAACCGCTCGGCCGCGGGCCAGCGGTTTTCCACCTTGTCGCGCTCATGCTGATAGGACATCGGCGGCAGCACCACGCGGGCGAAATCGCGGCGTGGCTCCGACAGCGCGTCGCGCACGCTGAGCGGCGGGCGCTGATTGTCGGCGCATGCGAACTGCCCCGTGACGTGGCAGGACCGGATCCGCACCATCAGCATGACCGGCGTGTTCGACGCCTCGGACAGTTCAAACCCTTGTTTCACCGCCTGCACGATCGAAGGCAGGTTCGGGCGCGGGTCGAGCAGCCAGAATTGCGATTTCATCGCAAAGGCATGGCTGCGTTCCTGCATGATCGAGGAGCCCTCGCCATAATCCTCGCCCACGATAACCAGCGCGCCGCCGGTCACCCCCGACGAGGCCAGATTGGCCAGCGCGTCCGAGGCGACGTTGACCCCGACCGCGCCCTTGAAGGTAACCGCGCCCCGGATCGGGTAATGGACCGAAGCCGCCAGCATGGCCGCCGCTGCAGCCTCGGACGCGTTCGCCTCATACCGCACGCCCAGTTCACCCAGCAGATCCTGCGCATCGGCCAGCACATCCATCAGGTGGCTGATCGGCGCCCCCTGATAGCCACCGACATAGCCGACGCCGGATTCCAGCAGCGCCTTGGTGATGGCCAGGATGCCCTCGCCGGTAAAGGTTTCCCCGGCGCCCAGACGCAGATCCTGTACCTCGCGTTTGAAAGATCGTTCCGCCATGGCCGCCTCAGATCTCGTGTACGCGGATATTAGCGAGCATCTTGTGCAGCGTCGCCAGAAAGGCCTGCCGCTCCTGCGACGCAATACCCTGGAACATGCGGTCATGGCTGGCGCGCATATGCGGCCAGAGGCGGTCATAGACCGCCCGGCCCGCAGGTGTCAGGAAGACACGGCTAGACCTCTGGTCATCACTGTCCACCTCGCGGCGAACCATCCCGTCGGCCTGCAACCCGTCCAGCGCCCGGGACAGGGTGGATTGTTCGACCACCGCAAAAACACCGAGTGTACCGATCGGCAAACCGTCCTTGGCCGACAGGATCGCCAGCGCCCGCATCTTGGCCGTACTCAGCCCCAGCGCGGTCATCTCCTTGCGCAGGTTGGCGTTGTAGCGCCCCATGATCCGGTTCATCAGATAGGGCGCATAGCCCTCGAGGCCGATTTCGGCCAATTCCCTGAGCTGTTCGGTTTGATCGGTCGATTCGGCCATCTGGGTCTTTCACTCGTTGCTGCCGATCAGAGTTTCCGAAATTATATGCAAATGCAAGTAAACTCGATCCCTCGGCGGGGCTACCTACCGGTTTTGGAGCTTCGGGCTTGTCAACCCTGCCCGATCCGGCAATCACGGGCGGGCAACACAGAACCAGAGAGAGGCCGGACCCGCGACATGGACAAGATCTTCATCACCGAACGCGAGCTTCGTTTTGGCGACTGCGATATTTCAGGGACCGCCTATTTCCCGTCCTATCTGGATATCCTGAACGGCGTGAACGAGGAATTCTGGGCCAGTCTCGGCTTTGCCTGGCACGACATCATCTGGAACGAACGCTGGGGCACGCCCACCGTGCATCTGAGCTGCGATTTCTCGAAACCCTCTTTCTTTGGCGAGACGCTGCGGTTCGAGCTGGGGGTGATCAAACTGGGCCGCTCGTCTGTCACCGTGCGCCACCGGATCAGCTGCGGGGACGAGGTCCGCTGGTCCTCGACCCAGGTGCTGGCGGCCAGCGATCTGGACAAGCATATCTCGATCCCCTGGCCCGAGGCGATGCGCGCGGCGCTGGAGGCGCGTCTTACATCGGCCGACGAGCTGGGGTTCTGAGGTTACATCTGCCCGGGCAGATACAGCGCCAGCGCCGGAACGGCGAGGAGCAAGGCCAGCCGGATGATATCGACCATCCAGAACGGGGTGACCCCGCGAAAAATGGTGCCGGTCGACACATCGCCCACCACGCCCTTGAGGACAAAGACATTCAGCCCCACGGGCGGGGTGATCAGGCTGATCTCGGTCACCACCACCACGACGATGCCGAACCAGATCGGGTCATAGCCCAGCCCGGTCACCAGCGGAAAGAAGATCGGCACGGTGAGCAGCAGCATCGACAGCGATTCAAACACGCAACCCAGCGCAATATAGATCGCCAGAATCACCGCCATCACCTGCCAGGGGCGCAACTCATAGGTGGTGATGAGATCGCTCAGCGCCGTTGGAAGCCCGGCGATATTGACGAAGTTGGAGAATATCCAGGCGCCGATCAGCACCGCGAAAAGGCTGGCCGCCGTGATCGAGGTTTCCAGCAGCACCTCGAGCGTGTCCTTGAGGGATAGCCGCCGCCGCGCCAGCGCGATCAGGAAGGCACCCATCGCCCCCATCCCCGCCGCCTCGGTCGGGGAGAAGTTGATGTTGAGCGGCGGGACGTCGAACAGGCCGTAAAGCCCGCCGATCACCAGGAAGAACAACAGCATGACCGCCCAGACCTCGCGCAGGGCGGCCAGCCGCCCGCGCAGCGGCACCCGCTCGCCCGCGGGGCCCGCCGCGGGATTGCGCCAGACCGTCCAGCGCACCGCGCAGAGGTACAGCAGGATGCCCAGCATCCCCGGCACGATACCGGCGACAAACAGCTTGCCGATCGAGGTCTCGGTCAACAGCCCATAGATCACCAGAATGACCGAGGGCGGGATCAGGATGCCCAGCGTACCCCCCGCCGCGATCGAGGCGGTGGACAGCGAGTCGGAATAGCCGAACCGCCGCATCTCGGGCATGGCCACCTTGGCCATGGTGGCCGCCGTGGCCAGCGACGAGCCGGAAATGGCGGCAAAGCCGCCACAGGCCACGATGGTGGCCATCGCCAGACCGCCGCGCAGGTGGCCCAGAAAGGCGTTCGAGGCGGCGTAGAGCTCACGGCTGATGCCGCCCTTGTTCACGAACAGGCCCATCAGGATGAACAGCGGCACCACCGACAGGCCATAGTCCTGACTGGTGTCGATGATCAGCCGCGCCACCATCGAGATCGAGGCGCGATAGCTGGTCTCGGTCATGAAGCCGACCATGCCGACAAAGCCCATGGCAAAGGCGATGGGAACACGCAGCAAGATCAGCGCCAGAACCGCGCCAAAGCCGATCAGGGATGCGGTCATGAGGCGCTTCCCGCAAGGCGTGGCGCCACCAGCAGCAGCACGCCCCGCACCACCAGCACCACCGCCGTGACCAGGGTCAGCAGGGCAATGAACCAGCCGACGTAATGCAGTGGCAAGCGCAGATATTCCATCACATCCCCATAGGATCGCGACCGTTCGGCCAGGTCATAGACCCGGCTGGCGGGCCAGAACAGGATGATGCCGCAGAACAGGCAGACCGCCGCGTCGCGCCAGCGCGACAGGCGCAGGCGGTGGAACGGGCCGTCCAGCAGATCAACGCTGACATGGGCGTTCCGGCCCGACAGCACCGGCATCACCGAAAACACCATGACCGCCATCAACAGCCGCGTCAGATCGGCGGCCACCTCGATGGGCGCGTTGAAGATCGAGCGCATCAGCACATCGGCAAAGGTCATCACCATCAGCACGAACAGCGCCGCCGAGGCCAGCAGCCCCGGCAGCCAGACCGAAAGAGAAAGAACGCGTTTCATCATGATGTCATATTATCAGACCCGGCGCCGCACCCGCGCGGCGCCGGTCCTGCCGCTCAGTTGGCGGCCATTTCGGCCTTGACCATGTCATAGGCGGCCTGGGCATCGACGCCCGCGGCATCAAGCTCGGCCAGCACCTTGGCGGTCACCTCGGCGGCGATGGCGGCGAATGCCGCCTGATCCTCGGCCGAGGCCTCGACGATCTTGGCGCCCTCGGTACCGCGCGTCGCCTCATAGGCGATCATGTCGGACTTGTCCCATGCGGCGCCCGCCATGCGGCTGGCCGGTTCGCCGAACACCTTTTCATCCAGCGCCGCCTGCACGTCGGCGGGCAGGCTGTCAAAGGTCTCTTGGCTCATGATTATGGCGAATGAGCCGCGATAAAGCCCGCCGGGCATGTCATAGAGGTTCTTGGCCACTTCGTTGAGCTTGAAGCCCACCCGTTCGCCCACGTTCATTGCCACCGCGTCGGCGGCACCCGATTCCAGCGTCTCATAGACCTTGGGCGCGGGCACGTTGATGCCAACAAGGCCCAGCGCGGCGCCGACATCGCCGGCGACACCGCCGCCGATCCGGGTTTTCAGCCCGTTCAGGTCGGCCAGCGTGGCCACGTCCTTGCTGGTGTGGATCTGGCCCGGCCCATGGGTGTTGAGCGCCACCAGCTTGACGCCGCGATGCTCGCCCAGCTTGCCCAGATGCTGGGTATGCACGCGCCAATAGGCGACCGAGGCGGCCTCGGCATTGCCCTCGTATCCCGGCAGTTCGATCAGCTTGGTGCCGATGAACCGGCCCGGCTGGTAGCCATGAAAGATGATCGCCATGTCGGCGGCGCCGTCCTGGATCAGGTCCATCTGCGCCGGCGGCGGCGCCAGGCCAAAGACCAGCTCGCCGCTGACCTGCCCGTCGGTCGCGTCTTCCATCATCCCGATCAGCCCGGCGAAAATCTCGGTATTGATCCCGTGAGTGGGCGGCAGCCAGGTGGAAATGCGCAAGGTGGTATCGGCGGCCCAGGCGGCGGCGCCGGTGCTGGCGGCCAGGATCGCGGCGGCGGCCAGCCGTGCAAAATGCTTCATGTCTTCCTCCCTCGTGAATCGGTGCGCCAGAGCATCCGGGCACCCGTTCACCGGCCAGCATCACACCCAGCTTTGCCTCTTGTCAAGAAATATGAAATTGCATGTATCCCGGATCATGCCCCCTCGGCCGGGCGGTCCAGCACATCCAGCAGGGTGCGCAAAACGCCCTTGATCCGGGCGGCATCGGTATCGGCCAGCGCCGAGAGCAGCCGCGCCTCATGCGCGCGCGCCGAGGCGACTAGCGACTCGGCCAGCGCGCGGCCGTCATCGGTCAGCCGCACCCGCACACGGCGCTTGTCCTTGGCATCGGCCACCCGTGTCACCAGACCGCGCGCGTCCATCTGATCAACGATCCGGGTCATCCTCGACTGTTCCATCAGCGACAGTTTGGCCAGCCGGGTGATCATCATCGCATCATTGTCCACCAGACAGGCCAGCACCCGCCATTCGGGCACCCGCAGCCCCTGCGCGCGGATATGGTCGTGAAACTGGGCGCTGGCCTCCTCGCTGGAGGCGGCCAGAAGGTACAGCAGATAGCCGGAAACAAAGGTGTCGTCGCGCGTTTCGGTCATGGGTCCTGAATTTGTCTTGACTCGATTTATATGATTTTTCATATTTCTGACAGGGAGGCGCCGAAACATGCTTTTGCTGAGAATTGCGCAGAAACAGGCCGTGACCAAGCGGATTTCGGCCTTTACCCTGGTCGCGGCCGAAGGTGACCCCCTGCCCGACCACAGTGCCGGCGCCCATATCGAGGTGCAGACAGCAGCCGGGCCGCGCGCCTATTCGCTGATCGACTGGCCCGAGCGGCAGCCCAGCGCCTGGCAGATCGCGGTTCAGCGCGAGGACGAGGGCGATGGCGGCAGCCGTGCCATGCATGCCCTTTCCGAGGGCGACACGATCACGGCGACCGCCCCCAAAAACGATTTCGAACTGCATCCCGGTGACAAGCCTGTCACCCTGCTGGCAGGCGGGATCGGGGTGACGCCGTTGATCTCGATGGCCACGGAGCTGGCAGCTTCGGGGCGCGTGTTCACCTTTCATCATGCGGGCCGCAGCGCGGGCGACATGGCCTATGTCGACCGCCTGGCCGCTGCTTTTGGCGACCGCTACCATCCCCATTACGACGATACCGCGCCCTTGGACCTGAACACGCTGATGGCGGGTCTGACCGATCACGCCCTCTATATCTGCGGACCCAAGGGCATGATCGACGCCGCCCGCGCCGCCGCCGAGGCGGCGGGTATCGCCGATATCCATGTGGAACTGTTCACCAATGCCGCGCCCAGCGCGGGCGACAGCGCCTTCGAGGTCGAGATCGCCTCGTCGGGCCAGGTCATCACCGTCGCACCCAACCAGACCATCATCGAGGCGCTCGAGGCCGCGGGCCTCGACCCGCTTTATGATTGTCAACGCGGCGATTGCGGCATCTGCCAGACCGACGTGATCGCGGGCACCCCCGATCACCGCGACGTGGTGCTCAGCCAGGCCGAACGCGACAGCGGCAAGGTCATGCAAATCTGTGTCAGCCGGGCGCTCAGCGCGCGCCTCGTGCTGGATCTGTAAGGGAGGAAGGCATGAACGCGGACGATATCAGGGCGATGATCCAGCCCGGCCAGGTCCATCGCGATGTCTATATCAGCGATGCGGTCTATCAGCTGGAAATGCGCCACCTTTTCACCAATGCCTGGGTCTTTGTCGGGCATGACAGCCAGACCCCGAACAAGGGCGATTACATCACCACCCAGGTCGGCGACCAGCCGGTGATCATGGTGCGCCACAGCGATGGCGAGGTGAAGGTTCTTTACAACCGCTGCCCGCACAAGGGCACCAAGATCGCCATCGACCGGGCCGGCAACACCGGCAAGTTCTTTCGCTGCCCCTACCACGCCTGGAGCTTCAAGACCGACGGTTGCCTGCTCGCCATCCCGCTGAAGAAGGGATACGAGGGCACCGGCCTGGCCGAGTCGCAGAACGGCAAGGGGATGCAGGCGGTGGGTGCGGTGCACAACTATCGCGGCTTTGTCTTTGCCCGGCTGGCCGAGGAGGGCATCGGGTTCGACGAATTCTTTGGCGGCTCGCTCAGTTCCATCGACAACATGGTCGACCGCGCGCCTGAAGGCCGCGTGGAAATTTCCGGCCCGCCGCTGCGCTACATGCACAAGTGCAACTGGAAGATGCTGGTCGAGAACCAGACCGACACCTGCCATCCTATGGTGGCGCATGAAAGCTCGGCCGGGACGGCGGTGAAGATCTATGAGCAGATGGGCAATCCCGAACCGCGCCCGCCCGCGATGCAGATCATCGCGCCGTTCATGAGCCCTTATGAGTTCTTCGAGGATATGGGCATCCGCACCTGGCCCAATGGCCACGGCCATACCGGCGTCAACATGTCGATCCATTCGAACTATGACGCCATCCCCGGCTATTTCGAGGCCATGGTCGAGAGCTACGGCGAGGAGCGCGCCAAGGCGATACTGGACGAGAACCGGCACAATACCGTCTATTTCCCCAATGTCATGGTCAAGGCGCCGCTGACGCAGCTGCGCAACTTCATTCCGCTGGGGGCGGACCGCACGCTGGTGGAAAGCTATGTCTACCGGCTGGTCGGCGCGCCCGAGCAGCTGACCGCCATGTCTGCCATGTATAACCGGATGATCAACGCCCCCACTTCGATCGTGGGTCATGACGATCTGGAGATGTATGAACGCGCGCAGGAGGGGCTGCATGCCGAGGGCATGCAATGGGTCGATATCCGGCGGTTGCACACCGGGACAGAGGATTTCGAGACCGAAGCGGTCGAAAACGGCACCACCGAACGGCAGATGCGCAACCAGTTCCACGCCTGGGCCAAGTTCATGACCATGTCCATGGAGGACGCCGCTGGCGTCGCCGCCCAATGATCGAGGGGAATGCAGCAATGATCACCCGCGACGACGTGATCGACTTCATCTATGCCGAAACCCGGATGCTGGACGAAGGCCGCTACTCCGAATGGCTCGACCTCTGGCTGCCTGATGCGGTCTACTGGATGCCGCTCGACTACAAGCAGGCCGATCCGGTCAACGCCACCTCGTTCCTTTACGAGGACAATTTCATGCTGCGCCTCAGGGTCGAGCGGCTGAATGGCGAGCGGACATTCTCGCAGAAACCGAAATCGCGCTGCAACCACGTGATCCAGCGGCCCTTTGTCGATGTGTTCGACCCCGAGGCGGGCAAGTTCCAGACCGTGACCAACATGCATTATGTCGAGACGCGGCTGGACGAACAGCAGCTTTTGGCACTGACCGTGACCCATGACCTGGCACTGGTGGACGGCGCATTCCGCATCGCGGGCAAGAAGGTCGAGTTGCTCAATTGCGACGCCGCCTTTGGCAATATCCAGCTGCTGCCGTGAGCGCCGAGACGGTTTACGCCGCCATCGCGGCCACGGCGGCACGCTGGCCGGACCGCCCGCTGCTTGACGTGCTGCCCGGCACGGCGGCGGCCTATGACATCGCGGCCGGGCCGGTCAGCTATGGCGCCTTCCTTGCGCGCGTCGATGCGCGGGCCGAGGCGCTGGAACAGGCGGGCTATGGCGCGGGGGTGCGGGTGGCCGTGTTGCTCGAAAACCGGCCCGTGTTCTTCGAGCTCTTTGCCGCGCTCAACCGCATCGGCGCCTCGATCGTGCCGATCAACCCCGACCTGCGCGCCGCCGAACTGGAATACCTGATCGGCCATGCACAACCGGCGCTGATCGTCGCCCTGCCCGCCCGTGCCGAAGAACTGCGCGCGGCAGCCTTGGCGGCGGGCGTTACCGCCCCGGTCATCGCGGCCGGGGACGCCCCGCCCCCACCCCGCGCCGAGGCGACCGTGACCGAGCAGCGCACAGGCGAAGCGCGCGAGGCGGCGCTGCTCTATACCTCTGGCACCACCGGCAACCCCAAGGGCTGCGTGCTGCCCAATGCCTATTTCCTGCTGGCCGGGCGCTGGTATGCCGATCTGGGCGGGGTCGCCTCGCTGACCGAAAGGGGCGAGCGGATGATCACGCCCCTGCCGATCTTTCACATGAATGCCATGGCCTATTCCTTCATGGCGATGGTTACCGTGGGCGGCTGCCTGATCGCGCTCGACCGGTTCCACCCGTCCAGCTGGTGGGCTGATGTGGCCGAGGCGCGCGCCACCTGCCTGCATTACCTGGGCGTCATGCCCTCGATCCTGATGTCCTTGCCCGAGGGACCGCAGGACCGCGCCCATCAGGTGCGCTTTGGCTTTGGCGCGGGCATCGACCCGAAATTGCAGGCCGGGTTCGAGGCGCGGTTCGGCTTTCCCCTGATCGAGGCCTGGGCGATGACCGAAACCGGCGCGGGCGCGGTGATCGCCGCGCAGACGCATGACCGGCTGATCGGCCAATCCTGTCTGGGCCGGGCCGAAGGCTGGGTCGCGGCCCGCGTGGTCACCGATACCGGCCAGGACGCCGCCCCGGACGAGCCCGGCGAACTCCTCGTCCGCAATGCCGGACCCGACCCGCGCTACGGCTTCTTCTCGCATTACGACAAGAACCCTGAGGCCACCGCCGATGCCTGGGAAGGCGGCTGGTTCCACACCGGCGACATCGTGCGCCGCGACGCGCAGGGCCGGTTCTTCTTCGTCGACCGCAAGAAGAACGTGATCCGCCGCTCGGGCGAGAATATCGCCGCGGTCGAGGTGGAAAGCGTACTGATGCGCCACCCGTCCATCCGCGCGGCGGGCGTGGCCGCCGTGCCCGACCCGATACGCGGGGACGAGGTGTTCGCCTGCCTGCGCGTCGATGCCCCCTCGCCCGATCTAGCCCATCAGATTGCCCAATGGGCGCTGACCCAGATGGCCTATTACAAGGTGCCGGGCTATATTGCCTTTGTGGACAACCTGCCGATGACCCCCACCCAGAAGATCCAGCGCAAGGCGCTGAAGGAGATGGCCGAGGCGCTGCTCTCGGATCCGGCCACGGTGACGCTGACCCATCTCAAGAAACGGCAGGTGGCGTGATGGCGCGGCCTACCAGCTATGAGGGCGTGGCGCTGGTGGCGCCTTTCTCGACGCCCTATCAGCGCTATTCCATCGACACCGCACATCACTGGATCGCCACCGCCCTGCGCGGCTCCTTGCGGGCGGCGGGGCTGAAACCCGGCGATCTGGACGGGTTCGAGGTCGCGTCCTTCACGCTCTTCCCCGATACCGCCGTGGGGCTGACCCAGCATCTGGGCCTCTGCCCGCGCTGGCTCGACCATATCCCGATGGGCGGCGCCTCGGCCGGTGTGGCCCTACGCCGCGCCGCGCGCGCTGTGCAGGCGGGTGATGCCGAAATCATCGCCTGCGTGGCGGGCGACACCAACCATATCGACAGTTTCCGGCAACTCCTGTCCAGCTTCTCGCGCTTTGCCATGGATGCGAGCTATCCCTATGGCTATGGCGGCCCGAATGCGAGCTTTGCCCTTCTTACCGACCGCTACATGACCGAATACGGCGCGACGCGCGAAGATTTCGGGCGCCTCTGCGTGGCCCAGCGCGCCAATGCGCTGAAAAACCCGAACGCGGTGATGAAGAAACCCCTGACGATGGAGCAATACCTGGGTGCCCGCCCCATCGCCGACCCGATTGCGCTCTTTGACTGCGTGATGCCCTGCGCCGGGGCCGAGGCGTTTCTGGTCATGTCCGAGGATCGGGCGCGGGCGCTGAACCTGCCCTATGCCCGGCTGGCAGGGGCCATCGAGCGGCACAATGCCCATGCCGACGACCCGATCCAGCTGCGCGGCGGCTGGACGATGGATGTGGATGTGCTCTGGGATCAGGCCGGAATGGCACCGCAGGAGATGGATCTGGTGCAGACCTATGACGACTATCCGGTGATTTCGATGATGCAGATCGAGGATCTGGGCTTCTGCGCCAAGGGCGAGGCCCCTGCGTTTCTGCGCGACAAGGATCTGACCGTTGCGGGCGACTTCCCGCACAATACTTCGGGCGGGCAGCTTTCCGGCGGTCAGGCCGGGGCAGCGGGCGGCTTCATCGGCATGGTCGAGGCAATCCGCCAGGTCACCGGACAGGCGGGCGGCACGCAGGTGCCGGGCGCGGAACACGCGCTGGTGTCGGGCTTTGGCATGATCAACTTCGACCGCGGCCTCTGTTCCAGCGCCGCGGTCCTCACGACCGGAGCGCGCGCATGACCCATCCCCTGTCCCCGCCGCCCAAGAAAAACCCGCAGAAACGCTCGGTCTCGCCGACGCGCCCGCCCGAAGTGCGGTCGCGCGCCGCGCTCCACCTGACCGCCGCCGCCGCCGAGGGGCGGTTTGCCCTGCAACGCTGCGCCGACTGCGGCAAGGTGCAATACCCGCCGCGCGATGCCTGTTCGGCCTGCCTGAGCACAGACCTGCCATGGCAGGACATGGCGCCGGGCGGCACACTGATCGCCGAGACCACGGTGCAGACCTCGCCCCGGCTTTACTTCCGCGAGCGGATGCCATGGCGCGCAGGCACCGTGCAGCTCGATGCCGGTCCCACTGTGCTGGCCCATATCCATGGCGACGTAAAACGCCACGCCCGCGTGCGTGTCACCGTCCGACTTGATCAGGCAGGCCAGGGCGTGCTGGTCGCCCTGCCCGAAACCGACACCCCGAACATGGAGGACGATCCGCTGATGCGTGCCCTCTCTGCCGATCCCAAACACCGCCGCGTGCTGATCACCGATGCCCGCAGCGCACAAGCCCCCGCGCTGGCCCGCGCCCTGCAAAAGGCGGGTGCGGCGATCATCTTTGCAGGCGAGCCGGAAAGCTGGCGACCCTATCCGCAACGCGCCGAACTGGAGGCTTTGGGTGTCCAGATCCTGCCGATGGACGTGACCGACACCGCATCGGTGCAGAAACTGGCGGGCGAGATCGGCGGCAAGACCGACATCCTGATCAACACCGCCCGGTTCCTGCGCCCCGGCGGGGTGCTGGACCGGGGCGATACCGGCTTTGCCCGCGACGAACTGGAGGTGAATTACCTTGGCCTGATGCGCCTGGCGCAGGCATTCGGTCCGGCCATGTGCGCGCGTGCCTCCGACGGCGTGAATGCCGCCGCCGCCTGGGTCAACCTGCTCAGCGTCGGCGCGCTGAGTAATGCGCGCCCTTTCGGCGCCTATTCCGCCAGCCAGGCGGGGGCCTATTCCCTCAGCCAGTCGCTGCGCGCCGAATTCCGGCCCTCGGGGCTCAGGGTGATGAACGTGTTCTTTGGCCCCACTGAAGAGGACGACTGGTACCAGCCACTGCCACCACCGCGCGTGACAGCCTCCGCCTTGGCCCGCTCGGTCGTCGACGGGCTGCAACGGGGCTTGGAAGACGTCTGGTGCGGCGACATCGCCCAGGACCTGCGCGACCGTTTTCGCCGCGACCCCAAGGTGCTGGAACGCGAAATGACGCTGGGAGGAGAAGGCGCATGAGCACTCTGGCCAATCTTGCCACCCGCATCGCCAGCGGAGAGATCCGGGTCGTCGACCTGACCCACACGCTCGACCCCGATTTCCCGGTCATCATCCTGCCGCCCGAATTCGGCCAATGCGCCCGCTTTCGCATGGAGGAAATCAGCGCCTATGACCATCGCGGCCCGGCGTGGAAATGGCACAATATCTCGATGTCCGAACACACTGGCACCCATTTCGACGCGCCAGCGCACTGGATCTCGGGCCGCGACCTGCCGCGCGCGGCGGTGGACGAGATCGACCCGGCCGATTTCATCGGCCCGGTCTGTGTCATCGACTGTTCTCAAGGTGCCGCGCAGGACGAAGATTTCGAACTGACCGTACCCCTGATCGAAGGCTGGGAGGCCGCCCATGGCCGCATCCCCGCCGGGGCCTGGGTGCTGATGCGCACCGACTGGTCGAAACGGCGCGGTGCCGCATACCTCAACATGCGCGAGGACGGACCGCATTCGCCGGGGCCGACGCCCGAGGCCATCCGCTTTCTGATCGACCAGCGCGACATTCGCGGGTTCGGCGTCGAAACCGTGGGCACCGATGCCGGTCAGGGCAGCCATTATACCCCGCCCTATCCGGCGCATTACTACCTGCACGGCGCGGGGCGCTTTGGGCTGCAATGCCTGTCGGATCTCGACCAGTTGCCTGCAACCGGCGCGGTGCTGATCGCCGCCCCCCTCAAGATCAAGAACGGTACCGGCAGCCCGCTCAGGGTACTGGCGCTGGTGGAGGAGACATGACCCATACCGCCGTCATCACTGGGGGCAACAAGGGGATCGGCGCCGATCTGGCGCAGGCGCTCCTGGCGCGCGACTACACGGTCGTGTCGATCTCGCGCCGCGCGCCCGAGGTCTCCCACCCACACCTCCACTCGGTCGAGGCCGATCTGTTGGACGGCCAGGCGGTGGCCGAAGCCGCCGCTGAAGTCGCGACCAACCACGAGGTCACTCACCTGATCCACAATGCGGGCCTGATCTGGCCCAACCTGATCGAAGCGGCCGAACCCTCGGACATCACCGGGCTGGCGCAACTGCATCTGGGGTCCGCCCTGACCCTGCTCAAGGCGTTTCTGCCCGCGATGAAGGCGCGCCAGTTCGGGCGGGTGATGTTCAACGGCTCACGCGCCGCCCTTGGCGCACCCACACGCACCGCCTATGGCGCCACCAAGGCCGGCATGATCGGCATGGCGCGCACCTGGGCGCTGGAGCTGGCCCCCCATGGCATCACCGTCAACGTGGTGGCGCCCGGCCCGATCCTGACCGACAATTTCTGGGGTATCGTGGAAAAGGACAGCCCCCAGCAAGAGGCGCTGGCCAAGCGCATTCCCATGGGTCGCCTTGGCCGGGTCGACGACGTCACCCGCGCCTTTCTGTTCTTTTGCGATCCCGAAAACAGCTTTGTCACCGGGCAGACCCTTTATGTCTGCGGCGGCGCCAGTGTCGGATCGCTCCAGATCTGAGGCTGCCTGCGATTTCCAACCTTGCCAAGGTCCGCCCGGCGGGTCACCAATAGCCCCATGAACACATCACCGACCTGGGGCGTGGTGGCCACCGTCAAGGCGCCCGAACGCGAGATCCTGCGCTTTGCCGCCTGGCACCTGGAACTGGGCGCGCATCGGCTGTTCCTCTATCTCGACGATCCCGACCCTGCGGTCTTTGCCCGGCTGAAGGCGCATCCGCGCATCCGGGTCTTTGCCTGCGACGAGAGTTACTGGCAGCGGCGCAAACTGACCCGCCCGGTGAAGCACCAGGCCCGCCAGACGATGAATGCCCGCCATGCCTATAACCGCGCCGATGTGGACTGGCTGGCCCATGTCGATGTGGATGAATTCATCTGGTCCGAAACGCCGATTGCGACGATCCTGTCCACCTTGCCCGACGACACGCTTTGCGCCCGGATGCGCCCGATCGAGGCTCTTGCGGGCGAGGATGCGCTCTACAAGGCGTTCATCCCCGGCGGTCCGGCCCGAGACGGAATCGTGCGCCGCCTCTACCCCACCTTCGGCGCCTTTGTAAAAGGCGGCTTCATGAGCCATGTGGCTGGCAAAGTGTTTGCGCGCACCGGCATGGAAAAGGTCGACTTCCGCATCCACAACATCTTTCGCAACAAGGAAATGAACCCGCACCAGGTGGAGTTGGACACGGTCGACCTGTGCCACCGGCACGGCGCCGATTGGGATCACTGGATCGCCGCCTATCGCTATCGCATCGCCAAAGGGTCCTATCGCCCCGACCTGGCCCCCAATGTCCCGCGCGAGGCGGGCGGACTGAGCATGCACGAACTGCTGAGCGGTATCGAGGAAGAGGAAGGCGAAGCCGGTTTGCGCGCCTTCTTCGACGAGTTGAACGCAACCACCCCCGAAAGCCGGGCGCGGTTGCGGGCCGCGGGGATGCTGAAGCACCGCCCGCTCGACCTCGACGGGGCGATACGCAAACAGTTTCCCAACTAACACCCCATAGTTTCCAAAAAAGAAACAAATACCGCCAAATCCGCTGCTGCGCGCGCACCATTTGACGCTGACTGGGCTTTTTGCTATGCCCCGCCTAGCCGTTACGCGAAAAACGCGCAATCAGGTCGCACGGACCCGGCGATACGACAGACGTGCGGGCCCGAATAGTGTCCGCAAACATCGGACACTCATGACAAAATTTTCTGAACTGAACCTCAATCCCAAAGTTCTTAAGGCCATTGAAGAGGCCGGCTATGAAACGCCGACTCCGATCCAGGCAGGCGCTATCCCGCCCGCGCTCGAAGGCCGCGACGTGCTGGGCATCGCCCAGACAGGCACCGGCAAGACCGCCAGTTTCACCCTGCCGATGATCACCCTTCTGGCCCGTGGCCGCGCCCGGGCGCGGATGCCGCGCAGCCTGGTGCTGTGTCCGACACGGGAACTGGCCGCCCAGGTGGCCGAGAATTTCGATACCTATACCAAGCACCTGAAACTGACCAAGGCGCTGCTCATTGGCGGTGTCAGCTTCAAGGAGCAGGATGCGCTGATCGACCGGGGCGTCGACGTGCTGATCGCCACGCCGGGCCGGCTGCTCGATCATTTCGAACGCGGCAAACTGCTCTTGACCGGCGTGCAGATCATGGTGGTGGACGAGGCCGACCGGATGCTCGACATGGGATTCATCCCCGATATCGAGCGTATCTTCAGCCTGACCCCCTTTACCCGTCAGACGCTGTTCTTCTCGGCCACCATGGCGCCCGAGATCGAGCGGATCACCAATACCTTCCTCAGCGCCCCCGCACGGATCGAGGTCGCCCGCCAGGCCACGGCATCCGAAACCATCGAACAGGGCGTGGTGCTGTTCAAGGGCTCGCGCCGCGACCGCGAAGCGAGCGAAAAACGCGCGGTTCTGCGGGCGCTGATCGACGCCGAGGGCGAAAAATGCACCAACGCGATCATCTTCTGCAACCGCAAGACGGATGTGGATATCGTCGCGAAATCGCTGCAAAAATACGGCTATGATGCGGCGCCGATCCACGGCGACCTGGATCAGAGCCAGCGCACCCGGACGCTGGACGGGTTCCGCGAAGGCAAACTGCGCCTGCTGGTGGCCTCGGACGTGGCCGCACGCGGGCTGGATGTGCCCTCGGTGAGCCATGTGTTCAACTTCGACGTCCCCGGCCACCCCGAGGATTACGTGCATCGGATCGGCCGCACCGGCCGCGCGGGCCGAGACGGCAAGGCGATCACGCTCTGCATCCCGCGTGACGAAAAGGCGCTCGATGCCATCGAGAAGCTGATCCAGAAGGAAATCCCGCGTCTCGAGAACCCGGCCAAAACGGCGGAAAAGCCCGAAGCCAAACCCCGCCGCGAGGAAAAACCGGTCAAGGCCGACAAACCTCGGCGCAGCGAGGCCGACAAGCCCGAAGCCGACAAGCGTGAGCCGCGCAGCCGCAAGGGAGACGACCGCCGCGACCGCAAGGATGACCGCGGCGCCAAGGTGGTTGGGATGGGAGATCACCTGCCCAGCTTCATCGCGCTCAGTTTCGAGGAGCGGCGCGCCAGCTGAGCGGGCACAAGGGGGCGCTGCCCCCGTCCTTCGGACTCCCCCGAAGTATTTTTGGCGAAATGAAGAGGCTTGGACAGATCGGGCTTCTTTCTGGTCTGAAATACTCCGGAGCGCGAGGCAGCGCCTCGCAAGAAACCGCCGCGCGGCACGCGCGGCCCAGCCCAACGCCGGACGGGGCTCTCGCAGAGAGCACCAGGCCGGGGGCGGGAGCGCCCCGCTCTCGGGTCAGATCGCCAGCACCAATGCCAGGATCGACAGGCCGAGCAGCGCGATGCCCGCAATCTCGCGCCCAGTGATCTTTTCCCGGAAAAACAGGGTCGAGGCCATCAGGCTGAAGATCAGCTCCACCTGCCCCAGCGCCTTGACATAGGCCGCGTTCTGAAGCGTGAAGGCGAGAAACCAGCAGAACGACCCGCCCAGGCTGGTGAGCCCGACAAAGGCGCCGGTGTTCCGCGTGGCCCAGACCGCCGCCAGCTGCGCCCGGTCGCGCCACCAGAGCCAGAGCGCCATCGACACCAGCTGGAACGACACCACCGCGGCCAGCGTCACCAGCGCCCGGAACCAGGGCGTGAGATCGCCCAGTTCCAGCGAGGCGGCCCGGTAGCTGACTGCCGAAAAGGCAAACAGAACGCCCGAGCCCAACCCCAGCTGCGAGGCGCGGTTGGTCAGGTGGCGCCACCAGGCGCCGGATCCTCCGGGTGTTTTCGACAAGAGCAGCACCGCCGCCAGCCCCAGCAGGATCGCGCCCAGCGCGCCAAAGGAGACGCCCTCGCCCAGAATGACAAAACCGACGATCGCTGTCTGGATCACCTCGGTCTTCTTGAAGGTGATGCCCACGGCAAAATTGCGTTGCTTGAACAGTGCCACCACGCAGATGGTGGCAAGGATCTGGGCGGTGCCGCCGATGGCGACAAACAGCCAGAACCGTGGTCCCAGCTCCGGCAGATCAAAACCACCGGCGGTGGTGGCAATGAAGAGCCCCGCCAATGCCAGCGGTGCAGAATAGAGGAAGCGGGCAAAGGTGGCGCCGGAGGCCGACAGTTTCACCGTCGCCAGCGATTTTTGCAGCATGAACCGCACGGTCTGAAACAGCGCGGCGGCGAGGGTGACAGGGATCCAGAGGCTCATGCGCCTCTTGTGGCCTCAAATCAGGGTTTTGGCCAGAGCGGATGCGGCACCGGATCCTTGGCGCGCCAGAAATAGCGGCGGAACACCTCGGCATAAGAGGCGTAGCTGTAGCCCTCGTTGCAACTGAGATACCGCTCCTTGCCCGCCCGGTAGAGCGCGGGCAGCGCATACCAGGGGGCGCCCGGGTTCATGTGATGCACCACGTGGTAATTGTTGTTGAGGAACAGGAACGCCAACAGCCCCCGATCCTCGATCACCACGGTGCGGGCGCGCGATTTCTCATGCGCGCGATGTTCCAGAAAGGTGCGGATCTTGAGCAGGCCCAGCCCGATATAGGCTGAGAGCGCAAAGGCCCAAATGGGCATCGGTGACAGGGTTACCACCCAGAGCACCACCGCCATGCCGGGCAGGTGCAGCGCCCAGGCCAAGAGGATCGCGCGGTCGCCGCGCAGCGCGCCGCGCGCCTCGTCGCGCAGGAAACAGGCGGTTCCGATCAGCGGACCCAGCGCCATACGCCCCGCCAGCGTGTTGTTGAGCGCATAGAGGCGCCGCTGCCAGCCCGGCAGGCGCGACCAGATTGCGGGGTCGAGATAGTTGCTCTCGGGGTCGTCATAGGGGTCGGTCAGGTTCGCGTCCAGGTGATGGGCCAGATGCAGGTCGCGGAACCGGTTATAGGGGATGCACAGCGTCAGCGGCAGCGCCATCAGCGCCTCGTTCAGCCAGCGATAGCGAAACGGGTGGCCATGCAGCGCCTCATGCGTCAGCGAGGAATGCAGCGCCGCGACCAGCCCCATCGCGGGGATGGCGAGCCAGAGCGACAGACCTGCCAAACCAAAGATCACCAGCAGCCAGGCCGCATAGCAGGCGAGGATCAGCGCAAATGTGCCCCATTCGGCGCGCTCGGGCAGGCGCGGCTCAGACATGGCGGCCCCAGCGGATGCCGGCCCAGACACGCTCGTAGACCAGGTAGAGGGTGAAACCCAGTGCCGTGTTCACCAGTGCCAGTGTACCGCCCAACGCCACCGAACCGGTCGCCACCAGCCCCACCAGCGTCATGGTGACCAGCCCCAGCAGGTTCCAGACCACTGCCTTGACCACCGATCTCTGCCGCGTGTCCATATACCCTCCATTGTCACGTTCACGAATTTGTTATCCGGTGGCGCGCAGCGTGAGAATTCTGAATATGATTAACAAAATTCATCGAATGTGATATTTGTAAACAAATGTTGGATAGAATGGACAAACGAGATCGCGCCGCCCAGTTCCGCCAGCGCCTGATCCGCGCGATGGAACTCCGCCAGATCACGCAAAGCGCATTGGCTCGCGATGTGGGGGTGGACCGGTCCACGATTTCGCAACTGCTGACCGATAGCGGCGCGCGGCTGCCCAATGGCCATGTGGTGGGCGCCTGTGCCTCGGCGCTTGGGGTATCTACGGATTGGCTGCTGGGTTTGTCCGACCGACCGGAAAGCGCGGCGGAACTGCTGGCCAGTTCGCTGACCATGACCGAGGCGCCGCGCGCGCTGGTTGACGAGCGCATCTATGAATGGCACCGCGAGGCGGCAGGCTACAAGATCCGTTATGTGCCCGCCGCCCTGCCCGACATGCTCAAGACCCGCGCGGTGCTGGAATGGGAATATGCGCCGCATCTGGGCCGGACGGCCGATCAGGCCATCGGCGCGTCCGAGGACCGGCTGGCCTGGATGCGCAGCGCCCAGTCGGATTACGAGATCGCCATGCCCCTGTTCGAGCTGGAGAGCTTTGCCCACGGGGTGGGTTACTACGAAGGCCTTGACCCGGCGGTCCGGCACGAACAGATCGACCACCTGCTGGTGCTCAGCGAACAGCTCTATCCGCGACTGCGCATCTATCTTTACGATGCCAAGCGGCTCTATTCGGCGCCGATGACGATCTTTGGCCCACTACTCTGCGTGTTCTACGCGGGCGGTCATTACATGGCATTCCGCGACCGTGACCGGATCGAGATCTTCACCCGCCAGTTTGACACGCTGGTGCGCGAAGCGGACCTGACCGCGCGGCATCTACCGACCCATCTGCGGCGGCTGCGAGAGGCGGTTGCCGGCTGATTGCGCGCAGGCGGTCTGCGCCTGGCATGGATTTGTGTTACACTGGTTGCCCGACGCAGTTCGAATCCACAGACGGAGGAACCCCGAATGGACACCATCCGAACCGCAGAATATGCCCGCGCGCTTTATGCCGCGCATGGCGACAAGGCCGAGGCCGAAGCGGCTCAGAAGGAACAGCACAGCAAGGCCCTGGGCAACCGGGACGAGGCGCAGAGCTGGCAGGCGGTACGCCGCGCCATCCGCCAGATGCGCGGCGCCAACCAGAGCTAGACCTGATTATTTCTCGGTCGCGAATCCGTCGAAAGGCTACCGGCTTTCGGCAGATGGTCTATATCGGCCGACATGAACAGTTTTCATTTCGATAACAGGACAGGCCTCCCTGAGGCGCTGCGGGTGCTGCTTGAGGCGCATCCGCGCGAGAGTTGGCAGGCCGATCCCAACTTTCATGGTCTGGTCAGTTTCTGGCTGGAGCGCCATATGATGTTCCGCCAGATCATGGCGCATATGCAGGCCGAGACGCGCGCCTTCCTGGATGCCGAGCGGGACGCGGCACGGTTCGCGCAGGGCATCGCGCGCTATGGCGGCATGTTCGTGAACCAGTTGCATGGGCATCACCAGATCGAGGACCAGCACTATTTTCCCCTGCTCAGGACCAAGGACCGCCGTATCGAGACGGGTTTCGACCTGTTGGACGCGGACCACCATGCGCTGGACGGGCTGCTGAACCGGTTTGTCGAACAGGCCAATGGGGCGATCCAGGCGGCCAATGGCCCAGACGCCCGCACCAGCGCCGGGGCGCTGCTGACTGGGTTGGGTAATCTGGAGCGGATGATCGGCCGCCATCTTGAGGATGAAGAGGACCTGATCGTACCGATCATCCTGAAACACGGCGCCGACACTCTGGGATAGCCATGGAAACCGTGGTTGGGGACCAACATGTGGTCCTTGTACCCGATGGCCTCTCAGCAAGGCGCGACGGTCACACGATTTCAAAGAAATCGTGTCCACAAGGTTTGTACCAAACCTTGTCCCCGCGCGGTTGCGCGGGTGCGCCCCGGTCAGACCTTGGGGTCGGGGTTCACCGTATGGCCATCGACCGCTATCACCTGCCCCGACACCAGCCGCGCCGCGTCAGAGCCCAGAAACACCGCCATGTTGGCGATGTCCGCCGCTTCGACGAAGCGGCCCATCGAGGTGCCCGAGGCGTAGCCCGCATAGACCTGATCGCGGGTCATGCCCTTGGCCGCTGCCTCGCGCGCCAGCACACCCTCCATCCGCGGTCCTTCGACCGAACCGGGACAGATCACGTTGCAGCGGACCCCGTGCGGGCCCAGTTCCATTGCCAGCGTCTTGGCCAGGCCGATCACCCCCCATTTCGCCGCCGCATAGGGCCCGCGATAGGGAAAACCGTATTGCCCGGCGGTGGAAGAGGTGATGACGATACTGCCCGCGCCCTGCCGTTTCAGCAGCGGGACGGCGTATTTGGCACATAGAAACGCACCGTCGAGATTGACCGCGATGCAGGAGCGCCAGCCGTCGAGCGGCATATCCTCGACCAGTGCGGTCGGCCCGGCGATGCCCGCATTGGAACAGAGCGTATCAAGCCCGCCCCAGTCGGCCTCGATGTCGGCAAAGAGCGCCGCAACCGAGGCCTCATCCGCCACATCGACCACACTCTGCCGCCAGTGGGCGGGACAGGCGGCCAGCGCCGCCTTGTCCACATCCGCCACCCAGACCCGCGCCCCCGCCGCGTCAAAGGCCTCGGCCATGGCGCGGCCGATGCCGCCGGCACCAGCGGTGATCAGAACGCGCGCGCTCATGCCGGTTTCCGGATCGCGCTGCCCGCGCCTTCGGGGTATGGCAGGCCCGCCTGCGCCTCTGCGATGCGGGCCATGGCGGCCTCGATCTCGGACGAAGGGGCGCAGGGTTTGCGGGTTTCCAGGCTCACATGCAGAAGGAAGCTCTCGCCGGTGGCCAAGAGCGTGTCGCCCTCGTACATGCGATGGAACAGGTGCAGCTTCTTGCCCTGCCCCAGCAGCATCTGGGTCTCGACCCGGATCCGCGCGCCTGCGTGGGTCTCGTCCAGATGGCGGATATGGGTCTCGGCGGTGAAATAGCTGCCGCCATTGGCGATATAGTCGGCATCGCAACCGATGATCTCCATGAACCGGTCGGTGGAATTGGCAAATGCTTCCAGATATTTCGACTCGGTCATGTGACCGTTGTAGTCGGTCCAGTCGAGCGGCACCGCGCGCGACAACGTCAGGATCGGCTGGCTCAGGTCGGCCCTATCCAGATCGGGCAGCGCCTTGGGTTTCAGCGCCGCGTCATGCGTGTTCAGCACCGCGCCCGCACCCCAGTTCTGCGCTTTCAGCGCCCGCATCATGCCGACAAGGTTGTTGTCGCGGATGCGTTCCAGTTCGCGGATCGTATGGTGCCCCGATTGGGCATCCGACTGGCCCGCGATCAGGTCGACCAGCTCGTCGGTGAATTCGGGCACATCCATCAGCTTGGTCCAGGGCCAGCTGAGGCAGGGGCCGAACTGCGCCATGAAATGCTTCATCCCCGCCTCGCCGCCCGCGACGCGATAGGTCTCGAACAGGCCCATCTGCGCCCAGCGGATGCCAAAGCCCATGCGGATCGCCTCGTCGATCTCTTCGGTGGTGGCGATGCCGTCCTTGACCAACCACAGCGCCTCGCGCCAGACGGCCTCCAGAAAGCGGTCGGCGATATGGGCGTCGATCTCCTTGCGCACATGCAGCGGGAACTGACCCAGTCCGCGCATGATCTCCTTGGCGCGCTCGATCATCTCGGGGCTGTTTTCCGGCGTCGTCACCAGTTCGATCAGCGGCAGCAGGTAGACCGGGTTGAACGGGTGCGTCACCACGATCTGACCGGGGCGCAGCGCGCCCTCCTGCAATTCGCTCGGCTTGAAGCCAGAGGTCGAGGAGCCAAGGATCGCATCCGGATCGCAGGCCTCCTGGATCGAACGATAGACTTTGAGCTTGAGGTCCAGCCGCTCGGGCACGCTCTCCTGGATCCACGCGGCCCCTGCCACCGCCTCAGCCAGATCGGTGTGAAAGCTGAGCTTGCCCTCGGGCGGCAGCGGCATGTCGCTGAGACCGGGCAGCGAACGGCGGGCATTGGCCAGCACCTCGCCGATCTTGCGTTCGGCTTGCGGGTCGGGGTCGAACACCCGAACATCCCAGCCGTTGAGCAGAAAGCGCGCGGCCCAGCCGCCGCCGATCACGCCGCCACCGATGATTGCAGCCGTTGTCATTCCCGATTTTCCTTGTCGCTACCCGGCTCTTCATTTCGCCGGAAATACTCCGGGGGTCTGGGGGCAGCGCCCCCAGCCTCTCCGCAAAAGACCTACTTCGCCACTGGCGCGCGTTTCACCAGGCCCAGCTTTTCGCGCACCTCCTGCGGCCCGATCACCCGAGCGCCCATGTTCGACACGATGCCTGCCGCCCGTTCAACCAGTTGCCAGTTCTCGGCCAGCACGCCCTTGTCGAGCCAGAGGTTATCCTCGAGCCCGACGCGCACATTGCCCCCCGCCAGCACCGACGCCGCGGCATAGGCCATCTGGTTGCGCCCCAAAGAGAAGGCGCTGAAGGTCCAGTCGTCGGGCACGTTGTTGACCATCGCCATGAAGGTATTGAGGTCATCGGGCGCCCCCCACGGCACACCCATGCAGAGCTGCACCAGAGCCGGCCCGTCCAGCACGCCATCCTTGACCAGTTGCTTGGCATACCACAGGTGGCCGGTGTCAAACGCCTCGATCTCGGGCTTGACGCCCAGTTCGGTCATCATCCGGCCCATGGCGGTCAGCATGCCGGGCGTGTTGGTCATCACGTAATCGGCCTCGGCAAAGTTCATGGTGCCGCAGTCGAGCGTGCAGATCTCGGGCAGGCATTCGGCCACATGCGCCACGCGCTCGGTGGCGCCGACCATGTCGGTGCCCTTTTCACGCAGCGGCAGCGGGTTTTCGACATCGCCGAATATCATGTCGCCGCCCATGCCGGCGGTCAGGTTCAGCACCACATCGACCTCGGCGTCGCGGATGCGGTCGGTCACCTCGCGATACAGGTCCAGCCGGCGCGAGGGCGCCCCCGTCTCGGGGTCGCGCACATGGCAATGCACCACCGCCGCCCCCGCCTTGGCCGCCGCAATCGCGCTCTCGGCGATCTGCTTGGGGCTGCGCGGCACATGCGGGCTGCGATCCTGGGTGCCGCCCGAACCAGTGACGGCGCAGGTGATGAAGACCTCGCGGTTCATTTCCAGAGGCATGTCGGTTTTCCCTTGTTTTTACCGGTTTCTCCCCGGGGTTGTCCCCAGATTTGTCCCCGGATTCCGATTTGCGTTGTGTGCGACTCTGGCGCAGCCTTGCGGCGACCACTTGCCAGAATGCGAATCGAACTTGATGAAATCCGCAAAAAACATTCTCCAGCCGGAACACCGGGCGCTGAAATGCGCGCTTCTGGTGCTGGACGATTGCAACACGCTCAGTTTTGCCGCCGCGGTGGATCCCATGCGCGCCGCCAACCGGCTGGCCGACCGCCATGCCTTCGACTGGGATTATGTCACCGCCACCGACGCGCCTGCGCGACTCACCTGCGGTCTGATGGTGCCGGGACTGCCGCTGGCGCGGCTCGAAACCTGCGATCTGCTGATCGTGGTGGCAGGGTTCCAGCTGGCACGCCACGCCACGCCCAGCCTGCTCGCCGGGCTGCGCCGGATCGCCGCCGGCGGCTCCACCATCGCCGGCATCGACGGCGGCCCATGGCTCCTGGCCGAAGCGGGCCTGCTCGACGGTCACGCCGCCACCACCCATTGGGAGGATCTGGACAATTTCGCCAGCCGGTTCCCGGCCGTTGACGTGCGCCACGACCGCTACGCGGTGTCCGGCAACCGGCTCACCTCCGGCGGGGCGATGCCCGCGATCGAGATGATGCTGCATGTCATCGCCGCCCGCCACGGCGCGGGCTTTGCCGCGCGGGTGGCGGGGCTCTTCCTCTACGAAGGCGCGCCCCAGCCCGGCACGCCGCAGCGCCGCACCGGCGCGCCGCATCGCCACAACAAGCTCACCGCGCGGGCCAATGCGCTGATGGAGGCATCGCTCGACGAACCGCTGCCCCTGGCCGAGATCGCCGAGACGCTGGGCACCAGCCCGCGCACCCTGCAACAGCAGTTCCGCCTGCGCCTTGGCACCACGCCGCAGGACCACTACCTGCAACTGCGCCTGGCCGAGGCACGACGGCTGGTGACCGACACCGACATGCCGCTGATGGAAGTGGCACAGGCCACCGGCTTTACCTCGCAATCGAGCTTTGCCCGTGCCTTTCGCACCCAGAACGGCCAATCGGCCCGCGACCTGCGGCAGGCCCGAACCCAACCCGCGACACCCTGATCTTCATTTCGCAAAAAATACTCCGGGGGAGCCTACAAAATTCGACGAATTTTGTAGGCCGGGGGCAGCGCCCCCGCCCCGCTCAATAGGGCATCGGATGCGCCTTGTGGGCGCGCGCGATCTCGTCCAGCACCTCATCCGACAGGGTCAGATCGGCACCGGCCAACACGTGATCGAGCTGCCCCAGCGTGGTGGCTCCAAAGACCGCCGACATCATGAAGGGCCGGGTCTGGCACCAGGCCAGCGCCATATGTACCGGGTCCAACCCGTGCCGGCGGGCAATGTCCAGATAGGCGTCGACCGTATCGAACACCCGCTCGGATTTGCGTCCGCCCATCTCGGGCACCAGCGACATGCGCGAGCCCTCTGGCACCGCACCGCGCTGATACTTGCCGGTCAGGAACCCCGCCGCAAGCGGTGAAAAGGCCATCAGCCCCACATCCTCGTTCACGCTCAGCTCGGCCATGTCAGTGTCGTAAAGGCGGCAAAGCAGCGAATACTCGTTCTGCACCGACGCCACCCGAGGCCCTTGCCCGGCCTCGGCCAACCGCAGCCATTGCGCGGTCCCCCAGGCGCTTTCGTTCGACAGACCAAAGGCGCGGATGGTGCCGCGATCGACCTCGCGTTGCAGCGCCTCAAGGCAATCGGTCATGTTCTCCAGCACCGAACCCGCATCCTGCCCCGACGGGTCATAGCGCCAGTTCTGCCGAAACATGTAGCTGCCGCGATTGGGCCAGTGGAACTGATAAAGGTCGATATGATCGGTCCCCAACCGTTTCAACGAGCCCTCGACCGCCCCGGCAATGGTCTTACCCGAGATCGGCGCACCATCGCGGCAATGTGCCATACCCGCACCGGAATGCTTGGTCGCAAGTACATAGTCGCCGCGCCGCGCCGGGTTGGCGCGGTTCCAGCTGCCGATGATCTCTTCGCTGCGGCCCACCGTCTCCTTGCGGACCGGGTTCACCGGATACATCTCGGCGGTATCGACAAAGGTGATCCCGGCGGCCAGGGCGCGCTCGATCTGGGCATGGCTGTCGGCCTCGCTTGTCTGGCTGCCAAAGGTCATGGTGCCCAGGCACAGCGTACTTACCTCGATGCCGGTGCGGCCCAGCGGTCTCGTTTTCATGTCTCGGCTCCCTCTTGTCCGCGCCAGACCCTAGCGGAGGGACACACGGCGGCAACCCCTCTTGAGCTTTGCCACCATTTGCGCCAGCCTGAGCGGCAACCGGAGGGGTAGATGATGGCGCAGAAGATCACAAAGGGAATCAAGACCTTGCTGGCAGAGGCAAATGCGCGGGTCGCAATCCTGCCGGTGGCCGAGGCCAAGGCGCTCTATGACGATCCGGATCATGTGTTCGTCGATCTGCGCGATATTCGCGAAGTGCAGCGCAGCGGCATGATCCCGGGTGCCTTTTCCTGCCCGCGTGGCATGCTGGAATTCTGGATCGACCCCGACAGCCCCTATCACAAACCCGTCTTCAACCAGGACAAGACTTACGTGTTCTACTGCGCGAGCGCCTGGCGTTCGGCGCTGGCGGCCCAGGCCGCGCAGGAGATGGGCCTTGCCCCGGTCATGCATCTCGAAGGCGGTTTCACCGAATGGGTGAAACAGGATGGCCCCGTCGCCGAAAAGACCTGAGCCCTCGGCGGCAGCGACCCAAAGTGTCAATTGACACTTTGACCAAGCGCCTGTTCCAGGCGCTTGCACAGGATTTTCCAAAATCCTGTGGACAAGGATTTCAGGAAATCCTTGGTCCCGCGCCTGACGCATGCGCGCTAATGTTGTCTGGCGTTCATCTATCGCCTAGAGATCGGTGCAAGTGAGTTTCAAAGGGAGAGATCACCCATGTCCGATACCCCCAGCTACGGCTTCGACACCTTGCAGATCCACGCCGGCAGCAGGCCCGACCCGGCCACCGGCGCGCGGCAGACGCCGATTTATCAGACCACGGCCTATGTGTTCCGCGATGCCGATCACGCCGCAGCCCTCTTTAACCTGCAAGAGGTGGGTTACATCTATTCCCGCCTGACCAACCCCACCGTGGCCGTGCTTCAGGAGCGTATCGCAACGCTCGAGGGCGGTGTCGGTGCGGTCTGCTGTTCCTCGGGCCACGCGGCACAGATCATGGCGCTGTTCCCGCTGATGCAGCCGGGCTGCAACGTGGTGGCCTCGACCCGGCTTTATGGCGGCACCGTCACCCAGTTCAGCCAGACCATCAAACGGTTCGGCTGGTCGGCCAAGTTCGTCGATTTCGACGATCTCGACGCGCTGCGCGATGCCATCGACGACAATACCCGCGCGGTGTTCGGCGAATCCATCGCCAATCCGGGCGGCTATGTCACCGATATCCGCGCGGTGGCCGATGTGGCCGATGCCGCCGGCGTGCCTCTGATCATCGACAATACCAGCGCCACCCCCTATCTGTGCCGCCCGTTCGAACATGGTGCCTCGCTAGTGGTGCATTCCACCACCAAATACCTGACCGGCAACGGCACCGTCACCGGCGGCTGCATTGTCGATTCCGGCCGTTTCGACTGGTCGGCCAGTGACAAGTTCCCCTCGCTCAGCGCGCCGGAACCGGCCTATCACGGGCTCAAGTTCCACGAGACCTTTGGCCCGCTCGCCTATACGTTCCATGGCATTGCCATCGGGCTGCGCGACCTCGGGATGACCATGAACCCGCAGGCCGCCCATTACACGCTGATGGGGATCGAGACACTGAGCCTGCGGATGCAGCGCCATGTCGAGAACGCCAAGAAGGTCGCCGCCTGGCTCGAGGCCGATCCGCGCGTCGATTATGTCACCTATGCCGGCCTGCCCTCCTCGCCCTATGCCGAGCGGGCAGAGCGCTGCTATCCCAAGGGCGCTGGCGGGCTCTTCACCTTTGCGGTCAAGGGCGGGTACGAGGCCTGCGTCAAGCTGGTCAATGCGCTCGAGATCTTCAGCCATGTGGCCAACTTGGGCGACGCGCGCTCGCTGATCATCCATTCGGCCTCGACCACCCACCGCCAGCTGACACCCGAGCAGCAGGAAGCGGCGGGCGCCGGGCCGAACGTGGTGCGCGTCTCGATCGGGATCGAGGATGCCGATGACCTGATCGCCGATCTGGATCAGGCCCTGGCCAAGGCCACCGCCTGACCGGAAGCGGGGCGGCCCTCAGCGGCCGCCCTTTTCAGTCCAGCCGCAGCCGCGCCAGAGCATAGGCCAGCAGCGCCAGGCAGCACAGGCCCGCCAACAGGAAGGGCGCGCGCAGCGCCAGTTCGCGGCTCATCTGCTGTTCGGCCAGCGCCACCACCGCGCCGCCTGCCAGCGCCCCCAGCGGCATCGAGCCCCAACCGAAGAAGCGATAGATGCTGTTCACGCGGCCCAGCATGGCGGGCGGGATGCGCCGTTGCCGCCAGGATACGGTGATCACGTTCCACAACATCGCCGCCGCCATGATCGCGGTCAGCGCCAGCCCCATGATCCAACCGTTGCTTGACAGGCCAATGCTGGCATAGCCCGCGCCCCAGACCGCGATCGACAGGAACAGGCAGGCTTGCGTACCGATCAGTCGCATCGCGCGTGGTGCCAGAAGGCTGCCGCAGATCGCGCCCACCGCGCCCGCCGACAGCACCAGCCCGTACTGCGAGGGCCCGAGGCCCAGCACCTCTTGCGCGAAGAGGACCTGCACTGTGATCGTGGCCATGGCGATGAAATTGGCCAGTCCCAGCACCACCGCCAGCCGCAACAACAGCGCGTCGCCGCGCATGAAGGCGATACCCTCGGCCAATGCCTGACGGAACCGCGCCCGGCTGGGCACCTGCGGCGGCAGCGAGATCAGCCAGACCAGACCGGCGGCCAGCACCAGCACCGCCACGTCGAGGCCAAAGGGCACCGCGATACCGGTCGAGATCAGCACGCCAGCCAGCGGCGGGCCGATGAACTGGCCCGTCAGCTGCTCGGTGCTCCAGAGCTGGCCATTTGCGGCCTCAAGATCCTGTGGCTCGACCAGCGCTGGCAGGATGGTCTGGGCGGCATTGTCGCGCAGCACCTCGGCCGAACCCAGCAGAAAGGCCAGCCCCGCCAGTGCCCAGATTGCCCCCGGCGCCGGGTCACCCAAGGCCAAGAGCAGGATGGCCAGCACGATCCCCGCCCGTATCAGATCGGCCCGCGCGATCAGCTTGCGCCGATCGCTGCGGTCGATGATCACGCCCGCAGGCAGGGCAAAGAGCAGCCAGGGCAGTCGCGCCGCCGCCGCCACGGCGGCAATCGCCACCGCGTCGCGGGTCATCAGCGCCGCCAGCCAGGGCAGCGCCAGCACCAGCACCCCGTCACCCAGATTGGTCAGGGCGCCCGCAGTGAAGAGCAGTCGAAAGTTGCGATTTCGGATTACCAGCGGCGCGGCCATCACAGTCTCCGGGTCAGGTTCGGGACAGAGTGACGCGACCCTGCGCCATGGTCAATGCAGGGTCGATGCGGGCGGCAGGCCGCCCGCAAAGCGGCTCATTGCCGGATCTCGAACACTATGGTGACGCTGCCGCTCAGCCCGATTTCACCACCGGCAACCGGCACATCCATGGACTCGGCCATGGCCGCCATACGCATCATCGGGCGCGGCTGCGGGTCATGGAACTGTTCCGAGATCGACACCACCCGGCCCAGCTCGACCCCCGCCGCCTCGGCCAGTTGGCGGGCGCGGTCCTGCGCATCCGCCACCGCCTTGGCGCGTGCCTGGTCGCGCAGCGGTTTGGGTTCCTTGACCCCGAATTCTAGCCCGTTGAACGTGTTGGCCCCGTCGCTGACCACCGCGTCCAGGATTCCGCCCAGCGCCGCCAGGTCACGCACCCGCACCGTCACCCGGTTCGAGGCCTGAAAGCCGGTGATCTTCGGCGGCTCGCTGCTGGAGGCGCGGTTCGACCAGACCGGTGACAGCGACAGGTCGCTGGTCTGCATGTCGCGCGCCTCGATACCCATCTCGCCCAACCGCTCAAAGACCTGCTGCACCGCTTCAGATGTGGCCAGCAGTGCAGCGCGCGCCTCTTTGGCCTCGTGGGTGACGCCCAGGGTGATCACCGCCATGTCGGGCACCGTTTCGACGGTGCCGCTCCCCGTCACGGTGATATGGCCGGGCTGCTCGTCCGCGCGGGCCAGCCCGACCGCCGCAAAAAGCAAGGCCGCCACCAGAAAAATCAATGTTCTCATTTATGTTCTCCTGCTATCCTCGCCATCAAAGATGGGGTGGCGGCATGTCGCGCGGCAAGGGGAAAACCGGAGTAATTCTTTCCCTCGGCAGATCTCTGCTTTAATGTCGCGCCGTGGCGCTCGCCAGTGGGTGCCCCAAGCCATTCAGGAACGGTTAGACTGGTCACATGAAACCCGCCTTTGCGCTGTCGCTTTCCTTCGAGGGGATCACGCTCTTGCATCGTGCCGCCGGTGGCTGGCGACAGGTGGGAGCGGTGGCGCTCGACGCGCCCGATCTGGCTGGCGCTTTGCGTAAGCTTCGCCAAGAGGCGTTGCGTCTGGAACCCGATCTCCACTGCAAGCTGATCCTCCCCAACGAACAGATCCGCTATCTGACCGTCGAAACCGGCCCGTTCAAGGGCGAGGCCCGCCATACGCTGATCGAGCAGGAGGTCGGCGCCGCAACTCCCTATGCGCTGGACGAGCTGGTTTACGACACCTCTCCCGACGGAGAAATTACCCATGTAGCCGCCGTGGCCCGCGAGACCTTGCGCGAGGCCGAAGACTTTGCCACCGAACACGGGTTTAACCCGGTCAGTTTTGTAGCTGCACCAGGCGACAATCCCTTTTTGGGTGAACCTTTCTTTGGTCCGAGCAGCGCCACCGCCGACAACACCGGTTCCGAGGCCGTCGACCCGGATGGAATCGCTGTGGTGGTGGTCGGTCCGGTGATCTTTCCCGATACAGACCCGACTGTTCCGCCCGCACCTGTCGAAGCCACTGCCGGCAAGGCGATCAGTTTCTCCAGCCGCCGATCACGACAGGCCCAGGATGCCACCGAGGTCGAGCCCCTAGACATTGCGCCCAGCACCCCCGTAACCGCGGCCCAAGGCGTGCCACTGTCCGCTCCGCAGCCCCCAGCGGAGCGAGCGCTGCCCGAGCCCCGGATCGAAGCGAAACGAGAGGCCGACTCGAATGTGGCGCTCCCGATTACCGGCGAGCGTCCGACCACCACCTTTGCCGCAGCCGGACGCCCCGATCAGGTGCCCCAAACAGAGGCGGATCGCCTGACCATCTTTGGCGCGCGCACCGGTGGCATTGGCGGCAAGCCCCGCTATCTGGGTGTGATGCTCACGGTAGGACTACTGCTGTTTCTTGCCGCTGTCGCTGCCTTTGCCTCGTTGTTTACTCAAAGCGGCCTGAAGGGGTTCTTTCGCGACTCCGATCCTCTGGCCGAACCGCCTGTCTCCGCCATTGAGGCCCCGGCGACCACACCCGACGCGGCGCCGGAACAAACTGCACCGCAGGCTCCGGCCTCCATCGACGAGGACCCACAGGTTCTGGTGGCGCCACAAGACACGCCAGGCCTCCCAGGCCTGAGTGGAACCGACAGTGCCGTGCTCGAAGCACTGCGGATCGATCCGCAACAGGTGGAGGACCTGGACTACGAGCCCGAACCCAGTGGAACCCAAGCCGTGGAACTGGCCCTGTCCGAAGCGCCGCCGCCGCCGGAAGTACCCGAGTTAATTGGCCTCAACGACCTGTTCGTCGCCTCGATTGACCGGACCGACCTGTTCCAGGACGCGATAGCGCTGCCTCCAGCCACGGGTTTCGACACCGATACCGCCCCAGATGGAAGCGCACCGTCGGCCTCTCCGGGTCAAAGCTTCGATCTGGACACACGCGGTCTGGTTGAGGCAACGCCCAGCGGAACGCTCAACCCTGATGGTGTTCTGGTCTATGCCGGACGTCCTACCAAGGTGCCACCGGCGCCGCCGCTCCGATTCGAGGCCCCACCGGAGGTGGATGTTGCGCAACAGCGACTGGCTAGCATCCGGCCTAAACCCCGCCCCGAAGATCTGGTTGAGCAGTCTGAACGTACGCAATTCGGAGGCCGATCTCGCACCGAGCTTGCAGGCCTGCGGCCCAAGGCGCGCCCAGAATCGGCGCAGGAGCAGTTGACCGCCCTGCAGGAAGAATCGGCGGAGGATACCGCCCAGGCCGTCAGCCCTCTGGCGGTGGCCAGCGCGCGCAAACCGCGGATGCGCCCCGAGAAACTGGCGGCGACCGCAACCGCTGCGGCGGCAACCAGCCAAAGCAATCTCGGCTCGACCGCCGGGCTGAACCGCAGCGCCGATGCCGATGAGAGCGGCAGTTTCGCCGCCGCGACGGTCAAACCCAAAGCGCCCTCGCCCACATCGGTCGCCCGTCAGGCCACGCTCGACAACGCGATCAACCTGCGCAACCTGAACCTGATCGGCGTCTACGGCACGCCCGCCAACCGGCGCGCGTTGGTCCGCCTGCCCTCGGGCCGCTACAAGAAGGTCAAAGTCGGCGACAGTATCGATGGTGGTCGCATCACCGCCATTGGCGACAGCGAACTGCGTTATCAAAAGGGCTCGCGCAACCTGACCCTGCGCATCCCCAGCGGCTGAGACTAAGAAGGGCGAAGCCTTCCGGCCCCGCCCTTCATTTCGCTCAAAATACTCCGGGGGGAGAGGACAAAATTCGTCGAATTTTGTCATCGGGGGGCAGAGCCCCCCTCCCCGCTGCCTCACTCGGCGGCTTCGATCTCGCCGCTTTCGATCTGTTCGCGCTCGATACTTTCGAACAGCGCCTTGAAGTTGCCCTCACCGAAACCATCGTCACCCTTGCGCTGGATGAATTCGAAAAAGATCGGCCCGATCACGGTCTTCGAGAAGATTTGCAGCAGGATCTTGGTTTCGCCGCCATCCACCACGCCTTCGCCGTCGATCAGGATGCCGTGTTCCATCATCCGATCCTTGGGCTCGTCATGGCCCGCAACCCGGTCATAGGACATGTCGTAATAGGCCTCGTTCGGGCCGGGCATGAATTTCAGCCCCTTGGCCGCGATGGCATCCACCGAGTTGTAGATGTCGTCGGTGCCCACGGCGATGTGCTGGATGCCTTCGCCATTGTATTTCTTCAGGTAGCTCACGATCTGGCCGGTCTCGCCGCGGTCTTCATTGATCGGGATACGGATGCGGCCACAGGGCGAGGTCAGCGCCCGGCTGTAAAGCCCGGTGAACTTGCCCTGGATGTCAAAGAAGCGGATTTCGCGGAAGTTGAACAGGTCGCCGTAGAACTTGAACCACTTGTCCATGTTGCCCTTGAAGACATTGTGGGTCAGGTGATCGAGATAGAAGAACCCGTCGCCGCGCGGCTTCGACTGCTTCAGCCACTCGAACTCGGTATTGTAAGGCGAGGTGTCGTAATACTGATCGATGAAATAGAGCAGCGAGCCGCCGATGCCCTTGATCGCGGGGACGTTCATGGTCATGTCGTCGCCCTCATAGGGTTCGGCGCCCATCTTGACCGCATGATCGAAGGCCGCCTGCGCATCCACCACGCGCCAGCCCATCGAGGGGGCGCAAGGACCATGCAATTCGATGAATTTTTCAGCAAACGTGCCCTTTTCGGCATTCAGGATATAGGTGACATCCCCCTGCTGCCACAGCTCGATGCCGGGCTTGTCCTTGTGGCGGGCGACCATGTCGAACCCCATCTGCGCGAACAGGTCGCGCAGCACCTGCGGCTCGGGATGGGCGAATTCGACAAATTCGAACCCGTCGGTACCGGCGGGGTTTTCGGGGGTGATCTCGGATTTCGGGGCGTTATGCGGGAAAGGACCCATGGTGCGTCTCCTGATGCGGCGAAACATTTGCTGAGTCGAGAATACGACTTCAGCCACGCTGATTCTGCGCATTGTTTTTGGCCTTCCACCGTTTACGCGCGCGAAATTCGCACTAAACTCAAAGAAAACGAGGAAAACGCGCACATGTTGGATTCGATGGATCTGCGCCTGCTCGATGCCCTGCAAAAGGACGCGCATCTGACAGCCCAGCAGCTGGGCGAGATGCTGCACCTGTCCAGCAGCCAGGCGGGCCGCCGCCGTCAGCGGCTGGAGGCCGAGGGCTACATCACCGGCTATGCCGCCAAGCTCGATCCGCTGAAACTGGGCCTGCATGTGCAGGGCTTCATCCAGGTGCATCTGGGCACCCATGGGCCGGAACAATCGGCCAAGTTTGCCCGGATGGTGAATTCCCGCCCGGAGATCACAAGCGCATGGACGATGACCGGCGAAGCGGATTATCTGCTGCATGTCTATTGCGCTGATCTGCCCGCGCTGAATCGGCTGCTGCACGAGGTGATCCTGCCGCATCCGGCGGTGGCCCGGGTGCAGAGCCAGATCGTGATGGACCAGTTGAAGCGCGACGCACCGCTGCCCACCTGAGGCGGCACAAGGGAGAGAGATGGAAAGCTTTCTGTATCAGGCGACGATCTACCTGGCGGCGGCCGTCATCGCCGTGCCGTTGGCGGCCCGTCTGGGCCTTGGCTCGGTTCTGGGCTATCTGGCGGCGGGGCTGATCATCGGGCCGGTTCTGGGGCTGGTCGGCGCCGAAACCGCCGATCTGCAACATGTGGCCGAATTCGGCGTTGTCATGATGCTGTTCCTGATCGGGCTGGAGCTGGAGCCGCGCGCGCTCTGGGACATGCGCGACAAGCTGCTGGGCCTGGGCGGGCTTCAGGTGGGGGTCTCGACGCTGGCGATCATGGTGATCGCGATGGTGGCGGGCCAACCCTGGAGCGTGGCACTGGCCGTCGGCCTGACGCTGTCGCTCAGTTCGACCGCGATCGTGTTGCAGACGCTGTCGGAAAAGGGGCTGATGCAGACCAATGGAGGGCGGGCGACCTTCTCGGTCCTGTTGACGCAGGATATCGCGGTGATCCCTATCCTGGCCCTGCTGCCGCTCCTGGCCAGTGTGCCGGGGCTGGCCGAGCTTACCCCCGATGGGTCGATCAACCTGTTGCACGACGACGAGAAGGGCGCGCACGACCTGTCCCTTGTCGAGGGGCTGCCCGGCTGGGCGGTCACGCTGGTCACCATCGGCGCAGTCGGCTTTGTGGTGCTGGCGGGCATCTATCTGACCCGGCCCCTGTTCCGTTTCATTCACGCCAGCCGCCTGCGCGAGATGTACACCGCGCTGGCGCTGGTGATCGTGGTAGGGATCTCGTTTCTGATGACCCTGGTAGGCCTGTCGCCGGCGTTGGGCGCCTTTCTGGCGGGCGTGGTTCTGGCCAACTCGGAGTTCCGGCACGAACTTGAAAGCGATCTGGAGCCGTTCAAGGGCCTGCTGCTGGGCCTGTTCTTCATCACCGTGGGCGCCGGGATCGATGTCGGCTTCTTCCTTGCCGATCCGCTCGATCTGATCGGGCTGGCGCTGCTGGTGATCCTGTTCAAGGGGGTCATCCTCTATATCGTCGGGCGCGCGTTCAAGCTCAAGGGCCGCGACCGCTGGCTGTTCACGCTGGGGCTGGCGCAGGCGGGCGAATTCGGCTTTGTCCTGCTGGCCTTTTCCACCCAGCAGAACGTGATCCCGGCGCATCTGTCACAGAAACTGCTGATGATCATCGCACTGACCATGATGATCACGCCGCTTCTGTTCATCCTTTACGACCTGTTGTCACGCAACATGCGCGAGCATGCCCCGACCCATGCGCCCGACACAATCGACGAACAGGGGCCGGTGATCATCGCGGGCATCGGTCGGTTCGGCCAGATCGTCAACCGGCTGGTCACCGCCAGCGGGTTCAAGACCATCGTGCTGGATCACGACATGGAGACGATCCAGCTGATGCGGCGCTTTGGCGTCAAGGGGTTTCTGGGCGACCCGACCCGGCCCGAGTTGCTCAAGGCGGCGGGACTGGCCAAGGCGCAGGTGCTGGTGGCGGCGCTGGATGATGACAATCAGGTGACGAAACTGGTGGCCTATGCCCGGCGCCAGCGCCCCGACCTGCATATCATCGCCCGCGCGCGCGACCGCAACCATGTCTATGAGCTTTACCGCGCCGGGGCCGATGACATCGTGCGCGAGATGTTCGACAGCTCGGTCCGCGCCGGACGCTATGTGCTGGAGAATGTCGGCCTCAGCGAATACGAGGCAGCTCAGGCAGCGCAGACCTTTTATCAGCATGACCGCAAGGCGGTGCGTGATCTGGCAGAGGTCTGGGACCCGAACATACCCACCGCCGAGAACACAGCCTATGTGGAGCGCTCGCAGGCGCTGCAAAAGGACCTTGAGACAGCGCTGATGGAGTTGAGCGAGGAACTGGCAGAGCGACGCTCTGCCTGATTCACGCAAGGGCCGGAAGAGCGGCGTTCAGCCGTCGGAAACGCCGGCCTCGGCAAAGGTGGCCATGCCGGAATGGCAGGCCACCGCGCTTTTCAGGATATTGATCGCCAACGCCCCGCCCGAGCCCTCGCCCAGACGCAGGCCGAGCGAAAGAAGTGCTTCCTTGCCCAGCTTCTTCAAAAGCGCCTTATGCGCACCCTCGGCGCTCTGGTGACCGGCAACGGTATGATCCAGCGCGTCTGCCGCAACCGCCGCAAGCGTCGCTGCCGCCGCCGTGCAGATGAACCCGTCCAGGATCACCGGGATGCGCAGCTGACGCGCGGCGGCAATTGCACCCGCCATGGCGGCGATCTCGCGCCCGCCCAGGCGACGCAATACCTCGAGCCCGTCGCGGCTGGTGTGCAGGGCGACGCCCTCGGCCACGACGCGCGTCTTGTTGGCCAGCCCGGCGTCGTCAACCCCGGTACCGCGCCCGGTCCAGTCGCCCGCCGCGCCCCCGAACAGCGCATGCGCGATGGCCGCCGCCGGGGTGGTGTTGCCGATGCCCATCTCGCCCACCACCAGCAGATCCGCCGCCGGATCGACGGCGGCCCAGCCGGTTTGCAGCGCGGTCAGCAATTCGTCCCCGGTCATTGCCGGGCCTTGGGTGAAATCCTGTGTCGGACGGTCCAGTTCCAGCGCGTGCACATCCATGCGCGCCCCGGCGGCACGCGCCAACTGGTTGATGGCGGCGCCGCCATGTTCGAAATTCATCACCATCTGCACCGTCACCTCGGCCGGAAATGCCGAAACGCCCTGTGCCGTCACCCCGTGATTGCCGGCAAAGACGATCACCTGCGGCGCCTCGATCCGGGGCCGGGCATCGCCGCGCCAGCCCGCATACCAGATCGCCAGATCCTCGAGCCGCCCCAGCGCACCGGGCGGTTTGGTCAATTGACCGTTGCGCTCTTCAGCGCCAGCGCGGGCGGCGGTATCGGGACCGGGCGCCGAGGTCAGCAGGTCGCGGAACTGGGCGAGATCGGTAAGCGCTGGCAGCATGGAAAGCCTCTTTGCATCTTGGGTCCGCCCGTGTTTAACCAATGCACCCGACACGACAAGACCTTGAAAGGCGGAGAGATGCGCAAAAACGACATTGCGGCCATTTCATCCCGGGATCCTTTGCTGGCGCTGGTGTTGCTGACCCGCCTGCCGCTGCCCGCCCTGCCCGAACCCGCCTTTGCCCGGCAGGCCGCGGCCGTCTGGGCCTTTCCGCTGGCGGGGCTGGTGGTTGGAGGGCTGGCCTGGGTCACCGGCGCGCTGGCACTTGCCGCCGGGCTGGCGCCGGTCGCTGTGGCCGGGCTGATGCTGGTGGTGCTGGTGATGACCACCGGCGCCATGCACGAGGACGGGTTGGCCGATACCGCCGACGGGCTCTGGGGCGGCTTCACACCAGAGCGGCGGCTGGAGATCATGAAGGACAGCCATATCGGCACCTATGGCGTGCTGGCGCTGATCCTGTCACAGGGGTTGCGACTGGCGGCGCTGGCGGCACTGGTCGCGGGCGGTGCGTTTGGCGCGGTCGTGGCGGCGGCGGTCTGGTCGCGGGCGCTGATGCCGGTGCTGATGCGGGTCCTGCCCAATGCGCGCGGCGCGGGCCTCAGCCAGTCGGTGGGGCGCCCGGCCCCGCAGGCGGTGGTGATCGGCCTTGGGCTGGCGATGGGGCTGGCGCTCTTGCTGGCCGGCTGGACGGTGCTGATCCCGGCACTGCTGGCGGCGCTGGCAGTGACGGGTCTTGCCGTACTTGCCCGGGCCAAGATCGGCGGCCAGACCGGCGATATTCTGGGCGCCGCGCAGCAACTGGCCGAGATCACCTGCCTGCTGGCGCTGTCGGCCGCGCTTTAGACATCGCCGCCCTACCCGGCCCCACCCGTCTCGATATTCAGCAACCCGCCGCAATGCTTGCAATGCACCGCATCCGGGTCATGCCGGAACAGGCCGCAATCCGGACAGCGATAGCGCACCTTCTGCGGGGAAAAGATCGCCTGCGCCAGACGCACGAACAGCGCCACGCCCACCACCATGACAAAGACCGAAAACAGCTTGCCCGCCGGGGTCGGCAGGGTGATGTCGCCGAACCCGGTGGTGGTCAGCGTCGCCATGGTGAAATAGAGCGCGTCGATATAGGGGGTCTCGCGGCTGCCCGGCGGGATGAAGAAAACCAGCACCGCCATCGTGGTCAGAAAGATGAAGACCAAGAGATTGACCGCCGCCACAATGGCATCCTCATGCGTGCGGAAGAATTGACTGTCACGCCTGAGGTCGTGCAGCAGATGATAGGAGTGGATCAGCCGCAGCCCGCGCAGGATGCGCAGAAAGGCGAGGCTCTGGGTCAGGAACGGATCCAGCAGCAGCGACAGGATCACGATGATATCGGCAATGGTATAGATGCGGGTCAGAAACTCGCGCCTTTGCCTGGCAATCCACAATCGCGCGCTGAAGTCGCACAGGATGACGAGCCCGATCACCACGCTCAGCGCGGTCAACAGCCGGCCATGCGGCAGATGCGCGGTCGCGATGAAAAAGAGGATGGTCGACAGGTCGAACAGGATCAGCCCATAGCGAAACCGAACCGACCCCGGTTCCCGCCCGACATAGAGTTTGCGGACTGCCGCCTTGACCGTATGCATCTGCCCTCTCTGTCCTGACCGATCTGTCGTCAGCCTAGTACCCTACGCTCGGGAATGCCGCGCAAAAAAACGGGCCGCCCCAAGGGGACGGCCCGCAAAATGTCGCATCCGGCGTCAGGCCGCGCGCGAGGTCAGCACATCGTCGACCTGCTTGGCGGCGGCCATCTCATCGGCGCCCGACACGGCAGCAACTTCACGCGTCAGACGCTCAAGCGCCGCCTCGTAGAGCTGACGTTCGGAATAGGACTGCTCGCGCTGGTCATCGGTTCGATGCAGGTCACGGACCACCTCGGCGATCGAGATCAGGTCGCCCGAGTTGATCTTTTGCTCGTATTCCTGCGCCCGGCGCGACCACATGGCGCGCTTGACCTTGGCCTTGCCCTTGAGCGTCTTCATCGCCTGGTTGATCACATCCGGAGAGCTGAGCGAACGCAGACCGGATTCGGTGGCCTTGTTGGTCGGCACCCGCAGGGTCATCTTGTCCTTTTCAAAGGAGATCACGAACAGCTCGAGCTTGAACCCGGCGACTTCCTGCTCTTCGATCGAGAGGATCTGTCCGACGCCATGCGCCGGATAGACCACGTAATCGTTTGGGCGGAACTCGAGCTTTTTCGACTTGGTCATTCAGGTCTTTCCTTGGTTGCTGACCGGGGTCGCCGCAACAAAATTAGACGCTCGGGAACGATGGCTCCCGCGAGTCGTTGAATTTCATCACAAATGCTGTTGCCCAAAAGCGAGCCAGCTTTTGGTGCTCATCCCGATCATTGGCATCATGTAAAGAGAATATACCATAAAATTACGCCCCCTTAAAGGGCGAGACGTCACAACGACCCATTCACCCTTTCTGATCAGGGTCTTGAACCGATCCGCCCCGCCAAGGACCCGGGTCCGCGCGCGAATCGTTATATCGTTTCAGCCGCCCTCGCCGGGCGCCTCGGAGAAATACTTCTCCATCTTGCCGGACTCGCCGTCACGCTCTTCAGCGTCGGGCAGCGGGTCCTTCTTGGTCACGATGACCGGCCACATTTCGGAATACTTGCGGTTGAACTCGACCCATTGCTCCATCCCCGGTTCGGTATCGGGGCGGATCGCATCAGCGGGGCATTCGGGTTCGCACACGCCACAGTCGATGCATTCGTCGGGATGGATGACCAGCGTGTTCTCGCCCTCGTAGAAACAGTCCACCGGACATACCTCGACACAGTCGGTGTATTTACAGGCGATGCAGTTTTCGGTGACGACATAGGTCATGAGCTGAATTCCACTGGTTCGTTGCCCGACTAGCTAAATCAGAGTGGCGTGTTCTTCAAGGGAGGATCGCCCCTGGCGGCGTCCGGAAAGGCCGGGCATCCCGCCGCAGGCGGGTGAGGCGCGACAGCGTTCCGGTCAGGCTTCGGCGGGAGGAGCATCGTTTCGCTCCGCATCCAGATCGGTATACAGCGTTTGCGCCTCGGGCGCCGGGCCACGCCGTGTCCCCAGCGCCTCGACCCGGATCACCCGGACCTGACGGCCCTGGCCAAAGGTCAGCACATCCCCCGGCCCCACCGCATGCGCCGGTTTCGAGACGCGATTGCCATTGACACGGATACGCCCTGATCCGGCCGCCTCGGCTGCCAGCACGCGCGTTTTGAAGAAACGCGCGTGCCAGAGCCATTTGTCGATGCGCAGCCGGGTCGGCGCCTCTGTCATGACCGCTCAGTTGCCCTCTTTCAGCCCCATCAGCGCGGCGGCAAAGGGGTTGTCGGGGTCGATCGCCTTTTCCTTCTTCGGCGGGCGCGAGGAATAGGTCTTGGCGCCTTGCTGGCCGGGTTTGCCACCCTTGCCGCCCTGGGGCTTGCCATCGCGGCGGCGTCCGCCCTCTTGCGGCTTGCCACCGCGCGGGCGGTCCTTGGCGCGGCCTTCGCCCTGCCCCGGCTGGCCCCGGCCCTCGCGGCGCGGGCCACGGCCCTGCTGCTGGCGGGCGGCACGGGCCCAAGTGAAGGTGAAAAAGACCTCAAGCTCGAGCTCCGCGTCGGCGGCCTCTGCGGGGGTCTCTGCGGGGGCTTCGACCGGCTCCACTGGCACTGCCTCTGCCTCGGCGACCTCGGGTGCCGGGGCGGCCTCGGCTACGGTCCCCTCTGCCGGGGCGGCCGCTCCTTCGGCAGCACCCTCGACAGGCGCCGGTTTCACCTTGGCACGTTCGCCGCGCTCGGCCTTGTAGCCCAGCCCCTGCATCAGGTCGGCAAACTGCTCCAGCGTCATGCCGGTGATCGACAGCATGTCCGCCGTCGCCTCGAACCCGGCGCGGCTGTCCTTGGCGCGCAGCATGTCGGCCAGACGTTCCAGCATGTCGATGCGGATCGCCCGCTCGCCCGAGATGCGATAGCCGCACATCGTATCGACGCCCGGTTCGGCATCCTTGACCGACGGCACCGTCACCAGCCCCGGCGGCGGCGCCTCGGGGAATTCCGACAGGCCCCGGGCCAGCGACCACAGCACCAGCCGCAAACGGGTCGGCGCCGGTTTCAGCAGGAGCGGCATGAAGATGGTGAACTGGCCAAAGCGGATGCCATGCTTGCGCAGGGCGCCACGCGCTTCCTGATCCAGATCCTTGACCTCTTGCGCCACATCGGCGCGCGGCAGGATGCCGAAATTCTCGACCATGCGGAAGGCAAAGCCACGCGCCAGCCCGCTCAGCGCCTCGTCGCGTGACAGCGCGAGCAGCGGCTCGAACAGGGCCGCGATCTTGCGGTCGATGAAATGCTGCAGGCGGCGCTGCACCTTCTGTTCGACATCGGGGCCTGCGGCCTCGTCAACAAAGACCTCTACCTGCGGTTTCAGTGGATCGGCGCCGACGGTGAGCTTGCCCACCGCATATTCGCCCCACATCAGACCGCCCTGTTCGGTAAAGTCGATCTCGGTATCGGGTGCGTTATAGAACCGGTCGGCGCGCAGATGGAACTGCGGCGCCAGCGCCTGCAACGACGCCGATTTCAGCGCCTTTGCCTCGGCCCCCTGCGCGGACTTGTCCGGCATGAAGCGGAATCCCTCGAGACGGCCGACGAATTCACCTTCGACCGTCACTTCACCCTTGTCGTTCACTTCGGCCAAAAGGGCCTCCTTCTGCTTGAGCCGGCGCAGCAGCACGCTGGTGCGCCGGTCCACAAATCTCTGTGTCAGACGTTCATGGAGGGCGTCCGACACCCTGTCTTCTACAGCGCGGGTTTCGCCGCGCCAATGGCTTTCGTCACGAACCCAGCCGTTCCGCTGCGCGACATATGTCCACGTGCGGATATATGCCAGCCGTTTGGACAGAGTATCTATGTCCCCATGGGTGCGGTCGATGCGACGGATTTGCCGGGCCATGAAATCGTCGGGAATGGCCCCACGCTCGTGCAGATGACCAAAGATCACCTGCAACAACCCGGCATGTTCCGCATGGCTGATACCGCGGAAATCCGGAATACGGCAGACATCCCAGAGCAGCCGGACCGAAGCGCCATCGCTGGCGCGGGCAATGACCTCGGCCTCGCCCGCCAGCGATTTCAGCGCCATCAGGTCGTCGGCCTCGCGCGCCTTGAGCAGGTGTTCGCCGCTTGGTGCCTCTTCCAGTGCGGAAATCAGCGCATCCACCGAGTTGAAGCGCAACGCGCTGTTGCGCCAGTTCAGTTTCCGGAGCGGGGTGAAGCGGTGCTCCATGATCGCCTGCGCCATCCCCTCGTCAAGCGGCCGCGCCTCGCCGGTCACACCAAAGGTGCCGCTGGCCATGCCACGCCCGGCCCGGCCCGCGATCTGGCCCAACTCGTTGGGCGCCAGAGGACGCATGCGGCGGCCGTCGAACTTGCTGAGCGCGGAAAAGGCCACATGGTCGATATCCAGGTTCAACCCCATGCCGATGGCATCGGTGGCGACCAGGTAGTCGACCTCGCCATTCTGATAGAGATCCACCTGCGCGTTGCGGGTGCGCGGGGACAGCGCCCCCATCACCACGGCAGCACCCCCTTTTTGGCGGCGGATCAGCTCGGCGATGGCATAGACGTTTTCGACAGAAAACCCGACAATGGCGCTGCGCGGTGGCATCCGGGTGATCTTTTTCGAGCCGGTATAGACCAGCTGGCTCATCCGCTCGCGGCGGACGAACTGCGCCTCGGGCACCAGCGCCGCGATGGGTCCGCGCATGGTGTCGGAGCCCAGAAACAGCGTTTCGTGCAGCCCGCGCGCCCTGAGCAAGCGGTCGGTAAAAACATGGCCGCGTTCGGGATCGGCGCAGAGCTGGATTTCATCCACGGCAACGCAATCGGCGCCCAGCCCCTCGGGCATCGCCTCGACCGTGCAGACCCAATACTGGGTGCGCGGCGGCACGATTCGCTCTTCGCCGGTGACCAGCGCCACCACCGAGGGGCCGCGCAGCGCCACGATCTTGTCATAGACCTCGCGCGCAAGCAGGCGCAGCGGCAGGCCGATCACCCCCGTACGATGGCCCAGCATCCGTTCGATCGCGTAATGCGTCTTGCCTGTGTTGGTCGGGCCAAGGACGGCCACGATCCGCGTTGATCCGCTCACCTGTCTGCCCCCTGCCCGGCCCGGTGCGGCGCGTCAGAGCGCCTGGCCCTCGATCCGGGATTTCAGTCGAGTCACGGCACTGGTTACTTCCTCGTGATGCGGATGTATAGCCAACGCCCGGGTATAGACGGCATAGGCCGTTTCAGGCCGCTCAAGCGCCTCGAAGATCAACCCAAGCCCAAAGATCGCATCATACTGGTTCGGGTTGAGCGCAAGCGCGCGCTCCAGATCGGCCACGGCGGCGCCATAGAGGTCGGCGGCGAAATAGGCCGAAGCGCGGGCATGCCACCCCTCGGCGAAATCGGGCGCATGATCGGTCAAAGCCGTCAGATGTTCGATGGCGGCGGGGATATCCTGCGCCTCGAGCGCGTCGCGTCCACGCTTGAGCAGGAAATCGGCCGAGGCAGAGCCCGATTGTGCCCAAAGCGCCTGCAATTCGCGGTCGATCTGACGCGCGCGCACGGGATCGGCCCCGACCAGTTCTTCCAGCAGGACGGCTTCGTCATTCGGCTCGACCTCCTGCGCCGACACCCCCCCGGAAATGGCGGATATCAGCCAGAGTGCCGCAACGATATCTTTGAGCTTTACAGGCAATGCGATCATAACAGACCTTACTTTAGCGCGCTAAACGGCGTTGTCCACGAGGGCTGCGTCACGCCCCAAACAAAGACCGAGGAACACAATGAGCGACACTCTTGAACAGGCCGCAGCCGAGCTGAACGAAAAGCTGTCTGGCGCCGGTTTCGATGCCACAGCCAAATTCGCCATCGCCGATATGGGCGCGATCGTGTTGGATGGGTCGGGCGCCCGGGTCAGCGACGAAGAGGCCGATGTGACCCTGTCGGCGGATGCCGATACCTTTCAGCAGATCCTGTCGGGTGACCTGAACCCCACCGGCGCGTTCATGTCCGGCAAGCTGACCATCGACGGCGACATGGGCGTCGCGATGAAACTGGCCTCGGTGCTGGCCTGATGACCCTGACGCCGGCCCCCTTGTTCGAAGATGTGGCCGGCGGCCCCGCCGGTGGCGCGGCCCATTGGATGCAGACCTCGGACGGTCTGCGCATCCGCGCCGGTCATTGGCGCCCCGACGGCGAAGCGCGTGGCACCGTGCTGATGTTTCCCGGGCGCACCGAATATATCGAGAAATACGGCGATGCGGCGCGTGCCTTTGTGGCGCGCGGCTTTGCCATGCTGGCGGTGGACTGGCGCGGTCAGGGTCTGGCCGACAGGCTGCTGGAGGACCGCCGCCTGGGGCATGTGGTGAATTTCACCGACTTCCAGCGCGACGTCGCGGCGGCGGTGGAACTGGCCACCACACTCGAACTGCCGAAGCCCTGGTTCATGGTCGGCCATTCCATGGGCGGCGCCATCGGGCTGCGCGCGGTGATGGAGGGGCTGCCGGTCGCAGCCTGCGCCTTTACTGGGCCGATGTGGGGCATTTTCTTTACCCCGGTGATGAAGCCGCTGAGCTGGATAACCGCCAATCTGGCTCCGGCCATCGGCATGGGGCACAAGCATCCCGCCACCACCACGTTGGAGCCATATGTGCAGGCGCAGGAATTCCAGGGCAATGCGCTGACCCGCGACCCGGCGATGTACGAGATGATGCGCGATCAGCTGGCCGCGCACCCGGAACTGGCGCTTGGCGCTCCCACCAATATCTGGCTGCGCGAGGCGCTGGCGGAATGCCGCGCACTGGAGAACCGCCCCTCGCCCGACCTGCCCTGCCTGACCTTCCTGGGCTCCCACGAGCAGATCGTCGACCGCAAGGCGGTGCGCGCCCGCATGGCGCGCTGGCCGCGTGGCGAACTGGTCGAGATCCCGGACGGTGAACACGAGGTGCTGATGGAGGCCCCAGAAGTGCGCGACCCGGTCTATGACCGGATGGCCGCCCTGTTCTCGGCACCGGACCGGTTGCAACGCAGCGCCTGACCGCGCGCTGGCACGCCCGAGAAAATTCGTCGAATTTTCTCGCCGCCTGCCGCAAGCGCACACTCGCGGTCTTGCCGGTTGCGGTGGGCGGCTGCGCTCCTTAAGTGTGGGGCAACAAGCAAAGACGAGGCCCACATGTTTCACCTGCCCTTTCCCCTTCGCGACGCCAATGCCGGTTCCGGTTCCAAGGATCTCGGCAATCTGCCCGAATGGGACCTGAGCGATCTTTATACCGGCGAGGACGCGCCGGAGTTGAAACGTGACCTCGACTGGCTGGAAACCGAATGCGCCGCATTCGCCGCCGATTACGAGGGCAAGCTGGCCGATCTGGATGCGGGCGCCCTGCTGACCTGTGTGCAGCGCAACGAGAAGATCAGCGCCGTCGCCGGGCGCATCATGTCCTTTGCAGGCTTGCGCTATTACCAGCTGACCATCGACGCGGGCCGGGCCAAGTTCATGTCCGACTGCCAGGAAAAGATCACCAATTTCACCACGCCGCTGGTCTTCTTCACCCTGGAACTGAACCGGATCGAGGATGACGCTCTGGCCGCCCGCTTTGCAGAAAACGAAGAATTGGCCCGCTATGCGCCCGTGTTCCGCCGCATCCGCGCAATGAAACCCTATCAGCTGAGCGATGAACTGGAACGCTTCCTGCACGATCTGGGCGTGGTGGGCGACGCCTGGGAGCGGCTGTTCGACGAGACCATCGCCGGGCTCACCTTTGACATCGACGGCGAAGACCTGAACATCGAGGGCACGCTGAACCTGCTGACCGAGCAGGACCGGAGCAAGCGAGAGGCCGCCGCCCACGAACTGGCCCGCGTCTTTGGCGAGAACATCAAGACCTTCGCCCGCGTCCACAACACCGCCGCCAAGGAAAAGGAAGTGATCGACCGCTGGCGCAAGATGCCCAGCGCCCAGACCGGCCGTCATCTGTCCAACGACGTCGAACCCGAGGTGGTCGAGGCCCTGCGCGAGGCGGTGGTTGCCGCCTATCCCAAGCTGAGCCACCGCTATTACGAGTTGAAACGCAAATGGCTGGGACTGGACCGCATGCAGGTCTGGGACCGCAACGCGCCGCTGCCGATGGAAGACACCCGCACCATCCCCTGGGCCCAGGCCGAGCGCATGGTGATGGAGGCCTATGACGCCTTTGATCCGCGCATGGGCGAGATCGCCGCGCCCTTCTTCTCCAAGGGGTGGATCGACGCGGGCGTGAAACCCGGCAAGGCGCCGGGTGCCTTTGCCCATCCCACCGTGACCGAGGTGCACCCCTATGTGATGCTCAACTATCTGGGCAAGCCGCGCGATGTGATGACGCTGGCGCATGAGCTGGGTCATGGCGTGCATCAGGTGCTGGCCGCCGGTCAGGGCGAAATGCTCTCCTCGACCCCGCTGACACTGGCCGAGACCGCAAGCGTGTTTGGCGAGATGCTGACCTTCCGCAAGATGCTGGAAAAGGCCGAGACCCAAGAACAGCGCAAGGTGCTGCTGGCGGGCAAGGTCGAGGACATGATCAACACGGTGGTGCGCCAGATCGCGTTTTATGACTTTGAATGCAAGCTGCACGCCGCCCGCCGTCAGGGGGAACTCACGCCCGAGGATATCGGCGCGTTGTGGATGAGCGTGCAGGGCGAAAGCCTTGGGCCTGCATTCGACTTCATGGAAGGCTATGAAAGCTTCTGGGCCTATATCCCGCATTTCGTGCACTCGCCCTTTTACGTCTATGCCTATGCATTCGGCGACGGGCTGGTGAACGCGCTCTACTCGGTCTACGCCGAGGGCGCCGAAGGGTTCGAAGAAAAGTATTTCGACATGCTGAAGGCGGGCGGTTCCAAGCACCACAAAGAGCTTCTGGCGCCCTTTGGTCTGGATGCCAGCGACCCAAAATTCTGGGACAAGGGCCTGAGCATGATCTCGGACATGATCGACGAGCTGGAAGCGATGGAGGGCTGATGCCCAGCCCGCGCCACAGGGAGAAGATGCCTGTGGCGCGGCTCAGAACAGACTGAGCCCCGCAAGACAAAACCCCGCCAAAACCGCGAAAGATTTTGCCGAGGTTTTTTGCTCCTATCAACAGCTTGATTTTGGGTGGCTTGTCATCTTGTGACAAAAACGACCGTTTTTGGCACTTGTCCTTTAGTGGAGTGCACCTCATGGTTGAGCTGACCAAATGCACTCGGTGCTGTATGTCCTCTGACAACTAAGCGATAGACGGATTGCTGTGTCTCAAATATCTTAGCTTGCGGAACTGACAGTCAGCACATGAGACACCAGCCTTGGCATACAACTTTGAAGACGTTTTTCTAAGATCGCCCGCGCCGACGATGATCCTGGACAGCGAGTTATGCTTCAAGGCAGCAAATCCAGCCTACCTGGAAATGGTGGGCAAAAAGTGGAACGATCTCTCTGACCAGTATGTCTTTGACGCTTTCCCGGAGGCTGAAGACAGGGTTGAGAGCATGAAAGCGATCTTCGAAGCCACCTTGGCGGGCGAAGAAACCTCAATCTCGGAGATACCTTTTCGGCTTTCGGTGGATGGGACGATCAAGGAGCAATGGTGGACGGCCCACCATGCACCCCTTCAAGGGCAGAATGAAACCGAACGCTTCATGATCCAGTTCAGCGAGAACGTCACCGATCAAGTAAAGCTACGTGAGATGCGAAATGCTCTGATGGGAGAGCTGCAGCACCGGGTCGGAAACCTCTTCTCCATAGTCTTTGCCATTGCGCGGCAGACTGGAAGAGCTGCTGCAACTGTTCCTGAGTTTCTCAAAGCCTTCGAAGAAAGGCTGACTTCACTCATCAAAGTCAACCAGCAGTTGGCGGGCAAGAGCTCGTCACAGGAAGACACCATTCGATCTGTCTTTGAATACCAGCTTGCCGTCCATGGGAAGGATGCCCTTCAACGGATCAGCATTGAGGGGCCAGAATACCCCCTTTCGATGGCGCAAGCTCAGTCCCTTTCGATGGCAGCTCACGAGCTTGCCACAAATGCCCTGAAGTACGGGGCGATTGGACACGAAGGGGGCAAGATAGAAATTTCTTGGAACGAGCTTCCAACCGGAGGCTGTCTACTTGAGTGGAAAGAGAGTGGCATTCCACTGCAGGAGAGATCGGACAAAAGCGGGTATGGTACGATGTTGCTAACGACCATCATACCTAGCCAGCTTGACGGTTCGGGCGTACGCGACTTCGACGGAAACACTTTCGTCTATAGACTGGAGATGGGCCCGACATCCTCACTTCGTTGATGCCGAAGGATGGGAGAAGACCTACTCTGCAGATACTCCTATATGCTCTCGGTTGAGTGGCAAAGATCAGGCGAAAACGACCGTTTTCGCCCCCCAGTCCTCACTTCAACTGGCTGTCCTTTGACCCGCGCCGGTTAATGCCCCCGCGCGCCTTGAAGGCGCCGTCGCGTTCCTGCTGGCAATCCAGGCATAGTTTCACCCCCGGGATCGCCTTTCGGCGCGGTTCGGGGATCTCCTCTTCGCATTCGGCGCAATGGGTCAGGCTTTCGCCCACCGGCGTCTTGCGCGCCTTCAGCCGCGCCAGCTCGTCGGAAATCGACGCCTCGATCTGTTCGCTCACCGCGCCGTCGCGGGCCCAGCCTCCGGCCATGATCGCTCCTCCCTTGGAACCATCATCCTAGCGCGGCCACGTGACGATGCAACTCTGCCCGGCTAGACGCAGGGTCAGTCTTTGCCCTGACATATTCGACGCTTAGGCTGGCGCCAGATCGCATCAGGGAGAGTTGATCATGCGGAAGGTTCTGAAATGGGCGGTGCGACTGCTGGCGCTGGCGGCGATTGCCGGGGCGGTCGTGTTCTTCGGCTTTCTGCCTGCATATGTCGAGGACACGTCCAACAACGTGATCGACCATGCCCCCTATCCGGTGAGCGACCGCGCCGCCGCCCTGCACAAGGAGCTGATCGTGGGCGACTGGCATGCCGATCCTCTGCTCTGGAGCCGCGATCTGAGCCAGCGCGGCACCCGCGGCCAGGTCGATGTTCCTCGCCTGATCGAGGGCAACGTGGCGCTACAAGTGTTTACCGCAGTTACCAAATCGCCCGCCGGGCAGAACTATGACAGCAACTCGGCCGAGGCGTTCGACAACATCACCCTGCTGGCGGTGGGCCAGCTCTGGCCGCTGCGCACCTGGACCAGCCTGCGCGAACGAGCGATCTGGCAGGCGGAAAAACTGCACAAGGTCGAGGACGCCGCCGGTGGCCGCCTCAAGATCATCAAGACCGCCGCCGATCTGGAAGAAGTGCTCGCCGCCAAGACGCGCGGCGAGGCGGTTGTGGGCGGCATCCTGGGGATCGAAGGCGCGCATCCGCTCGAGGGTGATCTGGCCAATCTCGACCCGATCTTTGACGCCGGGCACCGGGTCTATGGGCTGCAACATTTCTTCGACAACGAGCTGGGCGGCTCGCTGCATGGCGAGGCCGATACCGGCCTGACCGAATTCGGCCGCGCCGTAGTGGCCGAACTGGCCCGCCGTCCGGTGGTGATCGACCTGGCCCATTCCAGCCAGCAGGTGGCGCGCGACGTGCTGGCGATGACCGACATGCCGCTGGTGGTCAGCCATGGCGGGCTGCACGGCCATTGCCCGGTCAAACGCAACTATCCCGACGAGCTGATGCGCGAGATTGCCGCCACCGGCGGGGTGATCGGCATGGGCTACTGGGCCGAGGTCGCCTGTGACGACATCACCCCCACCGGTATCGCCAAGATGATCGTCAAGGCGATCGAAACGGTGGGCGCCGATCATGTCTCGCTGGGCTCCGATTATGACGGTTCGGTGGAAACCGCCTTTGACACCTCGGAACTGGCCGCACTTACCTCGGCGCTGCTGGATGCGGGCGTGAGCGAAGAGCAGATCCGCAAGGTGATGGGAGACAACATGGTCCGCGTCCTGCGCGCCCGGCTGCGCTAGGGCCGGGCCGGGCCCCACTCTGCGAATCCTTGGGAGAAGACCGTGGAGATTGTCCTCGAAATTATCGTCACCCTGTTGGCGGTTACGATCTACGGCACCGAAGAGCGGCCCAGATCGCCGATCTGGCGCAACACTGTGCGCGTCATCGCCTTTGGTGGCGCGTTCCTATCCGGTCTTGGCCTTCTGGGGCTCATCCCTGTCATCGACTATCCAATTGCCGCCATGATGCTCTGGGGGGTTTGCGGCCTGATCGTCCTCGTTGGGGAATATGAGGCCGGCTCCAAACGGGTCGCTATCGCCGCAATTGTCGCCGCCGTCATCCTGATCCTGTTGACATCGATCACTTGGCTTGCCGAGTAGCCGCGTCACCCTCTCCAGACCGCAAGAAACAAGAAGGGCCCTGCCGGGCCCCTCTCTTCATTCCGCCATAAATACTCACCCGCAGGCCGGTCAGGCCGGGATCAGCATGCCCTTTTCGCGGGCCAGCTCGCGCATGCGCTTTTGCAGCTTTTCAAAGGCGCGCACCTCGATCTGACGGATGCGCTCGCGGCTGACATTGTATTGCGCGCTCAGATCCTCGAGCGTCACGGTCTGGTCCATCAGCCGCCGCTGGGTCAGCACGTCCTTTTCACGCTCGTTCAGCACATCCAGCGCCGAGGCCAGCAATTCGCGCCGCGCCTCCAGCTCGTCGCGCGCCTCGTAATCGGCGGCCTGGTCGGCGTCTTCGTCCTCCAGCCAGTCCTGCCATTGCATCGTGCCCTCGCCTTCGGAGCCGACAGTGGCATTCAGCGAGGCATCGCCGCCGGACATGCGCCGGTTCATGCTGATCACGTCATCCTCGCTCACGCCCAGGTCATGGGCGATGCGGGCGACGTTCTCGGGGCGCAGGTCGCCCTCTTCCAGCGCGCCGATACGGGCCTTGGCCTTGCGCAGGTTGAAGAACAGCTTTTTCTGCGCACTGGTGGTACCCAGCTTTACCAGCGACCACGAGCGCAGGATGTATTCCTGGATCGCGGCGCGGATCCACCACATGGCATAGGTCGCCAGGCGGAACCCCTTTTCCGGGTCGAACCGTTTCACCGCTTGCATCAGGCCTACGTTCGCCTCGGAAATCACCTCGGCCTGGGGCAGGCCATAGCCGCGATAGCCCATGGCGATCTTGGCGGCCAGACGCAGATGGCTGGTGACCATCTTGTGCGCGGCCTCGGCATCCTGTTCCTCGACCCAGCGCTTGGCCAGCATGTATTCCTCTTCCGGTTCCAGCAGCGGGAACTTGCGGATTTCCTGCATATAGCGGTTCAGGCCGCCTTCGGGCGTGGGGGCCGGCAGGGTGGTGTAATTCGCCATGATCAATGTCCCTCCCAAATGTTTAAGGACTTAACATAGGATATGGGTCGCCTATTTTGCCCATTCAAGGGTCAAGGGCTACGATACCGAAATTAAGCTTCGATTAAGAAAATGTGAGACCTCGCCCATCACCTTGCCGTGCGAAGTGTTTCAGGCCCGGCGCAGCACGTCGATCAGCTTTTCAAGATCCTCCGGCAAAGGCGCGGAAAAGCTCAATGTTTCACCGCTTATCGGATGTTCGAACCCCAGGACAGCCGCATGCAGCGCCTGGCGCGGAAAGGCGCCGATGGCCTCGACCGCTTCGGGTGACAGCGCGCGTGGGGACAGTTTGCGCCGCCCGCCATAGACCGGATCGCCCAGCAGCCCGTGTCCGGCATGGGCCATATGGACCCGAATCTGATGGGTCCGCCCGGTTTCCAGCCAGCAGTCGATCAGCGACACGGCAGCGGGCTGCCCAAAGCTCTCGACCACCCGCGCCCGCGTCACCGCGTGCCGCCCCCCATGGAACACCACAGCCTGCCTCTGGCGGTCGGTCGGGTGGCGGGTCAGCTGCGTGGTCAGGCGCAGGATGTTACCCGGCTCGAAACTGGCGCCCTTGACGCCGCGCAGGCGCGGATCGCTGCCATCGGGCACCCCGTAGCACAGCGCGGTATAATGCCGCTCGGCACTATGGGCGGCAAATTGCGCGGCCAGACCGTGATGGGCGGCATCGCTCTTGGCCACCACCAGAAGACCGCTCGTGTCCTTGTCGATCCGGTGCACGATACCGGGCCGCTTGACCCCGCCCACCCCCGACAGGTTGTCGCCGCAATGGGCCAGCAGCGCATTGACCAGCGTGCCCGAGGGCGTGCCCGGCGCCGGGTGCACCACCATGCCGGCGGGCTTGTCGATCACGATCAGGTCGTCATCCTCGTAGACGACCACCAGCGGGATCGCCTCGGGCGCGATATGGCTTTCCTCGGCTTCGGTCAGGGTGATCGCCACCTGCGCGCCCTCGGCGACGCGCGCCTTGGGGTCGGTGACCACCTGCCCGTCGATACGGACCGCGCCCTCGGCGATCAGACGCGCCAACCGGGTGCGCGACAGCGCCGCCTCCTCTGGCACATCCCGCGAAAGCGCCTTATCAAGGCGGGGCGGCGGTGCCGCCGAGATGACAAATTCCAGCCTGGCCTTATCCATGACCGCCCCTTCCGATCCCGAGATACCGCAGGAAACCCCGCAACTGAAACTGCTGCGGCGCATGGTCATGGCATTGACCGCGGTGATGATTGGCGGGGTTCTAGTGACATTCGCGCTGATTGTCATCCGTCTGAGCGACCGAACCCCCACCCTGCCCGATCAGGTCGAGCTTCCCGACGGCGCCCGCGCCGTGGCGGTCACCATCGGCAGCAACTGGTTCGCCGTGGTCACCGAGGACGAGCGCATCCTGATCTTTGACAAGACCACCGGCAAGCTGCGCCAGACGGTCACGACGAACTGACGCCAGGTCACCTGAAATACCTATACTTTTGTATAAAAGCCTATACCCCTGCACGCCGACACGTGCCGCGGCCTGTGCTAGTGTAAAGCTCAGGTGACATCCACCACTCACTCACGGACGGGTTCGAGGCGGAGGGGGTATCCCTTCGAACCCGCCCGACACAAAGGCCAGGTCAAAACCGGCGCAGACCGGTGAGATGGCGCGATCGAGACGGCGCAAGACCGTACAACGCGACAATGCCGGGCGGCACCCTCCACAGGGCGGGTGTCGCTGGCATGGCCCGCTCGACCAGCAGAAAGACAGCCACCAGCACCATTGCCGCGCCATGTCCGCCCTGCACCGCAAGGGGCACCAGCATCCATGGCCAGCACGCGCCCAGGCAGGCGCCTCCATGCGCCAGCCCGTAATCCAGCGCGGCGCGGGCAGCACGGATTCGCCCCGCGGGCAGCCAACGCATCCGGTGACAGCGGTTGCGTGCCGCCTGCGCTGTGGGTGAAGCGCTCCAGATCAGCGCCGCGCCCAGCAAGAGTGGCAAGGCCGCCGGGCCGCTGGCCAGTAGCAGCGCCAGCGGCAACAGCACCAGCCCCGCCAAGCTCCAGACCGCCAGATAGGCCAACGCAAAAGGCGCAACCGCAGCCCAGCGCCCGGCATGTGCGGTGGTCTGCCACAGATGCGCCAGCGGCGCCGAGACCAGCGGCGGCATCATCGCCAGCACCATCAGAACCCACCCCCCGGCCAACAGCCCCGGCGCGGGCAGCAGCAACGCCCGCGCCGCGGGATCGGCGAGCAGGGCCAGCGACAGCCGACCACACAGCTCGACCAGCCCATGCCCGGCGGGCAGCAAGAGCGACATGCCCAGCGCGGTTACGGCCAGAGCCAGCAGCCAGGGCATCGGCCCCAACCGCAGATGCGCCGCGACAGCACGCAATGGCACGGGAATCATCCCATTTCCTGCCTGTAAAGGCTGACCCGCTCGACCGTGATCTCTGTTTCGGGTGCTCCGGGCTGACTCAACTCGACCGACAGCCGCTCCAGCGCGCCGGGGGCCGCCATCTGTATCTCGCGCGCGAGGTCAGTGATGTCGATGGCCAACGACAGGCCGTTGCCCGCATGCACGCCTTCGGTCGAGCTGGCCTTGCCCAGCCCGAACAGCGCCACCGTATCAGCCAGCCGCAGCCCGCCGCCCTCGCCCGGCAACCGCAGATGCACTTGCAGCACACCGGCCGCCGCCGCTCCGCGCACCCCTTCGAGGTTGAGGTAAAGACGCGGCTCGGGCCCCAGGCCCGGCGGCGCGGCAAACTCGGTCGCGGCCCTGGCCGGGATGGCGATCTCGGTCGCGGCCGGGGTGGCCGCCACCGTCAGCGGCGCAGAGTTCGAGCCCAGAAGCGCCGAGCCACCCGCCTGTCTGGACGTGATCATCGCTCCCTCCGTCACCGGGCCACCGGCCACCGCCTGGGCAATACCGGTGCCATCATGCAGGCTATCATAAACGGGGGCCAGCGGGCCACCGGGCAGGGTCTGGCCGGGCAGGAACACATCGCCGCCGCCTGCCGGGTTCGGCATCAGGAACTGGCGCGGAAACGGCCCGTTCGACCAGGCGCCGCTTGCCTCTTGCTGGTTGGCCGGGTCGCTCATCCACGCCGCCCAGAACCGGTCGATATTGCAATGATGCATCCAGAAGATCGGGTCGAGCGCGGCATAATCCGGGTCGCTCATCCAACCCGCCACCGGTTGCACCCCGCCCACCATCACGTGGACACGGTTATGCGGATCGCCCTCGACCGCGCCGGTCAGGCTGCCCTGCTGGGCAAAACCGCTGATCGCGCCGCCATAACCCTCGGTCCCCGGCGCGGCGGTAAAGGGCAGGCTGCGGGTTTGCGCCGACAGGCTGATATCGCCCGGGAACCAGGGCTGCGGCCCCAGCACCTGCATGCCATTGCGGCGCACCTGTGACAGCGGGTTGGCGCTGCCATCGGGCAGGGTCGGGTCAAGAAATTCCTGCGGAATCGCCCGACCGTTCGGATTGCTGTCCGAAAGATAGTTCCAATAGGGCAGCGCCCAATCCTGCGGGCCGCCTGGCTGAGTCGATATCCAGGCATCCAGAATGGCCTCGAACGCGGCCAGATAGCCCCGATGCCAGGGCAGAAAGAACCAGCCCGCATGCTGGCACTGGTTGAAGATCAGATCCTGCTCGCCCTGCGGCGGCAGCGAGCCGGCCGAAGGCACGATGCCCTGCTGCACCCAGCCGGGAATGTCGATGCCGTGAATGGCGGCCAGATACCACCAGCTGGTGCGGTCGGCGGGTGCCCGCCCCTGCAATGCGCGCACCGCGCGGGCGTACCAGAGCATTTCGTCGGACCAGGGTCCGTTCAGTTTGGCGATGTCCTTGCGCGTTCCGGCCATATCTGTGCCTCCATCTGCTGAAAAGTGAGTATTCAAAGTGCGGTGTTCCGGCGGGATTGAGCCGGGGGCGATATCAATGTCGAAATGCTACCACAGGTTGCCGAGATTCTCACCTGTTGCTTTTCGCCCGGTTGCGACCGTACCGATCCCGATTTTGTCACTGGTCTTGGCGCGCAACCGCCCCTAGCGTGCCGGTATGACTCACCCGGTTCACGACAGCGCCTATTCCTGGTTTCGCCTGCTGATCACCCTGGCCATCGCCACGGTGGCCAATGTGGGCATGTGGGCGGTGATCGTGGTGATGCCCGCGGTCGAGGCCGAGTTCGGTGCCGGGCGGGCCGAGGCCTCGATGCCCTATACGCTGACCATGATCGGCTTTGCGCTGGGCAATCTGTGGCTGGGCCGGCTGGTGGACCGGCTGGGCGTGACCTGGGCGCTGATCGGGGCGGCGCTCTTGAGCGCGCTCAGCTATCTGCTGGCCACGCTGGCGCCCACGATCCTGTGGCTCTCTGCGGCGCATCTGTTGCTGGGGCTGGGCACGGCGGTGGGCTTCGGGCCGCTGATCGCCGATATCTCGCACTGGTTCCTGCGCCGGCGCGGCATCGCCGTGGCGCTGGTGGCCAGCGGCAACTACCTGTCGGGCGCGGTCTGGCCCACCCTGCTGGCCGATGTGCTGGCCGAACGGGGCTGGCAGGCGGTCTATCTGACGCTTGCCGTGGTGACGCTGGTCGCGGTGATCCCGCTGTCGCTGGTCCTGCGCCGCCGCCTTCCCGAAGAGGCGCATGGCACCGCCGCCGCCACCGCCCAGCTGAACGCGCGCAGCGCCGGGCTGAGCCCGCGCGCGCTGCAATACCTGCTGGGCATTGCCGGCATCGGCTGTTGCGTGGCGATGTCGATGCCCCAGGTCCATATCGTCGCCTATTGCGTCGGGCTGGGATACGGCCCGGCGGTGGGGGCCGAGATGCTGTCGCTGATGCTCTTGGGTGGTGTGGTCAGCCGGGTGATTTCGGGCCTGGTCGCCGACCGGCTGGGCGGGGTGACGACGCTGCTGGCGGGCTCGGTCCTGCAATGCGCGGCATTGTTCCTGTTCCTGCCCTATGACGGGCTGGTGCCGCTCTACGTGGTCAGCACCCTGTTCGGACTGGCCCAGGGGGGTATCGTGCCCAGCTATGCGCTGGTGGTGCGCGAATATCTGCCCCCGCGCGAGGCGGGCGCACGCGTGGGTTTCGTGATGATGATGACCATCCTCGGCATGGCCCTGGGCGGCTGGATGTCGGGCTGGATCTACGACGTCACCAGCAGTTACACGCTGGCTTTCGTCAACGGCATCATCTGGAACGGGCTGAACATCGCGATCATCCTGTGGCTCATGCTCCGCTCGCGGCCCCGTGGTCAGGCGGTTCCGGCCTGAAACCGGAACAGAAGGGGCATTTGCACTCGTATCCGACGGCGAATCGTCGGTAAATCGACGGACCAAGGTCCCCTGCCCGGATATCACCCGATCCCATGCGTACAGTCATTTCCTTTGCCGCCCTGTTTCTCTCGGTCATCCTTTTGCAGCTGTCGACCGGTGGCGTTGGCCCGCTGGATGCGATTTCGGGCATCACGCTGGAGTTTTCCAAGGCCCAGATCGGTATGCTGGGCTCGGCGCATTTCTTTGGCTTCTTCATTGGCTGCTGGTGGGCGCCCCGCCTGATGGGGTCGGTCGGGCATTCGCGCGCCTTTGCCGCCTGCACCGCATTGGGGGCGATGGGCCTGATCGGCCATACCCTGACCGAGGATCCCTATGCCTGGGCGGTGATGCGGATCGCGTCAGGTATCTGTGTCGCGGGCTGCTATACGGTGATCGAGGCCTGGCTGAACGCCAAGCTGACCAACGAGATCCGCGGCCGCGCCATGGGCACCTACCGGATCGCGGATTCCGGCGCCTCGCTCTGTGCGCAGCTGATCATCGCGGTGCTGCCACCAGCCCATTATGTCTCGTACAACCTGCTGGCAGTGCTGTGTTGCGCCGCGCTGTTGCCGCTGACCCTGACCAAGGCCAGCCAGCCCGAGACCCCCGATGCCCCGCGCCTGCGCCCTGGCCTGGCCTGGTTCTGTTCGCCACTGGCGGTGGCCGGGGTGATCGTTTCGGCGGTCAGCTCTGCCTCGTTCCGCATGGTTGGGCCGCTTTATGGGCAAGAAGTGGGTCTGGCGGTCAACCAGATCGCGTTTTTCCTGGCCGCCTTCGTGCTGGGCGGGGTTGCGGCGCAATATCCAGTCGGCTGGCTGGCCGACAAATACGACCGCCGATGGGTGCTGATCTGGATCTCTGTCGCAGCGATGGGGTCCTGTGCCGTGATTGCGGCGGCGGGCGGTACCGGCACCTTGGGCGTTATGCTGGCGGCCGGGCTGTTCGGCTTTACCTCGTTCCCGATCTTCTCGATCTCGGCGGCGCATGCCAATGACTTTGCCACCTCGGAACAGCGGGTCGAGCTGTCGGCGGCGCTGATGTTCTGGTACGCGCTGGGGGCCATCGCGGCACCCTATCTGGCATCGACCCTGATCGAAGGCTTTGGCCCGCCCGCCCTGTTCGCCCTGATCGCGGTCGCGCATCTGTTCCTGATCGGCTTTGGCCTGACCCGGATGCGGGCCCGCCCCACGCCCGAGGCACGCACCAACTATGTCTTCGCGCCGCGCACCTCGTTCACCATCGGTCGGCTCCAGAAACGTTCGCGTGAAGAGCGCGAGGAACGGTAAGGGCGAAAAGGGGGATTTCTCCCCCTGCGCGGCTGGGTTAAAGGAACCGCAGACGATTTTCGCGGAAGTGGGACAATGGCACGTATTCTGATCACCTCGGCGATCCCTTATATCAACGGGATCAAGCACCTCGGCAATCTGGTGGGCTCGCAGCTGCCCGCCGATCTCTATGCGCGCTATCAGCGTGGCCGGGGCAACGAGGTGATGTTCCTCTGCGCCACCGACGAGCACGGCACCCCCGCCGAACTGGCCGCCGCCAAGGCGGGCAAGCCGGTGGCCGAATATTGCGCCGAGATGCACGAGGTGCAGGCCGATATCGCCCGGCGCTTTGGCCTGAGCTTCGATCATTTCGGGCGTTCGTCCAGCCCGCAGAACCACAAGCTGACCCAGCATTTCGCGGGCAAACTGGCCGAGAACGACCTGATCCGCGAAGTGAGCGAGCGGCAGGTCTATTCCAATGCCGATGGTCGCTTCCTGCCCGACCGCTATATCGAGGGCACCTGCCCCAATTGCGGTTACGACAAGGCGCGCGGCGACCAGTGCGAGAACTGCACCAAGCAGCTGGACCCGACCGACCTGATCGAGCCGCGCTCGGCCATCTCCGGTTCCACCGATCTGGAGGTGCGCGAGACCAAGCACCTCTATCTGCGCCAGTCGGCGCTCAAGGATCAGCTCGACGCCTGGATCGACTCGAAAACCGACTGGCCGGTGCTGACCACCTCGATCGCCAAGAAATGGCTGCATGACGGCGACGGCTTGCAGGATCGCGGCATCACCCGCGATCTGGACTGGGGCATCCCAGTCAAGAAGGGCGAGCAGGACTGGCCGGGGATGGAGGGCAAGGTCTTCTATGTCTGGTTCGACGCGCCGATCGAATATATCGCCTGCGCCGGCGAATGGGCCGAGGCGCATGGCAAGAGCGACGCGGAATGGGAACGCTGGTGGCGCACCGACAAGGGCGCGGATGACGTGCGCTATGTGCAGTTCATGGGCAAGGACAACGTGCCCTTCCACACGCTGAGCTTTCCGGCCACCCTGATCGGCTCGGGCGAGCCGTGGAAGATGGTCGACCACCTGAAATCCTTCAACTACCTGAATTACGACGGCGGCCAGTTCTCGACCTCGCAGGGTCGTGGCGTGTTCATGGATCAGGCGCTGGAGATCCTGCCTGCCGACTATTGGCGCTGGTGGCTTCTGTCCCATGCGCCGGAAAACAGCGACAGCGAATTCACCTGGGAGAACTTCCAGGCCAGCGTGAACAAGGATCTGGCGGATGTGCTGGGCAATTTCGTCAGCCGCATCACCAAGTTCTGCCGCTCGAAATTCGGCGAGGAAGTGCCCGAGGGTGGCGCATACGGCCCGCAGGAAGAGGCGCTGATCGCGGAACTGACGACGCGGGTGCGCGCCTATGAGGGTCATATGGAGGCGATGGAGGTCCGCAAGTCGGCGCAGGAGCTGCGCGCGATCTGGGCCGCAGGTAACGAATACCTGCAAAGTGCGGCGCCCTGGACCCTGTTCAAGACCGATCCGGTGCAGGCGGCCGCACAAGTGCGGCTGGGTCTCAACCTGATCCGCCTCTATGCGGTGCTCAGCGCGCCCTTTATCCCCGCCGCCTCGGCGCGGATGCTTGAGGCGATGCAGACTGGCGATGACAGCTGGCCCGAGGATATCGCAGCCGCGCTGAACGCGCTGGCACCTGGTCACGCTTTCACTGTGCCCGAAGTGCTGTTCGCCAAGATCAGCGATGAGGATCGCGAGGGTTGGCAACAGCGTTTCTCAGGGGTGCGGAGCTAAACCGCGCACGCTGCTCATTAGTCACGATCCGCCCGGAAACGAGCGGATCGGCACTTGAGGCCATGGGCGGCAATTCCGGCTCAGGCAGTGGCTGCCGCTCCCGCAAGCTCGTGATCGAGGCCGAGAGTGTCGAATAGTCCGATATCGGCAAGCCCGGCAAAAACATCGGGGCCGGATGGTGTCGTCGCAGCCGTTTGATTGTCAGCGCCGTTCACGGTGCCTCCAACCTCTGAGTTTTGCCCTGGCAACTCCAAAGCAGCCAGCAGATCGTCATTCCCGTCTTCGATCAAGCCGGCCAGCACACTTGGCTCTAACTCAGAGGTTTCTTCCACCTGTCCAAATCCCTGCGGAGAGCCCCCATCAAACACAGGCACGGTGTCATCTGACGGCAACAGGCCGGGTTCCGACACAGCGGACATGTCGACATAGGCTGCAACCGCAGACCCCGAGCTAGCCCCGGCTTCAGGCTCAGCTTGAATAACTCCACCGGCAAACAGCTCTATACGATCACTGGTGGTTTCAACGACCCCGTCCAGATCGAAAATAGCAGTTGCTGTGAAGACATTGATCTCTCCCAACATATCGTCGATCCCGGGAACGTCCTCCAAGGTAACCGTATAGTTCAAACCGTTGCTGGAGACGGCATCGCTGTCTTCATCAGCGATCTCTCCCAGATCCGTTCCGTCAACATAAAGCTCGAGCGAAAAATCGACCAACTGGGCATTAAACAGCGGCGTTTCCGAAAACGCGGTCGCAAGAGCCGATGGGCTGGTGACCGTCGTCGCGCTTCCATCTGAATCGACCTGATTGAGATTCCCCAAATCGACCTGCGGACCGATTGCAAAGGCTTCGATATCAACGGAAACGCTGGCATTCAGTTCCGAAAGCGCCTCTTGCCACTCTTGGTTCGTCGGCACCGGGTTCCCGTCAGTTATGAAATACAGAATGTTGACGCCGTCGCTCTGCGCGACAAAGAAAGCTTTCGACGCGTCAAATGCCGCTTCCCAGTTGGTATTGCCTGCCTGGAAAGGTAGTCCGTCCAATGCGGTGATCAGCGAAGAGTATTGATCAACCAAATCGTAGGTTGCCGACTGCTGAACGCCGCTGCTGTATGATATCAGACTGACATTCACATCCGTAATCGAGTTGTCGAACTGCGACTTCAACTCACTCAGCGCCCCTTCGACGGCCTCCTTCATATCGTTCCAGCCACTCAGGGTGATACTGCCGGAACTATCCATCGCAATGACGAGATTGATGGAATTCGACGAGACAGGAATGACGTTCACAAAAAACGATCCAGGCGGTTCCCCGGGCGTCTCGGGGTTGAATGTGATCGAAACCGGAAGTCCGGTTGGCAGCGTCGATACGTCCTGCTCCACCAGAACGGTAACGGTCGAACTGTCCGTACCGCCATTTCCATCGCTAACAGTATAAGTGAAGCTGTCAACGCCATAGTCAAAATTTGCGTTTGGCGTATAGGTTACCGTTCCCCCGCTAAACGACACGGTACCGTTCGATGCACCGCCGACCGATGTGACCGTCAGCGTATCGCCTTCCTCGTCCTCGTCATTTGCAACGACGTTGATCGTGACCGCTTCGCCCTGGTCGGTTATGCCAAAGTCGGACTTGGCCACCGGATCATCGTTCGCCTCCGCCAAATTCAGTATGACAGTGGCTGTATCCGTCGCACCGACCCCATCGACAACAGTATAGGTAAAGCTGTCCTGCCCGCTAAAGTTCTGGCTGGGCGTATATGTAAAGCTTCCGTTTGAAGCGACCGTAACTGTACCATTCCCTGGCTGTGTGTACGAACTCACCACCAGCGGCGCCGGATTGATGTCGCCGTCGTCCGTGTCGTTGGTCAGCACCGAGCCGGTGATCGGCTGATCTTCGGTCCCGTTGAAAGTGTCGTCATTCGCAACAGGCGGATCGTTCACCGCCTCGACCGTGACGGTTATCGTACCGGTGTCGCTGCCGCCGTTGCCGTCACTCACCGTGTAGGAGATGCTCTCGACACCATTGAAATCAGCGCTCGGCTGATACGTGATGAAATCATCTGTAGTGTCGCCAGGTGTGCCGTTATTCATGACAACGACCGTCCCGCTGCCCGCGGTGCTGACGGAGACAATCTCCAGATCGTCACCGTCCACATCAGACACATTGCTGAAGACATTGATCGCGTTTGCCCCGGAATCCTCGGTCACAGTGGTCGCGAAATTCGTCGCAACGGGTGCGTCGTTCACACCCGTCACCGTCACCGTCACATTGTTCACTGCCGTCGCATCGTGCGAATCCGTTGCCGTGACCTGAATGCTGACCTGCTGCGTCTCCCCAACGGCAAGATCTTGGAAATCGTCGCCTGGGTCGAACGTCAGCATCGTGCCATTGACCGTGGCGCTTCCCTCCGAAGGTTGCCCCGTCACCGCATAGGTCAAGCTGTTTGCGTCATCGTCGCTATCGACATCGTCCCCAAGGGTGGCAAGATTCAGACTAACGGCGCCCCCGTCCTCTGTGGCCAGCAGAGTACCCGCCGCCAGTGTCGGATCATCGTTGACGCCGGTGATAGTCCATATCAGCGTGCCTTCGTTTGACTGCGCACCGTGACTGTCTGTTGCGACCACCGTAGCTGTAGCCTGCGTAGACTCTCCCACAGCCAAATGATCGAAATTACCGGCAATATTGAGCTGCAATCCACCTGTCGTGACCTCGAATGCCGTCGTCGAGAAATTGCTGTACTGGTACGTGAGCGTGCTTGGATCGTCGTCATCGTCGACATCATTGGCGCGATTGTTCAATTGGAAAAAGTCCGGGGCAACTATGCCCGCAAAACCGTCATCCTCAGAATTTGTCTGCACATTGATGGTCGAAGCAACAACCGGCGCGTCGTTCACACCCGTCACCGTCACCGTCACCGTTGCCGTGTCGGCACCGCCATTGCCGTCGCTCACCGTGTAGGTGAACGTGTCGGTCCCGTTGAAATTCGCATCCGGCGTATAGCTCAGCGTGTTGTCCGCTTTCACCACGACGCTGCCATTGGCAGGATCACTCGCCCTACTCACCGTCAGGCTGTCCCCATCCGGGTCGCTGTCATTGCCCAGCACCGCAATGCTCACCGAGCCGTCCTCGGCCACCGAGACCGTGTCATCAACCGCAACCGGCGCGTCGTTCACGCCCGTCACCGTCACCGTCACCGTTGCCGTGTCGATGTCCCCATTGCCGTCGCTCACCGTGTAGGTGAACGTGTCGGTCCCGTTGAAATTCGCATCCGGCGTATAGCTCAGCGTGTTGTCCGCGTTCACCACGACGCTGCCATTGGCAGGATCACTCGCCCCGCTCACCACCAGGCTGTCCCCATCCGGGTCGCTGTCATTGCCCAGCACCGCAATGCTCACCGAGCCGTCCTCGGCCACCGAGACCGTGTCATCAACCGCAACCGGCGCGTCGTTCACGCCCGTCACCGTCACCGTCACCGTTGCCGTGTCGGCACCGCCATTGCCGTCGCTCACCGTGTAGACGAAACTGTCTGTGCCAGTGAAATTCGCATCCGGCGTATAGCTCAGCGTATTGTCCGCGTTCACCACGACGCTGCCATTGGCAGGATCACTCGCCCCGCTCACCACCAGGCTGTCCCCATCCGGGTCGCTGTCATTGCCCAGCACCGCAATGCTCACCGAGCCGTCCTCGGCCACCGAGACCGTGTCATCAACCGCAACCGGCGCGTCGTTCACACCCGTCACCGTCACCGTCACCGTTGCCGTGTCGATGTCCCCATTGCCGTCGCTCACCGTGTAGGTGAACGTGTCGGTCCCGTTGAAATCCGCATCCGGCGTATAGCTCAGCGTGTTGTCCGCGTTCACCACGACGCTGCCATTGGCAGGATCACTCGCCCCGCTCACCACCAGGCTGTCCCCATCCGGGTCGCTGTCATTGCCCAGCACCGCAATGCTCACCGAGCCGTCCTCGGCCACCGAGACCGTGTCATCAACCGCAACCGGTGCGTCGTTCACACCCGTCACCGTCACCGTCACCGTTGCCGTGTCGGCACCGCCATTGCCGTCGCTCACCGTGTAGACGAAACTGTCTGTGCCAGTGAAATTCGCATCCGGCGTATAGCTCAGCGTATTGTCCGCGTTCACCACGACGCTGCCATTGGCAGGATCACTCGCCCCGCTCACCGTCAGGCTGTCCCCATCCGGGTCGCTGTCATTGCCCAGCACCGCAATGCTCACCGAGCCGTCCTCGGCCACCGAGACCGTGTCATCAACCGCAACCGGCGCGTCGTTCACGCCCGTCACCGTCACCGTCACCGTTGCCGTGTCGATGTCCCCATTGCCGTCGCTCACCGTGTAGGTGAACGTGTCGGTCCCGTTGAAATCCGCATCCGGCGTATAACTCAGCGTGTTGTCCGCGTTCACCACGACGCTGCCATTGGCCGCAAATCCGACCGAAGATACCGTCAGGCTGTCCCCATCCGGGTCACTGTCATTGCCCAGCACCGCAATGCTCACCGGAGTATCTTCCAGGGTTGAAACGGCGTCATCAGATGCGGAGGGAGGATCGTTGACAACGCCAACCAAGAGCGACACCGAGACCGGGGCCGAGTTGGCTGCACCATCGGTCAAGACATATGTGAAGCTATCTGGCCCATTGTAATTTTCATCCGGCGAATAGGTGACAGTACCATCCCCGTTGACGGTAATGCTGCCGTGCTCTGGTTGCGTGAACGAAGCAATAGAAAGACTGTCGCCCTCTCTATCCCCATCGTTTGCCAGAACCGCTATGGTTACCGGTGTATCCTCTTCGGTAGTAGCCGAATCCGCATTACCGACGGGCGCGTCGTTCACACCCGTCACCGTCACCGTCACCGTTCCCGTGTCGCTGCCGCCATTGCCGTCGCTCACCGTGTAGGTGAACGTGTCGGTCCCGTTGAAATTCGCATCCGGCGTATAGCTCAGCGTATTGTCCGCGTTCACCACGACGCTGCCATTGGCAGGATCACTCGCCCCGCTCACCACCAGGCTGTCCCCATCCGGGTCGCTGTCATTGCCCAGCACCGCAATGCTCACCGAGCCGTCCTCGGCCACCGAGACCGTGTCATCAACCGCAACCGGCGCGTCGTTCACACCCGTCACCGTCACCGTCACCGTTGCCGTGTCGGCACCGCCATTGCCGTCGCTCACCGTGTAGGTGAACGTGTCGGTCCCGTTGAAATTCGCATCCGGCGTATAGCTCAGCGTGTTGTCCGCGTTCACCACGACGCTGCCATTGGCAGGATCACTCGCCCCGCTCACCGTCAGGCTGTCCCCATCCGGGTCGCTGTCATTGCCCAGCACCGCAATGCTCACCGAGCCGTCCTCGGCCACCGAGACCGTGTCATCAACCGCAACCGGCGCGTCGTTCACGCCCGTCACCGTCACCGTCACCGTTGCCGTGTCGGCACCGCCATTGCCGTCGCTCACCGTGTAGGTGAACGTGTCGGTCCCGTTGAAATTCGCATCCGGCGTATAGCTCAGCGTGTTGTCCGCGTTCACCACGACGCTGCCATTGGCAGGATCACTCGCCCCGCTCACCGTCAGGCTGTCCCCATCCGGGTCGCTGTCATTGCCCAGCACCGCAATGCTCACCGAGCCGTCCTCGGCCACCGAGACCGTGTCATCAACCGCAACCGGCGCGTCGTTCACGCCCGTCACCGTCACCGTCACCGTTGCCGTGTCGGCACCGCCATTGCCGTCGCTCACCGTGTAGACGAAACTGTCTGTGCCAGTGAAATTCGCATCCGGCGCGTAAGTGAATCGACCATCCGGCAGCATCGTCAGAGTGCCGTGTGTTGGGGCAGTCGTGAGCACAACCGCCAGCGCGTCGCCCTCGATGTCAGAGTCGTTCTCTAGAACTGAACCCGCGACGCTACCGTCTTCGCCGACCACGAAAGTATCCGGAGCGGCAATCGGGTCGTCATTCACGGCTTCGACTTCTACAGTCACGGTGCCAGTGGCAGAAGTTCCGGTCGTGTCGACGATCTCATATGTAAAAAAGTCTTGCCCGAAGAAATCGGCCTCGGGCGTGTAAACGAATGTCCCGTCCGGATTAACCTTCGCGGTACCGTTCTGTGGCCCCTTGTCTAACGAGAAGACAATTGAATCGTCCGAAACATCCGCCAGCTCAATCTTGCCTGAAATGGGCGAGGAGCCGCCAGAATCTTCGGGTCCGGAAACCACAACATCAACTGGTTCGATCTCCCCAAAAGGGTCGCGAATATTGTCAATGTTCAGATGCGTGTCGTCGAAATCCCCCCTTGTTTCGTTGGGGTTATTCTCCGGTTCCTCGGGTTCAGGTTCAAATCCCTGCGAGGGTGGAAGTGTGCCATCATCCGGTGCATTTTGCTGGATGAGAGGTGAGCTAACGGATTTGATCTCGACGTAATTCTGGCCTGCGAGGATACGCTCTTGAGCCAGTTGATAGGCGACAAGTGCATCCCCCACCAACAGTGACTCGTCCATTTCTTCTCCGTCCGAACGCGGCAGTTCGACAACCTGGCCAGAAACAGGAATCACCCATTTTGTGTCGGTCGTGGTGATTGTCGTGATCAGATTTCCGTCGAGATCTGAAAGCACGATCGAACCCAGGCTGCCGTCCGGGTCGTAGTTGAGCGCGACAGTTACTTGGGTGACGGTCTCTGCGCGATCGACCTCGGCATAAACATTGGTCCCACGGATGCCCATCGTGGCTGCAGGAGTGCTGACATCCATGTCGCCGGTTTTCGCCAGTTGTCCAGCAATGAAAACGAAGCCACCGTTGATGAGGTTGAATGACCCCGCGTTATTGGTTCCCTCCGGCTGATAGACAAGCTCATCGATGACCATGCGCGACGCTTCCGACATCGAAAACACGGTACCATCGGCGAAGGTAACAGACAGTCTGCCATCCGCGTCGGTCAACAGGACATCGCGTTGGTATATCTTGGTTCCTACCGACAGATTGTCGATCGTTCCGTCGAGCCTCTGTACCCGGGCACTGCCCGATACCACTTCGACTTGCCCGATCGGAACCGGCACCGGGGCGGGCCCGAGCTGGGCGAATTGCGCATCGACCGCGGCACCCGCCAGCAATCTGACGGTATCGCCGTCAAGTACACCACCCTCTGCCGAAACAAGGTCAGCAGGGCTCAGGCTTTCGAAATATTCCAGGACGCGCACAACAGTCCCTTGTGCATCCCGGACGAGCAGATCTTGCTGCGACTTTTCGAAATCCGCTCCAAAAAGCCCGAAACCATCGGGGAACACAAGAGGACTACTATCGAGAGACGTGATATCGACCGCGGACTCAAGCGTACCGACTGGTTCCGAAAACGCTACCCGAGCCATCCTTCGCCCCCCCCAGTACAAACATTAACCAACGGTTAACCTTAACACAGGCGGTCGATTCTGCCTAAAAACATCAATGAAGATGCTATATTATGTCTACATTTTGGCCGATATAGGGTAACATTTACTCCAAACTACAAGCTATTGTTCACACCCGAGCCTCTCCATTCCCGGTAAGATAGATTGTAGATTGGGCCCATACTCGCCACAGGTGCGGACGGGAAAGCGGTACGGTGTTTAAGACGCTCACAAGCACGGTCAATCTTGGTCGACTTCTCGGCCTGGCTTTGCTTGCCGGCCTTCTGGTGCTGCGGGCCATCGATCCTACAATCGTAGAAAGGACAAGGTTACAGACCTTCGATCTGTATCAGCGCCTTGTGCCCCGCGAGACCGGGAATTTTCCGGTTGTGATCTTGGATATCGACGACCGGAGCCTGGCCGAACTCGGTCAGTGGCCGTGGCCCAGGACATTGCTTGCGACCTTAACGGAGCGCGCCATGCAAGCCGGTGCGGTGGCACTCGCTTTTGACATCGTCTTTTCGGAACCCGACCGGCTGTCGCCTGCAGTCGTGGCAGCAGACAACCCGCAACTGCCGGAAGACTTGCGTGCTGTGATGCTGGAGCAACCCTCAAACGACCGCATTCTGGCAGATGCCTTTGCACGGTCGAGAGTTGTCGTGGGTCAGACCAGCGTCCGTATCGGAACGCAGCGGACCGACCAAACCAAGGATATTCGGCAAATCCCTCACGCCTTTATCGGGCATGATCCGACGCCTTTCCTGCTGAAGTTTCCCAATCTCATCGAAAACCTGTCCGTTCTTGAAGACGCTGCATTGGGACACGGGGTGTTCACCGTGCTTCCCGACTCGGATGGGGTTTATCGGCGTGTCCCTATCGTGATGATGGTCGAAGGCGCCTTGAGACTGAGCTTGTCGGTAGAGTTGCTGCGGGTCGCGACGGGCGGAAATGCGTTTGCGACCAGGGCCAACGAGGCCGGAATCGAAGGGGTCGTTGTGGCCGGCCAGATGATCAGGACCCAGGGGGATGGAACAGTCTGGACACGGCTTTCGAAATCCGATCCCGATCGGTTCGTTTCCGCCGTCGATCTGATACGGGGCGACCTGCCACCCGAGCGTCTGCAAGGTCGACTGGTTCTAGTTGGCACCTCGGCCATCGGGCTCGAGGATTTTCGCGCAACGGCCCTTGGCGTTCCGATGGCCGGTGTCGAGCTGCATGTACAGTTGCTGGAGAATATCCTCGGCAATGAGCTGCTAAAGCGTAGCAACACCGCCGATGTGCAGGAATTGTTCTGGGTGGCTTGTCTCTCGCTTCTGGTCATCGCGCTGGCACCGATGATGCAGGCGAGCTGGCTGATCGTCAGTTCACTGTTGCTGGTCTCTGCCTACGCGAGCTATTCCTATCTTTCGTTTGCCTGGACCAGTACCTTGGTCGATCCGACCTATCCGATGTTCTCGACGATCCTGTCTTTGATGCTGACGTCGAGCACGAACTACCTGCGTGAGGAACGGCGCAAGCGGAGGATCAGAAACGCGTTCGGACAATATGTGTCCCCCGATCTCGTCGCAAAGTTGGCGGATAGCCCGGAAGGACTGACACTCGGTGGCGAGCGACGGGACTTGTCCGTGCTTTTCAGCGACATTCGTGGTTTCACCACCCTAGCAGAAACCTTTCGCGAAGACCCGCAGGGGCTGACGCGACTGATGAACCGAATGTTGACGGCCATGTCTGAACCGATCCTGCAATATGGCGGTACCATTGACAAATTCATGGGCGATGCCGTCATGGCGTTCTGGAACGCCCCCCTCGACCACCCCGATCATGCCTCCGATGCCTGCCACGCCGCGCTCAAGATGGTGGCAGCCGTTCACGAGCTGAACCAGCAACGCAAGAAAGACCGTTCGTCTGGAGAGGAGGTCCAACCGATCGATATCGGAATTGCTGTTAATACAGGAACCTGTTTCGTCGGCAACATGGGCAGCGATACCCGCTTCGACTACACCGCTGTTGGCGACACCGTGAACGTTGCCTCCAGACTGGAGGGTCAAACCAAGTCATACGGGGTGCGCATTCTGGTCGGCGAAGCAACAGCCAAGGCCATCGAAGACAGCTTCGCGGTGATCGAACTGGATCTTGTCCGGGTCAAAGGCAAGACCGAACCCGAACGGATCTATGGTCTGTTCGGAGACAGGGCGCTTGCCGAAAACCTTCAGTTCCGCGCGCTAAAAAAGGCCGTCGAAGCGATGCTTACCGCCTATCGAGCCGGTGAATGGGGCCTGGTCCTAAGAAGGGTCGGCGATGTCGAGAAGCTGGTTTCGGCATTGCAACTCGAGATGTGGGGCTATTGCGCCCTGTTCCGAAACCGTCTGAGCCAGCTTCAGGAAACGCCGCCCGACGAGAATTGGACAGGGGTCTACGATGCGCAAGAGAAGTAACCTAGCGTTCGCGCATGGCCTCGTATTGTGCGCGTCTCAAGGGCTTTAGCAGGTAATCCAGCACCGTCTTGCGTCCGGTCAGGATATCGATGCTCGCCACCATGCCCGGAGAAATGGGAAGCGGCCTTTCTGCGTCACCCAGATGACTCTGTTCTGTCTGTACGACAACGCGGAAAAACTCGGTCCCGTCATCTGCGGCAATCGTGTCTGCGCCGATCCTTTCGACATATCCCGGAATATCGCCGTAGATCAGATAGTCATATGCCGTGATCTTGACCGAAACCCGTGCGCCCGGCCGGACAAAGGCGACATCCGCAGGACGCAGGTTTGCTTCGATCACCAGGCCATCATCGACCGGCACAATTTCCGCCAGCGCCTGTCCCGGCCCGACCACTGCACCTAGCGTTGTGATCGGAACGGCATTTACCGTTCCATGCACCGGTGCACGGATGCTCGTTCTGGCCACACGGTCGCGGGCAGCGCGCAAGCCTTCTTCGACAACCGCGAGCTCGACCTGCAGCTCTGCCAGCCTCTGACGCGCCGTCAGTTCATAGCCGGATTGGGCCACTTCGATCTCGGTTTCGGCTTGCGCGATGACCGCTTCCAGCCGGAGTTTCGACGCTTCCCCGACAGCCAGGTCCCCTTCCAGTGCGGCCATCTTAGACATCAGCCGCAAGAACTCGATCTTTGGCACTGCTCCCGTTCTGGTCATCTGTTCGGTCAGTTCCACTTCTTCACCGAGCGGGACAATCATCTTGCGGCGTTTGACTTGCTCCGCCTCAAGCTCGGCCAGTTCGCTTTTGCGTTGGCGCAGCCTGTCATCGAGAATCTGCAACTCCCGGTTCAATTGCGCTCGCCGGGTTCGGAACAACTCCCCTTCGGCGCGCGTCGCAAGGGGGTTCGCCTCTCTCAACTCGGCCGGAAAACTGATGTCGTCATGGCGCATGGATTCGCCGACCAAGCGAAGGCGTTCAGCCAGAAGAGCCCCCCGCCGCTGTTTTAGCTCGCCAAGCTCGGAGGCGAAGCGGGTATCGTCGATCAGCATGATCACGTCCCCTTCGGCGACGGTGTCCCCCTCTCGAACATAGATCGCGCGCACGATGCCGCCCTCAAGGCTTTGTACGACCTGTACCTTTCTGGAGGGTATCACCTGGCCTTGCCCCTTGGTGAACTCTTCGATCTCACTCTTGCTGGCCCAAACGAAAAAGCCGAGGACGGCCGCGGCGACCAACAGCAGAAGCCGCGCGGATGTACGGCCCGAAGCGGCCTTACCGGACCCCCGAGGATTGTTTGCGAACATGCCTTCGACATTCTGCTCGAACATCTATCCTTGCCCCGTTTGCTTGAGCGTGGTCGCCCTAGACAATTGCGCCGAGACATCCTCGCGCGTTCCGTCCAGCACCTTCTTGCCAGCATCGAGAACGACGTAACGCGAGGCGATATTGGCCAGCGGTTGGCGGTGTGTGCACAAGATCAAACCAGTGCCCGGCCCAAGTTCGGTATCCAGACGTTGGCACACACGCGCCTCCATCCCCTGGTCCATCGCATTGGTGGGTTCATCAAGAAAGAGAAGCCTCGGGCTGCGCAGCAGCATGCGGGCCAGTGACAACGCCTGCGCTTGACCGCCCGACAGCCTTGCACCGCGCTGGCCCACCGAATAGTTCAGCCCCTCGGGCACGCTTGATACGAACTCGTCCAGCCCCGAGAGATAAAGCGCCCGTTCAATTTCCGATTGCGAGCTGTTCGGCCTACCGATCAACAGATTCTCACGCAAGCTCCCGGTGAAGGCTTCGACGGATTGCGGCAAGTAACCTATGCCGTCGCGCAGCTCGGCCGGGTCGAATTGCGATAGCCCGTGATTGTCGACCAGAATGGTACCCTTTTCGGGTGAAATCAGCCCCGACAGCAGCATGCCAAGTGTAGATTTGCCAGACCCGACCCGACCGAGTAGCGCAATGCGCGCGCCTTCGGGAATGTCCAGTTCGACCGCGTCAATAGCCGGCCTGCGCGCGCCGGGATAGGTGAACGTGACCTCGCGAAAACTGACCGCACCCTTTCTGACCCTCAGATTGGACTGCACGGTATCGTGACGTTCGGTAGGCCGTGCCATGATATCGTTGAGCATACTCAGAGACTTGCGCGCGTACTGGGCGCGAAAGATCGTCTGAGCGATAACAGCAAGGGGCGCAAGCGCCCGGCTGGCAAGAATATTGGCAGCGATCAAGCCACCAACGGTGATTTCGCCAGCGACGATGAGATAAACGCCGAGCACAACGATAAAGACACTGTTGAGTTGCTGGATCGCAAGTGTCGCGCTTTGGGCAAATCCCGCCCAGATTCGCGCCCGGCCGTTCAGGCGCGACGAGGACGCGACCGCGTTTTCCCACTCGCGCTGAAGCACGTTTTCCGCATTCAGCGATTTGACCGTGGTCACCGCGGCGAGTGTTTCGGAAAGAACGCTTAACCGGCGCGCGGCCACCTGTATCGCGGTCTGTGCCGTTTTTGCCATCGGCAGCTGAGACACGCTCGCTATGACCAGGGTCAACAGAATGGCGGCCAGCGGCACATAGGCGAGCGGCCCGACAATTGCGAAAAGAACGGCAACGAAGACGCCGACAAAAAGGAAGTCGACGAGCGCGACAAAAGAGGCCGATGCAAAGAACTCCCGAACTGTTTCGTATTCTCTGATACGCCCTGCCAGTGTCGCGTATTCCGCCTGACGATCCAGGTGCCGGAGGTTCAAAACCTGCCGGAACAACGCGGACGCAACCTTGAGATCGACGCGTCGGCCAATGCCTTCCAGTGTTCCGGCTCGCAACAGGCGCAGCAGCAGATCGAGCGATATGGCAATGCCGACACCGATTGCCAGCGTCCAAAGCGTGACGGTAGAGTTGGTCGGGATCACCCTATCGTAGACATTCATAACAAACAAAGGCAGTGCCAGCGCCATGATATTGATAAGCAAGGTGGCCAGCATGACCTGGCCCCACCCTTGCCAGTTCGAAAAGACCGGCCCCCAGAACCAATGCCTTCCGGTTAGGGTCTCGCTATTGGTCTCGGCCGCAAAGGATGCAGATTGCACATCCTCCAGAGGTGTCACCAGAAGCAGATCAGGCCTGATCCGCTTTTGCACGATCGAAAGCGGCCGCACCTCGGTTTCACCGGTTGCCGGGTCGAAAACCGTCACCGTTCTTCGTTTCGCATCAATCTCGATGATTGCCAGCATGTCGCCGCGTGGCCCGACCGAAATGCAGGGCAGAACGATCGGGTCCAACCGCTTCAATTTAGCGCGATGCACCCGGGTTCGGAACCCAATGGCACGCAGGGCGAGTTCAAGGTCGTCGACCTCACCCAGGTTTGCGCCCGCTGGCAATCTCGACATAACGGCGATCGGGGTGAAAGATCGCGCATAGTAGTCGGCAAACCACTCGACCAATCGCAGCGGCGGCGACATCTTCCGTGCCTCTTCGCCACCGCCGAGCGATATCCCCGGCGCTTGCGTTACAGCTATCTTTGTCTCCGTCGCTGGGGTTGACTTGTTCATCTATTCACGACGGGTAAGGCCTTGTCGATTACGTTGAAAGGCTTTTGACTTTGAGTTGCCCCCACCTGCAAGGCAAGAACCTCGCCGGTGCTATCGATGCCGAAATACCGCGCCAGCTGGCTTTGGGCGCCTAGCATTCGATATGCGCTCATGACGACCGCCGCGTTGGAATTGACCTGTTGTACACGGGCATGGAACAACTCGGTTTCGGCGATCAGGACATCCAGCAGACTGCGCGTGGCGAGTTCGAATTCCACAAGATACTGCGCCACCAGATCACGGTTCAGCGAAACCTGTTTGGACGCCAAGCCCGAGATACGCTGGTTGGAGTGAAAGGAAGTCCAAGCGGTTTCCGCCATTTGCTGGACTTGCCGGGCGATGGCCATCCGGTCGTAGAGGGCTTCGTTCTGTCTTTCCACCAAGGCTCTGCGCCTTTCGTTCCGACCGCCGCTATACAGCTGCCACGTCAGATTGAAGCCTATAAAGGCACGGGTTTCCTCACCACTCGCCCCATCGAGATCGGCCCCGTAGGAAGACCCCGCATTCAAACTTACTTGTGGCAAGTACTCCGACTCGGACACCCCCCGTTCGAATTTCCTTGCATCTACATGCGCCTGAGCGCCCTTCACCCTGAAATTATTGGCTATGCTGGTCCGCACCAACACATCCAGGCTTTGCGGGATAGCCGGGACAGGTGGCACCGCCAGGTTCGACTTCGGCAAACTTCCCACCAGTTCCTGGAAACGCCATTCGGCGTTCTGAAGCTCGCGAGAGATTTCGCCGATTGTTATGCGCACGGCTTCGACGCGTGCCTCGGACTGCAACTGATCGCTCAGCGGAAGGCGCCCACCCGACACCTGGTTCGACACCTTGTCAGATATTTCCAGGTGCCGCGCCAATTGATCTTGCGCCGTTGCTAGCAAGGCTCTGTTTCTGGCAACGTCAATATGCGCTTGCACAACGGTCAACGCCATGGTTTCCGATGCGTCAAGATACTCGAACATCGTGCGGTCAAGCCGTGCCGCCCGCACGTAGACGGTATTGGCGCGTCGATAGCCATCGAAGACCGGAAGCTCTACCACGAAACCAACCTCGCGCGAGTTTTTCGATCTTGCGTTGTCCGCCAAGGACAATCCTCCCGGATCATCCACATACTCCGGAACCAGCGAGCCGAAAGCGGTCACCGTCGGCTCGTAGGCCCCCCGCATCTCCAAAAGTTCGTATGCAGCCGACCGCACTGCAGCGTCTTTCGCTCGTACACTTGGGTTCGAACTGAGTGCCGTTCTTACAGAGGTCCTTATATCCTGGCTCATGACTGGTGGCGCGGTCAGAAAGAGCGAAATCAAAAAAATAGACGAAACTAACCTAACTCTAAACATTCAACGCTCCCCTACGGACATTGAAGATTGAACTCTCACCGTAGCAAAATATTCGAATTTTTAGAAGTTATTTACCGACCGGACCTAAATCAGAACACAATCTGTGAACCAGACGACCAAAACCGCATCTCAGTAACGCGAGTTTGCTTGGCATTGCCGCACCGTGCGCTGGTAAGGCTGAAGTGCTATCGCAATACACCGTTGAACGCGAGGGACAGACGTTCGGCGATCAAATCGGCATCCGATTCCTCCATGATAAAGGGGGGCGCCAGCAGAACATGGTCGCCATGGCGCCCGTCGCGTGTGCCGGGCATCGGGTAACAGATAAGGCCATGGGCAAAAGCGGCTTTCTTAAGCTTCCCGGCCACCCCCTTGGCCGGGTCGAACGGGTTCTTGCCGTCACGATCGGCTACCAACTCGACACCCCAGAACAGGCCCCGTCCACGAATATCCCCCACATGCGGATGCTGGTCGAACCGCGCGCGCAACGCCGCTTCCATCACCCCGCCCAGCGACTGCACCCGCGCGGGCAGGTCGTGTTCCAGCATCTCCCGCACAACCGCAAGCCCGGCGGCGGTGGCGACCGGGTGGCCGATATAGGTATGCCCGTGCTGGAAGAAGCCCGAACCGTTCGCAATGGCCTCGTAAATTGCACCTGAGCACAGCATCGCGCCCACCGGCTGATAGCCCGCCCCAAGCCCCTTGGCGATGGTGACGATGTCGGGCCGCACCCCCTCGCCCGTGCAGGCAAAGAGGTGACCGGTGCGCCCCATACCACACATCACCTCGTCCAGGATCAGAAGCACGCCGTAGTTGTCGCAGATCTCGCGGATGCGGGCGAAATAGCCCTCGACCGCCGGAACCGCGCCCAATGTGGCCCCCACCACCGGCTCGGCGATAAACGCCATCACCGTTTCCGGGCCAAGCCGCAGGATCTCGGCCTCCAGCTCGTCCGCCGCGCGGCGGCCATAGTCGGCGAGGCTCTCTCCCTCGGCACGTTCGGCATATTCATAGCAGGGCGCGATATGGCTGACCCCGATCAACAGCGGGTCGAATTGCGCCCGCCGCCAGGCATTGCCGCCCGCCGCCAGCGCCCCCAGCGTGTTGCCGTGATAGCTCTGCCGCCGGGCGATCAGGTGGCGCCGTTCGGGCTGGCCCACTTCCAGATAATACTGCCGCGCCAGCTTGATCGCGGCCTCGACTGCCTCGGACCCGCCCGAGACGAAATAGACCCTCTCGATCCCCTCGGGGGCGTTTGCAATCAAGAGATCGGCCAGATCCTCGGCCGGGTCCGAGGTGAAGAACCCGGTATGGGCAAAGGCCAGCCGGTCCACCTGATCCTTGATCGCCTGTTTCACGCGGTCGTTGGAATGGCCAAGGCACGACACCGCCGCCCCGCCTGAGGCGTCGAAATAGCGCTTTCCGGTGCTGTCTATGAGGTAACAACCATCGCCGCCCACGGCGGTGGGCAGTTGCGCGTGGCAATGACGGGGGAAGACATGGCTCATGCCGCTTTCCTTTCCAGATGATGCCGCAACGAGGCCACCGCGGCGGCATTGTCGGGCCAGGGGGTGCCATCGGGCGACAGCAGGTTGTTTTCGAAGCCGACGCGCAGGATCTCGGCGCCCACGCGCGCTCCGGCCAGCAGGCAGGCCTGTTCCTGCGGACCAAAGGCACACAGGCCCAGCCGCAAACCATCCAGCGCCGGGGCAAGCGCGGCCAGTTCCTCGGGCCGGCCTGCACGCGGCGGCGTATAGGCGCCCAGCACACAGATCACCTCGTCCTGCTCGGGGCGGATGATGCCTGCCGCGCGCCCTTGCGCCAACAGGTCCAGATCGGCGCGATCATAGGCGATATGCTGCAAGCGGATGCCGTGATCGGCGGCCATCGCATAGAGGCGCGGCGCCAGATCGGCGTCGCGGGCGATCTCGCGCAGCGAGACACTGGCCCAGGCCGGGCGCAGCGCATCAAGGCAGGCATATTGCTCGGTCGGGCTGTAGATACCCGCAGCCTCGGTTGTGATCTGCACCTGCATATCGGGCAGCACGCGCGCCAGTTCGTCCAACGCCTCTCGGTACCGGCCCTCATCCAGCGAATGGGTCCCGTCGGCGTCGCGCACATGCAGGTGCAGCGCATCGGCACCGGCGGCGCGGCAGGCGCGCGCCTCGGTCAGCATCTCGTCCAGCGTGATCGGCAGGCGGGCATGATCGGCCTTGCCGCGCCGGGCGCCATTGGGCGCAACCATGATCAGGGGGGCGGTCATCGGAACTCCTTTGGCTTTGAGTGTCAGGATAGAGCGGTTTGCCTGCCTCAAGATGACCTGATCCGACACATCAAGTGACCTGATCCGACATGGCGTTCTGCCGGTCCTCGGAGGGCAACAGGCCAAACAGCCGCCGGTAGCTGCGCGCAAACCCCGCCGGGCTATAGCCGTGATCCAGCGCGATCTCGGTCAGGCTGCGGCGACTGTCGCGCACCTCGGTGCGGGCATCCTGAAACCGTAGTTCCAGGTAGAGCGCGCTGGGGGTCTTGCCGAATTCGCGGGCAAAGACGCGCTCCAGCTGACGCGCGGACACGCCCTGCGCGCGGGCGATGGCGGCGATCGGCAGGGGCGGCAGCAGGTTGGCACGCATCAGGCGCAGCGCGGCAAAGGCGACCCGGTTGCGGGTCTCGAACCGCATGTCCAATGCCCGACGCTGACGGGTGCCGCCGCCCCGCACCGCGTCGATCACCAACCGGGCGGCGATCTCGTCGGCTATCTCGCCACCCAGGTCGCGGCGCAGAACGCTCAGCATCATGTCGCTCGCCGCCCCGCCACCCGCACAGGTCATCACGTCACCATCGCTTACGAAAAGCGAGGCGGTGACCTGAATCCGGGGGTGGCTGTCGCGCAGATAGGCGACGTCCTCCCAATGCGCGGCCACCCGGCGCCCGTCGAGCAGCCCCGCCTGTGCCAACCGCACCACGCCCGAGGAGATGCCCCAGACCGGATGCCCCCGCCGCGCCCAGCCGCGCAGCCGCGCGGCCAGCACCGATTCTGCGCTGTGCCCGGCCCGCACGCCCGCCACCACCACGATGACCGACCGGGGCGGCACCGCCTCGGCAGCAAGGTCGGGGATCAGACGAAACCCGTTCGACGCCGCCACCGGCCGGCCCGACAGGCTGACGGCATTATAGCGATAGCCGGTGCCGGGCCGTACCCTGTCGAGCAGGCGCAACACCTCGACCGCCGACGAGAACGCCTGCATCGTGAACCCCTCGTCGAGGACAAAGACGAAATGCCGCCCCGCCGTGTACTGACCCATGCGCTCCGCCGTTCCCCCGTTTCCCTGTCAGCATAGAAACGCGCGCCACCGGGGCAAGTGCTACACCGTGACACTTACCGGAAGTTGAGGGATTGCTTGAGAAAAATGGACGAAGCCTGCATTGTCGAGGGTATATCATTCCGACTCGGCCCTGGCCGTTCCGATTATCGAGAGCGCACCGTACCAGACGAAAGAGGTTTTCCATGCAGACCCGCTCCCCTTCACTCCTGATGCGTATGCGCTGGGTGCCCGCCACCCTCACCGGCCTTGCGGTCGGACTGACCGCCCTGCCGATGGACGCGCAAGAAGCGCCCAAGGTGTCAGTTGCTGCTGCCTACACCCAGGAGATTACCGAAGAGGCGGTGTTCATCGGTCGCGGCGAGGCGATCGACAAGGTCGATATCGTGGCCCGTGTCAGCGGGTTCCTGGACGAACAACTGGTCGAGGATGGCAGCACCGTGGCCGAGGGCGATCTGCTGTTCCGGATCGAGCCCGACCTCTATCAGGCGGTGCTCGAGGCGCGGCGCGCCGATCTGGACAAGGCCGAGGCCAATCTGGAACTGGCAGGCGTGGAACTCGCCCGCAAGGAAGAGCTGCTCCGCCGCGAGGCGACTCCGGCCTCGGAAGTGGACATTGCCCGCGCCAACGAACTGGTGGCCGAAGCGGCGGTGAAATCGGCACAGGCGGCGATCCGTCAGGCCGAGCTTGATCTGAGCTATACCCAGATCGAAGCACCGTTTGCCGGCCGGCTGGGTCGGGTCGCGACCTCGGTCGGCGATGTGGTGGGTCCGGCCAACCCGCCGCTCGTCACGCTGGTGCGCGAGACACCGATCCATGTCACCTTTGCGCTCAACGAAAAGCGGATGATCGACGTGCTGCAACAGCTTGGTGAAACAGCCGAGACGCTGGCCGAGAACCAGCGCAGCCCCGACGTTCACGTCACCCTGCCCAACGGCGCACCGCTGGACGAGGTCGGGCGACTGGTCTTTGTCGATAACCGGGTCGATCCGTTGACCGGCGCAATCGTGATGCGGGCCGAGTTCGCAAATACCCAGAGGCTGATCGTGGATGGTGCCTTTGTCCATGTGCGCATCTCGGCGCTGGAGCCGACGTTGCGGGTGCTGATTCCGCAGGCGGCGCTGCAACGCGATCAGCGCGGCGATTTCGTGCTGGTGGTCAATGACAAGCAGATGGTCGAACAGCGCTATGTGACGCTGGGCGACACGGAAGGCACTGCGGCCATCGTGCTCGATGGCCTGCGCGAGGGCGAAAGCGTGATCGTGGAGGGCCTGCAACGGGTGCGCCCCGGCGTTGCCGTCGATGCGGTCGTCGCCGCAGAGCAGCCGGGAGAGTAACCCATGTTCTCGGCCCTTTTCATCAGCCGGCCAAAGCTGGCCTTTGTCATTTCGCTGGTCCTGACCATTCTGGGCGGGATCGGCTATCTGGTCCTGCCGGTTGCGCAGTTCCCCGATATCACGCCGCCGGTGGTCAGCGTTTCGGCCAACTATACCGGCGCCAATGCCGAGACGGTGGAAAACGCCGTCGCCGCCCCGATCGAGGCGCAGGTGAACGGCGTCGACGACATGCTCTACATGACGTCGACCTCGGCCGATAACGGGTCCTATTCGCTGAGCGTTACCTTCGAGGTAGGCACCGACCCGGACATCGCCTCGGTCAACGTGCAGAACCGGGTGGCACAGGCGCTGTCCTCGTTGCCGACCGAGGTGACCAATTCCGGCGTGGTGACGCAGAAATCCTCGACCAACATGCTGATGGTGGTCACGCTCACCTCGCCCAACGACACCTATGACAGCGTGTTTCTGTCCAACTATGCCTCGATCAACCTCAAGGACGCGCTGGCGCGGGTACAGGGTGTTGGCAAGGCCGATGTGCTGACCGACCTGCAATATGCCATGCGGATGTGGATGGACCCCGACAAGATGGCGGCCCTGTCGATCACGCCCGGTGACCTGATCGCGGCGGTGCGCGAGCAGAACCTTGAGGTATCTGCCGGCCAGATCGGTGCGCCCCCCGCGCCCGAGGGACAGACATTCCAGTACACGATCAAGTCCAAGGGCCGGCTGAGCACGGTTGACGAGTTCGAGAATATCGTGATCCGCACCGGCGAGGCCGGCGCCGTCGTGCGGGTGCGCGATATCGCCCGGGTCGAGCTGGGGGCGCAGTTTTACAGCGCGTCGGGCTATTTCCAGGGCAAGCCGGCCACCGTGCTGGGCATCTACCAGGCGCCGGGCGCCAATGCGCTGGCGGTATCCGAACGGGTCACCGCCGAGCTGGAACGGCTGTCGCGCGGCTTTCCCGAGGATGTGGAATACGAGATTCCCTTCAACACCACCGATTTTGTGGAACAGTCACTGAATGACGTGGTGACGACCCTGATGCTGACCTTTGTTCTGGTGGTCTCGGTGGTCTTTGTGTTCCTGGGCAACTGGCGGGCCACGCTGATCCCGGCGGTGGCGATCCCGGTCTCGCTGATCGGCACCTTCGCCTTTCTGCTGGCATTCGGCATGTCGCTGAACACCATCTCGCTGTTTGCGCTGGTGCTGGCCATCGGCATCGTGGTGGACGACGCCATCGTGGTGGTGGAAAACGTCGAACGCATCATCGCCGAAGAGGGGCTGAGCCCGCCCGAGGCCACCCGCAAGGCGATGGGTCAGATCACCGGACCGGTGATCGCGACCACGCTGGTGCTGCTGGCGGTGTTCGTGCCGGTCACCTTCATGCCCGGCATCACCGGGCGGCTCTATTCGCAATTCGCCGTCACCATCTCGGTCGCGGTCGCGATCTCCTCGATCAACGCGCTGACGCTGTCGCCGGCACTGTGCGGTCTGGTGCTGCGGGCGCGCTCGGGTCCGCCCAAGGGGGCCCTTGCCCTGTTCGAGCGCGGCATCGGCGGGGTGCGCGACGGTTATGTGTCGCTGGTGCGCAAGCTGTTGATCCTGCCGGTGATCTCGCTGGCCATCGTGGCGGCGATTGGCGCCGGGGCTGGCGGCATCTTCTCCAACACCTCCAAAGGGTTCCTGCCGCTGGAGGATAACGGATACCTGTTTGTCGACGTGCAACTGCCCGACGCGGCCACGCTGGGCCGGACCGAGACGGTCACCGCGCGGTTGAACGACAAGTTGCAGCAGCTTGACGGCGTGGCCAACACGGTTCTGGTGAACGGGTTCTCGATGCTGAACGGGCTGACGCCCAACGGCGCGATGATCATCGTCAACCTGACCAACTGGGAAGAACGGCAAGAGCCGGATCTGAGCGCCGATGCCATCCTGAAAAAGATCCTGAACATCGCCTGGGGTGAAAGCGCGGCCTCGATCGTGGCCTTCAACCCGCCCCCGATCCAGGGTCTGGGCATGTCGGCGGGCGTCGAGATGGAGGTGCAGCAGACCGGTGGCGGCTCGGCCCAGGATCTGGCTGCGGCGGTGGGCTCGCTGGTCTATGCCGCCAACCAGCGGCCCGAGATCGCGCAGAGCTATACCACCTTCCGGGCCAACGTGCCGCAACTGTTCGTCGATCTGGACCGGGAAAAGGCCAAGACGCTGCAAGTGTCGGTGGCCGAGGTGTTCCAGACCATGCAGGCGCATCTGGGGTCGTATTACATCAACGACTTCAACCTGTTTGGCCGCGTCTACCGGGTGATGATCCAGGCCGAGGGTAGCTATCGCGACAAGGTCGAGGATATCGGCAACCTCTATGTGCGCTCGCAACAGGGCCAGATGGTGCCGCTGGGCACGCTGATCGACGTGGAAAACGTGCTGGGGCCTGTGCTGCTGAAACGGCACAACCTGTTCCGCTCGGCCACCGTGACGGCGGTGCCCGCACCGGGCCTGTCCACCGGCGACGCGATTTCGGTGATGACCGAGGAGACCGCGAGTGCCCTGCCCCCCGGCTATGCCTTCGAATGGACCGGCAGTGCCCAGCAACAGCTGAGCTCGGGCGGGCTGGTCGCGGTGATCCTGGGGCTGGCGGTGCTGTTCGCCTATCTGTTCCTGGTGGGCCAGTATGAAAGCTGGTCGATGCCGGTCTCGATCCTGCTCTCGGTGATCGTGGCGCTGTTCGGGGCGGTGGCGGCGGTGGCCGTGGTCGGCTCGGACATCAACCTCTATACCCAGATCGGCATGATCATGCTGGTGGGCATGGCGTCCAAGAACGGGATCCTGATCGTCGAATTCGCGATGGAGCAGCGCGCCAAGGGGCTGAGCATCCGTGAGGCCGCTGCCGAGGCCGCGCATCAGCGGTTCCGCGCAGTCATGATGACGGCACTGTCCTTCCTCTTGGGCGTGGTGCCGCTGCTGACCGCCAATGGCGCCGGCGCCGCAAGCCAGAAAGCCATCGGCGTTGCCGTGTTCGGCGGCATGCTGGCGGCCACGGTGATCGGCGTGGTGCTGGTGCCGGTGCTCTATGCGGTGATGCAGGGCGCGCGCGAGCGGATCAAGGGCAGCCCCGACGCCCCGACCCCCGCTGAGTGACCCCGACCGGCTGAGAGAGGAGCGCAGTCCATGTTCGACGTGCTGCGCCACCGCTCCTATCGGCACCTCTTTGCTGCGCAGGTGGTGGCGCTGACCGGGACCGGTCTGGCCACCGTCGCGCTGGGGCTCTTGGCCTATGATCTGGCCGGACCGCGCGCGGGTATGGTGCTGGGCATCGCGCTCACCATCAAGATGCTGGCCTATGTCTTTCTGTCGCCGCTCGCCGCCGCGTTGACCGAAGCCATGGACCGGCGCCGGGTGCTGGTGGCGCTCGACCTGGTGCGAGCGGTAGCGGCGGCCTGTCTGCCGCTGGTCACCGAAATCTGGCAGGTTTACGTGCTGATCCTCGTGCTACAGGCGGCCTCGGCCGGGTTTACCCCGGCCTTTCAGGCCACCATCCCAACCCTGCTGCCTGACGAAGAGGACTATACCAAGGCGCTGTCGCTGAGCCGCCTGACCTATGATCTGGAGAGCCTGGTCAGCCCCGCCTTGGCGGCGCTGTTGCTGGGGCTGGTCAGTTTCAACGCGCTGTTTCTGGGCACCGCGCTGGGTTTTGTCGGCTCGGCACTGCTGGTGATATCGGTTGCCCTGCCCCGGCCCGGCGCCAGCCGCACCGGAGGGCTGGCCTCGCGCAGCCTGCGGGGTCTGCGCCTCTACCTCGCCACCCCAAGGCTGCGCGGGCTGCTGGCACTGAACCTTGCCGTGGCGATGCCCGGTGCGATGGTGCTGGTCAACACGGTGGTTCTGGTCAAGAGCGAGTTGGACGGGTCGGACCGGATGGTGGCGCTGGCGCTGGGGGCCTTTGGCGCCGGCTCTATGCTGGCGGCGCTGGCCCTGCCCCGGCTGCTGGACCGTTTCAGCGACCGGCTCGTCATGCTTGCCGGAGGCGTCGCGATGGCAGTGACCGGGCTGGGTCTGGCGCTCTGGGTGGCGCTTCTCGGTCTGACATCGGGCCCGCTGCTGCTGGCCTGGTTCCTCAACGGCATCGGCTTTGCCTCGGCGCTGACACCCTCGGGCCGCCTGTTGCGCCGCTCGGCGGGACCCGAGGACCTGCCCGCGCTGTTTGCGGCGCAGTTCTCGCTGTCCCATGCCTGCTGGCTGCTGGCCTATCCGCTGGCGGGTTGGCTGGCCACGGTCACGACACCTCAGATCGCCCTGACGGTGCTTGCACTGATCGGTGCCGCGGGATGCCTGGCTGCGGCCCGTCTCTGGTCCCCTGCTGTCCCGCCCGAACCGCAGGCATGACAGTCAGATTTACGGGGTCCGGAAGAATGCGCGCCCGGATCACGTCCGAAACCCGATTGGCCCGTCGCCCTCAGCGCTGTTTTTCCTCGATAAACCCGCCGACCGCGCGCATGTTCTCGGGCCCGATCTCGGCGCGGGCATCCGCCATCAGATCCGCCAGCGACTGGCCCCGCAACGAGGCACGCCACGCCTGTTCAGCGACCAACATCCGCCGCTTTATGAAACAATCCTTGCGATAGGCGCAGGGGTCATTGCTGGTCACCTCGCCCTTGCGCCGAATCTCGCGGCAGACAAAAGCCGGGCCGGGACCATCCACCGCCTCGACCACATCAAGCAGCGAGACCTGCTCCGGCGCGCGGGCAAGGCGAAAGCCACCACGCGGTCCCGGCACCGCCTCGGCCACACCGGCGGCTGTCAGCGCGCGCATATGCTTGAGCAGATAGCTTTCCGACAGGCCGTGCAGGGTGGCAAGATCACGCCCGGACAGAACCTTGCCCTCTGGAAGCTCTGCCAGAACCGCAGCACAGTGCAGCGCCGCCTCGACCCCATCCCCCAATCGCCGCATGCCTTCCCCCCGCGCTGGTTACGCCGATCCCGCTTGCGTCGGCTATTCATGGATATAAACTATCTATGATTCGACTGCAACACCCGCATGAAAGGACACGTAACAATGCGCTTCAACTTCACCAGACAAACACCTCAGGTCTTTGACGCGATGCTGGCGCTCAACGACACGATCTCTCAGGCCAATCCCGACAGCCGCCTGGTCCATCTGACCAAGATCAGGGTGTCGCAGATCAATGGCTGCGCCTATTGCGTCAACATGCATGTGAAAGAAGCGCAGCAGGACGGACTGCCCGACACCCTGTTGCATCTGATCGCTGTCTGGCCCGAAACAAGTGTCTTTACCGCCCGAGACCGCGCCGCGCTGGCCTGGGCCGAAACGCTGACCCGGCTTGAAGGCTCCGAGGTTTCGGATGCCGATTATGCCGCCGTGCGCGCAGAACTGTCTGAACAGGAAGTCGCCGCGCTCACCGCCTCGATCGGGATGATCAACCTGTGGAACCGCATGGGCGTCGGCGCCCGCCTGCCGGTCTGAAACGCGACAGGCGGCGTTCGCACGGGATGCGGGCGCCGCCATAAGAGGCACAGATACCGGATTTGAGAATGGTGCGGTCGAGAAGACTCGAACTTCCACGGGTGTTACCCCACAGCGACCTCAACGCTGCGCGTCTACCAATTCCGCCACGACCGCACTGCCAGTGACTTGGTAGAGCGGCGTATAGACGAGGGTTGTCGGGATGTGAAGAGACAAAAACACATGACTTTGATTTCTTGAACGACGCCCTATCTGCTAGCGGATGGCACGATACGCCCCAGACTCAGGAGCCCGCAGATGACCGGTCAGTCCCCTCGCCCCGAACTTCAGATCGACATCGTCTCGGACGTGGTCTGCCCCTGGTGCATCGTCGGGTTTCGGCAGCTGGATCAGGCGCTTGCGACAACCGGTGTACTGGCGCGGCTGCGCTGGCATCCGTTCGAGTTGAACCCGCAGATGGGACCCGAGGGCCAGAACCTGCGCGAACATATCATGGAGAAATACGGCTCGACGCCAGAGCAGAGCGCCGAGGCGCGCGCTCGGCTGACCGCGATCGGGGCCGAGTTGGGGTTCACGTTCAACTTCACCGATGAAAGCCGCATCGTGAACACCTTTGCCGCGCATCAACTGCTGGACTGGGCCGAGGGTCAGGGCCGCCAGCATCCGCTGAAACTGGCTCTGTTCGCGTCCTATTTCACCCGAGGCCGGGATGTGTCGGACCCTGATATCCTGCTTGACGCGGTAGAGGCGGCTGGGCTGGACAGGGAGGCTGCGCAAACGGCGCTGACCTCGGGCGCGCATCAGGCGCCTGTGCGCGAAAAGCAGAGGTTCTGGGCGCAGCATGGCATTTCCGGCGTCCCCTCGATGGTGTTCGGCGGCAAATACCTGCTGACCGGCGCCCAGGGCGCCGAAAGCTATGCGCAGGTGATAGAGCGGTGCCTGGCCGAGGCGGCCTGACGCCACCCCTTCACCTGCCCCCTTCCCCTGCCCGGGTCCGCGCGATATGACAGCGCCATGGAATGGAAGATCACCGACGGGCTGACCGATTACGACGAGGCCGTGGCCTTTATGGAGGCGCGCGCTGCCGCCATCGCGGCGGGCGAGGCCGAAGAATGTATCTGGCTGCTGGAGCATCCGCCGCTTTACACCGCCGGCACCTCTGCCCGGCCCGCAGATCTGACTGATCCCGACCGCTTTCCCGTCTATGACAGCAAGCGCGGAGGACAGTATACCTATCACGGCCCCGGTCAGCGAGTGGTCTATGTCATGCTCGACGTGGGTAAGCGCGGCCATGACGTGCGCCGCTTTGTCCAGCAACTCGAGGAATGGGTGATCGCCGCATTGGCCGAGTTCAACATTCGCGGCGAAATCCGCGAGGGCCGGGTCGGCGTCTGGGTCAAGCGCGAGGACAAGCCGCTGACGCTCGGCGGTCAGCCCGCCGAGGACAAGATCGCCGCCATCGGCATCCGCCTGCGCAAATGGGTCAGCTTTCACGGCATCTCGATCAACGTGGAACCGGATCTGAGCCATTTCTCGGGCATCGTGCCCTGCGGCATCACCGAATACGGGGTGACCTCGCTGGTCGATCTGGGCCTGCCGGTGACCATGGGCGATGTGGACGTGGCCCTGCGTCAGAGCTTCGAACAGGTGTTCGGCGCCGATTGATCCCGCTCAGCGCGCGGGCAGCATCTCGTCGATCACTTTCAGCACCGCATCGGGACGTTCATAGATCAGGAACTGCCCCATGCCTTAGAACCGGCGAAAGCTGGCGCCGCGCATGCTGGCGGCGAAACGGCGGCTCAGGCCACCAGCACCGTCACGTGTATTGCCGCAATCACCTGCTCGCCGTTTGGTGCTACCTGAAATGGAGGTTGGTCCGGGCTCTCGTTTTGCTCTCCTTCTATCAGACCGCTAACCCCCAATTCTAAGCTGGCAACCACCAGATTGGGTCAATTCAAAGACAGGAAACTTCTCTGCTGGTCTGAAAATAACCCATTTGGGTCATGTAACGGACAAAGTTCCGTGTCAGGTTAGGCTTACCGTTCAGTGAGTGAGTGGTGTTTTCAACAAGTTCGGCGCGGTCGCCTGTTCCCATAGCAGTACCTGCGCTATTGTTTCGGTTCTGCCGCCCCGCCCCTTGGCGGGGCGGCAATTTCTTTGCTAGCTCCGCTCTCAATCACCGCCGATGCGCTGCGGATGGGCACAGGCATGCACCACGCACTCCATCTCAAGCGTGACATGTGTGATGCCCAGACGTGTCTCCAGAACGGACTTCACCCGTGCCTTGATTGCATCGGCCTGCCCCCAGGCGCCGGGTTCGATCACCAAATGCGCGCTGAGCGCGGCGGTATTCTCCTGAAGACTCCACAGATGCAGGTGATGCAGCGATCGAACGCCCTCGACAGCTTCGATTTCTTGCGCCACCGACTCGGGATCGTGTCCCGGCGGCGTACCCAGCATCAACACCCCGATCGCGGCGCCGATCTCGGCCCGAACATGCCACAGGATGTAGGCCGCGATCATCAGCGTCACCAACGGGTCGACCCAGGTCCAGCCAAACCAGATCACCGCGCTGCCCGCCACGATCACCGCGACCGAGCCCAGCGCATCGGCCAGATTGTGCAGAAAGGCCGCGCGGATATTCATCGAGGTCTTGGCCATCGACCAGGTCAGCGCCGCAGTCACCAGATCGATGACCAGCGCCAGCGCGGCGATCCAGACCACCAGCCAGCCGTCGATGGGCTGCGGGTCGAGAAAGCGCATGATCCCCTCGTAAACGAGATAGAGCGCCAGCACGATCAGGGTGGTATAGTTGATCAGTGCCGCGATCACCTCGGCGCGACCATAGCCATAGCTCATCCGTGCATCTGCGGGGCGCCGGGCGATGCGGCGGGCGCCAAAGGCGATGATCAGCGCCACCGCGTCCGAGAAATTGTGCAGCGCATCGGCGATCAGCGCCAGCGAGCCCGACAGGATCCCCCCCACCACCTGCGCAAGGGTGAGCAACATGTTGACCGCGATGGCCCAAGCAATGCGCGCATCGCCGGCGGATGGGTCGATGTGATGGTGGTGGAGCCCGTGGGCATGAGTATGGGCCGATGCGGCCTCATGGTCATGTGGCATGAGAAAGCGTTCCTGATTCCGGTTCGCTTTACCACCTAATTGCTACAGCGGCTGTAGGTTCAAGAGGCGATCCGTCTTTTCAGCCCAAGGCGGCGCGAATCTTCTCGGCCTGTTCGGCAATTGCCGCCATGTCGCCCATCTGGCCCGGCGGGCGCAGGCGCACCCCTTCATGACGCGGCAGCACGTGGAAATGCAGGTGGAACACCTCTTGCCCGCCCGCCGCTTCGTTGAACTGCTGGATGGTCACACCCTCGGCGCCAAAGGCCGCCATCACCGCATGGCCCAGCTTTTGCACCGTCGCCATCACCGCAGACAGTTGCGTGGGGCTGGCATCCAGCAGGTTGCGGCAGGGTGTCTTGGGGATCACCAGCAGATGCCCGTCGGCACGCGGCATGATATCCATGAAGGCAAGCGTGTCGTCATCTTCATAGACCCGGGTCGAGGGGATCTCGCCCCTGAGGATCTTGGCAAAGATATTGTCGGGATCATAGGCCATGGTCATCCGTCCTGTTCTGTACGTCGCACGAGTTGTGAGCGAGCCGCAGGGCGGGGTCAAGGCGCGGTACGGTCTTCTGTCCGGGGATGCGGGGCCACGGCGACGTGGCCCCGCGCCGTGTCACTCGATCCGGCCCGGCAGGCTCAGATCGCCCGAGGCGATGTCGAACACATCGGTCACGCATAGCAGCGGCGCATGAATGTTTGCGTTCACCCGCAGCGCGGCGGTCACCCCGTCATAGGCCGCGCCCGCAACCGCATCGGCATCGGCAAAGGGCACGGTCAGCGTGATCTCGGGCCCGTCGAAGCGCGGTGTATATCCGGGACTGTCGATATAGATCGGCAGGCCGGGCCAGGTCAGCGGCATTGCCGGTGTCGCGCCCTCGGGAATGTCGCGCACCCCAAGCGCTCCGGCCCCGCAAGCCTCGGTCGGGGTCAGCACCACCCAGTGGCTGTGCCAAAGCGTTCCGTCATTGGCCGGGTCGCCGTCGCCATCCTCGTCAAACAGCGGCGTGTCGTCGAAATCCGGGTGGCTGGTGGCGGCCAGCGCCAGAATGCCGGTGCCGCCCTCGAACCCGGCCGTCGCGGGGTCCAGCGAGGTGGGCCAGACATAGGACAGCACCGGTGCCCCGCCCAGCGCCCCGACGGGCTCGGGCCGCTCGGCACCGGCGATGCCGCTGGTGGTCATGTGAAAGGTCACCAGACGGCCCTCGCGATGGGCATGGGCCGCAAGGATGTCAAAGGCGGCCACCCGCGATGCATCGGCGGCGGACAGCACCGCCCCCTTCTGCTCGACGGCATGAGTGCCCCCGGCCAGGCCGGCACCCGCGCCGAATGGCAAGACAACGGAAAGAAGCAAGGGTCTGAGCATGTCGGTCTCCTGAATGATATTTAGTAGCGATTCGCTATCATATTGCCCGCATCATTGCAATACTCATAGCGAGTCGCTACAAACACCTCATGACCGAGACCGAGCAGATCCGCGCGCTTGTCACCCGTCTCGCCCGTCTTGATGCGGCCGAGACCTGGGAGGACGACCTCAACCCCGTGCAACTGGCGGCGCTGGACTATCTGTCGCGCGCCAACCGTTTCTCGCGCGCGCCCTCACATGTGGCCGCCTATCTGGGCACCACCCGGGGTACCATGTCGCAAACGCTCAAGGTCTTGCTGCGCAAGGGATATCTGGAGGAAACCCGATCCGAGGCCGACAAGCGTTCGATCAGCTACACCCCTACCCTAAAGGGGCAAGAAGCAGCGGGCCGGAGCACTGCGCTGAGCCATGCTATCGACGGGTTGGGCAAGGATGGCAAATCGGCGCTTTGGCAACAGTTGAGCGCCGTCTTGTCGGCCATGCTGGTGGCCAATCAGGGGCAGTCCTTTGGGGTTTGCCAGAACTGCACCCATTACAGGGCCACCGGGACCGGCGGCCTCTGCAATCTTCTGAAGGCACCGCTTCTGCCTGACGAAGCGCAGCAAATCTGCCACGAGCAGGTGCCTGTCTGAACCACATCCCCGGTTTTTGCCGCGCCGGTTCAAGAGGGGTGCGGCCATTTATCTTGATCCAGATCAAACTCCGCCATTGATGCGCCCTGCCTCACATTCTAAAACCGCAAGGAATCCGCGCGGCCCGGAGCGTTTCGGCTGTGCGTAGAAATCTGCAAGGAGGCACCTAAATGGCAGACGCAGCCATTCATGGTCACGGGCATGAGGACAATCGCGGCTTCTTTACCCGCTGGTTCATGTCGACCAACCACAAGGATATCGGGATCCTGTACCTGATCTTTTCGGCGCTGGCCGGCCTGATCTCGGTGCTGATGACCGTCTACATGCGGCTCGAACTGATGGAGCCGGGCGTTCAGTACATGTGTCTGGAAGGCTTCATGGCCGATCCCTGCACGCCGAACGGCCATCTGTGGAACGTGATGATCACCTATCACGGCGTCCTGATGATGTTCTTTGTCGTCATTCCGGCCCTCTTCGGCGGTTTCGGCAACTTCTTCATGCCGCTTCAGATCGGTGCGCCGGACATGGCGTTCCCGCGCATGAACAACCTCAGCTTCTGGCTTTATGTCGCCGGTACCTCTCTGGGTGTGGCCTCGATGCTGACGCCGGGCGGCAACGACCAGCTGGGTTCGGGCGTGGGCTGGGTTCTGTACCCGCCGCTCTCGACCAGCGAAGGCGGCATGTCGATGGATCTGGCGATTTTCGCCGTGCACCTGTCGGGCGCCTCCTCGATCCTGGGTGCGATCAACATGATCACCACCTTCCTGAACATGCGCGCCCCGGGCATGACCCTGTTCAAGGTGCCGCTGTTCTCGTGGTCGATCTTCGTGACCTCGTGGCTGATCCTGCTGTCGCTGCCGGTTCTGGCCGGCGCCATCACCATGCTGCTGATGGACCGCAACTTCGGCTTCACCTTCTTTGATCCGGCAGGCGGCGGCGACCCGATCCTGTACCAGCACATCCTGTGGTTCTTTGGCCACCCGGAAGTGTACATCGTGATCCTGCCCGGCTTTGGCATCATCAGCCATGTGATCGCCACCTTCGCGCGCAAGCCCGTCTTCGGCTATCTGCCGATGGTCTGGGCGATCATCGCGATCGGTGTTCTGGGCTTTGTCGTCTGGGCGCACCACATGTACACCGTCGGCATGAGCCTCAACCAGCAGGCCTATTTCATGCTGGCCACCATGGTCATCGCGGTGCCCACCGGTGTGAAGGTGTTCAGCTGGATCGCCACCATGTGGGGCGGCTCGATCGAGTTCAAGACGCCTATGCTGTTCGCCTTCGGCTTCCTGTTCCTGTTCACCGTCGGCGGTGTGACCGGCGTGGTGCTCAGCCAGGCCTCGGTCGACCGGGCCTATCATGACACCTATTACGTGGTTGCCCACTTCCACTATGTGATGAGCCTGGGGGCCGTGTTCGCCATCTTTGCCGGCATGTATTTCTACTTTGCCAAGATGACGGGCCGCCAGTATTCCGAGTTCTGGGGCAAGATCCACTTCTGGATGTTCTTCATCGGCGCCAACCTGACCTTCTTCCCCCAGCACTTCCTGGGCCGTCAGGGCATGCCGCGTCGCTACATCGACTACCCGGAAGCCTTTGCCTATTGGAACAAGATCTCGTCCTATGGCGCGTTCATCTCGTTCGCCTCGTTCCTGCTGTTCTTCGGCATCGTGTTCTATGCGCTGTTCCGCGGCGCCCGCGAAAGCCGCAACAACTACTGGAACGAATATGCCGATACGCTGGAGTGGACCCTGCCCACCCCGCCGCCGGAACACACGTTCGAGACCCTGCCCAAGCAGGAAGACTGGGACAAGGGCCACGCGCACTAAGCGCCAGAGCCAGAAAAACCAGAAAGGCCCCCGACGCATCCGCGCGGGGGCCTTTTCCTTTTCTCTTGCTCTACCATCGCCCTTACCGGCAGGCGTTGCAAAATCTCAACGCCGGGCGCGGCACTAACGCTTGTCCAAAACCGCAAGCTGTACATGCGGCAGGATTTGTGGAGACTTTGTCGAAAAATAGAACAAGTTTTGAGGCAGAGCATGAAAGCGACCTGGAGCGTCTTCTCCATGGTCAAGGAACCCGTTCACATCCTGCGCCGATTTGTGGATCACAATCTGGGCGCGGGTGCCAGTTATGTGCATCTCTTCTTTGACGATCCCGACGATCCCGCCTTTGATACCTTCGCCAACCAGCCCGGAGTAATTACCCAGCGCTGCGGCCCCGACTATTGGGAGGGCTTGAACCGCCGGCGCCCGCCCTACGTCGAGCGGCGGCAGTTGCTGAATGGCCGCGTCGCGTACGAGCGTTGCCTGACCGATTGGCAGGCCCATTTCGATGCCGACGAGTTGATGGTGACGCGGGGGGGGCCGCTTGGCACGCTACTGGCTGCGGTCCCGCCCTGCCACCAGACTGCACATCTGGGCACGCTGGAACCGATGACCCCGCCCGAGGAACATGACGGGCCGATGCCCTTCCGCCGCTCGGTCCGTCATCTGAAATTCCGCGCCCGGCTGCATGTCTATGGCGAAGACCTCCAGGTTTTTCGCAACGGGTTGTTCGGACATTACCAGGGCAAGTCGATCCTGCGCGCGGGGCTGGAGGGCTGGGGCCATGGCATCCACTTTCCCCGCCCCCCGTCGCCCGAGATCGAAAACGCGATCTTCGAGATGGACAACGCCTGGATCGCGCATATGCATTGCGAGAACCGCGAGCTTTGGGTGAACCGGACCCTGAACAAGATGCGCGACACCTCTTACAACCTGCGCACCGGCAATTACGACATCCTGCCCTATGTGGCACCTGAGGCGGCGGCGCTGGAGAATCCCAGCGAACAGGACCTTCTGGAACTGCTATCGGGCTTCTACGACCGGGTCAGCGTGCTGTCCGAGGACTTGCGTGCGCGTATGGAGGCATTGGACCTGCTGCAATACCATCAGGTCGAACTCCTCGATTGAACCGTTGCTGCGGCAACGCGGGCTATGGACGGCGGCCGCGGTCGTGATACCTAAGCGCCATGCCCTATGACTGGAAACGCACCGATACCCTGCAAGAGCTGCATCTGTGGCCGCACAACTCGTTGCCGCCGCGTGGGGCGGCCGCCTTGGTGCTGTCGATCTTTGCGCTTGGGGTGCTGCCGCTGATCGCGGTTCTGGGGTCGCCACTCTTGTGGGGGTTGTTGCCGTTTCTATTGCTGGCGGTCGCCGGGCTGTGGCTGGCTATCGAGATGAACTATCGCCAGCGCCGCATCCTCGAAATACTGACGCTCGACCCCGAACGCGCGCATCTGGTGCGCCACAACCCGCGCGGGGCGGCGCAGGAATGGGATTGCAACCGCTATTGGGCGCGCGCCACCATGCATGCTCATGGCGGACCGGTGCCCCATTACGTGACCCTCCAGGGTGGCGGGCGCGAGGTCGAGATCGGGGCGTTTCTGTCCGAGGATGAACGCATCGCGCTTTACGACGATCTGCGGGACATGCTGGCGCGGTGATTGACAGGAGCGGCATGGCGGGCTAGGCAAACGACATGCAACAGACACGCGCCTTTGTCAGCACCGTCTATTATCCGCCGTTCACATAACGGCGGCAGCATTTCCTGTTCAACCGCCGCGATCCGGCGGTCCGAACAGCTTCTCACTTGACCACATGACCCGGCATCGCGGCCCCTTCGGAGCCTGTCATGTCCTGTCACCTTACCTTTACCTCGGTCGGCCTCTTGGGTTTTGGCGCCTTTGGCCGCTTGATCGCGACGCATCTGACGCCACATCTGCCCTGCCTGATCCATGACCCCGCCATGCCCGATGGCATCAACCTCCCCGTCGGCGCACGGGCTGTCCCGCTGATAGAGGCGGCGGGCTGCAACCTGGTGATCCTTGCGATGCCCGTCGCGGGCATGGCCGAGGCCTGCCGCGCCATCGCCCCACTTCTGCGCCCCGGTGCGGTGGTGGCCGATGTGGGCTCGGTCAAGATGACCCCGGCGGAGATCATGCAGGCGAACCTGCCCAGCCATGTGGCGTTGATCGGCACGCATCCCCTGTTTGGTCCGCAAAGCGCGCGACACGGGATTGCCGGGCACAAGATCGCGCTTTGCCCCTTGCGGGGCCGCGCCCATCTGCCGGTGGCCGCGTTCCTGCGGGCGCGGCTGGGGCTGCGGGTGATCATCACCACTCCCGAAGCGCATGACCGCGAGGCCGCCACGGTACAGGGGCTGACCCACCTGATCGCGCAGGCGCTGAACCGGATGGGCCCCTTGCCCGACCGCATGACCACCGCCAGCTTCGAGCTGCTGAAACAGGCGGTCGAGATGGTACGTCACGACCCGCCCGGCGTTCTGGCCGCCATCGAAAGTGCCAATCCCTTTGCCGCGGGCGTGCGCGAAGAATTTCTGGATCTCGTGACGGGGCTAGACCACGCCTATGCGGCGCCAAAATAGAAATGGCCCGCATGGGCGGGCCTTTCAGTCAGTCTATACAAGATCGGATCAGCAATTGCCGGTGGCGCAGAGCTGATCCTTGACCATCGGGCCGACCTTGCCGAAATCCATCTGGCCGGTATAGCGCGCCTTCAATTCGCCCATCACCTTGCCCATGTCACGGATCGACCCGGCACCGGTGGCCGTGATCGCCGCGCGCACGGCGTTCTCGACCTCGTCCTCGTCCAGCTGCTTGGGCAGGAACTCCTCGATCACCGCGATTTCCTGACGCTCACGCTCGGCCAGGTCCAGCCGCCCGCCCTCTTCATAGGCGCGCGCGCTTTCCTGGCGCTGCTTGGTCATCTTGCCCAGAATGGCCAGAACCTCGGCATCGCCGCAACAGGCGGCCTCTTCATCGCCACTGCCACGCACCGCGATGTCGCGATCCTTGATCGCCGCATTGATCAGCCGCAGGGTCGACAACCGATCGGCCGCCTTGTCCTTCATCGCCTGTTTCAGCGCGGTATTCACACGTGCCCGCATATCCATCAGAACTGCCCATCCCCTGACATTGTTCAAGTTCCCGAACATAGCGAAAGAAAAAGCACGACACAACCGGGGCGCTACATTGATAAGTTATTGAAAAACAACAAAAGCCCAAAAATTGATCAGGGTTGACCCAGGGCCACAAGACCCTTAGGTATGCGCCGATTTACCCAGAGATAGAGAGTCGCGCCATGGCCCAGAACCCCCTGTCCAAGCCCACCGCATGCCTGGTTCTGGCCGATGGAACAGTGTTTTACGGCACCGGCTTCGGCGCTACCGGCCAGACCGTGGCCGAGCTGTGTTTCAACACGGCGATGACCGGCTATCAGGAAATCATGACCGATCCCTCTTATGCGGGCCAGATCGTGACCTTCACCTTTCCCCATATCGGCAATGTGGGTGTCACCCCCGAGGATGACGAAACCGCCGACCCGGTGGCCGCAGGCATGGTGGTGAAATGGGACCCGACGCAACCGTCCAACTGGCGTGCCGCCGAAGAGCTCAAGGGCTGGCTAGCCCGGCGCGGCCGGATCGCCATCGGCGGTGTCGATACCCGTCGCCTGACCCGCGCCATTCGCCAGCAGGGCGCACCGCATGTGGCCTTGGCCCATGACCCCGATGGCAAGTTCGACCTTGCCGCGCTGGTCGCCGCCGCGCGCGGCTTTGCCGGGCTCGAAGGCATGGACCTGGCCAAGGACGTGACCTGCGCGCAATCCTATCGCTGGGACGAGATGCGCTGGGCCTGGCCCGAGGGTTATGTCCGGCAGGAGGCGCCCAAGCACAAGGTGGTTGCCATTGACTATGGTGCCAAGCGCAACATCCTGCGCTGCCTCGCCTCGGCAGGCTGTGACGTGACCGTGCTGCCCGCCACCGCCACCGCGGCCGAGGTGCTGGCGCATGCGCCCGACGGCGTGTTCCTGTCGAACGGACCCGGCGACCCGGCGGCGACCGGTGAATATGCGGTGCCGATGATCCGCGAAATCCTCGACACCACCGCCTTGCCCGTCTTTGGCATCTGCCTGGGCCACCAGATGCTGGCGCTGGCGCTTGGCGGCCGCACCGTCAAGATGAACCACGGCCATCACGGCGCCAACCACCCGGTCAAGGACCTGGAAACCGGCAAGGTCGAGATCACCTCGATGAACCACGGCTTTGCCGTCGATGCGCAGAGCCTGCCCGAGGGCGTGGTGGAAACCCATCGCTCGCTGTTCGATGGTTCCAACTGCGGCATCCGCATGACCGAGCGGCCCGTCTTCTCGGTGCAGTATCACCCCGAGGCCAGCCCCGGCCCGCAGGACAGTTTCTATCTGTTCGAACGCTTTGCCGAAGCGATGGACGCGCAAAAGGCCGATGCCTGACAAAAAACCTGCAATCTCAGCCGGTTTTATCTGCCATTAACGCTCTATTAACCTGAACTGAGCAACCCTGACTGCCGGAACGGTTGTCGGGGCTGCATATCATGAGCGACCTACATCTCAGGCTAAGCTCTGCCAGCCTGGCCCATCCGGCGCCGGAACCGCAACTGCCTCTGGGCCGCTATCTGGTGCGCAGCGGGGTGATCACTCAGGCACAGCTGGTACAGGCTCTGCAGATGCAGCTGCGGCTCGATGCGCCGATCGGCGAGATCCTGATCGCCGAGGGCTGGGCCGAACCCAACGACATCCTGCGCGCGCTGGCGCTTCAGAACGGGGTGCAATGGGCCGATCTGGCCGCCGACCCGCCGCGGGCCGAGCTATGCGGATTGATGCCCTTCGATTTCTGGCTGCGGCACGGGGCCATCCCGTGGATGCGTCTGGGGCCGATGGTAATCATCGCCACCGCCCGCCCCGACCAGTTCGACCAGTTGCGCGAAGAGATGACGCAGACTGGCATCCTGCTGATGCCGGCGCTTGCCAGCCGCGACCAAATCGACAGCGCCCTGGCCCGCCATTTTGCTCCGACGCTGGCTGAGCAGGCCGAGACCCGGGTTGCGCCGCTCTACAGCTGCCGGACCTGGAACTGGCGCAGCCGGATACCGGGCAGCCTTGCCTTGCTGGCGCTACTCGCCCTGCTGCTGGTGGCGCCGGTGCAGGGCATGGCCCTGCTGTTTCTGACCGCCGTATGCACGCTATCCTTGTTTGCCGGCCTCAAGGCGGTGGCCCTGCTGGCGCATCTGATGAACCAGTCCCATCTGACCGCGCCGCATGCCCCCGGGCTGGCGGCAGAGATACAGGGAATGAGTTTACCCAAGATCTCGATGCTGGTGCCGCTCTACAAGGAGCGCGAGATCGCGACCGCTCTGCTGACCCGGCTCAGTCGCCTGACCTATCCCAAGGTGCTGCTGGATGTCATTCTGGTGCTGGAGGAAAAGGACCAGGTCACCCGCCAGACCCTGGCCCAATGCACCCTGCCGGCCTGGATACGGGTGATCGAGGTGCCCGGCCACAAAGGCCTGACAACCAAGCCGCGCGCAATGAACTATGCGCTCGACTTCTGCCGGGGCGACATCATCGGCGTCTGGGACGCCGAAGACGCCCCGGTAGCCGATCAGCTCGAATATGTGGCGACCCGGTTCGCTCAGGCGCCAGAGGACGTGGTTTGCTTGCAAGGCATTCTCGACTACTACAACCCGCGCAGCAGTTGGCGGGCACGGTGTTTCACCATCGAATACGCCAGCTGGTTCCGCATCGTGCTGCCGGGTATCGCCCGGTTGGGCCTGGTGGTGCCGCTGGGTGGCACGACCCTGTTCTTTCGCCGACGCGTGCTGGAGGAACTGGGCGGGTGGGACGCGCATAACGTGACCGAGGATGCCGATCTGGGCGTGCGCCTCTGCCGGGCCGGGTACCGGACCGAGCTGATCGACACGGTGACCTATGAAGAGGCGAATTACCGCTCCTGGCCCTGGGTCAAGCAGCGCTCGCGCTGGCTGAAGGGCTTCATGGTGACATATCTGGTGCATATGCGGGCACCGCTGCGGTTGTGGGCCGAACTGGGCACGCGGCGCTTTCTGGGCGTACAGGCCTTCTTTCTGGGGACATTGGGCCAGTTCCTGCTGGCGCCCGTGCTGTGGACTTTCTGGCTGATCCTGTTCGGCCTGCCCCACCCGCTGGACGAGGTTCTGTCGGCCCCGGTTCTGATCCTGTGCAGCGCCATCTTCGGGGCAACCGAACTGCTGGGACTGGCGATCGGATTGGTCGCGGTCTCTGCATCCGAGCGCCGGTTCCTGACCCCCTGGGTGCTGACCATGCCGCTCTACTTCCCGCTTGGCGTGCTGGCCGCCTACAAGGCGCTCTATGAACTGGTGGTCAATCCCTATTTCTGGGACAAGACCGAACACGGTCAGGCCAGCGAGGAAAAACCGGCCCCACTACCCGGCACGACCGATGAACAGGCGCGGCAACAGGGTTTTCATTAAAACCCTGTTCACAGGATTTCTGCGAAATCCTGCCGTGGCCTCGTTCTCAGCGCCGTTCGCGGCTGTCGGCGTCCAGCTTCAACCGGGTCATGAATGCGATCGAGATGTGATCCTTGAGCGCCTTTTCGGCCGCTTCCTCGTTCCGGCCCGCGATGGCCTCGACAATCCCCTTGTGCTCGCTCTGGGCAATCTCTCCGCGCCCTTCGGCGGCCAGCGAAGTGGTCGCCATCAACGCCATGGTCCGGTGCACCAGGTCAAGCTGCTGCACCAGGTAACGGTTATGCGAGGCCAGGTGGATCTGTTCGTGAAACCGCCGGTTGGCCCGGCTCAACGCCTTGGGGTTGCCCACCAGCTTGTCATCGGCCACCACCATCTCGCGCAATACCGCGATCTCTTCGGCTGTGGCATGGCGCGCGGCCAGCCGCGCCGCCAGCCCCTCCAACTCGCGCCGCACCTGATACAGCTCGGCCATCTGGTTGTGATCCAGAGAGGCCACGATCATCGAGCGCCCGTCGCGTTCCAGCAGCGACTGCGTCTCGAGCCGTTGCAGCGCCTCGCGGATCGGGGTGCGCGACACCCCGAACCGTTCGGCCAACTCGCTTTCCACCAGGCGATCGCCAGGCTTGTAGATGCCGCTGTCGATGGCTTCGAGGATCAGGTGATAGGCGTCTTTCTGCGCCGGGCGGCCCTGGGTCATTGCTGTTCTCTTCTCCCTGTTCGGACTTGTGTATCCGCCGGGACCCGCCCGGATCAACCCTGCCATTGCGCACACGCCCGATCTGCCCTAGATCCGGGCCATGGTGCGCGATGCCTTCTCTCATGTGACGATCTGGGTGTTCGATCTGGACAACACCCTTTATCCGCCCGCGATGCGGCTCTTCGACCAGATCGAAGTGCGGATGACCGCCTATGTGATGGAGGCGCTTGGCGTCACCCGGGCCGAGGCCGACCGCCTGCGCGCGCACTACTGGCGGCAATACGGCACCACGCTCGCCGGCCTGATGCGCGAACACGGGCTCGACCCCGATCCCTATCTGGTGGCGGTGCATGAGGTGGACATGAGCCACATGACCCCCGACGCCGCGCTGGCCAGCCATATCCGCGCCCTGCCCGGGCGCCGCATCGTCTATACCAACGGCTCGGCGCCTTATGCCGAGAGAGTGCTGGCCGCGCGCGGGCTGAGCGGGTTATTCGATGCCATCTATGGTGTGGAACACGCGGGCTACAGGCCCAAGCCCGAGCGCGCCGCGTTTGAAGAGGTGTTCACCCGCGACGGGGTGATCCCCGAACGCGCCGCCATGTTCGAGGACGACCCCCGCAACCTGACCGCCCCGCACGAGATGGGGATGCGCACGGTGCATGTGGCCCCCGATCCGCACCCGGCGGAGCATATCCACCACCATACCGACGATCTGACCGCGTTTCTGTCCCGGCTGACCTGAGGGCGCTCAGTGCCCGTCGCCCAGCACGGGCAGGAAGCCGCCGCTGTCGGGATCGCGCCGCATTTCGTAATAGAACCAGCGCCGGTGCGCGGGCGCCTTTTCCTTGCGAAAGGCGATCACCGCGTCGCGCCCGTCGGTGCGCAGGTTGATGGCGCCATAGACGCCCACGTTGCGGCGGAACACCTCGTCCAGCAGCTTGCGCTTGGCCGCGCGCATCTCGGCCAGCGCCGCCGCATCCGCCCCTGCGCCCTTGGCCAGCTCCGCCTCGATCCGGCCGTTCAGCCGGTCGAGCGCCGGGCGCAGGTCGTCCCGCTCGCGCTCTCGGGTGGAGCGCAGGAGTTCGGTGGACAGGATCAACGGCCGCGCCCCGGCGCCCGTCTTGCCCAACAGGCCCAACAGGTCGGGGCGCGGATGAACGTGCCCCTCTTCATCGCCCGAGGACACCACATAGGCGGCCGGATGGGCGGCCTGCAAAAACTCCTCGGTCACGTCCGAGGACCCGTGATGGCAGGTTTTCATCAGATCTACGCCAAACCGCTCGGCAGCAGCAGCGATGATTTCGGATCGGGCGATGGCCTCAAGCTCGGCCTCGGTCGCTGCCAGCGGCGTCGAGACCGGCACCCCACCATAGTGCTGCATCAGAAAGCACTCGGCCGAGGTGCTGAGATCGCCTCCGAACAACACCCGGAACCCGTTGAAATCCAGCCGCAAAAGGACCGAATGCCCGTTCTTGGTCTTGCCGTCATCCATTGAACGCGAGGTGGGTTTGTCACCAAAGGCGCGCAGGCGCGGCTGGCCCGCGGCATCTGGCTCGACGACCGGACCCAGCACCTCGATGGTTATCAGCCCGCCGTCATCGGGGGCAAAGCCCGGCAGCCAGGCACGCCCATCCTCGTGCACCGCTTGGGCGGTGGTGAGCGCGGTGACGGGGCCGATCCGGTCCGCCTCCAGCGCGGTCTGCATCAGCTTGGGATAGAGCTTGCGCCCGCGCCGGGCCGGATCGGACAACAACGCCCGCATCTGTGCGTCGGTCTCAACGATATCGGTCAGGTAACCGCCCTGTTGCGGCCCCAGCAGATCGTCGCCCACCCGTTCGACCAGCCCGCTGTGATAGACATGCTCGATCCGCAGGCGGCGGTTTTCAAAGATTGGCTGGAAACCGCGATAATGATCGGCATCCGGATGGGTGACGATGGCGGCATGGATCTGGCCCGAATTGTCGAAATCGCGGAACCGCCAGTTCAGAAACCCGTTGGTGTTACGCCCGATCCCGGCGTCGATCACCATCACGCGCGGCGGATGATGGTGGCCCGGCTCGGTCAGGATACAGGCATCGCCCTGCCCGATGTCGAGAAAGATCAGCTCCAGCACCCGCTCGTCCTGCAACTCGGCGCGTTTCATCAGATAGGGTTTCTTGCCATAGCGGACATGGGTCCAGGTGGCATCGACCGGATCGCGGACATCCACCCAGTCGCCCCACAGCACCTGTTTCACCTTGCGGCGGCTGGTTTTGCCGTTCTTTTCAACGTCACGGTAAAGGTAGCTGACCGGACCGCGCGCATATTTCAGCGTCATGGGAAATCTCCGCCCTCAATACAATTCCCGGATGATAGCACAAAAGCAGAGTCGCCGCGCATCTCTGCTCCGCTCGGCGCGATCAGCGGCACCGCGCCGCAGGGGATGCGGCATCGCGCTGCACTGCGGCAAAAGGTGACCTTTGGACTCAGGTTCCAAAACCTATCTGCCCCCTGACAGATAGTTGAAAGGACCTGACATGAGCGCCATCGACCTGCCCCGCAACCTGCCCTTGGGCCAGCGCCTGCTGTTTTCCGTGCCTCTGCTGGGCCGCATCGCCAAGGAAGTGGCCTATGGCGACAGCGACAACATCTATTACGCCATTGCCGCCGCGCTCAGCCTGTGGGGCATCGCCATCCTGTTGTTCGGCATTCCGGGCCTCTACATTCCGGCACTGGCGCTGGTCCCGGTGATCTGGGCGGTGCTGATCCTGATCACCCGCGGCTAAGTGCGCCGGACAGGATGTCGCTTGGCACCCCGGCGCGTTCCGGCATAGGGTGCCGCGGAAAAGACGGAGCCTGCCCATGCATGAGAGCTGCGACATCCTGATTTCCGGTGGCGGCATCGCCGGGTTGACCGCGGCGGCGGCCTTTGGCAGCGCCGGGTTCCGGGTGATCTGCGTCGACCCGGCCCCGCCGGTGACCGAACGTGACGTGGACGGATCGGACCTGCGCACCACCGCATTCCTGCAACCGGCGCAAGTGCTTCTGGAAAATTGCGGCCTCTGGGCCCGGCTGGCCGATCATGCCGCCCCCTTGCAGATCATGCGCATCGTCGATGCGGGCGGCGCGGTGCCCGAACCGCGCGTGGTGCGCGATTTCAATGCCGCCGATCTGAGCGACAAGCCCTTTGGCTGGAACCTGCCCAACTGGCTGCTCCGGCGCGAGATGGTGGCGCGGCTGGCCGAACTGCCCAATGTGGGTTTCCGCCCCGGCACCGCCACCACCAGCCTGTTCACCCGCACAGCCGAGGCCCGCGTGGGGCTGAGCGACGGCAGCCGCGTGACCTGCAAGCTGGTGCTGGCCGCCGACGGGCGAAACTCACCCATGCGCGCGGCGGCGGGGATCGGGGTCAAGACCACCCGCTATGGGCAAAAGGCGCTGGCCTTTGCCGTCACGCACCCGATCGCGCATCAGAATGTCTCGACCGAGATCCACAGATCCGGCGGGCCGTTCACGCTGGTGCCCCTGCCCGACTGGGAGGGGCAACCCTCGTCGGCGGTGGTCTGGATGGAGCGGGGGCCGCGCGCAGTAGAGCTCCTCGAAATGCAACCCGAGGCATTTGAGGCGGCCATGACCGAACGCTCCTGCGGCCTCTTCGGGCCGTTGAAACTGGCCTCGCGACGTACGATCTGGCCGATCATCAGCCAATCGGCAGAGCGGCTGACCGGCGAGCGGGTCGCGCTGATGGCCGAGGCCGCGCATGTGGTGCCGCCCATCGGCGCGCAGGGGCTGAACATGTCGCTGGGCGACTTGCGGGCGTTGCTGGAACTGGCGCAGGCCCGGCCCGAGGACTTGGGCGATGCGCAGATGCTGGCCGCCTATCACAAGGCGCGTCATGCCGAGATCGAGCTGCGCGTGAAGGGGATAGACCTGCTCAATCGCGCCTCGATGGTCGAGGCGCGCCCCTTGCGGGACGCGCGCGCGATGGGGTTGAACGCGCTTTATTCACTGGCACCGGTACGCCGGACCCTGATGCAGATGGGTCTGGGCGTGCGGTAAGCCCCGGGGCGCTGCCCCGGACCCCGGAGTATTTCCGACCAGAAAGAAACCAGGCTCAGAGCACCTGGTCGAGCACGCGTTTCAACCGGTCAATCGTACCATCGACATCATAGAGTTTGTCGAGGCCGAAGAGGCCCAGTCGGAAAGTCCGAAAATCGGCCGGTTCATCGCATTGCAGCGGCACGCCAGCAGCGATCTGCATGCCCAGGACGGCGAATTTCTTGCCGTTCTGGATCTCGGGATCGCTGGTATAGCTCACCACCACGCCGGGTGCGCCGAACCCTTCGGCGGCGACAGAGACGATGCCCTTGCCCTTGAGCAGCGCGCGCACCCCGTTGCCCAGCGCCCATTGCGCCTCGCGCAGTTTGTCGAAGCCGTAGTCGCGGGTCTCGGCCATGGTGTCGCGGAAGGCGCGCAGCGCGTCGGTGGGCATGGTGGCGTGATAGGCATGGCCGCCGCCCTCATAGGCCTTCATGATGTCGCGCCATTTCTTCAGGTCGATGGCGAAACTGTCCGACTGCGTCTCTGCCAGACGCGCCTCTCCGCGTTCGGACAGCATCACCAGACCAGCGCAGGGCGAAGCGCTCCAGCCCTTTTGCGGCGCCGAGATCAGCACGTCTACGCCGGTCGCCTGCATATCGACCCAGACGCAGCCGCTGGCGATACAGTCGAGTACCATCAGCGCGCCCACCTCATGCGCGGCAGAGGCCATGGCAGTGATATAATCATCGGGCAGGATCACCCCGGCGGCGGTTTCCACATGCGGGGCAAAGACCACATCGGGTTTCTGCTCGCGGATGGCCGCCACCACATCTTCGATGGGCGCCGGGGCGAAGGGCGCGGTGCTTTCATTGCCGCTGCGGCGGGCCTTCATCACCGTTGTCTCGGCAGTCAGACCGCCGGTCTCGATGATCTGGCTCCAGCGATACGAGAACCAGCCGTTGCGCACCACCAGAACGCGCGCGCCCTGGGCGAATTGGCGCGCGACCGCCTCCATCGCATAGGTGCCACCACCGGGAACGACCGCCACGGCATCGGCATTGTAGACCGCGCGCAGCATGTCGGAAATGTCCCGCATCACCTGTTGAAAGACCGTGGACATATGGTTGAGCGAACGGTCGGTAAAAACGACCGAGAATTCCTCGAGCCCATCGGGATCGACAGTATCCAGTAGTGCGGCCATCGCGGGCTCCTCTCCTTGTTCCGGGCTCTTTCATGGCCGCTCTGCGCCGCCGGGTAAAGAGGGGAGCGCGGCCGGGCGTCTTGGCCACGCGGATGGAACCGGGGCTTTGCCCCGGACCCCAAGGTATTTTTGAACAGAAGAAAGCGGAAGATGCGCTGACTGTGCCCGGGGCCGCCATGCTCGGATGCTTGCCGGCGCGCACGGCGCCGTGACCTCTCAAGCGAATCGCTGCGGGCAGGGAATGGCGCGCAGGACGGACGCATTGAGGGCGCTCGAACGACCGGGTAGCGCGGCTGCAAAGAGATCTACTCGCGCTCGTGAAGCTGGGGCGTGCCCACGCGGGGCATCTCCGCCTCGTTAACCTCAACACGTTAACCTTAATACTGACGATGTTCTTTCCCTGTATCGAATATGCGTGATGTTGACGCAGATATGACGCTACTTAGGGTCAACTCCCCTTTACTCTTTCCGAAAAATGCGGGCACAAACACGCACGGAATATAGGCAAAGGACCATTCACCCTTGAAACAGCAGAAGCGAACCAGCTTTCATGCCGTCCGCGACGAGGTGAAACGCCGGATCGAAAGCCGGATTTGGCCGCAAGGGACATTGCTTCCAACCGAGTCGGAACTTGCAGAAGAGTTCGGCTGTGCACGTGCCACGGTCAACAGGGCCTTGCGCGAATTGGCCGAGCAGGGATTTGTCGAGCGCAAACGCAAGAGCGGCACCCGGGTCAAGATGGCGCCGGTCCGGCAGGCCCGTTTCGAAATCTCGCTGGCCCGCCGCGTGGTCGAAGAACAGAATGCCGATTACCGCTATGCGCTGGTCGAGCGGGCGGTGATCACCGCGCCCGCCTGGCTGGCTTCGCAACTGGGGCTGCACCCCGGCACGCGGGTGCTGCACCTGCTGTGCATGCATTATGCCAACAACCAGCCCTTTCAGCTTGAAGAGCGCTGGGTCAGCCTGTCCGCCGTCCCGGCGATGGAAGAGGCCGATCTGAGCCGGATCGGCCCGACCGAGTGGTTGCTGACCGCGATCCCTTTTACCGATGCCGAAATCGCCTTTGGCGCCATCGGCGCCGACGGGCGGCTGGCCGAGTTCCTGTCGACCTCCGTCGGCATGCCGGTGATGCAGATGGAGCGCACCACCTGGCTCAAGGGCGAGCCCGTGACCTTTGCCCGACTGACCTATCATCCGGGCTATCGCGTCCGGACCGCCTATTAACCGATTGGGCCGGGCAAGCGTTCTTCGCTGAGCAGCACATTGGCCTCGACCTCGCCCGCACCGGGCAGAGTCATGATCCGGCGGCGCAGGACGCGTTCGAAATCGGCCAGATCGCGCGCCACCACGCGCAGGCGATAGTCGTAGAGGCCCAGCACATGTTCGACCGTCTGCACCTCGGGGATGGCGCTGACGGCGCGTTCGAAATCCTCGAGGCTGACGCGCCCCTTGCGCGCCAGCTTGACCCCCAGAAACACGGTGACGCCAAATCCCAGCGCCTCGGCGTTCAGGCGCAGGCGGCGGCCCTTGATCACGCCCGCCTCCTCCAGCCTGCGGATGCGCCGCCAGGTGGCAGGTTGCGACAGGCCAAAACGCCGACCCAGCGCGCCCGCGCTTTGGGTCGCATCCTGGGCCAGGGCGCGCAACAGCTTGCGGTCGATCTCGTCCAGCTCGGTCATACCGGCAGCACCTCGTCCCGCTTGAGCCGCGCGATATGCATCAGCGCCTCGATATCGGCAATATGCGGCAGGGTCAGGATGCGGTCGCGATAAAGCTGCTGGTAATGGGCCATGTCGCGGGCGATCACCGACAGGCGCACATCGACCCGGCCCAGAAAGGTCTGGATCTCGATCACCTCGGGCACCTTGCGCGCGGCCCCGATGAAATCGTCAAATGCGCGCGGCTGGGTCTTGTCGAGCGTGACGCGCAAACTGACCTCGACCGCAAAGCCCAGCGCCGCCCAGTCGATCACCGCCTCCTGCCCCTGGATGATACCGGCGGCCTGCATCTTTTCGATCCGCCGCCAGCAGACGCCCGACGTGATCCGGCAGCGCTCGGCCAGTTCGGTGGCGCTGAGGCTGGGGTCGGCCTGATAGTGGCGCAGAATGCGGCGGTCGATATCATCGAGCATGAATTTTCCGTATTTCTCGAACTTGGCGAATTATCTTTCATCAAACTGACGAAATCTCAACCTCATTCCTCTCGCACCTCGGCGTAACAGCTTATAGAAACGCGGCAATCGAAACAGAAAGGACCGGCATCATGCGCGTCTATTACGATCGTGACTGCGACATCAACCTGATCAAAGACAAGAAAGTGGCCATCCTGGGATATGGCTCGCAAGGCCACGCCCACGCGCTGAACCTGCGCGACTCGGGCGCCAAGAACCTGGTTGTCGCCCTGCGCGAAGGCTCGGCCTCGGCCAAGAAAGCCGAAGGCGAAGGGCTCAAGGTCATGGGCATCGCCGAAGCCGCAGCCTGGTGCGACGTGATCATGTTCACCATGCCCGACGAATTGCAGGCCGAGACCTACAAGAAATACGTGCATGACAACATCCGTCCCGGCGCCGCAATTGCCTTTGCCCACGGCCTGAACGTGCATTTCGGCCTGATCGAGCCGAAAGAAGGCGTCGACGTCATCATGATGGCGCCCAAGGGCCCCGGCCATACCGTGCGCGGCGAATACACCAAGGGCGGCGGCGTGCCCTGCCTGGTGGCAGTTCACACCGACGCCACCGGCAAGGCGCTGGAAACCGGCCTGTCCTATTGCTCGGCCATCGGCGGCGGCCGTTCGGGCATCATCGAGACCAACTTCCGCGAGGAATGCGAAACCGACCTGTTCGGCGAGCAGGCCGTGCTGTGCGGCGGCCTGGTCGAGCTGATCCGCTGCGGGTTCGAGACCCTGGTCGAGGCGGGCTATGCCCCCGAGATGGCCTATTTCGAATGTCTGCACGAGGTGAAGCTGATCGTCGACCTGATCTACGAAGGCGGCATCGCCAACATGGATTACTCGATCTCGAACACCGCCGAATACGGCCAGTATGTCACCGGCCCGCGCATCCTGCCCTATGAGCAGACCAAGGCGTCGATGAAGGCCGTTCTGACCGACATCCAGCAGGGTAAGTTCGTCCGCGACTTCATGCTGGAAAACGCGGTTGGCCAGCCGACCATCAAGGCCTCGCGTCGCGCCAATGACGAGCACCAGATCGAGCAGGTCGGCCAGAAGCTGCGCGACATGATGCCCTGGATCTCGGCCGGCAAGATGGTCGACAAGTCGAAGAACTGATCCGCAGGTTCAGGAACACGAAGGGCGCGCCGATTGCGCGCCCTCTTTCATTGCAGCGGCGAAGCGGGGTGAACATGAACCCGCGTTTCCTGCCCTTCTCCTGTCAAACGAAAGAGGTTTTGACGCTTGGACAAGTAGCCGCGCCAGGTTTTGTCCGGGTGATTGCTGATTCGAACATCATGGCTCGCACGCATCAAACCGTTGAGCTGCACAAGCGGTACACCCTGAGAAGCGCTGTCATGCTTTGACACCACATTGCGCACAAGATCGTGCAACTTGGCCGGCTGGGGGTTGGGGCAGGCCCGCATTTCCTCGCTCGAAGTCTGTGTCGACCTGGGTCTGAGGATGTGGAACTCCGAGCATATCGCACGAAATCCGGGCGGGCTCTTGTCTTCGCCACTGCCAATGACACGCACGCCACGTTCGATCAACCGGGTTGCAAGATGGCTGAAATCACCATCCGAACTGACGATCATAACCGTGTCCACCTGCCTGCAGCAGGCAAGCTCGATCGCGTCAATCGCAAGCAGGATATCGGCGGAATTCTTGCCGGATCCGCTATGGATCACCCGGAACCCGGGCGTTTTCTCCCAGTTCGGCAATCTGCTTGCATCCCCATACACTCGCCGAAACCGGGCTGGGGCAACGTTCTGCGCGATCTTCCCGATCTGAGATGCGTACTCGGCACTGATATTTTCACCATCGATCAAGAGCGCGAAACCGGGCCTGTCCATTCTGTCGTTAATCTCATATTGCAACTTCGACTCTAGTTGCACGAAATGGCGGCAGAACTTTGACTGAGTTGAGAAAGTTTCGCCCCGCTCCGAAACGTTCGTCATTGACCTCGGAAAGAAGCAGAGGCCTTCTGTCGACACCTCATCAACGGGAAGACAATGACCCAATCCCCTGACATAACGGCGAAAAGCTGGGCCATGGTGGCGACGCTGGGCTTTGTCTGGGGCGGGACATTCCTGGTCAACGAACTGGCGCTTGAGGGGATCACGCCGTTCTGGCTCGCCGCCGGGCGGGTCTGTTTCGGGGCGGTGCTCAGCACGCTGGTCTGGCGCCTCATGGGCGGCCGTCTGTTTTCGGCGCCGCTGAGCCGGTCAGAGCGCCTCTCGCTGGTGACCATCGCACTGCTCAGTTCAGCGGTGCCCTTCTCGCTGATCGCATGGGGTCAGCAATATGTGACGGCGGGGTTTACCGGCGTCTCGATGGCCTCGATCGCGCTGATGGTGCTGCCGCTGGCGCATTTCCTTGTGCCGGGCGAGCGAATGACCTGGCGCCGCGCGCTGGGGTTTGTCATCGGCTTTGCCGGGGTTGCGCTGCTGATGGGGGCGCAGGCGTTCGAGAGCAGCGGCGCGACGCTGGAACTGCCCGGGCGGCTGGCCTGTCTGGCGGCGACCGCCTGTTACGCGGTGGCCTCGATCCTGATGCGGCGGCTGCCGGCGGTCGATCCGGTCGGCCTGTCGACCGTACTCTTGCTGATCGGGGTGGTCGCGGTGCTGCCGATGGCCTGGATCGCCGAAGGCCCGCCGCCCTCCACCGATCTGCGCACGCTGGGCCTGATCGTGTTCCTGGGCATGGTGCCCACGGCCGCGGCCAATCTGCTGCGCGTCACCCTGATCCGCAGCGCCGGGCCGGTGTTCATGAGCCTGACCAACTATCAGGTGCCGGTCTGGTCGGTGCTGCTGGGCGCGGCCCTGTTGGGAGAGCCGCTGCCGCCGGTCCTGCTGTGGTCGCTGCTGCTGATCCTGACCGGGGTCGGGCTCAGCCAGTATGGCGCGCTCAGGCGCCTGTTCGCCCGTCAGTAACGGCCAATCTTGAGTTTCACCCGGTCCAGCACCTTGCCATCGGCGCCCACCGCCTGCACCACCGCCTCATAGGTGTTGCCACGCCCGCCCGAGCAGGGCGGCAGATAACCCTTGGAGGCGTATTCGCCGGTGCTGCGCGCCGGGGCCACAACCCGTACCCCGCCCGGCAGTTTCGCGGTCATGCCCGGCACCGCGGGCAGCTTGGCGCTGGCGCCCTTGACCGGATAGCCGATGGTGCCATGCCCGCCCTTGCTGGAGAGCGGCTTGTAGCTTTTGTCGTTGTACTGAACCACCAGCATCACCGTGCCTTCAGGGATGCCCGCCACCTGCATCGGCGGCGTCGCACCCTTGCCGCCCTGCAACTGGCAATGCTGGCCCTTGGGGATCTTCTTGCCGTCCCAGGGTGGCAGCAGATCAACCGTCATCCCGGCCTGGGCCATTCCGGCCGAAAGCAGAAATGCAAAAGTGGTCAAAGAACGAAACATCCAGAATTCTCCCTGTTCAACGGGGGCAGGATGCGCAGCGCCGCGCCTGTTTTCAAGCCTGGATCGCGCCGGCCACCGCCTCGACCACGCTGTCGACGGTCCGCTCCAGCAGCGCCTCGTCCTCACACTCGGCCATCACCCGGATCAGCGGTTCGGTGCCAGACTTGCGGATCAGCAACCGGCCAGAACCGTTCAGCGCCGCCTCGGCCTCGGCAATCGCGACCTGAACCGGCGCAGTGTCAAGCGGCGCCTGGCCGGCGGCAAAACGCACATTCTTGAGCAGTTGGGGAACCGGTGTGAACTGGCGGGCAAGCGCGCTGGCGGGTTGGCCAGACCGCACCATCTCGGCCAGGAAATGCAGCCCCGCCATCAGCCCGTCGCCGGTGGTGGCATAATCGCTCATCACGATATGGCCCGATTGTTCGCCCCCTAGGTTGAACCCGCCCTCGCGCATCCGCTCGACCACGTAGCGGTCGCCGACGGCGGTGCGTTCCAGCCTGATCCCTTGCCCGTTCAGGAACCGCTCCAGCCCCAGGTTCGACATCACCGTTGCCACCAGCGCCCCACCGGCAAGCTGGCCTTCGGCGGCCCAGCGTGCCGCCAACAACGCCATCAGCTGGTCCCCATCTGCGGGGGTGCCGGTCTCGTCGATCATGATCACCCGGTCGGCGTCACCGTCCAGCGCGATCCCCACATGGGCGCCATGCGCCACCACCTGTTCGGCTGCCGTCTGCGGATGGGTCGAGCCACAGCCCCGATTGATGTTCAGCCCATCGGGCGCGATACCCACCGGGATCACATCGGCGCCCAGTTCCCACAAGATCTCGGGCGCGGCGCGGTGGGCCGCACCATTGGCGCAATCCACAACCACCTTGAGCCCGTCAAGCCGCAGCCCGCGCGTGAGCGAGGATTTGACCCGTTCACCATAGCGGAACCGTGCATCGTCCACCCGGCGCACACGACCGATATTGTGCGCCTGTGCCAGCCGCACACCGGTAGCGACCATCTCCTCGATTTCCATCTCGGCCTGATCGGACAGTTTGAACCCGTCGGGACCAAAAAACTTGATCCCGTTATCCTCGGCCGGGTTGTGGCTGGCGGAAATCATCACCCCCAGATCGGCCCGCATCGAGCGGGTCATCAGCCCCACCGCGGGTGTCGGCACCGGGCCAAGAAGCAGTACGTTCATGCCGGTCGAGGTCAGCCCCGCGGTCAGCGCGCTTTCCAGCATATAGCCCGACAGGCGGGTATCCTTGCCGATCACCACACGGTGCACACCGCTGGCGTCACGGCGGAAATAGCGGCCCACGGCGGCGCCGATCCTCAGCGCCATCTCGGCGGTCATCGGGTGGGTATTGGCGGTGCCCCGCACCCCATCGGTACCGAATAGCTTGCGCATCCCCGCCTCGCTTTTCTTGAAATCCCTGGCGGAACAGCTTTAGCGGACGGCGGCCCAGAGGCGCAAGGCCTGCGCGGTTTCGGCCACGTCATGCACGCGCAATATCTGGACGCCCTGCGCAAGCCCCGACAAACCAACGGAAATCGAGCCTGGCCCGCGCGCCTCGGCGCGCGGTTCTTTGCCGATGGCCCCAATAAACCGCTTGCGCGAGACACCTAGCAAGATCGGACAACCGATGCCGTGGAACAGTGACAGGTTTCGTAGCAGTGTCAGATTGTGTTCCTGCGTCTTACCGAACCCGATCCCGGGGTCGATCATGATCTGCCCCCGGTCCAGCCCGGCGGATACCAGCCGCGCCACCTGCGCGGCCAGAAAGTCATACACATCCAGCAGCACATCATCGTATTGCGGGTCCTGCTGCATGGTCGCCGGATCACCCTGTGCATGCATGATACAGACCGGAGTCCGCGTCTCGGCGCAGAGGGGTGCCAGCGCGGCGTCAAAGGTAAAGCCCGACACATCGTTCACCAGGCTTGCACCGGCGACCAGCGCCGCCTCGGCTACGCTGGCCTTGCGGGTGTCGATGGAAATGGCAGTGCCGGTTTCAGCCCGGATCACTTCGATAACGGGTGCGGTTCGACTGATTTCATCCTCCGCAGGCACCTCAGCCGCACCGGGCCGCGTGGACTCTCCGCCCACGTCGATCAGGCTCACACCCTGCGCGACCATTTCAATTGCGGCACGACGGGCGGCCTCGACCTCGAAATGGCGCCCCCCATCCGAGAAGCTGTCAGGCGTAACGTTGAGAATACCCATCAGATGCGGGCGGTTCATGTCGAGCCCGGCCAAGGCCGGACGTGGCAGCGTAAGCCGTTCAAGATACGACATCGGGATCTCGCCGACCGGGATCACCGCGCCCGGCTGCCCTCGACGCAAGTGCTCGGCATGGGTGAACCAAAGCGCGCTGCCCGCCAGCGGCTCTGCGTCATTGGGCCGTACTGCGCCCTGCTGCACCAGCGGACGAAAATAGTCGCTCACAGGTCGGACTGCTCCACCGGAACCGCGCGCAGCGGCACATCGGCCCCAACAGGCAGCGACGCGCCAATCACCAACATCTCGCCTGCCTCGAAGGTGGCCGCGAACCAGGCGGCCAACGCAACCGCCTCGGACGGTTTGGCCGAAGGGCCATCCACCGCGTCGAGTACGATCTTTGAGGGTGCCCAGACACATATCTGACCGTTCTTCATCGCCCAGTCCAGTTCGGTCCGGGTCGAGACCACCTTGCAACGCAGATCGCGCGCGGCCAGCTGCCAGGCGTTCTGCTCGATCGCCAACAGGTCGATGCGACGCTGGGTCATCGCATGACCGGTCTGTGGGACCGCAAGGTCCGACGCCCCGACACAGATGATCAGAGGACGGTCGCGGTGTTCCAGCTGGTCGATCCAGCCTTTGAGGTTATCCGACGCAATCGCCGCGTTGGACAGGTAGACAAGGCGCGGATGGGGGCGCAGATCCTCGGTCTGGTCCACATGCAGCTTGTCGCGACCGCGCACGATCTCGACCCCCAACGCACCGGGGCCGCGATCCAGCTTCTCGATGCGGACAAAGGCGCGCACTGCCTGCGGCTCGTGCAGGATGAGCTCGGCCACGCGTTCGGCCAGCGTTTCAAGCAGGTTCAGCCGCTCTTCAGCCAGCGCGCGAGCAATTGCCTCGGTCACGCGATCATAGGACAGGATACGGTCGACGTCGTCGTCGATGGGGCCGGTCAGCGGCATCACCTCGACCACCACGTTGAAACAGATGCGCTGGGTGGTGCCGCGTTCGGCCTGGAATGCGCCGATCTCGACCTCGACCACATGGTCGCGCAACGAGATACGGTCCAGCGGACCGCGCGATGCCGTCGCTTCGGAACGCTCCGAGGGATGGGCAAAGGCGAGGCGGATTTCGGAACTCATCTGGCGGGCCTTTCCGGGGTCGTGTCAGTCTGCCCTCAATAGGCGCAGATCCAGCCTATAGCAGGACGACATGCGCCGCACCAGTTATCGAATGCGTCATCAGGTGACGCGAAACCAGCTTGTCATGCCCGAAGACGCATGACCCAGCATGTGGCAATGCAACAGCCAATCGCCCGGATTGTCGGCGATCAGCGCAATCTGGCGGGTTTCACCACGCGCCACCAGCACCGTATCGCGCCAGGGGCCAAGCTCTCCGTTCGGGGCAATCACCCGGAAATGGTGTCCGTGCAGGTGCATGCCATGGTCAAAGGCGGTTTCGTTGACGAATGCGATCCGGTGCAGGCTGCCGCGCGCCGCGTCCAGGAACGGGGTTGCGGGTCGGTCAGCCTGACCGTTCAGGGCCCAGAACCGGCCCAGCTGCGCCAGTTCGCGCCCGCTCAACTCGGTCTCGCCCAGCCGCGCGCTGTCGAGCCAGCGCATCGCGCCGCCCTCCAGCCGCATCTGGTGCAGTGGGCTGTCGGCCAACCCCTCGATCACCGGCAGCGGGTTGGGCGGCAACGGCACAGGCGCCTCGCGGGTGGCACGCGCGCCCTGCCCCGCGACGTCGAACCGGCACAGGCCATAACCACCGTCCCGCTCGATACTGAGAAGGCTGGCGGCGGTGCCGCTTTCGGCGGTGATGTCCACGATCAGGTCGGCCCGCTGCGCCGGTGCCAGGGGAAAGGCACCACTGACCGGCAGCGGTTCCTCCAGCGGCATCCCGTCCAGCGCCACGATCCAGCCCTGCATGCCGTCGAGTCCCAGCTCGAATACCCGCGCATTGGCCGCGTTGATCAGCCGCAACCGCAGCCGCGCGCCCTGCCTTGCAGGATAGGCCGGGTCGAAACCGCCATTCACCGTCAGCAGGTTGCCCAGCCGACCGGCATGGCTGAGGTCATGGCCATTGTCGAAATCGCCCGCCAGCGCGCCGGTTTCGGGATCGAGCCGCCAGTCGTCCAGTACCAGCACCCATTCGCCGTCGATATCGGGCGCGCTGGGTTCATCGACGATCAGGGGTCCATAAAGACCGCGCGCGACCTGCTCCATCGACCGGTTATGCGAATGGTACCAATAGGTGCCCGCGTCAGGCAGGGTGAAGTCATAATCGAAACTGCCACCCTGTGGCACCGCCTGTTGCGTCAGGCCGGGCACGCCGTCCATCGCATTGTCGATGCGGATGCCGTGCCAATGCACGGCGGTCGGTTGCGGAAGCTCGTTCATCAGGCGGCGGCTGAGACGCGCGCCCTGTGCAACCCGGATTTCCGGCCCCGGCGCGCCGCCCTCATAACCCCAGATCGCGGTGTCGGGATAGCCCTCTGGCGCGATCTGCCGGCGTGCCTCGCGCGCGGTCAAAGTGACCGGCCCGGCTGCGGCCAGACGCGGCAGCAGCGCGCTGGCAGCCGCGGCTTTCAGAACATGTCGGCGAGTCAACAGCATTGCGGGCCTCCTTCATCGCCCGCAATATAGTCTTGCGCCAAGCCCCTGCCAGCAGGGTTCCAGCGCGGGTGCGTCACTCAGTTGCTCGCTGTGCGCTGACCATGCCGGTAGAACAGGTGCACCCCGATCTTGGCCGTCTGGGTGAACCGGCGGGCCCAGCTGGGGCGCACGGCGGTGGTGTGGTAATAGGTGGCCCCATCCGTCAGGCTTTCGGCGGCCCCGTCCATGGCCAGGCGCGCAACCTTGGCGACCCGCTCATAGGCCTGTTTCTCGGCGATGACTTCCTTGCGCCCGTCGCAGGTATAGGTGAACTGGCACTGATACTTGCGCCCGGTTCCCTGACGAATGACACCGCAGGGCGTGTTCGGAAAGCGCTCGCTCTCGACCCTGTTCAGGATCACTTCGGCTACGGCAAACTGACCCTTCACGGTCTCGCCGCGCGCCTCGAAATACAGCGCCTCGGCCAGGCATTGCCATTGCTCTCCACCTTGGGCCCGGGGCTGTCCGTCGATCCAGGAACGCGAGAACGTCACCTCGGTCACCGGTGCGTCTTGTTCCGACTTCGGCATAAGAGCGCTGAGATAGTCGCGAAAGGTCCTAACCTCGCGATTGGCATCGCGCTGCGTTTCGGCTTTGAGGCCCTCGGGCCCCCGATCGGCAACAGCAAAATTGGGCAGCGTGACAGCAGCAGAAAGCAGCACTGTCAGAACAAATCGTTTCATCTTCTTCCCCCAGATCAGGCATCACGCACCGGTACCTCCCCAGTCGGCGCAGACAGCCCATACTCCAGACGGGCGGAAAGATCTAGTTTTTGCAAATTTGCAAGGGTTTTCTGGGGCTCACGTCCAGAAATGCAAGGCATACTACCCCACTCGAATCCACTATATCTTGGCGCTCAACTCAGCCGAAACACCAAGTTTATCCGAAATCGCCAGCTGCGCGGCAGCCAGTCGCGCCACCGGAACCCTGAAGGGCGAACAGGACACATAGTCGAACCCCGCGGCCCGGCAAAAGGCGATTGATTCGGGGTTTCCGCCATGTTCTCCACAGACCGAAACGGTCACGCCGGGCTGACCACGGCGGCCCCGTTCGACCCCCAGTTTCAGCAATTCGCCCACCCCTTCCCGATCCAGAACGTGGAAGGGGTCCTCGGGAAACACGCCCTGGCGGACATAGGCCGACATGAACCGACCGGCATCGTCGCGCGACAGGCCATAGGTCATCTGGGTCAGGTCATTGGTGCCGAAACTAAGAAACGAGGCGCAGGCGGCGATCTCATCGGCGCGCAAACACGCGCGCGGGGTTTCCACCATGACGCCCAGGCGATAGTCGAACTCCTGCCCGCGCTCGGAGGCGACGGCGGCGGCAACCGCGTCGATGCGGGCCTTGACCAGCTCCACCTCGCGCTTGGCAGAGACAAGCGGGATCATCACCTCGGGCACGACAGGTTCGCCCTTGCGGCTGGCCTCGAGCGTCGCCTCGAAGATGGCGCGCGCCTGCATGTCATAGATCTCGGGCACGGTGACCCCCAGCCGCACACCGCGCAGGCCCAGCATGGGGTTGTATTCGCTCATCGCCTCGACCCGGCGGGTCACGTCGCTGACCGGCAGGTCCAGCGCCTCGGCCAGTTCGCGCTGGCCGCTGCGGGTGGTGGGCAGGAATTCATGCAGTGGCGGGTCGAACAGGCGGATGCAGACCGGCTTGCCCTCCATGATGCGAAACAGCTGCACGAAATCCTGCCGCTGCATCGGCAGCAGCCGTTCCAGCACTGCCTTGCGCCCCGAGGGGGTCGCGGCAAAGATCATCTCGCGCATCACCGTCAACCGGCCCGGTTCAAAGAACATGTGCTCGGTCCGGCACAGCCCGATGCCCTGCGCATCGAAATTGCGCGCGGCCTGGGCATCGGCGGGGGTGTCGGCATTGGCGCGGATGCCGATATCGCGTTCGGCATCGGCCCAGGCCATCAGGGTCTGGAAACTGTCATCCAGCGCCGCCTCCATCATCTCGGGTTCGCCCGCCAGCACCTGGCCGGAACTGCCATCGATGGTCAGGATGTCACCGGTGCGGAACACCCGCCCGTCGGGCGCCTTGATCATGCGCGCCTTGGTCTGGAACTCCATGTCCGAGGCGCCCACGATACAGGGCAGGCCGAGGCCCCTCCCGATCACCGCCGCATGGCTCGTCATGCCACCCCGTTCGGTCAGCACCGCCACGGCCGCATGCATGCCACGTACATCCTCGGGCGAGGTCTCGCGGCGCACCAGCACGCAAGGCTCGCCCCGCGCCGCACTCGCCTGCGCCTCGGCCGCGGTGAAAACGATCTTCCCGGTGGCCGCGCCCGGGCTGGCGGCAATACCGGTAGTCAGCACGTCGCGCTTTGCCTGCGGGTGCACCTGACGGTGCAACAACTCGTTCACCGAATGCGGGTCGATGCGCATCACCGCCTCTTGCTGCGGGATGATGCCATCCTCGGCCAGCCGTACCGCGATGCGCAGCGCCGCGCGGGCGCTGCGGGGCACGCGTACCCCGTCCAGGATATGCACACGCCCGGATTCGATCACGAATTCGACCTGCATCTCCTCGCGCAGCTTTTCGCGCATCAGCGCCGCGTGCTGCTTGAGCGCGGCAAAGGCCTCGGGCGCCACATCCTCGAGCGAGACGCCGCGCGGGTCCTTTTCGAGATAGAGCGCCTCGGCCCCTGCCCCCAGCGCGTCGCGGCCCTGGCTCTGGCTCAGGTAGCGGCCGGTGATCTGTGGCAGGCCGGTGGCCGGTTCCACCAGTTGCAACACGCCCGAGCCGCATTCACCCTGGCCGAGGCCGGGGATCATTTCCTGCACCACAAGGCCAAGCCCCGCATCGGCGGGCGCGCCCTTGGCCTGACGCAACAGCCGGGCCGAGGTGCCCTCCCACGCGCGCGCCATCGAGCGCAGCACGGCGGCCAGTTGCTCGCCCGGATCCTGGGGAAAGTTCTCGTCGGTCTCGTCTTCATAGGCGCGCAACGACTGGCGCAGCCCCTCGCGTCCGTCGGCCTCGATCTCGTCGAACACGTCCGGGTCCAGACGGGCCACGTGAATGGCGAAGGTCTGCACGAAGCGCAGGTAGAGCGCCGCCGCCGCCTCTGCCCCCATCCTGTCGCTCAGTTCAACGAAACGGGCATCGTTCATGCCGATATTCAGCACCGCACCGGGCCCACCCCAATCAGGGTCCTCGGAGCTGGGCCGCACACAGAGCAAAGCGGTCGGTTCGAACTGACCGACAATGGCCGCGATATCGGGCAGCTGGCCTTGCGCGATGTCATGCACCGCCGAAAAGGACAGCGCCACCGTCCGCGGCACCGGCAGGTCGAGGCGTACCAGACGTTGCAGGCATTTGGCGCGGCCGCCATGGGTGCCTGTTGCCACCGGTGCGGTGGCGGTGATCAGCGTGGTGTTCGGATTATTCTGCACTGCGGCACCCCTCGTTTGCGTGCAGAATAAGGGCGTTTGAAGGCGGCGCAAGCGCCATGTGCGCGCAGCCGGTGCCAGCGGCTACGGGGCATATGAGTATTTAGAACCAGAAAGAAGCAGCAGCACCGGATCCCGGCAGACCGAGCGCCTGACGAGGCCCGATGCGCGCCACAAGGGGATGGCGCGTCGGGTGCCTCAGCCGTCGATCCGCGTCAGATCGGCGACACTGGAACAGACCTTGCGGATATGGCTGAGCAGGTTCAGGCGGTTGCGGCGCACCACCTGATTGTCGGAATTGATCTGCACCTCTTCGAAGAAGGCATCGACCGGCGCACGCAGGGCGGCCATGGCCGTCATCGCTGCGGCGAAATCCTCGATCTTGAGCGCGGCGTCGATGGATGCCTCAGCCTGATCCAGCGCGGCAAACAGCGCCTTTTCGCTGTCGGCCTCGGCAAATTTGATATCGGCTCCAAAGGAGTATTCGACCCCGTCCTTTTCCTCGGCCTGGGTCAGGATGTTGTTGGCGCGCTTGAAGCCCTGCACCAGGTTCTCGCCATCCTCGGTGGCGATCACCGTGTTGAGCGCGCGGGCGCGTTTGACCAGCAGGTTGAGGTCGTCGTTGCCCTCCATCGCGATACAGGCGTCGATCACGTCGTGGCGGATGCCCTCGTCGCGCAGAAAGACCTTGAGCCGGTCATGGATGAAGGAAAGCAGGTCGGCGGAGAGATCGGGAACGTCCCCGGCCAGTGCCTCGAGCGCGTCCGCATCACCCAGCTTTTCCCTGATGGTCTCGAACGCGGCGCCGAACACGCCGTGATCGGCGATCTCTTCGATCAGGTCGCGCAATTCGGCCTCGCCATTGCTGGCGTGATACTTGTGGCGCAGCAACTGGGCGTCGATAGGTCGGTCCAGCGGTAGGCGCAGGTCGTTGGCCAGCACCAGCCGAATCACCCCCAGCGCAGCGCGTCGCAGAGCAAAAGGGTCTTTCGAGCCGGTAGGCTTCTCGTCAATGGCCCAAAAGCCGGTCAGCGTGTCGAGCTTGTCGGCCAGCGCCACGATGACCGAAAGCGGCGCGGTAGGTACGTCATCGGAGGGGCCGAGCGGCGAATAATGATCCTGCGCCACGGCTGCTATGGCCGCATCCTGACCCGAAGCTGCAACATAATAACGCCCCATAAGTCCCTGAAGTTCAGGGAATTCGAACACCATCTCCGAGCTCAGATCAGCCTTGGCCAGTGTCGCGGCCTGTTTGGCCTGCCCGGTATCGGCTCCGACCATCGGTGCCAGATCACCCGCCAGCGCTGCGATGCGGCGGATACGGTCGCCCTGCGAACCGAGCTTGTTGTGGAAGGTCACGTTTTCAAGGGCCTCGGTCCATGCCCCCATGCCCGTGTGCGCCACGCGCAAATCGTTGTCCCAGAAGAACTTGGCATCGGCCAGCCGAGCTGACAGCACCTTTTGGTTGCCCGCAAGTATGGTGGCGCCATTGTCCGCGGTCTCGCGGTTGGCGACGGTGACAAACCGTTCGATCCGGCCCGTCTTAGGGTTCCGGACCGAGAAGAATTTCTGATGCTCGCGCATCGAGGTTTGCAGCACCTCGGGCGGCAGGTCCAGAAATTCGGCCCCGATCTGGCCCATAAGCACGACGGGCCACTCGACCAGGCCGGCGACCTCAGCCAAAAGCCCCTTGTCCTCGACCAGTTCCAACCCGGCGGCAAAGGCCATGTTCTGGGCATCGTTCCAGATGTGCTCTGCCCGCTCGGTGGGGTCCAACACCACGTGCGCGCGCTTGAGCTTCGCCTGGTAATCCTCGAAGGAAGTGACGGAAAACCGGGCCGGCGCCATGAAACGATGCCCAGTTGTGCGATCACCTGCCGTGATTCCGTCGACGTCGAGCGGTACCACCTGCGTATCGGCCTCGGTGGTCAGAATGCACAGGATCGATTGCAGGGGTCGCACCCAGCGCAAGGACCCAGCCCCCCATCGCATCGACTTGGGCCAAGGGAAATTGCGGATAGTGTCTTCCAAAACCTCGGCAACGATCGCTGCCGCCGGGCGGCCGGGTTTTTCGATGGTTGCAAAATAGACCGCACCTTTGGGCGTTTCGCGTTCTTCAAGCTGGTCGCGGTTGATCCCGGCACCGTGCAGGAACCCGTCTATTGCTTGTTCCGGCGCGCCTACCTTTGGACCCTTGCGCTCTTCGCGGAGCGCCGGACTTTCGGCCAGCAACCCCTCGATGGCCAACGTCAGACGGCGCGGCGTGGTCAACGCGGCGGCATGGGCATAGGTTAGTCCGGCCTCGACCAGACCGTCGGTGATCCGCTTTTTCAGGTCCTCACCGGCACGCGCTTGCATACGGGCGGGGATCTCTTCGGAAAACAGTTCGATCAGCAGGTCGGGCATGGTCGGTCCTTAGAAATTGACGATCATCTGGATGACGACCGCATTGGCAATGTCCACAAAGAAGGCGGATACAAGGGGGAGCACGATAAAGGCAAGAGGCGACGGGCCATAGCGCTTGGTCACGGCCGTCATATTTGCAATCGCGGTGGGGGTTGCGCCCAGCGCAAAGCCACCGAACCCCGCCGCCAGCACCGCCGCGCGGTAACCGCCGCCCATGACCCGGAACAATACCAGCAGGATGAACCCCAGCGCAAACAGCGTCTGAGCGGCGATGATCACCGCAAGCGCCAGGCCGGTCTCGGCGATGGTCCAGAGTTGCAGGCTCATCAGCGACATCGCCAGGAAGGCGCCCAGCGCGAATTCCGAGATCAGCGCCAGCGTGGGCGTGCGCGACACGCGCGGGGCACGCGGAAACAGGGCCGAGCGCAGGTTGCCCACCACGATGGCGGTCAGCAGGCAGGGCACGAAGAGCGGCAGTTTCAACCCCATCTGGTCGATGGTTTCGTGCAGTGCAAAGCCCAGCAGGATCGCCACGTTCAGCGTCAGAAGCACCCTCATCAGCGACTTGTGGTCGATCCGGGGGGGCTCCTCGTCCATCTCGTTGGGCAGACCAACGGTCAGTTCCTCGTCCGGGCGGTTCGGGGTCAGGTTGCGGCTGTCGACCAGATAGGTGGCGATCGGGCCACCAATCAGCGCCGCGATCACCAGACCCAGCGTCGCCACCGCGACCCCCAGTTCTGTGGCGGCTGTCAGGCCGGTGACCCGTGCTACCTCGGGCGCCCAGGCGATGGCGGTGCCGTGTCCCCCGATCAGCGACGCCGAGCCGAACAGCACTCCCGCCTGCGGCGGAAAGCCGAACACCACCGCGCCCAGCACCCCGATCACGTTCTGCGCCAGAATGGTCAGCAGGGTCAGCACCAAGAGGATCGCCAGCGGCTTGCCGCCCGCGATCAGATCGCCAAGCCGCGCGTTCAACCCGATACCGGTAAAGAACAGAACCAGCAGGAAATCGCGCCCGGTCAGATCAAAGGCCAGTTCGATCCCGAACAGGGAATACAGCGCCAGCGCCACCAGCGAAGCCAGCAAGCCGCCCGTCACCGGTTCGGGGATGCTGAACCGCTCCAGAAACGGCAGCCGGTCATTGATACGTACACCGATCAGATAGACCGCCAGCCCCAAGGTCACGGTCATGAAGGCGGATATGTGCAGTGTCTCTGTCACCGGTTTCCGCCTGTCGCTTCAGTTTTCGGGGCGCGGTGGACATTCCTCGCCCACCACGGTGCCGTCATAGGCTTTTTGTCCGCAATTGTTGAGCGTATGCCAGACATAGCCACGCCCGTCCTCGGCCACGGTGACGATCCTGTCCACCCCATAGTGGATGTTCTTGGCCGCCAGATAGGCGCGCGCTGTCCCGGCTTTCAGCGCCGCGGCAATCGCCGTCGCGTCGTAGCAATCGAACCAGGCGGGTGCGGTCAAGGGTTCGGGCGCGTCGGCGGGTTCATAGCCTGCGCTCAGCGCATCGAGGGTCAGATCGGTGGTGAAACAGGCGCGGTAGCGAATGGGCGAGCTGTCGGCGTCGATGGCCTGAAACCCGTCATAGGCTATGGGTTGCGGTGCGCCACCGCCCAACGGCATCAACGCCACGTCCTGCCCCGGTCTGGCCGTGACCTCGTAGTAGAAGCCATAGACCTGAAGGTAGTACATCGCCGCGCCGGCGGCCGCACCGCAGAGCAGCAGCACAATGACCAAGACCTTGCCTGTCATGGGTATCTCCGATTGACCGCCTGGACCCGGCTTCAGATCCAGTCGAGATTGACCTTGCTGGTGGCGTATTTCTCCCCAATCCGCTCTTTCAGCGCCCGAAAGCGCGGGCGCAGGTCGGGAAACTTGCGTTCATGGGTTTCGACAAGGGTGACGCGGACCGGCGCGAACAGGTCGCGCTCTTCCATCGCTTCGAGTATGTCCAGTTCGGCCCCTTCGATATCCATCTTAAGCATGGCGATATCGCCGTGTGCGGCGACCAGCCCGGACAGGAAGGCGGGAAAGTCGATCATCTCGACCTCGATCACATTCTCAGCCTGGGTGCTGATGCCCCGCCCCCCGGGCAGTGTGGTGCTCATCACCGTATTCTTCTTGGGATCCTCGCCAAAGCTTTCGGCGCGCATCAGGCCGATACTGCCCGCCGTCACCCCGGCGGCCTGATTGTGCAGATGCACATTCGCGGCATCGCCAAACCGACCTTCGAGCAGGGAAAAAGCATAGGGGTCAGGCTCGAAACAATGCACGGTTGCGCCGGTCGCGGACAGCACCTCGGTGACATCACCGACATTCGCGCCGCAGTCGATCGCCACGTCACCGGGCCGCAGCATGGCCGCGGCCCCGGCCATGAAACCTTCGCTTTGCGCCGTGCGGACATGGCGTTTCAACCGGCGCCGCGCCTTGCGCAGCTTCTCCTCATAGGCGTCGCGTGTTGCCTGATCCATGGCGGTTGCCCCTGCCCTGTTGTCCTCAGGCCGTAGCATAGCCCCCGGCAGCGGTCTGCACAAACGCATCCGCGCATTGCTTGGCCAGCGCCCTCACCCGTCCGATATAGGCCTGCCGTTCGGTCACCGAGATCACGCCCCGCGCATCCAGCAGGTTGAAGATATGGCTGGCCTTGATGCACTGGTCGTAAGCCGGATGCGCCATCACGATGCGCTTGCCAGTCTTGGGGTCGTCATGGCTTTGCGCCAGGATCGCGGCGCATTCCGCCTCGGCCTCTTCGAAATGCCGCAGCAGCACCTCGGTATTGGCCACATCGAAATTCCAGCGCGCGTATTCTTCTTCGGTCTGCTTGAACACGTCGCCATAAGTCAGCGGAATCGGAGATTGCGGGTCGTTGAAGGGCATGTCCATCACATGGTCGATACCCAGCACATACATCGCCAGACGCTCCAGACCATAGGTCAGCTCGCCCGAGACGGGCTGGCAGTCATGCCCGCCCACCTGCTGGAAATAGGTGAACTGGCTCACCTCCATACCGTCGCACCAGACTTCCCAACCCAAGCCCCATGCACCCAGCGTCGGGCTTTCCCAGTCATCCTCGACAAAACGGATATCATGGAGCGCCATGTCGATGCCGATCGCCTCCAGCGAACCGAGATACAGCTCTTGCAGATCGGGCGGGCTGGGTTTGATCAGCACCTGGTACTGATAGTAATGCTGAAGCCGGTTCGGATTCTCGCCATAACGCCCGTCGGTCGGGCGGCGCGAGGGCTGCACATAGGCCGCGGCCCAGGGCGCACTGCCCAGCGCGCGCAGGGTGGTGGCAGGGTGGAACGTGCCCGCGCCCACCTCCATGTCATAGGGTTGCAGGATGGCACACCCCTTTGACGCCCAATAGGTCTGCAGCCGCAGGATAATCTCCTGGAACGAACGCGGAGTGATGGGGGTCGGATGGGTCATGGCGGCCTCGGGCGCTGGATGGCGATAGGATCGAGCCTTTCCTATGCAACCGCCCCCCCAGCGTCAACGGCGCATCTGCCCTGCCTCGGCACAGGCTGCTGCGCTGATATCGCCACACCCCACAGCACCGCGCGCCTGCCCCATGGCAATTGCCGCGATTTCCTGCATAACCTGCGCGGACGATACGTATTTGAAGGTACGAGACCCAACAATGATAAGACCGCTGATCGCCGTCCTTTCGATTTTTTATCTGATTTCATCTGCCGCACTGGCCCAGCAATCCACAGACGAGGTGGCTTGGGTCCAGATCGAGGCGCACCCCAATCTTCGCACCGCGCAGGACCGCGCTCAGACCTATGCCGCCAATCTGTCCGACGTGGCCGGGTTCTCGCTGGGTGGGGGCTGGTACGGTATCGTGCTGGGCCCTTATCTGCGCGATGATGCCGAGCAGGTTTTGCGGGTCTATCGCACCGAGCGGCGCATTCCCGGAGACAGCTTCATCACCTTTTCGGGCGCGCTGGCGCAACAGTTCTGGCCAGTGGGTTCGGATTTGCTGAACCGGGGTGCGGTGGTGGCACCAGTCGAACAAACCGCGCCCGAGCCGGTGGCCGAAGCAACGCCGCAGGCGCAGCCGGAACCGGCGGACGAAACCCCGGCCGAGGCACGCCGCAGCGAGCAGGCATTGACCCGAGAGGAGCGTCAGGGGCTGCAGACCGCCCTACAGGCCGCTGGCTTTTACAATGCCGCGATTGACGGCGCCTTTGGCGCTGGCACCCGCCGGTCGATGGCCGACTGGCAGGGCTTCAACGGGTTCGAGGTCACCGGCGTGCTGACCACCCGCCAGCGCAAGGTGCTGATGGATCAGTACAACGCGCCGCTGATCTCGACCGGCATGGCGCGTCACCGCGACACCGCTACCGGGATCGAAATGGACCTGCCGCTGGGCGTGGTCCGGTTCAGCCGCTACGAGGCGCCCTTTGCCCATTTCGATGCCTCTGACACGCTGGGCGCACGGGTGCTGCTGATCAGTCAGCCCGGCGACAAGGCGACGCTCTATGGCCTCTATGACATCATGCAGACGCTGGAGATCGTGCCGCTGGACGGTCCGCGCGAACGGCGCAGCGACAGCTTCACACTCGAAGGGCACGGCAATGGCATCGTATCCTATACCGAGGCTGGGCTGAGTGGCGGCGAGATCAAGGGTTTTACCCTGATCTGGCCTACCGGCGACGAGGATCGCCGCACCAGGGTTCTGGATGCGATGCGGGCAAGCTTTAGCCGCACCGACGGGGTGCTGGATCCGGCGGCGGGTGGCGACGCGGTACAAAACGTCGATCTGGTCTCGGGGCTGGAAATCCGCAAGCCGCGCCTGTCACGCTCGGGCTTCTATATCGATGGCAAGGGCACCGTGATGACCGTGGCCGAGGCGGTGCAGGGCTGCACCCGCGTAACGCTGGATGGAAGCTATGACGCGCGAGTGATCGACACCGATGCCGGTCTGGGCGTAGCGGTGCTGCGGCCAGATCAGGCGCTGGCACCCATGGTGGTGGCCGGATTGGGCCGCGAGATGCCGCGCCTGGGCGCCGAGATCACGGTGGCGGGCTATGCCTACGAAGGTATCCTGGGCGCCCCGACGCTGACCTTTGGAACGCTCGATGACGTCAAGGGCCTGCGCGGTGAAACCGAACTGGCGCGGATGGGTCTGCTGGTTCAAACGGGCGATGCAGGCGGGCCAGTGATCGACGACCAGGGCGCGGTGGTGGGCATGCTGCTGCCGCAACCGGCAACCGGCCAGCAATTGCCGCGCGGAGTAAGCTTTGCCGCCAAGGCGCAGGCCCTGCGCGACGTGCTCGCCGCTTCGGGAATGACCCCACGTGAGGCGGCGCCGACAGGCCGGATCACTCCGGACGAACTGAACCGACGCGCCAGCGGCATGACGGTTCTTGTCAGTTGCTGGGATTGAGACCCGGCGTTCCGGCAAAGCCGGAATTTTGCAAAAATTCCGGCCTGGAAAACATCCGTTTTCCAGGCCGTTTTTCGTGACGAAAAACGGTTAACCCCTGTCAGGCGCGCCAGAACTGCACGGTGAAGAGAACATAGACCGACATGACCTCGAGCCGCCCGATCAGCATGCCCACGCTCAGCATCCACTTCGCGGCATCGTTCAGCCCGGCGAAATTGCCCGCCGGCCCGATCTCGTCTCCCAAGCCGGGTCCCACATTGGCAATCGCCGTCGCGGCTCCCGACAGCGCGGTGATGAAATCGAGCCCGGTCAGCGCCAGCCCCCAGGCCAGAACGCCCATGGTCACGATGAAAAAGACAAAGAAACTCATCACCGAGCCCAGCACATCAGACCCGATCGGACGGCCCTGGAAGCGGGGCAGGAACACCCCGTGGGGGGTCCGGATCCGTTGCAACTGAACCTTGATCGAGGCGAAAAGCAGCTGATAGCGGAAGATCTTCACCGAACAGGCGGTCGATCCGGCGCAGCCGCCGATCAGCCCGATGACAAAGAACATGGTGACCAGGAACCCGCCCCAGCCCATGTAATCGACGCTGGCATAGCCGGTGCCCGAGATGATCGACGTGATGTTGAACAGCGCCTCGCGAAAGGCCTGTTCAACATGATGTGGAAACACCGTTGTCAAAACCACGGTGGTCATTCCGACCAGGATCGCGATCACGATAAGGAACACATGCACCTGGCTGTCGCGAAACAGCGGCGCCGAATGCCCGTTCACCATCTGCACATAGCGCACGAACGGCAGTGCCGCGAGGATCATGAAGACCGAGGCGGCATATTCCGGCAGGCCCTGGAAAGTCCCGAACGAGGCGTCGTAATTCGAAAATCCACCGGTCGAGACCGTGGTCAGCGAATGTACCAGCGCGTCGAAGAAACTCATCCCCAGCGCGCCATAGACCAGAGCACAGGCAAAGGTCAGCGCCACGTAGATCACGGTGATCTGGCCCGCGATCTCCTGCGCGCGGGGCAGGATCTTGCCCATCGTGTCGAACCCTTCCGAGCGGAAGATCTGCATGCCGCCCACTCGCAATTCCGGCAGGAACACCATCGCAACAACGATGATGCCGATCCCACCCAACCATTGCAGAATACCTCGCCACAAAAGCAGCCCACGCGGCAAACCGTCCAGCCCGGCAATCACGGTGGAGCCGGTGGTGGTCAAGCCCGACATCGCCTCGAAAAACGCATCTACAAAGCGCAGCTCGGTGGCGCCAAAGATGAATGGCAAAGCGCCGAACAGGGGCAAAGCCACCCAAACCAGCGTGGTCAGCAAGAAGGTCTGCTGGATAGTCAGCCCCTCACGCACCCCATTGGCGCAGCTGATCGCCAATACGGCCCCCGTCATCACGGTGATGACACCGCTTTGCAGGAAAACCGGCCACGCCCCCCGCCCCTCGATCAGGTCGGTGGCAAGCGGAAACGCCATGGTGGCGCCAAGAATGGCAACCAGCAGGCCGATCACATATCCAACAGGGCGCATATCCAACATGAGGCGCAGGGTTGGCGCCCCGCGCCGCTGGAGTCAAGCGGCCGCGCGCATCACTTGCCCGAGGGGTGGGCTTTGGCCGGCAACGGGGCCGGGGCCGAGGGCTTGCGCCGCCGACGCGGGGCCGGATGCGTCGCCGCAACAGTCGCCTTGACGCTTGCGGGCGCGGACTTTTGCTCCTGTGCACTGGTGGCCAGTGCGGGCGCTATAGCACCCTGCCTTGCGGTATCCGCAGCGAAATGTGTTTCAGCGGCTGGTTTGGTCGGTTTGGGTGCCGTGGTCTTCGCGCTTGCGAAAACCGTCCTTTGCGGTGCCGGCGCGGCCGCAGCCGCCTGCAACGCCTGAACCTGTGCAAGCGGTGCATTCAGCGCCGCGCGCGACAGGATCTGCATAGCGCGCAGCTGGTTGCTTATTGCATAGCCAGCCAGCCGATACGCGGCGGCCTGGGCATGCAGCGAAGAGGTCATCAGTAGCATCGCCATCTCACTCCATCAGACAGATCGGGCGAATGCAGCATCCGGTCGGGAACACGGGTAGGCCCGATACGCGAATCTGCATCAAGGCCAGTCTACGGCACACGAGCTGTGCTTGCGCAGCAAAAATGCCGCAACGCGGCAAAAATCCGCCAAACCACTGCCCTTTGTAGAAAGTGTGGCTATCCGACGTGGAACAGAGTTGCAAACAGACGCGGGTCGAGACTGGGCGTTGCAAAGGTGGGGCCTTCGGTGAGGACCGAGACCGCATCATGGCTGTGCAGGCTCTCCTGATGGCTGGCGACCACCCGGAAATCGCCGATCCGGTGATCGGCCAGCAGCTCGGCGCAGAACAGCCGCGCCGCGTCCTCGACAAAGATCGGGTTGGCGGCGTTCAGCTCGGCGAATGCCTGCTCGTCCTCGCGCTTGACCATCACCTGAGTTTCGGTCGGCACCGCCCGGCGGCACAGCGCGATCAGGTCCTCGAACCACAGACAGCTGGCATCGCCATCGACCACCACCGACAGCCGCGCCACCGAGCGCTGCGAATGCGGCGTGGCCAGCTGCCCCCGGCTGGAGCGCGCATGTTCGCTGAGTTCCAGCGAACAAGGGCAGGTCGAGGAATAGACATAGTCCAGATGCATGATCTTGAGCCGCTCGCCGCCCTGTTCGACCAGTTCCAACGCGATGTCGTAGTACTGATACCCGCTCAGCCCCGAACGCAGGCTTTCGATCCGCTCAGGATAGGAAAACCGCATCTGGATACGCGCGTCGAACGTGTCCAGATCGGTCATGTAATCGTCCAACGCGGCCTCGATCACCTCGAAGCTAAACGTGCGCTCGGCATGTTTATAGAAGGACCGCATGATGCGGGACATGTTGATGCCCTTCTTGCCCGCCTCCAGACTGACGGTGCCGGTGACCGAGGTTTCCAGCGTCAGGTCGTCCCCTTCCTTGCGGTGAAAGCGGATCGGCAGGCGGAAATTCGAGATGCCCACATGCTGGATCTGCTGCTTTGCCCCACGGATCAGGCTGGACGGGCCATTCTGCAGGTCGGGCAGCCCGGCGCGATAGTCCGCATCGACGGTGAAATCCTCTGGGTATTGCCGGCTGAGATCGGGATAGTTCGACAGGGCCGCGTTCGGCATCAGCCGCGCGACCGAGGGGTCAAGTTCGCTGATCTCGGTGGCGGTGGCACCCGAGGCCCAGCGGCGCAACACCGCAAGCGCGGCGGAGGCTGCATCTCGATCTGGTGTCTCGTCGATATCGCGGGGGTGTAGGTTCATCGCACACATCCTCGGTCTTGTCCGTCCCACAATATGGACCGGTCCGTCACTTCAATCCACCTGATTACGCGGGATATTGCCAAGCGGTTCAAAAAAACCGATGGAAAACGACGCCTGTGCGCCATTATGGCAGCCTGGGCGGATACCGGAAGTGGCGGCACCCCCAGCGATCCGTCCTAGCCGGCGGCAGAGTCGAGAGCAGCCCGAAGGTCAGCCAGCAGATCGCCCGCATCCTCCAGCCCGACCGAGAACCGGATCAGCCCCGGCGTGATGCCCAGCGCCGCGCGCTGCTCCTCGCTCAGCCGCTGATGCGTCGTGGTCGCCGGATGCGTGGCGATGGATTTCGCATCACCCAGGTTGTTCGAGATCACCGGGATCGTCAGCGCGTTCAGGAAGCGGAACGCCGCCGCCTTGCCGCCCTTGAGATCGAGCGACAGAACGGTGCCGCCCTTGCCGCCCAGCTGCGTCTGCACCAGCGCGTTCTGCGCATGGCTCTTCAGCCCGGGATAAAGCGTGCGCGCCAGCGCCGGATGCCCCTCCAGCGCCTCGGCCAGCTTCTGCGCGGTTTCGGCCTGCGCATTGACGCGCAGCGCCATGGTCTCGATCCCCTTGAGCATGATCCAGGCGTTGAACGGGCTCAGCGCGCCGCCGGTATGTTTCAGATAGGGTTCCACCGTGCCCCGGATGAACTCGCGGCTGCCGATGATCACTCCGCCCAGCACGCGGCCCTGACCGTCGATATGCTTGGTCGCCGAATAGACCACCACATCGGCGCCCTGTTCGATGGCCCGCGAAAAGACCGGCGTGGAGAAGACGTTGTCCACCACCACCTTGGCGCCCACCGCATGGGCGATTTCGGACACCGCGGCAATGTCGATCACTTCCAGCGTCGGGTTCGACATGCTCTCGAAGAACACCGCCTTGGTGCCGGGCCGTACCGCCGCGCGCCATTGCTCCAGATCGGTGCCGTCGACGAATGTCACCTCGACCCCGTAGCGGGTCAGGATGTTCTCAAGGATATAAAGGCACGAGCCAAACAGCGCCTTGGCCGACACCACATGGTCGCCTGCCTTCAGCATCGACACCAGCGCGCCATTGACCGCCGCCATGCCGGAGGCGGTGGCAAAGGCATCCTCGCCCCCTTCGAGCGCCGCGATGCGCTCTTCGAACATCGCCACCGTCGGGTTGCCATAGCGGGCATAAATGAACTCGTCTGGGCCGCAGTCGATGAACCGCGCCTCGGCCTGTTCGGCGGTCTCGTAAACAAAGCCCTGCGTCAGAAAGATCGCCTCGCTCACCTCGCCCCATTGGCTGCGGCGGGTGCCGCCATGGACCGCCTGCGTGCGCTTGCTCCAATCCGTGCTCATATCCGTTCCTTTCGGCCCCGGAACCAGAAGGGCAAAGAAAAACCCCAATCGCGGGTCAAGCGAAAGGGGGTCTTTCATCCTGACCTTTTAGCGGTGATGTTTAGCGTGGCCCGCAATCCGGTAACAAATCGCCACGTGGTTCCTGACAAGGGGCTTTAGACCCGTGAAGCAGTTGCGTCAAGCCCGCGCGCATCGGATCGCGAAGCAGTCATCGATCTCGCGCCTCGAAACGGCGGGCGGAATTCTGCAAGAATTCCGAGACGGAAAACGGGCCGTTTTCCGAGCCGGTTTTCTTACGAAAACCGGCTCCGCCTAGGCACGCTCGACCGCCACCAATCCCAGTTCGCGCGCTGCCGCGCGCGAGAGGATACCGCTGTCCAACCCCTGCGGTTTCTGATAGCGGCGCACCGCGGCGCGGGTCCGGGCATCCATCTCACCACTTGGTGCGCCACGATAGAGGCCGCGCACCGCCAGCGCCCTTTGCACCGAGGCTATGAATTCCGGTGTCATTTCCTCGGCGCAAAGTGTTTCGAACCAGGTTTCCTTGCGCTCTCGCACGATCTCTTGCCGGGTCTCGGTCTTGTACACCGCGGGCCGCAGCACGCTGCCATCGCTCTGTACTTCCGCCGGTTGCAACATCACCTGATGGGTCACCGTTTCGATGATCGCGGGTGTCACCTGTTTGCCCCAGCAGGTGCCGGGCGCAGCCCCCGGTGGCGCTTCGGCTGTAAAGCGCGACACTTCCGGCTCGCGGAGCGCATCCACGTCCGGCAGGCCGGCGTTGCATGCGCTCAGGCCAAGAAAGGCCAGCGCACAGAAAAGGGCGGTTCGTGACGTCATGCTCGGGCCTCTGGGGCTTTTGCCGCACCTTACCCCATCTCGCCCCCCGCGCAAAGCCTCGAGGACCGGGGGTTGAGACGCCGCAAAAGCGGCTGACAGCACACCGGCTGGCAAAACGGGCTGGCCAGACCTAAATGGCTTGGCTATTGGAGTCAGCGCAACGTTACAAAGGAACATCCGAGCCATGGCAAAGATCACCTATATCGAGCATAACGGCACCCAGCACACGGTCGAGGTCGCCAACGGCCTGACCGTGATGGAAGGCGCCCGCGACAACAACATCCCAGGCATCGAGGCCGATTGCGGCGGCGCCTGCGCCTGTTCCACCTGCCATGTCTATATCCATCCCGACTGGGTCGAGAAGCTCCCCGCCAAGGACGACATGGAGGAAGATATGCTCGATTTCGCCTACGAGCCCGATCCGGCCCGCTCGCGCCTGACCTGCCAGTTGAAGGTCACCGATGCGCTGGATGGCCTTGTCGTGCAGATGCCCGAAAAGCAGATCTGATGCCGGGGGTGCTGCCAGCGCTTGCGGAGACCATTTTTTCCGCTGGCGTCGCACGCACCCCGGACAAGGCGCCGCGTCGACCGTTGCGCCTCTTGCACTCTGTGTCCCGCGGCGCGGCTCTGATGGCGTGCCTGTGGTTGGCCCCAGCCAGCGCCTGGACCTGCGAGGCGCGCTATCCCGAACGGGGTCTGCCGGGGCGCGGGGCCGAGACGGCCTTTGACAACCGTACCGCTTCGGGCCGGCACGAGGACTGGGCGGCGCGCGACGCGCAGCTTCGGTTGCATGCCGCCTATGCGGTTGAAACCGACGAATACGGCCATGGCGTATTGGGCAGGCTCAGGGATGCCAAGGCGCTGACCATCCATGTCTTTCGTCCGGGCGACCCCCGGATCACCTGTCCCGCTGAAACCACCCTGCCCGACGGCGCGGTGTTTGAGGATATCGCGCCGCATCTGGCCGATCTGGATGGCGACGGCCTGCCCGAGGTGATCGCGGTGCGCAGCACCGTCACCGATGGCGCAAGGCTCGAGGTCTATGACCGCCGCGCCCGCCTCTTGGCCGCGACACCCCCCATCGGCACCCGAAACCGCTGGCTGGCTGTACTGGGTGCCGCCGATCTGGACGGCGACGGTTTCATGGAAATCGCCTATGTCGACCGCCCGCACCTGGCCAAGGTCCTTCGCATCTGGCGCTACCGCGACGGTACCCTGACCGAGATCGCCGCCCTGCCCGGCCTGACCAATCACCGCATCGGCGAGGAATACATTACCGGTGGCATCCGCGACTGCGGCAGTGGCCCCGAAATCGTGCTGGCCAGCGCCGACTGGCGCCAGATCATCGCCCTGCGCCATGACGAGGGCTGGCAAAGCCGGGCGCTTGGCCGCTTTTCAACTAACGCGATTGCTGCCGAGCTCGCCTGTAAGCCCCTCTAACCACCACTCACCCGGCAGTTGGCACCACATGTTCGCCGCCGATATCGCCCAGCGACTGGAACAGGGCGGCGGTATTGCTGACCCCGAACTTCTTCAAGAGCCGCGCCCGGTGCACCTCGACCGTGCGATAACTCAGGTCCAGCTCGCGCGCGATCTCCTTGCTGGTCTTTCCCTCGCCCAACAGCGAATAGACCTCGCGTTCGCGCCGGCTCAGCGGCTGATAGCGGCGGATCTCGGAGAGGTCGGCAAAGGTCCAGACCGCGCGGGCCAGCGGTTCTTCGGGGGTAAAGGTCTGGCCGCGCACCCGACACCAGAACAACTCACCGTCGCGCCGCCGCATCACCCGCTCGTCCCAATAGAGATTGCCCTCGCCCAGATCCTTGTCGCCGCGATGCAGGATGTTCTGAAACTCCTCGTCCGAGGGGTAGAGGAACACGAACAGCCGGTCCAGCAACTCCTCGCGCGCATAGCCGAACATGGAACAGAAGCGGTGATTGACCTCGCGGATCACCCGCGCCTCGGTCACCACGATCCCGACCGGCACCCAGTCAAAGGCCAGCCCGCGCAATTCGCGCGTTGCATAGGCGTTGTCCAACAGATCCTTGTCGACCGGTCCCGGCATGCCGTTCCTCCCTGACCCGATCATATCGCGCGACCAAGGCGAATGAAAACCTCTCTCCGGGCCGCACCGCTCCCTCTTCATTTCGCCTCAAATACTCCCGGGGGGCCGACAAAATTCGGCGAATTTTGTCGGCGGGGGCAGCGCCCCCTTGCCCGGTCAGAGTGCGCGCCAGCCGATATCGCGGCGATAGAACCCACCCTGCCAGTCGATCGCCTCGACCATGGCATAGGCCCGCTCGCGCGCCTCTTGCAGGCTGTCGCCCCGCGCCGTGACATTCAACACCCGGCCGCCGGTCGCGACGATCGCGCCCTCGCGTTCGGCGGTACCCGCATGGAACACCATGTTGCGACTATCTTCGGGAAGCGCATCCAGGCCCCTGATCTCGCTGCCTTTCTCATAGGAACCAGGATAACCGTTGGCCGCCATTACAACGGTGATCGCGTGATCGTCGGCCCAGTTCACCCGCGCCTCGCCCAGACGGCCCTCGGCGGCGGCATGCATCAGGTCCATCGCCTGCGCGCCCAGCCGCAGCATCAGCACCTGGCATTCCGGGTCGCCGAAGCGGACATTGTATTCCACCAGACGCGGCGCGCCGTCCTTGATCATCAGCCCGGCATAGAGCACGCCCTGGAATGGCATGCCGCGCCGCGCCATCTCGGCCATAGTGGGCTTGACGATCTCGTCCATCGCGCGTGCCTCGACCTCGGCGCTCAGCACCGGTGCCGGGGAATAGGCGCCCATGCCGCCGGTATTGGGGCCGGTATCACCCTCGCCCACCCGCTTGTGGTCCTGCGCGGTGCCGATGGGCAGCACCGTCTCGCCATCCACCAGCACGAAAAGCGAGGCTTCTTCACCTTCCATGAATTCCTCGATCACCACTTCGGCCCCGGCACCACCAAAGGCGCCGCCCAGCATGTCGTCGATGGCCGCCAGCGCGGTCGCCTCGTCCATCGCCACGATCACACCCTTGCCAGCGGCCAGCCCGTCTGCCTTGATCACGATGGGCGCGCCCTGCGCCCGGATGTAATCCTTGGCAGGCCCTGCCTCGGTAAACCGCGCATAGCCTGCCGTGGGCGCTCCCGCCGCATCGCAGATCTCCTTGGTAAAGCTTTTCGAGGCCTCCAGCCGCGCCGCCGCCTCGGACGGGCCAAAGACCAGGAAACCGGCCTCGCGCAGCCGGTCGGCCACGCCCGCGGCCAAGGGCGCCTCGGGGCCCACGATGACAAAGTCGATGGCGTTCTCTTCGGCAAATGTCGCGACCAGCCCGCCATCCATGATGTCGAGACCCGCGCATTCAGCGATCTGCGCGATCCCCGCATTGCCCGGCGCCACGATCAGCTTGTCGCATTTGGGGTTCTGCATCACCGCCCAGGCCAGCGCATGTTCGCGCCCGCCGCTGCCGAGAATGAGGATGTTCATGTGACGCGCTCCGATCTGCTTGGCCTTGGTTGTCCGGCGTTCTAAGCTGCGGCGACTCCTTTCTCAAGCCACCAGCGGAGCGCCCAATTGTCCGACCTCCTCGACGACCCCCAACCGGGCCAGAACATGCCAGAATTCACCGTCACCGAGATCTCGGGCGAGGTGAAGCGCACGCTTGAGGGCAGCTTTGGCCGCATCCGGGTGCGCGGCGAGGTCGGGCGCGTTTTCAAGGCCCGGTCGGGACACCTTTATTATGACATTAAGGACGACCGGAATGTGCTGGCCTGCACCACCTGGAAGGGTCAGGTCGCGAGCCTTTCGGTGGTGCCCGAAGAAGGGCTCGAAGTTGTCGTGACCGGCCGCCTGACCGCCTTTGGCGCCCAGTCGAAATACAACCTGAACGTCGACGAGGTGGCGGTCGCCGGCCAGGGCGCGCTGATGGCGCTGCTGGAAAAACGCAAGAAACAGCTTGAGGCCGAGGGGCTGTTCGCGCCCGAACGCAAGCGGCCGCTGCCCTATCTGCCGCAGATCATCGGGGTGATTACCTCGCCTCAGGGGGCGGTGATCCGCGATATTCTGCACCGGCTGCGCGACCGGTTTCCGCGCAAGGTGCTGATCTGGCCGGTCGCCGTGCAGGGCGCCAATTGCGCCCCCGAGGTGGCCCGCGCCATCGACGGGTTCAACCAGCTCACCCCCGGCGGCGCGCTGCCCCGGCCCGACCTGCTGATCGTGGCGCGCGGCGGTGGCTCGATCGAGGATCTGTGGGGCTTCAACGAGGAAATCGTCGCCCGCGCGGCAGCGGCCAGCCAGATCCCGCTGATCTCGGCCGTGGGGCACGAGACCGACACCACACTGATCGACTTCGTCTCGGACCGGCGCGCCCCCACCCCCACCGCCGCCGCCGAGATGGCCGTCCCCGTCCGCCTCGAACTCTTGGCCTGGACCGGCGAACAGGGCGCCCGCCTGTCGCGCGCGGCCTCGGATGCGGTGCAGAGGCGCGCCCAGCGCCTGCGCGACCTGTCGCGCGCCTTGCCTGGCAAGGACAACCTGCTGTCAGAGCCCAGACAGCGTTTCGACCGGGTTGCGGAAAAGCTCGACGGTGCGCTGATGACAGGGGTCCAGCGCCGCCGCCTGCGCCTGACCGAACTTTCGGCACCGCTGCGCCCCGCCAGCCTGCGCGCACTGGTCGCCGCCCGCCGCGACCACCTCGCCCATCTGGGCTCGCGCCTGTCGCCGCGCGCGCTGGACCGCGAGATCGTGGCACAGGGCGACCGGCTGACCCGCCTGTCGGACCGCCTGCACAACGCCCACACGAGCCGCGTCGACCGCCTGCGCCAGCGGCTCGACGCCACCGACCGGCTGCGCATCCAGCTCAGCTACAAGGCCACGCTCGCGCGCGGCTACGCCGTCGTGCGCGACGATCAGGGCATGCTGCTCACCACCCGCGCAGAGGCGGCCAAGGCCACCGCCCTCCAGATCGAATTCAACGATGGCACGCTCGACACCGGCGCCGCCCCCTCAAAAGCCCCCAGACCAAAACAGACCCCGCCCGAACAGGGTTCGCTGTTCTGATGCTGACGATCTGGGGCCGCAAGACATCCTCGAACGTGCAGGCACTGATGTGGTGCGTGGGTGAACTCAACCTGCCCCATATCCGCCACGACGCAGGCCACCGCTATGGCGGACTCGACACGCCGGAATTCGGCCGCCTCAATCCCAATCGCACCATCCCGGTGCTTCAGGACGGCAGCAACCCGCCAATCTGGGAAACCGGTGCGATCCTGCGCTATCTCGCCGCCCACTATGGCAAGGACAGCTTCTGGCCCGCCGAGCCGCTTCGGAGGGCGCGGGTGGATCAATGGGCCGAATGGGCCAAGCTGAACGTGGCCCAGGCTTTCACCACGCCGGTCTTCTGGCGCGTGGTCCGCACCGCTCGCGAAGAGCGCGATCCCGACGCGATCAAACGGGCCGTGCGTGACCTCGAGGTAAAGCTCGCCCTCGCCGACACCCAGCTTTCGCGCCACACGCATATTGCCGGAGACGCCTTCACCCTGGCCGATATCCAGCTCGGACATATCCTCTATCGCTACTACGACATCGACATCGACCGCGCGCCGCTGCCGCATCTGCAACTCTACTATCAACGCCTCGGCGCGCGCCCGGCCTTCCGCCAGCATGTGATGGTCTCCTACGAAGAGCTTCGCGTGACCTGAGCCGCTTCATTTCGCCCGAAATACTCCGGGGGAATCGCCGCAGGCGATGGGGGCAGCGCCCCCAGCCCGGCCTCAGACCCCGACATCCGGCCCGTAACAGAGCATCTCTTCTCCGATCTCCTCGGCCTCATAGAGCTCTGTCTGGGTCGGGTCGCCCTCGAACTGCGCCACCAACCCGCCACCGGTATCCCGAAACACCCAGCATTGCGGATCGGACCGGTCCTCATAGACGAAACAGATCTGCCCCGCCTGTTCGTACCAGATGCCCTCCTTGCACTCGCCATCCAGAAACGACCAGATCACCCGCCGCCCGGAGAGATAGCGCTCGACCCCATAGGCGGTACCGTCAAAGCCATAGAACAGCGTCTTGCCCTGCGTATAGCGGTCGAACTCCTCCGCCGACATGACAGGCTGCGCCAGCACCGGTGGTGCCAGCATCGCGAGAATCAGGGCCAATCGCATCATGCGCTCAAGTTTGGCAGAAGCCGCCGCCGGGGGCTACTCACAGTTCTCTGTGACCTCGTGAACCCGAGGATTCATAACCCGCCGCCAAAGCGGCGGCACCGTTGCCAGAACCGCCATGATGGGCATCGCATAGGGCCATTGCGGCATCCCGGGGTCCAGCCGCAGCGCCGCGAAATCGCGGGCCGGGTACTGGTGGTGATCGGAATGGCGGGGCGCGTTCAGCATCATCGCCGAACTGTACCAATGCGGCGCATTCCAGGAATGGTGCGCGCGGGCGGGTTCGTATTTGCCATTGGCCAGCGTTTCGCGTCCAAGCCCGTAGTGCTGGATGTAGTCGGCCAGCAGTAGCTGTATCTGCGCATAGCCCGCCAACAGCAGCAGCACCAGCACGCCGCGTCCGCCCGCCAACAGCCAGGCAGCCGCCAGCATCGCCGCCGCCCCTGCCAGATAGGCCCGGTAGGGGGTCGCGCCCCGGCCCTTCCTCAGCGCCCGCTCGGCCGCCAGCCCGGCGCGGAACGAACCGATCCAGGCGCGCGGCAAAAAGGCCCAGAACCCCTGCCCAAACCGCGCCGAGTTGGGGTCGCGCGGGGTCGCCACCCAAAGGTGATGCACCCGCATATGGGCCGAGGTGTGGTGACCGAACAGCAGGCTGACATAGATCGCCGCTCCCAGCCAGTGCTGCCAGCGGTCCCCCCGGTGGATCAATTCATGCGCGTTCGAATTCGACACCTGCCCGAAACACAGCGCCACCGCCACACCCAGAGCCACCGCCTGCACGCCGCTCAGCGGCCCCTGCGCCAGCGCCGGGATCGCCAGCGCCAAAAGCGCGAAATGCGCCCCCGCCAGCACCACCGGCAGGGCTTGCGCGCCCGCCCAGTCAGTCGCTGCCAGCGGTCGCACCGGCAGCTTGTCCATCACCGCCACATAGACGGTCATCCAGATCAGCGCCCCCCAGGCCCAGCCCCCCCCAAGCAGGCAGGCGGTGCCAAGCACCGCATAGGGCGACAGGCTGGCAAGGATATAACGATACATGCGGGCTCCCTCGGTATCGGTGCTTCTGCTTAACATCGCGTCACCCGCGCGAAAATCCCCTTGCTCGCCCGGTGCCGCCCACGTCAACTGGGCCCAAAGACCGGAGGACCCTGTGAGCCACGCCCTGTTCTGGATCGCCGCCGCCTGTGCCCTGACCTATCTGGCGCTGACCGCCCGCCCCGCCAGCCTGATGCGCAGCGCGGTCAAGACCGCCTCGGTGGCGCTGCTGGCGCTGATGGTGCTGGTCGCGGGTGGCCCCGTGCTGCTGGCGCTTGCGCTGGCCCTCTGCGCGCTCGGCGACTGGCTGCTCTCGCGCGAGACCGAGGCCACCTTCATGGCCGGTGTCGGCGCCTTTGCCGCCGGTCACCTGGCCTATGTTGCCCTGTTCCTGAACCATGCCACCAGCGAGACCGGGCGGCTTGCCGAAGAGTGGCCACTGGTGGCGGGCCTCGCGGTGCTGGGGCTGGTGATGGCCCGCCTGCTCGGCGCCCGTGCGGGTGACCTCAAGGGGCCGGTGCTGGCCTATATCCCGATCATCCTCGGCATGGGGCTGGCGGCGCTGACCCTGCCGCAGGCGGGCATGCTGGCCTGGGTTCTACCTGCCGCGGCCGCCTTCATCGCCTCTGACATGATCCTCGCGACCGAGAAATTCCTGCTGCCGCCCGGCCACCCGGCCCTGCGCCTGACCCCCTATCTGGTCTGGCCGCTCTACTGGGGCGCGCAGATGGGCTTTGCCCTTGCGCTCACCTGACCCTTTGCAACCGGCGCCAATCCGCATTAGGTGAGACAGGATCGCAAGCGGAGGGCCGGACATGGCGTTTTTCTCGAAACTCAAGGACCGTCTGTTCAAATCGTCCTCGAAAATCGAACAGGGGCTCGATGCGATTGTCGAGGATGGCGGGGTCGAGGAGACGGTCACCCCCACCCAACCCGACCCGGTGATCCCCGAGCCCGACCCGGAACCGCAACCGGTGCCGGAACTGCCCGACACGCCCGAGATGCCGGAGCCGCAGCCGGTTGACCCCGCCCCGGCGCCGATGCCGCCCGAGGCGCCGCAGCCCATCGACCCGACCCCGCCCGCTGAAACCGGCACGGGCCGCGGCCTGCTCGGCCGCCTCTTCGCTCGCCCCGGCGCCGCGACCGTGGTCCGCCGCACGCTGGACGACGACATGCTGGAACAGCTCGAAGAGCTGCTGATCGCCGCCGACATGGGCGTCGACACCGCCCTGCGCGTCACGGCGAACATGGCCGAGGGGCGGATCGGGCGCAAACTCTCGACGCAAGAGATCAAGGAACTGCTGGCCCAGGAAATCACCCGCATCATGGAGCCGGTCGCCCGCCCGATGCCGCTCTACCCCAGGCGCCCGCAGGTAGTGCTGGTGGTGGGTGTCAACGGTTCGGGCAAGACCACCACCATCGGCAAACTTGCCAGCCAGTTCAAGGCCGCCGGCAAGAAGGTGGTGATCGCCGCCGGCGATACCTTCCGCGCTGCCGCCGTCGAACAGCTCCAGGTCTGGGGCGACCGCGCGGGCGTGCCGGTGCTGACCGCGCCCGAAGGCTCCGATCCCGCCTCGCTTGCCTTTGACGCCATGACCCGCGCCCAGGCGGACGGCGCCGACCTCCTGCTGATCGACACGGCGGGCCGGTTGCAGAACCGCGCCGACCTGATGGAGGAGCTGGCCAAGATCGTCCGCGTCATCCGCAAGAAGGACGACACCGCCCCCCACAACACGCTTCTGGTGCTCGACGCCACCACCGGCCAGAACGCGATCAGCCAGGTCGAGACTTTCCAGAAACTCGCCGATGTCTCGGGCCTGGTGATGACCAAGCTCGACGGCACCGCCAAGGGCGGCATTCTCGTCTCGCTGGCCGACCGCTTCGGCCTGCCGATCCACGCCATCGGGGTGGGCGAACAGATCGACGATCTGGCCCCTTTCGACCCTGAGGAGTTCGCCGCTGCGCTGACCGGGCTCGACACACAGGCATGACGCCCATCCCGCTTCATTTCGCCAGAAATACTCTCGGGGGGTCCGGGGGGCAGACAGCCCCCCGGCGCTGGCCCCGGAAAACTCCCCCGCGATCATGAGCACCTGGCTCGTCTCGCTCGAAGGTACCGCCGCCGGTCACGACCTTGCGCTGGGTCTCGCACTCATGGCGGCCTTCCTGCACGCGGTTTTTGGCGCGTTGCAAAAGGGCCGACACGATCCCTGGCTCAGCCGGGGCGCCATCGACGGCGCCTACGCGCTGATGGCCGCACCCTTTGCTTTCTTCGTGGTCCCGTGGCCGGAACCGCATATGTGGCCCATCTTCGCCACCGCCTGGCTGATCCATGTCTTCTACAAACTGTTTCAGGCCATGGCCTATACCAAGGGCGCCTATACGGTGGTCTATCCGGTGGTGCGCGGCACCGGGCCACTCTTTACCGTGATCGGCGCCTATCTGCTCTTTGGCGAGACCTTCACCGGCCTGCAATGGCTGGGCGTCGGTGTCCTGCTGGCGGGTATCTTCGGGCTTGCCGTCTATAACATGATCTTTCTCGACACCGCGCGCGAGACGCTGATGCCCGCGCTGGGTCTGGCGGCGATCACCGGCCTCTTCGTGGCGCTCTACACCACCTATGACGCCTATGGCATCCGGGCCACCGCCGATCCGTTCACCTTTCTGGCCTGGTTCTTCTTCATCGACGGTCTGGTGTTTCCGGTCATCGCCGGGCTGCGCTGGCGATCGATGATCCACCGCCCCGCCCCCGGCCCCCTGATCCTGCGCGGCTTTGCCGGCGGCATTACCGCCTTTCTCTCCTTCGGCGCCATCATGCTGGCCACGCGGCTCGACAAGGTGGGCGAGGCCGCGGTGCTGCGCGAGACCTCGACCGTGTTTGCCGCGCTGATCGGCTGGCTGGTGCTGAAAGAGACGGTCGGACCGCGCCGGATCGCTCTGATGGGGTTGATCGCAGCGGGTGCGGTGATAGTTGAGTTCGGAGGCTGAAAGAATGGACAGGAACGGCATGGCGGCGGAAAAGGACATCAACCCGATCATCAAGCAGGTGCTGGAACTGGGCCCGACCGTGGCCTTTTTCCTGATCTACCTCAGGCTCAAGGAAAAGACCTTTCAGATCGCCGGCGCCGAATACTCGGGGTTCATCGTGGCAACACTGGTCTTCATCCCCATCCTGCTGGCGGCGATGGGGGTGCTCTGGGCCCTGACGGGCAAGCTCAGCCGGATGCAGATCTTCACCGCCTTCATGGTGATCTTCTTCGGCGGGCTTACGGCCTGGTTCAACGACGAGCGCTTCTTCAAGATGAAGACGACGCTGGTTTATGGCGTCTTCGCGGTCCTGCTGGGCATCGGGCTGATGCGGGGACGCTCCTATCTGGCCTATGTATTGGGTGATGTGCTGCCCATGCGCGACGAAGGCTGGATGATCCTGACCCGTCGGCTGTGCGGCGCGTTCACCGGACTGGCGGTGGCCAACGAGCTTGTCTGGCGCAACATGTCCACCGATCTCTGGGTCAAGATCGAGACCTTCGGCTTTCCGATCCTGCTGATGGGCTTCATCATGCTGCAATTCGGCCTGCTGCAGGCCCATATGATCGACCCCGACCAGGACCAGGGCTGATCCACCGCGCCGCTTGAGTGTCGCTCATCCCCGGCTTAGGGTATTGACCTGAAGCCCGTGAAAGGTCCGCGACACCATGATATCCCTGCCCGATACCGGCTTTCTGGCCGACGCCTCGCCAAGGCTGAAACAGATGCTGGCGGCCCAGGCCACCGAGATCGGGCTTGAGCGCGGCGCGGGGCTCTTCAAGCAGGGTGATCCGGGGGACGCGCTTTATGCCGTGCTGGCGGGTTCGATGGAAATATCGATCCTCTCGCTAGACGGGCGCAAGCTATCGCTCGATCTTGTCGGCCCCGGCGCTGTGTTCGGCGAGATCGCGCTGTTCGATCCCGGCCCGCGCACCGCGACGGTGACGGCGGTAGAACCGTCGCGGGTGCTCAGGGTGCTCAGCGCCGACGTGATGGCCGAGCTTCACCGGCATCCGGAACTGGCCATCGACATGGTGCGGCTGGCCGGACAGCGCATGCGCTGGATGGGCGGACAACTCAACGAACAGGTGTTTCTGCCTGTTCCGACCCGGCTGGCACGCAAGCTGCTGCACCTAGCACCGCAACACGACGCGGGCGGGGCAACGGTGCGACTGTCGCAGGCGGAACTGGCGGAATATGTCGGCGCGACGCGCGAGGCGATTTCCAAGACCCTGGCCACCTGGAAGCGGTTGGGCGTGATCGATGTGGGGCGCGGGACACTTGCGATCCGCGACCCGAATGCTCTGCGGGCGCTGGCCGATCCCGATCAGATCTGACCCGCGCCTGCGGCCTGGGAACCGTGGCCCCGGCACCGGATTTTCATCGCTTGTGACATGGGTCACAGACCCGAATCGTCACTGCCATCATACCTGTCCGTGGTTACCGTCCTGAGGTCGGGGAGCATCCCCAGTGTTCCGTCCCGTACTGACCTCCATTACCTCACTTGAGCCATGTGCCCCCGCACATGGCTCTTTTTCTCTGGCGCCTCAACCGACCGCGGGCGTGTCCTGACTGAACAGGTTGCGCCAGCCGCCCTCGCCATGCCGCCGCCAGATCGAACTGACATACATCTCTTCGTCCGCCTTCCGCCCGACCCGGCGGTACCGTGCGCTATAACTCAGTACCGCACAGCCCGGAGCCAGTTCCAGCACCCGTGCCTGCGACAGGGTGAACCGTGCAACCGTCGGACCATTGGCAAGTTGCCCCGCATGTGCGTCGCGCCCGGCAAAGCCGTCCGGATAAACCCCCAGAAAACCCGGATCGAGCGCCGCGATATCGGCCGCGGCATCACCCGCGACGAGCGCTTGCCAGACCCGGGTTTCACATTCCAGAAGCGTTTCGAGCAAATCTCCCATCACGTCCTCTCGCCAAATGAAAAGCGGCCGGGATAACCGGCCGCCTTTTTGTCGTTGTTCGCGCGTGTCACTGATCGAGGCTCAAGGCCACGAATCTCGGCTCACCACCGCGCCGCACCAGCAGTAGAAGCGACTTACGGCCCGCCTCGCGCGCCTCGTCGATACGGGTTTCCAGATCGGCCAGCGTGGCCACTTTCTGCTGCCCCGCCTCGGTGATCACATCGCCCGTGCGCAATCCCTTTTCAAAGGCTTCCGACGCTTCGTCGACCGCGATGATTGCAAGCCCGGTCGCATCGTCGGCAAGGCCCAGCTCGGTTCGCATATCCGACGTCAGCACGCTGACCGTCAGACCCAGGAACTCTTTCTTGCTGGCTTCCGGCTCGGACTGGCCGCCATCGTTCTCGTCCTCGGTTCCCGAACCGGCGCGCTCGGCATCCTCGCGACGGCCAAGGGTCACCAGCACGGTCTGGGTGCCACCGTCGCGGAACACCACCACACGTACCGATTTGCCGACCTCGCTTTCGCCCACCCGGCGCACCAGGTCGCGGGTGTCACGCACCTCGGCCCCATCAAAGCTCAGGATGACGTCACCGGCCTTGAGCCCGGCCTCCTTGGCGGGGCCGTCCGGCACATCGCTGATCAGCGCACCACCGGTCTTTTCCAGCCCCATCGCCTCGGCCATGTCCTCGGTCACGTCCTGGATACGCACGCCCAGCCAGCCGCGGCGGGTCTCGCCATATTCGCGCAGTTGGCCCACCACCTTGGTGACCACGTTCGAGGCCATCGAGAAACCGATGCCGATCGAGCCGCCATTGGGCGACAGGATCGCGGTGTTCACCCCGATCACCTCGCCATCCATGTTGAACAGCGGACCGCCGGAATTGCCCCGGTTGATCGCCGCGTCGGTCTGGATGTAATCGTCATAGCTGCCGCTGAGCGCCCGGTTGCGGGCCGACACGATTCCGGCCGAAACCGAGAAGCCCTGCCCCAGCGGATTGCCCATCGCCATCACCCAATCGCCCACGCGGGCGGTGTCGGAATTGCCGAACTTGACATATTTCAGCGGCCCGTCCGCCTCGACCTTCAACAGCGCGATATCGGTGTTCTCGTCGGTGCCCACCACCTTGGCCGGCAATTCGCGCGCCGGCTGGCCGTCGCCGGGAAAGAACTCGATCAGGATTTCGTCGGCCTTGGCGATGACATGGTTGTTGGTGACGATATAGCCATCCTCGGAGATCACGAAGCCCGAGCCCAGCGCCGAGCTGCGCCGGGGCCGGTCGCCACCGCCGTTGCGGTCCTGGAACTCGCGAAAGAAATCCTCGAAGGGCGAGCCTTCGGGCACGATTCCCTGCGGGCCGGTCGGGCCCTCGACCAGGGTCGAGGTGGTGATGTTGACCACCGCCGGGCTGACCTTGTCCGCCAGCGGCGCCAGGCTTTCCGGCCGGGCCTGGGCGATGAGGGTCTGGAGCAGCAGGAACAGCACGCTCAGTCCCGCCAACGCCATCAACCGGGCGTTGGTGATCATCCTGCTATCCTGCGTCCGGGCGATACTGCGTGCCTGTGGCTGCACTGGGGGTCTCCTTGTCACCTACCTGCCGACCGGGGGCGCCGCCTTGTCCGGTCACTGTCTCGACAACAATGTAGTCAGTTTGCCCCCGCCCGCAACTCGGGATCGCGGGGAAATGAGGGCGCAGGCACCCCGGCGCCCGCAAAACCTGTCAAAACCCGACCCGATAAGCGCCCCAGACCAGGATCAGACCGAACACCATGCTCAGCAGCCCGGTCTGCCGCCGCGCCGCCAACGGCAGGCTGCGCAGCATCTCGAGCAGCCTTTCCACCATGCCAGGCGCCAGCGCATAGACCGCCCCCTCGGCGATCAGCACCAGCCCGAAGGCAAGCAAAACCAACCCGATCATATGTTTACGCCAGAACGTGTCCGAACACACAAGCTGGAATAGCTTCCCCCGCCAGCCGGATCGGGCACAAATACCGCAAGCATTTCGATGCATCGAAGCGCCCACGCATCAGCGCTGGATTGGCCGCACCTCAGCGATGTCCCAGCGACTACCGTCCTTCGGGCGCGCTGTGCCAAAGCGGTGTTACAGCTGTCGATCAAGCGCATATCAGGTTCCTACATCCGGTTTTGCCGTATTTGAGGGCATTCATAGCCACGGATCAAGGTGACTGTCAGAATAACGTGAAAAGGGCCGGCACAGAGGCCGGCCCTTTCGGTATCCGTCTATGCCGCTTGGGTTATTTCGCGGCGCCCGAGGGCGATTTCAGATAGTTGAAGAACTCTGAGTCCGGGCTCATCACCATCGAGCTGTTGCCCCCTTGCAGCGCCTTTTCATAGGCCGAGAGCGAACGGTAGAATTCGAAGAACTCCGGGTCCTTGCCAAAGGCTTGAGCAAAGATGGCGTTTCTTTGCGCATCGGCCTCGCCTCGGACGATCTCGGCCTCGCGGCGCGCCTCGGAGACCAGTTCGACCACGGTCCGGTCGGCCTGCGCCCGGATCCGCTGCGCCGCCTCGTTACCGCGTGCCACCTCGTCGGCGGCTTCGCGTTCGCGCTCGGCCCGCATCCGGGCAAAGGTGGCGTTCAGGTTGGCTTCGGGCAGGTCGGTGCGTTTCAGGCGCACGTCGATCACCTCGAGCCCCAGATCGCGTGCCTCGGCGATGGCGCCGTTGCGGATGCGCAGCATCAGCGCGGCACGGTCGGAACTGAGGATGTCGTTCGAGCTGACCGAACCCAGGATCTCGCGGGTCTTGGCGCGCAGGATCGAGTCCAGACGCGTCTCGGCGGTTGCGATACCACCGGCACCCACTGCCTGACGGAACTGCCGCACATCGGTGATGCGATAGCGGGCAAAGGCGTCGACCACCAGTCGGCGGTCATCCAGCGGGGTGACTTCCAGCGGGCCGACCTCGCGGCTCAGGATGCGGTCGTCATAGCGCACCACTTCCTGGATCAGCGGGATCTTGAAGGCCAGTCCCGGCTCTTCCTTGACGTCGATCACACGACCGAATTGCAGCACCAGCGCCTTTTCGCGTTCATCCACGATGAACAGCGACGACAGGCCCAGCGCGACCAGCACCACGACGATGGGCAGGAGAAAGGTCGATTTCCGCATCAGTTGTTCTCCTTGTCGCCGGATTTGCGCAGTTCGTTGAGCGGCAGATAGGGCACCACGCCCTGGCTGCCCGCCCCGTCACTGTCCAGGATCACCTTGTCGATATCGCCCAGCACCTGCTCCATCCGCTCCAGATAGAGACGTTTGCGGGTGACATCGGGCGCCTTGGAATATTCTTCGAGCACCGCCGAGAAGCGGCTGGCCTCACCCTGGGCCTCGTTGACCACGCGGGCGCGATAGCCTTCGGCCTCTTCCAGCACCTGCGCCGCTTCACCACGCGCACCGGCCAGAACCGTGTTGGCATAGGCATCGGCCTGTTTTTCCAGCCGGTCGCGTTCCTGACCCGCCGACTGAACCTCGCGGAAGGCATCCTTGACCGGCTCTGGCGGGTCGGCCCCGTCAAAGTTGACCCGGACGATGTTGATGCCCGAGTTATAGCTGTCCAGCGTCATCTGGATCAGCTCTTCGAGCCGCTCGGCGATGACCGCACGGTCCCGGTTGAGGATCGGCGCCAGTTCCGACTGCGCGATGATCTCGCGCATGGCCGATTCCGACACCGCCTGAATGGTCTGGCGCGGGTCGCGCAGGTTGAACAGGAAATTGGCCGGATCGGTGATGTTCCACACCACCTGGAAGTCGATATCGACGATGTTCTCGTCGCCGGTCAGCATCAGCCCGGCATCGCTGCCGCGCCCGCCCGAGCCGATGGTCTCGGTCTGTTCGACCTTGACCGGGATCACCTCGGCGGTGACCAGCGGCCAGGGCGCAAAGTTCAGACCCTCGGTGCCGATGCCGGAAAACTCGCCCAGAAACAGTTCCACCGACTGTTCTTCGGGTTTGACGGTATAGAAACTTGCCATACCCCAGAGACCGATCGCAACCACAAGGCCCAGACCCAGCGTGCCGCGGGTAAAGGCCGGGCCACCGCCACCGCCGCCGGTGCCGCGACCGTTGCCGCCGCCCCGATTGCCGGTTCCGCCGCGTCCGCCCATCAGGACACGCAGCTGTTCCTGGCCCTTCTTGACCAATTCGTCGATCTCGGGGATCTGCGGGCCATCACCTTCGGGCGGCCGCTGACCGCCATTGTTTCCCCTGTTTCCGCCGCCACCGGAAGAGCCTCCGCCCCCCCAGGGGCCACCTGAGTTGCCCGCCATCTGGTTTCCGTCTCCTTGTTGTTCACACGGCCGTGACCGGCCTGTTCCTTAACCTGAGCATTTCGCTCCGTAAATCAAGCGCTGCGGACCGGTTGCCGCAGGGTGACCAGTTCTTCGGCCATTACCGGGTGAACCGCAACCGTCCGGTCGAAGTCCTCTTTGGTGGCGCCCATCTTGACCGCGATGCCGGCCAGCTGGATCATCTCGCCCGCGCCGGGTGCCACGATATGACAGCCCAATACCTTGCGCGTGGCCTTGGACACGATCAGTTTCATCAGCACCCGCTGGCTGCGCCCGGCAAAGGCGGTCTGCATCGGCTTGAACGAGGTCGCATAGATCTCGACGGGCTCCTGCGCCGCGGCGTCTTCCTCGCTCAACCCCACGGTGCCCATCTCGGGCTGGGTAAAGATCGCGGTCGGGATCAACTCGTGATCGACCGGTGTCGGCTTGCCCCGGAACACGGTGTCGACAAAGGCCATGCCCTCGCGGATCGCAACCGGGGTCAGGTTGACCCGGTCGGTCACGTCCCCGATGGCATAGATCGAGGGCACCGCCGTCTGGCTGTAGTCATCCACCACGATCTGACCCTTGCGGCCCAACTCGACGCCCAGCCCCTCAAGCCCCAGATCGTCGGCATTGGGCACCCGGCCAGTGGCGAACATCACCTGGTCGAACAGCTCTTCGTCGCCATTGGTGGCCTTGACCCGGATCCGGTCGCCCTCGCGTTCCATCTCGAGCACGTTGGTGCCCAGATGCAGCTTAATGCCGTTCTGGCACATCTCCTCGCTGACCAGCCCGCGCGCCTCGTCATCGAAACCGCGCAGGATCTGGGCGCCGCGATAATACTGGGTCACCTCGACGCCCATACCATTCATGATGCCCGCGAATTCGCAGGCGATGTAACCACCGCCCACGATCAGCATCCGCTCGGGCAGCTTCTCCAGATGGAAAATCTCGTTCGAGGTTATGCCCAGCTCAGCGCCCTTGATCTCGGGCTTGACCGGACGGCCGCCGGTGGCGATCAGGATATGTTTCGCGCTCTTGCGGGTGCCGTCGGACAGTTCGACCGTATGGGCATCGACCAGCCGCGCGCGGGTGTCGAAGGTCTCGACCCCGTTGTTCTTGAGGATGTTGCGATAGACGCCTTCCAGCCGGTCCAGCTCTTTGTACAGCTTGGTGCGAAACACGTCCCAGTCGAACGCTCCCGGCTGGATGCCCCAGCCATAGGCCTGCGCGTCCTCGACCATGCCGGCATATTCGCTGGCGAACACCATCAGCTTTTTCGGCACGCAGCCCCGGATCACGCAGGTGCCGCCATAGCGGTCCTCTTCGGCCAGTGCCACCTTGGCCCCGGTCTCGCCCGCCGCAACGCGCGCCGCGCGCACGCCGCCCGAACCGCCGCCGATGACAAAAAGGTCGTAGTCAAAACTCATCTATTCGCCTCGTAGTCCCGCCGCTGCCCTGGCGGGCGGCGGCCTTTTGATCCTGTGCCGGCCGGTCGGCCCTGCATGAGTTGTTCACATATGGCCGACCCTGCCGAAAACAACGCCGATCACACCCGCGTGAGCGCCCGCTCAATCCGCCAGATCGGTAAACAGGTTGTCGCTTTCGACAAAATCGAGCCGGTCATGTTCCACCGTGCCCTGGTTGATGTCGCGGATTTCCACCCGCCCGTCACCATGGCCCACCACGACCGTGTCACAAATGTCGATGAACAGGCCATTTTCCACCACGCCGGGGATCTGGTTCAGCACCAGCGCCACCTGACGGGCATTGCCGATCCGTTGCAGGTGCAGGTCCAGGATATGATTGCCCTCGTCGGTGATGAACGGCGTGTCGCCGTTCATCCGCAAGGTCGCCGTCCGCCCCAGCACATCCATCGAGATCAGCGTCTCCTCCAACAGCGCCTGGGTGGTCTGCCAGCCGAACGGGATCACCTCGACTGGCAGGGGAAAGGCGCCCAGACGGCCCACTTCCTTGCCGACATCGGCAATCACCACCATCTGGTCCGAGGCTGTCGCCACGATCTTTTCGTGGAGCAGCGCGCCGCCGCCGCCCTTGATCAGGTTCAGGTCGCCATCGAACTCATCGGCCCCGTCGATGGTGATATCCAGCCAGCGCGCCTCGTCCAGCGTGATGATCTCGATCCCCACCTCGCGCGCCAGCTGCGCGGTGCGGGTCGAGGTCGGAACGCCGCGCATCTTCAACCCTTCGTTGCGCACCATCTCGCCGAGGCAGCGCACCAGCCAGGCGGCTGTGGACCCTGTCCCGAGGCCGACCCTCATACCATCCTCGACCAGATCCGCCGCCCGCTTGGCGGCAACGAATTTCGCCTTGTCGATGGGCGAGAGTTCTCCGGTCATGGCAGTATCCCCTGTCGATGATTGCCAGCGTTATACGCAACGCCCCGCCCAACTGCGAGACCAAATCCGGCCGTCAGCCCCAGACCCGCCCCTCAGCCCCGTTGCATATTGCCGATCACCCGGCGCATCAGTGCGATGAATGTCGCGCGCTCTGCCGCGTCCAGACCCGCCAGCGCCTGCGCATTCTGCGCCCCTGCCGCCGCCTTGGCCTCTGCCTCGAGCGCGCGGGCGCGGTCGGTCAGATGGATCAGCCGGGCGCGGCGGTCCACCTCGGACGGCAAGCGCCGGATCAGCCCGTCCCGCTCCATCCGCTTGAGCGTATTGGCCATGGTCGCCTGCTCCACATCCAGCGCGGCAGTCAGGTCGGCCTGGGTACGCCCGTCGCTGTGCCATAGCTCCAGCAACACCATGAACTGCGCCGGGGCGAGGCCCAGCGGCTGGATGCGCCGCGCCAGCCCCGCCGCAAAGAGCCGCGCCATGTGATTGGCCAGATACCCGGCCGAATTGTGTTGAAACTGATCCATGGCATCGGTTTACTCCTTGCATAGCATGCTATACAAGTCCATTTAAATAGCATGCTATTCAAAAGGAGACCCCGCCATGAAACTCAAACTGCACGCGCTGAGTGGCGGCATCGCACTGCTCACCATCGCCTGTTTCTGGACCTCGACCGCGCTGGTCGAGCTGCTGGGCACCCATGCCCAGATCGCGCGGGTCAAGACGGCGATCCTTTACGGCATGGCGCTGCTGATCCCGGCCATGGCCACAGCTGGCGCCACCGGCGCGGCCTTGGGCAAGGGCTGGCGCCTGCCCGAGGTTGCTGCCAAATCGCGGCGGATGAAGTTGATCGCCGCCAACGGGTTGCTGGTCCTGCTGCCCAGCGCCGTGTTCCTCGCCCTCCGCGCCAATGCGGGCCAGTTCGACACGCTCTTTTATGCGGTGCAGGCGCTGGAACTTCTGGCTGGGGCCACCAACATCACCCTGCTGACGCTGAACCTGCGCGCCGGTCTGGCCTTGCGCCGCCGCCGCGCGGGGTGACACCGAACCGGGCAAGGCCCTGCCGGACCCCGCCGTTTTTGGGCCACTTCCCTGAATGTGCTATGGTCGCGGTAAGGGACCAAACGCATGCTGCAATTCGACGACGACACCGCCCGCATTCTGGAGGATGCCTATCAGGGTGCCGATATCACCCGCCGCCGCCGCGCCAGTTTCGACGCACTGGCCCCGGCCCCGGGCGAGCACCTGCTGGATCTGGGCTGTGGCAACGGCCTCTTGACACTCGACCTGTCCCGCGCGGTGGGCGACATCGGTCATGTGCTGGGTCTTGATCCCAGCACCGACATGCTCGACCTCGCGCGGGCCCGCTGCGCCGATCGCGGCAATGTCGCCTTCCTGGAGGGCCACGCCGAGGCGCTGCCCTGCGATGAAAACAGCCTCGACGGCGCGGTCTCGCTGCAAGTGTTCGAATACTTCCACGACATGCGCCCACCGCTGGCCGAACTCTTTCGCGCCCTGAAACCCGGTGGACGGCTGGTGATCGGCGACATGCACTGGGATACGCTGACCTGGCACAGCGACCGACCCGCGCGCATGGTCGAGATGTGCCGCATCTGGGACCGCCACCTCGCTTGCCGCGATGTGCCCGCGCGGCTGCCTGCGCTGCTGGCCGAGGTCGGGTTTCGCACGGTTAGCACGACGCCGCTTGCCTTTTGCGACACACAGCTACGCCCCGACGGGCTGGCCGCGATGATGATCCGCCTGATGACCGCCTATGCCATCCAGACAGACGCAATGCCCGAACCCGAGGCGCGATCCTGGGCACAGGAGCAGCAGGAGCTGGCACGCGCGGGGCGGTTCTTCTTTTCCCTGACCCATTTCGTCTGTCAGGCGCAGAAACCGTGACTCGCGGCAAGCTTACGCGTTTCCGATGGGAAACGTCGCAATCGGTGAATGCAGAATCGCCCGTGCATCTTATATCGGGGGCATGACCGCGCCCTATCGCCTGCATTACGCCCCCGACAACGCCTCGCTGGTGATCCGGCTGGCGCTGGAGGATATGGGTCTGCCCTATGAAACCATGCTGGTGGACCGCACCAGCCGGGCGCAGGACAGCGCCGCCTATCGCGCGCTCAACCCCGCCGGGCTGATCCCGGTGCTGGAAACCCCGCAGGGTCCGGTCTTTGAAACCGCCGCCATCCTGCTCTGGCTTGCCGATACGCATGGCCAACTTGCCCCCGCGCCTGCCGATCCGGCGCGCGGCGCCTTCCTGAAATGGCTGTTCTTCGCCTCGAACACGCTGCATGCGGATATGCGGATGTTGTTCTATCCCGACAAATACATCGCCGAGGCTCAGGTCGAGACGCTGCGCGCGGGCCTGCGCCCGCGCCTGCGCACCCATCTGGCCCTGCTCGATGCCGTGGCGGCAGGGGCGCCGGACTGGCTGTCGCCCGCCACCCCGTCCATCCTGAGCTGGTATCTCGCCTGCCTGTTGCGCTGGCTGGCGCTCTATCCGCAGGACAGCGACCGCTCCTGGTTCGCCGCCACCGACACGCCGCATCTGCACCGCATCCTCGCAGCGCTGGAAACCCGCCCCGCCACCCGTGCCGCTCAAGTGGCCGAGGGGCTGGGCGACACCCCGTTCACCGCCCCCCATCACGCAAACCCGCCAGAAGGTTCGGCTACCTGATATGTTCCTCTCCGTCTTCGACATGTTCAAAGTGGGCATCGGCCCGTCCTCGTCGCACACCATGGGGCCGATGGTGGCCGCCGCGCGCTTCCTTGACATGATGCGCGCCTCACCCTTCGAGTTTCATGGGGTCAAGGGCTCGCTACATGGCTCGCTGGCCTTTACCGGCGTGGGCCATGCCACCGACCGCGCCACCATCCTTGGCCTCGCGGGCTTTGTCCCCGATAGCTATGACAACGACAAGGCAGAGGAAGCGCTGGCCGCGATCCACGCGACACATACAGTGACGCCCGAGGGGCTGCCGGAGCTGGCCTTCGACCCCAAGCGCGACCTTGTCTTCGACTATGACCACACCCTTCCGGGCCATGCCAACGGCATGATCCTGATGGCCACCGACGCCCAGGGCGACGTGATCCTGCGGCAGGTGTTCTATTCCGTCGGCGGCGGCTTTGTCCTGACCGAAGAGGAACTGGCCCAGGGCAAGGACAGCAATGACGGCCCGCCTGTCCCCTACCCGTTCAAATCCGCCGCCGAGATGCTGGAGATGGCTGCCGCATCGGGCAAGTCCATCGCCCAGATGAAACGGGCCAACGAGATCGCGCGTGGCTGCGAGGTCTCTTTCGCCAGGGGCACGGCGCGGCTCTGGGAAGTGATGAACAACTGTATCGAACGCGGACTGGCCACCGATGGCATCCTGCCCGGTGGCCTCAATGTGCGCCGCCGCGCCAAGGGGATCCATGACGCGCTGGTGGCCGAACGCGGCATGAACCTGAACGCGCCGCACACGATCAACGACTGGATGAGCGTCTATGCCATGGCGGTGAACGAGGAAAACGCCGCTGGCGGCCAGGTTGTGACCGCCCCCACCAACGGTGCGGCGGGCACCCTGCCCGCGGTGCTGCGCTACTACCTCGACCACGTGCCGGGCGCGGCGCCCAGCCATGTCGAGGATTTCCTGCTGACCGCCGCCGCCATCGGCGGGCTGGTCAAGTACAATGCCTCGATCTCGGGCGCCGAAGCGGGATGTCAGGCCGAGGTCGGCAGCGCCGCCGCCATGGCGGCGGCAGGCCTCTGCGCGGTGATGGGCGGCACGCCCGAACAGGTGGAAAACGCCGCCGAAATCGCGCTGGAACATCACCTCGGCATGACCTGCGATCCGGTCAAGGGTCTGGTTCAGGTGCCCTGTATCGAACGCAACGGTCTGGCCGCGATCAAGGCGGTCTCGGCAGCTTCGCTGGCCTTGCGCGGCGACGGCAAGCATTTCGTGCCGCTGGATGCGGTGATCGAGACCATGCGCCAGACCGGTGCCGACATGCACGAGAAATACAAGGAGACCTCGCTGGGCGGGCTCGCAGTCAATGTTCCGAACTGCTGAGGCGGGCGCCATTTTCTGACACAGAAAATGGCCCAGAAAATCTGCGATTTTCTGTCCCGGAATTTTGCAAAAATTCCGCTTCTTGTGAGCGACGTTACGCTTGTATCACCCTGAACGGGAAACTAGCGTCGCACAATGACCGCCGACCGCCCCCTTCTGGGCATCGTCCTGATGCTTGGCTTCTGCGTGCTCGCCCCGATGGGCGATGCGCTGGCCAAGCTGTTGGGCGGCACCATGCCCACAATGCAGCTTCTGCTGGTGCGCTTTGCCATTCAGGCCGTGGTCCTGATCCCGCTGGTCCAGGCCACCGGGCGGCCCTGGCAGTTGCGCGGGCGGCTCTTGCGTCTGACCGCCCTGCGCACCGCTCTGCATATCACCGGCATCTGGGCGATGTTCACCGCCTTGCGCTATCTGCCGCTGGCAGACGCCATCGCCATCGCCTTTGTCATGCCCTTCATCATGCTGCTGCTGGGCAAGTACGTTCTGGGCGAAGAGGTTGGCCCCCGCCGCCTTGGCGCCTGTATCGTTGGCTTTGTCGGCACGCTTCTTGTGATCCAGCCCAGCTTTGCCGAGGTCGGCCTGCCCGCCCTTCTGCCGCTGCTGGTGGCGGTGGTCTTTGCCCTCTTCATGCTGGTCACACGGCAACTGGCCAAGGATACCGACCCGATCGCGCTTCAGGCGGTCTCGGGCGTCATGGCGAGCCTGGTGCTGGCTCCGGTCCTGCTGCTCGGCCACCTCTCAGGGGTCGAGGCGCTTACCTTTGTCGCACCCTCAGGAGAAACGATCTGGCTGCTCCTCTCCATCGGCTTGCTCGGCACCGCAGCGCATCTGTTGATGACCTGGTCGCTGCGCTATGCGCCTTCGGCGACGTTGGCGCCGATGCAATATCTGGAGATCCCCGTCGCCACCGCCATCGGCTGGCTGATCTTCCGCGACCTGCCCAACGGGCTGGCGGCATTGGGCATTCTGATCACAATGGCGGCTGGCCTCTACGTCATCCTCCGCGAGCAGGCCACCGCCCGCAGCGCGGCGACAGGAACCAGCGGATAACCCCGTCCAGCGCCCCGCGCGGCACGATCGCCAGCAAGCCCGGCCCGTCTGACTCGATCTGCACCGGCCCGGTCGCCCGGTTCGAGGTGCCGATCTGACCGTCGGGTGCCATCACGAACCCGTCGAGCGGCCAGAACAGCCCCTCGGACCGCGCCGTCACCGGCACCAGCGGGAACAATGACACGACATCGCCCGGCACCAGATCCAGCTCCAGCCGGGGCGGCAGGTGAAAGACCGCCTCGGACGCGCCGAGCAGCACGCAAGGACGATCCGCATGTCGCACCATCGCATTGAATGTGGCCAGCTGATGATCCACCCGTGCACCCAGAAATCCGACCCCCAGCACAAGTGGCGCCGAGATATGGCGCAGAGCCTTGTCGAAATCGGTGCTGTCCTGCTCGGAAATCGAATGAAGCCGCTCGTCAGGGATGCGGACGCGGTGCAATGCCGGCAGGCTATCCATATCCCCGATGACAGCATCGGGCATCCGCCCTTGCGCCAGCGCCACCAGCGCGCCACTATCGGCGGCGACCAGTGTTCTGGCGCGCTCTAGCGCCAACTCCAGGTCCTCCGGACCAATATCCCCGCCCCCAACAAGGGTAACCGGTTCCGATTTCTCAACAATCGCGGTATTCATGGCTGGATTGTCGCCCCCTCAGGAAACAGGACATATTGTAGTCACAAAATGATACGCTCATTTGCACAGAATCGGGCCGAAATTGACGCCCAAGGGATGGTAAACGCTTAGGCACAACTATGTAGAGGACGAGCATCCCATGGTACAGAACAACAAGGTCTTGACCGTCTCGTATGGGACGTTCTCCTGTACGCTCGAAGGGTTCGACGATTCTTTCGACACGATGAAGGCCATTGCCGAGTACTTCCGGGATCTCGCTGCCGACGACCGCTATTTCGGCGCTGAACCGCCGCAGCCGGATGCCGATATGCTTGCCCGGATCGCCGAGCGCGAGATCGCCCGTCAGGTCGAAGCGCGGCGGGATGAAAAGGGGATCGTGCTGCGCGCCGCAGCCCCCGCTGCACTGGTGTCCGCTTCGGTTTCAGAGCCGGTTCCCGCAGACCCTGCTCCGGCCACCTCCTTGACGGAGGCCCCCGCGGCCGAGGTCGCCCCGGCCCAACCTGAGGTCACAGCGCCGAAAGTAGCAGAAATGCAGCCCGAACCGTTCGGCGAAGCGCAGGTCGAAGAGGCAACCGAAGAGACCTCGGCTGAGGCGCCGTTGGTAGACCAAACCGCCGAAGCCGAAATCGACGAGGGAATGGTGGAGGACACGGACGAAGATGACAGCGAAGCAATGCTCGCCAACATCTCCGCACAGTTCGAAGACCTGGCCAAGGATGAAGAGGACAGTTGGGACGACGCCGAAATTAATACCTTGGCCGAGGCTGAACCGGTTGACAGCGCCCCTGAAATGCCGGCAGCCCCCGACTCCATCGCTGCCAAGCTGCAGCGCATCCGGGCCGTAGTGTCTCGGAATGAACAGGGCAGCCCTGCACAGACGCCCTATACCGAGGACGAACATGCCAGCAACCTAGCCGAACTCGATACGCTCGAGGCAGAGGTCGCACCACTCGAACAGGTCGACAGCGGACTTGCCGCGCGTTTCGTCTCGGACATGGATGAGCCCGACGAAGAAGCGCCCGAAGAGGCGATTGCCGACGAGACGTCACAGACGGTCGAAGACATCCATCCGCGTGTTGCTGTCCGCGTCACCAAGATCAAGCGCAGCGAAATCGAGATAGCGGAAGAAGAGGCCGACCTCCCGATGACCGGCTCGCTTTCTCCGGAAGACGAGGACGATCTGCTGCGCGAGCTGGCCGCGGTCGAGGCGGAATACCTTGCCGAGCGCAGCTCGGATCAGGCTTACGACGACGAAGAGGACGATGAGATCGACCTGCTCAACCTCGACGAAGAAGACGAAGACACCTCGGACGTCGACGGTTCGCTCTTTAGCGAATTCGATGAGGTTGATGACAACGACACCGAAGAGGACACCGCCTTTCCGAACGAGGCTGCCATCTCCGGTGGCAACGACGATATTTCCCGACTGTTGGCTGCAGCAGACGAGAAACTGGACGACCCGGATCTGTCCCACACCCGCGAAACCTATTCGCGGATGCGGGCAGCAGTTGCCGCGACCCGGGCCGAGCGGTCAGCGGGCGGCACGATGGGCACCCATTCCAATGACGACGAGTACCGTTCCGATCTGTCCGAGGTGGTGCGCCCGCGTCGTCCGGTTACCAGCGGGAACACACCGCGCGCTCAGGTCGCAGACCGACCCGCTCCGCTGAAACTGGTGGCCGAGCAGCGCATCGATACCAAGCGCGCCGCAACAAGTGGCCCAGTCCGCCCGCGCCGGGTGGCTAACCTTGTGCCGGGCGAACGCGCTGCCGAAGCCATCGAAGGCGGCTTTGCCAAGTATGTCGCGGAGACCGGCGCCAGCGGCCTGCACGAGTTGCTGGAGGCGGCGGCCTCGTACCTGTCTTTTGTCGAGGGTCACGACCAGTTCTCTCGCCCGCAACTGATGAACAAAGTACGACAGCTTGACGATCAGGAATTCAATCGCGAGGACGGGCTGCGCTCATTCGGGCAACTTCTGCGCGAGGGCAAGCTGAAAAAGACCGCCAGCGGTCAATTCACTGCCTCGGGTCAGATCGGGTTCCGCCCCGATAACCGAGCTGCGGGCTGACCCGCTAAATAGCTCAAAAGCGCAAAACGGCACCCCGATATCGCGGTGCCGTTTTGCACTTCAAGGGCCTTGCCTCACTCATCCACGTCATCGACATCGGATTGCCCGGCCAAGTGTCGCCGTACATGGCTCCAGCTCAGGCCAACCCCCAACACAACCGACAAAGCAAAGATACCAAGCCATACATTCACAGTTGTATTATCGAGATGCAGCAGGCCGAAATCGAAAAGGACCCAGAGCAACGAGGCGATGACCGACAACACCAGTGCCATACCGAACGGGCCGATCGAGCGCAGGGTCGCACGCAAGTAGATGATATAGCCAATCGTCAGAAGTAGCCCCATGAATACGGCCACAGACAGATGGGTCTGGTAGTTCCAGTATGCCCATCTGACATAGTTAATCTCCGTCGGGTTGTAGGTCAGCGCCAATAACCCGAAGGCAAACATCCATCGCAGGAAAACGCCCATGTCCCGAACCGCCTGTTGTTTTTTTTGCCGCTAGGAATCGCCCATATAGACGAATCTGTCCAGTGATTCAGATCACATGCGGCGAAAATGCGGTTTCCCTGCCGCGCGCGCACCGGTATATGGGCGCGGGTTTGTAACACCAGCAAAGGACCAGATATGGCCAACGTCGTCGTTGTCGGCGCCCAATGGGGCGACGAGGGTAAGGGCAAGATCGTGGATTGGCTCAGCGAGCGTGCCGATGTGATCGCGCGCTTTCAGGGCGGCCACAATGCCGGCCATACGCTGGTGATCGACAGCAAGGTCTACAAGCTGCACGCGCTGCCCTCGGGCGTGGTGCGCGGCGGCAAGCTGAGCGTGATCGGCAATGGCGTGGTGCTGGACCCCTGGCATCTGCTGGGCGAGATCGAGACGGTACAGGCGCAGGGTGTCGAGATCACCCCCGAAACGCTGATGATCGCCGAGAACACGCCGCTGATCCTGCCGCTGCATGGCGAGTTGGACCGCGCGCGCGAGGATGCTGCCAGCAAGGGCACCAAGATCGGCACCACCGGCCGCGGCATCGGCCCGGCTTATGAGGACAAGGTAGGCCGCCGTGCAATCCGCGTTGCCGATCTGGCAGACGAGGCCACGCTGGTTGCCCGTGTCGACCGCGCATTGCAGCACCACAATCCCCTGCGCAAGGGGCTAGGTGTCGAGCCGGTCGATCGTGACGCGCTGATCGCAAAGCTGCGGGAGATCGCGCCGCGCATCCTGCCCTTTGCCGCACCGGTCTGGAAAGTGCTCAACGAGAAACGCAAGGCGGGCAAGCGCATCCTGTTCGAGGGCGCCCAGGGCGCGCTTCTGGATATCGACTTTGGCACCTATCCCTTTGTCACCTCGTCGAACGTGATTGCCGGGCAATCGGCCACAGGGGTGGGCATCGGCCCGAACTCGATCGACTTCGTTCTGGGCATCGTCAAAGCCTATACCACCCGCGTCGGCGAAGGCCCCTTCCCCACCGAACTGCACGACGCCGATGGCGAACGGCTTGGCACGCGCGGCCATGAGTTTGGCACCACGACCGGGCGCAAGCGGCGCTGCGGCTGGTTCGACGCGGCGCTGTTGCGCCAGACCTGCGCCACCAGCGGTATCAACGGCATCGCGCTGACCAAGCTTGACGTGCTGGACGGGTTCGAGACGTTGAAAATCTGCGTCGGCTACGATCTGGACGGTACCCGGCTCGATTACCTGCCCACCGCCGCCGACCAACAGGCGCGCTGCACGCCCATCTACGAGGAAATGCCCGGCTGGTCGGAATCGACCGAGGGCGCGCGCAGCTGGGCCGACCTGCCCGCCAATGCGATCAAATATGTCCGCCGTGTCGAGGAACTGATCGACTGCCCGGTCGCCATGCTCTCGACCAGCCCGGAGCGGGAGGACACCATCCTGGTGACCGACCCGTTCGCCGACTGATGGCGCTGTCGCACAAGGCCCGCCGCCGCTGGTCGCTGGTCGTCCTGCTGGTGGCGCTGCCGCTTTACATCGTGGTGGCGGTCACCCTGACGGATTGGCTGCGCGCCCGGTTCGACGGGTTGCCTGTGCTAGTCGAACTGGTGATTTTCGTCGGCCTCGGGATCCTCTGGATCCTGCCGTTCAAGGCCGTGTTTCGCGGGGTCGGTCAGGCCGACCCCGACGACAGGGGCTGATCACTCGGCCAGCCGCACCGGCTGGCCATGTGGCGTTGTCAGATAGGCACGCTCCCAGGCCGCGCGCATTTCGGCGCGTTCCTCGGGGGCGGCCTCGCCTGCCTCACTCAGAAGCCTCTCCAACGTCTCCAGCCACGCGTTGAAGTAATCCTCGCCCCCGTCCAGATCGCGCGACAGCCCGTGCCGTTTCAACGTGGCGGAAAACCGGTCCACCCACTCGGCCCAGGTGAACCGCCCCGCCTCGTTCAGATGCACCGTCAGGGCAAAGACCTGCGCATGCCAGGGCTCGGCAAAGACCGGCTCGGGGGCCGCGATATCGGGGCACTCGCTCATGCCGGCTCCAGATAGCTCTGCCAGAGGTCCAGCACCACCTCATCCCTCGGCGCCTCGGGGTCGGCCCACAGCTCCGAGGCCGGAAAGGCCACCGCATAAAGCGGCTCGGGGGCCTCGCCCAGCCGGTGCGCATTGCTGTCGGGCAATACATGGCTGCCGTGTTTCAGCACGATCCGCCCGCGCGCACCCGCCGCATAGGTGGGAAGCCGGGTATGGCCGCCATCGACCAGCCGGTTCGCCGCCGGGCGCAGGGTGCGCACTGCCTGCCCCACCTCGAACCGGGGCGCGACATTCGACGGGCGGTCCGCCGGACCGCCGCGCGCCAGCACAGCGGCCACCGCCTCGGCCTTCATCGCGCGTTCGGCCAGCGGGTGAGCCCCCGCCGCGCCATCTCCACGCAGGTCTTCCTCGGTCAGCACTCCGGTCTCGACCAGCAGATCGGCCAGCGCCGCGATCCACTTCTCGAAATAGCTGAAACGGCCATAATCCGCCGGTGACAGCCGCTCGCGCGCATGGCGCGAGACGTCTATGTTCCACTGTCCCAGCGCCCCCGCCGCCAAGGTCAGCGCCAAGGCCCGCGCCTGCCAGTCGCCCAGCTGCGGGATACCGTCGGCCTCGGGCGTGATAGCCCCATCGCCGAACCGCCCGCCCATGTCATGCACCCGTGTCATGCGGGCACCCGCGCCAGTCCGGTGCCGATCATGCTGTCGCGCGTCACCAGTTCGGCCAGCGCCTCCTCGTTCAGCCCCTCGCTCCCCTCGGGCCGCATCGGCAGCACCAGATAGCGGATCTCGGCCGTCGAATCCCACACGCGTACCGCGGTCCCCTCGGGCAGGCTCACCCCGAACTCGGCCAGCACCTTGCGTGGCTCGCGCACCGCGCGCGACCGATAGGCGTCGGATTTGTACCAGCCCGGCGGAATGCCCAACAGCGGCCAAGGATAGCAACTGCACAGGGTGCAGACGACCATGTTATGGGTCTCGGGCGTGTTCTCGACCACGACCATGTGTTCACCCTGCCTCCCGTAATATCCCAGCTCGGTCAACAGCGGCATGGCATCGGCCAACAGCGCCGTCTTGAACGCCGGATCGGCCCAGGCCCGCGCCACCACACGCGCCCCGTTCTGCGGGCCGATGCGATTCTGATAGGTGTCGATGATCTCGTCCAGCGCGGCCGGATCGATCAGCCCCTTGCGGGTCAGGATCGTCTCGAGCGCCTTGACGCGCAGCGCCGGGTCCGGGGGAAGAAGGGAATGCGGGTGGTCGTGATGGTCATGTGGCATGGCGCAAAGACTGCCGCGCCGCCCCAACCCTGTCCAGCCTCTTTGCGGTGATGAATGGCATTACCGGAGGTGATCCAAACTCGCGGCTTGCCCCTGCGGGCAAACTTGCATAGATACCACGCGATACTCGCCACCGGCCGCAGGAACACCATGGAAAACGTCGTCCTCATCATTCACCTTCTCCTGGCTCTGGGCCTGATCGCCGTCGTCCTGATGCAGCGGTCCGAAGGTGGCGGCCTGGGCATGGGTGGCGGCGGCGGTGCGATGACCGGCCGCGCGGCCGCAACCGCGCTCAGCAAGGTGACGTGGGTTTTGGCCATCGCGTTCATCGTGACCTCGATCACCCTAACCGTGATCGCGGCGCAAAAGGCATCGGGCACCTCGGTCATCGACCGTCTGGGCGTTCCGGCGCCCGAAGCATCCGAGCCCGCCACACCCAACGTTCCGGCAGGCAGCGACCTGTTGCCGCCCAGCGCGGGCGACAATGCACCCCTGGTGCCCAAGGCCGACTGATCTACAACAGTTTGCACTCCTGGTGAGGGCCGCAACAGCATCTTGCGGTTCTCTTGCGCAATTGGCGCGAATCCTCTATACGTGAAGTCCCGTGATGCTGCGGTTTTTCCGAAACCGCCGGGCAGCTGATTTATGACTTCTCACGGGGGCAGCCGAACACTCATGGCACGTTTTATCTTCATCACCGGCGGTGTCGTTTCTTCGCTTGGCAAGGGTCTGGCCTCGGCCGCATTGGGCGCATTGCTGCAAGCGCGCGGATTTTCCGTCCGCCTGCGCAAGCTCGACCCCTATCTGAACGTCGATCCGGGCACCATGTCGCCCTTTGAACATGGCGAGGTTTTCGTCACCGATGACGGAGCCGAGACCGACCTGGACCTCGGCCATTACGAACGCTTCACCGGGGTGGCGGCGCGCAAGACGGACTCGGTCAGCTCGGGCCGGATCTATTCCAACGTGCTGGAGAAAGAGCGGCGCGGCGACTACCTCGGCAAGACCATCCAGGTCATTCCCCACGTCACCAACGAGATCAAGGATTTCATCTCGATCGGCGAGGACGAGGTCGATTTCATGCTCTGCGAGATCGGCGGTACCGTCGGCGATATCGAGGGCCTGCCCTTCTTCGAGGCGATCCGCCAGTTTTCCCAGGACAAGCCGCGCGGCCAGTGCATCTTCATGCACCTGACGCTGCTGCCCTATATCAAGGCCAGCGGCGAGCTGAAGACCAAGCCCACCCAGCACTCGGTCAAGGAGCTTCGCTCCATCGGCATCGCCCCCGATATCCTGGTCTGCCGCTCCGAAGGGCCGATCCCGCAGAAAGAGCGCGAGAAACTGGCGCTCTTCTGCAACGTCCGCCCCGATGCGGTGATCGCCGCGCAGGATCTCTCGACCATCTACGACGCGCCGTTGGCCTATCACGCCGAGGGGCTGGATCAGGCGGTGCTGGACGCGTTCCAGATCAGCCCGGCGCCCAAACCAGACCTGACGAAATGGGAAGACGTCAGCGACCGCATCCACAACCCCGAAGGCGAGGTCAAGGTCGCCATCGTCGGCAAGTACACCCAGCTGGAAGACGCCTATAAATCCATCGCCGAGGCGCTGACCCATGGCGGCATGGCCAATCGCGTGAAGGTCAGGATCGAATGGGTCGATGCCGAGATCTTCGACCGCGAGGATCCCGCGCCCTATCTCGAGGGCTTCCATGCCATCCTGGTGCCCGGCGGCTTTGGCGAGCGCGGCACCGAGGGCAAGATCAAGGCGGCGCAATATGCCCGCGAACACCAGGTCCCCTATCTGGGCATCTGCCTGGGCATGCAGATGGCGGTGATCGAGGCGGCGCGCAATGTGGCGGGCATGGCCAGCGCCGGATCCGAGGAGTTCGATCACGAGGCGGGCGCCAAACGGTTCGAGCCGGTAGTCTACCACCTCAAGGAATGGGTGCAGGGCAACTACAAGGTCAGCCGCAAGGTCGACGACGACAAGGGCGGCACCATGCGGCTCGGCGCATATGACGCGGTGCTGGCCGAAGGCTCGAAAGTGGCCGAGGTCTATGGCACCTGCAACATCGAGGAACGCCACCGCCACCGCTACGAGGTGGATATCAAGTACCGCGACAAGCTGGAAAAGGCGGGGCTGCGGTTCTCCGGCATGTCGCCCGACGGGCGCCTGCCCGAGATCGTGGAATGGGCGGACCACCCCTGGTTCATCGGGGTTCAGTATCACCCCGAACTGAAATCGAAACCCTTTGCGCCACATCCGCTCTTTGCCGATTTCGTGCGCGCCGCCAAGGAAAGCTCGCGCCTGGTCTAAGCGAAAGATGGGGGCTCTGCCCCCGTCGCCTTCGGCGCCTCCCCCGGGATATTTTCAGCAAGAGGAAAGTACAGGGTGCAATCCTGCTTCTTTCTGGTTCGAAATACTCCGGAGCGCGAGGCAGCGCCTCGCATGCCGCGCCGCAGGCGCGAAAACAGGCGGGCGCGCCGCAGGCGCTCATTTTGTGAACAGTCAGGCGGCCTCGCCCCAGGTATCGGCCAGAACCCGCATCCAGTTGCTCCAGCAGATACGCTCGATCCGGGCCGCAGGATAGCCGTGCCGCTCCATTGCCTCGATCAGGGCCGGCAACTTGTCGACCGAATTGAGCCAGCCAGGCGGCGTGCAGCCATCGTAATCCGAGCCGATGGCCACGCCCTCCTCGCCCAGCCTGCCCAGCAAGTGGTCGAATTGCGCCATCAGCCACGCTGCGGGAATGTCATCGTCCGGGCGCCCGTCGGGGCGCAGGAAGGTGGATTCGAAATTCACCCCCGCCAGGCCTCCGCTCTCGGCCATGATCCGGAGCTGTTCATCGGTCAGGTTGCGCGCATGCGGTACCCGTGCATGGGCGTTGGAATGGGTCGCCACCAGCGGGCGCGTCGATATCGCCGCCACGTCACGGAACCCGGCCAGGTTCAGATGACTGAGATCGACCAGAATCCGCATCTCCGCGCAGCGCGCGATCAGGGCGCGGCCACGCTCGGTCAGGCCCGGCCCGATATCGGGGCCGGAAGGATAGCAGAACGGCACTCCGTGACCAAAGGCGTTGGGCCGGCTCCAGACCGGCCCAAGCGAGCGCAGACCCAGCGCGTATAGCTCCTCGAGTTCATAGAAATCGGAGCCGATTCCCTCGGCCCCTTCCAGATGCAGGATTGCAGCCAACAGCCCTTCGTCCCGAGCCCGCGCGATCTGGCCAGTGCTGGTACAGATCCGCAGCGCGCCTGCCTCTTCCAGCGCCACCAGCGTGTCGGCCTGGGCCCGGATCATCTCCCAGGCCTGCGGTTCGGGCACCGGTTCGGGCAGAGGCAGATCGTATTCCGGGCCCAGCGCGCTGAAATCCGTGGCACCGTCAGAGCGCGCCCAAAGCGCGAAGAAACCGCCACCAAACCCGCCAGCCCGCGCGCGCGGCAGGTCGAGTTGCCCCGGCAGCCCGGTCAGGAACCTACCCGCGGCAGCCCGGCCGCCGGCGCGGGCGAGCTCGGTCAAGACATCGTTATGGCCATCGAAGACAATCATGCCAGCAAGTTTGCCCGATTTCCGCGCCTGCACAAGCGGGATTGCATCGCCGCGCGTTGCGGGCCACCCTGCGGCCTGAACGACGAGGAGACAATCATGCCCAAAGGATACTGGGTCGCCCATGTGGATGTGGACGACATGGACACTTACAAGAGTTATATCGCGGCCAACGCGGCGCCTTTTGCCGAATATGGCGCCCGGTTCCTGGTCCGTGGTGGCGGGAGCGAGACGCGCGAGGGCCAGGCCCGCGCGCGCACCGTGGTGATCGAGTTTCCCAGCTATGAGGCGGCGCTGGCCTGTTACGACAGTCCCGGCTATCAGGCGGCCAAGGCCCTGCGTGACCCGGTCTCGACCGGCGATCTGGTTATCATCCAAGGCTATGACGGGTAGAACACGCTTGGCCAGACGCAACATATGGGATAGATTGCGCCCATGCTGAAAAAGTTCCTTCAGGCCTTTCGCCCGCCTTCTCCGACGCCGCTGCCCGACCCCGATGCCGAGCTTGCGCTGGGTGCGCTTCTGGTGCGCGTGGCCAAGGTGGACCGCGAATACCAGGTCGAGGAGATCAGCCTGATCGACCGGATCCTGGCCCGGCTCTATGGTCACAACGCCATAGAGGCGGCCAAGGTGCGCGCAACCTGCGAAAAGCTGCACGCCGCCGCGCCCGACACCGATACCTTCGGCAAGCTGATCCGCGAGACCACGGGCCTCGAAGAGCGGCTTGCCGCGCTGGATGCGCTTTGGGAAGTGGTGCTGGCCGATGGCCTGCAACGCGAGGGTGAGCTGAAGATCGTCGAAGAGGCACGGATTGCCATGGGTCTCAGCCGCAAGGACAGCGATGGCGCCCGCGACCGCATTCTGGCGCGCGCGAGCTAGGTCCGTCGCCACCAACGACCAGACCCGGATGGAGTCGCCATGTTCCGAGAGTTTCTGACCCGGCTGACACAGCCGCAGCCCGCGCCGCTTGACGATGGAGATGCGCGTCTGGCGCTGACCGCGCTCTTGGTGCGGATCGCCCGCGCGGACAATGACTATGCCCAGGCCGAGCGCGACCGGATCGACCGGATCGCAGCCGCCCGCTATGGGCTGAGCCCGTTTGAGGCGGCGCAGCTGCGCGCCCGCGCCGAAGAGCTGGAGGCCGAGGCACCCGATACCGTCCGCTTTACCCGCGCGATCAAGGAGGCCGTCGCCTATGAGGAGCGCCGCGCCGTGGTCGAGGCGTTGTGGTCGGTGGTACTGGCCGATGGGGAACGCGCCCAGGAAGAGGACGCGCTGTTGCGGCTGGTGGCAAATCTGCTGGGCGTCAACGACCGTGACTCGGCCCTGGCACGGCAAAAAGCGGCAAGCCGATGACCGCCATGCTGGGCATGTATGACATGCCGCCCCTGCGCGCCGCCAATGACCGGTTCTGGGCCTTGGTCCGCGCCGAACTGGGATATGGCCCCGAAACGCTCGACCGGACACGCGATGTCTGGGCGATCTGGCGCGATCCCGAACTGGTGCTGGCGCAGACCTGCGGCATGCCCTATCGCACCCGTTTGCATGGCCATGTGCAGCTGGTGGGCACTCCCGATTACGGGCTGCCGGGCTGCGCGCCGGGGCATTACCGATCCGTCTTTGTGGCGCGGGTCGACGATACGCGCGACCTGCCCGAGCTGGCGACTGGCACCTTTGCCTATAACGAGGCGCTGTCGCAGTCGGGCTGGGCGGCGCCTGTAACCCATCTGCAAGGGGCCGGGCTGGCCCCTGCCGCGCTGCTGGAAAGCGGCGCGCATGCGGCCTCGGCCGCGGCCGTGGCCGAGGGGCGGGCCGATCTGGCGGCGCTGGATGCGCTGACCTGGACGTTGCTCTGCGAACACACCGATCTGGGTGCGCGGCTGCGCGAGGTGGCCCATACCACGCCCACCCCGGTGCTGCCCTATATCACTGCGCCGGGACGGGATGCCGCCGCTATTGCCGCCGCCGTCCGGACGGCGATTGCGAATCTGGACCCGGCCGATCGTGCGGCGCTGCATCTCAAGGGGCTGGTTGACATTCCTGCCTCGGCTTATCTGAGCATCCCCAATCCGCCGGCACCGTCTGCTATTTGTTCCGCAGACTGATCATTTCGTTGGGTTAACCGGTACAAACCGTCGATTTGAACATTGCAATGTGTCGGTTTTTCCGACCTAGTACCGCCCTAACACGCAAAACAAGACATCGGGACAACACGTGACAGAAACCGCCCCCGTTATCCAGATCAAGAACCTGCACAAGAGCTTTGGCCAGCTCGAAGTCCTCAAAGGTGTCGATATCACCGCCCATCGCGGCGACGTGGTGTCGTTGATCGGCTCATCGGGATCGGGCAAATCCACGCTGCTTCGTTGCTGCAACCTGCTCGAGGACAGCCAGCAGGGCGAGATCCTGTTCAACGGCGAACCGGTCCGCTGGACCGGCAGCGGCAGTTCCCGCCGCCCGGCCGACCCCAAACAGGTGCTGCGCATTCGCACGAACCTGAGCATGGTGTTCCAGCAGTTCAACCTGTGGGCCCATATGACCATCCTGCAAAACGTGATGGAGGCGCCGATCCACGTGCTGGGCCGCGACCGGGCCGAGGTCGAGGAGAGCGCGCGGCGCTATCTCGACAAGGTGGGGATCGGCGACAAATGCGACAATTACCCGGCCCAGCTGTCGGGTGGCCAGCAGCAGCGCGCCGCCATCGCGCGCGGCCTGTGCATGGAGCCGCAGGCGCTGTTGTTCGACGAGCCGACCTCGGCGCTCGACCCCGAGTTGGAGCAGGAAGTCATCAAGGTGATCCGGGACCTGGCCGCCGAGGGCCGCACCATGATCATCGTCACCCATGACATGAAGATGGCCGCCGATATCTCGTCCCATGTCATCTTCCTCCACCAGGGGCTGGTCGAGGAAGAGGGCACCGCCGAAGATATCTTTGCAGCGCCGAAATCCGAGCGTTTGCAGGGCTTTCTTTCCGTCACCAAGGCCGCATAATCAAATTACCAACGACAATGGGAGTCTCTCAATGAAGAAACTGATTCTGACCACCGCCGCGCTGGCGCTGACCGCCGGCATGGCCATGGCCGACACCGTGCGCATGGGCACCGAGGGCGCGTATCCTCCGTACAACTTCATCAACGACAAGGGCGAGGTCGACGGCTTCGAGCGCGAACTGGGCGACGAGCTGTGCAAGCGCGCCGGCCTGACCTGCGAGTGGGTCAAGAACGACTGGGATTCGATCATCCCCAACCTGGTGTCGGGCAACTACGACACCATCATCGCCGGCATGTCGATCACCGACGAGCGTGACGAGGTGATCGACTTCACCCAGAACTACATCCCGCCGACCGCCTCGTCCTATGTCGCGGCCTCTGATGGCGCCGACCTGTCGGGCATCGTCGCGGCCCAGACCGCCACCATCCAGGCCGGATACATCGCCGAAAGCGGTGCGACGCTGGTGGAATTCGCCACGCCCGAGGAAACCATCGCCGCCGTCCGTAACGGCGAGGCCGATGCGGTCTTTGCCGACCGGGACTATCTGGTTCCGATCGTCGAAGAATCGGGCGGCGAGCTGATGTTCGTGGGCGATGACGTACCGCTGGGCGGTGGCGTCGGCATGGGTCTGCGCGAAAGCGACGGCGAGCTGCGCGGCAAGTTCGACGCGGCCATCACCTCGATGAAAGAGGACGGCACGCTGAACGCGATGATCAAGAAATGGTTCGGCGAAGACGCCGCCGTTTACGAATAAACCCTGCGGGCGGGCCTGCCGATCGCGGCAGGCCCGATCCCATGCGGCCACCATTGCCGCGCCCTGCCCCGCAAAGGCCCGCCGATGTTCTCCTACTGCACCGATCCCGACACGCTGGACACGGTCCGCTGGTTCTCCTGCTTTCTGACCAACGGCGTGCACCTGTCCTTCTACATGTCCTTCCTCAAGGTTCTGGTTCTGCTGCTGGTCACCGCCCCGGTGGCGCTGGCGGTGGGCTTTGCCGGGGCCATGGCCACGCGGGCCACGCTGCCGCCGCTGCGCTGGCTGGGCGAGGGCTATATCGCGATCATGCGCGGCGTGCCCGACATTGCCTTCTTCCTGTTCTTCGTGATCGCGCTGGATCAGGCGTTCGAATGGACCCGGCATCAGATCCTGTGCCCCGACTGGACCGATCCGATCCGGCAGGGCAACGATTTTCTGGTCTGCCCCGATGCCAAGCTGCCGCTGGGCCGGGCGGCGGAATGGGTGCATCAGACCTATTCCTTTTTCCTGGCGGTGGTGACCTTTGCCATCGTTTTCGGCGCCTTCGCGGCCAACGTGTTGCGCGGTGGCATGCGCGCCGTGCCCCATGCCCAGCTTGAAACCGCCGCCGCCTATGGCATGTCCCGGCGCCAGACCTTTTGGCGCATCCTGGTGCCGCAGATGTGGATCTATGCCCTGCCCGGCCTGTCGAACCTGTGGCTGATCCTGATCAAGGCAACCCCGCTGCTGTTCCTGCTGGGGATCGAGGATATCGTCTATTGGGCGCGCGAGATTGGCGGCACCAAGACCTCCAAGTTCACCGACTATCCCCATGGCGACTGGCGCATGTGGTATTTCCTGTTCCTGCTGGTCTTCTACCTGAGCTTCACCCGCATCTCGGAAATTCTGCTTGAGAGGCTGACCGTCCGCCTCAGCCACGGCCAGGCCACCACCGGCGGCGAGGCCCTGCGCAAGGAGGCCGCGGCATGAAATCCTGCATCGACACCATCCAGGACTATGGCCTGCGCGCGATCGGTATCGGCGAGCGACTGTTGCCCCGGTCCGACTTTACCCTGTGCGAGCAGTTCACCCTGATCGGCTCTGGCATGATCTGGAACATCTATTTCGGCCTGATGGCGCTGGTCACCGGCTATTTCCTGGCCGTCACCCTGGCACTGGGCAAAAGCGCGTCCAACCCCTGGGCGCGCAAACCGGCGGAATGGTTCATCTTCATCTTCCGCGGCTCGCCCCTCTTCATCCAGTTCTTCTTTGCCTATTTCTTCTTCCTGTCGCTGAAGAAGAGCTATCCGATGTTCGACATGCTGACCTCGGCATGGGCGGGTGCGCTGATCGTGCTGTTCATGAACACCGCCGCCTACTCGGCCGAGATCTTCTATGGCGCGCTGCGCACGATCCCCAAGGGCGATGTCGAAGCCGCTGACGCCTATGGCATGAGCGGCTGGCCCCGGTTCCGCCGCATCGTCTGGCCCACCATGATGCGGCTGGCATGGCCCGCCTATACGAACGAGGCGATCTTTCTGTTTCACGCCACCACGCTGGTGTTCTTTTCGGCCTTCCCGGCCTGGCAACAGCGTGGCGATGCGCTGTATTACGCCAGCTATTTCGCGGACAAGACGTTCAACCCGTTCGTCCCCTACCCGATTCTCGCCTTTTATTTCATCCTGCTGACCCTGGCGGTGGTGGGCGTGTTCGGTGTGATAAACACGCGGCTGAACCGGCACCTGCCCGCCGAACGCCGGCCCAAGATGCGCCTGCGCCCCAACCTGATGCGGTGACCCTTTCCCGTGGGGGACACGGGGTGCTGGTCTGGCTGCTACTCCCAACCTGCCGCCTTGGCTGTCTGGACATGGTTTGATCCATGACCGGCTTGCCATGACACGCGGTCGGACAAGACCGTGGAAATATCGCTTGCCAGCCCCCCATGGCTAGTAGTAGAAATTTGATCAAATCTAACAGACATCGCGTGAGAAGGGCCCATGCAAGCCAAAAACTGGCTGCGGAAGAACCCGCAGGTAAGAACAATTCGTGTGGCCGCTGCCGACCTGAACGGCCAGCCGCGCGGCAAGCGTGTGCCCGGACGTTTTGCTGACAAGGCGATCGAGGGCGGCACCCGCTTTCCATTGTCGGTGATGAATCTCGACATCTGGGGCGAGGATATCGAAGACAGCCCGCTGGTGCTGGCCTCGGGTGATCGCGACGGTGTTCTGCAACCGACCGAGCGCGGTTTCATGCCGATGCCATGGCTCGACACGCCCACCGGCCTGCTGCCGATCTGGATGTTCCACGAAGATGGCCGCCCTTATGAGGGCGACCCGCGCCACGCCTTGAACACCGTGGTCAAACGCTACAGGGCGCGCGGCCTGAAACCGGTCGTCGCGGTCGAGCTGGAATTCTTTCTGATCGACGACAGCGGCCGCCATTTGCAGGTGCCGCAATCACCGCGCTCGGGCAAGCGGCGCAAGGCGGGCGAGATCCTGTCGCTGCGCGCACTGGACCAGTTTGATCATTTCTTCACCGAGCTTTACGACGCTTGCGAAGTCATGGATATCCCCGCCGATACCGCCATCTCCGAGGCCGGGGTCGGCCAGTTCGAGATCAACCTGATGCATCAGGACGACGCCCTGCGCGCCGCTGACGATGCCTGGCTGTTCAAGATGCTGGTCAAGGGCCTGGCCCGCAAACACGGCTTTGCCGCCAGTTTCATGGCCAAACCTTACGAGGATTACGCTGGGTCGGGCATGCATATGCATTTCTCGGTGCTGGATGACGAGGGCAACAACATCTTTGACGACGGCACCGAGCGTGGCAGCGATGCGTTGCTGCACGCGGTGCGCGGCTGTCTGGACGCCATGTCGGGCAGCACGCTGATCTTTGCCCCCCACGACAACAGCTATGCCCGGTTGGTCCCCAATGCCCACGCGCCGACCGGCGTCGCCTGGGCCTATGAGAACCGCACCGCGGCCATCCGCATCCCCTCGGGCAGTCCGGTCGCACGCCGGATCGAACACCGGGTCGCGGGCGGCGACGTCAATCCCTATCTGATGATCGCAGCGGTTCTGGGCGCGGCACTCAACGGGATCGAGGATGGCAAGATGCCGCCCGAACCGATCTCGGGCAATGCGTACAAGGCGGATCTGCCCCAGATCCCCGATCGTTGGGACGCAGCGATTGACGCATTCGAATCCGACCCGGCTGTCGCGCGGATTTTCGCGCCCGAGCTGATCCGCAACTATGTCATGACTAAGCGGCAGGAGTTCCGCTATTTTCAGGAGATGACCGAGAAGGAAAAAACCGAAGTCTATCTGGACACGGTCTGACCTGATCACGACATGGGCACTGCCGGAGCCCCGATCCGGCAAATTTGATGACTGGTGACACATGAAGATCGGTATTCTCCTCACGGGCCACGCCCCGGATACGCTCATCGACGCGACCGGCGACTATGACGCGTTCTTTGTCCGCCTGCTGGGGCCACAGAGTTTTGAGTTTGAAACCTTTGCGGTGGTGGACGGTCAGTTCCCAAGCGGCGCCGAGGCCGCCGACGGCTGGCTGATCACCGGCTCGCGCCACGGCGTGTACGAGGACCACCCCTGGATCCCGCCGCTCGAGGCCCTGATCCGCGAGATCCGCGACAAGGGTCAACCTCTGATCGGCGTGTGCTTCGGCCACCAGATCATCGCCCAGGCCCTGGGAGGCAAGGTCGAGAAATTCAAAGGCGGTTGGGCCATCGGCCCCACAGAATACGACATGGGCGGCGAGCAGGTGACGGTGAATGCCTGGCACCAGGATCAGGTCGTGGCCCTGCCAGACGGGGCCGAGGTTCTTGCCTCGAACGACTTTTGCCGAAATGCGATGGTGGCCTATGGCGACACCATCTGGACCATTCAGGCACATCCGGAATACGACAACGAGTTCATCGGCGGGCTGATCCGGACCCGTGGTCGCGGCGTGGTGCCTGACCCTGTACTCGACGACGCGACCGGGCGGCTCGACAGCCCGCTCGACAGCCCCGCCATCGGCAAGCGCATGGCGGAATTCTACAAGAAAGCGAGGGCCTGACATGGCCGACTGGACAGAAAATCTCCCCGAGGCCGCGCAGGCCTATCTGGAAAACCGCCGCCTGGACGAGGTGGAATGCATCATCTCGGACCTGCCCGGCATTGCCCGCGGCAAGGCGGTTCCGGCAAGCAAATTTGCGCGGCAGGACTATTTCCACCTGCCCGACAGCATCTTTTACCAGACCATCACAGGTGACTGGGGCGATGCCGCCGGAGACGAGGGCTTTATCGAGCGGGACATGATCCTGCGCCCCGATTACTCGACCGCGACTGCCGCGCCCTGGACCGGCGACTGGACGCTTCAGGTGATCCACGACGCCTATGACCGCGACGGCGACCCGATCCCGTTCAGCCCGCGCAACGTGCTGAGACATGTGGTCTCGCTCTATCATGCGCAGGGCTGGAAGCCGGTCGTAGCCCCCGAGATGGAATTCTATCTGGTGGCCCGCAACCTGGACCCGGCCAAGGAGATCGAGCCGATGATGGGTCGCTCGGGCCGTCCCGCCGCCGCGCGGCAGGCCTATTCGATGACCGCGGTCGACGAATTCGGCCCGGTGATCGACGACATCTATGACTTTGCCGAGGCGCAGGGCTTCGAGATCGACGGCATCACCCAGGAAGGCGGCGCCGGCCAGCTGGAAATCAACCTGCGTCACGGCAGCCCGGTGCGGCTGGCCGACGAGGTGTTCTATTTCAAGCGGCTGATCCGCGAGGCGGCGCTGCGCCACAATTGTTTCGCCACTTTCATGGCCAAGCCGATCGAGAACGAGCCGGGCAGCGCCATGCATATCCACCATTCGATCGTCGATATGGAAACCGGCGAAAACATCTTCTCGGGCCCGCAGGGGGGCGAAACCGACGCCTTCTATCACTTCATCGCGGGTTTGCAGAACCACCTGCCCTCGGGTCTGGCGGTGATGGCACCCTATGTGAATTCCTATCGCCGCTACGTGAAGGACCATGCCGCGCCCATCAACCTGGAATGGGGCCGCGACAACCGCACCACCGGCATTCGCGTGCCGCTCTCCGGCCCCTCGTCGCGGCGGATCGAGAACCGGCTCGCGGGCATGGATTGCAACCCCTATCTGGGCATCGCGGTCTCGCTGGCCTGCGGCTATCTGGGCCTGATGGAAGAGGCGCGCCCGCGCAAGCAGTTCCGGGGCGATGCCTATGACGGCGAGGGCGATATCCCGCAGGTGATGGGCGACGCGCTGGACATGTTCGACGAGGCCAAGGCCCTGCACCAGGTGTTGGGCCCCGAATTCGCCCGCGTCTACAGCATCGTCAAACGCGCCGAATACAACGAGTTCCTGCAGGTGATTTCACCCTGGGAACGCGAACACCTGCTGATGAACGTCTGAGCGGTCAAAACCGTTCTCCTTGACTGGCGGGAAAGGTCACCCTTTCCCGCCTTTTTCCTGTCTGCAATCCTGAATGGCCGTTCAAGTTGGTCTTGGTTCTGTTACGCAACTGTTTTACAATTCTCAAAGGTTGAATTCGGGAATCTCAAATATGACACTGCCGCCCAACGTTCACGACGCCGAACCCATCCCCGCCGCCGCGCGCGAGGCCATCGACGCGCTGATGCAATCGGGTGATCTGTTCCGCTATACCGCACCGCAGGATGCGCCGGTGGCCCTGCTCGAAGCAGAGTTTGCCGACCTGCTGGGGTCGAAATACGCGCTGGCAGTGTCGTCCTGCTCGGCGGCGCTGTTCCTGTCGCTCAAGGCCTTGGGCCTGCCGCGCGATGCGCGGGTGCTGATCCCGGGCTTCACCTTTGCCGCCGTGCCCTCGTCGGTCGTACATGCCGATTGCGTGCCGGTCCTGTGCGAGGTCGGCGCCAATTACCGGATCGACATGGCAGATTTCGAAGCCAAGCTGGACGGCGTGCAGGCGGTGATCATCAGCCATATGCGCGGTCATACTTCGGACATGGACGCGATCATGGCGCTCTGCGATGCGCGTGGAATACCGGTGGTCGAGGACGCGGCGCATTCGCTGGGCACCACCTGGCACGGGCGCAATATCGGCACCATCGGCCGGGTCGGCTGTTTCTCGTTCCAGTCCTACAAGATGATCAACGCGGGCGAAGGCGGCATCCTGGTGACCGACGACGCCGATCTGGTGGCGCGCGCGGTGATCATGTCGGGCGCGTATGAGCATAACTGGAAGAAGCACAAAGGGCCCGAGGGGCAGAACTCGCCCGAACTGGCCGAGGCCTTTGCCCACTGGCAGAACATGCTGCCGCTTTACAATCTGCGCATGTCGAACCTGAGTGCCGCGGTGATCCGCCCGCAAATCCCCGAACTGGCCCGCCGGGTGCGCGACGGGTTGACCAACCACGACTATGTAGCGGACCGCCTCAACACCTCGCCCTTCATCGACGTCCCCGCCCCGCTTGCTCCGGAACGGCGCGCCCCGGATTCGATCCAGTTCAACCTGATCGGGCTGGACGAGGCCGAAACCCGCGCCTTTGCCGCCGCCGCCGAGCGACGCGGGGTCAAGGTGCAGGTCTTTGGCCTAAGCGAGGACAATGCCCGCGCCTTCTGGAACTGGCAGTTTCTGGGAGAGGTGCCCGATCTGCCGCAGACCCGCGCCATGCTGATGCGCGCCTGCGACGTACGACTGCCGGTGCGGCTAAGCCGCGCCGAACTGGATGTGGTGGCCGATATCCTGCTGGCCGCGATGGCAGAGGTAACCGGCCCTGCGCGCGCCTATGGAACCTAAGGCGCGCCGCGCTTAGCTGAGCTTGGACAGTTTGCGTTGCAACTCGGCAAGCTGTTTTTTAATGTCGTCCAGGTCCTCGCCCTGTTCACTCTTGTCGCCCTCTCCCTCCTTACCGGGTCCGCTCCAAGTGTTGCCCAGGCCGCCGGTCATGGCGCGGATGAAGGCCTCCTGCTGGGCCTTGAGCGCTTCAAAACCCGGCATCTGCGCCATCGGGTTAATGGCGTTCATGTTCTCCATCAGCTTGGACTGGCTTTCGCGCAACATGTCGAACGAGCTTTGCAGGAATTGGGGCATCATGCCACCACCCGGCACCATATAGCTGCGCACCAGATCGTTCAGGACGTTGACCGGCAGCACATTCTCGCCACGGCTTTCATGCTCGGCGATGATCTGGAGCAGATATTGCCGGGTCAGGTCGTCACCGGTCTTGAGATCGACGATCTGCACCTCGCGCCCGGCCCGGATGAAGCCGGCGATATCCTCGAGTGTGACATAGTCGCTGGTCTCGGTATTGTACAAACGCCGGCTGGCATAACGCTTGATCAGCAGCGGTTTTTCCTGTTCGGCCACGACGTTACTCCCCATTATTGTCGCATTGCAGCGAGCCTATGCGAGCGCAGAACAAAAGAAAAGAGAAACGGCGCGGCATGCTGCCGCCCAAGGGGCGGCCCCGGAATTTGAACAAATTCCGGGAGAGAAAATTCTACGAATTTTCCAGGCCGTTTTCCGGGTCGGAAAACGGCGCCCCGCAACAAGAAAGGGCAGGTCTTTCGACCTGCCCTGCGGTATCGCACCAAAGGGGGAGGAGAGCGGTGCGCCCCGCCTGTCGTCTTACTTCGCGGCTGCGGCCTTCTTGGCGGCAGCGGTCACGTCGTTGGTGGCTTTCTTCACTGCGGCAGTCGCATCCTCGGTGATATCCTTGCCGGCAGCCATCAGCAGCTCGACGGTGTCCATCTGCACTTTCTTCGCGATTTCGGCGAAGGCGGCCATGTTCTCGGCAGCGACTTCGGCCGATGCGCTGGCGAAATCGGTCATCGCCTTGGCATAGTCTGCCGGCTCTGCCTTTGCTTTCGACATGTCGCTCAGCTTGGCCAGGGTTTCCTTGGTCCACTTGCTGGAGATCTCGGCCGATTTCTCGGCGGCTTCCAGAGCAACGCCCGACAGTTTCTCGTTCAGGGCTGCGGTCGACTTGAACGCGTCTTCCATTGCCTTGGTGTCAACCGGGAATGCGCCCATCATGTCTTTCATGATCGCGGAAAAGTCTTGGGTCTTTGCCATTGTCTCAATCCTCATTGCCGGGTCCGGGCCCACCCCGTTTCCTGCGGCTTGAGAGGAATATGCTTTCTGCGGCGCAGCATTTCAAGGAAAATAATGCTGCGCCGCAGAAAAATTTCAGGAATGACGAAAAATCAGGTACTTGCCTTGGCCACCACGTAGGTGCCCGGGGCCGGGCACAGGCGGGGATGCTCCGAATCGCCGGTGTCGCGCGCCGGAATTTGCTTGCCCGCGCGCGGTTTCAGCCAGGCCGCCCACATCGGCCACCAGGATCCTTCGTTGAAATCGGCCTCGGCCAGCCAGGTTGCGGCATCGGCCTTCAGGTCGGGGTTGGTGTAATGGCCATATTTCTTCTTGGACGGCGGGTTCACGATGCCCGCGATATGGCCGGATTCGGACACCACAAAGGTTTTCGAGCGCGACCCCATCTTCTGCACTCCGCGATAGCAGTCCTTCCAGGCGGCGATATGGTCGGTCTCGCAGGTGATCGCCATCAAGGGCACATCCACATCGCGCACATGCAGCGTGTGGCCCATCAGTTCGAACCCATCGCCCGCGAATTCATTCCGCTGGCAGAGCCCGCGCAGATATTGCACGGCCATCTTGGCCGGCAAGTTGGCGCCATCACCGTTCCAATAGAGCAGATCGAAGGCGGGCGGCGTTTCGCCCAGCATGTAGCTCTGGATCGCGGGTTTGTAGATCAGGTCGTTCGAACGCAGATAAGAGAAGGTCCGCGCCATGATCCACGAGCGCAGCACGCCCTCGCGGGTGACCTCTTCCTCGATTCCGTCGATGAAATCGTCTTGCAGGAACGGGGTGAACTCTCCCTGATCCGAGAAATCGGTGAGCGCGGTAAAGAAGGTCGCGGATTTCACCGACTTGTCGCCGGTCTGTTTCATCAGCGACAGCGTCAGGCTCAGCGTGGTGCCCGCGATGCAATAGCCCACCGCGTTGACCTGCTTGACCTTGCAGATCTTCTTGACCTCGTCGATGGCGGCCAGGAACCCGTCCTGGATGTAATCCTCCATCCCCACGTCGGCATAACTGGCGTCCGGGTTGATCCAGCTGACCACAAAGATGGTGAACCCCTGCTCTGTCACCCACTTGATGAAGCTGTTCTGCGCCTTCAGGTCGAGGATGTAGAACTTGTTGATCCAGGGCGGGAACAGCACGATCGGGATCTCGTGCACGGTATCCGTAACCGGCTTGTACTGGATCAGTTCCATCATCCGGTTGCGATAGACCACGTCGCCGGGCGTGGTGGCGATATTGCCGCCCACCTGAAACGCCTTTTCATCGGCCAGCTTGACCACCAGTTCGCCATTGTTGGCCTCGAGATCGGTGATCAGGTTCTCCAGCCCCTTGAGCAGCGAGCGGCCCTCGGTCTCGACCGCGCGTTCCAGCGCGTCGGGATTGGTCGCGAGGAAATTGGTAGGGGCCATCATGTCGATGATCTGCTGCGAGAAATACTTGAGCCGCTTGAGATCCTTGTCCGGCAGGTCATCGACCGAGGCGACTGCCTGGGCCAAGGCGGCGGCGTTGGTTTGATATTGCTGGCGAATGAAGCGGAAATAGGGGTTGTTCTCCCACATGGGGTGCGAGAAGCGGCGATCCTTGGGGGCCGCGTCATCATCCTCGACCCCGCCGGTCATCAGCGCCTGCTGCGCCTCGGCGAAATTCATGACCGACTTGCCCCAGAATTCCAGCTGCTGTTCCAGCAACTTGGCGGGATTCTGCCAGGCCTCGGCCCAATAGGCGGTTGCTGCCTTTGCAAAAAGCTCTTGATTCGGGGCATCCAGTGCCGGGGTATGGGGCTTCTTACCGGCCATGATCTCGACCAGACGCTTCGAGAGTTCCTCGACCTTGGTCATGTTTTCCTTAAGCTGTTCAAATTGTTCGCCTGTCAAATGCGTCGACATATCTTCACTTGTTGTCATTTTAAGGAATCCCCCCTAACCTCGCTGCTATGCAGAATAACGTCGTGCATTGCGGGGGGCAAAGCGACGAATGGTCCGAAATCTCCAGGTGTGGCTTAGGAGGCCCGTTTCATGCGTTACATGATGACCTACGACTGGATGGAAACCGTTCGTAATACCAATCAATGGATGGGGGCGACGGCCAATTCGATGGCTTCCTACCCGCTGTTCTCGATGGTTCCGAACCCTGTCTTCAACTGGATGTCCGCCTGGGGCGAAGTGACCGAGCGCACGTTCCAGCGCATGGTGGTCAAACCCGATTGGGGCATCCGCACCTTTACCTGCGAGGATGGCAAGGACCACCTGGTCGAGATCAAGACCGTGGTCGAGCGTGACTTTGGCGATCTCATCCACATCAACGTCACCGGGCGCGAGACGCAGCCGCGCAAGGTGCTGTTGGTGGCGCCGATGTCGGGTCACTACGCGACGCTCCTGCGCTCGACCGTCAAGAGCCTGCTGGTCAATTGCGAGGTCTATGTCACCGACTGGCACAACGCCCGTGATATCCCGGTCTCGGCCGGCAAGTTCGATGTCGAGGATTACACGCTCTATCTGGTTGATTTCATGCGCGAACTGGGGCCTGACACCCATGTGATCGCGGTCTGCCAGCCCGCCCCGCTGACACTGGCCGCCACCGCCTATCTGGCCGAGCTTGACCCCAAGGCGCAGCCCAGCACGCTGACCCTGATCGGCGGTCCCGTCGACCCCGACGCCACCCCGACCGAAGTGACCGATTTCGGCCGCCGCGTCACCATGGGCCAGCTGGAACAGTCGATGATCCAGCGCGTCGGTTTCAAATACCAGGGTGTTGGCCGCATGGTCTATCCGGGCCTGTTGCAGCTGGCCTCGTTCATGTCGATGAATGCCGACCGCCACTCCAAGGCCTTCAGCGACCAGATCCACCGGGTCATGCGCGACGAGGCCTCGGACCACGATGCCCATAACCGGTTCTACGACGAATATCTGGCCGTCATGGACATGACCGCCGAATTCTACCTCTCGACCGTCGAGCGGGTGTTCAAGAAGCGCGAGATCGCGCGCAACGCATTCATCGTCGATGGTCACAAGGTCGATATCAGCAAGATCACCGATGTCGCCGTGATGACCGTCGAGGGTGCCAATGACGATATCTCGGCCCCCGGCCAGTGTATCGCCGCGCTCGACCTGTGCACCGGGCTGGCCGACAGCAAGAAGGCCAATCATCTGGAGCCGGGCGCGGGCCATTACGGCATCTTTGCCGGGCGCAGCTGGCGCGACAATATCCGGCCGCTGGTGATCGACTTCATGAACACAAACAGCCGCAAAGGCAAATCGCTGCGTCCCGCCAACAAGAACAGCGCCGCCTGATCATGGCACGGGCCAAGGCGACCGAGCTTGCCTTTGCCTGTTCCTGCGGGGCGCTGGCGGGGCATCTGACTGCCGATGCTGTCCGCACTGGCACCAGGGTCGGGTGCCACTGCCCGGATTGTCGCGCGGCCGAGCTCTACTTCGATCAGCCGGACCCGGCGCCGGGTCCGGTGGATATCTTCCAGACCAGCCCCGACGGTTTCGTGATCGACCGCGGCGCAGAACATCTTGCCCTGATGCGCCTGTCCCCCAAGGGCCTGTTCCGCTGGTACGCCAAATGCTGCAACAGCCCACTGGCCACGACGCTCAATTCCGCCAAGAAGCCCTTTGTCGGGGTGAATGTGCGTCGGCTGGCCGATCCAGATGCGTTGGGCCGCACCCGCGCTTATGGCTTTGTCCCGCAACCCGATGGCAGCCGCAAACACCGCAATATCGCCCCTGCCGTCTATGGTCTACTGAGCCGGATGCTGGCCGGGCGGCTGTCGGGACGCTGGCGCAAGACACCGTTCTTTGATGCCTCGACCGGAGAACCTGTGGCCAAACCGCAGGTGCTGGACAAGGCAACGCGCGCCGCGCTTTAACGCTGAGGCTCGGCCAGCCAGGCCTGCAATGCTTCGGTCACCACGTCAGGCGTTTCGAGGGTGGGCAGGTGACCAGCCTCGTCGATCACAGTCAATCGCGCATGAGCGACCAGATCCGCGATAAAGCTGTGTCGCTTGACCGGGGTCAACCTGTCATGTGCACCGCACAGGATCAGGGTCGGTACCCGGATCTGGCGTAAGGCGCTCTGCTGATCTGGACGGCGCTGCAGCGCCCGCATCTGCCGCACGAACTGGTCCGGTCCAGCCTCGAGCCCCATTTGACGCACGACCTCGAGCACCTGCAACCGGCCTGGCCCCGGCGCCAGGCTTTCAGGGCGCAGCACCTGGCCCAGCGCCTGTTCCAGTTTGCCGACCCGGGCGCTGATTATCAGCGGCTCCCGCGCTGCGGCGATTTGGGGCGTGTCGGTCTGGGCATCGGTGGACATCAGGCATAGCCGACTGACCCGCTTGGGCGCGCGCCTGATCATCTCCATCGCCACGATACCACCCATGCTGAGCCCTGCCAGCGCAAAGCGCGCGGGCAGATGCGGCAGCAGGTCCTCGACGATCCGGCTGATCTGATCAGCCTGTCCTACGGGGCAGACGGTCACGGCGCGCGAACGCGAGAGAACCGCCAGTTGCGGTGCAAACAGCCGCGCATCGCAGCACATGCCCGGCAGGAAAACCAGTGGCTCGCCCATATGTCTCCCTTTCGCCCCAGAACCGTCACTCACCGGCAGAATGGGCAGTTATCGGCGACAGGACAAGCCCTGTCTAGGGATAGGCGATGCCGCGAAAGGCGGGAAAATCGGAATAGGCCGCGCGCCGCGCCGCCAGCGGCATCGGCGGCTCCTGCCCGGCCACCACCAGCCGTCCGCGTGGCGCGATATAGCTGTCGATCCGGCGCAAGGGCACGGGCCGCCACACCAGGTTAAAGGCGCAGAGCTTGGGAAAGAACCAGATCTCGGAATAATCCAGGTGATCGTGCAGCCACCAGGCCAGATCGCGCCAGTCGCGCCCCTGCACATAGCGGTCGGCAAACCAGGGGATCACCACTGACGCCCCGGCAATCCGCGCCTCTCCCCGGCCCCGGTCCCATATGTGGCATTCCAGCGGATGATCGTTGCGGGCACAGTTCAGGCGGTTCTCATTGCCGAACCGGTTGAGCGATGCCGAGCGATAGCCCGAGCGCACCGCGATGCGCCCGAACGTCTCCTCCAGCGGGTCCATCAGCGTCTCGCAAAAGGCACGCCCGGTCTCGATCGCCAGATCGGGATCGTCGGGAATGTTCTGCTGCGCATGGAAATTGCCGATCTCGGAGTAAAGGAAATCGCGCATGAAGAAATGCCGTGACAGGCGCACTCGGCCCAGGGTCTCCAGGCTCCACATGCTGCCCGGGCGGCGCATCAGCCGTACCCGTTCCAGCGAAACTCGCCATTGGGTCCCAGTGCCGAAAACGGGTTATGGGCGATTTCCCAGATGCTGCCATCCGGCGCACGGAAATAGCCGTGATAGCCGCCCCAGAACACCTCTGAGGCGGGTTTGAGGATCTCGGCCCCCGCCGTCTGCGCACGCTCCAGTAACGCATCAACCGTTTCCCGGTCGCGGCAATTATGGCTCAGCGTCATCGCCCCCTGCCCCAAATGCTCTACCGGCAGGCCGATATCATTGGCCAGCGCCGCCAAGGGATAAAGGCCCAGAACCTGCCCGATCAGGTCAAAGGCGATCACCCCGTCCGGCGTCTCGACCCGGCGCCAGCCCAGCGCCTCGTAAAACGCCGCCGCCGCCTCGACATCCTCGGCGCCGATAGTGATCAGGCTCACCCGCTGGTCCATCATTCTATTCCCTGTTCCCGCAGCCAGGCGAGCATGCCCGCAACCGCGATATCGGTCTGCCCCGGCGACATGATATCGCCCGCGATCACATGCGAGGACGGGTCGTCGCCCGGCCCCATGGTGACGGTGCGCATCTCGGCCGGTCCGCCCCAGCGCCGGGCGACCTCGCCCGTCAGATCGGGGCGCACCACCCTGTCATCGGGTGAATACCAGAACAGCGCCGGCACCCGGGCCTGTCCGAAATCGAGCCCCACCACTGCCCTGACCAAGGCCGCCATCGGCACCAGCGCCGACCAGCTGTAACGGGTGGTCCAATAGGTGTTCTTGTCCGGATCGGGGCTGCTGGCATCCCGCTCGCCACCCATGACCGCGGGCAACCAATAGCGCGCGCCCGGCAGGGTCGGAACAAAGGCCATTGGGTCGTTCACCCCGAAATTGGGCGAGACAAGGATAATCGCGGCCACATCGGCCGACATGCCGGGGTCCAGCGCCGCCGCCGCCGCCAGCGTGCCACCGGTCGAGGTGGCCATGACGATCACCCGCTCGCCAACCGCACGGCCCGCTGCCAGCGCCTCGGCCGCGTCCCGCATCCAGCCCGATGCGCTGCCGTGCTCCATCGCATCGCTGCCGCGTCCATGACCTTGCAACCGGGTATAGACCAGATTGGCGCCCAGCGCCTGGGCAATGCGATCGGGCACCGGGCGGATTTCCTCGGAAGTGGCCGAGAACCCGTGCAGGTAGACCAGCGCATAGGGCGTCCGGCGTTCATATCCGTCCGGCGCCCAGACCACACGTTTTTCGACACCCGGCGTGATATCGGCAAAACGCGACTCGATACTCTCGAAATAGACCTGCACACCCTCGCCGAACTTGCGCGGATCGAACCGGGCCTTCAGATCGACGGTTTCATAGGGGCCAAACCACCAGGCCAGCCCCCCCGCCAGCGCAAGAACAGCCAGGACACGCCCCAGAAACTTCCCAAACCGTCGCATCAGCCAACTCCCCGCACGTCGATCACCGCGTCCTCGATGATCTTCAGGCAGGTCTCGTCCGAAAAGCGGTGATCGGCATCCTTGACCAGCAAGAGGCGCATGTCGGGCCCGGTGGCATGGTTCAAGAGGCGCACCGCCGTATCGACCGACACCGCCGTATCGGCGGTGCCTTGCAGGAAGCGCACCGGGAACGGCAGATGCAGCGGCGCGCGCAGCACCAGATGGTTGCGCCCATCCTCGATCATCCGGCGGGTGACGATATAGGGTTCCATATAGTCCGAGGGCAGCTCCACCCGGCCCTCGGCGGCCAACTGCGCCTTTTGGCCCGCGTCAAACCCGGCCCACCAGCCATCCTCTGTGAAATCCGGCGCGGCGGCGATGGTGACCATGCCCGCGATCCGCCCCGGCCGCGCCCGCGCCAGCAAGAGCGCCTGCCAGCCGCCCATCGACGAACCCACCACGATCAACGGCCCCTCGGTCAGGCTATCGACAACGGCCAGCGTGTCCTGGTGCCAATCGCCGATCGCGCCCTCGTCGAATATGCCTGAGCTTTCACCATGCCCGGAATAGTCGAACCGCAAAAACGCATGCCCCCGCCCACGTGCCCAGGCCTCCAGATGCACCGCTTTGGTACCCTCCATGTCCGACTTCAGCCCGCCCAGGAACACGATGCAGGGGCCGTCGCCCGGGGTGAGATGATAGGCGAGGCTGCGCCCCTGGTCGGTTGTCAGAGTATCGCTCACCGGGCTTTTCCTTTGCTGGTCGTTTTCCCAAGCCTCCATCGCTTTGCAGGCGGGTGCAAGGCTCTTTAAGTTACCATATTGTCACGTGACTATAGAATCACATATAGTCGCAACATGGACATACTTTTCAAAGCTCTCAACGACCCCGCCCGCCGCGCCATTCTGGATCAATTGCGCCAGAAGGACGGGCAAAGCCTGAGCGAGTTGGAAAGCAAGTTCGACATGACCCGGTTCGGGGTCATGAAACACCTCAAGCTGCTGGAGGAGGCGCATCTGGTCCTCACCCGTCGCGAGGGGCGGTTCAAATACCATTACCTCAATCCCCTGCCCTTGCAGGACATGATCAACCGCTGGGTGGCGCCCTTCCTGCAACCGCAGGCACAGGGGCTGGCCGCGCTGAAAGAGAAATTGGAAACGGAGAACAGAATGGGAAAGCCCGATTTCATAATGCAGACATTCATCCGCTGCACACAGGATGCGCTCTGGGCGGCGCTGACCGAGACCGAACAGATGGCGGCCTATCACTTCCTCTGCAACGAGGTACGCGGTGCGGTCTCGCCCGGCGAGACGGTCGAGTTCATCACCCCCGCCGGGGGCGCGATGTTGCGACAGGTGACCCGAAAGCTTGACCCGAAATCCCGCATCGAGATGAGCTTCGAGCCGCTTTTCATGGGGCCGGGCGCCGTGGCCTCGGAAATGGTCTATCTGATCGAGCCGCAGGGCGAGATCTGCAAGCTGACCATCGAACACTACAACCTCGCCGTCGGGCAAGAGGGCATCGGCGAAGGCTGGGCGCGACTGGCCGCCTCGCTCAAGAGTTATCTGGAGACCGGAACCGCGCTGAAAGGGGCCGCGTGATGGAAAGTTTTCCCACCGAACTGGGCATTCTCACCTGCCTGATGATCCTCGCCGCCTCGCTCTGGATCCCCTACGTGATCGGGATCTCCACCGATCCCTCGCATGAAGAGGCCTTCGCCCGGCCCGCGCAGATCTCCAATCTGCGCCCCTGGGTGCAGCGCGCCCACCGGGCGCATCTGAACCTCTTGGAACAGGCGATGCCCTTTGCGGTGCTGGTGCTGATCCTGGCGCTTATGAACGGGTTCTCGACGCTGACCTATTGGACCGCGATCGCCTTTTTCTGGATCCGGGTGCTGCATGCGGCGGGCATGATCTCGGGCTATGCCCGGATGCCGCTGCGCCCCATCCTGTTCAGTGCAGGCTGGGTCTGCACCCTGTTGATGGCCTATGCCATCTTTGCCGCGCGCTGACCGCGCGGCCGGCCCAAAGTTTCGCGAAACTTTGGGCACAGACTTTCTGCGAAAGTCTGCTGCCTTGACTTCGTCTGCGGCCCCTGCCAAATCGGGCGGACACCATAACCCGCAACCGGGCGTTCAGTGGGCGCCAAACCGACGAGGAGCCGCCAGTCATGGCCCAGATCTCTCTCACCTTTCCCGATGGCAATGCACGATCCTATGGCGCAGGCGTAACGCCCGCGCAGATCGCCGCAGACATTTCCACCTCGCTCGCGAAAAAGGCCATCTCGGCCACCGTCGACGGCAAGCACTGGGACCTGCAATGGCCCATCTCGGCCGATGCGCAGATCGCCATTCACACCATGGCCGACGAGGCACAGGCCAACGAGCTGGTGCGCCACGACCTCGCCCATATCATGGCCCGCGCCGTACAGGAGATCTGGCCCGCGACCAAGGTGACCATCGGCCCGGTCATCGAGAACGGCTGGTATTACGATTTCGACCGTGCGGAGCCCTTCACTCCCGAAGATCTCGGCCTGATCGAGAAAAAGATGAAAGAAATCATCAACAAGCGCGAGCCCGTGACCACCGAGGTCTGGGAACGCACGCGCGCGATCGAATTCTACAAGGCCAACAACGAACCCTACAAGGTCGAGCTGATCGAGGCCATTCCCGGCACCGAGCCGATCCGCATGTACTGGCACGGCCATTGGCAGGATCTGTGTCGCGGCCCACACCTGCAACACACCGGCCAGGTCCCCGGCGACGCGTTCAAGCTGATGTCCATCGCCGGCGCCTATTGGCGCGGGGACAGCAAACGCCCGATGCTGCAACGCATCTATGGCGTCGCCTTCACCGGCAAGGAAAAGCTGAAAGCGCATTTGCACATGCTGGAAGAGGCCGCCAAGCGCGACCACCGCAAGCTGGGCCGCGAGATGGACCTGTTTCACATGCAGGAAGAGGCGCCGGGCCAGGTGTTCTGGCACCCCAACGGCTGGACGATCTATACCGAGTTGCAGGACTATATGCGTCGCCAACAGCGCCGCGGCGGCTATGTCGAGGTGAACACGCCCCAGGTCGTCGACCGTAAGCTGTGGGAGCGTTCGGGTCATTGGGAGAAATACCAGGAGAACATGTTCATCGTCGAGGTGGACGAGGAACATGCCCGCGAAAAGGCGGTCAATGCGCTCAAGCCGATGAACTGCCCCTGCCATGTCGAGATCTTCAAGGTCGGGCTGAAATCCTACCGTGACCTGCCGCTCAGGATGGCCGAGTTCGGCTCGTGCAACCGCTATGAGCCCTCGGGCGCGCTGCATGGTATCATGCGGGTGCGCGGATTTACCCAGGATGACGCGCATATCTTCTCGACCGAGGAACAGATCGAGGCGGAAACCGCCGAATTCATCCGCTTCCTCAGCGCCATCTACAAGGACCTCGGTTTCGAAAGCTTCAAGGTCAAGTTCTCGGACCGGCCCGAAACCCGCGCCGGATCGGACGCGGTCTGGGACAAGGCCGAAAGCGCCCTCTTGTCCGCCACCCGCGCCGCCGGGATCGAGCCAGAGCTCAATCCGGGCGAGGGTGCCTTCTATGGCCCGAAACTGGAATTCGTGCTGACCGACGCCATCGGGCGCGACTGGCAATGCGGCACTTTCCAGGTCGATTTCGTGCTGCCCGAGCGGCTGGACGCCACCTATATCGGCGCCGACGGGGCCAAGCATCGCCCTGTGATGCTGCACCGCGCAACGCTGGGCTCCTTCGAGCGTTTCATCGGCATCCTGATCGAGGAACACGCGGGCAAGCTGCCCTTCTGGCTGGCGCCGCGTCAGGTGGTGGTCGCATCGATCACCTCGGAGGCGGACGACTATGTGCATCAGGTGGTGGCCGAACTGCGTGCCGCAGGCGTTCGGGCCGAAGCCGACACCCGCAACGAGAAGATCAACTACAAGGTCCGCGAGCATTCGGTGGGCAAGGTTCCGGTGATCCTGGCCGTCGGTCAACGCGAGGTCGAGGAGCGGACAGTATCTGTCCGGCGGCTGGGCGAGAAACAAACCAGCGTGCAGAGCCTGGCGGATGTTACAAAAGAGCTGGGACAGGCCGCGACGCCCCCCGATCTTCTGTAACAATTCTCACGAAAACAGCGCAGGCCAGACCCCGGACCGGGGGCTGGCCTGTAACATTTCCGGCCCACGCCGCAAGAATCCCTTTGTTTATCGCAACACTTGCCCAAGAATTCTGACGGGAATGTGAGACACGGGGTCGTGAATTCAAACGACGCCCACCGCACACTACCTTTGACCTGTCCAAAGCAGACATATCACACGATCACGAAGGGATGACCGACATGTCGAACACCGCAAAGACCCTGGCCATCGCAGGCGCCGTCGCAGCAGCACTGGCCGGTACCACCACCACCGCCAGCGCCCAGGCCAAGGAGAAATGCTATGGCGTTTCGCTGGCCGGCAAGAACGACTGCGCCGCCGGACCCGGCACCACCTGTGCCGGCACCTCGACCGTCGACTATCAGGGCAACGCATGGACTCTGGTCGATGCCGGCACCTGCGAAAGCATGGAACTGCCGGCCCAGGCCGATGGCTCGGCCCGCAAGGGTTCGCTGGAAGCGCTGGAGCGCGACCTGCCCGCATAAGCCGGCACCAGATCGCGGGGCGGGCCGGAGCATCGGCCCGCCCCTATTCTTTCTATCCCCTTGCCCATCCCCCATTGCCGCAAAGGATTGGACAGATGCTGGACACTTCCCGGACCAACAACCAACTGCCTGCCTTGCCGGGCGTCGGGTACAAGCCGCAGCATTTTGCCGAAATCCTCGAAGCGCCCGGACCGGTGGGCTGGCTGGAAATCCATGCCGAGAACTACATGGGCGATGGCGGCCGTCCGCTGGCGCAACTGCGCCACCTGTCCGAGCGGTTCCCGATCTCGGTGCATGGGGTTGGCCTGTCGATTGGCGGCGAAGGTGCGCTGGATGCCGACCATCTGGCCCGGCTGAAACATCTGGTGGGCTGGCTGAACCCGGCCAGTTTCTCGGAACATCTGGCCTGGTCCACCCATGACAGCCATTTCCTGAACGACCTGCTGCCGCTGCCCTATACCGACGCCACGCTGACGCGTGTCTGCGATCACATCGACCAGGTGCAGGATGTGGTCGGGCGGCGGATGCTGCTGGAAAACCCCTCGTCCTACCTGGCTTTTGCCGAAAGCAGCTGGTCCGAGCCCGATTTCCTGCGCGAGATCGCCCGGCGCACCGGCTGCGGACTGCTTCTGGACGTCAACAACGTCTTTGTCTCGGCCACCAATCTCGACTTTTTGCCACAGGGCTATATCGACGCCTATCCGCTGGAGCATGTGGGCGAGATTCATCTGGGCGGCCATGACGAGGATACCGACGACCACGGACACCCGCTGTTGATCGACAGCCACGGGCGCGAGGTGGTGGATCCGGTCTGGGCGTTGCTCGACTACGTGCTCGACCGGTCCGGCCCGAAACCGATCCTGATCGAATGGGATACCGATGTGCCGGACTGGTCCGTGTTGCGGGCCGAGGCCGCGCGCGCGCAAAGGGCGCTGGAGCGCATCCCGGCATGAGCGTCTCGCAAACCCAGTTTCACACCGCGCTGCTGGATCCGGCCAGCGCGGTGCCGCAGGGCCTGTGCGACGCGGGCGCGCAGCCGGCGGGCCGGCGGTTTGATGTCTATCGCAACAATGTCGCGGTCTCGCTGACCGAGGCGATGCACCAGGCCTTTCCCGTCATCGCCAAACTGCTGGGCACGCAGAACATGGACGGGCTTGCAGGCATCTACCTGCGCCAGCATCCCCCCACATCGCCGCTGATGATGTTCTATGGCGAGACATTCCCCGAGTTTCTGGCCGGGATGCAGCAGCTGTCGCATCTGGGCTATCTGCCGGATGTGGCGCGGCTGGAACTGGCGTTGCGCCATGCCTATCACGCCGCCGACAGCACGCCCATCGACCCGCAGGTTCTTGCCATCGACCCTGAGGCGCTGATGGCTGCGCGGCTGGAATTCGCCCCCGCAATGCGCCTGTTGCGCTCGCCCTGGCCGATCCACGCGATCTGGCGGTTCAACACCGAAGACGACGCGCCCAAACCCGCACCCGAGGCGCAGGACGTGCTGATCACCCGGCCCGAATATGACCCGATCCCGCAGCTGCTGCCCCCCGGCGGCGCCGACTGGATCATCGCGCTGCAAGGCAGCGCCACCATCGGCGCGGCCTATGAGGCCGCTGCCGAACAGACCCCCGATTTCGACCTTGGCGCCACGCTCGCCCTGCTGCTCCAGGGCGGCGCCATCATCTCACTCACAGAGCAAGGACAAGACAATGAACCCACTCGTCTCGATCCATAACCGTGTCTTTGGCCTGGTGGAAACCGCCGGAGATTGGCTGTTGCCGCTGTTTGCCCGTTTCACCTTTGCCGCCGTGCTGCTGGTCTATTACTGGAATTCCGGCCTGACCAAGCTGGGGGATGGGATTTTCGGCCTCTTCAGCCCCTCGATCGGCGCCTATAGCCAAATTTTCCCCAAACAGCTCGAAGCGGTCGGCTATGACGTATCGCAACTGGGCCTGTTTCACTGGGCCGTGGTCATGGCGGGCACCTATGCCGAATTCATCCTGCCGCTGCTGATCGTCATCGGCCTGTTCACCCGTCTGGCCGCGCTCGGCATGATCGGTTTCGTGGTGGTGCAGTCGCTGACCGACGTTTATGGCCACGGCGCCACCGATCTGGCCACGCTGGGCGCCTGGTTCGACAATCAGGCCAGCAGCGTGATCATGGACCAGCGCCTGTTCTGGGTGTTCACCCTCAGCCTGCTGGTGATCAAGGGCGCCGGGGCGCTGTCGGTCGATGCGCTGATGCGCGGTCGCACCCAGGCGGCCATGGCCTGAACGCCTTGCTGGCCCGCGCTCCCGGCGTGGGCCAGAACCTTCAGAAATGCGCCTTGGGCTCGTCCGGCTTGCCCGCGGCCACGCCCAGAACCCCGCCCACCGCGGCAAAGGCGATGGGGAACATGGTGAACACGTTGAAGCCAAAGGCGTGATACATCCCCGCCGCCGACACCAGCAGCAGCACCCCGCCCCACAGCGCCCGCGACCGCGCCATGGCACCGCCCGCAATCGCCAGCATCGGCGCGATGATCGAGGTCATCTGCACCAGATCGGCATTCTCGACCTGCTCGGCCAGCCCGTCGATTTCGCCAAAATGCTCGATCGCCTCGACATAGCCAAAGCTGAAAAAGCCGACCAGCATGCCGATCAGACCGGCGATGATCCCCAGAACAAGGGCGGCATTGCGCATCTTGGGTTCTCTCCTGCGTTTCCCTACAGGCCCGACATAAGGCCGGTCCTAGTCCAGACCAAGGGCCTGACGGGTGCCGGGGGTCCAACCGAGGTAAAATTCCCCTCCGGCTTCGATCAGCGGCCGTTTCATCAACGCGGGATGCTCGGCAATGAGATCCAGCGGCGCGCGCGCGCGCTCGGTCTCGTCCAGCCCACGCCATGTGGTCGAGCGAGTGTTGAGCAGATCGCCGCCAAATCGCGCCCAGGCCCGGCCCAGGACGGCCGGATCGATCCCGTCGGCGCGCACATCGACAAGCCGCGCATCCGGCAGGGATTTCAACGCCTTGCGGCAGGTATCGCAATTCTTCAGACCATAGATCAGCATGGCGCCCCCTTCTTGTTACTGCGGAAATATCGCGCATTTTGCGCCTCGACACCCCCTTTTTCTTGATTTTTGCACGCACCGTGCAATCTTGTGGCCGGAGCTTCCGGCCTCTCGGCGTCCGGCATGGTCATGCTGGACCGCGCGCCGCCTGACCGGTCGCCCGTTCGCGACCCCGCCAATTAAAGGGGTGACCTGGAAGGTAGAAGGAGACACGGGACATGCCTACCGGCACCGTGAAATGGTTTAACGCAACAAAAGGTTACGGGTTCATTGCCCCCGATGACGGGGGCAAGGACGTTTTTGTTCATATCTCGGCTGTCGAACGGTCCGGCCTTACCGGACTTGCCGACAATCAGAAAGTGTCCTTTGAGATGCTGGACGGACGTGACGGCCGCAAGATGGCCGGAGACATCAAGCCACTGTAACGGGACCACCCGGAACGTTCCGGGTCATGCAACCGACGGCGGCCGGCCTGCGCGGCCGCCGATCCCTTGTTATGACCCCGCATTGCAGGGCGGCAGAATTCAGGCTCCGCCTTCGCTATGACTGATAACCTCTTGAAATTCTCGCCATTCTCGCGCTGAGAGGCCCGAGGCCTCTTGTGTCACCGCCTCGCCCGCCAGCATCCGGCGCAGGCTGTCGACCATCTGTGCAGACAGGTTCACCGCACCCAACCGGTAATCCTCGAACGCCTTATAGGCAAAGGGCACCCAGTCGGCGACCAGGCGGCACATGGTTTCTGCATAGACCCGGATCTCGTATTGCGCATGAGGGTCGGCGCGCAGGCGCAGGAAATGAAACAGGTTGTGCAGATCGACCTTCCAGTACCATTGGGTATAGATATTCGCCGGCAGGTTCATTCGCGCCAGTTCGCGCGCCAGACCCTGCTGGCCCTCCTGCCCGATCATCGCTTCGTAGTTGTCATAGCAGCGGGCGCTGTCGGCCTTGAGAATCTCCAGCACGCGCGCCGCCTCTTTCCCTTGCAGAGCCTCACCCCGGCCCTGGTTGTTGACCGCCGATTGCGCCGCCACATGTTCCGGTGCCGGGATATAGAATTCGCGGTCCAGGATTGAGTAGCGCGCCGAATACTCGTTCACATTCGCGGTACGGTGCCGGATCCACTGACGCGCAACAAAGACCGGTAGTTTCACGTGCAGCTTGATTTCGCACATCTCGAACGGGGTCGAATGCCAGTGCCGCATCAGATAGCGGATCAGCCCCTCATCGTTCTGCACTGACTTGGTGCCCGTGCCATAAGACACCCGCGCCGCCTGGCAGATGGCCGCATCATCGCCCATATAGTCGATCACCCGGACAAAACCGTGATCCAGCACCGGATGCGCGGAATAGAGTTGCGCCTCCATCCCCGGCGACACTACACGGCGGGTCGGCGCGGTCTGCGCCCGCTGGGCGTCGATCTCGGCCAGTTGCTCTGGAGATAGCGGCATCAGGGTCCCTTTCACTAGATGAGTCGCAGCGCCACTATATATTGCATTGCTCCACACAAAAACCGCCATATCAGGTATGGCTTTTTAGACACCCTATTTGGCTTTCCCCAGACCCGTTCAGGTTGCGATTGACTTTCACCGTTTCAGCCGGGACTATCTCTCAAAATGATCTGACAAAGAGCAGAGGCAGGCAGTTATGAAATCCTATCTCGTTGCAGCCGCAACGTGCGCTTTTTTGACAGCGTGCGGCGGCTCTGATGCCGTATTCGGGACAGGCGATGGCTCTGACACCGGTTCTGGGACCGATGGCGGAACTGATGGTGACACCGGGACACCAATTCAGGGTGATCGCGTCGTCCCCCCTGGAACCCCCTCGCCGACCCCTGCCGCTGGCATTTTTAGAAGCGAGCCAACAAGCACCGAAGACCCCTATACCGGCAACGGCTTTGCTCGAGATGTAAGGTACAACGCCGCCGACGACACATTCTCGGTCGACAACCTCGGCTTCGACGGCGACAACACCTATTCCCGTGGCGCAGCTGTCAGCAGCCTAGGACCCTACGCCGTATACGAGGCCGATGCGCAATTCTTGGACAGCTTCGACGGTGAACCGGTGAACCAGTTCCGTCACCGTGCCATTTATGGCGTTTCGACCTCGAGCAACACGCAATTCGCGATTGTCCGGACCGGCGCCTATGTCGACTATGGCTTTGGTGGCTTTATCTATCAGCGCAACAACAACGTGAATCTACCGACCACGGGCCAGGCCCTCTTCACCGGCAAGGTTGCCGGTCTGCGAGACTATAACGGGGTTGGTGCGCTGGAATACACCACAGCCGATATTCGCATCGCAATTGATTTCGACGATTTCAATGATGCCACCGGAACACGGGGCGATGCTGTTCGCGGCGTGATGGACAACCGCCGCATTCTGAATATGGACGGCGAAGACGTCACTACCAGCACGCTGAGCAGGATCAATACGCAGAACAATGTTTCCTTGACCGAAATTCCCACTGCCACCTTTACCGTGGGCCCCGGTGTGATGGACGACAATGGCGAGTTGCTGGGTAAGATGACCAGCTATTACGTGGACAACGAAGGCAGAGCGCAGCTGTTCGAGGAAGGCAACTATTACGCCATCATCTCGGGCGACAACGCTGACGAAATCGTCGGAGTGGTCGTTCTGGAAACGAAGCGTGACCCGGTTGCTCCATCGGTCCGTGAAACCGGCGGCTTCATCGTCTACAACTGAGGCCGGTGATGCGGCTACCGCCAAAGATACGCCGCCCGGTTGCTGTTCTGGCCTTAATGGCTGGTTTTATCCAGGCACCTGCCCTTGCGCAGGGGCCCGCCCGGTTGAGCCCAGACGAATTGCGCGCCACCGCCGTTGAGGCGCTCCGCATCGGAGCACCTGAGCAGGCCTACAGCTATGCTAGCGCCTTGGTGCAACGGGATCCAGCGGACCGTCAAGCGCTGCTGGTGCATTCCCGCGCCGCGCGGTCTCTCGGCCGCTTTGACGAAGCCCGAGAATCTGCCCGGCAGGCTTGGCGACTATCCGAGACTGACGAGCAGAAATTCGCAAGCTCGATGGTCATGGCCCAGGCACTGGCCTCGGATGATCGGCGCACCCTGGCGCAATGGTGGCTGCGCCGCGCCGTCGAACATGCCCCCTCCGAGGAGTTGAGCCGGATTGCCGTGCGCGATTTCCGCTATGTGCGCGCTCGGAATCCGTGGCTGACGCGGCTGTCCTTTGCGATCACCCCGGACAGCAACATCAACAACGGCTCGTCACAACGATCCTCGTTCCTGAACTACAAACTGTCCGAAGTCCTGTATGGCCAGCCGGTCGAATATCAGCTGGGCGGATCGGCGCGGGCGCTGTCGGGGGTCGAATATGCGCTGGGCCTGACAACGCGATACCGATTTCGCGAGTTGCCGACCCGCGCGCATGACCTGATCCTGTCGGTCGATCTGCGCGCCTATTCTCTGTCTTCCGAGGCCAAGGCCCTCGCCCCCACCGCCCGCGCCAGCGATTTTTCCTTCGCCTCCTACACACTGGGCTATGGCCAGCGCGGCATCAATTTCGACCGGCGCGGCGAATACCGTTTCTTTGTCGATGTCGGGCAGAGCTGGTATGGCGGCAACGAGTATGCCCGCTTTGCGCGGCTCAGCCTGGGGCAAAGCTACAAGCTGGACCGGGGGCGCCAGATCAACGCCCGCATCGCCACCGAACGGCAATGGGGTGTCACCCGCAGTGATCAGGACACGATACGCGCAGATCTGTCCTATACCCTGCCGCTCGCGGGGGGGACGACGCTGTGGACCAATCTGACCGGGGCGGTGGCGACCTCTGACGTGGCCGCAGACGAGTTCGACGAAATCGCGCTGCGCGCCCAGATCACCTTTGCCAAACCGATCCTTGGCGCCACCGCGCAGCTGGGGCTGTGGGCCCGCAGCCGCGACTACGATGTCTCTCCGCATGATCGCAACGGCCGGCAGGAAGACAAGTACGAGGCGGATTTCACGCTGATCTTCAACAAGATAGACTATTACGGCTTCAACCCGACCATGCGCATCAGCGCCTCACGCACCGAAAGCAACATCGCGCTTTATGATGCGCGCCGTTTCGGGGTGAATTTCGGCATCCAATCCGCGTTCTAGGCAGTCTCGACATTGCCGGCCACTGCGCTAGGCTTCGTCTCGACACCCAGCACAGGAAAACAAGCGATGCCGCTCAAATATCTGCATGTCATGGTCCGCGTGAAGGACCTGGAAAAATCCATGGCCTTCTACGAATTGCTCGGTCTGCGCGAAATCCGCCGCTACGACAGCGAAGAGGGGCGGTTTACCCTCGTCTATCTGGCCGCACCCGGGCAGGACGAGACGCCGCTGGAGCTGACCTATAACTGGGACGGCGATGACGGGCTGCCCAGCGACAGCCGCCATTTCGGGCATCTCGCCTATGGGGTCGACGACATCTATGCCACCTGCGCGATGCTGCAAGAGAACGGTATCACCATCAACCGGCCACCGCGCGACGGGCGCATGGCCTTTATCCGCTCGCCCGACAATATCTCGATCGAGCTGTTGCAGAACGGTGCCGCGCTGGACCCGGCCGAACCCTGGGTCAGCATGGACAGCACCGGCCACTGGTGATGCGCCGAGGCGCCGCTGCCTGTCTGCTTGCACTGCTGGCAACGCAGGCGTCGGCTGTGGAATGCCGCCTGGCCCTTGCCCTGGCGCTCGATGTGTCGCGCTCGGTCGATGCCCGCGAGGATCGGTTGCAACGACAAGGGCTGGCGACGGCGTTGCTGGCCCCCGAAGTGGTGCGCGCGGCCTTGTCGACCCCGCAGCCGGTGGCACTTGCCGCCTATGAGTGGAGCGGGCCGACCGACCAGCACCTGCTGGTCGACTGGGTGCTGATCCGCTCGCGCGCCGATCTGGAGAGCGCCGCCGCCCTGATTGCGGCGTCTCGGCGCGCCACGACCGAGGCGCCCACCGCAATGGGACACGCGCTGGCCTATGGCGCGGCGCTGCTGGCGGGCGGTCCCGACTGCCTGTTCCACACGATCGACCTGTCGGGCGATGGCGAGAATAACGAGGGCTTCGGCCCACGCGCGGCCTATGCCACACCGGCGTTTGACGGGATTACCGTGAACGGGCTGGCGATCAACGGGGCCGAATACGAGACCGAGATTCAGCTGATCCCCTATTTCGAGACCGAGGTGCTGCATGGCCCCGGTGCCTTTCTCGAGGTGGCGCAAGGCTTTGCCGATTTCGAACGCGCCATGCGGCGCAAGCTGGAACGGGAACTGTCCGGGATGGTGATCGGGGGGCTGCGATGATCCGCGTGTTGACGCTTCTGGTCCTGCTGCTGCCCGCGCCCGGCTGGGCCGGGTGTCGGCAGGCGTTGGCGCTGGGGCTCGACGTATCCGGTTCGGTCGATGCGCGCGAATACCGGTTGCAGCTCGACGGGCTGGCCGCCGCGCTGCTGTCGCCCGCGGTTCAGTCGCGCCTGCTGGCGATGCCCGGCCACCCAATCCGGCTGGCCGTCTATGAATGGAGCGAACCGGGGTTTCAGCGACTGATCCTGCCCTGGCGGCAGATCGGCACCACAGCCGATCTGGAGGCAGTCGCGGCCACCCTGCGCGCCACCCGCAGGGCTGCGGCGCCGCCGGGAACGGCCGTCGGCCCCGCGATGCGTCACGGGGCCACCCTGCTGGCCCAACAACCCGATTGCTGGAAACGCACACTCGACCTGTCCGGCGATGGCAAGCACAACATGGGTCCGCATCCCCGCGCCGTAAAGGCCGCGCTGGAGGGCACCGACCTGACCGTCAACGCGTTGGTCATTGGCGCGGACAGCATGACCTCCACGGACCTCCGCCAGACCCAGATTGGAGAGCTGTCGGCCTATTACGGCGCCTGGGTGATCCTGGGCCCCGGCGCCTTTGTCGAGGTGGCGCTGGGATATGACGACTATCAGGCCGCAATGGAGCGCAAACTGCGGCGCGAGCTGGAGGGGCTGGTTCTCTCTGCCCTTCCCGCCCGCACCGCGACGCAGCTACACGCGCCTGTCCTGCCTGGGCCTGTCCTGCCTCAATAAATGTACCGGATCTGATCGGTCCAGTACCGCTCGACCCGCTTCAGCGCCGAGGTGATCTCCTCGATTCCGTCGGGGCCCAGCACGCCACGGCTTTGCAACCCCTCGGCATGGCGCATGAACAGCTCGGCCACCACATCTCGGATCTCGCGACCACGCTGGGTCAGCCTGACCCGAACCGACCGGCGGTCGATCTCGCAGCGCTGGTGATGCATATAGCCCATCTCGACCAGTTTCTTGAGGTTGTAGCTGACATTGCTGCCCTGGTAGTAGCCACGGCTTTTCAATTCGCCCGCCGTCACCTCGTTATCGCCGATATTGAACAGCAAAAGCGCCTGCACGGCGTTGATTTCCAGCACGCCGACCCGCTCGAACTCGTCCTTGATCACGTCGAGCAGCAGCCGGTGCAACCGTTCGACCAGAGACAGCGCCTCCAGATAGTTTGCCATGAAGCCTTTGGCGCCGGCCTGGGCGATCTGCCTCTCCATACTCATCCGTCTCTCCGACTCGCTGCTGCTTGCCGAACACTCTGAGACGAAAACCCAAAGAATCAGTTAAGTTGAAAACTGTGTTATTTTTGAAACGTTTGCGAGATATCCGCGATCAGATCCCGATAGCGGTCCGGGGCAGAAACCTGCCCCGTGACCCATTGATAGAGATCCTGATCGTTCTCGTGCAGCAGCGCGTCGTAAAGATCGAGCGCGCCCGCATCCATCGCCTCGATATTGCGGTCGGTATAGGCGGACAGGATCAGATCCATCTCCTTGATCCCGCGCCGCATCGACCGCATGCGCATCCGTTTGATCCGGGTTTCGCGGCTTTCGCTCACTCGGTTTGCTCCATGATCTGGCGCAGCTGCTTCTCCAGCCGCGCGGCGCGTTGGCCGCTGGCCTGAAGATCAGCGCGAAGGCTGCGCAATTCGGTCAGCAAGGCCGCCATGTCGCGGGCGGTCTCGTCGGTCTCGGTCAACGCCTCGCCGCCCTGCCCCTCGCCGGTGATCAGCCAGACGATCGAGACATTCAGCAGCCCCGCCAGCATCGACAGACGATTGGCGCGCGGCTCGGAGAGGTCGTTTTCCCAGCCGCTGATCGTGCTCTTCTTCACCCCAAGACGGCGGGCCAGTTGCGCCTGGGTCATGTCCGCGGCCTCGCGCGCCGCAGCCAGACGGTCGCCAAAGGTCGCGGCCTCGGGTCCGTACCAATCGGTTTCGTCGCTCATAGCGGTCCTTTCCGGTTGCCTCCGCAACCTGCTTGATCGTCGGTTGGGCGCACCCTATGACAGGGACGCGCAACATTCAAACCGAGGCCGCCATGAGTTTCCTGTCTGCGACATTGTCCCGCGTCAAACCCTCGCCCACCGTTGCCATGACGGCCAAGGCGGCCGAACTCAAGGCCGAAGGCCGCGACATCATCGGGCTGAGCGCGGGCGAGCCGGATTTCGACACGCCGCAGAACATCAAGGATGCCGCAACCGCCGCCATTGCAGCGGGCAAGACCAAATACACCGCCCCCGATGGCATCATCGAGCTGAAACAGGCGATCTGTGCCAAGATGCAGCGCGACCACGGGCTGATATATACCCCCGCCCAGGTCTCGGTCGGCAGCGGCGGCAAGCAGACCCTCTATAATGCCCTGATGGCGACACTGAACCCGGGTGACGAGGTGATCATCCCCGCCCCCTATTGGGTCAGCTATCCCGACATGGTGCTGCTGGGCGGCGGCACACCGGTGGTGGTGGAAACCGCGCTGGAGACCGCATTCAAGCTGACACCGGCGCAACTTGAGGCCGCAATCACGCCGCGCACGAAATGGTTCATCTTCAACTCGCCCTCGAACCCGACCGGCGCGGGCTACAGCCGGGACGAGTTGAAGGGGCTGACCGATGTGCTGATGCGTCACCCGCATGTCTGGGTGATGTCGGACGACATGTATGAACATCTCGCCTATGACGGGTTCGAATTCTGCACCCCCGCACAGGTGGAGCCGGGACTGTATGAGCGCACGCTGACCTGCAATGGCGTGTCCAAGGCCTATGCGATGACCGGTTGGCGCATCGGCTATGCGGCGGGCCCGGTCGAACTGATCGCAGCCATGCGCAAGATCCAGTCGCAATCCACCTCGAACCCCTGCACCATCAGCCAATGGGCAGCGGTCGAGGCATTGAACGGCACGCAAGAATTCCTGGCCCCGAACGCGACGCTTTTCAAACGCCGCCGCGACCTGGTGATCTCGATGCTGAATGCCATCGACGGCATCGAATGCCCCACCCCCGAGGGCGCGTTCTATGTCTATCCCTCGATTGCCGGCCTGATCGGCAAGACCACGCCCAGCGGTACCGTGATCGACAGCGACGAGACCTTTTGCACTGCATTGCTGGAAGAGGCCGACGTGGCGGTGGTGTTTGGCGCGGCCTTCGGGCTTTCCCCGAATTTCCGCGTCAGCTACGCTGCCTCCGATGCGGCCCTGACCGAGGCCTGCACCCGCATCCAGCGCTTCTGCGCGTCACTGACCTGAAACGGGAGACACCGGAATGGGCGCCGAATTGCCAGACTATTACTTCCGGGTCCGGGAAAACGGCGCCTTTGTCTTTCGCGTCGACACGGAAAACCGCCAGCGCCGGATCGAGATGGATCACATTGCCGTCGTCAACGTCAAGAATGGCGATATAAAGCCCCAAGGCGGGCGCACGCTCAGCCCCGAGGATCTGCGCGAGATCAAGCGCTGGATGGCCGAGCGCACCAACCTGCTGGCGCGGCGCGATATCGACGATATCCACCGGGCGGTGGATTACCTGAACCTGACCACGCATTGGGTGCAATCCAAGGCGAGCGACGCGCAGCTGGAAGAGGTCACCGACGCCCTGTTACTGGCCATGCACGACCTGCGTTCGGTGCTGGTCCGTAAGAAGGCGGACCGGCTGATGAAGGGTTGAAGGTCGCCCCCTTTCGGCAAACAGAATTTCAAAGAAATTCTGCCAAAGAAAATCTCATTTTCTTTGGACATTTTCTTTGCAAGAAAATGTGCCTGAACCGCGCGTGCGGCTAGTTCACCAAGCGGATCGAGCGGCACCAGAACCGGGTCATCAGCAAGCTTCCCGCGCAAGCGAGCCCCAGGGAAAGGCCGGCCCAGACGCCGATCCCTTCCCAGTGCAGCACGAATCCCAGCATGTAAGAGGCCGGGATGCCGACCAGCCAGTAACTGACTGCGGCCATGATCATCGGCACGGTCGTATCCTGCACCCCGCGCAACAGGCCCAGCGCCATCACCTGTGCACCATCGACCAGCTGGAACAGCGCCGCCATCGCCAGCAGCCCGACTCCGATGGCCAGGATCTCGGGCCGGTTCGGGTCGTCCGGCTCCATGAAGAGCGAGATCAGCGGCTCGGCGCAGGTCAAGAACAGCGCGATCGTCACCAGGGACATCATCAGCGACATCGCGATCACCACCTTGCCGCCGCGCGCCATCCCTTCGCGGTCGCGCCGGCCATAGGCATTGCCCGCCCGGATAGTCGCGGCATTCGACAAGCCCAGATGCACCATGAACGTGGCCGCAGCCAACTGGATCGCGATCCCATGGGCGGCCAGCGGCACCGCCCCCAGCCAGCCCATCATCACGGCAGAGGCGGAAAACAGGCTCACCTCGGCCAAATTGGTCAGGGCAATTGGGACCCCCAGCCGCACCACGCGCCGGAACATCTCGCCATCCGGTCGCCAGAAGCGGCGGAACAGCGTGTGCTGCGGAAGGACCCACAGCGCATAGGCCACCACCGCCACCAGCGACACCATCTGGGTGCAGATCGAGGCAATCGCCGCCCCGGTTATTCCCAATTCCGGCGCCCCCCAATTGCCGAAGATCAGAGCATAGTTGGCAGCTGCGTTGGCAAAGACCGACAGGACCGTGATCCAAAACACGACCTGCGTCCGCTCCAGCGCCGCGAGATAGGATTTCAGAACCATCACCGTCAGCGCCGGCATCATACCCCAGCCCGCGACTCGCAGATACTCTGCCGCCATGGTGGCAATCTCGGGCTCCTGCCCCAACGCCAGCAGGATCGGCTGCGACCAGATCAACAGGGGCAAGGCCAGCACCGTAAAGATCAGCGAGGCCCAGAGCCCCATCCGAGTCGCCCGCCGGATGCTGGTCTCGTCCCGCTCGGCGGCAGCGGCGGCCACCATCGGCATCACCGCCCAGCCAAAGCCCGCGCCCATCAGGAACAGCACGAAGAAATAGCTGCTGCCCAGCGTCACCGCCGCCAGCGCCTCGACCCCATACCAGCCCAGCATGACCGTATCGGTCAGCCCGATGGCGAATTGCGCCAGATGCCCGCCGATCAGCGGCAGGCCCAGCACCGCGATTGCCCTTGCATGGCCGCGATATGTCATCACCTTGGTCATTCGCCCACGCTTAGGTGCGGCCCGACGTGAGGGCAAGTACCATCTTCGCCGTTTGCGCCACCGTCCTATCCTGTTAGCCTGACAGAGTCTCCTCAACTAAAGAGGGTGCGATGCCAGACCCGTTCGACCGATTGATCCCCGAAGCCCGCGCCTTTTTGGCTGAGTTGGCGGCCAACAACAGCCGCGACTGGTTCACGGCGCGGAAAGCACGTTACGACGCAGAGCTGAAACGCCCTGCAGAGTTGTTGCTGGATCAGGTGGCGGCGCGATTGGGGCCGGGCACCGCGACCAAACTGTTCCGAACGCAGCGCGATGTGCGGTTTTCCAAGGACAAGACGCCCTATAACACCCATCTACACCTGCTCTGGACCACGCCGGAGGGGGCGCAATGGTTCTTTGGCGTCTCGCCCGACTATGTCACCGCAGGCGGCGGGCGGATGGGGTTCGACACGGCCACGCTGGCCCGCTATCGCGCCAGCCTGCCCGAGCGGGGCGAGGTGCTGCGCGCGGCACTCGCGGCGCTGATGGATCAGGGGCTGCGCCTGTCCGAACCGGAACTGAAACGGCCCGCGCCCCCAATCGCGCCCGGGGATGCGCTAGCCGATCTGGCCCGGCGCAAGTCGCTGACCGCCTGGATCGACCTGCCGCCCGAAGGGAGCGACCTGCTCGGGCGCATCGTGGTGGCATTTGACCGCCTGCGCCCGATGCAGGCGGCAATGTCCCAGTTGCTGGAGACGAGCAAATGACAATGCAGACAGAGACGATTGATCTGAACGGCAACCCGTTCTTTTTGCGCCGCTGGGGCGATCCGGCGCTGCCGCCGCTGCTGATGCTGCACGGCTTTCCAGAATTTGGCGGCGCCTGGGCCGACCTCGCGCCGCATCTGGCCCACCACTTCCACTGCATCGCCCCCGATCAGCGCGGTTATGGCCAGAGCTGGGCGCCCGAGGGCGTCGCGCATTACGCCACCTCACATCTGGTTGCGGACATGGCTGCGCTGGCCGAAACCCTCGGTGCGCCGCTCACCGTGCTGGGGCATGACTGGGGCGCGGCGGTGGCCTATGGGCTGGCCATGTTCCGCCCCGAACTGGTCGACCGCCTGATCATCGCCAATGGCGTTCACCCGGTGCCGTTCCAGCGCGCGCTGGCGGCGGGCGGCGCGCAATCGGCGGCCTCGCAATACATGAACGCCCTGCGCGCGCCCGAGGCGACCCAGCATTTCGCCGCCGATGGCTACAAGGCACTGACCGGTTTCTTCACCCGCTACATGGGCGGGCAGGGCTGGCTTAGCCCCGAGCGGCTGGCGGACTACAAGGCCGAATGGGCACGCCCCGGCAGGCTCGACGCCATGCTCAACTGGTACCGCGCCTCGCCTCTGGTGATCGCCGCCCCCGGGCAACCGCGCACCGATCTGCCCGACCTGCCGCTCGACCGGTTACGGGTGCGCTGCCCGCATCTGCTGCTCTGGGGGCCGGACGACCGCGCGCTGTTGTCCGAGGCGACCGAGGGGCTCGAGGATTTCGCACCAAAGCTCACCCGCATCACCATCCCCGGCACCGACCACTGGCTGTGCCATCAGGCGCCCGACCGGGTTGCCGCCGCCATCCTGAACTGGATGCCCCAACCGGAGACCACCTCATGATCACCGTCCACCACCTCGCCCAATCCCGCTCGCTGCGCATCCTCTGGCTGCTCGAGGAGCTGGGCCTGCCCTACGACGTCATCCGGTACGAGCGCGACCCCAAGACCCGCCTCGCCCCGTCCGAACTGCGCGCCATCCACCCGCTGGGCAAATCGCCGGTGATCGAGACCGACGGTATCCGGCTGGCCGAATCCGGCGCCATCGTCGACTACCTCTGCACCCGCCACGCGCCGCAGATGATGCCGCCGCAGGACAGCCCCGCCTGGGCCGAACACTTGGAACTGATGCATTTCGCCGAAGGCTCGGTGATGACGCCGATCCTGCTCAATCTCTATGTAGGCCTGTTGGGCGAGGCAGGCGCGCCGCTGCATCCGCGCATCCAGTCGGAACTGACCAGCCATTTCCGCTTCATGGAAAAGAGCCTGCGCCCCTCGGGCCATTTCGTACTGGATGGGCTCAGCGCCGCCGACATCCTGCTTAGTTTTCCCGCCGGCGTGGTGGCGCGGCTGGGCCGTGCGGCAGAGTTTCCCCGGCTCGCCGAATTCGCCGCCACCATGGCCGCGCGCCCGGCCTTCCAGCGCGCGCTCGCCGCGGGCGGCGGCGACTAAAGCTCCCGCAGGTTGCGGCGACCGAGATCAGTCCTGCTTGGCTCGCTGGTCGGGATGCAGGGCAGTACCCAGGATATGCTCGGACTTGTGGATCACGTGATGGGCGTGGCCCACGATCAGCGGGTCGGGTGCGCCGACCACCTCGATATCCTTGCCGGGATAATCAAGGGTCGACAGGAAATGCCGCATGCAGTTCAGGCGCGCACGTTTTTTGTCGTTCGACTTGATGATGGTCCAGGGCGCATCGGCGGTGTCGGTGTAAAAGAACATCGCCTCCTTGGCCTCGGTATAATCGTCCCACTTGTCGAGGCTCGCCTTGTCGATCGGCGACAGTTTCCACTGTTTCAACGGATCGGTCTCGCGGCTCTTGAAGCGGCGCTGCTGCTCGTCCTGAGTGACCGAGAACCAGTATTTGTAAAGCCGGATGCCCGAACGCACCAGCATCCGTTCCAGATCCGGCGTCTGGCGCATGAACTCCAGATACTCATTGGGCGTGCAAAAGCCCATTACCCGTTCGACACCCGCGCGGTTGTACCAAGAGCGGTCATAGAACACCATTTCACCCACCGTGGGCAGTTCCTGCACATAGCGCTGGTAGTACCACTGGCCCTTTTCCTCCCAGGTGGGCTTGTTCAGGGCGACCACGCGGGCCTGGCGCGGGTTCAGGTGTTCCATGAACCGTTTGATGGTGCCCCCCTTGCCGGCAGCATCGCGACCCTCGAACAGCAGCACAAAGCGTTCGCCGGTTTCTTGCGCCCAGAGCTGAACCTTCAGCAACTCCGCCTGCAACATCGCCTTTTCCGCCTCGTAGGGGCGGCGGGACATCTTGCGGCTATAGGGATACTTGCCGCTTTCAAAGGCATGACGCACACTCTCCGGGGTCGGCATCCGCCGGTTCCGCGCCGATCGCGGCCCCGCCTCCATCAAGGGCACGGCCACGGTTTCAACCTTGGCATCGGCAGCCGGGTCTTGCGCGCCGACCACCTTGACGACGGGATCGGCGGCACCCGCGCCGTTGGCCTTGCTGTCTTTTTGCGGGGCGATGGGCTTTGCTTTCTCCAAGAGTTCTGTCTCCTCGTTTTCCGTTCTTTCCGATCTGGGCGCGACTTTAGCCGCCCCGCAGTGTCGCCGCGTTGATCCGTGTCAAGAAAACGTTACAAATTGGCAGATCTTTCCATGGCAGGTCCCGCCTCCACCCTTCACTTTGCTGCAAATACTCCGGGGGAGGTGACAAAATTCTGCGAATTTTGCACCGGGGGGCAGCGCCCCCTAGCGGTGCCCCCAGTCGTCGGGATCTTCGGAATTGCCCGGCGACAGCCCCAGAACATCGCCCGCGGTCGAACAGCCCAGCCCCAGCACCGTCCGGTTGGCATAAGCGAAATAGGCGCAGACCTGGTTTATTTCGAGGATCTCGCCATCGTCCCAGCCTGCCGCGCGCAGAGCCGCGACATCAGCCTCGAACATGTCCGCCGGTGCCTCGGTCAGCTTGCGCACGTAGACCATCGCGGCCCTCTCGCGCGCCTCAAGCGGCGCTTGTTCGGGCGCCCCCGCCTCGATCGCCGCCCGGATCGCATCGCTGCGAGCCGGGTCGCTCAAAAGCCGTACCAACCCTGCGAAATGATGCTCGACACAGTAAACGCAGCCATTCAGTGAACTGACCCAGACGCCTAGCACTTCGAGAAACCACTTGGGAATGCTGTTGCCCGTGTGGTGCAGCACATTCTTATACAGCGCCATATGCCCTTCCATCGAGTGAGGCCTGAGCGAATGCACCATCATGATATTGTCCACATTGCTCCCCGGCCCGGTCACGCGGTCATAGAGTCGGCGCAGCTTGCCCGTCGCCTCTGTAAAGGGGATGGTTCTTATCCAGCTCATGCGCGCATTCCCTTCGTATCGCTTCCCAACAGAGGAGCGCAGCCCCGACACAAAGACAAGCGCGGAGTTGTCCACAACCCTTAGCGTCCCTCTTTCCCCCGACCACATCACCTGCCATAATGCAGGCCAACCCAAGAACATGAGCAGCCCCATGCCCGAAGATCTTCTCAGCGGAGCCAACACCGCCACCTACGACGCCTCCTCGATCGAGGTGCTCGAAGGGCTGGAACCCGTTCGCAAACGTCCCGGCATGTATATCGGCGGCACCGACGAGCGCGCGCTGCATCACATGGTGGCCGAAATCCTCGACAACTCGATGGACGAGGCGGTGGCCGGGTTCGCCAACCGGATCGAGGTGGAACTGCACGCCGATTACGCGCTCACCGTGCGGGACAACGGCCGCGGCATCCCGGTCGACCCGCACCCGAAATTCCCAGGAAAATCAGCGCTCGAGGTCATTCTCTGCACCCTGCACGCGGGCGGCAAGTTCTCTGGCAAGGCCTATCAGACCTCGGGCGGCCTGCACGGTGTCGGCGCCTCGGTCGTCAACGCTCTCTCCGATTCCATGGTCGTGCAGGTGGCCCGCGACAAGCAGCTTTATGAGCAGCGCTTCTCGCGCGGCCTCCCCCTCGGACCCGTGGAACAGATCGGCGCCGCCCCCAACCGGCGCGGCACCACCGTCACCTTCCACGCCGACGAGGAAATCTTCGGCCACCACCGGTTCAAGCCCGGGCGCCTGTTCAAATCCATCCGCTCCAAGGCCTACCTCTTCTCCGGCGTCGAGATTCGCTGGAAGTCGGCCATCGACGATGGTGAAACGCCGCTTGAGGCCACCTTTCACTTCCCCGGCGGCCTGGCCGACTACCTCAAGGAGACGCTGGGCAGCGCCTCGACCTATGCCGAGCAGCCCTTTGCCGGTACCGTCGATTTCACCGAGAAATTCAACACGCCGGGCAAGGTCGAATGGGCGATCAACTGGACCCCGTCCCGCGACGGCTTCATCCAGTCCTATTGCAACACCGTCCCCACGCCCGAGGGCGGCACGCATGAGGCCGGGTTCTGGTCCGCCGTCCTCAAGGGCATCCGCGCCTATGGCGAGTTGATCAACAACAAGAAGGCCACCCAGATCACCCGCGAGGATCTGCTGACCGGCGGCTGCGCGCTGGTCTCGTGTTTCATCCGCGAGCCCGAATTCGTGGGCCAGACCAAGGACCGCCTCGCCACCGTCGAGGCGCAGCGCCTGGTCGAAGGCGCCGTGCGCGACCATTTCGACAACTGGCTCGCCGCCGATACCAAATCCGCGGGCGCCATCCTCGACTTCCTGGTGCTCCGCGCCGAGGAACGCATCCGCCGCCGTCAGGAAAAGGAAACCCAGCGCAAATCGGCCACCAAGAAACTGCGCCTGCCCGGCAAGCTGGTCGATTGTTCCGCCACCGCGCGTGAGGGCACGGAACTGTTCATCGTCGAAGGCGACAGCGCCGGTGGTTCCGCCAAGATGGCGCGCGACCGCAAGACCCAGGCGCTGCTGCCGCTCAGGGGCAAGATCCTGAACGTGTTGGGCGCGGCCAGTTCCAAACTCGGCTCCAACCAGGAGATCAGCGACCTGACCCAGGCGCTGGGCGTCGGGCTGGGGACGCGGTTCAATGTCGACGACCTGCGCTATGACAAGATCATCATCATGACCGACGCCGATGTGGACGGCGCGCATATCGCCTCGCTCTTGATGACCTTCTTCTTTACCCAGATGCGGCCGATGATCGACGCGGGGCACCTCTATCTGGCCTGCCCGCCGCTCTACCGCCTGACCCAGGGCGCCAAACGCGTCTATTGCCTGGACGAGGCCGAGCGTGATGAATGGCTGGCCAAAGGGCTGGGCGGCAAGGGCAAGATCGACGTGAGCCGGTTCAAGGGTCTGGGCGAAATGGACGCCAAGGACCTGAAAGACACCACCATGAACCCCGAGACCCGCAAGCTGATCCGGGTGACGATAGACGAGGACGAACCCGGCGAGACCGGCGACCTGGTGGAACGGCTGATGGGCAAGAAACCCGAATTGCGGTTCCAGTACATCCAGGAGAACGCGCGGTTTGTGGAGGAGTTGGATGTGTGAAGGCACTATCGAGGCAGACGAGGACGTCGAGATTTTACTCCCAATCGGATTCGCTGTCAGAGGCACTCCCGTTTCTTTACAATCCAAGAACGCGAAGGCAAAGCAGGCTTGGAAAAAAACCGTTCTTACAGAAGCACGACAAGTTGTGCCAAGACATAAATGGGCAATAACAGATCCGCTGTCGATAACGATTTACGATTTTCCTGATATAGACGTTCAGGGTGATGTGGATAATATTGTTAAACTCACAATTGATGCATTGTGGCCGTCTGTTTTTTCGGATGATAGTCAAGTTAAACGCATTGTTGCTCAACGATTTTCACAGATTCACTTAAGTGAGCTGGAAGCGATACGGGGGGATTTTCCGGAGTTGGTTGCGACTGCTCTAGGTCTCGCCGATCCGCCATTCGTCTTTGTTTATCTGAGCAACGAAATCTATGGAGACGTAAAATGAGCGTCCAAGAGGAAGAACGCGCAGCTGTTGAGTACTTATCTTCAAGCTTTCAAGCCGAAGGTTACGACGTGATCTTCTCAACCTCGAATTTTCGACTTGGCGGCTACATTCCTGACCTTGTTGCCAAGAAAAATGACGAAATCGTCTTTGTCGAAGTTAAACATAGGAAGACGCCAACTATTGAAAAACGCATGGAAGAATTGCGGAAGGAAATCGAATCGAAACCACATCAAAAATTTCAAGTATATTATTTAGCTGACTTGCCGTTACCAAAAGGACCAAAAATTCAAGCGAATAATGAAATCGATAAATTAGTCTCAGCTATCTCAACAGCATTGGAATCGAAAGCATTTGTCCCAGCGTTCCTCGCTTCATGGGCCGCTTTCGAGGCGGCAGGACGCCGTGTTTTTAAAAACCGTCTGGCTCGGCCGCAATCTCCCGCGAGGCTCATTTCGGTACTTGCCGAGGAGGGAGTATTGTTTGGCGCTAAAGTGGAAGTTCTACGAGGGTTGGCAGCAAAAAGGAACTCGTTAATCCACGGTGGATTAGATACAGAAGTTTCCCTGCACGATATCCAGACGATGATTGAAGCGGTAAAGGAAGTACAACGTTATTCGTTGCCTCCGGAAAGGGGTAGCCAGCCAGCGTAGGGTGGGCAGTCCTGCCCGCCGCTCCCTGCCCAACGCCCTCACATCCCCCCAAAAATACCTCTCCCATCCCCCTTGCGGCACCCCAAACCCAAGCATAGATTCTACATGCAGGCGGCGGTTGACCGCGTGGCCCCGCGCCCCTGCTGCGTCGAAAGTCTCATCGCCCTGACCCGATCGGCTCAGGCAACCCTGACACCCAGAGCAACGGCCAAGCTACCCCTCCCGGCAGGCATGGTGCCCGCCGGACCCGTCAGGAGAAAACCCATGTCCAAGGAAAAGAATCGCGGCAACCGCGAGGCCAAGAAACCCAAGAAGGAAAAGCCCAAGGTGCTGGCCACTGCCGGATTGGCGAAACCCGCCCCCGTCGCCCCCCGCGCCAAGGGCAAGTAACCTCCCGTTTCCCCCTCGGTCTTTAGCAACAGGGGGGCGGGGTCCAACCCGCCCCCTCGGCTGATCTGGACAATCTCCCGACAGCCGGGGCCATTGCGCCGGTCTATCAGCGCCGGACGTGAATGTCGTAATGCGTGCCCTCACCCTGCCGGTCGAAGCGCGTAAAGCCACGCGCGCGCAACGACGTCTCGATCCGTTGTGGCGAAATCCAGCTTTCGTTGCACTCATAGAACAGGTCGGTAACCCGGTCGAAAAAGGCGCATTGCATCAGTTGCGCCAGCACTACCTCTTCGTGCCCCTCGACGTCGATCTTGACGATCACGCGGGCCCTGGGCGTACCGATCTTTCTTTGCAGCTCTGCCGCTGACAGGGTCTTTATCTCGATCACCCGGCCGGGTTCGTCGAGCTTGCGGCCATTCATCCCTTCGAGAGAGGCCGCGCCGGAATGATCCTGTCTCAGCGTGATCTGCGCCGTTCCCACGTGATCGGATACCGCCGCACGATGCACCCGAACGGATCGGCACCGGTTCAGGCGCAGATTGCGCTTGAGAAAGACCGCCGTATCCGCAACCGGTTCGAAGGCATGCACTTTCCTGCAATTGGGGTTGAGCGCGGCAATCACCGCATAAAGACCCTGGTTCGCACCGATATCGAGAAAGACAAAAGGCTCGTCCACCGATTTCAGATAATCCGAGAAATAGAACCCGTACGATCCTCTGACATAAAACTTGTATGTCCAGTCCCCGGTGTTCTCTGCCAGCTTGATCCCATATGCGGAGTCGACACTGGGAATGGCCGGAAAGAACCGGCGCGCGAGATCGTTAAACAAGGTCATGGCTCTCCTGACGTCAGATCTGTCGTCCATGACTGTAACCGCGCCTAGACTCTACACAACCGGCAAAAGCCCGTCCTGCCGCTACAAGGGTTCCGCCTGGCGAGAGGTATCGCCGCCCGTCTCACAGCTAATCACAAGAATACTGCGCTGCCATTGCAGGATCGCAGGTGCTTACCCTAACTTCGGTGCATGAACGTCCTCACAGATAACCAACTGCCACTGATCCTGTTCTGTTTTCTTGCCGGCTGTTTGGGCACGGGCTGGTTGCTGTTGTACAAGCCCGCAGGGCATCGGGCGTGGAAAATCGCCGATCTGGTCTGGGTCGTACTGGGCGGTGTTGGCGCGCTGGTGGCGGTGCTGGCGGGGCTGTACAAGGCCGATCACTCGCGCCTCGACCGCCAGATCGACATCGCCTATGCCGCCACCGCCGCATTCGACCGCGACGCGGCGCGCTTCCGGCTGCGATTCTGCGACCCGGCCTATGACGACGACATCGCCGTCCTGTGCGAGAAGGTCGAGTTTCTGTCTGCCTCGACCGCCAGCAATGCCGATCTGCCGCTTTTCATCGCTGTCACCGGCGAGGTGGCGCCGCTGGCCGGTCTGCACCTGCTGTTCGGCAGTCCCGGCATGCGCGACATGTCCGATCAGGTCGAGTCCTTTGCCGTCGACGAGTTCCTGGTCTTTACCACGCTCGATGCCCCGACCGAGGCGGCGCTCGAGGCGATGCGCCGCAAGGTTCCGCTGATCGCGGGCGATTTCCAGATCCTCGCGCGCGCTTATGAGGACCTGATCGCGCAGATCGGCAAGCTCAAATCGGAATGGGAGTATCTACAGGCCAATGCCCATATCCTGCTGGTGCAGGTGCTGGCACTGTGCCTGGTCAGCTTTGCCGCGCCTTTCCGGCTGGGCAAATCCATCGTCGAGCTGCGCTAGCCCCGTGCAATGGTTTTCGCGATCTCATTGACCAACAGGCGCAGTGCCTCGGTCTGGGCGGCGGCAAAGGCGGGGATCGTGGCCTCGTTCATCGGCACCGAATAGGAAAACCGCCGGGCGCGCTCCAGATTGCCATGCGCGGGTGAGGTCAGGAAATACTGCCCGGAAAAGGCCAGCGCCTGCCCCGGCACGCCCGACAGGCGGTGCACCTTGACCGCGACCTGGATATCGGCCAGCCCCTCGAACGGCCAGGGATCGGCGGCGACCGAGGCGGTCAGCGCCTGATCCAGCCCCGCCGCCAGCATCTCGGTCAGGGCGCGTTCGGGCTCATCCGCCCAGAACCCGGTCTTGGTGGGCCGCAACACGCCATCCTCGCCCAACAGCGTGATTTCGCTGTCGCTGACATAGGCGGGCAGGTCCATGCGCGTCACCTGGATGGTACGGGCGCTGCTGCGATAGGTCTCGACCCCGGTGATCTCGGGCAGCAGATATCGTTCCTCGGGGCCGGCGCAAGCGGCCAGTGCCAGAAGGGAAAGGGCAAACAGTCGTCTCATGCGTCAGCGTCCTACGAGCAGGGAATTGGGTTTGCGCCGGATCGCCTGAACCAGCGCGTTGAGCGAGCGCACGGTGGCACGCAGATCGCCGATGGCGGCCTGCACCTCGCGATTGACGGGCGAGCCGGGGCCATAGGCGCCGATGGTCGCCTCGGCGCTGTCGGCCAAAGCGTCGAGCCGGGCCGCCAGGTCCGGCAGGGTCTGCACCGCCAGGGCAACCGAGTCCGCCGCCGTGCTGGCGGTTTCCAGCGTGCGGTTGAGGTTCTCGACCGCGCCGCCCTGCCGCAACTCTTCCAGCGCGCGCTGCGCCTCTCCCAGCGCACCGGCCAGCGCGCCGGGCACCTTGTCCATATCCTCGTTGCGCAGGAAGGCGTCGGCAGATTGCAGCACCCGGTCGGCCGAGGCAGTCACATCGGCCAGCGGCAGTGCATTGGCGGTCTCGATCAGCCGGTCGATATCGGCGACCAGCTGCGGCAGCTCGGCGCTGGCGGTTTCCACATTGGCGGCGGCACTGCGCATATCGCCCAGCGCATCGACCAGGGTCTGGGCGACCTGTTTCTCTTCAAATGTCGTGAGCGTGTCGTTGACCGATCCGGCGGCTTCGCGGATCGACACCAGCGTCTGTTCGGCCTGCTCCAGCGCCGCGTTCAGCGCGGCGGGCACCCGTTCCACGTCATCGCTGCGCAACAGCGTGTCGGCGGATTGCAGGACCCGGTCGGCCGAGGCCACGACCTCCTCCAGCGGCAAGGCATCCGCCTTGGCCACCAGCGCATCGATATCGCGGACCAGCGCGGGCAGGTCCGCGCTAGCCGCCGAAATACCGGTCGCGGCGGTCCGCAACTCCTCAAGCGCGGAAACCAGTTTCTGCGCGCCCTCCTCCGCCTCGAACCGTGCCAGGACCGCATTGACCGAGGCCAGCGCCTGGCGCAGGTCGTCGGGCAGCTTCTGCAGGCTTTCCGACCCCGCCACCGCATTCACATTGCCCAGCATGTCGCGCAGATCGGCCGGGATACGCCGGGTGTCGCCATCGGCCAGGATCGTATTGACGTTTTCCAGCGTCTCGATGGCGCGCTGCATCAGCTCCTCGACCGGCAGCGCCGCCACCCGGTCCAGCACGTTCTGCGAGGCCACCGCCAGCGTGTCGGGCGGGGTCGGCAACGAGGGCATGACCGGAAACGGCGTCGCCTCGCGGTCAAGAGCAGCGGCGGGCGCATCGGGATTTTCCTGCAACTGCACCACCAGCCCGCCCGAAAAAAACGAGGCCGGCATCAACTGCGCCCGCACGCCACCGCGCTCGACCATCGTGGCCAGCAGCGACAGGGTATCGTCGGGGGTCGAGACATCGTGCAGACCCAGTCGCCCCGGCTCGATCGTATAGATGACCTGCATGCGGATATCGGGCCTGCCCCCCGCACTCTCGTCGATCTCGGCCGAGAGATGACGCACCTGCCCGACCTTTACGCCCCGGAACATCACTTCGGACCCGATCTTGAGCCCGCGCACCGACCCTTCGAAACTCGACATCACCTCGACGGTGGCTTGCAGGCTGTCACCCAGCAGGCTGTCCCGGGCAGACTCTTCGGTGGCATAAAGGTCAAAGATCGGCCGCTTGCCCAACGCCTTGCCACCCGAGATGGCGGTGTCAAAGGCAACGCCGCCCTGCAACAGCGAGGCAAGGCTGTCGACCTTGAGCTGGATGCCACCCTCGCCCAGTTCCAGCCCCGCGCCCGACACGTTCCAGAATCGGGTGGCCGAGTTGATCAGCTTGTCATGCGGCGCCTCGATGAAGCCGGTCAACAGGACCGAGCCGCTGAGCGCGTCATAGCGCACGGCGGCGATCTTGCCCATCTGCACGCCCTTGTGCAGGATCGGCGCCCCCACCGAGACCGAGCCGCTGTCGGGCGCGATCAGCACCACCGCCAGCCCCTTGGTGCCCGGCGGCACGGCGGGCGCCTCGGCCTCGGCGACGAAATCACGTTCCGCCTCGCCCTCGACCGCGTCCCAGTCGGCGGCGATATAGGCACCCGAGAGCAGCGTGTTCAGCCCGCTGATACCGCCCGGCCCCACCCGGGCCGTGACCCGCCAGAACCGTGCATCGCTGTCCAGATATCGTTCCAGTTCGCGGTGGATCTCGGCCTCGACGATGACGCGGCTCAGATCCTCGCTGAAGCGCATGCCGCTGACCCGGCCTACCGAAACCTCGCGAAAGCGGATCTCGGTCTTGTCGACCTCGATCCCGGTAGCGTCGGCAAACTCGATGCGGATGGGAATGTCGCGGTTGGAATAGTTCTGCCAGACCAGCGCAAGCGCGCCGGCCACGGCGGCGACCGGCACCAGCCAGACCAGCGACAGGCCGCGCCAGCCGCGCGCCACGCGCGTTTCGATATCCGGTTGCCGCAGCTGCGGAGCGTCACTCATCCCGATCGTCATCCCAAATCAATTTGGCGTCCATGGCCTGCGCCGACAGCATGGTACATATCACGGAGAAGGCGAAACACACCGCTCCCAATCCCGGCAGGAACGACAGGATCGCCCCCAGATGAACCAACCCGGTCAAGAGCGCCACCACAAACACGTCGATCATCGACCAGCGACCGATGAATTCGACGAATTCATAAAGCAACAGCCGCCTGCGCCGGTCCATCTGCCAGTCGAAATGCACCGACCAGGCCAACAGCGCAATCACCACCACCTTGACCACCGGGATCACGAAACTGGCCAGAAAGATCACCCCGGCCACCAACAGATCACCCGAGCGGGCAAACAGAACGATGCCTTCGAGGATGGTATGCCCCTCTTCATGGCCGAAAATCTCGTTGCTGAGCAGCGGATAGAGATTGGCGGGAATCAGGAACAGCACCCCGGTCAGCAGCCAGGCCCAGACCTTTTGCAGGCTGTTGGGCAGGCGTGCATGCAGCACCGCACCGCAGGTCCGGCAGCGGGACGGCCCGGGCGCGTGCACCGCGCCGCAGTTGTGGCAACCGATCCAGCCCATGTCGGCGGCGCGGGTCATCGGCTTTTCTCGCGCATCAGCGCCCAGATGGTCCAGCGGCAGACCGAGGCGTTTTTCAGCGCCAGCACCAGAACCATGACGCAGAAGAGCCAGAAGGCGGTGCCGAAATCGACCCGTGCCAGGCCGGCGACCTTGACCAGCGCCACCCCGGTCCCGATGATGAACACCTCGGTCATCGCCCAGGGGGCCACCGCCTCGGCCAGGCGAAAGATACGGCGCGAGGCAGGCGCCAGCCGGGACCGGCGCAGCGACCAGACCACATAGACCAGCGCCGCCGCCCGCAGCATCGGCAGGGCGATCACGAACAGCCCCACCACCAGCGCCAGCAGCAGGTACCAGCCATGGGCCAGCCCGGTGACCATGCCCAGAATCGAGACCTCGTGGCTCAGCCCCTGCCGGGACAGGGTCAGAAAGGGAAAGCCCAGCAACGCCACCATCAGCACCGCCGACGTGAGCGCCAGCGCCAGCGTGCGGTTCAGCGTGTCGCGGCGCGGCGCGATCAGGGTGAAATGGCAGCGGGTGCAGCGGGCGATCTGGCCTGGTGCCACCGGTGTGGCCACGTGCAGCCGGTCGCAGGCGGGACAGGCGATCACCCCGTCCGGGTCGCGCGCGAACAGCGCCGCCCAGGCGGCCTGTTCCTCTGATTTCCTGTCCGTTTCAGTCATCCCGTCCGGTCCCGGCGTTGTAGCCGCATTCTTGCCCATACCACGGCAAGGGCAAGTGCTATCTCCGGTAAGCCCGAGCCAGAACCTCGGGATCGGTTCCCGCAAAATAGCGCATCAGCGTCCAGAGGTTGCGCGCACCCCGGCGCAGCCAGCCGCCGTGCAGATAGCGTTCGGCCCCGGTCACTGCCCGGTGCGGCAACAGCACCGGCGCACGGGCCAGCGCGCGCACCAGATGCACATCCTCCATCAGCGGCTGGTCGGGATAACCGCCCGCCGCCTCGTAATCGCGCCGCCGTATCAGCAGCCCCTGATCGCCATAGGGCAGACCAAACAGTCGCGTGCGCAGATTGGCCCAGCCCGCCACCCAGGCCGCCCCCGGGCCGCTGGCGCGAAAGGCAAGCCGGAAACAGGCCGGAGCATCGCTGGCCGCGATGTGATCCGCCACCACCTCGGCCCAGCCGGGATCGGGCAGCGTGTCGGCATGCAGCACCAACAGCCAGTCGCCCCGCGACGCGTCGCAGCCGCGCCGCAACTGCCCCCCGCGAGAGGGCGGGCCGGTCAGCACCTGCGCGCCTGCCGCCTCGGCAATTGCACACGTCGCGTCCTGCGAGCCGCCATCGCTGACGATCACCTCGCGGATCAGGCCGCTTGGCAGCCCCTCGATCAGCGCCTCCAGCAGGCGCGGCAGGCCGCTTTCGGCCTGAAGGGTCGGGATCACGATGCTGAGCGGTGCGGGCACGGGCGGTCTCCTGCGGCCTCTGGTCAGGCGGTGCGCTTCTCCTATATCACGGGGTCGAACATGATGACGAGGACCCCAGATGCCCAGCCGCCGCATCCTACGCCTTAGTGGTGCCGACACCGACAGTTTCCTTCAGGGGCTGGTCAGCAATGACATCCGCAAGCTGGATCAGGGGCTGGTCTATGCCGCGCTGCTGACGCCGCAGGGCAAGTATCTGGCCGATTTCTTTCTGTGCCGCGATGGCGACAGCGTCCTGCTCGACATCGCCGAGAGCCTCGCCGACGCAACCCTCAAGCGCCTGAGCATGTACAAGCTGCGCGCCGCGGTCGAGATCGGCGACAGCGGGCTGCACCTGCAACGCGGCACCGGTCCCGCCCCGGCGGGCGCCCTGCCCGACCCGCGCCACCCGGCGCTGGGCTGGCGGGCCTATACAGCAGCCCCCGAGAGCGATGACGGCAGCGACTGGGACGCAATCCGGGTCGCCCATTGCATCCCCGAGACCGGGATCGAACTGACCCCTGACAGCTATCTTCTGGAATCCGGGTTCGAGGCGCTGAACGGCGTCGATTTCCGCAAGGGGTGTTATGTCGGTCAGGAAGTGACCGCGCGCATGAAACACAAGACCGAGCTGCGCAAGGGATTGGCCCGCGTCGCCATCGACGGCCCCGCTGAACCGGGCACCGAGATCACCGCCGATGGCAAGCCGGTCGGCACGCTGCATACCCGCGCGGGCGATCACGCCATCGCTTACCTGCGCTTTGACCGGGCAAGCGGCGAGATGCAGGCGGGAGAGGCATACTTGCGCATGCTCTGATTGATCTTGTCCCGACGCCGAGGCAGTGTTGGCGCAAAACCACGAGGGACGGGACATGCTGCAACTCTATGCCGCGATCTGGCGGGTCAGCGGGCGTCGGCAGGTGATGCTGATCGTGCTGTCGCTGGCGATTGCCACTCTGGCGGCGGTGCCGCTGGAGTTTCAGCGCAACATCGTCAACCTGCTGACCGACGAGGCGATCGACGCTGGAAACCTGTTCCTGCTGGGCGCCGGTATGGGCGTCGCCATCCTGGCCAGCCTGGTGCTGAAATTTCTGACCGGTTTCCTGTCCGGCACCCTGGGTGAGCATGTCATCCGCCTGATCCGCATGCGTCTGGTCACCCGCGCTGCTGAAGGGGGGAACAACCTGCATCAGGGCACGCTGACCACCGCTGTCAGCGCCGAAGCCGAGGAGCTGGGCAAATTCGCAGGCGGCGCCTTTGCCGATCCGGTGGTGCAGATTGGAACTCTGGTCAGCGTGATCGGCTATATCTCGTCAACCCAACCGGGCCTGGGCCTGATCGCCCTGTTGATGATTCTGCCGCAGATCGCCATCGTGCTGCTGTCTCAACGCCAGGTGAACCGTTATGTGGCGCGACGGGTGAAGCTGTTGCGCGCCGCCGGCAACCGGCTGAGCGAGGAGGACATCGCCGCGGCGGTCACAGAGGTCGAACAGACCTTTGACGAGATCTATGCCACTCGCCGCAACATGTTCCTGTGGAAGCTCTCGACCAAATTCGTGATCAGCGCCATCAACGGCGCCGGTACGGTGGCGGTGCTGATGCTGGGCGGCTGGCTGGTGCTGCATGGACGCACGGATGTGGGTACCGTGGTTGCGGCGGTCAGCGGGCTGGGCCGCATTCAGGCCCCCACCGCCTTTCTGATCGCCTTTTACCGGCAGGTCAGCGCCAACCGGATCAAGTTCGAACTGCTGCGCGAGTTGTTCGCGGAGCGCCCATGAGCCCCAAAAAGCAGCGGGCCGCCCTCTTGGGACGGCCCGTATCGCGCAAACGACGTGACGTCACGCGCGTTCGGAATATTCCATGGTTTCGGTGTTCACTACGATCATTTCGTCCTGCCCGATAAAGGGCGGCACCATCACCTTGACCCCATTGTCCAGCAGCGCGGGCTTGAACGAGTTGGCGGCGGTCTGACCCTTTACCACCGGCTCGGTCTCGACAATCTTGCAGGTCACCTTTTGCGGCAGCGTGGCATTCAGTGCCTCGCTCTCGTAGAACTCGACCAGGATGGTCATGCCGTCCTGAAGGAAGGGGCGACGCTCGCCCAGCAGGTCGGCGGGCAGTTCGATCTGCTCGTAAGTCTCTGCATCCATAAAGACCAGCATCCCATCGGATTCATAGAGAAATTGCTGATCCTTCTGCTCCAGACGCACGCGCTCGACCTTGTCGGCGCTGCGAAAGCGTTCGTTCAGTTTCGAACCGTTGCGCAGGTTGCGCAGCTCGACCTGGGCAAAGGCACCGCCCTTGCCGGGCTTGACGTGATCGACTTTCACAGCCGCCCAAAGCCCACCATTATGCTCCAGCACATTGCCGGGGCGAATTTCGTTTCCGTTGATCTTGGGCATGACATAATTCCTTCACACGACGGTTGATGCACCCATTTGCGCCCCTATATCTGGCGGGACGGCCCCAGGCAAGACAACGAAACCTAGTGCTGCATCCGCAGCGAGCCATGCAAAATTTGCAGCACACCCATGCAAATTAAAGGTACCCGAATCGTGCCCGATCCGTCATAAGGAACGCCACGCCGAAAATTGCAAGAGCAAGAACAACAAGGAAGACGAGATGAAAGATTTCGTTGACGGCACCGCCTTTAACAACGAGCAAGGCAACCGTGCACGTAAACTCTTCGCGGCCGTTGTGTTGGCCGCACTCGACGATGCCATCGCCGACGACAAGAAATATGGCAACGGTCCCGAGCAGATCGCCCGTTGGGCCCGGTCGCGCGATGGGCGCGAAGTGCTGAGCTGTGCCGGCATCGACCCGAACGAGCGGGTTGTGCGCGGCCTGATGGAATTCGTGGGGCGCGGTGTGCGCACCTCGGTCGCGCTGTCGCGCGAGGAAAGCGAGCGTCGCAACGCCGCCCAGGCCGAAGCCGCCTGAGACCGGCCTTGCCACATGCAAAGACGCGCCCTGTTGTCGGGCGCGTTTTTTGTTGCCCGACGCCGGGCACGGCTTTGTTGCCCGACGCCGGGCACGGTTTCGTTGCCCGCTGGCGGGCAGGTGATCGTTGCTTTCATCCGCGCCGCAACCCGCCCGCGACCTGCCGCGCGGGGACTATCCAGCGGACCCGGAATCGGGTCATCTGAGCCAAACGGAAAGGGCCGCGCATGGTTCGGGCGATCATGATCCAGGGCACCGGCAGCAATGTCGGCAAGTCGATGCTGGTGGCGGGGCTGGCCCGCGCGTTCACGCGGCGCGGGCTGCGGGTGGCGCCGTTCAAGCCGCAGAACATGTCCAACAATGCCGCCGCCACCGAAAACGGTGGCGAGATCGGGCGCGCGCAGGCGCTTCAGGCCCGCGCCGCGCGACGGGCGACCCATACCGACATGAACCCGGTCCTGCTGAAACCCGAGACCGATACCGGCGCCCAGATCGTGGTTCAGGGCAAGCGCGCGGGCACCATGCGCGCGGGCGATTACCGCAAGAACAAGGCGCATCTACTTGAAAAGGCACTGGAAAGTTTTGACCGGCTTTGCGGCGATGCCGATCTGGTGCTGGTCGAGGGTGCCGGCAGCCCGGCCGAGACCAACCTGCGCGCGGGCGACATTGCCAATATGGGTTTTGCCTGCGCGGCGGGGGTGCCCGTGGTGCTGGTCGGCGACATTCATCGCGGCGGTGTGATTGCCCAGATCGTCGGCACCCGGGCGGTGCTGGAGCCGGGCGACCTGGCGCAAATCCGCGGCTTTGCGGTGAATCGCTTCAAGGGCGACATCGCGCTGTTTGACGAGGGCCGCGACGACATCGCCCGGCGCACCGGCTGGCCCTGCCTTGGCGTGGTGCCCTGGTTCAACGACGCCTGGCGCCTGCCTGCCGAGGACATGATGGACATTCGCTCGGCCCCGGGTGGCGCCTGCAAGGTGGTGGTGCCGCAACTGGAGCGGATGGCGAATTTCGACGATCTCGACCCGCTGGCAGCCGAGCCGGGGGTCAATGTGGAGATCGTGCCGGCGGGCCGCCCCCTGCCCGGCGATGCCGATCTGGTCCTGTTACCCGGCAGCAAGTCCACCGTGGGCGACCTGGCCTATTTCCGCGCCCAGGGCTGGGATATCGACCTCTACGCCCATGTGCGGCGTGGCGGGCATGTGCTGGGCCTGTGCGGCGGCTATCAAATGCTGGGACAGAGCATCGACGACCCCGACGGGATCGAGGGCCATCCGGGCCGGACCGAGGGGTTGGGCCTGCTCGACGTGCACACGGTGATGACCGGCGACAAGCAGGTCACCCTACGCCATGCCACCGCCCTGCCCGACCGCGAACCGGTCACCGGATACGAAATCCATATCGGTCGCACCGATGGTGCGGATTGCGCTCGTGCCTGGCTTGAGATCGACGGCAGGCCCGAAGGGGCCGCCTCGCCCAACGGGCGCATTCGCGGCAGCTATCTGCACGGGCTGTTCGCCTCGGACGCATTCCGCGCCCGCTATTTGGGCGAGTTGGGACACGAGGCTCTTGTGGGCTATGAGGACGGGGTCGAACAGGTGCTGGATGCGCTGGCTGAGCATATAGAGGCCCATATGGACCTCGATATGCTCTTGTCCCTGGCAGAACCGCCTCAGCGGCGCTGATCAGTCAAGTTCCTGTGCAGTCAGCGCCCGGTGGATCTCGCGTCGGACCAGCTTGCGCACGTTGCGAGTGATTCGCTCCCCCAAGGCTCCCTGCAATTCCTCGCGCACAATATCGGCCACCAGTTCGCGCAGGCTGTCTTCATCCAGAAACGCTTCGTCTGGCGACAGGATCGACGAGTCCTCTACCACATCCCCCTCAGGATCCGCAGTGGCGTGGACACCAGGAGCGAAATCCTCGTCCTGTGGGGCGTGATCCTGCCAAGTCATCGCCTCGACGCTCGTGCCCGAATAGGCATCCGCGCTCAGGCCATCTGGCTCCCAATCTTCCTCGGCCTGGCTGATCATGGTTTCTAGGACCTCGATCCGCGCAGTCAGGCTCTCTTCGGTCAGAACATCTTCGCCGCTATCCTGTTCTGCAACGGAAAACGCATCGGTCTCCTGGAACACAGTCTCCAGGTGGTGGTCAGCCACTTCGGCGTCGGGTAGTTCGAAGACGCTTCCACCCTCGGAACCGCGGGCCTCCATCTCTGGGTCTGCATTCTCGGCCAGTGTCTCGGGCGCGAGTGCGTCCGGCGCCGCTTCTTCGTCTGTCTCCGGCTCTTCAGCCGTGCCTGCCTCGGCAGGCATTTGGCCCGCGGCGGTGGCAGCTGAATACAGGGTCGCCTCTGGATCGGTCCAAGGTGCGTGATCAGCCCGGTCAACAGTCGTTTCTGGCTCGGATAGAGTTGCGTTTTCGGTCGGCTCGACTGTTTCCGCAACCCTCAATGCCGGGGTCAGCACCAGCTTGCCCGGTTTCGGAGCACTCGACGGCACCTCGGGCCGCGCCGCTGCACGCCCCTCTTCGCTTACCAACCGCCGGATCGAAGACAGGACATCTTCGATCTCTACGTTCTTTGCAGGATCAGACATTTGGTATTACCACTCTTGGCCTCGACCAGGAGTGTAGCGAAATTCCGCTGCTCCGACAACAGACGGTGCGAATTGTCACTTCTTGCCCAGTGCCTCGAGCACACGATCCAGATCGCGGCTACGTTTCGAGATCGCTGCAGGCGCGTCCTTGACCATGTTGTAATAGAGAGTCGGGTCATAGATTTGCACGGCCAGGCCCAGCCGTTCGGCGGTCAGCAGGCCCTGCGAGGCCAACAGTTGATAGGCCGCCAGCGAGCGTTCAGTCCGGGCCGAAACACGGGCCAATTGCGCATCAAGCAGGTCCTGCTCGGCGGTCAGGACGTCCAGCGTGGTACGAGCACCCAAGGTTGCTTCTTCGCGGATACCGTCGAAGGCGACCTGTGCGGCGCGCACCCGCTCGTCCGAAGCGGTAAGGCTTGCATCGGCGGTCTGATAGCGCACATAGGCGTCGCTCACATCTTGGGTAACGTCGCGCTGCACATTCAGGAGGTTGGCACGCGAAGCGTCGCGCTGCGCCATAACACGACGCACAGTGGCGGCTAAACGCCCACCGGCATAAAGCGGCTGCGAGTAGATCATCCGCGCGGTTGCGGATTCGTTGAAATTGCTGCCTCCGAAATCGTCGGTCAGGCCGAGATCCGCCTGGAAGCGGACGTTGGGGCCAAGATTCGCCCGCTGTTGTTCGATGCCCAGTTCTAGCGCCCGCACCTGATGCTGCGCCGAAAGCAACGCGGGGTGATTGCGCAAGGCCAGCGCCACCGCATCCTCCTCGCTCCGAGGCAGCCCCGGCATCGACGGCTGTCCAGCGGTGCGACCTGGATGGCGCCCCACCGCATTGATATATTCGGCATGTGCGGTTGTCAGTGCGCCATTGGCATCGGCCAGATTGGCCCGGGCGTTGGCCAAACGCGACTGCGACAAAGCGACGTCCGTGCGGGTGACTTCACCAACTTCGAACCGATCCTCCGAAGCACGCAGTTCCTCACCGAGAAGACGCACGTTGTTCTGGCGGATACCAACTGCTTCCTCCTGCAGCAATACGCTCAGATAGGCAGTGACAGCGCGCAGCAGAATTTGTTGTTCGACCTGTACCAGCGATTGACGTGTGGACAGTACCGTTTCCTGCGCCGCCTGCTTTCCCAGCCGCGCCGCACCGCCGTCATAGATCAGCTGGTTCAACTCCAACCCGGTAAAGAATGTGTCGGGCGAACTGCTGGTCGAAGTCAGTCCGTTGCCGGATTTGGTGTAGTCGCTTTGGATCCGGGCAGTCCAGTTAACGATCGGCCGCAAAGCGGATAGGGCAATGGCAACGTCTTCGTCTGCTGCCCTGAGCAATGCGCGGTTCTGTTCCAGAAGGCCACTGGAATTATAGGCCCCGATCAACGCATCGGCGAGATTGTCTGCAACCGCCGGCCGAGGAGCAGTGGCGAGGACTGCCACACTCGCAGCTAACGCTGCCATCTTCGACAGTCGTCCCGTAAATGTCCGCAACATATTTTCCTGCCTCCAAATGCTCAAATCAGTTTTTGCCCTCTCGCAGAAGACGCTCTTAGACCCGCAAACGCAAGCGTGCTCATTGCGTCGCGCCTGCTCAAAGGCTGAACGCGCGTTCTCGCTCGAATCCCGGCAGGACCGGGGCCGTTGCGTTGAAAGCCTGCCGCCAAGACAGTCCGGAGGCGGATTTGCGCCCGATCCGAACCGTACCCAAGGCACCTTCCATGAAAACCGCGACAATTCGCCCGCCTTCTTTCAGTTGATCCGTCAGCACGTCCGGTACCTGCTCAACCCCACCCTGGATCAGGATCACGTCATAAGGGCCATGTTCGGCTGCGCCTTGAGCCAATACACCGTGATGCAGCACGGCGTTGTCCGCACCGCTATCCATCAGCAGAGTCTGCGCCTCTTCGGCTAGTTCCGTGACCTCTTCGACGGCGACAACCAGTTCTGCCATCCGCGCGGCAAGCGCCGCCGAATAGCCCAGCCCCGAACCCACATCCATAACCACCTCATCGCTGCCGATCGCGGCGGCATCGAGCATCTTTGCCAGCGTTCGCGGCTCCAACATCGTACGCCCTTCGCCCAGGTCGACCATCGTATCGGCATAGGCCACATCACGCTGCGCATCGGGAACGAAGACCTCGCGCGGGACGCTTAGCATCGCCTGGATGATGGGAAACTTGGTAACGTCCGAAGGGCGGACCTGGTTGTCCACCATCATGCGGCGGCGGGTGGCGAAATCGGTCATGGTCTGGCTCACTTGTAGATCGCTTACCGGCTTTTGCCACAACCATACCGCCCCGGCAACGTCCCATCGCGGCAAAACCGGCTTGGGTGGCCCGAATGCCCGGCGAGAATTGACGCAGAGACCGCGCATGCGGACCGGCGAGGTCTGCGCACCCGCAGCGTATGCAGGCGACCAGGGCGCGAATGAAAGTGAAGCGGGCGCAAAATCAATACGGCAGCGGTCTTGCGCTTCACGCTTGCCAATGCTAGATCGCCGCTACACCGCAAGGGCTTATGCCCTGCCGAGGCGAGTTGGCGGAGTGGTGACGCAGCGGATTGCAAATCCGTGTACACCGGTTCGATTCCGGTACTCGCCTCCACACAAAATCAATGACTTAGACGCTTGCAGTGTTTGACCGTCCATCGCGGTCTAAACAAACGTCTAAACATTCCGTTTTTGTTCCGTTCTCTTTTGCTGTGCCTGAATGGCCCTGATCTTCTGTCGAACCTTCTTGGTGTAGTGCAGAACCATGGCCGGACTCTGGCCCGTCACAGCTGCGACCAGGTCGTCGCTGCATCCAGCTTCGACCAGCTCACAGGCCGCGTTGTAGCGCCAACTGTGGATGTCGTAATCGACAGCGCCGATGCGCTCTCTGACGTTCCTTACCGCCTGCGATGCGCCACGATAGGACCAGCGGTTAGTTCCGCGCTCATTGGTCAGGATAAACACCGAATGCCGACTTGCAGCGCCAAGGGCTGCGTGCAGCTCTGGCAGAATTGGCACCCAGAGTTCCTTGCCGGTCTTATTCTGCCGAATGACAAACGCACCGTCCTGAATATCGGACCAGCGCATTTCCAGCACGTCCCCGATCCTCTGCCCTGTACCGACGCACAGCTCCATCACCAGCCGTTCTCTGGTGCCGAGAGGGCAATCCGCCCGATAGGCGTCCAGCAGCTCCAGCGGCCATGGCTCTCGCTCTGATTTCTCGGTCTTCAACTCGGGAACGCCCTTAGCGGGGTTTGTCTCCCGCCAACCGAGATCGACGCAGTACTCCATCAGCACACGGAGAACCCGCAATGAGTAGTTTGCGAAGTAAGCCTTCTCGGCGTTTGCATCTCGCAACCGGATCACATCCTTGCGCTTCATTGCCGCCGGGTTGGCGTCGCCCATAATCGACTTGAAGAAATCGAGATACTTGTCGTAGTCGAGCGCGGTACGCGGCTTCAGCCGCTTGTACTTGGGCGACCTGCGATAATGGTCAACCAAAGCAGAGAAGTTGCGCGATACAACTCGCGGCGCCTGCCTCTCGCCCGACAGAATGTCCGCGTATTCTTTCCAAAACCCCGGTGTCCCGAATTCATTCTGAAACTTGCGGGACGGCCAGCCACGCCGTTGAAAGTAGATGCCGTTTCTTTGGCGATAGACATGCTTGGGAAGCTCACGCTTTGCCATGACGCATCTCCAGTTTGTCGAACTCGTCAATGGTCTCGCCGCTGGAGAGCAAAATCTCGATCCTGCGGCCTGCGACCGCGACACAGCTGACCGACTTACCCGCCTTCTCCAAGGCACTGAGCAAACTGAGTGCCTTTTTCTCAATTGTTCCCAACGACATCGCCAGCTCCTTAACCCTTGAGTTCGCGCAGCCAGGTGGCTGAATGAGGCCTCGTCCTCATGCAAACTGCTTGTGGGTCTGAGTCTAGAAACGCGATTCTGGCCAAGCAACTGAACTTTTTTGGCCCTGTCACTAACTGCATATACCGCTTGAAACAATTCGTGATCGAAAACGGCACTCTTTGTAACGTTCCAGCAATTCTGCCCCCGCTGGAAACGCGCTGGTCAGAATTGCTGTCACTAACTGCATATCCCAACAAGTAATGTATGCATGAGGTGGCCCGCCCCGCTCCTCCTCCAATATTTGAAGTCTCCGGAGGAACGAGGCTGCGTTGCGGCTGGGCTCGCAGGTCAGAGCGACTGTAAGCCAGATGCGCAGACGCGCTACAGCGCCCGTCAGAGCGGCGCTAGTATGGCCGTGCTAGAGGAGGCCCGCGGATTTGTTCCGCCGCCCCTCTAGGGCACCGTCTAAACGGCTCTCCGCACAATTTTGCTTTGGGCGGATTTCGGTCATTCGCTGCAGGGGCGAAGTCGAGACAGTCTGTGTGAAAACTACTTGCACCTTCTTGAGAGGCAGTAGTTTCCAACGAATGGTCTGCGCGGTATGGTTGTGCAAAGAATGCACTGTGAACGAGGCTGGCAGAGTGACTGAAAAAAGCAAATTAGCTCAGCTGATTATCGATGGCCACGCCGCCGGACGCCTTATCCCAACCATTCTCGACTTCGAATACAAAGACAGAAAACGTGAACTAGGCGGTTTCTTGGCTGATCTGCACAACTCGGGTGAAATCGCTCTGCTCTCGGACGCCAACCTGGAAGCCATACGACAGCTTGAGCACAATGACTTCTGGATGATGTTCGGCGTCTTGTCTGACGCAATTGAGCACGTAGTGGATGATTACCCTGCTGTGCAGCAGTTTGCTGAGTGTTTGGTCGAGAGCGCAGGTAACGATGGGGCTTCTAACACACCATCTGTGTCATTCGTTCGTTGGTGCGAAAAACACCCCTCGCAAGCCAGAAAAATTGTAGCAGGTGCAAAAGACGGTCAAAAGGATTGCCAACGCTCCTGCGTGTTCGCCTTACAAGGCCTCAATGACTTTGGGTGCCTGATAGATTTTATTGAGGACAGTAGAGCAGAAATCCGATCTATAGGATTTCGCGCCTTAGGAAGGCTCAATTACATGACTTCACAGGATGACCAAACGGGCATAGATGCTTGCCTGTCGGAAATTCAAAGCCCGTCTTCCGATGATGCGCGCAGTGCTTCTCTTGAGGCCGCTTTTCGCATTTGGGACAACGGAGCGACCAAGGAAAAATATCGGCAAGACGAAGTGATAAAGTCTTTTCTCGACAAGCCGACAGATGAAGGCTTGGTGCGCCTATGCGCGATGATTTTCTATCACAAGAATGCACCTACAGAGCAAACTATCAGTGCCGTATTGAGGAAGTCACAAGGAATATCTACCGGCTTTGAGGCAGCAAGCCACTGGATTAATAGCGCACTAACCCGGAAAGATGAACGCTGGTCGTTCACGGAGGTGGTCGCGTTCTTGGAAGCCATGGTTCCGCACTTTGAGCAGCCAGCTGAACGCAAGCAGTTTCATAGCTTTTGCGAATGGGTTTGGGAGGAACCTGCAAACGCGTCATATCTATTCGCTCGATGGCTTAATTCTGGCGACTTTTCCTTGTGCAGCTTCTTGGCCGAGATGGTTAGCGGCGGAGATAAGGGAGCAGCGCTGACTATCCTGCCGCAAGACCTACCTCCCGAAGCGGTCGATCAAGTCTTTCTAGCCCGAAAATGTATCGGGTTCCTTTGGCTGCATGAGATCACGGCTGCATCAATTCTGCTCAGTCTAGTGGAACATGGACATCCCAATGCTGTTCCTATGATCGAAGGACTTCTTTGGGAGCCACTTCTGCTTAGCTACTCTAGTGAGTTAAGGCCTTATCTTGAGCAGCAAGCGTCCAGTGCTTCTCCGATTGTAATGAAGGCGGCTCAAAGCCTGATAGAGCGACACACGGCGTACATCGAAGGATTGAAAAAGGCGGAAGAACTCAGTGAACTTGAACCCTCAAATGAGGCGAGGCGGGCAGCGTCGATAAAAGATCACCAGAGGAATACCGATATTCAAAAGCAAGCTCTGCAAATGTCAGTGCTTGCTAGTCTCGTTCACAACGTGACGATGCTCTACGGACGTAAGAGCTTTACCATGATTACGGACGCAGACGGTCAAAAGTTTCCTAGCATTAACCCGTTGAGTGAGCACTCCTACAGCTTTGAATTTCCTCGATTGTCCGTGGTTGACCCGGTCGGGTTTAGAGCTCTTCTCACGGTTTGTAGGGTCGAGCAGAGAAAAGCAAAATGAAACTGATACTCAAAGAATATCTCGCGTCTCTCAAGGAACGAGGTGACCTTGACAAAGCGTTGTTGCCCAACCTGCTGTCTGCGATGGGGTTGCAGGTGCTGAAAACTCCAATGATCGGAACTCGCCAAGATGGAGTTGATATATCCGCTGTCGGTCAGTTGCCAGACGATGATCAGAAGTATCTCTATTTGCTCTGCGTCAAGGCAGGAGATGTTGGGCGCAACGATTGGGATGCAGGGCCACAGTCAGTGCGTCCAGAGTTGCAGGAAATACTGGATGTCTACATAGGTTCGAAAATTGCAAAAGAGCATCAAGATTTGCCAATCAAAATATGCTTGTGCATGGGAGGTGAGTTAAAGGAAACGGTTGAGGGCAACTGGGCTGGCTTCACGCAGAAAAACGCGACTAGCAAAGTTCGATTTGAGCTATGGAATGGGGACCGTTTAGCTGGATTTATGGAAAAGTCTTTGTTGGCTCGTGAGCTACTAGACGAAGCCGCACGCAGACACTTTCAGAAAGCCTTGGCAATGGTGAACGAAGCGGAGGCCTGCTACGAGTATACTAGAAGCTTTGTCGCCATTGTTCTGCCACCACAGGACATGAAAGACAAAGAGCGCCTTTTGAGGCTCAGACAGGCGTACATTTGCCTTCACGCCATATGCGCATGGGCGGTCGAAGCAAAGAGCCTCGATGTTGTTTATCGGATATCAGAATTGGGCATGCTGTTCTGCTGGGATGCAATGCGTGAACAACCAGTCAAGAAAAAGCCGACCAGGCATCAATTTGCTCTGATGGAAATTTTGGATCAGTACGTCCGGCTCTATCTGATGATGTCCGAGATGTATTTTGAAAAGGTACTGTATCCTCATGCCGATACGCTTCATGCCCTAACGGTTTCGGTGAAGTCGCGAGAAGCAGTCGATGCCAATCTTGCTATGTTCGACTTGCTTGGCCGTGCGGCCACCCGGGCAATCTGGACGGACTTCTTAGGGAAAGCACTCTCGAAGGCGAACCCCGAGTTCGCTCGCAGTCTGAACGAGCAGACAACGAAAATGCTCGACATGTTGGTGGCCCTGATCAACAACAATCCGACTTTGGGGTCTCCGTTCAAGGACGATCACATGATCGAGGCAGCCTTGGTCATGTATCTTGCTCAACAAACATCGTCAGGCAGGCGATTTATGCCATGGTTTCATGCCATGGCTGAGCACACATCGTTCGCGCTTCTAACCAATGCCAGTTACCCAACGTGCTTTCGCGACTATAACGATCTGCTTGCTCATCCTGCGAGTAGTGAACAGGAATACCGTGATGAGGCTTGTGTTGGCAGTGTCCTGTATCCCTACCTGTTCGTGTGGCTACAGCACGGCGCCGAACAAAGTTTCATTGAAGAATTCTCCAGACGACTTTCGCAAAAAATACCCGACTGCACACATCAGGCATGGTTCCCGGATGAGGAAACAGACCAGAAAATCTGGCGTGGGGATACCTACCATGGAATTTGCGTGACTGACCTGTCGCCAGCACGTGGATATGCGGAGATGGCAGACAACCTGAACCTAGCAATCAAGGAGTGCGGGGCAATTCTTGAAATGACAGTGATGAAGCGAGGTCTGGTTCCACTTTTCTTGGCGGCGTGTAGGCACTACCGCTTGCCTATCCCGCCAACACTTTGGGTGCCTCCGCAAAGCAATTCAGATGTGGTTCAGGTGGAGCCCCATTCATAGTAGTGCAAGAAACTTCCTTGTCCTTTGGCGAAAGCTGCGCCGCAGCACCGTCGGGGTCCGCCACTGTCTGCTTTGGGCCGATAGTTTCACTTGCTTCGTAAGCTGCCACCTTTTGGAAACTCCGGTTAGCGCCTTACGGCGAGGCTGGTTGGCCCACAGAACCGATCTAAACATTCACCTTATGTTCCGCTCAGTTTCTTTAACCGCCTAAGCAAATTGTTGTTTATTATCAGAATGATACATAGTCTTGCAAATCCGTGTACACCGGTTCGATTCCGGTACTCGCCTCCATTTCTCCGAAAGCAGTTCCCCGAAAAGCGCTGACACTGTCCTCAAAGAGGTTCTCGGCGAATGCCCGCTTGTCAGGAATGCTCCTCGGCGGCGGTGGCGGCGAGAGCGCGGGTATAGGCCTTGAGCGCGTCTATATGATAGAGCGCACCGACCGGGGATTCGCTGCCGTCCTCTTCTCGGACCACAACCGGGATACAGGGATGTTCGTCGCGATCGAACCAGGGCATTGCCGCTTCGAGCGTGGCGCTGGCGGGCACGCAGACTCCGTCGGCGATCAGCGCCTCGCAGCCGGGGCGATCCAGACAGCGCGGATCGCCCAGTGGCCGCATCACCGCGCCTGTGCGCAGCATCGCCAGCAGATAGGCCTGCGGACCCGCCGCCAGGTGAACGTCGCGCCGCTCCAGTTGGGTCAGGAAAAAGGACCGGTCCACCAGCCGCGACGCCAGCGCCGTCGACATGCTGACCGAAACCATCACCGCCAGGCCGATCTGCCAGTCGCCGGTCAGTTCGAACACGATCAGCGTGGTCGAGATCGGCGCCCCAAGCACCGCCGCCGCCACCGCCCCCATCCCGGCAAAGGCATAAAGCGCATGGGTCCCCGACACATCCGGCAGCACCCGCGTGGCGATCAGGCCAAAGGCCAGCCCGGTCAGCGCCCCGATCATCAGCGAGGGCGAGAACACCCCGCCCCCCATGCGCCCGCCCATGGTCAGCGCCAGCGCCACCGTCTTGATCACCGCAAACAGGATCGCGGTGCCAAGCGCCATCTCACCGCTCAGCGCCAAGATCGTGGTCTCGTAACCGACCCCGATAATATGCGGGAACCAGATCGCAAGCAGTCCCAGTAGCGCGCCCGATACCGCCGGGCGCAGCCAGCGTGGCATGCGCAGGCTGTTCTGCACATGGGTGCCCAGGTCCTCGGCCAGAAAGATCGAGCGCATCAGCAACAGCGAAACCAGACCGCAGACCAGGCCCAGCAACAGAAAGGCGGGCAATTCCACGTAGAATTGCAGCGCGCCGGGGGTGTTGAGCGCAAATTCGGTTACATCGCCCCGGTCGAGCCGGTTGATCACGGTGCCCGCGACCGAGGCGATGACGATGGGCGCAAAGGCATGCACCGCGAAATGGCGCAGCACCACCTCGAGCGCAAACAGCGCCCCGGCGATGGGGGCGTTGAAGCTGGCCGAAACCGCCGCCGCCACCGCGCAGCCCAGAAGGTCGCGCCCGGTGATCCCGTCGGCATTGATGCGCTGGCAGACCCAGGTCGAGATCATCCCGGCCATATGCACCACCGGCCCCTCGCGCCCTGTCGATCCGCCCGAGCTGAGCGTGATCAGCGAGGCCAGCATCGAGCCGATCCCGGCCCGCATCTCGACCCGGCCATCGGTGAGCGCCGCACCCTCAATCACATCGGCGACCGAACGGACGCGACCATCGGGCGTGGTCTTGTGCAGGATCAGCCCGACCACCAGCCCGCCAAGGGTAGGGATCAGCAAAAGCCAGAACCAGGGCAGGTGTTCCGCATGGCTGTGCAACAGGCGCACATCCTCGTTGCCGTAAAGAACCGACTGCAAGGCATTGATTCCCTTTCGAAAAGCAACCGCAGCCACACCGGCCGCCACGCCAATGGCAAGCGCGATGAACCAGAACTGGACCTGACTGGGACCGCGATGGCGCAATACCTGCCAGGCATCACCGATCTCGGCCTTGGCCTGAAGAAACTGCTGCACCAGAACAGTGCGGGTGGATTGTGTCATCACGCACTCGCGAAGGTCTTTTAACCTTACTAGGACACCGGGGACCGTCAGGAAAGGCAAAACCCGTTGAGTCTCACCGGCTTGTGCGCCGGTGTTGCCGTCAGGCGTCGAGCAGGGCGCGGGCGGCGGCGCGGGCGGCTTCGGTCACGGTATCGCCCGACAGCATGCGGGCGATCTCGTCCTCGCGCTCGGGGTCCGACAGCGCCACCACGGTCGACAGGGTTGCGTCCGCCTCGACCCGTTTCTGCACCCGCCAGTGATGGGCGCCGCGCGCGGCCACCTGCGGCGAGTGGGTCACCACCAGCACCTGCCCCGCGCCCGCCAGCGCCTCGAGCCGCCGGCCCACCGCATCGGCGGTGGCGCCGCCGACGCCGCGGTCGATCTCGTCAAAGATCATCGTCTTGCCGCCATCATCGCCGCGCAGACAGACCTTGAGCGCCAGCAGAAAGCGGCTGAGTTCACCGCCCGAGGCGATGCGGTTCAGCGGCCCGGCGGGCGCGCCGGGATTGGTGGCCACCTCGAATGCGACCACGTCACGCCCCTCGGGGCCGGGCTCGCCCTCGGTGATCCGGGTCTGAAACACCGCGCGCTCCATCTTGAGCGGGGCCAATTCGTGCATCACCGCCGCGTCCAGTTCCCCGGCCGAGGCCCGGCGGGCCTGTGACAGAGCCGCCGCCGCCGCCTCATAGGCAGCCTCGGACTTGGCCAACGCCGCGCGTTGCGCCGCCAGATCGGCATCGCCCGCATCCAGTGCCGCCAGCTTGCCGCGCAGGGTGTCTGCAAACGGACCCAATTCATCCGGGGCGACGCCATGCTTGCGCGCCAGTGCCCGGATCGCGAACAGACGTTCCTCCAGTTCTTCCAGCTCCGCCGGATTGAACTGGAGCGCATCCAGACAGTCTTCGACCCCCGACTGCGCCTCTCCCAGCTCGATCAGCGCCCGGCCCAGCGCCGCAACGGCGGTCTCCAGCCGACCCTCGGCCCTGTCGGCGACCCCGTCGAGCCAGCGGATCGCGTCGCTCATGGCGCCCTCGGCCCCATCGCTGCCGATCAGGGCAAAGGCGCGGGCGACATCGTCGCGGATACGTTCGGCCCCCTGCATCAGGCGGCGGCGGGCGTCCAACTCGGCCTCTTCTCCCGGCTGCGGGTCGAGCGTGTCGAGTTCTCCGACCGCGTGGCGCAGATATTCCTCTTCGGCGCGTACCGCCTCCAGCGCCGCCTCGGTGGCCGCCACTGTCTTGCGGGCCTTGGACTGTGCGGACCAGGCCGCGCGAACCGCCTCAAGCTCGGCCGTCAGACCGGCATATGTGTCCAGCATCGCCCGGTGGCCGCGCGGGTTCAGCAGGCCGCGGTCGTCATGCTGGCCATGCAGCTCGATCAACGTCTCGGAAAGCGCCCGCAGCACCTCGCCGGAACAGCGGCGGTCGTTGACCCAGGCGGTCTTGCGCCCGTCGGCGGTGTTGACCCGGCGCATCAGCAGCGTGTCACCGCCGGGCAGGCCGGCCTCGGCCAGTACCGCATGCGCTGGGTGCCCGGGGACCAGATCGAACTCGGCGATGACCTCGCCCTGCTCGGCACCTTGGCGCACCAGTTCGGCCCGGCCCCGCCAGCCCAGCACAAAGCCCAGGCTGTCGAGCAGGATCGACTTGCCCGCCCCGGTCTCGCCGGTCAGCACGTTGAGACCGGGCCGGAAGTCCAACTCCAGCCTGTCGATGATCAGCATGTCCCGGATTTCAAGCGCCCGCAGCATCGTAAGCTCCGCAGGACGGGCCGATGGCCCGTCGCCCTGTTACAACCACTGCCCCTTGATCGACTGCCGGTAAATCTGGCTCAGCCAGTTGTTGCCGACATCGCGCATCTTCAGCCCGCGCGCGGTCAAGAGCTTGTAGCTCGCCTCGTACCACTCCGAGGATTGGTAGTTGTGACCCAGGATCGCGCCAGCCGTCTGCGCCTCTTCCACCAAACCCAGAGACAGATATGCCTCGACCAGGCGGTGCAGCGCCTCGGCGGTGTGGGTCGTGGTCTGGAAGTCCTCGACCACAACGCGGAACCGGTTGATCGCCGCCGAATAATGCTGGCGGCGCAGGTAATAGCGGCCGATCTCCATCTCCTTGGCGGCAAGATGGTCAAAGGCCAGATCGAATTTCAGGATCGCCGAAGTGGCATATTCACTGTCGGGATAGACCTCGATCACCGTGCGCAGCGCCTGCAACGCCTGAAATGTCAGGCCCTGGTCGCGCCCGACCTCGTCGATCTGGTCGTAATAGCTGAGCGCCAGCAGATACTGGGCATAGGCCGCGTCCTCGTCCGCCGGGTAGAAGTCGATGTAACGCTGCGCGGCGGCACGGCTTTCGGGATAATCCTTGCCGGAATGATAGGCAAAGGCCTGCATGATCAGCGCGCGCTTGGCCCAGTTGGAATAGGGATAAAGCCGCTCGACCTCGGAAAAGTAATAGGCCGCGTCGTCGGTCCGCTTGACCGACAGCTCATATTCGCCGCGCTCGAATATCTGTTCCGGCGTATAGCCGTCCAGATTCTGGCTGCGGTCCGCCGCGGTGCGAAAACCACCGCCGTCGCAGGCCGCCAGGAACGTCGCCAAAAGAAGTGCGCCAACCAGTCTGGTACCTGCCCTGCTGCCAATCATACCGCTAGTCCTTGTCGTCTTGCGTGCGAGGTGTATCCCCCGTTTGGGCCTTGGTCTAGCACATTAAATTCCGCTGCAAAACGCCTTATAAGCATCGCCCGGCACGAGGCCGGGCGATCAGAGGTAAGTGCTGGGTGTATCTGGGCTGTTTCAGGCAACCCTGGGGATTTCAGCCCAGACCAGTCCTTGTCCGGGCAGGCGCGCTGCCTGTTCCGGGGTACACAGGACAGGACGAACTGCGCCCGGCGTTTCAAACAATGCCCTCAGCAGGGCGTTGGTCAGGGCGTGCCCGGCCTTCTCACCGACATAGCGGCCCAGAATCGGCCCCCCTGCCATGTAGAGATCGCCCAGCGCATCGAGCATCTTGTGACGCACCGCTTCATCGGCGTGACGCAGCCCCCCTGGCGTCAAGATTTCATCGCCGTCGACAACCACCGCGTTTTCGAGAGTGCCACCCAAAGCCAGACCGTTGGCGCGCATAGCCTCCACATCGCCGCGTCGACAAAAGGTACGGCTGTCGCTCAGTTCGCGTGCAAAGCTGCCGTTGCGCATATCCATGCGGCGGGTCTGGCGACCGATGGCGGCATCCTCGAAATCAATGGCGAATTCGATCTCCAGCCCATCCGAGGGCATCAGCGTCGCGCGCGCACCGTCCTTTTCGACGGTAAGGGTCTTCAGCACTTCATAAGCCAAAACGGGAGAGGCCTGCTGCCGCACGCCGCGCGACATGATACCGCGCACGAAGTCGACCGCGGACCCATCCATAATCGGCACTTCAGGCCCGTCCAACTCGATCAGGGCATTATGCACGCCGCAACCCGCAAGTGCGGCCATGATGTGTTCAACCGTCGAGACCGACACTCCGGCGGCGTTCACCAGACGGGTGCACAGCGGGGTGCGGTCGACCAGATCATAGATCGCGGGGATCATCGCATCGCCGATCTCGATATCCGTCCGTTTGAACCAGATGCCGTATCCGGCTGCGGCTGGGCGAAGGGTCATGCGGACGGGTTTGCCCCCATGCAGACCAATGCCCTGGAAGGTGACCGAGGATTTCAGCGTATGTTGCAAGATAGGCCTCTGACGGTTGCCTACAGCCTCAAGGAGCTGTGTTGACCATCAGGTAAGTGAGCCTCGCTCAGGGCTCAACTCAATCTTTGTAACGGTTTGAAACATGCGGAAATCGGATAGGCGGAACCCCGCCTTCGAGAGTTCAACGTACTGATATGTAACGTAAAAAGGCCGCCCTCAGGCGGCCTTGCTTGCTCTACTTGTGACCGCTATCAGTTGGCTTGACGGCGCAGGAAGGCGGGAATTTCGATCCGCTCTTGATCAGGGTCCACCTCGGAATGCGCGGGTGCCGTTGCGTCACTCGGGCGCATTACCGGCTGCTTTCGCGCTGGTGCGGCGCCTCGTTCGGCAGGCGTATCCGGTGCGTGTCCGGTCATCCGGTCGATCAACCGGTTGAAGCCGAAACGGGGCTTCTCTCCGGCTGGCTGCAACGGTGCCCGTTGCACCTGCTGAGGCGCTGCCGGCGGTACTTTTTGCGCCGCGGCCTGAAGCCGGCGCATCGCCTCGGGCGAAGGTGTGCCGGGTGCGGAAGCGCGCGGTGCAACAAAACTCTCGACCGCTGCTTCTTCTTCCTCGACATAGGCACGCGGTTGGAACGCGGGCACCTGGGGCTGATAGGCCGGCGGCGGCAAACCGTCATCGTCCAGCAGCTCCGGCTCGTCGCTTGTATCCAGGATATCTTCTCCCAGGTCATGGGCAGCGACTTGCTCGACATCCATGCCTTCGAAAAGGCTTGGTTCCTCGGCGACAAGCGCCACGGGTTCCTCGGCAGCAGGCTGTTCCAATGTCAGCGGCGCAGGCTTTTCTTCAGCAGCCACCCGATGCTTGAGCGGCGCATTCATTGGACGGCGCGGTACAGGCATATCATGTTGCACATCCACCGCGTCGATGCCGGTCGCAACGACCGACACCCGCATTGCGCCGTCCATCGAGGTATCCAAGGTCGAGCCAACGATGATATTGGCGTCAGGGTCGACCTTCTCGCGAATGATATTGGCCGCCTCGTCCAGTTCGAACAGAGTCAGGTCATGGCCGCCGGTGATGTTGATCAACACGCCCTTAGCGCCGTTCAGGCTGATTTCATCCAACAGCGGGTTGGCAATCGCCTTTTCGGCGGCCTGCACGGCGCGGTCCTCGCCTGCGGCCTCGCCGGTGCCCATCATTGCCTTGCCCATCTCGTCCATCACGGCGCGAACGTCGGCAAAGTCGAGGTTGATCAGGCCCGGGCGCACCATCAGGTCGGTCACGCCCTTGACGCCTTGATAGAGTACGTCGTCGGCCATGCTGAAGGCTTCGGTAAAGGTGGTCTTTTCGTTGGCAAGGCGGAACAGGTTCTGGTTCGGAATGATGATCAGCGTGTCGACCACCTTTTGCAGCGCGTCGACACCATCCTCAGCCTGACGCATGCGCTTTGCGCCTTCGAACTGGAACGGCTTGGTCACCACGCCCACGGTGAGCACACCCAGTTCCCGCGCGGCCTGCGCGATGATCGGGGCGGCGCCAGTGCCGGTGCCGCCGCCCATTCCAGCGGTGATGAAGCACATATGCGCCCCGGCCAGATGATCAACGATCTGCTCGATGCTTTCTTCGGCGGCAGCGGCGCCCACTGTGGCTCGCGCTCCGGCGCCCAACCCTTCGGTCACCTTGACACCCAGCTGGATGCGCGAGGGCGCATGGCTCTGCTGTAGGGCCTGCGCGTCGGTATTGGCGACGACGAAATCGACGCCTTCCAGCTGTTTTTCAATCATGTTGTTGACGGCATTGCCGCCAGCGCCCCCGACCCCGAAAACGGTGATCCGCGGCTTCAACTCATCCTGTCCGGGCATCGAAAGGTTCAATGTCATGCTCTGTCCGCCTGTTTTACCCCCGCCTTACACGGGATTTTTCTTACCTATCCACAGATAATCCTACTGATATTGCGACGGCTCGTCACGCCCAAATCGCAAAAAAGCCACAAAATATGGGCAGAAATTTGCCGTCTTTCCCGTTCTGTGGTGGAGATTGGCTATATTTGGTGGATCGCCGCAAAGGATACACTCCTCACGCACCGTCGATCTCGCCGCGCGCGGAAAGCGTGCTCGCGCACGCTACTTAGCAATCTTATCTGGGGGCTGCTCTGCCGCCTATTTTTGTCTTTTGCGGGCAAACTACAATCAAGACTTTGAAAAATCAAGGAATCCTTAGGCTACTTGACGCCTCCCATACAGATTTCTGCACTGGCGTCGCATCGGCGCCTCAAAATAGCGATAAGAGGCTGCCGACACGGCGAGCGTCCCGAGCAGACAGGTCAAGAAAAACGGGACCCCACCCCAATCTGTCGCCGGGAACCCGGCAAGCTTTGGAAAGAGCGAGTACATGACATGGCGCACCGGCACATGCAGCATGTATATGGAGTAGGACCATAGTCCCAACAAAACGGCCAGCCGCCCGCTTAGAACCAACGAGAGGATACCGCGATCCTGCCAGGTGGCTCCGACCATCAACGCGAAACAGACAACCAGAAGCACCGTATCGTTGCCCCGATGCAGCATCAGCAAGACGCTCACGACCAAGACCATCTGCGCCACCGAAAGCAAGCCACCGGACATGGCGGCGAACGTGTCGCGCAGACGAAACAGTAAGAGCCCGACCGCAAAGGCTGGCAAACCGCGCAGTAGACTAAGGCGTTCGTTCAGTGCCAGATCGTTCCCCGTCACCCACAGATAGCCGAGGCAGAGCGAAACCGATGCCAACAGAAGCAGCGCCGGAACCATCCGTCGTGACATGGTCAGAAAAAAAGGAAAACAAATATAGGCCATCCATTCGGCAGAAATCGACCAAGACGGATAGTTGAACACAAAGCGGTCAACAAACCCCCAAGCCTGCGTCAACGTCAGGTTCTGCACCAGATCTGGCCATTGACTTGCCATGGCCCCTGGGTCGGACCGGATCGTCAGCGCGACCATGATCGCAAGCGTCAGCAGGTGCAGCGGATAAATCCGCGCAAGGCGAAAGACAAGAAAGCGAGCATAGGTGCCTTGGTTCACCCCCCGCTCGAAACTCTCATCATAGACAAGAGCGAGGATAAAGCCGCTCAGGACAAAGAACAGATCGACGAAGACGTACGAGGTTGCAAAAAAACCTGTGTACCCGTCGGGGTCGGCAAAACCATGAAGATCATCGCGAAAATGGAAGATGACCACCAGAAGCGCCGCAATCCCGCGCAGTCCGGTATGTGATCGTATCTCGGTCATCGCCCTATCCCATTCGCCGAACGACCGCCCTACCAGTTATCGCGGAACCACTTGACCGCCCGACGCAACGAGCGCGCGGGATAGCGGTCGACCGGGACCTCGAAATCCCACCATTCGTCCTGCGGGTGGGCGGCAAACAGACTCAACCCCACCACCGAGGAAAACCCCGGCCCGGTGGCCGATTGCGGCAGGCCATGCACCCGCAAGGGACGGCCCAGGCGCACGCGCTGTCCCAGAATGCGGCTGGCCAGCCCATCAAGCCCCATGATCTGGCTGCCGCCGCCAGTCAGCACGATCTGCTGGCTGGGCAGATGTTCGAACCCGGCCGCATCCAGCCGCGCCCGCACCTCCTCAAGGATTTCTTCGACCCGCGGCCGCATGATGCCGATCAGCTCGGCCCGGCTGACGGTGCGGCGGTCATGCTCCCAGTCGCCGGTATCGCCGCCGATGTCGATCATCTCGCGGTCATCGGCGCCGGTGGCATGCACGCCGCCGGAAAAGGTCTTGATCCGCTCGGCGTTGGCGGTAGGCACGCCCAGCCCCATCGAGATATCGCCGGTCACGTGATCGCCGCCCATGCGCACGCAATCGGCATAGATCATGTGTTTCTTGAGAAAGATCGAAATGCTCGTGGTGCCGCCGCCCATGTCGATACAGGCGGCCCCCAGTTCCTGCTCGTCCTCGACCAGCGCCGAAACTCCTGAAACATAGGCCGAGTTGGCGACGCCAGCCAGTTCCAGGTCACATCGCTTGATGCAATGAGCGAGGTTGCGGATCGCGGTGGCGTCCACCGTCAGCATATGCATGTCCACCGCCAGGCTCTGACCCAGTTGCCCGCGCGGGTCGATCAGGCCCGAGCGGTTGTCGAGCGCGAAGTTCACCGGCTGCGCATGCAGCACCTCACGTCCGGCGCCGTATTCGGGCACCTCGCAGGCATTCAGCACCCGGCCGATCTCGGCCTCGGTCACCACCTGGGTTTCCAGTTCAACCTTGGCATCCAGCCCATAGGAGCGCGGGTTCGCCCCCGAGAAACAGGCGATCACGTGATCGACCCGGATATCGGCCATCTTCTGCGCCGCCTGCAATGCGGTGCGGATCGCGCGCTCGGTCTCCTGCATGGCGGTGATCTCGCCGAACTGCACCCCGCGTGAACGGGTGGTGGCGGCGCCGATCACCCGGAACCCGGTCTGGCCCGCCATCGAGCCGATGGCGCTGTCGTCGGATAGGCGGCTGCTGCCGTCAAAGCGCAGGATCAGGCAGGAAATCTTGGAACTGCCCACATCCAGAATGGCCACCACGCCCCGCTGTATCGCCTGTTGGCGCATCTGGCGCATTGCCCGCTGCGACTGATAGAGATCCGTCATCATCTGTCTACTGCCCGTTTCCGCCCGTATTCCTGACCCGCAACCACTCGGCCGAGGCCGCCTCGGTCATGCGGATCGTGGGGCGTGTGCCCAGCCGCATGTCCACGACCGCGATATCGCGATCCAGCAATTCCTGCACTTCGTTCACCGCCAGCACCCGTTCCAGCGCCTGCACCGGGCGCTTGGCGGGCAACTGGATCGCCTGCCCCCGGTCCAGCACCAGATCCCAGCGCCGTTCGCCCACCCAGACCAGGCCGCGCAACCGGTCGCCCAGCGGCTGAGCGGTCTGGATCAGGCGCAGCGCTTCGGCGACATTGGCATCGGCCCCCTCGCCCGCGATCAGCGGCAGGTCGGGACGCGCGCTCCGTTCCGGCAGGTCATCCACATGGGCGCCAGTCTCGTCGAGCATCTCGACACCGGCACGGGTGCGCCAGACGACCGCCGGCTGCCGCTCGACCACGTCGACCTGCAACACGCCGCCAGGACGGATGCGCACCGTAGCGCTCTTGACCGGGTCCAGCCCCGCGATCACCTCACGGATTTGCTCGACATCCAGTTCGAACGAACTGATCGGAAAGTCGATCGGCACCACCTCGCGAATATCTGCCGCCAGATGGGTTCCGGCACCGTCGATGGCCATCAGGTTGACCATGAATTCGGGACGCTCCTGAATCGAGGCGCGAATATCGGCGACAAAGGCATTGAGCGCATCGCGCCGCTGTTCGCTGGCCAGAAACGCACTGCCCAGCGCGAAGACCAGGCAGAACGGCACCCCGATCCGCAGGCCAAGGCGGATGCCCGGTGTCAGCATCCAACGCTGAACCCGGTAGCTCAGCCGCGACGGAGCCGGGTCCGAGCGTTTGGGCGCCGGTTTCAGCCGCGACAACCCATCCAGCCGCAGGGCGCTGGCCAAAGGTGCTGCATCGCCCGCGCCGCTGTCAAAGGCGGCGTCCTGCCCGGCGGGCAGCTGTGGGTGGAACCGGACCGGCAGCAGGATGCGGCTCAGCGATCGCACGAGGCATCCTCCACCATCCAGGCGCAGAGCTGGCCGAAGGTCATGCCAGCGGCAATTGCCTGTTCGGGCGCCAGCGAGGTGGGCGTCATGCCCGGTTGCGTATTGGTCTCCAGCAGGAACAGCCCATCGGCGCCCCGGCTTTCGTCCCAGCGGAAATCCGTCCGGCTGAGGCCACGGCAGCCCAGCGCCTTGTGCGCGCGCAGGGCGTAATCCAGGCACAGCTCGAAAATCTCGGGCGGCAGATCGGCGGGGATCACATGGCGCGAACCGCCGGGACTGTATTTGGCGTGATAATCGTACCAGCCATCGGTCAGGATATCGGTCACGTTCAGCGCCCGGTCGCCCATCACCGTGGTCGTCATCTCGCGCCCCGGCACATATTGCTCGACCATGACCTGCGCCGGCATGTCCTGCGACAGCTGTGGCGGCCGGTTGGCGCTTTCCTGCACGATATAGATACCGACCGAGGAGCCCTCGTTGTTGGGCTTGACCACATAGGGCGGCGCCATCACATGCGCGGCCTCGACGGCGGCGCGCTCGGCAATCACGCTCTCGACCACCGGCAGGCCGGCGGCCCGGTACACATCTTTGGTGCGCTGCTTGTCCATCGCCAGCGCCGAGGCCAGCACACCGGAATGCGTGTAGGGAATGCGCAGCCACTCCAGCAGGCCCTGCACGCAGCCATCCTCGCCCCAGCGACCATGCAATGCGTTAAAGACGACATCGGGCGCGATCGCGCGCAACCGGTCGCAGAGGTCGGGGCCGGCATCCAGCTCCACCACCTCGAAACCTTCTCCCCGCAGGGCGGCGGCGCATTCACGCCCCGATACAAGCGAGACCTCGCGCTCGGCCGAGGGTCCGCCCATCAATACCGCCACCTTGGGGTTTGTCCTGCTCGACATACCCAATTCAGTGCCTCTATGTCATTCGGGTCTTATTTGGTGACCCGCTTTTGCCCCGGAGTCCGCCCCCTGTTTTGGCCTGAAAGGGTTCGCGGTTTCGGGATGTTAGCCGTCTTACGGATCTCCGACCCGCATGATTTCCCACTCTAACGTTATGCCGCTGGTGTCGTAAACCTTTTTTCGCACCTCTTCGCCCAGACCTTCGAGATCCGCCGCCGTGGCGCCACCGGTGTTGATCAGGAAATTCGAATGCATCTCGCTCATCTGCGCGCCGCCGCGCCGGGCGCCGCGCATGCCGGCATCGTCGATCACCTTCCACGCCTTCAGATCATGGATATCGTCCGCCTGCCCGGTCGAGGAGAACCCGGCCGGATTGCGAAAGGTAGACCCGGCGCTGCGTTCCCTGGTGGGCTGGGTCTGGTCGCGCTTGTCCAGCTGCGCCTGCATCCGGGCATGTAGCGCCTCGGGGTCGCCCGGAGTGCCTTGCAGACTGGCCGAGACCAGCACCGCGCCCTCGGGCAGGTCGCTCTGCCGATAGCGAAAGTTGAGATCGGCTGAGCCCAGCGTCACCAGCTCACCCGAGCGCAGGACCACCTGGGCCGAGCGGAACACATCCGCCGTGTAGCTGCCATAGCAGCCCGCGTTCATCCGCACCGCCCCGCCAATGGAACCGGGAATGGTGCGCAGAAAGGTCAGATCAACGCCCGCATCCGCCGCTCGCCGGGCCACATGCGCATCCAGCGCCGCGGCCCCGGCGGTGACTGTATCCCCCGCCACTTCGATCGCGTTAAAGCCGCGCCCGAGCCGGATCACCACCGCGCGCAAACCGCCATCGCGCACGATCAGGTTCGACCCGACCCCCATGGGGAACACTGCCACTTCGGCAGGCAGCATGCGCAGGAAAGCTTGCAGATCGGCGATATCGGCGGGCTGGAACAGCCAATCCGCCGGCCCACCCACCCTGAGCCAGGTCAGCTCGGACAGGTCCCGGTTCGGCGTCAGCTTACCGCGAATTGCGCTTGTGTCGATCATGTCCGCCCGTCTTTTCGTCACGTCGGGGGGATGTAACCCGGAAGCACCGGTCGGGACAACGCCAAAGCTCAGCCGCCGCGGCGCCAACCGACCCAGCCGACAAATCCCCCCAGCACAAGACCCAGGATCACCGGACCCAGCCCCAGCGCCGACAGCGCCGCAATGCCGATTGCGGCCCAGGGGTCATCGAGGCTCTGAGCATAGAGCATCAGCCCCGCCAATGCGCCGCTGGCGATCATCGCAAGGCTGAGCACCCGGCGCCAGCCACCGGCGCGGGCCAGCCGGCGCCCCAGATAGGCGCCCCCCAGCCCCAGCAGCGTGGGCACGACATAGAGCAGCAGATTATCCATCGCTACGGCGCCTCAGGCATCCGATCCCGGCGCCCAGCAGCAGGCCCAGCCCCAGTGGCGCGCAGAACAGCATGGCGACGATGCCGGGGCCCATCCCCTCCCATCCGAACCGGGGCGACTGAAAGATCAGCAGCCAGACAGCAAGCGCTGCAAGCAACGCCCCCAACAAGGCCCAGACGGCGGCGCCGATCCGGGCCAGGAACGCTCCCACCGCCAGTCCAAGGGCCAATAGCGCAAGCGGTATGGCAAATTCGGCCTCCATCCCGGTCAGGCGCGCGGTCGCCGCAGCCAGCGTCCTAGATAGATGACCGGCCAGCGCAGCACCGACATGCCCGCCGCCAGCACCACCAGCCCGATCCAGGGACCATTCTCATAGGTCACATAGCCCAACAGCGGGATGCCCAGCGCGATCAGCGCATAGGCGCGGCGCCAGTGGTGATCACGGCTGGGCAGCATCGCCAGCACATTGGCGGCCACCGCCCAGAGACAGGCAAGGATCAGCGACAGGGTCATTCGGCACGCTCCGCCGGACCAAAGGCCTTGCGCCAGAAATAGCGCAGCGGGTTGCGGAACATCGACACAAATCCCGCCAGCGCCAGCAGGCCGGCCAGCAAACCGTGCTCATACCCGATGGCGACGATCAGCGCCGGCGCCAGGATCAACAGCATCAGCCCCGGCGCATATTGGCGGCGCATGGGCAAAAGCGCGACCACGGTCGCGGCGATCACCCACAAGGCCCCCAACAGGATTGTCCAGCTCATAGAATTCCCCTTACCGCAACCGACAGCGCCCCCAACGACAGCACCAGCCCCAGAACGGGTACCACCATCGGAACGCGGAACCGCGCCTCGGGCGCGCGTCTTTTTTGGACGATCAAGGCGCCGTTGACCATTGCAAACACCGCCAGCAGGATCGAGGAGGTGGTCTCGGCCAGCGTCTCGACCGGCACATAGAGCGCGCAAAAGATCACCGCCGCCCCCACCATGATCGTTGCCAGCACCGGCGTGCCGAACCGCGGATGGGCATTGTGAAAGAGCGCCAGCGCCGGGTTGCGCCCGCCCAGGCCGTAAAGCACGCGGGTGGCCATGACGATCTGCGCCAGGATGCCGTTCAGAGCCGCAAACACCGCGATGGCCGACAGAAAGCCCGCGCCGCTGCCGCGCCCATGTTGCCAGACCAGCGCCAGCGGGCTTTCGGATTGACCCAACTCCGCCAGCGGCACCGCGCGCACCGCCGCCCAGGCCACCAGCGCATAAAGCACCGAGGTCACCACCAGCGAGATCAGGATGGCGCGCGGCAGGGTACGCTCGGGCGCCTCGACCTCTTCGGCCATGTTGACGATATCCTCGAAACCGATGAAGGCGAAGAAAGCCAGAACGCCGCCCAGCCCGATGCCGGTCCAGACCGGCGGCGCCGGGGCGACCCAGTCGGGCGAGGGGTCGGCCCCCAGCCCAGCCCAGACCACCAGCGCCAGCCCGGCCAGTTCGACCACGGTGAACACCGCCGCCAGCGCCAGGCTTTCCAGCACTCCGACGATGGCCACCAGCGTCAGCGCGCCGCCGATGCCGATCATCGCCCAGACCGGGTCGATCTCGGTCACGGCGGTCAGATAGCCGACCCCGCCGCGCAGCACCGCCCCGGCCGAAACCGTGCCCGCCACCACAACGGCAAGACCCACCAACAGCGCCAGCGACTGGCTGTTGAGCCCGGTTCCCACATAGGCGGCCTCGCCCGCCGCCTCGGGCAGGCGGGTGGAGAATTCCGCATAACTGAGCGCGGTGGGCGCCGCGATGAGACCGGCCAAGAGAAAAGCGATCGGCGCCCAGACACCGGCATCGCCCGCCACGGCACCCACCAGAACATAGATGCCCGCGCCCACCATGACACCGATGCCATAGGCGGTGAGCAGGCCCAATCCGATCCGTCGTTTCAGTGGCGCGGCCATGATCCTCTCTCCTGCGCTCTACCGGCCCGTTCCTGCCAGACCGGTCCCTACCCTAAAGTGCTTGAGGAGAATGACAGCCCGACCCGTCGCCGCACGGGCGGCGCGGGGGCGGGCCTATCCCTTCAGCCGGTCGGGCAGGCCGTTGGCCCAGGCGCTGATCGTGCCGGCACCCAGACAGACCACCATGTCGCCCGGACGTGCCTGTTCGCGCACCAGCCGTTCCAGGTCATCCTCGCTGAGGATGGCGCGGGCATGGCGATGGCCATGCCGGATCAGCCCGGCGACCAGCGAGTCGCGGTCGGCGCCGGCGATCGGCGTCTCGCCCGCGGCATAGACCTCGGCAATGGCAACCACATCGGCCTCGTTGAAACAGGCGCAGAAATCGTCGAACAGGTTGGACAGGCGCGAATAGCGGTGCGGCTGATGCACGGCGATGACCCGGCCCTCGCTGGCCTGGCGCGCCGCTTTCAGCACGGCGGCGATCTCGACCGGGTGATGGCCGTAATCGTCGATGATGGTGACGCCGTTCACCTCGCCCACCTTGGTAAAGCGGCGGTTGACGCCACCAAAGGCGGCCAGCGCCGCGCGGATCTCGTCGGCCTTCATGCCAAGATGGCGGGCCACGGCCACCGCACTCAGCGCGTTCGACACGTTGTGATCGCCCGGCATCGGCAGGGTGCAGCCCTCGATCACCATCTCTTCGTGCTGAAGCTGGATGTCGAAATGCGCCACCCCGCCCTTGTAGGTCAGGTTGATCGCCCGCACATCGGCCTGGGCGTTGAACCCATAGGTGCGCACGCGGCGGTCGGTGATCCGGCCCACCAGCGACTGTACCTCGGCATGATCGGTGCAGCAGACGGCGATACCATAGAACGGAATGTTCGAGACAAAGTCATAGAACCCCTGCCGCAGCCCTTCGATCGAACCCCAGTGCTCCATATGCTCGGGGTCGATATTGGTGACGATGGCCACCGTTGCCGGCAGCCGGTTGAAAGAGCCGTCACTCTCGTCGGCCTCGACCACCATCCATTCGCCCTGCCCCATCCGCGCGTTCGAGCCATAGGCATGGATGATGCCGCCATTGATGACGGTCGGATCAAACCCGCCCGCCACCATCAGTTCCGCCATCATGGTGGTTGTGGTGGTCTTGCCATGTGTACCGGCGATGGCGATGTTCGATTTCAGCCGCATCAGCTCGGCCAGCATGTCGGCACGGCGCACAACCGGCAGGCCCTGCGCGCGGGCGCCGTCGAGTTCCGGATTGCCCGGCTTGATCGCGGACGAGATCACCACCACGGCGGCCCCGTCCAGGTTCGCGGCACTCTGGCCTTCGAAAATCTCGGCGCCCAGCCCGGCCAGTCGCTCGGTGATCTTCGAGCCTTTGAGGTCCGACCCCTGCACCCGGTAGCCCAGGTTCAAGAGCACCTCTGCGATGCCCGACATGCCGATCCCGCCGATGCCGACAAAATGGATCGGGCCGACATCCTGCGGCAGTTTGGTGGCGGGGGTCATGGCGTCTCCTTCTCGGCCAGCTGTTCGACCAGTCCGACCAGGCGTTCGGTCGCATCGGGGGCGCCGGCGGACAGCGCCGCGTTGGCCATTTGCAGCGCCGCGTCCGGGTTGGTCAGAACCGCCACGATCTGCTCTGCCAGCGCGGCGCTGTCAAGGGCACGCTCGGGGATCAGGATCGCCGCATTGGCGCCGGTCAGCGCGCGGGCATTGGCGGTCTGGTGATCGCCGGTGGCCGCCGCATAGGGGATCAGGATCGAGGGTCGCCCGATCACGCTGATATCGGCAACGCTCGAGGCGCCCGCGCGGCTGATCACCAGCTGCGCCTCGGACATCCGCCGGGGCACATCGTGAAAGAAGGGTTCGACCTCGGCGTCGATGCCATGGGCGGCGTAGAACTCGGTGACGCGCGCGCCATCCTCGTCGCGGGCCTGATGGGCGACGCGGATATACTGGCGCAACGCCTCGGGCAGGGCCGCGATGGCACCGGGCACCACATCGCTCAGGATGCGGGCGCCCTGGCTGCCGCCCATCACCAGGATCGACATCGGATAGGGACCGGGCGGGATATAGGCGGCCCCGGCGCGTTCAAGCACGGCGGCCCGAACAGGATTGCCCACATGTACGCCCTGGGCGCCCTCGGGCAGGTCGGTGGGCCAGACACCGCAGGCAACACAGGCAACCCGGCGGGCAAACACCTGGTTGACCCGGCCCAGCACGCCGTTCTGTTCATGGATCATGCGCGGCAGCCTGAGCAGCGTTGCCGCAGCCAGCGCCGGGATCGAAGGGTAACCGCCGAACCCCACCACCACGTCGGGGCGGTCGCGCCGCATCTGCATCGCAGTCGACGCGATGCCCGCCGCGATGCGGGGCGCCACCATCGCCTTGGCCAGAACCCCGCCACGGGCGAAGGTCGCGCTGGACACTTGCGTGATCTCGGTGGTGTGCGGGAACCCCCCGGTATAGCGTGCACCACGGGCGTCGGTGGACAGGCGCACCCGCCAGCCCTTGCGTAACATCGCCTCGGCCAGGGCCTGGGCGGGGAACATGTGCCCCCCGGTCCCACCCGCCGCGATCATCAGGTATTTCCGCGTCATCCCAACCGCCTGTCTATCCGCGCCCGCGCAACAGATCGCCAAGCTCTCCTTGCGGGCGGGTGCGGGTGAAACACAGAAGCATGCCCACCGCAATACCGCCCGCGATGAGCGACGAGCCGCCGTAGCTGACGAACGGCAAGGTCATGCCCTTGGCCGGCAGCAGACGCACCGCGACGCCCATGTTGATCATCGCCTGCACGCCGAATGTACAGGCAAGGCCGGTGCCCGCGAGACGCAGGAACATGTCCCGCTCGCGCATCAGCCGCAACAGCGAACGCACCACGATCGAGGCATAGAGCGCGATGATGATAAGGACCAGAACCAGCCCGTATTCCTCGGCCGCCACCGCGATGATGAAATCGGTATGAGCATCGGGCAGCGACCATTTCACCTGACCCTCGCCAACACCGACACCGAACAACCCGCCCTCGCGGATGGCATTGGTGGCATAGCCCAGCTGGGTTGTGGGATCGACATCGGGGTTCAGAAACCCGTCGATGCGGCGGGCAAAATGCTCGGAACTGGAATAGGCGATCATGCCGCCCAGCACGACCACGCCGGCCATCGCCATCAGCAACAGCATCGGCGCTCCGGCCACGAAATACATCACCCCCCAGCCGAACAGCACCAGACAGGCCTGTCCGAAATCAGGCTGCATCACCAGCATCAGCACGATCGCCACGCAGAGCGCAAAGGACCACAGCCGCCCCGGCGGGCCGTTGATTTCCTGCGAGGCAGCAAACAGCCATGCCGCGACCACCATGAAACCGGGCTTGAGAAACTCGGAAGGCTGCACCGAGGCGAAGCCCAGCGAATACCAGCGCACCGCGCCCTTGCCGAAATCGGTGCCAAAGATCGGCAACAGCGCCAGCGCCACGAAGGCGCCCAGAAAGCCCAGCACCGCAAGGCGGCGCACCAGCACCGGCGACATCATCGAGGTTAACAGCATCGCCACGATGGCCAGCCCCCCGAAAAATGCCTGCCTTTGCACGTAGTGGAAGGGCTCAAACCCGTTGCGCGCGGCCAGCGGCGGCGAGGCCGCAAGGCCCAGCAGCAGCCCGATCCCGAACAGGATCAGCACGCAGGACATCGACCATTTGTCGAGTGTCCGCCACCATTTGGGAAGAATCGGTTCGCCGCCCCGCTCGGGGACCGCGCCATATACCATCTCGGTCATGACACCACTGCCGCTTGCTGCCTCGTTCGCACCCCTGTTCGGGGTCTTGATGTCCGGTTCGTGCCGGATCTGGAAACAGAGTACTGCAAAGGCGTCCATCCTGCCAGAGGCTTTGTCTCGTGCAGGCATTTCTCCGCCCCGGCGAACACGAGGCGGAGAAGCGGGTTCAGTCGGCCTTGCGCCTGCGGTATTCGGCAACCGGCAGACCGCCGATCCCCCAATGATCCATCTCGACCTCGTCAATGACGACAAATGTGGTCTCGGGATCCTTGTTCAGCACCTGTTTCAACAGGTCGGTGACACCCGCGATCAGTTCGGCTTTCTGCGCGGGCGTGGCACCCTCACGGGTTATCTTGATGTTGACATACGGCATGCCGGGTTCGTGTCCTTTCACAATCAAGCGTCCGGCGCGCGGCGGGTCGCGCGCCGGATCGGGTTAAAGCGGTTCCGAATGGAACACCTTGGCCAGGATCTGCCAGCGTCCGTTCTGCCGCACGAAGGTCAGGAAATCGGTGAAATAGCTGTCACCGATGGCGCAGTTCACCACCGCCCGCGCCGTATCCGGCCCGGCAAAGTCGATCGACTGGATACGATCCCGCCGCGCCTCGCCCTTGCTGGCGGGCGACACCCGCTGGTCGACCACCGCGAAATAGGTCTCCATATCGCGATAGAGCCAGTCGCCGCCGCTGGCACAGGCATAGATCGCCTGCGGGTGAAAGACCTGCCGCAAGCGGATGCTGTCGGCATGGTGCAGCCCGTCGAAATAGGTCCCGATCACCGCCTGAACGGCGGCAAAGGGCGCCTCTTCGGTCGTCATGCTCATCCCAACAGCCCCTCGGCCTGCATCGCCGCGCGGGTCGCGGGGCGCTCGGCCACACGGGCGACCAGCGCCTTGAGGTTGGGCACCGCGTCCAGCGACAGGCCCAGGAAATTGGCCCAGTTGGTAACCACGAACAGATAGGCATCGGCCACGCTGAATTGCGCCCCGTTCAGGTAGTCGCGACCATCCGCCAGCATCGCCTCGACGATCTGCATCCGGCCATTGACCCGCTCGACCGCCGCGTCGCGCGCCTCGCCTTCCAGCGGCTTGCCCGAGAAGAACGGCCCAAACGCCTTGTGCAATTCCGAAGCGATGAAATTCAGCTGCTCCTGCACCCGCGTACGACCCAGCCCACCGGCCTGCGGCAGCAGCCCCGCGTCCGGGTTGCGCTCGGCGATCAGTTGCAGGATGGCCGAGCCCTCGGTCACCGTCTCGCCCTCGTCCAGCACCAGCGCGGGCACATAGCCCTTGGGGTTGATGGCGCGGAAATCGCCGCCCGAGGCGGTAGTGCCGGCAGCGGTGTCCACCTGCTCAAGATCAAAGCTCTCGCCCGCCTCGATCAACGCGATATGGCTGGCCAGCGAACAGGCACCGGGTTTGTAATAGAGTTTCATCCGTTCCATCTCCTTTTGTCGGATTGCTCTGATGCGCTGGAGGTAGTCATCCAGTTACCGAAGTAAACTTGATTTCTTTTTGTTACTTCTTTATCCGGTTACCCCAAGGTTACCAGGTGAGAATTCGATGGCACTCAAGATCACCCGAAACAAGGCTGCCCCCCTGCCCGGCCGCTGCCCGCTCAGCGAATGCATGAAGCTTTTGGGCGGCGCCTGGACCCCGAACGTGATCTGGTATCTCAGCGGCGGCGCACGACGGTTCAACGAGCTGCGGGTCGATATCCCCGGCATCTCGGCCAAGATGCTGACCGCGCGCCTGCGCGAGTTGGAACACAAGGGCGTGGTCCGGCGCGAGGTGCGCCCGACCTCGCCGCCCTCGGTCGAATACAGCCTGACCGATCTGGGCCAGGACCTGGTTCCCGCGATCCTGGCGATCGTCGATGTGGGCCATCGGCTCAAAAACCGGGATCAGTGCCCCGCAACCCCCTGACGCACCAGTCTTTTGCGGCGCGTCACGTCGCGAACGGAACAGACGCGCCCCCGACCCGCCGCCACCATCGCCCCGTTACCGGGGCAAGGGGCAAAGGGCATGCGCTATTCGACAGGGGTCATTTTGGTGGCAACCGCCGCGCTGCTCTGGTCGCTGATGGGTCTTGCCATCCGCGAGATCGAGGTGGCCGGAACCTGGGCGATCCTGTTCTGGCGCTCGGCGGCGATGGTGCCCACGCTTCTGGCCTTTTTCGCCTGGCGCAGGCGCAAACCGATCCTGCCCGCCCTGCGCGCCACCGGGCGGGCCGGGCTGATGGCTGGCTTCGGCCTGGTGGTGGCCTTCGCGGGCGCGATCTTTGCCATCCAGTCCACCACCGTGGCCAATGCCGTCTTCCTGTTCGCCGCCTCCCCCTTTCTGGCCGCCGCGCTCAGCTGGGTGGTGCTGCGCGAAAGCGTGCGGCGGGCCACCTGGGCCGCCATTGCCATCGCCCTGATAGGTCTGGTGGTGATGGTGCGCGAGGGGCTGGCGCTGGGGGCGCTGGCGGGCAATCTGGCGGCGCTCGCCTCGGCCATGGGATTTGCGCTTTTCACCCTGTCGCTGCGCTGGGGACGGCTGGGTGACATGATGCCCGCCGTCGCCATCGGCGGCATGCTGTCGATGATGGTGGCGCTGGGAATGCTCGGGCTCACCGGCCAGCCGCTCCTGGTGCCCGCGCGCGACATCGCCATTGCCATGGCGATGGGCGCGGGCCTGCTGGCGGTGGGCATGGCGCTCTATACGATGGGCAGCCAGGTGGTGCCCGCCGCCGAACTGACGTTGATCACCATGATCGAGTCGATGCTGGCGCCGGTCTGGGTCTGGCTGCTGCTGGGCGAAGAGGCCAGCGCAGGCACCCTGTGGGGCGGCGCGATCATCCTCGCCGCCGTGGTTCTGAACGCAGTCAGCGGTATGCGGCGCAAGCCCGCTATTCCGCCGATCATCTGAGCCCCCTCGCCTGACCCCTTGCCAAATCGCGCGTGGTGCGGCACCCCCGACACATGCAGTTGAACACGATCATCCTGGGCGCTGGCGCCGCCGGCATGATGTGCGCGGCCCATGCGGGACCGGGCACGCTGGTGCTCGATCATGCGCGCGCTCCGGGGGAAAAGATCCGCATCTCCGGCGGCGGCCGCTGCAACTTCACCAATATGTACGCAGGCCCCGAAAATTTCCTGTCGCAGAACCCGCATTTCTGCAAATCGGCGCTGGCCCGCTACACCCAATGGGATTTCATCGACCTGGTGAACCGCCACGGTATCGCCTGGCATGAAAAGACGCTGGGCCAGCTCTTCTGCGACAGCTCAGCCAAACAGATCGTCGCCATGCTGCTCTCGGAGATGGAGCGCGCGGGCGCGACCCTCTGGCTGAACACCAGCCTCAAGGACCTGTCCCATGCCGATGGGCGCTTCTGCCTGATGGTCGAACGCGAGGGCAAGACAGAACGGCTCACCGCCCGCAACCTGGTGCTGGCCACCGGTGGCAAGTCGATCCCCAAGATGGGCGCCACCGGGTTGGCCTATGACATCGCCCGGCAATTCGGCCTGACGATCACTCAAACCCGCGCGGGCCTTGTCCCGTTCACTTTCCCCGAGGGTCGTTTTGCCCCGCTCGCCGGGCTTTCCCTGCCCGCCCGCCTGTCGAACCAGCGCGCCTCGTTCGACGAGGCGCTGCTCTTCACCCATCGCGGTCTGAGCGGGCCAGCCGTGCTGCAACTCTCCTCCTATTGGCGCGAGGGCGAGGAGATCAGCGTCGACCTCGCCCCCGACCTCGATCTCTATACCGAACTGCGCGACCAGCGGCAGGCCTCGGGCCGCCGTGACCTGACCACCGAACTGGCCCGCCTCCTGCCAGCTCGCCTGGCCGAGTTCCTGGCGCCGAAACTGGGCCTCAAGGGCCGCCTCGCCGACCAGTCAGACAGCGCCTTGCGCGGTCTCACCGACGCCCTGCACGACTGGCGCCTGACGCCCTCGGGCACCGAGGGCTATCGCACCGCCGAGGTCACGCTTGGCGGCATCGACACGGACGGGCTCGACGCCCGCACGATGGCGGCAAGATCCCTACCCGGTCTCTACGCAATCGGCGAGGCGGTGGACGTCACCGGCTGGCTCGGCGGCTACAACTTCCAATGGGCATGGTCCTCGGGACACGCCGCAGGCACCGCGATTGCCAAGGCACAGCGCTGATCGCAAGCGCCGATGCGAGGCGCTGCCTCGCGCTCCGGAGTATTTGCGGCGCAATGAAGCCCGGACAGTCCCCATATCTTCATTTCGCTCAAAATACTCCGGGGGAGTCACCGACGGTGACGGGGGCAGCGCCCCCTAGCCGGCCAGACGTTTCTGCACTTCGGCCATGAAATCTTCGCCACGACGTTCGAAATTGTCATACTGATCGAAGCTGGCCGCCGCCGGGGCCAACAGCACGGTATCGCCGGGCTCAGCCTCGGTCATGGCGCGGGCGACCGCCTCGTCCATGGTGGTGCAGACCTCGCTCTCGACCTCCAGTTGCAGCGCGAAACCGGCGGCCTCGCGTCCGATCACATAGGCCTTCAGCACCTCGCCCAGTCCGTCGTTCAGCGCCGCGATGCCACCCTCTTTCTGCAAGCCGCCGCAGATCCAGCGGATCCGCTTGAACGCGCCCAGCGCCTTGAGTGCGGCATCCACATTGGTGGCCTTGCTGTCGTTGACATAAGTGACCCCGCCCGCATCGGCCACGATCTGACTGCGATGCGGCAAACCGGGATAGCTCCGCATTCCCGCCTCGATCACGCGCGGGCTCAGCCCCAGCGCCCGGCAGGCGGCATAGGCAGCACAGGCGTTCTGGTGGTTATGCGCCCCCGGCAGGCCGCGAATGTCGCGTAGGTCGATCGACCCCGCCTGCCGCCCCTTGCGGTATTCGCTCAGATACCCCTTGCGCGCAAACACCTGCCAGCCCGGCCCGGTCAGCTTGCGGCTGACCGACACCCGGATCACCCGGTCATCCGCCGGCCCCTCGGACATCTGGCCCGCCAGATACAGCCCCTCGGCCTCGTCCACCCCGATCACCGCGCGGTCCGGCCCGCCCTCGGCGAATAGCCGCCGTTTCGCCGCGAAATAGCCGCCCATGCCGCCATGCCGGTCCAGGTGGTCGGGCGAGAGATTGGTGAACACCGCCACATCCGGGGTCAGCGCCCGCGCCAGATCGGTCTGATAGCTGGAAAGCTCCAGCACCACGACCGAGCCCTCCTCTCCCGGCTCGATATCCAGCACCCCGCGCCCGATATTGCCCGCCAGTTGCGAGGGCCGCCCCGCCTCGCTCAGGATGTGGTGGATCAGCGCCGAGGTGGTCGACTTGCCGTTCGACCCGGTCACCGCCACCACGCGGGGCAGCGTGTCGAACCCGTCCCACTCGGGCCCGGCAAACGACCGGAAGAAGAGGCCGATATCGTTATCCACCGGCACCCCCGCCTCCAGCGCGGCCGCCACCACCGGGTTCGGCGCGGGATAAAGATGCGGGATGCCCGGCGACACGATCAGACAGGCGGTATCGTCCCAGACGCCCTGCTTGCGCAGATCACGGATGAGGAAGCCCTCGCCCTCGGCCGCCTCGCGCGCGGCGGGGTTGTCGTCCCAGCACAGCGCCTCGGCGCCCCCCGCCCGCAAGGCCCGCGCCGTGGCCAGCCCCGAGCGGCCCAGACCCAAAACCGCCACCCTGGCACCCGCAAACCCTCTGACCGGGATCATGCCTGCTCTCCCTCAAACCCGTTTCGCGCCACCCTGTACCCGGTCAGGGCAGGATTGCAAGCGGGGCTAGTCAGGCTTTTCCGAGAGAAGCTGCTCCAGATTTTCCCGCACGGTCTGCGTATTCGGATGCTCCGCCCCCAGAGTCTGTTCAAAAATCATCAGCGCCTGAGCACATAGCGTCTCAGCCTCGGTGAAACGACCCTGCTCCCGCACCACCCCGGCGAGGTTGTTGAGGTGGATAGCATAGTCCGGATGCCGCTCGCTAATCGTCGCCTTGTCGATCTCCAGCGCCTGGACATATAGCGCCTCGGCCTCACCAAAGCGGCCCTGCGCCTGCACCACCCCGGCGAGGTTGTTGAGACGGATGGCATAGCCCGGATGCCGCTCGCCAATCGTTGCCTTGTCGATCTCCAGCGCCTGGACATATAGCGCCTCGGCCTCAGCAAAGCGGCCCTGCGCCTGCACCACCCCGGCGAGGTTGTTGAGACGGATGGCATGGCCCGGATGCCGCTCGCCAATCGTTGCCTTGTCGATCTCCAGCGCCTGGACATATAGCGCCTCGGCCTCAGCAAAGCGGCCCTGCGCCTCCACCACCCCTGCGAGGTTGTTTAGGCGAGTGGCATAGCCCGGATGCCGCTCGCCAATCGTCGCCTTGTCGATCTCCAGCGCCTGAACACAAAGCGCTTCGGCCTCGGCGTGGCGGCCCTGCGCCTTCACCACCAAGGCGAGATTGTTGAGGCGGGTGGCATAGTCCGGATGCCGCTCGCCAATCGTCGCCTTGTCGATCTCCAGCGCCTGAACACAAAGCGCTTCGGCCTCGGCGTGGCGACCCTGCGCCTTCACCACCAAGGCGAGATTGTTGAGGCGGGTGGCATAGTCCGGATGCCACTCGCCAATCGTCGCCTTGTCGATCTCCAGCGCCTGAACACAAAGCGCTTCGGCCTCAGCAAAGCGGCCCTGTGCCTCCACCACCCCGGCGAGGTTGCTGAGGCGGCTGGCGTAGTCCGGATGCCGCTCGCCAATCGTTGCCTTGTCGATCTCCAGCGCCTGGACATATAGCGCCTCGGCCTCACCAAAGCGGCCCTGCGCCTGCAGGTTGATGGCGTGTTCGTTCAGTGCCACGGCCTGCCGCTCCGGCGTTTCGCGGGTACGGGCAAGTTCGACCAACTCGCCGCTATAGCGTAGGGCCGTGGCGAATTGCCCTGCCCGTTCGGCGAAATCGCTGGCCTTGCGCAGCGTGGTGAAGCGCGGATCAAGCCGCGCAGCCCGTGCATAGTGTTCAGCGGCATCGCCCCAGCGCACCTCGGCCTCGGCGATCTCGCCTCTGCCAAAGGCGGCGCGGGCAGCTTCCTGCACCTCCAATTTGCGGCGCTCCTCGATCTCGGCGAACAGCTCGTCGGCGATGGAGTAGTCCCCCTGCTCGAGCGCCGCACGCGCCTCGGCCAGCCGGTCGCCGCCGATCTGATTGCCGGATCGCTCCAGCAGCGCCTCTAGCTCGACGATCCGCCGCTGCGCCTCGGCAAAGGCGTCATCGGGGTTGGCGATCTGCTGTTCCAGTTCCGCGATCCGCGCCCGCAACTGGTCCTTTTCCGCGTCGGGCGCGGTGGCCAGTTCCTGTAGCAGATCTTCCTTGATCTCGCGCCGCACACGCAAGAAATCGGCGACCGTCATCTTTTGCCGGTCTTCGGCTTTGGGCATTCTTAGCTTGTCGATGGTCGCGTCAGACAGGTCAGTCTTCGGCTTTCTGGAAAACGGCCATTTGAGAACTCCCCAGATCAACAGCCCAATCGCGATCAATCCCCCGGCGGCACCTGCTTCCTCGGTATACTCCGTCAGGAACCCCAAGACCGTTTCCAACATCACCTGATCACCCTACTACCGCGCCCTCACCATACCCGCCTCGAGCGATTGGGGAAGTCTCAACTTCCGCTCAGGCGGTGTTGGGACGCCGGCAAAGGGGCCGTATCACCCCGCACAATCGGTCACTTCGGTGTACGAAAGGCCCGCCTCAGCGGACCTTGAGTGTGGCCAGCCCGATCATCGCCAGGATCAGCGAGATGATCCAGAAGCGGATCACAATGGTAGGTTCGGCCCAGCCCTTTTTCTCGTAATGGTGATGGATCGGGGCCATCAGGAACACCCGCTTGCCGGTGCGTTTGAAATAGAGCACCTGGATGATGACACTCAGCGCCTCGACCACAAATAGCCCGCCGACGATGGCCAGCACCAGCTCGTGCTTGGTGGCCACCGCGATGGCGCCCAGTGCGCCGCCCAGCGCCAGCGAACCGGTATCGCCCATGAACACCGCCGCAGGGGGCGCGTTATACCACAGGAAACCCAACCCGGCGCCAAAGAGCGCCGCGGTGAAGATCAGGATCTCTCCGGTCCCCGGCACGTAATGCACGTCGAGATATTCGGTAAAGTCGACCCGCCCCACCGCATAGGCGATGACGCCCAGGGTCGAGGCCGCGATCATCGCGGGCATGATCGCCAGCCCGTCCAGACCATCCGTCAGGTTGACCGCATTGGCCGCCCCCACAATGACGCAGATCGCAAAGGGCACATAGAGCAGGCCCAGATTGATCAGCGTGTCCTTGAACACCGGCAGCGCCAGCTGGTTCTGCAATTCGGCGGGATGGTTGTAGCCTGCCCAGAGCGCGGCGATCACCGCGATGATGATGCCCAGCGCCAGCCGCATCTTGCCCGACACGCCCTTGGTGTTCTGTTTCGACACCTTGGCATAGTCGTCGGCAAAGCCGATCAGCGCATAGGCCAGCGTCACGAACAGCACCATCCAGACAAACGGGTTGTCCCAGCGCGCCCAGAGCAGCGTCGAGGTCAACAGCGCCCCCACGATCAGCAGCCCGCCCATGGTCGGCGTGCCCGCCTTGGAGAAATGCCCCTCGGGGCCGTCGTCGCGGATCGGCTGACCCTTGCCCTGCTTGCGGCGCAGCACGTTGATCAGGGGACGTCCGAACAGGAACCCGAAAATCAGCGCCGTCATGAAGGCCCCGCCCGCGCGGAAGGTGATGTAGCGGAAGAGGTTCCAGACATCCCCCCCGTCCGACAGGGCAGTCAACCAGTAAAGCATGCGACGGCGTCCTTGTTACGTTTCCGACTGTTTCGATCCGGCCCCATGGCCCATTTCACGCAGCCCGTCAACAAGACGGGCCAATCCCATGCTGAGCGAGCCCTTGACCAGCACCGTATCGCCCGGCGCGACCAGCGCGGGCAGATCTGCCAGCATCTGGGCACCGGTCTCGGTCCAGCGCCCGCGTTTGGCCTCGGGCAGAGCCGCGTGCAGGGCGCGCATCAGCGGCCCGATGCAATGGACCCGGTCGATGCGCGCCATCGCCGGCAGCGCGGCCAGACCGGCGTGCAGCGTCAGCTCCTCGGGGCCAAGCTCCTTCATGTCACCCAGAAAGGCCACTCGACGGCGCCCCGGGGCGCTGGCCAGCACTTCGAGCGCGGCCCCGACCGAGGTTGGGTTGGCGTTATAGCTGTCGTCGAACAGGGTCAGCGACCCGCCGGGCAGGGTCACGATCTCGCGCGCGCCGCGCCCCTTGTAGGGGGTCCAGCGCTGCAACCCTTGCAGAGACGCCCCCGCATCGGCGCCCAGCGCATCGCAGCAGGCCAGAGCCCCCAGCGCGTTCATCGCGAAATGCGTTCCCGCCGATTGCAGGGTGAAACTGACGGGGCCAGCCGGTGTGTCGGCGCGGGCATGGGTCATCCCATCCGCCACATCGACCCCGGTCAGGCGATAGTCTTGCGCGGCACGCCCGAAGGTAACCTGCCGGGCACCTTGAGCGGCGGCGCGCAGGATATCCGCCTCGGGAATATCGGCGTTCAGAACCGCCACACCGCCGGGCTCCAGCCCCTCCATGATTGCGGCCTTCTCGCGCGCGATACCGGCCACGTTGTCAAACGCCTCCAGATGAACCGCCGCGACGGTGGTGACCATCGCCACATGCGGGCGGGTCTGGCGGGCCAAGGGCGCGATCTCGCCGGGATGGTTCATGCCGATCTCGATCACCGCAAATTCGGTATCCCGCGGCATCCGAGCCAGCGTCAGCGGTACACCCCAATGGTTGTTGTAGCTGGCGACGCTGGCATGGGTGCGGCCCTGAGCGCCCAGCATGGCGGCCAGCATTTCCTTGGTCGAGGTCTTGCCGACACTGCCGGTCACCGCCACCACCCGCGCCTGTGTGCGGGCACGACCGGCGCGGCCCAGGGCCTCTAGCCCGGTTTGCACGTCTTCGACCAGCAACAGCGGCGCGTCCGGGGCCACCCCCTCGGGGATGCGCGAAACCAGCGCGGCGCCCGCGCCCTTCTCAAGCGCCTGCGCCACAAAATCATGCCCGTCGCGGGCGGCGGTCAGTGCGACGAAGAGGTCACCCGGCGCGATGGTGCGGGTGTCGATCGAGATGCCGCTGACCTGCCAGTCGCCCATGGCGCGGCCCCCGGTGGCCTCGGTGGCTTCGGCTGCGGTCCAGAGGGTCATGCCAGCCGTCCTTCCAGTGCGGCCACCGCGATGCTGGCCTGTTCCACATCATCAAAGGGCAGCACCTGGTCGCCAACCACCTGCCCCGTCTCATGCCCCTTGCCACAAATCAGCAGCGCATCGCCCGGTTCCAGCGTGTCGACACCGCGCAGGATCGCCTCGGCCCGGTCGCCCACTTCGGTGGCACCGGGGGCGCCCTGCATCACGGCGGCGCGGATCAGGGCAGGATCCTCGCTGCGCGGGTTGTCATCGGTGACAATGACGATATCGGCGTTTTCCACCGCCGCCTTGCCCATCAGCGGGCGCTTGGTCGCGTCACGATCGCCACCGGCGCCGATAATGGCCACCAGCCGGCCTATCACATGCGGGCGCAGCGCCTTGAGCGCGGTCGCCACGGCATCGGGGGTATGGGAGTAATCGACAAAGACCGCCGCACCATTGGCACGGGTCGCGGCCATCTGCATCCGGCCCCGGACCGTGCCCAGATGCGGCAAGGTTTCAAAGACGCGTTCGGGCGCGTCGCCGCTGGCGATGACCAGCCCGCAGGCCAACAGGATATTCTCAGCCTGAAAACCGCCAATGAGGTCAAGCCGCGCCTGATAGGCCTTGCCCCGCCACGAAAACAGCATGTCCTGACCGGTGGCGTCAAAGCGCTGGTTGGTCAGGCTCAGGTCACAGGGGCCACGCCCCACCGTCAGCACGTTCTGGCCGCGCGCGGCGGCAATCGCGCGCATCTCGGCGCCCTTGGGGTCATCCATGTTGATGACCGCCACCCCGTCAGGTGGCAGCACCCGGCGAAAGAGCCCCGCCTTGGCGGCGAAATAGGCCTCGAAAGTGGCGTGGTAATCCAGATGGTCCTGGGTGAAATTGGTGAACCCGGCGGCCTTGAGCACCACTCCGTCCAACCGCCGCTGTTCCAGCCCGTGGCTGGAGGCCTCCATCGCCGCGTGGGTGACGCCGTTTGCCGCCGCCTCGGCCAGACAACGATGCAGGGTGATCGGTTCCGGCGTGGTATGGGCCAGCGGCGCGGTCCAGGCGCCCTCGACCCCGGTGGTGCCAAGATTGACGGCAGCATGGCCCAGCTCGGTCCAGATCTGGCGCACGAAGGTCGAGACCGAAGTCTTGCCATTGGTGCCGGTGACCGCGACCATGGTGGCGGGCTGCGCCCCGAACCAGAGCGCCGCCGTCAGGGCCAGCGTCTGGCGCGGATCCTCGACCACCACCAGCGCGGCCTGCGAGGCGTCCAGTTCGGCGGCCGCGATGCGGGCGCCCTCGGCATCGGTCAGGATGGTGCTGGCGCCCATCCGCAGGGCGTACTGGATGAACTCGCCGCCATGCACCCGGCTGCCGGGCAGCGCCGCGAACAGGAACCCGTCGCGCACCTGACGGCTGTCGACGGCCAGCCCGGTGATTTCAGGGTCACGCCCGCCCCGGGCGGTCAGCGCCAGATGGCTTAGTCTTCGTGCCGAGTCACCCATGGCGCCCTCACCTCATGTTCAGTTCGAGGTGAGCGTATAGCCAGACCCCTGAGCGGGCTCAAGCTGTGGCCTGAGACCCAGAAGCGGCGCGACCCGGCCGATAAGCTCGGCCGCGACGGGAACCGCCGTCCAGCCGGCGGTGCGGCGCTTTTCGCCATAGGCCAGGATCGAGGGTTCATCCAGCGTCACCACCAGCACGTATTTCGGGTCCGAGGCCGGGAACATGCTGGCGAATGTGGCGACCACCTTGTCATCGTAATAGCCGCCGCGCGGCTTGGGCTTGTCGGCGGTGCCGGTCTTGCCGCCCACCTGATAGCCCGGCACCTCTCCAAAGCTGGCGGTGCCGCTGGTGACCACCTTGCGCAGCATCGCCCGCGCCTGCCGGGCGGCGCTTTCCGACATCACCCGGGGGCCATATTGCGGGCCTTTCTGTTTCAGCACCGTCGGGCTGACATATTGCCCGCCATTGGCGATGGCGGCATAGCCCGCCGCCAGATGCATCGGGCTGGTCGACAGGCCATGGCCATAGGAAATGGTGACAGTGCTCAACTCGCCCCAATTCTTGGGCTTGAGCGGCTGTCCGCCCGAGGCCTCGACAATCTCGAACGGGGTCGGATCGAACATGCCCAGACTGTTGAGAAAGGCCTGCTGCCGCTCGGCCCCGATCTGAAGCGCAAGCCGCCCGGTGCCCCGGTTCGAGCTGTGCACGATCACGTCGGCGATGCTGATCTTGCCGTAATTCTTGTTGTTGAATTCACCGATCGGAAACTTGCCGATCCGCATCGGCCCCGAGGTGTCGATGATGGTATCGGAATTGACCAGCTCTAGATCGACCGCCTGCGCGGCAGTGAAGATCTTGAAGACCGAGCCCAGCTCGTACACCCCCTGCACATAACGGTTGAACAGCGGGCTGTCCGAAGGGTCAAAGCCGCTGGTGGGCGGGCGTGGCCGGTCATTGGGATCGAAGGAGGGCAAGGAAGAGGCGGCAACCACCTCGCCCGTATGCACATCCATTAGGACGGCCGAGGCGCCCTTGGCGCTCATGATCTTCATGCCGCCGTCCAGCACCTGCTCCATCGCCGCCTGCACCGTCAGATCAAGAGACAGCTGCAAGGGCTTGGTCCCGTTGGCCGGGTCACGCAGATAGCCGTCGAATTGCTTTTCGACACCGGCAACGCCAATCACTTCGGCGGCGTCCACCCCTTCGCGGCCGAACCCGGCACCACCCAGGACATGCGCGGCAAGCCGGCCATTGGGATAAAGCCGCATCTCGCGCGGGCCAAATAGCAGGCCGGGGTCACCGATATCATGCACCGCCTGCTTCTGCTCGGGGCTGATGCGTTTCTTGATCCAGATGAACTTGCGCTTGCCGGTAAAGTCACGCACCAGCCGGTCGCGGTCCAGATCGGGGAAGATGCGGACCAGCCCCTCGGCGGCGGCGACGGGGTCGACCATCTGCGGCGGCTGGGCATAAAGCGAATGGGTCTCGAAATTGGTGGCCAAGAGCCGCCCTTCGCGATCGACGATATCCGCGCGCTGCGCCGCGATGGTGGCCCCGGGGGCACTGGCCATCGGCTCCTGCGCCTCGGACGAGGCCAGCATGCCCATGCGGGCGCCGACCACCGAAAAGGCACAGAAGAAAAAGACACCCAGCACCAGCAGCCGCCCCTCGGCGCGGGCGCGCGAACGGTCCTGCATCTCTTCATGGCGCAGGCGAATGTTCTCGCGTTCGATCAGATCGGGGTTCTCACCCTTGGCACGGGCATGCAGGACACGGGCAAGCGGGCGCAGAGGGGTGCGGATCATGGCTGTTGCTCCGGCGGCAGGGTTCCGGCGTCCGAGAAATTCGACACGTCGATCCCGTTGATGATCGGCAGGGCGGGATCCTCGGCATACATGATTTCCGAGACCCGCCCGAACTGGTCGGCACGCATGGGCAACAGGCCCAGACGCTCGAAATTCAGGTCAGCAAGTTCGCGCAGGCGGTCGGGACGGTTGAGATAGGCCCATTCGGCGCGCAGCACGTTCAGCCGGACCTGTGCCTCGCCGATCTGGCGTTGCAGGCGCTGGGTATCCTTCAACACCTCCTGGGTGCGGTAATTCTCCTGATAGGCCCAGAGCGCCAGTCCCAGAACCGCCAGCGCGGTCAGCACATAGATCACACTTTTCACCGAGATCCCCCCCTGAGTTGCGGCATGCCGATGGATTTGGCGTCTACCGTACCGGCCGACGCGTCGGTGCGGATCGCGACGCGCAGCTTGGCGGAGCGCGCGCGCGGGTTCTCGGCCAGTTCCTGATCATCGGGTCCGACGGCCTTGCGGGTCAGCAGCTCGAACCGCGGTGCGTCCTCGACGGTTTCAGGAGCATAGCGGTTGGCCCGCCCGCTGCGCCCGGCCCGCGCCTGAAGGAAGCGCTTGACCATCCGGTCCTCGATGGAATGAAAGGTGACAACCGCCAGCTTACCGCCGGGCTTCAGCGCCCGCTCGGCAGCCATCAGCCCCTCGAACAATTCGTCGTATTCGGCATTCACCGCGATGCGCAGCGCCTGAAAGCTGCGGGTGGCGGGATGCGACTGTCCCGGCTTGGGCCGGGGCAGACAGCTTTCGACGATGGCGGCCAGTTGCAGAGTCGTCTCGATCGGCGCGTCGGCTCGCGCCTTGACGATGGCCCGGGCGATGCGGCGGCTGGCGCGCTCTTCGCCATAATGAAACAGGATATCGGCCAGTTCGGCCTCGGTCGCGGTATTGACCAGATCGGCGGCACTCGGCCCCTCCTGGCTCATCCGCATGTCGAGGGGGCCATCCTTCATGAAGGAAAACCCGCGCTCGGCGAGGTCAAGCTGCATCGAGGAGACCCCGAGATCGAGCACAACTCCATCCAGATCGCTGGCATATTCGTCCATGCGGGAAAACACGCCCTGCTGCATCACCAGCCGGCCGCCATATTCACCGGCCCAATCCGCCGCCAGTTCAAAGGCCAGCGGATCGCGGTCCACCGCGATGACGCGGTCAGCCCCGGCGGCCAGCAGGCCGCGGGTATAGCCACCAGCACCGAATGTACCGTCCAGCCAGACCCCCGACACCGGCGCAACCGCCGCCAGAAGCGGGCGCAGCAGAACGGGAATGTGAGGATCGTCGGGAGAGGGGGCAGCGGTTCCGGACATGACCTCAGCTGCCCCCGGCCCCGTCGAGATACTGCATCGGATCGAAATCCTCGGGCAGCTCGTCCAGCCATTCCTCGGCGGCGGCCAGCTCTTCCTCTTCATAGGTGGCCGGGTTCCAGATCTGGAACGTATCACCCGCCGCGATAAAGAAGGCCTCGTCGCCAAGCGCGATCTTGGTGCGCAGCTTCGCGGGCAACACCAGGCGCCCGGTCTCGTCGACGCTGGTGGGAAAGGACTGACCGTGGAACATGCGCTGAAGCATCTTGCGTTCCATCGAGCCGCGCGGCAGCGCGTCGATCTTGGCATCGACCTCGTCGATCGCCTCCATCGTGTAGCATTCGAGGAACTTGCGACGGTGATCGCCATAGACGATCACCAACTCGGGATTGCCACCGGATTGCCAGTTCGGGTCGCCCGCCTCCAGAACACGGCGAAACGAGGCGGGAATGGACACCCGCCCCTTGCTGTCAACCTTATGGTTGCTTTCGCCTCTGAACCTGCGCGCCAAGCCGACTGTCCCTTTCGCCTGCGCCCCCGTTGAATTTCCGTCCCCAGAAACGTGAAAACGGCGGGTTGATCTGCTGCCACTGATCAACCCGCCGCCTTAGCCCGCTTTGCGGGGTGTCCGACTGCGCGCGCCACCTGGGGGGATGTCTGCTCGCTCGCGCGCCGGATCTCTTGGTTCGATGAAAGCGAAGTGCCTGTATGAAACCTTGTTTTTCTTGGTTGGGGTCGTTTGGTGCCCCTGTCGCCTCGTCCTCATCGGATGAACAAGGGATGACATGGGAAATTATGGAAATCAACACCAATCTATGGACATACAGCAGGGCGTCACTTGAACAAAGCAAGAACACATCAGAAGGATCGAGCGCTCACACACGACATACAGACAGAGAGTTACACGGAACAACTATATATGGCCATATTTGCTCCATCCCAAAATTTCCCCCGATTTCCCAAAAAAATTCTACATCTAGCGATACTCATCCCTATGTTTTCTTTTTGTTCTCAATCCTGACCGCGAATCACGCCCCGCCTCCCATGAAATGGAGATCACGTCGGCGACCAGATACATCCGTCCCACGATTTCCCATATCCGCCGGTCAAATCGGCAACCACTCAAGATCGCCCAGCCGCGAGTCAGCGCGGCAGCGGCAGCGTCCGTTTTTTTCGTGCTCAAAATAAAATCACGTTGCGTAAGTCTCAGACGTTCGCTCTTGAGTGGTTCTCGACCGAAAAAGAGCGGCCAAATGCGTCGGATCAGAAAACCTCAATAAAATATGGCGCTTTTAGCGATTCTCGAACTTATCCAAGCAATCTATGCACTTGCTGCATAGCAGCATTGAATCGAAGAGCTATTGTGCACCTGCAGCAATCGCCTATCTTCAGCCTCAAGCAAGCGCCACAACACGGTGCGGACGAAACGGATACGGATGAGAACGATGGCTGTGACAAGCGAACATAGCACCCTGAAAGGCCACCACGGTCTTGGCGTTCTGGCGCTGATCGAGGCCGCGCGGAGCCGGTTTGCCGAGCATCGCATCTATCGCCAGACGGTGAACGAACTGTCGGCGCTTTCGGGACGGGAACTGGCCGATCTGGGCCTGCACCGGTCGATGATCAAGCGTGTCGCCATGCAGGCGGCCAAGGACTACACGGCGCGCTGAGCGCCACGAATTTTCGGGATCAGGCCCTTCTCCTCCTCCCTAGGGCCTGAGACGACGCGGCGGCATCCTCCTCCTCCCTGATGCCGCCGCACTAATACCGGCAAAGACAGCCGGACGCGGATACACCGGGCTCTCCTCCTCCCTGTCCGGTGTAGAAAGCGCGCGGCGGTGCTCTCCTCCTCCCTGCACCGCCGCGACCCTCATACCGGGCGTCGATCCCGGGTTCGGATACATCGGGGCTTCTCCTCCTCCCTGCCCGGATGTTGCAATGAACGGCGGTGCCCCCTCCTCCTCCCTGGGCGCCGTCGTTTTTTGTGTGAACGGCCGGCATGTCGCGGACAAAGGCACCCTGTGACGCATTCCGACGCTTCGACAATCTCGGTTGCTGGTTCTATCCTGAGCAGGAAGACCCCATATCGAGGCGCATCAGCATGAAATTCATCCACCTGAGCGACATCCACCTGATGCCCCCGGGCCAGAGCCTGAGCGGCAGCGATCCCATCGAAAAACTGTCAAAGGTGCTTGAGGACATCGCCACATGGCATTGCGATGCCGAATTCTGCGTCATCTCGGGCGATCTCGCCGATCTGGGGGACAGGGAGTGCTACGAGTGGCTGCGCGAGCGGCTGGCGCATTTCCCGGTTCCGGTCTTCCTGATGCTGGGCAATCATGACGTGCGCGAGACTTTCCTGAGCGTCTTTCCCGACCATCCGCGCGATGCAAACGGGTTCATCCAACATGGCCATACGGCTGGCGGCGCCCGGTTTCTGTTCCTCGACACGCTGACCGGCGGACCGGATATCCATGACGGAGAGCTGTGCGACGACCGGCTGGCCTGGTTGGCGGCCGAGCTTGAACGGGCGGGCGACATGCCGGTCTATGTGTTCCTGCATCACCCGCCCTTTGACATCGCGATTCCCTATGTCGACGAGATCAAGCTGCGCCAGCCCGACGCGTTCCACGCCACATTGCAGGCAGGACGCAACATCCGCCACGTCTTCTATGGTCACGTACACCGCACCACCTATGTGAACTGGCGCGGCTATCCGTTCACTTCGCTGCCCAGCACCAACCACCAGGTGCCGCTGATCCCCGAGCGTGAGGGGCAGGAACACAGCGCCGAGCCGCTGGCCTATGGCGTTGCCACCATCGAGGGCGATCAGTTCACCCTGCATGTGGACAGTTACCTGGGCAAGCCCGGCGCCTAGATGGAACTTGTGTGGATCCTGATGGTCCTGCTGTCGGCGGTGACCCATCCGTTGCGGGATCTGACGCTGAAGGGGGTGGCCCATCCGGTCTCCTGCTATACCGGCGTCTGCCTGTCCTGGATGGTTTTTGCCGGGGCACATATGGCGCTTAGCGGACAGGGTCCCGCCCTGCCCGCGCGGGTCTGGCCGCTGGTGGCGGTCTCTGCGCTGGGGCTGACGGTCTATTACTACGGCACCCTGTCGGCGCTGCGGCGCGGCAACCTGTCGGCCTATTACCCGATCGTGCGCTCCTCTCCGCTCGCAATCGCCGCGATCAGCTGGCTGGCATCCGGGCAGAGCTATTCCTTGGCGGCGTTGTCGGGCATGGCGTTGATCATCCTGTCCGGGCTGATGATCCAGCGGGGCAACGGGCGGCTGCTGGACGATCCGCGCGCCTTTGCCATGGCGCTGTTGGCCATGCTGGGGTCGGCCGCCTATTCGATCTCGGACGCCACCGCGATGCAGGACACCACCAGCGCGCCCTTCCTGTTCTGGACCTATGCGCTGGTTACGCTGGCGATGGCGGCACTGCGCGCGTGGGAGGATCGGGGCACCTCGGCGCCGCTTTTGGGGGTGGTGCGTGGATGGGCGCAAAACCCCTTGCGCATCTTGTTTGCCGGGCTGTCCTCTTACCTGTCCTATCTGCTGATCCTGCGAGTCTTCCAGCTGGGCGCCGAGGCGGCGGCAGTCAGCGCGGTCCGGCAGGTGTCGATCCCGGTTTCGGTAATTCTGGCAGCGCTGGTACTGAAAGAGCCGCGCGGCCTGCACCGCCTGGGCTGGGCGGTGCTGATCGCCATCGGAATCGCAATGATCGCGCTGCAATAGGCGGCAGGCCGCGCGCGACTAGAACGGAACATCGTCCTTTGCGGAGAGGAAGCGGGCAACGACCTTCTTGAGGCCCGCCTTGTCGAAATCGACTTCGACCTTGTCGCCCTCGATGCCAATCACCTGTCCATAGCCGAATTTCTGGTGAAAGACGCGCTCGCCCAGTGTGAAACTGGCCACCGCGTTGAGGTCGATCACCGTGGTGCGGCTTTCGCGCGGTTGCGACAGACCGTGTTGCCCCTGCCGCGCCTGAAGTCGCTTCCACCCCGGGGAGTTATAGCCATCCGCCGCCGCCGCGCGGCTTTCGATGCCGGGGGAGGACATGCCACCGCCATAAAGGCCCGGAGGCGTCAGCACCTCGACATGATCCTCGGGCAATTCGTCGATGAACCGCGAGGGCAGCGCGTTCTGCCACTGGCCGAACACCCGCCGGTTGGCGGCAAAGGAGATGGTACAGACCTCTTCGGCGCGGGTGATGCCCACATAGGCCAGCCGCCGCTCCTCTTCGAGTCCCTTGAGGCCGCTTTCATCCATCGAGCGCTGCGAGGGGAACAGCCCGTCCTCCCATCCCGGCAGGAAGACGGCGGGAAACTCCAGCCCCTTGGCCGCGTGCAGCGTCATGATCGAGACCTTGGCCCCGCCGCTGTCCTGCTCGTTGTCCATCACCAGGCTGACATGTTCCAGAAACCCTTGCAGGTTCTCGAAATTGTCGAGCTGGTTGACCAGTTCCTTGAGGTTTTCCAGCCGCCCCGGCGCCTCGGGCGTCTTGTCGTTCTGCCACATGGCGGTATAGCCGGACTCGTCCAGGATCACCTGCGCCAATTCGATATGCGACATTTCGGGCGCACCGAATTGCATCGGGGCGGTGTCATCGTCCACAACCGACTCGTCGCCGATCTCGATCCGCGGGCCGCGCGTCAGGGCAGCCCAGCGGGCCAGACCGTCGGTCAACTCGCCCAGCGCCTTGCCGCCCTTCCCCTTTATCAGGCCGTTCTCCACCGCGATCCGGGCACCTTCGACCAGCGACACCCCGTTTTCGCGCGCGACGGCCCGGATCGTCTGCTGCGCCTTGTCGCCAAGGCCACGCTTGGGCCTGTTCACGATCCTTTCAAAGGCGAGATCGTCCTCGGGGCTGGTGACCAGCCGGAAAAAGGCCATGGCATCGCGGATCTCCATCCGCTCATAGAAACGCGGGCCGCCGATCACCTTGTAAGGCAGGCCGATGGTCAGGAACCGGTCCTCGAAGGCGCGCATCTGATGCGCCGCGCGCACCAAGATCGCCATTTCATCCAGCGAGACAGGTCGCACGCCCCTTGTGCCGCCCTGCATCGCCTCGATCTCTTCGCCGATCCAGCGGGCCTCTTCCTCGCCATCCCAATGGCCGATCAGGCGGACCTTTTCGCCCTCTTGCGCATCGGTCCACAGCTCCTTGCCCAACCGCCCCTCGTTGCCGCGAATGACATTGGATGCGGCGGCCAGGATATGCGGGGTCGAGCGATAGTTCTGCTCCAGCCGCACCACATGGGCACCGGGAAAATCCTTTTCGAACCGCAGGATATTGCCCACTTCGGCACCGCGCCAGCCATAGATCGACTGGTCGTCATCGCCCACGCAACAGATGTTGCGATGCCCGCCCGCCAGCAGCCGCAGCCACAGATACTGGGCGATATTGGTATCCTGGTACTCGTCCACCAGCACATAGCGGAACCAGCGCTGATACTGTTCCAGCACATCCGGGTGGGTCTGAAAAATGGTGACCATGTGCAACAGCAGGTCACCGAAATCGACCGCGTTCAGCTCGCGCAGGCGGGTCTGGTACTGGGCATAAAGCTCGGGCCCGCGATGGTTATAGGCACCGGCCTCGGCGGCGGGCAGCTTGTCGGGCGTCAGCGCCTTGTTCTTCCAGCCGTCGATGATATTGGCCAAGAGCCGCGCGGGCCAGCGCTTGTCGTCGATATTGGAAGCCTGCACCAGCTGCTTGAGCAGGCGCAGCTGGTCGTCGGTGTCGAGAATGGTGAAGTTCGACTTCAGGTCGACCAGTTCCGCATGCCGGCGCAGCAGCTTGACACAGATCGAATGGAAGGTGCCGAGCCAGGGCATGCCCTCGGCCGGTTGGCCCAGCATGCGGCCGACGCGGGTCTTCATCTCGCGCGCGGCCTTGTTGGTAAAGGTCACGGCCAGAATCTCGTTGGGCCGGGCACGGCCCGTCATCAGCAGATGCACGATGCGCGCGGTCAGCGCCTTGGTCTTGCCGGTGCCCGCGCCCGCCAACATCAGGACGGGACCGTCCAAACGCTCCACCGCCTCGCGCTGAGCGGGGTTGAGGTCATCCAGATACGGCGTGGGGCGCGCCGCCATGGCGCGCGCGGAAAGCGAGACGCCTTCAAAGGCGTCCATGTCGTCATAACTGCTCATGGGGGCAAATTACGCCGGAACGGGGCCGAGGGAAAGGGTTTGTTCACGGCTTGTTCACAGGTTATTTCGGTTCTCCATCACGTTTTGCAGCAAGTTTAACGATTTTGGCGGAGCGCCGGGGGAATCTGTTAACGGCTTTGTAAACTCGCGCACCCAGCCTTGAGACGGTTTGGGCGAGCGCGGGAGAGAAGCTTGGGACACAGGGCCTCCGTCAGTTGGCAACTAAGATGGGTCGGCCTGGCCCTGTTTCTGAGCGCGATGGTGGGTGTTGCCGCCTGGTCGGTGTTTCGCCTGCCCACCCCGGTCGTCGACCGGATGATCGAGTCCGATATCCGCAAACAGGCGCAGCTGTGGACCCGCGGGATCACGATGCATCTGGAGCATCTGCCCGAGATCTTTGCCAGCGGCGAGCTTGACGAACATGACATCGAATTCCTGATGTTGATGCCCAGTACCTCGGATGCCTACCGGCTCAAGCTGCTGAACGCAGAGGGGCGGGTGATCTGGTCTACCCGCGGCGCCGAGCTCGGCACGCTTACCCCGGATGCCCCATTCTTTGACGTGGTGGCACGCGGAGGAACCCACTATTCTCTGGTCGAGCGACCGATCACCGAGGTTGACGGCGCCATGCCCGCCGCGCGGGAGGGACAGCAGGACGACGCGCGTTGTATCGCCGAGGTCTATACCCCGGTGATCGTGGACGGCCAGTTTCTGGGAGCGCTGAAATTCTATGCCGATGTCAGCGAGCGCCGGCAGACCTTTGCCACGCGGTTGCAACTGGTGCTGGCGGCGCTCAGCAGCTTTGCCCTGTTGACCATGTGCGCAACGATGCTGGTGATCTACCGCACCAACCGCGCCCGTTTCGCGGCGCTGCAATCGCGCACAGCGACCGAGCGCTCGCTGATGGACGAACAGTTGCGGCTGGCGCGCGAGGTGCGTCTTCTGGGCGAGTTGAACGAATGGCTGCAGTCGTGTCGCGCGCTGGAAGAGCTGTTCGCGATGGTGTCCCGTTTCATGGAGCATATCCTGCCTGATGCCGAGGGAAGTCTTTATGTCTATTCCAACTCTCGCGATGTGCTGGATGGCAGTGCCGGATGGAACGGCGGCGCGTTCAAGGATCACATCCACCCCGAGGCCTGCTGGGGCCTGCGCCGCGGGCGGTCCTATGAATACGGCGCCTCCGAGGTCGATTTCGTCTGTGACCATGCCGAACCGCATGACGGCCGGCCCTATTTCTGCTTTCCGATCCTGGCTCATGGCGAAACCGTCGGGCTGATGCATCTGCGGGCGCGGGCCGGGGCCGAGGCGGATTTCTCGACCTGCAAGCGGTTGGCACAGATGTGCGCCGAACAGATCAGCATGGCGATTGCAAACGTGCGGATGCGCGACCAGTTGCACGACCAGTCGGTGCGCGACCCGCTGACGGGCCTGTTCAACCGGCGCCACCTGACCGAGACCCTGCGCAAGCAGCTGCTGCATTGCCAGACCCGTGGTGGCAGGCTCAGCCTGATCGCGGTCGACGTGGATCATTTCAAGAAGTTCAACGATATTCATGGCCACGATGCCGGCGACATGGTGCTGCGCGCGGTCGGAGCAGCATTGGAACAGGCCTGCGACCGGGACGAGGTGGCCTGTCGCATCGGCGGTGAGGAGTTCATGCTGGTACTGCCCGATTGCACGCCCGAGGATGCGCTGACCCGCGCCGAATTGCTGCGCCAGTCGGTCGAAGAGGTGAGTGTCCGCTATGGCGAAAAGACCCTGCCGCGCGTAACCATCTCGGCCGGGGTGGCGCATTACCCCCGCCACGGAACCATGCCACAGGACCTGATGCGCGCCGCGGACGACGCGCTGTACGAGGCCAAGGGAATGGGGCGCAATCAGGTGCGGGTGGCGCAATCCGCCGGTGCCGATCAGCGCGAACCGTCCGAACCGAAACCCGCAAAGACAGCCGCGCCCCCTGACGATCCACCTCGGGCAGAGGGGGGTTTTGCCGCGGAATAGACCGGGGGCGGGTGACCACCCGCCCCGCCGCAGCGCAGAAAAATCTTGGGCAAATGGCATATCCGGGACTAGACTTTTCCCCGACGTCACCCATTAATGCGCCGCATGGATTTGCACAGTGCGTTTCCCGGTATCATGGACCTGAAATGGCGTGCCCAGCGGCGCCTGCCTCGCTTCGTCTGGGAGTATCTGGACAGCGGCACCGGGGTCGAGGCCACCAAGGCCCGCAACCGGGCGGCGCTAGATCGCATCGGGTTTCTGCCCTCGGTGCTGCATGGCCCGCTCGAACATGATCTGACCACGACGCTCCTCGGCATGACCTACGACCTGCCCTTTGGCATAGCCCCCGTGGGGATGTCCGGTCTGATCTGGCCCGATGCCGAAGGCCATCTGGCCCGCGCCGCCGCCCGCGCCAACATTCCCTATTGCCTGTCCACCGTCGCGGCGCAAAGCCCAGAGGACCTCGCCCCCCATATCGGGACACAGGCCTGGTTCCAGCTCTACCCGCCCAAGGACCCGGATATCCGCCGCGACCTGGTCGAGCGGGCGCGGCAGGCCGGGTTCAAGACGCTGGTCCTGACGGTTGATGTGCCAGTCGCCTCGCGCCGCGAGCGGCAGGTCCGTTCGGGCCTGACCCAGCCACCGAAACTGACGCCGCGCCTGCTGGCACAGGTGGCCATGCGCCCGGCCTGGGCGATGGGCATGGCCCGCAGCGGCATGCCGCATATGCGCACGCTGGACAAATACAGCCAGGGTCTGACCAATCTGCCGCCCACCGCCCATATCGGCTATCTGCTGCGCACCTCACCCACCGAGGATTACGTGGCCTGGCTGCGCGATGCCTGGCAGGGGCCGTTTGTCGTCAAAGGCGTCCTGCGCCCCGAGGATGGCGAACGGATGGAGCGTCTGGGCGTCGATGCGCTCTGGGTTTCGAACCATGCCGGGCGCCAGTTCGACGGTGCCCCGGGCGCGGCCGAGATGTTGCCGCAGATCCGCGCCGCGACCAGTCTACCGCTGATCTTTGACAGCGGCGTCGAGGGTGGGCTCGATATCTTGCGCGCGCTGGCGCTGGGGGCCGATTTCGTGATGCTGGGCCGGGCCTTTCATTTCGCGCTGGCGGCACTTGGCCCGCAGGGCGTCGCCCACGCCATCGACATCCTGCAAAAGGACATCGAATCGAACCTGGGCCAACTGGGCGCCGCGCGCGCCAGCGACCTGCCGCCCACCCGCCCCCTGAGCGCCGCACAGTGACCCTCTCTGCACCCGGTCATATCGAAATGCGGCGGATGCGAGCGATAACATGCCGGTTCTACCCAGAACTACCAATATCACTGCGGCTATTGTCCGCGTAAACCCCACTGCCAACTGACCAATTACCGGGACCTGCCATGACCGAATTCAAGAAGATCCTGATTGCCAACCGGGGCGAGATCGCCATCCGCGTGATGCGCGCCGCCAACGAGATGGGCAAGAAGACGGTTGCCGTCTACGCCGAAGAGGACAAGCTGGGCCTGCACCGGTTCAAGGCTGACGAGGCTTATCGCATCGGCGAGGGCTTGGGGCCTGTGGCGGCCTATCTCTCGATCCCCGAGATCATCCGGGTGGCCAAGGAAAGCGGCGCCGATGCGATCCATCCGGGCTATGGCCTGCTCAGCGAGAACCCTGATTTCGTCGATGCCTGCGTCAAGAACGGCATCACCTTCATCGGGCCGCGCGCCGAGACCATGCGCGCGCTGGGGGACAAGGCAAGCGCCCGCAAGGTGGCCATTGCCGCCGGTGTTCCGGTGATCCCCGCGACCGAGGTTCTGGGCGACGACATGGATGCGATCCGCGCCGAGGCCGCCGAGATCGGCTATCCGTTGATGCTCAAAGCCTCGTGGGGCGGCGGCGGCCGCGGCATGCGCCCGATCCACAGCGAAAAGGAACTGGCCGAAAAGGTCATGGAAGGCCGCCGCGAGGCCGAGGCCGCATTCGGCAATGGCGAGGGCTATCTGGAAAAGATGATCATCCGCGCCCGCCATGTCGAGGTGCAGATCCTGGGCGACAAGCATGGCGAGATCTATCACCTGTGGGAGCGCGACTGCTCGGTTCAGCGCCGCAACCAGAAGGTGGTCGAACGCGCCCCCGCCCCCTATCTGAGCCAGGCCCAGCGCGAGGAACTTTGCGAGCTTGGCCGCCGCATCTGCGCCCATGTGAACTATGAATGCGCCGGTACCGTCGAATTCCTGATGGATATGGACAGCGGCAATTTCTATTTCATCGAGGTCAACCCGCGTGTGCAGGTCGAACATACGGTAACCGAAGAGGTGACGGGCATCGACATCGTGCAGGCCCAGATCCTGATCGCCGAGGGCAAACCGCTGGCCGAGGCCACCGGCAAGGCCAGCCAGGACGAGATCGCGCTGAACGGCCACGCGTTGCAGACCCGGATCACCACCGAGGATCCGCTCAACAACTTCATTCCCGATTACGGCCGCATCACCGCCTATCGCTCGGCCACCGGCATGGGCATCCGGCTGGATGGCGGCACGGCTTACGCGGGCGGCGTGATCACGCGCTATTACGACTCGCTCTTGACCAAGGTCACCGCCTGGGCGCCAACCCCGGAAAAGGCCATCGCCCGGATGGACCGCGCCCTGCGCGAATTCCGCATCCGCGGGGTCAGCACCAATATCGCCTTTGTCGAGAACCTGCTGAAACACCCGACCTTCCTGTCGAATGAATACACCACCAAGTTCATCGACACGACGCCGGACCTGTTCCAGTTCAAGAAGCGCCGCGACCGGGGCACCAAGGTGCTGACCTATATCGCCGATATCACGGTGAACGGGCATCCCGAGACCCGCGACCGCCCGATGCCGGCCGCCGAGGCCCGCATGCCGAAGCCACCCGCCAAGCGGGGCGAACCCCGCATGGGCACCCGCAACCTGCTGGAGCAGAAGGGCCCGCAAGCGGTGGCCGACTGGATGAAGGCGCAGCGCCAGCTGCTGATCACCGACACCACCATGCGCGATGGCCACCAGTCGCTGCTGGCAACCCGGATGCGCTCGATCGACATGATCCGGGTGGCACCCACCTATGCCGCCAACCTGCCGCAACTGTTCAGCGTCGAATGCTGGGGCGGTGCGACCTTTGACGTGGCTTACCGCTTCCTTCAGGAATGCCCGTGGCAGCGCCTGCGCGACCTGCGCGAGGCGATGCCCAACCTGATGACCCAGATGCTGCTGCGCGGCGCCAACGGGGTGGGCTATACCAACTATCCCGACAACGTGGTGCGCGAATTCGTGCGCCAGGCGGCGACCGGCATCGACGTGTTCCGCGTCTTCGACAGCCTGAACTGGGTCGAAAACATGCGCGTCGCCATGGATGCGGTGGTCGAGCAGAACAAGATCTGCGAAGGCACGATCTGTTACACCGGCGATATCCTGAACCCCGAACGCGCCAAGTATGACCTCAAATACTATGTGGCGATGGGCAAGCAGCTGCGTGACGCGGGCGCCCATGTGCTGGGGCTCAAGGACATGGCGGGCCTGTTGAAACCCGCCGCGGCCAAGGTGCTGATCCGCGCCCTCAAGGAAGAGGTGGGCCTGCCCATCCACTTCCACACACACGACACCGCCGGCATCGCTTGCGCCACCATCCTTGCCGCGTCTGAGGCCGGGGTGGACGCGGTCGATTGCGCGATGGACAGCTTCTCGGGCAATACCAGCCAGGCGACGCTGGGTACCGTGGTCGAGGCGCTGCGCCATACCGACCGCGACACCGGGCTGGACGTCAAGGCGATCCGCGAGATCAGCGACTATTTCGAGGCGGTGCGCGGGCAATATGCGGCCTTCGAAAGTGGGCTTCAGGCCCCGGCCTCCGAGGTCTATTTGCACGAGATGCCCGGCGGCCAGTTCACCAACCTCAAGGCGCAGGCGCGCTCGATGGGGCTGGAAGAGCGCTGGCATGAGGTGGCGCAGATGTATGCCGACGTGAACCAGATGTTCGGCGATATCGTCAAGGTGACCCCCAGTTCCAAGGTGGTGGGCGACATGGCGCTGATGATGGTCAGCCAGGGCCTGACCCGCGCCCAAGTCGAGGACCCGAAGAGCGACGTGGCCTTCCCCGACTCGGTCGTGGACATGATGCGCGGAAATCTGGGCCAGCCGCCGGGCGGCTTCCCCACCGCAATCCTGTCCAAGGTGTTGAAGGGCGAGGCGCCCAATACCGAGCGCCCGGGCGCGCATCTGCCGCCCGTCGATCTGGAAGCGGTCCGCGCCCAGGTTTCCAAGGAGCTTGAGGGCAAGGAGGTCGATGACGAGGACCTGAACGGATATCTCATGTATCCCAAGGTGTTCATGGACTACATGGGCCGGCATCGCCAATACGGCCCCGTCCGCACCCTGCCCACCCGCACCTTCTTTTACGGGATGGAACCGGGCGAAGAGATCGCCGCCGAGATCGACCCCGGCAAGACGCTGGAAATCCGCTGCCAGGCCATCGGCGAAACCGATGAGAATGGCGAGGTCAAGGTGTTCTTTGAACTCAACGGCCAGCCCCGCGTGATCCGGGTGCCGAACCGGCTGGTGAAATCCACCACCATGCAGCGGCCCAAGGCCGAGCCGGGCAATGCCAACCACCTGGGTGCGCCGATGCCCGGCGTGGTGGCCACCGTCGCGGTGCAGGCCGGGCAACAGGTCAAGGCGGGCGATCTGCTGCTGACCATCGAGGCGATGAAGATGGAGACCGGCATCCACGCCGAGCGGGACGCTACCGTCAAGGCCGTGCATGTCCAGCCCGGCGGCCAGATCGACGCCAAGGACCTTCTGGTCGAACTGGAATAGGCCCGAGGCCCATCCCGACACACAGGCCGCGCCCCCAACCGGGCGCGGCTTTTTCATACCTGCCCCTGCCCGTGCCACGGCCCGGAAAATGGGGCAAAGAATTTTCCGCCCCGCCCGCATTTTCCTCTTGCAGGCATCGGCAGTAGTTTATATCTCCCTCCTCACTCAAACGGGGCGGGCGTAGCTCAGGGGTAGAGCATTACCTTGCCAAGGTAAGGGTCGTGAGTTCGAATCTCATCGCCCGCTCCAGATTGAGACCTCAGGCCGGATGGCCAAACGGATGCGGGCGTAGCTCAGGGGTAGAGCATTACCTTGCCAAGGTAAGGGTCGTGAGTTCGAATCTCATCGCCCGCTCCAGATACTCGAACAGGCCGCCCAATGGGCGGCCTTTCGCGTTTCGGGAGGGTTATCCACCGCACCCTCATTTTGATCAAAAATTTTGACGCCGCCCGCGATCTGCGGCAATGCTTGGCGCAACTGACTCGCCGCCCCGTGCGGCTAACCGGAGGTATCTGGCCATGGCCCCTGTGATCTATCCCACCACCAACCTTGCCGCGACCGAACAGCTCGTGCTGGACCATGGCAAGGGCATCTATGTCTACGACGCGGACGGCAACGAGTATATCGAGGGGCTGGCCAGTCTCTGGTGCACCTCGCTGGGCTATGACAATGCCGAAGTGATCGGCGCGATCACCGATCAGCTGAACAAGCTCCCCTTCTCGCACACCTTTGGCGGCAAGACCCATGAGCCGATCATGAAGCTTGCCGAGAAACTCAAGGCGATGGTGCCGGTCGAGGATGCCTATTTCTTCTTCGGCAACTCGGGCTCGGATGCCAACGACACCCATTACAAGATGCTGCGCTATTACTTCAACGCCATCGGCAAGCCGGAAAAGCGCAAGATCATCACCCGCGAGCGCGGCTATCACGGGGTGACCGTGGCCGCCGGTTCGCTGACCTCGCTGCCCGCGAACCTGGCGCATTTCGATGCGCCGGTCGAGGCGCTGCATATCCTGCGCTCGGATGCGCCGCATTACTATACCGGGCGTCAGGGCAACGAGACCGAGGCGCAGTTCGTCGACCGTATCCTCGACAATCTGGAGAAACAGATCCTGGCCGAGGGCGCCGATACCATCGCCGCGATGATCGTCGAGCCCATCACCGGCGCCTCGGGCGTGATCGTCCCGCCCGAGGGCTATTACGAAAAGCTACAGGCGCTGCTGCGCAAGCATGACATCCTGGTCTGGGCGGATGAGGTGATCTGTGGCTTTGGCCGCACCGGCGCCGATTTCGGCTGTACCACCATGGGGATCAAGCCCGACCTGATGACCTTTGCCAAGCAGCTCAGCTCGGCCTATTTCCCGATCTCGGCCTCGGTCATCCCCGGCTGGATGTATGAAAAGATGATCGCGCCGTCGGCGGCGGTCGGCGTTTTCGGCCATGGCTATACCTATTCCGGGCATCCGGTGGCCTGCGCCGCGGCGCTGAAAACGCTTGAGATCTACGAGCGCGACAAGATCTTTGACCGTGCGGCCGAGGTGGGCGCTCATATGCAGGAACAGCTGCGCGCCATCTTCACCGATCACCCGCTGGTGGGCGAGGTGCGCGGCAAGGGGCTGATCGCGGCGATCGAACTGGTATCGAACAAGACCACCGGTGCCACCATCGAAAAGGGCGCGGGCGGCGCCACCGTGCAGCGGCTGGCACAGGAGAACGGGCTGCTGATCCGCGCGGTCGCGGGGAACTCTGCCGCGCTCTGCCCGCCGCTGATCATCACCAGGGACGAGGTGGACGAGATGCTGCGCCGCCTCAAGAAAGCCGTCGACGCCGCCTATGCCGAGTTGAAGGACAAGGGGCTGCTCGCCGCCTGACCCTTCGACCTTTGGCGCATGGACAGATCGCCCGTGCCTCGGCCAAGCTGGGGCATGGAGCGCGACTCTGACATCCCGGCATCCGGTCGCACCGGACGCGCCGCCCGCGTGGCGGCGCTTCTTGTTGCGGGTCTCGTTCCCGCGCCCGCAATCGGCGAGGCCGATTGCACCAGCGATGCGATGATCGTGTTCGACGCCTCCGGCTCGATGGCCGAGATGGGGTATAATGGCCTCGACCGGCCCCGTATCCTGGACGCGCGCGAGGCGATGCATGACACCCTGCCCCGGATTGCCACCCTGCGCCGGCTGGGTCTGGTCACATATGGTGCCGCCATGGACGGCGCAGCGGACGGTGATCTGTGCAAGAGGGTCTCGATGCCCTTCGCCCCCAGCGCCGATGCGGCGGGGCCGATCCTGAATCTCATCGACGGGATTGAGCCCGATGGCAACACCGCATTGACCGATGCCGTCGACCTGGCCGCCCGCGTGTTTGACCAGCCGCCCCGCCCTGGCGTCATCGTTCTGGTCACCGATGGCGAAGAGACCTGCGGCGGTACGCCATGTGCGCTGGCGACCGATCTGGCCCGTACCGCGCCGGGCCTGACCGTGCATGTGATCGGGTTCCGCGTGCGTTCGCAATTCTTCGGCTGGGAAGGGGGCGACGGCAACCCCACCGTCCCCGAGACGATCAGCCCGGCCGAATGCCTGGCCCAGGCCACGGGCGGGGAATATGTCTCGACCGAGACCGTCGAAGAGTTGATCCGCGCCCTGAACCAGACGCTGGGCTGCCCGCTCTACGGCGCGCTGGCGCCGCTCAGAACGCCTTGAACGTCATCGTGGTCAGCGAGCGTTCGATATTGGGGATCACCAGCAGGTGGTCGTTGATGTATTTGCCCACATCCGCGCCCGCCGGGACGTAGAGCTTCATCAACAGGTCGTATTCGCCGCTGGTGGAATAGAGCTCGGAATGAATCTCGCGCAGCGCGATATCCTCGGCCACCTTGTAGGTGCTGCCGGGCTTGCAGCGGATCTGGATGAATACGCAGGTGGTCATGCCGCCTCTCTCATGCTTGTTCGGCCAAAGGCTGACACGCGCCGCCACCGGGTGCAATCCCCTGTTTTCGCGCAACAGATCGCAGCGCCCGTGTCGCGGCACTCTGGCATTTGCACGCGCCTCGTGCCAAAAGCCAGCCGAGATCAGAAGGAACCCGCCCATGCGCCGTGCCAGCATCAGCCGCCAGACCGCCGAGACCGAGATCTCGGTCGAACTCAACCTCGACGGGACCGGAGCCTATGACAACCAGACCGGCGTCGGCTTCTTCGACCATATGCTGGACCAGCTGGCGCGCCATTCGCTGATCGACATGACGATCCGCGCCAAGGGCGACTATCACATCGACGACCACCACACGGTCGAGGATACCGGCATCGCGCTGGGTCAGGCGCTGAGCGCCGCGCTGGGCGACAAGCGGGGCATCCGCCGCTATGGCGAATGCCACCTGCCGATGGACGATGCGCAGGTGCGCTGCGCGCTCGACCTGTCGGGTAGGCCTTTCCTGGTGTGGAACGTGGACCTGCCGACAGGCAAGATCGGCACGTTTGATACCGAGCTGGTGCGCGAGTTCTTTCAGGCCTTCAGCACCCATGGCGGCATCACCCTGCATGTCGACCAACTGCACGGGCTGAACAGCCACCACATTGCCGAGGCCGCGTTCAAGGCAGTGGCGCGTGCCCTGCGTCAGGCGGTCGAGGCGGACCCGCGCAAGGGCGACGCCATCCCCTCGACCAAGGGCACGCTCTGATGCTCACCGCCATCATCGACTATGAATCGGGCAACCTGCACTCGGCCGAAAAGGCGTTTCAGCGCATGGCGCGCGAGACCGGCGCGGGCGAGGTCGTGGTGACCTCGGACGCCGATGTGGTGGCCCGCGCCGACCGGCTGGTGCTGCCGGGCGACGGCGCCTTTCCCGCCTGCGCGGCGGAACTGCGCGGCCACAAGGGGCTCTATGACGCGATGGTCGAGGCTGTCGAGCAGAAGGGCTGTCCCTTTCTGGGCATCTGCGTCGGCATGCAACTGATGGCCACCACCGGCCACGAATACGAAGAGACACCCGGGCTGGGCTGGGTCGCGGGCGACGTGGTGCGCATCACGCCTGCGGATGCGGCGTTGAAAGTGCCGCATATGGGCTGGAACGATCTGGTGATCGAAACGGAACACCCGGTCTTTGACGGGATCAACAGTGGCGATCACGTCTATTTCGTGCATTCCTATCACTTCCGGGTCACCAACCCCACCGAACGGTTGGCGCATGTGGACTATGGTGGGCCTGTCACTGCTGTGGTCGGACGCGACACCATGGTTGGCCTGCAATTCCACCCCGAGAAAAGCCAAGCCATCGGCCTGCGCATGATCGGCAATTTCCTGACCTGGCGCCCCTGAAAGGGGGGCCGTTTTCCGGCACGGAAAACGGGTCGGAAAACAGATGTTTTCCGGGCCGGAGTACTTGCAGAACTCCGGCATCCCGGCCTCACGCACTGCGCAGCGCGATCGGCGCCGCCCCATATGCGCGGCGAAAGGCGCGGGCAAAGGCCTCGGGCGAGCCATAGGCATAGCGCCGTGCCACCCGGTCGACCCGATCGCCGCGACCGAGGTCCTGCGCCGCGAGGGTCAGCCGCCAGCGCCTGAGATAGCCCATCGGGGTCTCGCCCACCTGAGCGGCAAACAGCTCGGCAAAACGCGACAGCGACAACCCCGCCTCAGCCGCCAGATCGCCATTGGTCCAGACCCGGCCCGGATGGTCATGCATCGCCACGATGGCCCGGCTGAGGCGCGGATCGGCGAGACCGGCCAACAGGCCCGGGCGGGTCGCCCCCTGTGCGATCTGGTCCCGCAACAGGCGCACCATCAATACCTCGCCCAGCCGGTTGATCACCGATTGCGCGCCACAGCGCCGTGCCGCGACCTCGACCCGGATCAGATCGACCACTGCGCGCGCCTCAGGGTCCACGCTCAGGTCGAACCGGGCCACTTCGGGCAGCGCGGCCAGAAACGGGTTGCTCTCTCCCGACCAGCTCACCCACGCCGCAAAAATCGGATCGCCCGCCTGCCCCGTGCCCGCAGGATAGAACAGCAATTCACCCGGCGCCCCACCCGCCCCTGCCAGGGCCAGAAGGTTGGCGGACTCCGGCGCGGCGGCCTCGACCCGCAGCTGGAACCGCTCCATCAATGTCGTCAGCCTGTCCATGCCAATATCGGAGCCTCTGTCAGAAAATTCGGATTTCCCGAACACTAAACCCTGCGACAAGGCGGGGCAATTCACATCCCAAGGAGATCTCCGATGCTGATGCCCCGTCACACCACCCCGCCCCTGTCGCTGCCGCTGGTGGGCGGTGGCCGGTTCGAACTAAGTGCCGAAAGCTCGACGCGCGGCACGCTGATCTGTTTCTATCGCGGCCTGCATTGCCCGATCTGCGCCACCTATCTCAAAGAGCTGGAGAAGCGGGTGGCGGATTTCGCCGAACGCGGCGTGTCCTGCGTCGCGGTCAGCTCGGACAGCGAGGAACGCGCGCAGGCGATGGCGGAAAAGGTCGGCGGCGAGCGCGGTTTGCGCTTTGCCTATGACCTGCCCCTGGCCGAGGCGCGCGACTGGGGGCTCTATATCTCCACCTCCCGCGGCAAGACCTCGATCGGGATCGAGGAACCGGCGCTGTTCTCGGAGCCGGGCCTGTTCCTGGTCACGCCCGAACGCACGCTCTATTACGGCGCGGTGCAGACCATGCCCTTTGTGCGTCCGCATTTCGCGGAACTGGTGGCGGCGCTGGATTTCGCGATCCCCAACAACTATCCCGCGCGCGGTGAATATACCGGCGCTGTCTGAGCGCGGGGACAGGCGGCAGGGGCCAGCGCCCCTGCCCCATCTGGCTTAGTTGACGCGTTTCCAGGCCTGGCCACGGCAGATCAGACCACCGGCGACGCAGCCCTTGACGGTCAGCGTATTGCCCGCAAGCGACATTTTCGAGCCATAGGTCTTGCCGGAATCCGGTGCCCAGATCTGGCCCCCGGAATAAGAACCGTCGCCACCGGGTTGCATGTCCCACAACATGCGCTTGCCGGTATGTTCATAGTCATTCTGCTTGGCACCGTTCTTGTCATAGGCGGCCTTGATGGTGCCGCAGACCTGCGCGCCGCAGGGCGCGATGGCCACATGCAGATAACCGCCGGTATCGCCCGGCTCGGTCTGCCAGGTACCTGCGGCAGGATCTGCCACCGCCATGCCCGCCAGAGCCAGGGTCGCACCTGCGGCCAGAATCAATCTCTTCATCCGATATCCTCCCACTTTTGCGCCACTGTGACGCGGGCTGCGCATTTTGGGCAAGCCTGACCTCGGGTCGCGTTGCCTAGCAGCGCATGACATGCCATATCGCGCGCGACTGTCAGCAGAAAGCCGCTCAACATGATCCTCTACCCCGCAATCGACCTCAAGGATGGCCAGGCCGTGCGTCTGGTGCATGGCGAGATGGACCAGGCCACCGTGTTCAACGACAATCCCGCCGCGCAGGCGCTGGAGTTTGTCGCGGCGGGCTGTGAATGGCTGCATCTGGTCGACCTGAACGGCGCCTTTGCCGGTGAGCCGGTCAATGCCGCCCCAGTCGAGGCGATCCTTGAGCAGTGCAAGGTACCCGCGCAGCTGGGCGGCGGCATCCGCGACATGGCCACGATCGAACGCTGGCTGGACAAGGGTCTGGCCCGTGTGATCCTCGGCACCGTGGCGGTCGAGAACCCCGATCTGGTGCGCGAGGCCGCGCGCGCCTTTCCCGGCCAGGTGGCCGTGGGCATCGACGCCCGCAATGGCCGCGTCGCGACCAAGGGCTGGGCGGAAGAGACCGATGTGATGGTCACCGATCTGGCCAAATCCTTCGAGGATGCGGGCGTGGCGGCCATCATCTATACCGACATCCTGCGCGACGGCGCCATGAAGGGGCCCAATATCGAGGCCACCGCCGATCTGGCCCGTTCCGTGTCGATCCCGGTCATCGCCTCGGGCGGGGTCTCCTCGCTGGAGGATCTGATTGCGCTGCGCGATTGCGGCGCGGCGCTGAACGGCGCGATTTCGGGCCGGGCGCTCTATGACGGGGCGCTCGACCTGAAACAGGCGCTGAGCGCGCTCAAGGGCTGAGGACTGCGACACCGCGCCCGGTTTCAGGACCGGGCGCTTTGCTGTGTGATCCGGGCAAACCGCAAGGGGAACGCATATGACCCGCAGCTATGCTGTTGTCGAAAAGACCCCGCTGCCCGCAACCGCGCAGCTTTGGCAGGCGGTGCAGCCTGGCGATTTCATCGACGGCTACGCGGTAGAGAGCCGGATATCGCCGCGCGAGGCGGCAGAGATCGGGCTGTCCCTGCCCGGCTGGGCCTATGCCCTGCTACGCCTGCGTAACTGGATCGTGCGGCCGCTGGGCCTCAAGACCGAGGTATCCGACACTGGCGACAAGGCGATCTTTCCGGTCACCTACGAGGATGCGGACGAGCTGATCCTGGGCGCCGATGACAGCCATCTGAACTTTCGCATCGCGCTGGTGCAACAGGCCGGGCGGCTGCACATGGCGACCTGGGTACATCGCAACAACCTGCTGGGGCGGGTTTATCTGGCGGTGGTGATGCCGTTTCATATCCTGATCGTGCGCGGGGCCATGCGCCGCATCGCCCGGCACGGCGGCGCGATTGCATCCGCGCCGGGGGCACAGTAAAGACGGGCGACCCCGGCAACCCGCGAGGCCGCCATGCTGAAGACCCGCATCATCCCCTGTCTCGACGTCGCCGATGGCCGCGTGGTCAAGGGCGTGAATTTCGTCGGCCTGCGCGACGCGGGCGACCCGGTGGATGCCGCCCGCGCCTATGACGCGGCGGGCGCGGACGAGATCTGTTTTCTCGACATCCACGCCACCCATGAAAACCGCGGCACCATGTTCGACGTGGTCAGCCGCACCGCCGAGCAGTGCTTCGTGCCGCTCACCGTGGGCGGCGGCGTGCGCACCCATGCCGATGTGCGCGCGCTGCTGCTGGCGGGGGCCGACAAGGTCAGCTTCAACTCGGCCGCCGTGGCTAATCCGGACGTCATTGCCGAGGCCGCCGACCGGTTCGGCAGCCAGTGCATCGTCTGCGCCATCGACGCCAAGACAGTGGAGCCCGGCCGTTGGGAGATCTTCACCCATGGCGGGCGCAAGCCCACCGGGATCGACGCGGTGGACTTTGCCCGTCTTGTCACTGCCAAGGGGGCCGGAGAAGTCCTGCTGACCTCGATGGATCGCGACGGCACCAAATCGGGCTTCAACCTGCCCCTGACCCGCTCCATCGCCGATGCGGTCGACGTGCCGGTGATCGCCTCGGGCGGGGTCGGCACGCTCGACCATCTGGTCGAAGGCGTGACCGAAGGGCATGCCAGCGCGGTGCTGGCCGCCTCGATCTTTCACTTCGGCGAGTATACCATCCGCGAGGCCAAGGAACACATGGCCGCCGCCGGCATCCCGATGAGGCTGACATGAGCATCCTGCACGATCTTGCCGCCACCATCGAAGCTCGCAAGGGTGCCGACCCGGACAGCAGCTGGACCGCCAAGCTGCTGGCAAAAGGCCCCGAGAAATGCGCCGAGAAGTTCGGCGAAGAGGCGATCGAGGCGATCATCGAAGCGGTGAAGGGCGACCGGGCCAAGCTCACCTCAGAGGCGGCGGATGTGCTCTATCACTTCCTCGTCATGCTGGCCGCCCGCGACGTGGCACTCAACGATGTGCTGGCCGAGCTGGCCCATCGCCAGGGCCAGAGCGGCATCGCCGAGAAGGCGGCGCGGCCCAAAGGTTGACCCCTCCGCGATGAGCGGTACGATCCAACCGAGAAAACCGACGACCAACCGAGGCATCCCATGACCAAATTCCGGGCCTTGCTCGCCACCTTGGCGGTGGTGCTGATCGCCGCCTGTAGCGACACGCAAACCTTCAGCCAGAAGGAGGTGAACGCGCTGGCGCAACAACTGCGCGCGCTGGGTCCCGATGTCGACCCCGCCGAGGCGCAACGCGCTGCCGAGATCTCCTATAGCTATGGGCGACAACTGGCGCGCGAATATAACGTCACCAGCAGTCCAATCGTGCATAACGCCAAGGTTCTCAACGGGTTCCGCGAGCGTGGCCTGTGCGTGCACTATGCCCAGGACATGCAAAAGCGCCTGAATCAGGAGAACTTCCGCACTCTGGTCGTGCATCGCGCCATTGCCGACCCTGACAGCATCTGGCGCATCGACCACAGCACCGCCATCCTCAGCCGCCGGGGCGATGACATGTTCGACGGCATCGTGCTGGATCCCTGGCGCTATGGGGGAGATCTGTTCTGGGCCCCCACCCGCGAGGACACGCGCTATAACTGGCGCCCGCAGCGCGAGGTTCTGGAGAAGAAAGCCGCCGAGAAACTGGCACTTCAACCTTCTTAAAGCTTGGACGAGATGATCCCGGTGGCGAAACCGCCCATGCGCAATTCGCCAAAGAGCCGTTGATATTCGATCTTGGGGCAGCGGTTCTGGATCACGTCGATCCCGCGCGCCTCGGCCTGCGCAGCAGCCTCGGCATGCTCGACCCCGATCTGCATCCAGATCGTCTTGAGGCCGGGAAAAACCTCCAGCGCCTCCTCGACAATGGGCGGCACTGCCTCGGAACGGCGGAAGATATCGACCATATCGACCGGTTCGCTGATCTCGGACAGGCCCGCGCGCACCGTCTCGCCGAACAGGCGCTGGCCGGCATGGCCCGGATTGACCGGAATCACCCGGTACCCTTTCAGCCCCAGATAGCGGGCCACGTAATAGCTGGGGCGGACCGGGTTCATCGATACGCCAACCACGGCGATCACCTTGGTGCGCTTTAGGATCTGTTTCAGATGATCGTCGGAATAGTCTGGCATGACCGAACCCTAAACCACCCGGAGACAAGAAAAAAGCGCCCAAGTCATGCTTGGGCGCCAGGTACGGAACGAGGGACAGTGAAATGACGCACGGCAGTTCCGGTCCGCGGTCATTGTGTCATTTAGGCACTCATATTCAGAAAAAAAGGGGGAGATGCCAAAATTGTGATGACAAGAATTCACAGCTGACTCGAGATTGCTACCGGTCCAGCACAGCGGGCCAGTTCTTGCGCGCACCGGCGATGTTCCCGGCGACATCCTCGACCCAAAGCCGAGCGACCTCGGCCGAGTGGATGAGGTAGAGTTCGCCGTCGACGATCTGCCAGGCGGTCGGATCGGTGTCGGAGGTGTAGCCGCGCGAAACCGCATAAGCGCAATAACCGCCGAATTGGGGCGCAAAGGCGCGTGGGTTGGCCTCGAACGCCGCACGATTTTCTTGGCTGGCAAAATGCCAGACCGCCCCTTTCCACATCACAGCGATTGTGGGTGCGCCCGGCACCGGGGCGCCTTCGGTGAAATAGGCCACTGTGTCATAGCCACGGATGGCAGCCCCGTTTTCAGTATAGAAAACGGACGCCTCAGCCCAAAGCGGCGGCGCTGTTAGGATCAGGGTACCGGCAAGACCGGAGATAAGGTTACGTCTGTTCAGCATCGTCACGCGTCTTGATGTTGTCTCACTCCAATGTGCCTCTCTCAAGGCCGTAAAGAAAGACGGCTGACACATATGTGATTAAAACGTGTGCCGCAATCAGTCGAAAATGTCTTCGACCTTGTCCCAGACCTCTTCCAAGGCGCGCGAAATGAGCCCCTTGCGTTTTTTCCTCTTCTTGTTCTTCTTCGCGGGCACTTCCTCGCACCCTGCCCTGCGCCATTCGGCAACCGGCTCGACTGCAACCGCCACACGCACGGGCTTAGGTCGGGTCGCCGGGTCAGCCGAGCCCATCTGTTGGATAGGCGCACCGCAGGCATCGCAAGCCAGCATGCCCGAGCGATCCGCTTCCAGTCTGGAGCGGGCACCGCAGTAACAACAGATGACAAGCCTTGGCATGGGGTCCGTTCCGTTTAGTGCACCTTAGATGCATATAGGGCAATCGCGGCGGCATTCGAGACGTTGAGCGAGCCGAAACCGCCTGCCGCGTCGATCTTGACCAGCTTGTCGACCGTTTCCTTGGTCTTTTGCCGCAATCCCGGTCCCTCGGCCCCCAGCACCAGCGCCACCGCACGGTCGCGTTGCCCGGCCAGCGCGGTCTCGATCGTCTCGTCGGCCTCGCCATCCAGCCCCAGCACGAGATAGCCCATGCCCTGCAACTCGGTGATCGCATCGGCCAGGTTGCGCATCCGCAGATAGGGCTGCCGTTCCAGCGCGCCACTGGCGGTCTTGGCCAGGGCGCCGGTTTCGGGCGCCGAATGGTGGCGGGTGCCGATCACGGCGCTGGCGCCCAGAACCTCGGCCGAACGCAGAATGGCACCGACATTATGCGGGTCGGTCACCCGGTCGAGCAGAATCAGGCGCGGGCTTGCCGCCCCGATCGCCACCTCGGCCAGGCTGCCCCAGTTGAGCGGCTTGACCTCAAGCGCCGCGCCCTGATGGACCGAGCCGGGGTCGATCGGCGCGGTGAACTTGCGGGCATCGGCCAGTTCCGGTTCGATCCCCGCCGCGTCGATGGCCTCGGCCAGTTTCTCCCGCGCGTTCAGCGTCACGATCAGGCGCAGTTTTTCGCGTTTCGGGTTCATCAGCGCATCGCGCACGGCATGCAGACCAAACAGCCAGACCGTCTCGGAGGCGGACGCTTTTTTGGCCTGTTCCTTCTCGACCACCCATTTCGGTTTCTTCATGTTCAGCGCCCTCCGGGTGCGGCAAAAGTTTCCTGCGCCAAAGCGGATTTTTCCTGTTGACGCTCCATTGGGACGCTAGTAATCACGCCTCCACGTCAGGCGCAACGCCTGACAGTGGGCGACAGGCCGCAAGGTGTGGCAGGGGACTGTAACTCCCTCGCGGAGACGCACGCCTGGTTCGATTCCAGGGTCGCCCACCACTTTCTCTCTCTCGAACCTGAGTTTTTTCAAGCGGAATCAATGACGCCGCAATTTCAATGGGTTACAGGCAATCAAGACGCCAGAGACCTCGATTCTGAGCTCCGATCAGAGCACTATTCGGTCGATTTCGAAGAATGTCTCAGCGGGCCAGGTTCGCGTGAGGTCTTGGGACCTATCGGTGGTCTCGGGTCTACAGAAACCCAAGAAGCTCGCGCTGTTTTTCCCAGTCCAGCGGCAACTCAGGAAGGTCGCGAAGTGTCTTCGCTGTTAGATGCGCTGGTTGGCGCCCTACCAGAATGGCCGTCGAAATATCCGGTGCCAGCCAAGTCAGCGGCAAGATGCGACTGACCGCACCACTTCGCAAACCTTCCCGTTCTGTGATCCGCTTGATGGAACAGACACTCCCGTCCATCAATTCCTTTGCCCACCGCCGCGCATCGGCGACCAAGGCAATGAGATCCGGATCTGGATTTGCCGAACTGCGTGGAACAATCACGACCGGCTTTGCACGACCATTCTGGCGACGTTTGAATGGGAAATCGAAGTTGGCGGGAATGGATTCAGGGTTGTTATCTGGCCCCAACATTGCTGCTAGGTTCATCGAAATCTCCAGTCTATCCGCCCTTACAGCGACTCGGGTGATCAGGGAATACAGGTTTTGGATTGCATTGGCTTCTTCGCCTAAATGATCAGATTGGCTCAACGCAGTGGCCGCACGAAGGACGTCCGCAACAAGAGCAGTATCCTGGATGTGCATTTCTACGTGATCAGCAATCCAAACATGATCGGAGAGCTTCTCGGTAAGCGCCGACAAAACAATGCGTTCGATCTCCTGCGCAGGCAGGCGCTCAACTGGAACGTCATCATCTGGCTGTGCCTTGGTCGAAACGTAGTACCAGTAGCGTTTTGTCGTCTGCACGCCATCCCGGAACACCGATTTGCTGGCATAGGTGGCCCCCATCTTCCGATCAGAAGAATCAAACAGAAGGCCAATCAAAGCACGATCTGTGTTGTGGCGTTTGCTATTGGTTTCTCGACCCCCATGTTTCGCCAGTTGGGCTTGCACAGAATGCCATGTCGCATCGTCAATGATAGCCGTGTGAAGCCCTTCGTGTATCTCCTTCTTGTGCCTGGTTTTTCCAACGTAAATCGGGTTTCGAAGCATGTAGTAGAGCGCGCCTTGCGAGAAGACCTTACCGCCTTTGCTCTGTCCAAGCCGATCAACCCAACGTCTGCTAAGGATGTTCAACTCTCGCAGGCGAGCCGATAGTTTGCGGACGCAACCGGTGGCCAGGTATTCGGCAAAAATGGTTCGCACCAAGGTCGCCTCGGCCTCATTGACCACCAAGGCTTTGTCAACGGCTTCGTATCCAAAGGGCACAGATCCTCCCATCCACATCCCTTTTTGTTTTGAGGCGGCAACTTTGTCCCTGATACGTTCAGCCGTCACTTCGCGCTCGAACTGCGCGAATGACAACAACACGTTCAATGTCAATCGCCCCATGGAAGACGTGGTGTTAAAGGCCTGCGTAACCGAAACGAAAGACACCCCTGCTCTATCAAATGTGTCCACCATCCTGGCAAAGTCACTCAGAGACCGCGTCAGCCGATCCACTTTGTACACAACGATGATGTCGATGCGACCGTTGCGAACATGGTTCAAGAGTTGCTGGAGACCTGGGCGGTTCATCGATCCCCCGGAATACCCGCCATCGTCGTAGGCCTCTGAAAGCTGGCTCCAGCCTTCGTGCTTCTGGCTGAGTATGTAGGCCGCGCAGGCTTCGCGTTGGGCATCCAGCGAATTGAAGTCCTGTTCCAGCCCCTCCTCGGTCGACTTGCGTGTGTAAATGGCACAGCGCTTGCGGATCATGACTGTCCGCCCTCCCGCAGACCAAAAAACTTCGGGCCGTTCCGGTTGGTGCCGGTCATCGCGCGCGCTACCGCAGACAGGGACGAATAGCCTTGTCCATTCCACATCACGCCCTGCCCGGTGATGAAGACCTCGTGCGTGGCTCCGCCCCATTTCTTCAGAATACGTGTGCCATCGACGGTGTCAGATACAAACGTAATACCCACCCGGCTTTCGCCACTTCGTTTTATCCGGTTACTGATGACCCTAAGCCACCCACGTCGCGCCCTAGTGGATTCACCCCCAGACCGCTTGACTTGCACCTCCCAGGCCAGCGCCACCCGCATCAGGCGCGCTGTGAACGTCTTCGGGGGGTGAACCCCGTTGAGCTGTCTCCAGAGCCCTCGAAGCTCTGCTGCATCCATCTGCTCAATTTGTAGGACCTCCAGTTGATCCCCCGGCCCATTCATTGGTCTGCCTTTTTCGAGACAATGCGGTAGCGCGAGGCTTTTCCGGAACGGTCAAGATCAATCGTCACGCCCGACTTCCTCAGCCGTGATATCGCTGCCCGAATTGTGTGCGGTTGCCAATCCAGTTGTCTCTTAAGCTGGGCCACCGTCGCCCCGGAACGGCGCGATAGCAGTTTGCATAGTTCGCCTGACTTGGTCCTGCCCGCGAGTTTGGATGGCCCGGGCTTGGTATGGTCGGTCTTGAGGGGCGGGGATTGTTGTTCAGTCATTTTCATCTCCTCTTGGTCGCAGGGCTTTCTCGCGCCCTGTACTGACCAAAGCCCGGCGTTCCGGGTGGGAGGCTCAATTCGTTCACCGTCGTCAGTGACGCTCGTCTTGGCTCGTAAGTCCAGTGGAAGATTGACACTCTTGCGGACGTTTCAAGTTAAAAAGGCGGGCGGCTGTAGCCGCCCGCTAAACCCTCATATGTCTATCTTTTCAGCGATGCTCAGCGCGTCTTCCAGCTCGACGCCCAAGTATCGAACTGTGCTGTCCACCTTGGTGTGGCCGAGCAATAGCTGTACCGCACGCAGATTGCCGGTTTTCCGGTAGATCAGGGGTGAACTCGACCGCGCGGATGTTGGATGTGGCGGAGTCCATGGCCAGATGGACCTTGCGCCATTGGCACCATCCCTGAACGCCGTGCTTTCGGGCTTGCCACTCGCCATCGCCAAGGAACTTGATGCCGGTGCTGTCCATCAGCAGGTTCAGTGACCCACCGGTACGACGATAGGGTATCTGCACCGTTAGGGTCTACTGCCTGCGGCTCAAGGTCAATTAGTCCGGAACCGGCTATTCCAGACCTGCAAGGCGCAGAAGGCTGGCGACCATGCCGGCTGTATACCGCTGCGGCAGCCTGAACAGCACCTTGATCGACAGACAGAACTGAACCGCGGCATCGGAGAAGCCCGGTGGGCGGCCGAGGCACCCCTCAAGCGGCGCGTGCCAGGGCATCTCCTTATCCAGCCAGATCAACAACGACCCGTGCTTGTGGAGTGTCGTGTTGTGGGTTGACCCGTTAGTGGTGCGGAAGCGCGCGGACTCGGGCTTGCTCATGCCCCGTATAACCACATGGATTCGTGTTGTGGCTCCCTCATCGCGAGAGTTCCGAAACAACGCCGTTGACTCAGGGACCTATTCCGCCGCGTTCTTCAGGGTTGCCAGCAGATTATAGAACTTTTCACCTTGAATTGCGACATGCCCGCGCAGCGCGTTGGCCGCCGCCTCGGAATCGCCCTTCTCAAGTGCATCCAGGATTGCCCTGTGTTCTTCCATCGACTGTGCCATACGACCCCGCAGCCGCAGTTGCTGGCGCCGGAACGGTTGCAGGCGCCGATGCAGGTTCCGGGTTTCGGTGGCAAGGAAACCGTTACCCGACTCGCGATAGATGATCTTGTGAAAACGCTCGTTCTCGACGTAATAGGAATCAGGGTCCAGCGCCTCGACGGCTATCTGACATTTGTCATTGGCGTCATGTAGGTCGGCCAGCGCCTCGTCTGATATGCGTTTCGCGGCAAGCCTGCCGCAAACTGCCTCGAACTCTGCCATAACCTCGAACATCTCCATCAGTTCGACCGGACCAGGCTGACGCACAAAAGCGCCGCGCCGGGGCACTAGCTCGACCAGACCGGAACGTGCAAGCCTTTGTAATGCCTCTCTGAATGGAGTTCTGGAGACACCAAATTGCTCAGCCAACCTGACTTCGTCCAGCCGGTCTCCGTTCTGATACCGACCGTCGAAAATTCGCTCTTCGATCTCTTCGGCAATGATGTCTGCGCGGCGTTTGTCCATTGTTTTGCATTAGCAAAGGAAGTTATGAAATTCAATATCTGAGTTATTGTATACAAAACATTTGACTTGAAAAACACGAGATGGGTACCCTGAGGACATTCCCGGTATGTCCAATACCGGAACTCGCAGGGAGGACCACATGAAAACCATTCTGAAATCCGCCGTAGCCGCCTTGGCGCTCACGTCAGTTGGCATCGCTGCAAACGCCACCGAATTGCGACTTTCGCACCAATGGTCGAACAAGGATATCCGCCACCAGGTTGCCCAGATTGTCGCCGACGAAGTCGCCGCCGCCGGCGTCGGCCTGGAAATCAAGATCTTCGGCTCAAAGTCGCTCTTCAAACCACGAGAACAATACAAACCGCTGAGCCGCGGACAGCTCGACATGACCGTATTGCCGCTCAGTTATGCTGGGGGCCAGCAACCGGCCTATAACCTGACCCTGATGCCCGGTCTGGTTAAGAACCACGACCACGCAGCGCGCCTATCCAACTCAGCCTTCATGGAGGCGCTTGAGGCCAAGATGGCCGAGGATGACGTTATGGTTCTGGTGCATGGGTATCTGGCCGGCGGCTTTGCCGGCAAGGACAAGTGCATCACCAAGCCAGAAGATGTGGCCGGACTGCAAACACGCGCCGCCGGCAAGTCGTTCGAGCAGATGCTGGCCGGTGCCGGCGCCTCGATCGCATCGATGGCGTCCTCGGAAATCTATAACGCCATGCAGACCGGAGTTTTGCAGGCGGCCAACACCTCGTCCTCCTCGTTTGTCAGCTACCGCATCTACGAGCAGGTCAGCTGCTACACCCCGGCAGGCGATGTTGCGCTGTGGTTCATGTACCAGCCGCTCTTGATGAACAAGAGTACCTTCGAGGGTCTCAACGGGGATCAGCAGGCCGCGCTTCTAGCCGCTTCGGCGAAGGCCGAAGCCTACTATCTGGAAGAGGCTAAGAAGCAGGACGCCGCCTCGACCAAAGTATTTGCCGACGCTGGTGTCGAAATCGCGCAGATGAGCGCCGAGGATTTCGAAGCGTGGCGCAAGCTGGCGATGGAAACCTCCTACAAGGCCTTCGTCGAAGAAGTTGCCGATGGACAGCAACTGCTGGACATGGCGCTGGCCGTCGATTGACGCGCGCCGGGGCAGCTACTGAGCTGCCCCGGACTCGGTAACAAATCAAACCAAGGGAGGCGATCATGGCCGGAGGGCATAGCTCTGCAGCAGTTGCGCATACCGGGAAGAACCCGTTCCTGAAAATCGTGGCTGCGGTGTCGACCTTTGCAGGATGGTGTTCCGCCGGGATGATCGTCGCCGCCGTTGCGATTACCTGCCAGATGATCGTGGTGCGCTTTGTGCTGAACGGATCAACGGTGTGGCAGACCGAGGCGGTCATCTATCTGGTCATCGCCGCGACGTTGGTAGGCTTGCCCTATGTCCAACGGCTGCGCGGACATGTGAATGTCGACCTGATCCCGCTCTCGCTCGCGCCGCGACCCAGGTTCCTTATGGCGATCCTGACCTCGGCCCTGTCAATCGTGATCGTCGGCGTCATGTTGGTCTACGGCTACGAATACTGGCACTTTGCCTGGGAACGTGGCTGGCGCTCAGACACTGTCTGGGGTGTGCGCCTTTGGATTCCCTATCTCGCCATCCCCGTTGGTTTTGGACTGCTTCTGCTGCAACTCATCGCAGACCTGATCGCCGTGCTGACCGGCGTCGACAAGCCATTTGGCCTGGAGGACATCTGATGGATCCGCTGCTGCTTGGAGGGATTGTAGCGATTGCGACAATCCTGGTTCTCTTCTCCGGTGTCTCCGTGGCGATTGGCTTGCTGATCGTTTCCGCCGGGTTCCTTATCATCTTCGATGGGCCACGATCGCTTGAATTGATGCCGGAGATCCTGTTTGGCAAGCTCGACAATTTCGCGCTGCTGTCGATCCCGATGTTCATCATCATGGGGGCATCGATTGCCTCCACCCGGGCCGGGGCGGACCTTTACGAGGCGCTCGATCGCTGGCTGACCCGCATTCCGGGCGGGCTTGTCATTTCCAATCTCGGGGCCTGTGCGCTGTTTGCCGCGATGTCGGGGTCGAGTCCTGCGACCTGCGCGGCCATAGGCAAGATGGGCATCCCCGAGATGCGCAAGCGCGGCTACCCCGACGGAGTTGCCGCGGGCTCGATTGCAGCAGGGGGCACCCTGGGTATCCTGATCCCGCCTTCGGTCACCATGATCGTCTACGGTATCGCCACCGAAACCTCGATCGGCCGCCTGTTTCTGGCCGGTGTGATCCCGGGGCTGATGTTGGTTGGGCTTTTCATGGCCTGGTCGCTCTACTCGACCTGGCGCTCCGGCGATACGGCCCGGTTGGGATCAGGCAGCTATACATGGGCCGAACGGTTCGAGATACTGCCGCGGGTGCTGCCCTTTCTGGGCATCATCCTGGGGGTGCTTTATGCCATGTATGGCGGCATCGCGACGCCTTCCGAGACTGCGGCTGTGGGGGCTCTGCTCTGCCTGCTGATCGCGATGATCATCTACAAGCTCTGGCATCCAAGAGCGCTCTGGATCGTGCTGCGTGACAGCACCAAGGAAAGCGTGATGATCCTGTTCATCATCGCGGCGGCCGGGGTGTTTTCCTACATGCTGTCCTCGCTGTTCATCACCCAGTCGATTGCGGAGTGGATCGGCACGCTGGACGTCAATCGCTGGGTGCTGATGGGCGCGGTCAATGTGTTCCTGTTGATTGCAGGCTTCTTTCTGCCGCCAGTGGCCGTGATCCTGATGGCGGCACCGATCCTGTTGCCGATCATCACGACCGCTGGATTTGATCCGATCTGGTTCGCCGTAGTTCTGACAATCAATATGGAGATCGGCCTGATTTCGCCGCCGGTGGGCCTGAATCTCTATGTGATCAACGGTATCGCACCAGATATCTCGCTCAAAACCATCCTTACCGGGTCTCTGCCCTTTGTGGCCTGCATGGTGGTCGCGATTATCCTGCTGTGTCTTTTCCCAGGCCTCGCGACATGGCTCCCCAATGCTGTCATGGGAACCGCTGTATGACTTTGCTTGCCGATCTCCTCTCGACGGTGTTCGAGCGGCGTTATCGCCGGCAAACGCCGGGAACGCATAAGGATGGGCGCCCGCTGATCGAAATGGCCTCGGCCCTGGTCGGCTCCACGGGCGAGACCTCGGGACTGGCGCTGGCCGAAGAAATCCTGTCGCGCTTTGCCGATCTGGATGATACCGCGAAACTGGCCTTCTTTCGCGATGTCGCCACCTCGATGAACATCAATCCAGCAACCTTGCGCGAAACTCTGGATGCATATGAGCAGACCCCGTCCAAAGCAACCTATCGCGCCTTTGCCGAAGCCGCCGAACCGGCACGACAGGAGTTGGTGCGTCGACTGAACAGTGTGCCCGGCGCAACCGGTGCCTTGGTCAAGATGCGGGCAGACCTGCTGCGGCTGGGAGGTGACGAGCCGGAATTGCAGGCGCTGGACCTGGATTTCCGCCACCTGTTCGCCTCGTGGTTCAATCGCGGCTTTCTTGTCCTGCGGCCCATCAGTTGGGAAAGCCCGGCACATATCCTGGAAAAGATCATCGTCTATGAGGCAGTGCATGCCATCGACAGCTGGGACGATCTGCGCCGCAGGCTTGAACCGGCCGACCGCCGATGCTTTGCGTTCTTTCATCCTGCGATGCCCGACGAACCGTTGATTTTCGTCGAGGTCGCGTTGACCAAAGGCATACCGGGGTCGATCCAGGGATTGCTGGCCGAGGACCGCGCCACATTGCCAGCCCAGGCCGCGGATACGGCAGTGTTCTACTCTATCTCGAACTGCCAGGCGGGGTTGGCCAGCATCTCTTTTGGCAATTCGCTTATCAAGCAGGTCGCCTCGGACCTTGCGACCGAGCTGTCCGGGCTGAAAACCTTCGTCACCCTGTCGCCCATTCCCGGCCTTTCCCATTGGCTGACGCAGGAGGGTACGAGCTGGGATGCTGGCAACCCCGAGATGATGCGAAAACTGGCCGCGCATTACCTGCTGAATGCAAAATCGCGCGGGAACCTGCCGTTCGATCCGGTTGCGCGGTTTCATCTGGGTAACGGTGCAATTGTTCATGCGGTACATGCTGATGCCGATACGTCGGACAAGGGCCGCGCGCAATCAGGCGGCGCCATGGTCAACTATCTTTATGATCTCAAACGTGTCGCCCAGAACCACGAGAAATTCGCAGCAACGCGTCAAATCGCTGCCACCCCCGATGTCCAGTCACTGGCAGAGTCCGCGGTACTTTCCATGACCGAAGAAAGGTAACACATGGCCAATCCTCTCTATGACGGTCTGTTCGGTGCTCATGCTGGGAAGACCCTGCCGTTTCTGCATCTTCAGGACGGGCAGGTGATCACCTATCACGAATTTCTGACCATGGCCGCGCGGTTCGCCAACGCTATGGCCAGGCTTGGACTTCAGCCCGGCGACCGTGTTGCCGTACAGGTCGAGAAATCGCCAGAAGCTCTGGCGATTTACGCCGCCTGCGCACAGGCCGGTCTTGTGTTTCTTCCGCTGAACACCGCCTATACCGTGGATGAGCTGAGCTACTTCATTGAAGACAGCGGTGCTTCCCTCATCGTCTGCGATGGCGGTAACGCGGTACCGCTTGGCGACCTTGCAACCAAGCTGGGGGCCAAATGCGAGACTCTGAACGCAGACGGCAGTGGCACGCTAAAAGATCTCGCGCGCGACTTACCGGATGTTTTTGCCACCGTTGACCGGGGTGGTGACGACTTGGCTGCCTTTCTCTACACCTCCGGAACGACGGGACGGTCAAAAGGGGCCATGCTGACGCAGAACAACCTGTTGTCCAACGCTCGGACCCTGGTCGGGGAATGGCAATTTACGGCGGATGATGTACTGCTGCATGCGCTGCCCATCTTTCACACACACGGTCTGTTTGTGGCAACGAATGTGACCCTTGCCGCAGGCGGCAGCATGTTCTTTCTTCCGAAATTCGATCTCGACCAGATCATCGAACGCTTGCCCGATGCGACGACGATGATGGGCGTGCCCACCTTCTATACCCGCCTCCTGGGCGATGATCGATTTACCCGCGAACTCGCCGCCCATATGCGCCTTTTCGTGTCGGGCTCTGCCCCGCTGCTGGCAGAAACTCATATACAGTTCGAAAAACTGACCGGTCACCGCATCCTCGAACGTTACGGGATGACCGAAACCAACATGAACACCTCGAACCCCTATGACGGGGAACGTCGCGCGGGAACGGTTGGCTTTCCCCTGCCGGGTGTCGAACTCAAGATCACCGATCCGGAAAGCGGCGACAGCCTGCCTACAGGCGAGGTGGGACAGATCGAGGTCCGCGGCCCGAACGTGTTCAAGGGCTATTGGCAGATGCCCGACAAGACAGCGGCAGAGCTGCGCCAGAACGGGTTCTTCATCACTGGGGATCTGGGCAGGATCGACACAGAAGGCTACGTCCATATTGTAGGGCGCAACAAGGACCTCATCATCTCGGGCGGTTATAACATCTACCCCAAGGAAATCGAACTGGTCCTTGACGATCAGCCGGGCGTTCTGGAAAGCGCGGTGATCGGTGTGCCGCACCCCGATTTTGGCGAAACCGTGGTGGGCGTGGTCGTTCCCGAACCCGGAACCACACCCGATACCGAGGCGCTCATGGATGTGGTTCGGCACTCACTGGCACGGTTCAAACATCCGCGCAAGATTGTGATACTTGACGAACTGCCCCGCAACACGATGGGAAAGGTCCAGAAAAACGCTCTGCGAGAAAAGTATGACGGGCTATTTGCACCCTAATCACACCGCTGCGGTCGATGCCCCCTCCTCGCCTTCTCCAGCTACGGCGCTTTCGCTTGCCCCGGCAATCGCCAGCCCTCCGACATGTGCCAGCAGATCGACAACCTGATCGACGCCAGTGCGATGACGCAGGGCGGTAAATACAAAGGGCCTGTCCTTGCGCATCCTGCGTGCATCCCGCTCCATCACCTCCAGCGACGCACCCACATGCGGGGCCAGATCGGTCTTGTTGATGATCAGGATATCGGATTTCGTGATCGCCGGCCCGCCCTTGCGGGGGATCTCCTCGCCGGCCGCGACGTCGATCACGTAGAGCGTCACATCCGCCAGTTCCGGGCTGAAAGTGGCCGACAGATTGTCGCCACCACTTTCGATAAGGACGATATCCAGGTCGGGATGGCGTGCGCAAAGCTCGGCCACGGCGGCTAGGTTGATCGAGGCATCCTCGCGGATCGCGGTATGCGGGCAGCCGCCGGTCTCAACCCCGATGATCCTGTCCTGTGGCAGGATCTGCATCCGCATCAGGGCCTCGGCATCCTCTTGCGTATAGATGTCATTGGTGATGACACCGACGGAACAGACATCGCGCAGGGCCTCGGCCAAGGCGGCGGTCAGGGTGGTCTTGCCCGCACCGACAGGTCCGCCGATGCCCACGCGCAGGGGGCCATTCATGCTGCTCATGTTCGAAAAATCCTTGAATACTGGGTTTCGTGTTTCATCGACGCGATATCGGCCAGGAACGCGGTCGAACTCAGATCGTCCAGCCCAGCCGCAAGCGCCTGTTCCGCCAGCCGCGCGCAGAGTGGTGTCAGCTCACGGATCAACCGCTGCGCCTCTGTCTGGCCCAGGGGCACAAGGCGGGTGGCGCAGGCGACCAGATTGCTCATGAAAGCCTGAAGGAAAACCTGCGTCGTCAGCAAGAGCGGCAGATCCTGCAAGCGCGCCGCATGGCCCACCGCGACCGGATAAGCAAGTCCGCCCAACTCGAAGCCCCAGACATCGCCGGTCACGGACCCAAAGGCCTGCCCCAGAAGGTGGGTTTCCATTACCCGTTCGGACGAGGCGCAAAAGGCCCGCGCGGTGGCGTCGGTACCCGCCAGTGCGCCTGCATCCCCCGCCCGATGGGCCGCGACAAGAAACAGCGCATCGTTCCAGCCCGCCCCGTGTTCCAGCACATCCGCGATCCAGGCGCCGGTGTCTTGCACGGTTGTGACCGCACCCGCGTCGATCGCTGCCTCCAGCCCGTGGGAATAGGCGAACCCCCCCACCGGGTAGGCCGGGGACAACCATTGGGTCAGCGTCAGAACAGCGGTGTCAGTGGGCGTGGCCATGGGTCCTGCCGTGGCCATAGGCCCCGCCTTCCGGGGTAAAGGGTTCGACAACCTCGCGCAGCTCGGCCCCCAGCTTCAACAACATGTCGCGCAGGACATGATCGCGCTGGATCAGCAGGCGGGTCGGCTCGATCTGGCAGGGCGTATGCCGGTTCCCGATATGCCAGGCCAGTTGCAACAGGTTGTCGCCGCCAACCTCGAGCAGTTCTTCGGGGGCCGCGACGATCTCGACCTCGCGCCCGTCCTCCAGCACCAGCACGCCACCATGGTCGAGCGAGCGGGTCTGCGCCAGATCGACCAGAAAGGTCTCTCCCGCATCCGTGGCCAGCATCTTGCGGCGCAGAAAGCGGCCGTCATAGTCCAGCGAAACCTGGGCGCAAGCCGGCGCATGAGGGTGATCGCGGTAGATGCGGGCGGTCTTTATCGCGGTGCTCATCGGGGGTCTCCTTGCGGGCTCAGAACAGGAAATAGCGCTGCGCCATCGGCAGCACCTCGGCAGGTTGGCAGGTCAGCAACACGCCATCGGCGCGAACCTCATAGGTTTCAGGATCGACCTCAATCCGGGGGGTCGCGTTGTTCAGCAGCAGGTCGCGCTTGCCGATCGCGCGGGTGTTGCGCACGGCAACCGTCTGTTTCGCCAGCCCCAGCCTTGCGCGTACGCCATCGGCCTGCGCCGCCTCGGAGACGAAGATCACGGCCGAGTGCTCGACCGAGCGGCCATAGGCGCCCCACATCGGCCGGGAATAGACCGGCTGCGGCGTAGGGATCGAGGCGTTGGGGTCACCCATCTGCGCACAGACGATGGTGCCGCCCAGCAGCACCATTTCCGGTTTCACCCCGAAGAAAACCGGATCCCACAGGACGAGATCGGCGCGTTTGCCTTCCTCGATACTGCCGATCTCATGCGCGATGCCGTGGGCGATGGCCGGGTTGATCGTGTATTTCGCGATGTAACGGCGAACCCGGAAATTGTCGTTGTCGCCGCTTTCCTCTGCCAGCCTGCCGCGCTGTTTCTTCATCTTGTCGGCGGTCTGCCAGGTGCGGATCAGCACCTCACCCACGCGCCCCATCGCCTGACTGTCGCTGGCGATGATGGAAAACGCGCCCATGTCGTGCAGGATATCCTCTGCCGCGATGGTCTCGCGCCGGATACGGCTTTCGGCAAAGGCCACATCCTCGGGGATCGACTTGTCCAGGTGGTGACAGACCATCAGCATGTCGAGATGCTCCTCGACCGTGTTCACGGTAAAGGGGCGCGTCGGGTTGGTCGAGGAGGGCAGAACATGGTCCTCGCCGCAGATCCTGATGATATCCGGGGCGTGACCGCCACCTGCACCCTCGGTATGAAAGGCATGGATCGTCCGGCCCTTCATGGCCTTGACCGTATGTTCCACGAAACCGCTCTCGTTGAGCGTATCGGTGTGGATCATCACCTGCACGTCCATCGCGTCCGCCACCGACAGGCAACAGTCGATCGTCGCTGGTGTCGTACCCCAGTCTTCGTGCAATTTCAGGGCGCAGGCCCCGGCCAGCACCTGTTCCTCCAGCGCGGCGGGCAGCGCGGCATTGCCCTTGCCCGCAAAGGCAAGGTTCATCGGAAAGGCATCGGCGGCCTGCAACATCCGCCCGATATGCCAGGGGCCGGGCGTGCACGTGGTGGCCAGCGTGCCATGGGCCGGCCCGGTGCCGCCGCCCAGCATGGTGGTCAGGCCCGAATGCAGCGCGTCCTCGATCTGTTGCGGGCAGATGAAGTGGATATGACTGTCGAACCCGCCAGCGGTCAGGATCCGCCCTTCGCCGGCGATGATCTCGGTGCCCGGTCCGATGATGATGTCAACGCCGGGCTGGGTATCCGGGTTCCCGGCCTTGCCAATCTTGTGAATGCGCCCGTCTTTGAGGCCGATATCGGCCTTGGTGATGCCCGCGTAATCGACGATCAGCGCGTTGGTGATCACCGTGTCCACCGTCCCCGCCGCACGGGTGGCCTGCGACTGCCCCATGCCGTCGCGGATGACCTTGCCACCGCCGAACTTGACCTCTTCTCCGTGAACAGTCAGGTCCCGCTCTACCTCGATGATCAGATCGGTATCGGCCAACCGAATCTTGTCGCCGGTGGTGGGGCCGAACATGGCGGCATAGTCGCTGCGCTTTATCTGTGCCGGCATCAGAGAGGCCCCATGACCTGTTGGTTGAACCCGTAGATCTTGCGTGCCCCGCCGATCGGGATCAGCGAGACCTCACGGCTCTGCCCCGGCTCAAAGCGCACGGCGGTGCCCGGTGCGATGTCCAGCCGCATCCCGCGCGCGGCTGCGCGGTCGAACTGCAAGGCGGGATTGGCCTCGGCGAAATGATAGTGTGACCCGACCTGAACCGGGCGATCGCCGGTGTTCGACACCATCAGTGTGGTCGCCATGGCATCCGCGTTCAAAAGGATCAGCCCCTCTGCCGGGAACAGCTCTCCCGGGATCATCTGGGCAACCGCGACAACAGGGCAATGACGATAAGGGCGATCAACGCAAGCCCCACGCCCAGGCTCGCATGATCGCTTCCATGAGCGTGTATATGGGTATCGGTATGGGCCATGGCGGGGCTTGCGAACACGAGCGCGGCAAACAGCATGCGGGTCATTGGAAACTCCTTGTCAGATCAGCGGATGGGGTTGTGGACGGTGACCAGCTTGGTTCCATCCGGAAAGGTGGCCTCGACCTGAACGTCGTGGATCATCTCGGGCACGCCTTGCATGCATTGATCGCGGGTGACGACCTCGGCCCCGGCCTGCATCATCTCGGCGACCGAACGGCCGTCGCGGGCGCCCTCGACAACCGCCTCGGTGATCAGGGCAATCGCCTCGGGGTGGTTCAGCTTGACGCCGCGCGCCAGCCGCCTGCGGGCAACCTCGGCGGCCATCGCGACCAACAGCTTGTCTTTCTCACGCGGTGTCAGGTTCATGTCAGAGCATCCAGCATCGGGGTAAGGTGTCGTCATTGAGCAGGCGCAGAACCGGCAGCAGATCGCGCCTGAGGGTAAAGCTGTTTTCAGCGAGCATCCGGATCACCAGCAGGTCCGGCTTGATCAAACTGGCACCGGCTGTGTCGGGCAGCAGCGCGCGGACCGGGGTCAACCGCGCCTCGGCGGTTGGCGCGGCCAGAACGACCAGCGCCATTGCCCCGGCGCCATTGGCGATATGCGGCCTGGCGAGATGGGCGTGCAGATCGCCAGAGAACCGCATCGCGTCCAGAAAGACCGGCGCCGCGCCGCGCCGGATCTCGACCCGGTCGCGCAGGCGGATATCGGTCAGGGTCTCTCCCATCGCGGCACGGCCAAAGACCAGCGGCTCGACCATCAGCAGGGTTGCATCCGGCGCCATGTCGATGCGCAGACGACGATCCAGCGCGCTGCGGTTGAACAGGATGGTCTCTTGCGGCAGCCAGTTCAGTCTTGCGCCGGGTTCGATCGTCAGGCTTGTAGAGACCTGCCCCCAGCTATCGGGTTGCGCCTTGTAGATGCGTTCGCATGCCTGCGAAGTCAGGGTCAGCGTCGTACCCGAGGCGGCCGCGCCGGTGAACCGGAACCTGTCCCCCCCGGTAATGCCACCCGCGGTGTTCAGCAGGACCGCGTCCAATCCCCGGCCCGCCGGGCGGGGAAACAGGCATTTGAACGACCCCGCCTGATGCAGGTGGTCCAGAACAGACCTGTCGCCCAAAGGCTTGGTGCGCAGCCGAATCGCACCCTTCGCGCGCGGGGCCGCCTGTGCCTTGTCGGGCGATATGGGAGCAAGGTGGGTAATGGGGCACCTTCAACGGGCTGTTTCGCACCACCTGTTTCGCCGCTGCAGCGTCAGAGCACTATTCCACCATGCGGCCAGCCGGCCAGATTCCCTCGCCCCTGATCATCTTTTAGGCAGCAGTCCGGCCCACAGATCAAAAAACGGGCAGATACAGCCGAAATGTGGAAATGCTGAACAGGCCGGTTGCGCAAATTGCTGCAATGCAGAAATCGTATGAATGCCCACAGCGGAGAGACATTCCGAAGGGTGTGTGACGGCTGCGCGAATTGGACCTCGGACACAACCGCCACACGGAACGCAACAACAGTTGCGGGGATCAGGTAGTAGAAGAGCACGCCGTGACGCAAGCCCTCTCTCCCGGCCCCGCCAGGAGGATCATATGACATCTTTCAAATCCACACTTGCCGGTTCGGTCGTATTTGCCGCCATGGCCACCGCAACGCTTGCGGTCGAAGACACGATCAAGGTGGGCGTGCTGCATTCGCTGTCGGGCACCATGGCGATTTCGGAGACCACGCTGAAGGACACGATGCTGATGCTGATCGACCAACAGAACGCCAAGGGCGGGCTGCTGGGCAAGCAGCTTGAGGCGGTCGTGGTCGACCCGGCCTCGGACTGGCCGCTGTTCGCCGAAAAGGCGCGCGAATTGCTGACCGTGCACGAGGTCGACGTGATCTTTGGCAACTGGACCTCGGTCAGCCGCAAATCGGTTCTGCCGGTGATCGAAGAGCTGAACGGGCTGCTGTTCTACCCGGTGCAATACGAGGGCGAGGAATCGTCGAAAAACGTGTTCTACACCGGCGCCGCCCCGAACCAGCAGGCGATCCCGGCCACCGATTATTTCCTGGATGAACTGGGAGTCGAGAAATTCGCGCTGCTGGGCACCGACTATGTCTATCCGCGTACCACCAACAACATCCTCGAAAGCTATCTGAAGCAGAAGGGCATCGCCGACGAGGATATCTTTGTCAATTACACGCCTTTCGGCCATTCCGACTGGTCCAAGATCGTGGCCGATGTGGTCGCCCTGGGCGCGGATGGCAAGAAGGTGGGCGTCATCTCGACCATCAACGGGGATGCCAATATCGGGTTCTACAAGGAGCTGGCGGCGGCCGGTGTTTCGGCGGATGACATCCCCGTCGTGGCCTTCTCGGTGGGCGAGGAAGAACTGTCGGGTCTGGATACCACCAACCTTGTCGGCCACCTTGCAGCCTGGAACTATTTCCAGTCGGCCGATACCGAGGCCAATGCCGAATTCGTCGAGACCTGGAAGGCCACAATGGGCGAGGATCGGGTCACCAACGACCCGATGGAGGCGCATTACATCGGTTTCAACATGTGGGTGAACGCCGCGACACAAGCGGGTTCGACCGAGGTCGACGCGGTGCGGGCCGCCATGTACGGTCAGGAATTCCCGAACCTGACCGGCGGCACCGCGGTCATGCTGCCGAACCACCATCTGGCCAAGCCGGTCCTGATCGGCGAAATCCAGGCCGACGGTCAGTTCGACATCATCAGCGAGACCGACGTGGTGCCGGGCGACGCCTGGACCGACTATCTGCCGGAATCCGCCGTCCTGAAATCGGATTGGAAGGATCTGGGCTGCGGCATGTACAACACCCAGACCCAGACCTGCGTTCAGACCCTGTCGAACTACTGATCCCAATTGCAAGGCGGGCGCCCTGCCCGCCTTGCCTCAGGACATCCGGGTTTCACCACATGTTTAGACTTTTCCTCGCGAGCCTCGCACTCGTGGGCACCTGCCTGACGGCCTCGGCGCAAGAGGCCGCATTGCAGACAATCCTGCAAGAACATCGGGCGACGATTGCCGAAAGCTCGCGCAAGACGATCGGACCGGCGATTGACGCGATTGCCGCCAGCGGCTTGCCGCAGGCCCAACGGATGCTCGAGACATGGGCCGCCAAGGACATGTGGATGCGCAAATCCGACGGTCTCTTCTTTGCCGGTAGAAAGGGTGAGGGGCGCACTTATGTCCTGACCGATTTCGATACCGGCGCGACCGTCGGCAGCTTTGCCTCGTCCGAACTGGCGCAGCTGAAACCCAATAGCGGCATACGGGCGATGATCGGCACCGCGCTGGTGCGGTTCCAGCTGTCCGACCCCGACCGGGGCAAGCGGCTGTCTGCGCTCGATTCGATCCAGCGCGCGCCCGAAGCCGTCCTTTTGCCCCCCTTGCGCGCGTCGATCGAAGCTGAACCGGACGTCGAGATCAAGATGCGCAAGCAGCGGCTGGAGCGGTTGCTGACCATCGGCTACGACACCGACCACCGCGCCCGTGTTCAGGCCATCGACGACATGTCCGACGGGCTCGGCCTCGACCTGCGCGCCGCCCTGAACCCTTTGCTCGTCACGTCCCGCCATGTGGCGCCCGCGCTGCCGGATGAGGCCAATATCGCCGCCGTTCTCGAACCGGGACGAGAGGGTCTGTCCGTTGTCGACGCCTATGACCTGCTCGTCGCAAGGGATCTCGCCCCGCCACGCGTTTCGCAAGACGACATTCGAAATGCCCTGGCGGCACATATCGTTGGCGGGCGCGTCGGCGACGTGCCGGTCGCGCAACTCGATACCGATGCCGCGCGCGCGCAGGCCTATGCCGCATTGGCCCGGGCCGGCGCGGTGCCCGCGCTGGTCACCCAGGCCGATATGGCCGCCGCGGTGGCCGGGCATGTGTTTTTCGATGCCTATGTCGAACCGTCACGGGCTGTCACCGAGGCGGCCCAACAGGCATTGGACCGGATCGACCTGAAGGTCGGCATGAACCAGACGCTCGACCTGGCGCTGGATGCGGTCTCGTTGGCGTCGATCTACTTCCTTGCGGCCATCGGACTGGCCATCACCTTTGGCGTGATGGGAGTGATCAACATGGCCCATGGCGAGTTCATCATGATGGGCGCCTATACCGGCTATGTGGTGCAACAGGTCATCCCGGATCACACGCTCTCGATCATCGTCGCGATCCCGATGGCCTTTGCCGTCACCTTTGCCGCCGGCGTCGCGATGGAGCGGCTGGTGATCCGCTGGCTCTATGCCCGCCCGCTCGAGACCCTGCTTGCCACCTTTGGCATCTCGATCGCGCTGCAACAGCTGGCCAAGAACATCTTTGGCACCCAGGCCCGCCCGCTGACGGCACCCGGCTGGCTGGATGGGGCATGGGTGCTCAACGATGTGGTGTCGATCAGCTATATCCGCATCGCCATCTTCGTGCTGGCGCTGATCTTTCTGGCGCTGTTCCTCTATATCGCGAAACGCACCCGGCTCGGCCTTGAAATGCGGGCGGTGACGCAGAACCCGCGCATGGCAGGATCAATGGGCATCAACCCCGGCCGGGTGAACATGCTGACCTTTGGGCTGGGTTCGGGCATTGCCGGGATCGCCGGCGTCGCCATCGGTCTCTTTGCCAAGGTCACGTCGGATTTGGGCAGCGACTATATCGTGCAAAGCTTCATGACCGTGGTTGTCGGCGGTGTCGGCAACATCTGGGGCGCGCTGGCCGGGGCCGGAATGATCGGTTTCCTGCAAAAGGGGATCGAATGGATGAACCCGTCCAATACCCTCGCAGCCCAGACCTACATGATCGTCTTCATCATCATTTTCATCCAGTTCCGGCCAAGGGGCATCATCGCCCTCAAGGGCCGCGCCGCGGGGGATTGAGCCATGGACCGCAGCTTTGTTGCAAGAAACCCGTCGGTGCTGGTCTTTCTGGCCTTGCTGTCGCTGTTCACCCTCGTCGTCACCGTTCTGTCAGAGGGCTTTGGCATCGGCGTGATCTCGACCAGTTTCGTCAAGACGCTGGGCAAGACCCTGTGCCTGTGCCTGATCGCGGTGGCGATGGATCTGGTCTGGGGCTTTACCGGCATCCTGTCGCTGGGCCATTTCGCCTTTTTCGGGCTGGGTGGCTACATGATCGGCATGTGGCTGATGTATGAGCGCACCCGCCTGATCGTGGTCGATGCAATGTCCCAGGCCGAGATCCCGCCGACCCCATCCGAGGTGGTCGATGCAATCGGCAGCCAGATCTTCGGCGTGGTCGGATCATCCGAGTTTCCCTTGGTCTGGGCCTTTGCCGACAGTCTGGCGCTGCAACTGATGCTGGTGGTGCTGGTGCCGGGCCTGCTGGCGCTGGTCTTTGGCTGGCTGGCCTTTCGCAGCCGCGTGACCGGCGTGTACCTGTCCATCCTGACCCAGGCGATGACGCTGGCACTGGCGCTCTACCTGTTCCAGAACGACAGCGGTCTGCGCGGCAATAACGGCCTGTCCGGCCTGCAAAACCTGCCGGGTGTCACCGCCGCGCAGGATATCGTGTCGATCTGGTTCCTCTGGGCCTCGGCGCTGGCGCTGGGTCTGGGGTACCTGCTGGCCGCCTGGATCGTGGCGGGCAAGTTCGGCTCGGTGATCCGCGGCATCCGCGACAACGAGGCACGGGTCCGCTTTCTGGGCTACTCGGTCGAGGTCTACAAGCTGGCGGTGTTCACCCTGACCGCCTGTCTCGCGGCCATCGCGGGCGCGCTTTACTATCCGCAGGCGGGCATCATCAACCCCGAGGAGATGGCGCCCATCGCCTCGATCTATCTGGCCGTCTGGGTGGCGATCGGCGGGCGCGGGCGTCTTTATGGCGCGGTGATCGGGGCGGCCTTTGTCAGCCTGCTCAGCACCTGGTTCACCGGCGGCCAGGCCCCGGATATCCCGCTGGGTTTCTACACGATCAAATGGGTCGACTGGTGGCAGGTGCTGCTGGGCGGTTCCTTTGTGCTGGTCACCCTGTTCGCACCGCAGGGGATCGGAGGGCTTTTCGACCTCTGGTCGAACCGGCGGCACCCGGATCGCCATGGCGCCAATCTGGGCCCCGACGCCGGTTCCCTGCGGGAAAAGGAGGCAACGCAATGAGCACCCTGCTGGAAGTGAGCGGCGTCTCGGTCTCGTTCGACGGATTTCGCGCGATCAACAACCTGTCGTTCCGCATCGGCAACGCCGAACTGCGCGCCGTGATCGGGCCGAACGGCGCGGGAAAGACCACGTTCATGGATATCATCACCGGCAAGACGCGCCCCGACGAGGGCCGCGTGATCTGGGGCGAGAAATCCGTGTCGCTGCTGCGCCTGAGCGAGGCCGCGATCGCGCAGATGGGCATCGGGCGCAAGTTCCAGAAACCCACCGTGTTCGAAGACCAGACCGTGCAAGAGAACCTGTTGATGGCGCTGAAGAACACGCGCGGCTGGCTGGGCGTGCTCTTCTATCACCCGACGGCAACCGATCTGCAAAAGGTCGATGATCTGGCGACCGAAATCGGCCTGTGGCAAGAGCTGACGCGCAAGTCCGGCGAATTGAGCCATGGTCAGAAGCAATGGCTGGAAATCGGCATGCTGCTGGCGCAGGAACCGCGCCTGTTGCTGGTGGACGAACCCGCCGCCGGGATGTCCCCACAAGAACGCGAACACACCACCGACCTGCTGGTACAGGCTGCCAGGACCCGCGCCGTTGTGGTTGTCGAACATGACATGGAATTTGTCCGGCGCCTGAACTGTAAGGTCACCGTGCTGCACGAAGGGTCGGTTCTGGCCGAAGGCAGCCTTGACCACGTGACCTCCAATCAGGACGTCATCGACGTTTACCTGGGACGCTAGACCATGCTGAAACTGACCGATCTGACCTTGCACTACGGGCATTCGCAAATCCTCAACGGTATCTCGATGGAGGCCAGGCAGGGCGAGGTGACATGTGTGATGGGCACCAATGGCGTCGGCAAGACCAGCCTGATGAAGGCGATCTCGGGCACGCATCCGCGCTCGGGCGGCACGCTGGAACTGGATGGCGAGCAAGTCGGCATCTTGCCTGCACACGGGATGGCCTGGAAAGGCGTCGCCTATGTGCCGCAGGGGCGCGAGATCTTTCCGCTGCTGACGGTACGCGAAAACCTGGAAACCGGCTTTGCCTGTCTGCCCAAGGATGCGCATGTCATCCCCGACGAGATCTTTGACCTGTTCCCGGTGCTCAAGCAGATGCAGAACCGGCGCGGCGGCGATCTTTCAGGGGGCCAGCAGCAGCAACTGGCCATCGCCCGTGCGCTGATCACCAGACCGCGCCTGCTGCTTCTGGACGAACCCACCGAAGGCATCCAGCCCAACATCATCCAGCAGATCGGAGAGGTCATCCGGCATCTCAGGGCCTCGGGTGACATGGCCATCGTGCTGGTCGAGCAGTATTTCGATTTCGCCTATGAACTTGCCGACCGGATATTGGTGCTGCGGCGCGGAGAAGTCATCACCCGCGGCAGCAAGGCGGACCTGTCGCGAGAGGCGGTCTTGGACGGGATCTCTGTCTGAGCGCAAGACCGCCCCCGAGAACCGCCCCGCTTGCGCTGTTCGCGGCGGCGGTTCCCTGCTGCACTTGCTGCATCCGTCAGAGGAAAGGCAGCTCGCAAAGGGTTCCTTCGACCGCGCCCGACCCACGTTGCACCAGCACCCGGTCACCAGGTTTTGCCGTGACCGAAACAAGGGCAAAACCTATGTTCTTCTTCATCCGGTAGGACCAGACGCAGGTGGTCAGGTCGCCGATCTTCTGCCCGTTCCTCTCGATGTCGCTCCAGGTGAATTCGGCCTTGGCCGGTTCGGGATCGTCCAGAACCACACCCAGTTGGTGCCGTTTCGGCCCCTCGGCCGCGATGCGCCGCAACGCAGTGATCCCGATGGTGTCGTCGGGTACATGCAGATCGACATATTTGCCCATCCGCACCTCGAACGGGTTGGTGTGCCCGTCCGAGTCGCCGCCATAGGAGACCAGGCCGCTTTCGACCCGTTCGCACCAGTTCGGGTTCCCCGGCCCGATGCCGTACGGCTGACCCGCTTCCTTGACGATATTCCAGAGCGCGCTGCCCTTGGTGCCATCCATCAGGTAGATTTCGAAACCGCCCTGTTTCGACCAGCCGGACCGGGCCACCGCGACCGGAATGCCGTCTATCTCGGTCTCGCGGAACCAGAAATACTTCAGATCCCGCACCCAATCGCCAAAGATCGAGGCGACCACGGTTTCCGCCTTGGGTCCCTGCACCGCAAGCGGCGACACGTCCGGCTCGCTCACCTCGACATCCAGACCGCGCTCGCGCGCAATCGCTTCGGCCCAGAACCAGATGTTGCTGTCGGCAATCGAGAGCCAATAGCGTTCCTCGTCCAGCTTCAGCAGGATCGGGTCGTTGATCAGCACGCCATGGTGATTGCACAATGGCACATATTTGCCCTGCCCGACCTTGCATTTCGTCAGATCCCTGGGCGCCAGTATCTGCGCCAGCCGCCCTGCATCCGGCCCTTTCAGCTGGACCTGGCGTTCCACCGCCACATCCCACATCGAAACGCCGTTGATGATACGCCAATACTCTTCTTCGGGATGACCGTAAGAGGTTGGCATCAGCATCTGGTTATAGGTCGTCATGGCGCAGACACCGTCGGCCAGCGTGGCCTCATAAAAGGGCGACGTCCGCAGGCGGGTCGAGGGCGAGATGGAGAACATGATTGCACCGGTTGTTCGGGTGGACGCAAGAAAACGGCCGCCAGTCCGGGTCGACCGGCGGCCAGGGGTCAGTCTGCTGGTGTCACTGACGGGGAGTGATCCGGATCAGGCGAGCCAGACGTTGCGCAAGGTCTGGCCAAATCCACCCATCGCACCGACCGAATGCGGCGTATAGCCCATGACGTTTTTCGCCGTTGCCTCAAGCTGGTTCTGGAACACAGGGTTCACGAACCCGCCGTCGTCATTCATCATGTGCAGCATGTCGCAATACATCTGCGCCCGCTTGGCCTCATCCAGTTCGGCACGCGCGGCAAGGATCATGGCGTCGAACGCATCCGAACCCCACATGGTTTCGTTCCAGCTGCCGCCTTTCATGTGCGCGATGGTCAGAAAGGCGTCCACGGTGGGCCGCGCCTGCCAACCCGACATGGTCATCGGCTTCTGCATCCAGATGTTCGACCAATACCCGTCCGAAGGGGTCTTGATGACCTTGATATCGGCAGCGCCCTTCGCGGATTGCTGGAAGGTCAGCGCGATGTCATTGGCCGTGCTGCCGGCGGTCTCCGAGGTATAGAGTTCGACAGCGTTGACACCGGCCTTGTCGAAATGGAACTTCGCCTTGTCGAGGTCGTATTCGGCGGGCTTCACGTCCTTGCACCAGTACTTGTAGGTTGGTCCGATCGGCGTGTCGGCCGAAATCGTGCCGATGCCCTTGAACACCTGGTTCAGGATCAGTTCGCGATCCAGCGCATGCTTGATCCCCTTGCGGAAATCCGCGTTGTCCGTCGGCGCCCGGTCAACCATCATGACAATGTTGGTGAAGCCACCCGTGGGCGTGTTGTAGAGCGTGATCGCATCATTGCCGCTCAGTTGTTCGACCGCAAAGGCGGGCACATCGCGGATGGCGTCCACGTCACCGGCCAGCAATGTGCTGAGCGTCGCATTGGCGTCCGGAACCGGGATGAAGTCGATCCCGTCGAGATAGGGTTTGCCTTCTTCGTAATAGTTTTCAAACCGCTCAAGGACCACACGCTCGCCGGGGATGAACTCCATCACCTTGAACGGGCCTGAACCGATGGCCATTGCGAAATCGGTATGGCCTGCCGGGTGAATCGCAAGATGGTAGTCGGACATGATCACCGGCAGGTCGGCATTGCCCGAGGACAGGGTGATCTTGACGGTCGAGGCATCCGGCGCCTCGATTGCCGTAACGGTGGAAAGCAGTGCCTTGGCCGGAGATTCCGAACCTTCGGCGATGTGCCGCGACAGGCTTTCGACCACATCCGCCGCCGTCACCGACTGACCGTTGTGGAAGGTCAGCCCGCCGCGCAGCTTGAAACTCCACTCGGTCGCCTGTGCATTCACGCTCCACTCCTCGGCCGCGTCGCCCTCGACCTCCAGTGTCGGAGCGAACCGGGTAAGGCGCTGATACACGCAGTTCGAGTAAATGCCGTCATCGGTGTCGACCATGCGCACCGGCTCGAGCGTGTTGTCCGTGTTGCCCTGCGCGATCCGCAGCCAGCCGCCGCGCTTGGGTTCTTCGGCATGTGCCGGGCCAGCCATCGTGAGGATACCGCTTGCCGCAGGCATCAGCAGACCAAAGGCGCCTGCGCGTTTGAAAAAGCCGCGGCGGCTGAGCGCGCCGGCCTTGTATTGCCGTACCAGGCTGTCGATGTCGGACATGTCATTACCTCCCAGATGACCGATGACGGGCAGTCCCCGCTATGCCGCAAAGAGTGCGGGGCGCGCGTGCGTGGCACAAACAACCGATTTCATGACTTTGCCATAACTGTGGTTATGCATTGCATCCGCTCCTTCAGCGAGACAGGAACGAAGCGCCCGTCATACCTTCGGGAACAGAGACCCCCATCCTCGTCAGGATCGAAGGAGCAAGCGCCAGCTGGTCCAACAGGACATCTTCGGATGGCAGGGCGCTGCTGCCGAAATAGTACAAGGCCACATCCTGCTGATCTTCTCCGGCGCCACCGTGATGGCCAAGATCGTCCTGCCCGTGATCGGCGGTGACAATGACGTCATACCCCAGATCGCGCCAGCGGATCACATAGGGCGCCAGGGCCGCATCCAGATAATAACAGGCATCGCTCATTTCCTTTCGTCCATGACCAAAGCGATGCCCCATGCTGTCGAGCGTCGACGTGTGCAGCAATCCGTAATCCAGGTCTTTCGCCTCGCAAAGATAGGTCAGGGTGGCAAAGAGATCGGCATCCGAAGGGCTCATCTGGTTTGCATCGGTCGCATCCGCCATCGTGTGGAACCGACCGTGATGTATCGGGCCAACTGCATTGTCGCTCTCGATGTCACGCACCGGGTCAAAGGGCATCCGGTGAAACAGCTCGCTCCACCAGCTCAGCGCCACGGCACCGGTTTTTCGCCCGGCGCCCGCCAGTTCCGAGAACACGTCCGGCACCTCCAGTCGCCGCCTGTGCTTGTTGCCGACAACACCATGGCGATGCGGCGGCAATCCGGTGTGCATCGAGGCATAGCAGGCCGAAGACGTCGATGGCAGCACCGAACGCATGCGCCTTACGCGGGCCTCTCCCGATGCGACCAGTCCTTCGAGATTGCCGAACAACCGACGGAAGTTCCTGTAAGGAACACCGTCCAGAACGATGAGCAAGAGTTTGGCGGGCATGGTCGAGGTCCTTTGCAGTTCCACTCCGTTTTGCTGCCTTGCAAACCGTCCCGACAAACAACAAAAAAACGGTCATTGCCCAAAAAGTCGAAAACGCATGCCGTTGCCATAACCAAAACGACCCCATTCGGGTTGCTATGGTTGTTTGTCCGAACCCGGGCTTGGGCCGAATATACCGGCAGCCTTGAAGGGAGGAACAAGGTGCACCGGATCATTCTGACCCGTCTGGCGCAGGGTGTGCTCACCCTGCTGCTGGCATCCATAATCATTTTCGGCGCTACCGAGATTCTTCCCGGTGACGTGGCCGAAGCCATTTTGGGCCAAAGCCGAACCGAAGAGGCGCTCGCGACCCTGCGTGAGGAGATGGGCCTCAACCGCCCCGCGATCGTGCGCTATTTCGACTGGCTGGGCGGCATGGTCCAGGGGGACCTGGGCACCTCGCTGGCGACCAAGCGGCCGGTGGCCGATATGATCGAAAGCCGGATGTGGAACACGCTCCGCCTGGCCCTGCTTGCGGCCGCCATCTCTGTGCCGTTGTCGCTGGCGCTGGGCCTCTGGTCTGCGATGCGCGCCGGTGGGCGGGTCGACAAGACCCTGGCCATGACCACGCTCGCGCTGATCGCGGTGCCCGAGTTCTTTATCGGCCTGATCCTGATGAAGGTCTTTGCGGTCGAGTTGAAATGGCTGTCCGCCTCGGCCAACACGCGGCCCTATTTCGACTTCTGGCAGAATGCCCGCGCGCTTGCCCTGCCCGTCGCCACACTCAGCTTTGCGGTGCTGGCACACATGATGCGGATGACGCGTTCCTCGGTGATCAACATCTTCACATCTCCCTATATGGAGATGGCCGCGCTCAAGGGCTTGCCGAAACGCCGCCTTGTGGTGCTGCACGCCCTGCCCAATGCGCTGTCCCCGATCCTGACCGTGATCGCCCTGAACCTGAGCTACATGGTCTCGGGCGTGATCATCGTTGAAACCGTGTTTGGCGTGCCGGGTCTGACCCGCCTGCTGGTCGATGGCGTCACGCTGCGGGACATCCCGCTGATCCAGGCCTGCGCCATGATCTTCGGCGCCGTCTATATCCTGTTGAATCTGCTGGCCGATGTCCTGTCCATCATGGCCAATCCGCGCCTGAGGTATCCGAAATGAGCGACGCAACCGAATTCGCCAAGCCGCGTGCTTCGGTCTTTGCCGGCCTGCGCCTGACCCGGACCGCGATTTTCGCGGGTGGCATCCTGCTGTTCTGGTTGGTCCTCGCCCTGTTCGGGCCGTGGATCGCCCCCCATGGAGAGGCCGATATCATCTCGACCAAGACATTCGCTCCGATCGGCGAAGGCGGGTGGCTCGGCACCGACAAGCTGGGGCGCGACGTGTTTTCGCGGCTGATCTACGGCGTCCGCACAACGCTGTTGCTGGCGCTGGTGACAACGGTAATCTCCTTTACCTTTGGCGTCACGCTGGGCTTTGCCGCTGCTATCCTCAAGGGCTGGTTCGATATCGTGGTCAGTCGCATCGTCGAGGCCTTCATGGCCTTTCCCTCGACCCTGCTGGCGCTGGTGGTGATCGGCGCCTTTGGCACCTCGATCACGGTTCTGGTCCTGACGGTCGGGTTGGTGCTGTCGACCAGCGTCTTCCGGGTATCGCGCGCATTGGGCTATGACATCGGCGTCATGGATTTTGTCGAGGCCGCGCGCGCCCGAGGCGAAGGCACCTGGTGGATCCTGACCCGCGAGATCCTGCCAAACTCGATGGCGCCACTGATCGCGGAATTCGGCTTGCGCTTCACCTTTTCGATCCTGTTCCTGTCGGGTCTCTCCTTTCTGGGTCTGGGCGTTCAGGAACCCGCCGCCGACTGGGGGCTGATGGTGCAGGAAAACGTGGGGGGGCTTTTCCTCGGCTCTTCTGCCGCGCTGATCCCTGCCGCCTGCATCGCCTCTCTGACCGTATCCATGAACCTGCTTGTCGACTGGTTCCAGCAGCGTCAGCAGGGTGAAACCGTTCTGGAGAAGATCGACCAATGAGCGACATCCTGACCATCAAGAACCTGCGTGTCGAGGGTCGCCCACCAGGGGGAACCTATGTGCCCATCGTCAAGGGCGTGTCGCTGAACGTGGCCAAGGGCGAGGTGCTGGCCCTGATCGGCGAGAGCGGGTCGGGCAAGTCCACGATCTCGCTGGCCTCGATGGGCTTTGCCCGCCCCGGCTGCCGCATCTCGGGCGGCGAGATCTGGCTCAATGGGCGCGACATCATGAAACTGTCACCGCATGACCGCCACGCGCTGCGCGGGAACGAGGTCTCGTATGTGGCGCAATCGGCGGCGGCCAGTTTCAACCCCGCCCTGCGGATCGGCAAACAGGTGATCGAGGCACCGCTCTGGCATGGCGCGGGCGATGCAGCGACCCTCACCGCCACCGCCGTCGATCTTTATCGCAAGCTGGACCTGCCCAATCCCGACACCGTGGGTAACAAGTTCCCGCATCAGGTCTCGGGCGGTCAGTTGCAGCGGCTGATGGCGGCGATGGCCATGTCCTGCGGGCCGGATTTGCTGATCCTGGACGAACCCACAACGGCGCTGGACGTGACCACCCAGATTGAGGTGCTGAAGGCGTTCAAGGACATCATCCGCGATCAGGGCACGGCGGCGATCTACGTGACCCACGACCTTGCGGTCGTGGCGCAGGTGGCGGATCGCATTCTTGTGCTGAAGAACGGTGAAATGGTCGAGGAAGGACCAACCGCCCAGATCCTGCATGACCCGCAGCACGAATATACCCGCACGCTGATGGCGGCGGTTCGGCCCGCACCGCATCTGGTCGACCATGTTGACGCCAGCGCGGCGCAAGCGCCGGTGATCTCGGCCCGCAACATCACCGCGGGCTATGGCGCGCTGACCATCCTGTCCGATGTCTCGGTTGACGTCCCCGCCGCATCGGTCGTCGGGGTGATCGGCGAAAGCGGCTGTGGGAAAAGCACGCTGGCGCGGGTCGTCGCCGGCCTGACGCCGTTGCGAGAGGGAGAAATCAAGCTCGATGGGAAGGTCGCCGCTCCAAGCGTGAAGGATCGCCCCCGAGATACGCTCAAGGATTGCCAGATCGTGTTCCAGATGGCCGACACGGCGCTGAACCCGCGCCAGCGGATCGGAGACATCCTGGGCCGCCCGCTAGAGTTCTATCAGGGCCTCAAGGGTCGCGCGCGTTTAGACAAGGTTGGCGAGCTTTTGGAACTGGTTGACTTGCCGCGCAGCTTTGCCTCGCGCTTCCCGGGCGAATTGTCAGGCGGGCAAAAGCAACGCATCAATCTCGCTCGCGCGCTGGCCGCCGATCCAAAGGTAATTCTCTGTGACGAGGTGACATCGGCGCTGGATACCGTGGTAGCGGCGGGCGTTATCGACCTGCTGAAAACGCTCAAGGACAAGCTGGGTGTGGCCTATATGTTCATCAGCCACGACCTTTCTACGGTTGCCTCTTTCGCAGATGAGGTGGTGGTGCTCTACGCCGGGCGGGTGGTCGAGAAAGGACCGTCGAAGGCCGTCTTCAGCCCGCCTTTTCACCCCTATACCAAACTGCTCCTCTCCTCGGTCCCCGAGATGCGGCAAGGCTGGCTGGAGGGCGTGGCCGATACCGGCGAGGCCAAGGCCGCAAGCGCCGGCAGTGTCGTAATCGGAGCGAAGGGCTGCCCCTTTTCCAACCGTTGCACTCATGTGATATCTGGGACCTGCGACACCGTTGCACCGCCGCTCAGAGTGTTGTCCGATGGGTTGGAAATCGCCTGCCATCTGCCGACGGGCGAGTTGCCTGATCGAGGTCTTTGAAACATGCCCCCGAAACCACGCCGGTTTCCTGACTACCAAACCGCGCTAAAGGTGGCCTTTGACGAGGAGATCGCCGGCCGAGCCTATTTTCTGATGCTGGCAAGAAAGTATCCCGAGCAGCGTCAGGCGTTGCAATTGATCGCACGAATAGAGGCCGTCACGGCCAGCATCCTGCGGCCCCCAGTCACACGTGCTGAAATCACGCCGGGCGATCCCGAGATCCTGAACAGCAAGGGTCAAGCCGAGGCGGCGGTCGAACAAAGGCCGTGGCTCGAGTTCGTCTGGTCTATGGCCAATGATTACCCCGCCTACATCCAGGAGATGACCGATCTGCTGCATATTGCGCCATCCGCAGATCGAGCCGCCCTCGAAGCCTTGGTCGCGCATGAGCAGGCGATTGTCGATTTCGCCCTTGCCGAAACAAGGGGGGATAGCAAAAGCATGCAACCCCTGATCGATTTCCTGAGGCGCCACGGCGAGGATCAAACAAGCGCCTGATAACTCAAAACCCTCAGCTGTCGGCGCAATGTGTAAGCGCTGGAGGGGATCAGTTGCGTCATCAGGATCACGGTCATCTCTTCGACCGGGTCCACCCAGAACGCGGTCGACGCCATGCCGCCCCATGCGAATTCGCCGGGTGAGCCGACGATCCTGGCACGGACCGGGTCCAGCATCACCGACACGCCCAGGCCGAAGCCGATCCCTTCAAAGGTCGTTTCGCTGAAATGCGCCTGCCCCCGGCTGGCCAGATCGCCGCCCATCTGGTTCGACACCATCAGGTCGAACGTCTTGCGCCCCAGTAGCCTGCCGCCGTCATAGGCGCCGCGCTGCAACAGCATGGTCGCGAAACGCTGGTAATCGGCCATGGTCGAGACCAGCCCGCCACCACCGCTTTCCAGCGTGACCGGCGCGAGGCAGCGATCCTGACTGGCAGAGGGTACATATCCCCCGCCGGCATGATCATAAAGCGTCGCCAATCGTCCTGCCTTGTCCTCGGGCACCGAAAAGCCGGTATCGGTCATGCCAAGCGGATCGAAGATCCGTGACTTGAGAAAACCGCCCAGCGTCTGGCCGCTGATCACCTCGATCAAGTGCCCCAGAACATCGGTCGACAACCCATAGAACCACCGCGCACCGGGGTGAAAGGCCAACGGAAAAGCCGCCAGCGCCTCGACCGCCTCGGCCATGGTGGCAAAACCGCGGTCAAAATCGAGGCCCGACGCAGATAGCGCCTGTTCCAATGCGTTTCCACGCGGGTCGCCATAGACGATCCCTGCCTGATGCGTCAGCAGATCGTGAATGGTGATCTGACGCCGCGCGGGTTCGGTCTCGGTCAGGGCATGCCCCTCGCCTGTCCAGACCTGCGGATCGGCAAAAGCGGGCAGGAAGTCGGCGACTGGCTGATCAAGCTGGAACGCCCCTTCCTCGTACAGCATCAACAGGGCAAGCGAGGTCACCGGCTTGGTCATCGAGTAGATGCGCCAGATCGTATCCGGCGCCACCGCCCGCCCGGCCGCCGCGTCGGCATGGCCGGCCCGCTCGGAAAAGACGACCTGCCCCCGCCGCGCGATCTGCACCGCCAGACCGCTCAGGCGCCCGTCACGCACATGCCCCTCCATCCAGCGCGAAATGCGCCTCAGTCGGTTGGGGTCGACACCGTCGATATGGTCCTGCGGCAAGGCCGGTCCTCCTTGATCCTTCGCCACAACTTTGCGGCAGATCATTCCCGGCTTTCAAGCGATGGATAATCGCCCTATAACACCATCAGAGTTATGCATGAGTTGGTCATGAGCACCCGGCGACTTCCCCATCTGACATGGTTGCGTGCCTTCGAAGCATCCGCCCGGCATCTGAGTTTCACCCATGCCGCGCAGGAACTGAACCTGACCCAGGCCGCGATCAGCAAACAGGTCAAGCTGCTGGAGCATTACCTGCGCGAACCTCTGTTCGAGCGCAAACCCCGGAGCCTGGTGCTGACCAAGGTCGGCGCCGCCTATCTGCCAAAGGTCCGCGACGGGTTCGAACGTCTGGCGGCGGGCACCGAAGAGGTATTTGGCCTCAGGCGGTCCGAGGTTCTGACCGTCCGCGCGCCGGTGGGCTATTCGGTCAACTGGATCGCACCCCGGCTTCAGGGCTTTTTCGACCGTCACCCGGAGAGCGAGGTGCGGCTGGTGTCCAGCGTCTGGGGCGACCAGTTCGACAACGAGCGGTTCGACCTTGACATTCAGTACGGCACCGGCAGGTGGCCGGGCTACACGGCCGAACGGCTGACATGGGAGGTGATCAAGCCGGTATGCGCCCCCGCGTTGCTGGACGGGGAACGGGCGCTTCGGCAGCCCGAAGACCTTGTCCATCACCGCCTGCTGCATGTCCTGGGATACGAGGAAGGCTGGGCCGACTGGCTACGTTACGCCCGGACCACCGGAGTGAACTCCGGTCAGGGTCTGCAATTCGATACCTCGCTGCTGGCCTTTGAATTCGCGGCGCGCGGGGGCGGGGTAGCGTTGGCGCGATCCTCGATGCTGGGCGTCGAAATAGAACGCGGGCGCCTGGTCACCCCCTTCGAGATCGAGGCCCCCCTGCAAGAGGCGTTCTATCTGATCTCGCCCGAGACAGGCCGCGACCATCCGGATGCGCGCAAGTTCAGCGACTGGCTTGTCGAGACTGCGGCGAACGACCCCGAGAACCGGAGGATCCGGACAACCTATCGCACTTGAGGCGTGGCGCTCTATCGGGCTCAGTCGAGTACCACGATGCCGGAGTGTTTCTGCTTGTGCTCGGGTTCGACATGGATGGTGATCTTGGCGCCCTCCACGGCCTCTTTCAGCGCCGCTTCGACGCGGTCGCAAATCTCATGCGCGTCAAACACCGTGGTCTCGCCCGGGACCACAAGGTGAAAGTCGATAAAGGTGGCCTGCCCCGCGTGCCGGGTTCTGAGATCATGCGCCTCGACCGCGCCGCCCGCCTCCCTCGAGATGATGTCGCGCACCTTGGCCAGCGTATCCTCTGACACCGCTTCGTCCATCAACCCGCTGAGCGACTGGCGCACCAGGTGAAAGCCGGACCAGAGGATATTGACCGCGACCAAGGCCGCCATCAGCGGATCAAGCAGCCACCAGCCGGTGACGATGGCCAGCAATATCCCCAGCGCCACCCCGGCCGAGGTGATCACATCGGTAAAGAGATGCTTGCCATCCGCCACCAGCGCCGGAGAGCGGACGGCGCGACCACGCCGCACCAGAACCCAGGCCCAGATCGCATTGATCACCGTGGCAGCGCCGTTGACCAGCAACCCCTCGATCGGCAGGTCCATCGCCCGGGGGGCCAGAAACCCCGCATAGGCCTCGCGCAGGATGAGCAGCGCGGCGACGATGATCATGACCCCCTCAAGCACGGCGCTGAAGAACTCGGCCTTGTGGTGCCCGTAGGGGTGAGACGCATCCGCCGGTCGTGCTGCGATACGGATGGCAATGAGCGCTGCGATGGCCGTTGCCACGTTGACGGTGCTTTCAAGCGCATCCGCAAGCAGCGCGACAGAACCCGTGAGCCACCAAGCAAGCGTTTTGATGCCCAGAACAAGGGCACCGACGAAGATGCTGGCAATGGCGATCCGGATGGTCGCGGACATCGATTCCCTCCAATGCGGCAGGTGGACTGAGTAGCCCCGTCAGCGGCAACGGGCAAGCGATGCCTCGCTCCGCGACCAGCTCGGTCTTGCAACGAGGGCAGAGCCTCGGCTGGACGACGTTCTCCGTGGCCCCACCCCCCTGCGTTGCGCCGCGACAGGATCACCGAAATGACAAAGGCGATGGCCGTGATGGCACTGAGCGTTTCCCAAAAGGAGGCCAGCAGCGAGATCGACAGCGCGATGACCCCGCTTTTGAAGAAACTCGGCAGCCATCCACCGATCTGAGCCAGCCGCGCCTCGGGGCAGTTCATACCGGTACCCGATTCGGGCATGGATTCGGCCAAAGGCTGGAACAGCCATGGGGGTGACCGGGGCTTGTGGGCATTTGCAAGTCGCGCCTTTGGCAACAGTGGCGGTACCGGGCAGCACAGCCTCTTGGCTCGTGCAACTTTCCTCAAAGTTCTTTCGGTTTGCTGGCTGGACCCTCCGAAAAGCTGGCGAATATTCGTCATAGCTGATGTGTTGCCGTCGAAAAAAATTTATAAGATGCAAAGGAGAGTAACCTTAGGAAATATCATGCAACTCGACTTGTTGCCCCCTCAGGACAGAGGCCAGCTCCATTCGGTTTTCGTGGTGGTGCCGCGGTTCAACCTGACGACCCTGATCACGATGATCGAAACCATGCGGATCGGGAATTACCTGTCTTCCGAGCGGCTGTTCTCATGGGAAGTCACCTCGTTCGATGGGCTGAAACTGGGCGCCAGCAATGGCGTGCGGGTGCATCTGGACGTCGAGCCAGACCAGACCGCACCGGCCGACCAGGTCTTTGTGCTGGCCAGCTGGGGGGGCGAGCATTACCAGAACAAGGCGCTGGCCTCGTGGCTGCGCAAGCGCGCGCGGCGGGGCGAGCGCATCTGCGCGGTCGAGCTTGGCTGCTATCTGGTCGCCCGTGCCGGCCTGATGGATGGCAAGGAAGCCACGACCCATTGGTCCTGGATCAACGGTTTCCAAGAGAAGTTCGACCAGATTTCCGTGGTCGAACAGCTGTTTACCATCGACGGGCGGATCCTGACCTGTGCCGGTGGCATGGCGGGTGTCGACCTGATGCTGCGGCTGATAGAGCAGTCGCACGGGGCCAGTTTCTCGGGCGAGATTGCCGACCAGATGCTGCATAACCCGATCCGCAAGGGGTCCTCCTCGCAGCGCCGGACCATGGGGCGCGGGACGGAATCGATCCTGCCGCTGGTGCGGCAGGCGATGACCCTGATCGAACGCAACATCGAAGAGCCGCTGACCGTGCCCCAAATCGCCGCCGCGCTGGACGTGTCACAACGCCAGCTGGAGCGGCAGTTCAAGAAACACGTGGGCTGTACCGTGGTCCAGTTCGGCCTGCTGCGCCGGTTGCAGAACGCACGCGTCCTGCTGATCGCGACCGAACTCAGTGTGCGCGAGATCGCCACCGCCTCGGGCTTCAACACGCTGTCGCATTTCTCGTATTCGTTCAGCAAGTTCTTCGGGCGCAGGCCGTCGGAATATCGCGAGGCTTGGCCGTCGAACGAGACCGCGCCGACATGGCCGGGCACCCTGTCGGATTTCCTGCACGCGCTCAATTCGGGGGACAAGCGCTCTAAAGCGCCGCTCGCACCTCCCGAAGGGCGTTGAGCACGGCGACGATCTCGCGGTCACGCTGCGCCGCCATGTCGGCAAAATGCCGGTCACCGGCGACGGCATTGCAGCCATCGACCATGCGGTCGCGCAATTCTTGCGTCAGCTCGGGCGCCTGAAGCCGGGTCCAGGGCAGTTTCAGCGCCGGGCCGAACTGATCCAGATTGGTGGCCATGCCGCCCGCGCCACAGGCGACGTGAAATGCCATGCATTGCCCCTGGCTGACCATGCGCGGCGCCGGGCCGTTCATCAGTGCGATGTCGATATCCTCGGGCGTGGCCTCGCCATTGGCGACCATGTGCAGCGCCTCGCGCCACAGCGCCTCTTGCAGACGTGTCGCGACAAAGCCGGGGATCTCCTTTTTCATCATCAACGGCGCCTTGCCCGCGATCCGATAGAATTCACCGGCCCATTTCACCGCCGCCGGGTCGGTTTTCTCGCCGCCCACGATCTCGACCAGCGGCAACAGATAAGGCGGGTTGAACGGATGCCCGATCACCGTGCGTCCGGGCGTTTCGCAATTGGCCTGAATGTCGGTCATCATCAGGCCCGAGGTCGAGGAGCCGATCACCACAGTCTCGGGCACGATGCGCCCCAGCCGGTGATAAAGCGCCTGTTTCATCGCCAGATTTTCGGGCGCGCTTTCCTGGATGAACCCCGCCCCCTCGACCGCCGCGTCAAGGTCATGAACGACGCGCAGCCGGTCCAGCGACGCGCCCGGAGCAAGCCCCAATGCAGTCAGGCTGATCCAGGCGGTATCGAGGATGGTGCGAAACGCCCCCTCCTCGGCCGGGTCGTGCAGATAGCTGGTGACGTCATATCCCCGCGCCAGGAAATGCGCCGCCCAGCCGCCGCCGATGGGACCACCGCCGATACTGGCGACACGGGTGATGGAGGTGGGATCGGGATACATCATTCGCCCTTGAACCTGGGTTCGCGTTTCTCGACAAAGGCGGCCACGCCTTCGGCGGCATCGTCGGATTTCAGCATCTTGCGATAGGTCGGCATCGGGTCGGTGCGCATCTTGTGGAACGCCTGTTCCAGCGGCACGCATTCGATCTCGCGCTGAACCTCTTTCACCGATTGCATGGCCAAGGGCGCCGACCAGGCGATCGAGGCGGCCCATTCGCGCGCCGCATCCATCAGTTGCTCCTTGGGCACCACCTTGTTGACCAGACCGTAATGGGCGGCCTCGGTCGCCGACATGCGGCGACCCAGCAGGAACATCTCCATCGCGATGTTATGCGGAATGCGCCGGGGCAGACGTTGCAGCGCGCCCGCATCCGGCACGATGCCCAGCGGCATTTCCGGCAGGCCGAATTCCACGTGATCGGCGGCGATCAGCAGGTCGCAGGCCATCGCCATCTCGAACCCGCCGCCGATGGCCAACCCGTTGATCGCGGCAATGACCGGCTTGTTCAGCGACCAGTTTTCGGTCAGGCCGGTAAAGCCACCGAACCCGTAGTCGTCGCTCTCCCACCAGTTATCAAGCTGCATCTCGCCCGCGTTCAGCGCCTTCAGATCCCAGCCCGCGCTGAAGATCTTGTCGCCGCCACCGGTCAGGATCGCGCAGCGCAACTCCTTGTCCTCGTGCAGTTCCTGAAACGCCGCCGCCAATGCCTGGCTGGTCGGCACGTCGATGGCGTTGACCTTGCCACGCGACAGCGTGACCTCAAGAACATGGCCGTCACGGCGGGTGCTGACACCTTCGCTCATCGGGGTCTCCTCCATCACCGGAATTCCGGCATGACTTCATTGCAGAACATCCTGAGCGAGCGTTTCTGCGCGTCATGATCCAGCCCCATCGAGGCGTAGTAGATGAACTCGTTCACACCCAGGTCCTCGTACCGTTTCAGCTTGGCAATAGCGGTTTCGGGCGAGCCGAACATGAGGTTCTCTTCCAGCATCTCGGGGTCGTATTGCTCGCGGCCCGCGATCTGGTCCAGCGGCAGCGCGGCGGGGAAGCCGTTGACCACGTCACCGGCATTGCGGAACAGGTTTTCGAATTGCGACAGCAACCGCCGGATCGCGTCCAGCGCCTGCTGTCGGTCGGCGGCATTGTCATAGATGCAGGCATGGCGCATCAGCGCGAAACGGGGTGACCAGCCGTTATCGGCCTTGGCGATGGCCTCGTCCAACTGCTTTTTGTACAGTTCCGCCTCGGCAAAGGGCCGGGTCAAGGGCCAGCAGTTGATATGACAGCGGTTGCGCACCGCATAGTCATAGGTGATGGGCGAACGTGCGGCGACCCAGACCGGCATGTCGGCCTGTACCGGCTTGGGCACCGAGGTCGAGGTCGGGAACTGCCAATACTCGCCGTCATGGGCGTAATCGCCCTGCCACAGCGCGCGTACCGCCGGCAGCATTTCCTGCATGTAGCGCCAGGCATCGGATTGCTTGAGACCCGGTTTCATCCGGTCGAACTCGCGCTGATAGGCGCCCGAGCCGATGCCGAATTCCAGCCGCCCGCCGCTGATCAGGTCAAGAAACGCGGCCTCGCCCGCGAGGTTGATAGGGTGCCAATAGGCCGCCGTGGCCACCGCGGTGCCCAGCCGGATATTGCTGGTCTCTCCGGCCCACCAGGTCAGGATCTGGAACGGGTTCGGCGCGATCGTCATCTCGATGGCGTGATGTTCTGCGGCCCAGACGATGTCGAAACCGCCCTCTTCGGCCATTTGCACCATTTCAAGCGTGTGGCGCGCGACATCGTTCATGTCGAGACTGTCGTCGATCCGTTCCAGGTTGATGGCAAGTTGGAATTTCATTGTCCGTGTTCCTTTCCGGGCTCTCGCTCAGCGCATGACAAAAGGGTTGGCCATGGGTTCGTCGGATGTGTTCATCCAGACCGTCTTGGGCCGGGTGTAATCGTAGATCGCCTGAAACCCGCTTTCGCGGCCATAGCCGGACCCCTTGATGCCGCCAAATTCGGCAATGGGAGAGACCACGCGATAGGTGTTGACCCAGACGATGCCCGCGCGCACCGCGCCCGCCATCCTGAGCGAGCGGGCGCTGTCACGGGTGAATATTCCCGCCGCCAACCCGTGTTCAGAGTCATTGGCCAGCGCCAGAACCTCTTCTTCGGTGCGGAAACGCTGGACGCTCAGGACCGGGCCGAACAGTTCGGTATCGACGATGCGCAGGTCCTGGCGTGGGCAGTCGATGATCGTAGGTTCGTAATAGAGACCGCCCAGCCCCTCGGGCTGCTTGCCGCCGGTCAGCACGGTGCCGCCCTCGGATTGCGCATGGGCGACCTCGCGCTGGATATGCTCCAGTTGCCCGGTGGTGCAGAGCGGCCCCATCTGGGTCTCGTCGGCCAGCGGGTTGCCGATCACGATGGCGCGGGCCTGTGCCACCATCCGGTCGAGGAACTCCTCGGCGATATCTTCGTGCAAATAGAGCCGGGATCCGGCGACGCAGCTTTGCCCCGTGGCGCCAAAGATGCCCGCAATCGAGGCGTTGACCGCGCTTTCGATATTGGCGTCCTCAAAGACGATAAAGGGCGATTTGCCCCCCAGTTCCAGCGAGACCTCGGCAAAGTTGCGTTTGGCGTTTTCCAGCACGTGGCGCGCGGCATTCGGCCCGCCGGTGAAGGAAACCCGTGCCACCAGCGGATGCCCCGTCAGCGCCCGCCCGCAGGGTTCGCCGTGCCCGGTGACAATGTTCACGACACCCGGTGGGAAACCGGCCTTTTCGATCAGCTTGCCGAATTCCAGCATCGCGGCACTGGCATGTTCCGAGGCTTTCAGAACCACCGTATTGCCTGCGGCAAGGGCCGGGCCGATCTTGACCGCGACCAGGAACAGCTGGCTGTTCCAGGGCACCACCGCGGCCACCACGCCCAGCGGTTCGCGCTTGGTAAAGACGAACATGTCCGGCTTGTCGATCGGCAGCGTTTCACCGCTGACCTTGTCGGCGCAGCCTGCGAAAAAGTGAAAGAACTCGGCGATGTATTTCGCCTGCCAGCGGGTTTCCTTGAGCATCTTGCCGGTATCCACCGACTCGATCCGGCCCAGTTCCTCGGACCGGTCGGCCAGCAGATCGCCCAACCGCCGCAGATGCTTGCCGCGCTCGGTCGGTGTCATCCGGGCCCATGGCCCCGAGGTAAAAGCGCGATGCGCCGCCTCGACCGCCCGGTTCACATCCGCCTCGGTGGCCTCGGGAACCCGGCACCACACCTTGCCGTTGGCGGGGTTGGTGCTGTCGAACAGCGCCCCGTCCGAGGCATCGACCCAAGCGCCGTCGATCAGCATCCGATAGCTCTGGATATCGGCCATCTCGGTCCTCCCTTTTTGTCTCTCGTCTCATACAAAGCGGCGAATCGGCGATGAGTTGTGCGAAAAATCGGCATCCATGTGTCGAAAATTCTTAAGTTGAGGATTGGGGATCAGGGCAGGCTGGCCGCAAAAGGAGATGCGAACGTGACCAGCAGCAAGAAACAGGTGATTGGCGGCCCCCTTGAAATAGGCGGCAGGGTTCTGTCGCTTTCCCGCGCCATCCGGGCCGGCGATTTTGTCTTTCTGACCGGCCAGATCCCGATGCGGGACGGTGTCCCGCTGACCACCGGCTCGGTCGAGGAACAGACCCGCGCCGTGCTGGACGACATTACCGCCACGCTCGCCCTCGCTGGCTGTACCCGCGACGATGTGGTCAAGGCGATGGTCTGGCTGCGCGACCGCAGCGATTTCCCCGGCTTCAACGCGGTCTATGGCGAGTATTTCCCGCACGATCCGCCGACCCGCTCGGCCGTGGTCAGCGATCTGCTGGTCGATGTCCGGGTCGAGGTCGAGGTGATGGCGTACAAGCCGCTGGAGGGAGAGGGCTGATGCCGGTAGCACCTGACGGCAGCACCTATGAGATTACCGGCCCGGCGGATGCGCCCTGCGTGGTGCTGATCCATGGTCTGGGGCTGAACCGGGCCTGCTGGCAATGGACCGGTCCGGCGCTGGCCGATAGCTATCGCGTGCTCAGCTATGACCTGTATGGTCACGGCGAGTCGGCGGTTCCGCCCGAGACGCCCAGCCTGTCGCTCTTTTCGCGGCAATTGCAGGGCCTGCTTGATCACTGTGGTATCGCGGATGCGGTCATTGTCGGCTTTTCTCTGGGAGGCATGATCGCGCGCCGCTTCGCGCAGGACTGCCCAGACCGCGCGCGCGCGCTGGTCATCCTGCATTCGCCGCATCAACGCAGCGCCGAGGCGCAGGCCGCGATCCTGGCACGGGTCGAACAGGCCCGCGATCAGGGCCCGCACTCAACGGTCGAGGCGGCGCTGGAGCGCTGGTTCACCGAAGGTTTCCGCGCGGCCAACCCAGAGATGATGGAGACCGTGCGCGGCTGGGTCACGGCAAACCGCAAAGAGGTCTATCACCGGAACTACCGGGTTCTGGCCGAGGGGATCGACGAAATCACCGCCCCTGTCCCGCCGCTCACCTGCCCGGCGCTGGTGATCACCGGGGACGAGGATTATGGCAACGGCCCCGAGATGACCCGCGCCATCGCCGCCGAGATCGCGGGTGCGCAGGCGCTGATCCTGCCGGGACTGCGCCACATGGCACTGGCCGAGGACCCGGACGCCGTCAACACCCCGCTGCGCCGGTTTCTGGATAGCCTGCCAAAGGGGGCGACCGGATGAGCAGCACTCTCCTCAAGGGGATACGCGTGCTGGATCTCAGCCGCATGCTGTCCGGCCCCTATTGCAGCATGTTCCTGGCCGATCACGGCGCCGAGGTCATCAAGATCGAGGGCGGCAGCGGCGACACCAGCCGCAACAACGGCCCCTATCGCGCCGACGATCCGGGCCATGACTGGGCGGGCTATTTCGTCAGCCTGAACCGGGGCAAGAAAAGCATCCGGCTGGACCTGAAATCGCCCGAGGACAAGGCCGCCTTTCGCAGGCTGGCGGCAACGGCGGACGTTGTGCTGGAGAACTTCCGGCCCGGCGTGATGGAGCGGCTCGAGCTGTCCTATGAATCGCTCGCCGAGGCCAATCCCCGGCTGGTCTATGCCGCCATTCGCGGCTTTGGCGACCCGCGCACCGGGGCCAGCCCCTATGCCGACTGGCCCTCCTATGACGTGGTGGCGCAGGCGATGGGCGGGCTGATGGCGATGACCGGCCCCGATGCCGACACGCCCACCAAGGTCGGCCCTGGCATCGGCGACATCTTTGCCGGCATGATGATGTCCTTTGGCATTCTCGCCGCCCTGCGCGAGGCCGAGGCGACCGGCAAGGGGCGGTTCGTCGACGTCGCCATGTATGACGCGATGATCTCGATGTGCGAGCGGATGGTCTATCTGCATGACATGACCGGACAGGTAGCCGGCCCCGAGGGCAACGGTCACCCGCTGCTGGCGCCTTTTGGCCTGTTTCCCGCCGCCGATGGTCAGGTGGCACTGGGCATTGTCGATGACAGTTTCTGGCAAAAGCTGACCGCGATCATGAACCGGCCCGACCTGGGCACCGATGCGCGGTTTTCCACCCGCGCCGGGCGGTCCGCCCATGCGGGCGAGATCAACCGGGTCGTTTCGGGCTGGACCGCCACCCGCAGCAAGGCGGAGCTGACCGGCTTGCTGGGTGGTCAGGTTCCCTTTGGCCCGCTCAACACGGTGGCCGATATCACCGCCGATCCGCATGTCGCGGCGCGGCAGATGCTGGCACATATTCCCCATCCCGAACCCGGCCATGCCCCCTGGACCGTGGCCGCCAATCCGCTGCGCTTTGCCGGGCAGGCGGCGCCTCCCCTGCCTGCCCCGCCCCGGCTGGGCGAACATGACGCGATGCTCGACACGCTGGCAGAAAGCGCGCCGCTCGACGACGAGGCCCGGCGCGACCTGCGCCGCGCCTTTGGGCAGTTCGCCACCGGGGTGACGGTACTCACCACCCGGCAAGAGGATGGAACGCCACGCGGCTTTACCGCCAATTCGTTCACCTCGGTCTCGCTCGACCCGCCGCTGCTGCTGGTCTGCCTCGCCAAGACGGCGCATAGCTGCGATGTCTTTGCCCAAGCGCCGCATTTCGCGGTGAACATCCTGTCGGATGCACAGAAAGAGATTTCGGGCCTCTTCGCCTCGCGTTCGACCGAGAAATTCGCCGGCCCCCATTGGCATCCAGGCCCGCAAGATCTGCCGCTGATCAACGGGGCGCTGGCGACATTTGCCTGCGCCCGTCACAAGCTGGTCGATGCCGGCGATCACCTGATCCTGATCGGGCGCGTCCTGAACCACGCGGTGACCGAGGGCAAACCGCTTGGGTTTCACAACGGCGCCTATTTCGACCTCGGGTTGGAAAACCGGCTGGCCGACGCGGCGACCAAGGACACAAACGGGGTCATCGCCGCCGTTCTGGCCGAAGGTGAGCGAATCCTGCTGGAAGAGACACCAGACGGCACGCTGACGGTTCCCAAGTCACCCGCGCGCGACAACACCGTCGCGGGCTTTGTGCGGCACATGGACAGTCGCGGCCTGACCGCCCGGCTCGACCACCTTTATGCCGTGTTCCAGAACAGCCAGACCGGCGCGCATTCGATCGTCTATCACGGCACGGTCAGCGGCGCCGCGCCCGAGGGCATGCGCTATCACGACCTTGCCGCGCTGCCGCTGGATCAGGTCGCCAACGATACCGAACGCTCGATGCTGGCGCGCTATCAACGCGAATACCGCCATGGCGGTTTCGGGATTTACCACGGCACCGAACGCAGCGGCATCGTCCATTCCATTGCCGATCACACCGAATACACCGTTTGACAGGAGACCCCCAATGCTTCCGGAACTGAGAAAAGTCGTCACCTTCGACGAAGATATCCACACCGAGGGCGGCCGCGCCGCCGACCCGGTCCTGCGTATGATCGGGGTCGCGGCGGTGGTGGCCAACCCCTGGGCCGGGCGCGGTTTCGTCGAGGATCTCTCGCCCGAGATCCGCCGCATGGCGCCGGTTCTGGGCAAGCTGCTGACCGACCGCCTGATCGCGCTGGCCGGATCGGGCGACGCGATCGAGGCCTATGGCAAGGCCTGCATCTCGGGCACCAATTGCGAGGTCGAACACGCCTCGGCGCTGATCCATACGCTGCAATTCGGCAATTTCTATCGCGAGGCGGTGGGCGCCAAAAGCTATCTGGGCTTTACCAACACGCGCGGCCCCGCCAACACCCAGATCCAGATCCCGCTGATGGACAAGCACGATACAGGCCGCCGCTCGCATTACCTGACAGTGCAGTTCTCGATCTATGACGCGCCCGCCTGTGACGAATTGGTGGTCGCGCTGGGCGCCGCGACACGCGGGCGGCCGCATCACCGTATCGGCGACCGCTATTCCGATCTGGCCGCGCTGGGCCGCGACGTGCAGGACCCCGCCGGCGTCGGCAAGGACGGCTAGGACCAGACCCGCTCCTCCCGAGGCACTGCCGGGAGGAGCGGGCGCGACGGCCTCAGGGCGTCACGATTGCGAAATTCGGGTCGAACGCATCCAGCGCTCCGAAAAGAGCGCCGAGTTTCGTGGCATCGCCCTGCATCGACAGAACGCCTTGTCCGATCAGGTCCTCGACCCCGGCGATCTGCCCCAGCAGTTGAAAGAACGCCGCCTCGGTCAGGGTCAGGACCAGGTCCGCCGTGCCGTCGTGATAGGTGGTGTTGGCAAGCACGCCGTTCTGCGCGGCCAGCAGATGGCTCTGGCCGCTATCCGAGAAGTTCAACAGAACGGTAAAATCGCCCGGCACCTTGGCCGCATTGAACTTCACGCCCAGGAAGTCGAGCGCCATCCCCACCCCCATGTTGAACAGCACATCCGGGTTCGAGGTATTGACGGTCGAGGGGCGGATGCCCTCGCGCAATTCCTGCGCCCCCAGCAGGAAGATGTTGCGCCATGTTCCGGCCTCGGCCTGATACCCCATCTGTTCCAGCGTATCGGCCTGAAGCTTGAGCGCCGCCGCGTTCTGCGGTTCGGCAAAGACCAGCTTGTTCAGGATCTCGGCGGCCCAGCGATAGTCGCCTTCGTCATAGGCCCGCTGCCCTTCGGCCAGCACAGCGTCGGCGCCGCCCATGGCGCGCACCAGCCGCGTGGCGCTTTCTGCGGGCGGCAGGCAATCATAGGTCGACGGATTGCCGTCCCACCAGCCCAGATAGAACTGATATACCGCCTTGATGTTGTGTTTCAGCGTGCCGTAATAACCACGACAGGCAAAATCGTGCCGCAACCCCTCGGGCAGTTCCACCATGTCCGGGATCTCGTGGATCGTATGGCCGTGATTGGCCAGCCGCAGCGTCTCGTCATGGATGAAGCGATAGAGATCGCGCTGCCGGGTCAGGAAACCCCGAATGCGCTTGGTGCCCCATTGCGGCCAGTGATGCGAGGCAAAGATCAGGTCGGTCCGCTCGGCAAAAAGCGCGATGGATTCGTCGATATACTTGGCCCAACCCAGGGTATTGCGGATCTCGGCGCCGCGCGGGGTCAGGATGTTGTGCATGTTATGCGTGGTGACCTCGGATGCACAAAGCGCCCGGAACTGAGGGAAATAGAACATGAACTCCGAGGGCGCTTCGGAGCCGTTGGCCATCTGGAATTCGATCTCGACCCCGTCCACGATACGGGTTTCCCCGGTCCGGTACACCGTGTCGGTAGGCGGGATCAGGCTGATCGAACCGGCCCCGGCCGCCGGACCCAGACCACAGCCGGCATGGCCCCGGGGGCCCGCGTCCAACCCCATGCCGAACTGGTACTGCGCCCGCCGGTTCATCGCGTTGCCCGCCAGCACGTTTTCGGAGATCGCGTATTCCATGAACCCGTCGGGCGCGATGATCGGCACCTTGCCCGCCGCCACATCCGCCTGATCGACAACACCGCGCACGCCACCGAAATGGTCGGCATGCGAATGGGTATAGATCACCGCCACCACCGGACGTTCGCCCAGATGCCGGTTTGCCAGCGCCAGCGAGGCGCGCGCGGTTTCCACGGTCAACAGCGGGTCGATAACGATCCAGCCGGTGTCACCCGCGATCAGCGTCATGTTCGAGATGTCGGCATTGCGTATCTGATGGATACGCGGATGGATGGTGAAAAGCCCGTGAATGGCGTTCAACTGACCCTGCCGCCAAAGGCTGGGGTTCACGGTATCGGGCGCCGCGCCCTGCATGAACGCATAGCGATTCAGGTCAAAAACGATCTTGCCCTCGGCCCCGGTGATCGCATCCTCTTCAAAGGTCGCGACAAAGCCGCGACTGGCATCCTCGAAATCATGCCGGTCGCCAAAGTTCAGCAGGTCCAGCACCGCCCGGTTGGCGGCGGCGGTATGGTCGGTTGCGGGGTTCTTGCACATGGGAAACCTCCTTGGCGGGATCGGCGATGCGGCGAGAGGCTCAGGCGGCGCTCAGGGCGCAGCCTTCGATGGTGATGCGGTGCATGTAGCGGCGGTGGCCGTGATAATCGTTGATCGCCTTGTGCCAGGTCGACCGGTTGTCCCACATGGTCAGATCGCCCTCGCGCCAGCGCACGCGGCACTGGAACTCGGGCTGTTGGCAATGCTGGTAGATACCGTTCAGGATCGCGTCGGATTCGGTGGGGGACATCCCGTCGATGCGGGTGGTGAACTGCGGATTCACAAACAAGCACGGGCGCCCGGACAGCGGATGCCGGATCACCATCGGGTGTTTCACATCCGGCTCGGGCATGGCGTTTTCGTTCAGCCGCCCCTCTTCGCGCGCCTTCTTGGCCGCCGGGCTGTTGACGAAGACATGATAAGTGCCGTGCCAGGCCTCGAGCCCCTCCAGCATTTTCTTGAACCGGTCCGACAGGGCGTCATAGGCGGCCGCCATCGAACTGAAGGCAGTGTCGCCGCCCACCGGCGGCATCTCCTTGGCGCTCAGGATCGAACCCAGCGCCGGTTCGGCATCATAGGAATGGTCGGTATGCCAGACCTCGCCGATCGCGCCTGTCTGGTCCTTCTCCTTCAGAACAATTGCGATGTTCGGATGGGTGTCCAGCGGGGTGAAGAACCGGTTGATGTTGATCTTGCCGATCGCCTCGGCAAAGGCGATGTGCTCCTCAGGTTCGAGATGCTGATCGCGGATCGACAAGACCGAGTATTTGGCAAATGCGTCCTTGATCCGGGCGACATGTTCGGGGTTGCGCACATCCGCGCTGTAGATGTCGGCGCCCAGCGCGGTGGTCATGGGTACGATTTCCATTGCCTTCTCCTTGCTTGTCTGTGGTGCCCGGTCCTCGGGCGTTTGAGGTGTCATTCGGATGGTTGCGTCATCAGCACGCCGCGCCGACCGACCTGCCTGTTCTCGGGGTCGATCAAGGCGCCGGGGTTGAGGATGCCCGCAGGGTCGAAGCGGCTTTTCATCGCGGCAATCGCGGCTCGCATCAGGGCCGGGCTTTGGGCCTCATAGCCGCCACGATGATCGCGGCCCACCGCGTGGTGATGGGTGACCGTGCCACCATGCGTGGTGACGGCGGTATTCGCGGCCTGTTTGATACTGCGCCAAGCCTCCAAGGCTCCGGTCATGTCGCCGGGCGCGCCGCCATCGCAGTAGAAGGTGAAATAGGGCGCCGGGCCATCGGGGTAGACATGGGTAAAGCGGCAACTCAGCCGCCCGGGTTTGCCTGTCGCCCGTTTGATCGCCCAGCCGACATCGGCCATGACATTGCGATAGAAATCCTCGAACCGGTCCCAGGTGATCGCGGATTCGAACGTGTCGACAATGACCCCCAGCCGGGTCAGACGGTCGCGGTAATAGGGCATGCGGATAAAGGACTCGCGCCAGGCGCCCGCCGCGCCCTTGCGGTGTTCGTCGCCGCCCTTGAGCGAGGCCGCCACCGCCTCGGCATCCCAGCGCCCGCCATGATCGGCCATCAGCTCCAGTGCCCGCTCCATCCACGGGTCCAGCGCGTGATCGGCGCTCTCAAACCCCAGGACCAGCGTCGCGCTCTTGCCGTCGCCGATGCCATAGGCCGCAACCTCGGCCTCGTCGAGCAAGCGGCAGTTCGTCGGATAGAGCCCTGATTGAGACAGCGCGCGCACGGCCTTGGCGGCGCTGAAGAAACTGTCGAACCGCACCGAAGCCGAGGCGCGGAACCGCGGGCGGTCCTGCAAGCGCATCCAGGCCTCGGTGATGAGCCCCAGGTTCCCTTCGGACCCCAATACCATACGGTCGCCGGATATCCCGGCCCCCGAGCCGGGCAGGCGCCGGGTCTCCATGATGCCCGCTGGTGTGACCATCCGGGTCGCCTCGACCAGATCATCGATATGGGTCATCAGCGTGGCGTAATGCCCGCCCGCACGGGTGGCGATCCATCCGCCCAAGGTCGAGAATTCAAAGCTCTGCGGAAAGAACCGCAGCGTCAGACCATGTGGGCGCAGCTGCTCTTCCAGTGCCGGACCATAGGTACCGGCCTGAATGCGCGCGGCGCGGCTCAGGCTGTCGACCTCGAGGACGCGGTCGAAATTCTGCATGTCCACGCAAACCGTGCCGCGATAGGCTGGCCCGACATCGGGCTCGACCCCGCCGCAAACGCTCGACCCGCCGCCATAGGGGATGACCGCGATGTCATTCGCGCCGGCCCAGTCGAGAAGCGCCGCGATCTGGTCTTCGGTCCTTGGGAATGCGACCAGATCGACCGGTTCCGGCACATGGCGCATCACCATGCGGATATTGTCGGCAGTGCTTTTGCCATAGGAATGCGACAGCCGGTCATGGGCGCCGTCGGACATGATTTCGGCAAGGCTTGCCGGAGGTGTCACGCGCGGCGCCCGTAGCTTGAATTCCGCAACCTTCGGTTCCGGCGCGATGGCGGCGGGGTCGCGTCCGAATGCGCGCGCAATGCTGTCGAGCAGCGCCGTCTCGGGGTGGGTCAGGGCGAAATCCGCCCGACCCCAGCCCCAGAACGAGCGCTCCTTGTTCGCAGGGATTTTGGGCATCGCGCTTTCTCCTATGGCGAGACGAAATAGAGTGAAAGCTGGGGCGCGAAGGTGACCAGCATCAACACCGCGAACATGATCGCGATGAACGGCAGCACGGCATGGCAGATGTCCCAGAACCGCTCGCGAAAGGCGGTCATCGCCACCAGCACGTTCAGCCCGACAGGTGGCGTCAGCAGCCCGATTTCCAAGTTGATCACCATGATGATCCCGAAATGCACCGGGTTGATGCCAAAGCTTTGCGCGGCGGCAAACAGGATCGGCCCAAGCAGCAGGATGGCCGAGACCACGTCAATCAGGCAGCCGATCACGATAAGCGCGGCATTGACCGCCAGAAGAAAGGCGATCTTCGAGCTGACTGCCCCCTGAAGCCACTGGGCGAAATCCTGCGGGATGCCCTCGATCGCAAGGATGGTCTTGATCGACAGCGCCACCGCCACGATAGGAAACAGCGTTCCCAGCATCTGGGCAGTTTGCAGGCCGACCGCAAAGAAATCCCTCGGCCCAAGCTCGCGATGAATGAACAGTTCGACCAGCATCGCATAGCCGACCGAAACGGCGGCCGCCTCGGTGGGCGAAAAATAGCCCGAGTAGATGCCCCCCAACAGGATCACCGGCAGCATCAACGACCAGATGCCGTTGCGAAACGCCGCCATGAGGCGGGAGATGGAAAACGGGGTCCGGGGAACGTGGCGGTTGCTGAGCAGACTGTAAATGCCCAGTGCCACGGTCAGCAGGATGCCGGGGATGATCCCGGCCAGGAACAGATCGACAATCGAGGTTTCCGTGATGATCCCATAGATAATCAGCGGGATCGAGGGCGGGATGATGATCCCCAGCGTCCCCGCCGAGGTCACGGACCCAAGCGCGAATTTACGGGTATAGCCCGCCTCCTTGAGGGCCGGATACATCACCGCCCCCACCGCCAGCAGCGTCGCGGGCGACGACCCCGAGATGGCAGAGAACAGCGCGCAGCTGAGGATCGTGGCAAAGCCCAATCCGCCGGGCATCCACTCGGTTGCGGCGCGCACGATCTCGATCAGCCGTTCGGCGATCGAGCCACGCGACATCAGGGCGCCCGCGATGATGAACATCGGGATGGCCAGCAGGACGGAATTGTCCATCGCCGTCCAGATATCCTCGATCAGGTAGACGACCAGCCCGTCGCCCCAGACCAGATGTACATAGGCGGTGGCGGCAAGCAGGATGAGAATGACGCTCTGCCGCAGGATCAGAAGCGCGGCGAACAGGGCAAACAGGCCAAGCACCTCCATATGTCAGCCCTCGCCGGTATGTTCGGGCTTGGTACCCGGAACGAGAAAGAAGATCAGATGCCGTAAAGCGGCGGTGCCGAACGCATAGGGAAACACCAGCTGGATCGGCCAGAGCGGGATATGGATCACTTCGGCTTTGTCCTTGAACTGAATGGATTCACTGACAAATTCGATTGCATACCAGCACAGGCCGCCGAACAGGATCGCCGAGATCAGGTCGCCCAGCCGGTCGACCCAGGGATAGGGCAGCACGCGGTCGGCGAAATTGGCGCGCAGGTGGGCATTGTTGCCCACCGCGATGGTCAGGCCCAGAATACCGGCGACGATGGCACCGAACACGGCCATTTTCTGAGCCCCCCAGATTGCCTGGGACAGGAACTCGCGGGCAAAGACATCCGCCAGGAGCAACCCGCAGGTCACCGCATAAGCGGTGACCGCGACCATGCCTTCGACCCGCAAGAGCATTGTAAGATAGCGCTGCATCGTGTCAGCCCCCGGTTCAGGCCGGGTCAGGACCCACAGGCGGCCTTGGCCTGCGCGATCCGGTCGGCGACGGCCTGGGCATCGCCGCCTGCCTCTTCGATGATCGCCGCCAATACGCCGTCCGCCGCGGCCTTCCACACGGCGCCTTCCGCGGCGCTCAGATGCTTGACCGGCACGCCCGCGCCTTCGAGTTGCCCAAGAAGCGCAGGCTCAGCCCCGAGGATCCCTTGCGTCAGCTGCGGCCCGGCGGCGGTGAACACACCCAGCCATTGCTTTTCCTGGTCAGAGAGCTTGGCCCAGGTCCGCCCCGATACAGCGACGGTGCCGATCAGGCGAGCGTGATTGGTGACGGTGACATGCGGGGCGACCTTGTGGGTCCCGATCCCGATCCCGAACAGCGTCGGGAACCAGGCCGCGTCAACGGTGCCGGTCTGCAAGGCCGGGATCGCGTCCGACGTACCCATCGGAACCCCCTGAACGCCCCAGGCCTTGGCCAGCGCCGCGTCGGCGATCGAGGGAGCGATGCGCATCTTTTTGCCGGCCAGGTCCGCCGGGCTGGAAACAGGCTCCTTGGAGAACAGGACATAGTGGCCGACTTCCATCCAGGTCAGCGGCACCACGCCGGCGCCCTCCATGATGCCGCCCAGCGTATCCGAAAGATGCTCATAGGTGACACAGGTCCCCTGTTCGGGGCTGTCGAACAGATAGGCCGCCGAAGGGATCGCCAGTTCCTGGCTCAGCAGGGTCAGCGGCACGTTGGACACAAAGGCGATATCCAACCGCCCCTTGGCGGTTTGGCGCAGCACCGTCTGTTCGTCACCAGCCTGCGCATCCAGCAGCAGCTCGATCTTCAACTCGCCGCCCGAAACCTCTTCGATCTTGGCGGCGACCCCGGTCGCCCATTTGCCCCAGGGCGAGCCGGATGGCGCCACCGAGCCGAGCTTGAGAACCGTTTCCGCAACGGCTGATGCACTGATGGCCGCCAGACCGCACGCAAGGGCAAGGCCCTTGAGCATGGACTTTTTCATTACTCTCTCCCTGATTGAACGTTTTCGTTCATATTTCGGCTCCCCCCTCCTCCGGGAATCGCCGCCTTACAGGAAGCAAACAAAATTTCTGGACTTTCGTCCAATAAATTCGCTTAATCTTTTTCGAGGAGATGGATCGGACTGGGATTCGCCCTGCGAAGGGTAAGAATGGCAGGGCAACGGGCACGGTCCGATGGGGAGAACCAGGGAGTTGGAAATGAGCTATGATTTCGTGATCGTGGGCGGCGGGTCAGCCGGGGCGACGATCGCATCGCGCCTGAGCGAGGACCCGAGTGTCAAAGTCTGCCTGCTCGAGGCGGGTGGCGGCGGCCGGGACATCCTGATCCGCGCCCCAATGGGCGTGGTGGCGATGCTGCCCGGCTATGGCAAGATCAACAACTGGGCCTTCAAGACGGTACCGCAGCCGGGGCTGAACGGGCGCCAGGGCTATCAGCCGCGCGGCAAGGCGCTGGGCGGGTCGAGCGCGATCAACGCGATGCTCTATGTGCGCGGCCAGAAAGAGGATTACGACAGCTGGGCAGAACTCGGCAACGATGGTTGGGATTGGGACAGCATCCTGCCCTATTTCAGACGGGCCGAAAACAACGTGCGCGGCGCCGATGCGGCGCATGGTGACAGCGGGCCGCTCCAGGTCTCGGACCAGAAGGCTCCACGCCCGATCTCCGAGGCATTCATCGAGGCCAGCACCCAGATGCAGATCCGCCGGACCGAGGATTTCAACCGGGGCGACAACAGCGGCGCGGGCTATTGGCAGGCGACCATCCACCACAGCCCCGACAAGAATGGCGAGCGTTGCTCGGCGGCGGCGGCCTATCTGTTCCCGGTGATGGACAAGCGCCCCAACCTGACCGTTATCACCAAGGCGCGCACCACCCGTATCCTGTTCGAGGGCAAGCGCGCCATCGGGGTCGAATACCGGGTCGGCAAGGCGACGCATCGCGCCATGGCGGGCAAGGAAGTGGTCCTGAGTGCTGGTGCCTTCCAGTCACCGCAGATACTGCAATTGTCGGGCGTGGGCCGGGCACAGGACATCACCCCGCACGGGATCGGCATGGTGCACGAGTTGCCGGGCGTCGGCCAGAATCTGCAAGACCACCTCGATTTCATTCTCGGCTACACCACCAAGGATACCGACAATATCGGCATCGGCCTGCGCGCGACCGGAAAGCTGTTCGGCGAGATTCTGAAATGGCGCAGGCACGGCAATTCGATGGTGGCCTCGACCATCACCGAAGCGGGAAGCTTCTTCAAGACCGACCCAAGCCTCGACCGGCCCGACGTGCAGACCCATTTCGTGATCTCGATCGTCGACGATCACGCGCGCAAACTGCATCTGGGTCATGGTTATTCCTGCCATGTCTGCGTGCTGCGTCCCCATTCGCGCGGCGAAGTGTTCCTGCAATCGGGCGACCCGATGGCCGACCCCGGTATCGACCCGAAATTCCTCAGCGACGATCGCGACCTGCAAACCCTGATCAAGGGCGCCAAGATGACCCGCGCCGTGCTCGAAGCCCCGGCAATGGCGAAATACAAGCACAAGGAACTGTTCGGGGTGCATGACACCACCACCGACGCCGAGTGGGAACAGCATATCCGCAACCGCGCCGATACGGTCTATCATCCGGTCGGCACCTGCAAGATGGGCATCGACGACATGGCTGTGGTCGATCCGCAGCTCAAGGTGCGCGGGCTCGACGGGTTGCGCGTGGCCGATGCCTCGATCATGCCGCTCCTGGTCTCGGGCAACACCAATGCGCCCTCGATCATGATCGGCGAGAAATGCGCCGACATGATCAAGGCCGAATACAGCGCCGCTGCTGCGGCCGCCGAGTGAACAGAGATTTTGGCCTCGCTTGCAGCGGGGCCCGACCAACAACACAGGGAGATGGCCCATGCTGGGTTCGATGATGCGAAAAGAGCTGCTGATCAGCGATCTGATCGTGCATGCCGGGAAATACCATGCCGATACCGAAATCGTCAGCCGCGAGACCACCGGTGCCTTGCACTCCACCAACTGGGGCGATGTGGCGGTCCGGTCGCGCAAGCTCGCCTCGGCCCTTGGCACGCTGGGCCTGTCGCAGGGCGACCGGGTGGCGACACTGGCCTGGAACAACCACCGTCACCTGAAGATCTGGTTCGCCGTGTCCGGCAGCGGCATGGTCTGCCACACGCTGAACCCGCGCCTTGCACCACAGCAGTTCATCTTTATCTGCAACGATGCCGGCGACAAGGCGATGTTCTTTGACAAGACCTTTATGCCGCTGATCACCGGAACGCGTGACCACCTGAAGACGATCGAGCATTTCATCTTCATGGGACCGCGCGACGCAGATGTTCTGGCGGCGATCCCGGACGTGGTCTTCTACGACGAGCTGATCGAACAGGGCGCCGACGATTACGAATGGCCCCAGATCAGCGAGGATAGCCCCTGCTCGCTCTGCTATACCTCCGGTACCACGGGCAATCCCAAGGGCGTGCTCTACAACAATCGCTCGACCATGATCCACACCTTCGCGATCTCGCTGCCCGACGGGTTGAGCCTGTCGAGCGAGGAGACCATCCTGCCGGTGGTGCCGATGTTCCACGCCAATGCCTGGGGCATTCCCTATGCCGCCGCGATGACCGGCGCCAAGCTGGTGATGCCGGGGCCGATGCTGGACGGTGACAGCCTGCTGGGGCTGATAGACGACCAGAAGGTGACGCTGGCCCTGGGCGTGCCGACGATCTGGATGATGCTGCTGGCGGCGGCGAAGAAATCAGGCTCCAGGATGGAGACCCTGCGCCGCAACGTGATCGGCGGATCCGCCGCCGCGCCGTCGATGATTGCCACCTTCCGCAACGATTATGACTGTGACACGATCCATGCCTGGGGGATGACCGAGACCTCGCCGCTGGGCACGGCCAACCGGCCCAAGGGCAAGCATGCCGATCTGGATGCCGATGCGATGGCGCTGTTGCGTCTGGGTCAGGGCCGCCCGCCCTTTGGCATCGACCTGCGCATCGTCGATGACAAGGGCGCTCCCCTGCCCCATGACGGCAAGGCCGAAGGCGCCCTTCAGGTGCGCGGCCATTGGGTGGTCGATACCTATTTCGGCAAGGAGGCACCGGCAACCACCGGTGACGGCTGGTTCGATACCGGCGATGTCTCGACCATCGACGCCGACGGGTTCATGGTGATCCGCGACCGGACCAAGGACATCATCAAATCGGGCGGCGAGTGGATTTCCTCGGTCGACCTCGAAGGGATCGCGGTGGCGCATCCCGGCGTCGCCATGGCCGCCGCCATCGGCGCGATCCATCCGAAATGGGACGAGCGCCCGATCATCATCGCGGTCAAGGCCGAAGGCGCCGACCCGAGCGAAGAGGAAATCCTCGCGCTTTACAAGGGCAAGGTCGCCAGCTGGCAGGTGCCCGACGCGGTGGTGTTCACCGATGCGATCCCGCTCAATGCCACCGGTAAGATGCTCAAGAACCAGCTGCGCGACCAGTTCGCCAATACCCTGATCGAGAGAGGTATCCAGGATGCTTGACGCCGCACAACTGACACTCGACGACCAGGACGCCCTGTTCGATCACTATGACCGTGCTCTGGCAGAGCTGGACGCGAACAAGGACAGATGGGCGCAATTGCCCGTCCCCGACCGGATCCGGCTGTTGTCGGGCATGAAGGACGGGATCATGAAGGTCGCCAAGGGCTGGGCCGACGAGGCCGCCCGCCGCAAGGGTCTGAAACCCGGCACGGCGGTTGCGGGCGAGGAATGGATCGCGGGGCCCTATGCCTGCATGGCAGGCTGCAACGCCTTGATGGCAACGCTGTCGCAGATGCAGGGCAAGGCCTTTGTCGATCACCTGCCCACCCGCGAACTGGTCACCGGCCAGCTGGCGGTCAAGGTGCTGCCGCATTCGATCTGGGACAGGTTGCTCCTGTCCGGCGTTTCGGCCGAGGTCTGGATGCAACAGGGCGTGACAGCCGGCAACCTCAAGGAGCACGCCGCCATCGCCTATGACAGGCCGGAGAAACAGAGGCGCGGCAAGGTCGCGCTGGTGCTGGGCGCGGGCAACGTCAACGCGATCACGCCGCTGGACGTGCTGCAAAAGCTGATCCTGGAAAACCAGGTGGTGATCCTGAAGATGAACCCGGTCAACGATTACCTGACCGACTATTACAAGATCGCCATGAAACCCTTTGTCGACGAGGGATATCTGCGCATCGTCAAGGGGGATGCCAAGGGGGGCGCCTATCTGTGCGATCATCCCATCATCGAAGAACTGCATATCACCGGCGCCGAAAGCACCCATGACGCCATCGTCTGGGGCGTGGGCGAGGAAGGTGCAAAGAACCGCAAGGCGGGCACGCCCAGAAACACCAAGCGGTTCACCTCCGAACTGGGTTCGGTCAGCCCCACCATCGTGGTGCCCGGCCCCTGGTCCGCCGCCGATATCCGGTTCCAGGCGGAAAACATCGCGACAATGAAGCTGCACAATTCCGGCCACAACTGCATCGCCTGCCAAGCGCTGGTGATGCCGCGCGGCTGGGACAAGGGCGCGCAGCTGATCCAAGAGGTCAAGCGCGTCGCGGCGGGGTCCACCCGCCCGGCCTGGTATCCCGGCGCCCAGCAACGGCTGAACACTTTCGCCGAACATGCCGGCAAGGCCGACAAGGTCGACCGCGGCCCGCTTGCCCCGGCGCTTATCGTGGGCGAACTGGACGCGGATCACTTCAACGCCGCGTGCGAGGTATTCGCCCCCGCGCTCAGCGTCAAGGAACTGGAAGCCCCCGATCCCGCCAGCTATCTCGAAGCGGCCATCGACTATGCCAATGACGAGCTTTGGGGCACGCTGGGCTGCCAGATCCTGATCCACCCGAAAACCATCCGCCAGATCGGCCGGAAACGGTTCGAGGAAATCATCGCCAAGCTGCGCTATGGCACCATCGGCATCAACGGCTGGTGCGGGCTGGGTTTCCTGATCACCGCCTGTCCCTGGGGTGCATTTCCGGGTCATACGCTGGAGAATGTCGGATCGGGCATCGGGACGGTGCACAACGCCTTCATGCTGGAGAAGACCGAGCGCACGGTGGTACGTGCACCCTGGCGCCCGTTCCCGCGCGGGCTGCTGTCAGGGCAGTTCTCGCTGCTGCCGCGCCCGCCCTTCTTCATCACCAACCGCCGCCAGCACAAGATCGGCGCCGCGCTGACCGGATTCCAGTACAAGCCCAACTGGCTGAAACTGCCCGGTATCTTCTACCACGCGCTGTTGGGCTGAAAGGAGACAGAGGGCGGAAAAAGTTGCATTCCGCCCGAATCAAAGCCATGTGAGTGCCATGAACGAGATGCCAGCCAAACTGAAAGCCCGCGCCGCGCGCAAGAACGCCAAGCGGGACGAGAAAAAACGCCAGATCGCCACCAGCGCGATCGAGGCGCTCAAAGAGCTTGGCTATGCCAATACCTCGCTGCGTGACATCGCCGAGAAAAGCGACCTGTCGCTTGGCATGCTGCATTACTATTTCGAGGACCGCACCGACCTGATCATCTACTGCGTGCAACTCTACAAGCAGGAGTTCGTGCGCAACATCACCGATGCGTTGAAAAAGGCGCAGGGACGCGAGCGGGTGATCGACGCCTTTTCCGAGGCACTGGTAACCTCGATCGTGGACGACAACATGACCCACCGGCTGTGGTATGATATCCGCACCCAGGCCATGTTCGACGCCACCTTTCGTCCGGTCGTGGCCGAAATCGAAGGGATGCTGATCGAAATAGTCGCGACCGCCTTCAAAAAGGCGGGCCATGACGCCCCCGAGAATGTCGAAATCTCTTATGCGCTGCTCGACGGCGCCTTTCGGTTTCTGATGCAGAACCAGATCGGCAAGGACCAGGGCAGTCGCGAAGAGTTGACGGCCACGTTCCGGGCCTTGCTGACCCGGTTCCTCTGATCCTCCGTCCAAACGCGCAGGGCAGACCCGCCTCGGTCTGCTCATGAGTCGGGTCGGCAAAGGAAAGCCGGAAGCGAGAGACGGCTCAGGCCGCCTGAATGCGTGAAGCGCGGACGTTCTCGACCCAATCGACCAGCGCATCCGCTTCCGGGTTCAGCTTTACGGCGGCACCCTCGGTAAAGGCCAAAAACCGCTCTTCGTTCAGGCCGTTCACCCCCAGCAGCACCGGGATATCCCGCGCCAGCGCCTCGGCGATCAAGGGGCGAAAGCCGCGCCCGTCGGCCTCGTGTTTGCCGAACTTGTTGACGATCAGCAGCTCGGGGTCCTCGGCCAGAGCCGCCGAGACCAGACCCACCGCGCGCTCCAGCTCTCCGGGATCCAGCCGGCAGCCGCGCGACCCGGCGCCCAGCGTCTGCGAGATACGGATGACCTCGGTTCCCGGCATCACCCGCAGGTCCATGTCGCAACGGGCGTTGTCGGCGCACTCCGTGTTGGTCTGCACCACCCCGGCCAGGCGCACGCCCTTGGCATCCAGCCGCGCGGCCACCTCGCTCAGCAGCCGGTCGGTGGCGCCGCGCGCTGTGGTGGTGACATAGGCCAGATGCATCGTGAGCGTCCTTCTAACGGTGTCGGTGATGATCTAGCACGCCAATCCGGGTTCGACCAGTCAGGGCAACGGCGAGACCCCGATCACAGGTGCATGGGCCAGCAGGAGGGCCAGATAAAGCAGCACGGCAGACAGCACTATGCGCGGCGCCAGCAGTGCAGGCAGCCCCCTTGGCGACAGCCGGGCAGTGTTTGCCGCCAGCCGCGTCCAGTCGGCGCCCAATTCGCGCCGCTTGCGCCGGTCGATCAGGGCCATGCCCATCACTGCGAACCCGAAAAAGAGGCCGAACAGGATCACATGCGCCAGCGATCCATTGGCCAGCAGATGCGCCCCCGACCAGAGCGCCAGCGCCAGCAGCAGCGGATGGCGCGACAGGGCCAGAATACCGGGCCGGGCCGGATCGAACGCCCCCCGCCCCAACCCGCCAAAGGACAGCGGATTGACCGACCGCAGCCCCGCCACCGCCAGCAGGCAGACCGGCAGCATGACCAGCACCGGCACCCAGCGCAGCGCGGGCAAGGGCGGGATCACCTCGACATAAGGCGCGCGGGCGGCGGCCAGGATCAGCCAGCCCAGCACCGCGATGGAGAACAGGGAATAGGCGATACCAAAGCCGCGCGCGCCCAGCCGCGCCACCAGCCAAGGCCGCACCGGCGGGCGCACCGGGATCACATGGCTGAGCAGGAACACCGCCAGCGCCGCCGCAAATTCCGCCCATCCGCCCATCGCTGTCCCTCGACCGTTTCGCCGCCCCGGTCTAGGGCGGCAGAAAAGGCCCGGCCTTAACCGAAGTCAAGCCGCGCCCGCATGGGTTCACAGGCCCAGCGCCTTGCGCCGCTCTTCGGCAAAGCCCTGCACCAGCCGGTCGGCGATCAGCGCCAGAATGGCCATCGCCGCACCTGCCGAGATGCCCAGACCCACATCCGCCTGCCCCAGCGCCAGATAGATCGACTGGCCCAGACCGGTGGTCCCGATCAACGCCGCGATGACCAGCATCGAAAAGGCATAGAGGATGGTCTGGTTCAACCCCAACAGGATGGTCGGCGCCGCATAGGGCGCGCGCACATCGCGCAGGATCTGCCAGTCGGTGGCGCCGCTGGAAATCGCGGCCTCCATCATCTCGTCCGGCGTGTCCACCAGCCCGTGACGGGTGTAGCGGATCATCGGCACGATCGCATAGGCGCAGATCGCCAGAAAGGCCGAGAATTCGCCGATCTGGAACACCATCAGCACCGGGATCAGGAAGACGAACAGAGGGATGGTCTGCAACATGTCGCAGATCGGACGCACCACGCCCCAGACCGGCGACCAGACCGCGCTGGCGACGCCGATCGCGCCACCCAGCACCGCGCAGGCAAATACCGAGGCACCGCAGAGATAGAGCGACAACAGCGCCCGGTCCCACAGGCCCGACACAAGGATGGTCCCCAGCAGGATCACCACCATCAGCGCCAGCCGCCGACCGCCCGCCACGTATCCCAGCGCCGCTGCACCGGTCAGCACAAACGGCCAGGGCAGATTGGTGATGCCGGTCTCGATCATGCCGAGGCCGATCAGGGCCGTCAGCCCGGCGGTCGGCCGCCCGGCCCAGGCCATGCCCAGCGCCAGAACCGCGCCCAGCGCAAACAGCGCGCCGCTCATCTGCGGGGTCCAGGAGAAGCCCCAGGTAAAGGGCAGAACCGCCTGATCCAGCCCGATCCTGAGCGGCAGCAGCACATAGTAGAGCGTGTTGTTCTTCAGCGCGTCCAGCGCCGCGCCATTGGCCTGGGTAAACCGGGTCAACCCCTGATCCAGCGAGACCGCCACCGGGTCGAGCAGGGTCAGCTCCGAGGCCGCCGGCAGCCGGGTCCAGAACACCAGCGTAAAGGCCAAGGCCAACCCCAGCAGCCCCCAGACCACGCGAATGTCATGGCGTTTGCGCTCGGTCGCCAGCACCGCGCTCATCCGGTCGATGATGACCGCAAAGGCCACGATCACCATCCCCGCCAGCAAGGCCGCACCGAACTGCGCCTTGCGCATGGTCAACAGCACTTCCCAACCGATATCGTTGAACCCGCCGATTACGGCGGCGATGATCACCATGCTCAGCGCCGCCATCAGGCACTGGTTGAACCCCACCATGATCTGGCGCGAGGCCGAGGGGATCTCGACCTGGAACAATTGCTGCATACGGGTGCCGCCGGACATGATCGCGGCTTCCTTGACTTCGGCCTCGACCCGCTCCAGCCCCAGCATCACGTTGCGCGCCATCGGCGGCGCGGCATAGATCGCCGAGGCGATCAGCCCCACCACCGGGCCAAAACCGAACAGCGCCAGCAAGGGCGTCAGATAGGCAAATGTCGGCACCGTCTGCATGATATCCAGCACCGCCTGCACCGCGGCCCGGATGCGCGGCACCTCGTTGGCGAGAATGCCGATCGCCCCGCCCACCAGCAGCGCCAGCGGCACCGAAACCGCCACCAGCGCCAGCGTGTTCATTCCCTCGTGCCAATAGCCCGAGGCCAGCACGAAGCCCAGACCGCCAAGCCCCAGCGCCGCCATTGCCGCACCGCCCAGATACCAACCCAACGCGGTGACGATACCGATCACCAGCGGCCAGGGGGTCGCGTTCAAAATCCAGTTGGCGGCATCCATCGGATAGACCATCACCGCCGAGAACAGGCGGGCCACGGGTTTGAACCAGGCCAGGAACGCGGTCATCACCGTCCCGACCCAATCGGTGGCGGGCAGCACCCAGGCCTTGGGCCAGGCGCCCAGCCAGGGCGCCACCGGCTCCAGCGCCAGGCAGAGCGCGCCGACCAGCGCCGTGATCAGCGCGGCCTTTGTTCCCACCGTCAGCCGTGCCGCGCGCGGGACCGGGATATCGACGGCACTCATGTGTCGTCCACCTGCAATGCAGCCGCCAGATCCGAGGGTTGCACCGTGCCCACGATGGCACCGCTGGCATCGCGCACCGGCACCGGCTGATACAGCTGCATGCAGCGCGCCAGCGCGGTGTCCAGCGTCATGCCCGTGGTCAGGCCCGGATCGTCCGGTCCCTGCTCCTCGGCGCCGGTCCGCATGACCGAGGCCACCTTGGCATGGCGGCCCTTGGCCACATCCTTGGAAAACTCGCGCACATAGTCGTCGACCGGGTTCAGCACGATCTCGGTCGGTGTTCCGATCTGCACGATCCGGCCATCGCGCATGATGGCGATGCGGTCGGCCAGTTTCAGCGCCTCGGCGATGTCATGGGTGATGAAGACGATGGATTTCTTCAGCGTCGCCTGAATGCGCAGGAATTCATCCTGCAACTGGCGCCGGATCAGCGGGTCCAGCGCCGAGAACGGCTCGTCCAGGAACCAGATATCGGGGTTCACCGCCAGGCTGCGGGCGATGCCGACGCGCTGGCGCTGGCCACCGGACAGCTGGCGCGGGAAACTGTCCTCGCGCCCGTCGAGCCCGACCAGCGAGATCACCTCTTGCGCCCGGGCGCGGCGTTCCTTGCGCCCCACCCCCTGCACCTTGAGCGGATAGGCCACGTTTTCAGCGACCGTCATGTGGGGGAACAGGCCGAAATGCTGGAACACCATGCCCAGCTTGCGGCGGCGCAAATCGGTCAGTTTCTGCTTGCTGGCGCCGACGACATTATCGCCCTCGATCCGGATCTCGCCACCGGTGCCCGGCAGCAGTTGCGAGATGCAGCGGATAAGCGTGGACTTGCCCGACCCGGACAGGCCCATGATCACGAACAGCTCGCCCTCGCGGACCTCGAAACTGGCGTCCTGCACGGCCGGGATCAGACCCTTGCCGCGCAGCTCTGCCGCCGCGGCCTCGGCATCGCCGCCCGACCGGGCCAATGCCTCGACCAGGGCGTCGTTTGCACCGGGCCCGAACACCTGCCAGAGATTCTGGCAGGTGATGGCCGGCGTTGTCGCCTCAGTCACGTCTGCGGCTCACTTGGTGGCTGCGTCGACGACCGGGCGCCAGCTGCCCTCGTTCTCGGTCATCCAGGCGGCAACCACCTCTTCGACCTTGCCGCCATCGACGTCGATCGCGCCCATCATCGGCTGCTGCGCCTCGACGCTCAGCTGATAGTTCGACAGGATCTCGTGCGCGGCGGGCCATTTCTCGGCAAAGCCCGACCACGACGCCTTGAAGATGCGGCTGGGTGAGAAATCGCAATCGTTGACCGCATTGGGGTTCGGCCCCCAGGACGCATCGCTGAAGCAGGCCTCTTCGCCCGGCGGCAGGTCGATGAATTTCACATCGTAGGCCGACATCGCCCAATGCGGCTGCCAGAAGGTGATCAGCAGCGGCGACTTGCGCTCGGTCGAGGCGCGCAGTTCCGCGATCAGCGCCCCTTCGGAGCCTGCGGGCACCGCCTTGATCGGCAGGTCCAGACCGGTCATGCGGTCAGCGCCCGGTGTGCCCCAATCGGCGGGATAGTCGACCAGTCGGCCCATCGGCAGGGTCTCGGCGGTGGCGAAGACCTGCGCGCACTCCTTCAGCGCCTCCCAGGCCGGCAGGCCCGGGCACAGATCGGCCACATGCGCGGGATAGGCGATGCCCTCGCGCGCGTTCAGGCCCAGATCGCCGATCTCGGTCACCGTGCCCTCGGCAACCTTCTTGGCGTATTCGTCCGACACGTTCGACGACCAGATTTCCAGCGTGGCGTGGATATCGCCATCGGCCAGCGCCTGGAACTGGTTCATCATGCCGGCAGTCACATATTCCACCTTGTAGCCCGCGGCCTTGAGCATCTCGCCGGCCACATGCGTGGTCACGTGCTGCCCGGTCCATTCGTTGATCGCCAGCTTGATCGGCTCGTCCGAGGCGCCCATTTCAGCGGCGTTCACGCCCCCTGCCAGCGCGGCCAGCGCAAGTCCAAGTCCTACCCGTTTCATCTCAGTTCTCCCTGTTGATCCGATTGGGTGCACTATCCGCCGATTCCGGGGAACTGTCACCAGTCCCTCGCATGGCGGTTTATTGATTGGTCAGTCAATAATCATCACACCTCCCCTTCTTGTCGAGCATTTTTTTGCGACGCCGGGTTTGACCCTGTCTGGACTTGGCGTCGGATGATCTCTGCGCCTATGCTCGCCCCCAGACAGAACCACAGGAGACGTCGCCGATGTTGACCCCGGAAACCGCCCAGGCGCTGCTGAGCGAACATTTCGCCGATTGGGTGCAGGCGCTCGACCCCGAGGTGCTGGAGGCAGGGCGCGAACACGTGCTGGTGCGAATGCCGCTGGGGCCGCATCTGGCGCGGGCGGGCGGCATTGTCTCGGGTCAGGCGCTGGCAGCACTGGCCGATACCAGCATGGCGCTGGCCGCCATCGCACAGCAGGACGAACTTCGCCTGTTTGCCACCACCGACCTGCACACCCAGTTCCTGCGCCCCGGTGTCGGGCGCGCGATCCTGTGCCGGGCCGAGGTGGTGCGGGCAGGCAAGGCTTTGGTCTTTGCCCGCGCCGATATGCACGAGGAAGAGAGTGGCAAGCAGGTGGCCACCGCGACAGCCACCTTTTACGCGCCCTGACGTGCACGCCTTGCCCAGCCTTGGGCAGAGTGGCAACATCCCCCAGATCAGGGAGGTGAGACATGCACCATTTCGACGAGATCCATGCGCTTGCCGCCGCCCGCCATGGCGGCACGGCGGCGCTCGAGGCCAAGCTGACCCGTCCCTCATCCGCGGCCGAGCTTGCCGCGCTGCCCGAGGATCGGTGGCTGTCGGTAATCACCAAATGCGTGTTTCAGGCCGGCTTCAACTGGAAGGTGATAGAGGCGAAATGGGACGGGTTCGAGGCCGCCTTTGACGGGTTCGACATCGGCCGTTGCGCCCTGATGGATGACGAGAAATTCGACGCCCTGTTGCAGGACGCCCGCATCGTGCGCAACGGCACCAAGATCGCCACGGTACGCGACAACGCGGCCTTTCTTCTGGAATTGCGGGACGAAGGCGGCGCCGCTCAGGTGCTGGGTGGCTGGCCGTCAACCGACTATGTGGGCCTTCTCGACCTGCTTAAACGTCGCGGCAGCCGGTTGGGCGGCACCACCGCGCAATATGCGATGCGCTTTGCCGGGCGCGACAGTTTCATCCTGTCGCGCGATGTGATTGCCCGGTTGATCGCCGAAGGGGTTGTGGACAAGGCGCCCACCTCGAAAAAGGCGATGACGCAGGTCCAGGCGGCCTTCAACACCTGGATGGACCAATCCGGCCGTTCGCTGACCGAAATCAGCCGCGTGCTGGCGATGAGCCTTTGAGGCCACCGCGCGACATTTCCCTTGCCCGACCTGCGGGCGCTTGGCTAGCGTCCGGAGCGAGGCTGCTAGGGCTCTGCCAGGGTCCTCTCACCAACGCGCGGGGCGGGACCGTGCGATGGTACAGACATCTGTCCCGAACCGCACGAGGCCCGCGCGCATGATCCTCCGCCTGTTCTGTATGCTGCTGCTGGTGGCCGCCTGCGGCCGCCCACTGACCGAGGCCGAGCGCGCCTTTGCCACCCGCTTGCACGGCGACGCGCTCGATATCTCGCGGGTGCGCCTGGTCGAGGGCGCGCCGGTGGGCGCGGTGACCTTTCACCGCAAGCCGCGTCCGCGCGTGACCTGCCGCGAACGGATCCTGCCGCCGCAGAAAGAAGAGATCGTCACGGTCAAACCCGCTGCCGTAACCCTGTTCCACAAGGTCTATTTTGCACGCGACTGGTATCTGGATGACTACATGCCGGACTATCCCGACCGGGTGAACCTGATTGCCGCGATGCTGCTGGCACATGAGCTGACCCATGTCTGGCAATGGCAGAACCGGCACGCCACCGGGTATCATCCGCTCCGGGCGGCGGCCGAACACGGGGCCAGCGACGATCCCTATCTGTTCGACCTGCGCGCGGCACCCGATTTCCTGAGCTACGGCTACGAGCAACAGGGCGCCATCGTCGAGGAATATGTCTGTTGCCGGGCGCTGGCCCCCGAGGCGCCGCGCACGCGCCGACTGCATGACATGCTGGCGGCGGTGATGCCGGTGAGTGCCCTGCCGCAGTCACGGCGCGAAAGCGACGTGCTGCTGCCCTGGCGCGATGCGGAGCTGAATGGGATCTGCGACTGACCTTGCAACGCACCGCCAGAGAAGAAAATTCGTCGAATTTTCTTCGCCTCCGCCCCGGTCGCGCGGATTACCCCGCCTCGGACACCTGGATACTTTCCAGATAGGCCAGCAACGCCGCCAGTGGCCGCGGCGTCGGCGTCATGACCCCGTCGATCTCGACCGGAACCAACTCTCCTTCGAGGAGGGCGCCAAAGGCTGGCATGATCTCTGCCGACACCTTGCCGCGTCCATAGCCGTCGATCTTGGTTAGGATCTCGGCCCGGGGAAAGTCTCCATCCCGCCGTTCCGCGATCCGGGTCAGGTCCGGCGCCTCGCCACCGCCAGACAATTCCGCCCCCTGCCCGCGGTAATCGTGACAGGCCACGCAATTTGCGGCAAAGACCTTTTCGCCTTCCGCGGGACCGGGCATGGCGTCGATCCGGGCACAGGCCGCAATCACAGCCAATATCAGAGCGGTTGCGGGTATAGCGCGCATGGCCGGTCTCCCATTCATTTCTCTTGCAGCGTCGCGATATAGGCCAGCAGATCGACAATCGGCTGGCTGGTCAAGATCGGCTGACCGGTTTCCGACTTAATAGCCACGTCGCGCCCTTCGAAATAGGGGCCGTAGACCGGCATAGGGCTGCCATGGCTGACCAGCGGGTCTCGCCCGTCGATGCGTCGCACGATCCGTACGATCGGCAGCTCTCCATCCTCGGACAGACGCGTCAGATCCGCCGGGCTGATCACCAGTACGCCGGCCATCGGTCCGTGCCCGGTGGCCTCGATCCCGTGGCAGGTCGCGCAATGGTGGCGGTAGAGTTGCTCTCCCTCGGTCACATCCTGCGCCAAGGCAGGTGCGACCAGGGTCGAGATCAGCAGGGCAGACAGGAACGGTTTCATCGAGGTCTCCTCCAGTTTGCGCGCCTCAGGGCGTTTGCAGCGTTTCGACATGAGCGGTCAGCGCCACTATTGCGCGCGGTGCTGCGACGACATTTCCATCGGTAGTCGTGACGGCGACCGTCTCGCCGTCGAACAATGGCCCGAATTCAGGCATCGCGCCCAGATGCCCCTTGCCGGGATAGCCATGGATCGTGGCCATCACGGACGCCGCCGGAAACTGCCCGCCATGCGCCTCAGCAAGGCCACGCAGATCTGCGGGCGGCACCGGCAAGCGCGGCGCCTCGGGTCCGTCCCCTGCGCCGGTCGGCCCATGGCAAGCCGCGCAATGCCGGGCATAGAGCCGCGCACCACCCGGTCCTTCGGGGGCGCATGCGGCGAGCAGGAGCAAGGCCGGAAACAGAAGGCGCATGTTCAACGAACCACTATGATTTCCCGGCCAGCCTGACCCGGCGCGACACCCGGCGCCATGATCCAAATCAACGCGTGGCGCCGCCTCAGCCTTCGGCCGACAATCGCCCTTCGGTCAGGCGCACCACCCGGTCCATGCGCGCGGCGAGTTCCAGGTTATGAGTAGCGATCAGCGCCGACAGGCCCGTGCCGCGCACCAGTTCGACCAGCGCGTCAAACACCTGCTCCGAGGTCGCGGGGTCGAGATTGCCGGTCGGCTCATCCGCCAGCAACAGGCGCGGTGCGTTGGCCAGCGCCCGGCAGAACGCCACGCGCTGCTGTTCGCCCCCCGATAGCGCCGCCGGACGATGATCCGCGCGCCCGGCCACTCCGACGCTGGAGAGAAGCTCGCGTGCGCGCGCTTCGGCCTGGCCTTCAGCCACGCCGTTGGCCAGCTGCGGCAACACCACGTTTTCCAACGCGGAGAATTCGGGCAACAGATGGTGGAACTGATAGACAAAGCCCACGTCCCGCCGCCGCATCCCGGTGCGGGCGCGGTCGCCGCGCCCGGTCATGTCCTGTCCGGCGATCTGAACCTGACCCGCATCGGGCACGTCCAAGAGGCCCGCGATATGCAGAAGCGTCGACTTGCCCGCCCCCGAGGGCGCGACCAGCGCCACCATCTCGCCCGGCGCGACGCTCAGATCGACGCCGCGCAGCACGCGCACCTCGCCGGGTGCCCCCTTCAGATAGGTCTTTTCGATGCCGCTCAGGCGCAATGTCGGCTCACTCATAGCGCAGCGCCTCCACCGGGTTCAGCCGCGCCGCGCGGCGGGCCGGAAAATAGGTCACGACACAGGAGAGGCCCAGCGACAGGCCCGCCGCCTTGAGCACATCAGCCAGCCGCAGTTCCGCCGGCAGCGCATAGATGCCGCGAATGGCCGGGTCCCAGACGCCGCCCCCCATCACGAAATTCACGAAAGAGAAGATCGGGTCGATATAGATGGCAAAGAGACAGCCCAGCACAACGCCCATCAGCGTGCCCAGGATGCCGGTAAACGCGCCGCAGATGAAGAACACGCGCAGGATGGACCCTTCGCTCAGGCCGATGGTGCGCAGGATGCCGATATCCCGGCCCTTGTTCTTGACCAGCATGATCAGACCCGAGACGATGTTCATGGTCGCGATCAGCACCAGGATCGACAGGATGATGAACATCACATTGTCCTCGACCTCGAGCGCGCGCAGGAACCCGCCCGAGGCGTCTTGCCAGGTCCAGACCTGGGCGCCGTCACCGGCGGCGGTCAGGATCGGGATCAGCACCCGGTCCAGCCGCTCGGGCTCGGTCACCATCACCTCGATCTCGTCGGCGACACCCTCGCGGTTGAAATAGGCCTGCGCCTCGGCAAAGGGCATGTAGGCCCGGGTGCGGTCGATGTCATAGCGCCCGGCCGAGAACACATAGACCACCTCATAGGCGTTCACCCGGGGCGAGGTGCCCATCGGTGTGCGGGCACCGTTGGGCGAGATCAGCTTGATCCGGTCGCCCACGGTAACCCCCAGCTCGCGCGCCACGCCCGAGCCCAGCGCGATCCCCTGATCGAAGCGGGACAGGTCGCCATAAGAGCGGTCGGTATTGGTGATGCCGGGCAGTGCGGCCAGATCGGCCGCGGCGATACCGAACACCTCGACACCTGCATTGCGGTTCTGGGCGGCGGCCATCACCTGCCCCTTGACCAGCGGCGCGGCCCGGGTGACGCCCGCGACCCCGGCCACCCGGGCGGCCATCTCGGCATAGTTGGGGATGGTCCGGTCAATGCGGCCATTGGCGTCGATTTCGCCGGGGTTATAGACGGTGACATGGGCGTTGGCGCCCAGGATGGTGCCCACGAAATCGGATCGAAATCCTGAGCGCACCGCCAGCGTCGCGATCAGCGCGAACACCGCCAGCGTGATGCCGATCAGGCTGATCCAGGTCATCACGCTGACCCCGCCCTCGGCCCGGCGGGCACGCAGGTACCGCCAGGCGATCTTCCATTCAAATGCGGCAAAGGGGGCCGGTTGTCTGGCCATTTTAGGCTCCTGCTCGTTTGCCCGCGATGTACGGCGTTTTGACGGTTTTGTACATGGTCAGAACCAACAACCCGCCGATTCCGCGGTATGCCGGGGGAATTCAGAACCCGTACGACTGTCAAATGCTTACGCGCGCCGGGTCGCTCTTGCTCGCGATTTCGTGAGCACCGTGGAATGATCCGCCCTGTTGCTGAACGCGTAGTCCTCTCGAACACAAGCTGGAGGAAACAATGCCCACAATAACAGATATTGCCGCTGGAAACGCGGATTTCTCGATCCTTGTTTCGGCCCTGACGTTCGTCGACAGCGAACTACCCGGATCGAACCTTGTCGCCACGTTGAACGATGCCTCGGGCGATTTCACCGTTTTCGCCCCGACCAATGCGGCCTTCTCGAAACTTGCCGTGGATATCGGCTTTGACGGAGACAGCACGGACAACGATGCGGTGACCGCGTTCTTGACCGGTGCAGTACCTGCTGAAACTCTGCGCGCTGTCTTGCTGTATCATGTCGCCGGCGAATCCCTGGAGGAAGCCGAAATCGCGGCTGCGGGCAGTCTGACAACCCTTCAGGGTGGCGTTGTGACGCTGAATGCGCCCACCCTTGTCGATCTCGAACCTGACCTGATCGACGCATCTTTGGTCACGACCGATGTGGCGGCGGACAACGGCATCATCCACGTCATCGACCGGGTCATGCTGCCGGTAGACCTGCCCGGAAACGATGCCCCGACAATCACAGGGCTGGTCGCGTCGTCGGGAGAGCTGGATGACAATGGAAGCGACTTCGATCTCCTCCTGGCGGCCGTATCAGCCGCCGGGCTTGGCAGTGCCCTTGACGATGCGGATGCCGACCTGACTGTTTTCGCGCCGAATGACGACGCGTTCCTGTCTCTTGCGCAAACGCTCGGCTATGAGGGAACCGACGAGGCAGGTGCCCTGTCCTTCATTGTGCGCGGTCTCAATCTTCTCAGCGGGGGCGATCCGATCGGGCTGTTGACCCAGGTGCTGACCTATCATGTCGCGGGCGAATCCCTGCAAGCCAGCCAGGTACTTGCTTCTGACACCATCACAACACTTCAGGGCGGTTCGATAACAATCGACGGAACCAGCCTCGGCGATCTTGACCCCGAACTGCCCGATCCAAACATCATCGCCACCGATATCCAGGCTGCCAACGGGATCGTGCATGTCATTGATGGCGTTCTGGTTCCTGCAGATGTTCTTGTCAGCGACGGGAACAATGCTGTCGATCTGATCTTTGGCGAAGACATTGCAGAGTCCTTTGATACCGGCCTCGATAACGACCTAATCGACGCTGGTGGCGGGGATGATGTCGTCCGCGGCGGTGAAGGCAATGACATCATCCTTGGCGCCGACGGCAACGACCGGCTGCTCGGCGACGCCGGAAACGATCTTCTGCGCGGTGGCGATGGCAACGATACCCTCAATGGGGCCGAGGGTGCCGACACGATCATCGGCGGCGCCAGCGACAGCGACCTTGGCGACTGGATCTATGCAGGCGCAGACAGCGATCTGGTTGATGCGGGGGCCGGTAACGACGTCGTCTATGGCGAAGGCGGTTCTGATACGATCTCGGGTGGTGCAGGAACCGATTTTCTGGCTGGTCAGGACGGGAACGACGTCATCGCCGGAAACGGGTTGAGTGACCAGATATTCGGCAACGCCGGGGATGATTTCATCAATGGTGGCTTCGGGTTCGACCGGTTGAATGGTGGCACCGGCGCCGACAAGTTCTACCACCTGGGGATTGAGGATCACGGCACCGACTGGATCCAGGACTTCAACTCGGAAGAATCCGATGTCCTTGTCTTCGGCCAGTCCGATGCGAGCATCGACGATTTCGTCGTTCACGTGACCCATGCCGGCGGTGACGGTGTCGCACGTCCGGGGGATGATGCCGTCGAAGAGGTTTTTGTCGACTATCAGGGGCAAGTGATCTTTGCCCTTGTGGACGGCGCTGCACAAGACAGCATCATGATCAGGATCGACGGCACGGATTACGATCTTCTTGCCTAACCCAACGTTCGCACATTTTGGCAGGGGCGGCTACAGCGCCCCTGCCGTACATGATGCACAGATGACAAGAACACGCATCACCGCTCAATACCGTTTCCAAGACAGAAACATTATGGCGATGAGACCGATTTTGACACCGAATTTCCCCAAATTTTAACCAAAATTAACACGTCGGGCGGGCAAATTTTGAATCCGTACTGCACAAGTGCCAGCATTTTAGGAATGAGGAGTGCCCAAGATGGGACTCAGGCAGATGACAGGACCGATGTCTTCGAAAAAACGCTCCACGTCGCAACCTGCGGCTTATGATTGTGAAACGGCAGCTCTGCTGCGGGCAGTCATGCTGCCGCTTTTTCACGGGGCGAAAACATGGGCCGAGCTTATCGAGGTCATGCGGAAACGCGGTTATGGTCTGGCTTTTCGAGACGGCGCTTTTTGCGTCACAGAGCGCGGCAGCGGTAAGCGATTGTGCGGTTTGAACTTCCTCGGGCTGTCGATGGAGGACTTGGTGAACCGTTTGGGGCGGCCATGCGTTCTGGCGCACCATGGCGACTGGGCGGATGGCGATTTGCTAAGCCACCCGCCAACCCGCAGTCCACTTCACTAGTCCATCACAGCCAGGTGTGGAAAGACCGGCCTGCCATCGGCTCTTCACGAGCTAGGTGCGGGTGGTGCGGCGCATAGATCTCGGCCACCTTCCGAACCGCCTCTTCCGGGCTCAGCTCGACGCTTTCGCCGGTCTTGCGGCTGGTCAGTTCCACCACCCCGTTCTTCAACCCGCGCGGGCCCACGGTGATCCGCCAGGGCAGACCGATCAGGTCCATGGTGGCGAACTTGCCCCCCGCACGTTCGCTACGGTCGTCATAGAGCGGTTCCAGCCCGAGCGCTGTCAGCGCGGCATATAGCTTGTCACAGGCCGCATCCGCCTCGTCGTCACCCTGCTTCAGGTTCACGATACCGCAATGGAAAGGCGTGACGCCCTCAGGCCAGATAATGCCCTTGTCGTCGTGGCTGGCCTCGATGATGGCACCGATCAGGCGCGACACTCCGATGCCATGGCTGCCCATGTGAAGCGGTACGCGCTGGCCGTCCTCGCCCTGCACCATCGCGCCCAGTTTCTCTGAATACTCGGTCCCGAAGTAGAAGATCTGGCCCACCTCGATCCCCCGCGCCACGCGGCGGCGCTCTTCGGGGATCTCGTTGAAAACCGCCTCGTCATGGGTTTCGTCAGTGCGGGCGTAGCGGCTGGTGAACTCCTCCAGCACCGCCTGGCACTGGGCGTGATCGTCATAGTCGATCTTGCGGTCGCCAAAGCTCAGATCGGTGATCGCGCTGTCATAGAAGACTTCCGACTCGCCGGTATCGGCCAGCACCAGGAATTCATGGGTATAGTCGCCGCCAATCGGGCCACTGTCGGCCCGCATCGGAATCGCCTGCAACCCCATACGCTCATAGGTGCGCAGATAGCTGACCAGATGGCGGTTATAGGCGTGCAGCGCATCCTCTTTCGTCAGGTCGAAATTGTAACCGTCCTTCATCAGGAATTCACGGCCCCGCATGACGCCGAAACGCGGGCGCACCTCGTCGCGGAACTTCCACTGCACATGGTAGAGCGTCAGCGGCAGTGCCTTGTACGAGGTCACATAGTTGGCGACGATGTCGGTGATCATCTCTTCGTTCGTCGGACCAAACAGCATTTCGCGGTCGTGCCGGTCGGTGATCCGCAGCATTTCCGGGCCATAGGCGTCATAGCGCCCGGATTTGCGCCACAGGTCGGCCGATTGCAGGGTGGGCATCAGCATCGGGATATGACCGGCACGGATCTGTTCCTCGTGCACGATGTTTTCCAGCTTGCGCAGCACCTTGAACCCCAGCGGCAGCCAGGAATAGATACCGGCCTGGGCTTGCCGGATCATGCCGGCGCGCAGCATCAGGCGATGGCTGACAATCTGGGCCTCGGCGGGGTTTTCCTTCAATACGGGCAGAAAATATCGCGACAGGCGCATCGTGCTGTGTCTTTCCTGAATTTGACGTTTCCAAGCGGTCTAAGACATCGCCGTGCAACAGGCAATCGCTCAGGCGTGGTTTTGCCCGGTGAAGACATCCGGTTTACCGCTGCATCAGGTTCATGTTCCAGTACGGTCAAAGCAGCTACACCCGGAACGGAGACAATGCGCAAGCCGTGTTCCCCAGAGCTATCGTGATCGCAACGCGGGCCGCGCCAAGGGAACGCTTGCAAGCCCAGGCACCATAAGCCAAAACCGAAGCATGTGGAAAATCATCGCGCCGGAGGCCGCATGGCACTGCCCGTAAAGGATCAACTGCGCTACTGGGGGCTTGCCGCGGCGGTCTTTGTTGCGGTGCTGTATTTACTGGGAGATGTGCTGCTGCCCTTCGTGATTGGCGGCGCGATTGCCTATTTCGTCGATCCGGTGGCCGACCGGCTGGAACGCTGGGGCCTGTCGCGCACGGCGGCGACGGCGGTGATCACCATCGCCTCGGTGCTGCTGTTCGTGCTGATGGTGCTGATGGTGGTGCCGGCATTGATCGCGCAGATGATCGACCTGATCAACGTGCTGCCGCAACTGTTCCAGGACCTGAGGGCCTTTGTCAGCACCCATTTCCCCTCGGTGCTGGATCGCGAATCGAACGCGCATCAGATGATCGCCTCGGTGATGGAGACGCTGAAGTCGCGCTCGGGCGACCTGCTCAAGACCCTGGCCGGTTCGGTCGGCTCGGCCATCAACGTGGTGCTGCTGTTGGTGATCGTGCCGGTGGTTGCGGTCTATCTTCTGCTTGACTGGGACCGGATGATCGCGCGCATCGACCAGTTGCTGCCGCTGGATCATGCACCGGTGATCCGGCGTCTGGCCGGAGAAATCGACGCTGTGCTGGCCTCTTTCGTGCGCGGCATGGGCACGGTCTGTCTGATCCTCGGAACCTATTACGCGGTGGCGCTGATGATTGTCGGCCTGCAATTCGGTCTGGTGGTCGGGCTGATCGCCGGGCTGGTGACCTTCATCCCCTATCTGGGGGCACTGATCGGCGGTGCGCTGGCCATCGGGCTGGCGCTGTTCCAGTTCTGGGGCGACTGGCTGTCGATCGGACTGGTGGCGGCAATCTTTGCCCTGGGCCAGGTGGTCGAAGGCAACCTGTTGACCCCGAAGCTGGTGGGGAGTTCGGTCGGGCTGCATCCGGTCTGGCTGTTGCTGGCCCTGTCGGTCTTTGGCGCGCTGTTCGGCTTTGTCGGCATGCTGATCGCAGTGCCGGTCGCGGCGGCGCTGGGGGTGCTTGCGCGTTTCGCCACCGGACAGTATCTGGGCAGCCGCCTCTACCGGGGCCTCACCGGACAGGACAACGACTGAATGGCCCGACAACTCAGCTTTGACCTCCCCGCGATGACCGCGCTGGGGCGCGAGGATTTTTTCGTCTCACCCGCCAATGCGCTGGCGGTGGCGATGATTTCCGCACAGGTCTGGCCCGGCGGCAAGCTGGTGCTGACCGGCCCGGCGGGCGCGGGCAAGACCCACCTGGCCCATGTCTGGGCCGCCGAGACCGGCGGGCGTATCACCGCCGCAACCGACCTGGCCGAGGCCGATATTCCCCAGTTGGCATCCGGCCCGGTCGCGGTCGAGGATGTGCCGCTGCTGGCAGGCGACGATGCGCGTCAGGCGCTGCTCTTTCATCTGCACAACCTGACCCTGGCCAATGGCAATCCGTTGCTGCTGACCGGACAGCAGGCGCCCGGATTCTGGGGCCTGGCCCTGCCTGACCTGCAAAGCCGGATCGAGGGCGCACAGCATGTGGCGCTAGACCCGCCGGACGACGCCTTGCTGGGCGCTGTACTGGCCAAACTGTTCGTCGACCGGCAACTCAGCCCCGGCCCCGAGGTGATCTCGTATCTGGTGAAACACATGGACCGCAGCTTCGAGGCTGCCGCCCGCATGGTCGAGGCGCTGGACCGGATCGCGCTGGCGGAAAAGCGCGACATCACCCGTGCCCTCGCCGTTCGGCTGCTGAACGATCAGCCCGGTGCGGCCGGACACCGCAATTGACCCGAATGACTCAATCCCGCATTCTGCCCACGCGAAGACAGGGGGCCGCATGAACCTGCAAACGGAAACATCCGTCCCGGACTGGGGCCCCTTCGGCAGACCGCTGTTCGACGATCCCGGCGCCCGGGCGCTGTCGCGGATCGGCGTGGTGGATGTCGGCTCGAACTCGGTCCGCATGGTGGTGTTCGATGGGGCAGCGCGCTCGCCCGCCTATTTCTACAACGAAAAGATCATGTGCGCCCTGGGCGCCGGTCTGGCCGAGACCGGACGGTTGAACCCCGAAGGCCGGGTGCGGGCGCTGGCCGCGCTGCGCCGGTTCCAGCACCTGGCCGACGACCTGGACCTGCCGCCCCTGCGGGTGGTGGCCACAGCCGCCGTGCGCGAGGCCGCGGATGGCGCCGATTTCTGCGCCGAGGTAAAGCGCGAGACCGGCCTTGTGATCCAGGTGATCGACGGTGAAGAAGAGGCGCGGCTGTCGGCGCAGGGCGTGCTGCTGGGCTGGCCAGGCGCCTATGGGCTGATCTGCGATATTGGCGGCGCCTCGATGGAACTGGCCGAGATCGGCAGCGGCCAGGTGGGCCGCCGCCTGACCTCGCCGCTGGGGCCGCTGAAGCTGCGCGACGTGCCGGGCGGTCGTCGCGGCCGCAAGGCACATATCAAACAGGTGATGAACGACCTGCGCGCCCAGCTTGGACCGCAGCGCGACCGCCTGTTCCTGGTCGGTGGCAGCTGGCGCGCCATCGCACGTGTTGACATGTTGCGCCGGAACTATCCGCTCAAGGTGCTGCACGAATACCGTATGACCGTCCGCGACGTGCATGAAACCGCCCGCTATATCGAACGGGCCGACCTGGACAAGCTGCGCAGCAAGGCCGGCGTTTCGGCCTCGCGCATGGCGCTGGTTCCCTATGCGATCGACGTGCTGGCCCGGCTGATCCGCGAGTTCAAGCCCAAGGATATCGCCATCTCCTCCTACGGGATCCGCGAGGGGCTGCTGTATGAACAGATGCCGCAGCGGCTGCGCGACCGCGACCCGCTGATCGAGGCCTGCTATTTCGCCGAATCCAAGGATGCCCGCCTGCCCGGATTCGGCAAGCAGCTCTTTGAATTCGTGATGCCGCTGTTCAAGTCCGCCCCCCGCCCACGGGTGCGGCTGATCAAGGCCGCCTGCCTGCTGCACGATGTCAGCTGGCGCGCGCATCCCGACTACCGCGCCGAGGTCTGTTTCGACAACGTGACCCGCGCCAACCTGGGCGGGCTCAAGCATTCCGAACGGGTCTTTATCGGGCTGGCCCTGCAACACCGCTATCGCAACAAGCGTGAGGGCAACCGGTTCGAGCCGATTTACGCGTTGCTGGACGACAAGAGCCAGACCCAGGCCGAGATCCTGGGCAAGGCAATGCGCTTTGGCGCCATGCTCTGGCTGAAACGCGACGCGCGGATGGGGCGGCTAACCTGGTTCCCCAAGAAGCGCCGCCTGGAACTGCACCTGCCGCAAGAGGCCGCGCCTCTGTTCAGCGAAGTAGCCGAGGCCCGGTTCCAATCGCTGGTCTCGGCGCTGGGGGCGACCTCGGACGTGTTTATCGAGGAGTGAGACCAACGCAGCCCGGGGCCGCAGGTTTGCCCCGGACTTTCTGGAACCTGCCGTGACCCATCCTGTCGGGTGGTCCCACAGAGGTCCTCGCTCGGGTTCGTAACAAGCCGCTGGCCAAGACGCATCACCGCGAACAATGAGAGGGAGTTGCTTCGGGTTCGTTCAGCAACTCGCTCAGCATCGGCTTCCGTCAGGCCAGCGGCGCGGCAGATCGAAAAGATGACCAGATGCCTCTCATTTCCGGGCGGTGAGACCCTCGTACATGGCGTGAAGAATATGATCCGCCGCGACAGGGCTAAAGGCAAAATCCGGGTGTGACAGCTCGCCTTTCTGCACGCCCGCCTCGGCCTCGTAGATCACTTTGTTCTCCTTGATGGTCTTAACCACACGAAGCTGATCCAGCGTTTCCGGATCAACCGCCGTCGGGTCGCCAGACAGAATGACGAAGTCGGCGAGCTTGCCTACCTCGATCGAGCCCTTGTCGTCTTCCTCGAACTGCTGCCATGCGGGCCAGATTGTCATCGCCTTGAGCGCGGTCATGACATCGACCCTTTGATGTGGCCCAAGGATGTCGCCGGAACGCGTCCGCCGGGTGACCGTGGCGTCAAGAATGCGCATGCTGTCGGGGAAGGCAACTGGCGCATCGTGATGAGAACCAAACATCATGCCACGCTGAACCAGCCATCCGGTTGGCGAGATGTTTTCGGCGTTGACCGGCCCAACCGTATGGTCTCGATGCCAGTCGCCCCAATAAAAGGTGTGCATCGGAAACAACGACATGAAGACACCCAGCCGCTGATAGCTGTCCACCTGGTCTTCGCGCAGGAATTGACCATGGATCAGTACCGGACGGTTGCCCGGATCGCCATACTTCTCCTGTGCCGCCCCAAGTGCGGCGATCAGCATGTCGGACGCCCCCTCGCCGTTTGCATGCGTAATGACCTGCAAACCGTTCTCGTAGCACCAGTTCACTGCGTCTTGGACCTGCTCCATCGTCACGGCAGAATACCCGGCGTAGCCCGGTGGATAATCGCCCACCGGATCGAAATATGGTCGGTCTCGAAGCGCGGTGAAGCCTTGCGGCGAACCGTCGATTGTCAGCTTGCAACCCCCGACGCGGACGTTGCCGGTGTAATCATCCGAAGCGTTTGCCTTGATGTAATCCTTGGCTTCCAGCACATCGGGAAAAGCGATCACATCGATCGGCAATTCGCCTTCGGCGTCGACCGCTTTCAGCGCTTCGACGACGCCGCCCGAGGATCGGCCGTCCTGTGCCGTGGTATAGCCAAAGCTCGCCCATAGCTTGGCCCCGGCCTTGGCAAAGACAGTCACACCCTCGGGGCCCAGTTCGGACAGCATCGGCACCACCGCCGTGAAGAAGGCATATTCTTCCAGCACACCGTTCGGTTCGCCGTCGGGACCACGCCGGATGACGCCACCGGGCGGGTTCTCTGTCGAGGCATCGATCCCGGCGATTTCCAGCGCCTTCGAATTGCCGACACCCAGATGCCCAGACTGATGCACGATCATGATCGGGTATTCAGTCGAAACCGCATCGAGGTCTTCTCGTGTCGGATGCCGCAGTTCCGCGAGTTGGGCATTGTCGTAACCAAAGCCGATGATCAGTTTCACCTTCTCGACGGTATCGGCGTTCTTCTCGGTCCACTCACGAAGCGTTTGCTGCAAACTGGGAATGTCGGTGACGTCTCCATCCGGCGGGGCGAGAAGATTGGCGGAAAGCGCCTGTAACCCCCCCATGACCACGTGCCCATGGCTATCGACAAATCCCGGCAGCATGGTTCTGCCATCTAGATCGAAGACCTTCGTCGCGTCGCCTTGCCGCGCCAACAGATCGGACAGATCGCCCACAGCAAGAACCCGCCCGTCCTTCACCGCGACTGCCTCGGCTCTCGGCTGCGCGTCATCGACCGTGAGAATAGGACCCCCGGTATAGATCGTGTCCGCGACTTCCTGGGCTTCGGACATTGATGCCCACATTGCGATAACCGCAATCCAGGCCGTCGTGCGATGCAAATTCATCAACATATTTGTCTTCCCCGACTGGTGATCCTATCCGTATAAAATATCGACAGGTGACCCGTCTTGATAGAGCGCTCATGACTTTGTGTGTGGTGATCGGCAGATAAGCCGGCAGCGCGGATGAAAATGCCCACTCAGCAAGCGACAATCCCAGGATTGTCCGTGCTAAATATCCGTCATCCCTGGGGGGGGCGGCTCCACCGGCTGAAGCGGCTGGTCCGGTTGTGCCTCGGGCAGCGGTGTCTTGCGGCGGATGAGGATGTCGCCGTTGGGCAACATCTCGGGCATCTCATAGACCGACCAGTCCTCGACCCGCTCAGCCAGATCGGCCAGTGCCGGGCCCATCTGTTCGAGAAAACTCAGCACCGATGGCCCCACCTTGCCCGCCATGTCGCGCAGGTCCCTGAGCGCCGGTTCCATCTCCTGGCTCAGCCCCTTGAGGAACAGTTCGGCGCCGCGTTCCATGAGCGAGCGGCCTTCACCCTCGTCCTGCGCGGTGGCGGGCAGCGGGGCGGTCAGCATCAAGCCAAGGGCGATGACAAGGATCGGTTTCATACGCCCAAGATAGGCATTCGCGCGCGCGATTTCAAAGCTCAGATGTCGATATCCAGCGACACCGGGAAATGATCGGAGGCGGTCAGCAGCGCCTCGCGCAACTCGACCATCTGCCAGCATTCGGCATCGTCGAACGGATGCCAGATGCGCCAGGCCGGGCGCCGCGCCATCAGGCCCCGGCTGATCATCACGTAATCGAGCAGCGCCGACAGGTACCGCCCCTCGCCCGGAAGCTGGAAGCGCGCCGTCGCCGGCAGCGGCCCCGGGCGCACCTGCCGCACCTTGTCGGCATGCGGGTCATACAGCCCCGCCGCAAGCAGGATCTCGACCGAGGAACGGCCAAAGAGATGTTCGAATTCGTCCAGGCCGGGGCCGTCGTTCAGATCACCCAGCAATACCACCTCTTCCCCACGTGCCAGATGATCCTCGACCCTTTCGCGCAGCCAGATCGCCTGGGCCAACTGTTTGCGCCGGTTCAGGATCGAGATGCGGATCGCCTCGTCGCGGGATTCGGCCCCATGCGGCGCCTTGGATTTCAGATGCGCCCCGATCATGCGGAACCGAGTGCCCGTGGCGGTCTTGATCTCCAGCTCCAGCGGCGGTTTGGAAAAGCGCACCAGATCCTCGGTCGCGTCGATATCAAGATCGATCCGGTAGGTGCCGTCGAACCGGGGCGGCGTGGCACTGCCGCGCTTTCCGGTCTCCTCCCCCAGGGGATCGTGCCGCGCCTCGAGCCGGGCCGGATCGTACAACAGCGCCAGCTCCTGGTGGGTCTCGTTGGCAAAGCCCATCACCGCGGCGCGGGTTCGCAGATCGAATGCCTCGGCAAAGGCGGTCAGCGCCCGAACCGTGTTCTGGGTTCGCCCGGTATTGGGCGCCTCGATGATCATCACCGCATCGGCATCGAGCGCGGTCAACACCTTGGCAATGGCCTCGACCTGCTGGGCGCGGGTGACATCGTGGCGCCCCGACCAGCGGTCATCCACCAACAGCCGGTCATTGCGGTCAAAGAGATTGGCGAACCACTCGATATTCCAGGTCGCCAGCCGCATCGCCCTAGACCCGTGCGCCGTTAAGCTCGTCCCAGGCACGGTTGATGTCGATCATCTTCTTTTCCGCCAGGCGGATCGCCTCTTCGGGCACACCGCGCGCCATCATCGCGTCCGGGTGCGTCTCGCGCACCAGCTTGCGCCAGACCTTGCGGATCTCGGCCATCGGCATGTCGGGCGACACCCCCAGCACCGTATAGGGATCCTTGGGCGCATCGGGTACGAAACGGGCACGCAGGGCATGGAACTGGCGGTCGGTCTGCCCGAATATCTGCGCCACCTCGGCCAGGAACTCGTTCTCGCCCGGATGATAGAAGCCGTCCGCCATGGCGATGTGAAACAGCCCCTCCATCAGGTCACACAGCACGGTGCTGTCCTCGGCGAACATGCCTTTGATCTTGCGGGCATAATCCTGAAAACCGGCGACATCGGTGCGGGCCATGTCAAAGACGCGCGCCGCGCCCGCCTCGTCGGCGCGGGCGATCTGGAACACTTCGCGAAAGGCGGTCACCTCGTCGCGCGTGACCCGGCCATCGGCCTTAGCCATCTTGGCACCCAGGGCGATGACGGCGATGGCAAAGGCCACCGATTTCTCGGGCGGCGTACGCAAGCGTTCGAACACGGCGCTCAGGCTTTCGCCCTGCGCCAGCGCGCTCAGCGCGTCGGTTATGCGGGTCCAGAGTGACATGGCGCCACACTAGCGCCTTCGCCCGGCGGTGTCAGGTGCGTCAATTTGGGTCAGCATCGAGAATTTTCTGCATCAGGATCAGGTCGAGCCAGCGCTCCTCCTTGTACCCGACCTGCGGCAGGCGCCCCACCTCGGCAAAGCCCAGTTTGCCATGAAACGCCACCGCTCCCGGATTGGCGCCCGAGATACCTGCCACCAGCACATGCACCCCCTCGGCGCGGGCGACCCGCTCCAGTTCCGCCATCAAGGCGCGCCCCGCCCCCTGCCCCCGCGCGCCGGGGACAAGCAGGATGGAATGCTCACGGGTGCGGGCATAGCCGGGCCCCGACCGAAACGGGCCATAGGTGGCAAAGCCCAGAACCGCACCCGCCGCTTCGGCCACCAGATAGGCGGGCGCGCGTGCCGCGATATCTTCGGCTACGGCCTCTGGCCTGCGCAATTCGGTGGTAAAGGTCACCAGCGTGTCGCGGATGTAATGATTGGCAATCCCGGCGATATCAGCCGCATCCTGCGCCCGCGCGGGCCGGATCCTCATTCCAGCACCCGCAGCCCGTGCGGCGTGTCGATCTCGGCGCGTAAGCCCGAAGACCCGGTCTCGAACACCACGCGCTCCAGCGACCCGCACAGCTCTGCCAGTGCCTGCGCCTCGGGATGGGTCACCACCAGCCGGCGCAAAGCGCAGCCCGAAGGCGCCAGCATCGACGCCGGATGCAGATCGCCTTGCCACTCGATCAGCGCCGGAAACCGGTCATCATAGGGCAGCACGCCACTTGCCGGAACCGCCATCCGCCAGCTGAGCGCGCCGCGCTCCAGATCGACGATATCGCCCGCCCCTAACGGCGCTGCGGCCAATGCCGCCGCCAGATCGGGCACCCGGCAGATCCAGTTGCTCAACCGCGCCGCGCCCGCGAACCGGTCCAGATCGAACCAGCGCGGCCGGTCCGGCGCAGGTGCGGCCGGGTCGATGGCGATTGCCTCGAGGTAAAGCCCGTCGGCCAGGCCCAACAGCGTGTTATGGGTACCAAACCGCGCATGCTGACCCCCCGGCTGCATCGCCACGCCCAGCGCCGCCTCCACATGCGCCCGCGCCGCTTCCAGCGTCTCGCCCGCCACCGCGAAATGATCCAGTTCCATCACCGCCCTCCTGCCTGGGCAGAGACTGACAGCAAAAAAGCGGCAAGCCAACGCCTGCCGCTTCTTTCTGGTTCGAAATACTCCGGGGGGAGGCCGCAGGCCGAGGGGCAGCGCCTCCAGCCCCTGACCTCAGCCCGCGCGCGCGTCGCGCACCAGTTTCAGGATATCCTGCGCCGCTTCGGGAATGTTGGTGCCCGGACCAAAGATCGCCTTGACCCCGTGATCATAGAGGAACTGGTAATCCTGCTGCGGAATGACCCCGCCGCAGATCACGATGATGTCCTCGGCACCGGCCTTCTTCAGCTCTTCGACCAGTTGCGGCGCCAGCGTCTTGTGGCCCGCCGCCTGGCTGGAAATGCCGACCACGTGGACGTCGTTGTCGATGGCGTCCTGCGCCGCCTCGGCGGGCGTCTGGAACAGCGGGCCCACATCGACGTCGAAACCGATATCGGCAAAAGCGGTGGCGATCACCTTGGCGCCCCGGTCGTGGCCGTCCTGGCCCATCTTGACCACCAGCAGACGCGGGCGGCGGCCCTCTTCCTCGGCAAAGGCCTCGATCGACTTCTGGATCGCGGCAAAGCCCTCGTCGCCCTCATAGGCCGCGCCATAGACACCGGCCAGGGTCTTCACTTCGGCGCGGTGGCGGCCGAATTCCTTTTCCATCGCCATGCTGATCTCTCCTACGGATGCCCGGGCGCGGGCCGCCTCGACGGCCGCTTCGAGCAGGTTGCCGCCCTCTTTGGCGCGGCGGGTAAGCTCGTCGAGCGCGGCGACACAGGCCGCCTCGTCGCGAGTGCTGCGGATACGCTCCAGCCGGGCGATCTGGGCGTCGCGCACCGCCATGTTGTCGACGTCGAGAATGTCGATCGGGTCTTCGCGGTCCTTGCGGTACTTGTTGACGCCGACGATCACCTCTTCGCCGCGGTCGATCATCGCCTGGCGGCGGGCCGCACTTTCCTCGATGCGGAGCTTGGGCATGCCACTGGCCACGGCCTTGGTCATGCCGCCCATCTCCTCGACCTCCTGGATCAGTGCCCAGGCCTTTTCGATCAGGTCGTTGGTCAGGCTCTCGACATAGTAGGAACCCGCCAGCGGATCGACCACCTTGGTAACGCCGGTCTCTTCCTGCAGCACCAGCTGGGTGTTGCGCGCGATGCGGGCCGAGAAATCGGTGGGCAGCGCAATCGCCTCGTCCAGCGCGTTGGTATGCAGCGACTGGGTGCCGCCCAGGACCGCGCTCATCGCCTCGTACGCGGTGCGGATCACGTTGTTATAGGGGTCCTGCTCTTGCAGGCTGACGCCCGAGGTCTGGCAATGGGTGCGCAGCATCTTGGAACGTTCGGATTTGGCGCCGAACTCGGTCATGATCCGGTGCCAGAGCGTGCGCGCGGCGCGCAGCTTGGCAATCTCCATGAAGAAGTTCATGCCGATGGCAAAGAAGAACGACAGGCGACCTGCGAACTTGTCCACGTCCATCCCGGCCTCGATCGCGGCGCGCACATATTCACGCCCGTCGGCCAGGGTATAGGCCAGTTCCTGCACCAGGTTCGCCCCGGCCTCTTGCATGTGATAGCCCGAGATCGAGATCGAGTTGAACTTCGGCATGTTGTCCGAGGTATAGCCGATGATGTCCGAAATGATCCGCATCGAGGGTTCGGGCGGATAGATATAGGTGTTGCGGACCATGAACTCTTTCAGGATGTCGTTCTGGATGGTCCCCGACAGCACCGATCTGTCATGGCCCTGCTCTTCGCCCGCGACGATGAAACTGGCCAGGATCGGGATCACCGCGCCGTTCATCGTCATCGACACCGACACCTTGTCGAGCGGGATGCCGTCGAACAGGATCTTCATGTCCTCGACGCTGTCGATGGCGACACCGGCCTTGCCCACGTCGCCCACCACGCGGGGGTGGTCGCTGTCATAGCCGCGATGGGTGGCGAGATCGAAGGCGACCGAGACACCCTGCTGACCGGCGGCCAGGTTGCGGCGGTAGAATGCGTTCGATTCCTCGGCGGTGGAGAAGCCGGCATATTGCCGGATGGTCCAGGGGCGGCCCGCATACATGGTCGCCTTGACGCCACGGGTAAAGGGGCCAAAGCCCGGCATCCCACCCATATGCGGCAGTTCGGCGGTGTCCGCCTCGGTATAGAGCGGCTTGACGTCGATCCCTTCGAGCGTCTGCCAGGTCAGGTCTTCAACGGGGCGCCCGCGCAGCTCTTTCTCAGCCAGCGCCCGCCAATCGTCGGTCTTGCTCATTGCGTCTTCCTCTTGTCAATTCGGGTCTTGGCAGGGTTTGCCCCGCCGGTTTCTTGTTCGGATCGTCCATCAGCCAGGCCAGGCCATCGGCTCCGGCGGCCAGCCACATCAGGTCATCGGCATAGGTCTCGCGCTGGGCGGTGGCCTGCTCGGCTGTAAAGGGGCTCCAGCGGCCTTCGCCACCGGGCAGCGCGCGCGCCAGGCGCTCTGGCAGTATCTCGCGCAGCTCCGGCAGGCGCGGCGTTGCGTTCAACCAGTCGCGGCTGTGTTTCATTGGCGCCGGGCGGCCCGTCACCGCCTCGAGCTGGGCCTCGGGGCGGCCCGCAAAAATCTCGAACGGCAGCACCCAGAGCCGGGCGCCCGGCACCGCGCAGCCGATATCGGCGATCACATCGCGCCAACTGCGCGGGCCATGAGCGATCCAGTCCAGCGCCACCGGCGATGGCAGGCCAAAACCGCGCGTCAGCCCATAGCCCAGCGCCGACGACCACCAGATCTCGGGCGAGCGGATGTTCAGCATCACATCGCTGATCCTGCCGTCAAAGGCCTCGGCATAGCGGGCGATGCGTTCGCCCGCGTCCGGGTACAGTTCCGCCTGACGCAGGTTCAGCCGCATCGAACCCAGCATGTTCTCGTCACTCACCACCAAACGCCGGGTGCCGCCCAGCGCGGTACGCGCCAGGTTGAGCCGCACCCGCCCCACCGCGCGGCGGCGCAGGTCGCGCCCGGTGGCGGGGCCGGGCGTGGGCAGCAGGCCGCGAAACAGCCCGTTGCGGGTCCGCCGTGGCCCCCAGAACCCGGTGCCATCGGCCGCCAGCCGGTCGGCATTCTGGCGCAGATAGTGTTGAAATGTGGTGGTCGCGCAGCGATGCGCGCCGATATGCAGGATAACGTCCATGGCGCAGCCTTTCTTGCGGGCCCTCAGGACCCGATGGGAGCGGGAATGTACCCTCACAGTCATGCCCAACCCCTGACGAAGCCATTAACGTTAAACTTTTTGCATCCCCCTCTCGCGCAAGCTGTCGCAATCGGCGCCGCCGCGGCTATATTGAACGGGACAGGAGACCACATGAGACCGTTATTCGCCTTTGTTTTCCTTGCCTTTCTCCCGCTTGCAGGCTGGGCAGCCGATGCCATGCAACCTGAAGCGGAGGCTCTGATCCGGCCCGCCGGTGAGAGCGATTTGAGTGAATTTTTATGGATAAAACGGCCCATCGTCGTCTTTGCCGATACCGATGCTGACCCCCGGTTCCAGCAGCAGATCGAGATGCTGCGCGCAGGCGCAGACATGCTCACGGAACGCGACGTGGTGGTTCTGACAGACACCGACCCATCGTCCCGCTCACCCGCCCGACAGAAACTGCGCCCGCGCGGTTTCGCGCTGGTGGTGATCGACAAGGATGGCGGCGTCAAGCTGCGCAAACCGACCCCGTGGAGCGTGCGCGAACTGACCCGGACCATCGACAAGATGCCGACCCGCGAACAGGAAATCCGCGACCGGCGCGGGCTGAACTGAGGCGCGCGCGCCGCCATCACACATCTCCCCGGGCAAAGAACACCTGTCGCCGATCCCGGTCGAGGATCACCAGGGCGTTGTTATCCGGGGCAAAGATCAGCAGCGCGGCAGGCGAGTGCAGCGCGCTCAGATAAGCCGATCTTGTATCCTCGTCCATGCAGGCCCGCGCGCTGAGCCCCGAGGCCAGGATGCCCAGCCCCTTGGGCAGATCCGCCGACATCACCGCCTGCGAGACCTGATCGGGCGTTTCGCCCTCAAGTTCGAAGGCAACGATGGCCTCGCGCGACAGTGCCGCCAGCCCGTCTCGCAGGGTCGAAACCGTGCGCACCTTGGTTTGCAGGATATCGGCCGGGGTGGAGAACACCCCGGCAGTGCATTCCAGCTTGGACTCGAAATAGAGTGTATCGCCCAGCGGCATCCAGCCGCCGAGTTGGGCACGCACCTCGGCCTCGCGGTCCAGCGCACAGGCCGCCAGCCCGATCAGGGCCAGCGCCGCGAGCGGGTGCGATGCGCGAAGATATGTGCGTGCCCCGAACATGGGGTTATTCGAACTCCATGATCACGTCATCGACGGCCAGGCTGTCGCCCGCGCCGGCGTTGATCTTGGCAACCACGCCCTTTTTCTCGGCGCGCAGGATGTTTTCCATCTTCATCGCCTCGACGGTGCACAGCGCCTGACCCTCCTGCACTTCCTGCCCCACTTCGACATCGACCTTCACGATCAGGCCGGGCATCGGGCAAAGCAGCATTTTCGAGGTGTCGGGCGGCAGTTTCTCGGGCATCAGCCGCGCCAGTTCCGCCTGACGCGGGGTACGCACATGCACCTTGAGGTCAGCGCCCCGGGTGCGGATGCGGAACCCGCCCGAGATCTTGCCCACCTTCAGCACCAGCGGCGCACCATCGACCATCAGGTTGGCCAGCTGGTCGCCCGGCGTCCAGTCGCTGGTCACCCGCATCGCGCTGCCATCGTCAAAAGTGACGGTAGAGCCATCGTGATCGGCGGCGATGGCGACCGGGAAATCGGCGCCTTGCAGCGTGACCACCCATTCGGTGCCCACCCGGCGCTCGTGGTTGTCCATCCGGCCCGAGACACGGGTGCGCCGGATTTCGGCCACACGGTGCATAGCGGCGGCGGCGGCGGCCACGCGGCGCAGGTCGGTTTCAGGCAGGGTCACGCCTTCGAAGCCTTCGGGATATTCCTCGGCGATAAAGGCCGTGGTCATGTCGCCCGAGATGAATTTCGGATGGTCCATCACCGCGCTCAAGAAGGGCAAGTTGTGACCGATCCCCTCGACCTCGAAACTGTCCAGCGCGATGCGCATCGCCTCGATCGCGGCGGCACGGGTCGGCGCCCAGGTGCAGAGCTTGGCGATCATCGGGTCATAGTACATGCTGATCTCGCCGCCTTCGTAGACGCCGGTATCGTTGCGCACAGCCGCCTCACCCGTGGGCGCCTCCCCCTGCCATTTTCCATTGACCAGCATCGGACCGGCGGCGGTTTCCGCCGGCGGGCGATAGCGGCTCAGACGGCCGATCGAGGGCAGGAAGCCGCGATAGGGATCTTCGGCATAAAGCCTGTTCTCGATGGCCCAGCCGGTCAGTTTCACATCGTCCTGGGTGATGCTGAGCGGTTCGCCCGCCGCCACGCGGATCATCTGTTCCACCAGATCGACACCGGTGATCAGCTCGGTCACCGGGTGTTCCACCTGAAGGCGGGTGTTCATTTCCAGAAAGTAGAAGTTCTTCTGCCCGTCGACGATGAATTCCACCGTGCCCGCGCTGGCATAGCCCACCGCCTTGGCGAGCGCCACGGCCTGTTCGCCCATGGCGCGGCGGGTGGCCTCGTCGAGGAAGGGGCTGGGCGCCTCTTCGACGACCTTCTGGTTGCGGCGCTGGATCGAGCATTCACGCTCGCCCAGATAGATGCCGTTGCCATGGCTGTCACACAGAACCTGGATCTCGATATGGCGCGGCTGGGTGACGAATTTCTCGATGAAGATACGATCATCGCCAAAGCTGTTCGCCGCCTCGTTCTTGGAGCTTTGGAAGCCTTCGCGCGCCTCCTGATCGTTCCAGGCGATCCGCATGCCTTTGCCGCCGCCCCCGGCGCTGGCCTTGATCATCACCGGATAGCCGATCTCGTTCGAGATCTTGACCGCTTCGTCGGCATCCTCGATCAGACCCATGTAGCCGGGCACCGTCGAGACATTTGCCTCCTGCGCGATCTTCTTCGACGTGATCTTGTCGCCCATCGCCTCGATGGCGCCCTTGGGGGGGCCGACAAAGATGACACCGGCGGCCTCCAGCGCCTCGGCGAATTTCGAGTTCTCGCTGAGGAAGCCATAGCCCGGATGCACCGCCTGTGCGCCGGTCGCCTTGATCGCGGCCATCACTTTGTCGATGACGATATAGGACTGGTTGGCGGGCGGCGGGCCGATATGCACCGCCTCGTCGGCCATCTGCACATGCAGCGCCTGCTTGTCGGCATCCGAATAGATGGCAACGGTGGAAATGCCCATCTTGCGCGCGGTCTTGATGACCCGGCAGGCAATCTCGCCCCGGTTGGCGATCAGGATCTTGTTGAACATGCGATGTCCTCTGTCTTGGAAGGGTCGGAACGCAAAACGCCGCCCCCGGCCGGATGGCCAGGAACGGCGTATCGCGCGATATCAGCCGGGCGGTTCGGTGCCCGGAGAGAATTCAGTGTGTCAGTTACAGGTGCCTTGCACCTTGCAATAAAGGATGTTGCCAGCGGCGCCGGCCGCTGCGCCGACAACAGGGTTTCCATCCAGCGCGAGCGAGCCCAGAAGCCCGGCACTGCCGCCGTAAAGCGCCTGTTCGGTCGGGTTGTCGCCACAGGCGGCCAGACCGGCGACGAGCGCCAGACCGGCAAAGAGTTTCGATTTCTGCATCCTGCCCTTCCTTCGGATTGATCCGTCTTATGGGCAGATAGATGGGGCCGCGCGCGGGTGGAAATCAAGCGGCGTGCACGCGCCGTGACAGCCTCAGCGGCGGGCCGCGCAAATTGGGGGAAATCCGCCGATCCACCTGTGCCGAGCGCGGGCAAAAAGACGGGCGGTTCGAGGTCAGCGACATCAAACCGCCCGCTTAGGGAAGGGGTACGGAATAGTAGGTGCGCGCACGACGCAGGCAGATTTGTACCGCACGCCTGAACGAGGCTGCCGTATCCGTGACAAGCCGCCAAGCCCCGGTTCGCGGGACGCCGGATTTGAGCCGGATTCTGCCGGACGCGGAGCAACTCTGGCGGGAAAACGCCGACAGGGTGCTTCTCCGCTGCGGGCACGTCCTCTGTCACATAACCGTTACGCAAGGCTAGGCGATCCCGACCCAACCCACAGGCGCGGCGACTGCTTTCACGCGAGCTGCACGCGTTCGTGCGCGCCAGACCCTGTACCGGCGAGATACCGTGTGCGACAGGCAAAAACTCAACTCCCGAACGATCACCATCGCGGCAATTTCCGCTCACGGCCAATCGCCCGCTTGTCATTTGATCGCACCGGGGCCGCGTGGAACCCAAAGCCTCGCCACATATACGAGGAGATGGGTAGAAATGGTGAGGAGACTTGACGCAATATCGGCGCTGACGCTGATGACGGCCCTGGGGGGCGCCGGAGCGGCGATGGCCGGCGATGCCGGCAGCCAGGCCGAACTGGACGCGCTGCGCGCCCGTGTCGAAGCGCTGGAGGCCGGCCGTGCCGCCGGTGCCCGCGGCGACCTGCATGTCGGTCGCACCGCGATCGACATTTACGGCTATGCCAAGGCCGATTTCTTTTACGATTTCGACTTTGTGCAGGGCGACACCGCCTTTGTGAACAATATCGGCGAACCCGCGAATGCCACCGACGGGACCTTTGGCGCCACCGTGCGCCAGTCGCGCCTGGGCATCCGCACCAGCACCGAGACCGATATCGGCACTCTGGGCGGGCAGCTGGAGTTCGACCTGTTCGCCTCGGGCGGCCGGTCGGAACTGCGCCTGCGCCATGCAAATATCCGCATCGGCGATCACTGGCTGATCGGTCAGACCTGGACCAACTTCATGCCCATCGGCCATTACCCGACCAGCGTCGAGTTCAACGGCCCGGTCGGCGTGACCTTTGCCCGGGTGCCGCAGGTGCGCTACAGCCATGCCTTCGGCAAGGCACTGTTCAGCGCCTCGATCGAGGAAAACAGCTCTCGCTCGGACGATCCGGTCGTCACCGCCGCGCTGGAATACAATGACGATCTGTTCTCGGCCCGGATCGCGGGCCTGGTCGGCACCGTCATTTCCGGCGGTACCGAGGTCGACCAGACCGGCGTCACCGTGTCGGGCGCCCTGCGCCCCTGGCATGGCGGCCTGTTCCAGGCAACCTTCGTCACCGGCGAGGCGCTGGGCCCGCTGCTGATCGGCGGCGGCGCCTCGGCGGTTGGCGGCGTGGCCAACGATGTCGATGGCTTCACCGTCGAATTCCGGCAGGATGTCGGCGAGAAGTGGAACTTCGGCATCGCCTATGGCAGCGAGGAATACGACCTGCCCACCTCGACCGGTACGCTCGATTTCACCGAGCTTGAGACCATCCATGTCAACGCGTTCTACAAAGCCACCGACAACCTGACGCTGAGCGGTGAATACATCTTTGGCGAACGCACCACCTCGACCGGCGCCAGCTTCGAAGGCGACCGGGTTCAGCTTGCGGTACAGCTGAACTTCTGAGAGCCGCGGCACGCCCTGCCCTCCCTCGGTCAGGGCGTGTCCGGTATTCCCCGAACGGGCCATATGCGCCGCCGGATGGATCATTCCCAATCGTCCCCATCGAACGCATCCGGGAACGAGGCCCGCGCCACCGCCACATCAATGACCAGAAGCGCCTCGTAGCTGGCCGGATCGAACGGATCCTCTGCTGCCACCACCTCGCGACCGAACAGCCAGCTCAGGCGCCCGGCATCCAGATTGCCGCGCTCGAACGGTTCGTCGCCGAACTGCTCCCACAGGGCCTGCATGAACAGCGCATCGGCACGGCGATCGACCGCCTTGCGGTCGCGATAGCGCTCGCGCCGGACCAGTGGCGTGACGCCCTTGGGGTTGGCGCGGCGAATGGTGAACTGGAAATCAGAGCCGGGCATGCGGCTGGGGAAACCGCGATGTTTCAGCATGACACGCCCTCCCGGCCAGAGAGCGCGGCGAAACGCGGGATCGGCCGCAGGGCCGATCCCGCGCGGTCTTTACTTGTACTTGCCGGTGAAGACCGGTTCGGTCGAGATGGGCTCGACGATGACGTATTCTTCCTTCGGCGAGTTGTCACAAGCAGCAACGGCGCCGACAAAGGCAACCATTGCAACGAATTTGATGCATTTCGACATCTGTTTCTCCTACTGACACAATCGAAACTTACAGAAGCAACAGCTTCTGCCTGCCTCACCCTTTCAGGGTTGGACGCGCGTTGGCGACCGTGCGCGAGCATAGTGGATCTCGGTTCGGAAATACATCCGAGATGGGGCAAGTTCATGGCCTGTGACTCCAAAGTCGCAAAACTCCGCTGATGTGAAGATTGACCCGCAACATGTTGTAGCATCGTCAAAACTCCTCCCAGATACAGCGAGAGTCGCGGAGGCGGTAGGCCTCAAAAAATTGTGTGGCGCCGGGTTGCGAGGTGCCGAAGGCCACCGGGCGGTCCGACATCGAGATGATCACGCGCGCAGGTGTGATCTGGCGGCTCTCCACATATGGCACCGCCAGGATGGTGCACAGATGCTCCATGTCGATGGCCACCACGTCATAGGGGATCTGCCCTGCCTGGTCGCCGATCTTGGGCGCGATGAAGCGGAAGCGGATCCATAACTCGCCCGGATTATTGTCGAGCAGCACATCGGCCAGTTCCACAGGCTGACCCGAGGGCACCGGCAACAGCGCCTGCGCTCGCAAAGGCGCGGCAAACGCCGCCATTAGCGCCAGGACATAGAGGCAACCCCGGCCCCGCAAGCGGGCTCCTCTCGCCGGGGTTGCTTGCGCATCGCACGTGGCGGGCGCTGTTCCATGTCGGGCGCGCAGGGTCATGGGGCGGTCTCGTCCCGTGTCTCGAAGGCGGCGGGCGAGATGATCTCGATCAGTTCCATGTCGTCGGAGTGACGGCATTCGCGATGCCTGATGCCGGGCGGCTGCAACACGCAGGACCCGGCGCGCAACATGTGCTCGCCCTGCCCTTCGTATTCGAAGACGACCCAGCCCTTGGTGACATAGACCATCTGGAAATCGAGATCGTGACTGTGCCAGGCGCCCGGGCTTTCCATGCCCGGCACCGCGCGGATCACATGGGCGCCGAACCGGCCCTTGGTAGCATCCTTGATGCCCAGATCACGATATTCGAAAAAGGCCCGCAGCCCCTGCCCGACAAAAGGGGAACTGTCGGCATGGCTGATGGTAAAGGCCTGATTTTTCCAGAGCTGTGTCATGAGCTTACCAGGTGATGATGGTTGTAGACCGCCGGATCCTGCGGTGCGCCTTCAAGATCGGTTGCGTGTTGCCGGTAGACCGGGAACCCGGCCTGTACCACCGTCCCCTTCTGTGCGCAGTCGGTGAAGATGTACTTGGCGTTTTCCGGCGTCCTGTCGAACCAGTCCGGGTCGTCCAGGGTACCCGCCATGACTCCCGTGAAACCGGGGAACCGTTCCAACTCCACAAACACGGTGGTGGCACAGGTCGGGCAGGATTTCAGGTGGATCTGCTTGCCGCTGCCTTCGGAGACATGGGTGTAGGTCCGCGGGGAGCCCGACACCAACCGGAACGCGCTGCCGGAAAACCCGGCGAGCGCATTCATCGGTGTTCCGGTCATCTTCTGGCAGAAGCGACAGGTGCACCATGTCAGACGCAGGGGCGGTTCGCTCACTTCGTAGCGAAGCGCGCCGCACAGGCATCCACCGGCGTGGGTCTGGCCCATCATTGACCTCCTAGAGCGGAATGTTGTCGTGCTTCTTCCACGGGTTCTTGAGCGACTTGCCCCGCAGCGAGGCAAAGGCGCGGCTGACGCGTTTGCGGGTGCTGCGCGGCTGGATCACCTCGTCGATGAAGCCGCGTTCGGCGGCGACAAAGGGATTGGCGAACCGGTCCTCGTAATCCTTGGTATGGGCTGCGATCTTGTCCGCATCACCCAGATCGGCGCGGTGGATGATCTCGGTCGCGCCCTTGGCGCCCATCACCGCGATCTCGGCGGTGGGCCAGGCATAGTTGAAATCGCCGCGCAGATGCTTGGATGCCATCACGTCATAGGCGCCGCCATAGGCCTTGCGGGTGATCACGGTGACCTTTGGCACGGTGGCCTCGCCATAGGCGAACAGCAGCTTGGCGCCGTGCTTGATGACGCCGCCATATTCCTGGCTGGTGCCCGGCAGAAAGCCCGGCACGTCGACCAGCGTCAGGATCGGGATTTCGAAACAGTCGCAGAAGCGCACGAAGCGCGCCGCCTTGCGGCTGCTGTCAATGTCCAGACAGCCCGCCAGGATCATCGGCTGGTTGGCCACGACGCCCACGGTCTGCCCTTCGAGCCGGATGAAACCGGTGATGATGTTCTTGGCGAAATCCTCCTGGATTTCATAGAAATCGCCCTCGTCCGCGATCTTGTTGATCAGCTCTTTCATGTCATAGGGGGTGTTGGCGTTTTCCGGCACCAGCGTGTCGAGGCTGGCCTCGATCCGGCCCGGCTCGTCAAAGAACGGGCGCACGGGCGGCTTTTCACGGTTGTTGAGCGGCAGGAAATCGACCAGGCGGCGGACCTCGGCCAGCGCCTCGACATCGTTTTCAAAGGCGCCGTCGGCGACCGAGGACTTGCGGGTATGGGTCGAGGCCCCGCCGAGTTCCTCGGCGGTGACCACCTCGTTGGTGACGGTTTTCACCACGTCGGGACCGGTCACGAACATATAGGACGTGTCCTTGACCATGAAGATGAAGTCGGTCATCGCGGGCGAATAGACCGCGCCGCCGGCGCAGGGGCCCATGATCACGCTGATCTGGGGCACCACTCCGCTCGCCATGATGTTGCGCTGGAACACCTCGGCATAGCCCGCAAGGCTGGCGACGCCCTCCTGGATGCGCGCGCCGCCCGAATCGTTGATACCGATCACCGGGGCGCCGTTCTGCACCGCCATATCCATGATCTTGCAGATCTTCTGGGCATGGGTTTCCGACAGCGAGCCGCCAAAGACGGTGAAATCCTGGCTGAACACATATACCATGCGGCCATTGATCGTGCCCCAGCCGGTGACCACGCCATCACCCGCAGGCTTTTGTTTTTCCATCCCGAAATCGGTACAGCGATGACTGACGAACATGTCGAATTCTTCGAAACTGTCCTCATCCAGCAACAGCTCGATCCGCTCGCGCGCTGTCAGCTTGCCCCGGGCATGCTGGGCGTCGATCCGCTTTTGCCCGCCCCCCAGCCGCGCGGCCTCGCGGCGGGTTTCCAGCTCGGAAAGGATGTCTTTCATGGCGATTGTCCCCTTTGAAATTTGAACGGACCATAAAGACAATGCCGCAAGCGCCAAAGGGGAATTCGGCAAATTTGCAAATGATTGGCAACTCCACCAAAGCAAAACGCAAAGTTGCTAATTAACACCTTAACCCACGGCCAAAGATGGACTTGCCCGCCGAGCGCGCCTAGATCGAAACCATGCAGACCCCGCCCGCCTCCTTGCAGCGCAGCCCACCTGCGCTTGCCACTCTGATCCTGTTGTCGGGCCTTTCCGCCCTGGGCATGAACATCTTTCTGCCCAGCCTTCCCAACATGACCGAGTATTTCCAGACCGATTACCGGCTGATGCAGCTTTCGGTCGCGCTCTACCTCGCGGTGAACGCGGCAATGCAAGTGGTGATCGGACCGCTGGCGGACAAGGCCGGGCGGCGCCCGGTCATCCTGTGGGGGCTGGTCCTGTTCCTGATCGTCACGCTCGGCTGCATCTATGCGCCCACGGTCGAGATTTTTCTCTTCTTCCGCATGTGCCAGGCGGTGATCGCGGTGGCCATCGTGCTCAGTCGCGCAGCGGTGCGCGACATGTACGAACAGGACAAGGCCGCCTCGATGCTGGGCTGGGTCACCATGGGCATGGCGGTGGTGCCAATGATCGGCCCCGCGCTGGGCGGCGTGCTGGACCAGTATTTCGGCTGGCAGGCCAATTTCTGGATCCTGTTCGTGCTGGGGGTGGCGGCGCTCATTCTCACCTATGTCGATTTCGGGGAAACCGCGCTGAAAAGCGGCAAGACCCTGATCCAGCAGTTCCGCGAGTATCCCGCCCTGCTGACCTCTCCCCGGTTCTGGGGCTATTCGCTGGCCTGCGGCCTGTCCTCGGGGGCCTTCTTTGCCTATCTGGGCGGCGCCCCCTTTGTCAGCACCGAAGTTTTCGGGATGGAGCCCGCGCGCATGGGTCTTTTCTTCGGGGCCCCTGCGCTGGGGTACTTTGCCGGCAACTTTGTCAGTGGCGCTTATTCGGTAAGGTTCGGCGTCGACCGGATGGTATTGTGGGGCTGCCTGATGAACGCGCTTGGCATAACCCTGTCGCTGGCAACCATGCTCTCCGGATATGGGTCTGAATACAGCTTTTTCGGACTGATGACGCTGGTTGGGCTGGGCAACGGCATGTCGATCCCCAACGCCACCGCCGGCGCTCTGTCGGTGCGCCCGCATCTGGCAGGCAGCGCCTCGGGGCTGAACGGCGCCATCATGCTGGGCGGCGGCGCCGCGCTGAGCGCCTGGGCCGGCGCCTTGCTGACGCCCGAATCCGGCGCGCTGCCGCTGCTCTGGCTGATGCTGGGCACCGCCCTGCTAGGGGTTGTCGCCATCCTCGCCGTGATCTGGAGAGCACGCCGGCTGGGCCTGTGACATTCGCGTGGACAGAACGCCTTCGACCCAATCCGCGACCAGGCGAACGCGCTTCAGGTCACGCAGTTCGCGACGCAGCATCAACCAGAGTTCGCGCCTGGGCAGCGCTCCATGCCGAAACGGCAACTCGACCAGGCGCGGCTCGGCGCCGCCAATGATCCGGGGCAAGAGCGTTTTCCCGTGGCCGGAGCAGACAAGCCGGAACAGGGTTTCGGCATCATTGACCGAGACCTGGGCCGCACCTTCGATCTCTGCCGCCCGTGTGAGGGCCGCCGCCTGAGGCAGGTATTGCATACGTGTTTCATAGCCGATCCAGGGCAGATCCCTTGCGGCATCGCGCGCAGCAAAGGCAGCATAGTCCAGATCTCCCAGCTTGCGCGCCAACACGCCCTGCCCGCCCTCTGTCGGGCGCGCCAGGCGCAGGGCGATATCGGCCTCGCCGCGCAACAGGCTCAGATCGCGGGCCTCGGCAATCAGTTCCAGCCGCAGTCCCGGAGCCGCCGCGCGCAGGTCGCAAAGCGCAGGCACAAGGATATGGTTGATCACCATGGGCACCGCTGTCAGGCGCACCGTTCCAGACGTACCATCGCCACTGGCCCCGGCCAGGGTGTCGACCTCCTGCATTTCGCCCTGCATGACCTCGGCATGGCGGTACAGTCGGCGCCCGAATTCGGTAAGACCCAAGCCCTGCCCGCCCACCTCGACCACCTGGCGCCCCAACGCCGTCTCGAGCGCACGCAGGCGCCGCGACACGGTGGTCTTGTCCACGCCAAGTGAGCGGGCCGCCCCTTTGAGGCTGCCCGCTTGCGCAACCGCCAGCAGAAACCGCATGTCATCCCAGTTCATGACTGCAACCTTGCATCTCCTAACTGCAAATTTCCACTCTGCGCAGCGAATTTGCAGCATGTCATCCTGTTCACCTTAGCACCGAAAGGACAGATCATGCTCTACCGTGTCACGTTTCAGGATAGTCCCGGCAAGGAACATCTGCGCCAAAGACACATGGCCGAACACCTTGCATTTCTTGCCTCTCACGGGGCAGCCATTCTTGGCGCCGGACCGCTGTTCGACGGGCCCCAGGGACGCGGCGGCATGTGGTTGATCGAGGCCGCGACCCGCGCCGATGTCCAGACCCTGGTCGAGAAAGACCCGTTCTGGCCCACGGGCTTGCGCCAGAGCGTGGACATTCTGGAATGGCGGCAAGTCTTTCGCAACGGCCAGCCGGTCTGAGCTTGCCGCGCGCGCTTTGCAAACGTAACCTTGCATCAAGGTAAATTTGCAAAGAGTCGGCATCCGATGGCCACCCAGAAACTCTATGCCGGCGCCAAGCTGCGCGAGATCCGCAACCGCCTGTCGCTGACGCAAAAGGATTTTGCCGCCAAGCTGGGCGTGTCGCTGCCCTATCTGAACCAGATGGAAAACAACAACCGCCCGGTGTCGACCTCGGTGGTGCTGGCACTGGCGCAGGAATTTGGTCTGGACGTGACCGAGCTCAGCACCGGCGACAGCGAGCGGCTGGTCAGCGACATGCGCGAGGCGCTGGCTGACCCGATTTTCGCCGACGCGATGCCGCCGCTCGCCGATCTGCGCCTGACCGCGTCGAACGCACCCGCGCTGGCGCGCGCCTTTATCGAGCTGCACCGCACCTACCGGCAGACACATGAGCGACTGGCCTCGCTGGACGAGGCGCTGGGGCGCGAGGATGCCCGCATCCAGGCCAGCCCGTGGGAGGAGGTGCGCGACTTCTTCCATTATTGCGACAACTATATCGACGCGGTCGATCACGCGGCAGAGCGGTTCGCGGCCCGGGCCCAGGCCGACGGGGTGCGCGGCGCGGCGCTGGCGGCGCTGGCCGATCGCGGCATCACGGTCGAACTGGCCGATATCGAGGCGTTGCGCCAGTACGATCCCGCAACGCGCCTGCTGCGGCTGTCCACCCGCAGCGCGCCGCAGACCCAGGTGTTTCAACTGCTCTTGCAAGTGGCGCTGCTCAGCCAGAACTCGCTGCTCGAGGCAACGCTCGATTTCGCCCGTTTCCACAGTGACGAGGCACGCGCCATTGCAAAGATCGGGTTGGCCAATTACTTCGCCGGTGCGGCGCTGATGCCCTATGGCACCTTTCTGGAGGCTGCCCAACAGAGCCGTCATGATCTGGAACGGCTCAGCACCCGCTTCGGCGCCTCGATCGAGCAGGTGGCGCACCGTCTCTCTACCCTGCAACGGCCGGGCGCCAAGGGCATCCCCTTCTTCTTTGTCCGGGTCGATCAGGCCGGCACCATCACCAAGCGCCACTCGGCCACGCGGCTGCAATTCGCACGCTTCGGCGGCGCCTGCCCGCTCTGGAACGTGCATCGCGCGTTCGAAACCCCCGGCCATTTCCTGCGACAACTGGCGGAAACGCCCGATGGCGTCCGCTACATCTCGCTGGCGCGCGACGTCTCGAAAACAGGGGGGTCCTTCGGCGCACCGGTGCGGCGCTATGCGATCGGGCTCGGCTGCGAGGTGCGCCATGCCGATCAACTGGTCTATGCCGATAATCTCGATGTCAGCAACGCCAGCGCCTATGAGCCGATCGGCATTTCCTGCCGCATCTGCGAGCGCAAGACCTGCCACCAGCGCTCGGTCCCGCCGCTCGAGCGGCGCCTGACCATCGACAGCGACCATCGCGGCACCCTGCCCTACGAGGTCAACTGATCTTCATTTCGCCGGAAATACTCCGGGGGAGTCGCCGTCAGGCGACGGGGGCAGAGCCCCCGCCCCTTCGGGTCAGGCCTTGGACAGGATGCCCCAGATCTCATCCTTCAGCGCCGCGCGTTTCTTGCGCAGCTCGACCTCGGCCAGTTCCTCCATGGGTTCCACGTTGGTTTCGGCCCGGTGCACAGCCCGGTTGATCTCGTGATACTCGTCCGCCAGTTTGGAAAAATGCGCATCCGTCTGCTTGAGCTGGCTCATCAGATCGACCTTTTCGGGAAATTCCTCGGCCAGTTCATGCGGGGTATGGGACATCCGTTCGCTCCTTTTTCAATGTCAGCCCAGAGGCTAGACGCCCGCCACAAGGCCGACATTGACAGGGATCAAATCGGGTGCGGCAGGCGAGATTTTTCGACGAAAAATCTCTGCCCCTGCCTCACCGTTGCGAGGCCTCCCAACGTGGATTGATCCAGGGGATGTCATTGGCGCGCGGCAGCGGGTCGCGGCCCAGGATATGGTCCGACATCTTCTCGCCCACCATGATCGAAGGCGCGTTGAGATTGCCATTGGTGATTTGCGGGAAAATCGAGCTGTCGGCCACGCGCAGCCCCTCGACCCCGATCACCCGGCCCTGCCCGTCGACCACGGCGTTCGGATCATCCGCCCGACCCATGCGGCAGGTGCCGCAGGGGTGATAGGCGCTTTCGGCATGTTCGGCGATAAAGGCATTGAGTTCGTCGTCGCTCTGCACCGCCGCACCCGGCTGGATCTCTTTGCCGGCATAGGGTTTGAACGCGTCCTGACCAAAGATCTCGCGCGTCAGCCGGATACAGGTGCGGAAATCGGCCCAGTCCTTTTCATGGCTCATGTAGTTGAAGCGGATCACCGGCGCGTCCTCGGGCCGGTCCGAGCGCAGGGTGACCGCCCCGCGCGAGGGCGAGCGCATCGGCCCCACATGGGCCTGGAAGCCATGGCCCTCGGCCGCGGCCTGACCGTCATAGCGCACGGCGATGGGCAGGAAGTGATACTGGATATCCGGATAGGGCACGCCGGGTTGCGAGCGGATGAAGGCCGCGCTTTCGAACTGGTTCGAGGCGCCAAGCCCGGTCTTGGTGAACAGCCATTGCGCGCCGATCGCCGCCTTGCCCAACAGGTTCCAGTACTTGTAGAGCGTCACCGGCTGGATCGCGGCCTGCTGGATGTAAAGCTCCAGATGGTCCTGCAAGTTGGCCCCCACGCCGGGGCGGTCGGCCACGACCGCGATACCATGTTCGGCGAGGTGCGCCGCAGGGCCGATGCCCGACAGCATCAGCAGTTTCGGCGAGTTGATCGACGAGGCCGCGATGATCACCTCGCGACGGGCGCGGATCACCTCGGCCTTGCCGCCCCGGATGATCTCGACCCCGGTGGCGCGGCCCGCGTCCATCACCACGCGGGCGGCCAGGCCGCGCACCACGTCGCAATTCTCGCGCTTGAGCGCCGGTTTCAGATAGGCATTGGCCGCCGACCAGCGCCGCCCCTTCCAGACGGTCTGCTCCATCGGGCCAAAGCCCTCCTGCTTTTCGCCGTTATAGTCGCCGGTGACCTCGTACCCGGCCTGCCGCCCGGCCTCGACAAAGGCCTTGAACAGCGGGTTAGTACGCGGGCCGCGGGTGACATGCAGCGGCCCGTCGGTACCGCGCCAGGTGGCATCGCCGCCATGGCCGCCATCGTGCCAGGTCTCCATCCGCTTGTAATAGGGCAGCACATCGGCATAGGCCCAGCCGTCGGCGCCCATCTCGGCCCAGGTGTCGAAATCCATCGCATGGCCGCGCACATAGACCATGCCGTTGATCGAGGACGACCCGCCGATCACCTTGCCGCGCGGGCAGACCAGGCGGCGATTGTTCAGATGCGGTTCGGGCTCGGACAGGTAACCCCAGTCATAGCGCGACATGTTCATCGGATAGCTGAGCGCCGCCGGCATCTGGATGAACGGCCCCGCATCGGTGCCGCCATGTTCGATCACCAGCACCGAGGCCCCCGCCCCGCTGAGCCTGTAGGCCATGGCGCAGCCCGCGCTGCCGGCCCCCACGATGACAAAATCCGCTTCCATCCGTCTGTCTTTCCTTGCTGCCGGCGTCGCCTTGCGCACGCCAAAGGGGGAACCCGGCCAACAGGGGCCGGGTCCGGTTGTGTCAGTGCACGCTCTCGACCTTGTGGAAATCGAGCGCGCGGTCTTCGGGGGATGTCCTGATCGCCATCACCGTGCTGCGGTGACGCAGCGCGATGAACAGGACGCAGGCCAGGTACAGGCCGATCACGATCGAGCCGACCCACTGGATCTGGAGCCACTGGCTCTGGAACAGCAGGGTCAGCGCGAACAGCACGCCGACATTGCCCGCGATATAGACCGGGCGGCCCAGACGCTCGACCGTGATCGACAGGTTGTCGGTGTAAAGCCGGATCAGCGAGTCGAGCGAGTTGATGACAAAGGTGATGCCCACCACGATCATCGCCACATTGGTCAGCCCGGCGGTGCTGATCCCGTTCTCGTGATAGAAATAGAGAACCGAGAACCAGATCGCCAAGGGGATCGAGGGGAAGACCAGGAGCGCGATCAGCAATTGCCAGGTCTTCAGCCCGCCGACAAAGCGCGAGGTGAACTGACCGATCATGATCGACCAGGCGAACCACCAGAACAGGTAGAAGGCGTGGTAATCGGTCAGCGGCAACACGAATTCCTGCAGGTTGCCGAAATAGGCACCCAAAAGCCCGAGGTTCTGGCCGACACCGCCCAGGCCCATGCCCGCGCTGGCCCACATGCCCAGGATCAGCGCCAGGAACAGAAAGGTCGAACCGACCGACAGCACGCGCACATATTTCAGATCGGTCGAGGAATAGGCCGCCGCCAGAATGGTCAGGAACACGATGACGTAGAAGGCGGGCACCACCGTCTCGCCATCGCCGATCTCGGGAATGTAGCCGGGCAGATAGATCAGGAACAGGCTGGCGGTAAAGGCACAGGTGCCGATGATGACGATGTTGTTGATCAGCTTCACCAGCGGGATCTCGAAAAATCCGACGCGCGGCTCGATCACGCAGAAATAGAAGGCGGTCAGAAAGTAGAAGGCCCAAATCAGAAAGCCCCAGAACCCGAACTCGATCGCCAGTGGGTTGGCAAAGGCATAGGCGGGCTCGTCTGCATAGCCGCCGAACTCGGCCAGCGGGAACATGATCAGCCCGACATCCAGACCGGAGGTGAACAGGATCGCGATAAAGGTGAACAGATGCACCGGCGTCGGGCCGATACAGTCCACATCGCGCCATTTGATGACGCAAAAGGCCACCAGACCAAATGTCAGCAGCAGCCCGAAGCTCAAGATCGAATTCAGGATCATGGTCCCTCCCTGGGGTCACGCCCGCCCTCTCCTCGGGGCCAGGTCGAATGATGCGGGAAACTAGCACAAAAACCTGATCAAAAGAACCAAAACTTGTATCACCATACAAGTTTTTCGATAATCCTTTAAACTTGAACAGTTTGACCGATTGGCCAATATGGCCGCATGAGACGCAAACGCATTCGGGATATCCGCAATGACGAGCTGGTCGCCGCCGCGATCCGGTCGTTGCATCAAAGGGGATTCGGCTCGGTCACCATGGCCGAGATCGCGGGCGAGGCCGGGGCATCGGCGGCGTCGATCAACTATTACTTCGGGTCCAAGGACCGGCTGATGGAAGAGACCATGCGCCGTCTGCTGTCGATCCTGCACACGGCATTGCTGACCCGACTGGCCGAGGCAAGGACACCGCGTCAGCGGCTGCTTGCGATTGTCGAGGCCAATTTCGACGACACGCTGTTCACGCCCGCGCAATGTTCGGTCTGGGTGCAGTTCTGGGCCAATGCGCCCTATACCAACAGCCTGTCGCGGCTCCACCGGATCAACCGGGCGCGGGTGGCAAGCAACATCCGCCGGGAACTGCGGCAACTGGTGCCGGAACAGGGTCTGAACAGGGTGCAGACAACGATACAGGCCTATATGGACGGCATCTGGATCGAAGCGGCGCAGGGCGACACGATCCCCGATGCGGCATCGGCTCGGGCCGATGCGCGGGCCCTGACGGAGTTGTTACTGGACCGGCGGTGACAGGCGCGCGCGTCATCTCAGGATTGCCGTTCCTTTCGCGCCCGAGGCCGATATGCTCATCGTGCCGCCAGATCAATGAGGAGTGCCATCATGCGCCGCGATGAATTGACCAAGCGTTTTCGGGACCTGCACGTTCCGGGTGATCCTCTGGTGATGCCGAACCCGTGGGATATCGGGTCGGCCAAGGTCATGGCCGGTTTGGGCGCGCGGGCGCTGGCGACGACCTCGTCCGGACATGGGTTTACCCTGGGTCTGGCGGATGGCGGGCAGATCACGCGCGAGATCGCGCTGCGGCACGCGGCGGATATCTGCGCCGCTGTCGATGTGCCGGTGAACGGCGATTTCGAGAACGGGTTTGGCGACAGCCCCGACACCGTGGCCGAGACGGTGCGCCTGGCGGCGGAGGCGGGTTTGGCCGGGGTTTCGATCGAGGATACCATGATGCCGTCCAAGGGGTCTTATTCCTACGATCTGGCCCTGGCCCGGATCGAGGCGGCGGTAGCCACCGCCCGCGAGGTGGATATCGTTCTGACGGCGCGCGCCGATGGCTGGCTGATGCAGAGCTATGATCAGGCCGAGGCCCTGCGCCGCTGCATCGCTTTTGCCCAGGCGGGCGCGGACGTGATCTATGCCCCGCTTGTCGATGCAGATACCACCCGGGCGCTGGCCGATACCGGAACGCCGGTCAACCTGCTGGCGGCGGGGGAAATGCGGGATCTGACCGCCGAGCAGATGGGCGCGCTGGGGGTTTCCCGGATCTCGATCGGTGGCGGTTTGGCCCGGGTGACGCAACAGATCCTGCTGGACGGCACCCGCGCCATGCTGGAACGCGGCGATTTCACCGTGCTGAAGGGTGCGGCGGGCGTGGTCGAGGTCGAAGCTTTGCTGAACGGGTAAGACCGCCGGCGCGGCGGACATTCAGCGGATACGATAGACCTTCGACACGATGCGCCAACTGCCCTCGTGCAACAGCAGCGTGAGGAAATCGTCAAAGCGCATGCCGGCCCAATCGTTTTCGACATGGACCTGCGCGATGTCCCCCTGCACCGAAACAGAATTGATCGCCCAGAACGGATCGGTTTCCGCATCGGCCGCGTCCTCGCACATGGCGATGAACGCGTCGCGAGAATTCCAGAGCAGCTCCCCTTCGTAATGGCCCACCTCGCTGGCCCGGTCGAAGAATATCCGCTCCAGCGCGGGCCGGTCGCCACGGGTCATCGCCATCACGTAGGTTTCGACAAGCGCGGCCAGCTCGGCGATGTGATCTGATTTGGTCATGATCCCCTCTCTTTTGGAATGAGAGTGTAGCCGATCATAGCCTGATTTGAATGTGCGAAGCGAACGGGTTGAGCGCTGGAAAACCGCCTGTCACGGCGTGGAAAAATGGGGGTCACGATCAATTCCGTCGCTGCCAGAGTACCATCAGGGGAAACAGCTACTCCCCCCTCGGGAACCTCTGGCTTTCCTCCAGATTATCAAGGTTCATGTGGTTACGCATGTAGCGTTCCGAGGCTTTTTGCAGCGGCTGGTAATCCCAGGGGTAATAGCCGCCCTGACGCAGCGCCTCGTAGACCACCCAGCGGCGGGCCTGGCTGGCGCGCACCTCGGCATCGAAACGGTCAAGATCCCAACGGGCCTGGGATTTGGCGCGCAGGCTCTGCATCGTGCCCTGATGATCGGGGTGGTCGGCGAGGTTGGTCATCTCATGCGGATCGGCGTCCAGATCGAAAAGCTGGTCGGGGTCGAGCGCGCAGCGGTTGTACTTCCACTTGCCATAGCGCATCGAAACGAGCGGCGCATAAGAGGCCTCGGCTGCGTATTCCATCAGCACCGGCGCCGTGCGCTCGGTGCCGTTGGCCAGCGGCACAAGGCTGGTGCCATCGGTCCAGGGTGCGATCTCGGCCATGTCGACACCGGCCAGTTCGCCCAGCGTCGGCGTCACGTCGATGGTCGAGACCGGCGTGTCGATGCGCCCCGGGGCCATGCCCGGCGCGGCCACCATCAGCGGTACCCGGGCGGAGCCTTCGTAGAAGTTCATCTTGAACCACAGCCCGCGCTCGCCCAGCATGTCGCCGTGATCGGAGACAAAGAGGATGATCGCCTCTTGCCGGGTGGTTTCCAGCACTTCGAGGATCTGACCCACCTTGTCGTCGAGATAGGAGATATTGGCGAAATAGGCGCGGCGCGACTTGCGGATGTCGTCCTCGGTGATGTCGAAATTGCGCCAGTCATTGGCATCGAAGATGCGCTTGGCGTGCGGATCGTGATTGTCGTAACCCAGATCGCCCACCTCTGGCAGCAGGTGCTCGCACTCCTCGTAGAGGTCCCAGTATTTGCGCCGCGCCACATAGGGGTCATGCGGATGGGTGAAGCTGACGGTGACGCACCAGGGGCGGCCATCCTTGCCGCGCGCCAGATCGTAGAGCTTGGCCTTGGCGTGATGAGCGACCTCGTCGTCATATTCCATCTGGTTGGTGATCTCGGCCACGCCCGCGCCGGTGACCGAGCCCATGTTGTGATACCACCAGTCGATGCGCTCGCCCGGCTTGCGATAATCGGGCGTCCAGCCGAAATCGGCCGGGTAGATATCGGTGGTCAGCCGCTCCTCGAACCCGTGCAGCTGGTCGGGGCCGACGAAATGCATCTTGCCCGACAGGCAGGTGTAATAGCCCGCGCGGCGCAGGTGATGGGCATAGGTCGGGATATCGCTGCGGAACTCGGCGGCGTTGTCATAGACCCCGGTGCGCGACGGCAACTGGCCGGACATGAAACTGGCCCGCCCCGGCGCGCAAAGCGGGCTGGCGGTATAGGCCTTGGCGAACCGGGTCGAGCGCGCCGCCAGCCGTTTCAGGTTGGGCGCATGCAGCCAGTCGGCGGGACCATCGGGAAAGAGGGTACCGTTGAGCTGATCCACCATCAGGATCAGGATATTGGGTTGGGTCATCTACCAGCCTCGATCAGGGTATCAAGAACACGCAAAGCATGGGCGCAGGCCAAATCGGGTTCTCCGGGTGCGCCCAACGCCGCCTGGATGTAGAGCCCGTCGATCAGCGCCCGGATATCACTGGCCACCTCGCCCGGATTGCGCACCACCGGACGCAGGGCATGAACCAGGTTGGAATACAGCCGCGCCTGATAGATGCGCCACAGGCGCAGCGCGTCGTCATTGGTCTGCGACAACACGTAGAAGGTCATCCATGCCGCGATCACATCCGGGGTGAAACAGGAATGCGCGAAACAAGCCCGCACAATGGCTTGCGGCCGGTCGGCTGGCGTGCTGGCCTTCATCTCGGCCCGCGCCTCGTCGCCGAACTCGGTCAGGATATGACGCATGGCGGCCAGAAAGATCTGGTCCTTGCCACCGAAATAGTGATGCGCCAGCGCGCTCGACATGCCCGCCCGGCGGGCGATCTGGCTGACGGTGACATCGAGGCTTTTCTGCACGCCCAGTTCTGCTATCGTCGCCTTGACGATCGCATCGCGCCTGATCGGTTCCATTCCGATTTTCGGCATGCCCTCTCCCCAGCGCCATTGGTTTTGAAAACGCTAGGGAATATTTATTGACGCGTCAATCAATCATCGGCAGGTCGAACCAGAGGTGACAGGTCTAACCGGAAACCGGTCGCCGTGGGGCCGGTATCAACCTCGCGAAACAAGTTGGTGACAAGGTCGCGTTCCCGACAGTTTTCGGCGCCGACAATGTCAAAGACACCCTGCTTGACGCAAAAGGCGATGTCATGGTGGTCAAACGCCCACCCCTCGGCCAGCGCAGTCACGTAATAATGGCGATTGGTCAGATCACCCTCCAGCACGGTCTGGCATTGATCCGGTGCGAACACATACCAACCCTGGCTGATCCAGTCCCCGGGACCACGAAAGGCGAGCGCAACAGATTGCGTAACCGGCGTATCGTTGCAGATCTGGAACCCGGCCTGCACCACACCGGGCGCGAACAAAAGACAGATTATGGCCGCAGCGCCTCTCATGCGATTTCCCTTTGATGCGCGCCCCTTCAAACGGATCACAGCTTCGGTGCAATGCTGGGCGGGGTGATCGGGCGCCGCTTCAGCACCGCCTCGCGCCAGGTGATGAAACTGACCGAGGCGAGGATCAAAGTGCCGCCGGCAACCACCCAGATATCGACCCCCTCGCCAAAGACCAGCGCGCCCAGCAAGGTGGCCCAGATCAGTTGCAGGAAGGTGACCGGCTGGGTCACCGCCACCGGTGCCGCCTTGAGCGCCAGCGTCATGAAGTAATGCCCGGCAGTGGCGAAACTGGCGATGGCGAACAGAACCCCCAGCTGTTGCCAGCTGGGGGTCTGCCAAACCGCCACCGCAAAGGGGATCATCGCCACCGTGACCCAGATCGACAGATGCGCCACCACCACGGCGGGGCTGAGATCCTCGACCGCCGCCTTGGCCAGCAGATAAGAGCCGCCCAGCGTCAGCGTGGTCCCGAGCATCGCCAGATGACCGGGCGAGATCTCGCGAAAGCCGGGGCGCAGGATGATCGCGGCGCCGATCAGCGCCACGAAGATGGCGGTGATCCGTCGCGCCGCCAGCGTCTCGCCCAGGAACAGGGCGGCGCCGAGGCTGACATAGACCGGGGTGAGATAGTTCATCGCGGTGACCTCGGCCAGCGGGATCCGGGTCATGGCAAAGAACCACAGCATCACCCCCACCGCATGGATGGCCCCGCGCAAGCCGAACATGGTCCAGTGGCGCCGGGTCAGCCGCGCCGCCAGCAGGCTGCGCAGCGCAGGAAGCACAAAGACGATGCCCAGCAGATAGCGCAGAAAGGCCGACTGGATCGGGTGCATGCCCTGCCCCATCGACTTGACCAGCGCGGTCATCACCACAAAGGACAGGCCCGCCGCAAGCATCCAGAGGATGCCGGCCAGCGGGCGGGAGTCTGGGGTCTCGGGCAGAGGCATATCAGGGTTGAACACCCATTCCGGCGTCGGGGCAACCCTTCACATGCGAACGACCCGCGATTGCCCAGTCACATCAGCAGCAGCTTGGCTGCGATGGTCCACATGGTCAGGGCGATCACCGTGTCGAGCACCTGCCAGGCGCGGGGGCGGGCAAAGACCGGCGCGAGCAGGCGTGCCCCGTAGCCAAGCGAGAAGAAGAAGGTGAAGCTGGCCAGAACAGCGCCGAGCCCAAAGCCGAGCCTGTCGCCATATTGCGCCGAGATCGAGCCGATCAGCACCACGGTATCCAGATAGACATGCGGGTTGAGCCAGGTAAAGGCCAGCACCGTCAGCAGCACCGGACGCAGGGCGGCTCCGCCGCCGCTGCGGGCGTCGTCGCCGGTCATCAGCGCCTCGGTCTTGGTCAGCGCCGCAAACAGGCTGCGCGCGCCGTACCAGATCAGGAAGGCCGCCCCGCCATAGCGCATCAGCGGCTCGAACCACGGCATGGCCGTGGCCAGCCCTCCGAACCCGGCCACGCCTGCGGTGATCAGCACCGCGTCCGACAGCGCACAGGTCAGGCAGACAGCAAAGACATGCTGACGCCGCAGCCCCTGCCGCAGGACAAAGGCGTTCTGCGCCCCGATCGCAAGGATCAGGCCGAAACCAAGGGCAAAGCCGGCGACAATGGCAGAGGACATGGGGCGGATTCCCGTAAGGTTGCCGGGTTTGACTAGAGAGCGGCGCAAGTTTAATCCAGTTAAAGATTGTTAGCCTGGATTAGGATTTCTAATGCAGTTCGACCCGCAACAGCTTGCCGCGCTGGCCGCCATCCTGCGGCTGGGCAGTTTCGAGGCCGCAGCCGGGGCGCTGTCGGTGACGCCATCGGCGGTGTCCCAGCGCATTCGCGCGTTGGAGGAGAAAGTGGGGCTGGCACTGATCCAGCGCGGTCCACCCGCAACGGGCACAGCCGCCGGTCTGCGACTTGCGCGACATGCCGAGGATGTCGGTTTGCTGGAGGCGCAAGTCAGCCGCGACCTTGCGCTTGACCAAGGCTCCGGGCCGGTAAGGGTCAGGATCGCGGTCAATGCGGATAGCCTTGCCACCTGGTTTCTGGAGGCGATGTTTGGCGTCAAGGGCGTGTTGTTCGATCTGGTTATCGACGATCAGGACCATTCCGCCGAGTGGCTGCGGCGCGGCGAGGTCGCCGCCGCGATCACGGCTCATGGCAAGCCGGTGCCAGGCTGCGACGCGCACCCTCTGGGCGCGTTGCGCTACATCGCAACAGCCAGCCCCGCCTTTGTGCAGCAGTGGTTTCCCGAGGGTGTCACGGTGCAGGCGCTGTCGCGCGCGCCCTGCCTGACCTTCAACGCCAAGGATCAGCTGCAACTGCGCTGGATCGAGGCGCAGACCGGGAGGCAGCTGGCGCCCCCGACACATTTCCTGCCCTCCTCGCAGGGCTTCGTTGACGCCGCGCTGGCAGCTATGGGGTGGGGAATGAACCCTCGCGCCCTGATCCGGGCCCATGTCGACCACGGCGATCTGGTTCCTCTCATTCCGCACAGACCGCTGGATGTACCGCTGACCTGGCAGGTGAGCCGGGTGCTGACACCGGCGCTCGCCCCGCTGACCCGAGCGGTGCGGCGGGCCGCGAGCCTGGGCTTGATCGCTGCTTGAACGCGGCTGATAAAGAGGCAACCGAGAAGGAGAAGCCATGTTTGTCCGTGACGCGCTGAGCTATGCCGCCCTGCCCCTGCCCGACCGGGTCGAGATGAGCGATGCCCGGATGCTGGCGGCGGCAGAGGCGTTTCACGACACCATGCGGCGACGCCACACGGTACGTGACTATGCGGACCGGCCGGTGCCACGCGCGGTGATCGAGGCCTGCATTCGCGCAGCGGGCACCGCGCCCTCGGGCGCCAATCACCAGCCCTGGCATTTCGTGGCGGTCGCCGATCCGGCGCTGAAGGCGCGGATCCGGGAGGAGGCGGAGGAGGAAGAGCGGCGGTTCTACGCAGGCGGTGCGGGCGACGAGTGGATCAAGGCTCTGGAGCCGATTGGCACCAATGCGGTGAAAGAGCATCTGACGGACGCCCCTTGGCTGATCGTGGTCTTTGCCCAACGCTGGGGGCAGTTCGACGACGGCACGCGGTACAAGAACTATTACGTGCCCGAGAGCGTGAATATCGCCACCGGCTTCTTGCTCGCGGCGCTGCACCACGCGGGACTGTGTGCGTTGACCCATACGCCCAACCCGATGCGGTTCCTCAACGACGCGCTGGGGCGGCCCGCATCCGAGAAACCCACGATGATCATCGCGGTGGGTCACCCGGCAGCGGACGCGACCGTGCCAGAGGTAGCCAAGATCAAGAAGCCGCTGAGTGAGATCGCCACCTTCGCCGAATAGCGCCGCCGTTTTCCGGCACGGAAAACGGGTCGGAAAATTTGCAATTTTCCGTCATCGGCTCCCGATCCGGTCACATCGGCCAGAACAGCAGGATGGCCGGGATCGTGACGGCCACGATCAATATCTCAAGTGGCAGACCCATCCGCCAGTAATCGCCGAAATGATAGCCGCCCGGACCGAGGATTAGCGTGTTGTTCTTGTGCCCGATGGGGGTCAGGAATGCCGCCGAGGCCGCCACCGCCACCGCCATCAGGAACGGGTCGGGCGAGACGCCCAGCGCATTGGCCATCTGGATGCCTACGGGCGCGGCAACAATTGTCGTCGCGGTGTTGTTGAGCACATCCGACAGCGTCATCGTCACCACCATCAGCACCGTCAGGATGGCCCAGGCGGGCCAGCCCTCGGTCAATGTCACCAGCCCGCCCGCGATCAGCTGGGTGCCGCCCGAGGCCTCAAGCGCGGCGCCCAGCGGGATCATCGACCCCAGAAGCACCACCACCGGCCATTCGATATGGTCGTAGAGCTCGGCAATGGGCAGGATGCCGGTCAGCACATAGGCCACCACCACCAGCCCCAACGCCACCGGCAGGTAGAGAAGCCCGACCGAGGCCGCCAGCACCGCCGCGCCAAAGAGGCCGATGGCCAGCCATGTCTTGTCATTGGCGGTCACGCTCAGGCCCCGCGTGGCCAATGGCAGGCAGCCCAGCCACTCGGTCACATCCGGCCCCCGGTCGCGCGGGCAGAGCAAGAGCAGGATATCGCCCGGCTGCACCTCGGTCCGGCGAATATGCTGGGTGATCCGGGTGCCCTGGCGCGAGATACCCATCAGCACCGTGTTCTGCCGCCAGCTGAGCCCCAGCCCCTGCGCGGTGCGCCCGGCGATACGGGCGCCGTCGGTCACCACCACCTCGATCACGTCCAGCCCCTCGCCCGCCGCCGTCAGTGCCTGCTGGCGTTCCTTGTCCGAGAAATCGAGGCTGAGCGCGGCGCGAAACTCGTCCAGCGCTTCGGGCGTGGCCTCGATCACCAACGTGTCGCCGGCGGCCAGGATGGTGTTGGCGGCGCGGCCATAGCGGCGCTTGCCGTCGCGGATCAGGCCCAGGATCGCCACGTCGGCCTTTTCCGCCTCGGCATCCAGTTCTGCCAGGCGTTTGCCGATATGGGGCGACTCTTCTGGCACCGTCAGTTCGGCTATGTATTCGGCCAGCGCCTCGGCCGCCTCGGCGGCACCTCCGCCGCGCGTCGGGATCAGGCGCCAGCCGATCAGCGCCACAAAGATCAGACCCGCCAGCGCCGCCGCGCCGCCGACAGGGGCGAAATCGAACATGCGATACGGCTCGCCCAGCGCCTCGGCCCGGATCGAGGCGATGATGATGTTGGGCGGCGTCCCGATCAGCGTGACCATGCCCCCCAGGATGGTGGCAAAGGACAGCGGCATCAGCGTCAGCGCCGCCGCCCGCCCCGCCTTGCGCGCGGTCTGGATATCGACCGGCATCAAGAGCGCCAGCGCCGCCACGTTGTTCATGAAGGCCGAGAGCACCGCGCCAATCCCGCCCATCAGCGCGATATGGGCGCCAAGGCCCCGCGAGGCATCGACCAGCGTGCGTGTGATCAGGAACACCGCGCCCGAACGCACCAGCCCCGCCGACACCACCAGAACCAGCGCCACCACGATTGTGGCGGGATGGCCAAAGCCTGAAAACGCATCCTTGACCGGGACAAGCCCCAGCACGACACCGATCAACAAGGCGGAGAACGCCACCAGATCGTAGCGGAACCGCCCCCAGAGCAGCAGGGCAAAGACGGCGGCGAAAAGGGCGAAAAGCAGGATCTGGTCAATCGTCATGGCGCCAGCATAGAGGGCGCCGCGCGGCCTGCAACCGGCTCCCTTGATCCCGCCCCTCCTCCTTGTCTATATGGGCGCCAACCAGCAACCAGCGACGAGGACATCATGGCCGGCCATTCCAAATGGGCAAACATTCAGCACCGCAAGGGACGGCAGGACGCAGCGCGGTCAAAGCTGTTCTCGAAGTTCTCCAAGGAGATCACGGTTGCGGCCAAGATGGGTGACCCGGACCCGGACAAGAACCCGCGCCTGCGCCTGGCGATCAAGGAAGCCAAGTCGCAATCGATGCCCAAGGACAATATCGAGCGTGCGATCAAGAAGGCGATCGGCGGCGATGGCGATGCTTATGAAGAAATCCGCTATGAGGGTTATGGCCCCAATGGCGTGGCGGTGATTGTCGAGGCGATGACAGACAACCGCAACCGCACCGCGTCGAATGTGCGCTCGACCTTCACCAAGCACGGCGGCAACCTGGGCGAGACCGGATCGGTCGGCTTCATGTTCGAGCGCAAAGGCGAAGTGGTCTATCCCGCCGAGGTTGGCGATGCCGACACCGTGATGATGGCCGCGATCGAAGCCGGCGCCGAGGACGTGGAAAGCTCGGAAGAGGGCCACGTGATCTGGTGCGCCGATACCGACCTGAACGAGGTATCGACGGCGCTGGAAGCGGAGCTGGGCGAATCGGATTCGACCAAGCTGGTGTGGAAACCCTCGACCACGACCGAGCTGGACCTCGAAGCGATGCAAAAGCTGATGAAGCTGGTCGACGCACTGGAAGATGACGACGACGTTCAGCGAGTGACCACCAATTTCGAAGCATCCGACGAGGTGATGGCGGCGCTTTGAACCCGTCCAAGGCAGGGGGCGCTGCCCCCGCCGCCCGTTCCGGGCGACTCCCCCGGAGTATTTCCGACCAGAAAGAAGCAGCAGGGCCTGCTCTCTTCATTTCGCCCTAAATACTCCGGAGCGCGAGGCAGAGCCTCGCTTGCCCCCTGCTGGCCATGCGCGCTTGCCCAGCAGGGCACTGCGCGTTAGACGAAGCGCCATGAAACGCTTTCTGATCCTGCAACTGCGCCCTGAAACCGACGCGGCCGATGCCGAGTTCGCCTCGATCCTCGATAAATGCGGGATCGGGCCGGAGCGGGTGCACCGCATCCGGCTGGATTGCGAGGACCTGCCCGAGGGGCTGGATGTGACCGATTACGCGGGCGTCATCGTCGGCGGTGGACCCGGCTGTGTCAGCGACGACCCCGCCACCAAGCCCGCGACCGAAGCGCGGATCGAGGCGGCGATCCTGGGGCTGATGCCGCAGATCACCGGTGCCGATCATCCCTTCATGGGGTGTTGCTATGGGCTGGGCGTGCTGGCGGCGCATCTGGGCGGAGCGGTCAGCAAGGCGCGTTATGGCGAGCCGGTCGGTCCCTCGACCTGTACCCTGACCGAAAGCGGCGCGAGCGATCCGCTGACCGCTGGCCTGCCGCCTGTCTTTGACGCCTATGTCGGCCACAAGGAGGCGGTGCAGGCGCTGCCGCCGGGCTGTACCCATCTGGTCGCCTCGGCCCCTTGCCCCTATCAGATGATCCGCTGGGGCGAGAATGTCTATGCCACCCAGTTCCACCCGGAAGCGGATGCGCATGATTTCGAACAGCGCATCCGGATTTACAAGGATCACGGCTATTTCCCGCCCGAGGATGCCGCGCGACTGATCGACATGTGCCATGCCGCCGAGGTCACGGCACCGGGCGAGATCCTGCGCCGGTTCGCCCAGCGCTACGGCTGACCCAACGGCGCCGTTGCCTGCTGGCCTGCTGCCGTCCTAGGCTGAGGCCAGGACAGGGGAGGATGGATATGGGCGCGAATACCGCCGATGCGATCATCGTGGGCAGCGGGCTGGCCGGGCTGGTTGCCGCCGCCGAACTGGGCGACCGGGGCAAGCGGGTGATCCTGTTGGATCAGGAACCCGAGAGCTTCCTGGGCGGTCAGGCCTTCTGGTCGCTGGGCGGGCTGTTCATGGTCGATACCCCCGAACAGCGCCGCATGGGCATCCGCGACAGCGCCGATCTGGCCCTGCGCGACTGGCTGGGCAGCGCCCAGTTCGACCGCCCGGAAGACGCCTGGCCGCGCAAATGGGCCGAGGCCTATGTGGAATTCGCCGCTGGCGAGATGCGACCCTGGCTGCATGCCATGGGCTTGCGCTGGTTTCCGGTGGTCGGTTGGGCCGAGCGGGGCGGCTCCTATGCCGACGGCCACGGCAACTCGGTGCCGCGCTTTCACATCACCTGGGGCACCGGTCCGGGCGTGCTGGAGCACTTTCTGCGCCGGGTGCAGGACCACGTGAAGGCGGGCCGGATCGAGTTGCGGTTTCGCCATCAGGTCAGCCATATCATCATGCAAAACGGTACCGCGACCGGGGTGTCGGGCGAGGTACTGGCCCCGGACACCGCCCAGCGCGGGCAAAAGACCAATCGCGACGAGATCGGTGAGTTCGAGGTCTATGCCCCCTCGATCCTGGTCACCTCGGGCGGGATCGGCGGCAATTTCGACCTGGTGCGCAAGGCCTGGCCGCGCGACCGGCTGGGAGAACCGCCGCGCGACATGGTGGCGGGCGTGCCGTTCCATGTCGATGGCCGGATGATCGCGATTTCGGAACGCGCGGGCGGCCATGTCATCAACGGCGACCGTATGTGGCATTACACCGAAGGCGTGCGCAACTGGGATCCGATCTGGCCCGACCATGGCATCCGCATCCTGCCCGGCCCCTCGTCGATGTGGTTCGACGCGCGCGGAAACCGGCTGGCGCCGCCCTGCCTGCCGGGGTTCGACACCCTGACCACGCTGCGCGAGATCCTGAAGACCGGATACGACTACAGCTGGTTCGTGTTGACACAGAAGGTGATCAAGAAGGAATTCGCGCTCTCGGGCTCGGAACAGAACCCCGATTTCACCTCGGCCAAATGGTCCGAGGTGATCCGCCAGCGCATCCTGTCGGGCAAATCCGCCACCGCCCCGGTAGAGGCGTTCAAACAGCATGGCGAGGATTTTGTTGTCGCCCACAGCCTGAGCGAACTGGTGCGTGGCATGAACCAGCTGGGCGAGGTGGCAATCGACGAGGATCACCTGCGCGCCCAGATCGAGGCGCGCGATGCGCAGATGGACAACCCATTCACCAAGGATGCGCAGATCATGGCAATCCATGCCGCGCGCAATTATCGCGGCGACCGCCTGATCCGCACCGCCAAGCCGCACAAGTTTCTTGACCCCGTCAACGGCCCGCTGATCGCGGTGCGCCTGCATGTGCTGACCCGCAAGACGCTGGGCGGGCTGCATACCAATCTGGATGGCCAGATGCTGGGCGCAGATGGCCAGGTGGTGCCGGGCCTCTTTGCCGCGGGCGAGGTCGCCGGGTTCGGCGGCGGTGGCTATCACGGCTACAACGCGCTGGAAGGCACCTTCCTTGGCGGCTGCATCTTTTCGGGCCGCAATGCCGGGCGGTCGCGGGCAATTGCCTGATGATCAGGCCCTGATCCGATCTTCGAAGCGCTCTGGCCCAGGCCATTCAGCCCGAGCAAAACGCTGATAGGCTTGGCGGGAATGGTGCCCCCACACGGGCTATTCAGCAAACCTAAATGACCCATAAAGCACTGCTTTTCAAGGGATAATCAGAACGGCCCGCCGCGCATGCGTCCCGAAACGTGCGCTATTTGTGTCCCACATCCTTCGAACGAGAGCAAGCCAGTCCCGCTATAAGATGGCCACTGCTTCTTCAGGCGTCTTTATCGAAGCGTCTGGGAAGCTCGTTAACTCTTGCAGTTTCTTGAAGCGCCCATCGCTCGTTACAAACAGCTCCCGACCGACGTTCTCGTGCGCCCAATACGCTTGCGCATCAAGGATTTGGTTTCTCCACCGTAAGAATGCCGAAGAAGCGATGTCAGATGCACCAACTCCCCGATCTCTCGCGTAGTCTGCCCACTCGTATGGTGATGCTGGGAACATAGCGAGGTAGATTTCCTCCTCGCGCGCATATCCTTCGGGCCATGAAAAAAACGGTGGCACCAAAAGCCTACCCCCCACCGCATGATCGGCTTAAGGAGGTCAAGCCCCCCGAAGCCAAGCCGTCTGCAGCGTTCGCTGAAGACAGCCATATCATCAAGAAACCCACCTTCAAGCTGACGCTCTGAGGCGCATGAAGCAACCAATGCCAAGTCGGCTCGACCAGCGGCATGCTCTTGGAGCAGCCCTTTGACATTCGCCGCTTCAGCACGCCCCTCTTCAACCTCGATCAAGCAGTTGGTGTCGAGTGTGAACGAAGTCGTACTCGGCAAGCTCATTCTTCGCTAGCCAGTTCTGCCGCTCCCAGTTGTTGCATCGCCTCGAAAGCCAAATGCTCCCGCCGTTTCGCCCCAAAATACCAAGCCAACGAGTGCAGGCTTATGGTGAGGCAAATTACAAAAACCAAACCAGCACCTAGCAAGGTCGCTTCAGGTCGCTCGACCCAACCGACAAATAACAGACGCAACCATTGCTCCTGGCACCAGCAAACACAGAGTCAGAAACAGTCCGAACGAACCACCGATAACACCAGTTATTTCGGTAAGAACAGCCCATTTACCGGCCCAATAGTCATGGCTCTCGTTGCCATCATCCAAGTCCGATCGAACCTCCTATCAACCGCATAGCATACCTCACTTTTCATTAGGTTCTGCCAGAGAATAACCGAAACGGATACAACTGTTAACGCGCGCCTATGGTTTGGTCTGTCCAAGCCGGGGGATGTCATGCGACCAATGGATCATGACCAGAATCAATATCGAACAACTCAGGACATTTCTGGCGGTCGTGCGTCTGGGCGGGGTCCGCCGGGCGGCGTCAGGGCTCAACCTGACCCAGCCCGCCGTCACCGCGCGGATCAAGAACCTTGAGGATTCGCTTGCCTGTGAACTGTTCGAACGGCGCTCGGGGGGGATGCGGCTGACCAAGCGCGGCGAGCTGCTTCTGGCCCATGCAGAGAAGTTCGAACATCTCACCGAACTGGTGGAACGCGATGTGGTCGACCCGCAAGGGATCGATGGCCGTTTGCGGTTGGGCGTGTCCGAAACCATCGCCCAGTGCTGGCTGCCCGAACTGATTTCAAGGCTGCACGGGCTTTACCCAAGGCTGGATATCGAATTCAACGTGGATATCTCGCTGAACCTGCGGGCCGGGCTTCTCAATCGCGAGATCGATCTGGCCATCCTCCTCGGCCCTGTGTCCGAGTATTTCGTCAACAATATCGAACTTCCCGGCTTTGATCTGGCCTGGTATGCGGCGGCCAATACCGAACCCGGCCTGACCGAAGACAAGTACCTGTCCCGCCCCGTCCTGACCTATGCCCGCAATACCCGGCCCTATCGCGAACTCAAGGAGATGCTGTTCGAACGGGTTGGCCCGGATGTGTCGATGTTCCCCTCTTCTTCGCTATCCGCCTGTTTCCGGCTGGTCGAGGCCGATCTGGGCGTTGCCGTCCTGCCGCGCGCCCTGGGTCAGGAATTCGTCGACACCGGGCGCATCCGGGAATTCGATCCAGGCTGGGTGCCGTCGCCGCTGCGGTTTACCGCCTCGTATCTGGGCGAACCCAGAAGTCATCTGATTGAAACGGCGGCAAAACTGGCGCTGGAAGTTGCCACCGAATACCAGCGTGATAGAAATTCTTAATCGATATCGAGAAAAAGTTTCGATTTGAGTTTATAGAGCTAACCGGCGACCCTCGCTTCATCTCGATGGAGGGGCCCGCGTGAGCGAAACATACCAGAAGCTGAAAAACAGCACATTGGACGAACAGCGCGCCGCGATCCGGTCCGGCGCGTACCGGTCGCACACGGCGGGGCTGGGCCAAGGCCACTTGCAAGCCAACCTGGCAATCATGCCCGAGGCCTATGCGCTTGACTTCATGCGGTTCTGTCAACGCAACCCCAAGCCCTGCCCGTTGACCGGAGTTTCCGACACCGGCAACCCGATGATGTTCACCCTGGGCCGCGACATCGACATCCGGACCGACGTTCCGGCCTATAACATCTACCGCGACGGAAAGCTTGCAGGCTCTGCCAGCGACATATCCGACATCTGGCGGGACGATCTGGTGGTGTTTGCTCTGGGGTGTTCGTTCACCTTCGAACATGCGTTGATGCGGGCCGGGATACCTGTCTGGCATATCGACAACGACAAGACGGTGCCGATGTTTCGCTCGAATGTCGACACGGTGCCGGCAGGTCCCTTTTCCGGCAAGATGGTAGTGTCGATGCGCGCCATCCCCGAAAGCCGCGTCAGCGAAGCCATCGAGATTTCGCGCCGCTTTCCGCTGGCCCATGGCGCACCGGTCTATTGGGGCGACCCGGCTGGTCTCGGCATCGCCGACCTGTCCGCCCCGGACTGGGGCGACCCTTCGCCCATCGGCCCCGGCGAGGTGCCGGTATTCTGGGCCTGCGGTGTGACCCCGCAGGTCGCGATCGAGGCCGCCAGACTGCCGCTCTGCATTACCCACAAGCCGGGACACATGCTGATCACCGACGTGGCCGAGGACGCCGAAGCCCCGGTCCTTTCAGTCACCAATGACAAGACATAACGTCCAACGAGGAGAACGAAGATGAAGCGTATCACCACCATTCTGGCCGCCACGACGGCGCTGGCCGTGCCCGCCATGGCCGAGGATCTTTCCGTCGTCGGCAGCTGGTCCAGCCTGCCGCTGCACAAGCAATACGAAGCCCCGTTCTGGGGCGAGGCCCTGCCCGCCGCCTCGGGCGGCAAGATCAATGTCAATCTGACCACCCACAACCAGATGAATCTTGGCGTCGGCGACGTTTTCCGCCTGCTGGGTGACGGCGTCTATGACGTGGCGATGACGGTGGCCGACTATGCCGTTGCCGATGCGCCCGAGCTCGAAGGGCTGGATGTGCCATTGCTGGCGCTGACCGCGGACGAGGCCCGCGCCATGGTCGATGCGGCCCGGCCGATGGTGACCGACATTTTCCACGACCGGTTCAATTCGCATGTTCTGGCCATCGCCCCCTATCCGCCGCAAGTGGTGTTCTGCAATGCCGAGATCGCCGGGCTGGACGATCTGAAGGGGCTCAAGGTCCGTGCCTCGGGCCGGATGACCGCCAAGTTCCTCGAAGCGCTGGGCGCCGAGGGCGTCAATGTCAGCTTTGGCGAGGTACCCGGTGCATTGCAGAAGGGCACCGTGGACTGCGCCGTGACCGGCGCCGGCTCGGGCTATTCGGCGGGCTGGTGGGAGGTCTCGACCCATCTGCTGCCGATCCCGCTGGGTGGCTGGGACAGCGTCGTGACCGCGATGAACCTGGACAAGTGGAACAGCCTCGACGCCGACACCCAGGCGCTGATCGCGTCCAAGGTCGCGTCGGATTTCGAGGCCCCGGCCTGGGCCAGCGCGCAGGGTGCGCTGGTCAATGACATCGCCTGCCTGACCGGCAATGGCGACTGCCCCGCCGGCGACGCGCGCGGCATGAAACTGGTCGAGGTCTCGGATGCCGATTTCGCCCGCGCCCGCGAAGTGCTGGTGGGTGAGGTTCTGCCTGACTGGGCCGGGCGCGCCGGTGGCGACTGGGCCGAACGCTGGAACGCGTCGGTTGGCGCGACCGTCGGTGTGACCATCGGGAACTGATCGGCACCGTCAGGGAGGAGCAGATGGAAGAGATCGTGCTGGAGAAACTGCGCAGCTGGAATCGCCGTATAGCGATCTTGACCGGATGCGTCCTGATGGCCTGTGCCGGTGTCGTCCTTCTCGACGTCCTGCTCAGGCGCCTGGGCTCCTCCTTCGGCGGCACCGATGAAATCTCGGGCTATGTGATGGCCATTGCCACCTCTTGGGGAATGGCCTTCACGCTTCTCGAACTTGGTCACGTCCGCATCGACCTTCTGCGCGGGCGTACGGGACAGATCGGCCGGTCGCTGTTCGACCTGTTCGCGATGATCATGATGGCGGGCACCGTCACCCTGATCGCGGTCAAATGCTGGCCGGTGCTGGCCCGGTCCCTGACCAATTCCTCGCGTGCGAACACGCCGCTGGAAACCCCGCTGGCACTGGTGCAGGTGCCATGGTTCGCCGGTTGGGTCTGGTTTGCCATCGTTGCCTGGGCGACGCTTGCGGCGGCGCTGCTGCTTGTGCTGAAAGGCAGGTTCGAAGCCTCGGAGGCAGCCATCGGCTGTTTCGGCGAGGAGGCGGCGTTGAAATGATCGGCTATGTGACAATCGGCCTGCTCGGCCTGCTCGCCCTGTCGATCCCGGTCGGCATCGTGCTCTTTCTTCTCGGTTTCGGGGTCGATGCGTTCTTTAGCCCGTTTCCCCTGATCCGCGGATTGGGCAACCTGGTCTGGTCGACCTCGAACAACGCGACCCTGATCGCGATCCCCTTCTTCGTACTGCTGGGCGAAATCCTGGTCCGGTCGGGGATCGCAACACGCACCTATGCCGCGCTCGACCGCTGGGTCAGCTGGTTGCCCGGCGGATTGGTGCACGCCAATGTCGCCACCGCCACGATGTTCTCGGCCACCTCCGGCTCGTCGGTTGCCACCGCCGCCACGGTCGCCACGGTCGCGATGCCCCAGGCCGAGAAACTGGGCTATGACCCCAAGCTCTTTTCGGGCGCAATTGCGGCCGGCGGCACGCTCGGGATCATGATCCCGCCCTCGATCAACCTGATCGTCTACGGGTTCCTGACCCAGACCTCGATACCGCGTCTGTTCCTGGCGGGCCTCGTTCCCGGTCTGGCGCTGGCGCTGGGTTTCATGGCGATCACCGTGATCATCTGCCTGATCCGCCCCTCGCTGGGCGGCACCCGCCGGGTGTTTCCGCTGGCCGAGATGCTGCGGGCCCTGCTGCAACTGCTGCCCATCGTGCTGCTGTTCACCATCATCATCGGAACCATCTACAAGGGCTGGGCAACCCCGACAGAGGCCGCCGCGGTCGGCGTTGCCGGTGCGGTGACAATCGCCGCGTTCTTCGGAAACGTGTCCAGGGCGATCTTCGTCGAAGCCATCCTTGGCACCGTCAAGATAACCTCGATGATCATGCTGGTCGTCATTGGCGCCTCGTTCCTCAATTTCACACTGGCCTCGGCCGGGCTCGGGCGCGAGCTGGAGACCTTCCTCGACGGGCTGGGCCTGTCGCCCCTGGGCACGATCCTGGTGGTGGTGCTGATCTATATCGTGCTGGGTTTCTTCATCGAGACACTGTCGCTGATGGTGGTGACAATCCCGATCATCGTACCGCTGGTGGTGGCGCAAGGGTACGACCCGATCTGGTTCGGCATCCTGATGATCGTGCTGATCGAGATGGCGCTGATCACACCGCCGGTCGGCCTGAACCTCTATGTGGTTCAGGGGGCCCGGAAGTCGGGCAAAATGAGCGAGGTCATGCTGGGGACGATCCCCTACGTGATCGCCATGCTGATCATGGTGGCGCTGCTGATTGCCTTTCCCGCAATCGCGCTGTTCCTGCCATCTGTGCTTGGGGGGTAAGGCCTGATGCGGTTTGTTGCGGAAGGACGCGAGATCGAGGCAAGGATCGAGCATCTCGTCGTCGCCGGATGGACCGGACGCGACATCGGCGCGGTCCGGCATCATATCGAAGAGCTGGCGGCGCTCGGTGTCGCGCCGCCATCGCAGGTGCCTCTTTTCTACCGGGTGTCTCAGTCGCTGCTGGTGCAGGCCCCCAGGATCGAGGTACTGGGGCCCGACACCTCGGGCGAGGTCGAGCCATTGCTGGTCAATCTCGATGGCACGCTCTGGCTCGGGCTCGGATCGGACCACACGGACCGCCAGCTTGAAACCGTCTCGGTGGCAGCCTCGAAACAGGCCTGCCCGAAGCCGGTCTCGCCGATGCTCTGGCGGTTCGACACGGTCGCGCCTCATCTGGATCGGCTGATCCTGAGTTGTGAAATCCCTGAAAACGGTGAGTGGACGCTCTATCAGGAGGGGACGCTGGCCATGATCCGCCCGCTTGGCGATCTGGTCGCGCAATCGGGGCTTGACACTGGCGGCGCCATGCTCTGCGGCACGCTTGGCGCCATTGGCGGGGTGCGACCCGCTTCGGACTATCGCATGCAACTGCGCGACCCGGTTCTCGAACGCAGCCTGTATCTGGAATACCGGGCCTCTGCCCTGCCAGTGGTGGCCTGATAACAGAGGTGGTTTGGTTTGTTTGAACAGGTTTCGGGCGTTCTGTAGGTGTTTTTCCGCCTGGGTTACGCCGCTGCCGCATCAGGTATTGGCTTGTTGAAGTAGGCCTGATCGGGGGTTCTCCCGTCAAGCGATGAGTGCGGTCGACGGCTGTTGTAGAAGCCCAGGTATCGGCCGATCCCGACCCGGGCTTCGGCCACGCTGGCATAGGCCCGCAGGTAGACTTCCTCGTATTTGATAGTCCGCCACAGACGCTCGACGAAGACGTTGTCGCGCCAAGCTCCCTTGCCATCCATGCTGATCTTGATTTTGCGGGTGGCCAGCACCTTGATGAAGCCGGTGGACGTGAACTGGCTGCCCTGATCCGTGTTGAAGAGCTCGGGTGCGCCGTGTCGCGCCAGTGCTGCCTCGACAGCCTCAATGCAAAAATCCGCCTCCAGCGTGATCGACACCCGCCATGCCAGGACACGCCGTGTGAACCAGTCCAGCACGGCGGCCAGATAGATGTACCCGCGGGCCATGGGGATGTCCCGAGCATACATCATCTTGGCGTCCCGCAGTGACAGCTTAGGAGCATCGGTTCCGGGTTCAGCAAGGCCTTCAACAACAGAGGGTCGGTATTGGGCTGCTCAGAGAGGCCTTTGACAATCTCTCTAGCGGCAAACTCTGGGTCTTCTTCAAGGCCTATGGTCTCAGACACCAACTCTTCGCGCTTGAGGAGTGCTTCATGCCATCTTTCGACTGGTGATCTGGTGTCCTTGCCGTTGATACGGCTGCGCACCTCGGAGACCATTCGGTCGAACTCTTGCATGATGGCCTGGTATTCTCGGTGAAAGGCTAGGCCTTCGCGATTTTTGATGTGAACCTGCAGGGCTGGCTCGCCAAGCACCTCAACAACATCTTTCGGAAATCGTCTTCTAAACCTCAGAACCCCGTTAGGCCGCTTATCTACATGTTTGATTTTGGTGCTCAGGGCCATCTTTGTGTCCTCGATGTGTGTCGCCATGTGTGTCGTGATAGACAGCCGAGCGCAATATTATCAAGGAACTAAAGGGTTTCTTAGAGTGAAATGGTGCCCCCACACGGACTCGAACCGCGGACCTACTGATTACAAATCAGTTGCTCTACCAGCTGAGCTATAGGGGCAACAGGACCCGATTAATCGCAGGTCGGTTCGACTTCAAGATGGAAATCAAGGCCCATTGAGGAAAATCTCCGACAGTGTCCCTGCCGCAAGCGTTTGACTGCCTTGCACCTAGCTTGTAGTCAGGGAACTATCTGTTTGTTTTTCATAAGGAAGCCCGGCAAACGATGCAGGTGGTATTCCATACTGGCTCGCATGGCACCGACGACGATCGTTTGATCAAATGCCTACTGAGCAACAAAGAGCCGTTCTCTCAGCGTGGCGTTGCCGTTCCGGGGCCGGCACAGTATCGCGCCCTGTTCAAGAAGGTCCTGACCGCGCTGGACGAGGCCGAACCCGAACCGCAGGCGCGCGAGGTATTGATAGAGGCGATTCTGGATGGTGAGGTAGCCGACCGGGTGATCTTTTCGGATGCCAATTTCTTTGGCTCGCATTGGTCCGCCCTGGGCAAGGGCATGTTCTATCCCCGCGCGGCGACCCGCATGGCGAACCTACAAGCCATTTTTGCCTATGATCAGGTCGAGATGTTCATGTCGATCCGCAATCCGGCGAGTTTCGTCCCCGATGTCCTTGGCGCCCTCCCTGAAAAGGGTGCGGCCGAGGTAATGGAGGGTATGGATCTGCACAAGCTGCACTGGACCGGAATGGTCGAGAGCATTCGCGCCGCCGCCCCGAATGTACAGTTGACCCTTTGGTGCAACGAGGATACGCCGTTGATCTGGGCGCAGATCATCCGCGACATGGCAGGGCTGGAACACGGCAACAAGATCGTGGGCGGTTTCTCACTCCTGTCCGAGATCATGTCCAAGGAGGGCATGCAGCGGTTTCGTGCCTATCTGGCCGAACACCCCGAGCTGAGCGAGATGCAGAAACGCCGGGTCATCGCCGCCTTTCTCGACAAATATGCGCTGGAGGATGCGGTCGAGGAAGAACTGGACCTGCCCGGCTGGACCCATGAACTGGTCGACCAGCTGACAGAGCTATACGACGAAGACGTATTCAGCCTGCAACGCATTCCGGGCGTGCAGTTTATCGCCCCCTGACCCGTCCGGCTGCGGACGGGCCATCGGGCGCGCGGCTCACGCCATACCCAGCGCCGCCTTGTACATCTCCAGCACCGCCTCTTCCTCGGCGATGTCGTCCTTGTCGCGCTTGCGCAGGGCGACGATCTTGCGCATGACCTTGGTGTCGTAACCGCGCGCCTTGGCCTCGGCCATCACCTCTTTCTGCTGGTCGGCGATGTCTTTCTTTTCCTGCTCCAGTCGCTCGATCCGTTCGATGAACTGGCGCAACTCGCCTGCGGCGATCCCGTAATTGGCGTCTGATTGGGGCTGATCCATCGGTGCGATCTCCATCGGTGCGTTATGCGGCGACGAGCGGGATAACGCGGCGCCGGTTCGCCTGCAAGGATCATTTCCCGCCGGTTGCACCGGATGGGCCGATGCGGTAACGCGGGCGCGCAACTGGCGTAACAGACGGGGCGCGGTCATGCTGTTCGACATCATCATCTGGACGGGCGCCGCCCTGTCGTTGCTTGGACTGGCCGGGCTGGTCTGGTGCATCCTGCGCGTCAACCGTGCCCGCAAGGCCGGGCTGAGCGACGATGAACTCCGCGCCGCAGTTCAGGCGGTGCTGCCCTGGAACCTGGGTGCGCTGTTCCTGTCCGTCATCGGGTTGATGATGGTGATGGTCGGGATATCGCTGGGCTGAGCGCGGCGCGCTCAGACCGGCATATTGTCGAACCGCGCCTCGACCGCATCCTCGCACAGCGCCGCATCAAGCTGGCGCAGTCGCGCAGGCACTTTCAGCCCATGCTGCCGCATGCGGTCCACGACCCGGCTGAATTCCGGCTGCACCTCAAGCCGGATATTCAGCGGCGCCCCCGTTACCCGTCGCTCCAGACGCTCGGCGGCGTGATATAGATCCTGTGCTGTCATGTGTCTTCTCCCCTGTATCGGAACCGAATCTGCCACAGCCGCGTAACAGGCTTAAGAAACTTCCCGGACATTCGGCCCCATCTCCCGGCCGAAAGGGCGGATATGCCTGTTTTCGTGGCGATTGCCGCATCCTTGCACAGCACCCGTTCGCGCGCATTGACCGACATCAAAACGCCCCGGAAATAGAAAAGTGGCACATGGGAGTTGCATCATATTCACAATTTACCATATGATCCAGGAAACCAACAGGAGTCCGTCATGACCCCCTTCGTAAAAGCCTTCTTCGACGAAGCCACCTTTACGGTGTCCTATGTGGTGCGCGAGCCCGACGGCCGCGCCTGCGCCATCGTCGACAGCGTTCTGGATTTCGACCACGCCTCTGGCCGGACAAACACCACATCGGCCGATGCGATCGTGGACTACGTCACCGCCGAGGGTCTCAACGTCGAGTGGATCCTCGAAAGCCACGTGCATGCCGATCACCTGTCCGCCGCCCCCTATCTGCAGGAACGGCTGGGCGGCAAGATCGGCATCGGCGCTAACATCACCATCGTGCAGGACACGTTCGGCAAGGTGTTCAACGAGGGCACCGAGTTCCAGCGTGACGGCAGCCAGTTCGACGCGCTGTTCCGCGAGGGTGACAGTTTCCATATCGGCCAGATGCGCGGCGACGTGCTGCACACGCCCGGCCACACGCCTGCCTGCCTGACCTATGTGATCGGTGATGCGGCCTTTGTCGGTGATACGCTGTTCATGCCCGATTTCGGCACCGCGCGATGCGACTTCCCCGGCGGTTCTTCGGCGACGCTCTACCAGTCGATCCAGAAGATTCTCGCCTTGCCGGATGAAACCCGAATCTTTGTCGGCCATGACTACAAGGCGCCGGGACGCGATGAGTACGCCTGGGAAACCACCGTGGGCGAGCAGAAGGCGCTGAATATCCATATCGGTCAGGGCCGCAGCGTCGAAGAGTTCGTCCAGATGCGCGACGCACGCGATGCCACGCTGGGCATGCCGCGGCTGATCCTGCCTTCGCTTCAGGTCAACATGCGCGCGGGCCAGATGCCGCCGGCCGACGAACAGGGCAATGTCTTTCTGAAACTACCGGTCAACAAGCTCTGACCGGCAGTCCAATCAAGCGCGAACAGGGAACACGGTTATAATGGAAACGGATTGGATTTGGGGGCTGGTCGGCGGGCTGTTGATCGGCACCGGCGGCGCGGTCTATCTGCTGGGCAATGGCCGCATCATGGGGGCCAGCGGCATTCTGGGCGGCCTGATCGACGGCACCGGGCGCGGCAACTGGGTCGAGCGGGCGGTGTTCCTCTTCGGCGTCGTGGTGGCGCCGCTGGTGCTGTGGCCGCTCTACAGCGTCGAGATCGACACGCATGTGACCAGCGATATCTGGGTCATCGTGGCCGCAGGCCTGCTGGTCGGGGTCGGCACCCGTATCGCCAATGGCTGCACCTCGGGCCACGGGGTCTGCGGCATCTCGCGGTTCTCGCTGCGTGGTATCGTGGCGACCGTGTTCTACATCCTCGCCGGCGGTCTGACGCTTGCGATCTTCCGCCATGTCCTGGGGGTGATCTGATGCGCTTGCTGATTTCGCTTGTCGCCGGGGCGCTGTTCGGCGGCGGCCTCTTTGTCTCGGGCATGACCGATACACGCAAGGTACAGGGTTGGCTGGATGTGTTCGGCGACTGGGACCCGACACTGGCCTTTGTGATGGGCGGCGCCATCCTGCCGATGCTGCTGGCCTGGCGCCTGACCGAGGGGCGCAAACCGTTGGCGGGTGGCAGCTTTCCGGCGCTGCCGCGCCCCGAAATGGATCATCGCCTGATCACCGGATCGGTGCTGTTCGGCATGGGCTGGGGCCTGGCCGGGCTGTGCCCCGGACCGGCCATCGCCTCGCTCAGCTATGGCGGGGTTGGCGGGCTGATTTTCCTGGTTGCGATGCTGGCGGGCATGGCGGTGGCGCCCCGCGTCGGCACGCAACTGGACAGGCTCGCGGCAACGGCCTAAGGAGCGGATATGGATATTCGACCGATCACCCCCCGCTACGCCGTCTCGCCGCAGATTTCGGTCGAGGACATTCCCGCCATCGCAGCCGCCGGTTTCACCCGGATCATCTGCAACCGCCCCGATGCCGAGGTGCCGCCCAGCCATCAGGCCGAAGCCATCGGCGCGGCCGCGCGCGCGGCGGGGCTGGATTTCGAGGTGCTGGAGCTGACCCATCAAACCATGACACCAGAAAACGTGGCGCGGCAGACCGCGCTGGCCGAGACTGCCAGCGGCCCGGTTCTGGCCTATTGCGCCTCGGGCACCCGGTGTTCCGTGGTCTGGGCGCTGGGTCACTGTGGCGCGCTCGGCGCCGATGCTGTACTGAGCAAGACCTCGGCGGCGGGTTACCCCCTCGACGCGCTGCGCCCCCGACTGGAAGAGATCGCAGCCACGCGGAGCTAGTCCGCTAGCCCAGTCGGATCATCGCGGTTCGGCCACCTCTTCCTCTCGCTGCAACCCGGCCAGTTCCGCTATCTCCGAGGCAACCTTATCGGTGCTCAGCGCCGGAAGGTCGAATTCCGACAGCGCATCCAGATCGTCCACGCCTTCAGACTCGGGATCAATCTCCTCGAAATCTTCAGCAGTCCTGCGCGAGCGGCGGCGTGGCGGCGGCGGATCCGCGTGTTCTAAAATATCTGTGTCTACCTGCGCCTGTGGCGGTTGCGCGTTAGCGGGCCTGTGCGCCAGAAAGTCGTCTGGTGCCTGCTCGATCCGCTTCGGATCGGGTAGTTTCTCGTTCAGGCGCACCGCCCGCATGCCGCGACTCTGGCCCAACCGGGCCAACGCTACCTGGCGCCTCTCGATGGTAACGATCTCTGTCCTGTCGAGCTTGAGCCCCACCAGTGGCAACAGATCACCGGGCTGCATGCCGGCAAAGGCCGCAAGCGGCAAGCGAATACGCGCGATCACCGCATCAAGCTCTGCGCGGACAACACCGAATGCCTCGTCCAGACGCCGTCCCCGGGGCGTGCCCCCCCCCTCGGCGCCAGACAACTCAGCGTCGGGGCGGTCGGGCAAGATCAGGGTGATCTGACCCTGAGCTTTACCCCCGCCTATTTCGGCGGTCAGGTCGAAAGCCCGATAACGGTCATATTCCAAAAGCAACAAAAGGGCCCTGCGGCTTTCGGCGCGGGCGCAGAACTCGTATCCAGTCAGACAGGTACGGTCAGCGGGTTGATCCACCATCTCTCTCGCGCGCGGCAGCAGCGCATCTATTAACGGCGCCACCATAGCGGCGTCAGTGCCCGTAAAGGCTCGTTCGACAATCCCGCCTGCCACCACTTGCCCCATGGTCTGCTGTTGCAGAATCGCCGTGACGCAGGCCCGGTCAACACAAGCCGCACCAAGCGCTCCATCCGGCCCCGAGAGCATCAGGTAAAGCCGGTCCTCTGCCACCGCGCGCCCCAGCTCGTCCAGTTCACGCCTGGCCTGGGTCGCCCCGATCACAGACATAGCGAGCCCGACCGCCTCATCCGCAGCGCGGGCCAATGCCAGGCGCAGCGCGCGCAGGATCGAGCGGGTATCGCCCTGGCCTTCGTCCCGGGCCAGGGCCAGTTTCCGTTCCAGAACCGTCTTGTTTTCCGCGTCCGTCGCCATCACATGCGTTTCGCCTACCGCTCCGCTTCTGTCTTCAGACAGATGTAGCGCGACAAGCGTTACCAAGCTCTTTACGACGATCTATTGCGCGGCGATTTCCATGCCGACCGGCAGGCTGACACGGAACGCGCCACCCTCCTGCCCCGAGAGATAGCTGACATCACCGCCCAGGCGCTGCATGATCTCGCGGCAAATCGCCAGACCCAGGCCGGCACCACCGGCCTTTTCAGCGCTGACACGGGCAAATTTCTCGAAAACCATCTTGCGGGCATCCAGCGGGATACCCCCGCCATTGTCGATCAGATCGACCACGATCCGCCCGCCCACGTCATGCACGGTGATCGTCAGTTCGGGGTCGGCCGCATCGCAATATTTCTGCGCGTTCGAGATCAGGTTGATGAAAACCTGCGACAGCCGGTCCAGATCGGTGCGCAGCGCAATCCGTTCGGCCCCACGATGGCGCCGCACCCGCAGCGCCCTGTCAGTGCCCGTCAACGCCGTCGCCACGGCGCGATCAAGGATATCGACCAACCGCCCTTGCCCCATGTTCAGCGTGACCTGACCGTTTTCCAGCACGCTCAGGTCCAGCAGGTCGTCCAACAGCCGGGTCAGTCGCAGCGCCTCGTCATGGATGATGGTGGCGTAGCGGGTCTTTTCCACCGGCTCGAGTCCGTCGGTATCGCGCAGAATCTCGGAAAACGCCCGGATCGAGGTCATCGGCGTGCGCAATTCGTGGCTGATCTGGCTCAGGAACGCGTCCTTTTGCAGCGAGATCTGGGTCAGTTTCTCGTTTGCCTCGCGCAATTTACGGGCAGTGCGACTGAGCTCGGCCGATTTCGCCTCGAGCCGGCTGGAATACTCAAGCAGCTGCGCGGATTCATCGGCCACCGCCAGCAGATCCTCGACCGAAACCGAGGAGCCGCCAACGATCTGGCCGATCATCGCATGCGCCGTGGCCGCCCCGACCGAGCCACTGAGTTCCCGCTCCAGCCGCTCCAGAAAGGCCGGGTTCGGCTCGGGCAGATAGGCGCGGCTGCCCTGCGCCACCGCCTCGGAATGAAAGAACTCCTGCGCCTCGCGCGCGCCCATGATGCGCTGCGACATGATCATCAGGTCCTCGCTTTGCGCAACGGACCCGGTCCAGCCCCGCGGCCCGGCGGAATGGTCGAACACGTTGACGAACTGCGCGCCCTGCAACCGCTCCAGCGGACTGGGAAAACTCAACAGCGAGGCGATGCAGAAGGCGGCGGTGTTCAGCGACAGTGACCACATCACCGAATGCACCATCGGGTCGAGCCCGTCGATGCCGAACAGCGCCTGCGGGCGCAGCCACGAAAAGCCGAACAGCCCGTCCTCCATCACCGAGGGCGCGATCACCCCGGCGCCCATTCCGGGCAGCAGCAACGTATAGAGCCAGAGAACGAACCCCACTGTCAGCCCGACCAGCGCGCCGGTCCGGGTGGCACCGCGCCAGAACAGCCCCCCCACCAGCGCCGGCAGGATCTGGGCGATACCGGCAAAGGCAATGAGCCCGATCGAGGCCAGCGCCGCGCCGCCTCCCGACAGGCGATAGTAGAAATAGCCAAGCGCCAGAACCGCCGCGATCGACACCCGCCGGGCATAGAGCACCACCGAACGCACATCCCCCGAGACCGAGGCGCCGCTGCCCTGGGCGTTCAGCCAGATCGGCATCACGATATGGTTCGACACCATGGTCGACAATGCCATGGCCGCCACGATCACCATAGAGGTGGCCGAAGAAAACCCGCCCAGAAAGGAGAGCATCGCCAGCGTCTCCTGTCCCTGCGCCAGCGGGATCGTCAGCACGAACATGTCCGGATTCGCCCCCTTGGGCATGATCTCCAGCCCCACCACGGCAATGGGCACCACGAACAGGCTCATCAGCATCAGATAAAGCGGAAAGGCCCAGGCGGCGGTGCGCAGGTGGCGTTCGTCATCGTTCTCGACCACCATCACCTGGAACATGCGCGGCAGGCAGACAAAGGCCGCTGCCGCCAGAAAGGTGATGGTCGCCCAGCGCCCGTGATCGACCTGCCAGACCCCGATTTCCGAGGCGTCGATGCGCGACAGCGTGTCACCCAGCCCGCCGGCGATGCCCCAGACGACAAAGATTCCCACCGCCAAAAGCGCCACCAGCTTGACCACCGCCTCGATGGCGACGGCGGTGACCACACCATGATGGCGTTCATTGGCGTCCAGGTTGCGGGTCCCGAACAAAATCGCAAACACCGCCAGCCCGCCCGCGACCCAGAAGGCGCTTGACCCCTCACCCGGACGGCTGACCGGATCAGCCTCGGCGAAGATATCGAAGCTGAGGGTGATCGACTGGAGTTGCAGCGCGATATAGGGGGTGACACCGATCACGGCCAGCAGGGTAACGCAGACCGCCAGCGTGTTCGACTTGCCATAGCGCGACGAGATCAGGTCGGCGATCGAGGTGACCCGCTGCGAGCGCCCCACCCGCACCAGCTTGCGCAATCCCCACCACCAGCCGATCATCACAAGCGTCGGCCCCAGATAGATGGTGACGAATTCCAGCCCCGAGCGCGCCGCATAGCCCACGGCACCATAAAAGGTCCAGGCCGTGCAGTAGATCGACAGTGACAGGGTATAGACCAGCGGCGAGCGCAGCCAGGTCGTGCGCCCGGTCGAGGACAGCCGGTCTGCGGCAAAGGCGACCCCGAACAGCAGGATCACATAGGTCATGCAGACCGCGACCAGGACGTTGAGAGAGGTCACCGCTCGGTCTCCTGCCCGATCTGATGACCGCCACTCTGACGTGTGGCGCGTCCGAACAGGGCGCTGACCGCGATCAGGATGGCCCAGACGCCGAACACATAGGTGATGGCCGCCGACATCCGCACGGTACCCGCCCCCTCGGACGGCCAGAGCAGCGGTACGGCGAACAGCGCCGCTCCCATCAGCGGCAACAGTCGCGCGGCATCCATCAGGCGGCGGCGGCGATAGCTTTGCCGCTCAAGAAACACGGGCGGCGGCTGGACAGGGTTGCGCCCGGTCTCCTCGCCCGCGGACCGGCTCATGGGCGCGATGCCTGTGCGTGCAGATCCCGCACCGCTGTCAACACCTCGGCATTGGAAAAGGGTTTGGTCATGAACCGGCTGACCCCGGCCTTTTCCGCCATGTCGCGATCGCGCGACTGGCCACGCGCGGTCAGCATCAGAACCGGCAGATCCCGCGTCGCCACCCGCTCGCGCAATTCTCGCAGGATATCCATGCCGCTCTTGCCCGGCAGCATCACGTCCAGGATCACCAGATCGGGCGCGGCGGCGGTGATCTTCTCGACCGCATCCGCCCCATCCTCGTGCGTTTCAACCTGCCAACCATCGCGCGTCAGCAGGAAACGAATTGCTTCAGCGATGTTCGGCTCGTCTTCGATCAGCAGAAGCCGTCGGCTCATCCTTGCCCCTTCCTCCCCCAAAAGGTGGCGGACTGCCGCCCGCTCGTTTTCCCGAATTCAGATTAGACCCGCTGTCAGGGGCCTGTCAAAACCCTTCGGACAGGATCGACGGTTCGCGCCGCGCCGCGCAGTCGCGGCGCGGGCACACCCGGCACGATGCGCCGACCGGCTGCGCTGCCTGCCGCCCCCGCTCGGCGGTCGGTACAGGCAGGATCAGCATGACGGAACGGATCACCGGATCACTGTCGAATTCCGGCATGCCCTCGGGCCAGGCGACGGCGAGGCAATCGAACTCTGCCGCATTGCGCCCCAGCTGCGACACCCGCCGGCGGATCGGCACCAGCGGCCGGCCAAGCGCGGCGTAAAGCGGCCAGAGCGGACAGGATTCGCCATGCCTGGGCAAGGCGAAACCGGTCACCGGCTTGCGAAACAGGATACTGCCCGAGGCGTCACAGATCACCAGTCCGGCTTCGTGTGGCAACACGCCTTCGGGCAGGCTGGCGAGGCGCCGGAACATCGCAGGCAGCCCGACGCCAAAGCGTCGCGCCAGCGCGACCGGATCGAGCCCCAGAACATCCAGCGCCGACACCATCTCGGGCAGCGGCATGGCACGCGCATCGGCGGCATAGACCGCAAGCATCGAGCGGGCGACTTCGCGCGCGGCGCCCGAGGCCAGATTGTCGAGCGGCACATCCGCAACCGAGCCACCCTTTTCAAGTTCGGTGAAATGGTGACCGCGTCCGGCGACGAAGGCCTCGACCTGCTCGACCGGGACACCGGTGCGGTCCTCACCCGCCTCGCTGTCGTCAAGCCAGCCCACCAGCGATTTAGAGCTTTCTGCCAGACGCTCGGCGTCTTGATGCAGGTTGCGATGGAACCGGTCGCGCCATTCCGCCTCCAGCTCCCCCGGTTCGGCAAGGATCGCCGCCGTCGAACGGATCGCGGCCGCGGTCGACAGCACCTCGTGCAGCGACGCGGCAAGATGCGGGTCATGCGTCAGCCGATCAGACAAAGTTTCGACCGTGCGTTCCAGCGACCCAACCCGCCGGAAAAGCCGCGCCAGAAGCTCGGCCCAGCCCGGAAAGCGGCCCGCGAATTCATCGACACGGTCCGCCTCGGCGGCGGTGGAACCGGCATCGGCGGCCGCCTCGCGCAGCGTCGCCAGCAACGCCGCCTCGGCACCCTCGGTCAGCATCGAAGGCTCGACCGACAGTGCAGCCGCGATATCGACCAGCAGTTTACCGCCGATTCTGCGCCGGTTGTGCTCGATCAGGTTGAGATAGGAGGCGGAAATATCCACCTTGCGGGCCAGATCGGCCTGCCTGAGACCGATCATCAGCCGCCGCTCGCGGATTCGACTGCCCGTCAATGTGTCGCGTGCCATGGTATCCCGTTCCCGGAATGTGAATAAAAATCAACGGGTTTCTGCGGCGCGACATAAGGTTATTTACATCATCCTCGAAAACCGTGTTGAGAGATTTACAGAATTTTCTTTCGGTTTAAAGGGGTTATTGCGTAATTTTCCAATCCCCCACCATACTGCTTTTGCACACATGTGCCTGCGCATCGCGGAAGAGGAGCCGCCGCGCACGCAATCTTTTGGGAGGAAAACATGTCCAAGAACCAAGTCACGCGTCGGGGCGTGCTCAAGACCGGTGCGGTTGCCGGGGCCGGTGTGGCCCTGCCGACGATCTTCACCGCGTCGTCGGCCGCCGCCTATACCAACGAACCCACCGGTGGCACCGTCACCCTGGGTTTCAACGTGCCCCAGACCGGCCCCTATGCGGATGAAGGCAATGACGAATTGCTGGCCCAGCAGCTGGCGGTCGAGCATCTGAACGGGATGGGCGACGGCGGCTGCCTGAACACTTTCACCTCGAAGGCACTCAAAGGGAACGGCATCCTGGGCAAGAAGGTCCAGTTCGTGACCGGCGACACCCAAACCAAGTCGGACGCCGCCCGCGCAGCAGCCAAGTCGATGATCGAAAAAGACGGCGCCATCATGATCAACGGCGGCTCGTCCTCGGGCGTGGCCGTGGCCGTGCAGGGCCTATGCCAGGATGCCGGCGTGATCTTCATGGCGGGCCTGACCCATTCGAACGACACCACCGGCAAGGACCGCAAGAAGAACGGCTTCCGCCACTTCTTCAACGCCTACATGTCGGCGGCCGCCCTGGCACCGGTGCTGTCCAAGGAGATGGGGGCCGATCGCCGCGCCTATCACCTGACCGCGGACTATACCTGGGGCTGGACGCAGCAGGAATCGATCGCAGCCGCGACCGAGGCCATGGGCTGGGAGACCGTCAACAACGTGCTGACGCCGCTGGCATCGACCGACTTCTCGTCCTATATCGCGCCGGTCCTGAACTCGGGCGCCGACGTTCTGGTTCTGAACCACTATGGCGGCAACATGGTCAACTCGCTGACCAACGCCATCCAGTTCGGCCTGCTGGACAAGGTCGCCAACGGCAAGGACTTCAAGATCGTCGTGCCGCTCTATTCGGAACTGATGGCCGCCGGTGCGGGCGAGAACATCAAGGGCGTGCTGGGTTCGATGAACTACAACTGGCAGCTGGACAACGAAGGCTCCAAGGCGTTCGTCAAATCCTTTGGCGAGAAGTATGGCAAGCCGCCGTCGAACTCGGCCCAGACCTGCTATGCACAGGTTCTGCTCTATGCCGATGCCTGCGAACGTGCCGGAACCTTCAACCCCTGCGGCGTTGCCGAAGCGCTGGAAGGCTTCGAATTCGACGGTCTGGGCAACGGCAAGACGCTGTATCGCGCCGATGACCACCAGTGCTTCAAGGACGTTCTGGTTGTGCGCGGCGCGCAGAACCCGACCAACGCCTATGACACGCTGGAAATCGTCGAGGTCACGCCGGTCGAGCAGGTCATGTACGCCCCCGATCACCCGATGTTCGGCGGTGCCGAGGCCTCGCTGGGCGAGTGCAACTCGGGCGCATAATCCGGGCCAGAGAATTTTCGATGAAAATTCTCTGATTTCCGCAAAGCCGCCCTTCCCGGCCCCGGCTGGGAAGGGCGTGCGGTACCAGCCACAAGGTGGGGACGATGGACGCAATCATCCTGCAAATTCTGAACGGGCTCGACAAGGGCTCTGCCTATGCGCTGATTGCGCTGGGACTTACACTGATCTTCGGGACGCTGGGCGTCGTCAACTTTGCCCACGGGGCGCTGTTCATGATTGGCGCCTTCTGCGCTGTGACGGTACAACGGCTTCTCAATCTGAGCTTTCAGACCGTGGACGAGACCCAGAAGGACTTTCTGGGCAACCCGCTGAAGGTCGACACCCCCTATGTCGAAGCCTGGTTCGGCCCCGAGATCGGCGCCGCGATCATCGACTGGTCAGTGCCACTTGCGCTGGTTTTCGCCATCCCGATCATGCTCGCTGTCGGCTATGCGATGGAGCGTGGCCTGATCAAGCATTTCTACAAGCGTCCCCATGCAGACCAGATCCTGGTGACCTTTGGCCTGGCCATCGTCCTCCAGGAAATCATCAAGTATTTCTTCGGCGCCAACCCGATCCAGACGCCGGAACCCTCGGCACTCAAGGGTTCGCTCGATATCGGGCTGATGCTGGGCTTTGACCCGAACGCGATCATCTATCCCATCTGGCGCCTCGTCTATTTCACCTTCTCTGTGGTGATCATCGGCGGTGTCTTCGCCTTTCTGCAATTCACCACCTTCGGCATGGTGGTGCGCGCGGGCATGGCGGATCGCGAGACCGTGGGCCTGTTGGGCATCAATATCGACAAGCGGTTCACCATCATGTTCGGCATCGCCGCCGGTGTGGCCGGTCTGGCGGGTGTCATGTACGGGCCGCTCAACCCGCCCAACTATCACATGGGCATGGATTTCCTGGTGCTCAGCTTCGTCGTCGTCGTGGTCGGCGGCATGGGCAGCCTGCCGGGCGCCGTCGCGGCCGGGTTCCTGCTGGGTGTGCTGGAAAGCTTTGCCTCGACCACCTGGGCCACCACCACCATCCCGGGCATCAACCAGATCATCATCTATCTGGTCGCAATCATCATTCTGCTGACCCGTCCTCGGGGCCTTATGGGCCGCAAGGGCGTGATGGAGGACTAACCCATGCTGGGACTGGACAAGAAAGACACTTCGCTTCTGATCATCGTGGCGATCCTCACCCTGCTGGCACCGTTCATCCTGAACCCGTTTCCCGCAGGCAGTGCCATGGCACAGTTCAACGCGGGCTATCCCGATCTGATGCAGCGGTTCGTGATCTTCGGCATCTTCGCCATCGGCTTCAACATCCTGTTCGGCCTGACCGGCTATCTCAGCTTCGGCCACGCGGCCTTTCTGGGCGTCGGCTCCTATTCGGCCGTATGGATGTTCAAGCTGCTCAGTTACAACGTGATCCCGGCCATCGCGCTGAGTGTCGTCGTGGCCGCGCTGTTCGCGCTGCTGATCGGTTATGTCAGCCTGCGCCGCTCGGGCATCTACTTTTCGATCCTGACGCTGGCCTTTGCGCAGATGAGTTTTGCGCTGGCCTATTCGGTGCTGTCGAACCCCAAGTTCAACCTGACCAACGGGGAAACCGGGCTTCAGGTCTATGCGGATGACCCGCAAATCTTCCACCGTGACAGCCTGCCCGACATGCCGCATCTGTTTGGTCTGTCGATGCGTTCGACCTACAAGCTCGACATCGGCGCCTGGAGCTTTGACTTCAACGTGGGCTATTACCTGTGCGCCGTGATCATGATGGTCATGTTCTACCTTGCCATCCGCATCTTCCGCTCGCCCTTCGGCATGATGCTGCGGGCGGTGAAATCGAACCAGCAGCGCATGAACTATACCGGCCTTAATCCGCGTCCCTACACTCTGGCCGCGTTCGTCATCTCGGGCATGTATGCCGGTCTGGCTGGTGGCCTGATGGCGGCGATGGACCCGCTGGCGGGCGCCGAGCGGATGCAGTGGACCGCGAGCGGCGAGGTGGTGCTGATGACCATCCTCGGCGGTGCGGGAACCCTGATCGGGCCGGTTCTGGGAGCGGGCTTCATCAAGTATTTCGAGAACATCTTCTCGAAGATCAACGACACCATCCTGCACCAGTGGTTCAGCTTCCTGCCCGACGGGATCGAGGACTTCATGGTCTTCATCGTGCACCCGTTCATCGGCAAGGGCTGGCACCTGACGCTGGGTATCCTGTTCATGCTGGTGGTGATCTTCCTGCCCGGTGGCCTTGTGGAAGGCGGCCAGAGGCTGGGCAACTGGCTGCGCAACCGGGGCAAGCGCTCGGGTGAGGCCAAGACCAAGCACGAGCCTGCGGAATAAGGAGCCGGGATCATGGGAATTCTCGAAGTCAAGAATGTGGGCAAGCGGTTCGGTGGTCTTCAGGCGCTGTCCGATGTCAACCTGAGCGTGGCCGAAAACACCGTTCACGCCATCATCGGACCGAATGGCGCGGGCAAGTCCACCTTGCTCAACTGCCTGGTCGGCAAACTGATCCCGGATAGCGGCAGCGTCATGTTCGACGGCCAGTCCGTTCTGGGACGCGCCCCCTACGAGATCAATCAGATGGGCATCAGCCGCGTGTTCCAGACGCCAGAGATCTTTGGCGATCTGACGGTTCTGGAAAACATGATGATCCCCTGTTTCGCCAAACGGGACGGCGCGTTCGAGTTGAACGCGCTGCCCGCGGTAAGCCAGCAGAAAGACGTCGTGGACCAGGCCATGCACATGCTGGAAGAGATGCGGATGGCCGACAAGCGTCATATGCATGCCGCCGCCATGTCGCGCGGCGACAAACGGCGCCTGGAGATCGGTATGTGCCTGAGCCAGGAACCCCGCCTGCTGCTGCTGGATGAACCGACCGCGGGCATGGCACGGGCCGATACCAACAATACCATCGACCTGCTCAAGCAGATCAAACAGGAACGCGACATCACCATCGCCATCATCGAACATGACATGCATGTGGTGTTCAGCCTGGCCGAGCGGATCACCGTTCTGGCCCAAGGCACGCCCCTGGTCGAGGACACGCCGGAAAACATCAAGGGTCATCCGAAGGTGCGCGAAGCCTATCTGGGCGAAAGTGCGTAAGGGAGTGCGTCACTCATCCCCAAAACCGGGAACCGGTTTTCGGACAAGATGAGTGAGAAAGGATAAACCATGAACGTAAAACCCGATTTCTCCAAGAACGCCAATCAGGCCACCACGGCGCCCGCCTTTCTGTCGGTCTGGGACATGCATGCCTATTACGGCGAAAGCTACATCGTGCAAGGCGTGAATTTCAACGTGCACGAGGGCGAGATTCTGGCGCTCTTGGGCCGCAACGGGGCGGGCAAGACCTCGACCCTGCGCTCGATCGCGCGCACCGGATCTCCGATGGTGACCCATGGCGAGATCTGGCTGGACCATCAGCCGCTGCACAACATGACCAGCTACGAGGCCGCGCAGGCCGGGCTGGGACTTGTCCCCGAGGATCGCCGGATCATCCCCGGACTGACAGTCGAAGAGAATCTGCAACTGGCCCAGATCGCGCCGCCGATCGGTTGGTCGATCGACCGGCTCTACGACCTGTTCCCGCGCCTGGGCGAGCGGCGCAAGCAGGAGGGTGTCACGCTTTCGGGCGGCGAACAGCAGATGCTGGCCATTGCCCGCGCGCTGGCCCGCGATATCAAGGTGCTGCTGCTAGACGAGCCCTATGAGGGGCTGGCGCCGGTCATCGTGGACGAGATCGAAAAGACCCTTGTCCACATCAAGGAACAGGGCATGACCACGATCATCGTCGAACAGAACGCGGTGCGGGCGCTGGAACTGGCCGACCGCGCGGTGATCCTGGATACCGGCACGATCGTCTTTGACGGCAGCGCCGCCGAAGTGCTCGGAAACGCCGAACTGCGGTCCGAGTATCTGGCGATCTGACTTCACACTCCCCGTCGTGCAGGGCTATCAGCCCCTGCCGATACCTGCGACCGGCCCCACAGGGCCGGTTCTTTTTTTGCGTGGTGGAGACCGTTTTCCGGCACGGAAAACGGCCAGGAAAAGGACTTTTCCTGGTCGGAAATTCCCAATTTCCGACCCTTGCCCGAAAGGTCCGCGCCTGCCTAAATGAGCGCATGAAAATATGTGCGATCACCATGGTTTACCGCGATCACTGGGCGCTGGGTCAATGGTACCGGCACTTTGCACGCCAATTGGGCGCCGAGCATCTTTACGTGGTGGCCCATGGCGCCGACCCCGAGATTGCCCGCATCTGTCCCGGCGCCAGCATCCTGACCATCCCGCGCGACGATCTCAGCCGGTTCGACACCCGTCGGGGCGACATGCTCAACGCCTTTCAGAACGGGCTGAACCAGATTTACGACTGGGTGATCCGCACCGACGCGGATGAACTGATCTGCCTCGACCCAGAGCGCTTCGACGGTTTCGCCGATTTCTTCGCCCGCCAGCGTCGCAGCGCCGTTTTTTCCCTGGGACTGAATCTAGGCGAACGGGCCGAGGACGCCACGCTGCAAGGGGATGAACCGGTCCTGAACCATCGCCAGAGCGCGGTCTTCACCGGCAACTATTCCAAGGCCTGGGCGGTGCGCAACAGGATCGGTCTCAAGGCGCACGGGGTGCAGCTGCGACCGGTACGGGTCGAGAGCTTCCCCTTCATCATGCCGCGCGGTGTCTATCTGGTGCATCTGAAATACGCCAACAGCGCCGCACTGGCGCGTGCGGCGGAACACCGGCGAGAGGTGGCAGACCAGCCGGGCCTGGGTAATCCCGGCCAGGCCTGGCTCAACCCCGGCACCGACAGCCGCCGTTTCTTCAAACAGTTCGAGGCGCTGCCGGAGCTGCCCTGGGACGAGGCCGAGCCGCGCGCCTATGCCGATATCTCGACCGAACCGGTGCGCGAGACAGGTCCCGGCGTGGTCCGCGCGCGCCGGGACACGCCGCGCATCCGCACCCGCCTGCCTGACTGGTTCAGCGCGCTCTGACCTATTGCGCGGTCCAGCCGCCATCCACCGGGATCGCGGCCCCGGTCACGTTATGGGCGGCAGGCGCGCAAAGCCACAGCGCCAGCGCCCCGATCTCGGCAGGGTCCGAGGCCCGGCGCGAGGGCTGTTTCTCGGCCATCAGATCGGCCATAGCCGCCTCGCGATCGGCGCCTAGCGCCGCCATCCTCGCGGCGATCTGCGGCTCGAGAATGGCGGTTTCGGTCCAACCCGGGCAGATGCAATTCACGGTCACACCGCCCCGGCCCCGATCACCAAGCGCCGCATATTCCAGCGCCGCCACTTTGCTCAGCCCGATCAGCCCGTGCTTGGCCGCCACATAGGGCGCCTTCTCGACCGAGCCCACCAGACCGTGCACCGAGGCGATGTTGATCACCCGGCCATAGCCGCGCTCGGCCATGGCGGGCATGGCGGCCTGCATGGTGTAGAAGGCGGCGCTCAGATTGACGGACAGGATCGTCTCCCAGGTCTCGCCCGCCATCTGGGCCAGCGGCCCGGTGCGCTGGATACCCGCATTGTTGACCAGGATATCGGCGCCACCCCAATGGGCCACCTCGCGCATCAGCGTGGCGATCTGGCCAGGGTCGCGCAGGTCGCCGGCAAAGAACCGCGCCTCGGGCGCGCCCGCCGCGCGCATCGCAGCACAGGCCGCCTCGGCCTCACCCGCGTCGGCCAGCCCGTGCACCGCGATGCGGGCACCGGCCCCCGCCAGCACCTTGGCAATCGCCAGCCCGATGCCCTGGACCGAGCCGGACACCAGCGCCGTTTTTCCACTCAGATCGGTCATCCCTCGTCCTCCAGCATCCGGCGCAGTTCGGTCTTGAGAACCTTGCCGTAATTGTTCTTGGGCAGCTCCGGCAGCCAGCGATAGTGTTTGGGCCGCTTGAACCGCGCGATATTTCGGGTGCAGAGCGCGTCAAGCTCTGCCGCCTCGGCCTCACCCACCACAAAGGCCACCACCTCCTCGCCCCAGTCCGGATGGGGCCGGCCCACGACCGAGGCCTCGCGCACCAGCGGATGGGTCAGCAAGACCTCCTCGACCTCGCGGGGATAGATGTTCGATCCACCCGAGATGATCAGATCCTTGGAGCGGTCCTGAAGCGTCAGATACCCATCCGCGTCCAGAAACCCCATGTCTCCGGTCATCAACCAGCCGTCGCGCAAAGCCTTGGCACTTGCCTGCGGATTGCGCCAGTACCCCGGCATCACCACGTCGCCGCGCACCATCACCTCGCCGGTCTGGCCCGGCGGCAGCGGCGCCCCATCCCCATCCCCGATGCGCAAAGCGACCGGGGATTGCGCGCGCCCGACGCTGGCCAGCCGCGCCTGCCAGCGCGGGTGGTTACGGTCGGTCACGTCATGGCGCGACAGGGCGGTGATGCCCATCGGGCATTCGCCCTGACCATAGATCTGCACGAAGATCGGCCCGAAATGGTCGACCGCCTCGACGATATCGGCCAGATACATCGGCCCACCCGCATAGACCACGGTGCGCAGCCCCTCGCCGGTTTCTCCGCTGGCGCGGGCCTGCTCGGTCATCCGCTTGACCATGGTGGGCGCTGCAAACATCTGCACCCGGCAGAAATGGCGCGCCAGATCGAAGATCTCGCCCGGGTCGAACCCGCCCGAGGCCGGGCAGACATGGCGGGCCCCGCGCAGCACATGCACCATGTTGTAGAGCCCGGCGCCATGGCTCATCGGGGCGGCATAAAGCACCGTATCCTCAGGCGTGACCGGGTCAACATCCACCGGATAGGCAAGCGAGACCGCCATCAGCATCCGGTGGGTGATCATCACCCCCTTGGGCCTGCCCGTGGTGCCCGAGGTGTAGAAGAGCCAGGCCAGATCGGTGGGATCACATTGCGCCGGGGCCGCGACCGGGTCGGCGGCAAGGATCACGGCCAACCCGGCCGCGCCCGTCTCGACAATGCGGCCCGGTGCCTGGGCCGCGTGCAGGGCGGCGGCCAGATCGGGCGTGGCAAAGGTGATCGTGGTTTCGGAGTCGGCAAGGATATAGGCCGCCTCGCGCCCGTGCAGTTTGGCATTGATCGGGACCGCCGCGGCCCCGGCATACCAGATGCCATATTGCAGGATCAGATAATCGGGGCTGTTGCCCATGAACAGCGCGACGCGGTCGCCCGGCGCCACGCCCTGCCCCCGCAGCCAGCCCGCCACCCGCGCGGCGCGGTCGTGAAACCCCGCGTAATCGGCCACCAGATCACGCCCGAGAAACAGCGCCGGGCGCTCGCCGCCCGCCTGCGCCTGCCGCGCCAGCCAGAGGCCGATATTCATGCCTTGACCGGTTCCAGGATCGAGGCGTAGTTGGCGACCCCCGATCCCCCCATGTTGAAGACCAGCCCCAGTTCAGCACCCGGATGCTGCATCGCATCCGCCTGCCCCAGCACCTGACGCGCGATGAGCGCATGCATGGATACACCGGTGGCGCCGACCGGGTGCCCCTTGGCCTTGAGCCCGCCCGACAGGTTCACCGGCAGCCGCCCGCCGGCATGGACAACACCGCCCTCGAGCAAATCGCTGGCATGACCATGGGCGGCCAGCCCCATCGCCTCGTAGATCAGCAACTCGGCGATGGTGAAACAGTCATGAACCTCGGCCACGTCAATGTCGCTGACGGTGACCCCGGCCCGGTCATAGGCGCGGTGGATCGCCCGGCGCGGCCCCTCGAAGGCCAGCAGATCGCGCTGCGACATCGGCATGATGTCATTCACCTGCGCTACGCCGCGCAGCCGCGCGGCCTTGGCCACGTCACCCAGCATATCGTCGGCCACCAGCACGAGTGCCGCCGCCCCGTCCGAGACCAGCGAACAGTCGGTCTTTTTCAGGGGCGCGGCGATGATCGGGTTGCGATCGGACACCTCGGCGCAGAACGCCTCGTCCAGCGGTTTTTGCAACTGCGCCAGCGGGTTGTTGACAGAATTGCCGTGGTTCTTGGCGGCAATCCGGGCCAGCGCCCGGCTGTGATCGCCATACCGGTCGAAATAGGCCTGCGCAAATTGCGCAAAGACACCCGGAAAGGACAGGCCCGCCTCTTCCTTTTGATACGCCGCATGGCCAAGGGCCGCGGCCACTTCGGCGGTGGGCAGATGGGTCATCTTTTCCACCCCGATCACCAACGCCACCCGCGCCTCGCCCGACAGGATCGCCTGACGCGCCGCAAATACCGCAGCCGAACCCGACGCGCAGGCATTCTCCAACCGGGTCGCGGGTTTGAAACGCAGCGCCGGATCGATGCTCATCGCCAGCGAGGAGGGAAAGCCGTCCCCCACCAGCCCGGCATTGAAATGACCCACCCATATGCCGTCGACCGCCTCGGCGCCAATGCCGGAATCGGCCAGAGCCTCGCGCCCGGCGGCGGTGATCATGTCCTCGACCGACATGTCTGTCAGCTTGCCGAACTTGGTATGCCCCCAGCCCGCGATGGAAACCATGGTCCGTCCTCCCCAAAAGATCTGTGTCAAATCCTGCCAAGACGCAGCTTTCGCTTCAATTCCGTAGAAATACCCGTCACCATACGCGGCATGAGTGACCCCGGCTTCGAATATGCACCTATCGGTCTGGTAGAGCTGGAAAACCGCGTCATCCGGCGGTGCAACCTGCATTTCGCTAGCATGTTCGGCGGGCAGGAAAGCGACTATCGCGACATGCCGCTGCTCAGGCTCTATCCCAGTCACGAGGATTTCGAGCGCATCGGCAAGCGCGGCCTGCAGGCCATGCGCGAGACCGGTTATTACACTGACGAACGCATCATGCGCCGCCGCGATGGCGATCTGTTCTGGTGCCGGGCGCGCGGCAAATCGCTGACGCCCGACGACCCGTTCCGCCATGGGATCTGGAGTTTTGCCGACATCTCGGAAGAACGACGTGTGGTCGAACTGACCCCGCGCGAGCGCGAGGTGGCGCTGCTGACCTGCCGGGGCCTGTCGGCCAAGGAGGTGGGCGCGGAACTGGGACTCAGTTATCGCACCATCGAGGCCCATCGCGCCCGGTTGCTGCAAAAATTCGGCGCCCGCAAGCTGCCGGAACTGGTGGCGAAACTCTCCGGAATGCCGCTTTGATCGCATTTTCCTCGCAATCGGGCGGCGCAAACCCCATGTTTCCCGATGACAGGGCGCTTTTCATGGCCCGGCGCTTGGCCTATAACGCCGCGTAATTCACGAGCCCGAACACCACAAACGGGCCAAGGGGAACCGTCGAGGACACTCATGACAGACAGCAGACACGAAGCGGATGTGGCATTCATCAAGGCGCTGGCCGAATTGCTGCGGGAAAACGATCTGACCGAAGTGCAGGTCAAGCGTGAATATGGCGAGGAAGACAGCCTGAACGTGCGCGTCAGCCGCGTGTTGCCCGCAGCGGCTCCGGTGCAGGTTGCCGTGCCCGCCGCGCCCGTGGCCGCAGCCCCGGCCGCCCCCGCAGCGCCCACCGCCGCACCGGCCAGCGCCGAGGACCCCGCCGCCCATCCGGGCGCCGTCCCCTCGCCCATGGTTGGCACCGTCTATCTGCAACCCGAACCGGGCGCGCCCTCGTTCGTCAGCGTCGGCGCCAGCGTTGCCGAAGGTGACACGCTGCTGATCGTCGAGGCGATGAAGACCATGAACCACATCCACGCCCCGCGCGCGGGCACCGTGAAACGCATCCTGGTGGGAGACGGCGACGCCGTGGAATTCGGCACCCCGCTGGTCATCATCGAATAAGGGCGCCGTCATGTTCGACAAGATCCTGATTGCGAACCGAGGCGAGATCGCCCTGCGTGTGATCCGCGCCGCGCGCGAGATGGGGATCGCCACGGTTGCCGTGCACTCCACCGCCGACAGCGACGCGATGCATGTGCGCATGGCCGACGAATCGGTCTGCATCGGCCCTGCCCCCGGCAGCCAGAGCTATCTCTCGGTGCCCGCCATCATCTCGGCCTGCGAGATCACCGGCGCCCAGGCGATCCATCCCGGCTATGGCTTTCTGTCCGAAAACGCCGGTTTCGTGCAGATCGTCGAAGATCACGGAATCACCTTCATCGGCCCTTCGGCGGAACATATCCGCATCATGGGCGACAAGATCACCGCCAAGGAAACCGCCAAGGAACTGGGTATCCCCGTGGTCCCCGGCTCGGATGGCGGTGTGGCCGATCTGGCCGAGGCGCGCCGGGTCGGCGAGGAAATCGGCTATCCGGTGATCATCAAGGCCACCGCCGGCGGCGGCGGCCGCGGCATGAAGGTTGCCCGCAATGCCAAGGAGATGGAGCACGCCTTTTCCACCGCGCGCTCCGAGGCCAAGGCCGCCTTTGGCAATGACGAAGTCTATATCGAAAAATACCTGACCACGCCGCGCCATATCGAGATTCAGGTCTTTGGCGACGGCAAGGGCAACGCGGTGCATCTGGGCGAGCGCGACTGCTCGCTGCAGCGCCGTCACCAGAAAGTGTTCGAAGAGGCCCCCGGCCCCTGCATCACCCCCGAGGAACGCGCCCGGATCGGCAAGATCTGCGCCGATGCGGTGGCCCGGATCAACTATATCGGCGCCGGTACCGTGGAATTCCTCTACGAGAATGGCGAGTTCTACTTCATCGAGATGAACACCCGCCTTCAGGTGGAGCATCCGGTGACCGAGGGCATCTTTGGCGTCGATCTGGTGCGCGAGCAGATCCGGGTTGCCGCTGGCCTGCCGATGTCCTTTACCCAGGACGATCTGCGGATCAACGGCCACGCGATCGAGGTGCGGATCAACGCCGAGAAACTGCCGAACTTCTCGCCCTGCCCCGGCAGGATCACCGCCTATCACGCGCCCGGCGGCCTGGGCGTGCGGATGGATTCGGCGCTTTATACCGGCTATTCGATCCCGCCCTATTACGACAGCCTGATCGCCAAGCTGATCGTGCAGGGCCGCGACCGGCCCGAGGCGCTGGCCCGCCTGCAACGGGCGCTGAGCGAGCTGATCGTGGACGGGATCGACACCACGGTGCCGCTGTTTCACGCGCTGCTGCAAGAGCCCGACGTCCAGAGCGGCACCTATAACATCCACTGGCTGGAGCGCTGGCTTGCGGAGAACCTGGCCGACTGACCGTGGGGGCCGGGTCCCGGATCCGGCTCCGCACCGCGTATCGGGCGCGGCATGACACTCGCGCCCGAACTCCTGCTGCATGGCTATTCCATCGGCATTTTCCCCATGGCAGAGCACCGTGACGACCCCGATGTTTTCTGGGTCGATCCGATGCGACGCGGCGTGTTTCCTCTGGACAGCTTTCACCTGTCACGCAGCCTGGCGCGGCGCATGCGGCGCGGCGACTATCAGGTCAGCATCGACCGAGACTTTGCGGGTGTGGTGGACGGCTGCGCCGACCGGGCCGAGACCTGGATCAACCCCGAGATCCGCGCCAGCTATCTGGCACTGCACCGCTTGGGTCATGCCCATTCGCTGGAAATCTGGGACGGGACGCAGCTGATTGGCGGCGTCTATGGCGTGGTTCTGGGCGCGGCCTTCTTTGGCGAGAGCATGTTTTCGCGCCGCACCGATGCGTCAAAGATCGCGCTGGCGCATCTGGTCGACAGGCTGCGACAAACCGGGTTCACCCTGTTCGACACCCAGTTCCTGACCGCGCATCTGGCCTCGCTGGGCGCGGTGGAAATCCCCCGCGCCGAATACCGGCGCCGGCTCGAGCGCGCGCTGGATGGATCTGCGGATTTCTCGGCCGTGATCGAGCAGAGCCCTCAGGGCGTCATACAGCGGATCACCCAGACATCGTAGCGGGAGTGGTCCAGCGCGCTCAGCGCCGGGGACGAGGCGATCATCCAGCCATCAAAGATCGCCTGCCGCTGGCCATGCTCCCAGATAGTGAGATAGGCAAAGGCGTCACCGGTGGGGTTCTCGACCGGATAGCGGCAATCGCCCAACGCCACATCCAGCCCGTAGATCTCGGCCGTCTCGCCGTTTCCAACCCGGAAATCCTCGGTCTGGCCGCTGACCTTGTCCAGGCCGCGCAACAAGGCCCCGGCGCCCGAGGTCACCTGATCCGACGCCAGCACCGGCGCTGCCAGCAGGGTCAGAATGAGCGCGGCAAGACGGATCACTCGCCGCTCCCGTCGCCCGCCACGAACTTGACCAGCAGCGAGATCAGGCTGACCGCGCCCTGGGTGTCGTCGATCACATCGCCCGGCTCGAAATAGAAGGCCGAGCCGCCGGGCATGATTTCAAGGAAGTTGCCGCCCAGCAGCCCCTCGGACGAGATCACCGCCGCGCTGTCATCGGGAATCTGGATCCCCTCGATGACGGTAAACCGCGTATCGGCGCGATAGCTTTCGGGGTTCAGATCAACCCCGGTGACTGTGCCGATCTTGACGCCCGCCAGCCGCACATCGGTGCCCACGGTCACCCCTTCGAGCGAGCGGAACGAAGCCGCCAGTTCGTATCCGCCGGTGCCGCGCGACAGGCCGGTTGCCTGGCTTGCATAAACGCCAAAGGCCAGCGCCGCGGCCAGTACCGCACCGCCGACCAGAACTTCTGTCATGTTGTGGCTGGACATATCCGCCTCTTTATTCCGGGCTCCAGGCCTCGTAATCGCGCCGTTCGACCGGCTTGGGCCGGCGCAGTGATCCCGCCGGGACATAGGCCAGCGGTGTGCCGGTCAGGTTCTCCTGATGCGGCTTTTCCCAGGCCTTGTGAGGCAACGGCCGCTCGGTCGGCGGCTCATCCCAGGTCCGGTGCAGCCAGCCATGCCATTCCGGGTCGATTCGGCTGGCCTCGGCCTCTCCGTTGAAGATGACCCAGCGCTGGCTGTCATCACCATTGCGATAAAAGACGTTTCCCTGCGCGTCCTCGCCCACCTTGGTGCCCTTGCGGGCGGTATAGATCCGGGTGTTCAGCGTAGCACCGTTCCACCAGGTCACGGCGCGCAGCAGGGTGTTCAGGATTCCCATAGGGTACCTCCGAAAGTGACTTATCAGCAGATATGACCGATGCGCGCGCCAAGGTCCAGAGGCCAGCCCCGCGACAGGCCCACGCAGCCGTTATTGTGGCAACAAGGCCGTGACTTCGATCTCGATCCGGTATTTGGGATCGATCAACCCGCATTCGATCATCGTAGCTGCCGGCGGATTTGCGCCAAAGGTCTCGGCCAGGATCGGCCAGCAGGGCTCGAATTCCGCCGCGTCGGGCAGATAGTAGTTCACCCGCACGACATCGGCGAATCCCGCGCCGGCCTCTTTCAGCGCCGCACCGATGACTTCCAGCGCGGAACGGCACTGCGCCACCACATCATCACCTTGCCCGACCGTGCCCGCAACATGCACGAAACCGCCCGCCACCACCGCACGGCAATAGCCGATCTTGGCCTCGAACGGGCCACCCGATGAAATCCGCCTGATACCCACCTTGCTGCTCCTTTCCCGATCGCCATGCCTGCACATGGCCTCTTCCTCTTGCTGAAAATATCCCGGGGGAGTCACCGCAGGTGACGGGGGCAGCGCCCCCTTCTCCCCCTTCAACACAAAACGGCGCGGAAGTTCCGCGCCGCCCTATCCGCTCCTCCCCGGCTCTCAGCCGGCGCTTGCCGATCCCTTTTCGTTTTCGGCATAGATCAGCAGCGGCTGCGCATCCGAGGTCACCGCCTCTTCGTTCACCACCACTTTGGTCACGTCGTTCATGCTGGGCAGGTCGAACATGGTATCCAGCAGGATATCCTCCATGATCGAGCGCAGGCCGCGCGCGCCGGTCTTCCGTTCGATGGCGCGCTTGGCGATCGCCTTCAGAGCATCGTCGGTGAAATCCAGCTCGGTGTCTTCCAGTTCGAACAGGCGCTGATACTGCTTGACCAATGCGTTCTTGGGTTTGGTCAGGATGGTGACCAGCGCATCCTCGTCCAGATCCTCCAGCGTCGCCAGAACCGGCAGACGGCCGACAAATTCCGGGATCAGGCCGAATTTCAGCAGGTCCTCGGGCTCCAGCTCGGTAAAGAGCTCGCCCACCCCGCGCTCGTCACTGGCGCGCACATCGGCGCCAAAGCCCATGGCGCTGCCCTTGCCGCGCTGCGCGATGATCTTGTCGAGACCTGCAAATGCGCCGCCGCAGATGAACAGGATATTGGTGGTATCCACTTGCAGGAATTCCTGCTGCGGATGCTTGCGCCCGCCCTGCGGCGGCACGCTGGCCACGGTGCCTTCCATCAGCTTCAGCAGCGCCTGCTGCACCCCCTCGCCCGACACGTCACGGGTGATCGAAGGATTTTCAGACTTGCGGGTGATCTTGTCGACCTCGTCGATATAGACGATGCCGCGCTGCGCCCGTTCCACATTGTATTCGCTGGCCTGCAACAGCTTGAGGATGATGTTCTCCACATCCTCGCCCACGTAACCGGCTTCGGTCAGGGTGGTCGCATCGGCCATCGTGAACGGCACATCCAGAATGCGCGCCAGCGTCTGCGCCAACAGCGTCTTGCCGCAGCCCGTGGGGCCGATCAGCAGGATGTTCGATTTGGCCAGTTCGATATCGTTGCCGGCCTTCTGGGCGTGGTTCAGACGCTTGTAATGGTTGTGCACGGCAACCGACAGCACCCGCTTGGCGGTGGACTGGCCGATCACATAGTCGTCCAGCACGTCACAGATATCGCGCGGCGTCGGCACCCCGTCCGAGGATTTCAGACTGCTGCTTTTGGTCTCTTCGCGGATGATGTCCATGCACAGCTCGACACATTCGTCGCAGATGAACACCGTCGGACCCGCGATCAGTTTGCGCACCTCGTGCTGGCTCTTGCCGCAGAAGCTGCAGTAAAGCGTGTTCTTGCTGTCACCGCCTGAATTCGTCGCCATGGTCACCCTTTCCGGCCTTCGTCCCGGCGCCCCGCTCCGCGCGGGCGGGAGGCCGATTTGTTCATGAAGCTTAGGCCAGCATACCGGCCGCTACAATGTCAAACTTCCCGGTGCGCGGGGTTGTCCGCGCACCACCTGCCGATCAGGCGTCGTCGCCCTTGCTGCGACTTTCGACGATCTCGTCGATATGACCCCATTCCTTGGCCTCTTCCGGCGACATGAAATTGTCGCGGTCCAGCGCCTTTTCTACGGCTTTCTTGGTCTGACCGGTGTGCTTGACATAGATGTCATAGAGCCGGTCCTTGAGCTTCTGGGTCTCGGCGGCATGGATCATGATATCGCTGGCCTGACCCTGATACCCGCCCGAGGGCTGGTGCACCATGATACGGCTGTTGGGAAGCGAGAAACGCATGCCCTTTTCACCGCCGGCCAGCAGGACCGATCCCATCGAAGCCGCCTGGCCGATCACCAGGGTCGAGCATTTCGGCTTGATATACTGCATGGTGTCATAGATCGACAGGCCGCTGGTCACCACGCCACCGGGGCTGTTGATGTAGATCGAGATTTCCTTGTTCGGGTTCTCGGCCTCCAGATGCAGCAGCTGGGCCACGATCAGATGGCTCATCCCGTCATGAATCGGGCCGTTGATGAAAATGATCCGCTCCTTCAGCAGGCGCGAGAAGATGTCATAGGCGCGCTCGCCCCGGCTGGTCTGTTCGACCACCATGGGGACAAGGGTATTCATGTAGGTATCGACGGGATCGAACATCTGGGACCTGCCTGCTCTTAGCGTTGGTTCGGGACATTACCCGAGGAGGGTTACACGAGTCTTAGTGTCGCCTTGGGAGGGCTGCAAGGGCCGGAGGCGAATTCGTTTGCCGCAGACACGCACAACGGCATGACGCAAATCGGCAACAATGCGACGCATATTGACCTTGCGCCGGGTAAACAGCACGGTACGGGCATGTAACCCGTCGGAGCCCTTGCCGGCTCCTTCCCGATCAGAGCGCCATGACCCAGACCCCCTTTGTTTCCAAAGCAGCCTCCGCCTCGGTTTCGCTGAACTATGACGGGCCGTCGCAGGATTTCCGCTTTCTGTTGCTGCCCAAGGCGACGATGCTGGCAGTGGCCGCGGCCATCGAACCCCTGCGCATCGCCAACCAGCTGACCAAGAAGCAGCTATATACCTGGCATACGATGACCGAGAACGGCGCGCCGGTCACCTGTTCCAACGGGCTGCGCATCACCCCGGATCAGGCGCTGGCACCGCTGCCGCCCGAGGCGATGGGTTTTGTCTGCGCCGGGGTCGAACCGGAGAAAAGCTACTCCCCCGCCGTACTGGCCTGGCTGCGGCGGGAATACCGCCATGGCAGCGCCCTGGGCGGCATCTGTACCGGTGCCTTTGCCCTGGCCCGGGCGGGGCTGCTGGAAGGTCGCCGTTTCACCCTGCATTGGGAAAACCAGCCCGGCTTTACCGAGGCCTTTCCGGATCTGACCCCGACCCCGAACATCTACGAGCTGGACGGGCGGGTCACCACCTGCGGCGGCGGCAATACCGCCATCGACATGATGCTGGCCCTGATCGAAAAGCAGCACGGCCCCAAGCTGGCCATCGTGGTGGCCGACATGTGCATCCACATGCGCTCGGGCCGGCAATCGCCGCAGCGCTCGGCGCGCTCGGTGGCGATCGGCAGCCGCAACCCGGCGCTGCTCAAGGCGATCGAGCTGATGGAGGCGGAACTGGAAGAGCCGCTGACCAATGACGATCTGTGCGAGCGGCTGGGCATCTCGCGCCGTCAGCTGGAACGGTTGTTCAAACGCTATCTGGATCAGGGACCGATGGCGTTTTACCTCAACCTGCGGATCGAGCGTGCCTTCATCTATCTCAACGAGACCAACATGACCGTGGCCGAGATCGCCGCCGCCACCGGTTTTGCCAATACCAGCCACCTGTCGCGGCAGTTCCGCGCCCGTTATGGCGCCTCGCCCCATTCGTTTCGCAAGGCGTGGTCCTGAGCGGACCACGCCCCACGCGGCCGTTCAGCCGAACATGTCCGAGGTGATGCCGGCATACCAGCCGATGCTCTCCTCGTAAGTGGCCTGGCGCAGTTCGGCGCTTTCGCCGGTGGCGCTGATAAAGCCGTCGACCTTGGCGATCTTCTCGTCCGTCGCCTCGTAGGTGGCGCCGACCTTGACCCCGTCATCGGTCGCAATCAGCGACCAGCAGGTGTTCGAGAACTTGGCCGGGAACATCTTGGAATCGGTCAGCGCCGCGCGCACCGCCATGGCCGCCACCTTGGCCTGGCTGTTGGCCGAGAAGCCCGATTTCGGCATGTCGCCCTGATTGGTGGCGTCGCCCAGCACGTGGATATTCTCGTCCATCCGGCTTTGCATCGTATGGCCGATGACCGGTGCCCAGTTGCCCTCGTTGATGCCCGCGATCTCGCAGATGCGGCCCGCCTTCATAGCCGGGATCACGTTGCAGACATCGACCTTGGTCTCTTCGCCGTCGATGGTGACGGTCATCGCCTCGGGATCGACCGAGACGTCGCCGCCGCCGAAATCCGGACCGATCCAGTCGACCATGCCCGAATAGTGGGTGTTCCAGCCTTCCTGGAACAGCGCCATCTTCGAGAATTTCGGCTTGGGGTCGGCCACGATGATCTTGGCGGTCGGGTTTTTCTGTTTCAGCACATGCGCCACCATCGAAACCCGCTCGTAAGGTCCGGGCGGGCAGCGATAGGGGTTGGGCGGGGCCACCATGGCGAATGTGCCGCCCTCGGGCATCGCCTCGATCTGCGCCTTGAGCAGTTCCGACTGCGACCCGGCCTTGTAGGCATGGGGCATCTTGTTCTGGGCGCTGACGTCCCACCCCTCGACCGCGCCATCGACAAAGTCGATGCCGGGGCTGAGGATCAGCCGGTCATAAGGCAGCACGCCGCCCCCTGCCAGACTGACGGTGCGCGCGTCACGGTCGATGCCCACGGCCCAGTCATGCACCACGTTGATGCCGTATTCGCTGGCCAGCTTGCCATAGGAATGGGCGATGCTCGACAGCTCGCGAAAGCCGCCGATATAGAGGTTCGAGAAAAAGCAGGTGTAATAGCTGCGGGTCGGTTCCACCAGGGTCACGTCGATGGCCCCGGCAGCGCCCTTGGCGATATAGCGCGCCGCGGTGGCGCCGCCGGCACCGCCGCCAACGACCACCACACGGGGTTTGCCCGCGCCCAGCACGACCGGCGCCTGAAGCGCTGCCGCCGCCGCGACACCAGTGCCCAGGAATGTCCGTCTGTTCAAAGTCATCTGGTTTCCTCCTCCAAGAAACAAATGAGCGCCGGAAGTCATTCCAGCGCTTCGAAATAGGCGGCCAGTGCTGCGATCTCCTCGTCCGACAGCCGCCCGGCCATCATCTGCATCACCGGGTGTGGCCTGATCTTCTGCTTGTAGGCATGCATGGCCAGAACGAAGTCCTCGGCCAGCCAGCCGGTGATCACCGGAATGCCGTCATACTCGCCATCGGTCTGGTGGCAGGTGGTGCATTCGGTGGACAGGTATTCACCATATTCGGGATCGCCCACCATGGCCAGCACCTCGGGCGCCAGTTCCACATCCTGTTTCAGCGCGGTGGGCGCCGCTTCGGGGATGTTCTGGGGACTGGCCGAGAACCGGCGCAGATAGGCCAGGATGTCGCCCCGGTCCTGCGCGTCAGGCAGGCCCGCAAACTCCATGTTGGTGCCCGAGACCAGCGTCTTGGGATTGGTCAGATAGGCGTCGAGATGTTCGAGATCCCAGACCATCCCGTCGCGCCGGGCGCGCAGGATGCCCGGGGAATAGTCGAAATCCTCGAACTGGGCGACCTTGCGGTCGAAGATGCCGTTCAGATGCGGCCCGGTGCCATGCTCGGCCCCCTCGCCCACCTGGTGGCAGCTGGCACAGACCTGAAACAGCCCCTCCCCGCGCGCGGCATCGCCGATGTCCCGCGCGGTCTCATCGGCCCGGGCCGCACCCGTGAGGGCGGCCCCGGCCAGTATCGCTCCTCCCAGCCAGCGCATCGCTTACTCGAAACTCTTCAGGTACTCGATGACGGCGGCGATATCGTCCTCCTTCTTCAGACCGGCAAAGGACATCTTGGTCCCCTTCATATAGGCCTTGGGTTTGGCGAGGAAAGCGGCGAGTTCGTCCTCGGTCCAGACCAGCCCGCCTTCGCCAGCGGCCTGCATCGGCTTGGAATACTTGAACCCGTCAACCGCACCGGCGGCATGTCCAACGATCCCGTTGAGCATGGGGCCGGTCTTGTTCTTGGCACCCTCGCCGACCTGATGGCAGGCCTTGCACTTCTTGAAGGTCTTTTCACCCGCTGCCACCAGATCGGGATCAAGCGCCGCCGCTTCCACAGGCGCAGGTTCCGCCGCCGTTTCGGTTGCTGCCGCTTCGGTGACAGTGGCCGCCCCCTCGGGCTCTGCCGCGGCCGCGTTGTCCCCGCCCGTATCCGGCGTCACGTCCAGCACGCGGGCGCGCATGGTGATCTCGACCGTGTCCTTGCAGTTTTCCATGCAGGGCGCGTCGGTCCAGAAATGCGCCTCGGAGGTTTCGCGGTCATCGATGATGAACCCGCCCGCGTTGGGCAGTTCGACCTCGGCGAAATTCTCGTTGGAGAGCACGAAATCGTCGTCCACCAGATCGTTGGAATAAAGGATATAAGCCACAATCGCATAGACCTCGTCCGGGCTGAGCGACTGCGCGTTGCCAAAGGGCATCGAGCGGTTGACATAGTCCCAGGCGGTGGACAGGTGCGGCCAGTAGGAGCCCACGGTCTTGAGCGGATCCTCGCGGTCGAGCGTGTCCATGCCACCGGCCAGCTTGGGCCAGTTGTCGACCCCCTCGGCGAAATCGCCGTGGCAGATGGCGCAGTGTTCGGCAAACACCATCTCGCCATCCTCGACCGAGCCCGAACCTGCGGGCAGGCCGGTGCCATCGGGGCTGACGTCCAGGTCCCATGCGGCGATCTCTTCGGGCAGCGCCGGGCGGCCCAATCCAAACTCGCCCGCCCAGGCCGGCGCCGACAGCATCAGCGCGGTGACCGAGGCGGTGAGGGTCAGCTTAGGAAACTTCGACATTTTCGGCCACTCCGTTTGCCTTGACCCACCAGGTCTGGATCGCGTTGTTGTGATAGATCGAGTTGAGGCCCCGCACCTCGCGCAGCTGCGCCTTGGTGGGCTGCACATAGCCGCTGGAATCGCGGGCGCGGCTTTGCAACAGCATCTCGGACCCGTCCCAGTTGGTATCGAGATAGAACCGGGTCAGCGCCTTGTCCTGTCCCGGCGCCGCCAGGCGGGCGGGCTGCCAGCTTTTGCCGCCATCCATCGAGACATCGACACCGGTGATCGCACCTCGGCCCGACCAGGCCAGGCCGGTGATCACCAGCGGACCGGCACCATGGGTGATCGGCGCCTGCGGGCTGGGCGAGGTGACGACCGATTTGGCATCCATCACCCAGGTCCATTTGCGGCTGGTGCCATCCTCGAGCGTGTCGGTGTATTTCGAGGTCTCCTCGCGGCTTTCGACGGGGCCGTCCATCACCTCGATCCGGCGCAGCCACTTGACCCACATGTTGCCTTCCCAGCCGGGAACGACCAGGCGCACGGGATAGCCATGTTCCTTGCGCAGCGCCTCGCCATTGGCCTTGAAGGCAACCAGAACGTCATCCAGCGCCTTTTCCATCGGGATCGAGCGGCCGTTGGACGAGGCATCGGCGCCCTCTACATAGACCCATTTGTCCTTGAGATCGCCCGCCGCGCTCAAGCCCGCCTCTTCAAGCAGGGTGCGCAGCGAGACGCCGGAGTATTCCATGTTATGGATCATGCCATGGGTGAACTGGGCGCCGTTCAGCTGGGCACCGGCCCATTCCATGCCCGAGTTTGCCGCGCATTCGCAGAAATACACGTGGTTTTCGCGCGGGAAACGCTCCAGATCGGCATAGGAGAAGACCAGGGGTTGATCGACCAACCCGTTGATCATCAGGCGGTAATCTTCCTTTTTCAGCGCGATGGCGCCCGAATGATGCCGCTCGAAGGCACATCCCTGCGGGGTGATGGTGCCATCCAGCGCGTGGATCGGGGTGAAGTTGATCGAGCTGATCGTGTCGGCGGTCAGCCATTCCACGTTGCGGCGAATGACGTCGCCCTCGTATTCGATGGGCAGGCCATAAGGGGTCGCGTCCACACCGTCGCCGGTGGCGCGCGCCCAGTCCTGAACCTCGGTGATCAGCGGATCGGGACCTGCGGCCCGTGCCGCGCCTGCCGCCACGGCCCCCGCACCGGCGGCCGCGACACTGGTCAGGAACCGGCGGCGCGACGGGCTGTGCTTGCCAGAGCTTTCACTCATACTGTTGCCTCCTTTGCATCACTGCATTCGCGTATGTGAATGCAATCGCTCAAAAAATTTACGCTGGTTGTGAGCGCCTCAGGCGCCCACGACCTCGACCGATGTATTCGGGGTCACGTTGACGGTGCCCAGTTTGCGGATGTGGTTTTCGACCACATCCCAGATCTGCGGGCCTTCGGTGCCCTCGTTGACGCTGGCCCAGCCGGCGACGACGTAATTCTTGGCCGGGTCGATCTTTTCCCCGGTCTTGAGCAGGGTCATGTCGCTGATGCGTTCCCCCTGCGGCTTGGTCACGTCGATGCGGTAGCCCAGCCCGCCGACACGCACCATGTCGCCGCCCTGCTGGTAATAGGGGTCGGGGTTGAACAGGTTGTCGCCCACATCCTCGAGCACCACATGCAGGAACTCGCCAGTCATCTCGGTGCGATAGGCGGCGCCATAGCTCATCGAGGTGACGTTCCAGATATCCTCTCGGGTGATCTCCTGCCCCGGCAGAATCGACGGCCCCCAGCGCACACCGGGCGACATGGCGATATCGGCGTCGCGCTCGGAGATCAGCGCGTCGCAGATCAGGTCGTCCCAGGTGCCGTTGAAATTGCCGCGACGATAGAGCAGCGCATCATCGGCGGTGCGCCCGATCACCTCGCGCAGCTGGTCGACATGCGGCTCGCGCTGCGCGTTGATCAGGGCGGTGACTTGCGGGTCAGGGGCGATCACGTCGGAAAAGATCGGGATCAGCTTGTGTTTCAGACCCATCATCCGGCCATCGCGGATATCCAGATCGACCCGGCTGACGAATTTGCCGTTCGAGCCGCTGGCGATCACATAGGTCTGTTCCACCAGCACCGGTTCGGGCAGCGCGTCATGGGTGTGACCACTGAGAATGACGTCGATGCCGGTGACCCGGCCCGCCATCTTCTTGTCCACGTCGAAGCCGTTATGGCTCAGCACCACGACAACCTCGGCGCCCTCAGCCCGGACCTCGTCGACCATGGCCTGCATGTTCTCTTCGCGGATGCCGAAGGAGAATTCGGGGAACATCCAGCCCGGATTGGCGATCGGCATATAGGGGAAGGCCTGACCGATGACCGCGACCTTGACGCCGCCGCGCTCGAAAAACTTGTAGGGTTTGAACAGCTCCGACGGCTCGTCCCATTCAGCGTCAAAGATGTTCTGGCCCAGCGAGGCAAAGGGCAGGCTTTCGACCAGCTCGGTGACCCGGTCGGTGCCCAGGGTGAATTCCCAATGAAAGGTCATCGCATCGGGTTTCAGCGCGTTCATCACGTTGACGACATCCTGCCCCTCGGTGTGGAAGCAGGTATAGGAGCCATGCCAGGTATCGCCTCCGTCCAAGAGCAGCGCATCGGGCCGGTCGGCGCGGATTGCGTTGACAACGGTGGCGACCCGGTCCATGCCGCCTACCCGGCCATAGGCCCGGGCCAGCGACGAGAAATCGTTATATGTCAGCGCATAGGCCGATGGGCTGCCATCCTCGATCCCGTAGAAGCGGCGGAAATCGGCACCGGTGACATGCGGCATCTGCCCCTTGGCCGCGCCGATACCCAGATTGACCTCGGGCTCGCGGAAATAGATCGGCATCAGCTGGGCATGGATGTCGGTGATATGGATCAGGGTCAGGTTGCCGAACGTGTCGAATTCCAGGAGCTGGTCCTGGGTCAGCGCCTGCTGCGCGGCCAGCCGGGACCAATTGCCAAAGCCGGAGGCCCCCACCAGGGCCGATGCGGCCATGGAAACCTGAAGAAAGTCGCGACGGGAGATCATGAGGCAGCCTTTTCCTGATCGTTTTTATCATAAATTCACAAAAGTGAATTTGTCTGGGCAAAAAAGACCCCGCACCGGTATTCCGGTGCGGGGCCCGGGTGTTAGTTGCGGACCGAGGGTCCTTCGACCGACAGGCCGTTGCCGCGGCTGGCGACATAGAGTTCCAGCGCCACGAATTCCGGGCTGCCGGGGCTGAACGTCTCGGCGCGGGTATCGCGCACGCAGCCCTTGAAGCGGGCATGGGCCGTATTCAGCTTGGCATTTTTCAGGCGGTAGGTCGGGAAACCGTTGATCTGCCCCTGGCTCAGGTGGTCGGCGCGGATCATGTTGCCATAATTGTCCTCATGGCAATTCGCACAGCTCAGTTCCAGCTGACCATAACGGGTGTAGTAGATTTCCTTACCCATCTCCCAGGTTGCCTGAACCGGGCCGTCAATCGCCACATTCACCGGCATGCCGCGCGACTGCACCGAGATCAGCGCCGTCATCGCCGCCATGTCGCCACCGTCATATTTCCACGCCTTGGCGCCCATGCGGTTCTCGCGGCAGTCGTTGACCTGCGCCTCCAGAGTGCGCACCTCTCCGGCGGCCTCGTTCCACTTGGGATAGACAGCCCGTACGCCCGCCATGCTTTCGGCGGCATCGCCGTGGCACGAGGCGCAGGATTTGCCCTCGGTTCCATCGGCGGTGTCCCACGCCTCTTGCGCCTGGTCGACAAAGACCATGGCCGGGTTGTCGAAGTCATCCATCTGCAACGCCTGGGTCTCGTCCGAACGGAAGCGCCAGCCCGAGTACAACTCGGGCAGCGCGCCATCCAGATGGGCGGGCGCTTCAGTTTGGGTGACCATGTTGATCTCGCCGTTGACGACCAACTCATCGCCGTCCGGTCCGGCCACCGCCGCCAGAGGCGCGGCCAGCAACGCGGCAATCGCGGTCATTGCCCTGACTTTCATCCATATTCCTCCCTTGGGTGATTGGCCGCGCCCGGTTCGCGCACCGGGCGGCGGCATCTTTTGCCTAGGACCGCGGATCAGGCGATCGTGATCGACTTGTTATCGTTGTAGACAGAGCCGTCATCGTCATACCAGGTGAACACGAACTCGCCCGCCTCGGGCACGGTCGCATCAAACTGGAAATAGGGGTTGGTGGAAATCGCCGGTTCCATGGTGATGTCGATCACCGACTGGCCGTTGAATTCACAGGTAAAGCGGTTGATGATCGAACGCGGAATGACATTGCCTTCCTTGTCCTTGCGCTGACCGCTTTCCATCGCGTGGCTGATGAGCGTCTTGATCGTGATCGCCTCGCCGGCTGCTGCCGATTTCGGGACCTTCACGCGGGGTTTAACACCAGATGCCATGTGTCTTGTCTCCTGATTATCGGACGCGCGGGCTTAGCCGCCACAGCCGCCGATGGTCACTTTTACGGTCGAGCTGGCCTTGACGAAGGAGCCGTCGGCCATCTTGGCGATGGCGACAACGTCCTGGGTCCCGGCCAGACGAATGCGGGTCGAGGCCGACTGCGCAGCAGCCAGCGGGCCGAAGTTGAACTGCGCCACGCCCGGGGTCGGGTTGCCCATGGCCAGAACCAGGATCGCCGTCGCGCCGGGGGCGCTGACCTCGATCGGAACGGTATTGCCGTTCTCGGCAATCTCGGGCGCGGTCAGGGTCAGCCCGCCCTCGCCCATGTCTGCACCGCCGGTAAACTCGGCGATCCGGTCCTCGGCGGCGGCGTTCACGCGGAACGGCAGCACCGTCAGGGCCGCTGCGCCCAGGGCCAGGCCCAGGGTGTCACGACGTGAGAAATCCATCGTTGCTCTCCTTTGTTTGTCGCCGCGCGGGTTCGGCACGGCTTACTCGTCCTTGAGGGTCGCGAGGAATGCGACCACATCTTCGATCTCTTGCGCCGACAAGAGCGGCGTCAGCGGGCCATCGGGCGCCTTGCCGGTATAGGCGTTGCCGGGGCGGACATAGCCGTCGACCCGGTAGAAGGACGGCATCATCGACCCTTCGAATGTCAGCTTGGCATTGGCGACCAGCCCGCGCAGCTCGGCCTCGGACCAGCGGCTGCCCGCCCCGTCCAGCGCCGGCCCGATTTCGCCCTGAAAGGGCACGTCGGCCAATGCGCTGACCTGATGGCAGGCGACGCAGTTGCCGTGCTTTTTCGAGCCCACGACCATGGCACCGTTGGCCGCATCGCCGGGTGTTCCGGTCAGCGATGCCTCGACGGCGCCGTCGGCATAGACCACATCGCCTGGTGCAGTTTCACCCGCCCAGGCTGCGCCACCGATCAGCGCGGCGGCCAGCGTCAGAATAGTTGTCTTCATGTGTCCTCCCATTGGCTCCCACGTGTCTGCGCACGTGGCGAAACTCGCTCGGTATACCGTAGGCCACGAACCACCCCGAACGCAACATCAAATTCACAAATGTGAATTGGAATTTTGTTGCGCCCGGCACTCAGTCGGTAGACCCATTGCTGCGCTCCTGAATGCGCCGGGCGTGATACCGTTGAAAATCCTCATCGTTATCAAGCGCATACCGCTTTTCAGCAACCCAGGTGAACATGTCCAGCGTGGTGCCCGCGCCAAAGGCGCCGGGCATCACCGCCACCGCCGCCTGCTGGGCCGACTGGTCCTCGGCCACCTCTTCGGGCAGGAACAGAATCGTCGGCGTGAACAGGATGCCCCATTTGCGGGCCATGTCCTTTTCCGACAGCGCCTCGCCATCGAAATCGGTGACCTCGATATCGCCGTGCAGATTCAATTGTACCACGAAATAGTTCTCTTCGATATAGCTGCTCACCTCGGGCCGGGGGAACACCTCCTTGTGCATCTTGGCGCAATAGACACAGCCGCGCTGCTCAAAGAACAGCACCAGGCGTTTGCCCTCTGCGTTGGCCTCGCCCAGGTCCTCGCGCAGGTCCTTGAACGTGTCGCGCATCCACGCGGTCTTGTGCAGCCCGTCATCGCCCAGCTCCGCAGCCTGCGCGCCGCCCGTCAGGGCCAGCAGGCCCAGTATCGCCAGAAATCTTCTCATCTCCTCACCTCATAATCAGCCCGCCCCTCAGCCCAGTGCCGAAAAGCTGGGAACCCAACGGATCATTGCGTCGGCGATCCAGTTCACACCGCCGGTGACAATCAGGATAGCAAATACGATCAGCATTGCCCCCATCCCCTTCTCAACCCAGGCAAAGGCGGCGCGATGGCGCTGGACCCACCCCAGAAAGGGACGCGCGAAAAAGGCGGCTACCACAAAAGGCGCGGTCATGCCGACGCCATAGATCAGCAGCAAGAGGCCACCACGCCAGATCTCGCCCATGCCGCTGGCGATCATCAGGATCGCCGCCAGCGCCGGGCCCACACAGGGTGTCCAGCCAAAGCCGAAAGCCAGACCCATCAGATAGGCCCCAAGCAGGGTCGAGGCGGGCATGGAACTGTCCATCCGGGCCTCGCGATAAAGCAGCGGAACCCGGATCACCCCCAGGAAATGCAAGCCGAACACCACCAGTATCGCCGCCGCCGCCCAGGACAGCGTGTCCAGATAGGTGCCAAACAGCCGCCCCAGCGCGGTCGCCCCCATGCCCAGCATCATGAAGACCGAGGTCACCCCGGCGGCAAAGGCGATGGACGACACGATCAGCCGTCGCTGCGCCCCCGGCGCGATCCGCCCGTCGCCGCGCAGTTCGGCCATGCTGAGCCCGCCCATATAGGACAGGTAGAACGGCACCATCGGCAGCACGCAGGGGGTAAAGAAGCTGAGCAGCCCGGCAAACAGCGCACCAAGATAGGAAATTTCGAACATCTGTCGACCTTGTGATGCACGGCTCTTGCGCGCGGCTTGATCTATTCACACATTCAAATTATGTTTTGTGTCAGTGAAAGGTCAACGGTGCATTCATGGGCATGACGAGAAACTTTCTGGCCGCGGGTCTGGCGGCGGTCCTTGCCTTGCCGGCGCTGGCGGCGGAACTAGTCATGGTCGAGCAACATGGCTGCGAATGGTGCGCCCGATGGAACGAGGAAATCGCGCCGATCTACCCCAAGACCGCCGAGGGCGCCTTTGCCCCGCTGCGCCGGGTCGATCTGCGGGCGATCCCCGCCGATCTGGAAACCGCGCGCCGGGTGGTGTTCACCCCGACCTTTCTGATCGTCGAGGACGGGCGCGAGCTGGCACGGCTCGAAGGCTATCCCGGCGAGGATTTCTTCTGGCCGCTGCTGGAAAAGCTGTTGGTCGATCACACGGGCTTTGTGCCCAAACCTCCCGGCAGCAGTTGAGCAGGCGGGACACGAGAACAAACATATTCGCGTGTGATGGTGGATTACGCGCGGCAAATCGGTTAAGGGGCGCCCGGCGCGCCAGACAGAGGGTTGACGCTTGAGTTATTGCCCGGGACCGACCCGGGGACGAGGAAAAGAGACATGGCACTTCCGAAGTTTTCGACCGATATGGCCGATGATGAACTCGACAAGATGGTCGACAATGCCACCACCGCGTCGAATTTCCTCAAGGCGATCAGTCACGAAGGGCGGCTGATGATCCTGTGCCATCTGGTATCGGGCGAGAAATCGGTAACCGAGTTGGAGGAGTTGCTTGCCGCCCGTCAGGCGGCGGTCTCGCAACAACTGTCTCGTCTGCGGCTCGAAGGTCTGGTAATTCCGCGCCGCGAGGGCAAGGCGATCTATTACCGCTTGGCAGATGAGCGGCCAAGGCGGATACTGGAAGTGGTCTACGACCTGTTCTGCAACAACGACTGAGCCGCCCACCCGGTTCCGGTCGCCAAGAAGCGGAACCGGCCACCGAAGCGTGGGGAGGAAAACATGCTTGTTTGGCTGAGCGACAGCCAGGCCGTGGCGTTGATCGGCCTCTTGGGCGGTATTGCCTTGGGGCTGGCTGCACGCCTGGGCCGGTTCTGTACCCTGGGCGCGATCGAAGACCTGCTCTATGGCGGCTCCGACCTCCGGATGCGGATGTGGGTGCTGGCCATCGGCGCCGCCATGGCGGGCAGTTTCGGCCTGATGGGGCTGGGCTGGCTCGATCCCGAGCAGAGCTATTACCTGTCGATCCGCTGGATGCCGCTGGCCTCGATCCTGGGAGGTCTGATGTTCGGCTATGGCATGGCGCTGGCGGGCAATTGCGGCTACGGCTCGATCGCGCGGCTGGGCGGTGGCGATCTGCGCGCCTTTGTCATCGTGCTGGTGATGGGGGTCTTTACCTATGTCACCCTGGCCGGACCTCTGGCGCCGCTGCGCAACCTGCTGTTTCCCCAGATCGAGGTCGCCGGCGACCTGCCGCCGGGGCTGGCCCATCACGCCCATGTGCTGACTGGCCTGCCGGTACATGTGATCGGCATCGCCATCGGGCTGATCCTCTGCCTTGGTGCACTTAGCTCACGGGACATGCGACGCGAGCCGAAATCCATCTTCTGGTCGCTGGTGGTCGCTGGCGCGGTCGTCAGCGGCTGGGCTGGAAGCTTCTGGGTCTATAAGAACGGCTTCGATGGTCTACAGGTCGTCTCCCACAGCTTCTCGGCGCCAGTGGGCGAGACCATCCTGTATGCGATGACCGGTTCGGTGCGCCCGCTGTCCTTTGCGGTGGGTTCGGTCGCCGGGGTTTGGGCAGGCGCCTTTATCGGCTCGCTGATCAAGGGCCATTTCCGCTGGGAGGCCTGCGAGGACCCGCGCGAACTGCGCCGCCAGATCGTAGGAGCAGCGATCATGGGCACTGGCGCGGTCATTGCCATGGGCTGCACCGTGGGTCAGGGGCTGACCGCCTTCAGCCTGCTGGCAATCAGCGCCCCGGTCACCTTTCTGGCAATCTTTGCCGGCGCCGCGCTGGGGCTACGCCAGTTGATCGAAGGGTTCAGCGCCGCCGAATAGCATCTTGTCGTTCAGCGCGCCGCGCAGGCGGCAAAGCTTGCCGCCATGTCGCGCAGCACCTGCGGATAAAGCTCCGGCCCCGGCTCCAGCCCAGCGCCCAGTGGATCGAGCACGAAAATCGCCGCGCCCGTGCCCTCGACCGCCGTTTCGATCAGGGCGGTGTTGTATTGCGGTTCGGAAAAGGCGCAGGTCACCCCCTCTTCCACCACCTCTTCGCGCAGATGCGCCAGCCGGGCCGGGCTGGGGCTGCTGGCATCGCCCAGCGACACGGTGCCGGCCAGCGTCAGGCCAAAGGGGCGCTCGAAATACTGATAGGCATCGTGAAACGCGATAAAGGGTTTACCTTGCATCGGTTGCAACTCTGCCGCGATCTGGACTGTCAGCTCGGCCAGGCGGGCCTGCGCCTCGGCCGCGTTGGCGCGGTACCGGTCCGCGTGATCGGGATCGAGCCCGGCCAGTTCCTCGGCCAGCAGCGACAGCCAGACGCTGGCATTGCCCGGATCGAGCCAGGCATGCGGGTCGGTGCCACTGTGATCATGATCGCCGTCATGGTCGTCATGCGCGGCCTGCGCGTGATCGTCATGCCCTTTGTCGCCCTGCGTTTCGTGATCTGCATGTTCCTTGTGATCGTCATGATCGTCATGATCTTCGTGGTCATCATGCGCCAGATCGCGATATCCCAACCGCGCCGTCGCGGGTTGTTCGAGCAGTGCGATATGGCGGGCATCGCCCGACAGCGACGACAGCGGCTTCTCCAGCCACGGGGTCAGCTCCTCGCCCATCCAGACCACCAGATCGGCCTGCTGCACTGCCCGCGCTTCGGACGGGCGCAGGGCATAACCATGCGGCGAGGCACCGGGGCGCACAATCAGGTCCGGTTCGCCAACCCCGGCCATGAGCTGGGCCACCAGCGAATGAACGGGCGCTATATCGACCGCAACCTGCGGCACCTCGGCCAGCAGCGGCGTGGCACAGGTCATCATCAACGCGGATAGGGATAGACGGTTCATGGACACCTCGACATGTTATAGTGTAACAACTTGCGCGACTTGATATCGGGGATGTTATAACATATCAAGCCTGAAATTCGCCGGGAGGCCCGAATGACAGCCAAAGGTTTCGAACGTCACGACCACAGCCAGTGCATCGCCACCGCGCTGCATCAGGCCGAAAGCCATTGCGCCGCGCACAAGCTGCAATTCACCCCGGTGCGGCGCCGGGTGCTGGAAATCCTGCTCGACCGTCACCGGGCCATGGGAGCTTATGAAATCCTCGACATTCTCGCCGCCGACGGGCTGGGCTCGCAACCGCCCGTGGCCTATCGGGCGCTGGATTTCCTGGTGCAGAACGGGTTCGCCCACCGGATCGAGCGGCTGAACGCCTATACCGCCTGCGCCCATCCCGAGGAAGACCACGTGCCCGCCTTTCTGATCTGTCGCAACTGCAAGGCGGTGGCCGAGGCGGGAACCGAGCTGGAACAGGGCCGTCTGGGCAAGGCCGCCGCCGAAGCCGGGTTCACCATCGAACGGATCGTGGTCGAGGCCGAGGGTCTCTGTCCCGGCTGCGCGGGTCAGGCCGCATGAACACCCCGGTCATTGCCGCCGAGGGGCTGAGCATCCGGGTCGACGGCCGCACCGTGCTTGCCGATATCACCGTCGCTGTCGCGCCGGGAGAGATCGTCACCATCGTCGGCCCCAACGGCTCGGGCAAATCCACCTTTCTCAGGGCGCTGATCGGCGCCCTGCCCCCGGCCTCGGGCCGGGTGATCCGCGCGCCGGGCCTGCGCATCGGCTATGTGCCGCAGAAACTGGCGATCGACGCGACGCTGCCGATCACCGTCAGCCGCTTCCTGAGCCTGCCGCGCCGGGTGCCGCAGGATGTCGCCGCCGAGGCGCTGGCCCGCGCCGGTGTGCCCGACCTGGCCAACCGGCAGATGACCGACCTGTCGGGCGGCCAGTTCCAGCGCGTGCTGCTGGCGCGCGCGGTGCTGGAACGCCCGCAACTCCTGCTGCTGGACGAGGCGACGCAGGGGCTGGACCAGCCCGGATCGGCCGCATTTTATCAACAGATCGAAGAGGTCCGCCAGGACCTCGGCTGCGCGGTGGTGATGGTCAGCCACGATCTGCACGTCGTCATGGCCGCCTCGGACCGGGTGCTGTGCATGAACGGTCATATCTGCTGCGAGGGCACGCCCGAGGTGGTGGCCGACGCGCCGGAATACCGGGCACTGTTCGGCACCGGCACGCGGGGGGCGCTGGCGCTCTACCGCCACCAGCACAGCCACAGCCACGACGACGATTGCGGCCACGACCATGGCGCAGAGCATATGCATCAGCACGGAGACCGGTGATGCTGGACGACTTCATGATCCGCGCAGCGCTCGCGGGCGCAGGCGTTGCCTTGGCCTCGGGGCCGCTGGGCTGTTTCGTGGTCTGGCGGCGGATGGCCTATTTCGGCGAGGCGACAGCCCATGCGGCGGTGCTCGGCGTGGCGCTGGCGCTGGCGCTGTCGGCACCGATCCTGCCGGCGGTGGTGCTGGCGGCGGTGCTGATGGCCTCGGCGGTGACGCTGATGCGCGGGCGCGGCTATGCGATGGATACGGCATTGGGGGTGATGGCCCATACGGCGCTGGCGGCGGGGCTGGTGGCGGTGTCGCTGCTGGCGGATGTGCGGCTCGATCTGATGGCCTTTCTGTTCGGCGATATCCTGGCGGTGTCGCGCAGCGACCTGGCGGTGATCTGGGGCGGCGGCGCGCTGGTGCTGGGGCTGACGCTGTGGCGCTGGTCCGACCTGCTGATCGCGACGCTGAACCCCGATCTGGCCCATGCCGCCGGGGTCGATCCGCGCCGGGCCGAGACCTGGCTGACGCTGGCACTGGCGGTGGTGGTCGCGGTGGCGATCAAGGTGGTGGGCGTGCTGCTGATCGCCGCGCTGCTGGTCATCCCCGCCGCCGCCGCCCGGCCCCTGTCCGGCACGCCCGAGGGGATGGCGCTGGGGGCAGCGGGCATCGGCGGCCTGTCGGCGCTGGCCGGCCTTTACGGCGCCTACCTGTTCGACACACCCGCAGGCCCCAGCATCGTCTGCGTCGCCGCGCTGAGCTTTATCGTGACCACATTGGCAAGAGGCCTGGTGCGGGGGCGGTGAGGTTCCGAGGGCGAGTCCCCGGGGTACACATTCCCCTTCAACGGATGATCAAAGGAGCTAAGAGCAGCGCCGACCCGGGGGGTGGCGCCATCGCGCCGCCCCATGGGGGCGGGTCGGCGCGGCCCGGCGGTGCCGCCGGGCGGGTGGGTTGATAGGAGCAGTAAGCAGAATAGAAGAAATACTTCGCCACACCAAGACTAACGCCAAACGCATTCGGAGTTTAGAACCTCAAAGTTCTTAAATCCCTCACTCCGCAGTATAGCTGTGACTTCAGGTACAGATGTCTTTGATCGCGGCCCAACATAGACAGTTTGAATTGCGCCTGAATGCTCGTATCGTCCATTAACGTATTTTCCATAGCTGAATGGCAAGAATTTCACTTCACCAATCGCGCTCTGCCTTACTTCGGGTTCCCGCCATTTATGAGCAGTTCCATCTGGGTACACACCTGTCGCATTGTCCAAAAAATCAGAAAAGGTTCTTGAGAGCGACTGCGCGTAAACTGCTCTTATTTCTCTTTCGTGCTCCCATGTTGAATGTTTGGTCGACGTACAACTTGAAGCAACACTGGAAGTAACCGCAACTCTCTGCTCCAGGCTGGGTGCAACCTTAAGCCTCGAAACAGGCTCCAAGATTTCTTTCAAAGATTTCTTCAAGTCTTCCGTTGGAGACTGATCATTGACGTATTCTACCTTCTGCACTCGACATGGAATACCAGCAATGGCTCTTGGACGAAATCCAATAGCAATCCCAGACCCGTCTGCACCGTAGTGTTGCCAAAGGGGCATCAAATCGCCGGTCGGACAGAAACTGCAAGTAAATAGGTTGGTATTTTTTAAGTAGTCATACGAAAAATCCAGAAGCTTCCGAAAAACACCGCGATCCCAATTAGGGTTTTCCTCAATAATTTCTTCCAATAATGGTCGAACTCGACCTAAGCCATAAATCAACTCGCGTGGATCGTTTAATGATTTGAGGTCTGAGAACCAGAGTTGTTTAGATTCAACAATACCCTTAAACCCCTCGAAGCTTGTAAACTGAAAAAGCGTTTCTCGGGGCTCGTATTCTAAATATGCCAATCAACTATCCATCTTCAACGCTGAAATAAACGCTTCCTGCGGGATATCCACCTTGCCGAACTGGCGCATCTTCTTCTTACCCGCCTTCTGCTTTTCCAGCAGCTTCTTTTTCCGGGTCGCATCCCCGCCGTAGCATTTCGCGGTCACGTCCTTGCGCAGCGCCGAGAGGGTCTCTCGGGCGATGACCTTGCCGCCGATGGCCGCCTGGATCGGGATCTTGAACATGTGGCGGGGGATCAGGTCCTTCAACTTCTCGCACATGGCCCGCCCGCGCGCCTCGGCCCGGTCGCGATGCACCATGGTCGACAGCGCGTCCACCGGCTCGTCATTCACCAGGATCGACATTTTCACCAGGCTGTCCTCGCGATAGCCGGTCAGCTGGTAGTCGAAGCTGGCATAGCCCTTGGTCACCGATTTCAGCCGGTCGTAGAAGTCGAACACGACCTCGTTCAGCGGCAGGTCATAGACCACCATGGCGCGCGAGCCGGCATAGCTCAGATCCTGTTGGATGCCGCGCCGGTCCTGGCAGAGTTTCAGCACATCGCCCAAGTATTCGTCGGGCACCAGGATGGTGGCCTTGATCCGCGGCTCCTCGATATGGTCGACCTTGCTGAGGTCGGGCATGTCGGCGGGATTGTGCAGCTCGCGCATCTCGCCGTCTTTCATGAAGACGTGATAGACCACGCTGGGGGCGGTGGTGATCAGCTCGATATCGTATTCGCGTTCCAGCCGGTCGCGGATGACCTCGAGATGCAAAAGGCCAAGGAAGCCGCAGCGGAAGCCAAAGCCGAGCGCGGCCGAGGTTTCCATTTCGTAAGAGAAGGAGGCGTCGTTCAGCGCCAGTTTCTCGATCGCGTCGCGCAGATCCTCGAACTCGGCACTGTCCACCGGGAAAAGACCGCAGAACACCACCGGCTGGGCGGGTTTGAAGCCCGGCAGCGCGGTTTCGGTGCCGTTGCGGTCATTGGTGATGGTGTCGCCGACGCGGGTGTCGCGCACCTGCTTGATGGATGCGGTGAGAAAGCCGATCTCGCCCGGGCCGAGGCTGTCGATCATCTGCATGGCGGGGCGGAACACGCCGATGCGGTCCACATGGTGCAGGGTGCCGTTCGACATGAACTTGACCCGCATGCCCTTTTTCAGCACGCCGTCCATGATGCGGACCAGCACGATGACGCCCAGATAGCTGTCATACCAGCTGTCCACCAGCATCGCCTTGAGCGGCGCGTCGCGGGTGCCCTTGGGCGCGGGCAGGTGATGCACGATGGCCTCGAGCGTTTCGTGGATGCCGACGCCGGTCTTGGCGGATACCCGGATCGCGCCGGATGCGTCGATGCCGATCACATCCTCGATCTGTTCGGCCACCCGGTCGCATTCGCTGGCGGGCAGGTCGATCTTGTTGAGGATCGGCACGATCTCGTGGTCGGCGTCGATGGCCTGATAGACATTGGCCAGCGTCTGCGCCTCGACCCCTTGCGTACTGTCGACGACCAAGAGCGAGCCCTCGACCGCGCGCATCGAGCGGCTGACCTCGTAGGCAAAGTCGACATGGCCGGGCGTATCGATCAGGTTCAGCACATAGGTCTCGCCATTGTCGGCGGTATAGTCGATGCGGACGGTGTTGGCCTTGATGGTGATGCCCCGCTCGCGTTCGATATCCATCGCGTCGAGCAGCTGCTCCTTCATGTCACGATCCTGCACCGTCCCGGTCTCTTGGATGAGCCGGTCGGCAAGGGTGGATTTGCCATGGTCGATATGGGCGACGATGGAGAAATTGCGGATATGGGCGAGGTCTGTCATGGATTGGGCATATGATGAGGAATCTTGGTTTGGTCAAGGTGGATCGAACGACCACAACCGCCGCATTTTGGCAGAAACGTCCAAGGGCAATCGCACCGCGACACCCAACGGCCACGGTAACGACCGGAATGAACCACTAAAGCAATTCCCAAATTCGATGGGCTCTGAGAATTAACAGGGCTTGGATATTGGCGCAGGAACTCTCTGGGCGCGCGTCAACGCCTGTTTGAAGGCAGCGCGTGCGTCTCGCCGATCACAATCCCACCACTCTCACATTCCATTTACCGCAGCCGATTGATCCCTGGCGACTCTTTTGCCATAGTGTCGCCCGACAGGCGGGGCGGCAGACCCCGTGGCAGAGCAAGAGGCCAGGACGTGAGACGGATTTTGACGGGGGCGCTGGGTGCTGCCCTTTTGGTAACCATGATGCCGGTGCAGGCCATTGCCGCGCCAGGCGTGATCAATCAGGCCTGCCGACAGAGCGGCCGCGACGCCGCCACCATCGAGCGCTGTGGCTGTATCCAGGAAGCGGCCAACAAGGCGCTGAACCGCAGCGAGCGGCGCAAGGTCGCCAAATGGTTCAGCGACCCGCATCAGGCACAGGTTGTGCGGATGTCGGACAAGAGCAGCGACGAGGCGCTGTGGAAGCGCTACAAGGCCTTTGGCGAGCTGGCGCAGGCGATCTGCCAGTAACACCCATAGATGGCGGTGGCGGGTCGTAGCCCGCCCCCTAAGCCCATTTAGCCCGCGTTCACCTGCCTGAGCGCGGGGCGCAGCATGTCCAGCCGGATATCGGCGGTGCGGGCGTGCCCCTCCATCCCCTCGGCGCGCGAGATGGTGGCGGTGGCGCGGGCCAGATCGGGCAGCGCCTGCGGCTCCACCTGTTGCCAGGTCACGGTTTTCAGGAACTTGTGCACGCTGAGCCCGCCGGTATAGCGCGCCGCACCCGAAGTGGGCAGCACATGGTTGGGGCCGCTGGCCTTGTCGCCAAAGGCCACGGTGGTGAGTTCCCCCAGGAACAGCGAGCCATAGGCCATGAGCCTTCCGCGCCACCAGTCCAGATCGGCGGCCTGCACATGCAGGTGTTCGGGCGCATAGCGGTCGGCGGTGACCGCCACCTCCTCGCGATCCTCACACAGAATCACCTCGCCCAAGGCATCCCAGGCCGCCTGCGCGCTGGAGCGGTTGGGTTCGGGCAGATCGGCGATGCAGGCGGGGATATGGGCCAGAACCGCCTCGGCCAGCACCCGGTCGTCGGTGACCAGCCAGACCGGCGAGTTGTAGCCATGTTCAGCCTGTCCGACCAGGTCCCAGGCGACGGTGAGCGGATCGGCGGTGGCGTCGGCGATCACCAGGCTGTCGGTGGGGCCAGCGAACATGTCGATGCCCACGGGGCCGAACAGCTGGCGCTTGGCCTCGGCCACAAACTGGTTGCCCGGACCCACCAAGATATCGGCGGGCGGCGCGCCAAACAGGCCAAAGGCCAGCGCCGCCACCCCCTGCACCCCGCCCAGCGCCAGGATGCGGTCGGCCCCCGCCAGCGACATGGCATAGAGGATCGCGGGGTGCACCCCGCGCCCCGCCTGCGGCGGCGAGACGGCGGTAATCTGCGGCACTCCGGCGGCGCGCGCGGTGGTGATCGTCATCAGCGCCGAGGCGATATGGGCATAGCGCCCTCCCGGCACATAGGCCCCGGCCGCCGACAGCGGGATCTGTTTCTGCCCGGCGATCAGGCCCGGGCGCAGCTCCGTCTGGAAATCCAGCGCCGAGGCGCGCTGTGCCTCGGCAAAGCGGCGGATATTGTCATGGGCATAGCGGATCTGGGCCTTGAGGTCCTCGGACACCTGTTCGCTGGCGCGCGCGACCTGATCGGGGCTCACCACGATCTCGCCGGTCCAGCCATCGAGCCGCGCGGCATAGTCGCGTGCGGCGACCTCGCCCTCGGACCGAAGCCGCGCCAGCATCACCTGCACCACGTCCGCCGCATCGCCCTGTGGTGCGGGCGGCAGACCGGGGGCGGATTTCAAAACCGTGATCGTCATGGCGTGTTCCTGTTTTCCTCACTTGACCTTAGGTCAGGATAGTTTAAGAAAATGCAAAACTGATCGGAGCGATCGAAATGCTGATGAAAGGCGTGACCCTGCGCGGTCTGGAAGTGTTCGAGGCGTTGTCGCGCACCGGATCGGTGGCCCAGGCTTCGGCGCAGACGGGGTTGAGCCAACCCGCCGTCAGCCAGCAACTGCGCAACCTGGAGCAGGCGCTTGGCACCGATCTGGTCGACCATGGGCGCCGCCCGATGGTGCTGACACCCGCCGGACGCGCGTTTTTGCCCCGCGCGGAAACGGTACTGAGCGAGCTGCGTCTGGCGCAGAGCGAGCTGACGGTGATGGACCTGACCCATCTGAGCACGCTCAGCATGGGTCTGATCGACGATTTCGACAACGACCTGACACCGCGGCTGGCGACCCTGCTGGCCGATAGTCTGACCAAGTGCCGGTTCAAGTTGATCACCGCACCTAGCCACGAGATAAGCGAAGCGATGAAGGCGCGACGGCTGCATATCGCGGTGGCCGCGACCTCGGGCGAGGTACATGACGGAATCGTCGAATACCCGCTGGTGCGCGATCCCTTCATCCTGGTGGCGCCGCGTGGCGTGGTGCCCAAGGGTGGCGACATGCTGGCATCCCTGCAGGGGTTGCCACTGCTGCGCTATGCGCGGGAACAGCTGATCGGACGCCAGATCGAGGCGCATCTGGCTCGTCAGAAACTCGACTTTGAAGAGCGTTTCGAGATCGGCTCGCACCTCGCGCTGATGGCGATGGTGGCGCGGCGGCTGGGCTGGGCGGTGACGACGCCGCTGGGCTTTATGCGGGCAGAGCGCTTTCATGACGATGTCGAGGCCTTTGCCCTGCCCTTTGCCGCCTTCTCGCGCCGTATCTCGTTGTTTGCGGGCGCCGATTGGGCCGACCGCGTGCCGCGCGACGTGGCCGAGACCATGCGGCGGCTGGTGCAGAGCCAGATCATCGACCCCGCGGTGGCGCGACTCCCATGGCTGGGCGGCGAATTGCGCGTGATCGAAAGCTGAGCGCACCACCGTCCCGCTTGCGGGCGCTCTTGCAGAATGAGGGCGTGTCGGGACATCGGGCGCACCGGTTCGAAGAAGCAGGACGACGGGATCAAGCCCTGTCTTGCCCCCACCGGGCAAGAGGGCGCCGTCGAGTTTGCGCAAGATAAGCGGGCAGTTTCCGGTTTTCTAAAAGTGTGCTGGGACTTGCATCGTGAAGAGCCCCGGACGATCGAACCGCGAAACGCCCCCCCGAACGGGTGGCAATTCCCAGGTTCAGGCGCTCAGCTTCCGCCGCAACGACTTCTCAACCCGGCAGCAGCGCCCCCGCAACCAGTCGTTTGCGCAATCCGTGCGCCGCCATCTCGATCAGATCCAGCGCCCCGTCGAAGTCGCGGGTATAATAGGGGTCGGGAACATGGGTCGCGCCACTCTCGGGCGCATAGTCGGTGAACAGCCGTACCGGCGTCGCGCTGCCCGGCGGGCGTTGCGCCTCGATATCGGCCAGGTTCTGGGCATCCATCGCGAGGATCAGATCAAACAGATCGAAATCACCCGCCACGAACTGTCGCGCCCGCAGATCCGACAGGTCGATCCCCCGTGCCGCAGCTGCCGCCCGCATCGGGCCATAGGGCGGTTCACCTACATGCCAGCCACCGGTTCCGGCACTGTCGGTCCCGGCTTCGGGCATCAGGGCGCGGAACACACCCTCGGCTGCGGGCGAGCGGCAGATATTGCCTAGACAGACAAAGAGGATACGGTGGGTCATGCGGGGCTCCTGTTTCCCCAGAACCTATAGGCGAGCGGAGCGGTATGAGAAAGATCGTCATTCTGACAGGTGCCGGGATCTCGGCGGAAAGCGGGCTGGGAACCTTTCGCGACGCAGGCGGCATCTGGACGAAATATCCGTTGGAGGATGTGGCAACGCCCGAGGGCTTTGCCCGCGATCCGGTGCTGGTCCACGAATTCTACAATGCACGTCGGGTTCAGGCGGCTGCCGCCCAGCCCAATGCCGCCCATCATGCACTGGCCCGGCTGCAACGCGACTGGCCCGGCGAAGTGGTAATCGTCACCCAGAACGTGGACGGGCTGCACGAGGCCGGTGGCGCCAGCAATGTGATCCACATGCATGGCACGCTGGCAGGCGCGCTTTGCGCCGGGTGCGGCCACCGCTGGGTGGCACCCGAGACGATGGACACCACCACCCCCTGCCCCGCCTGCACCCGCCCATCGGCCCGACCCGATGTGGTGTGGTTCGGCGAGATGCCCTATTTCATGGATACGATCTTTGACCACCTCGCCAGCGCTGACCTGTTTGCCGCCATCGGCACTTCGGGGCAGGTCTATCCGGCGGCAGGCTTCGTGCAGGAAGCCACGGCCAGTGGCGCCCGGACGATCGAGTTGAACCTCGAACCTTCGGCTGTCGCCTCGAACTTCGATGAGACGCGGTTCGGCCCGGCCAGTCGGGTCGTGCCCGACTGGGTGTCGGACATGCTGGGCCTGCGGGAATGAGCGATTTCCTGATCCTCTCCGATCGCAACCTCGGGGGGCTTGGCGTAACAACCGCCGAGGTTCAGATGGCGCTTGAGGACGCGATCCGGGCACAGCTTCGCGGGGCAGTGCATGTGGCACCGAAATCGGCGCTTCTGCCCGGCGACGGGCGCTATGTGATGACGACGCTTGCGACCGGCGACGCCCCCTCCCTGACCGTGGTGAAATCGGTGATGGTCAGCCCCGACAACCCGGTACGCGGCTTGCCCGGGACCGAGGGCGTCTTGCTGGTTCAGGACGGTGAAACCGGCCAGTTGCTGGCCCTGATGCAGGCGGGCTGGATCACCCGGATGCGCACCGCCGGCCTCAGCGCGCTGGTGGCGCGGCGGCTGGCTGATCCGGCGGCACGCGTGGTGGCCTTTGTCGGCGCCGGCGCCCAGGCGCGCGCGCACCTCGCTGCGTTCTGCGATCTGTTTCCGTTGCAAAGGGCGGTCGTTTTCGGGCGCGGGGCCGAGAATATCGCCCGGCTGGGCGCGGCCGCCCGCGCGCGGGGGCTGGAGGTCGAGATCGCAGACACCCCGCACCACGCCATCGCCGACGCCGATCTGGTGGTTTCCTCGGTCACCCTTGATCACCAGATGATACCGTTCCTGGATGCCCGCTGGTTGAAGCCCGGCGCCTTTGCCAGCCTGACCGATACGGGCCTGCCCTGGCGGCCCGATGGGATGACCGCGCTCGACCCGCTCTATATCGACGATCTGGCGCAAGAGGCCGCCAATCCAAGGCCGATGATCGACCCCGCGCAGGTTCGCGGCGATCTGGCGGCTTTGCTCGGAGAAGACGGACACAAGACAAGCGTCAACCGGCACGATTCGACCCGCCGCGCCGGTTTCCTGTTTCGAGGTCCGGCAATCGCCGATTTCGCCATCGCCGCCCTCGCGCTGCAACGCGCGCAGGCGACGGGCGCTGGCCGCGCAACTGTTTGGCCAGACGCAACCAGGCCGGGCCAAAGCCCGGCCTGACGCTTGGATGAGGGCTGCCGCGCAGCCTGAAGACAGGCGTAGCCCCCTGGCCCTAGTTCGATTTCTTCTTCATGTGGCCATGACCGCCATCCTGACGCTCCAGGTCGACGGGAATCTCCACTTCGATCTCTCCCGCCTTTTCAAACACCAGCGTCACCGGCACCAAGGCTCCCTGCTCAAACGGCGCCTTGATCCCCATGAACATCACATGATCGCCTCCACGCGCAAGCGCGTGCATGCCACCGGCAGGGATATCGAAGCCCTCGGGAACGTGCATCATCTGCGCGACACCCTGATCATTGATCTTGTGGGTATGCAGTTCGACCTTGGCGGCCACGTCCGAACGGGCGTCAACCAGGCGATCATCTTCGGCGCCGGTATTGCGGATCATCATGAAGGCAGCGCCGGCCTTGGCATTGGCACCCGACGCGCGCGCATAAGCGTCGTCGACCACGATGGTCTCACCGGCCCAGGCTGCAGTTGCAAGGGTAAGGGTCGCGGCCGCAGCCAGCACCTTGTATTTCAACGACATGGTCTCTCTCCTTTGTCATGTCTTGATCTGTCTGAGTGAGCGTTCTCAGATCAAGGCGGGCGGAGCTCGCGCCGGAACGGCAGAGAGAATACGGGCAATCAGGCTGGGTTGTGTCCGGTCCGGCACAGGCAAGGCCTGTTGCGGTGGGACGGGCGCGGCCGCGGTATCGGGCAACAGCGCCCCCAGCAGCATCAGCGCGAAGTCCGGGCAATAATGCGGCGGGGCAGTCGGCTGCCCTTTGGCATCCATGTAGAGAATGACGGGCCCGGTGCCGGTACAGATCTCCATCTGAGCGACGGCGGCACTTATCCCGCGCGAATTGGCCAGCCCCTGACCGGTCAGCCCGACAAGCAGCGAGAGCGCAAGCGCAATGGATATCCGCACCGGGGTTGTCATTCTGTTAACCGATATCTGCTCCAGACTCCCGTTCCGCAAGGGCAAATAACCCCCTGCGACAGCAGGACGCCGGTCTGCCAGGAGACCGATTTCCAAAGGAAATCGGGCCGGAAAACGTACCGTTTTCCGGTTTCGTCCCAAAAAGAGAAACCCCGTACGCGAGGCGCACGGGGTTCTCGAAATCAGCGGATCGGAAGGATCAGGCCGCGGCTTGCGCCTTGGCAATCTCTTTCTTGACCTTCAGAGCATTGTCGGACAGGTCCTCGTCCTTGGCCTTGGCCAGAAACGCGTCCAGACCGCCCCGGTGATCGACCGAGCGCAGGGCCGACGCCGAAATACGCAGCTTGACACCACGGCCCAGGGTTTCGGACTGCAGGGTCACATCGTTCAGGTTGGGCAGAAAACGACGGCGGGTCTTGTTGTTTGCATGGCTGACATTGTTGCCAGTCATCGGGCCTTTTCCGGTCAGTTCGCAGCGGCGCGACATGGTCTCTTCCTTCGTATCTGGTGACGGGGGCGAACCATCCGTCAAATCACAAGGGGCGCAACCCGAAGTCGCGCCCGAAAACTGGTTGGATGCGTTTAGTGGGAATCGCGGCGAGGGTCAAGACGGCTGGACGGGATTCTTTGCGTTGTCTCGTGGCCCCCTGGCGGGTCGGCATGGTTGAGTACGACAAGAGGAAAGCCTCATTCCTCGTTCAGAAAGCCCAGCATCTGCTCGGCGGCGCTGGCGGGCGTCAACTGCCCCTGAGCGGCGGCAGTGGAAAGCCGGTCCATCTCGGCCCGTGCACGTGGCGTTTCCAGCCGGGCAAGCAGAGCATGACGCACCTCCTGTCCGAACCAGTAGCGCGCCTGTTCGGCCCGGTTGGCTGTCCAATGCCCGTTTTCCCTCCGCCAGTCCGACAACGCGCGCATCTCGGCCCATGCGGAATCCAGCCTCGCCTCCTCGACCGCCGAGACGGTCAGCGCCTTGGGAAAGCCCGGCGGGTCCTGCACCCGTTTGCGCAACAGGCGGAGCGCCCCGGCGTAGTCGGCACAGGTCCGGGTCGCGGTGGATTTCAGTTCGCCATCCGCCTTGTTGACCAGGATCAGGTCAGCCATTTCCATGATGCCGCGTTTGACGCCCTGCAACTCGTCACCGCCAGCGGGCGCCAGCAGCAGCAGGAACAGGTCGGACAATTCGGCCACAACGGTTTCGGACTGCCCCACGCCGACCGTCTCGATCAGCACAACATCAAAGCCCGCCGCCTCGCACAGGCTGACCGCCTCGCGGGTGCGGCGCGCGACCCCGCCCAGATGGCTCTGGCTGGGCGAAGGGCGGATGAAGGCGGCCCGTTCCCGCGACAACCGCTCCATCCGCGTCTTGTCGCCCAGGATGGACCCGCCCGAGCGCGCCGAACTGGGATCGACCGCCAGCACCGCCACCCGCAGCCCCTGCCCGATCAGCATCATGCCAAAGCTCTCGATGAAGGTCGATTTGCCAACGCCCGGCGTGCCCGACAGGCCGATCCTGAGCGCCTGGCGCCCGGCACCGGCAAGATGGTCCAGCAGCGATGCGGCCTGGGCGCGGTGATCGTCCCGCCGGCTCTCGACCAGCGTGATCGCGCGCGCCAGCGCACGGCGGTCACCGGCTAAAATCCTGTCGCCAAGCTGTGTGATATCCATGCCGTCCTCGCAAATTTGGCCTAGATGACGGAGCGCGCCCCGGTTTGTCCAGAGCCGACCCACCGGATGCGCCGGATTGTCCCTGTATCGCCCCCCCGAAGACCCCGCCGCTGCCCCTGCTGCTTCTTTCTGGTCTTAAATACTCAATGCCGCCACCGCTCCTCACCCGGAACCGCCAATTGGCTCTGGACCTGCCCCCGCCGCGTTGGCGATAAGGCGGCATGACCCGGTTGCCCATCGACGACGCCCTGCCCGACCTCATCACCGCTCTGCAGGCGCGCGGGCGCGCGGTTCTGCAGGCCCCGCCCGGCGCGGGCAAGACCACCCGGGTGCCGCTGGCCCTGCTCTCGGCTGGCCTGACCAATGGCCGCATCGTGATGCTGGAACCGCGTCGCCTGGCCGCCCGCGCCGCCGCCGAGCGGATGGCCGAGACGCTGGGCGAACCGGTGGGCCAGACCGTGGGTTATCGCATCCGGGGCGAGGCGAAACGGTCGAACGCCACCCGCATCGAAGTGGTGACCGAAGGCATCCTGACGCGCATGTTGCAGGCCGAGCCCGATCTGCCCGGCATCGGCGCGGTGATCTTCGACGAGTTTCACGAACGCTCGCTCAATGCCGATCTGGGGCTGGCGCTGTGTCTCGAAGTGGCCGAGGCGCTGCGTGACGACCTGATCCTGCTGGCGATGTCGGCGACGCTCGACGCCGAGCCGGTGGCGGCGCTGATGGATGCGCCGATGGTCACGTCTCAGGGGCGCGCCTATCCGGTCGAGACCCGCTGGCTCGACCGGCCGCTGGGGCCGCGTGCCCGCCGGGTCGAGGCGCTGGCCGACCTGGTTGCAAGGGCCGAGGCCGAGACCCGCGATCTTGGGGGCGGCCTGCTGGTCTTTCTGCCCGGCGAGGGGGAAATCCGCCGCGCTGAAACCTTGCTCTCGGCGCGCTTGCCCGACATCTGCACGCTGCGGCCCCTGTTCGGCGCCATGCCCTTTGCCGCGCAACGCGCCGCCATCCGGCCCGCAACCGAGGGGCGCAATGTGGTGCTGGCGACCTCGATCGCGGAAACATCGCTGACCATCCCCGATATCCGGGTGGTGGTCGATATGGGACAGGCGCGGCGGGCGCGGTTCGATCCCGGCTCGGGCATGACCCGGCTGATCACCGAACGGGTCACCCGGGCCGAGGCGACCCAGCGCGCAGGCCGCGCGGGGCGCGTCGCCACGGGCATCTGCTATCGCCTCTGGACCCGCGGAGAAGAGGGCGCGCTTGCCGCCTTTCCACCCGCCGAGATCGAAGCGGCGGACCTGACCGGGCTGGCACTGGAACTGGCGCTTTGGGGGGCTGAGCCCGAGGTACTTGGCTTCGTCACCCAACCGCCCGAAGGAGCGTTGACCGAGGCACGGGCGCTGCTGGCTTTCCTCGGCGCGCTCGATGCGCAGGGGAGGATCACCGATCACGGGCGGGCATTGGCTACGCTTCCCCTGCATCCAAGGCTGGGACACATGCTGACGATCGCCGGGCGTGACGCCGCCCCGCTGGCGGCGCTGATGGCCGAACGCGATCCGTTGCGCGGCGCGCCCGCCGATCTGGACCTTCGGATCGCGGCTCTGCGCGATCCGTCCCGGTTCCGGCGCGAACGCCCCTACGAGGTCAACTTGGGCGTGCTCGACCGGATCAGGGCCGAGGCGCGGCGGCTGGAAAAACAGGCAAAGGCACCCGCAGAGGGCAGAAGCCCTGCCGCGATGGCCGCACTCGCCTACCCCGATCGGATCGGCCAGCGCCGCAAGGGAGAGGCACCCCGTTTCGTCCTGTCGGGCGGCAAGGGCGCCGCATTGGACCCCGGTGAGGGACTGGCCAGCGCCCCCTATCTGGTGGCCATCGACACCGATGGCGACCCGCGCGAGGCCCGCATCCGGATGGCGGCGCGGATCGGCGAGGCCGAGTTGCGTGATCTATTTGCCAACCAGATCACTCGGATCGACATCTGCGAATGGTCCCGCCGTGAACGCCGGGTGATTGCGCGGCAACAAGAGAGGCTGGGCGCGATTAGCCTGAGCGACCGGGTCTGGAAGGATGTGCCCGAGGATGCGGTCGCGCGGGCCATGCTTGACGGAGTGCGCGATCTGGGTCTGCGCCTCGACGGAGCCGCTGCGCGGCTGGCTCGGCGGGTCGAACTGCTGCGGGCCGAAGGCGCCGATCTTCCGGATTTCTCCGAGGCCGGACTGACCGACACGGTCGAGGACTGGCTGTTGCCGATGCTGCAGGGGGTCCGCAGCGCCGAGGACTGGAAACGCTTCGACCTGCTGCCCGCGCTCAAAGCGCGCCTCGACTGGAGCCAGAGTCAGGAACTGGATACCCGCGCGCCTGGCGCCTTTGTCACCCCCCTGGGACGCAGGGTGCCCATCGATTACGAGCACGAAGTCCCGGAGATCTCGGTGCGCCTGCAAGAAATGTTCGGCGTCGCGCAGCATCCGATGGTGGCGGGCGTACCGCTCAAGATCACACTGCTCTCGCCCGCCCAGCGCCCGATCCAGATCACCCGCGACCTGCCGGGCTTCTGGGACGGCTCCTATGCAGATGTGCGCAAGGACATGCGGGCGCAATACCCCAAGCACCCGTGGCCCGAAGACCCGCGCGCGGCCGATCCGACATTGAGGGCCAAGCCGCGCAAAGGCTGAGGCTTGGCAGAGATTTTTCGTCGAAAAATCTCGGACCTGCGCCTCACGCTTTGCGGATCATGTCGGCGGCCTTTTCGGCAATCATGATGACGGGCGAGGCGGTGTTGCCGCTGACGATTTTTGGCATGATCGAGGCGTCGATCACGCGCAGACCCGCGAGCCCGTGCACACGCAGGTCGGGAGCGACCACCGCCATCGGGTCGTTGCCCATCTTGCAGGTGCCCACCGGGTGAAAGATCGTGGTGGCGATGTTACCGGCCTCGCGCAGAAGGTCGGCATCGCTGGCGATCTGTGGGCCGGGCAGGAATTCCTGGGGTGCGTAGGGGGCGAGCGCCTTGGCCGTCATGATCTGGCGGGCCTGTTTCACCGCCGCGACCGCGACCAGCTGATCGCGCGGGGCGCTGAGGTAGTTCAGCCGGATATGCGGCTGAGGGCCGGGTTCGGCGCTGGTGATGTGGCAATCGCCCACGCTTTCTGGTCGCAGGTTGCACACCGAAACCGTGATCGCCGGGAAGGCATGCAGCGGGTCACCCAGCCGGTCGGTGGAAAGCGGTTGCACGTGATACTCCAGGTCCGGCGTCTCCAGCGCGGGGTCGGATTTGGTGAACATGCCGAACTGGCTGGGCGCCATGCTGAGCGGGCCTGACCGGGTCAGCGCGTATTTCAGCGCGATGCCGATGCGGCCGGTCAGCGAGTTGGCCGTCTCGTTCAGGGTGGGCGTGTTCGAGACCTTGAACACGGTGCGGATCTGCAAGTGATCTTGCAGGTTCTCGCCCACGCCCGGCAGGTCGTGCAGCGGGGCGATGCCCAGCGCCGAAAGGCGGTCGGGCTGGCCGATACCGGAAAGCTCCATCAGCTTGGGCGAGTTGATGGCGCCCGCGGACAGCAGCACCTCGGCCTGCGCCGTGACCCTGTGCTCTGCCCCTTTGTGACGGAACACAACCCCGGTGACGCGCTTGCCGTCGAGGACCAGCCGCTGCGTCTCGGCCCGGGTCAGGACGCGCAGGTTGGGACGGTTCATTGCCGGGCGCAGGAATGCCTTGGTGGTGTTCCAGCGCACGCCGTTTCTCTGATTGACCTCGAAGAAACCCGAGCCCTCGTTGGTGCCGCTGTTGAAATCCTCGGTCGGCTCGTATCCGAACTCGCGCGCGCCCTGCTGAAAGGCGCGCAGGATCTCCCAACTCAGGCGCTGGGTGGTGACCTTCCACTCGCCCCCGGCGCCATGCAGGTCGCTCTCGCCCTTGTGGTGATCCTCGGAGCGGCGGAAATAGGGCAGCACGTCGTCCCAGCCCCAGCCGGTATTTCCCATCTGCCGCCAGCCGTCATAGTCGGCGGCCTGCCCGCGCATGTAGATCATGCCGTTGATCGAGGTGCAGCCGCCGAGCACCTTGCCGCGCGGATAGACCAGGCTGCGGCCATTGAGGCCGGGTTCGGCGGCGGTCTTCATCATCCAGTCAACGCGCGGATTGCCGATGCAATAAAGGTAACCCACCGGGATATGGACCCAATGGTAATGGCCCTTTCCGCCCGCTTCGAGCAACAGCACCCGTATCTTTGGGTCGGTGCTGAGCCGGTTGGCCAGCACGCATCCGGCGGTGCCTCCACCCACGATGATATAGTCGTAATCGCCTGTCAGGTTTTCGCTCATGTCTCTCCCCTGCCCGCCAGCTTGCCGATTGGCGGCAGCGATGCAATCAAGATATGCAATCGGCCCGAGTTCGCGTGGAGAGAGATCTTCCAGACCGGCTCCGCACGAGAGCAGTTTCATCCTGCGGGCGCCCGAATACATGGCCCGGATATGCCAAAATCTCGGGCTTTGGGCACTGAAACTCCATGTTTTCAAAGTTCTTTGTTGATTTTTCGCAGAAAACACACAAATATCGGTCAGATTTCCACAAGCGCCGAAAACTCGCAGAACAGGCGCCGAGGGTGAGCAGATGAAGTCACGAGTCCACACCGCTTGGACCGAGTTGGTCCGTCCCATGTTTCTCCGTCCGAAACGGACGCAAGTCGCGGCATTGTGCCTGCGCCCCACCATTGGCGGGCCCGAGGTCTTGCTGATCACCAGTCTGGATACCGGACGCTGGATCGTGCCCAAGGGCTGGCCTATCGAAGGGCTCAGCGGTCCCGAAACCGCGCTTCAGGAAGCCTGGGAAGAGGCTGGCGTGCGTCGTGCCCGGGTCGAGGACGAACCGATCGGGACCTTCGGTTATGGCAAGCGCCGCAAGAACGGCACCGTGGAACCGGTTGAAACCTATGTCTATCGGATGCTGGTAGACGAGCTCTCGGATATCTATCCCGAGGCCGGGCGCCGGCAACTGCGCTGGGTCGCGCCGTCAGAGGCCGCCAACATGGTGCAGGAACCGCAATTGCAGGACCTGCTGCGGCAATTGTAACAGCGTTACGACAAATTTATGATGCACCTGTTGCGCCAAGGGGCTGCGCGGTCTAAGCCGCGCGCGACCCGCATGGAGCCGAACAGGATATCATGAGCGACCGCAAGACCAAGCCCCAGTGGGGTCGGCTGGATGCCGACCTGAACCGGATCAGCCGGATCGAGACCGCGACCGCTTATGCCGCGCGCCCCCTGGTGGGGACCGGCATCGCACTGGCCTTTATCGTCCTGGCGGCCCTGGCCGCGATGGTTGCACTGGGCGGAACGCCGGGCGGGATCGTTGTGGTCGCCGCTGCGGCCTTCGGCGCCTATATGGCGATCAATATCGGCGCCAATGACGTGGCCAACAACATGGGCCCGGCGGTGGGCGCCAATGCCCTGTCCATGGGTGCGGCGATTGCCATCGCGGCGGTGGCGGAAAGCGCCGGTGCCCTGCTTGCGGGCGGCGATGTGGTCTCGACCATCTCCAAGGGGATCATCGACCCCAATTCGGTGGCCGATACCCAGGTCTTCATCTGGGCGATGATGGCGGCGCTGATCTCGTCAGCGCTGTGGGTCAACCTGGCCACCTGGGTGGGGGCTCCGGTCTCGACCACCCATTCTGTCGTGGGTGGCGTGATGGGCGCGGGCATCGCCGCCGCGGGCCTGTCGGCGGTGGACTGGTCGACCATGAGCGCCATCGTGGCCAGCTGGGTGATCTCTCCGGTTCTGGGCGGGGTGATCGCGGCGCTGTTTCTGGCCCTGATCAAGCACCGCATCCAGTATCAGCCCGACAAGATTGTCGCTGCGCGCCGCTGGGTGCCGATCCTTGTGGCGGTGATGGCGGGCACATTTGCCACATATCTGTCGGTCAAGGGCATCAAGAAGATCGTCAAGATCGATTTGCAGACCGCCCTGATGATCGGGCTGGCAACCGCCCTGCTGGTCTGGGCGGTGACGATCCCCTGGATCAAGCGCAAGTCGGAAGGCATGGAAAACCGCACCAAGTCGATCAAGGCGCTGTTCGGCCTGCCGCTGGTGTTGTCGGCGGGGCTGTTGAGCTTTGCCCATGGCGCCAATGACGTGGCCAATGCGGTGGGTCCGCTGGCAGCCATCGTGCATGTCAGCCAGGCGGGCAGTTTTGCCGCCAAGGTGGCCATTCCCTTCTGGGTCATGGTGATCGGTGCCTTTGGCATCTCGTTCGGCCTGTTCCTGTTCGGGCCCAAGCTGATCCGCATGGTGGGAAGCCAGATCACCAAGCTGAACCCGATGCGGGCCTACTGCGTGGCTCTGTCGGCGGCGATCACGGTGATCGTGGCCAGTTGGCTGGGCCTGCCGGTCAGTTCGACCCATATCGCCGTTGGCGGGGTGTTCGGCGTCGGATTCTACCGCGAATGGCATTCCGAGCGCCGGTTGCGTCAGAACCGCAACAACCGGCCCCCGGCCAAGCGCCTGCCACTGGAAGAGCGGCGCCGGCGCAAGCTGGTGCGGCGGTCGCATTTCATGACCATCGTGGCGGCCTGGGTGATCACGGTCCCGGCGGCAGCGCTGATGTCGGGCGTGATCTTTGCGATCCTGAACAGCTTTGTCTGACCCTTTGCGTACGCGGTGAGGACAGGATTGCGAGGCTCTGCCTCGCGCTCCGAGGTATTTTTCAACAGAAGAACAGGCGGGCGCGTCAGTCCGGTGGGGCGATCTGGGCGACGCTCAGACGGGGTGCGGTCGTGCCGCTGGCCGTCGCGGAGTCTATCAGGGCGGCGACGCGGGAACAGATCGGGGTGGCAACGCCATGCGCGCGCCCCAGCCGGATGATCTCTCCCTGAAGACTGGCAATTTCGGTCGCGCGACCGGCATCCAGATCATAGGCCATCGAGCTGCGGGCGCTGGGGTCGACCGTCAGCATGCGGGCGGCGATGCGAGCAAACAGAGCGTCGGGCAATCGCAGGATATGCGGAGAGACCCAAGCCGGCAGCGGCGTGGTCGCCGCAACCGGAATGCTCGCGGCGCGCAAAACGCCCAGCGCCTCGGCCATCTGGTCGGCCATGAGGCGACGCCAGCCGCGGTCGGCGAGCTGTTCGACCAGTGTCAGTCCGGACAGCGCATTAAGCGCGTTGTTGAGGTTGATCACCAGCTTGCCCCATTGCACCGCCTCGATCCGCAGGCTCTCGCTGACCGGCAGGCCGGGTACCGAGAGTGCCGCGCCAAGCCCGCTCGGCCCCGCCGCGATCACGATATCGCCGGAGGACGCCCGGTGCCATGTCGCCTCGCCCATCGGCACCACGTTGAAGGGGACCATACCGGCACGAATGTCGCGCCCGGGCAGACGGGTGCGCAGCAGGCGGGCGTTTTCCAATCCGTTCTGCCAGGACAGGACCGGCGCGGAAACCGGGGCATGGGTGGCGATGGCGCAGGCCATGTCGGCGGTGGCCGGGGTCTTGACCGTGACGATCACCAGTTCCGCCTGCGCAAGGCAGGCGGGATCTGTGGCCAGCGTCAGCCGGTCGGCGCCCAGGTGCAGGTCGAGCCCGCCATAATCAGTTAGACGCAGGCCATGCGCTGCGATCCGCGCCAGCAAAGGCGCGCGACCCAGCAGGGTAACGTCATGCCCGCCGAGCGCCAGCAAGCCGCCGCAAAAACAGCCGATACTGCCTGCCCCCGCTATCACGATGCGCATCACGTCTCTCTCCCTGTCCCCGCCATATTGCGAGGGCGGCGGCGATGACGCAACGGCTCAGGCGGCAGGCCAGCCCAGGATCAGATTGTCGGAGGGCCAGAGCGGACCCTTGTCCTTACGTTCGGCCAGTATCGCGCCGCCTTGCGCGTGGTAGAAGGTCAGCGCCGCCGCATTTTCCCGCACCACGGCGAGGATCAGACGCGGCGCTCCCGACTGGGTCGCTTGCGCCCGGGCGATCCCCAGCAGGCGCGCGCCCAACCCGCTGCGCCGGGCAGAGGCGGCGACATAAAGATGGTCGATCTCGGCGCACTCCTCGAACCCCGCGACTCCGCTTGGAGACAGGGCTGTCAGGCCCACCGTTTCATTCCCGCGCAGGGCGATCACTGCACCCCCCTTATTGGCCAGCCGGTCACGCCAATAGGCGGTGCGGCGGGCCTTGTTCAGCGCCAGCCGCACTTCGGGTGGGGCGATGCGGGCATAGGTTTCCTGCCAGACCTGGAAATGCAGGGAGGCCAGCGCCTCGGCATCTTGCGGCCCGGCCCGGCGCACGGTGATACCGCCCTCGCAAACGCTGTGCCCCTCGGCAATCCAGGCGGCCTCGGCCCGGGCCACCTGCCCGGCGCGCACCAGCAGGTAATCGCGGTCATGGGTCGAGGTGACAAAGACCCCGAGGCCGGACCGCGACACCGGTTCCACCGCCGCCAGCACCACGCCGGGCTGGTCGAGCGCCGCCAGGGTCTCGACCCGGATCGCCTGCCAGCCGCGCGCGGTAATCTCGCCCTCGGGGACCCGGTCCGACAGGCAAAGGATCGAGGTCTCGTCGGGCGCCTGGGTGACGCTGACCAGGCCAGGGCCGGTATGCCAGCGGGGGAGCGGTGCACCGGCGGGGCGGCGGGTGATGGCATATTCGCCCTCTAGCCTTGTCAGCAGCAGGTCCGGCGGGCTCACAGACCCAGCCCTTCGTCCAGGCCAAGCATGATGTTGAGGTTCTGCACCGCGGCGCCCGAGGCCCCCTTGCCCAGATTGTCAAGCAGCGCGATCAGCACAGCCCCACCGGTGTCGGGATTGCCATGCACCGACAACTCCATCCGGTTGCTGCCATTCAGGCGGCGCGGGTCGATGCGGGGGCCATAGTGCTCGGGCGAGACCACCGAGACAAAGCGGCTGCCCGCATAGTGATCGGCCAGCGCCGCCTTGATCGCGGCGCCCTGCCCCGGTTCGAGAAAGGGCAGCTGTATCTGCACGATCATGCCCTGTTCATAGGGGCCGACCGAGGGCACGAAGACCGGCCGCCGGGACAGGCCCACATGCGCGATGATCTCGGGCAGGTGCTTGTGCTGCTGGTCGGTGGCATAGACGAAGGGACCATCGGTATGGCCGCTCTCGAACTCTGCGATCATCGCCTTGCCGCCACCGGAATAGCCGCTGATGGCGTTGATGCTGAGTGCCGCATCGGCGGCGATCAGCCCGCGCTGGACCAGCGGATACAAAAGCGCGATGGCGCCCGTGGAGTAACAGCCGGGGTTCGAGACAAACTGACCGCTGGCGATCCGGGCGCGCAGTGCATCGTCCAGTTCAGGAAAGCCGAAAGCCCATTCGGGGTGCACCCGATGCGCGGTGCTGGCGTCGATCACCCGGGTGCCGGTGCCGGCAAGCGCCGCCACGATCTCGACCGCCGCCGCGTCGGGCAGGCAGAGGATGCCGACATCGGCCTCACCAAAGGCGGCGAGCCGCGCGTGGATATTTTTGCGGTCGGCTTCGCCCAGCGTGATCAGCCGGATATCGTCGCGCCCCTCCAGCCGGGCGCGGATTTGCAGGCCGGTGGTGCCGACCTCGCCATCGATGAAAACCTTGTATGTCATGGTCGGGTTTCCCTGTGTCCAAGGCGGAAAGCGGGCATGCCGGCACCGGCCCGCCAGGGCGGGGTCCGGTCTGCCTTTCCGGTGGTGTCTCCGTTCAGTGCCCGGCCGGCAGGCCGATCAGGCCCCCATGCACCAGCGCATGATCGCCTTTTGCGCGTGCAGCCGGTTTTCGGCCTCGTCGAAGATGACCGAGTTCGGGCCATCCATCACCTCGGAGGTGGCCTCTTCCTCGCGGTGGGCAGGCAGGCAGTGCATGAACAGCGCGTCGGGCTTGGCATGGCGCATCAGCTCGGCATTGACCTGATAGGGGCGCAACAGGTTGTGCCGGCGTTCCTTGGCCGATTGCGCGTCATGCATCGACACCCAGGTGTCTGCGACCACCAGGTCGGCACCTTCGACCGCCTTGAACGGATCACGCTCGATCACAACCTTGGAGCCCTTCTGGCGGGCATAGCCCATGTACTCTTCCTCGGGGTCGAACTGGGACGGGCCGGTGAAGGTCAGGTCAAAGCCGAATTGTCCGGCAGCATGCAGGAAAGACGAGCAGACATTGTTGCCGTCACCGGTCCAGACCACCTTTTTGCCCGCGATCGGGCCGCGATGCTCTTCGAATGTCAGCACATCGGCCATGATCTGGCAGGGATGACTGCGGTCGGTCAGCCCGTTGATCACCGGCACGTCGGCATATTCGGCCATCTCGGTCAGCACGGTTTCGTCGAAGGTCCGGATCATGATCATGTCCACGTAACGCGACAGCACGCGGGCGGTGTCGGCGATGGTCTCGCCATGGCCAAGCTGCATGTCGTTGCCCGACAGCACCATGGTCTGGCCGCCCATCTGCCGCACGCCCACGTCAAAGGACACGCGCGTCCTGGTCGAAGGTTTTTCAAAGATCAGTGCGACCATCCGGTCCTTGAGCGGCTGCTCGTCATCGGGCGCGGCCTTGGGCCGGCCCAGGCGGGCCTGTTTCATGGCGCCGGCCTGGTCGATCATGGTCCGCAGGTCGGCGGCGTCGGTCTTGTGAATATCGAGAAAGTGATTCATGTCTTTAGGCTTTCTTCTGGCCGGGGCGGGGGCGCTGCCCCCGTCGCCTGACGGCGACTCCCCCGGAGTATTTTTGGCGAAATGAAGATCAGGCGGCTTCGACCTGGCTTGCGGCGGCATCCAGGCGGGTGAAGGCCTCGGCGATGTCGTCCTCGGTCAGGGTGAGCGGTGGCAGCAGGCGGATCACGTTATCGGCGGCGGGGACGGTGATGACCAGGTTGTCATAACCCGCCTTGACCACGTCGAGATTGGACGCCTTGCATTTCAGCCCCAGCATCAGGCCGGACCCGCGCACCTCTTCGAACACCTCCGGGTGGGCGGCGACCAGCCCTTCGAGCCGCTGGCGCAGCAATGCGGCCTTGCGGTTGACCTCGGCCAGAAAGGCCGGATCGGCCACGTGATCCATCACCGCGCAGCCCACGGCGCAGCCCAGCGGATTGCCACCATAGGTGGAGCCATGGGTGCCTGCGGTCATACCGCTTGCGGCCTCTTCGGTGGCCAGCACCGCGCCCAGAGGGAAGCCGCCACCGATGCCCTTGGCCACCATCATGATATCGGGCGTGATGCCGGCCCATTCATGGGCAAAGAGCCGCCCCGTCCGGCCCACGCCGCACTGTACCTCGTCGAGGATCAGCAAGAGACCATGATCGTCGCAGATCTGGCGCAGCGCCTTCAACTCGGCATCGGGAACCGGACGAATACCCCCCTCGCCCTGCACCGGCTCGATCAGGATCGCGGCGGTTTTTTCCGTGATCGCGTTGGCGACCCCGTCTAGATCGCCAAAGGTCAGATGCACGAAGCCGGGCAGAAGCGGGCCGAACCCTTTGACCATCTTTTCCGACCCCGCGGCGGCGATGCCTGCCGAGGAGCGGCCATGGAAGGAGCCGTCGAAGGTAATGATCTCGACCCGCTCGGGCTGGCCCTTGTCGTAAAAGTACTTGCGCGCCATCTTGACAGCCAGTTCGCAGGCCTCGGTGCCCGAATTGGTGAAGAACACCGTATCGGCAAATGTGTGCTCGACCAGCTTGTCGGCCAGCGCCTGCTGTTGCGGGATCTGGTAGAGGTTCGACACGTGCCACAGGTTCTGCGCCTGATCGGTCAATGCCTTGACCAGCGCGGGATGGGCATGGCCCAGCGCATTCACCGCGATGCCCGAGCCAAGATCGAGGAAGCGTCGGCCATCCGCCTCGATCAGCCAGGCGCCTTCGCCCTTCACGAAGTGAAGCGGCGCGCGGTTATAGGTCGGCAGGACGGACGGAATCATGGGATCATCCTTGTCTGAGGGTTGTCCCCGATGCAGGGCATAGCGGGGCGTTCAGGTCAATGTCTGGAAAGCAGGGTGCGCGTAGCAAAACTGGTACGCAGGGATCAAACGACCGCTCAGGCGGTTGCGCGTCGGCGTCGGAGAGACGCGATATGAGCGTGTTTGATCATGTCGCGTTCCATAACGGAGGATTCGCGCAAAGAAAACCCCTTTTGGAGGGGGAAATGCAACAAAATGGAAGTCAGGCCGCGCGCCAGCGGTCCAGCCGCTTCATTCCGCGTGTTAAGGCCCAGGCGAGGATGCGCGGCATGCCCTTGGCGACCAGCGCCTCGACACAATGGGCCTGAAACTCTTCATAGGTCGCGTCCTGGTGCCGGAAGGCGCCGTTTTCATAGCAGAGCGAACACCATTTGGTGCTGCGCGAGCCGTCCGCCTCGCTGCCGCCACCCGCCGGATCCTTGCTCAGCGGCATGCCGCAGCTTTGACAGGTCTGTCCCATGATCTTCGCCCTTGAATCGGTTGTTCGGCCATCATAGGATCAAAACCATGGAGTTAAGTCAACGGTTTTGAGAAGGACCAGTCATGCGGATCGGAGAATTGGCGCGGCGCAGCGGGCTGAGCCGAGACACGCTGCGGTTTTATGAGAAACAGGGGCTGATCGAGTCCCGGCCAGGGGCCGAGGCGACCAACAGCTATCGCGACTATCCCGAAGAGGCGCTGATCACCCTTGACCAGATCGCCGACGCCCAGGCGGCCGGGATGAGCATCGCCGATCTGGCCATGCTGATGGGCCAGTTGCAGGCCGCCGATCCTGACGGGTTCGATGGCGAGGCGTTTCTGGACGCGCGCATTGCCGAGGTCGAAGCGCGCGTCACGCGCGCCGAACGGTTTCTGGACAGTCTGCGACAGGCGCGCGCGGCGCTGGCGGCGACTCCGGTTCTGCGCTGAACGAAGTGTTGCCTCTTGCCATTCGTCCAGGACTCGGTCACCGCTGGCGCATGTTCGAGGCGAAACCGCAAAACCCCGCGCTGGCCGCAACGCTGATCTTTGCCGCCACCGCGTTTATCGCGGGCACCACGCTTTTGGCCAAGGCGCTGGGCACCGGCGCGCTGGGTCCTGCCCTGCCAGCGTTTCAGATCAGCCACGGGCGATTTCTATTTGCCTTCGCCGTGGTCCTGTCGATCGTGACCACGACCAGGCCCCGGTTGGGGCGCCCCCATTGGGGGCTGCACCTGGGCCGCACAAGCTTTGGCTGGGCGGGTGTGACCCTGATGTTCGCGGCTGTCGCCCATATCCCCATGGCTGACGCGACGGCGATCGCTTTCCTGAATCCGGTCTTCGCCATGTTGCTGGCGATCCCGCTGCTGGGCGAGCGGGTCGGTCCTTGGCGCTGGGGTGCGGCGGTCGTTGCCCTCCTGGGCGCGCTCATACTGCTGCGGCCAGCGACTGGCAGCTTCCAGCCCGCCGCCCTGTTGGCACTGGGCGCCGCGGTAGTGATGGGCATGGAGCTTATCTTTATCAAGAAGCTTTCGGGCCGCGAGCGTCCGATCCAGATCCTGCTAGTCAACAACGCGATGGGGCTGGTCATCGCCAGCGTCGCGGTCTGGCCGGTCTGGCAAACACCCTTGCCCGCGCAATGGGCGGCGCTGGCAGGGATCGGTCTGCTGATGGCCTGTGCGCAGATCTGTTTCGTCAACGGGATGGCCCGGGCCGATGCCTCGTTTGTCGCGCCTTTCAGCTATGCCACCCTCGTTTTTGCCACACTCTACGATCTGGCCGCATTTCAGGTCTGGCCCGACGCGGTGAGCCTTACCGGCGCTGCCATCATCCTCGCCGGAGCCCTGACCCTGGCCTGGCGCGAAGGTCGCGCTCGCAAGACCTGATCCGCCTTTCATTTCGCCAGAAATACTCCGGGGGAGGCGCCCTTCGGGTGCCGGGGGCAGAGCCCCCTGTCATCGTGACACCTTCGCGATAATCTGTCGAACTTGCCTCGAGGCGACGGATGCGTCGCAAATCGCCAAGACCCGCCCTGCTTTCCCACCGATCCTGAGACTACGCACTCTCCGGATGGTCCGCTATGCATGAACGCCGAATTCCTGAATGGGTCCGCCATTCCCCCGCTCCTTCGGTACGGGATTTCGGCTTGCTCGCCGGACTCGAGGCGGTGGTTCGCGGCATTCTGATCTCGGTCTTTCCGCTGATCATGTACCGGGCGCTGGGTGACGCCGAACGCGTGTCGATGGCCTATTTCCTGATCGGTTTCCTCTCGCTGGGCGCGGGACTGATGGTGCCCAGCCTGATCCGGTATGTCCCACGACGTTGGGCCTATTCGGGAGGGGCGCTGTTGTTCGTGGCCGGGGCGATGCTGGCGGTGCAGGGAACGCCCCTGACCACGATCGCCGCATTGGCCTGCAACACCGTCGCCGCGGTGGTTTGCTTCATCTGTTTCAACGCCTATGTGCTCGATTACATCGAGCGGGTGGAGCTGGGCAGGTGCGAAACCAGCCGGATGTTCTACAGCGCGCTCGGCTGGACCGCCGGGCCGATGGCCGGGGTGTTGTTGATGGAGGTCTGGCCGCCAGCACCTTTCGTGATCAGCGGTGTCGCCGCGTTGGCGATGCTGGCGCTCTTCTGGGCGCTCAGGCTTGGCAATGGCAAGATGATCGCCCGCGCCCGCCGCCCGGCACGCAATCCGCTGGCCTTTCTGCCCCGCTTCTTTGCCCAGCCCCGGCTGGTCGCGGGCTATCTCTTTGCGATGATCCGATCCTGTGGCTGGTGGGTCTATGTGGTCTATCTGCCGATCTTCGCGATCGAGGCCGGGCTTGGAGACCAGCTGGGCGGCATCCTTCTGTCTATCACCAACGGTATGCTGTTCGCGGCACCGCTGATCCTGAGATGGGTGCAGGCGCGCTCATTGAAAAGCGCTGTGCGGATCGGCTTCGCCGGGGCCGGGTTCTGTTTTGCGACCGCGGGTCTCCTGTCGGGCTGGGCGCCGGTCGCCGCCGGATTGCTGATGCTGGGATCGTTCTGGCTGATCGTGCTCGATATCTGCGCTGGCCTGCCCTTCCTGATGGCGGTGAAACCGTCAGAACGAACCGAGATGTCTGCGATCTATTCCAGTTACCGCGACGTGTCGGGTATCCTGACACCGGGCGTGGCCTGGCTTGTGCTGCTGGCCGCGCCGGTGGCGGGCATCTTCGTTGCCGGCGGTGCGGGCCTGTTTGGCGCTTTCACCATCGCCGCCCGGATGCACCCGCGCCTGGGTCGCCCCCGGGTTCGCTTCGAAGCCGGCTCGCTCGCCGATGCCTGAAGCGGGCGCCGTTTTCCGGCACGGAAGACGGGCCGGAATTCTTGCAGAATTCCGGCTGCCTCATGCCTTCAGCCGATACCCCCGATTGAGCAGGACCCAGGCCAGCAGACAGACCGCCAACGTGGCCCCCAGACAAACCGCCAGGCCCAACGCGGGCGAACTATCCGAGACACCGATCATCGCAAACCGCAGCCCATCGATCAGGTAGAAGACCGGATTGGCGTGGGTCAGCCCCCCCAGAAGCGGCGGCAAGGCCTCGACCGAATAGAAAGTGCCCGACAGAAACGCCAAGGGCGTCACGATGAAATTGGTGATTGCGGCCATCTGGTCGAACTTGTTGGCATAGATCCCCGCCACCAGCCCGAGCGCGCCCATGAACCCGGCCCCCAGCACCACAAATCCCAGCGCCAGCAGCGGGTGCACCGGCACGATCCCCAGCACCAGCACCAGCGCCACCCCGATCGCAAGCGCCACCAGCAACCCACGCACCACGGCGCCCGCCAGATAACCCAGGAGCAACTCCAGCGCCGACAGCGGCGGCATCAGCGTATCCACGATATTGCCCTGCACCTTGGAGATCACCACCGAGGAGGAGGTATTCGCAAACGCGTTCTGGATCACCGTCATCATCAGGATCCCCGGCGCCAGAAAGGTCAGGAACGGCACCCCCATCACCGCGCCCCGGCCAGCGCCCACTGCCAGCGAGAAGATCATCATGAACAGACCCGCCGTCACCAGCGGCGCCAGCAGGGTCTGGGTCCAGACCACCAGAAACCGCATCACCTCGCGCGCGGCAAGCGTATAAAGTCCCAGCCAGTTCACCTGTCCGAACCGCCGCACCCCCAGTTCCATCGCCTTCTCTCCCACTTGCCGCCGCCCTGGCCTTTTCCCGATTCGAAATGCCTTGTAACCCGGCCCGCAGTGACTAGAATAGGGCGCTGAGACAATTTCCGAAGGCGGCCGCAGCTCTGGGGCCGCTTTCCCGCTTTTGAGAGGCAAACCATGTCCTGGACCGACGAGCGCGTCGAACTGCTCAAGAAAATGTGGGGCGAGGGCCAGTCGGCCAGCCAGATCGCCAAGGAACTGGGCGGCGTCACCCGCAACGCGGTCATCGGCAAGGTGCACCGTCTGGGCCTGTCCAATCGCAGCTCGGGCGCGGCGCCAGCCTCGACCAAGGCCGAGGCAAAAGAAAAGCCCGCCGCCACACCCAGGCCAGAGGCCAAGCCCAAACCCGCGCCGCGCCCCGAACCGGTTCGCGCGGCCCCCGAGCCTGCACCGGCACAGCAACCGGCCGAGGCCAAGCCGATCCCGGCGCGCAAACAGATCATCCCGGCCGGTCAACCGCTGCCGCCACAGCCTTCGGCGAACGAAATCAGCCCCGAGGCACTGGCCAAGGTCAACGAGGTCGAGAAAAAGGCCAAGAAGCTGAGCCTGATGGAATTGACCGAGCGCACCTGCAAATGGCCCGTGGGCGACCCCGCGACCGAGGATTTCTGGTTCTGCGGCTTGCCGGTCCAGCAGGGTAAACCCTATTGCGAGGCGCATGTCGGCGTGGCGTTCCAGCCGATGAGTTCGCGCCGCGATCGTCGCCGCTGACACAGGCCCGCGCAGAAAAAAGTCCGGGACAGATGTCCCGGACCGTTACTCGCTACCCAAAAACAGACGTGGTTCAGCTCAGTTCTTGACCGGTGCCGCCGATGTGAAATCGGGGATTACGTTGGTGGAAGCCGCTTTATCCTCGATCCCCGGCCAGTTCCCCTGGGCCTTGTTGATGTTTCCGGCAATGTCTTCCTCCCAGAAACCTACAACGTTCTTCGTGATGTTCAGGTAAAGCTTGTCATCGACGATGCGCCACAGGTTCGGGTTGCCCGGCACCTTGCCGCCCTTGGATACACCATAGGCGCAATGGCCGTCATATTGCGGCGCGTAATAGGCCGGGTTGGCCAGAAACCTGTCGCGGTTCTCGGCGCTGGCAAAGGCCCATGTCGAGCCGTTCCACTCGGCTGTGATGTCGGCGCGGCCCTTGATCGCCTCTGGCTGGGCCTGGCCCACCGGTGCCTGGGCCAACCCGCGATAGGCGACCACATCATAGCCCGACACCGCATAACCGGTGCCGTCAAGATATTGCGGACCGGCCAGAACCGGTGCGGCCAGTGCGGTCATGGCTGCGGTGGCAAGGGCAAGAGCGAGACGTTTCATGAAGAGGTTCCTCCGTTTGATGTTGACCCGAGATTATCCTTGTTACCCATCCTTGGCAGCGGGCCTCGCGCGGCTGTGACCCCACATCGACGATTTGTGAGTGGGACCGGGCTATTGTTTCAGTTGCATTCCCCGCCCCGGCATTGGACTTTGCCCTTCCGGCCCCTAGCTCTCCCTAACCGGGTGCCGCCGCCCGTTGATGTAACATTCGAGACGAAAGCCATGACCGAACAGACACCCTATACCCCGCCCCGCGTCTGGACCTGGGACAAGGAAAACGGCGGCCAGTTCGCCAATATCAACCGTCCCATTGCGGGTGCCACCCATGACAAGGACCTGCCGGTGGGCAAGCACCCGTTCCAGCTCTATTCGCTGGGCACGCCCAATGGGGTCAAGGTGACGGTAATGTTCGAGGAACTGCTGGCCGCAGGCCACGCAGACGCCGAATACGATGCCTGGCTGATCAATATCAGTCAGGGTGATCAGTTCGGATCGGGCTTTGTCGATGTGAACCCCAACTCCAAGATCCCTGCCCTGCTCGACCGCTCCGGCCCGGAACCGGTCCGGGTGTTCGAAAGCGCCTCGATCCTGTTCCATCTCGCCGAGAAATTCGGCGCCTTCCTGCCCGCATCGGGCCCGGCCCGGACCGAGGTGATGAACTGGCTGTTCTGGCAGATGGGCAGCGCGCCCTATCTGGGCGGCGGGTTTGGCCATTTCTACGCCTATGCGCCCGAGAAGTTCGAATACCCGATCAACCGCTTCGCGATGGAGGTCAAGCGCCAGCTGGACGTGCTGGACCGCGAACTGGCGCATCGCCCCTTTATCGCGGGTGACGATTATTCCATCGCCGATATGGCGATCTGGCCGTGGTATGGGCAGCTGGTTCTGGGCCGGGCCTATGACGCCGCCGAATTCCTGGATGCCGAAAGCTATACCCATGTGATGCGCTGGGCGCGCGAGCTGGATGCCCGCCCCGGCGTCAGCCGTGGTCGTATGGTCAACCGTGTCTCGGGCGAGCTGAAATTCCAGCTGCGCGAACGCCATGACGCCAGCGATTTCGAAACCCGCACCCAGGACAAGCTGGAGCCGAGCGGCGGATAAGCCCGAGGCACATCATGTCGAAGCGGGGCCATTTCGGCCCCGTGCTCTTTGCGTTTGAATTGAACCTATTTCAAACGGGGCGGCGCATCCGGGTCCATGCCCGGCGCCGCAGGACCGCGCGGCGGCTCGGGCGGCTCGGGCAGATCGAAGCGCAGCCCCACCCGCGACAGGGTGGCGGCCATCGGGTCGGCAGCAGAGAAAAAGCCCACATCCATCGCCCCGGCCTCGATCCCCGAAAAGGTCAGCGCCTCGGACGCGGCCTTGGCCAGCGCGGGTTCGGCCCCCTCACGCGCATCGACAAAACCCAGAAGATGCCCGCGCCCGCCATCCTGATAGACGACACCGGCCAGATAGGCCCCCTGCGCCAGACCGGCAGCGGTGACCAGCTTGGCATCGAGCGCCGAGAGCAGCACCTCGGGCAGGCCGCCCGGCGCGGTCACCTCGGTGATGCGCGCCTCGATCTGGTCGGGACCATGGCCCAAAGTCTCGGCCAGCCAGCCCAGCGCCTCGGCCGGGACCAGCATGGCCGAGGGCGCCACATCCAGGTTAAGCCCCAGCCCGACCCCCTGCCCCGCCAGCATCGCCGCCAGCACCCGGCCGGACAAAGCTGCATAGGGGGCGGGACGGCCGGTAAAGGCGGCCAGCCGCTCCTCGCGGTCGAAGGCCAGCACAAAGCGGCCATCGGCCAGGTCGAAGAGTTCGGGCGACAGGTTCTCGCCGCGCGCCTCTTCGGTCAGAAGCAGGAACAGCTCGGCATCGCCCAACCGCTCGAAAAAGCGCAGGCGGGCCGCATCATCGCCGGTATCGGCCTCCATCGCGGCATGGGCGCGGTCAAGCGGGGTTTGTGCTCCGGTCTGGTTCATTCAGCACCTCTTTGACCCGTGCACGCAGAACCGGCAGCAACTCGGCCTCGAACCACGGGTTTTTCCTGAGCCATGCCGTATTGCGCCAGGACGGATGAGGCAAGGCAAAGACGCGCGGCGCATGGTCCCGCCAGGCGGCCACCGTCTGGGTCACCGGGCTGCGCGCGCCCAGGTGATATTTGAGCGCATGTCCGCCCACCAGAACGCTTAGCGGCACCTCGCCCAGTTCACCCATCACCTGATTGTGCCAGGTCTTTCCACAAACCGGCGGTGGCGGCAGATCGGCGCCCTGACTGTTGTAGCCCGGGAAACAAAACGCCATTGGCACCACGGCCACCCGGGACTGGTCGTAAAAGGTCTCCTCGCTGATCCCCAGCCAGTCGCGCAACCGGTCGCCCGAGGGATCGGTGAAGGGCCGACCCGAGGCATGAACCCGCGCGCCCGGCGCCTGCCCCGCGATCAGCAGCCGCGCACCGGGCCGGAACCAGACCACCGGACGCGGTTCATGCGCGGTATGCGTTGCCGCAAAGCGGTCGGCACACAGGAGGCAGGCTCTGATCCGCTCGATCAGGGGCCGGTCGGCGGGGTCGGTCATCGGCGTGGCTCCGGTCATGTCGCCGCCCCAGGATAACCCGACTCCATGGCCTGGGCAGCCCTGCATGATGTCAACCTGTCGTGATCGGGAACCGCATGGCACACGCATCCGCGAGGCGATTGAGTTTTTGTTTCACATTTGGACATAATGTAGCCAAATTCCCCCTGTAGGCCGGTAGACAACTTCCGCCCGGACGGGGGATTAACAGGTGTGGCCTGACCGCCATGCAAAACATCTCATATTGGGCCGCAGCAGACAGCAGATGCTAGAGTTCGAAAACGTCAGCAAGTCCTTCTGGACAGGAACACAGCGCAAGGTGATCCTGGACCGTGTCTCGTTCCGGGTGGAGCTGGGCAAGTCGATGGGCATCCTGGCTCCCAACGGAACTGGCAAATCGACGTTGATCAACATGATGGCGGGTCTGGAAAAACCCGATGAAGGCGTGATCCGTCGAGGTTGCAACATCTCGTTTCCGCTGGGTTTCATGGGCGGCGTCGTAGGTCGCCTCTCAGCGATGGAGAATTCGCGATATATCGCCAGGCTTTACGGGATGGACCCCGACTATATCGAGGCCTATTGCCGGTGGCTCTGTGGTCTTGACGAGTATTTCGACCAACCGTTGGGCACCTATTCTTCGGGCATGCGGGCGCGGTTCTCGTTTGCCTTGATGCTGGCGTTGGATTTCGACATGTATCTGATCGACGAGGGCATGCCCGCCTCGACGGATGTCGAGTTCAACAAGAAGGCGGGCGCCATCCTGGAAGAGCGCCTACGCACAACAACGATCGTCATGGTGTCGCACCAACCCGCGACGCTGGAAAAATTCGCCCGGCAGGCGGCTGTTCTGATGGATGGCCAGTTGCACGTATTCGACTCCTTGGAAGAAGCGAAACAGCTCTATGACTACCAAACCCAAGGCTAAGAAATTCCGTATCCGCCGGACCGGCGCCCCCTTGGGTGGCGAAGGGGCGTCTGCAGCCCCCGCCCGGCCACAGCCAGCGGCCAATGTCTCGCCCCTGCGTCCGCAACCCGACCCGACACACTCGAAAACGCCACAGCCCGGCAACACGCCGGTACGTCCGCAACGCCCCGCACAGGGCGCAGCGCCCACAACCTCCAAGGCGTTGGAAGGGCAGGTTTCTTCAGCTACCGAAACCACCGCTGAGAGCGAGATCGACGCCATCAAACGCGAGGGCCTGACTGGACGGCAGCTGCGCATGGCCCGGCGGCTGGCCCAGAAACACAACCTGCCCGTCACCTCGGACTACGAGGCGGTGCGCCAATTGCGTGCACGTGGGATCGACCCGCTGGAACGTGGCAACATGCTGGACCTTGTGGTGCAGCGCGGCAAGGACGTTCCTCCCCATCCTGACGCGGACAACGCTGAGCAGGAGGTCCCGAAGATTCAACTTCCGCAAACGGTTCAGCCGCGCCAGATGCTGCCCTCGACAGAATTGAGCCCGACCCAGCGGCGGGAGATGGAGATCGGCCGTATCCAGCAGGACATCATGCGCCGACGCCGGCGCAAGATGTTGCAGCTGCTGACCCGGCTAGCCTTCTTCGTCTTTCTGCCGACACTGATTGCAGGCTACTACTTCTACGCGGTCGCCACACCTATGTATGCCAGCAAATCTGAATTCGTGATCCTTCAGGCAGACGGCTCGCTAGGCGGGGTCGGCGGCTTCTTTGCCGGAACGCAATTCGCCACCAGCCAGGATTCGATCTCGGTTCAGTCCTTTCTGGAGTCAAAAGAGGCGATGCTGCTTTTGGATCGCGACCAGAACTTCAAGGCGCATTTTCAGCAAGCAGAGATCGACCCGATCCAGCGACTCGCGCCCGATGCCTCCAACGAAGAGGCCTACAAGGTCTATTCCCGGATCGTGACCATCGGCTATGACCCGACCGAGGGCGTGATCCGGATGGAGGTCGCGGCCCCCGACCCACAGGTCGCCACCGATTTCTCGAAAAGCCTGTTGTCCTACGCGGAAAGCCGGGTGAACAACCTGTCCGGTCAGAAACGCGAAGACCAGATGCGCGAGGCTCGCAAGAGCTTCGAGGATGCGCAGAGCGAGCGACGTAAGGCGCAGGAGGCCCTTGTAGAATTGCAACAGCAAGGCGCGCTGCTTGACCCGGAAAGCGTGATTGCCAGCCTGCGCGGTCGTATCGACCAGGTCGAAGTGCAGTTGCAGGAGAAGGAGCTGCAATTGGCCGCCCTGCTCGACAACGCGCGCCCAAGCAAGGCCAAGGTGGATGGCGCCCGCGCCGATATCGCGCGCTTGAACGATGTATTGGACGATCTGAATGCCCGGATGCTGGACACGTCCAGTGGAGAAAACTCGCTGGCCCGTCTGAGCGTTCGCATCCAGATGGCCCAGGCCGATCTGGCCAGCCGAGACATGATGCTTCAGGGCGCCTTGCAACAGATGGAAACCACCCGGATGGAGGCCAACCGCCAGGTGCGCTATCTGACCGTTTCGGTCAACCCGGTGCCCAGCGACGAGCCGAGCTATCCGCGCAGCTTCGAAAATACGATTTTGGCATTCCTGCTGTTTGCTGGTATTTACCTGATGATCTCGCTCACCGCGTCGATCCTCAGAGAACAGGTATCCTCGTAAGCCCATGAAACATGTCCGAATCGCCGACCTCACGGTCGGTAACGACCTCCCGCTCACCATCATCGCGGGCCCCTGCCAGCTGGAAAGCGCCGATCACGCCCAGATGATCGCCGGCACGCTGAAAGAGGCCTGCGCTGCCGCTCGCGCGCAATATGTGTTCAAGGCCAGTTATGACAAGGCCAACCGCACCTCGCTGGGTGGCAAGCGCGGCATGGGTATCGATGCCGGGCTCAAGGTGCTGGACGATATCCGCCGCACCATGGGCGTGCCGGTGCTGACCGATGTGCATAGCGAGGCGCAATGCGCCATCGCCGCCGAGGCGGTCGATGTGCTGCAGATTCCGGCCTTTCTGTGCCGCCAGACCGATATGCTCCTGGCCGCCGGAAACACCGGCGCGGTGATCAACGTCAAGAAAGGCCAGTTCCTGGCCCCTTGGGAAATGGGCAATATCATCGACAAGATCGCCAGCACCGGCAACGAGAATATCCTGCTGACCGAGCGCGGCGTCTCTTTTGGTTATAATACGCTGGTGGCCGACATGCGCTCGCTCCCGATCATGGCTCAGACAGGCTATCCGGTGGTAATGGACGCCACCCACTCGGTGCAGCAACCGGGGGGGCGCGGCGGCTCGTCTGGTGGTCAGCGCGAATTTGCGCCCGTCATGGCCCGCGCAGCGGTGGCGGTAGGTGCTGCGGCGGTGTTTATGGAGACCCACCAAGATCCCGACAACGCCCCCTGTGACGGCCCCAACATGATCTTTCTGGACCAGATGGCCAGCCTTATCGACGTATTGATGCGCCTTGATACGCTTGCTAAAGCCAACCCAATCCGCGTCTAATAATATATAGAGAATATGACATGACCAAACCACTGTCCGAGGTCACTCCGAACAGCTGGAGTTTTTTGCGTGACGCGATGATCCGACCCACCGGCTTCCGCGAATACGACGCGCGCTGGAAATATCCCGAGGAAATCAACCTGCCAGGCATGACCGCCCTGGGTCTGGGTCTGGGTACCCAGATGCACCGCCGCGGCATCGCTCCGGTGATCGCGGTGGGCAACGACTATCGTGACTATTCTCTGGCGATCAAGAACGCGCTGATCCTGGGCCTGATGCAGGCCGGGATCCAGGTCAAGGATATCGGCCCCGCCCTGTCGCCGATGGCCTATTTTGCCCAGTTCCATCTGGATGTGCCCGCCGTGGCGATGGTGACGGCCAGCCACAACCCCAATGGCTGGACCGGGGTCAAGATGGGCTTTGACCGGCCGCTGACCCATGGCCCCGACGAGATGGCCGAGCTGCGCGACATCGTGCTGAACGGCGAAGGCGTCGCGCGCCCGGACGGATCCTATGAATTCGTCGATGGCGTCAAAGAGGCCTATATCGACGATCTGGTCGGCGATTTCCGCATGTCGCGCCCGCTCAAGGTGGTCTGCGCCACGGGCAATGGCACCGCCTCGGCCTTTGCGCCCGAGATCTTTGCCCGCATGGGGGTCGAGATCGTGCCGAGTCACAATGAGCTGGACTATACCTTTCCCAACTACAACCCCAACCCCGAAGCCATGGAAATGCTGCATGACATGGCCGACACGGTCAAAGCCAGCGGCGCCGATTTCGCGCTGGGCTTTGACGGCGACGGCGACCGCTGCGGCGTGGTCGATGACGAGGGCGAGGAGATCTTTGCCGACAAGGTGGGCGTGATCATGGCGCGCGACCTGTCCAAGCTTTATCCGGGTTCGACCTTTGTGGCCGATGTGAAATCCACCGGCCTGTTTGCCGCCGACCCCGAGTTGCGCAAACATGGTGCCAAGGCCGATTACTGGAAAACCGGCCACAGCCACATGAAACGCCGGGTCAAGGAAATCGGCGCGCTGGCGGGGTTCGAGAAATCGGGCCACTACTTTCTGGCCGAACCGATCGGGCGCGGCTATGACTGCGGCATGCGGGTGGCGGTCGAAATCTGCAAGCTGATGGATCGCAATCCGGACATGTCGATGTCGGACCTGCGCAAGGCGCTGCCGCGCACCTGGTCGACCCCCACCATGTCGCCCTATGCCGCCGATACCGAGAAATACGCGATCCTGGAACGGCTGGTGGAGAAACTGGTGGCCAAACATGCCGCAGGCGACAGCTTTGCCGGGCGCGCCATCAAGGAGGTGGTCACGGTGAACGGTGCGCGTGTCATCCTGGACAACGGCTCCTGGGGGCTGGTGCGCGCCTCGTCGAACACGCCCAACCTGGTGGTGGTCTGTGAAAGCAGCGAAAGCGAAGCCGAGATGCGCGCCATCTTTGCCGAGATCGACGCGGTGATCCGCACCGAGCCGGCTGTGGGCGATTACGACCAGACCATCTGACCCAGGCAGGGGGCGCTCCCGCCCCCTCACGCCTCTCTGACGAGAGGCCCGAGGCGTTGGGCCGGGCCGCGCCCATGACGCGGCGGTCTTTTGCGAGGCGCTGCCTCGCGCTCCGGAGTATTTGGAGCGGAATGAAGGAGCAGGAGCCTCTTCTTTCCTCTTGCCCCAAATATCCCGGGGGAGTCACCGAAGGTGACGGGGGCAGCGCCCCCCTCTTTCCGCCAAAGTCAGTCGGCGCCGAGAAGCTTGAGCAGGCCCTTGGTGGCCTCCTGTTCCAGCCGGTCCTTGATCAACTCCTCAACATCCTGATCGGGTGTGATCTCGGTATCCAGCTCCTCTCCCAGTTTTCGGCGCAACTCGTCCTTGGCCTTGGTCTCGACCGCCTCCTTGTCGAGGCCGGTCGCCGCTTCGATCACCTGGCTCAGGTCGGGGCGGATTGCCGGGTCGGCCCAGGGGCCGACGATGCGAACCGGCACAGCAATTCCCTGCCCCGCATTGGCCCGCAGCGCGACGGGTGTGAACAGGTAATCGATATCCCGCGCCCCCAGACCGACGCGCCCGGTGCCATTGGCCTTGAAATTGTCGAGCAGCATCAGCAGGTCCTCGTTGAAGAGATTGCCCTTGTTCATCCGGTAGCTGGCGGTGAGGCTGTTGAACACGGTGGTGCCGCCACCCTTGGCCCCGCGCCCCATCAGGTTGTCGAGGTCAAATCCCGCGATCACCCCGCGCCCCATCGCCAGCCGCCCCTCGCCCGAAAGCGAGCGCATGATCTGCGCCTCGCTTTGGCCGACGCCAAGAAATTTCAGCTGACCCGAGGCGGCGCCCGAGAGCCGCTCGATCCCGCCCAGCGTCGCCAGCGCCTCGCGCATCTCGATGCCTTCGGCGCGCAGATCGCCGCCAACCGACAAGCCGTTGCGGTTGTTGGCCACGACCTGACCGGTCAATTGCCCCGAAAACAGCGAGACCGGCGCCATGTCGACCACCGCGCGGCTGTTATCAAGCGACAGGCTGATTACGCTTTGCCCCAGCTCCAGCCCCGGCAGGGCGATGGAGCCGGCGCTCAGATGCAGCGTGCCATTGGCCAGCGCCAGGGCCGAAGCGTCGATGGGTGCCTCGGACCAGCCCGAGGCCGCGTCACCGCCGCCCGAACCAGCCCCGCCAGCGGCGGCAAGCCCGGTTAGGTCCAGCGCATCCGCCGTCAGACGCGCGGTCACCTGCGGCGGGTCGGCCACCGTCACATCGGCGGCGCCGTTCAGCCGGTTGCCGTCAAGATCGGCCGCCAGATCGCGCAGAGCCAGTCGCCCGTCGGCAGTATAGGTAACCTGAGCCTTGAGATCGGCCCGCTGCCCCAGCCCGCGCGGCAGGCTGATGCCGGCCTGGCCAAAGGCCGCCAGCATCGCGGCACTGTCGCTGGTATCAAGCGTGGCGGTTCCGGCCAGCGCGCCATCGATACTGGCACGCCCCTCAAAGGTGATGCTGGTCTTGGGCGCTGCCATCGTCATCTGCATCGCGCTGACCTGCCCGTTCGAAAAGGCGCCCAGATCGGCCAGCGTCAGATCGACCGAGATCGGGCCCGCACCCGGCTCCAGCCGCGCCGCCATCTTGAGCGGTGCGTCGGTCGCGGGCCAACTGGCCGACAGATCGACGCCGCCGAAATCGAAGCTGGTCTTGCCCTCTTCGACATAGATCAGCCGGGCGTTCTTCAACTCCAGCCCGTCGAGCGTCACCAATTGCCCGCCCGCCCCGGATGTCGCAGGCGCCGCCGCGCCACCGGTCACACCCGAGGGCGAGAATTCCCAGTTCACCCGGCCCTTGGCGGTTTCCAGTCGCAGTACCGGATCCTGGGCCAGGATGCGGGTGATCCGCACCTCGCCCCCCAGCAGGGCGGGTGCTGCAACTCCGATGGCCAGCCCCTGTGCCTGCAACATCGGTGCGCTGCCCGCCCAATCGGCATTGGCCACCGTCACCGGTCCGGTCTCGACTCCGAGCACCGGCCAGAAACTGAGCTTGACTTCGCCCGCCACCGTGACCTCGCGCCCGGTCTGTTTGCGGATCTGTTCGATGGCCAGCCGCGCCAGCCGGTCACCGGGCAACAGCAGTAGCGCCCCCACCAGAACCACCGCCGCCAGTATCAGAGTGACCCCGATTCGCACGATCCACCGCATATGCGCGCTCCCTGCCTGTTTGCCTCTTGCGATATGGTCAGCCCACTCCGGTTGCGCAACATTTGCAAGGGGAAGCTTTCCCCTCTATATGCGCGCCATGAGCACGAACCCTCCGAACTTGCGCCCCGATCTGGCCCCCGCCGCCCAACTGGGCACCGCCGCCACCCGCCCCGGCCAGCCGACCATCGGCATGGTCTCGCTGGGCTGTCCAAAGGCGCTGGTCGACAGCGAGCGCATCCTGACCCGGCTCAGGGCCGAGGGCTATGGCATCTCGCCCGACTATGCGGGCGCCGATGCGGTGATCGTCAACACCTGCGGGTTCCTTGACAGCGCCAAGGCTGAGAGCCTGGAGGCGATCGGAGAAGCACTCAAGGAAAACGGCAAGGTGATCGTGACGGGCTGCCTGGGGGCCGAACCCGACTATATCCGCGAGCATCATCCGCGCATTCTGGCCGTCACCGGCCCGCATCAATACGAGCAGGTTCTCGATGCCGTGCATGGCGCGGTCCCGCCCGATCCGGACCCGTTTGTCGACCTGCTGCCCGCGTCGGGCGTCAAGCTGACACCGCGCCATTACAGCTATCTCAAGATTTCAGAGGGCTGTAACCACAAGTGCAAGTTCTGCATCATCCCCGACATGCGCGGCAAGCTGGCCAGCCGCCCGGCCCATGCGGTGCTGCGCGAGGCGGAAAAGCTTGTGGATAACGGTGTGAAGGAACTCCTGATCATCTCTCAGGATACAAGTGCTTACGGGCTGGATCGCAAGTATGACACCAACCTGTGGAAAAACCGCGAGGTCCGCAGCCATATCACCGATCTGGCGCGTGAGCTGGGACAGCTCGACGCCTGGGTACGGCTGCACTACGTCTACCCCTATCCGCATGTGCGCGAGTTGATCCCGCTGATGGCAGATGCGGGGTGCAACCTGTTGCCCTATCTCGATATTCCGTTCCAGCACGCGCATCCCGACACGCTGAAACGCATGGCCCGGCCGGCAGCGGCGGCGCGTACCCTGGACGAGATCGCCGCCTGGCGCGAGATCTGTCCCGAGATCACCCTGCGCTCGACCTTCATCGTGGGCTATCCTGGCGAGACCGAGGCCGAGTTCCAGACCCTGCTCGACTGGCTGGACGAGGCGAAGCTGGATCGCGTGGGCTGTTTTCAATACGAAAACGTGGCCGGTGCCCGCTCAAACGACCTGCCCGATCATGTTCCGGCAGAGGTCAAGCAAGAGCGCTGGGATCGGTTCATGGAAAAGGCACAGGCCATTTCCGAGGCGAAACTGGCCGCGCGGGTGGGACAGGTGATCGAGGTGATCGTCGACGAGGTCGACGACGAGGCCGCCACCTGCCGCACCAAGTCGGACGCTCCCGAAATCGACGGCAACCTGTTCATCGACGAGGGATTCGAAGGTTTGCAGCCCGGCGATATCGTGACGGTCGAGGTCGACGAGGCCGAGGAATATGACTTGTGGGGACGTCTAAGATAGAAAAAGATTTTCAGTTTTTCCAAAAGGCCAACAACTACAGGCTGGCACTCGGAACGTTGCAATCGGACATTCCTGATTGGCGTTCAGAGTTGCCAGACTTGGCCTTTGCGAACGACTGCGTTCTTTCAGCAGTGATCTCAGTCTTCGAGCGGTCGCAATCTATCTGCCCTCTCAGTGTTGACGAGGATTCACTACGTCGCGCTGCTGTCTCAGCCGCCATGTTTCAAAATATCTCACTCGTAGAGACAGCGGTTTCAAAGGCGCAATACGTCGGCGCATCTGCCTTAGTCAGGCAGGAAATCGAAGGTGTTGAGGTCCTTCGCGGAATCCTTGCTGGAAAACAAAAAGATGGTGCTACACCACGCTTGAGGGCACTCAAGTTCCTTGGGAGAGCTTATAGCCAACTGACTGGCGTCAGTCACTTGTCTCTAAACGAAGGAATTACCTACCTAACCGGTGGAAACCCGTTCTCTTACGACCCTCGTTATGACAAGACGTATGCGGAACTGTTAATGAGTTGCCATGTGCTGGCGGTGCATGGGCTAGCCATGGTCACAGCTTTCGACATCAGAGGATTCGAAGAAGACCATCTGACGGTTTCTGAAGAATATCACCTTACTCTTGCCCTGACAGTGCTGGGAAAGAGTGGTTTCCTCCGGTTAGAAAATCCACAATCGAATTCCTAGCCATGTTTGTTTGCCTTCAAACAAACGGGATGAAACCTACGCAAAGCTGACTGACCCAGGACGCATGATGGGTTCCCAATTAATCCTCACCCTTTCCCTGCGTCCGATCCGCGCTATCGTGCAGTCGACAGACATCAGCCACTCAAAGGAACAGCCACATGTCCGACAGCCCCGATATCGCCCAGAAAGCCCCCTTTGCGGTCGAGGTGACCGAAGGCAAATCCTATTTCTGGTGCGCCTGCGGCAAATCGCAGAAACAGCCCTTTTGCGACGGCTCGCACAAGGGGACCGCGTTTGCGCCGATAAAATACACCGCAGAGGCGGACAAGAAGGTGTTCTTTTGCGGCTGCAAGCATTCGGGCAAGCAGCCGCTCTGCGATGGCAGCCACAGCAAGCTGTGATCAGCGCAGGCTGTTCAGCATCTCGGCATTGGTGCAGAACTCGGGCGCGGCCTCGGCCCGGCCCTGCTGGCAGGCCAGCCAGAGCTGGCAGGGTTCCGTGCATTCCGCGGCACGGCATCGAGTGACGAGTTCGGCGTAATCTTCCTCGGTCAGGCGTTTCTCGGCCAGTGCCTCGGTAAAGGACACGCCGATGGTGCGGGCCACCGAGCGGGTCAGCCAGAAATGCCGTTCGATATCGCCCAGGGGAATCTGAGCCATGGAAATCTCCTTGAACCTGTGCGGGCCGTCTAGGGGTGCAGACGGTCGAGCAATGCGCGGTTGCGGCAGTATTGCGGCGCCTGGAGCGCGGTGTCGCGGGTGCCGAGCCATTCGGAGCAGTGCGCGGGATTGCTGCATCCTGTACAGGCCAGAACCGCATCGCTGATCTCGTCGATGCGCAACTGACCCTTCAGGGCTGATTCCTCCAGATCGTGGCCCAACGTGGTGGCCATGCGGTCGAACAGGTCGGCGTGTTTTTTCAGCGTGTCTCGGTCGGCCATGTTGTCCTCTGCTGTCGCGGCGGCGATGGCGTCAGATTAGCGCAGAGCGCGCGCCCTGCCCTTGACGCAGGTCAAGCGCCCAGGCCGAGGTGATCGAGATAGGCGCGGGTGGCATCCCCCACCCGGCGGAACCGGTCGCCGCCCAGTTTCTTGCCGCCATACCAGCGGGTGACCACGATGACATGATCGGCCAGCGCGGCGCGCTCCATCATCCGCAGAATCACCATGGCGGCGCCGGATTCGCCGTCATCGGCCTTGAGCGCGCCGCTGGGCAGCAGCGCCGCCCAGGTGTTGTGGGTTGCCTTGGCATAGGCGCGGTCCGCTTTCAGTTCGGCAAGAACCGCGTCCACCTCCTCCCGGCTGCGGGCCGGTGCGCCGCTGACCGCGTATTTCGACCCGCGATCTGTCAGCACCACGCCCAGCCGGGTCAGCCCGGTCACTGGGTCAGGCCCAGGCTGCTGGCGGTCCGCTGCACCGTCTGGATGCGGGCGGCATTGGGCGGGTGCGATCCCAGGAACCGGTCGCCCGGATCGGGAATGCGCGAGAAGAAATGCGCCCCCACCAGCGGGTTGTAACCGGCCTTGTGGGTGATCACCGTACCCAGCTCATCGGCCTCCAGCTCATATTCCTTGGAGTAGGTGAGCGCACCCACGCTGGCGCCGATCTGTGTGGCGGCGTCGATGGTCGAGGACCCGCCCCCCGCCAGCCCCGCCAGACCGCCCAGGATGATGGCACCAGCGACGGCGCTGGCATTCTGACGCGCCAGATGGCCGCGAATGTGATGCGCCGCCTCATGCCCCATGACAAAGGCAAGCTCGTCGGCATTGCGCGCGGTGGCAATCATGGACCGGGTAAAGATGATCAGCGGCCTGCCGTTCTTGTCCACGGTCTGATATGCGTTGACCGGCGCCTTGGGGTTGGGGTCGACCTCGATCTTGAAATCGCAATTGGCGCCCTGGGTGCGCTGCTGGCATTCGCGCACCGCCACCGGGCGCACCCGTGCCGAAACGCTGGCAAAGGCCGATTGCGCCGCGCTTGCGCTCAACGGCGGACTGTCCGGGACCGACGGCAGAGGTGCGACGGGTCCGGGATCGGACACCTCGCACGCAGACAACAAGCCAAGCGCAACCGTCAGAAACAGAAACCGCCGCATGGGAAACCTTTATCGTTTTTCGACATTCAGGTCAGAGTTTAGCCTGCGCGCCGGGCGGCTTCCAGCCCCAGCCGCGCGCGCGGGCTTGCATTGGCCGGACGCCGCCGTCACTGTGACGATATGTTTACCATCGAACATGAATTCGACTCGACCGTGATCACGCTTGTCGACGAGGGAGAGACCCCCTTGCAAGAGGATGTGGTCATCAATTCCTTTGCCGAATGCGTGACGGTCGAGCAATACGACCCGCGCACCGAAACCATGCAAAAGATCACCCTTTCGCCCGAACAGCTGCGCGATCTGGCGGCGGCGCTGGATCTGCCCGAGGGGGTGTATCAGCTGCGCGAGGTGCCGGGCTGACCCTCAGCCCCCCAGATAGACAAAGGTCTTGTCACGCGCGGTCTGGCCGCGCCTGAGGTCCAGTCGGCTGGGTGCCACGCCCATGGCGCGGGCCAGGAGTTTGCGCACCGCCTCATTGGCCTTGCCGTCCTCGGGCGGGGCAGTGACGGTGATCCGCAACACCTCTCCCGCCAGGGTCACGCTGTCGCGCGCGGCCTTTGGTGTGACACGCAGGACAATCTCTTGCCCCGGCCGGGCCAGGTGCGACAGATCGGGGAGGGATTTGACCTTGGGCTTTGCCATGCCTCCGTTCTACAGGGTTCGGCGCAAAAGCCCAGCCTGGTGCTCAGTACCACTCTTCTCCGCGCGGCCCCAGGTAATAAGCGGTTGCCGCCGCGCGCGCGTCGCTGTCGCGCTGCGCCGTGGGTGGTGGCAGGCTGCCGGGATACTGGGTCACTGGCGGCGGTTCTGTCGTGGCACAAGCGCTCAGCGCCAGAAGCGCCACCAGCGGAATGGCATGCGGGATCATGACGGGGTCTCCTTCGGGTGACGCATGCTAGCACGTCCGTGCGCGCACCCGGCGCGGCAAAAGCAGACCCTCACGCAGGATTTACCCTTGAAACTCCGCGCCCTCTCACCGAGATAGCGAAGAAGGATTTATGTGAAAAGGATTTACATATGCCGCCGCGCAACGACGCCGCCCTGGAGTTCCTGTTGACCCGCCGGTCGCGCCCAGCCAAGACGCTGACCGCCCCGGCGCCCAGCCGCCAAGAGTTGGTGTCGTTGCTGACCGCCGCCGCCCGCAGCCCCGATCACGGCAAGCTGGAGCCCTGGCGCTTTGTCGTGCTGGAACAGGGCGCGATGGCGCGGCTGGCCGATCTGGCCGAGGCGCGCGGACAGGCGCTGGGCAAGCAGGACGAGGATATCGCCAAGGGGCGGGCGCAATTCGATCAGGGCATTCTGGCGGTGGCTGTGATCGAGGTGCAGAAGGACAGCCCCAAGATCCCGGCGATCGAACAGACCTATTCGGCTGGCGCGGTCTGCCTGGCGTTGCTGAACGCGGCGCTTGCGGCAGGCTGGGGCGCCAACTGGCTGAGCGGCTGGCCCTCGCATGACCGCGCATTCTGTGCCGAGGGGCTGGGGCTTGAAGCCCATGAACGGGTGGCCGGCCTGATCCATATCGCCACCGAAACCAGCGCCCCGCCCGACAGGCCCCGACCGGATCTGGAGGCCATCACCACCTGGGTCTCGGCATGATCATCGTCAACGCTTTCCTCGCCGCGCTGGGCCAGATCGGCGATCCGCGCTTTCGCAAGGTGCTGGGTCTGGGTGTGGGCCTGACGCTGGCGCTGCTGGTGGCGGTCTATGCGCTGTTCCTGTGGCTGATCCAATGGCTGGTCGGCCCCGAAGTCACCCTTCCGGTGCTGGGCGAGGTGACCTGGGTCGGGGGGTTGCTCAGCGTGTCGTCGCTGATCTTCATGCTGGTGTTGTCGGTGTTCCTGATGGTGCCGGTGGCCTCGGCCATCACCTCCATGTTCCTGGACGAGGTAGCGCAGGCGGTCGAGGACCGGCATTACCCGAACCTCCCCCCTGCAACCACGGTTCCGTTTGGAGAGGCGCTCAAGGACACGGTCAACTTTCTGGGTGTGCTGATCGCGGCCAACCTGGCGGCCTTTGTCCTCTATGCCATGTTCGCGCCTTTTGCGCTGTTCATCTTCTGGGGGCTGAACGGGTTCCTGCTGGGCCGCGAGTATTTCACCCTGGCCGCGATGCGCCGGGTCGGCCGGGCCGAGGCACGCCGCTTGCGCTCGAAACACCTGATGACGATCTGGCTTGCCGGTGCCCTGATGGCGATCCCGCTGTCGGTGCCGCTGGTGAACCTGCTGATCCCGATCCTGGGCGCGGCCACTTTCACCCATATCTTTCATGCGGTGAACGGCACGCGCTGAACGCTGTGGAGGGGCACCGGGGTGCCCCGCCCTCACTCCAGCGGCGGCATCACCTTGAGCAGGTTGATGTCGTCGACGCTGATCCACCCGGACAGGATGATGCCCCCGATGATCGCCCAGAGCACCACCGTAAGACCGGTGGTGATCCAGGCCTTGGTTTTCAGATGGTGATGCTCGGGGGCACCGGCATGGGTGCCGGGCACGATATCACCCAGATCGCCCTGCGTGCGCACGCGGATCGGCAACACGATCAGGAAGGTCATGAACCAGATGACCGAGAACAGCACCAATGCGGATGTGATCGACATGTTCGCCCCCTTTGGGTTTCCCCCTGATATGGGTCAGACCTGCTCCAGTTCCACCAGGCAGCCGTTGAAATCCTTCGGATGCAGGAACAGCACCGGCTTGCCATGGGCCCCGATCTTGGGTTCGCCCGTGCCCAGCACCCGGGCGCCGGTGGATTTCAGGTGGTCGCGCGCGGCGATGATATCCTCGACCTCGTAGCAGACATGGTGGATGCCGCCCGAGGGGTTCTTGTCCAGAAAGCCCTGGATCGGGCTGTTCTCGCCCAGCGGATAGAGCAGTTCGATCTTGGTATTGGGCAGTTCGATGAACACCACGGTCACGCCATGGTCGGGTTCGTCCTGCGGCGCACCCACCTTGGCGCCCAGCGCGCTGCGGTATTGCGCGGACGCGGCCTCGAGATCCGGTACGGCAATGGCGACATGGTTCAAACGGCCGATCATGATCATCCTCCAATGGTTCATCGGGTTGGGCGTCTTATGCGGCCTGCCGCCGGTCGGGGCAAGTGCGCCAAATCGCCCATTAACGTCCTGTTAGCCGGCGTGACCTAGCGTTGAGGGGTCTGCTGAAGGAGCCAGCCATGGATGATTCTGATCCCTTTGCCACCCCGCACCGGCTGCCGACGGTTACCCGCCCGCTGCTGGGGCTGACCATTCTCGTGGTCGAGGACAGTCGCTTCGCCTGCGAGGCGATGCGCCTGTTGTGCCTGCGCAGCGGCGCCCGTATCAGGCGCGCGGATTGCCTGAAATCGGCACGCAGGCATTTGCAGATCTACCGCCCCTCGGTGATCATCGTCGATATGGGGCTGCCCGACGGCTCGGGCGCCGACCTGATCGAGGAGATGGCCCATACCGCGCCCCGGATCGGAGTGATCCTGGGTACTTCGGGCGACGATGGCGCCGAAGAAATGGCGCTGGAGGCCGGCGCCGACGGGTTCCTGGCCAAACCGGTGACCTCGCTCGCGACCTTTCAGGCCGAAATCCTGTCGCGCCTGCCCGCCGACCGGCAACCGACCGGACCGCGCATCCTGCATGACGAGCGCATCCGCCCCGATCCCATCGCCTATCAGGATGACATGGCCCATGTGGCCGACGTGCTGAGCGAAAAGTCCGACCCCCAGACGCTGGACTATGTTGCGCAATTCCTGCTGGGATTGGCGCGCAGCGCCGAGGATCACGCGCTGGCCTCGGCCGCGCAGGCGCTGGCCCGCACCCGCGCCTGCGGTGCCCCCGTCACCTCGGATACGGCGCGGATCGCGGGGCTGGTGCAGGAGCGTCTGAACCACAGAAAGGCCATCTGAGATGACCGGGTTGCTGCCCATCGCCATCGTGACCGCCGGTGTTCTGTTCTACGCCCTGAACGGGCATAAGACTCCCGTTCCGCGACACAAGCGGGTCGGGCCACGCTGATCCTGCCGCCATCCCGGTGGGGCGGCACACGGTCACGAGCATGATCCGCCAGCTCGGTCGGCGCCTAACACCGGCAGAGCTGGTACTACCTTGGGGTCGCAAAACGTGTTTACCTTTCGTTCTCACCCGCCTAGAGTGAACATCCCCGCAAAAGGGGCGTGACAATCGGGGGGGAAGACCGCAATATGTTGGACATGTCTCAATCAGCCTCTCAAGATCTGTCAGATTTCCTGGGTGACGACCGCTTCGCCACCGTGATGGCCGACCCGCCCTGGCGGTTCACCAACCGCACTGGCAAGGTTGCACCCGAACACAAGCGGCTGGCACGCTATCCGACCATGACGCTGGAGGATATCTGTGCCCTGCCGGTAGCCGATTATCTCGAGGATCGGGCGCATTGCTATCTCTGGGTGCCCAACGCCCTGCTGCCCGAAGGCTTGCAGGTGCTCAGCGCCTGGGGGTTCGAATACAAGTCCAACATCGTCTGGCACAAGGTGCGCAAGGATGGCGGCTCGGACGGGCGCGGCGTGGGGTTCTATTTCCGCAACGTGACCGAGCTGTTGCTGTTCGGCACCAAGGGCAAGAATGCCCGCACGCTGGCGCCGGGCCGGCGGCAGGTCAACATGATGCAGACCCGCAAGCGCGAACATTCGCGCAAGCCCGACGAGCAATACGAACTGATCGAGGGCTGTTCCTGGGGGCCCTATCTGGAGATGTTCGGGCGCGGCGTCCGCGACGGCTGGACCGTCTGGGGCAATCAGGCCGATGCCGATTACAAGCCCAGTTGGAAGACCTATTCCTATAACTCCGGCGTCGCGGCCGAGTAACATGGCCCGCAGTATCGACGATGCGGTGTTCGATCCGGGCGGCGCGGTCGAGGCGCAGCTGGGCTGGACACTCGGTGCGCGCTACTCGGTGGCCAGCTATCGAAGTGCCGCCGCCGTGATCGCCCAGCGCGCGCCTGCCGAACTGGCCGCGATCCTGCGCATCCTCGACGCCTTTACCATCAGCCGCACCGAAATCCGCTCGCCCGGCGGCAACCGGATGTCGGCCACCACCCGCTTTGCCGATCTGGCGGCGGCCGAGGGGTTTCACCAGGAGGTCCGGATCGAGGCCGATCTGACCGTCCGCCTGCGCGAGGGCAAGGGCGAGAACGCGCCCGAGATCGACCGCATCCTGCGCGCCGATTACATCCACAATCACCTGGTCGATTTCTGGCGCGGCCGGGTGGCCTTTGACTACGAGTGGAACAGCAAGGACCAGACCTATGACCGCGATCTCTACGCCTTTCGCAGCTTCTTCGAGGCGGGCGTGATCGACGTGGGCGTCATCGTCACCCGGGCGCTGCCGCCCGAGTTCTTTCAGTCGCTGGGCTATTGCCTGGACAAGGATGGCAACGAGACAGCCAGCACCGTGGCGGCCAAGTTCGGAGCCAGCACCACCGGCACCCACAAGCTGCTCAGCCGCATCGCGGCGGGGCGCAGCGGCGGCTGTCCGGTGCTGGTCTTCGGGATACGCCCCGGCAACATCACACCGGACTGAACCGCGCTCAGTCCTGCGGGATCACCCGCAGGCCCAGTTCCATCAGCTGGTCCGAACTGGGCTCGGACGGCGCCTGCATCATCAGATCCTCGGCGCGCTGGTTCATCGGGAACATCATCACTTCGCGAATGTTGGCCTCGTCCGCCAGCAGCATCACGATACGGTCGATCCCGGCGGCACAGCCCCCGTGCGGCGGCGCGCCGTAATGGAAGGCGTTGAAGAGCGCGCCAAAACGAGCCTTGACCTCGTCGGCACCATATCCGGCCAGCTCGAACGCCTTGAGCATGATCTCGGGCTTGTGGTTGCGGATCGCGCCCGACACCAGTTCATAGCCGTTGCAGGCGAGGTCGTACTGATAGCCGCGCACCGCCATCGGGTCGCCGTTCAGCGCCTCCATCCCGCCTTGCGGCATCGAGAAGGGGTTGTGTTCAAAGTCGATCTCGCCGGTTTCCTCGTCGCGTTCGTAGATCGGGAAATCGACGATCCAGGCAAAGGCAAAGCGGTCGGTCTCGGTCAGGCCCAGTTCGGCGCCGATCACGTCGCGCGCCTTGCCCGCGACCTTTTCGAACGACTTGGGCTTGCCGCCGAGGAAGAAGGCGGCATCGCCCACGCCCAGGCCCAGCTGCTGGCGGATCGCCTCGGTGCGCTCGGGACCGATGTTCTTGGCCAGCGGTCCGGCGGCTTCGTGTGAGCCGAACGTTCCTTCAAATAGCAGTTTCGCTCTTCCAACTTCGCCGGAGCGCAGGAGTTCAGCAATTGTCTCTGATGCTTCTTTCTCACTCTCAGCGGCTTCGGACTTGAGCTTTTGCTCGAATGCCTCGCTGTCGAAAGGTTCTCCCGCTTGCGAAGCCTTCAAGAGTTGATACAGAGGTTCCCACTTTTTGAAATCACCTTTGGGGCGCCAGAAGATATAGCCCATGCCCGGCAGGCCCTCTTTCTGGGCAAAGGCGTTCATCCGGTCGCAGAACTTGCGGCTGCCGCCGGTGGGGGCGGGAATGGCGCGGATCTCGGTGCCTTCCTGCTCCAGCAGTTTGGCGAAGATGGCAAAGCCCGAACCGCGGAAATGCTCGGAACAATCCTGCATCCTGATCGGGTTGCGCAGGTCGGGCTTGTCGGTGCCGTACCATTTGGCGGCATCGGCATAGGCGATCTGCGGCCAGTCCTGCGGCGCGTCCACCTTGCGACCGCCGCCGAATTCCTGAAACACGCCCGCCAGCACCGGCGCGATGGTGTCGAACACATCCTGCTGGGTGACAAAGCTCATTTCCAGGTCGAGCTGGTAGAAATCGGTGGGCGAACGGTCGGCGCGCGGGTCCTCGTCGCGGAAACAGGGCGCGATCTGGAAATACTTGTCAAAGCCCGAGACCATGATCAGCTGCTTGAACTGCTGCGGCGCCTGCGGCAGCGCGTAGAAGCGGCCCGGATGCAGGCGCGAGGGCACCAGGAAGTCGCGCGCGCCTTCGGGCGAGGAGGCGGTGATGATTGGGGTCTGGTATTCGCGGAACCCCTTGTCCCACATGCGGCGGCGCATAGAGGCGACCACGTCCGAGCGCAGGGTCATGTTGGCCTGCATCGCCTCGCGGCGCAGGTCGAGATAGCGATAGCGCAGGCGGGTTTCTTCGGGGTATTCCTGATCGCCGAACACCATCAGCGGCAGTTCCTCGGCCCGGCCCAGCACCTCAAGCTCGCGGACATAGACCTCGATCTCGCCGGTGGGCAGCTTGGGGTTGACCAGGTCCGCGTCGCGCGCCTTGACCGTGCCGTCGATGCGGATGCACCATTCCGAGCGGACCTTTTCCAGCTCGGCGAAGGCGGCGCTGTCGCCGTCGCACAGCACCTGGGTCACGCCGTAATGGTCGCGCAGGTCGATGAACAGCACCCCGCCATGGTCGCGCACCCTGTGGACCCAGCCGGACAGGCGAACGGTTTCGCCGACATTGGCGGCGGTCAGGGCGGCGCAGGTATGGCTGCGATAGGCGTGCATCGGTGATATCCCTTCGGCGGAGAAAGCGTCGCGCCGATACAGCGCGATAGGCCGGGGAAGTCAAGGCCGCGCCGTATTACTCGAAGGTTTGTGGCCAATTCACCCGGATTTCGTTGGATTTGTGCGGGTGGGGGCGCGGCGCCCTCTTGGCCTGCGGCCAATTCACCCCCGGGATATTTGGAGCAAGAGGAACGAGGCCGTCATGCATCCGGGGCGAACGTGGCCGGGATCAGCCCGCGCAGCGAGTTGCCGCAATAGAGCGTCTGGGCATTGCGCAGGTCGTTCGGGTGCAGCGCCACCTCGCGCGCCCGACCGATGGCGAGCAGCTCGGCGCGGAGGATACCGGGCAAAAGACCGGAAGAAATCGGCGGGGTCAGCAGGTCAACTCCTGTATCAACGAAGATATTGCTGATCGTACCCTCGCAGACCTCGCCCGCCCGATTGAGGAACAGCCATTCGTCGCTGCCTGCAGGCAGCCCGGCCCGGGCGCGATCGTAAAGCGCGCGCCTTGTGGTCTTGTGGCGCAACCAGGGATCATCTGAGTCGAGCCGTTCGGGATGGATCGCGACACGCCAGAGCGGCGCGGCCGCGGCAAGCGGAGCGGTTTCCAGCGCCAACACGCCCTTGGGATCGAGGGTCAGGCGGCAGCGGAGCGGCGCCGGGCCGCGGATCTGTTCCAGCAGGTGCTGCGCCCTGGTCTGGTCAAATGGCATACCGAGGGCGGCGGCGGACCGGGCCATGCGTGCCAGATGCAGCGCGGCCCGGCGCGGCCCCTCGTCCGGGTGCCAGCCCAGCGTCTCGATCAGGCGAAAGCAGGGATCATCTGGCGGGCAAAGCGGGCTTTCCATAACGCCTCCTCGTATTCCGAGCGGGCGGTGCTGTCCCAGACCACGCCGCCGCCGACATTGAGTGTGGCGCGCGCGCCATCGGCCAGCAGCGTGCGGATCGCCACGTTGAATTCGGATCGCCCGTCGGGCGCGGCCCAGCCGATGGTGCCGCAATAGATGTCGCGCGGCCAGGGTTCGAGGCGGGCCAAAGTCTCCATCGAACGGATCTTGGGGGCCCCGGTGATAGAGCCGCAGGGGAACAATGCCCGCAGGATATCCGAAAGGGTGACATCCGCTCGCAGTCGCGCGGCGACGCGCGACACCATCTGATGCACGGTGGCATAGGTCTCGATCTGGAAAAGCTCGGGCACATGAACCGATCCGGGCAGTGCCACCCGGCTGATATCGTTGCGCAACAGATCGACGATCATAAGGTTCTCGGCGCGGTTCTTGGCATCGCGCGCCAGCCAGGCGCGGCGGCGGGCGTCCTCGGCCGGATCGTCGCTGCGCGGCTGGGTGCCCTTCATCGGGCGGGTCTCGATCCGGCCCTCGGGATCGGTGCGAAAGAACAGTTCGGGCGAGCGGCAGAGGATATCGGGCAGCCCGGATTGGCTGACCAGCACGCCATGGCCCACCGGTTGGCGCGCGGCAAGCGCGGCATAAAGCGCGGGCGCGGCGCCCTGCAGACGCAGATCGACCGGAAAGGTCAGGTTGGCCTGATAGAACTCTCCGGCGCCGATTGCCCGGTGCACCTGCTCAAAGGCCGCGCCATAGCGCGCGCTGTCCCAGCGGGGGGCGAAATCACCGATCCCGCCGCCGGGGGTCGGCAGCGGCAGCGCCTTTGGGCCGTCATAGACACCGAAACACAGGAGCGGCAGCCGACGCCCTTGAGGCATCAGCCCGGCCAGACGCGGTTCCAGCGCATAACCCAACTCGTAACTGGCATAGCCCGCCAGCCAGGCGCCATCCACCCGCGCCACATCCAGATCGGCCAGCGCCGCCGGCACCTGCGCGGCGGTATCGGCCCGGATCACCCTTACCGGGCGGTCGAAGCCGGTTCCGGCCCCGGCAGGACCCTGATCGAAACGAAGCTGCATCTGGGTCCGCTCCCCCTGCCAATTGGCGTGCCGCTGGGATATAGAGATTTCGTGTCCGGGCGAAAGAGCAGAAAGCGGCAAATTCGCGCCGCTTTCCGATCCCTCTTGCACCTTTCCCCGAGGTGCCTATAACGCACGACAATTTGGGCGCTGGGCGGGCGCTCGTGACTCGCAAAAAATCAAAGGGGCCAGCCATGCCGAAGAGAACCGACATCCAGTCGATCATGATCATCGGGGCCGGGCCCATCGTCATCGGGCAAGCCTGTGAATTCGACTATTCCGGCGCACAGGCCTGCAAGGCGCTGCGCGAAGAGGGCTACCGGGTCATTCTGGTGAACTCGAACCCGGCCACGATCATGACCGATCCGGGCCTGGCCGATGCCACCTATATCGAGCCGATCACGCCCGAGGTGGTCGCCAAGATCATCGAGAAAGAGCGCCCCGACGCATTGCTGCCCACCATGGGCGGGCAGACCGGCCTCAACACCTCGCTGGCGCTCGAGGAAATGGGCGTGCTGGAGAAATTCGGGGTCGAGATGATCGGCGCCAAGCGCCATGCCATCGAAATGGCCGAGGATCGCAAACTGTTTCGCGAGGCGATGGACCGGATCGGGCTGGAAAACCCCAAGGCAACCATCGTGTCAGCCCCCAAGAACGACAAGGGCAAATACGACATCCGCGCGGGCCTGGCCCAGGCGATGGACGCGCTCGAGGAAATCGGCCTGCCCGCGATCATCCGCCCTGCCTTTACCCTCGGCGGCACCGGCGGCGGCGTGGCCTATAACCGCGACGATTACGAGCATTTCTGCCGCTCGGGGCTTGAGGCCTCGCCCGTGGCGCAGATCCTGATCGACGAGAGCCTCTTGGGCTGGAAGGAATACGAGATGGAGGTTGTCCGCGACAAGGCGGACAATGCGATCATCGTCTGTTCCATCGAAAACGTCGACCCGATGGGCGTGCATACCGGCGACTCGATCACCGTGGCCCCGGCGCTGACGCTGACCGACAAGGAATACCAGATCATGCGCAACGGCTCGATCGCCGTGCTGCGCGAGATCGGGGTAGAAACCGGCGGCTCGAACGTGCAATGGGCAGTGAACCCCGCCGACGGCCGCATGGTGGTGATCGAGATGAACCCGCGGGTATCGCGCTCGTCCGCGCTGGCTTCCAAGGCGACCGGATTCCCGATTGCCAAGATCGCGGCCAAGCTGGCGGTAGGCTATACGCTCGACGAGCTCGACAATGACATCACCAAGGTGACGCCGGCCAGCTTTGAGCCGACCATCGACTATGTCGTCACCAAGATCCCGAAATTCGCCTTCGAGAAATTCCCCGGCTCCGAGCCTTACCTCACCACCGCGATGAAATCGGTGGGCGAGGCGATGTCGATCGGCCGCACCATCCACGAATCGATGCAAAAGGCGCTGGCCTCGATGGAATCGGGTCTGACCGGCTTTGACGAGGTTGCCATTCCCGGCCTCTCCGTCGGTCTGTGGGACGCGGTCGAGGGCGCCGATGACAAGGCGCATGTGATCAAGGCGATCAGCCAGCAAACCCCCGACCGGCTGCGCACCATCGCACAGGCGATGCGACACGGGCTGTCGGATGACGAGATCTTTGGTGTCACCAAGTTCGACCCCTGGTTCCTGGCCCGGATCCGCGAGATCGTCGAAGAGGAACGCGCCCTGCGCAAGACCGGCCTGCCCACCAACGAGGAAGGCCTGCGCGCGCTCAAGATGCTGGGCTTCACCGATGCGCGCCTCGGCCAGCTGACCGGCCGCGACGAGGACAATGTGCGCCGCGCCCGCCACAACCTGGGCGTCACCGCCGTGTTCAAGCGGATCGACACCTGCGCCGCCGAGTTCGAGGCCCAGACCCCCTATATGTACTCCACCTACGAGGCCCCGATGATGGGCGAGGTGGAATGCGAAGCGCGCCCCAGTGACCGCAAGAAGGTGGTCATCCTGGGTGGCGGTCCCAACCGGATCGGCCAGGGGATCGAGTTCGACTATTGCTGCTGCCACGCCTGTTTCGCGCTGACCGATGCGGGCTATGAAACCATCATGGTCAACTGCAACCCCGAAACCGTGTCGACCGACTATGACACTTCGGACCGGCTCTATTTCGAACCGCTGACCTTTGAACATGTGATGGAAATCCTGCGGGTCGAGCAGCAGAACGGCACTCTGCACGGCGTCATCGTGCAGTTCGGCGGCCAGACCCCGCTGAAACTCGCCAATGCGCTGGAACAGGCCGGTATCCCGATCCTGGGCACCACGCCCGACGCCATCGACCTGGCCGAGGACCGCGAGCGGTTCCAGGATCTGGTCAACCGGCTGGGCCTGAAACAGCCCAAGAACGGCATTGCCTCGACCGATGCCCAGGCGCTGGCCATCGCCGAGGATATCGGCTTCCCGCTGGTGATCCGCCCCTCCTACGTGCTGGGTGGCCGCGCCATGGAAATCGTGCGCGACATGGACCAGCTGCGCCGCTACATCGCCGAGGCGGTGGTGGTCTCGGGCGACAGCCCGGTTCTGCTCGACAGCTATCTCTCGGGCGCCGTCGAACTGGACGTGGACGCGCTCTGCGACGGCGAGGCGGTTCATGTGGCGGGCATCATGCAGCATATCGAAGAGGCGGGCGTACACTCCGGCGACAGCGCCTGTTCGCTGCCGCCCTATTCGCTCTCGCCCGAGATCATCGAGCAGATCAAGGACCAGACCAACAAGCTGGCCCGCGCCCTGAACGTGGTCGGCCTGATGAACGTGCAATTCGCGATCAAGGATGACGAGATCTACCTGATCGAGGTCAACCCGCGTGCCAGCCGTACTGTGCCCTTCGTGGCCAAGGCCACGGACTCTGCGATCGCCTCCATCGCCGCGCGTGTCATGGCGGGTGAGAAACTCAGCGCCTTCCCGATGCGCCCCCCTTACAAGGAAGGGGACGATACCAAGATTGCCGACCAGATGACGCTGGCCGATCCCAACATGCCCTGGTTCTCGGTCAAGGAGGCGGTGCTGCCCTTCGCCCGCTTCCCCGGCGTCGACACCATCCTCGGCCCGGAGATGCGCTCCACCGGCGAGGTAATGGGCTGGGACCGCTCCTTTGCGCGCGCCTTCCTCAAGGCGCAGATGGGCGCGGGCATGGTGCTGCCCAGCGAAGGCCGCGCCTTCATCTCGATCAAGGATGCCGACAAGGGCGCCGCCATGCTCGAGGCCGCGCAGGTGCTGGTGGATCAGGGTTTCACCCTCGTGGCGACCCGCGGCACCCAAAGCTGGCTCGCCGGTCATGGCGTGCCCTGCGAGGTGGTGAACAAGGTCTATGAGGGCCGCCCCGACGTGGTCGACATGCTGAAAGACGGTCAGGTGCATCTGGTGATGAACACCACCGAAGGCGCCCAGGCGGTCAGCGACAGCAAGGCCATCCGCTCCATCGCGCTCTATGACAAGATCCCCTATTTCACCACCGCCGCCGGCAGCAACGCCGCCGCCTTGGCGATCAAGGCGCAGGCCGAGGGGGATATCGAGGTGCGCAGCCTTCAGGGCTGACACCCAATAACCGGGAGGAACCGGCGAAACCCGGTCCCTCCTGCTTCTTTCTGGTCGAAAATACTCCCAGGGGGTCCGGGGGACGGCGTCCCCCGGCCTTGCACTCTCAGGTACGACCTAAGTCTTTCAGGCTTTCGCCGGGGCCAGAGACCACGCATGATCGCGCAACCGATCCCTGCGAGGCACCCCCAATGAACATCTACACCACCTTCGGCACCAACGACCTGACCCGCGCGGTCCGGTTCTATGACGCGGTCTTTGCCGTGCTGGATCAGCCCCGCCTGCCCGACTGGCCCGAAGGCTGGGCCGGTTGGGGCCAGGATTATGACAATGGCACCGGCTTCTGGGTCTGCGCGCCGTTCGATGGCTCACCCGCCAGCACCGGCAATGGCACCATGGTCGGTTTCCCCGCCCGCGACGCGTCTCAGGTGCGCGCCTTTCATGCCGCCGGCCTGGCCTATGGCGGCACCGATGCGGGCGTGCCGGGCACGCGGCCCTATTACACACCGGATTTCTACGTGGCCTATCTGCGCGACCCGGATGGCAACAAGATATCCTGCTTTCACTATCACTATGACCCGGCAACGGACGCGGGCGATTGACGCCCGCGCCTGCATCTCTCAGGCCCGCGCCTCGCGACTGAAGAACAGGTCATAGAACACCGGCGCCGCGATCAGGGTCAGCACGGTGGCGAATGCCAGCCCGCCCATGATCGTCACCGCCATCGAGACAAAGAACGCATCCCACAAGAGCGGCGCCATGCCCAGAATGGTGGTGACCGCCGCCAGCATCACCGGCCGGATCCGCGACACCGAGGCCTCGACAATCGCCTCGCGCAGCGGTTTGCCTTCGGCTCGGACCAGGTCGATTTCCTCGACCAGCACGATGCCGTTCTTGATCAACATACCCGAGAGGCTGAGCAGACCCAGAAGCGCGGTAAAGGTAAACGGCAACCCGGTTCCCAACAGGCCGATCACCACCCCGTTCACCGACATTGGCACCAGCAGCCAGATGATCACCGGCTGGCGGATCGCGTTGAACAAGAGGATCGAGATCAGCACCATGATCAACAGGCTCAGCGGCAATTGCTTGCCCAGGCTTTCCTGCGCCTTGGCCGAATCCTCGAACTCACCGCCCCATTCCATCCGGTAACCCGGCGGCAGCGCGATGGCCTCGATGACCGGGCGCACCTCTGCATGCACCTGGGCTGCGGTCAGATCGGCGGGAATGTCGGCGCCCACGGTCACCGTCAGCAGCCGGTCGCGGCGATGCACCAGCGTGTTGACCGCCTCATACCCGAACCCATCCACCATCTGTTCAACCGGCACGAATTTCTCGGACAGCGGTGAATAGACCACTTGATCGACAATGGAATAAGACCCATCGGCAGGGCGGCGGACGATGATCGGGATCAGCCGATCGCGCTCGCGCAGCACCCCGCTGGTGATGCCATCGGTGGAAAACCGCAGCATGTCGGCGATATCGTCGCGGCTGACGCCCGCGATCTGCGCCCGCTCGGTGGCATAGACGGGCCGCAGCGCCAGTTCCTGCTCGTGCCAGTTCGACCGCATGCCGGTGATATTGTCCGAGGCCGCACGCATCTCTGCCATAGCAGTATCGGCCAACTGCCGCAGCACCGCCGGATCGGGCCCCGAGAACCGCACCTGAATTGGATCACCGCCACCGGGGCCAAAGACCAGCCGCCTGGTACGGAACTCGCCTTCGGGGAAGGCCGCGGTGCCAAACGCCTCCAGATCGGCCTGAAGCGCGGGGATATCCTCGATGCTCGCCGTGCGCACGATCATGTGCCCGTAAGAGGGGTTCGGCTTTTCCGCCGAATAGGTCAGCATGAACCGCGTCGCGCCTTGCCCGGCAAATGTGGTGTAAGCCAGCACGTCCGAACGCTTGTCCAGCCAGGCCTCGACCTCGGCCAGATCATCGGCGGTGGTCTCGATCGGCGTACCCTGCGGCAGCTTGTAATGCACAAAGAACAGCGGCGTGTTCGAATTGGGAAAGAACTGTTGCTTCATCAGGCCAAACCCCGCGAAACAGGCCGCCGTCACCGCGACCAGTCCCAGCACCACCAGCCAGCGCAACCGCAACGCGGCTCGCAAAGTGGCGGCATAGGCCCGGAAAAGCGGCCCGCCATAGGCATCGGCGGCATCTGCATGTCCCTGCTTGAAGAAGTAATGCCCCAACAGCGGCGTCACCGTCAGCGCCAGCACCCAACTCAAGAGCAACGAAATGCCGATGACCGCAAAGAGCGAGAACAGGAACTCGCCCGTTGCATCGGGGCTGAGGCCGATCCCGGCAAAGGCCATGATCCCGATCACGGTGGCCCCCAACAGCGGGATCTGCGTCTTGCCCGCCGCCTCGTCGGCGGCCGCACGCGAGGGCTTGCCGCGCAGCATGGCGATCTGCATCCCCTCGGCCACCACGATGGCATTGTCCACCAGCATCCCCATGGCGATGATCAGCGCACCGAGCGAGATGCGCTCCATCTCGATGGAAAACAGCGCCATGAAGAGAAGCGTGCCGACCACGGTCAAGAGCAGGGTCGCCCCCACCACGACCGCCGCGCGCCAGCCCATGAACAGCGCCAGCACCGCCACCACGATGGCCACCGACATCGCCAGGTTGACGAGGAAGGCGTTGCTCGCCTCCTCGACCACCACATGCTGCTGATAGATCGGTTCCAGCGTCACGCCAGCCGGGATATCGCCGTCCAGCCCGGCCAGCCGCGCATCTACCCGCTGGCCGACCTCGACAATGTTCTCGGTCGCCAGCCCCGCGATGCCCAGCGTGAACGCCTCACCCCCGTTATGGCGGATGATCAGGTCGGGGTCGGTCTGACGCCCCCGATGCACCCGCGCCATGTCGAACAGGTTGATAACCTTGCCTTGCGTGCCGACCGACAGCCCGGCGATGGCGTCCACACTGTCCGAGCCTTCGGGCCGCAAGATCGCGGTCTTGCCGTCCCCGTTGCGCAGGGTGCCCGCGTCGCGCACGGAATCGGCAGTGGCAATCGCGTTGGCAATGGCCTGTACCGGCACGTTCTGGTTCACCGACAGCGCCAGATCGGGCTCGACGAAGATCGCCTCGTCCGGCAGGCCTGCCACCTCGACCCCGGCCACACCGGGCACCGCCAGCAGCTCGCGCCGCAGCCAGGTGGCCAGTTCGTGCTGTTCCGCATCGGTGTATCCCGGCGCGGTCACCGCGTAGAACAGGCCATAGACATCGCCGAAACTGTCATCGACAAACGGCGCACCGACCCCGTCAGGCAGGGCGCGCGCGGCATCGCCGACACGGGCGCGCAGCTTGGTCCAGATCGCGGGAAGTTCATCCCCGTCATAGGTCGACTTGATCTCGACCTCGATCAGCGACTGGCCCGGCTGGTTGACCGAGGTGATTGTCTCCACCTCGTCCATCTTCTGGATCGCAGATTCCAGCGGCTCCGAGACCTCCAGCGCCACCTGTTCGGCGGTTGCCCCGGGATACTGCGTGGCGATGACCGCCTGTTTAATGGTAAAGGCCGGGTCTTCGAGCCGGCCCAGCGTGGCAAATCCCCAGATGCCGCCAACCAGCGAAATCAGGATGATGAGCCAGGTATAAAGCGGCTTTTCGATCGACAGGCGCGCGATGTTCATGACCCGGCCCTTCAGTTGCCGAAACCGGTGAAGCGGCGCACCGATTGCCCGTCGTTCAGGCTGGCACCGCCGACACTGACGATCTCGTCGCCCTCGGACAGGCCCGACAGCACCCTCACCGATCCGTTCGGCAAGGGCGCGATCTGGACGGCCTGCCGCCGCACCGTGCCTGTATCGGCGCCGGTGGGCTCAAATACCATCACGCCAGGACCGCCGCCCGCATCGGCGATGATCGCCGAGGGCGGCACCGCGATGCCCGGTTCGCCATCCCGCACCCGCACATTCACCGTCACCGACGAGCCCGGAAACACGTTCAGGTCGGGCGGCGGGGCAAAGCCGAAATTGATGCGGAAGGTCTGGCCCACGCTCGATGTCTCGGCATCGAACTCGCGGATCTGCAACGGAAATTCCTGCTCCGAGGCTGGAAAGGTCGCGGTGATGGTCACATCCTCGGGTTCGCCCGCGCGCTGGAACAGGATCTCGGGCACGTCCACTTCGATCCGCAGTTCCGACATGTCATGGATCCGCGCCACCGGCGTCCCCGCCGCCACCGTGGTAAAGGCCGCCACGTTGCGGCGCGAGATCAGCGCGTCAAAGGGTGCCGTCAGCGTCGCATGTTCCAGCGCATATTCCGCATCGCGCAGGGCAATGGCCGCCAGTTGCGCATTGGTTTCCGCATCGTCCAGCGACACCTGGCTGACCGTGGTTCCCTTCAACCGGCTCAGCCGCGCCACCGTCCGGTCGGCCTGCTCCTTTTGCAGCCGGGCGCGATCCAGTTGCAACTCGAACGGCTCCAGATCCAGCCGCGCGATCAAACTGCCCTTGGGCAGCAACACGCCTTCGTTCACCGGAAATTCCACGATCTGCCCCGCTACCTGAAAGGCCAGATCGACCGTGCGCCGCGCCGCCACCTGGCCAAAGAACTGGCGCGAGAACCCGGGCGCGGCCTCGCTCACCAGCATCAGCTTGACGGGCTTGGCGGGCGTATCCGCGGTCAAGGGGGCCGCGGCAAGGCTCAGCACGGTGCCCAGCGCAAAAAGAAATCTCATGTCTTGAACCCTTCGGATAGTCCGGTTTCCAGGATGGTCAGGCGAATCTTGCGCGCCAGCCGCGCAAATACCTCGGTCTCGCAGGCATCCAGCCCCGACACCTCGTGAAACAGCGCACCGGCATCGGCGACAAACTCGGCGCGCAGCGCCCGGCCCTCGGGCGTCAGCTCCAACAGCCAGGCGCGGCGGTCGTCGGGGTCGCGGCTGCGGGTCAGATAGCCCGCGCGCTCCAGCGAATCCGCCGTGGCGGTAATGGTCGAAGGCAGCGCCAGCATCTCGCGCGCCAGCACCCCCATGCGCATCGGCGCACCGAGCTTGATCAGCATATGCGCCTCGGGACGGCTGAGACCGGTCTCGGCCACCTCGGCGGCAATCACCTCTTCCAGCTTCCAGTACAGCGCATAGACCCCCATCATCGCCTCGATCTCGGGCGGAAAGGTCTTTGGCGGCAAAGAATCGCGGTCGGTCATCGGGCAACCCCCCTGTTTCGCTCCGCGATATACTTCAAAATATGAACCATTCAAGATGTGAAGGTTGATTTCACTCGATTGTCCGCTTTCCCTCGGGTCATCCACTCTTGATCGGTCGCGCTATCGCCTGCATTTTGAGCAAATCCCAGATTTCAAGGAATCCGCCATGTTCAGACCCGCCATCACCGGCACCGGAGTCTTTACGCCGCCAAACGTCATCACCAATGCCGAACTGGTCACGGCCTTCAACGCCTATGCCGACCGGATGAATGCCGAGAATGCCCCAGCCATCGCCGCAGGCGAGATGGAACCGATGCAGCACTCCTCGGAAGAGTTCATCGTCAAGGCCAGCGGCATCGAGAACCGCTATGTGATGGACAAGACCGGCGTTCTGGATCCGGCGGTGATGCATCCCCTGCTGCGTCAGCGCGACGATGACGAGCCGGGCATCATGACCGAAATGGCAGTGGATGCGGCGAAAAAGGCGCTGGAACAGGCGGGCAAGACGGCTGCCGATGTCGACGCGGTGATCTGCGCCGCGTCGAACCTGGAGCGCGCCTATCCGGCGGTCGCGATCGAGATCCAGCAGGCGCTGGGGATCCAAGGGTTCGCCTTTGACATGAACGTGGCCTGTTCCTCGGCCACTTTCGGCATCCAGGCCGCCGCCGACATGGTTCGCTCCGGCTCGATCCGCTCGGCGCTGGTGGTCAACCCCGAGATCTGCTCGGCCCACCTGGAATGGCGCGACCGCGATTGCCATTTCATCTTTGGCGATGTGGCCACCGCCACCCTGATCGAACGCATCGAGGACGCCAAGGGCCCGCATTTCGAGATCCTCTCGACCCGCTGCGCCACCCAGTTCTCCAACAATATCCGCAACAACAACGGGTTCCTGCGCCGCTCGCGCCCCGACGGGATGGCGGACCGCCGCGACATGCAGTTCATGCAGAACGGCCGCAAGGTGTTCAAGGAAGTGCTGCCGATGGTCAGCCAGCATATCGCCGATCACATGGCCGCCGAGGGCGTCGCCAACACCGATCTGAAACGGCTCTGGCTGCATCAGGCCAACAAGACGATGAACGATTTCATCGGCAAAAAGGTGCTGGGCCGCGAGCCGGAACCGGGCGAACAGCCCAACATCCTGCAAGACTATGCCAACACCTCGTCCGCCGGGTCGATCATCGCCTTTTCGCAGAACTCCGACGATCTGGCCGAGGGCGATCTGGGCCTGATCTGCTCCTTCGGCGCGGGTTACTCCGTGGGCTCGGTGATCCTGCGGCGGCATATGACGTGAAGAAGGGCGTAGGCCGGGTGGGCTACGCCGGTGCGCGTCGGCGCCTTGAACTCGCCATCTCGGGAATCCGTCTGCGTCGATGAAGCGACCCGATCTCAACTTTCGAAAGGCGCAGGCTGCACATGACCTGATCTGGCTGTTGCAGAGTCAAAACGATGTGCGGCTTATTCGATGTGGCGGTGAGAGTTTCCCCACAGTCGTAAGACAACAGTCAAGTCGTTTTGAGCGTGAAGCCGACGCCGAATGCTTTGCCGATCTCGCCGCCAAAGCACTGGATGCGGCAGAAGGTTCCAACTTTGCCGTGGCAATGATCGTGGCCAATGATTTGCAAGACGGCCTTTGGAGTGGTGCGGCAAGGGAGTTTGCCGAATTAGCCCCAGCCGGGCTTCGGTCTGCCCCTCGCCACCTGCGCACGGCAATCCTGCGTGGCCTTGATGCGCTTGCCGAGAATCGCCCTAACAATGAAAGGACAGAGTATCTTTGGCCCGAGCTGAGCAGGTTGACCCGCTCACTGAACCAAATACTGCCAAAGCTCTGCCGCATCGCGCGCGCCATGGATGAACCCACACGGCGAAGTGTTGCCGCTGCCGACTACGTCCCGGATGCAGAAAAGCACCTGGAAGCGCTGAATGTCGTCCTTGCATCAGAGACCTGTCTGTTTCCGAAGGATGACACCTGGTTTCCTAGCGAGGTTGTCGAATTGGTTTCCCACAATCGGCAGAAACCCGGTTTCGTACCCTGCACGGCGCTCCTCCTGGCCAATGCCATGCAAAGCAGAGACAACGAAGGTTGGTTCGATTTTCGTTTGCACTCTCTCACCGCCGAATACACCACCCTTCCAACGCGCGTGCGCGATCCGCTCATAGCAGGTGTAAGGTTCCTCTACGAGCCCGACAAAAGCTTCCTTGCATACCGGGGAGACCGGCGTTTTGATCCGATCACCTCAACAAAAAGCCTGATCGATTTCGTCGAACTGCCTGACGATGATTTCTCGACCTGACGCCAAAAAGCCAGTCATGTTGCTTTGCTCTAGCCGCCCCCTGCCTCAGCTGGTGCTTTCCTCTTCCAGATGCAGCTTCATGTCGATCAGAACCTGCTGCAACTGCACCGTTTCCTTCAGCAGCCGCTTGGCCTCGTTCACGGTGATGATTCCATCCTCGATCGCGGTCTGGTATTCGGTCATCAGCATCGCAAATCTCTGGCTCAGCGCGATCACATCGGCATTGACGCCGCCGCTGCGCGTCTCGCTGTCGCTGTTGCGCCCGTCATAGCTGAGCGTGATGTTCTTGAGTTCCGCGAGCGCAGAGGTGACATGCGGATAGCTGGACGCGCCTTCCAGCCGCGCGACCGCATCCACCGGAATGAACCGGTCGGCATGTTCGGCATTATCCGAATAATACCGGCCTAAGGTCGCCTTGGACTTTCCAGTCAGCGCACAAGCCGCCTCGATGCCCACATCCTTGACCAAAGCCTCGGTATGTTTCTTCAGATATGCCCCAATGTCGGCCATATTCACCCTTTCCTGAACCGCTTTTTCCGCCCCATTGTTTTTGTCGGGGAAACGGATCGAGTTTTTCCCATGAATCCGTTCTAAGTCAAATGTCATACCTTGGCTATCCCTCAGGTTTTCAGGGATTTAAACGAGTTGCCGGTAATAGATCTGCCGGTTTTACCAGGTTTCGGAGTGCACTATTCGCGATCTCCGACCAGTCTGCCACAATCGTGGCAAGGGGCACCGCAACCGGAACGGTCTTCGTCCATCCCCAGAGGTTCGCCTCGGACAGATCGGACCGGGGGCGGTGCAACCAATGTCCCGCATCGGCGCAAATGGCCGCTCGGGCCTGCTTGCCGCGCCGTTGCCAAGTGATTAGACCGACCTCATGGCCAAGCTCTACTTCAACTACTCCACCATGAATGCCGGCAAGTCGACGGTGCTGTTGCAGGCGTCGCACAACTATCGCGAACGGGGCATGCAGACCTATCTGCTGACCGCCGCCATCGACGGGCGCGCGGGATCCGGGCGGATCGCCAGCCGGATCGGTATCGCGGCAGAGGCAGATGTCTTTACCCCCCGGGACGACGTGTTCGCGATGATCCGCGACAGGCTTGCCTCTGGCCCGGTGGCCTGTGTCTTTGTGGACGAGGCACAGTTTCTCGGAGCCGATCAGGTGTGGCAACTGGCGCGGGCGGTCGATGATCTGGACGTGCCGGTGCTGGCCTATGGCTTGCGGGTCGATTTCCAGGGCAAGCTGTTTCCGGGCTCGGCCGCGCTGCTGGCGCTGGCCGACGAGATGCGCGAGGTGCGCACAATCTGCAAATGCGGCCGCAAGGCGACAATGGTGATCCGTCAGGACGCTTCGGGCCAGGCGATCACCGAAGGCGCGCAGGTGCAGATCGGCGGAAACGAGACCTATGTCTCGCTCTGCCGCAAGCATTGGCGCGAGGCCACCGGAGACCACGGCCACACCACCAGCTGATCGGGACAGGGGGCGCTCCCGCCCGCCTCGGTGCATCCTGCGGATGCCCCTGCGGCCGTTGGGCCCGGCGCACCCAGCGCGGGCAAAGCCCGCACCGGGCGCGCCTGTCGCGACCGCAGCGCAGCCCGCGGCTGCGCTGCCCGGCCCAACCAGAGGCGGCCCGTCCGCAAGGACGGGTCAACGGCGGGCGGGAGGGGCCCGCTCCTCGAAAACTCAGTCCACAGGGTTGGGCAGGTCGCGTCCAGCGGCAAACGCCGCCACATTGTCCAGCGCCATATGGCCCATGCTGCTGCGCACCTCTTCGGTGGCGGTGCCCAGATGCGGCAACAGCGTCACCTGCTCCATCGCGCGCAGCACTTCGGGTACCTGCGGTTCGAACTCGTAGACGTCGAGCCCTGCCCCAGCGATCCGGCCTACCGAGAGCGCAGAGATCAGCGCCGCCTCGTCCACCACCTCGCCACGTGCGATGTTGACCAGGATGCCCGAAGGTCTCATCGTGGCCAGAACCTGCGCGTCGATCAGGTGCCGGGTTTCGGCGCCGCCGGGCACGGCGACCACCAGGAAATCGACCGCCCCGGCCAGGGCCGCGAGGCTGTCCATCCGCGTTGCCGGGAAATCCACGTTCTTGTCGCTGCGCGCCACATAAGACACCTGCATGCCGAACCCGAAATGGCAGCGCCGGGCGATGGCCTGTCCGATCCGGCCCAGACCGACAATGCCCACATGTTTGCCGGTCACGTGATGGCCCAGCATCTGGGTCGGGTGCCAACCCTCCCAGCGGCCCGAGCGGACCAGCCGCTCGCCCTCGCCCGCGCGGCGCGCGGTCGTCAGCAGCAGCGTCATCGCGATATCCGCGGTGGCATCGGTCACCGCGCCGGGCGTATTGGTCACCGCCACCCCTGCGCCGCGCGCCGCCGCCACGTCGATATGATTGTAGCCCACACCGAAATTGGCCAGCAGCCTGCATCGAGGTTCTGTCACCTGGGCAAAGACGCCTGCGCTGAACATGTCGCCCAAGGTCGGCATGACGATGTCGAACTCGCGCAGGGCGCACAGCATCTCACCCTCGGTCATGGGTGCGGTATTGCCCCGGATCTCGGTATCGAATTCGACCCGGGCGCGGGCTTCGACGGCGGCGGTCATCGGCCGTGCGATCAAGAGTTTCATCAGTGCATCCGCCCGCCCAGCGGCACCTTGCCGTCTGGGCCGATCAGCACGATCTCGCCCTGCTCGTCGGGCAGGCCCAGCACCAGAACCTCGGACATGAACTTGCCGATCTGGCGCGGCGGGAAGTTGACCACCGCCATCACCTGTTTGCCCACGAGCGTCGCGGGGTCGTAATGCGCGGTGATCTGGGCCGAGGTCTTGCGCTCGCCAATCTCGGGGCCAAAGTCGATCCACATCTTGATGGCGGGCTTGCGGGCCTCGGGGAAGGCTTCGGCGCGGATCACCTCGCCCACGCGGATATCGACCTTGAGAAAGTCGTCAAAGGAAATCTCAGCCACGGGACAGCTCCCTGGATCGGTTGGTGGCAGCGGCAACGGCGCGGTTGAGCAGGCCCGGAAAGCCGGTCTGAGGTTCCATCAGCACCTCAAGCGCCGCCTGGGTGGTGCCATTGGGCGAGGTCACGTTGACGCGCAACTGGGCGGGGTCCTCGTCGGCCACCTCGGCCAGGGCGCCCGCGCCTGCGACGGTGGCCTTGGCCAGCTGCATCGCCAGATCGGCGGGCAGGCCCTGCACCGTGCCGGCGGCGGCCAAAGTCTCGATCAGGTGGAACACATAGGCCGGGCCCGAGCCGCTGACGCCGGTGACCGCATCCATCTGATCCTCGCGCTCCAGCCGCACGGTCTGACCCACCGCCTTGAGCAGCGCCTCGGCCAGGTCGAGATCGGTCGCAGAGGTGCGGGCGTTGCCGATCAGCGCGGTGATGCCGCGCCCGATGGCGGCGGGCGTGTTGGGCATGGCGCGCACGATCGGGGTTTCGGCGCCAAGGATCTGTTCATAGGTGGCGATCGAGGTTCCGGCGGCGACCGAGACAAAGAGCGTGGTGCCGTTGCCCATCGCCTGCATCTGCGGCAGCGCGGCGCCCATCATCTGCGGTTTGACCGCGATGAGGACAATGGCCGGATCACCGGGCAACTCGACGTTCACATGCACGCCCTGCGCCTTGACCCAATCCGACGGATAGGGGTCGATCACCCAGACCGAGCCCGCGGGCAGCCCGCCGTCGAGCCAGCCGGCGAGCATCGCCGATCCCATCTTGCCACAGCCCAGCAATACCAGCCCGCGGCGCGCGATATCAGACATGTCCACGATTTGCCCCTCTCCTGTCATCCGGTTCGGGGCACAGGTTTAAGCCCGGCCATAAGCCTCTGCAATGGCGACCTGCATCGCGTCGGCGGGGCTGCGGTTGCCCCAGACCATCAGCTGAATCGCCGGGTAATAGCGCTCGGCGCTCAGGACGGCGGCACCGATCATGGTGTCGATCTGCTCGGCACTGGCCACCTGACCGCCCGCCAGCACCAGACCATAACGATAAACCATCAGGTTCTGCGCCGCCCAATAGGTGAAGGTCCCGGCCCAGCACTGATCGTTCATCGCGTTGATCAATTCGTAAAGCTGCGGCAGCTTTTCGGCCGGCGGCTCCATCTCGAAGGTGCAGATCAGGCGCAGCGTCTCGTCATAGCCCGACCAGGCCAGCGTCAGCGAATAGGTCCGCCACTGCCCTTCGACCGCCATGGCGATCTGGTCATCGCCAATCCGGTCGAAATCCCAATCATGGTGTTCGGCCAGATGTTCGACAATGTCGATAGGATGGATGTCTTCTTCCAGGAACTGCTCGGAAAGGGCCATGCTGCCACCTCACTGATGTCTAGCTGCAAGGGGCTGTCAGCGCCCCAGCGCTAGTCGCCTTTTCTACAGACCGGGTGATTTCCCTGTGTCCATACTAGATATGGTGCAGGCTAACGGCCGATCTGGCAACCGGAAATTTGGGGATAAACCCACATTATTTGGGGACAGCTCCGACAAGTTGTGGGAAACGCGGCACGCAGCGCAAAATATTGGCTGCCCCTGACAGGTTCCGCTTGCGATCCGATCGGCCCTGCTCAAAATAAGCCAGGCCGCCCGCGTGGTCTCTACGCCGGCTGCCTTTTCTCTCCCCGGAACGGGTCTCAGTCCTTCAGGCGCGCCTCGAGCGCCGCGACACGCGCGGCCAGCGCCTCGTTCTCCTCGCGCGCCTTTTGCGCCATGGCGCGGACGGCGTCGAATTCCTCGCGCGTGACAAAGTCGCGGTCGGCCAGCCAACGGTCGATCAGCGATTTCATCGCGGTCTCGGCCTCGTCCCGCGCGCCCTGGGCCACGCCCATCGCGTTGGTCATCAGCTGGGAAATGTCGTCCAGTATCTTGTTGCGGGTCTGCATCTGTCTTCTCCGTGTCGAAGTTGCCCCCTATATGGGCAACAAAGGGGCAAGGCTCAAGGTTGACTTCTGCCGCATGCCCCGGGCATTGAGGCGCATATGCAGGCAGTACTGAATTTTCCCGACCTTTCACCCGAACTGTTCTCGATCTCGCTGTTCGGGATGGAGCTCGCGCTGCGCTGGTATGCACTTGCCTATATCGCCGGGATCGTCATCGCCTGGAGGCTGGCGGTGTTGGCGACCCGGCGTGCGACGCTCTGGCCCGCGAACACCCCGCCGATGGCGCCCGCACAGATCGAGGATCTGCTGACCTGGATCATCCTTGGCGTCATCCTGGGGGGGCGGCTGGGTTTTGTCCTGTTCTATCAACCCGCCTATTACCTGGCCAATCCGGCCGAGATACTGATGGTCTGGCAAGGCGGCATGGCCTTTCATGGCGGCCTTCTGGGTGTGGTGATCGCGGCATGGCTCTATTCGTTGCGCCACAACATCCCGAAACTGAGCCTGGCCGACCTGATCACCCATACGGTGCCACCGGGCCTGCTGCTGGGGCGGCTGGCAAACTTCATCAATGCCGAGCTGTGGGGACGTCCCTCGGACTTGCCTTGGGCGGTGATCTTTCCGGGTCAGGCGGCGCAAGACTGTCCGGGCATCGTAGATCTCTGCGCCCGTCACCCTTCGCAGCTTTACGAGGCTGCGCTCGAAGGGCTGCTGCTGGGCGCGCTGCTGTTGTGGCTGGTCTGGCGGCGCGGGGCGCTGAAACGGCCGGGTCTGATCACTGGTGTGTTTCTGGCGGGCTATGGTCTGTCGCGCTTCGTGGTCGAGTTCTTTCGGCAGCCCGACGCGCAATTCGTCACCCCCGGCAACCCGCTGGGCCTGGCCTGGCAGCTGGGTGACTACGGCCTGACCATGGGCCAGCTGCTGTCGCTGCCGATGATCGCGCTGGGGCTGTGGTTCGCATTTCGCGCCCGCGCGGTACCGGCATGACTCTGACCGGCCTATTGCTGGAACGGATTGCTCAGCAGGGGCCGATCAGCCTGGCCGACTACATGGCCGAGTGCCTGCTGCATCCTGAATACGGCTATTACACCACCCGCGACCCGCTGGGCGCGGCGGGCGATTTCACCACCGCCCCCGAGATCAGCCAGATGTTCGGCGAACTGATCGGGCTGGCACTGGCGCAGGCCTGGATCGACCAGGGGCGGCCTGCACCCTTTACCCTGGCCGAGCTGGGGCCGGGGCGCGGCACGCTGATGAGCGATGCGCTGCGCGCCACCCGCGCTGTGCCCGGATTTCACGCCGCCGCCCGGCTCTGGCTGGTCGAGGCCTCGCCGGTGCTGCGCGCCACACAGACTCAGACGCTGACAGGGTATGCCCCGCAGTGGTGCGACACGGTCGGCGCCCTGCCCGCACAGCCACTGTTTCTGATTGCCAACGAGTTTTTCGATGCGCTCCCCGTGCGCCAGTTCCTGCGCGCGGGCGCGGGCTGGCGCGAACGTCTGATCGGTGCGCGCGACGGCGTCTTGCATTGGGGGCTGGGCGCCGAGACGCCGCAACCGGCGCTGGCGCATCGGCTGGAGGATACCCGCGAGGGCGATCTGGTCGAGCTTTGCCCCGCCGCCACACCTATCATCACGGAACTGGCCAGCCGCATCGCCGCCCATGGCGGAGGCGCGCTGATCGTCGATTACGGTGACTGGCGCTCGCTGGGAGATACGGTTCAGGCGCTGCGGGGCCATGCCCCCTCCGATCCGCTGGCCGATCCCGGTCAGGCCGATCTGACCGCGCATGTGGATTTTGAACAACTGGCCGTGGCCGCCCGCGCCGCCGGATGCGCCCATAGCCGCCTGACGGCGCAGGGCGTCTTTCTGGAGCGCCTGGGAATCGCACAAAGGGCCCAGGCGCTGGCTCGCACCGCTGATGAAACCATTTTGAACCAACTGGTCGCCGCACATCGCCGGTTGACGCATCCACAGGAAATGGGAAACCTGTTCAAGGTGCTGGGCCTCTATCCCGCCGACGCCACCTCGCCACCCGGATTGGAACCATGACGCTGGAAATCCTGACTGCCGACAGCCTGTCTTTTGTCCGCCACGGGTTCTTTACCCGCAGGGGTGGCGCCTCGTCGGGTGTTTTTGCGGGGCTGAACTGCGGCACCGGGTCAAGCGACCAGACAGAGATCGTGGCCCTCAACCGTGCGCGTGTCGCGCAGGCGATGGAGGTCGGACACGACGCGTTGGTCGGCGTGCATCAGGTGCATTCACCTGACGTTGTGACCATTACCGGATCTTTGGGGGAAAAACCGCGGGCCGATGCGATCGTGACCGCGACGCCCGGTCTGGCGCTGTCGGTCCTGACCGCCGATTGCCAACCCGTGCTGTTTGCCGACCCTGACGCTGGAGTGATCGGCGCCGCCCATGCCGGATGGCGCGGCGCCCGCGACGGGGTGCTGGAGGCGACGCTGGATGCGATGGAGGCGCTGGGGGCCCACCGCGCCAATGTCACCGCCGTGATCGGCCCCACCATCTCGCAACGCGCCTATGAGGTCGGCCCGGATTTCTTTGATGATTTCCTGACCGAGGATACGGACAACAGCCGATTCTTCGCGAATGGGACCGGAGACCGGATGCTGTTCGATCTGCCTGCCTATGGGCTACACCGCCTGCGTATGGCGGGTTGCGGCCGGGCAGAATGGACACGCCACTGCACTTACTCGGATCCCCATCGCTTTTACTCGTATCGACGCGCCACACATGCACGCGAAGCCGATTACGGGCGGCTGATCTCGGTCATTCGCCTATAGGTGCGAAGCGGTAGTCGACGCGGGCCCGTTTTGCCACATTCTGGCCGCACGATCCGCAGTTACAAGCTACCCCAATTTTCGAATTTAGATTTCATTTATATTTTTAAACCACTTACAAGCTAACAACATCCGATTTACCGGACGTTAATCAGTGCCGGAATGTCGCTCATTTTTCAAGGAACGGCCCCAGACCTGCCCCAAACTGCTGGCAATTTGAATAGCAACGGAAACGTGTCGCCGCACAGTCGGCACTTAGGCAGGAGTGAAACCATGGCTCAGACCCGCTTTGTGAAATCGGTAGTCGCAAACGCAGAAAAGATCGAGGTCCAGATGCCTTGGGCGCGCGGTGTGCGCCGGGCGGCCATGATCGCGCGCAGGAATACCGCACAGCGCAAGCTGAAGTCGGCCTGAGGCGTAGGGGATTAGTCGCAGAGGGCTGCTCGCTGCTCCTCTTGCGATCTGGGTCGGACGCTGCCCCTGACCGACCCGGCACAAGAGCCCGCCCCGCGCGTAGCGGGGCGGGACTTGGGGCAACGTAAAGAGTTCGGGCGCTTGCGCCTGTTTGGAAACAGTTCTGAGGGGAACGCTGCATTGGCCACGGAAACCAGGTTTTTCTGTCGCTTTTTTTGACAAATTGAACCGTTTCTCGTCATGTTTCCACTGAGTTCAGATGAGGACACCTTGTCCGTCTGACGTCGTCGGTGGGGGCCGGCGCAGATGCGACCCGAAGTAGGAAAGGGCCGATATCGCCATGTCTATCCCCCATTCGCTCGCTCGAGCGGCGCGGAACGCTGTTCAGACCAGCCCCGTCTTGCCGGATCCGGCTACACTGCGAGGACCCCAGCAGCGCCCACAAATGCGCCGATACGAGGTCAACACTCTTCTGGAAAACGGCAATGTCGTGCAAACCCGCCACATCGCCCCGGCCCTGCCGCTTTTCGAAGATGCGTTTTGTGCCTTTTCGCGTGGATCGCTGATCGACACCGACTGCGGCCCGATGGCGATCGAAGATTTGCTACCTGGAGATCGGGTAATCATTCATGACGGCTCGGCCCAGGAAGTTGTCTGGAAGGGCTCGACCGTGATCGTGCCTGGCCGCGTTTCGGCCACCGGTCGCGACTATCGGCTGACACGGATCATGGCGGATGCATTTGGCATGCAGCGCCCAATGTCCGGCGTCATCGCCGGCCCCTCAGCCCGGCTTTTGGCGACGCCGGGACACCTGCGCGCGCTGGCGGGCGATCAGCCGATGCTGACTCCGGCACAGCATTTTGTCGATGGCATGGGAATCATCGAAACCGCACCACCGACCCCTGTCGAGGTCTTCCACATTTGCCTGCGGCGCCATGCGGTTATCAATGTCGACGGTTTGCAGTTCGAGACATATCACCCCGGTGTTCAGGCGGTGCGGGTCCTTAATCAGGCGATCCGCTCGCTATATCTCAATCTGTTTCATCACATTGATCAATTGACCGATTTCGGCCCGCAAGCATTTCCTCGCGCGGGAGAAGGTGAAATCGACGCGATCCCCGCCTAAGGAAGCGAACATGGGTTTACTGGTTTTTTGGGGCTTGAGTTGCCTGGCGATAATTTTTCTGCCGCCGATGTCTGCCCATCCGCCTTCGGAAAAGATCAGGCTGTCCGGCTCAAACGCTCCTCGAGCACATCGAAAGGAACGCCGGGTTCGTCCTTCGCCCCGCGAATGACAAGCGAGGTCTTGACGCTGGCCACGTTGGGCGTTGTCAGCAACTGACCAGTCAGAAAACTCTGGAAACTGCTTAGGTCCGGCGCCACGCATTTCAGCATGAAATCGACCTCGCCGTTCAGCATGTGACACTCGCGCACCAGTGGCCACTCGCGGCAGCGCGCCTCGAATGCGCTCAACTCTACCTCGGCCTGACTTTCCAGCCCCACCATGGCAAAGACCTGCACCTCGAACCCCAGTTCGCGGGCGTTGACCTCGGCGTGATAGCCCCGGATCAGCCCGGCATCCTCAAGCGCACGGACACGTCGCAGGCAAGGCGGCGCCGAGATTCCGACCCGCTTGGCCAGCTCGACATTGGTCATGCGGCCATCCGCCTGAAGTTCCGCCAGAATCTTGCGGTCTATCTCGTCCAGCCGGTGCGCGACCATGAACAACTCCCGTTTTTTGCGGTTCTTATAACAGCCCCGGTCGGCTGCGCAATAATCTTTCGTACATGCGCAATTTTCTTCCCGAGCCTTGCCGGTTCACACCCCGATGCCCGGCGGCACACGCGAATGTGCAAAGGGGTTTAAGAGCGCGCGCCGGGCGGTTATATCCCCTCTTCGACAGGCGGTGCGCCGCCAGCCAACTGCATTGGGGATATCATGGCCGAGACACGTCACACCAAGGTTCTGATCATCGGCTCGGGGCCCGCTGGCTATACCGCCGGCGTCTATGCCAGCCGCGCCATGCTGGAGCCGATCCTGGTTCAGGGGATCGAACCGGGCGGCCAGCTGACCACCACCACCGAAGTCGAGAACTGGCCCGGCGATACCGAGGTGCAGGGCCCCGACCTGATGGTGCGGATGGAGGCCCATGCCAAGGCGATGGGCTGCGAGATCATCGGCGATATCATCACCTCGCTCGATACCTCGGCCCGCCCCTTTGTCGCCAAGGGCGACAGTGGCACGACTTATACCGCCGACGCGGTGATCCTGGCGACCGGCGCCCGCGCCAAATGGCTGGGGATGGAGAGCGAGGAAAAGTTCAAAGGGTTTGGTGTCTCTGCCTGCGCCACCTGCGACGGGTTCTTCTATCGTGGACAGGAAATCGTGGTGATCGGCGGCGGCAATACGGCGGTCGAAGAGGCGCTGTTTCTGACCAATTTCGCCTCCAAGGTGACGCTGATCCACCGCCGCGACGAGCTGCGCGCCGAGAAGATCCTGCAGGATCGCCTGTTCAAGAACGAAAAGATCGTGCCGCTCTGGTTCCACCAACTGGAAGAGGTCTATGGCACCGACAGCCCGCTGGGCGTCGAAGGGGTCAAGGCGCGCAACGTGCAAACCGGCGAGATCACCGACATCCCCTGCAAGGGCGTGTTCGTGGCCATCGGCCATGCACCCGCCAACGAACTGGTCAAGGATGTGCTGGAGCTGCACAACGGCGGCTATGTCAGCGTCAAGCCCGGAACCACCGAAACCTCGATCCCCGGCATCTTTGCCGCCGGTGACCTGACCGACCACAAATACCGCCAGGCGGTGACCAGCGCCGGCATGGGCTGCATGGCCGCGCTTGATGCCGAACGGTTCCTGGCGGAGCAGGAGTGATCCGGTGATCGCTTTCTCCGGCACCGTCTGGAGAATTCTGTTCGCCGATCAGGCCGGGGCGCCCACCGCCCCGGCCCGTGCGCCCGAAGGGCGGTTTCATCATTCCGGCCAAAAAGCGCTTTATGCCTCGCTGACGCCCGAGGGCGCAGGCGTGGCGATCCGGCGCTATGTGGGGCCGCAGAACCCACCCCGTGTGATCGTGCCGCTTTTGGTGACTGATGCCCGGCTGGCCGATCTGCGCGGCCGCCCCGAGGTTTCGGTGGTCTGGCAGGATATCCGCGCCACCGGTGCCCCCGCGCCCAGTTGGGCCTATTCCGACGCGGCCCGGGCCGAAGGGGCGCAGGGCCTGCTCTATTCCTCGCGCTCGCGTCCCGAACTGAGCCATATCGTCGTGTTCGACCCGGGCCCGGTCAGAGCAGAAGGCGCGCCGCCCCAGCCCTGGCCCGGCCCAGAACTCACCACCAGCTGACTTGACCGCCCGGCCCCGGCCCCACACAGTCAGGTTTGGGACCACAAGAGACGGGCGGCATGGGCACAAGCGCACTCTGGCGGGGCAGTTTGGCGACACGTCTCAGGATCGCAACCGGGCTGATCCTGTTCGCTTATGCCTTCTTTCACTTCGTCAATATCGGGTTGGGCCTGATCAGCCCCGTCTGGATGGCCGCGTTTCAGGATGCCCGCCAGGTCGTCACCCGCAGTCTGCCGGGTTCGGTTCTGCTCTATGGCGCATTGCTGATCCATGCCGGGCTGGCACTGACGGGGCTGGCGCGGCGGCGGTCCTTGCGCATGCGGCCGGCCGAGGCGATCCAGCTTGGGCTGGGCCTGCTGATCCCGCTGCAACTGATCGCACATCTGGTCCACACGCGGTATGCCCACGAGGTTCACGGCGTCAATGACGAGATGAGCTATCTCATCATCCTGATGTGGCCCAATATCTCGATCTGGCAGCAAAGCGGGCTGTTGCTGGTGGTCTGGATTCACGGCTGTATCGGCCTGCATTTCTGGTTGCGGCTGACCAGCTGGTGGCGCGCCTGGGTGCCCTGGATGATCGGGCTGGCGGTTCTGGTGCCCGCCTTCGCGCTGGCCGGGCTGCTGACCGAGGGGCGGCGCATGTTCGCGATCTTCACCGACGATGCGCAGCGGCCCGGTTACATGGAGGCGTTCAACTGGCCCGATACAGAGACCTTTGTCGCGCTTTTTGCGGTCAAGGATTGGGGGCTGGCCCTGTTCTGGGGGTTGCTGGCGCTGGCGGCGGCAATCCATCTTGGGCGCAAGCTGATGCGTCGGCGCAACGCGGTCCGCATCCGCTATGTGGACGGGCCCGAGATCGTGTCCGAGCGGGGCCTGACCCTGCTTCAGATGTCGCGCAGCCACGGGGTGCCCCACACCGCGCTTTGCGGCGGCAAGGGGCGCTGCACCACCTGCCGGGTGGTGATCGAGGAGGGCGCCGATCTGCTGCACCCGCCCTCGGAGGTCGAGCTGCGCTCGTTGCGGGCTGTCGGGGCGCCGCCCAATACCCGGCTCGCCTGCCAGATACGGCCCACCGATCCGGCCACCGTCTTTCGCGTGTTCCGCCCCGAAGGCGGCCGGAGCCGCGCCCATGCCAGCCAGGGGCAGGAACGGCAACTGGCGGTGCTGTTTCTCGACATGCGCGGATTTACCGCCCGCACCACCGGACAGTTGCCCTATGACGTGGTGTTCCTGCTCAACCGCTTCTTCGATGCGATCGTCCCCTCGGTCGTTGGCGCGGGCGGTACGGTGGACAAGTATCTGGGCGATGGCTTCCTAGCGGTGTTCGAGGCCCGCGACGCCCAGACCTCGGCCCGTGCCGGGATCGAGGCCGCGCGCAGCATCGGCGCCGCACTTCAGGTGTTCAACCGGACCCTTGCCGCAGAAGATACACCGCCCGTGCGGATCGGCATGGGGCTGCATCTGGGCAATCTTGTGCTGGGCGAGATCGGCGCCGCGGGCCATGCCCCCCGCACCATCATCGGCGACACCGTCAACGCCGCCAGCCGGCTGGAGGCCGAGACCAAGCTTCTGGGGGTCGAACTTCTGATTTCCAAGGCGGTTCTGCAGGCGGCGGGCATTGATATGACGACGCTTACACTCAGCAATTTCTCGCTGCGCGGAGTTCCGCAACCGGTCGCGGCCTTGCCCGTTGCATCAGCGACAGAGCTTTCGCTCGGCTTTCCAATAAGCGAACCAGGTTTTGGATAGCCGAGGATGTTAGCCGTGAAGTCGGAAAACATTCGCTCATTGGTGGAAAAACCGACAAAAACCTTTCGCTTTGTGGCGAAATGGCACAATTCGTCCTTTGTTGTACCTCGGTCCTAGACATTCTGAGGCGCACGGGTCTATTGCACCGCCAATACCGACCGTGAAACCGTCACAGAACAGATCAAGAGTATTGAAATGACCATGCTGAGCAACCTCGCTCCGATCCCAGAACTCTATGTCTCCTACGACTCGGCGCAGAAACTGAAGATGGAGGCGGCCGAGCTGCAAAGTCACGATCTGTCTCCGCGTCAGATCTGTGACCTGGAACTCTTGATGAATGGCGGCTTCTCGCCCCTCAAGGGTTTTCTGAGCGAAGCCGATTACGACAGCGTCGTCGAGAACATGCGGCTCGCCGACGGTACGCTCTGGCCGATGCCGATCACGCTGGACGTTAAAGAGGATTTCGCCGACGGGATCGAGCTGGGTCAGGACATCGCGCTACGCGATCAGGAGGGCGTTATTCTCGCCACCATGACAGTGACCGACAAATGGGTGCCGAACAAGGCGCACGAGGCCGAAAAGGTGTTCGGTGCCGACGATCAAGCCCATCCGGCGGTCAACTATCTGCACAACGTGGCAGGCAAGGTCTATCTGGGTGGACCTGTGACCGGCATCCAGCAGCCCGTGCATTACGATTTCCGCGCCCGCCGCGATACGCCGAACGAACTGCGCGCCTATTTCCGAAAGGTTGGCTGGCGCCGCGTCGTTGCTTTCCAGACCCGCAACCCGTTGCACCGCGCGCATCAGGAACTGACGTTCCGCGCCGCGCGCGAGGCACAGGCCAACCTGCTGATCCATCCCGTTGTCGGCATGACAAAACCGGGCGATGTCGATCACTTTACGCGCGTGCGCTGCTACGAGGCTGTGCTGGACAAGTATCCCGCCGCGACCACCACCATGAGCCTGCTGAACCTGGCCATGCGCATGGCTGGCCCGCGTGAGGCAGTCTGGCACGGTCTGATCCGCAAGAATCACGGCTGCACCCATTTCATCGTCGGACGCGACCATGCCGGCCCCGGCAAGAACAGCCAGGGCGAGGACTTCTACGGCCCCTATGACGCGCAGGAGCTGTTCAAGAAGCATCAGGATGAGATCGGCCTGGAAATGGTGGACTTCAAGCACATGGTTTATGTGCAGGAAAAAGCGCAATATTACCCCGTCACCGAGGTCCCGGAGGGCGACACCGTTCTGGATATCTCGGGCACCGAACTGCGCCGCCGCCTGCGCGAAGGGCTGGAGATCCCCGAATGGTTCTCGTTCCCCGAAGTGGTCAAGGAACTGCGCCGCACCTCGCCGCCGCGCTCGAAACAGGGCTTTACCGTGTTCTTCACCGGCTTCTCGGGCTCGGGCAAATCGACCATCGCCAACGCGCTGATGGTCAAGCTGATGGAGATGGGCGGCCGCCCGGTCACCCTGCTGGACGGCGATATCGTGCGCAAGAATCTCAGTTCCGAACTGGGCTTCTCGAAAGAGCACCGTGACCTCAACATCCGCCGTATCGGCTATGTTGCCAGCGAGATCACCAAGAATGGCGGTATCGCCATCTGTGCCCCGATCGCGCCCTATGCCACCACCCGCCGGGCGGTGCGCGAGGACATCGAACAGTTCGGCGCCTTTGTCGAAGTGCATGTCGCCACCTCGATCGAGGAATGCGAGCGCCGTGACCGCAAGGGCCTGTACAAGCTGGCCCGCGAGGGCAAGATCAAGGAGTTCACCGGCATCTCGGACCCCTATGACGTGCCCGAGAGCCCTGAACTGCGCGTCGAGACCGAGAATGTCGAGGTCGACAATTGCGCCCACCAGGTGCTGCTGAAGCTGGAAAACATGGGGCTGATTGCCGGCTGATCGGCACCAGAGCCAAACGCAAGAAGGCCCGGGAGCGATCCCGGGCCTTTTTCATGGCTGCCTAAAGCTCGTCCAGGATCGTCTGCGCCGCCCGCGCCTCATGCGCGGCATAGGGGGCAAGCTGGTCCTTGAGCGCGCGCAGGGCGGGCAGCCGGATGGCGTAGTCTTCGGCGCTCATCGCCGAGACCGCGCGGCGAATATCCTCTTCGCCCTGACACAGGATCATCGCGCGGGTATCGACGAAATCAGCGATATTCGGGCAGCCCCAATAGATCGGCACCGTCTCACAGAGCACCGCATCCAGCAGTTTCTCCGAGAAATAGTTCCGCTCCTGCACATTCTCGATCACCACGGAATAGCGATAGGGCGCCAGCCCGTCGGCCTTGCTGTCAAACGGCTGATACCCTCGGCCCAGAACCGCCACGTCCTGGCCGCTGGCGCGCACCCAATCCACCACCGCATGGCGCAGCTTGTGGCCGGTGCTGTCCCGCTTGGCCGAGGCAATGAGCGAGCATTGCGCCACCTTTTCGGGTGTCAGGCCGCGCCACTCGGGCACCCATGTCGATCCAAAGAGCAAGAGCCGCGCATTGGGAAGGCGGTCCACCGCCTCTTGGTTAAAGGTCAGGACCCGGTGAAAGCGCCGCCAGGTGACGCGCAAGAGCGCGTAATGCTTGGCATGGATCACCGCCGGCTCCGCCATGATCAGCGAGATGCGCGCGCGCGTCCCCCGGTTCAGCCGGAAATGGGTTCCGGTGCGGGGATAGACCAGCAGGTGATCCCCCTGCCCAAGATCGCCCACGGTTTTCCCTGCCAAGCGTTCGGGGCATCCCAGCGGCCAGTTCAACCGGTCGAGCGGTGTCCCGGACAGGGACGGCCCAAGTTTCATGCCATAGGGCAGAACGGCAATGGCGGGATCGGACATGCGCTTATCCCGGCAGCCGGACCTGGCCGCGCATCAGGACATAGCCCTGCCCGGCGACCTTGATCCCCGTCATCGCCTCGGGTGGTCCCAGACGCGTGACGCGCGCCTGACCGGGGCGGCCCATGCCATGCCCCTGCTCTGCGATGAACGCGTCTTTTGCCATCAATCCGTGATGCCACAGATAGGCGGCCATGGCGCCCGTCGCCGATCCGGTGAACGGATCCTCGGGCGGGCTGGGCGGCGCCAGCAGCAGCCGGGCAAAGGTATCGCCCGCCCCGGTCGCGCCCTCGAGCGTGACCAGAAACGGCTCCAGCATATCCGACCCGTCATAGCCAAGCCCCGCCGCCATCCGGGTCAGCGCCGCCACATCCAGCCGCGCGGCCTCGAGCGCGGCGCGGTCGCGCAGTACGGTGATGCAAAACGGCAGCCCGGTCGACACCATCTGCGGCGGCGACACGATGGCCTCGGGTGGCAGGCCGATGACCCGCGCCACCTGCTCGGCGGGCACCAGCGCGCCGAATTGGGGCGCCACCTGGGTCATCTCGATCTCGTCCCCCGAGATGCGGATCGGCACCAGCCCGGCGCCGGTTTCCAGCACCAGATCAGTCTTGTCGATGAAGCCGCGCGCGGCAAGCGCGGCGACGGTTGCGATGGTGGGATGGCCGGCAAAGGGGATCTCGCGGCTGGCGAGGAAATAGCGCACCTTCAGATCGGCCACATCCGACGGGCCGGTAAAGGTGCATTCGACCAGCGAGGTTTCCCGCACAAAGCTCATGCAGGACTCGGCTGGCAGACCTGCGCCACCATGCACCACGGCGCAGCCATTGCCGCCAAAGGGTCGGTCGGTGAACGCGTCCACCCAGTCAAAATCGTACCAGTTCATCCGCGACCCTTTCGCCATCTGCCCGCAGAACCGCATGTTTCGGCGGTTCCGCCGCAAATGTCACGCGGGAAATCCGGCCCCGTCGCGGGCGCGGATCAATGCACCGCGACGGGCGACAGATCGTTCTGGCGTGCCAGCACGAAGGCCATCCGCCGGTCGGCCACCAGCGCCAGCTGCTCTCCGGCGGCATTATGCACCGCGTAAAGGTGATCACGCCCGCCCGCCTGTTGGCGGACCTCGTCGGGCAGATCAGCAACATCGACCGTCTTGACATAGACGATCCGGTCGCCGTCATCCTTGAAATCGAACGGAGTATGCATCGCTTACCCTTTCCTGATATTGATCGTCTGAACCACCGATTGCGGCACCGCGCGGCTGAGATCGACATGCAACAGACCGTTTTCCATCACGGCCTCGCCCACCTCGACCCCTTCGGCCAGCACGAACATGCGCTGGAACTGGCGCGCGGCGATGCCCCGGTGCAGGAACACCCGCCCCTCGCTGTCGTCGCTCTGACGGCCACGGATCACCAATTGGCGATCCTCGACCGTGATCGACAGATCCGCCTCGGCGAAACCGGCCACCGCAAGGGTGATCCGATACGAGGTGTCGGAGGTCTGCTCGATATTGTAGGGAGGATAGCCCTCGTTCCCGGATTTGGCCGAACGTTCCAGCAGCCGTTCCAGCTGCTCGAAGCCCAGCATATGGGGGTAAGAGCCCAGAGTAAGTTTCGACACGTTTCTCTCGTCCTTGTGGTCAAAGCGACGTTCACGCGCGGCCCCGAAACCGGCAACCGCTTGACACAGAATATGGGAAGAAATCGGACACACCACAAGGTCTGGCCGAAATCAGAGTAAAAGCGTATTCTTTGCAGCACCTTGTAAACAGACCTGCGAGTCGCCCGAATGAACGCACCCAGTGATATGTCGATGAAAACGGATGAGGTTCTGCGGGTCGAACTGGAAGTGTTCCGCCGCCAGCACCGCGACCTGGACGAGGCCATCGCCGCGCTGGAGGAAAAGGGCACCGCCGATCAGTTGACGGTGAAACGGCTGAAGAAGCAGAAACTGCGCCTCAAGGACATCATCGCGATGATCGAGGACCGCCTGACCCCCGATATCATCGCCTGATCCGGCCTGTCCCGGCACGCCGCCATACCGCATTGCCAGTTGGCCGGTTTTGGCTATAGTGCGCGCTCTTTCCACAGAGGGCGGGGCACATGGCAGGGGTCAAGGTAGGGATCATCATGGGCAGCCAGTCGGACTGGCCGACCATGAAGGGTGCAGCGGAAATTCTGGATGAACTGAGCGTGGCCTACGAGGCGCGGATCGTCTCGGCACATCGCACCCCGGACCGGCTGTGGGACTATGGCCGTGCCGCCGTGGGGCGCGGTTTGCAGGTCATCATCGCCGGTGCCGGCGGGGCCGCGCATCTGCCGGGCATGATGGCGTCCAAGACGCGGGTGCCGGTCATTGGCGTGCCGGTGCAGACCCGCGCCCTGTCGGGGGTCGATTCGCTTTATTCCATCGTGCAGATGCCCAAGGGCTATCCGGTTGCCACCATGGCGATCGGGGCGGCGGGGGCCGCCAATGCGGGTCTTATGGCCGCCGGTATCCTTGCCTTGCAGGACGCGGGCCTGGCCGAGCGGCTGGACGCCTGGCGCACGGCGCTGTCGGCCTCGATCCCCGAGGAGCCGGTCGATGAATGAGGCGCTGAAACCGGGGGCCCGGATCGGTATCCTGGGCGGTGGCCAGCTGGGCCGGATGCTGTCGGTTGCCGCCGCGCGGCTGGGTTTTGTCACCCATATCTATGAACCTGGTGCCAACCCGCCTGCCGGTCAGGTGGCCGATCGGGTGACCACCGCAGGCTATGACGACGCCGCGGCCCTGGCGGCATTTGCCGCCTCGGTAGATGTGATCACCTATGAGTTCGAGAACATCCCGACCGAGGCGCTTGATATCCTCGAGGCGCACCGCCCGATCCGCCCCGGTCGCGAGGCGCTGCGGGTCAGCCAGGACCGGCTGACCGAGAAGAGCTTTCTGCGCGATCTGGGCCTGATGACGGCGCCCTTTGCCGATGTCACCGATCTTGCGAGCCTGGAGGCCGCGATTGGTGAGATCGGCACACCCGCGATCCTCAAGACCCGGCGCTTTGGCTATGACGGCAAGGGGCAGGCACGGCTGAAATCGCCGGGGGATGCCGCGGCGGCGCTGGCCGATATGGCAGGCGCGCCCGCGATCCTCGAAGGGTTCGTGCAGTTCACTCACGAGGTCTCGGTCATCGCCGCGCGTGGACTGGATGGGCAGGTCGCCTGTTTCGATCCCGGTGAGAACGTGCATCGCGACGGTATCCTGCACACCACCACCGTGCCTGCGCGGCTGAGCGCGGCGCAGCGCACCGACGCGGTGCTGCTGGCGGCGCGGATCCTGAACGCGCTCGACTATGTGGGCGTGATGGGGGTCGAGCTGTTCGTGACGCCGGCCGGGCTGATCGTGAACGAGATCGCACCCCGGGTGCATAACTCGGGCCACTGGACGCAGAACGGCTGCGCCGTGGACCAGTTCGAGCAGCATATCCGAGCGGTGGCGGGCTGGCCGCTGGGCGACGGGCAGCGGCACGCGGATGTTGTCATGGAGAACCTGATCGGCGCCGATATGGATCGGGTACCCGAGCTGGCCACCGAACGCGATCTGGCGCTGCATCTCTATGGCAAGGCCGAGGCCAAGCCCGGTCGCAAGATGGGACATGTCAACCGGATACGGCGAGGCGGTTGAGGCAGGCGGCGAAATCCGGCACGGATTTCGCCCGCCCCGCCGACGGCCCGTTGGGCCTGAGACGGGGCGCAGCCCGTATCGCGCTGCGCGCGATGCCTCCGGCGGGAGTATTTGCCTGCAAAGTGAATGAGTTCAGGTCAGGAAACGTGTGGCCACATCCCCGGACATGTAGCTGACCCGGCCCGCGGCAAACGTCGCGGCGACCCGGTGGCTTTGCGCGTCGAGGATCACCAGATCGGCACGTTTGCCGGGTGCCAGTTCCCCCCGGTCGGTCAACCCTAGCACCCGGGCCGGGCTGCTGCTGACCAGCGCCCAGGCGGCGCCCAGGTCGAGAAGGCCCGTACGTACCAGCATCAGTGCCGCGCGGCGCGGGCTGGGATAGTGGTAGTCCGAGGCAAGCGCGTCGCACAGTCCCATGGCAATCAGGTCGAGCGCGCTGACATTGCCCTTGTGCGAGCCGCCACGCACAACGTTGGGTGAGCCGAGGATGATATGGCCGCCGCCCCCGCGTGCGGCCTCAGCGGCCTCGAGCGTCTCGGGAAACTCCGAGATCGTCAGCCCGCGTCGCTGCCAGGTGGCGCAATCGGCAGCGCTGTGGTCGTCATGACTGCCCATCCGGACCCCCCGCCGGTGCAGGTCGGCGCAGAGTTCATCCAGAGCTCTCGGCACCTGCGGGCCATTTGCATGCAGCGCCTTCAGCAGTTCCAGATGTGCCTCGGGGCTGCGGCCCGCCTTGAGCGCCTGCCCCGCAAGCCTGGACGGTTTGCGTCCCTCGGCCAACCGCTCATGCGGCAAATGATCGTTGAATACAACGTAAGGAACCTGCCATTCCACGAGCCGCTCGGGCAGTGTCGCGTAATCCGCGAGCAGATGGGTTTCGAAACGCAATTGCGGGATCAGATCCGTAACCAACCCGTCCCGGACCTGTCGGATCGCCTGAAACACACCTGCGGCGAAATCCGGGCCACGCAGACCGCCCTCCCAGCTCCAGAATTGAGCCAGTACAGCGGTGGTGATCCCGTTGGCCGCCAGTTCCGCCTCGGCGGCCACAACGCCTTCGGTCATTTCCTTCATCGCACCCCTGCGCGGCGCCATGTGCCTCTCGAACCCGTCGCCATGCAGATCGACAATGCCGGGCAAGACCAGGTAGCCGCTCAGATCGACGCGGCGCCCGGCGGGGGCGTCAACCACCTGCCCACCCGACAGGAACAGGTCGCAGCGCGCGGGGCCATCGGGCAAAAGCACCTCTGCGCCGGTCAGGGTCACCTCAACGCCGGTCATCGATCTCTCTCCCCCGGTGCTTCCCAGCACTCGCTGCGCAGGCAGACGCGATCTATCGTTTCGAAAACAGCGTCGAGCCAGGTCAGATCCGCATCGAAATGCCCATTCTCGATGAAATGCAGGGTCTGTGCGATGACACGCGGGTTGTTCATCATGAAGGTGTGGGTGACCGGCAACACCAGATGGTCGGTCATGCCCGCCACCCGGGTCGAGGCAACCGAGACCTTGCCGTCATCGGGGCCGGGGATGATCGACGAGAAGATCGGGTTCAGCGACTGATCGCCCGCGATCACGCCAACCGGGTAATCCACCGGTGGCAAGCTGCGCGGCACGCTGTCCGGACCAGTCCCCAGCGCCAGGCCGGCCGGACCGTTCAGGCGCCCGAACACCTCCCAGGCACCCAGTTCGTCAACCAGTTCGCTGCCCTGATTGGGCGGCCCAAGCAGCACCACCCGGCCCAGATGGGCGGGCCGGTTGCTCAGCAGCCAGTAGCGGATCAGGATGCCCCCCATGGAATGGGCGACCAGATGCACCGTCTCGTCGCCACAGGCGGCGACCGCGGGCGGCAAGGTCTCGCGCGCCAGGTCCGGGATCGGCATGTCGGTCGAGGGATAGCCCGGGCGCACCACCCGCAGACCGCGCGCCTCGAACACCTGGTCCATCACCGTCAGCGACGCCTCGGTCCGCGCCAACCCGTGCAGCAGCACGACACAGTCGGCCCAGAGGGCACTGGGCAACAGACAGAGGAAGAGAACAGGCAGGCACCGCATGGGCGCGGCATACTGCGAATTGCAGCGCAACGAAAGGCTCAAGCAGCCGGTGCGCGGCGGATCGACAGCGCGATCCCGCCCAACAGGACTGCGCCACCAAGAAGCAGGCGCAGCGGGGCCGTCTCGCCCAGCAGCAGCACGCCCCCCAGCACCGCGATGACAGGCGCGCTCAGCTGTACCGTCGCGGCGCGGACCGGCCCCAGGGCGGGCACCAACCGATACCAGAGCGCATAGCCGAGACCCGAGGTTACAGCCCCGGAGACCAGCGCCAGCAACACGCCCTGCCAGGTCATGGCAGGCAGCCCCGCTAACGGCAGGATCGCACCGGCGATCAACGGCAGGGCCATCACGAAATTGGCCCCCGTCGCAGCCAGCGCATCCGCTTCGCCCCGCCCCGCCAGCGTATAGGCGGCCCAGCCGATCCCGGCGAGCGCCATGAGACCGGCCCCGCCCGCATCGACGCGAAAGGTGCCCGCCGGCCACAGCACCCAGACCAGCCCGGCAAAGGCAATCATCGCGCCAACCAACTGCCGATGCGTCGGCGGCGCACCCGTGGCGGCGCTCCAGCCGAACATGGCGATCTGCACGACACCGAACAGGATGAGTGCACCCAACCCGGCATCCAGCGTCAGATAGGCCAGTGAAAATCCGACCATATAGAGGGTCAGCGAACCGGCCCCCAGCAACCGGCGCCGGTGCCAGAGGGGCAGACGCTGGCGCTGCGCCAGAACGAGCAGGGCAAGCATCATCGCTCCGGCCAGCACCCGAACGATGGCAAAGCCGCCCGGATCGGCCCAGCCGCCGGCCACCGCCAAACGGTTCAGGACCGAATTGGCGGCAAAGGCGGTCATGGTCAGGGCGGTAAGCAGGAACAGGCGCATGTCACCGGACTACAGGATTGCGGGCCGGTGCAACAGACACATACGCGTCAGCGCGGCTCCAACGCGAGCGGATAGACCAGCCGCGCCTCGGGCACATTGCCGCCCGGCCCGGCCAGCATCAGATGGTCGTTGGGATAGGGTGCGTGCAACGCCGATGCGCGGGCACGCGAAAAACCGCGCGGCTCGTAATAGGCGGGATCGCCCAGCACCACGATGGTCAGGTCACGCTCTGCCGCCCATTTCAGGGTCAGTTGCAGCACTTTCGAGCCGATTCCACGCCCCTGCGCCTTGGGCGCAACCGCCAGCGGGGCCAGACACAGCCAGCCGTCAGGCGCGCGCATCCACGACAGAGCGGCATAGCCCAGCAACTCGCCAAATTCCTGAAAGGTGATCTCGGTGGCGATGTCCCGGTCGGCGCGCAATTCGCGCACCAAATCCGCCTCGGCCCCGGTATCGAAGGCCGAACGCAGCAAGGCATCGACCAGATCGGGGAATACGGCGGGCGGAAATGGTCTCATGCAAAGCTCAACTTTCGCTAGACTGAGGGCGGTTCAGTTCGCCCCGATCGGCGGGTTCGGCATACACCGCATGGCCCGCAAGGTCACGGTCACCCAAGTGTTTTCTTTCCCCGTAAACGAAACCGGCGAGACTCTGCCTGCTGTGGCGGTTGGAAAAACAAAGGGGCCGCCCATGGGCGGCCCCGGTATTCTACTGCGAAGGGTGGGCATCACATAGGCCCGGAGGCCTATGAACACGCACCTTTGACAGATGACGTTCAGGCGAAATCGCCTCTTACATCATGCCGCCCATGCCGCCCATGTCGGGCATGCCGCCGCCTGCGGGGGCGTCTTTCTGCGGCTTGTCGGCAACCATCGCTTCGGTGGTGATCAGCAGGCCTGCAACCGAGGCCGCGTCTTCCAGAGCAGTGCGGACAACCTTGGCCGGGTCGATCACGCCGAACTTGAACATGTCGCCATATTCTTCGGTCTGCGCGTTGAAGCCGAACGAGGCATCGCCCGATTCACGCACCTTGCCGGCAACCACGGCACCGTCGACGCCTGCGTTCTCGGCGATCTGGCGCAGCGGCGCTTCGATGGCCTTGCGCACGATGTTGATACCGGCGGTCTGGTCGGCATTTGCGCCTTCCAGGCCTTCGAGGCCTTTGCCGGCCTGAACCAGAGCAACACCGCCGCCCACAACGACACCTTCCTGCACGGCAGCGCGGGTGGCGTTCAGGGCGTCATCGACGCGGTCCTTGCGCTCTTTCACTTCAACCTCGGTCATGCCGCCAACGCGGATCACGGCAACACCGCCTGCCAGTTTGGCAACGCGCTCTTGCAGCTTCTCACGGTCATAGTCGCTGGTGGTCTCTTCGATCTGGGTGCGGATCTGGGCCACGCGGGCTTCGATCTCGGCCTTCTCGCCTGCGCCATCAACGATGGTGGTCTCGTCCTTGGTGATCGAGATTTTCTTGGCGGTGCCCAGCATGTCCATGGTCACGGACTCGAGCTTCATGCCCAGGTCTTCGCTGATCACCTGACCGCCGGTCAGGATGGCGATGTCCTGCAGCATGGCCTTGCGGCGATCGCCGAAGCCCGGTGCCTTGACGGCCGCGATCTTCAGACCGCCGCGCAGCTTGTTCACCACCAGGGTGGCCAGCGCTTCGCCTTCGACATCCTCGGCGATGATCAGCAGCGGCTTTTGCGACTGGATCACCTGCTCGAGCAGCGGAACCATCGGCTGCAGCGAGGACAGTTTCTTTTCGTGCAGCAGGATCATGCAGTCTTCGAGTTCTGCGATCATCTTGTCTGCGTTGGTGACGAAATAGGGCGACAGGTAGCCGCGGTCGAACTGCATGCCCTCGACCACGTCGGTCTCGGTTTCCAGGCCCTTGTTCTCTTCGACGGTGATGACACCCTCGTTGCCGACCTTCTGCATGGCTTCGGCGATCTGGCGACCGATTTCGGTTTCGCCGTTGGCCGAGATGGTGCCGACCTGCGCCACTTCGGCGCTGTCGTTCACGGGGCGGGCGGCGGCCTTGATGGCCTCGACAACCTTGGCGGTGGCCAGGTCGATGCCGCGCTTCAGGTCCATCGGGTTCATGCCAGCGGCAACCGATTTCATGCCTTCCTTGACGATGGCTTGGGCCAGAACCGTCGCGGTGGTGGTGCCGTCGCCGGCCTCGTCATTGGTGCGGCTGGCGACTTCTTTCACCATCTGCGCGCCCATGTTCTCGAACTTGTCTTCCAGTTCGATTTCCTTGGCGACCGACACACCGTCCTTGGTGATGCGGGGGGCACCGAACGATTTGTCCAGAACCACGTTGCGGCCTTTGGGGCCCAGGGTCACCTTGACCGCGTCGGCCAGGATGTTGACGCCCTTGAGCATCTTGTTGCGGGCTTCGGTGTTGAACTTGACGTCCTTAGCAGCCATGTTCTTTCTCCTTGAGAAATTTGATTGGAATGATGCGACCAGAGATCAGAGAAGCGCGTGGCTTACTCGATGATCCCCATGATGTCGCTTTCCTTCATCATCAGCAGTTCTTCGCCGTCGACGGTGACTTCGGTGCCCGACCACTTGCCGAACAGAACCCGGTCGCCCGACTTGACTGCCATCGCGATCAGCTCGCCGCTATCCTTGCGGGCGCCTTCGCCACAGGCGACAACAACGCCTTCGCTGGGCTTTTCCTTGGCGCTATCGGGGATGATCAGGCCGCCTGCGGTTTTCTCTTCGCTTTCGGTACGGCGAACCAGCACACGGTCATGAAGCGGTTTCAATGCCATCTTTGCAGCTCCTTGAGGCTCAAAGTTTGTTTCCCTCCCCCTGCTCTTTTACAGAGGCATTAGCACTCAGGTCTAGCGAGTGCTAACGGCGCATAGCTAGGGGGTCGAAAGAACCGAGTCAACATCGGAGATACGAAAAGTTGCGACTGTCGTGTCCAAGGTCGAACCTGGTTTACAACCGCCATTCACATGCGCAGATTTGCCCGATCGATATGAGGGGCCGGGAAGATGCGGATCGAAGCGAACGGAATCTATCTTGAGGTTGAAGAAAGCGGACCGGTTGACGGCGTGCCGCTGATCCTGATCCGGGGACAGGGCAGCCAGCTGGTGCATTGGCCCGAGGAGTTGAACGCGGGCTTCGCCGCCACCGGGTTCCGAACGATTGCCTTTGACAACCGCGATGTGGGCCTGTCTCAGCGCTGTCCGGCGCCGGGCGTGTCCGACAGCGCCGACGATATTCTGGCTGCGCTGGCCGCAGGCGCGGACCTGCCCAAACCCTATGGAATCGAGGATATGGTCGGCGACATCACCGGCCTGATGGATGCGCTGGGGATCGAACGCGCGCATTTCTTTGGCATCTCGATGGGGGGCGCGGTGCTGCAACAGCTCTGCATCGACCAGCCTGACCGGGTGCTGTCGGCAACCATCGTGATGACCGCCTGCCGCCCCTTTACCGAACGCGCTGCCGAGGGGCGCGAGGCATTGCTGGCGCTGACCTCAAGCCTGCTCGTGCGCGACGTGACACAGCCGGACTATCTGGAGGCGCAGGTTGCCGAACACGGGCTGTGGGGCAGCCCCGGCTATCCGATGCCCGAGTCCGATATCCGCGCCATGGCCGAGCGCGCCTGGGCGCGTGGCGTCGATGCGGCAGGCAAGAACCGGCAGGTGCTGGCCATCCTGCACGCGCCCGACCGGCGCCCCGGCCTGCGCCAGCTCGACCTGCCCTGCCTGGTGATCCATGGCAGGCAGGACACGCTGATCCCGCTGGAGATGGGAGAAGAGATCGCCGCGCATATTCCGGGTTCGGAGTTTCAGGCCATCGAGGGCATGGGTCACATCATCACCCCGAAACTGGCCCCGGTGATGGTCGATCTGGTGCGCGATTTCATCATCCGCCGCACCTAGGCGCCGGCCCGGCGGCGACCTAGATCGCCCTCAGGAACAACCCGCCGGCAAGGGTCGCAACGACCAGACCGGCGGCCAGTTCCACCATCGGCAGGGCAACCCCCGCGAACCGCCAGGCGGAGGCCGCGCCCAGCACCCCGCCACGCAGCCCCGCCGAAGCAAGCCCCACCCCGACGGTCACACTGGCCGTGCCCAGCGCCATGGCAAAGGTTCCGGCGATTCCGGCCAATGCAATGCCCATCTGCCAGGTCAGGATCAGCACGAACAACGCGCCCGTGCAGGGGCGGATGGCGATGCTGGCGATCAGCGCCAGCGCCTCGCGCAGAGTGCCGATCTGTTCGACCTCGCTCAGGCTGGGGCCATGCTTGTGCCCGCAGTGGGAACAGGTCTCGCCGTCGTGATGGTGATGCTCATGCGTGGGCTGACGCGCAGCCACCAGTCGCCGGACACCCCGCCAGACCAGCCAGCAGCCGATCAACGCGATGGCGGCATAGCTGGCGGGCGCCATCACACGCTCGGTCACGCCGACCAGATGCTGACGCCCCAGATCCAGCACCATTACCCCGGTATAAACCAGCGCGATCGCGGTGACTGCCTGACCCAGACTCGATGCCAGCCCGATTGCCGCCAGCCGCAGCACCGGCACCCGCCGACCCAGCCCATAGCCGCCGATCAGCACCTTGCCATGGCCCGGCCCCACGGCATGGAAGAACCCATAGGCGAAACAGACCGACAACAGCAGCAACAGTGCCCCGCCCTGCCCGCTGCGCAAGCCGCGCAGCGCCTGGGCGATCTGGTTCTGAAAATCCCGTTGCTCGCCCGCTGCCCACAGCGCCAGTTGGTCAAAGCCGCCGCTGAGCCAGAACCAGCCCAAGAGGGCCAGCACCAGCGCGACCGGCACGATCACGAGCCGGGACATGTGACCCGGATTTCCGTGGCGAATTCAGCACCGATCAGGGGGATATCCATCTCCTCCAGATCGGCATCGGCGTCGATGCGCAACAGCATCTCCTGCATCTCGGCCAGTTGCCCGTCGATATCGGGCTCCAACCGCTCCAGCAGGCAATCGTCGCGCCCATTGAGGGTGACCGGGCGCGCAACCTCGTAGGCGGTGTAGTAGGTCTCGTCATAGGGACGCAGCGACAGGGAAGCCCCCGATCCCATTCTGCCATCGGTTACCGCCCGCAGATGGCTCGACACGATCCGCCCCGCCTCGGTGGTGGCGGTGGGCTCCAGCGGGCCGGACAGCGCCAGCGGCTGATCGCCCAGCCGCAGGTCGAGATCGCCGTTATAGCCCTCGATCCATTGCGCGTCGAACCCGGCCAGTTGCGCCTCTTCCTCGGGTGTCAGGCTGCCATCGCCATCGGGGTCCATTCCCAGTTCCTCGAGGATGACCAGCGAATAGAAATCGTCATAGGCCCAGGTGACCCGAACATGGGTCAGCGCCCCGTCAGGGGCAAAGATCAGCTCGAACCCGGTGTCGATGAAGACATGCGGATGCGCCATCAATGGCGCGGGGAGCAACAGAGAAAGGGCAAGGGCAATCCGGCGCATGGGCCGGACGATAGGGCGCGGACGCGGGGCTGACAATCCGGGCCTGCGCGGCGGCGGCGTTATTTCGCCATCGGATGCAGGACCAGCGTCTGCAAGGCCATCCCCACCGGCCCGGCCGTGTCATAGAGAACCGCCTGCGACATGCCGATCCCGTTCGGCTGCCAATGCGATACGGCCTCGGCCGCAAACCAGTCGCCCTGCGGTTCACGGTGGATTTGCAGGGTCAGATCGGTGTTCATGAAACCAAACCGCACCGGCGGTTCGTTCCAGGAAATGCCGTTGCCGCAATCGGCCAGAGGACAGATCGCCTGAATCGGCGACGGCGACTCGGTGGCCAGCAGATACGGCGCCTTCATCCAGACGGTTTTCGGCCCCGGCCCCAGATCCTCGCCTTCGGGATAGGCCATCTCGATAAACTGCCCAAAGGCGGGCTGGTCATGCAGCTTGCCCACCAGCAACGCCGGACCGGGGCGCGCGCGGACAAAATCAGGGGTCGGCACCGTTGCGGTGGGCACCTCTCCCAGTTCCTTGCGCACCAGATGCATCGAGGTTCCGGTGAGGCAAAGCGTACCCTCGTCATCGTGCAGGGCCAGCCGGGTTGTAGTGAGCGTACGGCTGTTGCGCGTTATCTCGGTGGTGATCCGCAGCCCCGCCAGCGGCAGCGGTTTCAGCACGTCGAGCGTCAGCCGGGTCAGCATCTTGTCCGGCCCGGCGGCCGCCTCGGCCGCGCGTGCCACCAGGCCGGTGACCGGACCGGCATGACAGTGATCGGGCGACCAGGGGCCACGCGCGGGATCGTTGCCGACAAACAGCCCCGGTTCGGTTTCGGTGAAATAGACCGGGGCCGTCACGGATGTCAGACCTTTTCCTGCGTGTACTTCTTTAGCTCGGTCCGGGCGATCTGGCGGCGGTGCACCGCGTCGGGACCATCGGCAAAGCGCAGGGTGCGCTGGCCGGTCCAGGCGGCGGCCAGCGGCGTGTCCTGGCTGATGCCCTGACCGCCATGCATCTGCATCGCCTCGTCGATCACCTTGAGCGAGACGCGCGGCGCCACCACCTTGATCTGGCTGATCCAGGGTGCCGCGGCGCGCGCATCGCCCTGATCCATCATCCAGGCAGCCTTGAGGCACAACAGGCGCGCCATCTCGATCTCCATCCGGCATTCGGCGATGATGTCGTAATTGGCACCCAGATGCGCCAGCTTCTTGCCGAAGGCTTCCTTGTCGAGCGCGCGTTTGCACATGCGTTCCAGCGCGATCTCGGCCTGACCGATCGAGCGCATGCAATGGTGGATGCGGCCGGGCCCAAGACGCCCCTGTGCGATCTCGAAACCGCGCCCCTCGCCCACCAGGATGTTCTCGGCCGGCACGCGGACATTGGTGAACCGAAGATGCATGTGGCCATGCGGCGCGTCATCGTGGCCGAATACCAGCATCGGGCGCAGGATCTCGATCCCCTCGGTCCCGGCGGGCACCACGATCATCGAATGGCGCTGGTGCTTGGGTGCGTCCTCGCCCCCCGTCTTCACCATCACGATATAAACCTTGCAGCGCGGATCACCGGCACCCGAGGCCCAGTATTTCTCGCCGTTCAGCACGTAATCATCGCCATCACGGACACAGGACATCGAGATGTTGGTGGCATCCGAACTGGCCACATCCGGTTCGGTCATTAGATAGGCCGAGCGGATCTGACCCTCCAGCAGCGGCGCCAGCCAGTCCTGCTTCATCTTCTCGCTGCCGTAGCGCTCGAACACTTCCATGTTGCCGGTATCGGGGGCGGAACAGTTGAACACCTCGGCCGCCAGCGGCGTCTTGCCCATCTCTTCGGCGAAATAGGCATATTCGACGGTGGTCAGACCAAAGCCGCGGTCGCTATCGGTCAGCCAGAAGTTCCACAGACCGGCGGCCTTGGCCTTGGCCTTGAGCCCTTCGAGGATCTCGGTCTGGCGGGCGGTATACTGCCAGCGATCACCCTTGGCGATCTCGGCGTGGTACTCATCCTCCAGCGGCATGATCTCGTCACGGATCATCGCCGCGACCCGGTCGAGAAGCTTGCGGTTCTCGTCGCGCATCGCAAACGTCATGTTCATGGCTTGGCCTCCCCTGCCCCCGGACAACGGGGGAAATGTCTGCATGAAGGATGACTTGGCCCGCGCGGGAATGTCCAGCCGCGTGACGAAACGTCACCGGCCCGAATGTGACCGGGCCGGGAAGGGGCCGTGAGAGGGGGGCCGGAAAACAAGGTTTTCCAGGCCGTTTTCCGACCCGGAAAACGGTCCTCCGCCGCCCGTTCCGGGGCCCCTCAACTGATGAAGTCGGTATAGGCCGCTTCGTCCATGTAATCGTCCATCGGCGACAGGTCCGAGGGCCGCATCTTGAAGAACCAGGCCTCGCCCATGGGGTCCTCGTTCACCATACCGGGATTGTCCGCCAGTATCTCGTTTACCTCGACGATCTCGCCATCCAGCGGCGCCAGGATATCCGAGGCCGCCTTGACCGATTCGATCACAACGATCTCGTCATCCTTGCTGACCTCGGTTCCGGGCTCGGGCAGTTCAACGAACACAACATCCCCCAACTGCTCGGCCGCATGGGCGGTAATACCAACTACGATCAAGTCGTCCTCGGCCAGCAGCCATTCATGCTCTTCGGTATACTTCATCCGGTGTCTTTCCATCTGAAAAACGCTTGCTGCGGGCAAGCCTAGCTTCACCCCCCATTTGCGGCAAGAGAGCAAATGATCCAAGGCATCAAGCGGGCTTGAAGAGGCGTTCAAAGGGCCCCGGAAACGCGTTGCACAGGATGTGTTTGCAGGTGGCGCCAAAGCCGGGTGTTCCCGCTTCTCGATCCCGAGACCCCGGTCGCGGGGCAAAGCGGTTCTCGCTGCTGTCTTGTCAGTGCCAGCTCAACCAGAACACCGCCATATGCCTTTCTATTTGAAGCCAATCGCGACATGCACCGCGTCCGGGTAGACCAGTCGGTTACCCTGGACATAATCCGCGAGGGACTCCGCAACCTCGTTTATGAGTGCGTTCTGAGCATCTTCCGGGAGTTCGGTGAACGCAGCCGCAATAGGCATCGAGCGCAAGTGCAATGGTACGAACTCCGATGCGGGCGGCACGTCGATCATCAGCTCCTGACGATAGACGGCGACGTCGGAAAAGCCTTGTGCGCTCATCTGGCTTTTCAGTTCGTTTGCCGAGGGAGTTTCCCGTTGCGACCGCTGTTTTCTCGCAATCTCTGGGGAAATGTGATGCTCAACCGCGGCACAAATAGCGCTCGTATAGGGGCTGTGCCCATCCCAGATCGAAAAACCCAGACGGCCGCGCGGAGCCAGAAGCCGCAAGAACTCTCGCAGAGCCTGCGGCTTGTCGGGGAAGTAGTGATATCCATGCTGAGACAGGATGACATCGTAGGACTCCGAGGGCAGATCGATGTCGCAAACATCGCTTTCGATCCAGGCGATATCGAGATCACCGGCCAGTTCCTTCGCTTGCGCGAGCATCGGAGCATTGATGTCGAGGCCGTCTACCTTGCCGCCTGGCCCTACCTTTGTCTTGGTCAATCGGGTTGTCACCCCCGTACCGCAGGCAACATCCAGGACACGTTCCGAACTGCGAAGTGAGAGCTGGTCGATCAGAGCCTCGGCCCATCGGCCAAACCAAAGCGGCACCATGACTTCTTCGTAAATCTTGGGCCCCTCACCCGCCAATTGAAACGTCATGAAGAGTGCCTCCGTCATCGTGCGCTCGGTGGACAACTCTACCACCACCGTCAATTCGGGTCAAAACATGTGCTTCTTCATAGAAAGAACTCAAAGAAGGACTTCCCCGCCAAATCACCTGCTACATCTCGTGGCAGCACCTTGTCACGAAACAGGGGGGCGAGCGACGGCATCGCTCCCGTGGGCCTGGAACGACCATGCATCATAAATGGCGCGAACGGCGCCAAAGGGTCGTCATCCGGCCGACCCGATCAGCACAGTCGTCACCGATACGTCACCTTATGGCGTCAGCATCCATGCACCATCGGCGCCCTTGCACATCCGGGTTCCGATCACCCGCGCATTTGCCGCGCCCTTGGGTCGGATCACATGGTGCAGCACCGCGCAGTCACCCTGCACCGCGTCGACCCGAACGGTTCCCTGCGAGTCGGTCGTTGCATTCTCCCAGCCGCTTTCGCGTCCGACCACGGGCTTTCCATCGACGATCAACTGCCGCGAGGCGGCGCCCATCAACTGGAAATCCTCGGGCTCCAGCCCCAGCTCGGCGATGATGCGCGAGATCGGCTTGGCCTCGGCCGCCCCCCCGTACAGTCCAACAGCCAGCAGAAACGCCACAACCAGTTTCATCGCTCACTCCTCAATTCCGGCGGATTTGCCGGATGATTACACGGCCTCGACCCGAACGCCAACGCGTCCGGATGCCCCGGCTCCGGCAATCTTCAAATAAACACGAAGGTTCCTATCTGACCATCCGCACTTGGACTGCCGTCGTCCCCGTCCCAGATTGGCGCAGAGAACACGACGAGGCACCCATGGCATCCCCCACCTATTACGCCCCGCAAGGCGGCCATCCCGGACAAGAGCAGTTGCTGACCGACCGGGCCATGTTCACCGAGGCCTACGCGGTCATCCCAAGGGGTACGATGCGCGACATCGTTACCAGCAAGCTGCCATTCTGGGAGGAAACGCGGGCCTGGATTCTTGCCCGGCCGCTAAGTGGTTTCGCCGAAACTTTCTCGCATTACATCATGGAGGTTAAACCCGGCGGCGGCAGCGACCGCCCCGAGACCGATGCAGGCGCGCAGGCGGTTCTGTTCGTGGTCGAGGGGGCGGTGACATTGACCCTCGACGGGGCCGATCATGTGCTGGAACCCGGCGGCTATGCCTATATCCCGGCGGGTTACCCATGGCGGCTGCGCAACCATGCCGGCCCCGCTGCCCGGTTCCACTGGATCCGCAAAGCCTATGAGGCGGTCGAGGGCCTTGAGACCCCGACACCTTTCGTGACCCGCGAACAGGATATCGCCCCGAACGAGATGCCGGGCACCGAGGGGCGCTGGTCGACCACGCGTTTCGTCGACCCCGACGACCTGCGCCACGACATGCATGTCACCATCGTGAACTTCCTGCCCGGGGGCGTCATTCCCTTTGCCGAAACCCATGTGATGGAGCACGGGCTCTATGTGCTGGAGGGCAAGGCAGTCTATCGGCTCAACCAGGACTGGGTCGAGGTCGAGGCGGGCGATTACATGTGGCTGCGCGCCTTCTGCCCGCAGGCCTGTTACGCGGGCGGACCGGGGCCGTTCCGTTATCTGCTCTACAAGGATGTGAACCGGCACATGGCGCTGCCCCGGCGCTAATATCCGCAGGATGCCGGGTATCCGGCATCTGCCATTCGTCCTCAGTTGACCGCGGCGGGCTGCGACACGAACGCCGTTGACCGATCCGAGTCCGGCTCTCGTGCCCTGTTGCGGTCTTCTCGCGGTGGGCATCCGAACTTGCGGGCGTAATCGCGGCTGAACTGCGCGGGGCTTTCATAGCCGACGTCGAACGCAACCGAAGACACCGCCGCATCGCTGTCCAGGATCAGGCGCCGCGCTTCGAGCAGGCGGATATCCTTCTGGTATTGTCCGGGGGTCAAACCGGTCACCGCCTTGAAATGCGCATGAAACGACGACGTGCTCATGCCGGCATGCTCGGCCAACGCCGACACTTTCATCGGCGCCTCGATCGAGGCGCGGATCGAGGCAATCGCGCGCGCGACGTGATTTGACGGGTCCTCTCGGTACAGGAAACGCCTGAGGATAGAGCCCTGCGGCGACAACAATAGCCGGGCGTGGATCTCGCGCAGCAGGATCGGACCAAGCAGCGGTGCCGCGATCTCTTGCCGGGCGAGCGTGATGAGCCGAAAGATGGCATCCAACAATTCACCATCCGCCGGACAAGACAGAAGCGCCGCCGCATTGTCCTCACCCCCGGCAATGTCCGGCATCCGATCGAAGAAGCCGCGCAGGATGCCAAGATCCAGTGGCAGCACCACGGCGATGTAAGGCTCGGCCAGAGAAGCCCGGGTGATGCGCGACAGAACCGGCAGATCGTGACTGACGATGATAGCATTCCCCGCCGGGCAATGCACCGACAGGGTTCCGGCGGAAACATCCTTGGCACCCTGCAAAATCACGCAGAGCAAAGGCCGGTACAGTTTCCCCTCGATAGCCGAGGGCTGGGTGCGCCGCAGCAGGACAGCCCCACCCAAGCCAAGCTGGGTAACGCCCCCTGCCGCCTCGGGCGCAGCCAGTTCACCCGCCAACCTAACAAGTCCCGAGCGCATCGGACCTCCATAAACATCTCGCAAGGCAGTTTTGCCACAGACCGACACTCGACATCATTTTTTTATGAACCACTAGAGAATATGACAAGAATTGAAGATCATTTGGCAAAAAAGCAACGCATTTTTCACTATTCTTTCTCTAATAGAGCAATTTTCAAACCCTCGGACAACTTCTTGGAGCACAGGGATGACCAACTCGCTTAACGAGACCCCAATGACAGCAAACGGCCTCCCTCTGGTCGGTTTCGGTACCTACCTCATTGCCGACGAGAGTGCCGCAGCAGCAGTCGCGACCGCTATCGGGGCCGGGTATCGCCATATCGACACCGCGGCGGGGTACCACAACGAAGCCGGCGTGGGCCAGGGCATCCGCGACGGCCTTGCCGCAACCGGGCTTGACCGCGCGGACCTCTTCGTGACGACGAAACTTTGGCCCGGCAACCCGGCCTGGGGAGACACGCCAAAGGGATATGACGAAACCATTGCCGCCTTCGAGGCGTCGCGCGCGGCACTCGGGCTCGACCATGTCGACCTGTACCTGATCCACGCCCCGTCAGGCGGCGCCGAACGCTTGAACGAATGGCGGGCGCTGGTCGATCTCAAGGCTCAGGGCAAGGCCCGCGCCATCGGGGTAAGCAACTATACCGAAGCCCATATCGAAGAGATACGGGCGGCGGGCCTGCCGATGCCAGAATACAACCAGATCGAGCTGCATCCCTGGAGCCAGAAGCCCGAACTTCTGGCCTTCATGGCCGAAAACGATATTGCTCCGATCGCCTACAGCTCCCTCGTTCCCCTCTCCACCTGGCGTGCGGAACCAGGGCAAGCCAGCGGCAAGACTGCCGAGATGAAGGCAGACGGAACCGATACACATTCTCCCTTCAAGGCGATGGCCGCGAAATACGGTGTGAGCGAGGCACAGGTCCTGTTGCGCTGGGGCGTGCAAAAGGGGTTCGCGGTCCTGCCCAAAAGCCTGAACCCCCGGCGGGTGCAACAGAACATTGATCTGTTCGGCTTTGCCCTTGATGACGATGATATGGCCTTGGTCGAAACGATGGATCGGGGCGATGGTGTTGCCTGGGCAACAGGCGACCCACGTTTCATGGGGTGAGACCGATCGTGCCCACCCGACCGGGATCAGCGCGCAGCTTTTGAAAGTCAGGGGCATGCCAGCGTCCCTTTTCCTGTGTTCTTTTCCCCGGCGCGCGCCGGCTGGGGCTTTTCAGACCCTGTGCAATCTGCTCGCATCATCGCAGGGTTTCGGGCTGCACCGGAGGCTTCACCATGAAAATGCCTCGCGTCTTGTACACCCTTCTCGCCCTGTCCATCTTTGACCCCGCGGTCGCGGTTGCGCAGCAGGAGACAGTCACCTCACGGGTGATGAGCCGGAGCCGGGCGGTCACGCAGGTATCCGACGCGGCGATGGTTTATTGTGCCAGGCGCGACAAGAACGATTTCAGCCCGCTTGGCGCACCTGCCCGGCTGCGCACCCTCCAGAAGATTACCGCCGTTAAACAGTCGACCGGTTGAATGGTGGACCGCAAGACGCTCTACCAGATCATATCGGACCAGTTCTTTGCCCGGGTCACGTGCCGGTGAGGCCAGTGAGGCCTGGGCATTGAGATCGGTCAAAGCTCCTGCCATAGCTTGCCCATGAGACTCGCGATCAACGGATTCGGCCGCATCGGCCGCACCATCCTGCGGCAGCTGCTGGCTGCGCCGCGGGCCACCGATATCGACCTGGTGCTGATCAACGATATCGCACCGCTCGAAACCTGCGCCTATCTGTTCGAATTTGACAGCACCTTCGGCCCCTGGCGCGGCAGCGTTGCCACCGGCGCCGACAGCCTCATCGTCGATGGCCTGACCATTCCGGTCACCCACAGCGCCGACCTCGCACGGGTCGACCTGTCGGACGTGGACGTTCTGCTCGATTGCACCGGCATCGCCCGTACATCGGACGTGGCCGCCCGGGGCCTCGGTGCCGGAGCTGGCAAGATACTGATCTCAGGCCCCTCGCCCGCCGCCGAAATCACCGTGGTGCTGGGCGCGAACGAGGCGCTTCTGGGCAATGCCCGTATCGTCTCGAACGCCTCGTGTACCACCAACGGGCTGGCACCGCTGGCGCGGGTGATCGATGACATCGCGGGCATCGTCAGCGCGCATATGACGACGATCCACTGCTACACCAACAGCCAGCCGATGGTCGACGCGCCCCGGGGCGATCTGGCCCGCTCGCGGGCCGGAGCGCTGTCGATGGTGCCCACCACCTCCAGCGCCACCCATCTGATCGACGAGGTGCTGCCGCATCTGTCCGGCCGTATCTCGGGTGCGGCGGTCCGGGTTCCGACCGCCAGCGTCTCGGCTGTTGATCTGGTCGTGCAACTTGCCCGCACAATGGAGCCCGAGCAGTTCGAGACCGCCCTGCGCGAAGCAGTCAACGCCTCGCAAGTGCTCGGCTGGACCGACAAACCGCTGGTCTCCTCCGACCTGCGCGCGCGCCCTGAATCCCTGGTCATCGCCGGTCCCGAAACCCGCATGGTAGGGGACCGGCAAGTCCGGGTGTTCGGCTGGTACGACAATGAATGGGGCTTCTCGGCACGGATGCTGGATATCGCCCGACTGATGGCCGGCTGACCCCGCCCATATCCACCCGCAGTTTTCTTCTGTTCGAAAATACCTCCGCCGGAGGCATCGCGCCTTGGCGCGATCGGCGCGCGGGGCAGGCCCCGCGCGCCCGGCCCAACCGGGGCCAACGCATCTTTGATGCGGCGGAACCGGGCGGGAGTGGCCCGCCCGATGAAACCCCTTACTTGCGACCGTGTCCGGCCATGCCGCCCGAGACCTCCTCGGTCGCCTCTTCCCCCAGTTCCTGCGGCAGGATCAGGTTCAGCACGATGGCAATCACGGCGGCGGGCAGCAACCCGCTGGTCATCAGGATCCGCGCGGTATCGGGCAGGTGCTGCACCGCGCCGGGCTCCAGCTGCAAACCCAGCCCGACCGACAGCGCGATGGCAAAGATCACCATGTTGCGCCGGTTCCAATGCACGTCCGACAACATCGAGACGCCTGCGGCGACCACCATGCCGAACATCACGATGACCCCGCCGCCCAGCACCTCGATCGGCACGGTGCGGATGATCGCGCCCACCTTGGGCACCAGCCCGCAGAGGATCAGGAACAGCGCGCCGATGGTGACCACATGGCGGCTCATCACCCCGGTCATCGCGATCAGGCCCACGTTCTGGCTGAACGAGGTGTTGGGGAAGGCGCCGAAGAGGCCCGCAACAGCGGTGCCCAGACCGTCGGCATAGGTGGCGCCGGCGATTTCCTTGTCGGTTGCCTCGCGCCCGGCGCCGCCCTTGGTGATGCCCGAAACATCGCCCACCGTCTCGATGGCCGAGACCACCGCCATCATCGCAAAGCCGATGACGGCGGCCAGCGAGAACTCGAACCCGTATTTGAACGGCACCGGCAGGGCAAAGCCTGCCGCCCGGCTCCAGCTGCTGCCAATCGCCTCGAAGGTCACCATGCCCACCATCAGCGCATAGACATAGCCAACGATCAGCCCCAACAGCACCGCCGAGACCGACAGCATGCCCCGGGCAAAGAACTTCAGCCCCAGCGTCACCAGGATCACCACCAGCGCCGCCGACCAGTTCAGGAGCGAGCCGTATTCCGGCGTGCCGATGGCGGGCACGCCACCAGCGGCATACTGGATGCCGACCTTGACCAGCGCCAGACCGATCATCGTCACCACCAACCCGGTGACCAGCGGCGGCAGCGCAAAGCGGATGCGCCCGATGAAGAAGCCGAGGCAGAAATGAAACAGGCCGCCGATGATCGCGCCGCCGAACAGCGCCGCCAGCGCGTCCACCCCCTTGCCCGCCACCAGCGGGATCATGATCGGCAGAAAGGCAAAGCTGGTCCCCTGCACGATCGGCAGGCCCGCGCCGACCCGACCGATGGTCACCGTCTGCAACAGCGTCGCCACGCCAGCAAACAGCATCGACATCTGGATGAGATAAAGGAGCTGCGGGAAATCGGGCGAGTTCGAGCCAAAGCCGAAACCCGCCGCCCCTGCCACGATGATCGCGGGCGTGACGTTCGAGACGAACATCGCCAGCACATGCTGGATACCCAGCGGCACCGCCTTTGCCAGCGGCGGGGTGTAATTCGGATCGCGGAGCTGATCCGCAGTCCCTATCGAAGTGTCGGCCATGATATCACTGTCCTCCCTGTGTGGATCATGGGGGTCTTGCCGCCTCTTGTTTCGCGGGCGGCTTCGATTATCCGGCGACCACCTCCCATGGGTCGTCGAACCAGAATTCCTCGAGATTGGCGCCGGCGCCGATGCGGTCGACCACCGCAAAGAGGCCGGGTGCCGTAAGCGGCGTCAGCACCCCGTGCCAGGTGCCGCGATGATAGTTCACCGCCTGTCCCGGCGCGGTGACAAAGGCGCGTGGCGTGCCGGGGCGGCCGTCCTCGTCGGGGGCCACGATCACCAGAAAGGGCTGATGGCTCATCGGGATGAAGGCCTGGCTGCCGTCCGGGTGCCGCTCGACCATGTCGAGCGTATAGGGCAGCGCGCGCGGATTGGCGTCGAACAGGCTGATACCCGCGCGCCCGTCGTTGAAATCAAGCAGCGCCCGGTCGTGATAGCGCCCGCACTGGCCCTGATTGATGATCTTGTCCGGAGCGCCTGAGACCGACATCAGGTCACCAAAAGGCGCAAACCCCGCCACGGTGATCGGTTCCGTCTTGATGCGGCGGCTCATGACGGCAGCACGTCGCGCAGGCGGAATTCGGCGATCCGTTCGACCTGACGGCAGGCCTCGTCGAATTCGGTCTCGCGGTCATTGCCGATGCGGCGCTGAAAGGCGGCAAGGATCGATGCCTTGTCATGGTCGCGCACCGCGATGATGAAGGGAAAGCCGAACCGCGTCACATACTCGGTATTGAGCCGGGCAAAGGTGGTGCGTTCCTCGTCGGTCAGCGCATCCAGCCCGGCCGAGGCCTGTTCCGAGGTGCTTTCCGCCGTCAGTCGCTTGGCCTGTGCCAGCTTGCCCGCCAGGTCCGGGTGCGCGGTCAGCACGCCCAGCCTTTCCTCGGCACTGGCCGAGCGGAACATGCGGCAGAGCGCATTGTGCAGCCCGCCCGCCGTGTCATGGGCGGGGCCAAGCTCAAGCCCATGCGCGCGCTCGGCAATCCAGGGGGAATGTTCGAAAATGCCGCCATAAGCCGAGACGAAATCGGCCCTGGGCATCTCGGAGGGACGGGTGCGCGCCACGGGCGGATGTTCGCGCGCCCAGTGTTCGGCGATTTGCAGGCGCGTGGCAAACCAGACATCCGCATGCCCCTGCGCATAGTCGAGGAAGCGTTTCAGCGCCATCACCCGACCGGGGCGGCCAATCAGGCGGCAATGCAGGCCGATGGACATCATCTTGGGCGCCCCCTCGACCCCTTCGGCATAGAGCGCGTCGAAGCTGTCCTTGAGATAGGCAAAGAACTGATCACCCGAGTTGAAGCCCTGCGGCGTGGCAAAGCGCATATCGTTGCAGTCGAGCGTGTAGGGCACGATCAACTGGTCACGCCCGCCCAGACGTTTCCAATAGGGCAGATCGTCGTCATAGGTGTCGGAAATGTAATCCATCCCGGCCTCAGCGGCGAGGCGCACGGTGTTCATCGAACATCGTCCGGTGTACCAGCCGCGCGGACGGCTGCCGGTCACCTCGGTATGCAGGCGGATCGCCTCGGCGATCTGGGCGCGCTCCTGCGGCTCGGGCATGTCCTTGTGTTCGACCCATTTCAGCCCGTGGCTGGCAATCTCCCAACCTGCGGCTTTCATCGCCGCCACCTGATCCGGCGAACGGGCCAGAGCGGTGGCGACGCCGTAGACAGTGACTGGCAGGTCCTGCATCAGCCGGTGCAGGCGCCAGAACCCAGCCCGCGCGCCATACTCATAGATGGTCTCCATGTTCCAGTGGCGTTGACCCGGCCATTGCGCGGCGCCCACCACCTCGGACAAGAAAGCCTCGGAGGCGGCATCGCCATGCAGGATGTTGTTCTCGCCCCCCTCCTCGTAATTCAGCACGATCTGCACAGCGATCCGGGCACCGCCGGGCCAATTGGCATGCGGGGGCGTCGCGCCGTAACCGATCATGTCGCGCGGATAGCGGGGAGATGTCATGGCTGGGTCCTGCCTGATTGAAAATGAGGTCCGCTTTTGTCCATATCCCAGAACGCGGGTTCCGTTTATCAAATGCGATTTGACGCAGCTTTCGGAAATTGGAAAGAGCGCACTGAACCGACCAGGGGCATGATGAGCTGCGGGGTGCCCGGTTCAAGGTGCCGTGGGCCGGTCCTCGGGGCAAGCGGCCATCTTCAAATCAAGACTGAAACTCTCTCGTGATTTCCGGGTTTGCCGCAGGCAATATGGATATGCGAGGCAAGGGGATGCACAAGGAGGCCACCATGACCGGATATCTCACCACACATGTTCTGGACACCGCCCGTGGGTGCCCCGCCGCGGGGCTGCGGATCAGCCTGTACAGCATCTCGGGAACAACGCGCAGCGAGATTACCCGGATGGTCACCAATGCGGACGGACGGACGGACGCGCCAATCCTGCCTCAAGAAACCTTCGCGACCGGGACTTACGAGCTGGAGTTTGCCGCTGGCGATTATCTGCGCGCAACCGGCCAGGCCGGGGAGGAACCGCTGTTCCTGGACATTGTGCCGATCCGGTTCGGAATGTCGGACCGCGAGGCGCATTACCATGTGCCGCTGCTGCTGTCGCCCTTTGGCTATTCTACCTATCGCGGCAGCTAGGCGCGGTCGTTGAAGAAGCGGGGCCCTCCCGCCCGTCGGTCAGGCATCAAAGATGCCCTCCTCCCGTTGGGCCAGGCGCCGCGCCTCTGGCGCGGCGCTGTTGCAGTGGGCGTGACCGTTCGCCACTGACCGACCGCGCCGGACCGCAGGTCCGGCGCTGGGCCCAACGCCGGGAGTTGCCCGTCAGGGCAGCGATCCGGGGGCGGGAGCGCCCCGGTCTCAGGCGGCGATTTTCTCGGCCGTTTTCACCGCCCGTCCGATCCGTTCTATCATGAACTCCATGAACAGCCGGGTCTTGGGGTCTTGATGTCGCCGGTGCGTATAGAGACAGGCCATCTGTACGGGCACCGGAGGTGTGTCCATCGCCACCGGCACCAGCCGACCGGCCTTGAGATGCTCGGCCACCTCGAAAACCGGCTTCATCGCGATCCCCTGCCCCGTCAGCGCCCAGTCTGTCAGCACATCGCCATCGTCGCATTCATGCCGCCCCGATACGGCAAAACGGCGCGGCCCCTCGGCGGTCTGCAAAAGCCACTGGAATTCGGTCGCACCGGGAAAGCGCAGGTTGAGGCATTCGTGCCGCCCCGCGATCAGGTCCTGACCGGTGACGGGAAGCCCGCGGCGCTTGACATAATCCGGTGCGGCACACAGCACCCGGCGGCAATCGGCAATCTTGCGGATGCGCAGGTTGCTGTCCTCGGGCTGGCCCAGGAAAAAAGCCAGATCCAGCCCCTCGGTGGTCAGGTCGATGGTCCGGTCGGTCAGCCGCAAACGGATGTCGATCTCAGGATACTCGGCCAGGAATTCCGGCACGTTCGGCGCCAGCAACCGCCGCCCCAACCCCAGCGGCGCCGCAACAAACAGCGAACCGCGCGGTGCCTCGGTCAGGTGCATCACCTGCGCCTCGGCCTCGTTCACCGCATCCAGCACCGCCACCGCGCCGGGGTAAAAGGCACGCCCCTGTTCGGTGGGCGTCAGATTGCGGGTGGTGCGCTGGAACAGCCGCACGTTCAGATGCTCTTCAAGCTGTGAAATCCGGGCCGAGGTCACCGCCGGCGAGATCCGCAGGTCGCGGCCCGCAGCGGACATGCTGCCCAGTTCATAGACCCGCACGAAGGTTCGGATATTATCGAGATAGGACATTGTTCCGGAAATTTTGATACAGCTTGGCAATATGCTGGAATACCGGAAAAAACGCGCTTTGCCTAGTCTGACGCAAACGGATCGGAGACCACCCTTATGTATGATCTAGCCGTGTTCTGGGATTGGCTGGCCTTTGGCGTGCGCTGGCTGCATGTGATCACCGCGATTGCCTGGATCGGATCGTCTTTCTATTTCATCGCGCTCGACCTCGGTCTGCGCAAGGCGCCCGACCTGCCGCCCGGAGCGCATGGCGAGGAATGGCAGGTACATGGCGGCGGGTTCTACCACATCCGCAAGTTCCTGGTCGCGCCCGAACGGATGCCCGAACACCTGACCTGGTTCAAATGGGAGAGCTATTCGACCTGGCTCAGCGGCTTTGCGCTGCTGATGATCGTCTATTGGGCGGGGGGAGAGCTGTATCTGATCGACCAGTCAAAGGCGGAACTGGCGCTGTGGCAGGGCATCGCGATCTCGGCGGCGACGCTGTCGATTGGCTGGCTGGTCTATGACCGGCTGTGCAAATCCGGGCTGGCCGAGCGCCCGACCCTGCTGATGGTGCTGCTCTTTGGCCTCTTGGTGGTGATGGGCTGGGCGCTGAACCAGGTGTTCACCGGCCGCGCCATGATGCTGCATCTGGGCGCCTTCACTGCCACGATCATGAGCGCCAACGTCTTCTTCATCATCATCCCCAACCAGAAGATCGTGGTGGCCGACCTGATGGCCGGACGCGCGCCCGATCCGAAATACGGCAAGATCGCCAAGCTGCGCTCGACCCATAACAACTATCTGACGCTGCCGGTCCTGTTCCTGATGCTGTCAAACCACTATCCGCTGGCCTTTGCCACCCAGTACAATTGGATCATCGCGGCGCTGGTCTTCCTGATGGGGGTGACGATCCGGCACTATTTCAACTCGCTGCATGCCCGCACCGGCAACCCGACCTGGACCTGGCTGGTCACGGCGCTGTTGTTCCTTGCCATCATCTGGCTCTCGACCGCGCCGATGCACCAGCCGCTGGAAGAGGCCGAGGCGCAGCCCCTGACCGCCACGGAACAGCGGCTGGCCGCCGCGCCCGGCTTTGATCAGGCGCATGACGTGGTGCTGGGGCGCTGTTCCATGTGTCATGCCCGCGAACCGGTGTGGGAGGGCATTCTCTGGGCGCCCAAGGGTGTGCTGCTGGAAACCGAAGGCGATATCGCCCGCAATGCGCGGGCGATCTATCTGCAATCCGGGGTCAGCCATGCCATGCCCCCCGCCAATGTCACCTATATGGAACCCGAGGATCGCGCCGCGATCATCGCCTGGTACCGCGCCGCCACCCGCTGACGCGCCCTTGCCGCCCGGAAATGAAGCGCCTGCGCAGGGCGCCTGCCTGCCCGTTCCCTCCCGGCGCGGCAGTTCCGCCGATCCTGGATTATGCCGTTCCGCTCCCCTCGCTCGCTGTGCTACACAGACAGCAACCGGCGAGTCATCCTTGGGGGGAGGCCCGTAATCCGTAAGGCCGAGCAGTCTGGAGCCGTGGCATGAAACTGACAGGCCCCTTGGGTGTGCTTTTGCGCGGTCTCGCCACCGCGGCCATTGCTCTTTTGCCCACAACCACACTCGCCCTCGAAGCGGTGCTGACCGCACCCGGCGCCTCGGAAGAGTTGCAGGATCGTCTGCGCCAAAGCTCGTCTGCCCTTTCGGCGCCGGCACGTGGCCAGGACAGCCCCCTGGAACTGCTGTCAGCGGCACTCTCGGATTACCGTACCCTGGTTCAGGTTCTGTATGACGCCGGCCATTTCAGCCCGGTGATCCATATCCGTCTGGACGGGCGCGAGGCCGCCGGGATCGACCCGTTCTTCACACCTGAAAAGATCGGGCGGATCGAGATCGCGGTCGATCCCGGCCCCGCCTTCCGCTTTGGTACAGCGCGGGTGGAACCGCTAAGTGCCGGAACCCGCCTGCCCGAAGGCTTCGCCACCGGCCAGCCGGCCACCACAGGCACCATCCGCGACGCGGCGCAGACAGGTATCACCGGTTGGCGCGAGGCCGGTTACGCCAAGGTCCGGATCGGCGACCAGCGCATTCGGGTGCGCCATGCCCCTGCCGAACTGGACGCCGACATTCGCCTGTTGCCAGGTCCCAAACTGCGCTTTGGCCAAATGTATGTGCAGGGCGACAGCGACGTGACACCCAAGGCCATCGCGCGCATCGCGGGCTTTCCCAGCGGCGAGGTCTATTCGCCGGACCAGGTGCAACGGGTCGGTACCCGGCTGCGCCGTACCGGCGCCTTTGCGCTGGTCTCGGTCACCGAACACGAGACCCCCAATCCCGACGGCACGCTCGATTTCGACGCCACGTTCGAGGACCTGCCCAAGCGACGCATCACATTCGGCGCCGAACTGTCCTCGCGCGACGGGCTCGACCTGTCGGCGATCTGGATCCACCGCAACCTGTTTGGCGCCGCCGAACGTCTGCGGCTTGAGGCGACCGTGCGCAACATCGGCGGCACCGAGGATATCGACGGACGCATCGGTTTCCGCCTCGACCGGCCCGACCGGCTGGGGCCGGATGACAGCATCTTCTATATCGGCGAGGCGGAACGGCGAAACCGCACCCATTACCAGATCACCCGCGCGGTGCTGGGCATCGGCGCGCGCCGCACCTTTTCGGACACGCTTTATGCCGAGGCCGGGATCGGCCTGAGCTATGGCGATGCGGACGACGCCTATGGCACCGGGCGCAGGTTCCGCTATCTGGGGCTGCGCACGGCCCTGGAATGGGACGAGCGCGACAACAAGGTCAGCGCCACGCGGGGCTTTTACATCAATGCCGGGCTGGACCCGTTCATCGGGTTGTCAGGCACAAAGTCGGGGGCCCGGCTGACCGCCGATGGCCGCGCCTATTGGGACTTCAACACCGAAGGCCGTTTCGTGCTGGCCGGGCGGTTGCAACTCGGTTCGGTCTTTGGTCCGTCGCAATCCGATATCTCGCCAGAGCTGCTGTTCTTCTCGGGCGGCGCCGGCACCGTGCGCGGCCAACCTTACGAGAGCCTGGGCCTGCCGGTCGGTGGCAATACCGCGGGCGGCAAGTCCTTTGTCGGCCTGTCGACCGAGATCCGGGGCAAGGTGACCGAAAAGATCTCGCTGGTGGGCTTCTACGATTTCGGCACGGTGGGGGCCTCGTCCTTCATCACGTCGGGTTCGGACAGTCATGCGGGCGCCGGGCTGGGCATCCGCTATGATCTGGGCGGGCTGGGGCCGCTGCGGCTGGACCTGGCTTATCCCACCAGCGGCAAGACCGATGGCGGGCTGCAATTCTATCTGGGGATCGGGCAGGCATTCTGATGAAACCGGTTGTGTATCCGCTGGCCTTCGCGCTCACCCTGTCCACGGCCGTGGCCGAAACCCAGAGCCTGGAAGAAAGCGGCGGCCTGCTTGTCGATTTTCTCGAAGACACGCTGTCGGGAGAGGGGCGCAACATCCGTGTGCGCGGCCTTTCGGGCGCGCTCAGTTCTCGTGCCACCATCGAAGAGATCACCGTCGCCGACGCCGACGGGGTCTGGTTGACCATCCGCGCGGCGGAACTGGACTGGAACCGGCTGGCGTTGCTGCGCGGACGCTTCTCGGTCAACACGCTCACCGCCGCCGAGATCGACATTGCCCGCCCGCCCCTGCCCGCGCCCGCCGAGGTCGAGTTGCCCGATGCCGCCGCCACCCCGTTCCAGGTGCCCGAACTGCCGGTCGCGGTGGAACTTGGAGAGCTTGGGGTCGAGACTTTGACACTGGGCGCACCGCTGCTGGGCGTGGCCGCGACGCTGTCGATCGGGGGTAATCTGACCCTGGCCGACGGAGCACTGGATACCGCGCTGAGTGTGACCCGGCTGGACCGGCCCGGCGACAAGATCGACCTGGTGGCGGGCTTTGCCAACGAGACCCGGCAGATCACACTGGATCTGACCCTGACCGAGGCGGCGGGTGGCTTGATCGCAACCACTCTGGGGATCCCCGATGCCCCCGCGCTGCTTTTCAACGCCAAGGGCGCGGGGCCGATCGACGATTTCACCGCCGATATCGGGTTGAGCAGCGATGCGGTCGAACGGGTAACAGGACAGGTGCGGCTGCGCGGCACCGGAGATGAGACCGCCCCCGGCATTCTGTTTGCCGCCGAACTGGGCGGCGATGTCACGCCGCTGCTGGATCCCGCCTTTGACCCGTTCTTCGGCACCGACACCCGGTTCGCCGTCGATGGTAGTTCGCTCGCAGATGGGGCGATGCGGATCGACCGGTTCGACCTGCGCTCGGACGCGCTCGACCTGAGCGGCGCGTTGGCTCTGGCCCCTGGCGGCACGCTGGACCGCGTGACGCTTGACGGGCGCATCACCCCGCCCGACGGGTCCAGTGTCACCCTGCCCGTGCCCGACCAGCGGATCACACTGGGCGCAGCGCAGCTGAGCGGTCGCTATGACCGAAGCGAGGGCGATGGCTGGGTTCTGGACCTGAGCGCCGAGGCGCTCGACACGCCCGGTCTGCGGCTCGACCGCGCCCGGATCGGTGCCAGCGGCACCCTGACCCCGGCGGCGGGCGGCCCCACGCTGGCCGGGCAGATCGAGGCCGCGCTGGACGGGATGGCGTTTGCCGACCCAGCGCTGAACAGCGCTCTGGGTGAGGCCGTCACGCTGACGGGTGGTTTCGAACTGCCACCCGAACGGGCGCTTTCGCTGACCGGTCTTGTCCTGCGTGGAGCCGATTTCACCGCCACTGCCGATGCGGTGATCGACGGGCTGACCTCCGGCTTTGAGATGGACGGCACCGTTGCATTGACCGCTGCCGATCTCGGCCGCTTCTCGGAACTGGCGGGGCGCGATCTGGGCGGTGAGGCCGAGGCGCGGCTGACCGGAAACGGCGCACCTCTGTCGGGTAGCTTCGACTTCGTGCTGGATGTCGAGGGGCGCGACCTGAAGACCGGCATGGCCGAGGCCGATCCCCTGCTGGTTGGCACCAGTCGCCTGCATCTGGACGCGCTGCGCGACGACACCGGCATGACGGTGCGCGCGCTGACCCTCGACTCCGCAGCGGGACAAATCGAGGCCGAGGCAAAGGTGACCCAGCCCGACGGCATTCTTGCGCTGGACGGCAACCTGCGGATCGACACGCCCGACCTTGCCCCCTTCTCGGGACTGGCCGGGCGCCCGCTGAGCGGCGCCGTGGTGGCCGAGATCACCGGCAGCGCCACCCGGCTGGGCGAGGAGTTCGACCTGACCGTTGATCTGAGTGGCCGGGGCCTCTCCAGTGGCATGGCTGATATCGACCCACTGCTGACTGGCGCGATCCGGATGAACCTCGACGCGCGCCGCGCCGGCGACGACCTGAGCCTGCGCCGATTCACGCTTGACGCGCCGGTGCTCAGCACCGAGGTGCAGGGCGAGGTGACCGGGTTGACCGGCGCACCGGCCTTTGACGGCACCGCACGCATCACGGCCCCCGATCTCGCGCCCTTCTCTGGGCTTGCCGGTCTGGAGCTTGGCGGGCAGATCCGCGCCGGGCTGGAGGGGCGCACCGCACTGAACGGCGAGAGCTTTGATCTGAGCCTCGCGCTCGATGGTGTCGACCTGCGCACCGGCATTGCCCAGGCCGACGCGCTGATCGCAGGACAAACCCGGCTGGAATTCGACGGCAGCCGCGATGCGGGCGGAATGGATATCCGCCATTTCGACCTGGACGGCAGTGCGCTCAGCGCCGAGGCCTCGGGCGCTTTTCGCGGCACCGGCAGCAACCTGCGCTTCGCCGCCCGGCTGGATGATCTCTCGCGGGTGACGCCCTCTGTCTCGGGGCCGCTCAAGCTCAGCGGCACCCTGTCACCCACCGAAACCGGCCTGCGCAGCGATATCGAGTTGCTGGGCCCCGACAGTTCCTTTGCCCGGCTGAACGGTACGGTCGATACGAATGGCGCCGCCGATCTGGAATTTGACGCCGAACTGGCGCGGCTGGAGCGCTTTGTCCCAGAACTGGCCGGGGCGTTGAAAGCGGTCGGAACCGCCACCCGCACGGGCGGCATCTGGACGGTCAACGGCAACGCGCGTGGCCCCGCCGGGATCACGGCGGATGTGGCCGGCACATTCGACGAGGGGCAAGGTACGGCAGACATGACCGCGCAGGGTCAGCTCAGCCTGGGCGCCGCCAACAGGGCGCTGGCCCCCAACAAGATCGACGGCACCGCGCGGTTCGATCTGGCGCTGCGCGGCAAGCCGGGACTGGGGGCGCTGAGCGGCACCATAACCACTGCCGACTCGGCGCTTGCGATCCCCGGTCTTGGCCAGACCATCACCGGCATCGGCGGTACTGTCACCCTTGCCAACAGTGCCGCCCGGATCGACATCCGTGGCGGCGTCCGCGCCGGGGGCGGTTTTACCGTCACCGGTCCTGTCTCGCTGCTGCCGCCCTTTGACGGGCAGATCGCGGTACGGCTGAACGATCTGGTGATGACCGACAACCTCTCCTTTGAGAGCGTGTTGGGCGGGCAGATCACCCTGTCCGGGCCGCTCACCGGCAACAGCCGGCTGGCCGGGCAGATCGAGGTGGGCGAAACCAATATCAACCTCAACACCGCCTCGGGCGCAGTCGGTGCCGCTCCGATCCCGGAAGGCATGGCACATCTCGGAGAACCGGCCGCGGTATACGCAACGCGCCAGCGGGCAAAGCTGGTCGATACCGGCAATGGCGGTGGCGGCAGTTCGACCATGACGCTGGACATCGCCATCAACGCGCCCGGCAAGGTCTATGCCCGTGGCCGGGGTCTGAATGCCGAAATGGGCGGGCGCATCCATATTGGCGGAACCAGCGCGGCGGTGGTTCCCTCGGGCCAGATCGCGCTGATCCGGGGCGATTTCAACATTCTTGGTCGTCGTCTGAAACTGACCAAGGGCGTTGTCACCCTGCAAGGCGATCTGACACCGTTTGTCGAGTTCGCCTCGACCGCCACCACCTCCGAAGGTCAGGCCACGCTCAGGATCATCGGACCGCTGGACCAACCCGAAGTCCGGGTGACAGCCGATCCCGACCGCCCCTCGGAAGAGGCGCTGGCGATGCTGCTCTTTGGCAACCAGTTCTCGCAGCTCTCACCCTTTGTCATCGCGCAGATGGCCGCCTCGCTGGCGACATTGTCCGGCCATGGAGGCGACGTCGCCAAAGGCGCAAGGGAAAAGACAGGTACAGACACGATCGAAATCGGCACGGACGCGGGCGGGGTTGGACGTCTGGGCGCCGGGGCCTATCTGAGTGACAATCTCTACACCGATTTCACCGTCAATATCGAGGGCGATACCGAGGTGAACCTGAACCTGGACGTGACCGACAACCTGACTCTCAAGGGTATGGTCGACAATTCCGGCGACACCTCGCTGGGCATCTTCTTCGAGCGCGATTACTGAGCGATGCGGTTTACCACCCGGCCCGAGATCGCAGGCACCTTTGCGGTTGCCACCTCGACCCACTGGATTGCCTCGGCGGTCGGCATGGGGGTGCTGGAACGCGGCGGCAACGCCTTTGATGCGGCGGCGGCAATGGGGTTTGTCCTGCAAGTGGTCGAACCGCATCTGAACGGCCCGCTGGGTGACATGCCGATGCTGATCAAGCCGGCAGGCGATGTGGTGCCCACCATGGTCTGCGGCCAGGGCACCGCGCCTGCCGGGGCCACCATCGCGCATTACCGGTCCGAAGGGCTGACGCGCATCCCCGGTTCGGGCCTTTTGGCCACCGTGATCCCCGGTGCCTTCGACGCCTGGATGCTGATGCTGCGCGACTATGGCACGCTGCCGCTGCGCGACATTGTGGAACCGGCCATCCACTATGCCCGGGCCGGGCATCCCGCCCTGCCCCGGGTCGCGGCCACCATCGCCGGTCTGGCGGAGTTCTTTCGCGAAGAATGGCCCAGCTCTTACGAGACCTGGTTGCCGGGCGGCAATGCCCCGCGCGCCGGGGCGCTGATGAAGAACCCGGCCCTGGCCGACAGCTGGACCCGCCTTTTGACCGAGGCCGAAACGGCGCGCGGTCGCGAAGCGCAGATCGAGGCGGCGCGGGCGGCCTTCTATCGCGGCTTCGTGGCCGAGAGCATCGACCGCTATATGCGCCATGCCTGCGTGATGGATGCCGCCGGTGGCCGCCGCAAAGGGGTGCTGACCGGCGAGGACATGGCCAACTGGCAGGCCAGCTACGAGGCGCCGATCTCGACCCGATACAAGGACTGGACCGTGTGGAAGGGTGGCCCCTGGACCCAAGGCCCGGCGCTGCTGCAATCTCTGCATCTGCTCGACGGGTTCGATCTGGACGCGCTCGACCTCAATGGCGCCGAGTTCGTACATCTGGTGACCGAGGCGATGAAGCTCTCTTTTGCCGATCGCGAGGCCTATTACGGCGACCCCGAGCACAGCGAGATTCCCATGTCGACCCTGCTGTCGACCCGTTATGGCGAGGCCCGTCGCGGCCTGATCGGCACGCAGGCCTCGACGGAACAGCGCCCGGGGCTGGTGGAGGGATATGAGGGCTGGGTGGCGGCCGCGCTGCGCCATGCGCAGGAAATCTATATCTCGGCCGGGGGAACCGGCGCGGGAGAACCGACCATGGCGCATCTGAGCCAGCGCAAGGGCGACACGGTGCATCTGGATGTGATCGACCGCTGGGGCAACATGGTCTCGGCCACGCCCTCGGGCGGCTGGTTGCAAAGCGCGCCGGTGGTGCCGGGGCTCGGGATGCCGCTGAACAGCCGGGCACAGATGTTCTGGCTGGACGAGGGACTGCCAACCTCGCTGGCGCCGGGACGCCGCCCGCGCACCACACTGTCGCCTTCGATGGCGCGGGGACCGGACGGGACCGAGTTGGCCTTTGGCACGCCGGGCGGCGACCAGCAGGACCAGTGGCAGTTGATCTATCTGTTGCGGCTGGTGCATGGCGGGCTGAACCTGCAAGAGGCAATTGACGCACCCTTGTTTCATACTGGTCATTTCCAGAGCTCGTTCTACCCGCGCGAGGTTCAACCCGGGCATCTGATGGTGGAACCAACCCTGGGCGAGGCGGCAATTGCCGAGCTGCGCAAACGGGGGCACCGGGTCGAGGTGGCCGAACCCTGGAGCGTCGGCCGCCTCACCGCTGCCAGCCGCCTGTCAGACGGCACGCTGCGCGCGGCGGCAACCCCCCGCCTGATGCAGGCCTATGCAATCGGACGCTGAGCGCCGGAATTCTGCAAGAATTCCGGGCCGTTTTCCGGGCCGGAAAACGGTGCCGCGCTAGGCGCGGCGGGGCGTGCCCGCTGCATAGATCGCGTCGATCACCTCCTGCACCCTGCGCGACATCTCCAGCGGAAATACTTCGCCCGCACCCCGGGTCGCCCGGACGAAAGCATCCACCTGCGCCTCGTACTGGTTGATACCCGGAAAGCGAAACACCTGCCGCGACCCTGCTTTCTGATCGTGCAGCACCACCTCGTCAAACCCGTAGAGACCAGCGTTGAACGGGGTTGGCACGTCGATCCAGCCGATCTCGCCAAAGAAGCGCATCGACTGATAGGCGGCCATCTGGGTCGCCACATGGAAATCCAGATCGAACCCGTCAAAGCCAACCGTGGCGCGGGCAAGGATATCGGTGCCGAATTCTGGCGAGTATTCGACCCGTGCCGCGGCCCGGCGCATCTCTGCCCCGGTTGCCAAGAGGGTCGTCACCACCGGATAGACGCCGATATCGGGTAGCGCGCCACCTCCCAATTCGGGCCGGTTGCGCATGTTGTCCGGGTCCGTGTTGTGATAGGAAAACCCGCCGGTGACCTGCCGCAGCGGGCCGATGGCGCCGCTGGCGATCAGGTCGCGTACCTTGTGCCATTGCGGGTGATACCAGACCATGAAGGCCTCGGACACCACCCGGCCCGAGGCATCGCGGGCCGCGATGACCCGGTCGATCTGCTCGGCCCTCAACGCGATGGGCTTCTCGCAGAGCACGTGTTTGCCCGCCTCGACCGCGCGGATCGCCCATTCAACGTGCTGGGCGGTGGGCAGCGGGATATAGACCCCGTCCACATCCGGATCGGACAGCAGCGCATCGTAAGCGTCATACCAGCGCGCGGCCGAGAACCGTGCCGCCTGTGCCTGCGCCCGGCCCGCGTCGCGGCTGGCGATGGCGTGGATCACGCCGGTTTCTGATCGGGCTATGGCGGGCATCACCTGTTCGCGCGCGATCTTGGCCGTCGACAGGATGCCCCATCGGAACAAGGGGTCGGTCATGCGCTTTCCTCCATCAGCCGGGCCGCGCCGCTAAGCGCCGCGGCATCGTCGGCGATCAGACGCACCGGCACCCGGTCAAGGTGGTCGGCAAAACGCCCGTCCGCCTCGAAGGCCGACAGGAATTCCGTCCGGGCCGCCGAGCCAAGGATACCGCGCGCAGCACCACCTGCGAAGTGGATGCCCCGGAACGGCAGATACTGGAACACCAGCTCTCGTGCGAAAAGCCCCAGCAACCGCGCGGTCAGCGTCACCGTGGCCGCCGCCTGCGGGTCGCCGCCGGTGGCATAGTCCGCCAGGATGTCCTGTCCGCGCCGCTCCTGTCCTGACAGGATCTGGTGCAACCGCGACAGGCCCCGACCCGAGAACAGGCATTCGTTGGTGCGAAACCCGCCCGCCGCATCGCCAATCTGCGCGCGCAGTTCCTCGGCGATGGCCAGCGGCAGGCTGGCATGGCCCAGTTCGGCCTCGACCACCGCGCCGCCCTTGAGCAGGCAGGTGTTGAAACCGGTGCCAAGCCCCGCCACCAGCGCCTGATCGTTCGAGGGCTGCGCCGCACCGGCGCGGATCACGTCAAGCTGCGCCGCCGTCAGCCCCGGCAGCGCATGGCCCAGCGCCACCAGATCGTTGATCAGCCGCGCCGGAATACCCCCCTGCCCCGGCAATGGCGCGGCCAGCTCTGCCGCGTCGAAATGCCAGTTCCGGTTGGTCAACTCGGCCCGTCCACCCGCTACGGGTCCGGCCACCGCAACACAGACACCGCGCAGGCCCGGCAAGGTGCGGCCCCGCGCATAGGCGTCCAGAACCTCGGCGAAAGAGCCATAGGCATCGTTGGCGAACCGGGTCAGATGCACCAACTGCCCGGCGCTGGCCAGCGCGACGCGGGTATTGGTGCCCCCCACATCTGCCACCAGAACCGTCATGGTCACGCCTCGGCCTGCTCGCCCGGGTGCTTGCCCAGGATGATCATGCCCAGCAGGTCGTCATCGGTGACCTTGTCCACGTCCACCGTGCCCACCAGTTGGCCGTTCTTCATGACGCTGGCCCGGTCGCAGAGTTTCATCACGTCGTGGATGTCGTGACTGATCAGGAAGATGCCGATGCCCTGCGCCTTGAGCTGCTCGATCAGCTCGGCAACCATTTGCGTTTCATGCGGGCCAAGCGCGGCGGTCGGCTCGTCCATGATCAGGATGCGGGCATCGAAATAGACCGCGCGGGCGATGGCGACCGACTGGCGCTGACCGCCAGACAGGGCCGAGACCGGCTCGTTGAACTTCTTGAAGTTGGGATTGAGCCGCGCCATGATCTTGCGCGTCTCGGCCTCCATCGCGTCGTCATCGACCAGCCCGAAGGGCGTCACCAACTCGCGCCCCAGAAACAGGTTCGAGGCCGCATCGAGGTTATCCGCCAGCGCCAGCGTCTGATAAATCGTCTCGATATTGTAACGCCTTGCGTCGCGGGGATTGTGGATCTCGGCGCGCTCTCCGTTGATGCGGATCTCGCCCGAGTCCATGCGATAGGCGCCCGAGAGGATCTTGATCAGCGTCGATTTGCCGGCGCCGTTATGACCCAAAAGGCCCACGACCTCGCCCGGATAGAGATTGACGCTGACATGGTCGACCGCGTGTACGCCGCCGAACGAGATGCAGATGTCGCGCATCTCGACCAAGGGTGTTCCCGTTCTGTCAATCATCACCGTGCCCCCGTCTTTCTGCGATAGAGAATGTCGATCAGAACCGCCAGTACCAGAACCGCGCCCACGACGATGTTCTGCAAGGGCGCGTCGACCCCGACCATGGCCATGCCCGATTGCAGCGACTGCATGATCAGCGCGCCCAGGATGGCCCCGTGGATGGTGCCGAACCCGCCCGCCAGCGCGGTGCCGCCGATCACGGCCGCCGCGATCACGCGCAGCTCGTCCAGCGTGCCGATGTCGTTGGAATGGTTGGTCAGGCGGGCCGAGGCCACCACCGCCGAGATGGCACAGAGCGCACCCATCAGGGCGAAAATCTTGACCGTCAGCAACCGCGTGTTGATGCCGCTCAGTTCCGCCGCATCGGGGTTGCCGCCAGCGGCAAAGATATAGCGGCCAAGCCGGGTGCGCCGCGCCAGCATGGTCATGCCGACCGCGATAAAGATCAACAGCAGCACCGAGATCGGGATGCCATAGGCCTCGGTATAGCCTTCGGGCAGGGTCAGGCCCTGTGCCTCGAAATCGCGCTTGAGCCGGGCCAGCGGCACCTCATAGGCGTTCAGGATGGCGACAAAGCCAAGGATCGCGCCCGAGATCAGTGCCGCCAGAACCCCCTCGGCCCAGAGCGGCTTGACCGGGAAGCCATGACGGAGCTTGTTCTTGCGGCTGGCCCACAGCCCGTAGAGCGCGGCGGCCAGCGCCAGCAGACCGGCAACCCAGGACCAGGTGGCACCCAGCGTGCCATTGATGCCGCCGAACTTCATGAAGGTCGGGTCCAGCGGGCCGATGGTCTTGCCGCTGGTCATGTACCAGCCGACATTGCGCCAGATCAGCAGGCCGCCCAGCGTCACGATAAAGGCGGGGATGGTCAGATAACCCACCAGCCAGCCGTGAAAGGCGCCGATCAGCGTACCGACGAGGATGCCAAAGACAATCGTCACCCAGGGGATCAGCGGATGGCCCAACCCCAGGCCCAGCATGTTGGGCAGGATCTCGGTCTGGGTCATCGCCATCACCGCCGAGCAGGTCGCCAGAAGCGCGCCGACGCTCAGGTCGATATGACGGGTGACGATGACGAACACCATGCCGGTGGCCATGATCGCGACCGAAACGGTCTGGATGGTCAGGTTGAAGATGTTGCGCGGTGTCAGGAAACGGCCGCCGGTCACAAGGTCGAAGCCGATGCACAGGATCGCGAAGGCACCGATCATGCCGAGAAGGCGCAGATCAAGTTCCAGCGTCTGAACAAAGGATTTCTTGGGATGTGCCGGGGACAGCTCCGCCTCGGAATGAGTCATGGGATGTCCTGCGATTTTGGGGGTCTCACCCCAAAGCAGGGTGAGACCGGTCGTGTTGGGAAAGGATCAGTTGCAGGGTGCGGGACCGTTGGTCACGCCCTGGCACAGGGTTTCCTGGGAGATCCAGCCAGCGTCGACAACAACCGACAGGTTGTCCTTGGTGATCGGCAGCGGTTCGAGGAACATGGCGTTCATCTTGGTGCCACCCGGCGAGGTCCAGTCGTCGGCGCCACCGATGGCGTTCATCTTGGTGCCTTCGGCCAGCGACACGGCGATGCGCGCAGCGGCGCGGCCCAGATCGCGGGCATCCTTCCAGACCGAAACGGTCTGGGTGCCCTTGGCCACCCGGTTCAGTGCGGCATGATCGCCGTCCTGACCCGAGACCGGCAGCCCTTCCATGCCTTGCGCGGTCAGCGCGGCCACAACGCCGCCGGCGGTGCCGTCGTTCGAGGCGACAACCGCGTCGACACCGTTGTCGGTGGCGGTCAGGATCTGTTCCATGTTGCGCTGTGCGTTGGCGGGAAGCCAGCCGTCGGTATAGGCCTCGCCCACGATGGTGATGTCACCCTTGTCGATGGCGGCTTGCAGCACTTCCTGCTGGCCACCACGCAGGAAATCCGCGTTCGGGTCAGTGGGCGAGCCCTTGATCATCACGTAGCGGCCGGTGGGCGCTGCCTCCAGCACGGCGCGGGCCTGCATCCGGCCTACCTCGACGTTGTCGAAGGTCAGGTAGAAGGCGCGGCTGTCCTCGATCAGGCGGTCATAGCCCACGACCGGGATGCCCTCGTCGGCTGCGGCCTGCACCGCGGGGCCGATGGCCTGCGCGTCCTGCGCAAGAATGATCAGCGCGGTCGCGCCTTGCGCGATCAGGCTCTCCACGTCCGACAGCTGCTTGGCCGAAGAGCTTTGCGCATCCGCCGAGATATACTTGGCGCCCTTGGATTCCAGCTCGGCCTTGATCGCGGCCTCGTCGGTCTTCCAGCGCTCCTCCTGGAAGTTTGACCAACTGACGCCCACGACGACATCGGCCGCCATGGCCACGGTTCCCAGCATGGCGCTGACGATCACCGCGGATGCGGTTGCATAGAGTTTCATTCTGTCCTCCCAAATCGGTTGCAGCCGCACGCCATTCCTTGCCTCGGGCGGGGCCGGTGCAAGGATCGTGTGTCATTTTAATTTGAATGTCAAATTAAATAAGTTAGGCTTGAGGCTCAGGACCTGTCGCAAAGGGCTTGGCCCGGCATCGTCCGCTGGCTAGGATCCCGAAACCGGTGACGGGAAAAGACAGGAAGGACACGTATAAATGGCTGTGATGCAAAGGGAATATGGTCGCCGCACCCTGCTGCGCCAGATCCGGCACGCGGGTCGTATCCCCCGGATCGAACTGTCCGACCTGACCGGCATCAGCCGCGCGACGGTCACCACCATCACCGCCGAATTGCTGTCGCATGGCCTGATCGAAGAGGTTCAGCGCGACGAGGCCGGACCGGATTCCCGCCGGGGTCGCCCGCGCGTCGATCTCAAGATTCGCGGCGCCGCGCATCTGGTGGCGGGGGTCAAGGTCTCGCATCATAAACTGTCGCTGGTGCTTCTGGATTTCGAAGGCGAACAGCTTGCTGCCGAAGAATGTGACCTGCCCGCCCCCGTCAACGCCCCCGAGGTGCTGGCCGAGGCAATCCGGGATGCGGTCAGCCATCTGGCAACCGTCGCCGGACGCCGCGCGGACGAGGTTTCAGGCGTCGGCATCGGCATCGCCGGCATCGTCGAGGCGACCGACGGGTTTGTGCACTGGTCACCGTCTCTCTCGACCCGCAATGTCGATTTCGGCGCGCTGCTGACACGGACACTCGGCACCCCTTGTTTCATCGACAACGACGCCAATCTGGTGGCGGTGGCCGAACAGACCTTTGGCCTGGGGCGCGAGCACAAGGATTTTCTGGTCGTCACCATCGAAAGCGGCGTCGGCCTGGGCATGGTGATCGGCGGCGCGCTTTATCGCGGCACGCGCGGCTGTGGCGCCGAATTCGGCCATACCAAGGTGCAATTGAACGGCGCGCTTTGCCGTTGTGGCCAGCGCGGCTGTCTCGAGGCCTATGTCGCCGATTACGCGCTGTTGCGCGAGGCGACGCTGGTCAGCGGTCTCTCGGCCGAGGGTGACGCAGGAACACGGGTCGAGACCCTGTTGAATGCCGCCCGAACGGGTGACGCCACCGCGCGCAGCATTCTGGACCGCGCAGGCCAGATCTTTGCCATGGGGCTGGCCAATCTGGTCAACATCTTCGACCCCGAACTGATCATCCTTGCCGGTGAACAGATGCAGCTCGACCATCTCTATGCCGATGCGGTGATCGATGCGATGCGCAAATCCATCGTGCAGGTGGACAAGGCCCCGCCCGAGGTGGTGGTGCATAAATGGGGCGATCTGATGTGGGCGCGCGGGGCGGCGGCCTATGCGCTGGAGCAGGTTTCGGAACTGGCGCTGGATCGGCTGGACAAAGATGCGGCTTGAACTCCTCGCGCTGTTTCTCGCTGCCGCCCCCGCGCTGGCCGACCCGGTGTTCCGCCCTGTGCTGGTACCCGAGCATATCTATGCGGGCGGATGGGAGCATTTCGTCGGCGGTGGGCTGGCGGTGTTCGACTGCGACGGCGATGGTCTGCCGGAACTGCTGGCAGCGGGTGGCGAAAACGCGGCCACCCTGTTGCGCAACCGTTCTGACAACACGGCATTGCGGTTCGAGGCGGACACCCCCGAGGCGCTGGCCGAACCGGGCATGATCGGCGCCTATCCCCTGGATATCGACAGCGACGGCTACATCGACCTCGCGGTGCTGCGGGTGGGTCCGAACCAACTGTTGCGCGGCGGTCCCGAGTGCAGCTTTGCCCCGTTCGAGGGGTTGGGTTTCACCAGCGGTGACCGCTGGACCACTGCCTTTTCCGCCACATGGGAGGCGGGGCAGAGCCTGCCGACGCTGGCCTTTGGCAATTATGTCGACCGCAGCAACCCAAACGGCCCGTTCGGCACCTGCGACGTAAACCTCCTCTACCGGCCCGAGGGCGACCACTATGGCCCGCCCCAAGTGCTGGAGCCGGGGTATTGCCCGCTCTCGATGCTGTTCAGCGACTGGGCGCAGCAGGGCCGGACCGACCTGCGGGTCAGCAACGACCGGCACTATTATGTCTCGGAGGGCGAGGAACAGATGTGGGCGATGGGGTCCACGCCCCGCCTGCTCGGCCCCGCCGACGGCTGGATCAGCCACAAACTCTGGGGCATGGGCATCGCCCAGCGCGATCTGGACCGCGATGGGAACCAAGAGGTGTTCCTGTCCTCTATGGGCGACCAGCGCCTGCAACGGAGGGCCGGGAACGGCGCGGAGTTCACGGATGTGCCCTATGCCATGGGCACCACCGCCCACCGGCCCTATACCGGCGGCGACGGGCGGCCCTCGACCGGCTGGCAGATCGGTTTCGGCGATGTGCAGAATGACGGGTTGGACGATATCTTCATCACCAAGGGCAATGTCGAACAGATGCCCGATGCGGCGATGGAGGATCCCAACAACCTGCTGATCCAGCAACCCGACGGCACCTTTGCCGAAGCCGGAGAGCGCGCCGGTATCGCCAGCCTGCATCGCGGGCGCGGCGGGGCGTTGGTCGATCTGAACGGCGACGGGCGGCTCGACATTGCGGTGGTCAACCGCCGCGCACCGCTGGAGGTCTGGCAGAATGTCACCGCTGACACCGGCCACTGGCTGGCGCTGGCGCTGGAACAGCCCGGCCCCAACCGCGACGCCATCGGCGCCTGGATCGAGGTCGCGGCCGGTTCGGCCCCGCCGCAGTTGCGCGAGATCACCGTAGGCGGCGGTCATGCCGGTGGTGCGGCGGGGTTCCAGCATTTCGGGTTGGCCGATGCGCAAGACATCTCAATTCGGGTGATCTGGACCGATGGCACCCAATCCGCCCCCCTTGAGGTCGCATCGGACCAATCCTTGACCCTGATCCGCGACAGCGCCGCGCTCAGGGCACGGCCCTAGTCCCTTCATTTCGCCAAAAATACTCCCGCCGGAGGCATAGATTTTTCGTCGAAAAATCTATCGCGGCACCTTGAGACCGCTGGGGACCTTGTCCGGAATGCCAAGGCGCCCAGTCAAGGCCACCGGATCGGTCAGCGTATCGAGAAAGGCCAGCAGGGCATCGACCTCCGCTTCGGTCAGCCTGATCGGCTCCAACCGGTTCGCGTCGGCAATCGCCGTCATCTCGACCGGATCGTCCAGCACTACCCGGTCGCTGGCAAAACCGCCCCCCGGCAAGAGCGCCGACGCAATATCATAGGCCTCTAGACTGGCCACCGGATCCAGATGGTGTTCGACCACCGCGCGCAGGCTGGCATAGGCGCCGCTATGCCCATAGGGCGCGGTTGCGGTCACGTTGCGCAGCGAGGGCGTGCGGAAGGCATAAGCGTCGGCCGGATCGCCCGTCACCCGCATCCGCCCGATATCGCGATTGTGGCGCTCGAACCGGGCCGCCTTGCCCGGACCGATCTGCGGCATGGCGATGGCGTGAAACCCGTGATCGGTCTGGAATTGGCCCGCATGGCAGGTCGCGCATTGCGCCTTGCCATAGAAGAGGTCCATGCCCGTTTGGGCCGCCTCGGACAGGTCCCCCTGCCCGCGCAGATAGCGGTCAAAGGGGCTGTCATCGGCGCGCCATTCGAACACCATGAAATCGGCGATCACATTGGCGATATCGGCAAATGTCACCGGTCGCGGCCCGATCACCATGTCAAAGGCACTCCGATACTCCGGGATCGCCTCGATGCGCGCCGCTAGGATCGCCCAGGCCCCGCCCGGGCCGGTGAGCCTGCCTTGCCGCACCGCCTGGGCCACGTCGTTTTCCGAGTAATGCCCGGCCATCTCGTCGCCCGACAGCACCGGGAACATCGCCTGTGCGGCCAGCGCCGAGGCAAAGCCCTGCTCCATATCCGCGCCCAGCGGCGTGCGGATGCCCGAGGGGCGGGTTGGGTCGCTTTCCAGCCGGCCATCGTGAAAGAAATGCGTGAACTCTTCGGCACCGAGGTTGAACAGCGCCGGCGCGTTGCGCGGGATGCGCTGTTCCGGCGGGTTCTCCGGGTCGAGGCGCATCTCCGGGCCAATCCCCAGCGCGCCATCGCCGAGGCCCAGCGACACCCCGTCCGAGGTGCCAAAGCGCGGGTGGTGGCAACTGGCGCAGGCGACAGACCGGTTGCCGCTGAGGATGGGGTCATAGAACAGAAGCTGCCCCAGCCGTACCGCCTCCATCCCGGGTTCGGCAAACACCGCATCGGCGCGCGGCAGCGGATCGGCCAGCAGCGGACCGGCCGCGATGGTCAGCAGCGCGATCAGCCGTCTCATGTGGCGTCCTCCTGGTAAATGCGTGCTGTCGTGCGCTGGTGATAGGGTTGGTCCGGCGTCACCAGCGGGCAGGGAAAACCCGGCGTGTTCACCGCGTTGGGATAGCCCTGTGGTTCCAGGCAGAGGCCCGCAAAAGGTGCGTGGCGCTGGCCCGGCAGCGGGGTGTGCTCTGCGGTCAGGTACTGGCCGGTATAGAGTTGCAGGCAGGGCTGATCGGTCTCGATCTCCAGCGCCAGCCCGTTACCGGTCACCCGCGCCTGCCCCCGGTCGAGCACGAAATTCATGTCCAGCCCCTGCCCCTCCGGGTCCGCCTCGGAGATGCGCCGCCCGTTGCGGAAATCGAAAGGTTGCCCCGTCGTCGGAGCGATCTCTCCGGTCGGGATCTTGGCCGCATCGTTGACGGTATGGCGGCTGGCGGGCAGGGTCACGTGGAAATCGCGGCAGGTCTCGGCCCCCAGCGAATAATAGGAATGCTGTGCCAGGTTCAGCAAGGTCGGCCGGTCGCTGGTCGCCGCCATGTCATAGATGAGCGCGTCCCCCTCCAGACGGATGGTCACCGTCAGGTCGAGCCGCCCGGGGTATCCGCCTTCGCCATGTGGGGACACAAGCTTCAGCCGTACCGCGCGGGGGCCGTCCGCCTCCATGTCCCACAGGCGCGCATGCAGCCCCTGAGGCCCGCCGTGGATATGGTTCGGCGCCTCGTTGGCGGGCAGGTCATAGCGCGCCCCGCCCAGCGTGAAGCCCGCGCCCGAAATGCGGTTGGCCACCCGGCCCGCGATGATCCCCAGGCTGCGGGGGTTCCGCGCATAGTCCGCAGGGTCGGCATAGCCCAGCACCACCGGCACCCGGGTGCCGCGCAGCGGCACCTGCCAGTCCTGGGTGATGCAGCCCCGGTTCAGGATCGCGACCGAAACATCGCCCTCCTCCAGCGCGTGCCGACGGATGCCGCCCCTGTCAGACAAAGCGGTTCACGTGGTTTTCCAGCCTCTCCTGCCGGCCCGAGCGGGGGTGCGGGTCGATCTCGCCCGCCAGCACGCGGGCAAAGAGGCTGTCCAGATCGCTCTCCAAAATGCCCTGACCATGGTCGCTGTCCCACCCGGCATAGCGGTCGCGCAGCGCGGCCTCCAGCCCGCCATCCTCGATCATCGCGGCGGCAGCTTTCAGCCCGCGCGCGCAGATGTCCATGCCGCCCACATGGGCCGCGATCAGGTCGGTTGCATCGAGCGACTGGCGCCGCAGCTTGGCGTCGAAATTGGTGCCGCCGGTGGTGAACCCGCCCGCCCGCAGGATGTGGTAATAGCACAGCGCCACCTCGGGCACGTTGTTGGGGAACTGGTCGGTGTCCCAGCCCGACTGGTAATCGTTGCGGTTCATGTCGATGGAGCCCAGCATGCCCTCGGAGGCGGCCACCGCAATCTCGTGTTCGAACGAATGCCCGGCCAGGATCGCATGACCCTGTTCCAGGTTCAGCTTCACCTCGCCCTCAAGCCCGTATTTGCGCAGGAAGCCGATGCAGGTGGCGGCGTCGAAATCGTACTGGTGTTTCGAGGGTTCCTGCGGTTTCGGCTCAACCAGGATCGCGCCCTTGAAGCCGATCTTGTGCTTGTAATCCACGACCATATTGAGGAACCGGCCCATATGGTCCAGCTCGCGCCCCATATCGGTGTTGAGCAGCGTCTCATACCCCTCGCGCCCGCCCCAGAGGACATAGTTCTGCCCGCCCATCCGGTGGGTGGCGTCCAAACAGGTTTTGACCGTCGCGGCGGCATAGGCAAAGACGTCCGGGTCGGGGTTGGTCGAAGCCCCCGCCATCCAGCGGCGGTGGCTGAACATGTTGGCGGTGCCCCATAGCAGCCGGGTCTTGCGGCTTTCCATTTTCGCAAGGAAATAGTCGATGATTTCCTCGAATTTCCTCAAGCTTTCGGCAAATGTCGCTGCTTCGGGACGGATATCGGCATCGTGCCAGCAGAAATAGGGCACGCCCAGAATGTCGAACATCTCAAATGCGGCATCGGCCTTGACCTTGGCGCGCGCCATGTCGTCTTGTGGCTGCCAGGGGCGGATCAGGGTCTGGCCACCGAACGGGTCGTTCCCCTCCCAGGCGAAGGAATGCCAATAGGCCACGGCAAAGCGCAGGTGATCCTCCATCCGCTTGCCCATGACGATTTCGTCGGGGTCATAATGGCGAAAGGCCAGCGGGTTGGCGCTGTCCGGTCCTTCGAAACAGACGGGGGCGATATCGGCGAAGAACTCGGTCATGGCATGGCTTTCAGCTTGGGGTAAGAGGCGGCGAAATCGGCATGGGCCTGAGCATAGGCCTCCAGCAGGTCGGCGCGGGGGTCGATGGTTTCGGCGATGGGTGGGCGGGTCATCACCTGTTCCGGGTCGGTCCCGGTGACGCCGCAAATGGCCAGCCGCGCCGCGCCCAGCGCGGCGCCGTTCTCGCCCTGTTGGGCGAGGTCGAGCGGCAGGCCCAGCACGGTAGCCAAGAGTTCCACCCAATAGCGTGAGCGGGTGCCACCGCCGATCGCCAGAAGGCGCGGCAGGTCTGCCCCTGTGGCGCGCAGCGCGTCGAGACTGTCGCGCAGGGCAAAACTCACGCCTTCGACAACCGCGCGGGTCAGGTCGGTGCGGGTCTGGGCGATGTCGAGACCCAGGAAGGCGCCGCGTATGGCGGCATCGTTGTGCGGGGTCCGCTCGCCGGAGAGATAGGGAAGGAACCGCATGGGACCGGGCGCGTCCAGCGCGCCCAACTCGGCGGTCAAGGTCGCGGGCTCGGCGCCGGTGATCCGGGCCAGCCAGTTCAGGCTGTCGGTCGCGGCCAGGATCACGCCCATCTGGTACCAGCGCCCCGGCACCGCGTGGCAGAAGGTATGCACCGCGCTGGCAGGGTCCGGGTAAAACCCGTTTCGCGCCGCCAGCAGAACGCCAGAGGTGCCCAGCGAGACAAAGCCGTCACCTTCGGCCAATGCGCCCACGCCGCAGGCGGCGGCGGCATTGTCGGCCCCGCCCGCCACCACCTGCACGCCACCGGGCAGGCCCAGATCTGCGGCGAGGTCACGGCGCACCGGCCCGACAATCCCGGTCCCCTCGCGCAGGTCCGGCATCTGGTCGCGGCGCATGCCGCCCGCCTCGAGCAACCGGTCGGACCAGGCGCGCGCGCCCACATCCAGCCAGGCGGTGCCGGCGGCGTCGGACATCTCGGTGCCGATGTCGCCTGTCAGCCAATAGGCCAGATAATCCTTGGGCAGCAGCACCTTGGCTATGCGGGCGAAAGAAGGTGGCTCATGCCGAGCGAGCCAGGCCAGCTTAGGCGCGGTGAAGCCGGGAAAGACGATATTGCCGGACAGGTTCCGTACCGCCTCCGCCGCGTCCAGCGCGGCCGCCTCGACAAAGCTGCGGCTGTCATTCCACAGGATCGCGGGCCGGATCACCGCGCCCGTCTCATCCAGCAGCACCGCGCCATGCATCTGCCCCGATAGGCCCAACCCTTCGACCCGCTCCATCGCAAGCGGATGGCGCTGCGCCAGCGAAACCAGCGCCGAACGCGCCGCCGCGACCCAGTCGGCGGGCGCTTGCTCGCTATAACCCGGATACGGGTGACTGGCCTGCAATCCGGCCTCGGCACTCTCCAGCACGCTGCCATCCGGTCGCACCAGTACCGCGCGCACCCCCGATGTGCCCAGATCGAGCCCTATGAACATGTCGCCTCCCCAGCTGTTGCCAGAGCTTTGCGTGATTTAATTTAGGTGTCAAATTAAAAACAGCGCCCCCTGCCCCGGATTGGTCACAGTCGCGTCGCAAAACCGTACCCCGGCAGCGGTATCGAGGCGAAACGAGAGATTTTCACTCCCCAGTCCCGGTCCCCATGCTAGGACAGGGCAATCCGCGCGGATCAGACCAAGGAGAGCAGACCCGGTGCGCATCACGTTTCTCAGCCCACGCTCGAATCTTTCGGGCGGCCTGCGCGTGATTGCGATCTATGCCCGCATGCTGCAAGCGCGCGGACATGAGGTGACCATCGTCACCCCGGCCCGGGCACAGCCAAGCCGCCGGCAGAAACTGCGCGCGCTGTTGCGCGGACAGACCCCCAACCCGCCAGAGCCACCCGGCCATCTCGACACGCTGAACCTGCCGGTGATCGAAACCGCGCGGGCCGATTTCCATATCGACCCGGATGAGATCCCGGATGCGGACGCGATCGTGGCGACCTGGTGGGAGACCGCCTTTGCCGCCGCCGCGATGCCGCCCGAAAAGGGGCGCAAGTTCTATCTGATCCAGCATCACGAGGTGCATGATTTCCTGCCTTGGCAGATCTCGCGCGCCACCTATTACCTGCCGCTGACCCCTATCGTGATCTCGAACTGGCTGGACGGGATTCTGCGCCGAACTTATGGCCGCAGCGACGCGCGGCTGGTGCCCAATGGCATCGACCTGACCCAGTTCAACGCGCCCGAACGGGGCAAGGCGACCCGCCCCACGGTCGGGTTTCTCTACAGCCCACATCCGATCAAGGGGTCGGATACCGCGCTGGCCGCGATTGCCCTGCTGCGGCAACGCTTCCCCGACCTGCATGTGGTGGCCTTTGGCGCCGAACCGGTGGCGCCGGATATGCCGCTCCCCCCTGGTGCTGACTATCACTTGCGCCCCGCGCAGGACCGGATCCGCGACATCTATGCCGCCTGCGACGTGTTCCTCTGTGCCAGCACCGCCGAAGGGTTCTTTCTGCCGCTGCTCGAGGCGATGGCCTGCCGCACGCCGCTGGTTTCAACCCGCGTGGGCGCCGCCGAGGACCTGATCGAGCCGGGGGTGACCGGCTATCTGGCCGATGTGGGGGATGCCGCTGCCCTGGCCGAGGGGGCCGCACATATCCTGTCGCTGCCCGATGGCGAATGGCGCGCAATGTCCGCGCGCAATCACCAGATTGCCCAGGGGCAAAGCTGGGACCATGCCTGCGACCTGCTGGAAGCGGTGCTGAGCGGCGAGGGCCTGTCATGAGTGTCGATCTGGTTCTCATCGGCCGTAACGAGGGCGACCGGCTGCTCCGCGCCCTGCGCGCCGCACGCGGTCAGGCGCGGCGCCTCATCTATGTGGACTCGGGCTCGACCGATGGCAGCGTCGCCGCCGCCCGCGCCGCGGGCGCCTTGGTGGTGGAACTGGACATGTCCATCCCCTTCAGCGCCGCCCGCGCCCGCAATGCGGGGTTTGAGGCCGCACAGGCAACGGACCCGGCCCCCTTTGTACAGTTCATCGACGGCGATTGCGCGCTGGTCCCCGGCTGGCTGGCCGCCGCCGAAGCACGGCTGAGCCAGGACGACACGCTGGGCCTTGTCACCGGCTGGCGCTCGGAAATCGCGCCCGAGGCGAGCCTTTACAACCGCATCTGCGACCATGAATGGCGCCGCCCCGCCGGGCCGATCGTGGCCTGCGGCGGCGACATGATGGTCCGGGCAAAGGCCTTTGCGCAAGCAGGCGGGTTCGACCCCACGGTGATCGCCGCCGAGGATGACGATTTCTGCCTCAGGCTGGCGCGGGCCGGCTGGCAGCTGGAACGCCTGCCGCTGGAGATGACGCGGCATGACGCCGCCATGACCCGCTTTGCGCAATGGTGGCGACGTGCCGTTCGTGCAGGCCATGGCTTTGCACAAGTTGGCCTACGCCACCCCGGACATTTTCGTACCGAACAACGCCGGGTGCTGGCCTGGGGCCTTGTCCTGCCGGTGATTGCGCTGGTTGGCGCCGCCAAGGGCCCGGCGGTGCCGGTGCTGGTGGCGCTGCTCTATGCGCTGTCGTGGCTGCGCAGCGCCAGGGGCTTGCGCGCCGAGGGGATGCCCGCCACCGAGGCCCGCAAACAGGCGCTGCTGCTGACCCTGTCGAAGTTCCCCAACCTGATCGGCATGGGCAAATACTGGCTGACGCATCTTGCGCGCCGCCGCCCCCGGATCATCGAGTATCAGTGAGAGTGTCATGACCACGTCCCCCCTCCGCATCGGACTGATCGGCGCCGGTTATATCGCCGCCTGGCACGCGGATGCCTTGCGCGCGGTGCCGGGTGTCGAACTGACTGCCGTCTGCGACCCCAATCTGGACCTGGCCGAGGGGTTGGCCGCCGCCCATGGCGCGCGTGCCTTCGGCGATCTGGACGACCTGATCGGCGCTGGTCTGTGCGACGGGGTGCATATCCTGACGCCGCCCGACCTGCATCACCCGCTGGCGCTGCAAAGCCTGCGCGCGGGCCTGCATGTTCTGGTCGAGAAACCGGTGGCGCTGAACGCCGCTCAGACGCAAGAGATCGAGGATGCCGCGCGCGCCGCGAACCGCCGCTTTCACGCGGGCCACAACTTCCTTGGCCTGCCGTCGTACACACGGCTGAAACGCGAGATCCGGCGTGGCGCGCTGGGCCGCGTCTCGGGCGCTGAAATCCGCTGGTGCTATCCGTTCGGCCCCCTGCGCGCGGGCCCCTTCGGCATCTGGCCGCTGCGCGACACCCGCAACCTGATGCTGGAATTCGGCCCGCATCTGATCAGCCTGGTAATCGACCTGTTCGGCCTGCCCGAGATCGAACATGTGGCGCTGTCCAAACCGGTGGCGCTGCCCGGCGCGGGCACCCGGCCGCAGGGCTGGCGTATCCTGGCACGGGCGGGCGAGGTCGAACTGGTGCTGATCCTGTCACTGGTCGAGACCGCCGATGACCGCTCGGTGACGATCCGCGGGTCCTCGGCGCGGGCGCGGCTGGACCTGGCCGCCGACACGCTGATCATCGACGCCGAGAACACCGCCGATCTGGTGGCGAACCCGCTGCTGCGCCAGCTGTCGCTGGCCGGTCAGCACCTGACCCAGGGCAGCACAAACGCGGCCCGACAACTGACCTCGTTCAATCGCAAATCGCCTTACGCACTCAGCTTTCGTGGCCTCGCCCAGGGCATCTGGGAGCCGGTAGCGCGAAATGCCCCCGCCGATCCGCGCTGGTCGGGCAGTTCCGCCGTGGCGGTGATGACAGCACTTGATGCGGTGCTGGCAAAGGTGGACTGGCCCGCGCCGGTGCCCGCCAAACCCAGCCGCAAACCGGCGCCCAGCGCGATGGTGATCGGTGGCACCGGCTTCATCGGCCGGGCGCTGACCCGCGAACTGGTGGCGCGCGGCAACGATGTGCGGGTGATCTCGCGCGGGCGGCAGGGGCCGTTTGCCGATCTGCCCGATCAGGTCGAGACGGTCTCGCTATCGCTCCGCGACACAGACGGGCTGGCCCGGGCGATGGCGGGAATCGACACGGTCTATAACCTTGCGCGCTCCACCGACAGCAGTTGGGAGGATTGCCTGCAAAACGACGTCGCCGTGGCCGAGGGTATCGGCAAGGCGGCGCTGTCGGCAGGGGTGCGGCGGCTGGTCTATACCGGCACCATCGCCAGTTTCGACATGTCCGATCCGGCGGTGACGATCACCGATGCCACACCGCTGCCGGGCGAGATGGAGGACCGCAACCTCTACGCCCGTTCCAAGGCCGAATGCGAACGGCGCCTGATGGCACTGCACCGCAAAAGCGGCCTGCCGCTGGTGATCGCGCGGCCCGGTATCGTGCTGGGCGCGGGCGGGCCGCTGCAACATTGGGGTATCGGGCGCTGGCACGGCGCCGGGGCGGTGCGGCTGTGGGGCAACGGGCGCAACCCGCTGCCCTTTGTGCTGATCGGCGATTGTGTCGACGGGCTGATCCGCTGCGCCGAGGCAGAGGGGATCGAAGGCCGCGCCTTCAACCTGGTCGGCCCGCCGATCCTGAGCGCGCGCGACTATTTCGACGCCATCCATGACCGGCTGGGTGCCCGCATCCGGGTGAGCGGCGGCAACCTGTCGCTGATGTATGCCGCCGACTGGGTCAAGTTCCAGCTCAAGACCCGGGTTCTGGGGCGCAGCGGGCTGACCCGCCCCTCGCGCGCCGACTGGCTGTCGCGCGCGCATCAAAGCCGGTTCGACATCTCGGGCGCACAAGCCGCGCTGGGCTGGCAGCCGGTCAGCGACGCCGACACATTCCTGACAGGTGCTGTGGACCGGGCCGGGCTGCTGGGGTTCTGAGTCTAGCGCCCGCGCAACCGCAGCGCCCGCACCATGTGACCGGGCAGAATCGCCGCGCAACGCGCGTAGCGCGGCGCAAGGCGCAGCGGATCGGTCAACATCCGCCACAGCCATTCCAGCGCCAGCTTCCGCATCCACAGCGGCGCCCGGCGCTGGTGACCGCCCAGGAAATCAAGCCCCGCCCCCACCGAGGCAAAGCCAACGCCCGGCGCCAGGGCCCGACCGCGCAGCGCCAGCCGTTCCTGTCGGGGGGCGCCCAGTGCCAGGAAACACAGGCCGATACGCCGCGTGGCCAGTTCCTTCAGGATCGCCTCTGCCGCCGCACCCTCGGGGTCGAACCCGTATTCGGGGGCATGGGTCCAGGCGATGTCCAGCCCAGGCGTCTCGGCCTCGAGTACGCGCTTGGCATCCCCCAGTGCCACCTCAGAACTGCCCACAAGCGCCACTGGCACCCGCTCGGCCGCAGCCAGCGCGCAGAGCGGGCGCACCAGGTCCGAGCCCGGCATCAGTTCGACCGGGCGCTGCGCCAACCGCGCCAGCGCCACGATGGGCCGGCCATCGGCCACCACCAGATCCTGCCCGGCATAGGCGCGGGCAAAGACAGGGTCGCTGCCAAGCTTGACCAGATGATCGAGGTTGATCGTCGCCAGCGCAAACCCCTCGCCCGCGCGAAACCGGCGCCCCACCTCGCCCATCAGGGCGTCGCGGGTCGGCATGTTGACCGTCACCCTGTCCTCGCCAAAACTGAATTCCATCGACCTGCCTCCGACTGCCCCCGCCTTGACTAGCCGCCGACGCGTCCTCAGGCCAGCCCCTGCTGCGAAAGCGAACCGATCCTGCCACCGGATCGCCGCATTCGCGCGCTACCCCCGGGACAAGCGGGCCGAGCCCTGATAGGCTTGCCCATCCACATGCGACCCACAAGGCAGGAGCAGATGCCCAATCCCGTCGCCTATCTGATGCTGATGCTGTGGCCGATTGCCTGCGCGTTCCTGTTCACGCGCCTGCCGCTGCAACGCGCAATCATCTGGGGTATTCTGGGGGGCTATCTTATTCTGCCCCCGGTGGCCGAGTTCGACCTGCCCCTGGTGCCGTCGATGAACAAGGATTCCATCGCCTCGGTCGCCACCTTCCTCGCCTGTCTTTTTGTCGCGCGCAAACGGATACCGCTTCTGCCCGACAGTTGGCCGGTAAGGGTATTGCTTTTCAGCTTTGTCCTGTGTGCGGTGCCTACAGTGCTGACCAATCGCGAACCGCTGATCTTTGAGATGGCGCTGCAGGCCGGGCCGATACGGTTCTTTACCAACTACGTGCCAGGCATGGGGCTACGCGACATCTTGTCGATTATTCTAAGCCAGTTGATCATCTTGTTGCCGTTCTTCCTAGGACGCGCGCATCTGGCGGACGAGGCCGGGTTACGCAATCTCGTGCTGGCCATGGCGGCAGCAGGACTGGCCTATTCGCTACCGTCGATCTTCGAGATTATCTTCGCCCCGGTGCTGAACATCTACGTCTACGGCTTCTTCCAGCACGACTTTAACCAGATGATCCGCGAAGGTGGTTTCCGTCCAATCGTGTTCCTGCCCCACGGGCTTTGGTTGGCCTTCTTCATGACGACCGCCGTGCTATCTGCCACGGCACTGACACGGCACGGTCACGGCAAGAACCGCGAGCGCTGGACCGCCGCGCTGGTCTATTTGCTGCTGGTTCTCAACGCCTGCAAGAGCCTCGCGGCGCTGGGCTATGGTCTGGCGTTGTCGCCGGTCCTGCTGTTCCTACGTCACAACACGGTGCTGCGCATCGCGCTAGGAATTGCCGCGCTGGCGATCGCCTATCCGGCGCTGCGCAATATCGGAGCGATACCGCTGGATGCCATTCTTGAACGCGCAGCCGCGATCAGCACCGAGCGCGCACAATCTCTGGAGTTCCGCTTCACCAACGAGGAGCAGTTGTTGGAGCGGGCGCATCTGAAACCTTGGTTCGGATGGGGAGGTTGGAATCGAAATCTGGTCCTGGATAGCCAGACCGGGCAGATAGTCAGCATTCCTGACGGCGCATGGATCATCGCCTTCGGGACCTTTGGCTGGGTCGGGTATATTGCAAAGATGGGCCTTCTTGCCGCACCAATTATCATGATGGCCAGGCAATCTCGCAAGACAAACTCTGCCGAGATCTCGGATTTCGCCGCACCGCTGGTCTTGATTCTAGCCGCCACGATGACCGACATGCTGCTGAATGACACTCTGACACCCTTCACTTGGCTCTGCGCTGGGGCGGTGCTGGGGTACGTAGAACAATTGCGGCGCCCGCTAAAGCGACCTTTGCCTAGCCCGAGAGAGAATGCGACGGTCTTTGGCGGGCATATGCCTGCTGATGAAGCTCGGCCCGTGTTGTGACAGACCCGATCGGTGGTTCCGCCTCAATTGATCAACAATCGTCCTCATTCAGGCCACAAAAACCAGAAAGAAACGGGTTTGTTCGCAAAGCTGCAGCAAACACATTCGAAACCCGTTAAAGTTTGTGTCACAAATACAGATGGTTAAGCATAACTCAGGTAAGAAAAGTAAAATTCGAGGCTTTCGACCCCAAACCGCTCTCTCTAAGTTGAGCGCGGGTAGGCGGGCTGAAATGAACGAACGGGATCGTTTGGTCTGGCCATGGCAACGCGTGAAGTAAAGTTCGAACAGGATGACATAGCCATTGTCGGCATGTCCGTCCATGTTCCCGGCGCCCAGTCGGCGGCAGAATTCTGGCGCAATCTTAGGGCGGGGATCGAGTCGATCCAACCGCTTGATGACGAGGCGCTGCTAGAAGCGGGCGAGCGCGCCGACCGGTTGGCTGACCCAAACTATGTCCGCGCCGCAGCCCTGCTGGACGGGTTTGACCGGTTCGACGCCGATTTCTTTGGCTTCTCACCGAAAGAGGCGGCCATCCTTGATCCCCAGCACCGGCAATTCCTGGAAACCGCCTGGGAGGCGATGGAGGATGCCGGCCACCCGCCCGAGACCATCGCCGGGCCGATCGGCGTCTATGCCGGCTGCGGCATGGGCAGCTATTTCTATTTCAACATCTGCTCGAACCCCGGCCTGGTCGACGATGTGGGCATGTTCCTGCTGCGCCACACCGGCAACGACAAGGATTTCCTGTCTACCCGCGTGAGCCATGTGTTCGACCTGCACGGGCCGAGCGTGAACGTGCAGACTGCCTGTTCCACCTCGCTGGTCGCGATCCACTATGCCTGCAAGGCGCTGCGCGAGGGCGAATGCGACATGGCGCTGGCGGGCGGGTCCACCATCGAACTGCCGCAGGGGCGCGGGTACCTTTACAAGGAAAACGAAATCCTCAGCCCCGATGGCCATTGCCATGCCTTCGACCACCGGGCGCAGGGCACCGTGTTCGGCTCGGGCGCGGGCGTGGTCGCGCTGCGACGGCTCAAGGACGCGCTGGCCGATGGCGACCATATCTGGGCGGTGATCAAGGGCAGTGCCATCAACAATGATGGTGCCGACAAGGCCGGATATCTGGCCCCCTCGGTCGGCGGTCAAGCGCAGGCGATCAGCGCCGCGCTGAAGGCGGCGGATGTGCCCGCCGAGACCATCGACTATGTCGAATGCCACGGGACCGGCACCTATCTGGGCGACCCGATCGAGGTCTCGGCCCTGACCCAGGCCTATCGCGAACAGACCGCCGAAAGCGGGTTTTGCAAGATCGGCTCGGTCAAGACCAATATCGGCCATCTCGACACCGCCGCCGGGGTTGCGGGCTTTGCCAAGACCGCGCTGGCGCTGCATCACAAACAGATCCCGCCCTCGCTGGGCTATGAGGCGCCGAACCCGGCGATTGATTTCGACACCAGCCCGTTCCGCGTCAACGACCGGCTGACCGACTGGACGCCGCACAAGGGGCCGCGCCGGGGCGCGGTGAACAGCCTTGGCGTGGGCGGCACCAACGCGCATGTCATCCTGGAGGAGGCGCCCGAGCGCGCCGCCTCGGACGAAAGCGAGTTTCCGTTCCAGATCCTGTGCCTGTCGGCCCGGTCACGCGCCGCGCTCGATGGAAATGCCAAGGCGTTGGCAGGCTGGCTGCGCGCCAATCCGGACGTCAATCTGGCCGATGTGGCCTATACGCTGAAAGAGGGTCGTCGCGGATTCGAGAAACGCCGCGTGCTGGTGGCCGAAACCGCGCTTGAAGCCGCCGACCTGCTGGAGCAGGGCGATCCGCGCCGGGTGTTCACCCATGACGCGCTGGGGGCCGGGGCCGATGTGGTGTTCATGTTCCCCGGTGGCGGGGCGCAATATGCGGGCATGGCGCGCGACCTTTACGAGGTCGAGCCGGTCTTTGCCGAATGGATGGACCGGGGGCTGGAGCATCTGCAAAAGAGCCTCGACTACGATATCCGCGCCATCTGGCTGCCCGACGGCGATACCGCCGAAGCAGACGCCCGGCTGCAACAGCCCTCGGTGCAGCTGCCGCTGATCATGATCGTGGAATATGCGCTGGCGCAGCTGTGGCTCAGCTGGGGCGTGCGGCCCGCAGCGCTGGTGGGCCATTCGATGGGCGAGAATACCGCCGCCTGTCTGGCCGGTGTGATCGGGTTCGAGGATTGCATCGACCTGGTGCTGCTGCGCGGACGGCTGTTTGACACCGTGGCGCCGGGCGGCATGCTGTCGATCTCGCTGCCGCTGGACGAGGTACAGGCGCTGATCGGCGAGGAACTGGACATTGCCAGCGTCAATGCCCCCCGCCTGACCGCTGTCAGCGGCCCGCAAGCGGCGCTGGACCGGCTGTCCGAGGCGCTGCGCGCCCGCGAGGTCGAGTATCAGCGCATCCAGATCGACATTGCCGCCCATTCGCGGATGCTGGAGCCGATCCTGAAGGAGTACGGCGATTTCCTGCGCGGCCTGACGCTGAGCGCGCCGCAAATCCCGATCCAGTCCAACCGCACCGGCGCGGTGCTGACCGAGGCAGAGGCCACCAGCCCCGACTACTGGGTCGCACAGCTGCGCAACACCGTCCATTTCGCCGATTGCATCGACGCCCTGTCCGAGGGTCGCGACCGGGTGTTTCTGGAGGTCGGTCCCGGCAAGGCGCTGAGCTCGCTGGCACAGATGTCGCCCGGCGTGTCGCCCGGCCAGGTGCTGAGCAGCCTGCGCCACCCCGATCAGGACATTGCCGATGATGCCTATTTCCTGGGCGTGATCGGTCGGCTCTGGGCCTGCGGGGTCGAGGCCGATTGGCCCCAGATCTGGGGCGAGGCGCTTCGCCACCGCCTGCCCCTGCCGACCTATGCCTTTCAGCGCAGCCGCTATTTCATCGAGCCCGGCACCCGGCAGGCCGAGGCGCCGCGCGCCCTGCCCGCGCGCAGCGACGACCTTGCCCAGTGGGGCTGGCGTCCGGTCTGGCGCCCGCGTCTGGCCGATTGCGACATCGACACCGCGACCGAGCTGGCCGAGGCCGCGCCGCGCAACTGGCTGTTCTTCATGGACGAGACCGGGCTGGCCGAGGCCGCCGCGCAAAGGCTGGAGGGTGTCGGGCATCATGTCACCCGCATCCGCTCGGGCGACAGTTATGCCCGTCTAACCGATGGCAGCTATACGCTCGCGCCCGAACAGGGGCGGATGGGCTATGACCTGCTGTTGCGTGATCTGGCCGAGCAGCAGCGGCTGCCCGACCGGATCGGCCATTTCTGGCTGGTGACCGAGGACGAGCGGTTCCGCCCCGGCTCCAGCTTTCATGACCGCAACATGGAACACGGTTTCTTTGCCCTGACCTGGCTGGCGCAGGCGCTGGGGCAGGTGGACCTGCCCGGACCGCTGCACATCACCACCTTTACCTCGGGCGCGGCGCGGCTGCGCGACGAGGGGCTGACCTATCCCGAAAAGGCCACCATCGCCGGGCCGATGGGGGTGCTGCCGCATGAAATGCCGGGACTGACCTGTGCGACCGTCGATATCGAACTGCCCGCCCGTCTGCGCCCACCGCTTTGGGCGCGACTGCGCGGTGCGGCACCCGAACAGGACGAGGACCTGACCCCGGCGGTGCTCGAAGAGTTGTTGGCTGAACCCGGAAACACCATCGCTGCCCGGCGCGATGGTAAGCGGTTTGGCCGCAGTTACCGCCCGGCGCCGCTGACTGACGCAGGACCTGCCTTCCGAGACGGTGGAACCTATCTGATCACCGGCGGTTTCGGCGGTATCGGCCTGACGCTGGCCCGTCACCTGATGGACCAGCACGGCGCCAACGTGATCCTGCTGGGGCGTGATCCGCTGCCCGCCGACCGCGCCTCCTGGCTGTCCGGGCACAGCCCCGCCGACCGTACCAGCCGTCGCATCCGTGCCCTGGCCGAGTTGGAGGCGCTGGAACGTGGCGAGGTGATGGCGATTGCCGCCGATGTGGCCAATATCGACCAGATGCGCCGTGCCTTGGGCGAGGCCGAGGACCGGTTCGGCGCGCTTACCGGCGTGATCCATGCCGCGGGCCATATTGCGGACGGCCCCGCATTGGCCAAGACCGAGACCGATCTGCACCGTGTCCTGTCGCCCAAGATGACCGGGCTGCGGGTGCTGGACCAGCTCTTCCCCGACGGGGTGCTGGAACTGATGGTGCTCTGTGCCTCGTCCTCGACCGCCAGCCGCCCGGCGGGTCAGGTCGATTACGTGGCCGCCAACGAGTATCTCAACGCCTTTGCCGACAGCCGGCAGAGCGGCGCAACCCGCGTGGTCGCGGTCAACTGGGGCGTCTGGGCCGATATCGGCATGGCCGCCGATGCCCGCGCCGCCCGGCTGGGCGCCGGTCACGACACCGAGCGCAGCCCGACCGGGCTGCCGCTGCTGCACGAGGTCGGGTTTGACGAGGCGGGCAACCGCCTGTTCGTCTCGCGGCTGAGCGCCGAGGATTGGGTATTCGACGAACACCGCACCGCCGGTGGCACCGCGCTGCTACCCGGCACCGGCTATCTGGAACTGGCTGCGCAGGCGCTGCACGCGCAGGGCATCACCCACCCCTATGACATCCGCGATCTCTATTTCTTCCGCCCGCTCAGGGTGAACGGCACCCCGCGCGAGGTGGTGGTCCGGCTGGAGGACGCGCCGGACGGCGTCGCCTTTTCCGTCTGGAGCGCGCTGCCCGGTGGCGGCTACGCCCAGAACGCGCAGGCCCGGCTGGTGCCCGCGCCCGAGGCACAGGCCGAACCGCTCGACCTGGCCGCCATCGCCAGCCGCTGCCCCGAGGCAGAGGGTGCCGCGCCCGATACGGTGCTGCACAGTCCGCAGGAACGGCACCTGCAATTCGGCCCTCGCTGGCAGGTGCTGCGCGCCACCGCGCGCGGTACGGGTGAGGGGCTGGCCCGGCTTGCCCTGCCCGAAGCCTATCGCGGCGATCTCGACAAAGGCTACCGGATGCATCCCGGCCTGCTCGACCTGGCCACCGGCTGGGCCATCAAGCTGTCCGCCGGCTATGATGGCGAAACGCTCTGGGTACCGGTGTCCTACCGCGCGATCCGGGTTCATGCGCCGCTGACGGCCGAAATCCGCAGCTGGATGCGCCTGACGCCCGATCAGGCCGCGGTGGCGGGGCATGCCTCCTTCGACATCACCCTGACCGATCCCTCGGGCGCCGTTCTGGTCGAGATCGAAGGGTTCCAGATGCAGCGCACGACGGGCACCATCGACCTGAGCGATCCCGAACGCCCTGACGCGGAGGCCGCCACGCTGGGGCTGGAGCCCGCACGGAAATCGACGCCGCTCTCGCCCGAGGAACAGCGCCTGCACCACAACATCGCCCAGGGCATCCGAGCCGAGGAAGGCGCCGAGGCGCTGGTGCGCGCATTGGGCACCGGGCTGCCGCAACTGGTGGTCAGCTCGCTTGACCTGTCCCGGCTGATCGCCGAGGCCGATCAGGTCGCAGCCCCGGCGGAAACCGGGCAGAGCTTTGACCGGCCCGAGCTGGACACCGATTATGTGGCGCCCGCGACCGAGACGGAAAAGACCTTGGCCGGGTTCTTCGAAACCCTTCTGGGGGTCAGCAAGGTCGGCACCCAGGACAGTTTCTTTGACCTTGGCGGCCATTCCCTGATCGCGGTGCGCCTCTTTGCCCAGATCAACCGCGCCTTTGCGGTGGAATTCCCGATCTCGCTGCTGTTCGAGGCACCCAGCGTCGCCGCCATTGCCGAGCGGATCGACGCACGGCTGGGCCGCAGCAGCGCGGGCGATACCCCGGAAACAGCCGAGGCAGCCGCACCCAAGCTGACCCATGTGGTGCCGCTGCATCAGGCGGCGGCTGGCCATGCCAGCCCGTTCTTCGTGGTGGCCGGCATGTTCGGCAATGTGCTCAACCTGCGCCATCTGGCGCTGATGCTGGGCCGCGACCGGACGGTCTATGGCCTTCAGGCGCGCGGGCTGGTGGGCGAGGATGCCCCGCATGAAACCATCCCCGAGGCGGCGCGCGACTATATCGCCGAGATGCGGCAGGTACAGCCGCATGGCCCCTATCTGCTGGGCGGTTTCTCGGGCGGCGGCATCATCGCCTATGAGATCGCGCAACAGCTGCGTGACGCGGGCGAAGAGGTGGCGCTGCTCGTACTGCTCGACACCCCGCTGCCGCAGCGCCCACCCCTTGGCCGCCGCGACAAGGCGTTGATCAAGCTGCAACAGTTCCGCCAGCGCGGACCACGCTACCTGGTCGATTGGGTCAAGGCGCGTTTTGCCTGGGAAGTGCAGCGCAGGCGCGGCCCGGTTCAGGACGGCGGCGCCGGTGCCTTCAACAACACGCGGATCGAGGCCGCCTTTCTGCGCTCGGCTGCGGGTTACGCACTGCGGCCATGGGAGGGTGCGACAGTACTGTTCCGGCCGCCGCTGGAACGGCTCTGGCAGGTGTCGGGCGGCAACTGGGTCAATCATGAGCGTCACTATGTCTATCCCGACAACGACTGGGGCCGCTGGATCGCGGAACTCGAGGTGATCGAGGTGCCCGGTGACCATGACAGCATGGTGCTGGTGCCCAATGTCTCGGTCCTGGCCGAGCATCTGCGCGGCCAGCTCAACGCCATCGACAGCGCCGGCGCCCTGCCGCATGCGGCGGAGTGATCCCATGACCAGCGCAACAGTCTTGACCGTCATCCTGAACTACCGCACGCCCGACCTGACGATCAGCGCCTGCGAAGCCGCCATGCGCGAGATGCAGGATCTGCCCGGCGAGATCGTGGTGGTCGACAATGCCTCGGGCGATGGCTCGTTCGAGAAGCTTTCCAAGGCCGCTACCGACTATGGCTGGCTGGCCAGCGGCAAGCTGCGGCTGGTGCAAAGCGGGCGCAATGGCGGCTTTGGCGCCGGGATGAACGTGGGCATGAACGCGGGTCTGTCGAACGGGGCCGCACCCGATTTCTATTACCTCTTGAACTCGGATGCCTGGCCCGATCCTGGCTGCATCCGGGGCCTGCGCGATTTCCTGCTGGAAACCCCCGATGCCGGTCTGGCCGCCAGCGCCGTGCGCGGCATCGACGACGATCCGCACCGCACCGCCTTTCGCTTTCCCACCGCCGCGGGCGAGTTCGAGGCCGCCGCCCGCACCGGCCCGCTGAGCCGCCTGCTGCGCGGCCATATCATCGCGCCCCCCCTGCCCGCGCGGCGCACAAGGGTCGACTGGGCCTCGGGCGCCAGCCTGATGATCCGGCGCGAGGTGATCGCGGCGACCGGTGGGTTCGACGAGCGATTCTTTCTTTATTTCGAGGAAACCGACCTGTGCCGCCGTGCCCAGGCCGAGGGCTGGAGCACGCATTACCTGCCTGACGTGGGTGTGGTGCATATCGGCTCGGCCAGCACCGGCATGAAAAGCTGGAACCGCACCCCGCAATACTGGTTCGATTCCCGGCTTCACTATTACCTCAAGACCCATGGGCGGGCCTATGCGGCGGGTGCCACGCTGGCGCTGGTGACCGGTGCCGCGATCTGGCGCCTGCGCCGTCTGGTACAGGCCAAGCCGCAGGCCGACCCCGACCGTTTCCTGACCGATCTGGTCAGCCATGCCTTGCGCGCCGCTTTGGGCCGGTCACGTACCGCCCCCGCCCCAGTTACCGCCATCCCGGAGGATAGCAGATGAGCCTGACCCATGTCGTGATCGGAAACGAATCCCTGTTGATCGGTTGCAGCGAGATGCTGCTCGACCGCGGGCACCAGATCGCCGCCGTCGTTTCCACCGATGCCGAAATCGCCACCTGGGCGCGGGGCAAGGGCCTCGCCCATATGCGCGAGATCTCGGAGCTGGAGCCGCATCTCGCGGGCGCCGGGTTCGACTGGTTGCTGTCGATCGCCAATCTCCGGGTGATCCCGCAGGCGGTGCTGGCCCTGCCGCGCCGGGGGGCCGTGAACTTTCACGACGGACCGCTGCCGCGCTATGCCGGGCTGAACACGCCGGCATGGGCGCTGATGGCGGGCGAAACCCGCTATGGCGTGACCTGGCATCTGATCGAAGGCGGCATCGACGAGGGCGACATCCTGGCGCAACAGATGTTCGACATCGCCGAGGATGACACCGCGTTTTCGCTGAACTCCAAGTGCTATGGCGCGGCGCTTGACAGTTTCGCACGGGTGGCCGACCAGCTGGAACAGGGGCTCGAACGGCAAGCGCAGGATCTGAGCCAGCGCAGCTATTTCGGACGCGACGCCCGGCCCGCCGCCGCCGGGCGGCTGGACTTCACCAAACCCGCCACGACGCTGGCCGCGCTGGTGCGCGCGCTTGATTTCGGCGACTATGCCAACCCGCTGACCTGCGCCAAGATCGTGGCTGGCGGGCGGGTGCTGGCTGTTGGTCAGGCCCGGGCCGAAGGCCGCTCGGGCGCCCTGCCCGGAACCGTTCTTTCCACAACTGCCGACAGCCTCCTCCTGGCCTGTGGCGAAGGCGATCTGATGCTGGGTGCGCTGCGCGCTCTGGACGGCTTGCCGGTCGATCTGGCCGAACTTGCCCCCAAGGGGCAGCGCCTGCCCGCATTCTCTGCAACCGAGGGCGAGGCTCTGGGCCGCGCGCTGGCTGCCGCCCTGCCCGCCGAACGACACTGGCATGTCGCCCTCACTGCGATGCGGCCGCTGCCGGTGCCGCTGGCCATCGGTAACACGGCCGGCACACCCGCGCCGCACCGTCTTTCGGTTCCACACGGCCTGGGCGAAGCCGCTCTGATGGCCTCGGTCGTCGTCTGGGCCTTGCGGAGCAGCGGTGAGGACTACGGCGATCTGGCCTTGACCACTGGCGCCATGCAGCAGGCCGCCGCAAACGGCTATGTCAGCGGTTGGGTGCCTTTGCAGGCGGCGCTGACCTCGACCCGCGCCGACCTGATCGGCTGGGTCGAACAGACGGCCCAAGCCGCCCGCGCCACGGGCGCGCCCCCCGCCGACCTGATGCTGCGCGACCCGCGCATTTCCCACAGGACCATACCACAAGTGGCGCTGGCGCTGGATGGCGCCGGGCCGGTTCCGGGGGCGGTACTGACCGTGGCGCTGGACCAGGGGCAGGCCACGCTTTTTGCCGATGCCGCGCGGCTCGACCCGCGCCAGACCGAGATCCTGGCCCGGCGGCTGGAAACCGCGATGCATGCGATGGGCCGCGCGCGCGACACCGATACCGTCTCCGCGTTGCCGGTTCTGCCGGCGTCGGAACGCTCGACCATGATCAGCGACTGGAACCGTAGCGCCCGCGATTACGACCGGGCGTTGACCATACACCATGCTTTCGAGGATCAGGCCGCCCGCACACCCGAGGCCCCGGCGCTGGTCTTTGAGGGGCAAACGCTCAGCTACGCCGCCCTCAATGCCCGCGCCAATGCGGTGGCCGCCCGCCTGTGTGAAATGGGCGCCGGTCCGGGCAGCCATATCGGCATCTATCTCGACCGCGGCCCCGAATTGCTGATTGCGGCGCTGGCCGCGCTCAAGGCGGGCGGCGCCTATGTGCCGCTCGACCCCGCCTATCCGGCCGACCGCATCGCCCATTATGTCAGCGACAGCCGCGCCGCGATCATCGTGACCAATGGCGCCCGCGCACAAAGCCTGCCCGACACGCAGGCGCAGATCCTCGACCTTGGCCCGTTGGCAGATGCCAGACAACCCGAGAATGCCGATGGCGGTGCCAGCGCCGACGATCTGGCCTATGTGATCTACACGTCAGGTTCGACTGGCACGCCCAAGGGGGTGATGGTCGAACACCGCAATGTGGCCAATTTCTTTGCCGGGATGGACGACCGCATCGACCATGCCAATGGCGGCGTCTGGCTGGCGGTCACCTCGCTGAGCTTTGATATCTCGGTGCTGGAACTGTTCTGGACGCTGGCGCGCGGCTTCAAGGTGGTGCTGAGTTCCGACGAGAACCGCGCCGAAGTCTCGAAAGGCCCAATCGCGGTCAGTGACCGGCCGATCGACTTCAACCTGATGTATTGGGGCAATGACGACGGGCCGGGGCCGAAGAAATACGAACTGCTGCTCGAAGGCGCGAAATTCGCCGACGCGCACGGGTTCAACGCGGTCTGGACGCCGGAACGGCATTTCCACGCCTTTGGCGGCCCCTATCCGAACCCCTCGGTGACCGGCGCGGCGGTGGCTGCGGTGACAAAAAATCTCAGCGTGCGCGCCGGGTCCTGCGTGGCCCCGCTGCACCATCCCTCCCGCATCGCCGAGGAATGGGCAGTGATCGACAACCTGACCGGCGGGCGCGCGGCGCTTGGCATCGCCTCGGGCTGGCAGCCTGACGATTTCATCCTGCGCCCGGAAAACACCCCGCCGCGCAACAAGCCCGCCATGTTCGAAACCATCGAAACCCTGCGCAAGCTCTGGCGCGGCGAGGCGGTGGAGTTCGCCAAGGCCGATGGCACCATGCATTCGGTCGTCACCCAGCCGCGCCCGGTGTCCAAGGAACTGCCGCTCTGGGTCACCACGGCGGGCAACCCGGAGACCTGGCGCGAGGCCGGGGCCATCGGCGCCAACGTGCTGACCCACCTTCTGGGGCAGAGCATCGACGAGGTGGCCGACAAGATCCGCATCTATCACGCCGCCCTGCGCGAGGCGGGCCATGACCCGGCCGATTTCAAGGTGACGCTGATGCTGCACACCTATCTGGCCGACACCCGCGAAGAGGCCGCGCGCATCGCGCGCGAGCCGATGAAGGATTACCTGCGCTCGGCCGCCGGGCTGATCAAGCAATATGCCTGGGCCTTCCCCGCCTTCAAGAAACCCAAAGGGGTGACCAACGCCTTTGAAATGGATCTGGGCGTGCTGAGCGGCGACGAGCTGGAAGCGATCCTCGATTTCGCCTTCGAGCGGTATTTCGAGGACTCGGGGCTGTTCGGCACCATCAACGATGCCGTGGCCCGCGTCGAACAGCTCAAACGCATCGGCGTGGACGAGGTGGCTTGCCTCATCGACTATGGCATCGACCCTGCGGTCGTGCTCGAAGGGCTGAAACCCCTGGCCGAGGTCCTGAAACGGGTGCGCGCGCCCAGCGCGCTGGCCGAGGATGATTTCTCGCTGGCCGCCCAGATCGTGCGCCATGGGGTGACGCATATTCAATGCACGCCCTCGATGGCGCGGATGATCGCCATGAACGACGAGGCGCGCATGGCGCTTGGCCGGGTCAAACACCTGCTGCTGGGGGGCGAGGCCCTGCCCGGCGATCTGGTCGAGGATCTGCGCGAGGCGACCGGCGCCCGCATTCTCAACATGTACGGGCCGACCGAGACCACGATCTGGTCCACCTGTGCGCTGGTGCCGCCCCGGACCGAGGGCACGGTCGATATCGGCCAGCCCATCGCCAATACCACCGTTTATGTGCTGGACGGCAGCGGACAACCCTGCCCCATCGGCGTGCCCGGAGAGCTGCATATCGGCGGCGAGGGGGTGACACGCGGCTATTGGCAGCGCCCCGAACTGACCGCCGAGCGGTTCCCGCGCGATCCGTTTGCCGCCGAGGCCGGGCTCACGGTGACCGCCGCGCCGCAGATGTACCGCACCGGCGATCTGGTACGCTGGCGGGCGGACGGGCAGCTCGATTTCCTGGGGCGCAGCGACCATCAGGTCAAGATCCGCGGCCAGCGGATCGAGTTGGGCGAGATCGAGGCGGCGATGGCCTCTTATCCCGGTGTCACCGGCGCGGTGGTGATTGCGCGTGAGATGGGCGGCGACACAAGGCTGGTGGGCTATGTCACCACCGGCGGGCCGGTCTCGGATGTTGCCCTGCGCGCGCATCTGGCCGCGCGCCTGACCGAGGTGATGGTGCCCGCACATATCGTGACGCTCGACGCGTTTCCGCTGACGCCCAACAAGAAGATCGACCGCAAGGCCCTGCCCGAACCGGTGCAGCAGCGCGCCGCACCCAGCGCCCCCTCGGAACCCGTCAGCGGCGCCGCGGCGCAGATCGCCGCGATCTGGTCGCGTATCCTGGGCGTCGGTGACATCCGGGCCGATGACAACTTCTTTACCCTTGGCGGGCATTCCCTGCTGGCGGTGCAGGCCCATCGCGAGATCCGCGCGGCGCTGAACGTGCCGGCCCTGCCCATCACCGACATCTTCCGCTTTCCCACCCTGGGCGGGCTGGCCGCGCATTTGTCAAAAGGCGATGCTCCCGATGAACCGACGCCACCTGCCGTCGACAGCGAGGAACGCGCCAGCACCATGTCGCGCCGGCGGGCGATGCGGGCCAACCGGCAGGAACGGGTGCGGTGACAGGGGCGGCGGCCACCGGGGCGCTGATGCTGGCGGCGCCGCTGCTGGATACGCGCGTGGCGCTGGCCGCGACCGACCCCGCCGGGCCGCATCAGGCCTATCCCGAAGAACTGGCCGCCCTGTCCCGCGCCACCACCAAACGGCAGCGTGAATTTGCCGCCGGGCGCGCCGCCGCCCGCCTCTCGCTGCGCGAACTGGGCGCCCCGGCTTTGGCGATCCCGATGGGAACCGACCGGGCGCCGGTCTGGCCGCCGGGGCTGCTGGGTAGCATCACCCATACCGACACCGCCTGTCTGGCCGCCACCGCATGGGAGGGCGAGATTCGCCTCCTCGGCCTGGACATGGAACCCGACACGCCACTGGATACAGACCTGATGGAGACCATCTGCATCCCCGCCGAACGCGACTGGCTGGCCAGGCAGGACATGGCCGGGCACTGGGCCAAGCTGATCTTTTCGGCCAAGGAATGCGCCTACAAGGCGCAATACCGGCTGAGCCGCGCCCTGATCGGGTTCGACGCCATCGCGATCAGGCCCGATCCCGTCAGCCAGAGCTTTGCCGCCACATTTCAGGCCGACATACCGCCCTTTTCCAGGGGTGAGACACTGCACGGGCGTTTTGCGCGCGGGGGCGGGCTGATTATCACTGTGCTGGCCGTTGCCGCGTGAAATCTGAATGAGGTTACGCTAGAAAGCCCCCATGTTGCGCGCTGTTCTGCCCACCCTCCTGATCCTAGCGATTCTGATGGCCGGTCTCTGGTGGGGCTGGCTGCGCCCGCGCCCGCCCGACAGCGCCGTGGTGGATGCCGCCTATGCCCGACCGCTGCCACCGCCCGCGGGTGCGATGGCGGTGTTTCACCTCGGTCACAGCCTGGTGGGACAGGACATGCCGGCGATGCTGCAACAGTTGTCCCCAATCGGGCACGACTATGCCAGCCAGCTGGGATGGGGCACCACGCTCAAGGCGCATTGGGAGCCGGATGAGGGGATCAATGGCTTTGAGCAGATGAACGATCATCCCCGCTATCGCCCCGCCGATATCGCGCTGCGCTCGGGTGACTATGACGCGGTGATCCTGACCGAAATGGTCGAGCTAACCGACGCGATCAAGTATTTCGAAAGCGACCGCTATTTCAGCAAATGGGCCGAACTTGCACGTGAGGCACGGCCCGATACGCGGGTGTTCTTGTACGAAACCTGGCACTGGTTGGACGATCCCGATGGCTGGCTCAACCGGCTCGACCGTGATCTTGTCGCGCTTTGGGAAAACGAGATCCTGCTGCGCGACATGGCCCGTAACCCCGACAACCCCGCCCATGTGATCCCGGTGGGTCAGGTCCTGTCCCGCTTTGTCCGCGCTGTCGAAGCGCGTGGCGGTGTGCCTGGCATTGAAGGGCCCGAGGCGCTGTTCCACACCGACGACCAGGGACGACTCGACCCGATCCACATGGGTGATCTGGGCAACTATCTGATCGCGCTCACCCATTACGCGGTGCTCTATCAGGCATCCCCCGTCGGCCTTCCCCACCAGTTGAACCGGGCCGATGGCAGCCCCGCCTTTGCCCCCTCGCCAGAGGCCGCGCGCCTGATGCAAGAGATCGTCTGGCAGACCGTCACCAGCTATCCCAAGACCGGAGTCCCGCAATGAGCTGGATCACCAACCTGATCGGTATCCTTTTCATTGGCCATTCGCTGTTTGGCCCGACCAACCCGCAAATGCTGTCACAGGTGCTGGAGGGGCGCGATGTGCGGGTTTCGGCGCAGATCATCAACGGCGCGCCGCTGTCATATCAATGGGACAATGGCGCCACGGCCGAAGGTGTGAACGCGCGCGAGGTGCTGCCCGGTGGTGGCTATGATGTGGTGATCCTGACCGAGGGGATCCCGCTGGCCAACCAGATGCAGTATAATGACAGCATCGGCTCGGCCCGGCGCTATTACGATCTGGCACTGTCCGCCAATCCCGACACCCGGGTGTTCCTGCAAGAGACGTGGCACGATCTCCGTTCGGGCAGCGGTGTCGACATCCCCTATGACGAGGGCGACGACCTCCCCTGGCGCGAGCGGATCGAGGCGGACCTGCCCCGGTGGCAATCCATCGTCGACGGCGTCAACACCACCCGCCCCGAGGGTGCGCCACCGATGCAGCTGTTGCCCGCCGGACAGGCGATGCTGGCGCTGACCGATGCCATAGCGGCCGGGACGGTGCCGGGGGTCGACCGCATCGCGCTACTCTTCTCCGACGATATCCACCCCAACGATCTGGGCTTCTATTTCCTGACCATGGTGCAATATGCCGTCGTGACCGGGGAAAGCCCGGTGGGCCTGCCCCGGCGGCTTCAGGATCGCTGGGGCAAGGCCTATGCCACCCCCGATCCGGCGCTGGCGCAACGATTGCAGGAGGTGGCCTGGACCGTGGTGCAAGGGTTCGAGGCGCCCGAGCCGCCCGCGCCGCAACCGGTGGCAACCCCGGACGAGCCCACAAGCGAACCCGCCGCCGCCGAACAGGCGGGGGAGCCGGCCGAGCCACGACAGGGCTTTGTCCCGCCGCCCGCGCCCGAGGGGCCGGTGCCGGTGGCGATCGGACTGGCCGGGGTCAACGACTGGTCGGTGCAGCAACCCTTTCTCGACGTGTTCAAGACCGCCCGCCCCTGGATCGGCCACCTGCCCCGGCAATGGGGCGGTGTCGATCATGCCCAGCTGCAAGAGGCTGGTTACCTTGACTCGAATGGCTGGGTGATGGCGATCCCGCCCGAGCTGGGCTCGGTCGGGACGCTGATCCTGACCGACCTGCCCGAAGAGGTGGTCTCAACCGCCGGGCGCTATGTACTGCGCTTTGCCGGACAGGGCGTGGTCGAGGTGTCGGGCCGCGCCGAAAATGTGCGCTATGGCAAGAACAGCGTCAGTTTCGATTTCACCCCCGGCCCCGGATCGGTCGATATCCGCATCCAGCGCACCCATCGCGGCGGCGATTATGTGCGCGACATCTCGGTGGTGAAGGAGGAGCATCTGGACGCCCACCAGGCAGGTGGCCTGTTCAACCCGCTCTGGCTGGACCGGCTGATGGGCTTTCGCGCGCTGCGCTTCATGGACTGGATGCAGACCAACGACTCGCAGCAATCGGTTTGGGCCGACCGCCCCCGTCCCGAAGAGTTCACCTGGGCGATGAAGGGCGTACCGCTCGAGGTGATGATCGAGCTTTTGAACCGCACCGGCGCAGATGGCTGGTTCAACATGCCCCATCTGGCCGATGACGACTACATCCGCCGCTTTGCCGAGAGGGTGCGCGACGATCTGTGGATCGAACAGCGCGCCTATGTCGAATTGTCCAACGAGGTCTGGAACTGGCAATTCACCCAGGCGCAATGGGCCGAGGATCAGGCCCGCGCGCGCTGGAACAAGAAAGACCATTGGGTCAGCTACTATGCCGCCCGCGCAGTCGAGATGGCCGATATCTGGACAGATGTGTTCGGCGATCAGGCCGAGGCGCGGCTGATCCGGGTGATCTCGACCCAGACCGGCTGGCTGGGGCTGGAGGAAATGATCCTCGACGCCCCCATCTGGACCGCCGAGGAGCCGGGCCGCGCCCCCCCCGCCAGCCATTTCGACGCCTATGCGGTGACCGGCTATTTCGGCGGCACGCTGGGATGGGAGGACCGGCTGCCGCTGGTGCGGCAATGGCTGGCCGACAGCCGCGCCGCAGCCGAGACACAGGCCGACGCGCAGGGGCTGAGCGGTGCTGCGCGTGACGACTATGTCGCAAAGCACCGCTATGACCTGGCCAGCGCACTGGCCTGGGCCGAGCTGCGCGACGGTGCCGCCAGCGGCAAGGTCGAGGACACGCTGCTGGGCAATCTGAAAGAGTACCTGCCCTATCACGCCGAGGTCGCGCGCCGACACGGCCTAGACCTGATCATGTACGAGGGCGGCAGCCATGTGGTGGGTAGCGGGCCGCTGGTGGATGATGCCGAACTGACCGCGTTCCTGACACATTTCAATTACACGCACGAGATGGGTGAGCTTTATACCGACCTGATCCGGGGCTGGCACGCGTTGGGCGGCGGGCTGTTCACAGCCTATGCCGATGTATACCGGCCCAACAAATGGGGCAGCTGGGGTCACCTGCGCCATCTCGACGACGACAACCCGCGCTGGGACGCGCTGGTGGAGTTTCTGAAGTGAGCCGCTGGCTGAGCGTCATCCTCCCCGCCCATGACGAGGCAGCGTGGATTGGCGATTGCGCCCGCGCGCTCCTGGCCTCGGACCCGCTGCCCGCAGGCTGGCGGTGCGAAGTGCTGGTGGTGGCCAATGGCTGCACCGACGACACCGCCTCACGCGCGCGCGGCTTTGCGGATCAGGCGGCGGCGCGCGGCTGGGACTGGCAGGTGCTGGAACTGGCCGAGGGTGGCAAACTGGGCGCGCTCACGGCCGGGGATGCGGCAGTGCGAGGCGAATTGCGCGCCTATCTGGATGCGGACGTGCGTCTGGATGCTGCATTGCTGGCACAACTGGTCGCCGCGCTCGACACCGAGGCGCCCCGCTATGCAAGTGGCGCCCCCCGCGTCGCCCCGGCAAAGAGCCAGATCACCCGTCTTTACGCGCGGTTCTGGCAACGCCTGCCCTTTGTCGCAACCGGCGTTCCCGGCTTCGGCCTGTTTGCGGTCAATGCCGCCGGGCGCGCGCGCTGGGGGAATTGGCCCGATATCATCTCTGACGACACCTTTGTACGGCTGAGTTTCACACCGCAAGAACGCCTGCGTGTGAAGGCTGGCTATGACTGGCCCATGGTCGAGGGTTTTGCCAATCTCGTGCGTGTACGGCGACGGCAGGATGCAGGCGTGGCCGAGGTTGCGCGGCTCTATCCGCATCTGCCGCAGAACGATGGTACACCCGGTCTGGGCATGGGCGGCCTGATCCGGCACCTGCTGCGCGACCCGCTGGGTTTCGCCGTCTATGCAACTGTGGCGATCACGGTGCGGACGCCGCTTTACCGGCCCCAGTCCCGCTGGGACCGGGGCCGGTAAGGCGGCGGGGCGCCAGAAAATTCGACGAATTTTCTGGCGCTACCCCTCGGAACCCGCGACCAGATCAGCCAGTTTGCGAGCCTGGTCGTCGATTGCGTGCCGCTTCAAAACACGCATGCGCCCTGCCTCGCCCATCCCTCGCAACCGCGCCACCGGTGTTTCGGCCAGCACGGCCAGCGCCTCGGCCAGCGCGGCATCGTCACCGGCGGGCACCAGCCAGCCGGTCTCGCCCGTCAGCACCAGTTCCGGCGTGCCCGCCACATAGGTTGCCACCACCGGCCGCGCCAGCGCCATCGCCTCCATCACCACCATGGGCAGTCCCTCGGCAAAACTGGGCATCACCAGCGCATGTGCCCGCTCAAGCGCGGCGCGCACGCCGTCCTGATCCAGCCAGCCGGTCAGCGTGATGTTGCCCTCAAGCCCGGCATCGGCGATCGCCCTTTCCAGCGCCGGGCGCATCTCGCCATCGCCAACCAGGTCCAGATGTACCTGCGGATGCTCACGCACCAGACGCGCCATGGCCCGTACCAACACCATCTGCCCCTTTTGCTCGACAAAACGGCCGATCGAGACCAGGCGCAGCGGCCCCTCGGGCACCGGCTGCGGGTCGTCAAATGCGTCGGGCTCGATCCCGCAATGGACCACATGCAACCGGTCCCAGGTTTCGAACCCAGCCCAACGGCAGAGCTGGCTGCGTCCGAATTGGCTGACCCCAACGGCAAAGCGCGCGCGATCCAGCTTCTCCCCCAGGCTGAGCGCAACCGGCGCGTCGAATTCTTCTGGCCCGTGCACGGTAAGGGAATATCCCGGCCCTCCCAGCGCATGGGCCAGCATGGCAACGGTAGCGGAATTGGTGCCAAAATGGGCGTGGATATGACCGACCCCTTCCGCCTGGCAACGGTTCGCGACCTCGGCCGCCTCGGCCAGATAGATCAGATGGCGCGCCCAACCACTGGACGAGGCGCGCCCGCAGCGTAGCGCCAGTCGCAGCGCGGCAAGGCCACGCCCCGGCGCACGCAGGAACCGGCGCAACAGGGCGCCGCTTAGCCCCAACACGCCCCGGTCGAGCACATAACTCGTCTCTGCCGCCTCGGCCCTGTCACGCGCATCGACCAGCGGCGCCTCGGCCCGGCGCATCGCCAGCCGCACCACCTGATGCCTCTGCCGCTCGAGCGCCTGGATCTCGCGGCGAATGAAACTGTGCGAGGGTTGCGGATAGGTGTTCAGGACATAGGCGATGATCACGAGGGCGGATATCCGGCTAAGGAAGATTGCCCCAGTCCTAGCCTGCAGCGGCTCTGCTGCCTAGCGTGGGTCCTCATCGAGTACCCGGCAAGCCGCCGCCTGTGGACCCAAGGCCACAAGCATGGCCTGGCAAGGCGCGCTCTGATTGACCCAACCGGCGCCGGTCCCTAGCGTGACGAAAACCGGCCCAGACAGGCCGCCAGCAGAGATCCCACATGTCCCGCCTTCTCTCCGCCTTTCACGGTTCCGGCCTGATGGCCCGCGTCCTGCGCAGCGCCTCGTGGCTGATGGTGGGTTATGGCGGCAGTCAGGCGCTGAGACTGGCGGCAAACCTGCTGATGACCCGGCTTCTATACCCCGAGGCCTTTGGCCTGATGACGCTGGTCACGGTGGTGGTGGTCGGGCTCAATCTGTTTTCCGATGTGGGCATCGGCCCGGCCATCGCACAGAACCCGCGCGGCGACGACCCCGATTTCCTGAACACCGCCTGGACCATCCAGGTGGGGCGCGGCATCGGGCTGTTCGCGGTGGCCTGCCTGCTGGCCCTGCCGGTGTCGCGGATTTATGACGAGCCCGATCTGACCACCTATCTGCCGGTGGCGGCACTGGCGCTGCTGATCTCGGGCTTTTTCCCGACCCGGATCGAAACCGCGCACCGGCACCTGATTGTCGGGCGTCTCACCGTACTGGACCTGATCAGCCAGTTGATCGGCATCGGCGCGATGGCGGCGCTGGCGATCGCCACACGCTCGGTCATGGCGCTGGCGCTGGGGGGCGTGATCACGTCACTGGCCAAGCTGGTCCTGACCCATTTCCTGTTGCCGGGCGCCCCCAACCGGTTCCGCTGGGAGCCGGCGGCCCGGTCCGAGCTGATGCGGTTCGGAAAATGGATCTTCCTGTCCACCGCGCTGACCTTTGTGATCAGCCAGGGCGACCGGGCGATCCTGGGCCGCTACCTGACGATGGAGATGCTGGGCATCTACAATATCGGCTATTTTCTGGGCAGTTTCCCGATCATGCTGGGGATGGCCGTGGTCGGTCGCATCATGTTGCCGGTCTATCGCGATCATCCCCCCGATGCCGATCCGGCCAACTGGCGCCGGCTGGCACGGTTGCGGGCAGGTGTGACGCTGGGGGTCGGGCTGCCGCTGGTGGCGGTGGCGCTGGCCGGGCCGCAACTGGTCGACCTTCTTTATGACCCGCGCTACCAGCTGGCGGGGCCGATGGTGACGCTGATTTCGCTGGCCTTCATCCCGCAACTGATCGTGGTGACATATGACATCGTCGCGCTGGCCAGGGGCGACAGCCTGTCCTATTTCGCGTTGATGCTGGTGCGGGCGCTGATGCAGGTGGGCGCGATCCTGCTGGGGATCTGGGCCTTTGGCCTGCTGGGGGCGATCCTGTCGCTGGCGGCGGCGACACTCGCCACCTATCCCGCCGTGTTGTGGCTGACCGGCAAATACGGCGCCCGCGACCTGCGCCACGACATCATTGCGATTGTGCTGGGCGGGGTCGCAGCGGCCACCGTGATCCGGTTTCACTGGACCGAGATCGCGCCGCTGGCGGCGCTCTGAGGCGATGCCTATTCTGCCGGGGTCTGACGGCGCCGGAACAGGGACATTACCCGAGACCAGAGCGAGGGTGCCCGTCTTTCAGTATCTAGATATGGCACCGTCACCACCGGACGAAAGCCCAGTTCACGCTCCAGCTGTGCAGCGCTGCGCAGGACCGGGTGGCGCATCTCCATCAGCACGGCCAGCGCAAAGGCGACGACGAAACTGGCGGCCGCGCCAAGAATGGCTTTTTTCTTGCGGCTTTCGGTGACGGGATAATCGGGGATCGCGGCCTCTTCGATCACGGTCAGGCGTTCAGCCTGACGTTCGGCCTCTATGAGAAAGCCCATCTCGGCCTCGCTGCGGCGGGTCGAGACCTGATTCAATTGGTCCTGCAACTGCTCCAGCCGGCGATCATAGGTGCCCAGCATGCGCTCGACCTCGGGGCTGGTCTCGATCTGGCTCTCCAACTCGCGCTTGCGGTTTTCCAGTAGGTCACGCTGCGCATCCAGGGTGGCCAGCTGTTCGCGATAATCCTTTTTCATCCGCTCGGCGGTTGCCGGGCGCTCGCTCTGCTCGGCCAGTTGAATCGCACGCTCGATCTCGATCCGCTCGCGCGCGATATCGAGCAGGCCGCCGTTGATGGTGGCAATCTCGTCGCGGCGGGAATCCAGTACGCCGGGTAGCGCAAGCTGGTTGTGGCTGCGGAAATCCTCGATCTCGTTTTCAAGCGCCTCGATATCGGACTCCAGCGCCGCCGCCTGCGCATCGAAGAAGGTCAGCGTGGCGCGGGCATTCTCGATACGGGTTCGTTTACTCAGCTCGACGGTACGCTGACCGAATTCATGCGCCACCTGCTGGGCCAGGAGCGCGGTCGGCATCCGGGCGGTGATCGTCAAGACCGAGATCGTACCATCATCGGAAAACCCCTCGCGTGCGGCGGCCACGCCCTCGATCCGCACGGCAGTACGCAACATGTCCACCTTGGCCTGCGGCCTGAGCGCGGGGATATCGGCATAGATACCATATTTCTCGATAATCTCGAGCATGGTACCGCGGGTGGTTAAGACCTGCTGAATGAGTTGCAGGCGCCGTGCCGAGGACCCCTCGACCGTACTGCGCGCCAATTCGTCGGAAACCACCGGGCGTGCAATCTGAATGACCTCATATGCCTCGTATTCGTGCTTTTGCATCGATGCGAGAGCCACTGAAAGCACAGTCCCGATCACGATGACAGCCAGCATGAGCCGCGCCCGTCTGCGGATCATGTCTAGAATGTCGTCCAAAGAATAGATCGGCCCCATGCCTGTCACTCAACTCGCTGCTACGACCCATGCCTCTTCTTGCAAGGAAACAGACCATGTCATGCCGACGAAAATAAGGCCGTTCCGGGCAAAAACGAAGATCGGACTATCTAGTTTTTCACACCCTAGCCGCGCCCACGATTCAGGATCACGCCCAAGAGCGGTGTCGTCTCTCCGATCACCTGCTGGCAGCGCCGTACCTGGTCGGCGGTAGTCTGGGTGCCGTCGGCGACCAGCAACACCCCGTCCAGCCGAGGCATAAACGCCGCCAGATCATCATAAGCAAGGATCGCCGGAAGATCGCAAATCATCAAGTCCGGGTTCAGATCGGTCTGGATAAGGTCCAGAACCTCGGCGCTGACCGGTGCTTGCAGTATTTCCGAGGCATCGCGCGCGACACCGGCCCCAAGACCGACGGCCAGCGTCCCGCTGCACCGCACCAAATGGTCGAGATAAGAGGCATCCCCACGCAACAAGGCGCGCATATCACCTTGCGCAGGCAAACCAAGAGCCTTGGCCAGGCCGGGATCACGCATGTTCATGTCTAGCAGCACGGTCCGGCTCTCAGGGACCCGCGCGATGCTCAGTGCCAGATTGACAGCGGTAAAGCTGGCGCCACAGCCCCGGGTCGGTGCCACAACACCGATCCGGTGCCAGCCGCGCGCCTTCAGTGTCTGCAAGAGACGGGTGCGCAGGACATCAAACGCCTTCGCAGCGGGGTCAGAACGATAAAGGTTTACCAGCGGCATCTGCGCAGACTGAGGGCACCCAAGCCCAAGAGGTATGGTCTGCAACCGTTCCCACGGTTCTGGCAAAGTGGCTGGCAGAGGCCCGGCGATTTGCGGCGCCGGCAGTGGCAGCGCTTTCGTCGAAGCCGCCGGATCAACCGTTTTCGCGCGCCGCTTTGCCGCCTCGGCCCGAAGCGCGGCCTTGCGCCGGAACGGGCGATCTGCGGCTTCGCGTTTACCGATACCGGAGGTCTGGTCGTTCATCAAAGCAGCCGTTTCGGTTTCCGGAGCCAGGTCTCTATCATGATATGCCATATTTTGACACCTAACCTATGAATCAACAAATAAACTCAACAGCCCGTCCGGCGAACCACCACCGATGTGGTCCGCAGCAGCAGCGAGAGATCTCCGATCAGACTGACAGTACGCGCATAGTCTGCATCGACTTTTGACCGGTAGTCGAAACGAGAGTTGTTCCGTTCGGAGACCTGCCACAGGCCCGTGATCCCTGGCCGCAGCGCAAAATAACTCTCGGCGGGGCCGTAAAGCGGCAGCTGGTCGGGCATCATTGGACGCGGACCGACCAGGCTCATATCGCCCGTGAGCACGTTCCAAAGCTGGGGCAGTTCATCCAGAGAGGTGCGCCGCAGGAAGTTTCCGACAGGAGTAATCCGCGGATCGTCCTTCAGCTTTTGCGTGGCGTCCCATTCGGCTCGCATTACCGGGTCCTCTGCCAGCATCTTTTCCAGCTGGGCATCGGCGTCCATAACCATCGTTCGCAACTTGAGAATGTAAAACAGCTTGCCGTCGCGCCCCAGCCTCGGCTGCCGATAAAAGGCATCTCCGCCTTCAAGCCGGAGCGCCAACGCGCAAAAGGCGATGATTAGCAAAGAAACCGGAAGCGAAAGGACAATGAAGGCTACATCTAGGAACCGCTTGCCAACGGCAGCGTAAATACCGTTTGCCGGAGAAACGTCACCCCCCAGCTTCTCCGGCGGCGCGATTGTATTTGCAGGCAACAACGCTGTTTCCAGCATGCCCTTTGCCTGATCGGCTTGGCCAGACGCCACTGGCACCGCCAGTGAAGCAGTATAGATGTAGTCCTTCATGTCCCCCCCTACGCGGGATACCTGAGGCTAAGCCTTGGCACTGACCCCCAGCACATTGGCCTCGCAATCACTCTTCACACACACAAGACCAAGCAGCCGGCCCTGCATCTTTCGGCGGTGCTTACCCTGGCGAACCGCGCCCTACACGCAGTCTTGCCGGGCATGAATGTGGCTAACTTCCGCCATAGTTCTGCCACGTTCGACCCTATCAGCTACCTAGAGAATTTTAAGAAATTCCGCGTCAACAGATTGTTTCCGTATGCAACCACTTAGAATTTCGCAAATTTCCAGAAAAAGCGTGAACCAAACCAATCAACTGAGCAGTGATTGTTTCCAAACCCGCAACCGTGCAAAACTGGGAATCGGGTAAACAGTCTGCTTGTTCCAACTCTATCAAATCCGCGAGAGATTGTGTCTAAAACATGGCGAGGAGTTGTCGCTCTCGTCTATCTCCCGGCTCATACCTGTATTCTGACCGTGTCGACGAACGCTGACTCAAAAACGCCGGTGATGTTTGCGATTTTTCTGCCGGCGAAATGACGTAGCCATCTTCTTAGCCTGCCTGTTCCATCCGCAGCAGCTGGTGGCAAGCAGCAATGGCAGCCTCCGTTTCGCCTGTTTCCAGAAAATTCAGGAGGCGCTCCAGCACCTCTGGACGGCAAATTGGGTCGAGCACACCTAACGGACCCGGAAAGGCACGACGCCGAATCGAGAAAGAGGCAACTTTCTTCAGCTCTGCGCCTATGTCGAAATTTCCCAACTGGCGGGCATGGCAGAAATCATAGGTCTCATAGCCTTGGTCGATAGCCCAGCCGATTGCCTGGGAAGTCAGCAGCAGACCGACATCGTCGCTTGTCACCACCTGGCCCCTGCCCGCTACGATGAGATGAACACGCTTCATCCGCGGATCGAGGATATGACCAAGTGCGCCGATCACCTGCCCATCGCGCCGAACGACCGGCAGATAAAGCAGGCCGAGCCGACTGGCCGCCGTCAGGAGCCGCAGGGTATTCATCGCCAACTGGCGCGCAGTCGCCGCCCCCATGGTTGAAGCGTGTTCACGCATCCACAGCCGCAGCAGCACACCCATATCGGATTTGAGCGAGGCGCCAGCGGTATGACTCAACCTGTACAGGCCGTTGTTCAAATAGCGTCGGGTGACGCGGCGGATTCTCTGGCGGGTGTCCGTACTCGGACCGGTGGACAGCCAGGCTTCATATTCATCGGGTAAATCAATACGGGGGCAGATCAGTTTATCAGCCTCGCCCTTGTTGGCGCCACGCTCATCCGACCGCACCGAATAGGTGGCCTCGGGAAAGGCGGCCACAAACTTGGTCGCCCGGTAGCGCGAGCTCTCGGATTGCAAGGACAGTCGCACCCAAGGGATCTGCTTCAACGTCTCAGCCAGTGCTGCAATCACAAGATCCTCGTACCGCGGTTCGCAAAGGAACCCGGTATATTCACTCCATAGAAGACGGCCACCTGCCTCGATCTCGGTCTGGAATTCCTTCCGGTTTCGGCTCCAGTTTGCGTTGTGTTTCAATGGCAGAACACCGACCAGACGCGGCCCGTGATAGACCACGATCACCCGCCAGCGCCCCGGATTGACAGCAAATGCCTGCGCCAGCCAGTCCCATGACAGAAACACCGTGCCCTCAGGATCGCGCGCCTCGAGCGCGCGCCAGCTGTCACGCAGGGCGGAGAATGCCCCCCATGCCGAGACCGGCTCAACCCGGAGCCTGCCACTGGCCAAAACGCTGGCCTCGAAATCCGGTACTTCGCTCATGGTTACGCACTTTTGAGCGAGCGTCCGTCCCTGAGGATCGCTTCAAAGCTGTCGACAGCACCGTCGAAGTTGCGTGTCAGCGGCGCGGTGATCGGCGATTGGGCCGCAAAATAGGCCCCCACCCTGCAAATCTGCATCGCGAATTCAGGATGAACGCCGGCATCGTCGTATTTGCGTACGCGTTCCTTGGATAGCCAGCCGCGTTTCCTGGCCTCTTTCACGATCAACTTGAATCGCTGCACACAATGAAAGGTCAGGTAGACCGAGAGATAGTCTAGATAGTCGTCGATCCGGTAGCCACATCCGGGATCAAAGGCGTCGATCATCACATCGACCATTTTGTCGGGCGCGATTGGCCAAGCTTCGTCCCCAATGAGCCAAGCGAAGTCCTCGGCCCCGTGGCGCAGGCCGGAATACTCGAAATCGAACCATCTGAGACGGCCCGCTCGGTCCAGCGCTGCATTGCCAGACCGGCAATCCCATTTCACGAATTGGCGGCCCGGATTTGCCAGGCGTTCGGCGGCCGCTGCGCGGTCGAACCGGTTGTCGATCCCCATCGAATAGGGTTGCAGGGTGTCCACCCCCTCGACAAGGTTGGTCACCCAGGCGTTGCTGTCACCCAGAACAGGTAGCATATGCTGGAACTCGGTACGCCGCGCCGCGCTTTGCAAGCGAAAGATCGCAGCAACCGCCTGCGCGGCCAAATCCAGCTGGCTGCTGTCGGCGTGACGCACGATCTCCTGGTTCAGACGTCGACGGCCCACATCCGACTGGAACAAGACCTCGCCGACCACGCCCAGGCATTTAGGCAGGTCATCGCTATGCAGGCGCAGCCGTTCCAGCACAAAAGCTTCAAGATGGGTGCGGCGAACAGTAGGGCGCAGGGTGGCGATGACATCCATGTCGCCGAAATGCAGCCGAAAGCTGGAGCGTCCCTCGCCACCGGGCGCGGTCACCTTCTGGACCGGGCGCCCAAAACGGGTCTGGGCAGCTTCAACAATACGGGTCAACCTGTCCCAATTGCCTCTGCCTGCCATAACCCTCGCTCCCGTTCCAAAATGCGATCGGTGCATCTTCGCGCCTCTCAAAGGCGCGTCAGCCCTCTCTGCTCGATAGCATGAAGAGCGATTCGCTCGCAGGGTACGACCGTTTGATTGCCGGATTGCACACCGGCCGAAGGTCAATCACAGGGCAATGCCGGCATTGTTCACTGACTGCGGCGAAAGGTGCGAAATCGACCCCGCACCGGCCCCCGCTAAGCCCGATCGCAAGTCGCTCTTTGCACTGACAGATATCGGGCCAACGAAGGCATTCAGTGTTTCAAACATTACGATGGTCATCGATCCGACCGGGATCGCGATCCGCGCTTGCCGGATGTCATGGATGAAGGCGAGAGGAACAAAGACATCTGAGCTCAGCGTCTTGAGAAACAAAGGAAACGAAGGGGCCGTGACCGGGATGACCGAAGGAAAAGCCCGAAGAGGCACGGTGCAGGGGCACAAGCAAAGGGCTAGTCCGTCCGGAACTCGTTATCCCGTTACCGTCGAATTCCCAGCGCCGCGCCGATGGCCGGGTGAGCCGGTATTGTCTCATGTTTCACCTGCATTCGGGCAAGCCGGGCCTGCGCCCAGTCAGGAAACGGCGCGCCGCGCCCGGTTTCCTGACTGACATTCATGATCAGTGCTTCCTGGCTGGCACAGAGCACGCCGTCTCGGTCGGCATACATCTCAGCGAAGTAGACAATCCTCTTCGCATCGTGGTCGAGCAGTCGAAAATGCAGGTGAAACCCCTCACCTTCCAGTATCTCGCGCCGGAACTGGACATGCGATTGCAGGATATAGGGGCCGGCCCCGGCGGTTTCGACATAGGTCTTGCCAAGCCCCAGTTGCTCTTCGAGCATCACGTCCAGCGCCTTGTCAAAGGCGACGCCGTAATAGCCCACATTCATGTGCCCGTTATAGTCGATCCATTCAGGACGCACCGTGAAACCACGCACTTCGACCGGGGCGGGATAGGGGCCGTCATGGCCGCTCTGCGGGGTCTTTTCCACCATCGCGCTCAATCCTCGAATATCGCCACCGCGCGGGTGAACCCCGCGCTTGCGCCTTTGATCTTGAACGGAAAACAGGAAATGGTGAAGCCCGTGGGCGGCAACTGGTCCAGGTTCGCCAGCTTTTCCATGTGGCAATAGCCGATCTCCATCGAGGCGCGGTGCCCCTCCCAGATGATCGCCGCATCGCCACTTTCGGCATAGACGCGCGCGGTCAGCGGAAAGGGCGCATCCCAGGACCAGGCATCCGTGCCGGTTACCCGCACGCCGCGTTCAGTCAGATAGAGCGTTGCCGCGCGCCCCATGCCGCAGCCCTTGATCAGATAATCCGGCTGACCATAGCGCGCCCCGGCCGAGGTATTGACCACCACGATATCGAGCGGTTGAAGCACATGCCCGATGCGTTCCAGCTCGGCCTCGACATCTTCGGCGCTGACAACGTAACCATCCGGGAAATGGCGAAAATCCAGTTTCACGCCCGGATTGAAGCACCACTCTAGCGGCACCTCGTCGATGGTGATCGCCCGTTCGCCGTTGTTCATCGTCGAATGGTGGTGATAGGGCGCGTCCAGATGGGTGCCATTATGGGTCGCCACGCTGAGCCGCTCCACCGCCCAGCCCTCGCCACCCGGCAGATCCTCGCGTTTGAGCCCGGGGAAAAAGGACATCACCTGTTCGGCGGTCTGCTCATGCGTCAGATACTCGATCTGGGGCAGCATGATCGGCGGGTCGGAGACGATCCCGGTTTCCAGCGGAACGGAAAGATCAACAAAACGGCGGGCCATGGGCATTCCTTTGCGCAACTTGCGCAGAGGTTAAAAGCGCCCGCCCAGCCCGGCAAGACGCAAAGGAGGCGCTGCCCCCTCGGCCCTGCGGGCCTCACCCCCGGAGGTATTTTTGACCAGAAAGAAGCATATGCGCGGTGCTGCTTCTTTCTGGTTCAAAATACTCCGGAGCGCGATGCGGAGCCTCGCAAAGGCTTTATTCCGCCGCCAGCACTTCGGCTTTCTCGACCCTTACTGCGGAGTATTTGAACTCTGGTATTTTTCCGTATGGGTCGAGGGCTGCGTTTGTGAGGATGTTTGCGGCGGCTTCGACATAGGCGAAGGGGAGGAAGACGTTGTCCTGTGCGATGGCGCGGTCGGCGCGGACCATGACCTGGACGCTGCCGCGCCGTGTGGTCAGCCGGATCATGTCGCCGGGCTCGATGCCCATGGCGCGCAGGGTGGCGGGGTGCATCGAGCAGTTGGCCTCGGGCTCGACCGCGTCGAGCACGGTGGCCCGCCGGGTCATCGAGCCGGTGTGCCAGTGTTCCAGCTGCCGCCCGGTGATCAGCACGAAGGGATAGTCCGCATCGGGGCGCTCGTCGGGTTCGACGATCCTGGCCGGGGTGAAGCGGGCCCGCTTGTTGGCGCGCGGGAAGCCGTCGCCAAAGACGATGGCCTGGCCCGGATCCTCGGGGCTGAGCGAGGGATAGGTGACCGCCTCGCCCTCGAGCCGCTCCCAGGTGATGTTGTCGAGCGATTTCATGTTCCGCTTCATCTCGGCAAAGACCTGGCTGGGGTGGGTGTAATCCCAGTCGAGGCCCAGGCGCCTGGCCAGTTCCACCTCGATCCACCAGTCTTCGCGCGCCTCGCCCGGGGGCGCCACGGCGGGGCGGCCCATCTGCACCTGGCGGTTGGTATTGGTCACGGTTCCGGTCTTTTCCGCCCAGGCGCTGGCGGGCAGGATCACGTCGGCATAGTTCGCCGTTTCCGTCAGGAAGATATCCTGCACCACCAGGTGGTCGAGCATCGCCAGCGCGGCGCGGGCGTGGTCCACATCGGGGTCCGACATGGCCGGGTTCTCGCCCAGGATATACATGCCCCTGATGTCGCCATGGTGGATCGCATGCATGATCTCGACCACGGTCAGCCCCTTCTGGTTCGAGAAGTCGCCCGAGTTCCAGACAGAGGTAAAGGCCGAGCGCACGCCATCATCGGTGACCGACTGGTAATCGGGCAAAAACATCGGGATCAGCCCCGCATCGGACGCGCCCTGCACGTTGTTCTGACCGCGCAGGGGGTGCAGGCCCGCGCCGGGCTTGCCCACATTGCCGGTCATCAGCGCCAGGGAGATCAGGCAGCGCGAGTTGTCGGTGCCATGGATATGCTGGCTGACGCCCATGCCCCAGAAGATCATGCCCGCCTTGCCCGCCGCGAATGTGCGCGCCGCGTCGCGCAGATCACCGGCCGCGATGCCGCAGATGGGCTCCATCTTCTCGGGGCTGTACTCGGCCAGATGCGCCTTCATCTCCTCCCAGTTCTCGGTGAACTGGTCGATATAGGCCTGGTCATACAGCCCCTCTTCGACGATCACGTTCATCATCGCGTTCAGCATCGACACATCCGCGCCCGGCTTGAACTGCAACCGGTGGGTGGCAAAGCGGCCCATGCCGACGCCGCGCGGGTCGCAGACGATCAGCTTGCCGCCGCGTTTGGTGAACTGCTTGAAATAGGTCGCCGCCACGGGATGGTTCTCGATCGGGTTGCAGCCGATCACGATGGCCACATCCGCGTTCTCGATCTCGTTGAAGGTCGCGGTCACCGCGCCCGAGCCGACATTCTCGAGCAGCGCCGAGACCGAGGAGGCATGGCAGAGCCGGGTGCAATGGTCGACATTGTTATGGCCAAAGCCCTGGCGGATCAGCTTCTGGAACAGATAGGCCTCTTCGTTCGAGCATTTGGCGCTGCCGAACCCCGCCACATAGCTGCCCTTCTGCGCGCGCAGGTCGGCCAGGCCGCGGGCGGCAAAATCCAGCGCCTCGTCCCAGCTCGCCTCGCGGAAATGGCTCAGCGGATTGCCCGGGTCGACGTTCAGCCCCTTGGGCGCGCCCTCCCGCCGGATCAGCGGTTTGGTCAGCCGGTGCGGGTGGTCGATATAGTCAAAGCCGAACCGCCCCTTGACGCAGAGCCGGCTTTCATTGGCCGGACCGTCGACGCCGGTCACGTATTTGATCTTGTTGTCCTTGACCTTGAAGCTCAGCTGGCAGCCCACGCCGCAGAACGGGCAGACGGATGTCACCTCGCGGTCGTAATCGGCGCTGTCGCCATGCTGATAGCTGTCCAGCACGGTCGCCGGCATCAGCGCGCCGGTCGGACAGGCCTGCACGCATTCGCCACAGGCCACGCAGGTCGAGGCGCCCATCGGGTCGTTCTGGTCGAACACCACCTGCGCCCCGGCGCCGCGCCCGGCCATGCCGATCACGTCGTTCACCTGCACCTCGCGACAGGCGCGCACGCAGAGATTGCAGTTGATGCAGGCATCCAGATTGACCCGCATCGCCACATGGCTGTCGTCGAGCAGCGGCACATGCGCCGCGTCGCGGGCCGGAAAGCGGCTCTCGCTCACCCCGTTCAGACCGGCCATGGCGTGGAAATGGCTGGACGCGTCATGCGCCACCTCGGGCTGGTCGGCCAGCAACAGCTCGACCACCATCTTGCGGGCGCCCTCGGCGCGGGCGCTGTCGGTGGTGACCACCATGCCCTCGGCCACCGGCCGGATGCAGGAGGCCACCAGCGTGCGCTCGCCCGCGACCTCGACCATGCAGGCGCGGCAATTGCCGTCCGGGCGATAGCCGGGGTCGGGCTTGTGGCAGAGATGCGGGATCACCAGGCCGCGGCCATGCGCCGCCTCCCAGATAGTCAGCCCCTCGGGCACGGTGACCTCTTCGCCGTTGAGGGTGAAGCTCACCATCTCGACATGTGCGCCGTCGGCCATCTCAGATCTCCTCCGCGAAGTGTTTCATGGTCAGCCGGATCGGGTTCGGCGCCGCCTGGCCCAGACCGCAGATCGAGGCATCCGCCATCACCTGGCACAGCTCTTCCAGCAGCGGCCGGTCCCAGTGTTCGGCCTGCATCAGCTTGACCGCCTTTTCGCAGCCCGCCCGGCAGGGGGTGCACTGGCCACAGCTCTCGTCCTCGAAAAAGCGCAGCATGTTCAGCGCCGCGTCGCGCGCGCTGTCCTGCTGGCTCAGCACCACCACCGCCGCCGAGCCGATGAAGCTGCCATGCGGCTGCAACGTGTCGAAGTCGAGCGGGATGTCATCCATGCTCGCCGGCAGCAGGCCCGAGGACGGACCGCCCGGCTGATAGGCCTTGAACACATGGCCCGCCGCCATGCCGCCCGCCGCCGCGATCACGTCGCGGATGGTCGAGCCCGCCGGCAGCAGATGCACCCCGGGCTTCGCCACCCGGCCCGAGACCGAATAGCTGCGCAGGCCCTTGCGGCCGTTCTTCTCGACCGCATTCAGAACCTCGGGTCCCTCGCGGCAGATCCGCGCAACCCAATGCAATGTCTCGATATTATGGACCAGCGTCGGACGGTCGAACAGACCTACCTGCGCCACAAAGGGTGGCCGGTGCCGGGGCAGCCCGCGCTTGCCCTCGATGCTCTCGATCATCGCGCTTTCTTCGCCGCAGATATAGGCGCCCGCGCCCCGGCGCAGGTCGATATAGCCTTTGGCCACGATCCCGGCCGCCTCCAGCGCCGCGATCTCGGCGGCCAGGATCTCCAGCACGGCGGGGTATTCGTCGCGCATGTAGATATAGCAGGTCTCGGCCTCGACCGCCCAGGCCGCGATCAGCATGCCCTCGAGGAACAGATGCGGCACCCGCTCCAGGTAGTAGCGGTCCTTGAAGGTGCCCGGCTCGCCCTCGTCACCATTCACCGCCAGATAGCGCGGACCCGGATTGGCCCGCACAAAGCCCCATTTGCGCCCCGAGGAAACCCGCGCCGCCCAGACCGCGCAGGCCCGCCGCCAGCACGCTGTCCTGCACCGCTTCCCAGTCGCCGCCCGCGCGCAGGCCCTTGAGCACCGCGTAACCGCCCGCCGCCGCATAGGCGTCGAACCCCTCGTAATCGGGCAGATGCGCATGGGTATCGCCCGCCGCGATCGCCGCCCGCACCTTCTCCGGCGTGGCGTGATCGATATGGTTATGGCCCAGCTCCAGCACCGGCGCCGTGTCGCAGCGCCCCATGCAGGGCGCCCGCAACACCCGCACCTGGCCCGGATCGAGCCCCTCTTCCAGCGCCGCGCGCAGCTGCTCGGCCCCGGCCAGCTCGCAGCTCAGCGAATCGCAGACCCGGATCGTCAGCGCCGGCGGCGGTGTCTCGCCCTCCTTCACCACGTCAAAATGCGCGTAAAAGGTTGCGGTCTCGTAAACCTCCGCCTGCCCCAGCTTCATCTCGAACGCCAAGGCCGCAAGATGATCCGCCGACAGATGACCGTAAGCGTCCTGGATCAGGTGCAGAAACTCGATCAGCAAATCCCGCCGCCGCGGACGATCCCCCAGCAAAGCCCGTACAGCCGCCAAACCCTCATCGCTGTAAACACGACCCTTCGGCAACCGACGCCCTCGACCACGACCACTCTTCCATACGCCCGGTTCGCCGCCTGATGATTTGCTGTCCAATGGTGCCATGTCGCCCTCCGATCAGAGCCCGTCTCTCATCAGAATATGATATCGTCAAATCGCATCTTTCGAACGCACGATAACGACGCCTTATCACCGCAATGAGGCAACCACCTGCCGCAAGGCCGTCACCGTCGGCAGTTCCGGATCGCGGTCCAGCGTGGCCAGCGCAATGGGTTTGGACACAACCGGGTCGATCAGCGGCAACACTTTTGTGCCGCGCAGATCGCCCAGCGCCCGGACCAGAACACGCGGCACCACGGCGGCCGCCAGCCCCTCACGCGCCATTACCATCGCGGCGGTAAAGCCGCTGGTCTCGGCCACGATGCGCGGATGCAGACCCTGTTCGGCGAATATCCGGTCCAGGATGCGCCGGTTCTGCATCTGTGGCTCCAGCAGGCACAGCGGAAACTCGGCCACCCGCGCCCAGGGGATCGGCCCGGTCACCTCGGTCAGATGTGCGGGCACCAGCAGCACATAGGTTTCCTCGTAGAGTGGCTGCACATGGCGCAGATCGGTGCCGATACTGTCGCCATAGGTGATGCCCGCGTCAATCGTGCCTTCGTCCAGCCCCTGCTGGATCGCGGTCGAGGACATCGAATCGATCCGCGCCACGATCCGCGGATGCGCCTGATGCAGCCGCCGCACCAGCCGCCCGGTAAAGGCCAGCGCGGTCGGGATCACTCCCAGGATCAGCGCACCCGAAATCTCGCCCCGGACCGCCGCCACCTCTTGTTCCAGCGCCTTGGCATCGCCCAGGATGCGACGGGCGCGGCGCACGATCATCTCGCCTTCTTCGGTCAGGCCCTGAAACCGGTTGGCCCGGCGCACGATGGTCACGCCCAGCCGCTCTTCGAGATTGCGGATCCGCATCGAAAAGGCCGGTTGCGAGATTCCGCAATCCTCGGCCGCCTTGGCAAAGTGTCGATGCCGCGCCAGGGCGCTGAGCAATTGCAGGTCGCGCAGTTCGATCAAATCTCTGTTCCCGGTCCGCTCCGTGCGCCACAATAGACCAGACGGCCCGCAACAACAGCCCGGTTTCCAACAAGCGGTTGACACGAATCGAAACCGGGAAATACCGTTAGCGTACAAATGAAATTCACCGGACGGACGAGACCACGCTCATGGCCTATCACGCCCCTGCCTCACTGAAGGAGGCGCTCGACCGCCTTGCCGAGAGGGACATGCGCGTTGTCGCCGGCGGCACCGATGTCTATCCGGCGCAAGGGGCGGCACCGTTCGGCGGGGATATCCTTGACCTGACGCGGATCGCGGCTCTTCAGGGTATCAGCCGGGCGGCTGAGGGTTGGCGCATCGGCGCCACCACCACATGGACCCAGATCGCCCGGGCCGACCTGCCGCCCGCCTTTGACGGCTTGCGCGCCGCTGCGCGCGAGGTGGGCAGCATCCAGATCCAGAATGCGGGCACGGTTGCGGGCAACCTGTGCAATGCCTCTCCCGCCGCCGATGGGGTGCCGCCGCTGCTGACGCTTGAGGCGCGGGTCGAGCTGACCTCGACCACCGGCCAGCGGGTGCTGCCGCTGGCGGAGTTTCTGACCGGTGTCCGCCGCACCGCCCTGCAACCGGGAGAGCTGGTCAGTGCCCTTCTGCTGCCCAATCCGCCCGCCCATGCGCGCGGCGCCTTCGACAAGCTGGGAGCGCGACGCTATCTGGTGATTTCCATCGCCATGGTGGCGGTGGTGATCGGATGCGACGCGCAGGGGCGGATCGACCATGCCTGCGTCGCGGTGGGCGCCTGTTCGCCGGTGGCGCAGCGGCTGAGCGCGCTGGAATGCGACCTGATCGGCCAGCGACCCGAACAGGTGGCCGTCACCCCGGATCACCTCGCCCCGCTCTCGCCCATCGACGATATTCGTGGCAGCGCCGGGTACCGGCGCGACGCGGTGGCCGAACAGATCGCCCGTGCCATCCGCACCGCAGGAGGACAGTGATGGACCGTCCCGCGACCCCAGTCACCGAGTTCACCCTGAACGGCACATCCGCGCGCGCCACCCCGCAACCGGGCGAACGCCTCTCGCGGATGCTGCGCGAGCGTTGCGGCGCGCGCGAGGTCAAGGTGGGCTGCGACGCGGGCGACTGCGGCGCCTGCACCGTGCTGGTCGACGGCGCCCCCGTCTGCGCCTGCCTGACGCCCGCGCATCAGGTGGCAGGCCGCCGGGTGGACACGCTCAAGGGGCTGGCCTCCGACCCGATGACGCAGAAGCTCAGCGACAGTTTCCTCGCCCATGGCGCGGCGCAATGCGGCATCTGCACGCCCGGCATGATGGTAGCCGCCACCGCGCTCTTGCGCGAGACACCGGCACCCACCGAGGCGCAGGTTCAGGACACGCTTGGCGGCGTGCTCTGCCGCTGCACCGGCTATCGCAAGATCATCCAGGCGGTCATGCAAGCGGGCGCCCCCCTGCCCACCCCCGTTCAGGGCGACGGACATTCCGGCGCGGCCATTCCCCGGCTCGACGGCGCGGGCAAGGTGGCGGGGACCGAGGCCTATGGCGACGATGTCGCCCCCATCGGCACGCTGGAAATCCTGCTGGTCGGCGCGCCCTACCCCCGCGCAAGCTTTACGCTGGGCGATATCGAGAGTTGGCACAGCGCCAATCCCGGCGTGGTGGCGGTGCTGACCGCCGCCGACGTGCCGGGCCGCAACCGGTTCGGCGTGATGCCGGGCTTCGAGGATCAGCCTGTGTTTGCCGAAACGGAGACCCGGTTTCGCGGCGAACCGGTTGCAGCCATCGTTGCTCCGCCCGAGGTCGCCGCGACACTCGACCTTTCCCTCTTCCCGGTGACATGGACCCGGCTCGACGCGGTGGAAAACGTCGCGGACGCCACCGCCCCCGGCGCGCCGCTGCTGCACCCGGACCGCGCGGGCAATGTCATGGTCACCGGTTTTGTCGCCTGCGGCGATGCCGAGGCGGCGCTTGCTGCCTCGGACGTGGTGGTCGAGGGGCGCTATGCCACCCCCTTTGTCGAACATGCCTATATCGAGCCCGAGGCTGGCTATGCCCATCTCGACGGCGACAAGGTGGTGGTGCATGCCTGCACTCAGGCCCCGGTGCTGGACCGCGACGGGCTCCAGATGGTGCTGGGGCTCAGTCCTGATCGCATCCGCATCATCCCCACCGGCGTCGGCGGCGGTTTCGGCTCGAAACTCGACATGTCGGTACAGCCCTATCTGGCGATAGCGGCGCTGAAGACCGGACAGCCGGTGCGGCTGGCCTATAGCCGGGTGCAGTCGATGCAGATGAGCACCAAGCGCCACCCCTCCGAGCTGTACCTGCGCATCGGCGCCAGTGCCGACGGGCGGCTCAAGGGGTTCGCGCTGCAAGGCCGCTTCAATACCGGTGCCTATGCCAGCTGGGGCCCGACCGTGGCCAACCGGGTGCCGGTGCATGGCTCGGGCCCCTATTTCATCCGCGATTACCGGGCCGAGGCGCAGGGTATCCATACCCATTGCCCACCCTCGGGTGCGTTTCGCGGCTTTGGCGTGCCGCAGGCCGCCATCGCGCAGGAAACCCTGTTCGACGAGCTTGCCGAAAAACTGGGGATGGACCCGCTGGAGTTCCGCCTGAAAAACGCGCTGAACACCGGCCAGCCCACCGTCTGCGGCCAGGTGTTCACCCAGGGCGTCGGCATCCGCGCCTGCCTGGAAGCGCTGAAACCCGACTGGAGCCGCGAACGCGCGGCGACCGAGGCGTTCAATGCCGAAAACACGGTCCTGAAACGCGGCGTCGGCATCGCGGCGGGCTGGTATGGCTGCGGCAACACCTCGCTGCCCAACCCCTCGACCATCAAATGCGGCATCCGCGCCGATGGCACACTCGTGCTGCATCAGGGCGCGATGGATATCGGCCAGGGCGCCAATACCGTCATCACCCAGCTTTTTGCCACCGCGCTTGGCATCCCGACCCACCGGATCGAACTGATCGGCCCCGATACCGACCTGACCCCCGACGCGGGCAAGACCTCGGCCTCGCGCCAGACCTTTGTGACCGGCAATGCGGCAAGGCTGGCGGGGGCGGCGCTGCGCGCCGCGATCCTGACCCGCGTCAATGCCGGACCCGAGGCCACGTTGACGCTGGGCCAGGGCCGGATCCACGTCACCGACAATGGCCGCGCCCATGTGATCGACCTCTCTGACCTGCCCACGGACGCCGACGGCTATGTCCTCGGCGCCTCCGAGACCTATGACCCGCCCACCAAACCGCTCGACAAGAACGGCCAGGGGGTGCCTTACGCCCAGTTCGGCTATGCCGCCCATCTGGCGGTGGTCGAGATCGACACACGGCTGGGCACAATCCGCCCGCTCCGCTTTACCGCCGCCCATGACGTGGGCCACGCGGTCAACCCCGCCCTGGTCGAAGGCCAGGTCGAGGGCGGCATCGCCCAGGGTCTCGGCATGGCGCTGATGGAGGAATACATCCCCGGCCGCACCGACAACCTGCACGACTACCTGATCCCCACCATCGGCGACGTGCCCCCGATCGAAACCCTGATCATCGAGGACCCGGACGAACACGGCCCCTATGGTGCCAAGGGCTTGGGCGAACACGCCCTGATCCCGACCGCGCCTGCACTGCTGAACGCGATCCGCCACGCCACCGGCGTTGCCATCCGCCAGACCCCCGTCACCCCCGCCCGCCTGCGCGCCGCGCTGAAGGAAGCCGGACATGACTGACCGTATCCGCCCCGAGAAAATCCGCTGCGACGCCTGCCCGGTGCTCTGCTACATCGCCGATGGCAAATCCGGCGCCTGCGACCGCTATGCCAACCATGGCGGCGAACTGGTCCGCCTCGATGCGCTCACCGTGATCGAAAGCGGCAGCACCCGCGTCGTGCCCTTCCTCAAGGATGCGCAGACAGGCGATGACTGGGACGGTAACATCGTCCAGCAGAACCGCGCCTTTGTCACCGCCGTCGGTGCCGGCACCACCTATCCCGATTACAAACCCGCCCCCTTCATCGTCAGCCAACAGGTCGAGGGCGTCGACATGGTCACCGTGGTGACCGAGGGCATCTTCTCCTATTGCGGCGTCAAGGTGAAGATCGACACCGACCGCCATATCGGCCACGAATGCGACGTGGTGCGGGTCGATGGCGAACCGATCGGCCATGTGATGACCAGCGAATACGGCTCCAAGATGCTGTCGCTGGGCGGTGTCGAGCACCTGACCGGCGGCTCCAAGAAAGAGGGCCGCGTCACCTGTGACGCGCTCCTGCGCCTGTGCAATTGCGAAGCGGTCGAGATGGTGATCGGCGAACCGGGCCATGAAACCACGCTGATCGTGCAGGCGGGCCGCGCCCCCATCATCAACGGGGCCGAGGAAAAGCTGATGCGCGTCGGCTGCGGTTCTGCCGCCATCGGCATGTTCGCGAAACAATGGCTGGGCCATGCCGATGACGTGGTGGTGGTCGACGACCACATCACCGGCGTGCTCAGCGAGCATCAGGCGGGCAAGATGCTCGACGTGCCGCCCACCGGCATCCGCATCAAGGGCCGCCGCTCCACCCCGGGCCGCTATTTCCAGGTGGCCGATCCAGGCACCGGCTGGGGCGGCACCGATGTCGAGGACCCGCTGGTCATCCTTGATAAATTCAAGCCCGACACAGCCTGGCCCGGCCTGCGGTTGATGATGGTCTCCACCACGGGCGAGCAATTCGCCTATTACGAGCTGGACGCCGATCTGGTGCCGCAGCCGGTACCGATCCCCGAGAAACTGCGCGCCTCGGCGGAACTGATCGCGGAAAACTGCGAACCCTCGGTCTGTTCGGTCCTGTTCATGGGCGGCGCGGGCGGCTCCTTGCGCGCGGGCGTGACAGAGAACCCGGTGCGGCTGACCAAATCGGTGAAATCCTCGCTCACCCATGTGTCCTGCGGCGGGGCGGCGGCCTATGTCTGGCCCGGCGGCGGCATCACCGTGATGGTTGACGTGACCGAGATGCCCTCGAATTCCTTCGGTTATGTGCCCACGCCCGCGCTGGTGGCCCCCATCGAGTTTACCATGCGGGTCAGCGATTACGGCACGCTCGGCGGCCATGTCAGCGAAATCAAACCGGTGGCCCAAGTGGTTTCGGAACGCGACCGCAAGCTGGGCAAGCGCGACACCCAGCCGGACCCCAACGCGCGCGAGAATTACCGCTGGTCGCGGGGGGAGGACGAATGACCGGAGCTGTCGCCGCCCTGCTGCCCGATGGCAAACGGCTGCATTTGCAGCACGGGCCCATTGACCTGATCATCGGGGCCGAGGGCGGACCGGGCGCGCGAAAGGCCGCGTTTGCCGCCGCAACCGCGCGGTTCCAGACGGTGCTGGAGGAACTGGTCGGTGAACTGCCGCTCCTGAAAACCGAACTCACCCCCGATGCGCCCCTGCCCCGTGGCCCGGTGGCCCGGCGCATGGACGCCACCTGCCGCCCGCTGATGGCGTTGCGCCTCACCCGCATGGCCGCCGTTGCCGGTGGTGTGGCCGACGAGGTGCTGGCCGCGATGCTGGCCGCCGCGCCGCTGATCCGCGCCTATGTGAACAACGGCGGCGATATCGCCCTGCACCTGAGGGGCGAGGCTCGTTTCACCCTCGCCATAGCCACGCCCGACGGGCACGACCTTGGCCGCATCTCGGTCGGCGCCAGCGACGGGATCGGCGGCATCGCCACCTCGGGTCTGGGTGGCCGCAGCCTCAGCCTCGGCATCGCCGAGAGCGTCACGGTTCTGGCCCGTAGCGCCGCCGCCGCCGATGCCGCCGCGACGCTGATCGCCAACGCGACCGACCTGCCCGGCCACCCCGCGATCCGCCGCGCACCAGCCAAAACGGTGAAGGACGACAGCGATCTGGGCCACCGCCCCGTTGTCACCCATTGCGGCGCCCTTGCCCGCAACGAGGTCTTGCATGCCCTTGAAAACGGGCAGAAACTGGCAAGTGAATTGATCGCCGCCGGACACATTCGTGCCGCCCATCTGTCCTTGCGCGGACAGGCCCGCCATGCCGGCGCCATCCCCGTGACCGCCCCTGAAAGGAGCCTTGCCCTTGCCTGACCTGATCCTCAGAAAAACCGTCTCGGCACTGGAAGAGATCTGGCACGAGGGCGGCCCGGTGGCCGCAACCCCGCTGCGCCGGGCCTCGGTCATGAGCATCCTCAAGAACCCCTTTGCCGGGCGGTATGAACCCGAGATCCAGGGGTTCATGGAGGATCTCAAACCCCTAGGCCTGAGCATGGCGCAACAGCTTCTGGACATGCTCGGCGGGCCGGAACAAATCGAGGGCTATGGCAAGGGCGCCCTGATCGGCGAGGCGGGAGAGCTGGAACATGGCGCGCTCTGGCATGCGCCGGGGGGCTATGCGATGCGGCAGCTCTTGGGCACCGCCAATGCCATCGTGCCCTCGTCGAAAAAGGTGGGCGGTGTCGGCGCCCGGCTGGACGTGCCGATCACCCATATCAACGCCTCTTACGTGCGCAGCCATTTCGACAGTATGGAGGTCGGCTGTAACGATGCGCCCCGCGCCGACGAGATGGCGCTGGTGCTGGTGATGAGCACCGGTCCACGGGTGCATTCCCGCGCGGGCGGGCTGGAGGCATGGCAGATCAAGGGAGAGGACGGGCTGAGATGACCAAGATCCGCAAGATCGCTGTATTCATTGAGGAAACCCGGATCGAGGCCGGGCGCGAGATATCCCCGCCCACCCGCAAGGCGGTGGCCGTGGCGGTGATCGAGAACCCGTTTGCCGGGCGCTATGTCGAGGATCTGACCGAGCTGATGGACACCGGTGCCGAGCTGGGCGCTCTGTTGGGCGAGCGCTGCGTTCAGGCGCTGGGGATCGCGCCCGAGCAGGCCGAAAGCTATGGCAAGTCCGCGATGGTGGGCGAGAATGGCGAGTTGGAACATGCCGCCGCAATCCTGCATCCGAAACTGGGCGCGCCCCTGCGCAAGGCGGTGGAAAAAGGTGCGGCGCTGGTGCCCTCGTCCAAGAAGATGGGCAGCCCGGGACAGGTGCTGGACGTACCGCTGGGCCACAAGGACGCCGCCTATGTCCGCAGCCATTTCGACGGGATCGAGGTGCGACTGAACGATGCGCCGCGCGCCAACGAGATCATGGTGGCGGTTGCCGTTACCGACAGCGGCCGCCCGCTGCCGCGTGTCGGCGGGCTGACCCATGACGCGGCCGAAGGCAAGGACGGCCTGAGATGAGCCTCGCGGCCTGCCCCACGGGCGGGCCGCCCAGTCAGAGGCCGGGGCAACCGGCCCGTTTGAGACCAACAGATCAACCGGAGGGAAATGACATGACACTGATCAGACGTACCGTTCTGGGCGCTCTGGCCGCATTGCCGCTGGCGGCACTGATGCCACAGATCGCCCGCGCGGCCGATACCATCGTGCTGGGCGAGGTGAACAGCTATACCCGCCTGCCCGCCTTTACCGAGCCTTACAAGAAGGGCTGGGAACTGGCCATTGAGCAGATCAACGCCGCTGGCGGCGTGCTGGGCAAGGACCTTGTCGTGGTCAGCCGCGACGATACCGGCGACCCGGCCACCGCCATCCGCATCGCCGAAGAGCTGATCGCCAAAGAAGGCGCGGTGATGATCTTTGGCACCTTCCTGTCCAATATCGGGCTGGCGGTCGCGGATTTCGCGAACCAGAAGCAGGTGTTCTTCCTTGCCTCCGAGCCACTCTCGGACGCGCTCGTCTGGTCCAAGGGCAACAAATATACCTATCGCCTGCGCCCCTCGACCCATATGCAGGCCGCCATGCTGGCCGAACAGGCGGCCAAGCTGGATGCGGTGAAATGGGCCACGGTGGCGCCCAACTATGCCTATGGTCAGGACGCGGTCGCGGCCTTCAAGGCGGAACTGACACGCCTGCGTCCCGATGTGGAATTTGTCGAAGAGCAGTGGCCGCCGGTCTTCAAGATCGACGCAGGCCCCACCGTGCGCGCGCTTGAGGCATCGAAGCCTGACGCGATCTATAACGTCACCTTTGGCGGTGATCTTGCCAAGTTCGTGCGCGAAGGCTCTCTGCGTTACCTGTTCGACGACCGCCCGGTGGTGTCGCTGCTGACGGGCGAGCCCGAGTATCTCGAGCCGCTTCAGGGCGAGACGCCGAATGGCTGGATCGTCACCGGCTATCCCTCGACCGATATCGACACGCCCGAGCACAAGGCATTCGCCGAGGCCTATATGGCCAAGTTCGGCGAAGCGCCCAAGACCGGCTCGATCGTGGGTTACAACTCGGTTCTGTCGATTGCCGCAGCGATCACCAAGGCCGGATCGACCGACACCGAGGCGATGCTGGCCGCGATGGAAGGTCTGGAAGTGAGCAGCAGCCCGACCGGCCCGTTCATGTTCCGCGCCGCCGACCACCAGTCGACCATGGGCGCCTATGTGGGCAAGACCGCGCTGGTCGATGGCCAGCCCAAGATGGTGGATTGGACCTATGCCGATGGCGCGGCCTATCTGCCCTCCGAGGAAGAGGCCGCCAAGCTGCGCCCGGCGGAGTAACGCCCTGAAACCCGAGGGGCCATGCGCCCCTCGGGACCCTGACCTGACCAGAGGAAGACCGGCCTGATGGGCTTTTATCTCGCACAATTGCTGACGGGACTGGCGAACGCGTCCTCGCTGTTCCTGATCGCGTCGGGCCTGTCGATCATCTTCGGCGTGACCCGGATCGTGAACTTCGCCCATGGCTCGTTCTACATGCTGGGGGCCTATCTGGCCTATACGCTGGTGACCACGTTACAGGGCGGCATCCCGGGCTACTGGTTCAGCGTGCTGGCGGCGGCGGTGCTGGTGGGCGGCATCGGGCTGGTGGTCGAACTGACCATCCTGCGCCGCATCTACCGGGCGCCGGAACTGTTTCAGCTGGTCGCCACGTTTGGCGTCGTGCTGATTGTACAAGACGCGACGCTGGCGATCTGGGGGGCCGAGGACCTGCTCGGCCCACGCGCGCCCGGTCTGGATCGCGCGGTGCGCCTGATGGGCGAACCAATCCCTGAATACGATCTGGCGCTGATCGCCATCGGCCCCGCCGTGCTGGCGGCGATCTGGCTGGTATTCCACCGCACCCGCTGGGGCGTGCTGGTGCGCGCGGCCACGCAAGACCGCGAGATGGTGGGCGCCCTCGGTGTCAATCAGGCCTGGCTGTTCTCGGCCGCCTTCGTGCTGGGCTCGGCGCTGGCCGGGCTGGGTGGCGCATTGCAAATTCCGCGCGAGGCGGTGTCGCTGCAAATGGACCTGTCGATCATCGGCGAGGCCTTTGTGGTGGTGGTGATCGGCGGCATGGGCAGCGTCACGGGGGCCTTTGTCGCCGCTGTGCTGATCTCGGTCCTCAATGCATTCGCGATCCTGATCTTTCCGCAGGTCTCCATCGTGCTGCCCTTTGTCGTGATGGCGGCGGTGCTGATCGTGCGGCCCTATGGGCTGTTCGGCCGCCCCGGCAGCGAGCATGGCGGCGCGGAAGAGCCGGAACAGCCGCTGCGCCTCTTGGACCAGAGATCGACCATGGTGCTGCTGGCGCTGGTGGCGATGCTGGCCTTCAGCCCGGCGGTGGTGTCGGATTTCACCACCATCCTGCTGGTCGATGTGATGGTGGCGACCCTCTTTGCGGTGTCCCTGCATTTCATGATGGGCATCGGCGGCATGGTCAGTTTCGGGCATGCGGCCTATTTCGGCGTCGGCGCCTATGCGGCGGCAATGGCGGTCAAGATGCTGGGCTGGGGCATGTTGCCCGCCATGGCGCTGGGGCCGGTGGCGGCGGCGCTGGCAGCGCTGTTCTTTGGCTGGTTCTGTGTGCGCCTGTCCGGCGTCTATCTGGCGATGCTGACCATGGCGGCGGCACAGATCCTGTGGGGCGTCACCTTTCAGTGGCAGGAGGTCACCGGCGGTGACGACGGCATTCTGGGAGTCTGGCCCGCCGAATGGGCCTCGTCCGACCGGGTCTATTTCTATCTGGCGCTGGTCCTGTGCCTGGGCGGTATCTGGCTGCTGAGACGCGTGGCGCATTCGCCCTTTGGCTATACCCTGCGCGGGGTGCGCGACAGCCGTATCCGGGCCGAAGCCATTGGCATCGACACCAGGTTCCACCAATGGATGGGCTTTACCCTGGCCGGAACGCTGGCGGGGCTGGCGGGCGCGGTCTTCGTGTTCTCCAAGGGCTCGGTGTTCCCCGACGCGCTCAGCATCGGGCACAGTATCGACGGGCTGATCATGGTCCTGCTGGGCGGCATCCATGCGCTGGCGGGGCCGGTCTATGGCGCCATGGCGATGGTGCTGATCGAGGATTGGGTCAGCCGGCTCGATTACTGGCGCTTCATCTTCGGCGGCATCATCCTGACGGTGGTCCTGCTGGCGCCTGACGGGATCGCGGGCGGTGTCCGGCGGCTGATCCAGCTGGTGCGGAGGGATGCGGCATGACCCCGGTTCTTGAGGTACGCGGCCTGTCCAAGGCCTTTGGCGGGGTGCAGGCGGTCGACGATGTCAGCTTTGAGTTGCGACAGAGCGAGTTCCTTGCCCTGATCGGCCCCAATGGCGCGGGCAAGACCACCTGTTTCAACATGCTCAACGGCTATCTGCCGCCCAGCGCGGGTTCGGTCAAACTGAACGGGCGCGAGCTGATCGGCACCCCGCCGCGCCGGATCTGGCGCTTGGGGGTCGGGCGCACCTTTCAGATTACCGCGACCTTTTTGTCGATGACGGTGCGGGAGAATGTGCAGATGGCGCTGATCTCGCATCACCGCCGGGTCTATGACCTGTTCTCGCGGGCGACGCGGATGTATCTGGACGAGGCGATGGCGCTGCTCGATCTGGTGTCGATGCGCGAACAGGCGGACCGGCCGTGTTCGGAACTGGCCTATGGCGACCTGAAACGGCTGGAACTGGCGATTGCGCTGGCGCATGAACCGGCGCTTTTGCTGATGGACGAACCCACTGCCGGCATGGCCCCGTCCGAGCGCGTGGCGCTGATGGCGCTGACAGCGGATATCGTGGCGCGCGGGCATGTCTCGGTCGTGTTCACCGAACATGACATGGACGTGGTGTTCGCCCATGCCCACCGGATCCTTGTGCTCAATCGCGGCCGGTTGATCGCCGAAGGCACAGGCGCCGAGATCCGCGCCAACCCGCTGGTGCAAGAGGTCTATCTGGGCGGTGGCCGCCTGTTCGAGAAGGAGCGCGGCAATGCTTGAGATCGACAGCCTCACCGCCCGATATGGGCGCGCGCAAATCCTGAACGGCGTGTCCCTGACACTGGGCCGCAACGAGGTGGTGGCGCTGTTGGGCCGCAACGGCGCGGGCAAATCCACCACCATGAAATCGGTGATGGGGCTGGTGCGCCAGACCGGCGGCAGCATCCGCCTTGACGGTGCGAACATCCTGGGCCGGGCGTCGCATCTGATCTGCCGCGCCGGGATCGGTTATGTCCCCGAAGACCGGCGCATCTTTGGCGAGTTGACGGTCGAGGAAAACCTCGAAGTGGGCCGCCGCCCCGCTCGTGAGGGTGCGCCGCAATGGACCACCGACCACCTGTTCCAACTGTTTCCCAACCTCGCCGAGCGCCGCCAGAACCTGGGGAAGCAACTGTCGGGGGGCGAGCAGCAGATGCTGAGCATCGCCCGCACCCTGATGGGCAACCCTTCGCTGGTGCTGCTGGACGAACCCAGCGAAGGGATCGCCCCGGTGATCGTCGAGCAGATGGCCAATGTCATATCGGAGCTGAAACGCGAGGGGCTGTCGGTGCTGCTGTCCGAACAGAACCTGCATTTCGCGCGCGAAGTGTCGGACCGGGCCTATATCATCGAAAAGGGCACCATGCGCTACGAGGGCGATTTTGCCGATCTCGACGCCCGCCCCGAGGTCTCGGCACAGTATCTGGCGGTCTGACGGTTGTGACCTGCCTGCCCTTGCGGTAAGGCGGGTCATTGCAAATTCCGGTGCACAGGGTGATGGACGACACGGCGCAACACGGGGCAGAGCCCTATCGGCTGGACGATCAGGTGGGCTATCTGCTGCGGCTGGCCAGCCAGCGTCATGCCGCGATCTTTCAGTCGCAGACCATCGAGGGGCTGACCGCGACCCAGTTCGCCGCGCTGGTGCGGCTGTCCGAACATGGCAAATGCTCGCAAAACCAGCTGGGCCGACTGGCCGCGATGGACGTGGCCACGATCAAGGGCGTGGTCGATCGGCTGCGGCAGAAGGGGCTGACGCTGGCCGAGCCCGATCCGGGCGACAAGCGGCGGATGCTGATCTCGCTCTCGCCGCAGGGCGCGGCCCTGGTGGCCCGGATGAAGGACGCGGGCGCACGCATCACCGCCGACACGCTCGCCCCCCTGTCCCCCACCGAACAGCGCAGCTTTCTCAGGCTGCTGGCCAAGCTGTCATGATCTGACCGGCCTTTTCGGCGAGGCCTTGTCCAGCACCAGCTCCGAGCGCGAAAACCGGATCGGCGTGCGCAGGCCCGGCACGCCCTCGGGCTCGATCCGCATGCCGCGATGCGCGATCTGCGGGTCGGCCAGCGCCTCGGCCACCGAGTTGATCGGCCCACCCGGCACGCCGCCCTGCTCCAACGCGGCCAGCAGATCCGCCTTGGTCCATTTCAGACAAGCCGCCGTCAGCAGTTCGGTCATCTCGGCCCGGTGCGCGACCCGGTCGGGATTGGTGGCAAAGCGTGGGTCATTGATCAGCTCGGCCACACCAAGAATGGTGCAGAGCGTGCCATATTGCCGGTCATTGCCGCAGGCGATGATGATATGGCCATCGGCCACCGGAAACACCTGATAGGGCACGATATTGGGATGGGCATTGCCCAGACGTGTCGGGCATTGCCCCGAGGCAAGGAAGTTCATCGCCTGGTTGGCCAGCACCCCGGTCATGCAGTCGAGCAGGCTGAGATCCACATGCTGGCCTTGCCCCGACCGCTCCCGTTCCGCCAGTGCTGCCTGAATGCCGATGACGCCGTAAAGCCCGGTAAAGATATCGGCAAAGGCCACGCCGATCTTTTGCGGCTCGCCCGCCGGGTCGCCGGTCAGGTCCATGATGCCGCTCATGCCCTGGATCAGGAAGTCATAGCCCGCCCGATGAGCATAGGGGCCGTCCTGTCCAAACCCGGTGACCGAGCAATAGACAAGGCGCGGATTGACCTCTTTGACGCTGTCATAATCGAGGCCGAATTTCTTCAGCCCGCCGACCTTGAAATTCTCGATCAGCACATCCGCCTCGCGGATCAGGTCCAGCAGCTTGTCGCGATCTCCCGCATCCCCGAAATCCAGCGCGATCGAGGTCTTGCCCCGGTTGGCACCATGGAAATAGGCGGCCGAGCGATCGCCCTCGCGCTCGATGAAGGGGGGACCCCATTTGCGGGTGTCGTCGCCCTCGGGGCTTTCGACCTTGAGCACTTCGGCGCCCAGATCGGCTAGGGTCTGGCCGATCCATGGCCCCGCCAGAATGCGGGCCAGTTCGACCACTTTCAGCCCTTGCAACGGTGCGCTCATCTGCCTGCCCTTTCCCTGCCGGTGACGTCAGGGCAGGTTCTGCCCTAGCTGACGATCCGGGGCAAGCGGGTTGCGGGCGGGGTGTTGCGGCTGCGCTCGCTGCGCACCACCCCGTCGATCACGGTCATGCCGACACCGGGCAGATTGCCCAGCTGCACCGATTCCAGAAGGGTTTTGCCCGGCGCGTGCTGCGCCTGATCCATCAGCACGAAATCGGCGGCATAACCGCGTTCCAAAAGGCCGGTATCCAGCTCGCGCTGACGGGCGGTGTTGCCGTTGGCAAAGCAGAAGGCGATCTCGGCCGGGACATTGCCCAGCGCCGACAGCATCGCCACCATGCGCAGGATGCCCAGCGGCTGCACACCCGAGCCCGCAGGCCCATCGGTGCCCAGAATGATCCGGTCCATCTGCTTCAACTCGCGCGCGGTGTTCAGCGTCAAAAGCGCGGCGCGCTCGTTGCCGTTATGCACGATCTCCAGCCCGGCGGTGCAGCTTTCGCACAGGCACATGATCTGGTCGTCAGGCAACGCCGAATGGCCGCCGTTGATATGGCCGATCACATCCGTCCCGGTTTCCAGCACCATGTCGGCGTCGATCAGGCCCGAACCTGGGATCGAGGGGCCGCCGGTATGAATGGTGGACTGGATGCCGTATTTGCGCGCCCAATCGACCATCTGACGGGCGGTCTTGCCGTCCTTGACCGTACCCAGACCGACCTCGCCCAGCAGCTTGACCCCGGCATCAGCCAGTTCCTTGAAATCCTGCTCGACCATGCCGTGTTCGATCACCGGAGCACCGGCCATCACCTTGACACCCGAGGGGCGGAAATTCTCGTACCAGCGCTGTGCCGCGATCGCCATCGCCTTGAGGCCGACGATATCCTTGGGGCGGCCCGGCATATGCACCTCGCCCGCCGAAATCAGCGTGGTCACGCCCCCGTGCAGGGTGCTGTCGATCCAGTGCAACTGCTGTTGGCGCGGGGTATAGTCGCCCACCACCGGGTGGACATGGCTGTCGATCAGGCCCGGCGCCAGGGTGACGCCATTGGCGTCGATCAGCGTGTCGGCGCCTTCGGTATCCAGATCACCCTCGTATCCCCAGTCCGAGATCCGTCCGTCGATGGCAATGACGCAATCGCCGTCATAGATCGGCTCTTCCATCTTGCCCGACAGCAACAGGCCGATATTGGTGATGACAAGCTTGCCCGACATGGCGCCCTCCGCGAAACGAGAAACTCGTTAGCACGCTAACATAGGCGGGGATTCGGTCAAGCGCCGGCTGTCCGGCCCATCGGGTCAGGTGTTGAACAGGAAGTGCAGCACGTCGCCGTCCTTGACGACATAGCTTTTGCCCTCGGCCCGCATCTTGCCAGCCTCTTTGGCGCCCTGCTCGCCATTGCAGGCGATATAGTCGTCATAGGCGATGGTTTCGGCGCGGATGAAGCCCTTTTCGAAATCGCCATGGATCACGCCCGCCGCCTGCGGCGCAGCGGTGCCCTGACGGATGGTCCAGGCGCGCGCCTCTTTCGGGCCGACGGTGAAATAGGTTTCCAGATGCAAGAGGGCATATCCGGCCTTGATCAGCCGGTCGAGCCCGGCCTCTTCCAGCCCCATCTCTTCGAGGAACATGGCGGCCTCATCATCTTCGAGCTGGCTGATCTCTTCCTCGATCTGGGCCGAGATGATCACGTGGCTGTTGCCCTGCGCGGCGGCCATTTCAGCGACACGGGCGGAATGGGCATTGCCCTCGGCTGCCTCGGCCTCGCCCACGTTGCAGACATAAAGCACCGGCTTGGTGGTCAACAGTTGCAGCATCTTCCAGGCCTTGGCGTCCTCGTCGCTGACCTCGACCACGCGGGCGGGCTTGCCATCTTCGAGCGCGGCCTGCGCCGCGGCCAGCAAACGGTCCTGCTGCTGCGCGTCCTTGTCATTGCCCTTGAGCTTGCGCACCAGATTGGCCCGGCGCTTCTCGATGCTTTCCAGATCGGCCAGCATCAGTTCGGTCTCGATGGTCTCGGCATCGGCCACCGGGTCGACGCGGCCCTCGACATGGGTCACGTCGCCGTCCTCGAAACAGCGCAGAACATGGGCGATGGCGTCGACCTCGCGGATATTGGCCAGGAACTGGTTGCCCAGCCCTTCGCCCTTGGAGGCGCCTTTGACCAGCCCGGCGATGTCCACAAATGTCATGCGGGTCGGGATGATCTGTTTCGACTTGGCAATCGCGGCCAGCTTGTCCAGCCGAGCATCGGGCACGCCCACCTCGCCCACATTGGGCTCGATGGTGCAGAAGGGGAAGTTTGCCGCCTGCGCCGCCGCGGTGCGGGTCAATGCGTTGAACAGGGTCGACTTGCCCACATTCGGCAGACCCACGATACCCATTTTGAAACCCATGACCGTCTCCTGATGCCATCTGACGGGGCCTTCTAGGCGGGTCGGCGCAAATGCGCAAGCCGCGCGCGCGTCGGCATGTTTCATCCCTTCACGACTGCGCAAGCCCCGCGTGAGTCCACTTGTGGGGTTACTGATCGGTACACATTTCTCCTGCCGAACACCGTCACAAGAAATGGCAGCGATATGAAACAGTTCCTTCTCTCCGCGATCCTGGCCTTTGGGCTTGCCGGCACAACGCAGGCGCAATCCCTTATCCTTGGCGCGGGATACGCGGATTTCCAGCACGAGCAGTCCCAAGATCAGGGGGTTCTGTCACTGGAATACCAGCACACGCCGTTCTGGGAGCGGGGTCGCCTCAGCGCCCGGTTGGCCGCGGCGGCGACGCTGCATGCCAATGGCGATTTTCACCTGGGCGCGGGCGTTGCCGGAGAATATGCCCTGGACAGAAACTGGTTCATCGAGGCCAGCGTGCTGCCCGGCGTCTATTTCGAGGGTGAGGACAGCAACACGCTGGGCAGCCGGTTCGAAGTGCGCAGCCTGTTTGGCGTCGGTTACCGCTTTGACAATGGCGATGCGCTGTCGCTGGCGATCACGCATAAATCGAATGCCTCAATTTCCGAGTTCAACCCGGGCGTCAACTCGGTTCTGCTGCGGTTCCACCGCTCTTTCTGAGCTGCGCGTCGGGTGTGGGATTGATTTTCGGCACGGTTTTCTGCACATCAGGCCGATAGCAGAACGCAAGGACGCCCGATGACCCGTATCGACGCCAAATTCGCCGAGTTGAAAGCCCAAGGCAAAAAGGCCTTTGTCTCATATGTGATGGCGGGGGATCCGGATTTCGACACCTCGCTGGAGCTGGTCAAGGGCCTGCCCGGCGCTGGGGTGGATGTTATCGAACTGGGTCTTCCCTTTACCGACCCGATGGCGGACGGTCCCACGATCCAGCTGGCTGGCCAGCGTGCGCTTGATGGCGGCATGACGCTTCAGCGGACACTGGATCTGGCGACCGAGTTCCGAAAGACCGACAACAGCACGCCCATCGTCCTGATGGGCTATTACAACCCGATCTACAATCGCGGCGTCGACCGGTTTCTGGCCGATGCCAAGGCCGCCGGTATCGACGGGCTGATCGTGGTCGACCTGCCGCCCGAGGAAGACGCCGAATTGTGCCTGCCCGCACAAGCGGCCGGTTTGAACTTCATCCGGCTCGCCACGCCGACGACCGACGACAAGCGTCTGCCGCGCGTGCTGCAAAACACATCGGGCTTTGTCTACTACGTCTCGATCACCGGGATCACCGGCGCGGCCGAGGCGCAGGCGACCGATGTCGGCCCCGAAGTGGCCCGGATCAAGGCGGCGACCGACCTGCCGATTATCGTGGGCTTCGGGATCAACACGCCCGAGAAATCGCGCGCCATCGCCAGCGTCGCCGATGGCGCCGTTGTCGGTTCGGCCATCGTGAGCCAGATCGGCGCGGGCAAACCGGTGGCCGAGGTTCTGGCCTTTGTCAAATCGCTGGCGGACGGCGCGCACAGCGCCTGAGCGTCAGGGCCGGCGCCGCAGGATGTTGATGCCTGAATATTCGGCAACCTTTTGGCCGTCCTGATTGTAGATCTCGCTCAGCACCGTGATCCGGCCACGGTCGGGTCGCGAACGCGACGCGGTACTCTCGGTGACCGTTGCCACCACCCGCAGCAAGTCGCCGGGGCGCACGGGCACCATCCACTTTACATCGGTCATACCTGGAGACCCCATCGAGGCCTCGGCCCAGAGGCCCGATGCATACCAACGCTCGAACGCGGTGACGAGCGTGTGCCAGCCGCTGGCGATGATCCCCCCGAACGGGCCGTCCTTGGCGGCCTCGGGGTCGATGTGGAACGGTTGCGGGTCCCATTTGCGCGCGAAATCCATGATCTCGTCACCCGTCATTTCCCACGGGTCGGACTCGTAGCGGAACCCGACCGGAAAATCCTCCCAGTATTTCGTCATGCCCTCTGCCCTTGCTAAAGCGCCCGGTGCACAGTGTCGCGGCCAGACCGAGTTGCCAAGCGGCAAAAATATTGGCAAACAAATTTAACCAATTTTGAGGGACAGGATATGGCCGTCATCACCAATATCGAAGATCTCAAGCGGATCTATGAACGCCGCGTGCCGCGCATGTTCTACGATTATGCCGAAAGCGGCAGCTGGACAGAACAGACCTTTCGCGAGAACAGCTCGGATTTCGACCTGATCCGCTTGCGCCAGCGGGTTGCCGTCGACATGTCCGGCCGTTCGACCGCCAGCCAGATGGTCGGGCAGGACGTGGCGATGCCGGTGGCGCTGGCACCCGTGGGGCTGACCGGCATGCAGAACGCCGATGGCGAGATCAAGGCCGCCCGCGCCGCCAATGAATTCGGCGTGCCCTTTACCCTTTCGACGATGTCGATCAACTCGATCGAGGAGGTGGCCGAGGCCACGGGCCGTCCCTTCTGGTTCCAGCTCTACACCATGCGCGACACCGACTATACCAGCCGCCTGATCCAGCGGGCCAAGGCCGCCAAGTGTTCGGCGCTGGTGATCACGCTCGACCTGCAAATCCTAGGTCAGCGGCACAAGGATCTGAAGAACGGCCTGTCCGCCCCGCCGAAACTGACGCCCAGGACCATCGCCAACCTGATGACCAAATGGGCCTGGGGGATCGAGATGCTGGGCGCCAAGCGGCGCAATTTCGGCAATATCGTTGGCCATGTGCAGGGCGTGTCGGACACCGCCAATCTGGGCGCCTGGACCGCCGAGCAGTTCGACCCGACGCTTGACTGGGGCAAGGTCGCCAAACTGATGGAGCAATGGGGCGGCAAGGTGATCCTCAAGGGCATCCTGGATGCCGAGGATGCAAAAATGGCGGCCAGCCTGGGCGCCGATGCCATCGTGGTCTCGAACCATGGCGGCCGGCAGCTGGACGGCGCGCTGAGTTCGATCCGGGTTCTGCCCGAGATCATGGACGCGGTGGGCGGCGACATCGAGGTGCATCTGGACAGCGGCATCCGTTCGGGTCAGGACGTGCTCAAGGCGCTGGCGCTGGGGGCCAAGGGCACCATGATCGGGCGCGCCTTTGTCTATGGTCTGGGTGCCATGGGGCAAGCCGGGGTGACCAAGGCGCTGGAAGTGATCCACCGCGAGCTTGACGTCACCATGGCCCTGTGCGGCGAGAAAAATGTTGCCAATCTGGGCCGCCACAACCTGCTTGTGCCCGAGGATTTCGGCGGCCGCTGGGCCTGAACCGGCAAACGGGGCAAAATCGGGCGAATCCCCCTTTCCTTTGGCCCCGATCCACTGTAAGAGCGCGGCTTCACGCGGGGCTACAGCCTTGGAGGAGCCCCGCCCTAACATTGGAGATATTATCATGGCTGGTGAGATTCCTGATCTCGTAGCTCTGGAACGGACGGGGACAGGCAAGGGCGCCGCTCGTCAGGCACGCCGCGACGGCATGGTTCCGGGCATTGTATTTGGTGGCGACAACGACCCGCTGCCGATCCAGATTCCGTTCAACCGTCTGCTCAAGATGCTGAAGGCGGGCCGGTTCAAATCGACGCTCTTCAACCTCAAGGTCGAAGGCCACGAAGATGTCCGCGTGATCTGCCGCGACGTGCAGCGTGACGTGGTCAAGGACCTGCCGACCCACCTGGACCTGATGCGCCTGCGCCGCACCAGCCGGATCAAGCTGTTCATCCACGTGGACTTCGTGAACCACGCGGCGGCACCGGGCCTGAAAAAGGGCGGCGTGCTGACCGTGGTGCGCCCCGAGGTGGAACTGGAAGTCACCGCAGGCGACATTCCCGAAAGCATCACCGTCGACCTGTCCGGTCTGAACATCGGTGACGTCGTGACCATTTCCAGCGTCAATCTGCCCGCCGGCGCCAAGCCGACCATCGACCGCGACTTCGTGATCGCCAACATCTCGGCCCCGTCGGGCCTGGCATCCTCGTCTGACGATGAAGAAGCCGAAAGCGAAGAGGCCGAAGGCGACGCCGAAGAATAATCTTCGCGACCGTCAACCCATCAGAAGGCGGGGCCGCGTTCGGCCCCGCCTTTTTTTGTAGTCAGGCCCAGAGGGCCGTCTGGCCTTTTGCAGCCGCAAGCGGCAAGAAGGACCGGCAACTGGCAAAGCAAGAGGCCCGACATGCGATTGTTCGTCGGACTGGGAAACCCCGGCGCGAAATACGCCCGCAACCGGCATAACATCGGCTTTATGGCGCTGGACCGGATCGCCGAGGATCACGGCTTTGGCCCGTGGCGGGCCAAGTTTCAGGGCCAGATCGCCGAGGGGCGGCTGGGCAGCGAAAAGGTACTGCTGCTGAAGCCCGAGACCTTCATGAACCGCTCGGGCCAGTCGGTGGGCGAGGCGATGCGGTTCTACAAGCTTGACAGCACCGATATCACCGTTCTGCATGACGAACTGGACCTTGCACCCGGCAAGGTCAAGGTCAAGGCGGGCGGCGGCCATGCCGGCCATAACGGCCTGCGCTCGATCCACGACCATATCGGCGCCGCCTATGACCGGGTGCGGCTGGGCATCGGGCATCCCGGCCGCAAAGAGGCGGTGGCAGGCTATGTGCTGCATGATTTCGCCCGCGCGGACGAGGACTGGCTGGACAATGTGCTGCGTGGTGTCTCGGACGGCGCGCCGCATCTGGCCGCCGGAGACGGGGCGCGGTTCATGAACGCGGTCGCCCTGCGCACCGCGCCTCCGCGCTCGTCAACCGGAACAGCCCGTCCGCCATCGGCAACGCCCGAAAAGACAGCGCCAGCCCCGGACCCCACGCCCCGGCCCGACGTCCGCAGCGCGCTGCAAAAGCTAGTCGACCGGTTCAAATAACCCGCTGCCGCCACGTAGCAGTTGCGTGGCGTCCCAAGCCTTGCGACCCTGCCCGCGTGGTCCCATCGGAGGAGTGACATGCGCGTATTCGGAAAATGGCTGGGCCGGGTCCTGCTGGCCCTGATCCTGGCCGCAGGCGTCATCGGCGTCTGGAAATGGGAAGAGATCAACCGGCTGCTCGCCGTGAACTCTCTGTTCAACGCCGAAAAGATCGTCTCCAACTTCTCGCATATGGATGCGGCCTTTCTGACCGCCCCGGTCGCCCGGGGCAATGGCCCCACCTCGGACCTGCCCCATGGTGCCGCCTTTGAGCTGCCCACCGGCGGCGCCGACTGGGTCGAGGAAAGGGCGGTCACTTCTCTTCTTGTCCTCAAGGACGGCCAGATCCGGTTCGAGGAGTATTATCTCGGCACCGGACCCGATGATCGCCGCATCTCGTGGTCGGTAGCCAAGAGTTACCTTTCGGCACTGTTCGGTGTCCTGCTGGAGGAGGGCGCGATCGCCTCGATCGACGATCCGGTTGTCAAATACGCGCCCCAGCTCAAGGGCAGCGCCTATGAACCGGCCAGCATTCGCAACGTGCTGAACATGGCCAGTGGCGTCACTTTCGACGAGGATTATTTCGACAAGAATTCCGATATCAACCGCATGGGCCGGGTGGTGGCACTTGGCGGCACGCTGGACGATTTCTCGGCCAGTTTCACCGACAGTTTCGCCGCGCCCGGCGAGACCTGGCAATATGTCTCGATCGACACCCATGTGATCGGCATGGTGATCCGGGGTGCCACTGGGCGCAGCGTCACCGACCTGCTGACCGAAAAGATAATCGCGCCGCTGGGGTTGGAGCGTGACGGCTACTACATCACCGACGGCGCGGGTGTGGCCTTTGTGCTGGGCGGGCTCAACTTCACCACCCGTGACTATGCCCGGTTCGGCCAGATGATCCTTCAGAACGGCAGCTATGACGGCAAACAGGTGGTGCCGGCGGACTGGGTCGCCGCCTCGACCGCCGCCAGCGCCCCCACCGCGCCCGGCAAGATCGGCTATGGCTATCAATGGTGGATCCCGGTTGGTGCCGCTCCGGGCGAATTCCTGGCGCGCGGTGTCTATGGCCAATACATCTATTTCGACCAGCCACGCGGCGTGGTGATCGTCACCACCGGCGCCGATCGCGGTTTTCGCGGCGATGGCGTGAACGAGGCCAATATCGAAATGTTCCGCAAGATCGCGCAAAGCCTGTAGGATCGGGCGATGACACCCGACCCGAGTCTCAATGTCCTGGGCGGGGCGCTGGCGCCCTGCTCGACCAATCCTGTCACCGGCTTCTTTCGCGACGGGCATTGCAACACCTGCGCGCAGGATCAGGGCAGCCATACCGTTTGCGCGGTGATGACGGCCGAATTCCTCGCCTATTCCAAATATGTCGGCAATGACCTCAGCACCCCTCGGCCCGAGTTCGGCTTTGCCGGGCTGAAGCCCGGCGACCGCTGGTGCCTGTGTGCGGCGCGTTTCATGCAGGCCGCCGACGAGGGGTGTGGCCCGCAGGTGCACCTGGAGGCAACCCACAGGCGCGCGGTGGAAATCGTCCCGCTGGAGGTGCTGGAGCGTCACGCCATCCGGCGCGACTGATCCTTGCCCGCCTGTTCCGGCATCAGGTCACCGGTCATCAGGTCTTCGATGAAGAGGCCCAGCAGTTGGGGGCGCCCGGACACGCCCGCCTTGCGATAGATCGCATTGGTTTGCGCCTTGACCGTGCCTTCGGAGGTGTTGCGCAGCGCCGCGATTTCCTGAAGGCTGCACCCCTTGATCGCAAAAAGCGCCACGTCCCGTTCAGCCGCCGTCAGGCCCCAGTCGTCAAACCTTTCGTCCAGCAACTCCATGAATGCGCCAGAGGCCGCTCGCAGTTTCTCTTCCGCCTGTCGCGCCCTCCGCCATGTCCGGCTGAGAGCAAGCCACCCCAGCACTACACCGAGAAGCAATCCGACAGCCGCACCGATTTCGAGAAACTCTCGGGTCTGCCAGCTGATCGGCGTGGTGCGCAGGCCGATCACGGTCAGCAGGATTTCGGACACGAAGAAGACCGCGCACACCGTCTGAACGACAGCAATCGCCAACAGGATCGGAACGCCCCTCATGCGCCTGTTGACCGGCGGACGGTAGGCCAGAGAAAATCAGTCGTCACCATCGCCTCCCGACCCACTGTCGCCATCGTCACCTCCACCGTGGCCGCTGTTGCCACCATCGTCACCGCCGTCATCGCCATCCGATCCGCTACCCGAACTCGAATCGTCTCCCCCTCGACCACGGCCGCGTCCACGGCCCTGGCCGCTGCCGTCGTCGGCCTCGGCCTCGTTCTCGGTTTCGGTCTCGTTTTCGGTGGACCGGTTTAGCAACCCGCCTCCGTTGTTTCTGTTACCCTGCCAGTAGTCCCTCAAGATCTCGCCGGTCCGTGGGTTTACGATGATCTCACGCTGTTCGCCTGGGCGCTTAGCCACGATCCGCGCGCGCCCGAGCAGCGTCCGACTGACCTCGACAGAGGTATAGCCCTGCGCCTTGAGTTGCCGCGTGATGGCGTCCGTCCCGGACTGTGCCCAGGCGGTTCCGGTCCAGAGTGTCAGGACAAGCCCGGAGGTGATGAAGCTTCTGCGATCCATTTGCCTACCTGATCAACAAGACTCCTGCCCTGATCAGGGCAGGAGTCACGGCAGGTTTGCCGCTTCGCGGGATCAAGGCAACCCCCGGTCGTTCAATCGTCGTCACCCGGGCCATCATCGCCATGGCCGCCATGATCGTCACCCGCATCGTGGCCGGGGCCATCATCCCCGCCGCGCCCGCGACCGCCGTGGTCATCACCTGCATCATGGTCTGGGCCGTCATCCGCACCGCGGCCACGACCGCCATGGTCGTCGCCCACGTCATGGTCCGGGCCGTCATCCGCACCACGGCCCCGACCGCCATGGTCGTCGCCCACGTCATGGTCCGGGCCGTCATCCGCACCACGGCCCCGACCGCCATGGTCGTCACCCGCGTCATGGTCCGGGCCGTCATCCGCACCGCGGCCACGACCCCGGCCACGCCCGTCATCCTCGCGACTTGCAATCGCAAAGCTCCCTACAGCAGTTTCCGCGATCGCACCGGTCAGGCCCGATTGATCGGGTGCAATCATATCAGTCTGCACCACACTCGCCTCGGCCAGACCGACCAGCCCGCCGACAAGGATTGCTCCGGCTGTAAGTGCAACCCTGGATGTCATTGTCTTTCGCATTTCATACCTCCGTCACCAATTCATGCCGTTGGAAACCAACCGACAGAGATCAGGCTGCACAGCTGATCCAAGAGAGAAATGGGTCTGCGGTTTAGAGCGACACAAACAAGACGGGTGGAGGCAGATAAACAAATGTTTATCATAATTATCTGATACTTACACGAAATCTCTGCTTAGATCGTCATCGCTAGAAAAGAAGACAGCGGCCTCCGGGGCCGCTGTCGTCTGCCTTTGGTTTATTCGACAGGGTCCAAACCGTTCGGCCATAGCCGCCCGGAAAAGGGCGACTCAATCCTCGGCGTCGCGGCCTTCGGTATCGGACATGTCAAAGCGCAGGAACTTGGCGACGGTAAAGATGTCCTTGTCGCCCCGACCGCACATATTCATGCAGATGATGTGATCCTCGGGCAGGACCGGTGCGATTTTCATCACGTGGGCCAGCGCGTGGCTGGGTTCGAGCGCCGGAATGATCCCCTCGGTCGCGCAGCAGAGCTGAAACGCCTCCAGCGCCTCCTTGTCGGTGATCGAGACATATTTGGCGCGCCCGACCTCGTGCAACCAGGAGTGTTCCGGGCCGATGCCGGGATAATCGAGCCCCGCCGAGATCGAATACCCTTCGAGGATCTGGCCGTCGTCGTCCTGAAGCAGATAGGTGCGGTTGCCATGCAGCACGCCGGGGCGGCCACCGGTCAGCGAGGCGCAATGTTCCATCTTCTCGTTGACGCCCTTGCCACCGGCCTCGACCCCGATGATGTTGACCGATTTGTCGTCGAGGAAGGGGTAGAACAGACCCATGGCGTTGGAGCCGCCACCGATCGCGGCGATGATGGTATCGGGCAGACGGCCCTCGGCTTTCATCATCTGTTCCTTGGCTTCCTTGCCGATGATTGACTGGAAATCGCGCACCATCGCCGGATAGGGGTGCGGGCCCGCAACCGTGCCGATGCAGTAGAAGGTGTCGCGCACATTTGTCACCCAGTCGCGCAGCGCGTCGTTCATCGCGTCCTTGAGCGTGCCGCGACCCGAAGTGACCGGGATAACCTCGGCCCCCAACAGGCGCATGCGGAAAACATTGGGTGCCTGGCGGCGCACATCATGAGCCCCCATGTAGACCACGCATTTCAGGCCGAACTTGGCGCAGACCGTCGCGGTCGCCACCCCGTGCTGCCCGGCGCCGGTCTCGGCGATGATGCGGGTCTTGCCCATGCGGCGCGCAAGAATGATCTGACCCAGCACATTGTTGATCTTGTGCGCACCGGTATGGTTCAGCTCGTCGCGCTTCATATAGACCTTGGCGCCGCCCAGATGTTCGGTCAGCCGCTCGGCAAAGTAGAGCGGCGACGGACGGCCCACATAGTTCGCCCACAGATCGTTCATTTCCGCCCAGAAGCTCGGGTCTATCTTGGCCTTCTCATATTCCTCTTCCAGCGACAGGATCAGCGGCATCAACGTCTCGCTGACAAAGCGCCCCCCGAAGATTCCGAAACGGCCCTGTTCGTCAGGCCCAGACATGAAGGAATTGAAAAGGTCGTTGGCCATGGCGTGCTCCCTAGTATCGCGGTCCAGCACTAGCGGTACAACGCTGAAAGGTAAAGCGGTCAGACTTTCGCGAAAGTCTGACATCAAATCCTGTTCAGGATTTGATCACAAACTTTCAGAGAAAGTTTGTGCCCGTGCCGTGATCAGGCGGACAGGCTCGGCGTTGCAGAACACGATCACCTGCCCGGCATTTTCGACCGCCGTAAAGCCACGGCGCCGGATCTCTGCCAGAAAGACCTCCCGCCCCACCATGCGCTCCATGTCCCGTACCTTGCGGCGCACCACACCGCCGGAACGGGCGGATTTGGCGGTAAACAAATGATCGAACCATTGCTCAGGGCTCTGGGGTGGGAGGGCGAGATTCATAGCGCCATTTTGCACGAGACCTGGTAAAGAATGGGTTACTGCGCCCGCGCAGCCGCAAGAAAACCTCGGATCAGCCCGGCATCCTTGACCCCCGGCGCGGATTCGACGCCCGACGAGACATCGACCTGCCGCGCCCCGGTCAGACGGATCGCCTCGCCCACATTGTCAGGCGTCAACCCGCCTGCCAGCATCCAGGGCTTGCGCCAATACTTCCGCCCCGCCAGCAGCCGCCAGTCAAAGGCCAGCCCGTTGCCACCGGGCAGGTCCGCACCCGACGGCGGCTTGGCGTCTATCAGCAACTGGTCGGCCACATCGGAATAGAGGTCGATCTGCGCCAGATCGGCTGCCTCGGCCACCCCGATCGCCTTCATGACTGGCAGACCATAGCGTGCCTTCACCTCGGTCACGCGCGCGGGACTTTCCTTGCCGTGAAGCTGAAGCATGTCGAGCGGAACGGCGGCAGTGATGGCATCCAGGTCCGCATCGGTTGGATTCACCACCAATGCCACCTTGGCCACCCCAACCGGGACCGATACCGCCAGTTCAACCGCTCGGTCCACCGTCAGGTGCCGGGGTGATTTCGCAAAGAACACGAAGCCGACGTATCGCGCACCCGCCTCGACGGCGACACGCAGCTGTTCTGGATCGGTCAGCCCGCAAATCTTGACGCGAATGTCGTCGACCATTTCAGCGATCAGGCAGCGGCATCGTCGAGAATCGCCAGGACCTCGTCCTTACCCTCGTTCTGCTTCTTCTTGAGCGACTTGACTTCGCGCTCGAGCTTACGCACCTCGCGGTGCTTTACATCCGCCGTGCGGCGATGCTTGTGCTCGCGCAGCCACTCCCAGACAAATCCGATCACCACGCCCGACGCGATCCCGCCCAGAACCACCAGGAACAAAGGCAGTGTCAGCGAAAAGTTGACGCCCAGCAGATGGGCCAGGTCTTCGGGCAGCAGGCTCAGCGTCACCATCTGGCGATTGGCCAACGACACCGAGACAAGTATGATCCCGAGCGTTGCAAGAAAGGCGTAGCGAATATAGCGCATCATGGGTCAGGCTTTTCCGTTCAGGCGATCCCTCAGCAGCTTGCCGGTCTTGAAGAACGGCACGTGCTTTTCCTCTACATGGACCGTATCGCCGGTTCTGGGATTGCGACCAATGCGCGCGTCCCGCTTCTTGACCGAGAAAGCGCCGAAACCGCGCAGTTCCACCCGGTCGCCGCGTGCCATGGCGTCGGTGACTTCCTCAAAAACGGTGTTCACGATCCGCTCGACATCCCGCTGGTAGAGGTGCGGATTTTCATCGGCAATCTTCTGGATCAGTTCCGAACGGATCATGCGCCTGGCCCTCCCAACGCCAAAGGTCGTCATTCTTATGTCAGGGACTATAGGCAGAAAACCCTTCTGCGGAAACAGGTTACCGATTGCGGCCAAGCCATATTTCGCCATTTGCCCGCAAATAACCGTCAACAAACCCGTCATTCAGCAGGGCGATGGGCCCGGATTCCCGGACGAGACCCCTTGCCGGAGCCTTACCAAGATCAATTGCTGCGTATGCAAAGCCTCTTGATTCGGAACGCTCCGCGCCAGCGATAGGCCGGCCCGTTCAACCAGGTCACAGCAGGAAGTTCGGTTTTGCCAGCAGGTAAGGATAGAGGTATGAGCCTTTGCGACCACGCGCGAGGAGACATGGACGATTTGAACTACACCACCCTTCTCGAGGGGATCGCGGCAGGGATGCTCGCCACCGCCGACAAGGGCCGTGTCGCCGATTACATCCCCGAACTTGCCTCGGTTGACCCTGAGCAGTTCGGTATCGCGCTGGCTCTGGCCGACGGTCGATGCTTTGCCGCGGGACATGCGGATACGCCGTTCTCCATCCAGTCGGTTTCCAAGGTCTTCACCCTTGCGCTGGCCCTCGGTCGACTGGGAGACAGGCTTTGGCAGCGGGTCGGTCGGGAACCGTCCGGGCTGCCCTTCAATTCCATTTTGCAACTCGAACACGAGGGTGGCATACCCCGCAACCCCTTCATCAACGCGGGGGCGCTGGTGGTTACCGACGCCATTCTTGCCGGCCATCAACCCCGAGAGGTTCTGGGCGAGATCCTGCGTTTCGTGCGGGCTGCCGCGGATGATGAGAACATCCATATCGACGAGTCCGTGGCGCGCTCTGAAACCGATCATGGCCACCGCAACATGGCCCTGGCGCATTTCCTCGCGGCGCATGGCAACTTCGTCAACAGCCCGGACCTGACCTGCGGCACCTACTTCCACCAATGCGCGATAGAAATGACTGCGCGCCAGCTTGCCCTGGCCGGCCGGTTCCTTGTCGGGGGGCCGGCCGCACCCTCACTGATCTCGCGCCACAGCGTGCGCCGGATCAACGCACTGATGCTGACCTGTGGCCACTATGACGGGTCTGGCGACTTCGCCTATCGCGTCGGCCTGCCCGGCAAGAGCGGTGTTGGCGGCGGCATTCTGGTCATTGCGCCCGGTCGCGCCTCGATCGCGGTCTGGTCACCCGGGCTGAACCCACATGGCAATTCCGCTCTTGGCACGCTGGCGGTCGAACATCTGGCGCGGGCGACGGGCTGGTCGATCTTCGGTTAGGGCGACGCCAAACCACCGCCATGGAACGCAAAACCCCGCAGGATCGCTCCTGCGGGGCCTTTTCTTGCTCAGACGTCGGTCAGGACTTAGTTGTCGCCCTTCAGCGCCGCGCCCAGGATATCGCCCAGCGATGCACCCGAGTCGGACGAGCCGTACTGTTCCACGGCCTCTTTCTCTTCGGCGATCTCGCGCGCCTTGATCGACAGGCCCAGACGGCGGGTCTTGCTGTCCACGTTGGTGACGCGCACATCGACCTTGTCACCGACCGAGAAGCGCTCGGGACGCTGATCGGCACGGTCACGCGACAGGTCGGAGCGGCGGATGAAGGATTTCATGCCTTCGTATTCCACCTCGATGCCGCCATCCTCGATCGCGGTGACGTTCACGGTGATGATCGAACCGCGCTTAACGCCGCCAACGGCCTCGGCGAACTTGTCGCCGCCAACCGATTTGATCGACAGCGAGATGCGTTCCTTGTCGATATCGACTTCGGAGACGACGGCCTTGACCATGTCACCCTTGCGATAGTTCTGGATCGCGTCTTCGCCGCGCTCGTCCCAGGACAGGTCGGACAGGTGAACCATGCCGTCGATGTCGCCCGGAAGGCCGATGAACAGACCGAATTCGGTGATGTTCTTGACCTCGCCCTCGACCACGGTGCCCTCGGGATGGGTCTCGGCAAAGACTTCCCACGGGTTGCGCATGGTCTGTTTCAGGCCCAGCGACACGCGACGCTTGGCGCCGTCGATTTCCAGAACCATGACTTCCACTTCCTGGCTGGTCGAAACGATCTTGCCGGGGTGGACGTTCTTCTTGGTCCAGGACATTTCCGAGACGTGCACCAGGCCTTCGACGCCCGGCTCCAGCTCGACGAATGCGCCGTAGTCGGTGATGTTGGTCACGCGGCCGGTATGCACCGATTCCAGCGGATACTTGGCACCGACCAGATCCCACGGATCTTCCTGGAGCTGCTTCATGCCCAGGCTGATACGGTGGGTGTCCTTGTTGATCTTGATCACCTGGACCTTGACGGTCTCGCCGATGTTCAGGATCTCGTTGGGGTGGTTGACGCGACGCCATGCCATGTCGGTGACGTGCAGCAGGCCGTCCACACCGCCCAGGTCAACGAATGCACCGTATTCGGTGATGTTCTTGACCACGCCGTCGACGGTCTGACCTTCGGTCAGGTTGCCGATGACTTCGGCGCGCTGTTCGGCGCGGCTTTCTTCCAGGATGGCGCGGCGCGACACGACGATGTTGCCACGGCGACGGTCCATTTTCAGGATCTGGAAGGGCTGCTTGAGACCCATCAGCGGGCCGGCATCGCGCACCGGGCGCACATCGACCTGAGAGCCGGGCAGGAAGGCCACGGCACCGCCCAGATCGACGGTAAAGCCACCCTTGACACGACCAAAGATCGCGCCTTCGACGCGCTGGTCGTCGGCATAGGCTTTTTCCAGACGGTCCCAGGCCTCTTCGCGGCGGGCCATCTCGCGCGAGATGACAGCTTCGCCACGGGCGTTCTCGGCGGCGCGCAGGTAGACTTCGACCTCGTCGCCAACGGCAATCTCAGGGGCCTCGCCGGGATTTGCGAATTCTTTCAGTTCGACGCGGCCTTCCATCTTGTAGCCGACATCGATGATGGCCTGGCCCGCTTCGATCGCGATGACCTTGCCTTTGACAACCGATCCCTCTTCGGGGGTGTCCATTTCGAAGCTTTCGTTAAGGAGGGCTTCGAATTCCTCCATGGATGCGTTAGCCATGCGGCGTTGTTTTCCTTTTCAGTTCGGTTTTTGCTGGCCGAGCGGTTGTCTCCGCCGGTCTTGTTTGATGTCCGCCGGGGCGGCACGGATTGGTCAGACGATCCGGTCTTGTCACCACAAAACAAAGAGGGCCGGATACTCCCGACCCTGCCCGTCTCATTCTTTTATGGCTCAAATCGCCTTATCGACGTGCGCTCTATAGGGGGTTCGGCACCGAAGCGCAAGATCGTTTGCCGGTCACCCCGTGTTATTCCTTTGGAAATAACGGGCCTGCCTCTAGCATGGCCTGACCGGGCAGCGCCCGGCTTCAGGGGGAGAATTTCAGATGACCATTATCAAGAGCAGATTCGAGGACGTCGCCCTGAGCGACAAGACCGTCACCGAACGGGTGTTCGAGGGGATCGACCCAAAGATGACCATCCTGATCGATGGACCCAGCGGGCGCAGCTATAGCGGCGCTCAGTTCATCCACGCGGTCAAGGCCCTGGCCGGGGGGCTGACCGAGCGCGGGGTGGGTGCGGGCACTTGCGTCGGACTGATGCTGCCGAACCTTCCCGAATACTGCATCGCATTTCACGGCGTCGCCTGGGCCGGCGGCACCATCACCACGATCAACCCCACCTATACAGCGCCCGAAGTGCATCATCAGCTGAACGATGCCAGGGCCACGGTTCTGGTGACGATACCCGCGTTTCTGGACACCGCGCGGGCCGCGATCGAGGGGACCGGTGTCGACCGGATCGTGGTGGTCGGAGAGGCGCCAGAGGGCATGCTGTCATTCGGCGAGCTGATGGGCACACCGCTTGAACAACAAGTGCCGGTCGACGTGTCCGAGCATGTGGTGGTCCTGCCCTATTCTTCGGGCACCACCGGGCTACCCAAGGGCGTGATGCTGACGCATCGCAATCTGGTGGTGAATATCGACCAGACGCTGTTGCCCGCCGATTTGCGTCCCGGCGAGATGACCACCGCCTTTTTGCCATTCTTCCACATCTACGGCTTGCAGGTGCTGATGAACATTTACCTGACCGGCGGTGGCGGCCTGGTGACGCTGCCCCGCTTCGATCTGGAGCAATATCTTGACTGCGTGTCGCGCTACCGCACACCTCGACTGTGGATCGTGCCACCGGTCGCCATTGCGCTGGCCAAGCATCCGGTAGTGGCCAATTACGATCTGTCCTGCGTCGAACAGGTGTTCTGCGCCGCCGCCCCGCTGGGCCGTGACGTGGGCGAGGCGCTGGGGAGGCGCATCAGTGCAAAGGTGAACCAGGGTTATGGCATGACCGAGCTCAGCCCGGTCAGTCATGTCTCGCCACGTGGAGAGGGCAAGCCGGGCGCCTCGGGCGTGGCGATATCGAACACCGAATGCCGCATCGTCGACCCCGAGACCGGCGCCGACCTGCCGCTGGGTGAAGATGGCGAATTGTGGGTACGGGGGCCACAGGTAATGAAGGGATATCTCAACAACGAGGCCGCCACCCGCGCCACCATCGTCGAGGGCGGCTGGTTGCGCACCGGCGACATCGCCCATTTCGACGAGGACGGATTCCTTTATATCACCGACCGGCTCAAGGAACTGATCAAGTACAAGGGATTCCAGGTCGCTCCGGCCGAGGTCGAGGCGGCATTGCTGACCCACCCCGCCATCGCGGATGCGGCGGTAATCGGCGCCCCCGATGAAGAGGCGGGCGAGGTTCCGCTGGCCTTCGTCGTTGCGGCGGCCGGTCAGGCCGGGCCAAGCCTGGCCGAGGTGCAGGCGTATCTCGACACCCGGCTGGCGCATTACAAGCAGGTGCGCCAGTTGCAGGTGGTGGACGAGATCCCGAAATCTGCCTCGGGCAAGATCCTGCGTCGGCTGCTGCGGGACGCGCAGGGCAGGCAAACCTGAGGAAAGGGGCGACCAGACATGGCAGAGCCGCTCAATCTTCTGGTGATCGTCTCGGATGAGCATCGCAAGGACGCGATGGGATGCGCAGGGCATCCCATCGTCAAGACACCCAACCTGGACGCGCTGGCCGCGCGCGGCACCATGTTCGAGGCCGCTTATACCCCCTCGCCCATGTGCGTGCCGACCCGGGCTGCGCTGGCCACCGGCAACTGGATCCACAGGACCGGCCATTGGGACAGCGCCACCCCCTATGCCGGTCAGCCGCGCAGCTGGATGCATGACCTGCGCGATGCCGGGCGTGAGGTCGTTTCTATCGGTAAACTGCATTTCCGCTCATCCGAGGATGACAACGGGTTTTCGCAAGAGATCCTGCCAATGCACGTGGTGGGTGGTGTGGGTTGGGCCGTGGGTCTGCTGCGCAAGAACCCGCCCTCCTATGACGCCGCCGCCGAGTTGGCGGCCGATGTCGGTGTCGGCTCCAGCAGCTATACCGAGTATGACCGCGCCATCACCGCCGCGGCCGAGACCTGGCTGGCCAACCCGGCCCGGCAAGAGCGGCCCTGGGCCGCCTTCGTATCGCTGGTCAGCCCGCATTACCCGCTGACCTGTCCCGAGGAATGGTCCACGTTCTACGATCCAGACGACATGGACCTGCCCGTGGGCTATGGGTTGGGCCTGCCGGATCATGCCGAATTGCGCAACATCGGCGGGTTCTTCAATTATGACGCCTATTTCGACGAACAGAAGATGCGCGCCGCCAAGGCCGCCTATTATGGCCTTACCTCCTTCATGGATGATTGCGTGGGCCGGGTACTGGCCGCGCTTGAGGCCAGCGGACAGGCCGAAAACACCGTGATCCTCTATGTTTCCGACCATGGCGACATGATGGGGGACCAGGGTTTCTGGACCAAACAGGTTATGTATGAGGCCAGCGCCGGTGTGCCGATGATTGCCGCCGGCCCGGGCATCCCCGCCGGGCACCGGGTGTCGACCTGCACCAGCCTCACCGATATCGCCGCAACCGCGCGCGAGGTGTGCGGGTTAGCGGCGCGCGCGGACCTGCCCGGAGTGTCACTGCGTGCTATCTCCACTGCGCCAGATGATCCCGAGCGGGCCGGGTTCAGCGAGTATCACGACGGCGGCTCCCGCACAGGCACGTTCATGCTGCGTTGGGGGCGCTGGAAATACGTGCACTACGTCGGCGAAGCCTCTCAGCTTTTCGATCTGGATAGCGACCCGCAGGAACTGGTGGACCTTGCCAAACACGCGTTGGATGACCCCGAAATCCGGGCCGCATTGCTCGAGGGAGAGCATCGCCTGCGCCTTATATGCGACCCGGAAGCTGTAAATGACCGCGCCTTTGCCGACCAGCGGCGGCGGATCGCGGAACTGGGCGGGGAAGAGGCCTGCCGCAATTCTTATGTTTTCAACCACACCCCCACACCGCAAGAAGGCAGCGCGCTCTGACATCGTATTGATGCGCGCTTGCGGCAGGCGGCCGTTTTCCGCGCCGGAAAACGGCCCGGAAAAATTTCATTTTTCCGGCACCCTCTCTGTCATGACCGCGTGAATACCGGCCGTGGCGAAGGCGATCAGCCGATCGGTGTCGGCCTCCCCCGCGCCGGGGCTGAGCGTATCCAGGCGCCAGGCTGAATACACATGGGCCAGCATCGCCGAGACCGCATAGATCTGCCCCATTGCCGCCCGCCCCGGCACGGCCCCGGGGTAGAGCGCCACGATCTCGTCAATGAACTGCTGCGCGGTAGGGTCGAAACACTCTGCCGCCAGCGTGCTCCAGCGTGGATCGGCAGAGACATGCGCCAGCAGCCTTCCATAGGCGACCCAATGCGGCCCGCCCTCCTGGGCCAGCGTCACATAGGGCCGGATAAAACAATCAAGGATGGTCGCCAGATCAAGGGGCCCTTGCGCACGCGCGCCCTCGAGTGCCTCGACACGGATGCGCGACAACGCACCGGCACGGCGCGCGACCACAAGCCGAAACAGCTCTTCCTTGCTGCCGCCATGATGCGCCACCAGCCCCCCCTGCACCCCTGCGGCCTTGGCGATGTCGCGAATCGACGCGCCCTCGAATCCGCGCGCGGCAAAGAGCTGCTCTGCCGCATCCAGAATACGGGCCCGCGTCTGCAAGGACCGCGCCGATGGCGCCCGTTGCCGTTGTTTTTCCAAAACAAACATCTCCCTTGCAAATTATCTTGCCTTATTTTGAACACTCGTTCAACTTAAGAACGACGGGAGGACGCAGATGACCGAAACGCGCGACAGATTTGCCCTGATCGGGGCAGGTCCGATGGGCTTGGCCATGGCCAAGGTGATGCTGGAACAGGGCATCGCCTTTGACGGGTTCGAGCTGCATTCGGATGTGGGCGGGCTGTGGGATATCGATGGCCCCCGCTCGACCATGTACGACAGCGCGCATCTGATCTCCTCCAAGCGGATGACCGAGTTCACCGATTTCCCGATGAAGGACGCGGTCGCCGAATACCCCTCGCACCGCGAGCTGAAGCGGTACTTCAACGCCTTCGCCGACCATTTCGGGCTTCGCGAGCATTACCGCTTCGGGGCCGAGGTGCTGCGGTGTGAGCCGCTGGGGGGACCGGGTGACGGATGGCGTGTCACATGGCGCGACGCAGAGGGAGAGCATGCGGAAACCTATGCCGGGGTGATGATCGCCAATGGCACGTTATCCGAACCCAACATGCCGGAGTTCAAGGGAACATTTGACGGCGAACTGATCCATTCCTCGGCCTACCGCCACCCCTCGCAATTCGATGGCAAGCGGGTGCTGATCGTGGGGGCGGGTAATTCCGGCTGCGATATCGCGGTGGACGCGATCCATCACGGGGTGATGTGCGACCTGTCGATGCGGCGCGGATACTATTTTGTACCGAAATACGTCTTTGGCAAACCGGCCGATACGCTGGGCGGCATGATCAAGCTGCCGATGTGGCTGAAACGGCGGGTCGACGGGATGATCCTGAAATGGTTCGTGGGCGATCCGCAGAAATACGGGTTTCCCAAGCCCGACTACCAGCTTTACGAAAGCCATCCGGTGGTCAATTCGCTGGTCCTCTATCACGCGGGCCATGGCGATTTGCGCATCCGTCCCGATATCGACCGTCTTGACGGAAGCCGGGTGATCTTTGCCGATGGTTCGAGCGAGGAGTATGACATGATCCTCGCCGCCACCGGCTACAAGCTGTTTTATCCATTCATCGACCGCAGCCTCCTGAACTGGCAGGGCGATGCGCCGCATCTTTACCTGAACGCCCTGCACCCCGAGCGCGACGACCTCTTTGTGCTGGGGATGATCGAGGCCAGCGGTCTGGGCTGGCAGGGCCGGCATGAACAGGCCGAGATGGTGGCGCGTTACATCACCGGGCTGCGCGCGGGAAACAAGGCCGCCGAGGAACTAAAGACCGCGAAATCGGCAGGCTTTGAACGGGCGACCGGCGGCATGAACTACCTCAAGCTGGCGCGCATGGCCTATTACGTGGACAAGGCCACCTATCGCGGCGCGGTGACCGGATGGATCAAACGGCTGAAGGATGCGCGAGCATGACCGGCATCGACGATATCCTGCTGAATTTCTCGCCCGCTTCGCTGACGCTGCTGAACGCGATCCTGGCGGTGGTGATGTTCTCCATCGCGATCGACCTGACGATTGAGGATTTCCGCCGCTTGTCGCACGGCCCGAAACCCGTGCTGGTGGGACTCTTCTCGCAATTCGTGGTGCTGCCGGTGCTGACCTTTGCGCTGGTCTGGCTGACCGCGCCGCACCCGTCGATTGCGCTGGGCCTCATTCTGGTGGCGGCCTGTCCCGGTGGCAATATCTCCAACTTCATCACCCACCGGGCGGGCGGCAACGCGGCGCTCTCGGTGTCGATGACCGCCTTTGCTACCGTGGGCGCCATCGTGATGACACCCGCGAATATCGCGCTGTGGGGAAGCCTGTATCCCCCCACCCGCGCCATCCTGCAAGAGACCCATATCGACCCCGTGCAGATCGCCGTCACGGTCGGGTTGATGCTGATCCTGCCACTGATCCTGGGCGTGACGTTGAACATGCGCCGCCCTGCCCTGACCGCGCGGCTGCGGCGGCCGCTGCAACTGCTGTCGATGGGCATCTTCATCGCGTTCATCATACTCGCTCTGGCTGCAAATTGGGGGTACTTCCTGAGTTTTGCCGGAGCTGTCGCCGGGCTTGTGATCCTTCACAACGGCCTGGCTCTGGGGGGCGGCTGGGTTGTGGCCACTCTGACCCGGCTGTCCCCTTACGACCGGCGCGCGGTGACGATCGAAACCGGTATCCAGAACTCGGGCCTCGGGCTTGTGCTGATCTTTGCGTTCTTTAACGGGCTGGGCGGCATGGCGGTCGCGGCGGCGTTCTGGGGGATCTGGCATGCAATCTCGGGCCTTGGGCTGGCGATGCTCATGGCGCGGACCGAGGCGGCCCGATGAACCGCATCCTGATTACCGGTGCGGCGGGCATGGTGGGGCAGGCGTTGTTGGCCGAACTGTCCGGTCAGCAGGTCTTTGCCACCGATCTTGCGCGGCCCGATCCGCTGCCCGAGGGCATGACCTATTTCAAGATGGATGTGACGGGCGATGACCCTGACCGGGTCATTGCCAAGGTGCGGCCGGATGTGGTCATTCACCTCGCCTCTATCGTGTCACCCGGTGTGGCGCGCGAGGTTGCCCATCGCGTCGACGTCGGCGGCACGCGGGCGGTGCTGGACGCCTGTCTGGCGCATGGAGTGCGGCGGCTGGTGGTCACTTCCTCGGGCGCTGCCTATGGCTATCACGCCGACAACCCGGTGCCGCTGCGCGAAAGCGACCCGCTGCGCGGCAATCCCGAGTTCGCCTATGCCGATCACAAGCGCCAGGTCGAAGAGATGCTGGCCGAGGCACGCCAGAGCGCGCCGCAGCTGGAACAGGTGGTGCTGCGGGTGGGAACGGTTCTGGGCGCAGGCACCGAGAACCAGATCACCGCCCTCTTTCACAAACCCCGCCTGCTGGCGGTGCGCGGATCGGAAAGCCCGTTTGTCTTTATCTGGACCCGCGATCTGGCCCGTATTCTGGCGCGGGCGGCGGGCGAAGGGCCTGCGGGTATCTACAACGTGGCGGGCGACGGGGTGATGGGGGTCAGCGACCTTGCACGCGCCCTGGACAAGCCGGTGCTGCGTCTGCCCGCGCAGGCGCTGAAGGCGGCGCTGGCGGTGGCGCGGCCGCTGGGCCTGTCGCGCTATGGACCCGAACAGGTGCGGTTCCTGCAATACCGCCCGGTGCTGGCCAATGACGCGCTGAAACAGGTGTTCGGCTATAGCCCTGAGCTGACCAGTGCCGAGGTCTTCGACCTCTGGCGGCGCGAGGCGGGTATTTGAAGCGGGCGGTGATCTCCGGGGGAGCAGGCGGGCTGGGCCGGGCGCTGTCGGATGCGCTGCAAGCGCGCGGCTGGCATGTAACGCTGCTCGACCGCGATATCTCGACCATCGAGCCCGGCGAGACCCAGCGCGTCATTCAATGCGACCTGACCGATCCCGGTCAACTGGCCGCCGCCTGTACTGCGGCGGTCGGGGGACGAGGGGTGGACCTGGTCATCTATAATGCCGGCATCACCCAGATCGGCCTGTTTGCCGACAGTGACGAGGCCAGTCACCGCCGGGTGTTCGAGATCAACTATTTCGCCGCCGTAAACATGGCCCGCGTTATGATCGACCCGGTGCGGCAGGCACGCGGCACCCATCTGGCAATCTCTTCTGTGGCGGGGTTCGCGCCGCTCTACAGCCGCACCTCTTATGCCGCGTCCAAACACGCGCTGGAGGGGTTTTTCAAATCGTTGCGGTCCGAGGAGCGCGCGCATGGGGTGGCGGTGCAGATCGCGGCCCCGTCCTTTGTGGCCACCAATCTGGGCAACCCGCAGGCACAGCCCGATGGTATCGCCCGGCCCGGCTCGGCCACCGACGGGATGGATTACATGACGCCCGAGGCGGCGGCGGCGGCCATCCTGCGCGGTCTCGACCGGGGGCGCGACATGATCCCGGTGGGCCGGGTGGCGCGACTGGCCTGGTGGATCAATCGGCTGTCGCCGGGCCTCTATCAACGGCTGATGGAAACTAAAATCGGACGCGGCTGAGAATTTTCCCGGCACCCCTCTTGACCTTCCCGTGACTGGAAGCCCCATCTGAGGGGTGATCAGAGGACAAGGACGAGTCGCATGTCAGCACAAACCACTTCGCTGAAGATCACGGGCATGAGCTGCGCGGGATGCGTGGGCCGGGTGGAGCGCGCCTTGCAAGCGGTTCCGGGGGTTGCCGGGGCTTCGGTCAACTTCGCCACCAAGACAGCGCAGGTCCACCATGACGGCCCGGTCGCCGCGCTGACACAAGCGGCGGCTGACGCGGGCTATCCGGCCGCGGTGTCGGAAACCACGCTGGATGTCGAAGGGCTCAGCTGCGCCTCTTGTGTGGGCCGGGTGGAACGGGCGCTGAGCGCCGCACCGGGCGTCGTCGAGGCACAGGTAAATCTGGCCACCCGCACCGCGCGGGTCAGCTATGTCACCGGCAGCACCGATCCGGTTGCGCTGGCGGCGGTATCGACCGCCGCGGGCTATGCCGCCCGCCCCGCAGGGGGCGCCGAGGACGAGGGCGAGGAGCCCTCGAACGAGGCTGCGGTGCTCAAACGGCAAACCCTGCTGGCCGTCCTGCTGGCGCTGCCCGTCTTCCTGATCGAAATGGGCGGGCACATGATCCCCGCCCTGCACCACTGGATCTTGGCGACCATCGGCCAACAGGCCAGCCACCTGATCCAGTTCGCGCTGACCACGCTGTTGCTGCTTGGCCCCGGTCGGGTGTTCTATGCCAAGGGTTTCCCGGCCCTTTTGCGCGGCGCCCCCGACATGAATGCTCTGGTCGCATTGGGGACAGGGGCCGCCTATGGCTTCTCCCTGGTCGCGACCTTCGCCCCCGGCCTGCTGCCCAACGGCACCGCCAATGTCTATTACGAGGCCGCCGCCGTCATCGTGGCGCTGATCCTGCTGGGCCGCTGGCTCGAGGCGCGGGCGCGCGGGCGCACCGGTGCCGCCATCGAGGCCCTGGTGGGGCTGCAACCCCGCCATGCGCATATCGAACGCAAGGGACAAGCGGTAGAGGTGGCCATCGCCGACATCCAACCGGGCGACACGCTGGTCATCCGCCCCGGAGAGCGTATTCCGGCAGACGCGCTGGTGCTGGACGGCCAGAGCCATGTTGACGAAAGCATGATCACCGGCGAGCCGGTTCCGGTGACCAAATCCGCCGGCGACACGCTGGTGGGCGGCACCGTAAACGGGGCCGGCGCCCTGCGCGCACGCGCTGAAAAGGTGGGCGCCGACACGGTGCTGGCCCAGATCATCCGCATGGTGGAACAGGCACAAGGCGCCAAGCTGCCGATCCAGTCGGTGGTGGACCGGATCACCCTGTGGTTCGTGCCCATCGTGATGGGGGTCGCGGCGCTGACGGTGCTGGTCTGGCTGATCTTCGGCCCCTCACCCGCTCTGGGTCATGCCCTGGTCGCCGGTGTCGCAGTGCTGATCATCGCCTGCCCCTGTGCCATGGGATTGGCCACACCGACCTCGATCATGGTCGGCACGGGACGGGCCGCTGAACTGGGCGTGCTGTTCCGCAAGGGCGACGCGCTGCAACGGCTGCAAGAGGCGAAGGTGATTGCCTTCGACAAGACCGGCACGCTGACGCTGGGCCGGCCTGAACTGACCGACCTGACCCCTGCCGAAGGGTTTGACCGTGATGGCGTATTGCGGCTGGCAGCAGCCGTCGAGGCGCAGTCGGAACACCCGATTGCCTCGGCCATTGCCCGCGCGGCCAAGGGCGACGTCCCTGCGGTGGACCGGTTCCAGAGCCTGACCGGGCTGGGCGCCCGCGCCACGGTCGAGGGCCAGGACGTGCTGGTCGGCGCCGACCGGCTGTTCGCCCGCGAAGGTATCGACCTGGGCCCGCTGGCCGAAATCGGGGCGGGCTGGGCCGCAGAGGGCAAGACGCCGCTTTATGCCTCGGTCGGTGGCCGTGCGGCGGCGGTGCTGGCGGTCTCGGACCCGGTGAAACCCGGCACGGTCGAGGCCATCGAGCGGTTCCACCAGATGGGGCTGCGCGTGGCCATGATCACCGGCGACAACACCCGCACGGCACAGGCGCTGGCGGCAAAACTGGGGATCGACGCGGTCACCGCCGAAGTCATGCCCGAGGGCAAGGTCGCGGCGTTGGATGCGTTGCGGGCGGATCATGGCGCGCTGGCCTTTGTCGGTGATGGCATCAACGACGCTCCCGCCCTGGCCCATGCCGATATCGGCATCGCGGTCGGCACCGGCACCGATGTGGCCATCGAGGCCGCCGATGTGGTGCTGATGTCGGGCGATCTGCGCGGCGTGGCCAATGCGCTGGAGGTGAGCCGCGCCACCATGCGCAACATCCGCCAGAACCTGGGCTGGGCCTTTGGCTATAACGTGCTGCTGATCCCGGTGGCGGCGGGTGTGCTCTTTCCGTTTGGCGGGCCGATGCTGTCGCCGGTGCTGGCGGCGGGCGCGATGGCCTTGTCAAGCGTCTTTGTCGTCACCAACGCCCTGCGCCTGCGGCGGGTGCGCGCCGCCCTGCCCGCTTCGCGGCAGGCGGCCAACCCACCCCCGGCCGCCGCCCCCGCCCCGGCAGAGTAAGGAGACCGGCATGAATATCGGAGATGTCGCCAACCGCACCGGCCTGCCCGCCAAGACCATCCGCTATTACGAGGATATCGGCCTGATCACGCCCCAGCGCGATCTGAACGGCTATCGCAGGTTTCGCGAACAGGACCTGCACAAGCTGACCTTTCTGGGACGGGCCCGGGCGCTGGGGTTCACCATCGAGGACTGCCGCACCCTGCTGGCGCTCTACGAGGATCAGAGCCGCGCCAGCGCCGATGTCAAACAGGTGGCCCGCGATCATCTGGCCCGGATCGAGACCAAGATCACCGACCTGATCGCCATGCGCGACACGCTCACTGAACTGGTCGATGCCTGCGCGGGCGACAACCGGCCCGATTGTCCGATCCTGCGCGATCTGGGCGGGACCGACTGACGCGCGGGCTTGCCCTTTGCCACAAGCTTTGCTTTGTCTCTGTCGGGAACAAGCCGGGGGAGACGCGCCGCCGGAGAACGAGAGAGGATCCGGACATGGCAAAACTAGCATTCCTTGGCCTGGGCGTGATGGGCTATCCGATGGCGGGGCACCTGAAATCCGCGGGCCACGATGTCACCGTCTATAACCGCAGCGCCGCAAAGGCCGAGAAATGGGTGGCCCAGCACGGCGGCACCATGGCCACGACACCGCGCGCGGCCGCCGAAGGCGCCGAATTCGTCATGGCCTGCGTCGGCAATGATGACGACTTGCGCAGTGTCTGCACCGGCCCCGATGGCGCGCTGGCGGGCATGGCGGCGGGCAGCGTCTTTGTCGATCACACCACGGTCTCGGCCAAGGTCACCCGCGAGCTCTATGCCGCCGCCAAGGACGACGGTGTAGGCTTTGTCGACGCGCCGGTCTCGGGCGGGCAGGCGGGGGCCGAGAACGGGGTGCTGTCGGTCATGTGCGGGGGCGATCAGGCTGAATATGATCGCGCCGAACCGGTGATCGCCGCCTATGCCCGCATCTGCCGCCGCATCGGCGAGAGCGGTGCCGGGCAGGTTACCAAAATGTGCAACCAGATCGCCATCGCGGGTCTGGTACAGGGCCTCGCCGAGTCGCTGCATTTCGCCGAAAAGGCGGGGCTGGACGGCCGCGCGGTGGTCGAGGTGATCAGCCAGGGCGCCGCCGGCAGCTGGCAGATGGCCAACCGGTACGAGACCATGCTGGACGATCACTGGACGCACGGGTTCGCGGTGGACTGGATGCGCAAGGATCTGGGCATCTGCCTGGACACCGCCAACGAGACCGGCGCCAGCCTGCCGGTCACCGCGCTGGTCGACCAGTTCTACAAGGATGTACAGAAGATGGGCGGCGGGCGCTGGGACACGTCGAGCCTGCTGGCGCGCCTGCGCAAGCTGGACTGAGGGAAAGGGGGCGCTGCCCCGTCCCCTGCGGGGACTCCCCCGGAGTATTTTTGGCGAAATGAAGAACCGGGGGGCAACGGCCGCCTCGGCAGGAATGTGATGGGAGAGCGGCGGTGCTGACGGAGTTCTGGGCAGAGGCCCTGCGGGTGCATTGGGGGATCGAGGCGGCGCTGGAACGGCTCGATGGCGAATATGACCTGAATTTTCTGGCCCGTGGCCGGAACGGACGGGACTATGTGCTGAAGGTGATGCGGCCCGAATGCGAGGCCGGGCTGGTCGAGATGCAGGTGGCGGCGCTGGATCACATCGCCGAGGTGGCGCCGGGCCTGCCCTTTCCCAAGGTGTTTGCCGCGCTCGATGGCGCGATGCTGCCCGAGATCGCGGATGAGGCGGGCGCGCCGCGCCGGGTCTGGCTGCTTGAGCGTCTGCCGGGGCGTTGCTATGCGCTGTCCCTGCCGCATTCCGAAGAACTGATCCTGAAGCTGGGCCGGGTGCTGGGCGCCACCGACCGGGCGCTGGAGGGGTTCGCGCATGACGGGCTGGCGCGGGATTTCAAATGGAACCTGGTGCAGGCGGGCTGGATCGACCGGCATCTGGAGGCAATCACCAATCCGGCACGGCAGGCGCTGCTGGCGGAAATCACGGCAGAGTTCGCCGCGATCGGGGACCGACTCGCAGCCCTGCCGATCCAGGCGATCCACAATGACGTCAACGATTACAACATCCTGGTCGAGGGCGGGCTGAACGAGACCCGCAAGGTCTCGGGCCTGATCGACCTGGGCGACATGTGCGCCGCGCCGCGTGTCTGCGATCTGGCGATTGCCGGGGCCTATGTGGTGCTGGACCACCCCCGACCCGAACGCGCCTTGGCAGCACTGGTGCGCGGCTATCACGCCGCCAACCGGCTGAGCGCGGAGGAGGTCGACCTGATCTGGCCCTTGCTCCGGATGCGGCTGGCGGTGTCGGTGGTGAACTCGACCCTGATGGCGGCGGAAAACCCGGACGACCCCTATGTGACCATCAGCCAGGCCCCGGCCTGGCGGTTCCTGGAAAACGCCTCGGTCAATGGCGGGCTGATGGCGGCGCGGCTGCGGGTGGCCTGCGGCTTGCCGGTGACCGATGGGGCCGAGCGGGTACAGGCCTATCTGGACGCGCACCGGGGCCGTTTCGCGCAGATGTTCGGCAGCGATCTGGGCGCGGCGCCGATGGGTTCGCTGTCGGTCGAAAACTCGACCTGGCCGCAGAACCCGTTCCACATGCCGCTGGACGAGGCCGCGCGCGTGGGCGAGGAATTCGGCACCGGCCTGTGGCTGGGCTATTACAACGAACCACGCCTGATCTATGCCGAGCCGGGATTCCGCAAGGGGCCGTGGAAGGCCAGCGACCGGCGTACCGTGCATCTGGCGGTGGATGTGTTTGCCCCTGCCGGTACGATCCTGCACGCACCACTCAGCGGGCGGGTCGAGGTGGTCGAGAACCGGACCGGGCATCTGGATTATGGTGGCGTGGTGATCCTGCATCACGAGACACCGCAGGGCGATGCGTTCTATACGCTTTACGGCCATCTCGACCCCGAGGTCTGCGACCGGCTGAAACCGGGCGATCCGGTGGCGCAGGGGGCGGGATTTGCGCGGCTGGGCGATGCAAGTCAGAACGGCGGCTGGGCGCCGCATGTGCATTTCCAGCTGGCGCTGACGACGCAGGGCATGGAGGCCGACTGGCCCGGTGTCGGCGACCCGGACGAAATGGACCTGTGGCACGCGGTCTGCCCGAACCCGGCGGCGCTGCTGAACCTGCCCGATGACAAGGTGTTCTATCGCCCCACCGACAAGGCCGCCGTGCTGGCCGGGCGGCGGGCGCATTTCGGCGGCAACCTGAGCCTTACCTATGACGATCCGGTGATGCTGGTGCGGGGCTGGAAACATCACCTGTTCGACGAATGGGGCCGCCCCTATCTGGACGCCTATAACAACGTGCCCCATGTGGGCCATGCCCATCCCCGCATTCAGGCGGTGGCAGCGGATCAGCTGAAGCGGATGAATTCGAACACCCGATACCTGCATCCGGCGCAACTGGCCTTCGCCGACAAGGTGCTGTCGAAGCTGCCCGAGCGGTTCGAGGTCTGTTTCTTTGTCAACTCCGGCACCGAGGCGAACGAACTGGCGCTGCGCCTGTCGCGGGCGCATACGGGCAACATCGGCATGGTGACGCCCGATCACGGTTATCACGGCAATACCACCGGCGCGATCGCCATCTCGGCCTACAAGTTCAACAAGCCGGGCGGCGTGGGGCAGGCCGATTGGGTCGAACTGGTCGAGGTGGCCGACGACTATCGCGGCCGTTTCAAGCGCGACGATGCGGAGCGCGCCCGGAAATTCGCCGATCTTGTCGATCCCGCCATCGCGCGGTTGCAGGAAAAGGGCCATGGCGTGGCCGGTTTCATCGCCGAGACCTTTCCCAGCGTCGGCGGCCAGATCATCCCGCCCAAGGGCTATCTGGCAGCGGTCTATGACAAGATCCGCGCGGCGGGCGGGGTGTGTATCGCCGACGAGGTGCAGACCGGGCTGGGGCGGCTGGGCGACTACTATTTCGGCTTTGAGCACCAGGGCGCCGAGCCCGATATCGTGGTGATGGGCAAGCCCATCGGCAATGGCCATCCGCTGGGGGTTCTGGTGACCACGCGCGAGATTGCCGACAGTTTCAACAACGGGATCGAGTTCTTTTCGACCTTCGGCGGCTCCACCCTCTCCTGCCGGATCGGCAAGGAGGTGCTGGATATCGTCGATGACGAGGGCTTGCAGGAAAACGCGCGCCTGATGGGCGCGCGGCTGATGAACGGGTTGCGCGCGCTGGAGGGCGAATTCGGCTGTGTCGGCGATGTGCGGGGCATGGGGTTGTTCCTGGGGGTCGAGCTGATCAACCCCGACGGATCCGAGGGGACCGAGATCTGCCGATACGTCAAGAACCGGATGCGCGACCACCGCATCCTGATCGGCAGCGAAGGGCCCAAGGACAATATCCTGAAGATCCGCCCGCCCCTGTCCATCGAGGAAGAGGATGTGGACATGATCCTGTGGGCGCTGCGCACGGTGCTGGCCGAGGTCGGCGACTGGGCGCCTGCCCCGGTCTGCGATCACGATCACCATCACGCGGGCTGCGGATGCTGCTAGCAGGCTAGTGCAAACGCCCTGCCCGGCTCTCTAGCGTGCGACTCTGCGCCGTCGTGACCATCGGTCGACGGTGCAGCGCCAGTCCCAGCTGTTCGCTCAGCGCCACCAGCGCAGGCGCCAGATCGGGTCGGACGATCAGCGCGGCCAGCATCAGCGCATCCTCGCGCGCGCCGGTGGCGGCGGCGGCCACCATATGCGCAAAACAGGCCTCGTCCGCCCCCAGACAGGCGCACCCCAGACCATGCCGCATCAACGGACGCCTTCCATAAGACGCACACAGCCCGCAGATCTGCCGCAACAGCTCGGCAGAGCGCCCCTCGGGCAACGCCGCGCGGCCCTCCACCGCATCGCTCCACAAACGTAGACAATGCACCGCCGAGGCCTCGAGTGCGGGAAGATCGGCCAGGTGCCCGACAGCAGCACCGCCGCGATGTGCCGCCGCGCTCATTTCGTCAGGATCAGCTTGCCCGCGCGGGTGATGCGCAGGGTATACAGCTGGTCGCCCAGCCGGATATGGGCAAGATTGCCTCCCTTGGTCAGGTCCTCGGCCTTGTGCGAGGGCAGGATCTGGAACGCAGGATCGGCGGTCGGGGTGGCGCTGTGGATCGTCATGTCATTGTCTCCGTATCGGCAAATGGGGTCGCTGTTGATCGCTGGCTGACGGAGGCTCCGATGGCTGCGCATGCCCTAAACCTGACTATTTTTGTCGTCTTTGTCAAGCCGCCCTTCGCTCCCAAATCTCATCAATTGTAATTCACGTCCATGAATGTCAGAATGTATCCAGAGGAGAGTTTCATGACCCTGACCCGACGCACCCTGCTCGGCCGCCTCGGCGCCGGCCTTGCCCTGACCGCCACCACCCCGCTGAGGCTATGGTCGGCGACCGAGACAAACATCGGCGCCGCGCGCATCACCAGCCTGTCGGATGGCCATCTGGTGCTTCCGGCCGGTTTTATGTTCGACCCGATGCCGCAGGCGGAGCTGCCGCTGCTGCTGGCGCGCTATGGGCTGGAAGGCGATACGCTGCGGCCCGACTGCAACGTCACATTGATGCAGAGTGAGGGACGCAATATCCTGTTCGACGCAGGGTCCGGTGCGAGCTTTCAGGACAGTGCGGGCGAGCTTGTCGATGCGCTGGATGCCATTGGCCTTACCCCCGACGACATCACCGAGGTGGTATTCACCCATGGTCACCCGGACCATCTCTGGGGTGTGCTCGACGATTTCGACGACCCGCTTTTCGCAAATGCCCGCCACCTGATCGGCAGGATCGAGCGCGATTACTGGCTGGATCCGGCGACCGTCGATCAGATCGGCGTCGACCGCGCCTCGTTCGCCGTGGGCGCCGCGCGGCGGCTAGAAGCGCTGGAAACCCTCGAGACCTTCGAGGATGGGGACGAGATCCTGCCTGGTGTTGCGGCGATCGCGACCTTCGGACACACGCCCGGGCACATGTCCTTCGAGATCCGCGAAGGCGGTGATGCATTGATGGTGGTGGGTGATGCGATCGGCAACCATCACCTTGCCTTTGCCCGCCCGCACTGGCCTTCGGGCGCGGATCAGGATCGCGCGATGGGGGCCGAAACCCGGGTCCGCCTGATGCAGCGCCTTGCCAGCGAACGCATGACCATGATCGGCTATCACCTGCCCGAGGGCGGCATGGGCCATGTGGAAGCCGCCGAAGACGGATACAGGTTCGTCCCGTTGGAGGGCTGAGCGCGACAAAGCCCGCTGCGCGGGCTGCCTCTGGCGGAGGTATTTTGAAACAGAAGAAGACTGGGGGACCAAAAGGTCAGCCCCCTGCGCATGTGGCAGGGGGCCTTCTCCTGTTACGGCCATCGGCGCCTCCGCCTGTACCGCCAGGTCAGAATGGCGCATTAACGTTAACAGTTCCTTTCTTCTGTTCAAAAATACCTCCGCCGGAGGCATGGGCGGTTCGTCAGAACCGCTCATACGGGCTTGCCGTTGCCGCCACGCTCTGACAGGGATCGAGGCACAGTCGGAGTTTGCCCATGACCTTTGCCCTTGTCTTCGATCTTGATGGCACGCTGGTGGACAGCGCGCCCGACATAACCGCCGCCGTGAACCGAATGCTGGCGGCCGAAGGGCTGGCCGCGCTCGATCTGGCCACGGTCACTTCCTTTGTCGGCAAGGGGCTGCCGCATCTGGTTGCGCGGGTCATCGACTATCTGGGTCTCGACATGGCGCGTCATGACGCCCTGACCGCCAGGACGCTGGCCGAGTACAACCGGTCGGCATCCTCACTGACACGCCCCTATCCGGGCGTGATTGTCGCGCTCGAAGCTCTGAAAGCACGCGGCGCCGCAATGGGGATCTGCACCAACAAACCAATCGAACCCGCACGCCATCTCCTTGCCGATCTCGGGCTTGACCGGTTCTTTGACGTGGTGATCGGCGGCGACAGCCTGCCCACGCGCAAGCCCAACCCCGAGATGCTGCACGCGGCCTTTGCCGCACTTCCGGATCTGCCCCGCATCTATGTGGGTGACAGCGAGGTCGATGCGGAAACCGCACAGAACGCCGAGGTCCCCTTTCTGCTGTTCACCCAAGGCTATCGCAAGCGGCCGGTCGCAGAGGTGCCGCATCGGGCGGCCTTTGCCGATTTCAGCGACTTGCCGGGGCTGGCCAGTCAGGCACTGGCGATCTGAGCCGCCACCCGGTCGCGGATGGCCTGGGGCCAGGGCAGCGACCGGCCCAACCGGGCCACATGCACCAATGTCGTCGAGGCCCGCAGGCGCAACTCGTCGCCGCAATGCGCCGTCAATTCGTAGTCAAGGCTCGAATTGCCGATCCGGGTGGGCGTTAGCCGAAAGGTGAGCACATCGCCATGCAGCGAGGGCGCGGTGAAGGTGGCCTGGATCTGCGCCGTAGGGGCGCCGTTTTCCTTGACCAACTCGTGAAACGGCAGGCCCAGATCGGTGGCGAACCAGTCTTCGACCACGTCGTTGATCATTTCGAAATAGCGCGGGAAAAACACGATGCCCGCCGGATCGCAATGTTTGAACCGGACTTCGATTTCGGTGGTAAAGCTCATCTGGCGCCCCTTGTATCGGTCGGTCGACTTTTGCCCGTGGTCGGCGCACAGCTCAAGCGGTGATCGCCTCCCATGCGGCGATCAGCCCCTGCCGGGTCATCCGCGCCGCATCGGCCTGGGTCGCGGGTGCCCCCTGTGCGGCCAGAGCATCGACATAGAGGCGAGGCATCTGGCCCTCTCCCATTACCGCAAGTTGCTGTCCCAACCAGAACGGCCGGGTCGCTGCCAGTTCCGCCCCGATCAGCCCGCCGAGAATCCGCGCACGCGCGGCCTCTTCCGGCAGCCCCTGCAGCGTGGCAGCGGCATGGGCGCTCCAGAGGCGGGCCAGCATCTGCTCGGGTCGCGACAGGCCATCGGCAACCGCATCGGAAAACGCACCGGCATCCACCCCCGACGCGCCCAGCCAGCGCCTCAGGACCGTCCCTGCGGTCAAAGACGAGAGTATCGCCCCCGAGAGGAAGCTGCGGAAACTTACAACTTCACCGGCGCTGACATGCACCCAGCGGCTGGTTTCGCCGGTCAGGCAGATCACACCGTCCCAACCGGGGTTGAGGGCAAGAAACCCGGCAACGCGGGTTTCATCGCCCTGCATCATGTCGGCGGGTTCAGCCTGCGCAAGGCCCGGCACCGCGTTCAGCACCACACGGGGATCGCCAAGGTCGATCTGCCAGAGCCCGCCCGAGAGCGGCGCACAGGGGACCACATCGCGCACCGGGCCAAGCGGACCGCAGGCAATGACCGGAACCCCCTGCGCCGCGTGCCGTCCAGCCACCAGTGCGAGGATCGAGGCGGCATCGGCGGGGCGCGGGCCGTCATCGACGGCCTCGTCCAGCACGTCGCGACCGCGCATCACCCAGAGGCGGCGGCGCGTCGTGGTCCAGTCAAGGGCGATCCAGTCGCGGGTCATGCGGGTCTCCGGCTGCGTGTGCCGTTCTTACGGCAGCCGGGCGGTTCGGCCAAGCGCTGTCAGAACCGGTAGGTGGCGCCAAAGACCGGGCCGGACTGGGTGAACGAGTAGTCGTTGCCGTTCGACAGCGTGTGATCGACCGACAGGTGGCGATAACCGAACCGTAGCCGCCAGTTGTCGTTCAACTGGTAGTCGGCAGTAAGCAGCGCCTGCCAGCTTTCGCTGTCGTTCTGAAATCCGCCATAGTCGAAGAAGGCGGTGCCGTTCCACCTGTCGGACAGGCGCACCCGAGCGCGCAGCGCGATCACCGGGTCGATCCAGTTGTCATTGGCCACCACGGTACGCCCCGGCAGGATTCCCGGCAACGCGGTCAGCGTGGTGCGGGTATCGAACCAGCGCAGACCGGCGCCAAGATCAACGGCGAGATCGGGGGTTTCATGCACGCGGTAGGCGGCATAGGCGTTAAACACCTGCGTCTTGGCCGCCGTGTTGATGCCCGAAAAGGCACCGCCCGGCGTCGGATTGCCAAAGGAGATGTCGGTCAACATGTAATCGGCCAGAAAGCTCCATTGGCCGTTGGTGGCGCCGAACGCGCCCATGAAGGCGAAGTCGAGATTGTCGAGCGCATCCTTGAAGCTGAGCGTGCCCTCGATGGTGCCGGTGGGTGTGGTCACGCCGGTCTCGGTCTCTGCGGTGAAGAGATAGACCGTCGCCTCGTATCGCCAGTTGGATTGCTGGGCCGCGAGCGGCGTCGCCGCCGCGAGAGCCAGCACAAAGACTGTGGAAGTCAGGTGTTTCATGATCGTCTCCGGGGAAGCGATGGCGTTTCATTCCGAGCGTCGCATACGAGGCACCCCGAGACAAGCGCGGCGGGGTGCGTCGGATCAGCCCGCGGGCTGAAAATCGGGGAATCTCCAGGTTCCGTCCAGGATCTCGGGGCGGGGTTGGTAGAGGCGGATGGCATAGTTCCAGCCCTGCATGATCGGGATGCAGTTGATGCGCCCGTCCGCGCAGCCGCCGAAGTTGATGGTATAACCGCCGTCGGCGTTCGGCTTGGCGGTGACGTTGTTGTAGGAATAGACGCCCATATCGTTGGCCTCCATAAAGCCTTGGGCATTGTAGACGGTGACCGACCAGAACCCGTCTACCGGCACGTCCTTGGCCGTGACGGTATAGGGGGTGCCGTCATTGTTGGGGACCAGCCCAAGCGTGTACATCGCCGCCTCGGGCGGGTTCCCGCCCCAGCCGACCGCGGTGCCGATCAGGTGATAGAGCGGGTTGAGAAGCGCCTTTTGCCCGAAATAGGGGGTGGTGTCGCTGCGGGTATTGCCCAGCACCTTGATCGCGTCGCGGACGCGCGCCAGGCTTTCGGGATCCCAGTCGGGGATCTCGAATGCGCCCTTGTCAGGCTGAACGATCTGCAACTGATCCTGAAGCGCGTTGGCGGCCTTGACATCCTCGGGGTCGTTTGGGTCGGCAAAGGTGCGGATCACCACCGCCAGATAGCGGGTGCCGACCAGCGAGGGCGGGATAGTGAAGGTGCCGTCCTCGTGTATGGCGGGCAGCATCGAATGCTCTTCGTTGATCAGCAGCATCGACTGAAAGCGGTCGCTTTCCGGTTTGACGATGGTGACCGGGGTGCTCATGTCGACCACCGCAAAGGAATAGAGCGTGTCGCGGTTCATCCGAACGACGTTCTGCTGATCAATCGGAGTGGGCGCCCGGTTGTGGACCCATTCACCGATGCCCGCCACGCCCACATAGGATTTCATGATCTCGTTGGTTTCGGCGCGGTCGAAATTGTCGACCGTGACGGCGACAGGTTCGGCAAGCGCGGCGCCAGTGGCGGCGAGACCGGTCAGAATGGCGGCAAGGGACAGTCTGGATATCGGCATGGTCACGCTCCTGAGGTTCTGGCGGCAAGTCTAGCCGCCCGGCCACCGGGCCCGGTAACCATTTCCGGCCATGTCGCACCGGATCAGCGGCCCGTCTGGGCCGCGCGCGCCGTGGAGGGTGTCATGCCGGTGACCTGGCGAAAGGCGCGGCCCAGATGCGAGACATGGGAATAACCCACCCGCTGCGATATCTCGGTCAGATCCAGACCGGAGAACAGGATGAGTTCCTGCGCCATGTCCACCCGCACAGCGCGGGCAAGATCGCGAAAGCTGGTGCCCTGATCCTCAAGCCGCCGGCGCAGGGTGCGAGCGGACATGTCAAGCTGATGGGCGACCCGCTCAATACCCGGATCGTCCGCCAGACTTGCGCGTACCAGCGCCCGGACTGTCTCGACCAGGGTCTGCGGCGCCGACCCAAAGGCGTCGCGGGCGACATCGGCCAGGGTCAGATCACCAGTGGCCGGAACGATGCGGCGGGCAAACTCGGCCTCGGGATCGAAGACCAGCCGCAACTCGGGCTGGTCGAACCGGACGTCGCAGCCAAAAAACGCCTCATACCCCGCGGTTTCGCGGGGTTTGGGGAAGTTGAGCGCGACCATGCGGCGGTGGCTGTTGCCGATATAGGGGGTCGCGATGCTGAGCACCACGGCAAGCGCCAGTGTCGCGTAATGCGAATAGCCCGGCGCATTGCGGACGGCCGCGTGATAGGTAAAGCGGAACCCCTGGCCGGTCTGGCCCAGCGATATCCGGTCCAGCGAGGCGTGATAGGCCATCAATTCGCAGGTCATCCGCAAGGCCGCACCAAAGGTGGGGGCAGAGGTCACATAGTCGCCAAACGGGCCGTAATTGCCAACGCTGGCATAGGGCCCGAGGGCGAACAGCAGATTGTCGGATCCGGCAATTCCGGCGATCCGGTTCAGAAAGAGCAACTCGTCCAGCTGCGAGATGTAGAGGCGCGGATTGTCGAGCGCCTCGGCAGGCAGATCGCACTCCGCCAGCGCGCGCCGGGCGGCAGCGCGGCCTGCGCTCTGCGCCAGCCCCGCGTCAAGACCATGCAGCGTGCGCGACGAGATGAAGGGTCTGAGCATGTCTCTCCCGGATGGACACGCCGAACGGCGCGTCGGTCCGAGTGTGCCCCATTCGCGGGCGCAGGTCACGCGTTTGTGAAAATGACCCGCGTCAGCGGATCAGGCGTATTTCTCCAGAAACGCCTCTGCCCGCAGGCTGCGGAAATCGGGCAGCGCGGCGCGCAGGCGGGCATGGTCCCAATCCCACCAGGCCAGCGCCATCATCCGCTCGGCCACGTCCTCGGGGAAACGGCGACGGATCAGCCGCGCGGTATTGCCGCCGACGATGGCATAGGGGGCCACGTCCCGGGTCACGATACTGCCCGAGGCGATCACCGCGCCATGGCCGATGGTGACCTCGGGCTTGATGATGGCGGCGTGACCGATCCAGGTATCATGGCCGATGGTGGCGATGCGACCGGCGCGATGGGCGAACCAGCCGGCATCGTGTTCGGCATCGTCCCAGTAATCGGCCGAGCGATAGTGGAAATGATGCAGCGAAGCCTTTTCCATCGGGTGATCGGTGGCGCCGATACGGGTGAAGCTGGCGATATTGGCGAACTTGCCGATATGCGCATTGGCAATGTCGCAAGTGCGGTCGCAATAGCTGTAGTCGCCCCATGTCGTGTTGGTCAGGCGGCTATTGGCGCCGATCTCGACATAGGCGCCAAAGCGGCTGTCGGTGATCTGGCAACCGGGGTGCAGGAAGGGGGCTTCGGCGGTAAGGCGGGCCATGGTGCGGGTCCTTGGATCGGTCAGGGCAAGAGGAACGCGTCGCGCCGGGACGCATCGCGCGTTTTGCGCGGCTTGTCCGACCCGCCCCGGATCAGGCGGGCACGCAGCCAGCCCGACAGCCAGTCCATCAGCATCACCATCAGCACGATGAGCAGGATGTAATAGGCGACCTCTTCCCAGTCCTTCTGGGTGATGATGGCCTGGGTCAGCAACAGGCCGATGCCGCCGCCGGTGATGGCGCCGATGATGGTGGCGCTGCGGGTGTTGGATTCGAGGAAATAGAGCACCTGGCTGAGCAGCACCGGGGTGATCTGCGGGATCACGCCAAAGCGATAGCGCTGCGCCGCATTGGCGCCGGTGGATTGCACGCCCTCGATCTGCTTGGCATCGACGTTTTCCAGCGCCTCGGAGAAGATCTTGCCGAAGGTGCCGCTGTCGGTGACCAGGATTGCCAGCGCGCCGGTCAGCGGGCCGGGGCCGAATGCGCGGGCCAGCACCACGGTCCAGATCAGCGCATCGACCCCGCGGACGAAGTCGAAGACGCGGCGCACCGCAAAACGGACCGGCGCCAGCGGGTTGAAGTTGCGCGCGGCAAGAAAGGCCAGCGGCAAGGCGATGATGGCGGCGCCAAAGGTGCCGAGAAAGGCCATCAGGATGGTCTCGCCAATGGCCCAGGCCACGTCGCCATGCCGCCACATGGTATTGTTCCAGAAACCGTGCCAGATCGCCCACGCCTCGCCATTGGCCGCACGGCGGGCCAGTTCTGCGGGGGAGAGACCGTGATAGGGGCTGTCGAGGGTGAACCAGAACAGCTCCCACCCGGTGAAATAGCGGAAGACTTCCGACCGGTTGCGGGTCACGGTCAGGCGTCCGGCCTCGGTGGTGACGGTGATGCGGTTTTTCGACTGGTTGATCCAGTCGGGCACCTCGCCCGGCGGCAATTCGGTGACCACGCCTCGTGACCGGCTCGGGGTGGCGCGCAGGGTGCCGTAGCCGGGGATGTCGTATTCCACCGTCTTTGGCCCGAAGCGGACGATATGGCCGTTTTCAAGGTCGATCACCGTGGTTTCACCCAAGTCGACCCAGTCAGGCGCCTGCCCGTCGGGCCATGTGCCTTTGCGCTCTCCCTCGACCGCGACCGACACCGCGCCCGAGCGGTTGTCGCGGGTGACATGGGTCTTGTAGCTGTAGCTGTCGGCCACCAGCGTGCGGCCGTTGTCCCAGTTCGCCCGCGCAGCCAGCCCCGGCATATCGAAAGCGAAGAAGATATAGGCCAGATAGGCCAGCACCAGCGCAGGCAGGCCAAAGCCCAGCAGCCGCTTGCGGGTGAAAAGGCGGTCGGCCCGATGTTTCAGGTGGATCAGGTCCAGATCGGTGGTGGCGGTGCTCATGTCGTGGCTCCTGCCCGGGCGCCATGGGTCAGACGGGCGCGCAGGCGGTCCGAGAGCTGATCCACCGCGACGATGGTGACAAATAGAAGGATAAAGATGGCGGCAGCCTCGTCGTAGCGCCCCTGCCCCCAGGACATGGCGTTCCGCAGCTCATACCCGATGCCGCCCGCGCCGACAAAGCCGAGGATGGCCGAGGCGCGGATGTTGATCTCGAACCGCAACAGCGCGTAGCTGACGAAGTTGGGGCCGACCTGCGGGATGACGCCCAGATACATCCGCTGCGCCCAGTTGGCGCCGGTGGATTCCAGCCCCTCGACCGGTTTCAGCGAGACATTCTCGGCAACCTCGGAGAAGAGCTTGCCCAGCGCCCCGGCGGTGTGGATGGCGATGGCGATCATCGCGGGCACCGGGCCGCCGCCAAGGACAAAGATCAGCACCAGCGCGATAACGATCTCGGGCACCGCGCGGCAGATATCGGCGATGCGGCGGAAAAGCGGGATCAGACGCGGCCAATAGGCCAGACCACGTGTCGAAAGGAGCGCCAGAACTGTGCCGCCAAGCGTGCCCAACAGGGTGGCGGCGGCGGCGATATTCAGCGTCTCGACCAGCGCGGGCAGGAAATGCACCAGATGGGCGGGCAGTTGCGCCGATTTCTCCAGCGCCTCGGTCAGCACCTCGGCCGGATAGTCGAGGATGCGCCGCCAGCCGTCGACGAACCCGCCCGCATTGCGGTCGTCGGCGGTGTGAAAGCCCGCCGCCATCAGGGAGACGAACAGGATCAGGAGGATGCCGCCATAGACCCGTTTGCGCTGCGTGAGCGCGGTATAGTCCTCGCGGATGCGGGTCAGGTCGTCTTGCCCGGCGGTCAGGTCTGTCATGGAATGCTCCCGATGCAGGAACGGGGCCCGCTTGGCGCGGACCCCGCTTTGAGGGTGAGCCGGATCAGTTCGACTTCAGCTTGCGCGCCTCGATGATCACCTCATAGGCGTCATGCGTGATCGGCATGAAGCCCTTGGCATCGCCCTGAAGCACCCCATAGGCGCAGTCCTCGTCCATCGACTTGAGCGAGGCCAGCAGGCCGGTCATCTTGACCTTGACATCGGCAGGCAGCGCCTTGCGGACGACAAACGGGCCTTCGGGGATGGGTTTCGACTGCCAGATCTGCACCAGATCGTTCATGTCGACCAGACCGGCATCGACCGCCTTGCGCAGCGCGCCCGAGTTGAACCCGTCTTCCCATGCACCCAGACCGTCGGCCCAGGTGACGCCGCCGTCAACCTCGCCATTGCTGACCGCAACGATGGTCTGTTCGTGGCCGCCGGTGAACTTGACCTCGCCGAAATAATCGCCCGAGGTCATGGTGGCGCCGGTTTCCTGCGGGATCTCGATCGAGGGGATCAGGAAGCCGCTGGTCGAGTTCGGATCGCCAAAGCCGAAGACCTTGCCCTTCATGTCGGCCAGCGAAGTGATGCCGCTGTCCTTGCGGGCGAACCCGATGGAGTAATAGCCGTAACCGCCGTCATTGTTGACCTTGACCAGGATCGGTTCGACCGCTTCGGGGTCGCTCAGATAGGTCTTGGCATAGCCCGAGGCGCCCAGCCAGGCCATGTCGATGGTGCCGCCCAACAGGCCCTGAATGACACCGTTGTAGTCGGCGGGGGCAAAGAGCTTGGTCTCGACGCCCAGCAGTTCCTCGGCCTTTTCGCGCAGGCATTCGTTGGAATTCAGACGGTCCTGGGCGTTCTCGCCGCCCAGGATGCCGATGCGGAATTCGGTGATTTCCTGCGCCAGCGCCGGGGTGGCAAGGGCGGTGGTGGCCGCCAGAACGGCAACAAGCTTTTTCATCTTTGGTCTCTCCGGTTGGTTGGTCCGGCCCATCCCAAGGCCGGGATTGCGGTGGATAGGGTCAGATTGCGGCCTCGGCCCGATAGAGGGCGTCCTGCGCGGCATCGAGCGTGTCGATCTCGGTCGAGGTCGCGGCCTCGGAAAAGCTGGCATCGGCACCATAGATCTCGCGCGCGACACCGGTGGTGAGCTGTTCGGGCAAGCCGTCGAACACGATGCGCCCGTCGCGCATGCCGACGACGCGGTCGCAATAGCGGCGCGCGGTATCCAGCGTGTGCAGGTTGGCGATGACGGTGCGGCCGTCCTCTTCGTGGATGCGGCGCAAGGACTGCATGACCACCTGCGCATTCATGGGGTCGAGCGAGGCGATGGGTTCGTCCGCCAGGATGATCGCCGGGTCCTGCATCAGGGCGCGGGCGATGGCGACGCGCTGTTGCTGGCCGCCCGACAGCGCCTCGGCCCGCTTGGCCGCGTGGGCCGCGATGCCAAGCCGGTCGAGAATGTCGATGGCGCGGTGAATATCCTCGGTCGGGTAGAGGTTGAACATGGTGGCCAGCGTCGAGCGACGGTTCAGCGTGCCGTGCAACACGTTCGAGACCACATCCATGCGCGGTACCAGGTTGAACTGCTGAAAGATCATCGCGCATTGCGCCTGCCAGGCGCGTTTCTCGGCGCCGCGCAGGCGGGTGATGTCGCGACCCTGGAACAGGATGCGGCCGTCGCTGGCGTCACTCAGCCGGTTGATCATCCGCAACAGCGTCGATTTCCCCGCGCCCGAGCGGCCGATGATGCCGATCATGCAGGGCTTGTCCACATCCAGCGTCGCGGCATTCACCGCGATATTGTCGCCGAACCGTTTGGTCAGTTTGTCGATCCGCAGCACGTGTTTCCCCCGGTCTTGTCGAGGGGGGTGCTAAGCCTGCCAGACGAAGCCGATATGTCAGGGGGGTGAAAGTTTTGTAACGCGCCCCGGCCCGCGCCCAAGGTTCCGGCGCAGCATATCCAGAACCGCGCGGGTGCGGGCGGGCAGATGTGCCCGGTCGGGGTAAAGCGCCCAGACGCCGGTGTCGAAGCCGGTCGCGGTGACCTGATGGTCGGGAAAGAGATCGACCAGCGCGCCGCTTGCCAGCGCCTCGGCCGCCAGCCAATCGGCCAAGAGCGCGGGCCCGAGACCGAGGAGCGCCGCCTCGCGCAGTGCCAGCGCGCCCGAAAGGATCAGGGTGCCGTCGATGGGCACCTCTTCGGTCTCTCCCCGGGTGTCGCGGAACAGCCAGCGGGTGCGGAACTCGGGCAAGGCCATGCGCAGGCAGTCGTGCCGGGAAAGGCCCGTGGGATGCTCCGGGGTGCCGTGTTGCGCCAGATAGCCGGGGGTCGCGCAGACATGGTAGCGGGTCCGCATCAGCCGGGTCGACATCAGGTCGCCGCGTGGCGCAGGCGCGAGGCGCAGGGCCAGGTCGATACGCTCGGCCACCAGATCGCGGGGCGCGTCATCGAGCAGAAGCTCCAGCGTGATCTCGGGACAGGCCCGGCGCAAGGCGGGCAGATGCGGCAGCACGCAGACCTGCCCGAAAGCGGTGGAAGTGGTCAGCCGCACAGGACCGCGCAGCACGCGGTCGGCCCCTGCTGCGGTGTCACGGGCGGCCTCAAGCGCCTCGACCAGCGGTTCGATCCGGGTCAGGTAATCCTGCCCCGCCTCGGTGACCGACAGCCGCCTTGTGCTGCGGTGAAACAGACGAAAGCCCAACCTGTCCTCGGCCCCGGAAAGCAGGCGCGAGAGCGCCGAGGGGTCGGTGTCGAGCACGCGGGCCGCACCCGCAAGGCTGCCCTGCCGGGCGATCAGCAGGAGGGTTTTCAGGGTATCCGTATCCATTCATGCAGATTTTGCACGAACATGATGGGAAAGACAGTATTTTTCCGCATCATTCGCCCGCCTAGTGTCTGCCCAGCATAGCGGGAGAAGAGACATGACCGATCTGACAGGACAGACCGTGGTGATCACCGGGGCAAGCCGGGGTATTGGCGCCGCCACAGCGCGCCATTTCGCGGGTCTCGGGGCGCAGGTGGCGCTGCTGGCGCGCGATGGCGCGGCGCTGGGGGCGCTGGCGGGCGATATTGGCGATCAGGCGATGGCCTTGCCCTGTGACATGGGCGACTGGGCGGCGGTCGCGGCGGCGGTTGCGGCGACAGAGGCGCGGTTTGGCCCAATCCACGTGCTGATTAACAATGCCGGGCTGATCGACCCGATCGCCCGACTGGCCGACAGCAACCCCGAAGATTGGAGCCGGGTCTTGGATGTGAACCTCAAGGGCGTCTATCACGGGCTGCGCGCGGTGCTGCCGGGCATGCTGGCCGCCGGGGGCGGCACGGTGTTGAACCTGTCCTCGGGCGCGGCCACCTCGGCGCTGGAGGGGTGGAGCCATTATTGCGCCACCAAGGCGGCGGTGCTGGCGCTGACCCGCTGCGCCGACCGCGAGTATCGCGATCAGGGCATCCGGGTGATCGGGCTGAGCCCCGGGACAGTTGCGACCGGGATGCAGGTGCAGATCCGCGCCTCGGGGATCAACCCGGTCAGCCGGATGGACCCTTCGGCGCATATACCGGCCGATTGGGTGGCACAGGCGCTGGCCTATCTCTGCGGTCCGGGGGGCGATGCGCATCGGGGGACCGATTTCTCGCTGAAGACGGCCGAGGGTCGGGCCGAGGCGGGTCTGAGCTGACCCTACCCATCGGCGACGAGAGCCTGTATAGGGCGGGCGACTCTGTTTCCACCGTGAGGCCGCCATGAGCTTTGACCGCAAGATCAAGATCGCCCCGTCGATCCTGTCCGCCGACTTCGCCAATTTCGGCGCCGAGATCCGCGCCATCGAGGCCGAGGGCGCCGATTGGGTGCATGTGGACGTGATGGACGGCCATTTCGTGCCGAACCTGACCTTTGGCCCGATGGCGGTCAAGGCGTTCCGCCCGCATGTGAAGACGGTGATGGATGTGCATCTGATGATCGCGCCGGTCGATCCCTATATCGACGCCTATGCCGACGCGGGTGCCGATGTGCTGACCGCGCATGTCGAGGCCGGCCCGCATATCCACCGCACGCTTCAGGCGATCCGCGGCGCGGGGATGAAGGCGGGCGTGGCGCTGAACCCCGGCACCCCGGCCGAGGCGGTGGCGCATCTGCTGGAGCTGACGGATCTGATCTGCGTGATGACGGTGAACCCGGGCTTTGGCGGCCAGAAATTCATCGACATGACCGCCAAGATCGCCCGCCTGCGCGAGATGATCGGCGACCGGCCTGTGCATATCGAGATCGACGGCGGCGTTGACCCGAAGACCGCGCCGCTGGTGGCGCAGGCCGGGGCTGATGTGCTGGTCGCGGGTTCGGCGGTGTTCCGGGGCGGCTCGGTCGACAATCCGGGCGTTTATGGCCAGAACATTGCCGAGATCCGCGCCGCCGCCGAAGGCGTCTGGGCCTGACGCCTCGGCAAGCGGCGCGCTCCCGCCCGTCGTTGGCGTTTTCTGACGAAAACACCGCCTCCCGTTGGGCCGGGCGCCGCGTGATGCGCGGCGATGGGGGCGCTGCCCCCGGCACGGCCAGCCGTGCCTCCCCCGGAGTATTTTGCAGCGAAATGAAGGAGGAGCGGGCCCTTTGGCGCTTCTTTCTGGTCCACAATACTCCCGCCGGAGGCATGGGCGGCCCCATTTGGGGCGCCCATTTGGGCCCTTGGTCGTGATCAATCGAGTTGATCGGCGAAATGGTCGAGCAGTTTGTGTTTGAGGATCTTGCCGGTGGGTGCGGCTGGCAACGCCGTGGCGACGACGATCTGGCTGGGGCGCTTGTAGCCCGCTAGCCGCGCGGCGGCGAAGGCCCGCAACTCGTCAGGGTCGGGGGTGGCGCCAAGTGCAACCTGAACAAAGGCGACCACTTTTTCATCGCCCGCAACCATGCGCCCCACCACCGCCGCCTGGATCACCTGCGGGTGGTCGTTCAGCGCCGCCTCGACCTCGGGCGGGTAGACGTTGAAACCGCCGTGGATGATCAGCTCCTTGCTGCGTCCCGCGATATGCAGGTTGCCATCGGCATCATGGCGGCCCAGGTCGCCGGTGCGGAACCATCCGTCTTGCAGTGCGGCCTCGGTCGCCTGCGGGTTGCGGTAATAGCCCTTCATCACATGCGGGCCGCGGGTCAGCACCTCGCCCACGCCATCGCCACCGCCAGTAACCGCCTCGTCCAGCCGGACCTCGACCTGCGGCAGGGGCTTACCGACCGAGATATCCGGCAGGCCGATCCGGTTGCGCGTGGCCGAGACGCCGGCGGTGGTCTCGGTCAGGCCATAGCCGTTTTGCAGGGCGACGCCATAGAACGCCTCGGCCTTGCGTTTCCACGCAGGGTCGAGCGGCGCCGCACCCGAGGAGGTATAGCGCAGCGTGCCGCCCGGTAGATGATCATATCCCTGTTCGCGGGCGTATTGCATCAACAGCGCATGCATCTGCGGCACGGCGGAGAACAGTGTCACGCCAGAGGTCAGCGCCGCATAGCTGCGCGCGGCGGTGAACCGCGCATCGAGCCGCACCGGCGCGCCGATACAGGTGGCCGCCGTCACCACCGAGGCGAGGCCAAACACATGGGTCACCGGCAGCACGCCATAGATCACGTCATCCGTCGTCATGCCGCGCAGCTCTGCCGAGCTGCGCCCGCCAAAGAGCAGATTGGCATGGGTCAGCATCACCCCCTTGGGCGTGCCGGTGGTGCCGGTGGTGAACAGCATCACCGCCACATCGCTCAGCACCGGATCGGGGTTGCTGTTGTGGGGTGTTGCCAGATGCATCCGGCCAAAGGCGCCCTCGATCGGATGCGCGCCCAGACGCACGGCATGGGCGGCGGCATCCGTCGATATGTCCGAGGCGCAGAGGATCGCGGCGGGTTCGGTATGGGCCACGATCTTGTCCACCTCGGGCCCGGTCTGGCGCGCGTTGATCGGCACCGCGCAGGCCCCCAGCCGCGAGACGGCAAAGAGCGCGGCTACTACCGCACAGCAGTTCTCGGCCAGGATCATCACCCGGTCGTTCGCCTGCACGCCCTGGGCGGCAAGCACATCCACCAGCGCCGAAATGGCCCGGTCCAGATCGCCATAGCTCCAGTCCGCGCCGCCGCTGTCGGAAAACGCGGGCGCACCGGGGCGGCTGGCGATCTGTGCGCCGGGGTAGTCGTGCCATTTCTCCATCGCCTGTTCCCCTGTTGCCCGGTCAGAACCGGGGCTTGCGCTTGTCCAGAAAGGCCGCGATCCCTTCGGCAGCCTCGTCCCCGCCCGCCGCGCGCGCCATGGCGTCGCGCTCGGCATCCAGTTGCTGCGCCTCGCTCGCTTCATAAGCTTCCGCCACCAGCCGCCGGATCACGCCCTGCGCGTCGCGCGGTCCCTGCGCCAGCGCATCGGCCAGCGCATGGGCCTGCGTCTCGGCCTCACCCGGCGACGCCAGTACGTTGACCACCCCCAGTTCGGCCATGCGCTCAGCTGTGACCGGTCGGGCCAGCAGGCACATCTCCATCGCCAGTTGCCGGGGTAGCATCCGCGCCAGCGCCGAGGTGAGGCCAGCATCGGGCACCAGCCCTGCCTTGACATAGGCGGCGGTGAATTTCGCACCCTCGGCCGCGACCAACAGGTCGCAGGCCAGCGCCAGCGAGGCGCCGGCGCCCGCGGCACCGCCTTCGACCGCCGCAATCACCGGTACCGGGCAGGCGCGGATGGCGCGGATCAGGTCGTGCAACAGATCGACCTTGCCGCGCCGCTCCGGCTCGCTCAGCTTGCGCCGCTCGATCAGCACGTTCAGGTCGCCACCTGCGCAAAAGAACCCGCCTTCGGACGACAGGATCACCGTGCGAATACGCGGTTCCGCCGCCTGTTCCATTGCCTCGGCAATCGCCGCATAAAGATCGGGCGACAGCGCGCCGCGCCGGGCGCTGTTCATGTTGACCACGACCAGCCGGTCGCCCCGGTCATCCACGCGCGCCAGCGTCATGTCTTCTTCCTCAGGCTGCCGCGTTTGAACACGCCCGCCGCCGTGGCCAGCAGGCGGCCGTCCTCGTCGCGCAACTCGCCGTTCACATAAGCCAGCGTGCGGCCATTGCCCGACGGGATGCCCACCGCCGTCACCCGGCCGCCCCGCGCGGCCGCCACGAACTGCACGTTGAGCGAAACGGTCACCACCGGGATCGGCTCCTCGGGCCGGAACATCGCCGATGCGGTTTGGCCACAGGCCACGTCCAGCAGCATCGACACAAGCCCGCCATGCAGGATGCCGTGATAGTTCAGGTGCTGTGGCCCAAGGTCCAGGTGACAGGCCCGGCTGACGCCGGTCCGGTCATGGTCCAATTCGTAACCCACCATCGACTGGCAGCCGGATTTCTCGCGGGTCCAGGATGCGGGCAGGTCAGGCGGCGCTGAGGGCAATGAACCGCTCCAGATGGTAATCGGCATCGCCGAACCTGTGATCGGCCATCACGATGCGCTTGGCGATATGGGCCAGTTCGTATTCCTGCGTCATGGCGATGCCGCCATGCATCTGGATCGCCTCTTCGGCCACCAACCGGCCCACCCGCGCGATCAGGTTGCGGGCGGCGGCGATCTGGCGGTCTCGGTCGGCGCTGTCCAGATGACCGGCGGCGTTGATCAGGGCCGAGCGCGCCTGTTCCAGCTCGATCAGCATGTCGGCGAACCGGTGTTGCAGCGCCTGAAACGTGCCGATGGGGCGGCCAAACTGCTTGCGCGTCATCAGATAGCCGCGCGTCAGTTCCACCGCGCTTTGCATCGCGCCCACGCATTCGGCACAAAGCGCCACATTGGCGGCGGCAATCGCATCCATCAGCGGCGCCAGCCCGGCCCCCGCCGCGCCCAGCCGCGCCGACTGCGGCAGGTGGACATTGTCCAGCGTCACCTCGGCGGCGCGTCCCCCCGCCAGCATCGGATAGCCATGCAGCGTCACGCCCGGCGTGCCTGCGGGCACAAGGAACAGCGAGATACCGTCCAGGTCAAAGATCCCGCCGCTTTCGCGGGCCGAGACGATCAGGTGGCCGGCTGCTTCGGCATTTACCACCACCGCCTTACGCCCGTTCAGAACGATCCCGTCGCCCTCGACGCGGGCGGTGGTTTCCACCCGCGTCAGGTCATAGCGGCTGGCCGGTTCGCCATGGGCCAGCGCCAGATGCGCAGCCCCGCCGATGATCTCCTCCAGCAGCCCGCGCTGAGTATCGTCGCCCAGCGCCGCGATCAGCCGCCCGCCCAGAATGGCACTGTCCAGCATCGGCTCCACCACGCCCGCGCGGCCTAGCTCCTCGAACACGGTGGCGATGTCGAAACCGGCGCCGCCAAACCCGCCGTCCTCTTCAGAAAACAGCGCCCCGATCACGCCTAGTTCCGCCAGCCCGGCCCAGATCTCCGCGCTCATGCCGCTGTCACTGTCCAGAATCGTATTGCGAACCGAGGTTGTGTAACGATCAGCCAGATAGCGGCGCAGGGTATCCTGCAACATCTGGCGTTCTTCGGTCAGGTTGAAATCCATATCCCTCAGCCCCCCATCTTGACCTTGGCGATGATCCCGCGCTGGATCTCGTTCGACCCGCCAAAGATCGACAGTTTGCGGTTGTTGAAATAATGCGCCGCCACCGGCCCGGCATAGTCGGGGCCAATGGGCGCATTGTCGCCCTCGACCGCTTCCGAGGCGAAGGGCATCGCATAAGGCCCCACCGCGCGGCGGGTCAGGTCGTTGATCTCTTGCCGGATGATGGTGCCCTTGACCTTGAGCATCGAGCTTTCGACGCCCGGCGCCTGGCCGCTGGCGGCCTGGCTGATGATGCGCATGTTGGTGGTGGCCATCGCCATCAGGTCGATCTCGATCTGGGCCAGACGGGCGGCGAAATGCGGGTTCTCGATCAAGGGGCGACCGTTGGCCGTCTCGATCCGGGCGATGCGCTTGACCGCGTCCAGCCCCGCCTGGCTGAAGCCCACGCCCGCGATATTGGTCCGCTCATGGGTCAGCAGATACTTGGCATAGGTCCAGCCCTTGTTCTCCTCGCCCACCAGGTTCTCGACCGGCACCCGCACGTCGTCAAAGAACACCTCGTTCACCTCGGGCGTACCATCCAGCAGCACGATGGGGCGCACGGTGATGCCCGGCGTGGTCATGTCGATCAGCAGGAAACTGATGCCTTCCTGCTGCTTGGCCTCGGGGTCGGTGCGGACCAGGCAAAAGATCCAGTTGGCGTATTGGCCCAGCGTGGTCCATGTCTTCTGCCCGTTGACGACATAGTGGTCACCGTCCCGCACCGCGCGGGTTTTCAGCGAGGCCAAGTCGGATCCGGCGCCGGGCTCGGAATAGCCCTGACACCACCAGTCCTCGCCCGACAGGATGCGCGGCAGGTAATGGTTCTGCTGTTCCTTGGTGCCGAATTTCTGCAACACCGGCGCCAGCATCGACAGGCCAAAGGGCACGATGCGGGGCGCATAGGCGGCGGCGCATTCCTCTTCAAAGATGTGCCGCTGCACCGCGTTCCACTCGGCCCCGCCAAATTCACGCGGCCAGTTATAGGCCAACCAACCGCGCGCATTCAGCGTGGCATGCCATTTCTCATGGCCTTCCTTGCCCAGGCTGATGCCGCGCCGCACCTTGTCCGAGACCTCCGCCGGCAGGTTCTCGGCCAGAAAGGCGCGCACCTCGGCGCGAAACGCCTGTTCCTCGTCGCTGTAATTCAGGTCCATATCCGCTTTCCTCCCTTGCCGCCCGTTTCGGGCGGCTTTGCCCGACGCCCCGCGCCGGGCCGCGTCCGGGCGGGCCTCGATGGCCCGCGCGGACGCATTCCCCTGCTCAGAAGATCTCGAACAGCCCGGCCGCGCCCATGCCGCCGCCGATGCACATGCTGACCACGCCCAGCTTGGCGCCGCGCCGCTTGCCTTCCAGCATCAGATGCCCGGTCATCCGCGCGCCCGTCATGCCGAACGGGTGACCGATTGCGATCGAGCCACCGTTCACGTTGTACTTCTCCGGGTCGATGCCCAGCTGGTCGCGGCTATAGAGGCACTGGCTGGCAAAGGCCTCGTTCAATTCCCACAGGTCGATATCGTCGACCTTCAGCCCGTGCCGCTCCAGCAGGCGCGGCACCGCGAACACCGGCCCGATGCCCATCTCGTCCGGCTCACAGCCCGCCACACAGAACCCCTTGAACGCGCCCAGCGGTTCCACCCCCCGGCGCTCGGCCTCTTTCGCCTCCATCAGCACCAGCGCCGCGGCACCGTCCGACAGTTGCGAGGCATTGCCGGCGGTCACGAAATTGCCCGCGCCCCGCACCGGCTCCAGCCCCGCCAGACCCTCCAGCGTGGTCGAGGGGCGGTTGCATTCGTCGCGGTCCACGGTGACCTCGTGCATCGAGATTTCGCCGCTGTCCTTGTCTTTCACCGCCATCTTGGTTTGCATCGGCACGATCTCGTCGGCGAACTTGCCCTCGGCCTGCGCCGCCGCGATGCGCTGCTGGCTGCGCAGCGAGTATTCGTCCTGATACTCGCGGCTGAGGCCATAGCGCTGCGCCACGATATCCGCCGTCTCGATCATCGCCATGTAGATGGCGGGCTTGTGCTCCTGGATCCAGGCCTCGGGCGCCGGGCGCGCCTTGGGCTGCACCATCGAGATGCTCTCGACCCCGCCTGCCACCATCGGACCCGACCCGCCCTCGGTGATCGCCTGCGCCGCCAGGGCCACGGTTTGCAGGCCCGACGAGCAGAACCGGTTCACCGTCATGCCCGATGCGGTGATCGGCAGGCCAGCGCGAATGGCGATCTGGCGGCCGATATTGCTGCCGGTCTCACCCTCGGGGAACCCGCAGCCGATGATGCAATCCTCGATCTCCGAGCCATCCAGCCCCGCGCGCGACACCGCCGCCTGAACCGCATGGCCACCCATGGTGGCCCCGTGGGTCACGTTGAACGACCCGCGAAAGGACTTCGCCAGCCCGGTCCGGGCGGTGGATACGATAACGGCTTGTTTCATGACACGGCTTCCTTGTTCAGATCGTCGAAAGAGCGGCCCTCGGCCACCAGTTTTTCCAAGAGCGGCGCGGGTTGCCAGAAATAGGCATCCTCCGCCGCCCAGCGTTTGATATCGGCCAGCAGTTCCGGCAGGCCCTGCATGTCGGCCCATTTCAGCGGCCCGCCGCGATAGCGCGGAAAGCCGTAACCGTAGAGCAGGGTCACATCCACATCGAGCGGACGGCGCGCGATGCCCTCGCCCACCACCTTGGCCGCCTCGTTGACCATCGCCGCCATGTAGCGGCGCACGATCTCGTCCTTGCTGAACGCGCGCGGGGTGATCCCCTGCTGGGCGCGCTCCGCCTCGATCAGCGGCATCACCTCGGGGTTCGGCACGCGTGCCTTGGCACCGGCGGCATAGTCGTAATAGCCTTTGCCGGTCTTCTGGCCAAAATGACCCGCCTCGCACAGCTTGTCGGCATAGGCGCTGTCGCGGGCGCGCGGGTCCAGCCCCTCGGCCCGCTTGCGCTTGCGCACCGCCCAGCCGATATCCAGCCCGGCCAGGTCGGCCACTGCGAACGGACCCATGGCAAATCCGAACTCTTCCAGCGCCTCGTCGATCTCATAGGGCGATGCCCCGTCCAGGATCATGTGATCGGCGCAGGTACGATAGACCGACAGGATGCGGTTGCCGATGAACCCGTCACAGACACCGGCCCGGACCGAGACCTTGCCCAGCCGCTTGCCAAGCGCAAAGCCGGTGGCCGCCACATCGGACGCGGTCTCGTCGGCGATGACGACCTCCAAAAGCTTCATCACATGCGCGGGCGAGAAGAAATGCAGCCCCAGCACATCCTGCGGCCGGCTCGTCACCGCCGCGATCTGGTTGATATCGAGATACGAGGTGTTCGAGGCCAGCACCGCACCCGGCTTGCACACGGCGTCAAGCTTGGTGAACACCTGCTTCTTGACCTCCATATCCTCGAACACCGCCTCGATCACCAGATCGGCCTCGGAAAGGGCCGCGTAATCGGTGGCCAGCGTCAGCGCCTTGGTGGTCAGGTTGTCGAACTGCTGCGATGTCAGCTTGCCGCGTTTCAGCGCACCCGACAGATTGCCCTCGATCCGGCCTTTTGCAGCCTCGGCGGCCTCGGGCGTCATCTCCAGCATGGTGACCGTCAACCCCGACAAGAGCGCGGCGGTGGCGATACCCGCCCCCATGGTGCCGCCGCCGATGACGCCGATCGCGGCCAGCGGGCGCGGCGCCACACCTTCCAGTTCCGGCAGCTTGCCCACCGCGCGGTCGGCGAAAAACGCATGGATCAGCCCCTCGCGCTGGTCCGAGTTCATGAGCTCCATGAACAACTCGCGCTCGCGCTTCAGCCCGGCGGCAAAGCTCTCGGCCTCGCACGCCGCCTGCACCGCCCGCACGGCAGTTGCGGGCGACAGCTGGCCCCGGCCCTTTTTCAGCACGGCGGCATAGACCGCGTCGAAATCGACCGGCGCGGGTGTGGGCATTTCGCCGACCGGGCGGCGCGGGGCGCCCTCGTCCAGCAGTTCGCGCAGGTAGCTCAGGCCGATCTCGCGCGGCTCACCCTCGGCGACGCGGTCGATCACCCCCAGGCGCAGCGCCTCGTCGGCGCGCACATGGCGACCGGTGGTGATCATATCGAGCGCCGCCTCGACCCCGGCCACTCGCGGCAGGCGCTGGGTGCCACCGGCGCCCGGCAGGATGCCCAGATGCACCTCGGGCAACCCGACCTTGGCTTGCGGCACCGCGATCCGGTAATGGGTGGACAGCGCCACCTCGAGCCCGCCGCCCAGCGCGGTGCCGTGCAGCGCCGATACGACAAGCAGCGGCGAGGCCTCGATCCGGTTGCACAGCTCGGGCAGGTGCGGTTCCTTGGGCGGCTTGCCGAATTCACGAATATCGGCCCCGGCAAAAAAGGTCCGCCCGGTGCCATAGATCAGTACCCCGCGCGCACCCTCGGCCTCGGCCCGGTCAAGCCCGTCGGCCAGCCCCTGACGCACCGCGTGGCCCAGCGCATTGACCGGCGGATTGTCGGCCGCCAGAATGACGATATCTCCAACGCGTTCGTATCCGATGGCCTCGGGCATGGGGCCTCTCCTCCCTGTTTCAATCTGCGAAATGGCGTTCCGCGCGCTGGCAGGGTGATCCGCCGCGCATCCGAGATCAAGGGGGAATGGCCAAAGCGACGTAGGGTCCGGTTGGAGTCCGCCCGGGCGCCGGGCGGCAGCCTAAAACAGGTCCTTGAGCGCGCGCAGCCGCTTGGCATGGCGGGCGCGCACCAGCTTGAACCGGTCCTTGACGAAGCGCCCGCGCCGCCGTCCCAGCATCTGGCCGAACCGGTGCCCCGATTTCAGCGCGCCCCGTTCTGCAGCCTTGACCTCGGCCCGCTCGCGCAGAACCCGGCGGAAATGGCCGATCAACACCAGCACGATGGCAAGGAACAGCAGGAATGCGACCGGACGGTCGATGAAATCGAGCGGCTCCTTGACGCGGGCCATGCCAGCGCGCAGCTTCACCTCCATGATACCGCCCAGGACCATGCCCAGGATGATCGGCACCGAGGGCATCGACAGGCGTTTGAGGATATAGCCCAGCACCCCGAACAGCGCGGCCATCACGCAATCGGTGGCCGAATTGCGCAGCGAATAGACCCCGACAAAGCTGAGCGTCAGGATACAGACCCCCAGAAAGCGGTTGGGGATCCGGACCACCTGGATCAGCGACCGGGTGGCGAACAGCAGGAACACCAGAACCAGCACGTTGAGGATGAGGAGCGCGAGGTAGAGCGCCACCACGAAATCCATCTGGTTCTGGAACAGGCCCGGGCCGGGAACCACGTTATGCACGTAGAACACGCTCAGCATCATCGCGGTCAGCGCCTCGCCCGGAATGCCCAGTGCCAAGAGCGGCACCATGGCGGCGGCGGGCACCGCGTTGTTGGCGGTCTCGGCGGCGATCAGCCCTTCGGAAGAGCCATTGCCGAAATCCTGCGGTCGCTTGGACGAGCGTTGCGCATAGGTATAGGACATGAACTGCGCGGTGAACTCGCCGACGCCGGGGATCATCCCCATCACCACGCCGAAACTGGCCGATACCGTCGCCACGCGCGGGTGACGCGCCAGTTCGCGCAGGCCCTGGAACATGCCGCCCCTCAGGCGGGTCATGCGGATTTTCTCATCTTCCGAGGTGAGCAGGACAAAGGCCTGGCTGAGCGCGAACAGGCCCAGCACCACCACGATCAGGTTGATGCCCCCCGACAGGAACGGCTGGTCGAACGTATAGCGCGACGTGTATTTCACCGGCTCCAGCCCGATCGACTGGATGAAGATGCCAAAGGCCGCCAGCGCGCCCGCGATCAGGGTCTGGCCGCGATGGGCCACCACCATCAGGATGATGCCCAGAAGGGCGGCGAGAAAGATCTCGCGGCTGCCGAAATAGGGAGCCACCCGCGCCAGCACCGGCGCGAACAGGATCAGGCAGATCACCGAGAAGATGCCACCGAAGAAACTGGCGGAATAGGCCAGGCTCAGCGCCCGGCGCGGCTCGCCCCGCGCGGTCATCGGATAGCCGTCATAGGTGGTCAGCGCGTTCACCGCGGTGCCGGGCGTGTTGATCAGGATGGCGGGAATCGCGCCGCCATACATGGAACTGCCATAGATCCCCAACAGCACGGTCAGCCCCACGATCGGGTCCATCGAAAAGGTGGCCGGCAGCAGGATGGCGATGGCCACGGCAGGGCCGACACCGGGAATGGCGCCGATCAGGACCCCGCCCACCGAGCCGGTCAGCAGCGCCAGCGCCACGTCCCAGCGCATCAGGATGTCGAGAGCGGAAAGAAGCAGGTCCATCAGAGATACAGGATAAAGAAGCTGCGCAACGCGCCGGGAAGGTATTCGTAGATCGCTCCGCCGGGGATCTTGACCCCCAACAGCCCCTTGAACAGAACCACCACTGCCACCGCGAACAGGATCGACAGGCCCAGCATCCGCCGGTCTCTATAGCCCATCCGCCAGGCCAGCAGCGGCACAAAGACCAGCGTCACCGGCAGATAGCCGATCAGCGGCACCAGCAGCACATAGGCCAGGAACCAGATCGCGAATTCCAGCACCTGCGCCCATTTGCGCAGCTCCCACCAGTCATAGCGGGTCGCCCGGCGCCAGGGCAGCAGATAGAGGTGAACGCCACCCAGCAGCACCATGCCGCCCAATCCGACGGCGGGCCAGAACCGGGGCTGGGCGAACAGCTTGGTCTTGGCGACCCAGCGGGTCTCGGTCCCGATCTGGCCGAGCAGCAGGATCGACACCGCGACAAAGAACAGGGCAAAGATCAGCTGGCCGCGCCGGGGACCGACAAAGCGGCGCTCGCGTTCAGTGGGCATGAGGCAGGGTTCCGGCAGAGAAAGGGGCCGGGGCGCATGGCCCCGGCCCGGTCGGCATCATTCCAGCAGGCCGCCGATACGGGCCATGGTGGCGATGTCATTGTCGATCCGCGCGGCGCTTTCGGCCGCGTCCTGCCAATAGACCAGCGCGCCGGTCTCCTTGGCCACCGCCTGAGCGCGATCGCTCATCATCGATTCCTTGGCGACGGTAACGATCTTGTCGCGCACGTCCTGCGGCGTGTCCTTGGTCACGAAGAGGCCGTTCCACAGCGCGATGTTCAGATCGGCATCCAGCTCGCCGATGGCGGGCGCATCCGGCACCAGCGGGATACGCTCGTCGGTGATCGAGGTCAGCACCTTGACGCTGTCCAGACAGGGCAGGATCAGTTGCAGCGTGGTGTTGATTACATCCGCATCGCCCGAGGCAAGCGTGTTGCAGTCAAGCGCGTCAAAGGCCGCGTCCGATCCCCATTCGAAACCGGCATTCTTGGCGAACGCCTTCGTCACCTGAGTCGGGGTCAGAACGTCGCCAAAATGGCCCAGCGCCACGTCGTTGGATTTGGCGTATTCGGCCAGTTCCGCCATGCTGCTATAGGGCGCGTCGCCCGAGGTGGCGATGACAAAGGGATAGGTCAGGAAAATCCCCAGCGGATCGAATTTCGCGGGCGTCAGCGGCGCGATGTCGATCTGGTGGCCCATCACCGGCACCCCGATCACGAAAGAGCCGATAGTATAGCCGTCGGCGGGCGCATTGGCGACCTCGATGGCACCCGGGAAGGGGCCACCGCCACCGCCGGGCTTGTTCACCACGGCTGCCGCGACACCGTATTTCTCCTGGAAATCATCGGCGATCATGCGGGTCAGCACGTCCTCGAGATCGCCCGGCGGCCATGGCACGATGAAATTCACCGGCTTCTCGGGGTATTCGGCTGCGGCCATGCCTGCGCTCAGCGCAATCGCTGCGGTCGCAAGGGCGCCCGCGATCTTGGTCTTGATGGTCATGTTGTCCTCCCAGTTCGGTTTTCTTCCGCAAATCGGTTCATTATTTGAACCTACGGTTTAATTACAGATTGACAGGCGAGACTACCATCTGTCAACTATTTCTGCCAAAAGGCGCCCTGAAATCGCGAAACGCCCCTGTTTCGCACAGATCGGTGACGGAAAGGCAGGATGGGAACGGTTTCCAAGGCATTGTCCCTGCTGGCATTGTTCAACCACGGGCGGCTCGAAATGGGCCTGAGCGAGCTGACGCGCCTTTCGGGCATGAACAAGGCAACGGTCTATCGGATGATGACCGAGCTTCAGGCGGCGGGATTCGTCGAACAGATGAACGGCGACCGGGCCTATCGGCTGGGTCCCGAGGTGCTGCGGCTGGCCGCTTTGCGCGAGGCAGCGGTGCCGCTGCTGTCGGTGTCGCGCGACGTGCTGCGGCGCCTGTGCGACGAGACCGGAGAGACCTCGCATATGTCGATCCAGCGCAATGGGCAGCTGACCACGCTGACCCATGCCTATAGCAGCCACCACGGCACCCGCGTGGCGATGGAGGATGCCGAGATACTGTCGCTGCATGCCACCGGGTCGGGCCTGGCCTTCCTCGCCTTCTCGTCCGAGGAGGTGGTGGAACACGCCCTGTCTGCGCCGCTGGTCAAACACACGCCCCAGACCGAAACCGACCCCGAACGCCTGCGCCAGGCGCTGGCCGAAGCACAGCGAAGCGGCGTTGCGGAATCGGTGGGCGGGTTCGAGGCGGATGTGCATTCCCACGCGGCGCCGATCTTTGGCGCCGATCAGCGCCCGATCGGGGCGCTGGCGGTGGCGGCGCCGGTCTCGCGGATGACGGTCGAGCTGAAATCCCGGGTACGCACCGCACTCAAGGCGGCCGCGCTTGACCTGACCCAGCGCACAGGCGGGTTCTGCCCGCCGGGCTATCCCGGCGGCAGTTAGGCCGCGCGGCCCCGGCTCAGGTCTCGGGGCGCAGACAGGTCCAGACCGTGCGGGTGGATTTCTCGTTCACCTTCTCGAACCCTGCCTGGGTCAGGATACTCTTGCATTCGCGCATGCCTGCGATCTCATAGGCCTCGGGGTGGAATTCCAGCACGATGGCACGGAACTGGCTTAGATCGGCATGGCGCAGCAGCTCCAGTTCGCCGCCCTCGATATCCATGATCAGAACGTTGGCGCCGGTTTCGGCGCAGACCTCGGCGAAATCGGCGGTGGGCACCTCGACCACGGTCGAGGGCCGCTCGGCCGGGTTGAGAAGCGACGAGCCGAGATAGCTGCTGCGGATGTGAAAGGGGATGGTTTCGGGCCGGTCCGGCGCGCTGATCAGGATCTGGTTGCGCAGACTGATCTTCTTTCCCAGCCCGTTGAGCGCATAAAGCGCCTCGATCTCGGGCACCAGTTCGGGGTTGGCCTCGAACGAGGTTACCGATTTCGGCTTGGCGTTCCTGGCCACCACTGCGCCGACGATGCCAAGCCCGGCGCCGATTTCCAGCACCACGTCCTTGGGGCCGGTGACATGCAGCGCGCCCGCGATTTCCTGCCCCTCATAGCGGGCGGTGTTGATGCGTTCGATCCGGGTCTCGTTGAGAAACCGCGAGGCCGGGACCTTGACGCCCAGACACTCGGCGGCGACGGAATTCGTTTCGGGCACTGCCTTGCCTCACCTTATGCTTGTCTTGCGCGCATCCTGTGTTTCAAGGGGCGAAAAGGCAAGCCTTATGCGGTGTTCGCCTTGGAAAATGAGGCGTCTGCCGCTGGTTTGGGATGCCTCCGGCGGGAGTATTTTCAGCAAAGTGAAAGGGGCAGAGCCGTGCGCTGAACAGGTGTCGGCAGTTGTCAGGCCTCGGGCACGTGCAAAACCAGCCCGTCGAGATCTGGATGCGCCTCGATCTGGCAACTGAGGCGGCTTCGCGGCTGACGCTCGGCGGCGGTGATGTCGAGCATGGCGTCCTCGAACTCACCGGGTGCGCCGGTCCGGTCGGCCCAGTCCGGATCCACCACCACGTGGCAGGTGGCACAGCTGAGACAGCCGCCGCATTCGCCGATCACGCCGGGAACGTTGTTGGCCTGCGCCGCCTCCATCAGCGACAGGCCAGGGGCGACCTCGGCCGCAATCTCGCGACCGTCGGCCAGTTTCCAGATCACGCGCATGGCAAGCTCCTCAGATGAAGTAGACATAGAAATCGCGCAGCGCGTCGCCTTCGAGATCGCGGGTCTTGCGCACTTCCTTGGCCTTCATGAACACATGGTTGGCGACCAGCTCGGCCCCCACCGCCTGGGCCAGCACGGTGTCACGTTCCAGATCGCGGACCGCTCCGGCCAGGTCGATGGCGGTGCCTTCCTTGGCATCGGTACTGTCGAACCCGTCACCGGTCTCCATCGGCGGCAGCGCATGACCGTTCTCGACCCCCAACCTTGCCGCCTGCAACACGGCGGCAACGGCGGTATAGGGGTTCGAGGAGGCATCGGCCATCCGGTGTTCCAGCCGCGCCTTGGCGCCGCCTTCGGAGCTGATGCGGGTGGTGACGTTGCGGTGATCGCCGCCCCAGTTCTGCCAGTACCCCGACAGCGAGCCCGGTTGCAGCCGCATGTAGGAATTGGCGGTGGGCGCGATCAGCCCCGCCAGCCCCTTGTGATGGTGCAACAGCCCCGCCAGGCACCCGCGCGCCAGATCGTTCATATGCTCGGGCCCGCCGCGCGGGCCGGAGGACAGCGCATTGGCGCCGGTCGCATCCTGGAAGGAGAAGTTGATATGCATGCCCGAGCCGCCCGCCTCGGCGATCGGTTTCGGCATGAAGGTCAGCACGATGCCGTATTCCAGCGCGATCTCGCGCGCCATCAGACGGAACAGCACGATATCGTCCACCGCCTTGAGCGCATCGTCAAAGGTCAGCGTGTATTCGAACTGCGGGCTGTCGAACTCGGCGGTGATCATGTCGAGGGAGAAACCCATCTCCTCGGCCATCGCCCAGATCCGGTCGTTGAACCGCAGTGGATCGGCAAAGGGACCGGTGCCATAGACCACGCCGCCCGGCGCATCATAGGGCACCAGCCGCCCATTGTCGTCGGCCTGAAGCGCGAAACACTCCAGCTCGATCCCCACCTTGGGGCTGAGACCATGCGCCTGCCAATCGGCCACCGCCCGTTTCAGCGCGCCGCGCGGGCAGAGTGGCAGCGGCTGGTCCTGGTCGTCATAGAGATCGCCCAGAACCACCTTGGTGCCGGTGTGCCAGCTGTCGCGGATATCGTCATGGACCCATTTCAGTTCCATATCCGGCAGGCCCTGCTTCATCATCGCGCCGGGCGCATCCAGCAGGTCGCGGTCGTAATGCACGCCAAAGGTCGAGCGGCAGAACCGGGTGGAACTGTCGGCGATCTTGGAGTTGGGCAGGTATTTGCCCCGCATCACGCTGAGATGGTCGCAGAACATCGCGCGCAATCTGTCTTTCATGTCGGGGCTCCTCCCTGTTGAGCCTGTTCTGATGCCGGGTCAGGCGCGGCGGACGGTGACCGGCAGTTCCTTGATCCCGCCCACGAAATTCGAGCGCAGGAACTTGTGCGGCCCAGCCGGTTCGATCGAGCTTAACCGCTTGGCCAGCTCCTGGAACAGCACTTTGACCTCGAGCCGGGCCAGCCACATGCCCAGGCAGACATGCGGTCCACCCTGGCCGAAACTCAGATGCCGGTTCGGGTTGCGGTAGAGATCGACCCGGAACGGGTCGTCGAACACCGTCTCGTCGCGATTGGCCGAAGACCACCAATAAAGCACCTTGTCGCCTGCCCGGATGGTCTTGCCATGCATCTCGTGATCCTGAAGCGCGGTGCGCCGGAAATAGAGCGCGGGCGTCGCCCAGCGGATGATCTCGTCCGGCGCGGTCTCCCAGATGTCGCCGCCCGCCTGCATTTGCTCCAGCAGCTCGGGCTGGTGGCACATGGCCTGGATACCGGCGGCGATGGAATAGCGCGTGGTGTCGTTGCCCGCTGCCACCACGAGGCAAAAGAAGTTGCGGAACTCGGTATCGCTGATGACCGAGCCGTCCTTGGACGGTTGCAGGATCATGTGCAGCACGCCCGAGGTATCGCCGGCCTTCTCCTTCTGCTCCATCAGGTCCTTGGCATAGAGGTACAGCTCGGCCCCGGCGGGCGAGTTGAAGGGCATCATCCGGTATTCGTCGGTGTCGAGCTTGTCGAGCACATGGGTGGTGAAATCGGGATCGGTATTGGCGATCAGCGCGTCGCCCTTTTCCACCAGCCAGGGCAGATCGGCATCGGGCAGGCCGACGATGCGGCCCAGCATCCGCATCGGCAATTGCCGGGCGATTTCCTTGGTGGCGTCGAACGTGCCCTTGTCCAGCACCTCGTCCAGGATATCGACGCAGATCGCCCGGATGTCGTCCTCATACTGCGCCATGGTGGTGCGCGAGAACGCCTTCATCAGCTTCATCCGGGTCTGGCTGTGCTCGGGCGGGTCGGTCTCCTGAAAGGTGCGGCGGGCCAGGTATTCCTCATAGCTCTGATCCTCCATCCGGATGCCGCGGGCCGAGGAAAACACCGCGGTGTTCTTGTTCATCTCGGCAATGTCGGCATGGCGGGTGACCGACCAGAAATCCTGCCCATCGGCATATTCGGTCCAGTGCAGCGGATCCTCGCGACGCAGCCGGGCAAAGGTGTTGTGCGGCGCGCCTCCGGCAAAAGCGTCATGGCTGGTCAGATCGGCATGGCCGTCATCGGTGGGGGTCCAGACCGTCATGTTTTTCACCTTCCCTCATGTCGCGAACATATGTATATTATAAGAGGTCCTAAATATGTAAATGAAAATCTCTTGGGGTAAATCATGCACTTGGCGATCCTGATGACAAATACGGACGAAAGCGATTTCGCCCAACGCCACCCCAAGGACGAGCAGAAATTCGCAGAGCTGATCCAGATGGCGCGCCCCGACTGGACCACCACGGCCTATGTGGTCAAGGACGGGCAGTTTCCGGAAACGCTTGACGGGGTCGACGGGGCGATGATCACCGGCAGCCCCGCCTCGGTATTGGACGACGCGCCCTGGATCGCGCGGCTGCTGGACCTGATCCGGGACATGCACGCGCGCCGCCTGCCGGTCTTTGGCGCCTGCTTCGGCCATCAGGCCATCGCGCTGGCTTTGGGGGGCAGCATCGGGCGCAATCCCGGTGGCTGGGTGCATGGGCTGACCCGCAACCGGATACTGGAGCGCCCAGACTGGACGCGCGACCTGCCGGACGAGGTCAGGCTTTATGGATCTCACATGGAGCAGGTGACCGCCTTGCCACAGGGCGCACGCGTGATTGCCGAAGGGCCGGATTGCCCGGTCACCGGCTTCGTGCTTGGCCAGCATATCTATACCACCCAGCATCACCCAGAGATGACCCATGATTTCGTCGAGGCGCTGACCGAGGAAATGGCCGAGGAGCTGGGAGAAGAGATCTGTGCCCGCGCCCTGGCCTCGCTTGCCCACCCCTCGGATATGGACGCCTTTGCCGAAAGCATCGCGCGCTTCTTCGAACAGGCGCGCCCCGAATAGGGCACACCAGCCCTGCTGCTTCTTTCTGGTCAAAAATACTCAAATCCCGCCCCCTCGGCCGCCGCAACGGCCAGGACAGGCTCACCCCAGCGCGGCCAGCAGGTCCATCACCGTCACCTGATCGAACTGCACATGGCGGATCATCGCCGCCTCGGCCTCTTCGCGCCGCCGGTCAAAGATCAGCGTGGCGATTTCGCGGTGCTCCCGCGCCGAGGCCGGGATCGACCCCGGATAGCTGTAACGCGCCCGGTAATAGGCCAACAGCTTGCGGGCATGGGTCTTGATCATCTCGACCAGATAGGGGTTGCCCGCGCCCAGCGCGACGGTCTCGTGAAACTTCAGGTTCAACCGGTAATAGCCGAACGGATCCCCGTCGCCCTTGTCGCGGGCATGGGCCTCGCAGGCGGCCACCACCGCCTCCAGTTCGGCCGCCTGCGCGGCGTTCATGCGCCGTGCGGCAAGCCCTGCCGCCTGCCCCTCCAAGCGGGCGTGAACCTCCAGAATGGCCAGGAACTCTTCCAAGGTCGGCTTGAACACGACCGCGCCCTTGCGCGGCAGCCGGCGGATCAGACCTTGGGTTTCCAGCTGGATCAGCGCCTCGCGCACCGGGGTGCGCGACACGCCATGCCGCTCGGTCAGCGCGGCCTCCTCCAGCAGATCGCCAGGCCCCAGGCGGCCATGCTCGATATCTTCGAGCACCCCATTCAAAACCTGTTCGGTCTGTCCCGCCATCGTCTTCACCTTGCTTGGATGTGCCAACCCTAGGACCGGCGCGCGCAGGGTGCAACGCGGGGGCGCACACAAACGTGACCGTCAGCGCGGCCAGTACCAAAGACTTGACCCGAAACCGAAGTAACTGTGCTAGGCTGCCCCTTGGTTACAGGGCGCAGCAGACGCCGGATCACCACCAGACAGGGAGACCACATATGTGTGATATTTGCGTAATGAATGCAGTGAAAGACCGGATGCTGAGCCGCCGCGACCTGTTCCGCTCGGGCGCGGCGGTTGCCGCAGGGGCGGCGCTTGGCACCGTGGCGGCACCCCCGGCCATGGCGGCCGGCATCGGCGAAGTGACGGATATGACTCATGTCTATGACGCCGATTTCCCCACCTATTTCGGGGCACCCGGCGTTGAGGCCACGCAGAACTTCAATTTCAAGGAACACGGCTTCAACCTGTTCACGCTCACGCTGAACGAACATACCGGCACCCATGTGGACGCACCGTTGCATTTCTCGGCCGATGGCCAGTCGGTTGACGAGATTCCCGTTGGCAACCTGATCTGCCCGCTCTGCGTGGTGCATATCCATGAAAAGGCGGCAGCGGATGCCGATGCGCAGGTCACCCCCGATGACCTCAAGGCCTGGATCAGCGCCCATGGCCCGATCCCCGACGGCGCCTGTGTGGCGATGCACTCGGGATGGGGCGGCAAGACAGGCGGGCCCGGCTTCCGCAACGCCGACAGCGAAGGCAAGATGCATTTCCCCGGCTTCCATGTCGAGGCGGCGCAGATGCTGATCGAGGAAACCGGTGCCGTGGCAATGGCGGTGGACACGCTGTCGCTCGATCACGGCCCCTCGGCCGATTTCGCCACCCACTACGCCTGGCTGCCCACCAACCGCTATGGGATCGAGAACCTCGCCAATCTCGACAAGGTACCCGCCAGCGGCGCCACCCTGATCGTCGGCGCCCCCAATCATCGCGGCGGCTCGGGTGGCCCTGCCCGCATCTTTGCCATGGTCTGAACCATGGCAACTGTCCCTCTGCTGAGTGACGAGGAGGCCAGCGCCGAGGCGCTGGCCGTCTTCGACGACATCCGCGCCACCCGCGGCACCAATTACGTCAACAATTTCTGGCGGGCCCTGGCGCATGACCCGGCGTTGTTACGCGCCACATGGGAACGTCTGAAGGTGGTTATGGGCCCCGGCGCGCTGGACCCGCTTGTCAAGGAAATGATCTATGTCGCGGTCTCGACCGCCAATGGCTGTGAATACTGCGTCCATTCCCATACTGCGGCGGCGCGGGCCAAGGGCATGACGCCTGCGCAACATAGCGAGATGTTGGCCGTGATCGGCATGGCAATGCAGACCAACGGCATCGTAACGGGATTGCAGGTGCCTGTGGACGATCTCTTCAAGGCCTGAGCGCCGCATCGAAAAGAAGGGTTTTCGCCGCAGATTTGCGCGCGATGCACGTCAGCTATGCCTTCCGCGACATGGCACATCCGGACCGAGCAGCCTATACAGTCGGGCAATTCGGATGACCCAAAGATCAGGATCGCGCCATGGCCCAGTCGACCCTCCACCTCCGCTCGCTTGCGACCCTGCCCTACGTGCTGGGCGATATCTTGGCAGGCATCTTCGACGCTCTGGTCCGCATCGGCGAGGCAAACGCCCGGATCCGCCGTATCAATGCCCTGTCCGCCCTGACCGATGCGGAGTTGGCCGCACGCGGCTTGCGGCGGGCGGACATCATCCGATGGGTGATGAGCGACCGCGTCTGACCCCGGACAAGAGCACCAAATTTTCAACGAAAATTTGACCAGAAAATTCGACGAATTTTCTGGTCCGACCCGTTTCGCGGTTTCGCGTCAGCAAACATGTTACTGAATTTCAATTCATGACTTGTCTCTGTTACATTTAACTTGCCGCGAATCGTTTTCCATCGTATTACCCGACCAAGCGGTCACCTAATGGTGACGGAGGAGACGGAGAGAACATGACCATGGACGCATTCATCTGCGACGCGCAGCGCACCCCGATCGGACGCTATGGTGGCGCACTGAGCCAGGTCCGCACTGACGATCTGGCCGCCGTGCCGCTGGCCGCCCTGGTCGCGCGCAACCCGCAGGTGGACTGGGCCAGCCTTGACGATGTGATCTATGGCGACGCCAACCAGGCCGGTGAAAGCAACCGTAACGTTGCCCGCATGGCCGCTCTGCTGGCCGGGCTTCCGGTCGACGTGCCCGGCACCACGGTGAACCGCCTCTGTGCCAGCGGCATGGATGCGGTCGGCATGGCCGCCCGCGCCATCAAGGCCGGTGATTATGACATGGCCGTAGCCGGCGGTGTCGAGAGCATGAGCCGGGCGCCTTTCGTGATGCCCAAGGCCACCAGCGCCTTTACCCGCGCCAACGCGGTCTATGACACCACCATCGGCTGGCGCTTCGTCAACAAGAAGATGCACCAGATGTACGGCACCGACTCGATGCCGCAGACCGCCGACAACGTGGCCGAGGACTACGACATCTCGCGCGCCGATCAGGACGCATTCGCCGCCCGCAGCCAGGCCCGCTGGGCGGCTGCCCATGCGGCTGGCGTCTTTGGCGACGAGATTACCCCCGTGACCATCCCCCAGCGCAAGGGCGACGCCATCGTGGTGGATACCGACGAACACCCCCGCCCCGGCACCAGCGCCGAGCAGCTGGGCAAGCTCAAGGGCGTGAACGGCCCCGACAAGAGCGTGACCGCAGGCAATGCCTCGGGTGTCAATGACGGCGCCGCCGCGATCCTGATGACCAACGAAGCCAGCGCCGCCAAAAACGGCCTGACCCCGATCGCCCGCGTGGTGGGCATGTCTGTCGCAGGTGTCGAGCCGCGCGTGATGGGCATCGGCCCGGTTCCCGCCAGCCGCAAGGTACTTGCACGCGCGGGGCTCACCATCGAGCAGATGGATGTGATAGAGTTGAACGAAGCCTTCGCTTCGCAGGGTCTGGCGACTCTGCGGGCGCTGGGGGTTGCCGACGATGCGCCGCATGTGAACCCCAATGGCGGCGCCATCGCCATCGGCCACCCGCTGGGCATGTCGGGCGCGCGTCTGGTGATGACCGCGGCCTATCAGTTGAAACGCACCGGCGGGCGCTATGCGCTCTGCACCATGTGCGTCGGAGTTGGTCAGGGCGCTGCCCTGATCCTGGAACGTGTGTAAGGGAGGAGAGCCCGAATGTATGCGCAGATGATCAAGACCGCCAGCGATGGCATTAAATCCCGCGATGAGATGTCCGACGAGGAACGCACGTTCCAGGACAAGATCGACGCGGATATCAAGATCGAACCCAAGGACTGGATGCCAGAGGATTATCGCCGCACATTGATCCGCCAGATCGGCCAGCACGCCCATTCCGAGGTTGTCGGCCAGCTGCCCGAAGGCAACTGGATCACCCGTGCGCCGACGCTGGAACGCAAGGCGATCCTGCTGGCCAAGGTGCAGGACGAGGCAGGCCACGGACTGTACCTCTACTCTGCCGCCGAGACCCTGGGTGTCAGCCGCGATGAACTGGTCGAGATGCTGCTGTCGGGCAAGATGAAATACTCTTCGATCTTCAACTACCCGACCCTCAACTGGGCCGATATCGGCGCGGTCGGCTGGCTGGTCGATGGGGCGGCAATCATCAACCAGGTGGCGTTGCAGCGCACCTCTTACGGCCCCTACAGCCGCGCGATGATCCGCATCTGCAAGGAAGAGAGCTTTCATGCCCGCCAAGGGTATCACGCGATCATGGCGATGGCGTTTGGTACGCCGGAGCAGAAGAAGATGGCACAGGACGCGGTCAACCGGCTGTGGTTCCCGGCGCTGATGATGTTCGGCCCCTCGGACAAGGACTCGGTCCATTCTGAACAGTCGATGGCCTGGAAGATCAAGATCAAGACCAACGACGAGCTTCGCCAGCAATTCGTGGACCAGACGGTGCCGCAGATCCTGTATCTGGGCCTCGATCTGCCCGACCCGAATATCCAGTGGAACGAGGAACGTGGCCATTACGATTTCTCGGACCCGGACTGGTCGGAATTCTTCAACGTGATCAAGGGCAACGGCCCCTGCAACACCGACCGCCTGGCAGCCCGCCGCAAGGCCTGGGACGACGGCCAATGGGTGCGCGACGGTTTGCTGGCCCATTCCCGCAAGAAAGCGGCCGCCCGCATGGCGGCCGAGTAAGACCGAAGACACAAAACGCAAAGCATCGCAGCGCGCGGCTCCGGGGTATTGCCACCGGGTTCTTGCCCCGCGCCCAGTCAGGAGGAGATCGACTGATGAAAAACGAATGGCCCCTGTGGGAAATCTTTATCCGCGGCCAGCACGGCATGAGCCACCGCCATGTGGGCAGCCTGCACGCCCCCGACGCGGCAATGGCGATCAAGAACGCCCGCGACGTCTATACCCGCCGCAACGAAGGCGTCAGCATCTGGGTGGTCGAGGCACAGCATGTCGCCGCCAGTTCGCCCAGCGACAAGGGCCCGCTCTACGAGCCCAGCGAAAGCAAGGTCTATCGTCACCCGACCTTCTTCGACATTCCCGAAGAAGTGGGGGCCATGTAATGACCCGCGACGACGCATTCCTGCAATTCCTGCTGCGGATGGGGGACAATACCCTGGTCCTTGGCCACCGGGTCAGCGAATGGTGCGGTCACGCACCCGTGCTGGAAGAGGATATCGCGCTGGCCAACACCGCGCTGGACCTGATCGGCCAGACGCAGATGTGGCTGGCCCTGGCCGGTGAGGTTCAGGGCGACGGCAAGAGCGCCGACGACCTGGCTTTCCTGCGCGACGCCTGGGATTTCCGCAACGCGCTGCTGGTCGAGGTGCCCAACGGCGATTTTGGCCGCACCCTGATGCGCCAGTTCCTGTTCGACAGCTGGCACAAGCTGATGCTTGAGCGGCTCAAGGGCTCTTCGGACGAGCGTGTCGCCGCCATCGCCGAAAAGGCGGTGAAAGAGGTCACATATCACGTGGAACGCTCGCGCGACACGGTGATCGGCCTGGGTGATGGCACCGAGGAAAGCCATGCGCGCATGCAAGAGGCACTGGATTACCTCTGGCCCTATGTGGGTGAGCTGTTTGCCAGCGACGCGGTGGATGCAGAGATGGTCGCGGCAGGCATCGCCCCGGATCCGGCCAGCCTGCGCGCCGATTACGACGCGATCCTGACCGAGGTCATGGCCGAGGCGACGCTGAGCATTCCGAAATCGGGTTTCGCCCACAAGGGCGGCCGCGACGGGCGCATGCATACCGAGCACCTGGGCCATCTCTTGACCAGCATGCAATGGCTGCAACGCGCCTATCCCGGCGCGCGCTGGTAAGACCATGGCACAACCGTCGGAACAGCAGGTCTGGGATTGGCTCGACACCGTTCCAGACCCCGAGATCCCCGTGATCTCGGTTGTCGATCTGGGCATCGTGCGCGATGTCGCCTGGGAGGGGGAGACACTGACCGTGACCGTCACCCCCACTTATTCGGGCTGCCCCGCAACCGCGATCATCTCGATGGATATCGAGACCGCGTTGCGCAACCGGGGGGTCAGGGATATCCGGGTCAAGACCCAGATATCGCCCGCCTGGACCACCGACTGGCTGAGCGACAAGGGCAAGGTGAAGCTGGAGGAATACGGCATCGCCCCACCCCGCCCTGCCGGCGGCCCCGAACGCTGTCCGCGCTGCGGCAGCAAGGCGGTCGAAAAGGTGAGCCAGTTCGGCTCGACCCCGTGCAAGGCCCATTGGCGCTGTACCGACTGCCTGGAACCCTTCGACTATTTCAAATGTATCTGAGGAGGACCGGATGGCACGCTTTCACGATCTGGAAGTCACCGACATCCACAAGACGATCCGCGACGCTGTCGTGGTCACGCTGAAACCCGTCAACGGCGCGGCCAGCGAGTTTGATTTCACCCAAGGCCAATACCTGACATTCCGCCGCGAATTCGAGGGCGAAGAGCTGCGCCGGTCCTACTCGATCTGTTCGGGCAAGGATGACGGCGTGCTCCAGATCGGGATCAAGCGCGTCGATGGCGGCGCCTTCTCGACCTGGGCCAACGAAGAGCTGAAGGTGGGCGACACCGTTCAGGCGATGCCGCCGATGGGGGGCTTTCACACCCCGCTCGATCCCGGCGCCGAGAAACAGTATCTGGGCTTTGCCGGTGGCTCGGGCATCACCCCGGTGCTGTCGATCATCAAGACCACGCTGGCGCGCGAGCCCCGGTCGCAGTTCACCTTGGTCTATGCCAACAAGGGCGTGAACACGATCATGTTCCGCGAGGAGCTGGAGGATCTGAAGAACCTCTACATGGGCCGGTTCAACGTGCTGCATATCCTGGAGACGGATGCGCAGGAGATCGAGCTGTTCACCGGTCTGGTGACCGAAGAGAAATGCGGCCAGCTGTTCGAACACTGGATCGATATCCAGCATGTCGACACCGCGTTTATCTGCGGACCTGAGCCGATGATGCTGGGCATCGCCGCCGCGTTGCGCGCGCACGGGCTGAGCGATGCGCAGATCAAGTTCGAGCTGTTCGCCAGCGCCCAGCCCGGCCGGGCCAAGCGCAAGGCGGTCTCGGCCGAGGCGGCCAAGGGGGGCAACCAGACGCGTGCCGCCGTCACGCTGGACGGTTCGACCCAGAGTTTCGACATGCCGAAGGACCTGTCGATCCTGGATGCGGCCCTGCAAAACAGCCTGGATGCGCCTTATGCCTGCAAGGCAGGAGTTTGTTCAACATGTCGCTGTAGGGTGCTGGAAGGCGAGGTCGAAATGGTCGCCAACCACGCGCTTGAGGATTACGAGGTCGAGAAGGGCTATGTGCTCAGCTGTCAGGCCTATCCGCTGACCGACAATGTCGTTGTCGACTACGACCAGTGAGGAGAGAGACATGGCCGAAGATATGACGATCGACAGCTATCTCGCCGCTGGCGGGATGCTGACAAACCCAACCAACGTGCCCGCGCGCTATCGCGCCGAGCTGATGAAGCTGATGGCCACCTTCGTGGACAGCGAACTGGCCGGTGCGGCGGGCTTTGCTGACATCATCAACCAGGGGCCGGGCATCAAGGAGCGGATCGCCGCCGCCAAGATCGTGCTGGAAAAGACCGACAATGCCGACCGCGTGCTGCGGATCATGGGCGAGTTCGGGGCCGATACCCAGCGCTATGCCAACCATCACCCCTGGACCGCGCGGCTGGAGCGCGACGCCGATATCGGCGCCGCCCGGACCGAGCAGGACATGCGGCTGGCGGTGTTCAACTACCCGATCCAGGGCTGGGCCGACGCGGTGATGATGAACCTCCTGATGGCCCGCGCCGTGGTGGTGCAGCTGGCCGATTTCACCATGATCTCGTATCAGCCGCTGGCCGAGGCGTTCCGTGCCATCGCTCCGATCGAGACCCGGCATGGCGAGCTGGCGCTGGAAGGCGCGGCAAAGCTGGTCGAAGACGGCGGTGCCGAGGCCCTGCAAGCCTCGGCCGATTACTGGTGGCCGCGCGTCGCCGCCAGCTTTGGCACCGGCAGCGCCGGACGGACCGAGGCGCTGCGCGCCATGGGCCTGCGCCGCACCGGCAATGCCGAGATGCGCACCCGCTGGGAGGCCGAAGCCGCCAACCTGCTGGACAGCCTGGGCCTGAAACGCCCGTGAATTGCCGCCGGGGCGCCCCAAGCGCCCCGGTATATCACGCAGAGACCGGCCCGATCCGCCGTTCTCAAACCACCCGGTTTGCTGCCCGCTGACTCTGCGAGAATGGCACCGCAAAGAACACCGGATGGTTCCACCCTTGGCTTTCCACGTTAACGCTATGGGTGCAGACACGGATACACGACAACCGGATGGGCGAATGGCGGGGGTGAGCCCTTCCACGACGTTCATGATCTTCGCAGAAGCCGTTGCGTAGGGCGGGAAGTGGTCATTCGCTGCCGGTGCATAGAGATAAAGTCATGATCCTCAGAGCTGACATTGGTTGCTATCCTGACAAATACTCAAGAACCGAGGCAATCGCCGCGTTTCGCATTCTTCGAGCGCGAACATCGCCTACGTAATGGGCTTCTTTTAGTTCGGCTTCGGTTGCAGCCAGCACTGCCCCAACAGTGCTAAGGTTCAATTCATCGAGCTTTGATCTTTGCCAATCTGTGACATCCAATACAGTATTTGGCTTGGCCAATTGCTGGCCTAAGTCGAAACCTTCTTGAATATTCGACAAGTTAATGTCTAGCCCGGCAAGGCCTGCAAAAGCCGGGTGATTGACACCATACTCACTCATTCTCTTAGGAGTTAGAGATTTCGCGATGCTGAACGAGGTTGTCGAAGGTGTTGCTTCCTGAGCAAACAAGCAACCCAAGTTTACAGTGTATCGGCGACCAACTTCGCTGCGAGTTGCACGAATTCCACCAGAATGCTCAGTTAAGATGCCCGTGTAGCACAATATGCGCAGGCCTTCTTTGATAATTTCGGGCGCATCGCGATGAATCCAGATATATGACGTGGAGTTCTTCTCGCGCTCCAAGTACATATCGTTCTTTTGTTTCAACTCAGGCAGGACAATATCTTCAACGAAATCTCGACCCCAGTCGATTATTTCTTTGTGTCCAATATACTTCTCCGAAAGAGAAGAGTGTTCAGCCCAAATTCCGCTCCGATAAAACTCCCTAATCACTGAGTTGACTTCAGTTGAGTTCATATTCGGAGCATCAGCTACAGTCTTCAAAAGGAGACGGGGATTACCAGTGGCGGCATATGCAAGGATCGCGAAGTTCTGACCGTTCTTGGTGATCCTCTTCAGCAATGAAGAATCTGCTTGTTTCTCTACTATCTGCCGCATGCTCCCAACATAGTCTGCGTCGTTGATGTCACGACTCAGGGAGACCATTGTCGCATCATGCGTCGGTTGGAACGTGTCGCCATAGCTTGTAACGCCGGGATAAACTGCAGCGTTACAAGTGACGCAATGACTGCGAAGGTCACGGAAAAGCGTAAAGAATTGACGCTGTTGCGTTGGCAAAAAGATGTGTGCTGCTTCATCCATCAATAGAGCAAAGCGGCTTATGCCAAGGTCCTCAGCCAAGTCTTCGAGTGCTTCTTTCACCTCTTCGATATCGGGTATGCTACTTGCATCAACGGATTGCCCAGGCGTCTTCCACGATTCTTCATAAGATCGTATTAGCTCAGCCAAACCGTCGGTATCTGAATGACCTGCTGGCAATCCAGCAAGAATATTGGCGCTGCTGGGCGTCGATGATAACAATCCCATTTTTCGGACTTTGCGTAGTACTGCACGGCAAATCCGAGCAATCATCCAATGTCGAAACTGGTCCGGATCACCTGATCGAAGAAGCGAACTAGTGACAAAGGTCACATAAACCGGAACTACTTTGTTCTCCTTGTACTCAGCAGCTAACTCATGCTCGGCCACTCGCATCAAAAATGACTTTCCAACTCCCCTGCTGCCGACCAAAATTGTGGGCGTGCGACCCTTGATCTGGTTAATTGCCGTGCGATCTTCTTCAGTTTCGACAAAATACTTCAGAACGTCTTTTGGGCCAATATCCTCTGTGCGGTAGAAAAAATCACTCATCGGGTTCTTCCTCAAAAATCGACTGAACTGCGGGAAGATTGCCAAAGTCTTCGAGCACCATTTCTTCAAGCTCATTTTTTGTATCGCTCGAGGCGTTCTTAAGGTATCGGCAGACAAATGCGAACTTTACAAGAAGTCTTGCGGTATCAGCACGGTCAGCCCATGTTTCAAGACTATTTGCGTTATAGGCGATCTGATGATTCATTTCCCCGAACGACTGCCAGTTTCCGTGAACATACTCTGAACACTCCCTGTATAGTTTTGAGGCAAGCGACTGATACTGATCGCAGTGATCCGCCATTTCTTCAAAAAAAGCCCCAACAAAATGCCTGGAAAACACGCCAGTGTTCTCGCAGTTTATTGACTTCCAGTTGGCGTCTTTTTTACCTCGAAGCCAGAGGTGAGTGTCAATTTCATGGGCTGAGAATAGAATTGAGCAAAGGGACAGCTCTAGGAAAAGCCGAAGAGCTTTATGAGCTTGCCGGTACTGTGCGATTGACGTGGAGAAGACTGCCTGTTGGTATTCGAGGAGAGCGAGCTTGTACATTGGCTCCTCGACCCGATTGATCAGCAACCTACTCAGCAGATCTAGGTCAACAGCTTCATTATGCGCCGCAGCGAATAGCTCCAACCGTTCGGGGTCAGCGCTCAGATGAGCCAAAGCATCTCCGCTGAGCTTCAACAATTCATCATATTGCTGTGTAACCATGTCGCCCCCGCGCAAACCCCAAGCTGAACTTGGCCGAGTTCGCCAGTGAGAGCAAGAATGATGCCGTCACCCTAAATCAGTTTTGGTACAGGGATGCTCTGTTTTTCAACGAGTTCGCTTTTTCCTCGACCCGCTAGTTCGGACAGCGCCGAATTATGCTCTCGCGGCGAATGGCCGTAAAGCGGGTGCCACTGCAGCATCTCAACGGGGCGGTGAAAGGCAGGCTTGGGCCGTTCGCACCAGTTCGAGAGGGATCGCGGAAGGTAGAGAAAGGCTGCGTTGCGGACTTTCAAAGCGAGAGGCCACATGTAGCGCATCAAACCAACGCGGCACCTCTTGCGCATGTGAAGAACGGTACGGTGCGCGCCTCTTCCCCGGGATCAGAGCCCCTTGAGCCCGTGCAGCGTCAGGTCGCTGACCATGCGGGCATAGTCCTCGCGCGCGGCGGTGTCGGCGCCGGAATTCCACATGTAATACCAGTTCAGCATGCCGAATACCGACATGGTGGCGCCGCGCAGCTTGCCGGGGTTGCCGGCAAAGGTTTCGGGCGCGATGCCGTTCAGGATATCGCTGAGAAACCCGATCATGTCGCGCTGATAGCCGCGCAGCTGTTTCTGCTGCTCGACGGGCAGGGCCGACATGCCGCTGGTCTGCACCCGGTGTTCGTCATCCACACCCTGATAGGCCAGCAAAATCTCTCGCACCACCGTATGCAACCGCTGCGGCCCGCTCAGACCTTCGATCTCGATGCCGCAGATGCGGTCGCGCAGGTCGTGCAGATAGGTTTCGAGGATGTCGAACAGGATCGCATCCTTGCTGTCGTAATAGTGATAGATATTGGCCTTTGAGATCCCGCATTCGCGCGCAAGCTGGGTCATCGAGGCGCGGTCGAACCCCTCGCGTGCAAAGACGCGCGCCGCAGACTTCAATATCTGGGCGCGCTTCTGATCGTGGTCCTTGGCAATCGTCCGGGCCAAACCCTACTCCTTGTCACGGTTGTCGACGACGCGCTTGGCCTTGCCCTGGCTGCGTTCGACATCTCCGGGATTGCCTACAACAATCTCGGTCGAAACGCCAACGATGTCCTTGATCCGCTTGGTCAGCATCCGCGCGGCGGCGGTCTTGCTCAGCTCGTCGGTCTTGTTGGGCAGCGCTTCGACAAAGACGCGCATCGCATCCATGCGACCGGCCTTGTAAAGCTCGATCTGGTAATGCGGGGCAATGCCACCGGTGGCCATCACCTGTTCCTCGACCTGGCTGGGGAAGACGTTGACACCGCGCAGGATGATCATGTCGTCGCTGCGCCCGGTGATCTTTTCCATCCGCCGCATCGAGCGCGCGGTGCCGGGCAACAGCCGGGTCAGGTCGCGGGTGCGATAGCGGATCATCGGCAGGCCCTCTTTGGTCAGCGTGGTGAACACCAGTTCACCCATCTCGCCATCGGGCAGCACCTCACCGGTGGCCGGGTCGATGATCTCGGGCAGGAAGTGATCCTCCCAGATGACCGGGCCGTCCTTGGTCTCGACGCATTCATTGGCCACACCCGGCCCCATGATCTCGGACAGGCCATAGATATCGACGGCGTGCATGTCGAACGCCTCCTCGACCTCGCGCCGCATGGCGTCGGTCCAGGGTTCGGCACCGAATACCCCCACCTGCAGCGAGCTTTCGCGCGGGTCCATGCCGACCTTGTGATACTGCTCAAGGATGTTGAGCATATAGGACGGGGTCACCATGATGCCGGTGGGTTTGAAATCGGTGATCAGGCCCACCTGTTTCTCGGTCTGGCCGCCCGACATCGGCACCACGGTGGCGCCCAGCCGCTCGATCCCGTAATGGGCGCCAAGGCCCCCGGTGAACAGACCATAACCATAGGCGTTGTGGACCATGTCGCCCTTGCGCAGCCCCGCCGCGCGCAAGCTACGCGCCACCAGATCGGCCCAATTGTCGATGTCACCCTTTGTATAACCCACCACTGTCGGCTTGCCCGTGGTGCCCGACGAGGCATGCAGGCGGATGATCTGCTCGCGCGGCACGGCAAACAGGCCAAACGGATAGTTGTCGCGCAGATCGTTCTTGTAGGTGAACGGGAACTTGGCCAGATCGGCCAGCGTTTGCAGGTCGTCGGGGTGCACGCCCGCCTCGTCGAACCGCTGCTTGTACATCGGCACGTTGTCATAGGCATGGCGCAGCGACCATTTCAGGCGGTCCAGCTGCAACGCACGGATCTCGTCGATCGAGGCGATCTCGATCGGGTCCAGGTCTTCTTTCTTGGGGCTCAGGTCCTTCATGACGTCCTCCTCGCCTTAATCCTCGTCGAACAGGTGGCCCTTGATCGCCCGGGACATGCCCCGAAACTCGGCGATGGTGCGGCCGTCCTGATTGGTCACTTTCACGTCGTAAATCCCGCTGCGTCCGGTCAGGCTGAGCTCGGTCGCGGTGGCGGTCAGCCGGTCGCCCAATTGGCCCGGCGCGATATAGCTGATCACGTTATGCTGGGCGACGGTCGACTGGTTGCGGCTGTTGCAGGCAAAGGCAAAGGCGCTGTCGGCCAGCATGAAGGTCACGCCGCCATGGCAGATGCCATGCCCGTTGCAATGGTGGGCTGCGACGGTCAGTTCCAGCACCGCCAGCCCCTCGTCGACGCGGGTAATCTCCATCCCCGCCCATTTCGAGGCGTTATCGTCCGACCACATGGCCGCAGCCGACCGTTCCGCCCGTTCTTTTGGTGTCATGCTCACTTACCCTGAAACCTTGGTGCGCGCTTTTCCAGAAAGGCGCTGACGCCTTCGGCATAATCGGCGCTTTCACCACAGGTTTTCATGGCATCCGCCTCGAGTTCAAGATGATCTTCGAGCGTGTCGACGCAGGCCGCCTGAATGCAGCGCTTGGTCAGGCCAAAACCCAGCGTCGGGCCATTGGCGAATTGCTCGGCCATGGCGCGGGCCTCGGTCATCAACTGGTCGTCGGGCAGCGCCTTCCAGATCAGGCCCCAGTCCTCGGCCTGTTTCGCGGGCAAGGGTTGTGCGGTCAGCGCCAGCCCCTTGGCGCGCGCCTCGCCCAACAGGCGCGGCAGATGCCATGAGCCGCCAGTATCGGGGATCAGCCCCACCTTGGCAAAGGACTGGATGAACTTGGCGCTTTCGCCCGCTAGCACGATGTCGCAGGCCAGCGCGATGTTGGCGCCCGCCCCCGCGGCCACGCCGTTGACGGCGCAGATCACCGGGAAATCGAGCGAGCGGATGAGGCGCACAAGCGGCGCATAGAAGGTGCGCACGGTATAGCCCAGATCAGGTGGGCCATCCATTTTCGACGGGTCGCGGTCGCCCAGGTCCTGGCCGGCGCAGAACCCGCGCCCTGCCCCGGTCAGCAGTACCGCACGGGCGCCATTGTCGCGCGCGGCCTCAAGCGCGGCACGCAGGGCCAGGTGCATCTCGTCGGTGAAGCTGTTCAGCCGATCCGGGCGGTTCAGCGTGATTTCCACCCAGTTCCCATGATCTTGCGCAAGAATCGTATCGCTCATCTCCGCCCCGCTTTGCGAATGTTTCAACAACCATCTTGCATAAACCGAACGGTTGGTCAATAAATTCTTCGCAATTGATTCTCGACCGGTGGAGGCGGGCAGATGGGCGAAAACGAGGTGGTTACGGTACGGCATGAGGGCGATATCGCCTGGGTCGAGATCGACAGCCCGCCGGTCAACGCGACCTCGACCCCGGTGCGTGCCGGGCTGGCCCGTGCGGTGGCCGAGGTGCAGGGCGCCCGCGTCGCGATCCTGACCTGCGCCGGCCGCACCTTTGTCGCCGGTGGCGACATGACCGAGTTCGACCGTCCCGTCGAGGAACCGCATCTGCCCGACGTGGTGCAGATGATCGAGGACAGCGAAACACCCTTTGTCGCAGCGATGCATGGCACCGTTCTGGGCGGCGGGTTCGAGATCGCACTGGCTTGCGCCTGGCGCATCGCCGCGCCGGGAACCAAATTCGGCCTGCCCGAGGTCAATGTGGGCCTGATCCCCGGCGCGGGCGGCACCCAACGCGCGCCGCGCCTGATCGGCATGCAGGCGGCCATCGACATGGCCTGTTCCGGCAAGATGCTGGGCGCCGAACAGGTGCTGGCGCTGGGGGGCCTCGACCAGATTGCCGAGGGCGATTTGCGGGCTGCGGCAAGGGCTTTTGTCAGTAACCTACTGCCGCGCCCGGAAAAGACCCGGCTGCGGCAGGTGCAGGCGCTGGACAGCGAGGCGCTCGCCGATGCCAGAGACGCCCTGACCAAGGCAGCCAAGGGCCGCGCCGCGCCGCTGCACAACCTCGACGCGTTGCAATGGGCTGCCCTGCCTTTTGACCAGGGCCAGCCGCGCGAACGCGCCCTGCATCTGGAATTGCGCCAGTCCGACGAAAGCCGCGCCCTGCGCTATGCCTTTTTTGCCGAGCGTCTTGTCGCCCGGCCCGATGCCATCGCGGGGGTCGCCCCGCGCGAGGTGACCCGCGTTGCCATTGTCGGCGGCGGGCTGATGGGCGCCGGAATCGCCATGGCCTGCCTGAGCGGCGGGCTGACGGTCACCGTCATCGAACGCGACGCGGCGGCGGCACAGGCGGCACATGAACGGGTTGCCGGGCTGGTCGCGGCGGGCGTCAAGCGCGGCAAGATCAGCCCCAGCGCCGAGGCCGACATGCTGGCGCGGCTCAGCACCACCGACACCTATGCCGGTGCATCTGATGCTGATCTGGCCATCGAAGCGGTGTTCGAGGATCTGGACGTCAAGCGCGCGGTCTTTGCTGATCTGGCCGCCGTGATGCGGCCCGATGCCATTCTGGCCACCAATACCTCCTACCTCGATCCGCAACTGATCTTTGCCGGTATCCCGAACCCGGAGCGTTGCCTGGGCCTGCATTTCTTCAGCCCCGCGCATGTGATGAAGCTGCTCGAAATCGTCAAAACCCCCGATACCGCGCCCGAGGTGCTGGCCACCGGCTTTGCGCTGGGCAAGCGGCTGCGCAAGGTCTCGGTCCTGTCAGGCATCTGCGACGGGTTCATCGGCAACCGGATGCTGGCCGCCTATCGGCGCGAGGCGGAATACCTGCTGGCCGACGGCGCGCTGCCGCATGAGGTGGACGCCGCGATGCGGGCCGAGGGGCTGCCGATGGGCCCGTTCGAGTTGCAGGACCTGACCGGGCTGCAAATTGCCTGGGCCAACCGCAAGCGGCAGGCCGCCACCCGCGACCCCGCCGAGCGCTATGAGCGCATCGCCGATACGCTCTGCGAGATGGACCGTCTGGGCCAACGCAGCGGCAAGGGCTGGTACCGCTACTCCGAGGGATCGCGTTCCCCGGAACGCGACCCCGAGGTCGAGGCGCTGATCGTCGACTACTCGGCCAAACGGGGCATCACCCGGCGCCCGTTCAGCGCCGAAGAGATCGCCCAGCGCCTGCTTGCGGTGCTCGCCAACGAGGGCGCGCGAATCGTTTCCGAAGGCATCGCCGAGCGCGCCGAAGACGTCGATATGGTGCAACTGCACGGATACGGCTTTCCCCGGCACCGGGGCGGGCCGATGCATCTGGCCCAATCGCAAGGCTGGGAAAAAACCATGGAAATCATGGCATTGGTCGCCGCAGAAAGCCCCGGCTCGTGGATTCTGGCGACACGGGGAAACCCACCAGCAGAAATCTAACCGCCGTTGATGGTTACAAAAAGGACCATTAACGCATTCTCGACTCACGTTTTCAGGGAGGAGTAAAACCCATGAAACTGACCAAACTCAGCACCCTTCTGGCCTCGGCGGCGATGGCCGTCAGCGGCACCATCGCGATGGCGGCGGACTATACCCTGACCATCTCCAGCTGGGCGCCCCCGACCCATGGCATCAACGCGATGATGTGGCCCAAATTCGTCGAAATGGTCGAAGAGGCCACCGATGGTCAGGTCACTGCCGAACTGAAACTGGGCATCGCCCCGCCCCCCGCGCAGATGGACCTGATCCAGGACGGTGCCGCCGATCTGTCGATCATCTTCCACGGCTACCAGCCGGGCCGATTTGTCACCACCAAGCTGATCGAACTGCCGGGCTATGAGGGTTCGGCCGAGGCCGCTTCGGTCGCCTATTGGCGCGCCTATGACCAGTATCTGAGCAAGGCCGACGAGCATCGCGGCGTCAAGCTGATCGCGCTGCATACACATGGCCCGGCACAGCTGCACTCGACCGCGCCTGTCACCGACATGGCGCAGATCGCGGGCCTCAAGGTGCGCATCCCCGGCGGTGTCGGCGGCGATGTGGGCACCGCTCTGGGCGCCACGGGCATCCAGGTTCCGGCCCCCAAGGTCTATGAAACACTCGCCTCCAAGGCCGCCGATGGCGTGGTGATGCCGATGGAATCGCGCAAGGGTTTCAAGCTGACCGAGGTTGCCCAGAACGTCTATGAGATGCCCGGTGGCCTCTATCGTGGGTCGTTTGCCTTCATCATGAACGAAGATACCTTTGCCGACCTGCCCGAGGACGTTCAGCAGGCGCTGGAGGAAAAGGTGTTCGGCGAGCCGCTGAGCCGCGAGATCGGCAAGATCTGGGACGAGATCGACGCCATCGGCCGGACCGAGACCGAGGCCACCGAAGGCAACGCGATCAACGCAGCCTCGGCCGCCGATCTTGAGAAATTCGCCGCCATCGCCGCCGATGTGCGCGAGAAGGTGATTGCCGAGGTCGCCGCCGCCGGGATCGACGCCCAGGCTGCCTATGACCTGATCAAATCGGAAATGGCCGCGAACTGAGCCATTTCAGCGGGGCGGCGATTCACGCCGCCCCAGCCAGCCCGCCGGAGGAACCCATGACGTCCCTGATCCGGCTTGCCCGCCACGCCAGCTTTGCGCCTGTGTTGGTGGCCTGCCTTGCCCTCTTCATCCTGATGGTGATGACCTTCTGCGACGTGATCCTCAGATCCGTCCTGAATGCGCCCATCGAGGCCGCGACCGAACTGACCCGCATCCTGATGGCGGTGCTGGTGTTCTCGGTCCTGCCCATCATCTCGGTCACCAACGGCCAGATCGCCGTCGACCTGACCGATGGCCTGTTTCATCGCCTGCGGCTGGACCGGATCCGTGACGGGGTGATCCATCTGGTCAGCGGCATCATGCTGTATTGGCCGATGAGCCGAGTCTGGATCCTGGCCGAGCGCTCGCGCGACTATGGCGACGTGACCGAGTATCTGGCGATCCCGACCTATATCGTGGGCTGGTTCATCGCCATTTCGGTGGGCATCAGCGCGGTGGCGCTGATCGTAACCGGCCTCTTGCATCTCTTTGCTCCCCGCCTGCTTTCGGAGGCCCTGAAATGACTGCCGCACTGATCGGTTTCGCACTTGTCCTGGTGCTGGTGCTGCTGCGCCTGCCCATCGTCTTTGCCATGGGTCTGGTCGGCACGCTGGGCTTTGCCTATGAGCGCGGCGGCTCGATCCTGGACGAACGCGGGCTCAAGGCCGCGATGTCCATGGTGGGGCGTCAGGTGATGGATACAGCACAGGACTATGGCCTGAGCGTGGTGCCGCTGTTCATCCTTATGGGGCTTTTCGTCAACAAGGGCGGCATGGCGCGCGAGCTTTATGCAGTGTCGAACGCCTTTCTTGGTCATTTCCGGGGTGGCATCGCCATGGCAACGGTTGCCGCCTGTGGTGGCTTCTCGGCCATCTGCGGCTCTTCGCTGGCCACAGCCGCGACCATGTCCAAGGTCGCGATGCCGGAAATGCGCCGATACGGCTATACCGACGAGCTGTCGACCGCCTCCATCGCGGCGGGCGGCACGCTGGGCATTCTGATCCCGCCTTCGGTCATTCTGGTGATCTATGGCCTCTTGACCGAAACCTCGATCGGCAAGCTGTTCATGGCGGGGATCATTCCGGGTGTCCTGGGCATCCTGTTCTACCTCTTCGCCGTGCGCTGGACCGTGTGGCGCAATCCCGCGGCGGGTCCGGCCGGCGAGCGCGCCGGATGGGGCGAGCGGTTCCGCGCGCTGGGGTCGGTCTGGGCGGTGCTCTTGCTGTTCTTCCTGGTGATCGGCGGGCTGTATGGTGCTTTCGACTTTCACCCGCTGAACCTGACCTTCTCGCCGACCGAGGCGGCGGGCATGGGTGCAGCAGGCGCCTTTCTGATCGCGCTTTTCCGGGGCGGATTGACGGTTGGCTCCACCTTCGAGGTGCTGAAAGAGACCAGCTTTACCGCCGCGTCCCTGTTTTCGGTGCTGATCGGGGCGCAGGTGTTCTCCAACTTCATCAACCTCGCCGGCCTGCCCGAGGCGCTGATCGCCATGGTCACTGCCTATGATGTGGCGCCCTTTGTGGTGATCCTGATGATCCTCGGCATCTACATCATTCTGGGCTGCGTGTTCGAATCGCTGTCGATGCTGTTGCTCACCGTGCCGATCTTCTTTCCGCTGGTCACCTCACTGGGATATGACCCGATCTGGTTCGGCATCGTGGTGGTGGTGGTGACCGAGATCAGCCTGATCACGCCACCGGTGGGGCTGAATGTGTTCATCCTCAAGGGCGTGGTGGGCGATGTCTCGACCGGCACGATCTTTCGCGGAGTGACCCCGTTCTGGATCGCCGACATCTTCCGGCTGGCGCTGATCGTGCTGGTGCCGGTGGTGGTGCTCTACCTGCCCCAGCAGATGGGCGCGATGGGCCACTGACCCCTGATCCGCCGGGCCGAAAGGTCCGGCGGTTTTCGTTTACGCGCGCCACTATGTTGGAATTTTATTGACCGACCGTTCGGTCGCGAATACCATCCCTCACAATTCGCGCCCGGAACCGGCTAGACTGGCGGGCGACAGGAACAGGAGACTGCCATGGCCCTTCAACAGATTTCCAGCTTTGCCGCCGGTCAGTGGGTTGCGCCCGGCGCCGGCGCCCGCACCATCGCCTCGGCCATCACCGGCGCGCCGATCGCCAGCGCGGGCAATGACGCGCTCGATGTTCTGGCGATGCTCGATCATGCCCGCAACACCGGCGGCCCCGCCCTGCGCAAGCTGGGGTTCCATGACCGCGCCCGCATGATCAAGGCGCTGGGTCAGGCGTTGAACGCCCGCAAGGCAGAGCTTTACGCCGCCAGTTTCGACACCGGCGCCACCCAGTCCGACCACCTGATCGACATCGACGGCGGCATCGGCACCATGTTCGTCTTCGCCTCCAAGGGGCGGCGCGAGATGCCAGACGGCCAGATCTATCTGGACGGCGAGGTGGAACAGCTGAGCCGCAACGGCACCTTCCTGGGCCAGCACGTCTGTACCCCGCTGCAAGGGGTCGCGGTGCATATCAACGCCTTCAACTTCCCTGTCTGGGGCATGCTGGAGAAGCTGGCCCCCACTCTGCTGGCCGGTGTCCCCTCGATCGTGAAGCCCGCGACCAACAGCTGCTATGTCACCGAACTGGCGGTCAGGATCATGCTGGAGGCCGACATTCTGCCCGCGGGCGCCCTGCAACTGGTGTCGGGCGGCCTTGGCGACATGCTGGATCATCTGGACTGCCAGGATGTGGTCAGTTTCACCGGCTCCGCCGATACCGCGCTGAAACTGCGCTCGAACCCGGTGATCCTGCAAAACGCGGTGCGTTTCGTGGCCGAACAGGACAGCCTGAACGCCTCGATCCTTGGCCCAGATGCAGAGTCCGGCACGCCCGAGTTCGACCTCTTCATCAAGGAGGTCGCGCGCGAGATGACCACCAAGGCGGGGCAGAAATGCACCGCGATCCGCCGCATCATCGCGCCGCAGCCGCGTGTCGAGGCGGTGATCGAAGCGCTGAGCGCGCGCCTGTCCAAGACCGTGATCGGCGACCCGCGCGACGAGGCGACCCGGATGGGCGCGCTGGTCTCGGGCGGGCAAAAGGCCGATGTGCTGGCCAAGGCCGCGATCATCGGGCAAGAGGCCGAACAGGTGTTCACCATGGACCCCGGCCTGTCGGGCGATCTGGCCAACGGCGCGTTCGTGCCGCCGATGCTGTTCCACTGCGCCGATCCCGACCGCGCCCAGCGCGTGCACGATACCGAAGCCTTCGGCCCGGTCTCGACCGTCATGGGTTATCGCGACATGGATCATGCGGTGACGCTGGCCAATCGCGGCGGCGGCTCGCTGGTGACCTCGCTGATCACCCATGACGCCGATGTGGCGCGCGATGTGGTGATGGGCGCGGGCGCCTTTCATGGGCGCATCTACATCAACAACCGCGACTCGATGAAGGAATCGACCGGTCACGGCTCCCCCCTGCCCCACATGGTGCATGGCGGCCCGGGCCGCGCCGGCGGGGGCGAGGAAATGGGCGGCGTGCGGGGCGTGAAGCATTACATGCAGCGCACCGCCGTGCAGGGATCGCCCGAGATGCTGGCCCGGATCGGCGGCAAATGGGTGCCCGGCGCGACCGAGGTTGCAGGCCCCGCGCATCCCTTTACCCGCCGCTACAACGAGCTGTCGATTGGCGAGACGCTGCACACCGCCTCGCGTACCGTCACCATGGACGATATCGAACATTTCGCCCATTTCACCGGCGACACATTCTATGCCCATATGGATGACGCCGCCGCCAAGCGGAATCCGTTCTTCCCGGGCCGGGTGGCGCATGGCTATCTGTTGCTCAGCTTTGCCGCCGGTCTGTTCGTCGAGCCGAACGAAGGGCCTGTTCTGGCCAATACCGGGCTGGATGGTCTGCGCTTCATGAAGCCTGTTTCAGCCGGGGACAGCATCAAGGTGCGCCTGACAGTCAAGAAAAAGACCCGCCGAACCGACGAATACGGCGAGGTCCGCTGGCATGTGACACTGACCAACCAGGATGACGAGATGGTCGCGGAATACGAGCTGTTGACCATGAACGCCTATTGAATGCACTGGCCCCCGGTCATGGCGGCGGGGGCCAGAAAGCGATTCTCATTTATGTCCGGGCGACTTAGACTGTCTGCATGATACGAGATACCTCTTGGTTTGACACGGCCGTCACCCGGCTGACCGACCCGCAGAACCAGCGGGTCTGGTCGATCATCGTCTCGTTGTTCGGTGATCTGGCCCGGCGCAAGGGCGACCGGATCTCGGGCAGCGCGCTGACCCGCATCACCCAGCCGATGGGCATCAAGCCCGAAGCGATGCGCGTGGCCCTGCACCGGCTGCGCAAGGACGGCTGGATCGAAAGCAGCCGCGAGGGGCGCAGCTCGGTCCATTACCTGTCCGAGTTTGGCCGCACGCAATCGGACCGGGTGACACCGCGCATCTATACCCGCGCACCCGAGTTGCCCGAGACCTGGCATATCCTGATCGCCGAGGATGGCGGCAGCCTGAACACGCTCAACGACCTGTTGCTGACCGATACCTATACCGGGCTAGGCCGCACCGTGGCGCTGGGGTCGGGGCCGGTGCCGGGCGATTGCGACGATCTGGCCGGGTTCGAAGTTACCGCGCGTGCCGTTCCCGGCTGGCTTCAGACCCGGCTCTTTCCCGAAGATCTGGGGGCGGCCTGTCACAGCCTGCAACAGGACTGTGCCGCGTTGCGGGCGGCGGGCATACCGGCGTTTCTGACACCGGTTCAGGTGGCGACGCTGCGGACATTGCTGGTGCATCGCTGGCGGCGGGTGGCGCTGCGCCACCCGGATTTGCCCCTGGCCTTCCAACCCAGGGGCTGGACCGGGCCTGCCTGCCGCGAACAGGTCTTTGCCCTGCTTGACACGTTGCCCCTGCCCAGACTGGCCGATCTGAATACCACGGATTGACCCCACGACAAGACTGTGTCCCTGCGACGCGGATCCGCTAGACTTGATCATGGCAAGGAGCGGAGGCCGGACAGAATGGCGACACGCGAAACGGATATGCTCATCGTGGGGGCAGGGTTTTCCGGGCTGATCATGGCGATGGAGGCCCGCAAACGCGGCCTTGCGCGGATCGACATTCTGGAAAAGGCCGATGATATCGGCGGCACCTGGCGCGAGAACACCTATCCCGGTGTTGCCTGCGACGTGCCCTCGCATCTCTATTCATTGGCCAGTCACCCGAATCCGGGCTGGTCCACGGCCTATGCGGGTGGCGGCGAAATCCAATGCTATCTGCAAAAGGTCGCCCGCGACGAGACGCTCTATGACCTCTGCCATTTCGGCCAGACCCTGCGCGCGGCCCGCTGGGACGGCGCGCGCTGGCAGGTCGAGACCATCGAGGGGCAGCATTGGTCGGCGCGGTTCCTGATCTCGGCGATCGGCGCGCTGCATGTGCCGAGCATCCCCGACCTGCCCGGCGCCGACAGCTTTCCCGGCCCGGCTTTTCACTCGGCCCGATGGGATCATGGCGTCGATCTGGCGGGCAAACGGATTGCGGTCGTGGGCACCGGCGCCTCGGCGGTGCAATTCGTGCCCGAAATCGCGCCCAAAGCCGCCCAGGTCAGCATATTTCAGCGCACACCGCCCTATGTCCTGCCCCGACCGGACGGGCCGATCGCCCCCTGGGTACGGCGGCTCTATGCCCGCCTGCCGCTGTTGCCACGTATCCGCCGCGCTCTGATCTATGCGGTGTTCGAGTTCCGCCACGCGGTGTTTCGCGGCAAGCCGAGGGCCGTCGATTTCGCCATGCGCATGTGGCAAAAGGCACTGACCGATGCCATCCCCGACCCCGAGGAACAGGCCAGGCTGACCCCGCCCTATCGCATCGGTTGCAAGCGCATCCTCAGTTCCAACGACTGGTACCCGGCCTTGGCGCGGAAGAATGTCGAGGTGATCCCCCATGGCGTGGCACGGGTCGAAGGTGACACGTTGGTTGCCACCGACGGCACCCGGGTTCAGGCCGACGTCCTGATCTGGGGCACCGGGTTCCACGTCACCGACGCTGCCGAGCGGCTGGACATCACCGGCGCCGACGGGCTGACCATCCGCACAGCCTGGGCCAAGGGCATGTCCGCGCATCTGGGCACTTCGGTTGCAGGCTTTCCCAACTTCTTCGTCCTGCTTGGGCCGCATACCGGGTTGGGCCATAACTCGGTCGTGCTGATGATCGAGGCGCAGGTCGAACATATCGGACGGCTGCTGGACGCCATGCGAAGGCAGCACCTTGCCACGATCTCGCCGAAGCCACAGGCACAGGCCGCGTTTGAAGCCGAGATGCAGGAGCGGCTGACGGGCTCGGTCTGGCAGGCCGGTGGCTGTTCCTCGTGGTATCAGGACAGTAGCGGCCGCAACACCACACTCTGGCCCGGCACGGTTGGCGAATATCGCAAACGCATGGCTGGCGCCGGGATGGAACAATATCTAACCTCGCCCCCGACGCATACCTGATCCCGGAGCTGCCATGTCCACCCTGCTTCTGCTCGTCTGCCTGCCCTTTGCCCTGATTGGCGTGATGCTGGGATTGGGCTGGCTCAGAACGCGGTCGCTGGCGCGGCGGGGCGCGGCGCTGGTACCGCAGGCGGGCGAGGTGCAACCGGTGACCGGCGGCACCATCCACTATGTCGAGGCCGGCGACCCAGCCAAACAGACACTGGTGCTGATCCACGGGCTGGCCGGACAGTTGCAGCATTTCACCTATGCGCTGGTTGACCGGCTGGCACAGGATCATCACGTCATCGCGCTGGACCGGCCCGGCTGCGGTTATTCCACCCGTGACGGTGCAGCCCTGGCCGGGTTACCGGAACAGGCCCGGATGATCGGAGAGTTCCTGGACGCCAAGGGGGTCAAGGATCCGGTGCTGGTCGGTCATTCGCTTGGCGGCGCGATCGCGCTGGCCATGGCACTGGACCGCCCGCGAAAGGTGGCCGGGCTGGCGCTGATTTGTCCGCTCACCCATCACATGGCAGGCCCGCCCGCCGTGTTCCGCCCGCTGGAAATCCGCAATACCCGGCTGCGCCACCTGATCGGGGATACGATCGCAGTGCCGATGGCGAATTGGACCGCAGAGCAGACCCTGACCCAGGTCTTTGCCCCCGAGGATTTCCCCGAGGATTTCCTGGACCGGGCCGGTGGTGCGCTGGGGCTCAGGCCACAGGCCTTCGTCACCGCATCAGAGGACGTTGTGGGCGCCGATGCCAGCATAGCGGCACAGGCACAGCGCTATCGCGAACTCGATGTCCCCGGTGCCATCCTGTTCGGGGCCGAGGACGCGGTGCTGCTCCCCACCCAGCATGGTGTTCCGATGAAGAAATTCGGCCTGCGTTGCGAACTGTTGCCCGGGCGCGGCCATATGCTGCCGATCACCGCGCCTGACCAATGCGAAGAGTTCATTCGCGGCGTGTCGATCTCGACCCGGGTGCCTGCCACCCTGCGCGGATGAACGGGCGCGGGGTCAGCCGCGCGCCGCGATATGGGCCTCGACCCGCGCCACCTGTTCCGGGGTGAGCCGCAAACCCAGCTTGGTGCGGCGCCAGAGAAAATCCTCGGCGCTGCGCACCCATTCCCGTGACATGGCCCAATCCAGCTCGGATGCGGTGATGGTGGCGCCGAAATCCTCGCCCAGCGCCTCGGCGCTGTCGGCCTTGCCCAGCATCTCTGCCGCCTCGGTGCCATAGGCCCGCACCAGACGCGCGGCCCAGGCCTGCGTCAGGAACGGGTATTGCCGCAGCAGGTCCCCGGTCAGCGTCGCCACCCCGTCGACCGGAAAGTCGCCACCCGGCAGGGCAACACCCGCCGTCCATTTTCCGGAGAGGCCCGGAAAGAAAGGCGCGATCTTGTCCAAAGCCGATTCCGCCAGCCGCCGATAGGTGGTGATCTTGCCGCCAAAGACGTTCAGCACCGGCGCCCCGCCCGCCTGATCGACCTTGAGCACATAGTCGCGCGTCGCCGCGGTGGCCGAACTGGCCCCGTCATCATAAAGCGGGCGTACCCCGGAATAGGTCCAGACCACATCCTCGGGCGTCAGCTGTTGCTTGAAATAGTCCGAGGCGAAGCGCAGCAGATAATCCCGCTCACCCTCGGTACAGGTGGGGCTTGTGCCCGGCTCGTCATGCTCCTGATCGGTGGTACCGATCAGGGTGAACTCTCCCTCATAGGGGATCGCGAATATGATCCGCCCATCAGTGCCCTGAAAGAAATAGCAGCGGTCATGATCGAACAGCCGCCGGGTCACGATATGGCTGCCCCGCACCAGCCTCACCCGCTCTGAAGAGTTGAGCCGCAGCGCGCCGTGGATCAGCTCTCCCACCCAGGGACCGCCGGCGTTCACCAACACCCGGGCGCAGAGTTCGCGGGTCTCTCCCGTCACCGTATCCTCGAGCGTGACAGTCCATTGATCGGCACCGCGCGCGGCTGAAACCACCCGTGTCCGCGTCATGATCCGCGCCCCGCGCGCCGCCGCGTCGCGTGCGTTCAGTACGACAAGGCGAGCATCCTCGACCCAGCAGTCGGAGTACTCGTAGGCCTTGCGAAAACGCTCTTGCAAGGGCGCCCCCGCCGGGTCGCTGCTCAGGTCCAGAGTGCGCGTGGCGGGCAGGATCTTGCGCCCGCCCAGATGGTCATACATGAACAGGCCCAGCCGGATCAGCCAGGCCGGGCGGCGCCCCTTCATCCAGGGCATCACCATCGACAACAGCCGCGAGGTGGGCGTGTCATTCTCGAACCGCATGTCCGGGTGATAGGGCAGCACAAAGCGCATCGGCCAGCTGATATGCGGCATCGCACGCAGCAGCGTCTCGCGCTCGATCAGCGCCTCGCGCACCAGCCGGAACTCGAAATACTCCAGATAGCGCAGCCCGCCATGAAACAGCTTGGTCGAGGCCGATGAGGTGGCCCAGGCCAGATCCTTCATCTCGGCCAAGGCCACCGACAACCCCCGCCCCGCCGCATCGCGCGCGATGCCGCAGCCGTTGATCCCGCCACCAATGACGAAAAGGTCATAGACCCGGTTGTCGGTCTCAGTCATCGGTATACTCCGCAATCAGAATTTCGGTCTCTGCCGCTTCGGCACGCCGCAGGAACTCGGCCGGTGGTGCCCGGTCGGTCACCACGTAATCAAGCTCGGCCAGATCGCAGATCCGCACCGGGGCGGCGATATCGAACTTGGACCCGTCACAGACCAGAATCCGGCTGCGCGCATTGCGCAGGATGGCGCGGGCCACCGACACTTCGCGGGCGTCGAAATCCAGGATCGCGCCGTCGGCATCCATCGCCGAGGCGCCGATGACCGCAAAATCCACCTTGTAGCGCGAGATGAACTCGACCGCATCCTCGCCCACGATGGCGCCATCGCTTTGCCGGACGGCACCGCCTACCAGCACCAGTTCCTTGGACGGCGTGCCGATCAACAGGTTGATGATGTTGATATTGTTGGACAGAACCGTCAGCCCGCGATGCCCGGCCAATGCGCGGGCGACCTGTTCCGTCGAGGTCCCGATATTCAGGGTGACCGAGCTGTCATCGGGGATCAGCGTTGCCGCCAGCGCCCCCATCGCCGCCTTTTGCCCACGGTGCAACTGCCGGCGCGCACCATATTCACGGTTCGACACCGTCTCGACCCGCACCGCGCCGCCATGGGTTCGCTTGAGCAGTCCGCGGTCGTGCAGATCGCGCAGATCGGCCCGCACCGTCTGACTGCTGACCCCGAAATCCTGGGTGAGTTCGTCGACCCCAACCCGCTCCTGCTGGCGCAGCTTCTGCAATATCTCGTGCTGTCGTGCTTCCGCGTCCATGACTCGCGCCTCCTGTATCCGTGGTTATAGACCCGGTTCAGAAAACTGTCACTCACTTTGCTTTCATATTTCTTCGGTTTATCGATTTATGAAACCATTCATGCGCAATTTCGCAAGACTCCAATTCTCTCGACGGAAGGTTGCCACCGACGCCGGAACAGACGTTCCAGCGTAACAGCATACCTCTTCATACCGCGCGCACGGGCCGAGCAGAGAAATCAGCGTGACACCGGGTCCGCTGCGTCGCCGAATACTGATCAAGTCGGAAAATGGCAGGGGCAGCAGGGTTCGAACCCGCGACCTACGGTTTTGGAGACCGTCGCTCTACCAACTGAGCTATACCCCTATCGTGGCGATGGAGATATGCCACCGATGCGGCGGACTCAAGCCCTTTTCGCCAAGCAGGCGCAAAAAGAGAGCAGGGAAAGGCGTTGCACCGCGCCTCTCGTCGGGTATGACAGAAGCGGTCCAAACCGAAGGAGGCGCCATGAGCCTGCGCAAGAAGATCGCCGACAGCGAAGCAGTGCTGAATTGGGTCGCCCGACGGATCGCATCCTATATCCGCCTGATACATCGCAACACCAAATGGCAGCGGATCGGCTATGAGGAACTGGATCAATTGGCGGCTGCGGGGGAACCGGTGATCGTGGTGCTATGGCACCAGCGACTGGCGCAATCGCCCTATTTCTTTCCGCTCGACAAGGGGCGGATCTGTTCGATTACTTCCGCCGCGCGTGCAGGCAGCATGGTGGGCCGGGTGCAGAAACTCTTCGGCATGGATACCATCGCCATGTCCAGCCACAAACGCCATGTGGCCCTCTCGCGCGAAGTGCTGGGCAAGATGAAGGACGGAATTTCCATCGGGATTGCAGCGGACGGCCCGCGCGGGCCGGAACGGGTTTCGTCCACTGTCCCGCTGATCTGGGCGCGCAGTTCAGGAAAGCGGGTGTTCTGCATTACCTATTCTGTCCGGCACGGACGCGAGATGGGGAGTTGGGACCGGCTGCTGCTACCGCGCCCCTGGCGCAACGAAGGTGTGTTCTTGTGTCGGGAATGGCACGATCCGGTGCCGCGCAAGGCATCGGAAGAAGAGATCGAGACACTGCGCCAGAGCCTTGAACGTCATATGAACAACATAACGGAAGAAGCGGACCTTATGGTCGGGCGGAGTCCGTGGTCTCCGTCGACCTGACCCAAGCATAGTGTGACCCTGGAACTGCCTGGTTCGGCCCGTGTTTCCGACGGCCAGAACGATCTGGCCGAAGGAGCAACGGATCAGTGCAGCTTGTTCACACGATTCTGCATCATCGCGCAAAGGGCGATCGACCGGTAAACGGCTTCAATAATCCTGGCGGGATTGGTTTTGCTGAGGAACGGCATTTGTCTCACTCCCTGTCTTGACTGACACAGACAGATTGACCCAGCGTAATGATTCTGTCTGTGACCCAGTTCACCACGATCGAAAACGGCGCACTGCGTGGCGGCCTGCGAGATTATTCGTCGAATAATCTCGGTTATCGGATCGTTTGAGGACATGAAAAAGGCCGCTCCGGGGGAGCGGCCTTTTCTGTTTGTCGCCCTTGTTGCACTTGGCAGATTTTCCGGGGGAAAATCTCCTGGAGCAACCAGGCGTGTCTCGGGATCACCGATTACTCGATGATCTTCGACACATCCCTCACGGCGTGTCTCGGGATCACCGATTACTCGATGATCTTCGACACATCCCTCACGGCGTGTCTCGGGATCACCGATTACTCGATGATCTTCGACACGACGCCGGCGCCGACGGTACGGCCGCCTTCGCGGATGGCGAAGCGCAGGCCGTCTTCCATCGCGATCGGCGCGATCAGCTCGACGGTGAAGCCGACGTTATCGCCCGGCATCACCATTTCGGTGCCTTCGGCCAGCGTCACGGTGCCGGTCACGTCGGTGGTCCGGAAGTAGAACTGCGGACGGTAGTTCGCGAAGAACGGGGTGTGACGGCCGCCCTCTTCCTTGGTCAGGATATAGGCCTCGGCTTCGAACTTGGTGTGCGGGGTCACCGAACCCGGCTTGCACAGCACCTGGCCGCGCTCGACCTTCTCGCGGTCGATACCACGCAGCAGCGCGCCGATGTTGTCGCCGGCTTCACCGCGATCCAGCAGCTTGCGGAACATTTCCACACCGGTACAGGTGGTGGTCTGGGTGTCCTTGATGCCCACGATCTCGATCGAGTCGCCGACATTGATCACGCCACGTTCCACACGGCCCGTCACCACGGTGCCGCGGCCCGAGATCGAGAACACGTCTTCGATCGGCATCAGGAAGGGCTGGTCGACAGCGCGCTCCGGGGTCGGGATGTACTCGTCAACCGCGGCCAGCAGTTCACGGATCTTGTTCTCGCCGATTTCCGGATCACGGCCTTCCATCGCGGCCAGGGCCGAGCCCGCAACGATCGGAATATCGTCGCCGGGGAAGTCGTACGAGCTCAGCAGCTCGCGGATTTCCATTTCCACCAGCTCCAGCAGTTCCTCGTCATCGACCTGGTCGACCTTGTTCATGAACACCACCAGCGCAGGCACGCCGACCTGGCGGGCCAGCAGGATGTGCTCGCGGGTCTGCGGCATCGGGCCGTCAGCGGCGTTCACCACCAGGATCGCGCCGTCCATCTGCGCCGCACCGGTGATCATGTTCTTCACATAGTCGGCGTGGCCGGGGCAGTCGACGTGGGCGTAGTGACGCGCTTCGGTCTCGTATTCCACGTGGGCGGTCGAGATGGTGATCCCGCGTGCTTTCTCTTCCGGCGCGCCGTCAATCTGGTCATACGCCTTGAAGTCGCCGAAATACTTCGTGATCGCTGCGGTCAGCGTCGTCTTGCCGTGGTCAACGTGGCCGATCGTGCCAATGTTGACGTGCGGTTTATTACGCTCAAACTTTTCCTTTGCCATTCCTCAGGCGCCCTTTTGCGGTTTGGGGGACCCTTCGTCCCGGTTTCCTACTGCGCGCGCGGGATATTTGGTTCAAAGAAGAAAATCAAGCCAATCCTGACCGATTGTCAGCCCTGCGCCGGTTTCACCGGCGCTTGCGGCGTCCCGGTCGCGGATTCTGCATCCGGTCGAGGCGCGAACCAGCCGTTTTCCTTGTGCTGCTCGACCAGCCAGTCCTCGATCTCGCCAACGGCGTTGCGCGAGAGGCCCATCAGCTGCTCTTCCTTGGTGCGCGCGTTACCCGACCCCATCAACCAGGATTCGCCTGTGGTGGCCTCGAACACGGTGAATTGCTCGACCTCGGGGTTCAGCTTGGTCTGCGAGGCATCGTCCCAGACGGTGACATTGATGATCAGCGCCGATTTCGGGCTGTAGATCACCGGAACGCCCGGCGGCGCCAGCATATACCCTTCGACGCTGATGCCCAGGTGGTAGTATTGCTCCCCCTGATAACGAGAGAAGCGTTCACCCACCGCGGCCTTGAGCGCGGTTTCCCATTCCTCGGCAGTGGCATCGCGCGAGATCGGGCCTTTTTGCGCCTTGGACGCGACCACCACATTGTGTCCCAACTTGAAGGCGCCCAGATCCTCGAGCGGCTCGTCGGGCGTTGCAGCGGTACAGGCGGCCAGCAGGGCAAGCCCGGTCAGCAGGGTAAGAACTCGGATCATGATCGCATCTCGGCACACGTTGGGTTGGGGCGGATGTAGCGCACCGAAGCGGCCCGTGCCAAGCCGCATCGGCAGGAAATGGCAAAGCGCGGCGGAAGTGTCACTTGAACTTGTAGCTGCGCGGGAAGCCGTAGGGTGGGCGCTTGCCGACGCTGGCGCGCTTGGCCAGCCATTGGCTCAGGTCGGTTTCGTGGCGGGTCTTGTCGCCGCCCATCGACCATTTCAGCCCCTCGGCCCAGGCGAATGTCGTCACATCGCTCAGCCCGCCATCCAGTTCCAGCGCCCCCTGTTTGCCGCGCGCCATGTTGTATTTCTGCAGGCGGACGCCCTTGCCCCGGCCCATTTCAGGCATCTCTTCCAGCGGGAAGACCAGGAACTTGCCGTTCTGCGACACCACCGCCACGTGATCGCCCGCGACCGGCACACAGATCAGCGCGCGTTCGTCATCGCGCACGTTCAGCACCTGCTTGCCGGTGCGGGTCTGGGCCACCACCTCGGTCTCGGGCACGACAAAACCGTTGCCAGCGGTCGAGGCGACCAGCAGCTTGCGGTCCGGCTGGTGGATCAGGATATCGACGATCTCGGCCTCGTTGGGCAGATCGACCATCAGGCGTAGCGGTTCGCCCATGCCGCGCCCGCCGGGCAGGTTGGCGGCACTGACCGTATAGAACCGCCCGTTCGAGGCAAAGATCAAGAGCTTGTCGGTGGTTTCGGCGTGGAAGATGAAGCGCGGACCGTCGCCGTCCTTGAACTTCAACTCGCGGGTCAGGTCGATATGGCCGGTCATGGCACGGATCCAGCCCATCTGCGAACAGACCACGGTGATCGGCTCGCGCTCGATCATCGCCTCCAGCGGCACATCTTCCACCTCGCCCGCCTCGGCAAAGCGGGTGCGGCGGGCGCCGCCGGGATAGTCCTTGCCAAAGGTCTTCTTGGTCTCTTTGAGCTGATCGGCGATGCGCGCCCATTGCAGGGCGGGATCGGCCAGCAGGTCCTCGATCTCGGCGCGCTCGGCCATCAGGGCGTCGCGCTCGCGGATCAGTTCCATCTCTTCCAGTCGGCGCAGACTGCGCAGGCGCATGTTGAGGATCGCCTCGGCCTGCACCTCGCTCAGCTCGCCCTCGCCCGGCGCGGGTGAGACATAATCCGCCTCGTTCAGCGCGCGGGGATGGTCGATGCCCCATTCCTCGCGCATCAGCGCGGCCTTGGGGTCCTCGTCATAACGGATGATGTCGATCACCCGGTCGAGGTTGAGGAAGGCGATGATAAAGCCTTCGAGCACTTCGAGCCGGTGGTCGATCTTGCCCAGCCGGTGGCGCGAACGCCGCAAGAGCACCTCTTGCCGGTGATCGAGGAAGGCGCGCAGCACCTCTTTCATCGAGCAGACCTTGGGCGTGACCCCGTCGATCAACACGTTCATGTTCAGGCTGAACCGCACCTCGAGGTCCGAGTTGCGATAGAGCATGCCCATCAGCACCTCGGGGTCGACGTTCTTGGTGCGCGGCTCCAGCACCACCCGGATATCGTCGGCGCTCTCGTCGCGCACATCGGCAAGGATCGGCACCTTCTTGGTCTGGATGACCTCGGCCAGCTTCTCGATCAGCTTCGATTTCTGGACCTGATAGGGGATCTCGGTGACCACGATCTGCCATTGGCCACGGCCCAGATCCTCGACCTCGTATTTGCAGCGCAACCGGAAGGAGCCGCGCCCAGTGCGATAGGCCTGGGCGATGCTTTCCGGCGGTTCGACGATGATGCCGCCAGTGGGGAAATCGGGACCGGGCACATAGTTCAGCAGCGTGTCGTCGCGCGCGTCGGGCGTCTTGATCAGATGCAGGCAGGCATCGCACAACTCGGCGATGTTATGGGGCGGGATATTGGTGGCCATGCCCACCGCGATGCCGCTGCTGCCATTGGCCAGAAGGTTCGGAAACTGCGCGGGCAATACCACCGGCTCGGTGAGCGTGCCGTCATAGTTATCGCGGAAATCGACCGCATCCTCGTTAAGACCATCCAGCAGCGCCTCGGCGACGATGGTCATCCGCGCTTCGGTGTATCGGCTGGCGGCCGGGTTGTCGCCGTCGATATTGCCGAAATTCCCCTGCCCGTCGACCAGCGGGTAACGGACGTTGAAATCCTGCGCCAGACGCGCCATCGCGTCATAGATCGCGGCATCCCCATGCGGGTGATAGTTGCCCATCACGTCGCCCGAGATCTTGGCCGACTTGCGGAACCCGCCCCCGGAACTGAGTCGCAATTCGCGCATGGCATAGAGGATCCGGCGGTGCACCGGCTTCAGCCCGTCGCGCGCATCGGGCAGCGCCCGGTGCATGATCGTGCTCAGCGCATAGGTCAAATATCGCTCGCCAATGGCGCGCCGCAGCGGTTCGGACACCTGATGCCCGCCACCGTCTTGCTTCATGTTGGGGTCGTCGATCGTATCGCTCATAGATGATGTGATACGCGCTCTGCTGTTTCTGGTAAAGCGACAGGCGGCGATTTTGCTGGGGACAACTTGCCGGACATCGACAATACCGGGGAAAACAATCCGTCTTTACCCCATTTTTGGACTCCATTTACGGGATATGCTAAGATTTGAGGGGTCAGTCTGCGGCCCGTTTCAATCAGTCGATTTTCATTTCCTGCGTTCACGGGAGGCGCGTATGCGCTTTGTCATCATCTCTTTCGCCGTTCTGGGCTTTGCCTTCTGGGAATTGAGTGGCGGCGCCGATTTCGAACCGCGCGGCATGCGCCCGGCCAAGCCCGAGCGGGTCGCGGCCAAGACGGTGGAAAAGGCCGAACCCCTGGTTCAGGTCGAACCCGCAAAGCTGGTGGCCAAGGTGTCGCTGACGCCCTACACGCCCGAACCGGCGCCGGTCGAAAAGGCGATACTGACCTCGGAAGAGCAATTGGAACGTCTGGCCCGCGCCCGCGCCAGCCTGAGCAAGGGGCTGACCCTGTTCGACGATGACACCGAGACGGGGACTTTGACACTTGCCTCGCTCTCAGGCGGATTGAGAGCGCTCGAGGTCGAGCCCGGCGAACCCGAGCCCGAAACCGCCCTAGCAAGCTCCACCACCGAAACGCAGCCTTATGACCGCTCTGCGCCCGATCTGCGCGAGATCACCGGATCAAGGGTCAACATGCGCGATGGGCCGGGCACGATCTATCCGGTCATCAACCGGTTGACCGTCGGTCACAAGGTCGAGGTTCTGGACGATTCGGGCACCGGCTGGCTGCGCCTGCGCGTGCTGCCCGAGCAACAGATCGGCTGGATCGCCGCATCTCTGGTCAGCAAAAAGCCCAACTGAGGCAACCGGCCCATTGCCCAGCCCCACCCGGCGCCCTAGCAATAGGCAGCAATCGGGACGGTTCTGGAATTTCTCATGGCAAAGACAATCCTCATCACCGGCTGTTCGTCGGGCATCGGACTTGCCGCCGCCCAGGGCATGCGGGCGCGGGGCTGGCACGTCTTCGCGTCCTGCCGGCAACAGCGCGATTGCGACCGGCTGCGCGCGATGGGCTTTGACAGCCCCCGTATCGACTATGACGACGCGGCCTCAATCGCCTCGGGATTGGCAGAGGTGCTGGAAGCCACCGGCGGCAGGCTTGACGCGCTTTTCAACAATGGCGCCTTCGGCATGCCCGGCGCGGTAGAGGATGTACCGACCGAGGCTCTGCGGGCCATTTTCGAGACCAATTTCTTTGGTTGGCACGAACTGACCCGGCGGGTGATCCCGGTGATGCGCGCCCAGGGCCACGGCCGGATCGTACAATGCTCCTCCGTTCTTGGACTGGTCGCCTTTCCCTGGCGCGGCGCCTATGTGGCGACAAAATACGCGCTGGAAGGGTTGAGCGACACGCTGCGCCTGGAACTGAAGGGCACCGGCATTCACGTGGTGCTGATCGAGCCGGGCCCGATCACGTCGAAACTGCGCGAAAAGGCGATCCCGCATTTCGAACGTCATATCGACTGGCAAGGGTCAGCCCTGCGCGCCAAATACGAGGGCAGCCTGCTGAAACGGCTCTACGAAGATCGCGGACCGGATCGTTTTGAACTGCCGCCCGCAGCGGTGACCGCCAAACTGATCCGCGCGGTCGAAGCGCGGCGACCGGCCCCGCGATACTATGTCACCACACCCACCTATATCGCCGGAATCCTGCGCCGAATCCTGCCCACGCGACTGAGCGACCGCGTACTTGGCAGCATCTGATCGCAAAAACCGGTTCGCTTTTTGCGACCGGACCGCTAGATCAGGCGCGACACAGGGATTGGGAAAGCGAGGCTCTGCATGGATCTGTTGATGATCGTGATGTTGATGGCAATGGGCGCCGTCGTCATCGTGCTGATGATCGGGCTTGGCGGTTTCGCCAAGGGCGGGACCTTCAACGCCAAATACGGTAACAAGATGATGCGTCTGCGCCTCTTGTTTCAATTCATCGCAGTGTTGCTGATCCTGCTTTATGTCTATCTGCGCGGACAAGGAAGCTGAGCCATGGTGGTCCTGAACAAGATCTACACCCGCACCGGCGACAAGGGGCAAACCGCCCTGGGCAATGGCACGCGGGTCGCCAAGTATTCCGACCGCGTGGCGACCTATGGCACGACCGACGAGTTGAATGCCTTTGTCGGTGTGGCCCGGCTGAAGGCGGATGGAGACATGGACGCGGCCCTGTCGCGCATTCAGAACGACCTGTTCGACCTCGGCGCCGATCTGTGCCGCCCCGAGATGGAGAAGGATGCCGAGGCGGAATACCCGCCGCTGCGCATGGCCGCGGCGCAGGTGACCCGGCTGGAACACGAGATCGACGCGATGAACGCCGGTCTCGACCCGCTGCGCAGCTTCATCCTGCCCGGCGGATCGGCATTGGCAGCACATCTGCATGTCTGCCGCACCGTGGCCCGGCGCGCCGAGCGGCTGGCGGTGGAACTGAGTGAGGCGGAAACGGTGAACCCGCAGGCCATCACCTATCTGAACCGGCTCAGCGACTGGTTCTTCGTCGCCGCGCGCACCGCCAATAATGGCGGCAAGGACGATGTCTTGTGGGTTCCCGGCGCGAACCGCTGAGCGATGGCGAAGCGGCGGGGCGTCCAGCGGACGGCCCGGCGACGGGACGCGCGAACCGCTGAGCGATGGCGAAGCGGCGGGGCGTCCAGCGGACGGCCCGGCGACGGGACGCGCGAACCGCTGAGCGATGGCGAAGCGGCGGGGCGTCCAGCGGACGGCCCGGCGACGGGACGCGCGAACCGCTGAGCGATGGCGAAGCGGCGGGGCGTCCAGCGGACGGCCCGGCGACGGGAAGCGCGAACCGTTGAGCGATGGCGAAGCGGCGGGGCGTCCAGCGGACGGCCCGGCGACGGGAAGCGCGAACCGTTGAGCGATGGCGAAGCGGCGGGGCGTCCAGCGGACGGCCCGGCGACGGGAAGCGCGAACCGCTGAGCCGATCCAAAGCTCCGAAACCTGTTCGCGCCCCTCAAGGCGGCGAGAAAATTCTTGAGAAAGAATTTTCCTCAAAAAATTTGCAATTTTTTGGCCCCGCCGGGTTCAGGCCGGTTGCCACAGCTCTATCGGGTTGCCTTCCGGATCGGTCAGCCTGGCGAAGCTGCCATTGGGATAGGGCGAACCCGGATCCGGCTGCACCTCGATACCTGCCGCGCGCAATTGCGCGATCATCGCCGCTAGATCGCGCACCCGAAAATTCAGCATGAACCCTTTTCCGGGATCGCCGAAATATGCAGTGTCCTGGGCAAAGGGTGCAAAAATTGTCGCACCCTCGCTCTGCTGCCAGCAGCGTCCGGAATAATCCCCTGGCGCCGGGTCGATCCCCATATGCTGCTGATACCACTCCGCCAGCGCTTTGGGGTCTTTTGCCCTGAAAAAGAAGCCTCCGAACCCGTCGACGCGTTCCATCTCTCCCTCCCGGCACCTTCCTGCCTGCAGGGTAACAAAATTTCCTTCGCGGCGCGAGAATTGGCGGAAACGCGACGTCGATTGCACATGACGTGACGATTTTGCCCTGTCCCGGCGCGCGCCAAGCCGCTATCAAACGCGGCGAGAGCATTGGGAGTCGCATGGCGGCTTGCCGTTTTTGAAGGAGAAAACGCAAAGATGAAGGTCCTTGTACCCGTCAAGCGCGTGATCGACTACAACGTGAAGGTTCGCGTCAAAGCGGACGGATCGGGTGTCGATCTCGCCAATGTGAAGATGTCGATGAACCCGTTTGACGAGATTGCCGTCGAAGAGGCCATCCGCCTGAAGGAAGCCGGCAAGGCCGACGAGATCGTCGTGGTCTCGATCGGTGTCAAGCAGGCACAGGAAACCCTGCGCACCGCGCTGGCCATGGGCGCCGACCGCGCGATCCTGGTTGTGGCCGCCGATGACGTACACACCGATATCGAGCCGCTGGCGGTTGCCAAGATCCTCGCGAAGATCGTCGAGGAAGAGCAGCCGGGCCTCGTGCTGGCCGGCAAGCAGGCCATCGACAACGACATGAACGCCACCGGCCAGATGCTGTCGGCGCTCCTGGGCTGGAGCCAGGGCACCTTTGCCTCGGAACTGAATGTCGAGGGCGATCACGCACTGGTCACCCGCGAGGTGGACGGCGGCCTGCAGACCATCAAGGTCAAGATGCCCGCCATCATCACCGTCGACCTGCGCCTGAACGAGCCGCGCTATGCGTCGCTGCCCAACATCATGAAGGCGAAGAAAAAGCCGCTGGACGAGAAAACCGCCGCCGATTACGGCGTCGATGTCAGCCCGCGTCTGGAAATCGTCAAGACCGAAGAGCCGCCGGCACGGGCCGCAGGCATCGTGGTGGGTTCGGTCGACGAACTGGTTGCGAAACTCAAAGAAGCGGGGGCTGTGTAATGGCTGTTCTTCTCCTTGCCGAAGTCACCGGTGGCGAGCTGTCGGTTGACGCAACCGCCAAGGCGGTGAGCGCCGCCAAGGCGCTGGGTGACGTGACGGTGCTGGCTGCAGGCGCCTCCGCCGCCGCCGCCGGCGAAGCCGCCGCCAAGATCGACGGTGTCTCCAAGGTGCTGGTCGCCGAGGATGCCTCGCTGGGTCATCGCCTGGCCGAAGCGACCGCGGCGCTGATCGTGAGCCTCGCCGACGGCTATGAGCACATCGTCGCCCCCGCCACCACCGACGCCAAGAACGTGATGCCGCGCGTGGCCGCGCTGCTGGATGTGATGGTGCTGTCGGACGTGTCCGGCGTCGTCGACGGTTCGACCTTCGAGCGTCCGATCTATGCCGGTAACGCGGTGCAGACCGTCAAGTCGAAGGATGCTAAGAAGGTCATCACCTTCCGCACCTCGACCTTTGACGCCGCTGGCGAAGGTGGCGCGGCCCCGGTCGAAACCATCTCGGTCGGCGCCAACCCGGGCCTGAGCGAATGGGTCGAGGACAAGGTTGCCGCCTCTGACCGCCCCGAGCTGACCTCGGCCGGTATCGTGGTGTCGGGCGGCCGTGGCGTGGGTTCGGAAGCGGACTTCAAACTGATCGAAGCCCTGGCCGACAAGCTGGGTGCGGCGGTTGGCGCATCCCGCGCGGCGGTCGACTCGGGCTATGCGCCGAACGACTGGCAGGTGGGTCAGACCGGCAAGGTTGTCGCACCGCAGCTTTACGTCGCGGTTGGCATCTCGGGCGCGATCCAGCACCTGGCCGGCATGAAGGACTCCAAGATCATCGTCGCCATCAACAAGGATGAAGAAGCGCCGATCTTCCAGGTCGCTGATTTCGGCCTCGTCGCCGACCTGTTCCAGGCCGTGCCGGAACTGACCGAAAAGCTCGGCTGAAGCCGGGGACAAGATTTTTCGACGAAAAATCTGCAAAGGCCCGCCCGGTGGCGGGCCTTTTCACGTATCGATGTCCTGAAGCGCGCGATAGATGCGATCGGCGATGACGCGATGCATGACCGGCCCGATGGTATGCTCTGCTGCCGGTTCCTGAAGCATGCCAAAGATCATGTCGTCCAATTCATCGGACTGACCCGCCATCTGTACTGGCACCTCGACGGTCGAGCGGACCCGTGGCGCCAGGGCTGCAACCATATCGGGCGAGACCATCAGCGGTTCAGGGCCCAGAGCCTCGGCGGGATCGTCAGGCCGCTGGTGGCGATAGCGCAGCCAGAGCAGGACCACACCATCCCCCAACGCATCTATGGCGCTGCGCATCCGCGCTTGCCAGGCTTGTTGAAGTTCGGCACGGACAACCCCGAACCGCTCCTCCGAGATCTCGTTAAGACGACCCAGCATGTGCTTGTTGAAGTGGAATTCGGTAAAATCCACCTCGTCATACAGCGCAGTCAACATGGGCGAGGCTTCGAGAAACCGGTCGTTTCGACGAGGATGCACCCGGTAGAGGCGGTTAGACAGATTCTGCGCGCCGGGCACCTGCAATATGCAGAACTCGGCCGCCCGGGCCAGACGCGCCAGCTCCGGGTCTAACAGGATCGCATCGAGCCCGCTGTTGATGCTTCCGAGATTGACACAGGTTTCTCCCAGCCGCCGTTCCAGAAGCGCGGGATAGGGATCGGACACGAAACGTCCGAATGTTTCGGTGCTGCCGATACAGGCCACATAGGGTGCGTTCAGGTCCCGCTCGGGACCGCGAAAACGCAGTTTCGACACACCATAGCGACAGGTTACGGCATCGGACGCCCCCGCGCCCGGCAATTCATAACTCATGGCTCCCACCATTTTCGATTTTCACCCAATGGTCACTTTGCCGCCGCAACCGTTGCGATTCGCCTAATGCGCGGATTTGAAGCGAATTGTCCCGGTCAGCCCCTCTTGCCGCCCCCCCCGCCCTGCCGATAAGGTCGCGACAACCTCACATGAAGGGCAGATACGGTAATGGATATTCAGAAGGTCGGAGTGATCGGCGCAGGTCAGATGGGCAACGGGATCGCTCATGTGATGGCGCTGGCGGGATATGACGTGCTGCTCACCGATATCAGCCAGCAGGCACTGGACGCCGCGCTCTCTACCGTGCGTGGCAACCTCGCCCGGCAGGCCGGGCGCGGCAAGATCAGCGAAGCCGATATGGAAGCGGCGATGGCGCGCATCTCGACCACGCTGACGCTGGGCGATCTGGGACAGACCGACCTGGTGATCGAAGCCGCGACCGAACGCGAGGCCGTGAAACAGGCGATCTTTGAGGATTTGCAGCCGCACCTGTTGCCTCATACCATCCTGACCTCGAACACCTCGTCAATTTCAATCACCCGCCTGGCCAGCCGGACCGACCGGCCCGAGCGTTTCATGGGGTTTCATTTCATGAACCCGGTGCCGGTGATGCAGCTGGTGGAACTGATCCGGGGTATCGCCACCGACGAGGAGACCTTTGCCGCCTGCAAGGCGGTGGTCGACAAGCTGGGCAAGACCGCTGCAAGCGCAGAGGATTTTCCCGCCTTCATCGTGAACCGTATCCTGATGCCGATGATCAACGAGGCGGTCTATACCCTTTACGAAGGGGTGGGCAATGTCCGCTCCATCGACGAGTCAATGAAACTGGGCGCCAATCACCCGATGGGGCCTCTGGAACTGGCCGATTTCATCGGGCTGGACACCTGCCTGGCGATCATGAATGTGCTGCATGACGGGCTGGCCGACACCAAGTATCGTCCCTGCCCCTTGCTGACCAAATATGTCGAGGCCGGGTGGCTGGGCCGCAAGACCCAGCGCGGGTTCTACGACTATCGCGGCGAGATACCGGTTCCGACACGCTGAAGCGGGAAAGAGTCAAGGGGGCGCTGCCCCCGCCGCCCGTTCCGGGCGACTCCCCCGGAGTATTTGAAGCAAAGTGAAAGAAGGGCCGTGTGCTATCCCTTGAGCGATAGCGTGTGCTGGCGCAGCCAGGCCATGAAACCGCGCGGGTCACGGCCCAGCATCTCCATGTCCTGATCCGGGATCGGCGCGCCAATCACCGGCGCCTGCGGTTTCTTGCAGGAGCGGACGATTTCATGCAACAGGAGACCCTGCCGCAGGATCGGCGAGACCTGACAGGCAATCTGATAGGCGCGCGAGTTGCGACCGGGGAAATAGATCGGCACCACGCGCGCGCCGGACCGGCGGATCATCTGGGCGGTGAACACGTTCCATTCCCGTTCGACCGGCGGCCCCCACCAGCTGTCCGAGGACATCACCACGCCCGACGGGAACAGGGCCACCACGCCACCGGCCTTGAGGTGAGCCATCGCATTGGCCCGCATCTCGACCATCTTGCGCTGGGCCTCGGGGTCATGGGGGAACGGCACCGGGATCATGAAGCTGGTCGCGGCCTCGTCCAGCCCGGTCAGGACCGAGCGGGTGAGGATGCGGTAGTCCTGCCGGACCCGGCCGATCAGTTCGGCCAGGATCATGCCATCGACCATCCCGTGCGGATGGTTGGCGACCACCACGACCGGCCCCTCCCTGGGAATGCGGGCGATCTGTTCGGCAGGCGTCAGCAGATCGATGCCCATCGTCTTGAGCGCGCCGCCCCAGAATTTCTGCCCACGATATTGTTCGTTGGTCTTCTCGAAACGGTTGACCATGCGCAGAATGGTCAGCTTGCCCGTCATCCATTCGATCGCCCGGATCCAGGTCGAGGTCCAGCGGTCGTCAAAGGAGTTGGCATAAGTCAGGGTCCGGCGGTCATAGACTTCGCCCGGCGGGGTGAACGGTTGCGCCGCCGTTCCTGACTTGCTGTTCTGCGCGGTTTCCACCACTTGGTCTTGTTCCGTTCTTCAGGTCGCGCACGACTGGGTCAGAAACCCTCGCCGAACTTGTCGTTCACCAACGCCTCGAGCGCATCCGCCAGGGCATCCGCATCCGGGCCGGAGGTCTCGACGTCAATAGTGGTTCCACGCGCGGCTGCCAACATCAAAAGCCCCATGATACTATCACCCGAGGCGGACAGACCGTCGCGGGACACCTCAGCGGTTGCGTCGAACCCTTCGACAACCTCGACCAGCTTGGCCGAGGCCCGGGCATGCAGGCCCTTTTCGTTGATGATCTTCAATGTACGTTGCGCCATTCGGTTCCGTCCAGGATCAATCCAAAGTCACGTTCTGGGTGTTGATGTATTTGCGGCCCGCTTCGATCGCCGCGCGCACCGCGTCCCCCACCGGCAAGTGCCGGCTTTTTGCCAGCTTGATCAGCATCGGCAGGTTGGCACCGTAAAGGATGCGCCGGTCCGCTGGCGCGCAGGCCCGCAGACTGAGGTTCGAAGGCGAGCCACCGAACAGATCGGTCACTACGACGACACCGTCGCCGGTATCGACCGCATTGGCAGCGGCGAGGATTTCCTGCTGCTTTTCGGCCCGATCATGATCGGCCTCGATCGCAATCGCGACCAGACCCGGTTGATGCCCGACCACATGTTCGACCGCGGCCAGATACTCCCGGGCCAGCCCCCCATGTGCAACGATCACTATTCCGATCAATCCGGCCTCGCATCCGGCTTGCGCCGGTCCATTTCGCGATGCCTAATTGACACCTGCTCGCCCGCCTCTGCAAGGGCCTTTGCCACCGCTTCGGCCATTACGACTGATCGGTGTTGCCCCCCAGTACAGCCGAAACCTACGCTGAGATGCGTTTTCCCCTCGCTGCGAAAGGCCGGGAGCAGGGATTGCAGCAGGTCGATGACCCGCGAAAAAAACGGCAGGTATTGCGGATCGGCATGCACAAACGAGGCCACCGCCGAGTCGCGCCCATCCGCTGCACGCAGATCGGGCTGCCAGTGCGGATTGGCCAGAAACCGGCAGTCGAACACCATGTCAAGCCCGCGCGGCAGGCCGCGCTTGAAAGAGAAGCTCTCGACCGAGATGGCCAGCGGTCCACCACCGGGCGGGGCGAACCAGTGCGCGACCTCATCCCTGAGCTGATGCACATTCATACTTGAAGTGTCGATTAGCGTATCGGCCACATCGCGGATCGGTCCCAACAGGTCGAGTTCTCGGGCCACTCCTTCGCCGGGGCTGGCTCCGGCAGCCATCGGATGACGGCGACGCGTTTCGGAGAACCGACGCAGTAGAACCTCGGAGCTGCAGTCGATATAGAGCGTCGTGACCTGTAACCCGTTGCGCTTTGACAGACGCTTCAACAGTTCGAGAAATCCGTCAGTTGAGAAATCTCGATTTCGCACATCCAATCCCAGCGCCAACGGGCGGCGTAAAGCCGGTCCGTCAAGCAATCGCAGCACCAGCCCCATCGGGAGATTGTCGATGGCCTCAAACCCAAGGTCTTCGAGCACATGAATGGCCGTCGAGCGCCCTGCGCCTGAGGGGCCCGTCACGAAAACGACCTGCGAAGTTGCGCTCATGAGGAAATCGCTTCCGGGGCCGCGCGCCCCGCCCTGAGGAGTTGCACTAGTGATGCCGCCAAATGAGGGGGCGCCGGCCGGAAAAGCAAGGGAACGGAATGTCTCAGCAATCGGATTTCGTGGGCATCCGGCAGGCGCGCCGTCTCTTTGCGGTCCAAGTCCAGCACATAGGATAAGCGCACGGGTCCCGCAGCGTCAGCCCTCAGCAGGCCCAGCCCACGCACCTCGATCAGACTGCGGATCGGTTCCGGCACATCGGCGTACACCCCTTCGGGGCTGGAGAAGAGGATCACCCGATCATCCGCAACCAAGTCCGCACCCAGGGCCATCATGTCCAGCGCCAAGCCTGACTTGCCGCTGCCAGAGACCCCCAAGATCAGCAATCCGCGTCCATCGACGGCGACACAGCTGGCATGGACAATGGCTTGCTCACTATCCTCCAGGCCTTGCAATGCGGCGGGTTCCACAGGCTTAGATCGGCAGGCCCACGACAAAGCGCGCGCCCAGCGGATCCGAAGTGACATCGGCCTCGGTCGGGCGGATGTTCTCAGCCCAGATCACGCCGCCATGCGCCTCGACGATTTGTTTTGAAATTGCCAAACCAAGGCCTGAATTGTTGCCGAAATGCTCTTCTGGGCGCTGCGAATAGAACCTCTTGAAGATCTTTGACAGGGCCTCGTCGGGAATGCCTGGTCCGGTATCCTCAACCACAATTAGCACTCGGTTGGCGCGGCGGCGCGCCCAGACACGAATTGCATCACCATCCTCGCAGAACGAAATCGCATTGGTGATCAGGTTAACAAAGACTTGTGCAAGGCGCGCTTCAAGACCCTGAATCATGATCGCATCAGGCGGCATGTCGGTGATATAGTCTATGCCCTTCGAGCGGGCATCTTCGCCCAGATATTGATTGAGGTTGTCCAGCATGGTGAGAAGATCAAAGGATTTCTCCTCTTCCTTGACCAATTCGGCATCCAGCCTTGAGGCATTCGAGATGTCGCTGACCAACCGGTCGAGCCGACGCACGTCATGCTCAATCACCGATAAAAGCTTGTCACGCTGATCGTCGCGCTTAACCATGCGCAGGGTCCCCACCGCCGATTGCAAGCTGGCGAGCGGATTCTTGATCTCATGTGCAACATCGGCAGCAAACTGTTCGTTCCCTTCGATCCGGTTATAGAGCGCAGAAACCATACCTCTCATCGCGCGGCTCAACCTGCCGATTTCATCGGGACGGGCAGAAAGATCAGGGATACGGACGCGGCCCGGGTTCATGCGCCTTGAATTGCGATCGCGGCCCAGTTCAGCAGCCTCGGCGAGATCGGCCAGCGGATTGGCGATGGTCGAAGCAAGCACCAAGCTCAAGCCGACCGACACTAGCAAAGCGACGACGAACATCTGCAATACCCGCTCGCGATCGCGGCGGGCCAGCGCATCGATCTCTCCGGCGGGGCTGGCCATTGCAACGGCCCCTATGGGTGTCCCATCCTGCAGGATCGGCGTAGCCGCAGCGATTACGGTGCCGCCCGCCGTGTTCAGGACAGTTTCGATGCGGGTATCTCCTGCCAATGCATCGGGCAGCAGCAATCCAATCTGTTGTTCCAGAGAGGGTGCCCCGGTTTCCGCACTCGAGACAAATACGGACGACACTCCCCGCCACACCCCGGTGAGTGCATCGGTGATGATCGTACTGCCAGCCTTGTCCTCAAACAGGGCTTGGAGGCCCGGATTGACGTCCATACCTTTGGTTTGGCCCACGATATTAAGCGCGGCATCGAATACAAAGACCTCGGCACCGCGGCGCAAGCTTAGACCGTCGAGCGTGGCAATCACGTCGATCCCGTCTCCGGTGGCTAGGTTGACCGGCGCACTGCCAGTTATCTGCGCCTCAAACACATCGGCCACAAGCTGGGTTTCTCCCACCAGGGCGCCAGCACGCTGAACAACCAATCCGTCGCGGGCGTCGTTAAGGTAGAGAATGCCAGCAACCAGAATGATCAGGGCTATCAGGTTGAAGGTAATGATCTTGCGCGTCAGCGGCGAGCCGCGCAGCGAAAACAGGCTGCGGCGAGCCCGTTTGACCCGCAGTTCTTTGGACACAGTACTTTGCGGAGCGACCCAATCGTCGCCCAGCACAACGTCCCCGCTGCGATCACTTTCTGAAGTGCCGGTGTCGCGCACGCGCTCCCCCTAGAGGCGCCCGATCCGGGCGGTTATTCTTCGTTATACCTGTAACCGATCCCGTAGAGCGTCTCAATCGCTGCAAAATCCGGATCGGCACTGCGCATCTTCTTGCGCAGGCGCTTGATATGGCTGTCGATCGTACGGTCATCAACATAGACCTGATCGTCATACGCCACATCCATCAACTGGTCGCGACTCTTGACGAAGCCGGGCCGTTGGGCCAGCGCCTGCAACAACAGGAACTCTGTGACGGTTAGCGAAACGTCGGCCCCTTTCCAGCTAACCGCATGGCGCAGCGGGTCCATCCGCAAATGGCCGCGCTCCATCACCTTGGTTTCGCCAGTTGTGGTTCCGGCCACATCGCCCGCCACCGCTTCTTGCCGCCGCAGCAAGGCTCGGATCCGCTCCACCAGCAGTCTCTGCGAGAACGGTTTCTTGACATAATCGTCAGCGCCCATGCGCAAGCCAAGAACCTCGTCGATCTCGTCATCCTTCGAGGTCAGAAAGATGACAGGCATCTGACTTTTCTGACGCAATCTCTGCAGCAAATCCATGCCGTCCATGCGGGGCATTTTGATATCCAGCACCGCCATGTCCGGCAATTTCTTGTTGAACGCGTCAAGGGCGGCTTGACCATCGTTATAGGTTTCGACTTCGAATCCCTCCGCCTCGAGAGTCATCGAAACCGATGTCAGGATGTTCCTGTCATCGTCAACCAAAGCAATCTTTGACATTTTGGGTGCCCCTATACTGCTCGCATCTGCCTTATTTTTTTTCCATTCATCGCTCTTTTGGCTTTGCGAATCAATCCGAAACTACGAATCGCCCGCTCCACAACGCCAATTGGTGCAAAAAAATCCTAATGTGTTCTGAATTCTGGCCCAGAAAAATGGCGCGCTTTTCGTGGTTGCGCTAAACTATGCCTTGGTTGCGCTAACTGCGCCAAAGCGTCCTGTTCATGTCCCAAAGCGTCATGTTAAGACCCCGCTCACCGGCCGATTTGCCGGGTCCAAGCCCCAAGGGCGCCAGCATACCCACGCGGTGCACGCGCCGACACACGGAGAAAAAACGCATGACATCTGGACGGGTTAACCCGCAATTCCGCCTCGAGGATCAGGGCATCGAGGGTCTGGGCAATGTCTATTACAACTTCATGGAACCGGCGCTGATCGAAGCGGCGCTGAAGCGGGGCGAGGGAACGCTGGGCAATGGCGGCGCCTTCCTTGTCACCACCGGCAAGTTCACCGGTCGCTCGCCCAAGGACAAGCACGTGGTCAAGACCGCCAGCGTTGCCGACAGCATCTGGTGGGAAAACAATGCCGAGATGACCCCCGAAGGGTTCGACGCGCTCTATGACGACATGCTGGCCCATATGAAGGGCAAGGATTACTTCGTACAGGATCTGGTCGGCGGCGCCGACCCGGCCTATTCGATCAACGTGCGCATGGTCACCGAACTGGCCTGGCACAACCTGTTCATCCGCCATCTGCTGCGCCGCCCGGCGCGCGAGGATCTGAACGAGTTCGTGGCCGATTTCACCGTCATCAACTGCCCCAGCTTCCAGGCCGATCCGGCCAAGCATGGCTGCCGCAGCGAGACCGTGATCGCGATGAATTTCGACCGCAAACTGATCCTGATCGGCGGCACCGAATATGCGGGCGAGAACAAGAAATCGGTGTTCACCCTGCTGAACTACATGCTGCCGGAAAAAGGCGTGATGCCGATGCACTGCTCGGCCAACCACGCGGTCGGCAACCCGGTCGACACCGCCGTCTTCTTTGGCCTCAGCGGCACCGGCAAGACCACGCTGTCGGCCGATCCGGCGCGGGTGCTGATCGGCGATGACGAGCATGGCTGGTCGGATCGCGGCACCTTCAACTTCGAAGGTGGCTGCTATGCCAAGACCATCAACCTCAACCCCGAGGCCGAGCCGGAAATCTACGCCACCACCACCAAGTTTGGCACCGTCATCGAGAACATGGTGTTCGATGAAGAGACCAAGGAACTGGATTTCGACGATGACAGCCTGACGGCCAACATGCGGTGCGCCTATCCGCTGGAATACATCTCGAACGCCTCGGCCTCGGCCCTGGGCGGGCATCCCAAGAACATCATCATGCTGACCTGCGACGCCTTTGGCGTGCTGCCGCCGATCGCGCGGCTGACCCCGGCACAGGCGATGTATCACTTCCTGTCGGGATTCACCTCGAAAGTGGCCGGAACAGAGCGGGGCGTGACCGAGCCCCAGCCGACCTTCTCGACCTGCTTTGGCGCGCCCTTCATGCCGCGCCGCCCCGAGGTCTATGGCAACCTGCTGCGCGACAAGATCGCCCGTCACGGCGCGACCTGCTGGCTGGTCAACACCGGCTGGACCGGCGGCGCCTATGGCGTTGGCAGCCGGATGCCGATCAAGGCCACCCGCGCCCTGCTGACCGCTGCACTCAACGGCTCGCTCAACAATGCCGAGTTCCGCAAGGACGCCAATTTCGGCTTTGACGTGCCGGTATCGGTGCCTGGCGTGGCCGAGGTTCTGCTGGATCCGCGCCGCACCTGGGACGATCAGGGCGCCTTTGACAAGCAGGCGGCCAAGCTGGTGCAGATGTTCGCCGACAATTTCGAACAGTATGTCCCCTATATCGACGAGGACGTTAAGGCCGTCGCCATCGGCTGATCCGTTGGAAACCAGATCAAAGGCCCCGCCACCCGGCAGGGCCTTTTTCGTTCAGTGGTGCCGCCCGCCCTGACGCTCCAGTTCCTGCTGGATCAGCAGCGGGTCGATTTCGTCCAGCGGGCGGTTCGATTTCACCGACAGCGCCGCCGCGATGCCGGCCCCCTGTCCCGTCACCGCGCAGCAGGCCATGTTGCGGGTGGCCGCGTGGCTGATCCGGTCACCGCCGGTGATGCGCCCCGCCACCAGCAGATTCTTGACACCGCGCGGCAGCAGATTGCGATAGGGCATCTGGAAATAGCGCCCGGTGGTGGGCAGGATCAGGATGCCATAGCCGTCGATGAACTCGGGAAAGATGCCGATCGAATCCTCGAACCGGCCCTGTTCGCGTACATCCGTCTCGGTCATGTTGTAAAGACAATCGACCTTGCGCGTATCGCGGATACCGATCGACATGCCGAAGTTGCGCAGGCGAATATTCTCGCATCCGGGCGTATAGCGGCGCAGCGCCTCGATGGCCAGCATGGTCTGGCGGCGGCCCTCGATCTCGTAAGTGGTCAGGCTGTCGGGGTCGGTGCCGTCGCATCCATCGAGATGGATGAGGTTCATATAGGTAAGTTCGCCGGTGTCATGCACCGCGCCCCAGGTGCCCGAGATGGTGTTCAGATGCGGCGGGATCAGCCCGTCGCGGATCGCCTGCTGGAAAGGCTTCTTGAGGAAGGGCGAGAACATGTCATCCTCTTTCCCCGAGGTCTCGATATTCCACTCGCCGCCGCCCCAGTCCTTGTAGGTCTGCGGATCAGCCTTGATCCCGTCCATGAACCGCTGCTTGTCCACTCCGGCCAGATGAAACATGACCGAGGCCGCCATCATCTGTTCGGCAGGCGTCTTGTAAACGGGCGCTCCGGCGCGGGCCACGACGTCGGCATCGCCGGTGGCGTCGATCACCCGCTTGGCCAGGATCGCCTCGCGCCCGGATTTCGATTCGGTGACGATGCCGATGATCGTGTCGCCCTCCATCAGGGGTGCCACAAAGAAGCGGTGCAGCATGGGGCGGATATTGGGCTCGTCCAGCACCATCCGGTCGGCGACCAGCTTGAACCCCTCGCTGTCGATCTCGTGGCTCAGCGACTGGCTTTCGGGCACGGCGGCCCCCATTTCCTTGGCCTTCTCCTCGAACTCGCGGGCGATGCCGTTGGATTCGATGGTCTGTTCATGGCGATACCAGTGCATCCCCTCGACCCCGACGACGGTCAGGTTGCCACCGAAACAGCCGAACCGTTCGACCAGCGTGACCTCGGCGCCAGCCCGTGCAGCTGCCAGGGCGGCAGGAAGGCCACCCGGCCCCGAGCCCACCACCAGCACATCGGTTTCATGTACGATGTCGATTTCGCGCGCCGGTTCGGAGATGCGTCTGGCCATATGTGCCCCTTGTCGAGAATCTGTTGAACGCTCGCCGCAGCTTTCGCCCAACCGAGACAGGTTCTCGTCGCCGGCGCGACCGATTCTCTTTCATTTGCGACGTTTTCTGTGCCCGACCGGGCGAACTGCCCGCAAAAAACTCTCAGAGTTAACAGAAATAACACCCGTAAGTCATACGCCTGTTACACGTGTTTGTTTTTTGTGGATTAATGACGGCATTTGTGTGTTTCATTCCCCATGTCCGATGCAGACCCCAAACTCCCCCATCGGGGCCACGAGCTTCTCGACGTTCTCGCCCGCCTCGGCGGATCCGCGCGCAACGCCCAGATCGCGCAGGTGATGGACGTCTCAGAAGAGACGGTCCGCCGCCTGGTCAAAACCCTGGCCAAGCAGAGCAAGGTCGAACGGGTGCATGGCGGCACCTACCTGCGTGGCTCGCAGGACGCACCGATGTACTCCGGCGCGCTGGAGCAACAGCCCAAGGAAAAGACCCGCATCGCCAAGGGTGTACTCGAACTGATCCGAGACGGCATGACCCTGTTCATCAATGTCGGTTCGACCACAACCTATGTCGCCGAACAGCTGCGGGAACGGCGCGACCTGACCGTGGTCACCAATTCGATCTCGACCGTCGCGTCGCTGGCAGAACACAATGGCAGCCGCGTGTTTCTTGCCGGGGGCGAGGTGTCGCGCTCGGAACGGGGGTGTTTTGGCCGTGCCACCGAGGAGTTTGCCCGCCAATTCGCCTTTGACGCTTTGGTGATCGGCGCCGATGCGCTGTCGCCGGAACTGGGCGTGCTTGCCGCCAATCCGCGCGAGGCCGATCTGACCCGCGCGCTATTGGGCAATGCCAGCCGGGTGATCGTGGCCGCCGATTTCCGCAAGTTCACCGCCCTTGCTCCCTGTATCGCCGCACCGCTGGAGGCGGTTACCGACCTGGTGACCGACGCCGCACCGCCGGATGCGCTGCAAGACGCTCTCGACCGTTGCGGGGTGGCTACGCACCTCGCAGCAAAATCGGGCCGTATCACGACCCGGACACCGCCGCCCCGGGACAAGGGGCACTCAAACACAAACCACAAAACGCTAACCATTCCGACGGAGGTCTCATGAAACGCATTCTTCTCTCCGGCGTCGCCGCCCTGGCCCTGCCCGGTGCTGCGCTTGCCGCCTGTCCCGCCGTGACCGTTGCCGACCCGATGGGTGTCGCCTCGGGCACCTTTCCGCAGCAATACGACCTGGCCGAGTTCCAGTCTGCTGCCGGCTGCACCATGGATTTTGCCGAAAACCCTGCGATTGGCGACCTGAACGCCCGCATCAAGGGCAACCCCGCTCTGCCGCCGTTGGCCGAACGCCTGCCGTCCGAGCCGCTGGTTGTCGCCCCCTATGACGGGATCGGCCAGTATGGCGGTCAGTTCGACGCGCTGTCGAACGCCACCGAATCCGGCACCTCGGATTTCCTTTCGGTGCGCCATGTGAACCTGTTCCGCTATTCGGACGACCTGCAAACCGTGGTGCCGAATGTCGCCAAGTCCTGGGAATGGAACGATGATTTCACCCAGCTGACGGTGCATCTGCGTGCCGGTCACAAATGGTCGGACGGCGCGCCCTTTACCGCCGCCGACGTGGTGTTCTGGTATGACAACCTGATGATGGACACCAATGTCATGGCCGAGCCCAAGGACTATGCCCTGGCCGGTGGCAAGCCGATGAAGGTCGAGGCTGTCGATGACACCACCGTCCGGTTCACGCTGGAAGCGCCCAAGCCGGGCCTGATCGAGACCTTCTCGTTCACCTATGTGCAGCCCTTCCAACCCAAGCATTTCTTTGGACAGTTCCACCCGGCGCTGGATGCCAACGCGGACGCCAATGCGCAGGCACTCGGCTATGAAAACGGGTATGAGCTGATCAAGGCCTATTACGGCAACTCGGACTGGATGGACACGCCCTCGCCCATGCTGACGGCGGGCGACAAGCTGGCCGGGCTGCCCAAGGACACCATGCCGACGCTGGAAAGCCATATCCTGGTGAAGGAAACCACCGAGGGCCGGCACTATGTCGCGAACCCCTATTTCTTCCAGGTGGACACGGCGGGCAACCAGCTGCCCTATATCTCGGAAATGGACGAGACCTATGTGGGCGACGAAGAAGTCCGCACGCTGAAACTGTTGAACGGCGAGGTGGATTACAAGTCGCAGGCGGTCAACCTGACCCAGGCGCCGGTGCTGCTGGAAGGCCAGGAAAAGGGTAACTACACCGTCGACGTGAAACCCGGCATCGCCAGCGCGACGCTGACCTTCAACGTCACCTCCGAGGACATGGGCAAGCGCGCCGTCTTCAACGATGTGCGGTTCCGTACCGCCATGTCGGTGGCCATCGACCGCGATCAGCTGAACGAGGTGGTGGCATTTGGCCTGGGAACGCCCAACCAGTATATCGGCTTCTCGCCGCGCCCCGATTTCATCGACGAGAAATGGTCGAACCACGAGATCGCCTTTAACCCCGACCGCGCCCGCGCCCTGCTGGACGAGATCGGCCTGGTCGACAAGGATGGCGACGGTGACCGTGACCTGCCCAATGGCGACCCGTTCGTTCTGGACTGGCAGTTCTCGACCCAGGCCAGTTCCTCGCAGCTGGTGGAACTGATCGCGCAGAACTGGACCGATGTGGGCGTGACCACCACCATCAAGGAAGTTACCTCGGACGAATACCGCTCGTCGCAATCGGCCAATACGCTGGACGTGATGATGTGGGGCAAGGGCCAGCCTGCCGGTTCGATCCTGGGCGATGGCGAGATTTGGGTGCCGCCGTTTGACGGCTATTTCGATGTGCGCACCGGCATGCTCTGGGCCGAGTGGATCAGCTCGAACGGATCCGCCGGGGTGGAACCCCCCGCATGGGTGGCCGAGCTGAAAGGCGAACTGGACACCTACCAGTCGAGTGCTCCGGGCACCGAATCCTCGATTGCCGCCGCGCAGAAAATGGTCGAGATCATGACCGGCCAGGTCCTGTTCATCGGCACCATCAACGCCCCGGCCCCGGTCTATCACTCGAACAAGCTCAAGAACTTCCCCGAGTTCAAGACGCAGTCCTACGAGTTCTACCGGACCTATCCCTATCGCCCCGCCCAGTGGTGGCTGAGCGAATAAGGACGCCTTGGAAACGGGCGGCGCGGCTGCCCGTTTCCCCTTCCCTTCAACGAGGTCTCGATGCTTCATTTCGCGCGCTTCGCCGCCACACGGGCGGTCATGGCATTGGTCACTCTGGTGATCGTGTCGCTGATCGTCTTTTCGCTGATGGAGCTGGTTCCCGGCGACTGTGCCGAGCGTTACCTCGCCTACAAGAATACCCAAGGCTCGGCCATCACGCTGGCCGATATCGCGGCCGAGCGCGCCCGGCTGGGGCTGGACCAACCGTTCCTGACCCGATGGACAAGCTGGCTGGCCGGCGCGTTCCAGGGCGATTTCGGCGATAGCTGCATCTTGCGCGTCGATATTGCGCAACTCTTGGGCGACAAGTTCTGGATCTCGCTCTGGATATGTCTCGGCGCGCTGTTCGTGGCCTATATGATCGCCATTCCGGTCGGCATCATCTCGGCCGCCTCGCGCAATCCGTACCTGAACAACTCGCTGCGCGTGGTCAGCTATCTGGGGCTGGCGATGCCGAACTTCCTGCTGGCGCTGATGGTGATGCTGATCTCGACCGTCTATTTCGGCGAGACGCTGACGGGCCTGTTTTCGCCCGAATACAAGGAGGCGCCCTGGTCGGTGGACCGGGTGCTGGACCTGCTGAAACACGCCTGGCTGCCGGTGTTCATCCTGGGTTGGTCGGCCACTGCATTTGCCCTGCAAACGGTGCGCGCGCTGATGTCGGACGAGATTGGCAAGCTTTATGTCACCGCCGCCGCAGCGCGCGGGCTTTATGGCCGGCGCCTGTTGTGGCGGTATCCGGCACGGCACGCGCTGGGGCCGATCGTCAATTCGCTGGGTTTCGACCTCAACCGTATCTTCAACGAACTGCCCATCGTGGCGCTGATCCTGACCCTGACCGAGGCCGGATCGCTGCTGCTCGAAGCCCTGGCGCGCTCGAACGACCAACAATTGGCGGGCGCCATCATTTTCCTTCTGACCGCCTCGATCGTGACGTTGAACTTTGCCACCGACATCCTGCTGGCGGTGATCGACCCGCGCGTGCGCAAGAGCATCCTGAGGTGATCCGATGACAGCCCCAAGCCAGACCGCCAAGGAAGCCTATTTCACCGCCTCGCAGCGGCAGTTGATCTGGGCACGTTTCAAGAAACAGCGCGCCGCCATGGTGGCGGCCACCGTGTTGGTGGTACTGATCCTGTCGGGCCTCTTTGCCCCCTTCCTGTCACCCTATGACCCCACGGTCGCGGGACGCGACAAGGATTATCTGAACGGCGCGCCGCAGGTACCGAAGTTCTGCGACAAGAACGGCTGCTCGCTGCGCCCCTTCCTGCATACGGTCACTCGTGAACGCTCGCTTGCCACCAATTTCCGCTGGGTGGAAAAGGTGAACGAGGATGAACGGCGCTATGTGCAGTTCTTTGTTCAGGGCGACAGTTACAAGCTCTTTGGCTTCATCCCCGGCAACATCCACCTGTTCGGCATGGATCAGGGCTATGTCCACCTGTTCGGCACGGACAGCGCGGGCAAGGATATCTTCAGCCGCACCCTGCACGCGGTCTGGACCTCGCTTCAGGTCGGAACGCTAGGGGTTCTGATCTCGTTCGTGCTGGCGCTCGCCATCGGCGGGATCGCGGGCTATTACGGCGGCATGGTGGACAGCGTGATCCAGATGGTGACGGATGCGGTCCGAACCATACCCTCGATCCCGCTCTTCATGGCCATCGCCGCATTCATCCCGCCGGAATGGTCGGCCGAGACGCGGTTCTTTGTCATTACCCTGATCCTTGGGCTGGTGGGCTGGCCGACGCTGGCGCGGCGGGTGCGCACCCATCTCTTGACCGAGCGCAATCAGGAATACGTGCTGGCAGCCCAGCTGTGCGGCGCCTCGCCCAGCCACATCATCCGGCGCCATCTGCTGCCCAGTTTCACCAGTTACATCATCGTCGATCTGGTGATCTCGTTTCCTTATGTCGTGCTCAGCGAAACGGCGCTCAGCTTCATCGGGCTTGGCCTCAAGGACCCGGTCAACAGCCTGGGCGTGATGCTGCAGAACGTGACCAAGGCTGACGTGCTGCTGAACTATCAGTGGTATTTCATCCCGGTCCTGTTCTTCATCGCGCTGGTCATGGCCTTTGTCTTTGTCGGCGACGGGCTGCGCGACGCGGCCGATCCCTATTCGGAGAGCCGCAAATGAGCCTGATCGACGTCGAGAACCTGACGCTGCAATTCCGCACCGACGAGGGGCTGATCACCGCGGTCGAGGATGTGTCGTTCTCGCTCGCCCCGGGCGAGGTTATGGGGCTGGTGGGCGAAAGCGGTTCGGGCAAGTCGGTGACCGCCAAGGCGCTGATGAAGCTGAACGCCGCCAATGCCGTCTATGACCCCGCCACCCGGATCACCCTGCACCTGGACAGCGGGCCGGTGGATGTGATGTCGCTGAAACGCCCGCGCGACATGGAGATCGTGCGCGGCGGCGCTGTCAGCATGATCTTTCAGGAACCGATGGCCAGCTTTGCGCCCGCTATGACCATCGGCAGCCAGATGGTGGAACAGCTGCTGATCCACACCGATCTGAGCAAACGCGCCGCGCGCGATCTGTCGATCGAGATGCTCGACCGGGTCGGCATCTCGGACGCGGCCAGCCGGTTCAACCAATATGCGTTCGAGCTGTCGGGCGGCATGCGCCAGCGCGCGATGATCGCCATGGCGCTTTCCACCCGACCGAAACTTCTGATCGCGGATGAACCGACCACGGCGCTGGATGTGACCATCCAGGCGCAGGTGATCGACCTGATGAAGGATCTGGTGGCCGAGTTCGGCATGGGCATCATCTTCATCACCCATGACCTTGGCGTGGTGGCGCAGACCGCTGACAAGGTGGCGGTGATGTATCTGGGCCGCATGGTCGAACAGGGCCCGGTGCGCGAGGTGATCCGAAACCCGCGCCACCCCTATACCCGTGGCCTGATCGACGCGCTGCCGCAACTGGACGATCTGGACAAACCCTTGATGCCGGTGCCGGGCGACATCCCCTCGCCGCTGGAACGGCCCGAGGGCTGCGTGTTCCACACCCGCTGCACCCGGATCATCGGCGATATCTGCCGCACGACGGTGCCGGGTTGGGCCGATACCGGCCCGGATCACCGCACCGCCTGTCATCTCTGCCATCAGGACACCGCCGCATGACCGAGGAACTGCTGATCGAGACCCGCGACCTGACGGTGGGCTTTCCCGTGGGCGGGCGTCTCTTCAACAAGAAGACGCTCAAGGCGGTGGACGGGATATCCATCGGCATTCCGCGCGGGTCGTTCTTTGGCGTGGTGGGCGAAAGCGGCTCGGGCAAGACCACGCTGGGCCGGGCGCTGCTCAACGCGGTGCCGATCACCGGCGGCCATGCAACCTATGACGATGGCGAAGTACGCTATGACCTTGCCACCCTGTCGGGCGGTGAGTTGAAAGATTACCGCAAACGCGCGCAACTGATCTTTCAGGACCCATACGCCGCGCTCAGCCCGCGCATGACGGTGCGTGACATCATCGCCGAACCGCTTGAGGTGATGGGGCTGACCGCCTCGCGCGAGGAAACCGACGCCCGCGTCCGCGAGATCGCGGCGAAATGCCGGTTGAACCTGGAACATCTGCGCCGCTTTCCGCATGCCTTCTCGGGCGGACAGCGGCAGCGGATCTCGATCGCGCGCGCGCTGGTTTCGGGGCCGCGTTTCGTGGTTGCCGACGAATCCGTAGCCGCGTTGGATGTGTCGATCCAGGCCGATATCCTGAACCTGCTGAAGAACCTGCAATCCGAGCTGGGCCTGACCTATATGTTCATCAGCCACGACCTGAGCGTGGTGGCGCATAGCTGCGACCATGTGGCGGTGATGTATCTGGGCCGGATCGTGGAAAGCGCGCCGACCCGCAAGCTGTTTGCCGCACCGCGCCACCCCTATACCAAGGCGCTGTTTTCAGCGATCCCGTCGCTCGACCCCGATGACCGGGACCGTGCGCAAAAGCTTGAGGGTGAGATCCCCTCTCCCACCAACCAGCCCCCTGGGTGCAAGTTCCACACCCGCTGCCCGCATGCGACGGATCTGTGCAAGACCCGCGAACCCGTGTTGCAAACAGAGGGCGGCCACGCGGTTGCCTGCCACCGCTGGCAAGAGCTTCTTTAGACTGAGGTTATCAAGAGCGTTGCGCTGCAGGATCGCCTGACCAGGTCAGGCGCACCCTTCACCTGTCCCAGAAAGCGGTTGCTTTTTCGATTTGTTAGCGCTAACAGATTCTCAACCGAGCCAACCGGGCACATCGATGGAGGACGGCATGACACTGAAAGTGGCAATCAACGGCTTTGGCCGCATCGGGCGCGGGGTGCTGCGGGCGCTGGTCGAAAGCGGCGCCGAGGATATCGAGGTGGTGGCGATCAACGACCTTGCCAGCCCCGAAACGCTGGCACATCTGCTGAAGTACGACAGCGTGCATGGCCGTCTGCGGGCGCGGGTACTGGTCGAGGGCGACCGCATGATCGTGGGCCGCAACAGCATCCGCCTGACTGCAATCCGCAACCCCGAGGATCTGCCCTGGGCCGATGTGGATATCGCATATGAATGCACCGGTCTCTTCACCGGGCGCGAACAGGCCGCGCGGCATCTTGAGAACGGGTCGAAACGGGTTCTGATCTCGGCCCCCGGCAAGGATGCGGACCGTACCGTGGTCTTTGGCGTCAACGACGATACGCTGACCGCTGACGATCTGATCGTGTCCAATGCCTCGTGCACCACCAATTGCCTGGCGCCGATGGCGATGGTGCTGGACCGCGCCTTTGGCATCAAGACCGGCTATATGACCACCATTCACGCCTATACCGGCGACCAGCCGACCCATGACACCGCCCATCGCGATCTCTATCGCGCGCGGGCGGCCTCGGTGTCGATGATCCCCACCTCGACCGGCGCGGCACGGGCCATTTCCGAGGTGCTGCCGCATCTCAAGGGCCGGCTCGAAGGCTCGGCGATCCGGGTGCCCACACCGAATGTCTCGCTGGTCGACCTGAGCTTTGTGCCCGAACGCCCGGCCACCCGCGAGGCGGTGAACGCCGCCATCCGCGCCGCCGCCGAGGGGCCGCTGTCCGGTATCCTCGCCTATGAAGAGGATCCGCTGGTCTCGGTCGATTTCAACCACGACAGCCACTCCTCGTGCTTTGCCGCTGCCCAGACCAGCGTCACCGCCGACGGGCTGGTGCGGGTGGTCAGCTGGTATGACAACGAATGGGGCTTTTCCAACCGGATGCTGGATACCGGGCGCCGGATCGGCGCGTTGCTGATCGCTCCCCAGCGGTTGGCGGGTTGAGCCATCTGGCCGGGCCCTGTTCCCTCTCCTCCGGGCCCGGCCTCTCTTGCACCCGCGCGGATGACGCGCCAGACTCGGGCCATGAGCGACACGCGCCCGCCCCCCGTCTACAAACTGCGCCTCGTTTTTGGCGAAACCGGCATGATTGGCCCGGGCAAGGCGGCGTTGCTGGACCATATCGCGCAGACCGGTTCGATCGCGGCGGCGGGGCGCGCGATGGGGATGAGTTACAAGCGGGCCTGGCAATTGGTCGAGACGATGAACGCCATGTTCCGTGACCCGGTGGTGACGCGCGCCCGAGGCGGCGCCCAAGGTGGCAGCGCCACGCTTACCCCGACCGGGCAAGAGGTTCTGGCCGCCTATCGCCGGTTCGAAACCGCCTGCCACAACGCGGGCGCCCCACATGCAAAGCAGCTGCAATCCCTGCTACGAAAGGACGAGACCGGCAGTTAGCCCTTGCACCTGCTGGCGCCCATAGCGATATTTCCGCCCAGACATATCGCCTGCCGGAGCCTCGCTTGCCATTTACCCTGTTCTTTCGTGCCCTGCTTTGCGCCCTGCTGCTTGCCGGACCTGCGCGCGCGGAACAGGTTACCGTCTTTGCGGCCGCCAGCCTGAAAACCGCGCTGGACGAGATCGCCGCCGGTTTCGAGGCGGCGACAGGCAACAGCGTTACCCTCTCTTTTGCGGGGTCCTCGGTTCTGGCGCGACAGATCGGGCTGGGCGCACCAGCCCAGGTATTTGTCTCGGCCAATCCCGGCTGGATGGACTGGCTGGCTGATCAGGGCCGGATCGACCCCACCAGCCGGCGCGACCTGGTGTCAAACCGGCTGGTCTTGGTCGCCCCGGTGGAACACACATCGTCGGACCCGCTTGACGATCTGTCCGCAGGGACAGGGCGGATCGCCATGGCACTGGTCGACGCAGTACCGGCAGGGCAATACGGCAAGGCGGCACTGTCCCAGTTGGGCCTGTGGGAGCAGCTTTCGCCGCGCGTGGTCCAGACCGACAACGCCCGCGCCGCGCTGGCGCTGGTGGCCACCGGCGCCGTGCCCTTTGGCATCGTCTATGCCACCGATGCGCGCGCCGACCCGCGGGTCACTCAGCTGATGACCTTTGCCACCGACAGCCATCCGCCGATCCTCTATCCAGCCGCATTGGTAGCGGGGCAAGAGAATGCCGCGGCGCGTTCCTTCCTTGTGCATCTGTTTGACGCCGAGGCGCAGGCGGTCTTTGTCCGGCATGGTTTCCTGCCGGTGGAGGATTGACCCATGGCGTGGCTCGGCCCCGATGAATGGCAGGTGGTGGCCCTGTCGCTGAAGGTTTCGGCTTGGGCGACGGCGCTGTCGCTGCCGCTGGCGCTTCTCGTGGCGCATGCGCTGGCGCGCGGGCGGTTTCCGGGCAAGACGCTGCTCAACGGGCTGGTGCACCTGCCGCTGATCCTGCCCCCGGTGGTGACGGGCTATCTGCTGCTGCTCGGTTTCGGCCCGACTGGCACGCTGGGACAGGCGCTGGCTTCGGTTGGCCTGACACTGGCCTTTCACTGGACCGGGGCGGCGCTGGCTGCGGCAGTGATGGGCTTTCCGCTGATGGTCCGCGCCATCCGCCTGTCGATCGAAGCGGTTGACCCGAAGCTGGAACAGGCCGCCGCTACGCTGGGCGCCTCACGCATCTGGGTTTTTGCCACCGTCACCCTGCCGCTGATCCTGCCCGGCCTGATCGCCGGGACGATCCTCGGCTTTGCCAAGGCGATGGGAGAGTTCGGGGCGACGATCACCTTTGTCTCGAACATACCCGGCCAGACCCAGACCGTGCCCTCGGCCATCTATGCCTTCTTGCAGGTTCCCGGTGGAGAGAGCGCCGCCACACGACTGGTTATGATCTCGGTCGCGCTGGCGCTGGGGGCACTCCTGGCCTCCGAGGTACTGGCCCGGCGCGCCGCCAGACGGGTGGCCGGCACATGAAGCTTGAGGTTGAACTGCGCCATCCGATGCAGGGTTTCACTCTGGACGTGGCCTTTGCAGCGCCGCCTGGTCTGACCGTGTTGTTCGGGCGCTCGGGCAGCGGCAAGACCACGGTGATCAACGCGGTGGCCGGTCTCTTGAACCCCGAACGCGGGCGTGTCGCGCTGGGGGACCAGGTTCTACAGGACAGCGCCAGTCGAACCTGGCTGCCGCCGCATCGTCGGCGCATGGGTTATGTGTTTCAGGACGCGCGCCTGTTCCCGCATCTGACCGTGCGGCAGAACCTGGGATATGGTCGCTGGTTCGCGGGCCGGGCCGGGCCTGCCTCTCCGGCACAGGTGATCGAGATGCTGGGGATAGGCTCTTTGCTAGACCGCCGCCCCGGTGCCCTTTCGGGGGGAGAGCGTCAGCGGGTCGCGATCGGCCGCGCGCTCCTGTCCAATCCGCGCGCGATCCTGGCGGACGAACCGCTGGCCGCCCTGGACGAGGCGCGCAAGGCCGAGATCCTGCCCTATCTGGAAAGGCTGCGTGACGAGACCCGGATTCCGATCCTCTATGTCAGCCACTCCGCCGCCGAGGTCGCCCGACTGGCCACGACCGTCATCGTGCTACAGGACGGGCGCGTGATCCGGCAGGGCAGCGCCGCCGAGGTGTTGGCCGACCCCGCCGTCACTCCGCTGGGCGCCCGCGCCGCGGGCGCGATCCTGACAGCGCGGGTGATTGCCCATCACACCGATGGCCTGACCGAGCTTGAGTCCGGGGGCGAACGCCTGTTCCTGCCACGCATCGCGCAGCCCGAGGGCACGGAGCTGCGCCTGCGTATCCCGGCACAGGACGTGATCCTGTCCCGGCAGCGCCCCGAGGGGCTTTCGGCACTCAATATCCTGTCCGGTCATGTGGCGCAGATCCGCAGCGGTGACGGGCCGGGTGCGTTAGTCTCGGTATCCACCCGTGCGGGCACCGTTCTGGCCCGCATCACGCGACGGTCTGCTGCAACGCTGGAACTGCACGAAGGCACGCCCTGTCATGCGGTCGTCAAATCGGTCGCCATCGCACCCGAAGATATCGGCCGCTGACGGGCCGTGAACCACAAATGCCTCTTGCACCGGCATCGCGGCTTGGCTAAACCCGCGCGGCATGGGTGATTAGCTCAGTTGGTAGAGCGCTTCGTTTACACCGAAGATGTCGGGAGTTCGAGTCTCTCATCACCCACCAGCCTCTTCTAAGAATTGGCAACCAACAGCAAGATTTTGCGTATCGGCCAGCTATCAACACATATGAAAAACCCGACACCTTTCGGTGCCGGGCGTGTATCTTGAAAGTGCCTATTGGCTGCCACCACTCACTCTAATCGCAGCCCTATTAGAGCCAACACCCTAAAGGTTTTCGATATTGTGTCAATATGATACTGATGCAAAACTTGGCATATAGGCCAGAATGCTATATTCGGTCGCAGATGTTATTTCATGACTCAAGAACAAGGATCGACACTCGGCATGCAGACTCTCTCAAAACTGGCGGAGCTGCGCCGACTATTGCATAGCATGGAACGCACACTTGGCCTGCAAGACCTGAGTCCTGTTGAGCGTGACATCTATTACGCGGCGAGTGAACTGTCAGAGAATGATCGCCGTGTCCGTACTGTCGGGCTGATCGAGCACGCACTTCTCGAAACCGTGTCGCGACCGACTTTCTTCCGTGCGCTTAAATCGCTGGTCAACAAAGGATACCTAACGCAATGCAGCACCATGAATCGGGGCTGCTATCTCGTGCGCTCTTCTGAAAGCTGATCCCGCGCATGGGTGACAAAGAAGGGAGTTTAGGCAGGCTTGGCGTTGAAACAGCTGTTGCTTCGAGCGCCTATTTTGCCACGATCCTGCTGACTTTTGAACTGGTCGTGCCGCTCCAGAACCTGGTCTTTCCCGAGTATTCCAGCCGCGCCAGCCTGCTGTTCCTGCCACATGGGGTGCGGGTTCTGTCCGCCTGGCTGCTGGGCTGGCGGGCGGTTCCGGCCCTGCTGCCCGGGGTGATCGCGGCATTTGCCTATGTCGGCGGCATGGATGTCTTGCTGCCCAGTCGGATGATCGCCATTGCCATTGCCGTGTGCACGGTCCCTCTCTGCTTGCACCTGCTTCGTGTCATCGGGCTGGACCTGTTTCCAAGCCAGGACCGCGCACCTTGCTGGCTCTGCGTGATGGGGGTGGGGATCGTGACCTCGCTGATCATCGCCAGCCTGACCAACATGGCCTTTGGCAGCGATCCGATCGAGGCGATCGCCTATCTGATCGGCGATATCTCTGGCCTTTTCTTTGGCATGCTGGCGCTGCTCTATGCCTTTCGCCTGTTGGGCCGGAGCGCCTGAGCGCTCCGCTGCGGCAGCAAAGTCGTCACGTAATATTCGATCCATTTCCCTTCATTCTTCGCATTTTTGTTGCGCTGCATGTGCAAAATGATATGACCGGGACGACCCAGAGAGGATGTGATTCATGGCCCATGACGGACAGGACCCGATGACGATGACCACGCAAACCGTTCTTTTGCCCGACCTTCTCAGCCTGACCGGTGCGGCCCTTGCCCCGGTGGATGCGCTGTTCGAGCGCGCCCGCGACTCCGTGCGCGAGATGGTGAGCGAAGCCGGCCGTGTGTCCGGGGCCCTGATCGACGCCAATCAGACCGCCGCGCATGGCCTGTCCTGGCTGGCCACCTATCAGCAATCGCTGCGCCAGATGCAGCGCTGGGCCGAGGCGCTGCAGGCCGAGGGCAAGTTCGGCGAGATCGAACAGCTGATTCACCAGATCGCCTTTGGCGAGTACCTGCACCAGATGGCCGGTGGCATCCCGATGAACCAGGGCGAGGTGGTCCGGCTTCAGGATCTGGGCCTGGGTTGGGACGCCCTGTCGGGTTTCCAGGCCGCCGAAGTGCAGACCCTGATGGCGAAGGCCAACACACAGGCCGCCCGCACCCGTCTGGTCGAGCTGATGCAGGAGCAGGCCGGCGCCACCATGTTCGGCGCCTCTGGCCTGGACGAAGAGTTGGAGATGATCCGCGACCAGTTCCGCCGCTATGCGGTGGAAAAGGTCGAACCCTTTGCCCATGACTGGCACCTCAAGGACGAGCTGATCCCGATGGAGGTGATCGAGGAACTGGCCGAGATGGGTGTGTTCGGCCTGACCATCCCCGAGGAATTCGGCGGCTTTGGCCTCAGCAAGGCGTCGATGGTTGTCGTGTCCGAGGAGCTCAGCCGCGGCTATATCGGCGTCGGCTCGCTGGGCACCCGCTCCGAGATCGCCGCCGAGCTGATCATCGCGGGCGGCACCGACGAACAAAAGGCCAGTTGGCTGCCCCGCATCGCCAGCGCCGAGATCCTGCCCACCGCCGTATTTACCGAGCCGAACACCGGTTCCGACCTTGGCAGCCTGCGCACCCGCGCGGTCAAGGACGAGAACGGCGATTACAAGGTCACTGGCAACAAGACCTGGATCACCCATGCCGCGCGCACCCATGTGATGACGCTCTTGGCGCGCACCGATCCCAACACCAGCGATTATCGCGGCCTTTCCATGTTCCTGGCCGAGAAAACACCGGGCACCGATGCCGAACCCTTCCCCACCCCCGGCATGACCGGAGGCGAGATCGAGGTTCTGGGCTATCGCGGCATGAAGGAATACGAGCTGGGCTTTGACGGGTTCCACGTCAAGGGCGAGAACCTGCTCGGCGGCGAAGAGGGCAAAGGCTTCAAACAGCTGATGGAGACCTTTGAAAGCGCGCGCATCCAGACCGCTGCCCGCGCCATCGGCGTGGCACAATCGGCGCTCGATATCGCTATGCAATACGCCCAAGACCGCAAGCAGTTCGGCCGCGCCCTGATCGCCTTCCCGCGCGTCTCCAGCAAGCTGGCGATGATGGCGGTCGAGATCATGATCGCGCGCCAGCTGACCTATTTCAGCGCCTGGGAAAAGGACCATGGCCACCGCTGCGACCTTGAGGCCGGGATGGCCAAGTTGCTGGGCGCCCGCGTGGCCTGGGCTGCGGCCGACAACGGCTTGCAGATCCATGGCGGTAACGGCTTTGCGCTGGAATACAAGATCAGCCGCGTGCTCTGCGACGCGCGTATCCTGAACATCTTTGAAGGGGCCGCCGAGATTCAGGCCCAGGTGATCGCCCGCCGCCTGCTGGGCTGAGCCAACTTCAACTGTTTGAAAAGCCCGGCCCAGCGCCGGGCTTTTTCGTTGCCTCAGGTCACCCGCAGGAACCCTGTCAGCCCGGTCTTTTGATGTTCGATCACATGGCAGTGGAACGCCCAGTCGCCCGGATTGTCGGCCACCAGAGCGATGTCGATCACCTCGTCCTTCAACAGCAGCATCGTATCGGTCCAGAGCGGCGGCAGACTGCGCCGGTTCGACGCGATCGGCACGAATGCCAGACCGTGCAGGTGGATCGGGTGTTGGTTGGGCGATTCGTTGCGCAGGCGTAAAACATAGCTCTTGCCGCGTTCCAGCACCGCCAGTGGCGCCGTGCCTGTCGCCCCATCACCAGCCCAGGGCGTGCGATTGATCGACCAGAACGTATAGCCCAGCGTGCCGCAGAACCCGTCATTGGGGGCATCCCCTTCGGGTGTCCAGCCAAAGACAAACTCGTGCAGTTCGGCGCGGTCGAGGTCTGGCTTTGCCAGCGGGTTCCGTGCCAGCGGTTTCAGCTCGGCCAGATCGCGCTGGGGCCCGGAGCCAACAGCGCGCAGCCCGGCCATCAGCCGGGGCGGCTGGCCGGGCAGATCGGCCATCAGGGCGACCTGCCGCCCCTCCTCCACCGGCATAGCCACCGCCAGATCGACCCGTTGACCGGGCGCCAGCAACAGCGGCGCCCCCGCGCGCGGCACCGGCAGTTCGACGCTGACCGGGTGCCCGTCCCAGGCAATGATCCGCGCCGTGCCGCCATCGAGATAGAGCTTGTAGATCCGCGTCGTGTCGGTATTGACCACCCGCAGCCGCACCAATGACCCGGCGCTGTGATCATAGACAGGCCCCTGCCGCCAGTTGGCGGTCTGCACATTGCCCATGGTACCGCCCCGTGCCGCGCCCCGCGCGGTAAAGGCCGGCAGGAAGGCATCCGCCGCGTCCAGCCGGAAATCGCGCAGATTTATGACCTCTTCACTGTCAAACCCCGGATCCTCGGCCTCGGCGATCACCATCACCCCGGTCAGGCCATGGGCCATCTGTTCCATGGTCATGCAATGCGGGTGATACCAATAGGTGCCCGCATCGGGCGGGGTAAAGGCATAGGCGAACCCCTCGTCCGGGCCGATCGGCATCTGGGTCAGATAGGGCACCCCGTCCATCGCGTTGGCGATCCTCAGCCCGTGCCAATGCATCGCGGTGTACTCATCCAGAGTATTCCGCACGGTGAACCGCATCTCTTGCCCCTGCCGCCCGTACAGAACCGGCGGCGGCGCATCGGACGACAGGCTGACCATGCCCGCCGTCCGCTGGTGGCGCAGCTGGTAGGTCGCTTGCTGAACCACCAACTCCTGCACCCCGTGTGGGGCCATGGCGGATCCCAGATGCGCCAAGCCGGCGGCCCCCAACAGGGCGGCGCCTCCAAACAACAGATCGCGACGAAACATGCGACACCTCATTTCTGCAATTGGGAAAGAGGCCGGGCTGTCAGTTGGCTGGACCTGAGACACAGGCTGACATGGGGCGGCACCGCCCGCAATGCGCCCTCTGGTCGCTAAAGGGCATTTGCCCTCTGGCGAGCGCGCGCAAAACCCTGTAGAGGATGCGACTTGCAACCAGGACCCGCCCATGACCACACGCGCCGGATTTGTCGCCCTGATCGGAGAGCCCAACGCGGGCAAATCGACCCTGTTGAACCGCATGGTCGGGGCCAAGGTGTCGATCGTCACCCACAAGGTCCAGACCACACGCACCCGCATTCGCGGCGTCGCGATGGAGGGCGAGGCGCAGATCGTTTTTGTCGACACGCCGGGCCTGTTCCAGCCGCGCCGGCGGCTTGACCGCGCCATGGTTGCCGCCGCCTGGGGTGGCGCTGCGGATGCCGATATCGTGGTGCTGATGGTCGAGGCCCATCGCGGTATCACCGAAGGGGTCGAACGTATCCTCGAAGGGCTGACCGAGATCGCCAAGGGCCGTACCGTGGCGCTGGCCATCAACAAGATCGACCGGGTGCCTGCGGAAAAACTGCTGGGTCTGTCCGAAGCGTTGAACGCGCGTTTCGAATTTGCCCGCACCTTCATGATCTCGGCCGAACGTGGCCATGGGGTCGACGACCTGCGCAAATGGCTGGCGGCGGAACTGCCCGAAAGCCCCTGGCTCTATCCCGAGGATCAGATCGCGGACCTGCCGATGCGGATGATCGCAGCCGAGATCACCCGCGAGAAACTGACCCTGCGCCTGCATCAGGAACTGCCCTATCAACTGACCGTCGAGACAGAGAACTGGGAAGAGCGCAAGGACGGCTCGGCCCGGATCGACCAGGTGATCTATGTCATGCGCGACGGTCACAAGGGGATCGTGCTGGGCAAGCGCGGCGAAACCGTCAAGGCAGTGGGACAGGCGGCACGGGCCGAGCTGGAAGAGTTCCTGGACCGCAAGATCCACCTCTTCCTTCAGGTCAAGGTGCGGCCCAACTGGCTGGAAGAGGCCGAGCGCTATTCCGAAATGGGCCTCGATTTCAAGGACGGCAACTGAGGCGCGCGGGCCGAGATTTTTCGACGAAAAATCTCTCGCGCCGCCGAAAGGAAAGTGTATGGCAAGGCTGACGGCGGAATTCTGGGTGCATGCCTATCTGGCGCGCCTGCGCCTGATGAACATCCCCGCCTATGTGATGGCCCATGGTGACGATACGGCGGGGGCTGTGTTGATCAAGCTCAACACCCTTGACGGACAGGCTGTGGCCTATCACCGGGAATACGACCTGATGAGCGGCGAGCGGTCCTGGACCGCGCTGGCCAGTGGTCGGGAATCAGAGGTGGATGCCGCGATCACCCGCCAGTGTAGCTTCGACCCCGATCTTTGGGTGATCGAGATTGAGGACCGGAAAGGTCGTCATCTTCTGGATCAAGACGGGCTAAAACAATAAAAGTGTCGCAGCCACCTACCGCGCAAGCCGACTTCGTTGACCATCTTCAAGGCGGCAATTCAGAGAATGCTGTCAAAAATTGGGGAAATAGCCCTTCAGCCGGCGATGCTATGCAAACTGTGCGAGTGCCGCCCTGCCCGCCTCAAGTCAGGTTCCTTTGACAGCAGCGATTTGGTTGCTTGCGCGGGGACAAGAAACTCGGCAACTGGCCAGTCGTCGGGCCGTTCTGCAACACTGGTTGCGAGAGCAGGATTTGACCTTTACCGAACACCCGATCGGTTGACTTGATCCTAATCCTGCTTCGCCACCTCTCAAACGCTATCCAAGCAGATCGAACACGTTCCCACCGATCTGGAGGTTGATCTCGCTCTGCCCCTCGCCATCGACCAGCGCCCAGATGATCTGGCCGGTGGGCTTGTAGATCACGAACGCCTCCTGCACGTCGTCATCGCCCGAGCGTTCGCCCTCGGCATTGGCGGTGTGGGCAAGATCGATCTGGAACTGGTCGGCTGTAGCCGAAGCATTGCCGAAGACCAGAACGTCGCCCTCGGCAGCGTTATAATCCTGCACCCAGTCCGAGCCGTGGCCGACGATGCCGAGGTGATAGAACTTGTCGGCACCCGAACCGCCGTTGATCCGGTCGTAGCCGAAACCGCCGTTGATGAAATCCGCGCCTTCACCGCCAAAAATCACGTCGGAAGATGCACCACCTGCGATCACGTCGTTACCCGCCTGGCCTAGCAACGTGTCGGCGCCAGCGCCGCCGAGGAGAGTGTCATTTCCTTCCATGCCATAGATCAGGTCGTTTCCAGCCCCGCCGTCCGCCAGATCATCTCCGATACCAGCGTAGATAAGGTCGCCCAAATCGGCATCGGTGTCTCCGCCCAGCAGCACGTCATTTCCGTCTCCGCCACTCATCGTGTCGGCGCCATCGCCACCCCGAAGCGTGTCATCTCCTGCCTTGCCTAGCAGGATGTCGTTGCCAGTGCCGCCCTCGAACAGGTCGTAACCCGCCTCGCCCAACATCAGATCATCGCCGGAGCCCGCGACCATCAGCCCACCATCTGCGCTTGCAGAGAGTTTATCGTCCCCCGCGCGGGTGAATAGCGCTTCCCAGCGCTTCTGAGCTTGCTCGGCCACCTGCCGCCCAACCTCCAGCGCTTGCAGGTTGCCATCCTGGATGTGGATACCGCCGTACAACCGGCTGATACCCGCCTCTTCGGCAGCCTCAGTCAGAGTATTCCAGCGCAGAACGATGGGATCCTCGCCAACTCCGAAATCCTCGAAGGCAAGGTGGGTCGCGACATATTCGCCCAACAGGTCGACCCCTTCGACATCATCAAGGTCGTAACTGCCGTAGGTTGTCCCGTCATAGTAGATGTCCGAACCCACGAAGCTGGCGATGGTACGCGCGGCAGCCATCGAGAAAGTGGAATGGCCGGAAACGAACTCTGGGAAAGGCGGGGTGACAAAAGTGACGTTCTGATAAGGCTGCCATTCCTGCCCAAGCATGGTCACCGTGCCCTCATTCGGGCCACCCCAGGACTGAATTTCCTGGTCATGGTACAGATGTCGGATTGCAGATTGCGGGCGAATGAACTCATAGGCGTATTTCGCCTCCCATGTGGCGATCCCAGCATCAAACACGGCAGTATTCAGGGCAAAGAACAGCTTGGCGTCCTCGTCGATACCGTGACCTTCGCGCAGAGCGATGTCTTGGGCGATCTGGTTCCAGTGGCCCGGAGGCGATTCCGTACGCGGCCCGTCAGCCCAATACTCCGCAATCACCTTCTGCTCGGTGGTCAGATTAGCGCTATAAGTTACCACTTCGGAGAACTGGTCGCGCCAAGCTTGGTCCCCGGTGGTCACATTGCCAAGCCCATCCACATATTCGCCGAAGTCGCCCAACTGGGGTGGAGCCGGGGGGCGGAACTGGTCACCCGAGGTCAGAGCGAACGGTGTGACACCGCCCCAGTGTGGGGTCAGCGCGACTTGGTCGTCATAGGTCGAGGGATCGTCATTGTCGTAGACCGGCACACCGTTTTCGTCGACCAATGTACCATTGGGAACCCGCAGGGGTTGCCATTTGTTGGGATCGAAATCCGGTCCGCCGGGCGCGTTGGACGCGGTTTCGTCGGGGTTGTTGACCGGCACGTACCCGGTCGTGTCCGCGAATTCGCCGTCGTAGTTCGATCCGTCTCCGGCTCGGGCCGCAAGGACGGTGGCCGCCGCCAGATTGCCCACGCCGGCCGCAGTCGAAGGGTCTGTGCCAGTATCCGACGGATCATATCCCAGATCGTTCATGAAATCGTCGAAATGCGCCTTTTGGTCGGGAAAGAACTCAACCAGCATTCGATAGGCGGCAAAGCTGACCGCGGCAGCCTTGTTGACGTCGGTATGTTCTGCGCCCGGGCGCATTATATCGCCATAATAGCCGTTGGCATCCGCGTCATAGGCGGCCCATGCATCATAAACGGCAGCAGAGGTGAGATGCAGCTGGTACGTCGTAGCAGTCGGCTTGGCGCCGCCCGACCGGATGGCCTCCAGCAGCATTTCGTTCCATTGGGCAACAATCGATTGTTCGGCTGGCATCTTCGAAGTATCCCGATCAAGCAAAAAAGGAGAAGCGCTCACGGAGCGCTCACGAAATCGTGATAACGACAATGCGGGAGTCTGCCGGTTAGCACCACCCCCTTTTGGGTACCTACGGCTTGAACTGAATTACAGACAGCATTCTAACCTGTCATCGGTCCGGCTCGGCCAGCCCACCGGAGTTTCGGGAGTACGCCAGAGTGTTTCCAGTTGGGAGACTGCGACGCGAATTGCCTGCCGAGTTAAGTGTTAACCAATTGGTATTAATCTGTGACTTCTTCGCCGAAGCAGGACTTGGCCAATACCAAGTAACTGCTTGTTGAAAGTAGTCCCGATCCCGCTCTACTGTTTCCCAATCACTACGCCAAAAGGTCGAACACGTCCTCACCGACCCTTAGATTGAGACTGCCCTGGCCCTCACCATCCACAAGCGCCCACATGATCTGGCCGGTGGGCTTGTAGATCACGAACGCCTCTTGCACATCGTCACTGCCCGAGCGTTCGCCCGCAGCATTGGCGGTATGGGCCAGGTTGATCTGGAACTGGTCGGCAGTGGCGCCGGCCTGGCCAAAGACCAGCACGTCGCCCTCGGCGGCGTTGTAGTCCTGCACCCAGTCCGAGCCGTGGTCGATTACCCCGACGTGATAGAACTTGTCGGCACCGGCGCCTCCATTGATCCGGTCGTGACCGAAGCCGCCGTTGACAAAATCGTTTCCGTCGCCGCCAAAGATCACGTCCGAGAAGGCCCCGCCCGTGATCATGTCGTCGCCACCCTGTCCCCGCAGCTCATCAACGCCGAAGTCGCCGTAGATCGTATCGTCACCATCCATGCCGAAGATCAGATCGTTACCGTATCCTCCGTCTACATGGTCGTTTCCGGCGCCTGCATAGATTTCATCTCGCGTATCGCGTTCGCTTTCACCGCCATGGATACGGTCGTGACCGTTTCCTCCGATTACCGTATCTGACCCATCGCCGGCGCGGATCGTGTCGTTGCCGTCTTCGCCCTTCAAAACATCGTCATTGTCCAATCCGAAGATTTCGTCGTCCCCCGACCCGCCAGACAGCCTGTCGGCCTTGCCACCGCCAGTCAGAACGTCGTCGCCGGCGGTCCCTGACATTTCGATGGTTGCCTCGCTCTTTCCCAGTTGCTCACGATCTCCGGTTCCAAATCCCGCCTCGCGCAACTCTTCACTGGTCAAGACGTGGTCAAACATGACGAAATCGCTGATCGTTCCGTTGAAGGAGCTGTGAATTCTGTCAGCCAAGCCCGGCGTGTTGTTCCAGCCACTGGCCCCGACCACAAGATGCTCGAAGTTTCTGGCCAAGTCGAATTCGACATAAGGGTTGTGGACCTCGGGCACACCGTCGAGAAGCAATTTCACCCCTTCATCACCGAAAGTCAGTGCAAAATCGTAGTAACGCCCAGCAACAACGGCGAGATCCGCTGTCATGTAATACGATCGTTCCGCATCCTGAACTCGAACGCTGAGGTTGCCGAGTTCATCAAGATAGGCCGTAACGTGCCCGCCTTCTCCATTGCCTTGTGCGTCCTTTGAGAACAGGACTTGGTGTTCGACCAATTCGCGGGCCATGAAGTTAAATGCGATCGTACCCCTGGCCAATGCCATGGAACCCTCATGCGGCAGAACCAACGGCGCCAATAGCTCGGAATCGAAATCGTAGGTTCCCGCGATTGCGAAGACGGGGTCGGGCAGGCCCTTGATATTGAGGTCTGCGGTATCTGGCAGGTCGGCGGGGGCAGTGATGGTTGCGGCTTCGGTGCCCCGGTTCTTTGGCGCCAGTGCCTCGGCGAGATCATCAATGGCCTTTACAATGCCATAGGCCGGTTTCGACGTATGTTCGATGTCAGATCGCTTCACCAGGTCACCATAGACCGTGATTGACCCAAGCCGGTCCTTGTCATGGGCGCCGCCACCGCTGCCCTGGTCGGAATAGAGCGCGATCACCGAATGGTCCATCACACCATTGCCGTCCGCATCCCCATAGGTGATCGAAAAGATCTTGGTCGTGTGGCCCTCAATCACCAACCGGTCGCCCTCTGCCCGGCTGAAATCCCACACTACATCGTGACCAATGCCGTCGACCCAGTGATCGTGCAGCTTATCGTTCTCGCCTGCCACGCCGTGCCAGTTGATGCTGCCATCGTCGCGCGTATGCTTCTCGATATAGCGCTCCTTGGCATTGATCAGCGTCTGGAAATAGAAGATGTCAGCGCCCGCGCCGCCAACCAGAAGATCATCTGCCGGGATCGGCTGGTCGGGATAGAGCTTGCCACGGGTCAGCTCGCCCAGCGGATCGCCCTCGTCACGCGCGGGATTGGGGTGGATATACGGCTCGCGGCCATCAGCGCGGCTGATCAGCAGGTCGTTGCCAGCCCCCCCATACAGCCGGTCCTCGCCGTGCCCGCCGTCAAGAATGTCGTTGCCGCCATTGCCACCCAGCGTGTCGTTGCCATAACCGCCCTGCAGGATGTCGTCGCCGTCAAGGCCGGTCAGAAGGTCCGCATCCATCCCCCCATCCAAGCCGTCACTGCCACCGGTACCATCCAGCGTGTCGGCGCCGTCGCCACCGGTCTGCAGCGCCGGCATCGGCATCAGGTGACCATGGTCGTCGGCACCATAGGATTTGAGCATCGCCTGCAGCGTCTCCGATCCGTGATGCATGTCGCCCAGCAGCGGCAACAGCGCCTCCATCCGCGCCGCCATCGTCGACGCATCAGCCAGCGCCGGGTCGATCGCGGATGCCAGGCTGCGCATGTCGACCCCGCCCAATTGCTGGTCGAAGACCATGACATCGCCGATCTCACCTTCGAACAGCGTATGCGCCTCTTGCGTGTCGCCCTCGCGCCAGGCCCTCGTGCCGCCGATCACCAGCGGATGAGTGTTCGTTTCGATACCCTGCGTCCATTCCGGATCGGCCGCAACCAGTGCCCCGTCAAGCCAGACTTCCAGCCCGTCCGCGCCAAAGCCCAAGCCAAGGTGGTACTGCCGACCCGCCTCCAGCACCAGGTCCGGCACCTTCAACCAGCGCGTATCCGTGGCGCTTTCCAGCGTGACGATCAGTGTGCCATCCTTGACCCAGACCGTGAAACCCCCGCCGTCGCCACGGCCCGATCCATCCTTGCCGATGATCGCCCGGTCACCCGGAAGATGTGCCACCGAGAAACCCAAAGAGATTGTCCCGGAACGCAACCCCAGCGACCCATGATGCCCCGCATCCAGATAGTCGCCCTCATCCCCGGTAAAAGCGCGTGTTCCCGCGATTGCGAAGACGGGGTCGGGCAGGCCCTTGATATTGAGGTCTGCGGTATCTGGCAGGTCGGCGGGGGCAGTGATGGTTGCGGCTTCGGTGCCCCGGTTCTTTGGCGCCAGTGCCTCGGCGAGATCATCAATGGCCTTTACAATGCCATAGGCCGGTTTCGACGTATGTTCGATGTCAGATCGCTTCACCAGGTCACCATAGACCGTGATTGACCCAAGCCGGTCCTTGTCATGGGCGCCGCCACCGCTGCCCTGGTCGGAATAGAGCGCGATCACCGAATGGTCCATCACACCATTGCCGTCCGCATCCCCATAGGTGATCGAAAAGATCTTGGTCGTGTGGCCCTCAATCACCAACCGGTCGCCCTCTGCCCGGCTGAAATCCCACACTACATCGTGGCCAATGCCGTCGACCCAGTGATCGTGCAGCTTATCGTTCTCGCCTGCCACGCCGTGCCAGTTGATGCTGCCATCGTCGCGCGTATGCTTCTCGATATAGCGCTCCTTGGCATTGATCAGCGTCTGGAAATAGAAGATGTCAGCGCCCGCGCCGCCAACCAGAAGATCATCTGCCGGGATCGGCTGGTCGGGATAGAGCTTGCCACGGGTCAGCTCGCCCAGCGGATCGCCCTCGTCACGCGCGGGATTGGGGTGGATATACGGCTCGCGGCCATCAGCGCGGCTGATCAGCAGGTCGTTGCCAGCCCCCCCATACAGCCGGTCCTCGCCGTGCCCGCCGTCAAGAATGTCGTTGCCGCCATTGCCGCCCAGCGTGTCGTTGCCATAACCGCCCTGCAGGATGTCGTCGCCGTCAAGGCCGGTCAGAAGGTCCGCATCCATCCCCCCATCCAAGCCGTCACTGCCACCGGTACCATCCAGCGTGTCGGCGCCGTCGCCACCGGTCTGCAGCGCCGGCATCGGCATCAGGTGACCATGGTCGTCGGCACCATAGGATTTGAGCATCGCCTGCAGCGTCTCCGATCCGTGATGCATGTCGCCCAGCAGCGGCAACAGCGCCTCCATCCGCGCCGCCATCGTCGACGCATCAGCCAGCGCCGGGTCGATCGCGGATGCCAGGCTGCGCATGTCGACCCCGCCCAATTGCTGGTCGAAGACCATGACATCGCCGATCTCTCCTTCGAACAGCGTATGCGCCTCTTGCGTGTCGCCCTCGCGCCAGGCCCTCGTGCCGCCGATCACCAGCGGATGAGTGTTCGTTTCGATACCCTGCGTCCATTCCGGATCGGCCGCAACCAGTGCCCCGTCAAGCCAGACTTCCAGCCCGTCCGCGCCAAAGCCCAAGCCAAGGTGGTACTGCCGACCCGCCTCCAGCACCAGGTCCGGCACCTTCAACCAGCGCGTATCCGTGGCGCTTTCCAGCGTGACGATCAGTGTGCCATCCTTGACCCAGACCGTGAAACCCCCGCCGTCGCCACGGCCCGATCCATCCTTGCCGATGATCGCCCGGTCACCCGGAAGATGTGCCACCGAGAAACCCAAAGAGATTGTCCCGGAACGCAACCCCAGCGACCCATGATGCCCCGCATCCAGATAGTCGCCCTCATCCCCGGTAAAAGCGCGTGTTCCCGCGATTGCGAAGACGGGGGACAAGGCAAGTGGCCCCGTTGAATCCAGCTCGGCCATTCCGGAATGCTCCAATCACTTTTTTCGACGGCTCCGATTATTAGGATCAAAAAGAGGATATTCTTTGGCGCACAACCGGGTTGCGTTTAACTTGGCGCAAACCGGCGGTTTTCTGCAGAAACCCATCTAAGAGACTGGCATAAATGTGCTTTTCTTTTGACTAGGCAAAAATAGGCATTGGCGAATGTGGTCAAAATAGGGCAACTTCACGGTCGAATGCCGTATCTTGTCGCGCGGAATAGGTCCAGGTTTCACATTCAGCAGATGACAAGCGGCGTGAGAGCAATGGCTGACAGGAAGACCGTGAGGCATCTGTCATAGCGCATCCATGACCAGATCGCCGCTGTCCGAGAGGCCTGCGCACCACCTGAGAGGTCACCCCGGGACAGACAGCCGGCAAGTCTGCCCGCGCCCTTGCGGACTCTGTCAAACCCCTGTTGGAAAAGCATCGCGGCACAGGGCGTCGGCGCCTCAACAACTCCGCACAACTTGATAGCTTGGTTCCGACACAATCCGCGTTAATGCGGGAGATGGTGTGGGGGGTACATACTAGATAATCGCGAACATATCTCGCAAATTCAACTATCTAGGAGATTGCCATGGCGGACCGAGGAGGATTCGAACCCCCGACCCCTTGATTCGTAGTCAAGTACTCTATCCAACTGAGCTATCGGTCCGCTTGGTGAGGGGCTATCTAGACTTTAGGCCGGAGGGGCGCAACCCGATTCTGCGAAATTCTCTCAAAAAGTTTCGCCCCCTTTCGGGAGCCTTATTTCAAAGGCTGTTCCGCTCGGACCGCTGTCTTTCAGAACTAATGCACCTCCATGGCCGCGCACCAGTTCGGCGGAAATTGCCAGGCCCAGGCCCGAGCCACCCTTGCGCACGCCGCCCTGGAACGGGGTGAACAGATTCTCTCGCGCCTTTGGAGGCAGTCCCGGGCCGGTATCGCGCACCTCGATCACCCAATCCGCCTCGGTCTCGTGGCCCGAGACAGCGACCAGACCGGGCTGTCCGGTGACTTCCAGCGCCTGGCGCGCATTGCGCACGAGGTTCATCACCACCCGAAACAGCTGCTCGGGGTCGGCCCGCGCGCTCAGCGTCTCGGGCACCTCGTTGACGATCTCGATCGCGCCCTCGCCCAGCGCAAGCCGCTCGCTGGCGACCACGTCCTCGGCCACCATATGCAGGCGCACCATCGTGAGCATCGGCGAGGGTTCCTCGGCCCGGCCAAAGGCCAGCGTGCTTTCGCACAGCGACACCGCGCGGGTGATCGAGTTGACCAGCTTCGGCGCCATCCGGCGCACCAGCGGGTCCTCGCTGGTTTCGATCCGGTCGGTAAACAGCTGCGCCGAGGTCAGGATATTGCGCAGATCGTGACTGACCTTGGCCACCGCGCCACCCAGTTGCGCCAGCCGCTCGCGCTGACGCAGCGCCTGGGTCAGCTGCCGCTGCAGCATCTGCAAGGCTTCCTCGGCCTCGCGCAGCTCGGTCACACCGGAATTGGGGGTGATGATGCCACGCACATCCTCGGGCGCGCGGGCATAGCGTTGCATATAGTCGACAACACTCCTGATCGGACGCACCAGGATTGCCCGCACCGCAAGGAACAGGAAAAAGGCGGTGATGATCGAAATCACCAGCGACAACAGCAAGATACGCGCGCCATAGTCGATCATCGCCGTCCTGAGCGGCTGGCTGTCCATCGTGACCTCGATCAGCAATCCGGCCTCCTTGACCGGTTCGCCGATCACCCGGATCACCTCGTTCTCGGACATGAAGAAACGCAGCAGCGCATCGCGCATCAGGATCCAGGGCGAGGCCTGCCGCAGGTCATAGCTCTGCGCGATCTGGCCGGGGATCGGAGAGCTGAGCATCAGCTGCCGTACCTCGTCGCGACGCAGCACCACGTTATAGACGCCCGCGTTCTCCAACAGCTCGGCCTCGAGATCGGTGGCGAGCATGTCATCTGCCAGCAGCGCCAGCGAGGCAATCTGCGCCCGTTCCAGCCGGTTTTGCAGGAAATCCTGACGGAACCGTGCGATCGAGGGTACAAAGATCAGCACTTCGGCCAACATCACGAAGGCGACCGTCAGGATCAGAAACCGGCCCGAAAGCGAGTTCAGCATGATGTCCTTTCCCGTCAGGGAAGCCAGCGCTGTACCAGCCCGACCACCCGTTTCACTGTCTGATTTTCAAACAGGCGCGGCGAGAAATAGGCCCCCGCCGCGCGCTTGTTGATCTCGCCGATGGTTGGATATGGCGACACCATGGCGGCAACCTGACTCATCTTCAGATTATTGGCCAGCGCCAGCGACCACAAGTTTGCATGTTCCCCGGCCTGATGGCCGACGATGGTGACCCCCACCGGGCGGCCCCGGACCACCATCACCTTGATGAACCCCTCGGTGCGGCGTTCAGCGATGGCGCGGTCGTTGTGGAGATAGTCGAACCGGGCCAACTCGACCCTGTCGCCGTGCGTGTCGCGGGCCTCCGCCTCGGTCAGGCCGATCTGGGCCAGTTCCGGGTCGGTATAGGTGGCACGCGGGATATGGTCGGTCCGCGCCTTCGAGGGCAGGCCAAACAGGGCCGAGCGCAGGATCACCCCGGCGTGATAGCCCGCCACATGGGTGAACTGCAGGCCACCCGCCACATCGCCGATGGCATAGACACGGCGGTTGCTGGTACGCAGCGACGCATCGACCCGGATGCCGGTCCGGGTGGTCTCGACCCCCGCCGCATCAAGGTTCAGCCGGTCGGTGCTGGCCTTGCGCCCGACCGCCACCAGCAGATGGGTGCCCGCAAAGATACGGCCCTCGGCGCTCACCACCTCGATGGCACCGGCCCGGCCGCGCATCTGGGCGGCGGCGGTCTCCTCGGCGATCTCGACGCCTTCGGCGCGCAGATTTGCCAGCACCAGCGCGGCGGCCTCGGGATCCTCGCGGTTCAGGGCGCGGGCGGCCTCAATCACGGTGACCTTGCAGCCCAGCCGCACATGCGCCTGCGCCATCTCCAACCCGATCGGACCACCCCCGATGATCAGCAGATGATCGGGGCGCTCGCGCAGGGCAAACAGGGTTTCGTTGGTCAGATAGGGTACGCTGTCCAACCCAGGGATCGGCGGGATCAAGGGGGTCGAGCCGGTGGCTATGACGATGCGCCGGGCCACGATCAGGTGCGCCCCTGCCTGCACCTCGGTCCTGGAAACGAAATGTCCGTATTCGCGGATCACCCGCACGCCCAGCCCCTCGAACCGATCCTGACTGTCGACCGGTGCGATCTGTGCGATCACCGCGGCGACGTGATCCTTGACCGCAGCAAAATCCACCTGCGGTTCCTGCCTGGCCACGCCTAGACCGGCGCCCCTCATACAGGCATGGGCAGCCTTGGCGCTCGCGATCAAGGCCTTGGATGGGACGCAGCCATAGTTCAGGCAATCGCCCCCCATTTCATGCCCTTCAAGCAGCACCACCCGTGCGCCCATCTGGCTGGCACCCGCCGCCACCGACAAGCCGCCGGACCCGGCGCCGATCACCAGCAGGTCGGTTTCGATCCTCTCCATCACATTTCCTCCGGCTTTCCGCGCAGGGCCTTGATGACGATGGGCAGCGCCGCCAACAGGCAAAGGCCCAGGATAGGCCCGATCACGAAGGGTTCCCGGAACAGCGACAGGTCAGGGGTTTCGCCGCGATCGAACACGCCACCCAACCCCACCCCGATCCAGGTGAAAACGATCGCACCGGGCACGATGCCCAGCGCCGTGGTCAGCACATAGTTGCGCAGCTTTACCCCGACCAGCGCCGGGATCAGGTTGGCCGCGAAGAACGGTACCGCTGGTACCAGCCGCAGCAGGAACAGCACCTCGACCTCGTTGCGCCGCAACCCGTCCTTGAGCCGTTTGACCGTGCCCTCCGAGGCCTCGAGCCGCGCGGTCAGCATCGCCCCCAGCCCGGCGCGGGCGGCCAGAAAGATCGCCACCGCTCCGGTGGTGGCCGCCAGAACGTTCAGCACGGTGCCGACAGCGAGGCCAAACAGAAAGCCACCGGTCATCGAGGCCACCGCCGCACCGGGCAGGGAGAAGGCGACGATCAGCACATAACTCGCGACAAAGATCGCGGCCAGCGCCGCGTAATGCGCCTCGCGATAGGCCAGCAGCGCCTGGCGATTCGCCGCCAGTGTGTCGAAACTGAGATAATCTCGCAGGGTGATGGCCCCGATCGCCGCGATCAGCACGATCACGATCAGCGGCAGATGGCGCAGCAGGCGGCGCGGCGCGGGGTGAGCGGTTTGGCGCATCGAATCCGGCTCTGTTTCTGGGTCTCGCTTCATTTGCTCCAAGATGCAGACCCGCGCCGGCAAACAACAGGGCATTCACGCCCGGTTGAACGCAAAGGGACAAAAACGTGAGAAAACCAGCCCCCGCAGCCGGAAACTGAAACCTTTCCACTGGCGGTCGGGGGGAAATTGTTGCAAAAGCCCGCAAAACCCCTCTCAGAGGGTTTGACTTGCCCGGCCTCTGGCATTAGAGGACGGGCTTCGACAGACACACGGGTGGCGAATCCGCGCCGCGCCCGACCGCAAGAAATTGGAGTACGGAGCGATGAAACGCACCTATCAGCCTTCGAACCTGGTTCGCAAACGCCGCCATGGCTTCCGCGCGCGCATGGCCACCAAGGCCGGCCGCAAGATCCTGAACGCACGCCGCGCGCGTGGCCGCAAGGAACTCAGCGCCTAAGCGCTGCGACCCGTTCTGACGGATATGACACCGCCGGAGGCCCCCAAGGATGGCACCGCCAGCCCCGGGGAAACGCCTCCGGCGGTGTCCGTTTGCGCGTCGACCACGATAACCGTCCTGCGCAAGCGCAGCGATTTCCTGAAGGCCGCGCGTGCGCGTCGTCAGGGCGCGGGCTCGATGATGGTACAGGCCCGCAAGCGCGCCGAGGGTGAGGCGCCGGGCATCCGTGTCGGGTTCACCTGTTCCAAGAAGGTCGGCAACGCCGTGGCCCGCAATCGCGCCAAACGCCGCCTGCGCGAGGCCGCGCGGCTGGTGTTGCCGGAAATGGGTCACCCCGGCTGGGACTATGTGCTGATCGGGCGCCCCAACGATACCGCCGCGCGCCCCTTCGACGCGCTGCTGGACGATCTGCGCCGGGCGCTGCGCAAGCTGCACGCGCCCAAGCCCTGACCCACTGCTTTTCGTCGCAACCTGCTTGGCAGTGACAGGCCCGCCCCCTAGATTGGCGCCATGACTCCGCTTGCCCATATTCTGGCCCTGCCCGTGCGCGCCTATCGGCTGATCTTTTCGCCCTGGGTCGGATTCAACTGCCGCTATCAGCCGACCTGCTCGGCCTATGCGCTGGAGGCACTGGAAAAACACGGGGCCATTCGCGGCGGCTGGCTGGCCGCGCGACGGATCGGGCGCTGTCACCCGCTGGGCAGCGACGGCTATGATCCGGTCCCCGACCCCAAGGTCGACAACGGCAAACCGAGGCATCCGCCAGCTGATTGACGCTGCGCGCCGCTCCGCCGACATGGGGCAGTATATTTCCTGCCCCATCTTGCAGCGCAGCAATGCTGCGCACAGGTATCAGTCGCAGTCGGACACCACCTATTCGGGATATCTGAAATTGGATTACCTCTACATCGCCGCCGGGCTGATCGGTTTGTTTCTGGGCGGCGAGGCATTGGTGCGTGGAAGCGTCGGTCTGGCCCGCCGCCTTGGTCTGTCGCCACTTTTGATCGGCCTGACCGTCGTCGGATTTGGCACCTCGACCCCGGAGTTGCTGGTCTCGGTCGACGCCGCGTTGCGTGGTGTACCCGATATCGCCCTGGGTAACATTCTGGGATCGAATATCGCAAACATCCTGTTGATCGGAGGCATCACCAGCCTGGTCTGGCCGATCAATGGTAAATCTGCGGGTCTGTGGCGCGATCTGACGGCGATGCTGGTGGCAACTGTCGCATTGGGGCCACTTCTGCTGAGCGGCCAGATGACCCGGGTCGTGGGCCTGTTCCTGCTGCTGTCTCTCGCTGCCTACCTGATCTGGTCCTACCGTGATTCCGGCGGTTCTTGCGCCGACAGTGCCGAAACCGACCTGCCGGAACTGCCCTCACGCCCCCTTGTCACTCCGCTGCTGATCGGTGCGGGCCTGCTGGGCCTGATGATCGGCGCCCGGTTGCTGGTCGATGGCGCGGTCTCGGTCGCACAGGGACTGGGCGTGTCGGATGCCTTCATCGGCCTGACCATCGTTGCCGTCGGCACCTCGCTGCCCGAACTCGCGACCTCGGTCATTGCCGCCTTCCGGCGCCAGTCCGAAATCGCCGTGGGCAATATCGTCGGTTCGAACATCTTCAACATTCTCGGCATCCTTGGCGCCACGGCCGTCATCGCACCCATCCCCGTAGCGGCACGCTTTGCCCTGTTCGACCTGCCGGTCGCTCTGGCCGCGTCAGTCGCCTTCAGCGTGCTGCTCTTGTGGCGCGCGGGCGTCAGTCGCCGCGCGGGCATCCTGTTACTGCTGGCCTATGTCGCCTATGTCTGGGCCGCGCAGGGCTGAGCGCGGCGCTTGCCCGGCTGATGCAAACACTGTAAGGCCCGCCCATGCTGGACGAGAACGAAGACATTCACCCGCTTTTTGCCGGCGCCCCCGCGACGACCGAGTTCAAGAAGCTGCGCAAACGCATCGTGCGCTACACGCGCGAGGCGATCGAGCAATATGGCATGGTCGAGCGCCGCGCCGATGGCAGCACGCCGAAATGGCTGGTCTGCCTGTCGGGGGGCAAGGACAGCTATACGCTTCTGGCGGTTCTCTATGAGCTGAAATGGCGTGGCCTGCTGCCGGTTGACCTGCTGGCCTGCAACCTGGACCAGGGACAGCCCGGCTTCCCCTCGACCGTGTTGCCCGAGTTCCTCGACCGCATGGGTGTGCCCAACCGGATCGAGTATCAGGACACCTATTCGGTTGTTGTCGACAAGGTGCCCGAGGGGCGCACCTATTGCACGCTCTGCTCGCGGCTCAGGCGCGGCAATCTCTATCGGATCGCGCGCGAAGAGGGCTGTTCGGCGGTGGTTCTGGGTCATCACCGCGACGATATCCTTGAAACCTTCTTCATGAATCTGTTTCACGGCGGACGTCTGGCGACGATGCCGCCCAAGCTGGTCAACGAAGAGGGTGATCTGTTCGTCTTCCGCCCGCTTGCCCATGTGGCCGAGGCCGATTGCGAGAAATTCGCGCGCGCGATGAATTATCCGATCATCCCCTGCGACCTGTGCGGCAGCCAGGACGGGTTGCAACGTCAGCAGGTCAAACAGATCCTCGATGGCTGGGAGAAGAATCGACCCGGCCGGCGCCAGGTGATGTTCCGAGCGTTGATGAATGCGCGTCCGTCGCATTTGCTGGACCCGAAACTCTTCGATTTTCAGGGACTTGAGTTGGGTTCCCGTGAAAAAGGCGAAAATTTTGGGGAAATTCCGCTGCTGCGTTAACGTCTGACTCAGACTGGTTTCCTACGGTCCAACAAGGCGCGCGTTGCGCCTTGCGAAAGGCCAGTAGACCCGATGCGGATAAAACCGTCCCTGACCCGAATTCGACATGCAATCGTGCCGGTGCTGACAGGCCCGCCGATTCTGGCCTTCTTGCCGGCGATCACTCTCGGGGCGTTCTGGCTGGGGGGCGAAATTGCCCTGTTGCTGGCGTCTCTGGGCCTGCCTTTGATGTTCGCCTTTGCCGGGGCCTTCGGCAAATGGCCCGCAACCTATCAGGTGCCGCGTGACAGCGTGACCGGTCTGATGCTTCGGGACGGGTTCGAAAGCGCCGCGACCCATATTCACGCGATGGCGGCCGAGACCGACCGGAAATCGGCCTGTTTTCTCATTGAACTCGACGATTACGCCGAACTGGTGGACCATCACGGTCAGACAGCAGGCGACCTTGTCGCCCAACGCAGCGGCGAACGGATTCTGGCTGCGCTACGCAACAACGATGTGGTGGCGCGCTTGGGTGACAAACGGTTTGCCGTCTGCCTGTCGCCGGTGCCGCAACTGGATCTGGAACTGTGTATCCAACTCGCGGGCCGGATGCAGAGCGCGGTAGAGGACCCGATCTCTCTCAATGGGGTGGCCGTCTATGTGTCCTGCTCGATCGGCTTCTGTCAGAACCGCCGGGCCCCCGGGCACAGCGCCAGCGACTGGCTCGATGCCGCGAATGTGGCCCTGGCTGCGGCGCAGGGTGCCGGCCCCTCCTCCATCCGCGCCTATGCCCCGGACATGGAGCGCAAGCCGGGCGGTGCATCCGAGTTGCGCGATGAGGTACAGGCAGCGCTGGAAAACGGGCAGATTCAACCCTGGTACCAGCCCCAGATCTCGACCGACACCGGCAAGGTCACCGGGTTCGAGGCGCTGGCGCGCTGGAACCACCCCGCGCGCGGCCTGCTGACGCCAAACGTTTTTCTGCCGGTGATCGAAGAGGCCGGACTGATGGAGCGTCTGGGGCAAGTGATGCTGTATCACGCCCTGACAGCGATCAAGGCCTGGGACAGCGCGGGGGTCGATGTTCCTCGGGTCGGTGTCAACTTCGCCTCGGACGAGTTGCGCAATCCGGGCCTTGTCGAACGGGTGCAGTGGGAGCTTGACCGGTTTGACCTGACCCCGGACCGGCTGTCGGTCGAGATCCTGGAAACCGTGTTCTCGAACACGCCCGATGACGTGATCACCCGCAACATCGCAGGGCTGGGCAAGCTTGGCTGCCGCATCGACCTTGACGATTTCGGTACGGGCCATGCCTCGATCGCGTCGATCCGCCGCTTCGACATCTCGCGCATCAAGATCGACCGGTCCTTTGTGATGAAGGCCGACCGCGACCCCGAGCAGCAGCGCATGATCGCCGCCATCCTGACCATGGCCGAGCGGCTGGAACTGGAAACCCTGGCCGAAGGGGTGGAAACCGTCGGCGAACATGCGCTGCTGGCGCAGCTGGGTTGCGACCATGTTCAGGGCTTCGGGATCGGCAAACCGATGCCTTTCGACCAGACCCTCGATTGGATCGCACATCACGACGCGAAACTGCAGGATGCCCCGAGGATCGGTCGCGAAACCGGCTGAACCGGATCAAAACCACGACTCGGCCGGCGTTTCCCACGCGACCCAGGGCCGATTCCGCTTGACCTTTGTGCCATCACTCTGTTGAACCCTGCGTGGTCTTTCACTGCACAAGGTGGCTGTCCCCGATGGACGATCAGAACAAGAATCTCATCCTCGCAACAGCGCTCAGCTTTCTGGTGATCCTGGTCTGGTTCATCCTGTTCCCGCCACCGGAACAGACCGACGCGCCCGCGACCGAGATCGCAACCACCGACGGCACCGCCGTGCAGGCCCCCTCTGCCGCCACGACCCAAGCCGGCTCGGGCGAGGTTCCCCTGCTCGACAGCAACGCCCCGACCGAAGCCGAGGCCCCGCGCGTTCAGATCGACACCCCGCGCCTGAAGGGCAGCGTGTCACTGCTCGGTGGTCGGATCGACGAGCTTTCGTTGAAGGATTACCGCGTTTCGCTGGACGCAGATGCAGAGATCGTCGAGATGCTGACCCCGGCCGGCTCGACCTCGGCCTATTACGCGCTCTATGGCTGGGCGCCCGGCACCGGCCTGAACGCCGCCGACGTGCCCGGACCGCTGACCGAATGGTCGCTGGAGTCCGGTGAGACGCTGAGCGTAGGCAGCCCGGTGACACTGCGCTGGTCCAATGGAAGCGGCGTTACCTTCCGCCGCATTCTTGCCGTGGACGAGGACTATATGTTCACCGTCACCCAGTCGGTCGAGAACAGCTCTGCCGCTCCGATCGGTGCCGCGCCCTATGGCATCCTGGCACGTCACGGCATCGGCGAGGATGCCGACCTGCCGGGGTTGAAGAGCTTCTTCATCCTGCATGAGGGTGTCGTCGCCATGAATGACGGCACCCTGTCGGAAATCGACTATAAGGATGTGCGCAAGTTCGACATCGACCCGAACGAGGGCGCGCAGGCCGAAGTATTCCAGAACAAATCCGACGGTTGGATCGGGTTCACCGATCACTATTGGATGGCGACCCTGATCCCCGGATCGGGCAGCGCCTTCAAATCGGCTGCCAAATATGATGCGCGACGCAAGATCTATCAGGCCGAAACCGTCCTGCCGACCATGACCGTGGCACCAGGCGAATGCGCCGAGGTGACCACCCGCCTGTTCGCGGGCGCCAAGGAATGGGAAAGCATCCGCGCCTATCAGAAGGACGGCGTGCAGAAGTTCCTCGACAGTATCGACTGGGGCTGGTTCTTCTTCCTGACCAAACCGATCTTCTGGCTGCTGCACCAGCTCAACGGGCTGATCGGCAACATGGGCTGGTCGATCATCGGCCTGACGCTGATCATCAAGGCGATCGTGTTCCCGCTGGCTCTTAAATCCTATGTCTCGATGGCCAAGATGAAAGAGCTTCAGCCGCAGATGGAGGCCCTGAAAGAGGCGGCCGGCGACGACCGCCAGAAGATGCAGCAGGGCATGATGGAGCTTTACAAGAAGGAAAAGGTGAACCCGGCCGCGGGCTGTCTGCCGATCCTGCTGCAAATCCCGATCTTCTTCTCGCTCTACAAGGTGATCTTTGTCACCATCGAATTGCGCCAGGCGCCGTGGTTCGGCCCGTTCCGCGACCTCAGCATGCCGGACCCGACCTCGATCATGAACTTCTTCGGCTGGCTGCCCTGGGCCGGGCCCGAGGCGGGCTCGCTGGCGGCGACCATCCTGATCGGTATCCTGCCGCTGCTTCTGGGCATCTCGATGTGGCTGCAACAGAAACTTAATCCGGCGCCCACCGACCCGACCCAGGCGATGATCTTTGCCTGGATGCCCTGGGTGTTCATGTTCATGCTGGGCAGCTTTGCCAGCGGCCTCGTGGTGTACTGGATCGCGAACAACACGATCACCTTTACCCAGCAGTACATCATCATGCGCAGCCACGGGTACAAACCGGACGTGTTCGGCAACATCAAGTCCGGCTTTGCCCGCAAGCCCAAGGCAGACAAGAAATGACCGGTACGGTCACCGGGCTCTGGCGGCATCCGATCAAGAGCCATGGCCGCGAGGCGCTGGACAGCGTCACCCTCAACCCCGGGCAGACCATGCCCGGGGATCGTGTTTGGGCGGTGGCGCATGAGATGTCCCAGGCGGACGGGTCCGAATGGGTGCATTGCGGTCATTTCAGCCGTGTGTCCAAGGTGCCCGAGCTGATGGCGATCACCGCCACGCTCGACGGCGATCGCGTCACTCTTCGCCATCCCAAACGCCCCGATCTGGAGTTCGCCCCCGAGACCGAGGCCGACCGCTTCCTGGAGTGGGTCAAACCGCTGATGCCACAGGATCGGACCCAATCGGCCCGAATCATCCGAGTACCCGGACGCGGCATGACCGATAGCGATTTCCCCTCGGTGACGCTGTGCAACATGGCTTCGCACCGGGCAGTGGAACAGCGGATCGGGCATCCTCTGTCGCCACTACGCTGGCGCGGCAATATCTGGTTCGACGGCCTGCCCTTGTGGGAGGAGTTCGACTGGCTCGACCGCGAGGTGCAGATCGGCGAGGTGGTGTTCGCCGTGCGCGAACGCACCGACCGCTGCGCCGCGACCACCACCAATCCTGAAACCGGGATTCGCGATGCCGACACGCTGGGCGCTCTCGATCACTGGGGTCACCGTGATTTCAGCGTCCGGGCCGAAGTGATCCGAGGCGGCACCATCCGCCTTGGAGACGAGGTGCACCCGCTATGACCGCCCTGCCCTTTCCCATTGCCGAAGAGCCCGATGCGTTCGCCACTGAAACGGGGCGCAAGCTGTTCGCGGGCCCGTCCGAATTCGTCAAGGGCGTGGTGGCGATGTCCGGCCTGCCCCCCGCCGACCGGGTCGAGGTCTGCTTCGCCGGCCGCTCGAACGTGGGCAAATCCAGCCTGATCAACGCGCTGACCGGCACCAAGGGGCTGGCACGCGCCTCGAACACGCCGGGCCGCACTCAGGAAATCAACTTCTTCACACAGGGCCCCGAGCTCTATCTGGTCGACCTGCCGGGCTATGGCTATGCCAATGCGCCGCTGAAAGTGGTCGAGAAATGGCAAAAACTGCTGAAACAGTATCTCAGCGGTCGCCAGACCCTGCGCCGCGCCTTTGTGCTGATCGACGCCCGCCATGGGGTCAAGGCGGTCGATGATGAGATCATGAAGCTGCTCGACACCAGTGCCGTGACCTTTCAATGCGTTCTGACCAAGGCCGACAAGGTCAAGGCCGCCGAGCGCGACAAGGTGCTGACGCAGGTGCGCGCGGCATTGGCCAAACACCCCGCCGCCTATCCGGAAATTGTGTTGACCTCGTCGGAAAAGGGCGATGGTATCGCGACACTCAGGTCCATCATCGCCCATCTGGAATGACATTCCTCACGCATTTCTCTGCTGTCTTGTCCCTGCTTGCGGTGGTGCTGACCAGCGCAATCCCGCAGGGATGGATGCCCGTGCGCAAGGATGACCGGATCCTGCTGGTGATCTGCACCGCAGAAGGGGAAACCCGGCAATGGGTCGACCTTACCCCCGACAACCCCGCCCATGAAGACGAAAGCGACGCGCGGCCCAGCTGCCATTTCGGCGGGCTGAACCAAGTGGCCATCCTGGCCCAGCCGCCGCTGCTGATGACCCTGAACCATGCCCAGCGCACCCGCTGGGACAATCTGGATTTCACCCATCGCAGCGCCGGATTCTTTCCCCTCTACGACGCGCGCGGGCCACCTCACCTCTCCTGATCAGACGGAAACACCCTGACCCCTCTGCCCCTTTGGCAGAGCGCTTCTGATATGGAGAAACGACAATGGCTGACAGCCAAACCAATGCCCGGGGCACCATGCGCCCGCTGGCACAGAAATTCTATTTCGCCGCGTGGCGCTGGCATTTCTACGCCGCGCTCTACGTGATCCCCTTTCTGCTGATCCTGGCGGTGACCGGGCTGATGATGATGCTCATCACCCAGGTCGACGGCCGCGATGGCGAGAAAATCGCCGTTCAGCCGCAAGCAAGCGCGTTGTCCTTTGACGCGCAAACTGCTGCGGTGCTTCAGGCACAGCCCGGCACCATCGTCGAGTGGATCGGCCCCAAGGCCCCCGATCTGGCCGCCGTGTTCCGGGTCAAGACCCCCGAGGGCCAGCGCCTGGTCGCGCTCGACCAGTATAGCGGCGAGGTGCTGTCTATCTGGGACCGGCGCGCGGGCTGGTACGATCTGGCCGACAATATCCACTCGACCCTGTTGATCGGCGATCTGGGCGACCGCCTGATCGAGATCGCCGCCGGGCTGGGCATCGTGCTGATCCTGACCGGCCTCTATATCTGGTGGCCGCGGGGTGATGCGATGTCGGCGCTGGTGCCCAACCTGCGCGCACGCGGCCGGGCCTTGTGGAAAAGCCTGCATGCGGTCACCGGGTTCTGGATCTCGGCCCTGCTGTTGGTGTTCCTGGTGTCGGGCCTGTCCTGGGCCGGCATCTGGGGCGGCAAGCTGGTACAAGCCTGGTCGACCTTTCCGGCCGAGAAATGGGACAATGTCCCCCTGTCGGACGATGTGCATGCCAGCATGAACCACGGCCATACCAACGACGTGCCCTGGGCGCTGGAACAGACACCGCTGCCCGCCTCGGGGTCTCAGGCCGGTGTTGCCGGCCTGCCCGAGGGCCAGCCGGTCAACGCCGAGAACCTCATCGCGCTCGGCCGCGCCATGGGGATGGAGGGGCGCTTCCGTCTGGCCTATCCGGCGGGCGAAACAGGTGTCTGGACCATCAACCGCGACAGCATGAGCGGTGATTCCGATGACCCGTTCATCGACCGCACCATCCATGTCGACCAATATACCGGCAAGGTGCTGGCCGATGTGCGCTATGACGATTACTCGTGGGCGGGCAAGGCGATGGCGGTGGGCATCCCCTTTCACATGGGGCTGATGGGCGGCTGGAACTTCGCGCTCAACATCGTGTTCTGCCTGTCGGTGATCTTTCTCTGCGTCTCGGGCGTGGTGATGTGGGTCAAGCGCCGCCCGGCGCGGGCCTTGCGGCTGGCCGCACCGCCCGAACCCGCCGACATGCCGATGTGGAAGGGCGCCGCGCTGGTGGCGGTGCTGGTATCGCTGATGTTCCCGCTGGCGGGGCTGGCACTGATCGCGGCGCTTGCCTTTGACGTGCTGATCCTGAGCAACATCCCCGCGCTCCAGCGCGCGCTGGCCTGAGTACTGGCCCCAGACCGGACCCCGCGCGGGGTCCGGTCGCTAGACGTGCTGCGCGCCGTTGACCTCGATTTCGGTGCCCGAAATGTAAGAGCTTTCCTGCGAGCAGAGGAAATAGATCGCGGCGGCCACCTCGCTGGGCTGACCAAGCCGTTGCAGCGGCAGCTTTTCGACGATCTTGTCGGTGCCGGGGCTGAGGATCGAGGTTTCGACCTCACCCGGCGCAATCGCGTTCACCCGCACGCCAAGCGGCCCGAAATCATGCGCCATCTCGCGCGTCAGCGCCGCCAGCGCCGCCTTGGACGTGGCATAGGCCGCCCCGGCGAACGGATGCACCCGTGACCCGGCGATCGAGGTCACGTTGACCACCGACCCCTTGGCTGCGGCCAGCTCGTCCTTGAGCGAGCGGGCCAGCACCACGGGGGCAAAGAAGTTGACGTGGAACACATGACCCCAGTCTGACAGATCGGTGCTGAGCGTGCTCAACCGCTCGCCATTGGAGCCCTTGGGCGAGATGCCGGCATTGTTCACCAACGCATCCAGCCGCCCGTCCAGCTTGGCCCGGATGGTCTCGGCCCCGGCGATGGTGGCCTGCGGGTCGCTCAGGTCGATCTGGACATGGTTGTTCTCGCCGCTGCTCCACGGGCAGCCTGGGGGTACCGGCTCGCGCGAACAGGTGATGACCCGCCAGCCTTCGGCCACGAATCGGCGCACGGTTGCGTGGCCTATTCCCCGGCTGGCACCTGTCAGGACAAGGGTCTTGCGCGTCATGATCCGGCCTCGCGTCTGATTTCGGGCGGAGCCTATCACAGCGCGGCATCTTGGCAACGCCCCTTGGCAGAGGGGCGCAAAACCCCTAACACAAGGCCCCAAAGGGACCCTTGCCATGAAGACACGAGACATGAATCGCGACTGGATTGCCACCGCTGCCACGCTGAACGCGGCCTTGCCGTATCTTCAACGCTATGATGATGCGATCGTTGTCATCAAGCTGGGCGGCCACGCCATGGGCAGCGACGAAGGCATGGAGAGCTTTGCGCGAGATGTCGTGTTGTTGCGGCAGGTGGGTGTGAACCCGGTCGTGGTGCATGGCGGCGGGCCGATGATCAACGCCATGCTGGACAAGCTGGGCATCCAGTCCGACTTCGTGAACGGCAAGCGGGTCACCGATGCCGCCACGGTCGAAGTGGTCGAAATGGTGCTGTCCGGCGTGGTCAACAAGCGGATCGTGCAGGCGATCAACCGCCAGGGCGGCAAGGCGGTGGGCCTGTCCGGAAAGGACGCCAACCTGATGGTCTGCGATCAGACCGATCCCGATCTGGGCTTTGTCGGCACCCCGGCCGAGATGAATCCCGACCTGCTGCGCAACCTGTTTGCCCATGACATCATCCCGGTGATTGCCCCTTTGGGCGCGGGACGGAATGGCGAGACGTTCAACATCAACGGCGATACCGCCGCCGGTGCGATTGCCGGCGCCCTCAAGGCTGACCGGCTCTTGCTGCTGACCGATGTATCCGGTGTCAAGAACGGCGCGGGCGAAGTGTTGACGGAGCTGAAAGCAGCGCAAATCCGCGAGATGGTGGCCGATGGCACTATCGCGGGCGGAATGATCCCCAAGACGGAAACCGCGCTGGATGCGCTTGAAAAGGGTGTGCGCGCTGTTGTCATCCTGGACGGCCGCGCCCCCAACGCGGTGCTGCTGGAGCTTTATACCGAGCATGGCGCGGGTTCGCTGATCCGCCGCGACTGACGCAATCGTCAGTCTGACGGGCTTGCCTATTTCATTTACATGCCGAATTGTGAATGAATGGAAAACGAAAGCCTGATCCGGCTGACGGTGTTTGTCGGCCTTTTTGTCCTGTTCGCACTTGCCGAGCGGCTGGCCCCGCGCCGGAGGATTCATCCGCGGCGCCCACGACGCTGGCTGACCAACCTGACGATATCGGTGCTGAATACCGTGACCCTGCGGGCCCTTGCGGTAGGCTTGCCGCTGCTGGCGGTGGGCGCGGCGCTGGACGCCACCGCACAGGGCTGGGGCCTGTTCAACCATCTGGCTTGGCCCGGTTGGGTCGAGGCGCTGCTTGCCGTGCTGATCCTCGATTTTGCCATCTGGGGCCAGCACCTGGTCACTCACAAGATACCGCTGCTCTGGCGGCTGCACCGGGTGCATCATGCTGACACCGATATCGACGTCAGCACCGCGATCCGGTTTCATCCGGTAGAAATCGCGCTGTCGATGCTGCTGAAGATCGGTCTTGTCTATCTGCTGGGTCCTTCGGCGCTGGCGGTGGTCCTGTTCGAGATCCTGTTGAACGGCACCGCGCTGTTCAATCACTCGAACCTTCGCTTGCCGCTTGCGCTCGACGCGGTGTTGCGCAAGGTTCTGGTGACCCCCGACATGCACCGGGTACACCATTCGGTGCTGCGCGAGGAGCATGACAGCAATTACGGCTTTGCCTTGTCGATCTGGGACCGGATGATGGGAACCTATGTTGCACAACCCGCCAAGGGCCATGACCAGATGACCATCGGGCTGGCATGGCAGGATGACCGGCCCGCGCGGCTGGGATGGAGCCTGCTGCTGCCGTTTCGCCGCCGATGACGCTGGAGCGGATAACGGCAGAAGCCGCCGCCTCGGCCCTGATTGTCATGGGGGCGCTCAATCCGGCCGATCAGGCAGGCACTGTCGTTCTGCTTGGCACCGGTCCCGGCTTCTGGCCGGTCTTCAGCGCGGCGCCTGAATATGCCGATGGCCAGAGTGACCCGGTCGACCGCTGGTCAAAACGGGTGATCGGGGCGATGGCCGTCGATCTGGGTGCCAAGACCGCCTACCCCTCGGACGGGCCGCCCTATCCGCCCTTCATCGCCTGGGCATTGGCCTCGGGCCGGTTTCATACCAGCCCGGTTGGCATGATGGTGCATTACCAGGTCGGTCTGATGATCTCGCTGCGCGGTGCGCTGCTGCTGCCAGAGCGGATCGACCTGCCTGTGGGCAACGCCCCATCGCCCTGCGACAGCTGCGCCGCGCCCTGTACCCGGGCCTGCCCGGTTGGTGCGCTTGCGGCAGATCACGCCTATGATGTCGATGCCTGCCGCGGATATCTGGACACCGCCGCTGGGTCTGCTTGTATGGGGTCAGGCTGTGCCGCCCGACTCGCCTGCCCGCTCAGCGCTGGCGCGGCGCGTGATCCGGCGCAGTCCGCATTGCACATGAAGGCTTTTTTGCGCCGATGACCCGCATTCTGATCCTGACCCGCCACGCCAAATCCGCCTGGGACGATATCAGCCTTGGCGACCACGACCGCACCCTCAACAAGCGTGGCAGGCGGTCGGCGCAGGCGATCGGGGCCTGGCTGCGCCAGCATGGCTATCTGCCGGATCAGGTGATCAGTTCGGACGCCGTCCGCACCCGCGAGACCTGGACCGAGATGGGGCTGGGCGGCTGTGAACCTGAATTCACCCGCGCGCTCTATCTGGCCCCACCAGAGCATATCCTTGCCAACCTCAGGCAGGCCAGCGGGCGGGTGGTGCTGTTGCTGGGGCACAACCCCGGTATCGCCGAGTTCGCAGGCCAGATCGTCGATGAGGCACCCGCCCATGCCCGTTTCTTCGACTATCCGACCGGTGCAACCACGGTGATCGAGTTTGCCACCGACGATTGGGCGCAGATCGGCTGGCACAAGGGCGAGGTGCTGGATTTCATCGTTCCACGAGAGTTGACGGATTGAAAAAGGGCGGGGAAATCCCCGCCCTTTCCGTGTCATTCCAGGCCCTGTTCAGTGACCCAGGATCTGGCTCAGGAACAGCTTGGTCCGCTCGCTTTGCGGATTGTTGAAGAACTCTTCCGGCTCGTTCTGTTCCACGATCTGGCCCGCATCCATAAAGATGACGCGGTTGGCGACCTGGCGGGCAAAGCCCATCTCGTGCGTCACGCAGAGCATGGTCATGCCTTCCTCGGCCAGCTCGATCATGGTGTCGAGCACTTCCTTGATCATCTCGGGGTCCAGCGCCGAGGTCGGTTCGTCGAACAGCATGATGCGCGGCCGCATGCACAGCGAGCGGGCAATCGCCACGCGCTGCTGCTGGCCGCCCGAAAGCTGACCCGGATACTTCAGGGCCTGTTCGGGGATCTTGACCTTTTCCAGGAAATGCATCGCGGTTTCCTCGGCCTCTTTGCGGGGCGTCTTGCGCACCCAGATCGGGGCCAGCGTGCAGTTCTCCAGGATGGTCAGATGCGGGAACAGGTTGAAGTGCTGGAACACCATCCCGACCTCGGACCGGATCTTGTCGATATTCTTGAGGTCGTTCGACAATTCGGTGCCGTCCACCACGATCTTGCCCTGCTGGTGTTCCTCCAGCGCGTTCAGGCAGCGGATCAGGGTCGACTTGCCCGAGCCCGAAGGCCCGGCGATGACGATCCGTTCCCCCTGATTGACGGTGAGGTTGATGTCACGCAGCACGTGGAAGGCCCCGTACCACTTGTTCATGTTGGTGATTTCGATGGCGACCTCGTCGCTCACCTGCATTTTCGAACGGTCGATTTCACGATCGATTGCGAGTTCAGACATTGGGCCCTCCTTAACGATGGCCAGTGTGGAGCTTGCGCTCCAGATACATGGAGTAGCGGGACATGCCGAAGCAGAAGACGAAGAACAGCAGGGCGATGAAGCCGTAGAGTTCCCAGACGACGCCGTTCCAGTTGGCGTCCGCACGAATGGCGTTCGACAGACCCAGCGGATCGAGAAGCCCGATGATCGAGACCAGCGTGGTGTCCTTGAACACCCCGATGAAGGTCGACACGATGCCGGGGATCGAGATCTTGAGCGCCTGTGGCATGATGATCAGGCGCTGCGCCTGCCAGTAGTTGAGGCCAAGCGAATCCGCCCCCTCATACTGGCCCTTGGGCAGCGCGGCCAGACCGCCGCGGATCACCTCGGCCATATAGGCCGCGGCGAACAGCGTCACCATGATCAGCACCCGCAGGATGATGTCGAAATTCGTGCCGGGCGGCATGAAGATGTTCAGCAGGGTCGAGGCCACGAACAGCAGCGTGATCAGCGGCACACCCCGAATGAACTCGATAAAGCCCACGCAGATATATTTGACGATCATCAGGTCCGACTGACGGCCCAGCGCCAGAACGATGCCCAAGGGCAGCGAACAGGCGATGGCAACGACACCGATGGTGATCGACAGCATGAAGCCACCGAACTTGCGGCTTTCGACCGCTTCGATGCCGATCGGCAGGATGGAATCCAGCGCGCCGACGAAATAACCGGATAGAACGAACCACCAGACCAACGCAGCGGCGGCACCCAGTAGGATGCCCATGAGGCTGCTCATCGTCTTGCTAGCGGCCGAATAGACCACCCAGCCAATGACAAAGCCACCCAGCGCCGCGACCGGCCCCCAGATGGTGCCGCCCCACAGAAGCCAGGGGAAGATGAACGGATAGAGACCCGAGAAGATCAGCATCTTCGACGGCACCTTGTCCGCGAACAGAACCGGGGCCAGGGCCACGGCCAGCAGGACAAAGGCGAGGATCGGGCGCCAATACAGCTCGGACGGGTAGAACCCGAACAAGAGCTGGATCCAGCGCTCGCGAATGACGCCCCAGCAGGCCCCCGAGGTGCCGTGATCTCCCACCGAACCGGCGGCAGTCAGGATCTCTCGGCAATTGTTGAGCGAGGTCCCGTTCCAAGTGGGCGAGAATACCCAAGGCAAGATCGCCGAGAGAATCGCATAGATCGCATAGAGTGACGCCAGCGTCAGAATGCTGTTGAACCAGTTCGAGAACAGGTTGGCGCGTGCCCAGCCCAGCGCGCCGGTGGTCGAGGCCGGCGGTTCGCGCTCGGGGAGCATTTCGGTGCGGACAAATCCGATGTCAGACATCTCAACGCTCCTTCAGTTTGACGGATTCATTGTACCAGTTCATCACCGCCGAAATGGACAGCGAGATAGTCAGGTACACCAGCATCAAGAGCAGGATCGTCTCCAGCTCGCGCCCGGTCTGGTTCATGGTGATCCCGCCCAGCGTGCCGGTGATATCCATGTACCCCACGGCGATCGCCAGCGACGAGTTCTTGGTGAGGTTGAGATAGTTCGAGATCAGCGGCGGAATGATCACCCGCAGCGCCTGCGGCAGGATCACCAGCGACATGATCTTGTTCGAGCGCAGCCCCAGGGCCGAGGCGGCCTCGGTCTGACCCTTGGAGATGGCCAGGATACCGGCGCGCACGATCTCGGCGATGAAGGCGGCGGTATAAAGTGACAGCGCCAGCCAGAGCGCGATCAGCGAGTTCCGCAAATGGGTACCGCCCTGGAAGTTGAAGCCCTTGAGCTCGGGATAGCCAAAATGGAAGCCCAGCAGCACCAGCACCAGCCCGGTCGGGATCACCACCACGGCCAGACGCTGCCACCAGGTCACCGGACGGTCGCCGGTCTGTTCCTGGATGCGGTCCGCCCGCTTGCGCAGGAGGTTCGCCACCCACAGGCCGCCGCCCAGCACGATCAGGATCAGCATCAGATCAAGGCTGATATCAAACCGCAGGCTGCTTTCGCCGAACAGGTGGATATTGCCCAGACTGTTGGAAAACAGCGCTTCGGGGACATAGACGCCGCGATTGGTCACGGCCACGCTGTCGCCAAGCATCATGCTGGCAGTGGCATTGTCGCCCCGGAACGCCCGTGGCGCCGGCAGGGTCTCGATCAGGATCGCCATGATGAACACGATCCACAGCAGGACCGGAACGTTGCGGAACCCTTCGACATAAAACGTCATCAGCCGCGCGACGATCCAGTTGTTGGACAGGCGCAGCACACCGATGATCACACCCAGTATCGTGGCTGTGATACAGCCCAATACCGCCACGACCAGCGTGTTAAGCAGACCGATGAAGGCCGCCCGCAGGTGCGTGTCGCGCGAGGAATAATCCAACAGCCGCTGGTTGATGTCATAGCTGGCCGGTTCGCTGAAAAATCCGAAATCAATGGGCTTGCCCAAGGCGGCCAGGTTTTGCGCGGTATTGCTGATAAGCCATGCTGCCATCAGCATGAAGCATATCATTGCAATGACCTGGATAGTGGCCGACCGGTACCGCGTGTCATAAAGGAGCATGGACAGCCGGAACTGCTCCTTCGGCGGGTCAGTGAGAGTCGTCATGACCTATGTATATCCCCGTGAGGTCCTGGCTTGTCTCTCTCCGGCGAGGTTTCTCCCCCGCTCCCACCAGCCAGGCACTTTGTATTCATGGATGCAAAAAGGGCGCAGGTTGCCCTGCGCCCCTTCGCTGTTTTGTTAACGGAACGGCGGCGAGTACAGCAGGCCGCCGTCGGTCCACTGTGCGTTCAGGCCGCGTGCCAGACCGATCGGGGTGCTTTCACCGATGTTCTGGGCAAACACTTCGCCATAGTTGCCGCCCACCTTGATGGCGCGCTTGGCCCACTCGGCGTCCAGACCCAGCATCTCGCCCAGGGTACCTTCGGTGCCCAGGATACGGTTGATTTCCGGGTTGTTGGTGCCGGCCGACATTTCGTCGATATTGGCCGAGGTGATGCCCATCTCTTCAGCCGAGATCAGCGCATTCAGGGTCCAGCGGACCACATCGCCCCACTCGTGGTCGCCATGGCGAACCAGCGGGCCGAGCGGCTCTTTCGAGATGATTTCGGGCAGCAGAACGTGGTCACCCGGGTTCTCGAAGGTGGCGCGGGTTGCGGCCAGACCCGAGGCGTCGGTGGTGTAGACGTCGCAGGCGCCGGCCAGATACTGCTGCTGCGCTTCGGCGTTGGTTTCGATCGGAACCGGCTCATAGCTGATGTTGTTGGCGCGGAAGAAATCCGCGAGGTTCAGCTCGGTGGTGGTGCCGGTCTGGATGCAGACGGTGGCGCCATCAAGTTCCTTTGCCGAGCTGACGCCCAGCGATTTCGGAACCATGAAGCCCTGACCGTCATAGTAGTTCACGCCGACGAATTCGAACTTCAGGTCCACATCGCGCGAGAAGGTCCAGGTGGTGTTGCGGGCAAGCATGTCGACTTCGCCCGATGCCAGCGCGGTGAAACGGGTCTTGCCGGTGGTCGGCACGAATTCAACCGCGTTGCCGTCGCCCAGCACGGCCGCAGCAACGGCACGGCACAGGGCCACGTCAAAACCTTTCCACTCCCCATTCGAATCCGGTGCTGCAAAGCCAACAAGACCGGTGGTCACACCGCAGTTCAGCTTGCCGCGCGCCTTGACGTCGTCCATGGTGCCCGCCGCAGCAACGCCAGCGGCCATCCCGGCGACCGTGAGAGCGCCCAAAAATACGGATTTCTTCATTTTTACCTCTTCCTGATTTTCCACCCCTGTCCCGGGGCGGTTCGACCGGCACACGTTGGCGCCGGAGCGGATCGCGAAGGGGTTAACCCTTCGATGGGCAGGAGTTTGGGCGCAATATCCGACAAAGGTCAAGGCTTCTATGTCGCTTTCCGCCCCATATCCGTTGAGGTTTTCGTCAGTCTGACGGAATCAGTCTCATGTCGAGATATCGTAGACCGCCTTGGCATGCAGAAAGGCCACGCGTTTCAGCGCGGCCAGCGCGCGCGCTTCTTCATCGGGACCCCATTGTTCCTCTTGCCAGGTCTCGTCGAGGCGTGAAATCTGCCAGATTTCGTCAGCTTCGCGCCAATTCAGCGCCGCCGCAAAGCCAAGCACCAGCGAACCGGACAGGCTGACCAGATCGTGAAAAGCCGCCAGTTGGAACGGGTTCAGCGCGTGGACCTGCCGTGTCAGCGTTTCGATCGCCGAAGCAGGTTGTGCTTGGTGCATCACTCCTTGTACCGGCAACAGCCGCGCGCCCAGGGTTTCCGCGGCCCAATCCAGCACCGGGTCCCAGGAAAGCGCCTGTCGTTCCGTCAATTCGGCAGGGCTATCCGCCCGATAACACAACAGATCCGAATCGCCATAGGCCGCCAGCATGTCGGCCACTTCGCCATGCTGAATGCGCACCTTGTCGATGGCAGCGTTGGCAGTGCGGGTATAGGGCATGCTGGTCGGATCGACCTCTTTCTCCTGAGCGTCCCATTCCGCGGCAATCGCCTCGGCCAACGCCCGTGTCGGCAGCAGCAGCGGCTCCTTGGCCGGGGTGCGCACCAGGCGACCATCCAGTTCCACCGTATAGCCCTCGGCCATTTCTGCCACGGCCGCCTGTTTCCAGAAGCGTTTCGGTTTCCAGTCGCTCATATCTTTCACATCCAGATCTGTGTCAGTGCCGGGGGCAACTGCGTAAAGTCGTCGATGATACAGCTGGCCCGGTCCAGCGCATGGGGCGGGTGATAGCCCCAGCTGACCCCGATCCCCGCGACCCCGGCCGCGGCCGCCATCTCCATGTCATACGAGGTATCGCCAATCATCACAGCGCGCCCCGGCGCCGTCCCGGTTTCGGCCAATGCGGTCTCGATCATCGACGGGTGCGGTTTCGACGGGTGATGATCGGCCACCTGCCGGGTGACAAAGATGCATTCCAGCCCATGCACCTCGATCAGGGCATCAAGCCCGCGCTTGGATTTGCCCGTCGCCACGCCCAGCAGGTAATGTGGCACGGCATGCAACTGTTCCAGCATCTCGCGCGCACCGGGATAGAGCGGCGAATGCGCCTCACCCAGCGCCAGCCGGTTCGCGTGATAGGATTGCTTGTAGGCCTCGACCAGCCGCGCCTGCTTGGTCTCGCTCTGCTCCGGTGCCAGCCGTGCCATCGCCTGCGGCAGGGACAAGCCAACGATCGACAGGATATCGGCGCGCGCGGGCACCGGCAGCGACAATGCGTCGAATGCGGCGGTCATCGACCCGACGATGGCCGCCTGACTGTCGACCAGCGTCCCGTCCACATCGAACAGGATCAGGTGCAGCGGCTGGCTCACATCAGCTCCTCGAACGGATCCTCCGCCGCCAGATCCTCGGTCCAGCCAAACGTGTCCCAGCTCTCGCGCATATGATCCGGCAAGGGCGCGGTAAAGCTGACCTGCTTGCGGGTCGAGGGGTGCTCAAAGCTCAGCCGCCGCGCATGCAGGTGCAGCTTCTTGCTGATGATGCCACCCAGTTGCGCGCCCCAGCCATCGCCCAGGTTCTCTTGCCCCGAGCCGCCATATTTGCCGTCGCCGATGATCGGATGCCCGATCCCGGCCATATGTGCGCGCAGCTGGTGGGTGCGGCCGGTGACCGGCTCCATCGCCACCCAGGACGCCCGCCCCGCCACCCGGTAGAGGGTGGCGTAATAGGTATGGGCCCGCTTGGCGCCGGGCGTGTCGTCGATCTCGCTCAGATGCACCACGTTCATCTTCTCGCCCTCACCCCGGGCGCCATGCCCACCGGCCTTGACCAGCCCGGTCTTGATCTCGCCCAGATAGGGCGTCGGCACCCCGGCCACCAGCGCCCAGTAGATCTTGCGCGTGTTGCGGTGGCGAAAGGCGGCGGTCAGACGCGCCGCCGCCTCGCGGGTGCGCGCCAGCACCAGAACACCCGAGGTGTCCTTGTCCAGCCGGTGCACCAGGCGCGGGTTCTCGTCATTGCCAAAGCGCAGCGCCTCGGACAGGCCATCCACATGGCGTGTCTGGCCACTACCCCCCTGCACCGCCAGCCCGGCGGGCTTGTTCAGCACGATGATATCATCGTCGCGATACAGGACACAGTCACGGATCATCTTTGCATCGGCATCCGAGACGCGCGATTTCACCGGTTCAGGCCGTTCGCCGGGTGCGGGCAGCGGCGGGATACGGACCTGCTGACCAACCTCGAGCCGGGTCGCGGGCTTGGCCCGTGCGCCGTCGACGCGCAACTCGCCCTTACGACACATCTTCTCGATACGCCCCTGCCCCACATGCGGGAACATCCGACGGAACCAGCGGTCAAGCCGCTGGTCGCCGTCCCCCTCACCCACGGTGATCATCTGTACGCCGCTCATGCCAGCAACCCGTGCGCGGGGCGGTTTCCGGCCCGCCGCACCCCTCGTTGAAGATCGAAAGAAAACATCGCCGTCTCTCACCCGCACGCGCCCGAGAGTCAAGGGACCAAGGGCAGTCCGCGGGCGCGGGCGGGTGGGTGGGGCGGCCGCGGACTGCCCGCCCTATCCCTGTTCGCGCTGCGCCCGCAGGCGTGCAAAATAATCGAGCCGCTTTTTCAACTCGCGCTCAAAGCCGCGTTCGACCGGCTGATAAAGCTGCGGGCGCTCCATCCCGTCGGGAAAGTAATTCTGGCCGGAAAACCCGTCCTCCGCGTCGTGGTCATAGGCATAGCCCGCGCCATAGCCCTGATCCTTCATCAACCCGGTGGGCGCGTTGAGGATATGTTTGGGTGGCGGTGCCGAGCCCGATTGCTTGGCCAGCCGCATCGCCGCCTTGTAGCCCACATAGGCCCCGTTCGATTTCGGGGCCAGCGCCAGATAGACAATCGCCTGCGCCAGCGCCAGTTCGCCCTCGGGGCTGCCCAGTCGCTCGTAAACCTCCCAGGCATGCAGGCAGATCGACTGCGCCTGTGGGTCGGCCAGCCCGATATCCTCGACCGCCATCCGGGTGATCCGACGCGCCAGGTAACGCGGGTCCTCACCCCCGGTCAGCATCCGCGCCAGCCAGTAAAGGGCCGCGTCCGGGTCCGAGCCGCGCACCGATTTGTGCAGCGCCGAGATCAGGTTGTAATGCTCATCCCCGCTCTTGTCGTATTTGGTGGCCCGCCGCATCAGCCGGGCCGCCAGAGCTTCGCGGTCGAGTGGCGCCGCCACTTTCCACGCCGCCACCTGTTCGATCAGGTTGAGCAGCGCGCGCCCGTCGCCATCTGCCATATCCTGAAGCGCCAGCCGCGCCTCGGGCGTCAGCGGCAATTCGCGGCCCAGTTCGCGCTCGGCCCGTGCGGTCAAATGTTCCAGATCCTCGGCGCTCAGCCTCTCCAGCACCAGCACCTGGGCCCGACTCAAGAGCGCGGCGTTCAGCTCGAACGACGGGTTTTCGGTCGTGGCCCCCACCAGCAGGATGGTGCCATCCTCCATATGGGGCAGGAACCCGTCCTGCTGCGCCTTGTTGAAGCGGTGGATCTCGTCGACGAACAACAGCGTGCCCTGCCCGTTGCCCCGTCGGATGCGCGCGGCCTCGAACACTTTCTTCAGATCGGGCACCCCGGTGAAGATCGCGCTGATCTGCACGAAATGCAGATCGGTCTCTTGCGCCAACAGGCGGGCGATGGTGGTCTTGCCCACCCCCGGCGGCCCCCAGAACACGAGGCTCGACAACGAACCCGAGGCCAGCATGACACCCAGCGGCGCCTCTGGCCCCAGCACCTGCTGCTGCCCGATCACCTCGGACAGGCTCTGCGGCCGCAGCCGGTCGGCCAGGGGCCGGGGCGGCTCACGCTCAGGCGTCGGTTTGGCGCCGGTATCGAACAGGTCCGCCATCGCTCAGAGCCGGAACCGCAGCGAGACCCATTGGCCCCGCCGTTGCAGGTCGATCTGCACCCGGCGCCCGGTCTCGGTCAGCGCCCGCTCCACATCGCGCGGGGTTTCAACCGCGTCGCCATTGATCGCGCCCAGCACATCACCCGGTCGCAACCCCGCCCGCGCGCCATAGGGGCCGGGGTCAAGCACCACGACCCCACGCGCCGATAGCGGCAGGCCCAGACGCGCGATCACCGCCGGGTTCAGCCGGGCCACGGTCAGGCCGGGCAGTGCGGTACGATCCGTCAGCGTGGTTTCCTGCGCGGGGGGCGTATCGGGCGCCTCGATCAGGGCCACCGTCAAGGTTTCACGCTGTCCCTGCCGCAGCCGGGTCATCCGCGCCTCGCCACCGATCCCGGCCACCGACATGCGGAACTTCATCTCGGCCGGAGAGTTGACCGCCTGTCCATCGACCTCGGTCACCACATCGCCTACGGCAAAGCCCGCCCGCGCCAGCGGGCTGTCGGGATGCAGGTCCGAGATCACCACCCCCTCGGGCAGGCCCAGCCCCAGCGAGTCGGCAATGTCGGCGGTCATCGGCTGCCCCGCGATACCGGCCCAGGGCTGGGCAAAACTGCTGTTGCCCTGCCGGGCCTGACGCAGGAATTCGGCCACCAGATTGGCGGGGATGGCAAAGCCGATCCCGTTCGAGCCGCCCGACCGGCTGAGGATCGAGGTATTGATGCCGATCAGATCGCCATTCACGTCGATCAGCGCCCCGCCCGAATTGCCTGGATTGATCGGCGCATCGGTCTGGATGAAATAGCCGCGCCCGTTGCCGGTGGCCGCCCCGGAACGTGCCAGCCCCGAGACGATGCCGCTGCTGACGGTCTGGCCCACGCCAAACGGGTTGCCAATGGCCAGCGCCAGTTCGCCCACCTCGACATGGTCGCTGTCGCGCAGCGCCAGGGACGGCAGATCACGCGCCTGGTCCAGGCGCAGGATGGCGATATCGCTCTCCTCGTCGCCCAACACCACCTGTGCGGTGAACTCGCGCCGGTCGGTGGTGACCACCCGGATCTCCGAAGCCATGCCGACCACGTGGTAATTGGACACGACATAGCCGTCATCCGACAGGATCACGCCCGATCCCAGCGAGTTCTGAACCCGCGGCTGCGGCGTCCCAAATCCGCGAAAGAAATCGCGAAAGAAGGGGTCGTCAAAGATCGGGCTTTGCCGCCCGGCGGTGATGATGCGGGCATAGATGTTGACCACGGCGGGGGCTGCTTTCTTGACCACCGGGGCAAAGCCCAACCCGATCTCGGCCTGCGAGGTCGGCACCCGGGTTTCCGCCTGAACCGGCGCGGCCAGGACAAACGGCAGACAAAGCAGGATGGCGCGGATCATGGGACCTCCATTTGCAGTCCCCTGCGATATGCGGGGCATGGGCCACAAATGCAAGCCGCGCGCTCAACCCCGGCGGCGCAGGAATTTCAGCCCGGACCAGTCCGCATCAATGGCGCAGACCTTTACATCGACCCAGCCCAGCGGCAGCACCTCGGCGCGCAGCAAGTCCTCGGTGATGCCCGCATGTCGGGGCGAGGACGTCTTGGCCCAGGACAGCCACAACATGCCGCCTAGCCGCAAATGGGCGATCTCGGTCGCGACGGCCTCGGCCACCGGTTCGGGACCGTGCAGGAAAAGATGCGCCGCATCGGCATCGCGGGCGCCGGGGTCAAAGACGATATCCACCGCCTCGGCCATCAGGTCGGCGTAGTGGGGTGGCGCGTTGACGGCGCGGACGATCCAGCCGGGCTTGAACCCCAGCTTGGCCACCAGCGGTCGACCCGAATAACCCGCAGCAACAGAGTTGGTCATGCTTTCACGGTAGAAGCGCAGTCAAGCCGGGGCAACACACGCCGGAAACGAAAAACCCCGCCCGGTGGACCGGGCGGGGCGCAATCGGGACATGTCCCGGAAAGCTTATTCTTCGGCGGCTGCCTCTTCTTCGGCCAGGCGCGCCTTGTCGGCGGCACCCTTGGCATCGACGTCACGATCGACGAATTCGATGATCGCCATCGGCGCCATGTCGCCATAACGGAAGCCGGCCTTCAGGATGCGGACATAACCGCCCTGACGATCCTTGTAACGCTCTGCCAGAACGTCGAACAGCTTGGCGACGTCCTTGTCCTCTTTCAGCTGCGCCGCGGCCTGGCGGCGCGCGTGCAGGTCACCGCGCTTGCCCAGCGTGATCAGCTTTTCGACGATCGGACGCAGTTCCTTGGCCTTGGGCAGGGTGGTCTTGATCTGTTCGTGCTCGATCAGCGAGCCCGCCATGTTGGCAAACAGGGCCTTGCGGTGTTCGTGGGTGCGGTTGAGGCGGCGGTAACCACGTGCGTGACGCATTTTCTATCTCCTAACTTGCGTTTTGCTTTGTCCGACCGGCGATGCGTGTCACCGGCTCTCCTTGGGGCATTGGCCCTGGTATTCCCCGGCAGGTCCGGGCATTGGCAGGGCGGGCTGTGCGCCCGCCCCTTGTTCTCAGAACGCGTCTTCGAACTTCTTGGCCAGATCCTCGATGTTGTCCGGCGGCCAGTCCTCGACATCCATGCCCAGGTGCAGGCCCATGCCCGACAGCACTTCCTTGATCTCGTTCAGCGACTTGCGGCCGAAGTTCGGGGTGCGCAGCATCTCGGCTTCGGTCTTCTGGATCAGGTCGCCGATATAGACGATGTTGTCGTTCTTTAGGCAGTTGGCCGAACGCACCGACAGTTCCAGCTCGTCCACTTTCTTGAGCAGAAGCGGGTTGAACTCCAGACCGTCATCGTCGTCCTGGCGGCCAGCCGATTCCGGCTCGTCGAAGTTGACGAAGATCGACAGCTGGTCCTGAAGGATACGCGCGGCATAGGCCACGGCATCGTCCGGCGAGATCGAACCGTCGGTTTCGATCTTCATGGTCAGCTTGTCATAATCCAGCACCTGGCCCTCGCGGGTGGGCTGCACGTCATAGGCGACCTTCTTGACCGGCGAATAGATCGCGTCGATCGGGATCAGGCCGATGGGCGCGTCTTCGGGGCGGTTCTTGTCGGCCGAGACATAGCCCTTGCCGGTATTCACGGTCAGTTCCATGAACAGGTCGGCACCATCGTCCAGGTGACAGATCACGTGGTCGCGGTTCAGGATCTCGATGCCGGCGCTTTCGCTGATGTCACCGGCGGTGACGACAGCCGGGCCCTTGGCATTGATCGACAGGCGCTTGGGCCCTTCGACATCCATGCGCAGCGAGACCTGCTTGAGGTTGAGGATGATGTCGGTGACGTCTTCGCGCACACCGGCGACGCTCGAAAACTCGTGCAGGACGTTGTCGATCTGCACGCTGGTGATGGCCGCGCCTTGCAGCGAGCTCATCAGGATGCGGCGCAGCGCGTTGCCCAGCGTCAGACCGAAACCGCGTTCCAGCGGTTCGGCGATCACGGTCGCCTGGCGTGCCGGATCGTTGCCCGGCTTGACCTCAAGCTGGGTCGGCTTGATCAGTTCTGCCCAGTTCTTGTGGATCATGTAATCCCTCCATTCCTGTTCGCACCCCATGTCCAGCAAGGTGCAAACGCCCGAGGTTTCAAACGGCGTGCTGGGGCCGTGTACCAGACACGGCCCCAGCGTAATTCCTGGGTCGCTTAGACGCGGCGGCGCTTCGGCGGGCGGCAGCCGTTGTGGGCGATCGGGGTCACGTCGCGGATCGACGTGATGTTGAAGCCCACGGCAGCCAGAGCGCGCAGAGCCGATTCACGGCCCGAACCGGGGCCCTGAACTTCGACTTCCAGCGTCTTGACGCCATGATCCTGCGCCTTGCGGCCGGCATCTTCGGCAGCCAGCTGAGCGGCGTAGGGGGTCGATTTCCGCGATCCCTTGAAGCCCATCGTGCCAGCCGACGACCACGAGATGGCGTTGCCTTGCACATCCGAGATCAGGATCTTGGTGTTGTTGAACGTCGAGTTCACATGGGCCACGCCCGATGCGATATTCTTGCGTTCTTTTTTCTTCGTGGTGCGGGTCTTATCGCGTGCCATATCTCAACGCCCCCTTATTTCTTCTTGCCGGCAATGGCCTTTGCGGGGCCTTTGCGGGTACGAGCGTTGGTGTGGGTCCGCTGACCGCGAACCGGCAGGTTGCGGCGGTGACGCAGACCGCGATAGCAGCCCAGGTCCATCAGGCGCTTGATGTTCATCTGAACTTCACGGCGCAGGTCGCCTTCGACGCTGTAGTTGGCGTCGATATGCTCGCGGATGGCCAGAACCTCGGCATCGCTCAGCTCGTTCACACGACGGGTCGCGTCGATACCGACAGCTTCGCAAATGGCTTTCGCCGTGGTGTTGCCGATACCGGTGATATAGGTGAGGGCGATGGGTACCCGTTTGGCAGTCGGGATGTTTACGCCGGCAATACGTGCCACGTGTCACTTTCCTTTTCGTTGCGGTTCCGTAGCGCCAGAACCTTTTTTCACAACGCTTGACCATGGCAGTGTCGCCAGTAGATCCAGCATTATTTGAGGTGGTCTTGCGCGAATAGGACGAATCCCGTCCGCGCGGTTGATTCCCCGAGGGGATGGTGGTCGATATGGGCTTTTGAAGGGGCCGTCAAGCCCCTAACCCATGTCAGCCCAGAATGGCCTCGATCGAGGCCGTCACTTCCTTGATATCGGCAAGCCCGTTGACCGGGCGCAAATCGCCCTTGGCATAGTAATAGCCGATCAAAGGTGACGTTTTCTTGTAATACTCCATCAGCCGGGTGCGCAGACTGTCCTCGTTGTCGTCGGCGCGGCGCTGGAACTCGGTGCTGCCGCAGTTGGCGCATTTGCCGTCGGCCGGGATCGGCTTGGTGATGTCGTTATAGACCTCGCCACAGCCGCCGCAGGTCGAGCGGGCGGTGATGCGGCTGACCAGCGCCTCGTCATCGACGCGCATCTCGATCACGGTATGCAGCGACTGGCCGTGCTTGGCCAGCAACGCGGCCAGCGCGTCGGCCTGGGCCAGGGTGCGGGGGAACCCGTCGAAGATGAAACCGGCACCTTTCTTGGTGGTCAACTGCTCCTCGATCAGGCCGATCACGATCTCGTCGGTGACCAGCTTGCCCGCATCCATGATGGCAGCGACCTTCTGGCCCATTTCGGTGCCAGACGTGCGCGCCTCGCGCAGCATGTCACCGGTCGACAGCTGGATCATGCCACGTGTTTCGACCAGATGCCGCGCCTGGGTGCCTTTGCCCGCACCCGGGGGTCCCAACAGAATGATGTTCATCGACGCGCCGGTCCCTTCCTGTTCGTACGCTTGCGATTCTTGCCGCGAAGCTGCGATTTTTCGATCAGACCTTCGTACTGGTGTGCCAGCAGGTGGCTCTGGACCTGTTGGATCGTGTCCATGGTCACCGAAACGATGATCAGCACCGAGGTGCCGCCGAAATAGAACGGCACGTTGAACTGGCCGCGCATGATCTCGGGCAGCAGGCAGACGGCGGCCAGATAGGCCGAGCCCAGCACCAGCACGCGGTTGACCACATATTCCAGATATTCGGCGGTCTTCTTGCCCGGACGGATGCCTGGGACAAAGCCGTTCTGGTTCTTCAGGTTTTGCGCCACGTCATCGGGTTTGAACGAGACGTTGAAGGTGTAGAAATAGGCAAAGAACACGATCATCGACACGAAGAACAGCAGATAGAGCGGCTGTCCGGGGCCGAAATTTGCCAGAAGCCAGGACATCACCGGCCCGTTGGCCGCGCCCGAGGAGAAGGTCGAGATGGTCACCGGCAACAGCAGCAGCGAGCTTGCGAAGATCGCCGGGATCACGCCCGCCGGATTGACCTTGACCGGCAGGTGGCTGGAGCCGCCGTCATAGACCTTCATGCCCACCTGACGGCGGGGATACTGAATGTGGATCTTGCGCAGGGCGCGTTCCATGAACACCACAAAGGTGATGACCGCGATCACCATCAGGATGATGGCGATGATCACGGCGGGGCTGATGGCGCCGCTGCGGCCGCTGGCAAAGAACTGTGCCAGGGCGGCGGGCACCTCGGCGATGATGCCGACGAAGATGATCAGCGAGACGCCGTTGCCGATGCCGCGCGCGGTGATCTGTTCGCCCAGCCACATCAGGAACATGGTGCCACCCACAAGGGTAATCATGGTGGCAAAGCGGAAATAGAGCCCCGGATCGGTGGCCAGGTCACCCGATTCCAGCGAGACCGCAAGGCCATAGGCCTGCACGGTGGCCAGGGCCACGGTGCCCAGGCGGGTATATTGGTTGATCTTCTTGCGGCCCTGTTCGCCCTCTTTCTTGAGTTGCTCAAGCGAGGGGACCATGGCGGTCAGCAGCTGAACGATGATCGAGGCCGAGATATAGGGCATGATGCCCAGGGCAAAGATGCCCATCCGCCCCAGCGCGCCACCGGTGAACATCGACACCATGCCGCCGATGCCCTGCCCTGCCTGTTCCATGAACTCGCGCAGCGCCACACCGTCGATGCCCGGCACGGGAATGAACGTGCCCAGACGATAGACGATGAGAAGCCCCAGCGTGAACAGGATCCGATTGCGCAGGTCCGTGGCCTTGCCCAGGGCGGACCAGCTGGTGTTGGCCGCCATTTGTTCTGCTGCTGATACCATGTTGTATCGGTCTCTCTGATGCAAACGCCGCCCGGAACCGTTTTCCGGCTCGGGCGGCGTTTTGGAAAACTTGGGTGTCTATGTAAGCGGGTCGGCGCCCGCTCACAAGCCGTTACTCTGCCGCAGCAGCGTTTGTGACCTTCAGCGAGCCGCCCGCCTTTTCGACAGCCTCGACAGCCGATTTCGACGCGCCGGTGACTTCGATGTTCAGCTTGGCGTTGAAATCGCCCTTGGCCAGCACGCGAATGCCGTCCAGCTTGCGGCGCACCAGGCCGGATGCGACCAGCGCGTCCTCGGTGATGGCGGCGGCGCCGTCCAGCTTGCCGGCTTCGACGAATTTCTGGATCAGGCCCAGGTTGACCACGGCGAATGCCTTGCGGTTGGGCTTGTTGAAGCCACGCTTGGGCAGACGCTGATAGAGCGGCATCTGGCCGCCTTCATAGCCATTGATAGCCACACCCGAACGGGATTTCTGACCCTTGATACCACGGCCACCCATCTTGCCCTTGCCCGAGCCGGGGCCACGGCCGATGCGCATCCGTTTCTTGGCTGCGCCCGGATTGTCGCTGAGTTCATGCAGTTTCATATCGCTTCTCCTTCGCCGGATGTGACCCACGAAGCGTGACGGGCCAACCTCGGCATTTCTTGCTTGTTGATTCTCGCGGCCTTGCGGCCACCGGGGGCGTATAGACGCTGAAAGCCTGTCATGCAAGCGCCCCGAAATGCAAAACGCCCCCGGATCTCCGAGGGCGGTGCAGCAGTCCGTCAGATGGGCCGATCAGGCGCCATAGACGTGAAAGCGGGCGATATCCTCGATATCGCAACGGCGGATGCCGATATCTGCCAGTTCCCGGTTCGACAGGCGGTCCAGCTCGTTGAACGTACGCTTGTAGGCGGCGTTCCGGGCCCAGGTGGCGCGGGTCGATTTCAAGGCGGACAGGACGCGGGTCACCACAGAGGGGGCGCGGTCGGCGGTCACGGTTGCATATGCCATTTTCTCTTACCTCATACGGATGCAGCAGGGTCCTTCCCCACTGCCTGTTTTTCGGGCATTCCGAACATGGCTGGCAGATAGTGCTGCGCCGCAGCATCAGCAAGAGGTGCTTTGGTCTAGCCGCCATGCAGCGGCGGCATGGCTTGGCTCAGCCAACCGGCGGATTGTGCCAATTGCCGGGCCGAAACGGCCGCGTCAGGGCGCGGGCCACCAGTTCCAGCCGGTCCTGGCCATAGAATGGGTCGCCATCGACCACATAGGTGGGTGATCCGAACAGCGCGCGGTCGATCGCCTCTTGCGTATTGACGGCCTGTTCGGCCAGTAACGGGACGGATCTGGCCGCCGCCAACAGCGACTCGACCGGCAGTCCCAGCCGCGCCAGCATCTCGCTCAACAGTCGGGGATCGGCGATATCCGCATTGTCGCGCCAATGCGCCTGGAGTATCGCAAAGGACAGCGCGTTCACATCCAATCCGTCCCGCTGCGCGGCGATGATCAAACCGTTGGGCAGATCCAGCGGGTTGTCATGATAGGTCGGGCGGTGGTCGATCACCGGCAGCCCCCGCCATTCGGCCCAGCGTTCGATCTCACGGCCAAAGAAATAGTCTACATGCGCCTGGCTGCGCGCGGCGAAGGACAAGCCGCCCGCCGCCTCGACCACCGGGCTGAGCAGGATGGGGCGATGCACCAGCTCTGTACCGGGATGCGCGGCGCAAATGCGATACAGCGCCTGCGCGCCGAGATAGGCATAGGCGGAATGGGCGGAATAGAAATAGTCGATACGGGCCATGAGGCGCAGGGTATGCGGCAAAGAGCGGCGGCGCATCCCGCGCCATGTCCGCACACGCGAAATTGATCCGCGCGGCGCAAACGAAAACGCCCCCGGCGAACCGGGGGCGTTTAAACTTCCCTCGAGAGGGGCTTAGCCGCGCTCTTCGACGATCTCGACCAGATGCGGGATCTTGCGGATCATGCCGCGGACCGAGGGGGTATCCTCCAGCTCGCGGGTCTTGTGCATCTTGTTCAGGCCCAGACCAACCAGGGTTGCGCGCTGGTCGGCGGGGCGGCGGATCGGCGAGCCGATCTGCTTGACGACGATGGTTTTTGCCATGGGTGCGTCTCCTTAGGCTTCAGCGGCTTCAGCAGCCGGTGCTTCGTCCCGCTTGGGCAGGATGTCGGCGACCTTCTTGCCGCGGCGCTGTGCGACCGAACGCGGGCTCTGCTCTTTTTTCAGGCCGTCGATGGTGGCGCGGATCATGTTGTAGGGGTTCGCGCTGCCCAGCGACTTGGACACGACGTCCTTGACGCCCAGCATTTCGAACACGGCACGCATCGGACCACCGGCGATGATACCGGTACCTTCGGGCGCGGCGCGCATGACGACCTTACCGGCGCCGTGACGGCCCTCGATGTCGTGATGCAAGGTGCGGCCTTCGCGCAGCTGCACGCGGATCATCTGGCGCTTGGCCTGCTCGGTTGCCTTGCGGATGGCCTCGGGCACTTCTTTCGCCTTGCCCTTGCCAAAGCCGACGCGGCCTTTCTGATCGCCCACGACCACCAGAGCGGCGAAGCCGAAGCGCTTACCGCCCTTGACGGTTTTCGACACGCGGTTGATCGCGACCAGACGGTCGGCGAATTCGGGGGCTGCTTCCTCGCGGTCGCGACGGTTGCCCCGGCGGTTTTCACGTTCTGCCATGCGGCATTCCTCTTTCTCTGTTGGCGCCTGGGCGCCGTTGTCTCCGATCCCTGGTGGCCACGCGGGCGCGGCCCCGGATCATCGGGGGGGCGGCAGGCGCCCCCCTCAGGTCTTAGATCTTCAGACCGCCTTCACGCGCGGCGTCGGCCAGAGCCTTCACCTTGCCGTGGAACAGAAAGCCGCCACGATCGAAATAGGCCTCTTCGATGCCAGCCTTCTTGGCGCGCTCGGCGATTGCCGCGCCCACCTTCTTGGCCGCTTCGACGTTGTTCTTGCCAACAACGCCAAGGTCCTTTTCCATGGTCGAGGCTGCCGCCAGGGTCACGCCGCGAACGTCGTCGATCAGCTGGGCGCTGATGTTCTTGTTCGAGCGGTGCACGCTGAGGCGCAGGCGCCCGGCGTTGACCTTGCGAAGCTTGTTCCGAACGCGCAGGCGGCGTTTCAGAAACAGGGTACGTTTGCTGTTTGCCATTGTTCGCGTCCTTACTTCTTCTTGCCGTCTTTGCGGAAGATGAACTCGCCCTTGTAGCGGATACCCTTGCCTTTGTACGGCTCGGGCGAACGCCACTCGCGGATTTTCGCAGCCACTTCACCAACCTGTTGCTGGTCGATGCCTTCGACAACGATCTCGGTCTGCTTCGGCGTGCTCACGGTGACGCCCGCCGGAACGGCGAAGTCGACATCGTGGCTGTAGCCGAGGTTCAGCTTGAGCGTGTTGCCCTGGGCGTTGGCGCGGTAACCCACACCGGTGATCTCCAGCTCTTTCTTGAAGCCTTCGGTCACGCCGGCGACGAGGTTGGCCACCATGGTGCGCGACATGCCCCACTGCTGGCGTGCCCGCTTGGACATGCCACGGGGGGTGACGCTCACCACATTGCCGTCGACGGTGATGGTCACGTCGTCGGTGGCGGTGAAGCTGCGGGCGCCCTTGGGGCCCTTCACTTCGATGGTCTGGCCCGACACAGAGGCGGAAACGCCACTGGGCAGCTCGACCGGTTTCTTACCAATACGAGACATTTGCAGACCTCCTTAGAAGACGGTGCAGAGCACTTCGCCGCCAACATTGTTGGAGCGAGCGTTTGCGTCCGACATCACACCTTTCGGAGTGCTGACAATCGACACGCCCAGGCCCTGACGGACCGAGGGGATGTCCTTGACGCCCATGTAAACGCGACGACCGGGTTTCGACACCCGCTTCAGTTCGCGAATGACGGGTTCGCCTTCGTAGTATTTCAGCTCGATGTTCAGCGTCGGGTGGCCATTGGCATCCGTCGACTTCTCATAGCCGCGGATATAGCCTTCGTCCGCCAGCACATCCAGAACCCAGGCGCGCAGTTTCGAGCCGGGGGTGCTGACCGTGGTCTTGCCGCGCAGCTGAGCGTTGCGGATACGGGTGAGCATATCGCCGATAGGATCGTTCATATCACTCTCTCCTTACCAGCTCGATTTCACCATGCCGGGGATCTGACCAGCAGACCCCAGCTCGCGCAGCATGATCCGGCTGACCTTGAGCTTACGATAGTAAGCGTGCGGACGGCCGGTAAGCTGGCAGCGGTTGTGAAGACGGGTTGCCGAGCTGTTGCGCGGCAGTTTCGCCAGTTGCAGACGCGCCTTGAAGCGCTCTTCCATCGGGCGGCTCTCGTCGTTTGCGATTTCTTTCAGCTCGGCGCGCTTTGCGGCATATTGTGCCACCAGGCGCTCGCGCTTCTTCTCGCGTTCGATCATGCTTTTCTTAGCCATGTCTAATCCTCGCGCGCTTAGGCGTTGAAGGGCATGTTGAAATGCTTCAACAGGCTCTTGGCTTCGGCGTCGGTTTTCGCAGTGGTGGCGATGATGATGTCCATGCCCCAGACTTCGTCGACCTTGTCGAAGTCGATTTCCGGGAACACGATGTGCTCCTTGATCCCCATGGCAAAGTTGCCACGGCCATCGAACGAGGGCTTCACACCACGGAAGTCGCGGATGCGGGGCATCGCGATGGTGATCAGGCGATCGAGGAATTCATACATACGCTCGCCGCGCAGGGTTACCTTGGCACCCATCGGCATGTCTTCGCGAACGCGGAAACCGGCGATCGACTTCTTGGCCGTGGTGGTGATGGCTTTCTGGCCGGCAATCTTGCTCAGATCTTCCTGAGCCGATTTGGCCTTCTTGCTGTCTTTCACCGCCTCGGCGCCGCAGCCGATGTTCAGAACGATCTTGTCCAGCTTGGGGATCATCATGTCGTTCTTGTAGCCGAACTCTTCTTTCAGAGCGGCCCGGATGGTTTCTGCGTACTGTGCTTTCAGACGCGGGGTATAGTTTGCAGCATCAAGCATCGATCACGTCCCCCGTGGTCTTGGCAAAACGGACCTTCTTGTCACCTTCCATGCGGAAGCCGACGCGGGTTGCCTTGCCGTTCTTGTCCAGCAGCGCCAGGTTGCTGAGGTCGATCGGCAGTGCCTTGGGCAGGCGGCCACCTTGCGAGGTCTGGGTCTGGCGGGTGTGACGGATGGCGATGTTCACGCCGTCGACAACAGCTTTGCCGGCTTTCGGGTCAACCGAGGAAATGGTCCCCTCTTTGCCCTTGTCCTTGCCGGCCAGCACGACGACCTTGTCGCCTTTGCGGAGTTTTGCGGCCATGATTACAGCACCTCCGGAGCCAGCGAGATGATTTTCATGAAGTTCTTCGCGCGCAGTTCACGAACAACCGGGCCAAAGATACGGGTACCGACCGGCTCGTTGTTGTTGTTCAGGATGACGGCGGCGTTGCGATCGAAACGGATCGCGGTGCCGTCTTCGCGACGGACTTCTTTGGCGGTGCGCACGACGACGGCCTTGCGGACGTCACCTTTCTTCACGCGGCCGCGCGGGATGGCTTCCTTCACCGAGACGACAATGATGTCGCCGACGGAGGCGTATTTACGCTTGGAACCACCCAGAACCTTGATGCACTGAACCCGGCGAGCGCCGGAGTTGTCAGCAACATCCAGATTGGTTTGCATCTGGATCATGTGGTTTCTCCCGACCTTTGGGGCGCCGATGCGTGGCGGTATCCCCAGGGTTTCGACTGTGCCAAGAGGCCTAGTCGCCAGGAGCCTGAAGGATCAGGCTCTTAGGCTTCCAGAACTTCCCAGCGTTTCGTTTTCGATTTCGGCGCGCATTCGATGATGCGGACAGTGTCGCCGACCTTGAAAGCGTTCTTTTCATCGTGAGCCCGGTATTTCTTGGACTTACGGATGGTTTTCTTCAGAACCGGATGGGTGAAGCGGCGCTCCACCAGGACGGTCACGGTCTGTGCGTTGGCGTCGCTGGTCACGGTGCCTTGCAGAATACGTTTGGGCATCTCTCAGGCTCCTCAGTTCGCAGCTTCAGCGGCTTTTTCGTTCAACACGGTCTGCACACGGGCAACGTCGCGGCGGACGGTGCGGATGCGGGCCGTGCTTTCGAGCTGACCGGTGGCCTGCTGGAAGCGCAGGTTGAACGCCTCCTTCTTCAGGTTGACCAGATCTTCCCGGAGCTGATCCGGGGTCTTGTTACGCAGTTCCTGGGCGTTCATCGCCTTTTCCTTTGCTCAAAACACCAGAGGGCCCCGTGGCCGGGTCACCCTTGACCTGGTGGATGAATGACAAACAAGCGAATCCCCCGCTGGCGCGGGGGAACGCAAGATGCCGCTCTATAGGAGAGTTGCCATGGGAGGGCAAGGGAAAGTTCGCCCGTACACATGACCGGCGACCTGCTGTCAGTCGGCCGTCCCGCCAACCGACCGAACGGCGGTTTCGGCACCGGCGTTCTGATAGGCCAGCTTGGCGCGCATGTCGCGGGCAACACCCGCCTCGACGGCCGCCATGGCCGCCGGGTTGCTCTCGCGCAGGCGGTCGAGCTTGGGCCGCTCGATCCGCCAGACCCACCCCTCGTTCTGCATCACCGCCGTCGCCACCGCCAGTCCATCCCCCATCAGGGACATCTCGCCGATGAAATGGCCCTCGCCCACCAGCCGCAGCAGCCGACCTTGTCGTTCAATCCGAACCACGCCGGACGCCACATAGGTCAGGAACTCGGGTCGCTGCCCTTCATGTGTCAGCACCGTCTCGGATGGCAGCGTTTCCCAGCGCCCCATATCCAGCAACCGGCGGGTACGCCCCGGCGAAAGCCCGCTCAGCAGGGTTTCGCGAAACCGGTCCTCCTCAGGGGTGAACCGCGCGCGCCGGTCGTTGCGCCACAGCAGGGCAAGCTCGGCAACGTTCACCACAACCAACAGGCTCTGCCAGAACACGCCCACCGGGTTTTGCAGCCAGAAATGATCGAACGCGATGCCCGCCAACGCCGAGGCGATCACGAACAGCCTCAGCCACAGCATGTGGCGCATCAGCATCGACAGCACGAGCAGCAGATAGGACAAATGCCCCGCCCAGCCTTCGATGATGAACCCCAGATCCATGCGCGCGATGTCCGCTAGTCCCGCCGGTGTTTCTCCGGCCTCCTTTCAGCGATAGCGGTCCCCTCGGTTGCATTCAAGCACGGCGCGGGGGCCTAACGGTTGGCGGTCGCGCGTTTCAACACCTCAAGCATCTGGGCGACCTGTTCCGGGGTCAGCCGGCCATGCCCCACCAGGAACGCCGCGATATCCCGATCCGTATAGCGACCGGTCAGCTCACCCTCGCGCAGAATCAGACTGTGGCGCGCCAGATCACGGGCCGAGACATGACAGGCCCGGCATTTCTGCCGGAACAGCTGCCCCGAGGCACGGATCATGTCGAAATGGGCAAGCAGGATCGCAACCTCCTGCGGGGTCAGGCGGCCATGGCCCGCCTTCAGCATGGCCGCGACGGAGCGTCCCGACCGTTGCCCCGTCAACCCCTCTTGCGTCAGCGCCAGATCCTGCCAGACGAAATCACCGGCATGCGACAGATGGCACCCGGCGCAGCGTTCTTCGTACAGACGATGCGGATCGACCGATTGCGCCCGCGCGGGCGCAGCCAGAAACAGGGCAAGAAGGGCAGTCAAAAGGGGCAGAGAGATACGCGGCATGGCACATTCGCGACCAAAGACAAGCGCTGCCGCTGGCGCGTCACGCCGGAGCAGCGCGCCCAATTTAGAGCAACGCGCGAATGATCCCCATGACTTCGGTCAAATCCGGTGCTGCCGGCGCCAGGATCACTCCCACCGATAGTTGAAGCTGACCGAGATGCGTTCCTCTTCAGCCATGTTCATTGGAACCTCGTGGCGCAGCCAGCTTTCCCAGAGCAGCACATCGCCCACATCGGGTTTCATATAGATAAAGGGCTGCAATTCGCGCCGGGCGGTCTTGGTGCGCGTCGGCGCCGCCATCATCCGGCCCGAACGGGGGTCTTCCAGCTTCAGCGCGCTGGCACCGTCGGGCATGGCGACATAGGTGGTGCCGGAAATCACCGAATGCGGATGCAGGTGGCTGGAATGCATGCCGCCCTGCGGCAGGATGTTGATCCAGAGATCCTCGAGCACCAGTTTGCGCCCGTCCAGATCGAACTCCAGATCGGCTGCAAAGGCCGCGACATGGGCGTCGAGCGATGTGACCAGATCTGCAAAGATCGGAAACCGCCAGGGCAGATCGGTGAGCGAGGCATAGGAGGTATAGCCGGGATAGCCGTTTTCCTCGCACCATTCCTGTCCGGCCTCGTCATCCTCGGCGATGGAATAGCAGGACGCCTCCATCTCGTCCGGGTCGATGGCGGGGCCATGTTCGGACAGGCGGGCGCGATAGAGGCGGGTGACAAAGAGGGATTCGATCTGGGACATGGCGGAGTCATAGACCAACCCGGGAACACGCGCGAGAGCCAGTCGCCGCGACAGCAATATTCGATGTCAAACGGCCCGAGCCAGACCCTCGACCCTGGCGTACATACTTAGTCTGAGCCATCGTCCGATCGTCTTTTCCAGTCGTTTGTCTCCTGACATGAAAAACCTCCCGCTGTCGATCTCGCGACCGTAAGACATCCGGCCAAGATAGATGCCGGTCATCACGGACACACCCGTCTCGATGAACAAATCCACCTCAAAGCCGGGATCCGCAGCACACAGTTCCACCGGAACACCCGGACGAACGACCAGCCAATAGGTCGACGCAGGGGAGGTTGCGTCCGAAAAGTTGAAACGGACAACCGTCCGGCCCGGCGGCAGCGCATCGACCACGATCCGGTTTCGAAGGGTCCACATCAGGACATCCGCATCACGGTCTTCGAGCGCCACATCGACAGATACATTGCGCTGCGCCCACCGCGCGAGACCTTCGAGGATCGGATCCAGTTCGACGGCCTTCTCGGTACGGATATAGTCAATCACACCGCTGGCTGGGTCATCGATCCGTTCGACAAGCCCATTCTGCTGCATCTCTTTCAGGCGTTTGGCCAGCAGAGTCGGCGAGATTCCGGGTAGGCCGCGTTTGATATCGTTGAAACGGGTCGAACCGGTGGAGAGCTCTCCGAGGATCTGAATGGTCCAACGGGGATTGAGGACTTCGCAAGCCTTGGAAGTCGGGCAAAAGAGACCAAACGGTTTGGTCGTCATCTCGTACCTCCATCTTATGGTCTGTCGGATATGTGACAGTCTATCCGGGCCCGGGATATCGCTCCAGTACAGAAGCTGTACCGGTTCTGGTTCACTTCCTACACTGCCCCGCGCCATGATTGAGGTGGCACACTGTCGTCAGATGAACCCCGAACAAGGACTACGACAGATGATCTCCCTCGCACATGCCGCAACCGAGCAGACCCGCCTTCATAATGCCCCTTCCATGAATCGGTTCCTTTTGATCGCCCAAGGGCTATTGCTCCGCTGGCATGTGATGGCCACTTTGTCCCTGCTATCGGACCGCGGATTGCGCGACATCGGGCTGACACGCGACGATGTCATGTCGGTTGCACGAGATACCAGCGGAATTGACCAGATTGAGCAGACGCGGCTTCGTCAGTCCAGAAACTGGTAGAATGCACAGCAATGAACAAAAAGCGCCCGTCGGGAAATCGGCGGGTCTCCTTATGGTTTGGCGCACCACTTTCCACCCTTTGCCTGTTCAGGTCTGGACCGGACCCTTGCCGCAGCGGGGGATCGGGCGTCCGCCGTCAGCATAGGCCAGGCACATGACAATCTCGTCCGGGCCCGGTGCATCCGCCATGACCAGGGTCATCGTGTCGAAATGATCAAAGGACCAGGGGTTGTCCTTGTGACCCAGCGGCAGGTCAATCGTTGTGCCCGGTCCGCCCAGTTTTACATTGGAAGGGATCACCGCCGCCCCGCCACCCGCTGCCACGCGCATCGGCGCACCCAGTTTGGGATGCACAACCGCCCCGCCCTGTTCCATGTCGCCATTTGCTCCGACAATCGCGGCCTTGCCGTAGGAAATCGGGGGATTGCCCAATTCGGCGATGGCTTGCCGTGCCAGAGCTTCGCCCAATTCGCGACCGATCTCGAACAGGGGCGAGAGGTCACGAAAGAACCGACCCGCCAGCGGATTGCGAAACGCGACCATGACAGCCACCCGGGTCACGGGATGGCAAGGTTCACCGAAGGCATCCGCGGTAATGATTTCACGCTGAAAAACGGTCTTGCGGGGCTGCGCCAAGGGTCACCTCCGGACACGGAATGCACGAATTCTACGATGGATACCGAAAAAGGAAAACCCCCGCCGGTGTCCCGGCGGGGGTTTCAAATACTTGTCGTAAGACCGGGATTACCAGTCTTCGCGGACCACGACGCGGGTCTTGATCGGCAGCTTCATCGCGGCCAGGCGCAGGGCCTCGCGGGCGATGTCGTCATTGACGCCATCGATCTCGAACATCACGCGACCGGGCTTGACCTTGCAGGCCCAGTAATCCACCGAACCCTTACCTTTACCCATACGGACTTCGGTCGGCTTCGAGGTCACCGGCGTATCCGGGAAGATCCGGATCCAGACGCGGCCCTGACGTTTCATGTGACGCGTCATGGCACGACGGGCGGCTTCGATCTGGCGGGCGGTAACCCGCTCGGGCTCCAGAGCCTTCAGACCATAGGTGCCGAAGTTCAGGTCGCTTCCGCCTTTTGCCAGACCGTGGATACGGCCCTTGAACATCTTGCGGAATTTAGTGCGCTTTGGTTGCAGCATCTCTAATCCTCCTTAGCGGCGGCCACCGGCGCCACGCGGGGCCGGACCGTCCTGGAGTTCCTGTGCCTTGCGGTCACGCGCCTGCGGATCATGCTCGAGGATCTCGCCTTTGAAGATCCAGACCTTGATCCCGATGATCCCGTAAGGGGTCGAGGCTTCGGCCAGAGCATAATCGATATCGGCGCGCAGGGTGTGCAGGGGCACGCGGCCCTCGCGATACCACTCGGTCCGTGCGATCTCGGCACCGCCCAGACGGCCGGCGACGTTCACACGGATGCCCAGGGCACCCATCCGCATCGAGTTTTGCACCGCGCGCTTCATCGCACGGCGGAAGGACACGCGGCGTTCCAGCTGCTGTGCGATCGACTCGGCGACCAACTGAGCATCCATCTCGGGCTTGCGCACTTCGACGATGTTCAGGTGCAGCTCGCTGTCGGTCATGTTCGCCAGCTTCTTGCGCAGGGTCTCGATATCGGCGCCTTTCTTGCCGATGATCACGCCAGGACGCGCAGTGTGGATCGTCACGCGGCACTTCTTGTGCGGACGTTCGATGATCACACGGGCGACACCGGCCTGCTTGCACTCTTCCTTGATGAACTCGCGGATCGCGAGGTCTTCGAGCAGCAGATTGCCATAGTCCTTGGTATCTGCGTACCAGCGGCTGTCCCAGGTGCGGTTGACCTGAAGACGCATGCCGATCGGATTGACTTTATGTCCCATTAGGCTTGCTCCTCAACTTGACGCACCTTGATGGTGAGCTCCGAGAACGGCTTCATGATCTTGCCGAACCGGCCACGGGCCCGCGGGCGGCCGCGCTTCATGACCAGGTTCTTGCCAACCCATGCTTCGGCAACGATCAGCTCGTCCACGTCCAGGTTGTGGTTGTTTTCGGCATTGGCGATGGCGGACTGAAGGCATTTCTTCACGTCCTGCGCGATCCGCTTGTTCGAAAAAGTCAGATCGGTCAGGGCCTGTCCGACTTTCTTGCCGCGGATCATCGCTGCAACCAGGTTCAGTTTCTGCGGGCTGGTGCGAAGCATGCGGGTTTTCGCCATTGCTTCGTTTTCGGCCACGCGGCGGGGGTTCTTTTCCTTGCCCATGACTTACTTCCGCTTCGCTTTTTTGTCAGCCGCGTGACCGTAATAGGTCCGGGTCGGCGAGTATTCACCGAACTTCTGACCGATCATGTCTTCGGAGACGTTGACGGGGATGTGTTTCTGGCCGTTGTACACGCCAAAGGTCAGACCCACGAACTGGGGCAGGATAGTGGACCGGCGCGACCAGATCTTGATGACTTCGTTGCGGCCCGACTCGCGCGCTGCTGCTGCCTTCTTCAGGACATAAGCATCGACGAAAGGACCTTTCCAAACAGAGCGAGACATTGCTTAACGCCCTTTCTTCTTGGCGTGACGCGAGCGAATGATCAGCTTTTGCGACGCTTTGTTCTTGTTGCGGGTACGGGTACCCTTGGTGTCCTTGCCCCACGGGGTCACCGGCGTACGGCCACCCGAGGTGCGACCCTCACCACCACCATGGGGGTGGTCGATCGGGTTCATTGCGACACCGCGAACCGACGGACGGATGCCCTTGTGCCGCATGCGGCCGGCCTTGCCGTAGTTCTGGTTGCTGTTGTCGGGGTTCGACACGGCACCGACGGTGGCCATGCATTCCTGACGCACCATGCGCAGTTCGCCCGAGCTCAGACGGATCTGAGCGTAGCCGCCATCACGGCCCACGAACTGGGCGTAGGTGCCGGCGGCACGCGCGATCTGACCGCCCTTGCCGGGCTTCATCTCGATGTTGTGCACGATGGTACCGATCGGCATGCCCGAGAAGGGCATCGCGTTACCCGGCTTGATGTCGGCCTTGGCGGATGCCACGACCTTGTCACCGACCGCCAGACGCTGCGGGGCCAGGATATAGGCCTGCTCGCCGTCTTCGTATTTGATCAGTGCGATAAACGCGGTCCGGTTCGGATCGTACTCGATCCGCTCGACGGTGGCCGCCACATCGAATTTGTTCCGTTTGAAGTCAACGATCCGGTAGAGGCGTTTTGCCCCACCACCGCGGCGACGCGAGGTGATCCGTCCGGTGTTGTTCCGACCGCCCGATTTAGTAAGACCCTCAGTGAGAGACTTGACCGGACGTCCTTTCCAAAGCTCCGAACGGTCGATCAGCACCAGCCCGCGCTGGCCCGGCGTCGTCGGCTTATACGACTTGAGTGCCATGCTTTCTGTCTTCCGTTTAGCAACGGCGGGTTGCCCCGCCTATGTATTGAGGCCCCCGTAGGTGCCCATTGTATAGGGCCCCGAAGGTCCCCGGCTGCAAAAATCACGAGCCCCGGGACGAATCCCAGGGCGCAAGATTGGGAGCATGTAACAAGGCAGCAAATGATTGTCTATAGAGAACCAAGAAAATAAGGCGGTGACGCTTTCAGCGCCAAAGTGTCAAATCTACTTTCCCAACGGGACGCTGAAGAACTGACTTTGGCAGTTAGAACTCAGCCATCGCCCAGATCCAATGCCGCTTGCTGTCAAGCTCACCATAGCAACTGGAGAAACGCTCGGCCAGGACCGCGTCATCGCTGCGTAAAAATTCGAGACAGCGGCCAACGGCTTGCCAGTCTGGCCGAAGGCTTTAGCCAGGGCCTGGGCGTGCATCTCGTGCAGATAGTAACTACCGCTCCAATTCAGCACGTATGATCCGGTGCCCACGCGCTCGTCCGCTATGATCGCGGCGAGAGAGCGCGTATAGGTCTCGCGCACGCCCTACCCCGTACCCCAGGCGTCAAGCGGGTTCTCTGCAGCGATACCGGGTTCGAGCACCGCCTGAACCGCCGCCATGGTGCCGGGCGACAGCTCGGCATAGTCAAGGCGGTGATCGTCTGCCATGTCAGCCATTAATTCGAGCTCGCAACCGGAATTGTGGATCGAGGCGATGCCCGGAGCGGATGCTCCCCCCAACCCAGCGCAAATTGCGCCAGCATCGCCGCCACCTCGTCGATCGACCCCGCCATATAACCGCCCAGCCGCCGCACCAGCGCGCGGAACAGGGCATCGTCGCCCACCGGCGCGCCCGTATGCGAGCTCGCCATGCGTGCACTCAGGGCCGAGCGCCCAGCCTTGAGGATCGCCGCCGCAATGTCGCGGGTGGCCACCTCCTCCATCGCGGCGACAACTCCCTCCGGGTCGTGCACGGTTTCGAGGAACAGGCCGACCACGCGGGTTTCCGGCTGGTCGACCATCCAGCGCGGGTAGTCGGCGGTGGTGGTCACCGTCTCGGAGCCGGTGCTGACCGCCGGCGAAAACCGCAGCCGCCGGTCGTTGTTCATCAACGCCCAAGGATCGAGCCCGATTGCGCAATACCCCCCCGGTTTCGGGTTCAGCGGTACCGGAAACGGAGTCACCCGCAGCGCACAACTGAAGCTATGAAACCCCATGCTGTTGGGGCCGCAGAGCGCGGCGCCAGCCGCGCGGACCCGATCGCCGATAAGGCGGCGCATCTCTGGATCGGGACATTCCGAATTGGAAACGAGCGATTTACCCGGCTTATACCGGGACGCTAATCGGCAACATGGCCCGAGCCGCCGTCTTGTCGCAGATCAGTGGGACAAAGCCCCACGCGGGCACCGACAGCCCGGCCCCGCCCTGCCTGATCAGGCGCGCCCGGTTAGCAAACTGCTCGACCGCAAGGATCGACGGTTCCGCATCCATATACAGCAGATACGCCTATGGGGGGCGGGCAAAAAGGACCTTGGATCGATGGAACAGGGGAAAGCCCAGCATATCCTCGAGCCGCGAGAGCGCGATGCTGATGGCGGGCTGGGTCAAGTGGAGCCGGTCCGCCGCCTTCGAGACCGAGCTCTTCTCCATCAGGGCGTGGAAGACTTCGAGATGGCGCAGCTTCAGATGCATGGCGAGACTAAAAGAAACCAAACACCAGGGGACAGGCAGATTATCATTTTGTTACATTGCAGCAAGATTTACCCGCCTGCACCGCAATCTTCCAGGATCATGTCGGCGCCCTTTTCGCCCACCATGATCGCCGGGGCATTGGTATTGCCGGAGGTCAGCGTGGGAAAGATCGAGGCATCGACCACCCGCAGCCCGTTGATGCCATGCACCCGCAGGCGTGCGTCCACCACGTCCCGCGCCACGTCCGGCCCCATCCGGCAGGTGCTGACCGGGTGGAACACGGTTCCGGCCCGGTGCCGGATGTCGGCGATCAGATCGTCATCGGAACGAATATCCGCACCGGGCAGCATCTCGGCCTCGATCAGCCGGGCAAGCGCCGGGGCCTCGGCCAGCCGCCGCAGCAGCCGCGTACCTTCGAGCATCTCCTGCATGTCGATCTCGGTGGAGAGGTAATTGGGGTGGATCGCCGGTGGCTCTTTCGGGTCCGAGGAGCGGATCTCCAGATGCCCCCGGCTGGTGGGTCGGGTCGGCTGGGCGCTGAGCAGGAAGCCGGGGAACGGGTCGGGGTTCATCAGCGGCCGTTTGCCCGGCGGCGCCTTGGTATAGCTGACCGGCGAAAAGAACAGCTGCATGTTCGGATGATCCAGACCGGGACGCGAGCGCACGAAGCCACCCGCCTGGTTGACGCCCAGCGACAGCGGCCCGCGCCGTGTCAGCACATAGCGCAGCCCGTGCCACAGCTTGCCATACCACGGGTGCAGCTGGGTGTTCAGCGTCGGCACGCGCGAGCGGTAGAGATGGTCGATACAGAGATGATCCTGCAAATTCCGCCCCACCCCGTCCAGCGCATGCACCACCTCTATGCCCTTGTCCCGCAACAGGCGGGCGGGGCCGATGCCGGAGAGTTGCAGCAATTGCGGAGAGTTGATCGCACCGCCCGACAGGATCACTTCGCGCCGGGCGCGCACGGTCTTGACCTGCCCGTTCCGGCGATAGGAAATACCCGCCGCGCGCCTGCCCTCGAACAGCACCCGTTCGGCCAGCGCCCCCGTCTCGACACGCAGGTTCGCGCGTCGCAAAACGGGGCGCAGATAGGCCCGCGCCGCCGACATCCGCATGCCCCCCTTGGCGGTATTCTGATAGGTGCCCACCCCCTCTTGCGTGGCGCCGTTGAAATCGGGGTTGTGCGGAAATTGAAGCTCTCCGCCCGCAGCGATGAAATCCCGGCAGAGCGGGTGCAGATCCCGGTCCATGGTCGCCACATGCAGCGGGCCATTGTCGCCGCGAAAGGCGTCTCCACCCCGGTCATTGGTCTCGGAGCGGCGGAAATAGGGCAGTACATCCGCCCAGCCCCAACCCGGATTGCCCATCGCCTGCCACGCGTCGAAATCCTGTGCCTGTCCCCGGATATAGACCATCGCGTTGATCGAGCTTGACCCGCCCAGCACCTTGCCGCGCGGCCAATAGCTGACCCGCCCTTTCAACGACGGGTTGGGTTCGGTATGGTACATCCAGTTAACGCTGGGCCGGTAAAAGGTCTTGCCATAGCCGATCGGCATCCAGATCCAGAAGTTCAGATCGCTGCCCCCCGCCTCGAGCAACAGCACCGTGAACCGGCCATTGGCGCTCAGCCGGTTGGCCAGCACGCAGCCGGCCGACCCCGCACCCACGATGATGAAGTCATATTCGCTCATGGCGGGCACCGCCCCCTGTTGCCGAGCATCTAGGTCGCAGGTGCCGCGCTGATGACAAAAAGTTTGCGCATGTGGTCATGTATCTCCCATTGACCGGTCCAGCCCTGCGGAAGCACCAGAAGGTCGCCCGGCCCGATGTCGCGGCTGCCACTGCCATCGGCATTTGTCACAGTCGCCCGTCCGGACAGGATATGACAATATTCGCCGCCCCCGGTGCGGTCTGCGGTAAACCGGCCCGGCGTGCACTCCCAGACCCCGATCATGGCGCCGCCATCGGCCGACGTCCACAACACAGTCGAGGCCTCGGTCTGACCCTTGGTCAGGCTGGTGGGCTTGTCGGCAAAGGCGCCCAGCGGTACCGAGGCAAGGTCGGCGAATGTTTGCAGGTCGATCATGGCAGCTCTCCCGATCAGGGGGGAATGCCCGAACCCGGGCATCACTCGCTTGGTTTCGTTGATTTCTTCTGTTGTCCAAACAGCTGCGCCAGCACCATCATCCCCGTCGTCACCAGGATCATGATGGTCGAGATCGAGGCGATGGTCGGATCGATCTGGTCGCGCAGCGCGTTGAACATGTTGCGCGTCAGGGTCGGGTTGTCGCCGCCCGAGACGAACATCGCCACCACCACCTCGTCAAACGAGGTGAGAAAGGACAAGAGCGCGCTCGTCACCACGGCAAAGCGGATCTGCGGCAATGTCACGGTCAGAAACGCCTTCCACCGCGGTGCGCCCAGGCTGCGGGCGGCCTCCTCCTGGCTCATGTCGAAGCTTTTCAGCGCCGAGCCGGTGACGATCACCACCAGCGGCAGTGCCAGCACCGTATGCGCCAGCACCAGCCCGGTGATCGTATAGAGGATCTGAAGCTGCACATAGGCGTAGAAGGCCCCGATCGCGACCAGCACCACCGGCACCATCATCGGCGTGATCATCAGCACGAAAGCCGCGCGCACAAACCGGATTTTCGAGCAATGCAGGCCATAAGCCGCCAGCACGCCAATCGGTGTCGCCACCAGCATCGTCAGGAACGCCGCCTTGAACGAGGTGCGCGTTGCCAGCATCCACTCGGGCGAGCCGAAGTAATGGTCGTACCAGCGCGTCGACCAGGTCTCGGGCGGAAACTCCAGATACTGGCTGTCCGAGAATGACATCGGCACGACGATCAGCGTGGGTGTCACCAGCAGCACCATGGTGATCACCGCAATGACGTAGAGCCACAGGCGCTGGCCATGGGTGATCTGGGTCTCGGTCGCGGGGCTTTGGAACCAGCGCAGCATCAGTGCCCTCCCCCGGTCATCTTCTCAAGGTTCAGAAAGCGCGAGGCGATCCACAGGATCACCATGGTCGATACCAGCAGGACCACGCCCAGCGCGCTGGCCGCCCCCCAGTTCACGAAGAGCTCGATATTGGAGACGATCTTCATCGACACCATGATCACCTTGCCGCCGCCCAGCACCGCCGGGGTGACAAAAAAGCCAAGGCACAAGATGAATACCATCAGCGACCCGGCAAATAGACCCGGCAGCGTCAGCGGAAAGAACACCGTCCAGAAGGCCCGGCGCGGGCTGGCACCCAGGTTCGAGGCCGCCTTCATCAGGTCGCGGTCAATCGCCTTCATCGCGCCATAGACGGGCAGGATCAGAAACGGCAGCATGATATGCACCATGCCGATCAGGGTACCGGTCATGTTGTGGACAATCTTGATGGGTTCGTCCCACAGCCCCAACGAGATCGCCCATTCGTTCACCAGCCCGCGCTTTTGCAGCAGCACCAGCCAGGCATAGGTGCGCACCAGAAGCGAGGTCCAGAATGGCAGCAGCACCGTGATCAGGCACAAGTTGGCGATCCGGTTGGGCAGGCCGGCGATGAAATAGGCCAGCGGATAGCCGATCAGGATACACAGGCCGGTGGTCAGGAAACTGACCTCGAACGTGGTCTGAAAGATGCGGGCATAGGATTTCCGCTTCAGCATCCGCTCGTAGTTTTCCAGCGAGAAGGTGCCATCCGCCCCGATGAACGAGACATAGAACAGCCAGCCGACCGGAATGACCAGAATGACAAGGATCAGCAGGATCGCGGGCGAGCCGAGGCCAAAGAGCTTCATCCGCTCCAGCCATTCGTCGCGCCTCAGCCCCAACTCGTTGGTGCGTACCGCCTCCATCCTAGGCCTCGCTTCCGTCGATCAGCACCGTATCCTCGGGCGCCAGGCACAGGGTCAGCGCGTCGCCCACCGCAGGCAGGGCGGTGACATTGGCGCCCCGCATGGCGCCGCGCAGCACGATCTGCGCGCCATCGGCCAGCGCCGCATGTAGCAGAAAACTGTCCCCCTGGTAAACCACCTCGGTCGCGGTGGCGGCAAAGTTGTTGACCCCCTCGCGCGGCCCCTCGCGCGACAGCACCACACGTTCGGGGCGGACCATCAACAGCAGGCTGGCCGCCTCGGGCGGCGGGCTGTCATGCAGCAGGGGCGTGCCGTCGAACAGCACCGTGTCACCCTGGCGCGACACCGGAAGAAAGGTGGATTCACCGATGAAATCGGCCACAAAGCGGTTGGCGGGCCGCTCGTACAGGTCGCGCGGCGTGGCCAGCTGCATGATGCGGCCATGGTTCACCACCGCGATCCGGTCGGACATGGTCAGCGCCTCGCGTTGGTCATGGGTGACATAGACCGTGGTCATGCCCAGTTTCTCATGCAGGTGGCGCAGCTCGATCTGCATCTGGTCGCGCAGCTTCTTGTCCAGCGCCGACAGCGGCTCGTCCATCAGCAGGATGCGCGGTTCGAACACGATGGCCCGTGCCACCGCGACGCGCTGGCGCTGGCCGCCCGACAGCTGGTCGATCCGCCGGTCGCCAAAGCCCCCCAGTTGCACCGTGTCCAGCGCCGCCTCGACGCGGGCGGCGATCTCGGGCTTGGGCACCTTGCGCAGCTTCAGCGGGTACCCCACGTTGCCTGCCACCGTCATATGCGGGAACAGCGCATAGCTTTGGAATGTCATCCCCACATCGCGCAGATGCGGCGGCGTGCGGATCACCTCGCGGTCGCCGAATTTCAGACTGCCGCAATCGGGCCGGGTGAACCCTGCCAGCACCATCAACAGCGTCGTCTTGCCCGACCCCGACGGGCCCAGAAGCGTCAGGAACTCACCGCTTTGCACCTCTAGCGAGACATCATTGAGCGCATGCACCGGGCCATAGGTCTTGGTCACGTTCTTGACCGAGATCGGCAGGGCTTCGTTGGTTCTGGAGGTCAAGACAAACCCTCGCAATCTTCGTTCGAGAAACAAGCGGGCGCCGCAGCGCCCGCCCTTGAATGGCTGGAAACCCGCCTCACTCGGTCAGCATTTCCTGATACATCTCGGCCGCGATGGTCTCCCACTTGGCGTACCAGTCCAGCGAGACCGGCAGCTGCATCGCCGCGTTATCCGGCGACGAGGGCAGACCAGCCGCCACATCAGCTGTAATCTCACCGGTCTCATAGGCCGCCTTGTTGGTCGGGCCATAGGTGATGTATTTCGGCAGATCGTCCTGATACTCGGGCTTGGAAATCTCGTTGAGGAATTCCATCGCCGTATCGCGGTTTGGCGCGCCCTTGGGCACCGCGAAACAGTCGTAGTCGAGCAGCGCCTGGTTGAAGCTATAGGCCACCTTGGCGCCGTCCTTGGCGGCATTGTCGAACCGTCCGTTCCAGCCGGTGGTCATATCGACCTCGCCATCCTTCATCAGCTGCGCATGCTGTGCGCCGGATGTCCAGAACACCGAGATATGCGGCTTCAACTCGCGGATCTTGTCGATCGCCCGTTCAATCCCCTCTTCGCTGTCGAGCACGCTATAGACATCGGCAGGCGCCACGCCATCGGCCATCAGCGCGCCCTCCAGCGCGCCAGCCACCTTGCCGCGATAGGCGCGCGAGCCGGGGAACTTCTCGACATCCCAGAAATCGGCCCAGCTCTGCGGTCCGTTCTCGCCATAGGTGTTGGTGTTCCAGGCATAGACGGTCGAGAACACATCGCCGCCGATGCAGTAATCGTTGTAAAGACCGGGATAGAAGGTCGAGACGTCGATCACGTTATAGTCTAGCTTCTCCAGCAGCCCCTCGGCCGCAGCCCGTGCCGCAGAACCGGAACCGCTGGCCACGATATCCAGCGTCACCTGCCCCGAGCTGACCTGAAGTCGCACATCGGACATGCCGCCATAGGTCTCCTGCTTGACCTCGATACCGGTATTGGCGGCGGCGGGTTCGAACAGCGCCTTGCTTTGCGCCTCCTGATACGAGCCGCCCCAGGACGCGATGGTCACGCTCTTGCCCTGCGCAAATGCGCCCGTCGCCAAGACTGCGGCAGAGATCGTCAGAATTGTTCTCGTTTTCATTGGTTTCCTCCCTTTGGTGGTTTTCCGGGTCCTGCCCCGTCCAGATCGGCAGGCAGCGGGCAAGGCGCCCAAGTCGTGTTCCACCTGTCGCGATAGTGCGGGCACCAGCGGGACAAATGAAATTTCGAATCCTAAACCTTGGTTTCGATCCGTTAATACCGGGTCAGGCTGGCGGTGCCGTCCTGCCCGGCCCGTTCAGGTCATGCGCAAAGCCTTTCGAAACTGTCGTTGATCCTTCCAGCGATACCAGGCCACCGCCGCGGGCAGGAACCAGGGCTTGCCGCGATAGAGGGGCCGGGTGGGAAAGGGCAGACCGTCGAACGCGGTTTGTCCCTCGGCCAGGCCCAGCACCTTTTGTCCTGCGCGCATGCCCAGATAGGGCGCCATCGACACGCCCGATCCGCAATAACCCATGGCATAGTGAATGCCGTCCTGCACCCCGGTATGGGCCAGTTCGTCGAAGCTGTAGGCCACCGTGCCGCTCCAGGCATGGCTCAGCGCCACACCCTCAAGCTGGGGAAAGATGCGGCACATGTCCTGTCTCAGCCGGGCCGCCCCGGCCAGCGCCGTGGTTTCCGAGGCCGAGACGCGCCCCCCGAACAGCACCCGCCGCCGGTCGGGCGAGGCGCGATAGTAATAGACCACCTTGCAGGTGTCGCTGGCGATGCGGTCGCCGGGGAACAATTCGTCAATGGTCGCCTCGGGCAGTTCCTCGGTGGCGATGATATAGCTGCCGATCGGGATCACCCGGCGCTGCAACCAGGGTGTCAGCGCGGTGGTATAGCCGTTGGTGGCGACGATCACGTCGCGCGCCTCGACCACGCCCTTGGCGGTCTCGACCCGGAACCCTGTTCCGGAACGGGTGATCGCGCCAACCCGACACTGGCCCACCACCTCCACCCCGGCCCCGATGGCGAGGCGCAGCAATTCGCGGTGAAACTTGCCCGGATGCAGCGAGCAATGCGCAGAAAACACCACGCCGCCGAAATAGGCATCGGTGCCCAACTGGCGGCGTTGTTCGGATCGCGGCACGGCAAAGCTTTCGATGCCTTCCTGCTGGCGCAGCTTCTCGGCATCACGTGTCAACTCCTCGTAATGGCCCGGCGTATGCGCCGCGTGAAAGCGCCCGGCCCGGCGGAAGTCGCAGTCAAGCTCTTCGCGGGCTACGAACTCGCCGATCCAACGCAGCGCATTGGCACCCTCGGCCCGGATGCCCCGCGCCCGCTCCAACCCGAATTTCGCGGCCAGCTTTTCCAGCGAGGGTTTCACGCTGGTGCTGATCTGGCCGCCATTGCGGCTGCTGCACCCGTATCCCGGATCCTCGGCATCGACGACCAGCGTCGAGCGGCCGCCGCGCGCCGTGGTCAGCGCGGCACTCAGCCCGGTATAGCCCGCGCCGACAATCAGCACATCGACCCTGGCCGATGGGTGCGTTTGCAAGGCTGGCATGGCGCCGAGCTGATCGTGCCAGAATGGCGTCTGCCTGATGGTCGAAAGTGGCATTGGATTGAACGCGACGCTCCCTACAGCCGGGGCAGGACATGCCCCACCCGCTGGCTCTGATTGAAACGCTAGGCCAATATTGGCTCACAATTCATATCCAATATGACAAAATTTTCAGACCAATCCTAGCGCAAGGCAGAAAGCCCGCCCAGGATACCCATCCCCCTTGCGATATCCTCGGGCGTGGCGCAGCCAAAGCCGAACACGAGACCGGATTGCGAAATCGGGGTCAGGCAGTAGCGCCGCAGCGGTGCCAGCGTGACACCCTGCTGCATGGCCTGCGCGACCACCTCGGCCTCGTCCACGCGCGCATCCAGAAATGCGGGCGTGTGAAACCCGCTGGTCGTCTCTTGCAGGTGGATGCTTTCGGGCAGACCGTGCGCGGCCTCCATCAAGGCCTCGTAGCGCGCCTTGTACAGCTGGCGCATCAGCCGGATATGGGTGGCGAAATGCCCCTCGTCCATGAACTCGGCCACGATCGCCTGCGTCGCGGTCGAGGGTCCGCTGGCCCAGGTGTCGAACATGCCATCAAAGGCCGCGACCATCCGCTCGGGCACCAGCACGAACCCCAGCCGCAACGAGGGAAACAGCGATTTCGAGAAGGTGCCGACATACAGAACCCGCCCATTGGCGTCGATACTGTGCAGCGCCGGGCGCGGCGCGTTGCCAAAGTAGAACTCGCCATCATAATCATCCTCGATGATCAGCGCCTGCGCCTGTTCGGCCGCCTGCAACAGCTCCAGCCGCCGGGGCAGCGACATGACATGGCCCAGCGGCTGCTGGTGCGAGGGCGTGACAAAGGCCAGCCGGAAGTGTGGCGCCTTGGCCAGCCCGTCAGACACCACCATGCCTTGTGCATCCACATCCACCGGCACCAGCTCGGCGCCTTCGGACAACAGCGCATTGCGCGCGCCCGAGGCGCCGGGATTCTCCATCCAGACCCGGTCGCCCGGATTGAGCAAGAGCCGCCCGATCAGTGAAAACGCATGTTGTGCGCCCGAGGTGATGAACACCTGTTCGGGGTCGCAACGAATGCCCTTGAGCGCGCTCAGATGGGTGGCAATCGCCCGGCGCAGCGCGGCCAGTCCCTTGGGCTGGCCATAGCCCATGACGTCGCCGCGCCCGCCCCGCAGGTGCCGCGCCGACAGCCGTGCCCAATGCGCCATCGGAAAGGCATCGAGCGCGGGCAACGCGGTGACAAAGGCGCGCGGCTTGTGCGGCAACCACGCGCGCTGGGCATAGGCGCCCTGCGCGTGGCTGATGACATAAGACAGCCTGGGCTCGCGACCGGCACTGACCGCCCCCTGACTGGGGGCGGTTACGCTCTGGTCCTCCAGTGTTTCGCTGACATATGTCCCCGCCCCGATGCGCGACACCAGCATGCCTTCGGCCACCAGCCGGTCGATGGCGTCGATCACCGTTGTGCGCGACACGCCCACCTCCTTGGCCAGCGTCCGGGTCGCCGGCAGCCGCTCACCCGCGCGCAGGGCGCCCGACAGGATCATGTCGCGCAGCGCCATGTAGAGCTGAACGCTGACACTGCGCCTGAGCGTCCGGTCCAGCCGGATCGAGGACAGCAAGGCGCCTGCGGCGTGTTTCACGGGCAGCCCCCTTAATTGGTCTGGCGAAAATGTCGAAATGGATATACCTGCCAGCCCGATTTTTCGCCAGCATTTTTGCAATGCCCGTCCGCCCCGGCCGGCCAAAACCGGAAAACCAAATGAAGCTTGCCAAACTCGAAACCTTTTCCACCGAATTCGTCTGCTTCGTCCGGGCCACCGCCGAGGACGGCGCGCAGGGCTGGGGACAGGTGGCGCCCTATTACGCCGACATCACCGCGCAGGTGCTGCACCGGCAGGTCGCACCATATGCGCTTGGGATGGACTGCACCGACATTGACGCCATGCTCGACATCGTGCGCGACCGCGAGCACAAGTTCCCCGGCTCCTACCTGCGCCGGGCGATGGGCGGGGTCGACACCGCGCTCTGGGACATGCACGGGCGGCGCGCGGGCAAACCGGTCTGCGAGTTGATCGGCGGCACGCCCGGACCGGTGCGCGCCTATGGCTCGTCGATGAAACGCGACATCACGCCGGTGGACGAGGCCGCGCGGCTTGCGCGCCTCCGCGACGAACTGGGCTTTGACGCCTTCAAATTCCGCATCGGTGCCGAGGTCGGCCGTGACCGGGACGAATGGCCCGGCCGCACCGAAGAGATCGTGCCGACCATGCGCCGCGCCATGGGCGACGATGTGGCGCTGCTGGTCGATGCCAATTCCTGCTACTCCCCCGCCCGCGCCATCGAGGTGGGACGGATGCTGGAACAGCACGGCATCTCGCATTATGAGGAACCCTGCCCCTACTGGGAATTCGCGCAGACCCGCGAAGTGACCGAGACGCTCGACATCGACGTCACCGGCGGCGAGCAGGATTGCATGATGGAGCGCTGGCAGACTATGATCGCCGACCGGGTGGTCGATGTGCTGCAACCCGATATCTGCTATCTGGGTGGCCTGTCGCGCACCCTGCGCGTGGCCCGCATGGCCCATGCCGCCGGGATGCCGATCACCCCGCACGCGGCCAACCTGTCGATGGTGACGCTCTTTACCATGCACCTGCTGCGCGCCATCCCGAACGCAGGAAAATATCTGGAGTTCTCCATCGAGGGGCTGGATTACTATCCTTGGCAAGACGGTCTTTTCACGTCGACCCCCTTCCGGATCGAAAATGGCCATGCAACAGTGACAGACGCCCCCGGCTGGGGCGTCGAAGTGAATCCGGATTGGCTGGCGCGGTCGAATTACCTGGTGACCGAGCCGGAGTGAAGTCCTCCCATCCTTTCGGACAGGGCACAGCATATCCAAGGTGCGCCTTTCTTGGGTACCATGCCGCGAATTTGCGATCTCGACCAATCCAGCATGTCTCCTTCGGTGTTTTCTGATCAAGGGACAAATCAGCTCATTACGAATCGTCAAAGGTGATCCAGTCGCGGATCAACTGGCGCGACTGGAAGCCATCAAAAATTGTCCGTCGTCAGAGTTTTCCGGACATCATGAGCGGTTTCGTATCGGAGGCTCTGGTTCGCTTTCTGTCAGAGTTTAGGCGGCAGCGGCTTGGTGCTGCAACCGGCGTTTTCGGATTGTCTGTTTCTTGATCTCCTCTCTCATCTTCAGGATCTTCGCGCCTCGGCCGTGATAGACATCGGCGGGTGTCAGGTTGGCCAGGCTCTCGTGGTATCGGTGGTTGTTGTAGTGATCGACGAAGGCGCCGATCCGTCGTTCCAGGTCGTCGGGCAGGAAGTAATTTTCCAGCAGAACCCGGTTCTTGATCGTTTGGTGCCAGCGCTCGATCTTGCCTTGGGTCTGTGGGTGATGCGGCGCGCCACGAACATGGTCCATTCCCTTTTGCTCAAGGTATTCGGCCAGATCAGAGGCAAGGTAAGACGAGCCGTTGTCGCTGAGTAGCCGAGGCTTTTGAATGATCGTCGCGCTAGGGGGCAATGAGGGGGCTAGATGCAACGCTTACTTCGGAGGCCGAGGCTTTGGGCAATCTGCTTTCGCAGAAATCGTTGGTTGCGGGAGTAGGATTTGAACCTACGACCTTCAGGTTATGAGCCCAAAGGCAAACAATTCCAATAGCTTAATAAAAACAATCACTTGCGCGACAAGTCTTTGTTTTGGCGTGACTTTCGCCCTCGCATATGACAGCAACCGTACGGATTCACATGCAAACTTAGCACGAAGCCCGCAGTCGCAGGTTGATGTGGCGTTGATGTAGCCTTCATGCCCGTTCCACCCGCTAATCATCCCTCCCCGTCAGATTAGTGATCAAGGTCAAATATTGTAACCTTTGCATCATCAATTCCCGAGTAGGTGAGCCAATTCGACGATTTCAGCGGCATCGGCACTTGTTGAAACACGGTTCCTCATCATTTGACCTATGACGAAACGAAGTCGGTCAACATCTCCTGACTTTGCTGCCTCAATGCCCGCCTCGACATGTTGATTGTGCAGGTCTTCGTCTACTGAAAGGTGTCGTTCCTGCGCCAATATTTTGAAAATTTCGATCAAAAAGTCAGGTGTCTCTGCTAGCACTTTCATTCGAATACCGTGCATTTCGCCAAGTGATCTGCGCGCAGTATCGTAGTTCTTTTCGCGGATTGCTCGGCGGGCTGTCACAAGGAGCTTGTCGTGACGTTCTGTATCAACAGCCTGCGCCAGGTCCCGCAACTCGTCGAAGGAAAGTTCCGCCTTCGCGGCCTCGTCCTCAAGAACTCGCTCCTCATTTTCTGGGGACATCTTTAGCAGCGCTACTTTCTGTCGGAGCTTGCGAGCTTCTTCGGCAACTGAGCGGTGAGTGTCGGCATCAACGGATGTCGAAAGGGCGGCTTGCTGCCTTTCTATACGTTTGCGGATATCTCCGGATGGATCTGGGTCATAGCCAAGTGCGGACTCAAGCTCCTCAAGATCGGCTTCAACACGAGACAACATCGTTCCGGCGACCTCTGCCCCTTTTTGACCATCATAGTTTATGCCCCCATCGTCGTAACGGTAAAGATCTGAGGCATCAATAATTCGACCAAGCGCCGGCAGTTCGACGGAAAAGCTTAGAGTTCCATTGTCACTCATCTTCCAGTCGATGATAAACTCATCACCTCTGTTGATCCGCTCCCCTCGCTCGAGTTCATCAATACTATTGAGGCGGAAATTTCCGATGTGAAGGTTGTGCTCAGGACTGTCCACGTCATCAGCCATGTCGTAGAATTCCACCGCAATAAAATCATCTTCACCGCCGATGAGCGTCTTTCCGGAACGGAATTTCTGCCGACCCTGCGCTGGAAGCGCGGTTCCCTTTTTCACGAGAATGTCGAGTTTGTTTCGCTCGTAACCGACCAAGCCATGCTGGACCTTTACAGCGAGGTTGTAAGTCATTGGGATACTGGCGGCGCTTGCTTCGGATCGAGTGATACTGATTTCACGCGATGCACTTTCGACCTTAGTTCCGGTCTGATCGAATACATTTACTATGAACCGGTTCTTGCCATTTTTTCGAACACTAACATTCACGTTCAGTGGGCCATTCAATGGTATTCGACCAGACGACGAACCCTCTTCATCAAGGACTTCAAGCTCAAATCCAGTAGGAATGTCGCTCGCGGGTTTCACACGGATTTTTGCGCTGTCCGACGAAACGCGAGATTTGAAGTCAAGCAACAAGCTCAAATCGCCAGTAACAGTTTCACGCCGCTTGGACGTTTTCTGTTTGGAGCTATTCCCTTCCCATTCTCGGCTTTCGGCAAATATCGCTGCACCCATAGCAACGGCAGTCATTGGGTCAAGGCCGCTATCAACAGGAATAGCCAGTTCTGCTTCCAACATTTCTCTAATGATCGGCATCTTTGAAGGACCTCCAATCGGAACAATCTTCGAGATATCTTCGTTCTTATATCCGTTTGCGGAAATGATCTTGCGACACAAATCAATAGAGTCTTCAATCCGATCGCGGATTAAGTCTGTCATTTGTTTGCGTGAGAGATCTATGGAAATATAGATTTCCTCACCGCTATCATCCGTGACACGCACCTCATCTTCGGTTGCAAAGATCGATGCCGAATCAGAAGCAGATAGCTGAATTTTCGCTCTTTCAGCAGCATGTTTGCTAACGTCCGCGAGATGCTTGTACTTATCGACGGCCTGGAAGTTCGCAGGCAGGTCGAAGTTCTGTGCGAGCCATGGGCGGACTATGCTATCAAAAATAATTCTGTCGAAGTCTCTGCCACCGAGCATATTGATACCCTCATGGGCGACTACGTTCACAACGCCGGCTGTACTCAACACAAGGGCAAGGTCGAATGTTCCTCCGCCAAGATCATACACCAGAAAAACACCATCTTTTTGTTTGCTGTTCGATATGGCGGCCAAAGCAGCGGCAACGGGTTCCTGCAAAAGGCTGACCTTGTCCAACCCAGCAAGCCGCGCGGCAGAAATGGTGTCCTCACTTTGCATCTGATTGAACGCCGCGGGAGTGGTGATCACCACACCCTGTATTTCTTGGGAACCTGCTTCAGTGATAGCTTGACCCACCAAAGTTTTGATGATTTCGGCAGAACACTCCACAGGAGTCCAAGTTTCTCCAGCAATAGAAATGGGATTCTTAGTTCCCATTGAACGTTTGAAGCCGTGAGCGACATTTTTCGGCGACGAAAGCAAGCGATCATAAGCAGTCTTACCAATGAAACGGTGCCCGCGCTTGTCGAGGTAAATAGCACTCGGAAGGACATCGGTACCGTCAGCTGTTTTGAAGAGCCGGAGTGAACCATCAAGATGTCCAACAACCGCAGAGTTCGATGTTCCGAGATCGATACCTAGATACACAGCCTATTCCTCTTCCTGCTGAACTGGCGCGACAATCACTCGGCCAAGTCTTATGATAGTCATGTCGGACATGACCGTTGGCTCCAATGTCTTACCGACAATAAGAGCCTGTTCCTCTCCATAGTCTCCGGGGTTATCTACTGAAACCGCCAATCCCGGATGAAAGCTTTCACCAACAAAATCTACAAGGCGAAGTCCAATCTGTTGCATCAGAACATCGAGCTGACGCCTTGAAAATTTAAGCTGACCGGTTAGCCGCGTGCTGTCTTTTTCTGGCAATTGCTTTGCCGCCTTTTCAGTAGCGGTCGTCAATTTCCAGTACTCTTGGCAAATCTGCGCCACGAGCTCTGCGTCCCCAACAAATTTGGTCGGATGATCTGGCATTTTTTCCTCGCAGCGTCGATATGCAAAATTAGTGTGTGGCTAAAATTGAGATTTTGAAATTGCTGATGTTGGCATGTTGCCGCCAACTTGGCGTATGAGTTCAACCGTGTACCCACCATATAAAGTAAAGTCGAAGCGAGACGTTGATTGCGCGAAACTCGTGTGCTGACCTGGACCAAACAAATGTGAACTGCCACGCCATGTTCGCCCGGAAGCATAGCGCATTTTGTAACTGCCAGGTGGAATCTGAACCTCCAGAACCTGGCCACCCTTCACGAATATACCAATCGCATCGGCTCCCGTCTGATAATCTACCAACTTCACAAAGTAGTCTGAGCCAGGACTGGTCTTGATCTCAAATGGAGCGCTTCCTTTCATACCAGTCCGGTTCCACATAACTCCCGGCGCTTGGAATACCGGGTCCGGAAGAACTTCTGTTCGCTGCACGGAAGTGGATGAGGTTGATGTTCTTGGAGCGCTTCTCGAATCAGGCGAGTTGATTTCTTCTGAAATGACGAAGAAACCGATGAATGCTGCAATTCCACCCCAGAAGCTTAAATAAAATAGATTCTTTATCTTCCTAAAAGTTTTTCTGCGCTCCATTTTAGATTTCAGTTCCAGAAGCTCAGAACGATCTTTGCCTTGCGCATACTTCAACATTTCGTCGATAGCACGATTCATAGCGCTTGGATTACCAGCACTCTCTTTCAGCTCTTCCATTTTCCAGTTCTTATGAAGAACCGCACGCTCTTCTTCCAACTTTCCCAATAGTTCGCGGGAAGGTTTCGCTCCGTTGTAGTTGATCACGCCATCAATCAACCTAAACGCCGTTTCTGGATCATTTTTTTCGTTATTGATGAATAGTGCGAGATCTCTAACAACGAGGAAAGCTACATCTTCGAGGCCGGGTGTCTTAACAGCAATTTCAAACGAGGTAAAAATACCCTTCGACAAACCGATTGCTGAGCGCGTAAAACCTTTGTTTCGAAGGCCCGACTTGAATGAAGTCCATTGCTGCTTTGCTGCTTCGCAGGCCTCAATCAGCGGCTCAAGGGCAGCATGCTGGTTCTGCTGCTGGTCTAGCGTTTCCAATTGTTCCACGTCGTCCCTGAGCACCTCAGCGACGGACTCGAGTTCTGGAAATGTTTGGAGCAATGCTTCAGACAAGCGTTTAGCGTGACGAAACTCTCCTCGTTCGTTTGCGAGTTCAAGACAAAGAGAACGAAGCTTCTCGTAAATCTTCTTCGAACGCCCTTCTTCGTGACCTTGATGCTGCTCGAAGACCTGAACTGGCTGGTTGACATCATCCCATCTTCGCAACAGATCCGTGATTTCTTTGGTCACGCTTTGAAGGTTCGGTTTTGGTTGACGGGCCAGCTCAATTTGTTCGTCTATTTCACTACTGATTTGCGTCAGCCGTGGCTCACTCAAGTTGTCATATTCTCGAACAAACCCGGCCAAAATGTTGCTTGTGTGAGCGTTCCTTAGTTCCGCATCAACAAGCTGCTCCATCACTTTTCCGGGCTCATCCAACCGCCAGATGGCCATCGCAGCAGTGCGGGCATGTGCAGCTTCCAGTGCCCGGATTGAAGTACGCAGTTGGTCTCGGTCGATTTGGGGAAATCCAGATAACTGTCTCTGAGAATTGATGAACCTCAGCAGACCACCTTCATCGACATCCTCCCAACAACGAAGCAAGCTTTGAAGCAGCTCGGCATCTGCGTGCGTTGCACCACACAAATGAGCCAGTACGTTCGCTTTTGGAAGGTCAGGCAGAAAACCGATTGCCCTGCGGAGCTCGTTCAGCCGATTCTCCTGCAAAAACTCTAGAATGTCTCTAAGTTGTGTCCCACTGAGCTCTGGCAACCACCCCAATTCCTGGTCGATGCGAGAGATCGGAGACAGCAACGCCTGCTGCGAGCGCTGGATTAACTCCAAAGGATGAAGCTCATCAAACTCTGCATCTTCTACGAGATCGACAATGTCGGCATGTGTTGATTCATATCCGGCCTTCAGAACCCAGAATGCATTGGTAGAAAGACTAAAGTACTCATTGTTCATAAGTTTTCTCTGGATTTAGCTAGCGTCGGTCGACCCGCTTTCTTCAACCCTAGCAAAAGTAGTTCGCGACGCAACCGTGCCGCTGCATCCTTTCACTCTGCACTTGCGAACGCCTCCAAGCAGTTACCAGCAAAGCGTTGGCTTCCGCCACCATGCCCGATCAGCAACCATTCACCCTGAATGACCTCGCGTTCGCCGGTTTCCTTATCCACAAATTCATGCGGCGCCTCCTCTTGCGTCGAATCGAGACTGGCGGCAGGTATTCGTTCTGAGGAGAGCAGACCTCAACCCAAAGCAGAACAGATTCATCGGAACACCGATCTGACGATGGAAAGCGCCATGGCGCTTCGTGCATCGTTGCGCCCGATCATTTGACCCGTGCCCTACGGCACGGGGTGCCGAAGGTATGAGCTCGGCCCATCCTCGAATATGTATGAGGATGATTTTCCATGGCTTTGCCCCCGCGCCTTTTCTTTACCCTTCAGGAAGTGACCGCCCGCTGGGGCTGCAACATCGCCGACGTGGCCGGATGGGCCGATGCTGGTCGCTTCAGGATTTTGACCGGCATCAACGCCGTACGCTGTGGCAACGAGGTCGTTGCGGGCAAAGTTGTGATTTCTCCAATGGATATTCTGCCGCTCTTCCGCCGCTGCGGGACCGGCCCGACCGAGGGCGTCGTACGCCGGATCATGCCGGCCGGAGCCACGGATTGGCAAATCATCACCGACCCGCCGGACGGCGTTGTTGTGGCGGTTGCCGACATGATGATCTTGGCAGACGAAGTACACGTCTTCGAGGAGGAAAACGACATGGTGCGCCGCGTGACGACTGGGCCGGGATCATCCACTCCCTATGATTGGGATGGAATGAACATCGCACTCATCCAACGCATTCATGATCACGGCCTGCCTGCCACGCAGGCGGAACTCGTCGCTGACATGCAAGACTGGTTCGGTGGCACCAACCATGACGCCGTCGGTCAGGCCCCGGCCGGGGCGTCGCTCGAGGCGCTCACCTCGGAATGGGCGCTCAATCCCGACACCGGTCTGCCTTGGACCTGGGCCGATCTTGCCGGTCTCGAGATCGGCTTTGCCGGGGGCAGCTGAGCCGGGTCAAACAACCGGACCATCAGACGAAAGGAACACTGCCCATGTCGCCGCCCCTGCGTGAGACCGGGAACCTGCGTATTCCCGAGGCCGAGTTCCAGGCCATGCTGGCCCGCGCCGCGGAAGAAGGCGCGCGGCGCGCCCTGGCCGATGTCGGGCTCGAGGGCGAGACCGCCGCGCTCGACATTCGCGATCTGCGCTCTTTGCTCGACTGCATCCGCTTCGTGCGCCGCACCGCCGTGCAGACCACCGTGCATCTCATCACCACCGGTCTCATCCTCGCCCTGCTGGCCGGCACCGTGATCAAGCTCCGGCTCTTCGGCGGTGGGCCATGAGGTCGGTGGGCAGGCACCGCCCCAACAGTCCTGACATTCCGAACCAACAGCCACGTATCCGCCGCCCATCGAGGCGGCGGTCTTGTTTCCGGAGACATCCCATGACCAATACCTTCTATGCCCACTGGCGCGATGTGCCGGACGCCGCCTGGCGCTGGCCGAACTTCTCGCCCGCGGAAATCGCCTGCCGCGGGACCGGCAAGCTGCTGGTCAATGAACCGGCGCTCGACAGGTTGCAGGCGCTGCGCGACCGGCTGGGCAAGCCGCTGATCGTGCGTTCCGCCTATCGCAGCACCGAGCATAACAAGGCGGTTGGTGGGGCCAAGCATTCGAAGCATCTCGAAGGGGCGGCCTTTGACATTGCGATGGAAAACCACGATCCGGCGGTCTTCGAGGCGGCGGCGCGCGCCGTCGGGTTCCTGGGCTTCGGCTTCTACCCGCGCTCGGGGTTCATCCATGTCGATCTCGGGCCGGCGCGGCAGTGGGGCGAGCGGTTCCCGGTGCAGGCGACGGCGTTTGCGGCTGAGGCGCCGCCGGTACGGGAGAGCCTGGCAGAGAGCCGGACAATGAAGGGGGGTGGCGCGGCGGGGGTGGCGACGCTGGGCGCGGCGGGGGTCGAGGTCGCGCAGGATGTTTTGGCCGAGACGCAGTCCGCAATCCTGCCGCTTGTGCCGTATCTCGACGCGCTGCGCTGGGTGTTCATCGCCGTGGCGCTCGGGGGGATCGCGGTCACGATTTACGCCCGCCTCGACGACTGGCGTCAGGGCCTACGGTGATTGGTGGGGGCGTTGCATGGATTGCGGGGAGCGCGGCGGGGCGCAGAGTGCTGCGATATGCCGTCACCGCGCTGGCAATCCTGTTGTTCCTGCTGGCCCTGCGTCGATCGGGCGAGCGGGTCGGGCGGATGGTGGAAAAGCTTGCGACTTTGGAGAGAAACCATGACGTACAAAGGCGAATGCTCGAGGCGGGGGCGCGTCGGCCTCGCTCTCGTGATGATCTGGCTCAGCGGCTGCGCAGCGGGCGGTTTTGATAGCGGTGGGTTTAGGCTCTGTCCGCCGGTTGTCGAATACACTCGGGAGGAACAGGTGCGGGCGGCTGAGGAACTGGCCCTGCTGCCCGAAGGATCGGCGGTTGTTGAGATGATCAGCGACTATGCGGTGATGCGGGAGCAGGCGCGGGGGTGTGCCTAGAAAAGACGGGTGTTTTCCCGCGGCTAGTGCCGGTCTCCTCGACAACGGGAGCTATGCCCTGCCAAATTCTTAGAGCCAAGATTTCAAAAAGCTGCTGGATTCTTAGTGTTGGGTGGTCGCACGCCGGGATGACGGCAGCTCACGGGGAATTGGCGTATTTTTGTGCTTTCCATTTGGCGACTAAGTTTTCGCTTAGGGTTACGAACATCAACGTAACTTCCGCGATCATCTGGGCATTGATCGGCCTGGTGACGAATGGATATTGTTGCATGCATTGACCAAAACAGATCATATCCTTGCAGTCGAAACACCTATGAGTTTTCATGCTGACTGCGTTAAATAATGCTCTAGCTGCAACGGCCTTCGCAGCGGTTTCACTTTATCTCTGGCGCACAGCCTACTTCTCCACTGACTGGGCCACCCTTGCGCTGATCCCGCTGGGCGCTGTGGTTTTCATCGGCACTTGGTCTTTGACATTGATCCCTTGGAAAGCTCGGCTGCGTCTTGAGTTGCGCGAAGAATCTCCACTTGAACGTCTCCTGACGGGCAAACTCAGAGCTTCGCTCCTTTCAGCGGCGTTCACCTTCGTCGCTGTTACGGTGCTGGCTTGGCAGTCCCTCACCGCATCGATGACAGAAGCGCTAATAATGCTTGTCGCGTTTGTGTTGTCTGGAACTATCTTCTCGGCCACCCAAAGTCTTCTCAGAAACCATTTTCACCAACCTTTTGCCCGCGTTGTCGCGACTTCACTTGTCACTTGGATGATTGCACTCCCGTTCACTGTAGTCCTCGTAGCTTCGACTTGGGCATGGGCAAAGCAACCCGGGGAAATGTTGGAAGCAGATTTACTCGAAGCGATACAGATCGGGCTACATAAGCTACCAGAGAGGCATGGATGGGTGACGGCCATTCTGATGGTGCCCTTCGGCTTTGAGGCGGCCAAACTTTGGGGTGTTGTACAATTGCGCAGTTACCCAATAGTCGGGTTCCTGTTCAGCCTCGACTCCGCTCTCTTCAGTTTTGTCCTTTGTCGAACGGCCATAGTCATAACTCAGTTTGTCGAGGCGAATGTAAGAGGGGTTCGGGAATGACTACCGATCCAGAAACTTCTCCGCTCGATTCAGAAAGCACGCCCGGTTGTGTCCCAAATCCTGAAGGCGGCACAAACTCTCGGAAGCTCGCAGTCTGGTTTTGGGGCAGTATCTTCCTGATGGCGGCGTTCACTCTCCTCTTGACTCTGCTAGCGGTCGTGCGACAGAGCGATACGAGCCGTGCCACAAAAACATCAACTCCGTTAGAAATCACTTCCCCGCCAAAAAGTAGTAATGAAGAAAGCGGGGCCGAGCTCGAAAAAAGGCTGAACTACGCGAACAAGGTAGCTCTTGAAGCTGTCCGTCAACGACTCGACCCTCTTTTGGATGACGCTTATCGGCCTGCGTACCAAGCAATTCCTAAGTACGCAGACTTTCATTATTCAGTCATGGGCGAATATGCCGAGCTAAGCGCCGCGGCTTTTGGTGATGTCAGCGACAAACTGCAAGAAATGCTGTTTGCCGGACTGGAAGAGCGTGTCCTTGAGGTCGGCATGCAACTGGACAACGACTTCAATGCACAGTTCGAGGCCGAAACATTTGCTCCTGCGTCAGGTGACATTCCAGAAGCATCTACTTTCGGCCCTTTGACCAAACAAGCTATCGAAGACGTCAAGTCTCGCATTAAGTTCACTGTTCCGATCAGTGCGTCCGCCGCGATCGGTACGGTCGCTGTGTTCAAAGTAGCCGCAACAACGATCGCAAAAAAAATTACAGCTAAGCTCGCCGTCAAAGCTGCTGCAAAAACAGGTGGGAAATGGGCCGCAGCCGGAACGGGCGCAGGCGCAGCTGCATTAGCTTGTTCTTGGTCAGGTCCAGGCGCCGGCCTCTGTGCTGCCGTTGGTGGCGTCGGCGCATGGATTGTAGCGGACTACGGTATCGTGAAGCTTGATGAATACTGGAACCGTGAAGATTTCGAAGCAGATCTTGAAAAGATGCTGGACGAGCAGAAAGCCACACACAAAATTGCAATTTACAACGAACTCGAGGCTCGCGCTGCTGCTATTCAGGAGGAAGTGATAATTCCGGTCGTCCAAAATCACGACTTTACACTTCGAGAATTGTCAGGGGTGGGAAATGATGAAACCTGCAAAATTGCAGCTGACCTGACCGCCCGATATGATCTTGTACGCTCCCACCTTCGCGCTCGAAAACCCGACGTGCTGCATTCTTTACGGGTTGAGGCGAACGAGTACATGGACAATTTATCCCTTCGACCAATGGTCAAAGAGCTCGAACTGAACTTGAAAAGAGCGACTTTGGCTACTGTCTCGACAATCCGTGTCGAAGGCAACCTTCCCACCGAATTTCGTTTGGACCGGGATGTTTCCGGCATCCTGAAAGTTGGCGGTAAGACGTTCGAAATTGGCAGGGTTCAAGCTACTGAAAGCACAGGGTTCCAGTTCACAATTGTTCCTGAAGTTCAGCTTTCAACGAACCGAACGCTAACCTATGCCCTTGCGATGGAACAACACCGTAGAGTTTGGGGAAATCGGTTTTTTGGAGGTTCCGGTAGCCTGGAAATTCTGGACTCTATCGGCGCATCGGACGGTTTGGTGCACAGCATCAAGATGTCGCTTCCACTTGCTTTCGACAACAATGCAACAAGCATCAAACAAGTCTCGTTTGCGGCTACTCGTAACCAGGTCATTGCCGTCACGACAAAACTTTTTGCCGAGTCGCTGCCCGCACTTGAGAATTCTCCGGGCTGCGACTGACGTGTTGCGTGGATTTTGCCTGCGGCTGCGGTTTTTCTGTTTTGGAGTTGATGTGGCGTTGATGTAAACGCGGGAGAGCGAGTGGCACGGGGATACCATCACTTTAAGTCTTTGATTTTGTTTGATAATTTGGTTGCGGGAGTAGGATTTGAACCTACGACCTTCAGGTTATGAGCCTGACGAGCTACCTGGCTGCTCCATCCCGCGCCGGTTGTTTTTGTGATCGTATTAGAGAGAATTGAGTATTTATTAGGTTTGGCGGTGACCTACTCTCCCGGGGCTTGAGCCCGAGTACCATTGGCGCGGAGGCACTTAACTTCCGGGTTCGGGAAGGGACCGGGTGTATTGCGCTCGCTATGACCACCAAACCGAATAAATACTCACTGTCCGCGTTGCGGACAGTGAGAGTGGCAGGCAGCGTTTTCCGCAGGAAAGCGCGTTGCCACCCGTTTTGTCCGGGCGGAGGGTATCAATCGGGTGCAATCCAGTTCTGGATTGTCACGTGTTGTCCAAGTTTTTTGGTGCTTTTGGTTCTTGATTTGGCCTGGCGCGCGGAGCGCTGGAGGCCATTTGATCAGTCTTTCTGTTACTGGATCGGATCAAGCCTATCGGGCGATTAGTACCGGTCAACTGAACGCATTGCTGCGCTTACATCTCCGGCCTATTGACGTGGTGGTCTTCCACGGCCCTCAGGGATACCTTGTTTTGAGGGGGGCTTCCCGCTTAGATGCCTTCAGCGGTTATCCTGTCCGATCATAGCTACCCTGCACTGCTGCTGGCGCAACAACAGGTCCACCAGTGGATCGTTCACCCCGGTCCTCTCGTACTAGGGCAACTCCTCTCAAGTATCCTACACCCACGGCAGATAGGGACCGAACTGTCTCACGACGTTCTAAACCCAGCTCACGTACCTCTTTAAACGGCGAACAGCCGTACCCTTGGGACCTGCTCCAGCCCCAGGATGAGATGAGCCGACATCGAGGTGCCAAACACTGCCGTCGATATGGACTCTTGGGCAGTATCAGCCTGTTATCCCCGGCGTACCTTTTATCCGTTGAGCGATGGCCCTTCCACTCGGGACCACCGGATCACTATGGCCGACTTTCGTCTCTGCTCGACTTGTCAGTCTTGCAGTCAGGCTGGCTTCTGCCATTGCACTCAACGAGCGATTTCCGACCGCTCTGAGCCAACCTTCGCGCGCCTCCGTTACGCTTTAGGAGGCGACCGCCCCAGTCAAACTACCCGCCACGCAGGGTCCCGGATCCGGATGACGGACCGCGGTTAGACATCAAGAGTGCGAAGGGTGGTATCTCAAGGGAGGCTCCACGGGAACTGGCGTTCCTGCTTCAAAGCCTACCACCTATCCTGCACATCACAATCCTGATGCCAGTGCGAAGCTGTAGTAAAGGTGCACGGGGTCTTTCCGTCTAACCGCGGGAAGCCTGCATCTTGACAGGCAATTCAATTTCGCTGAGTCGATGTTGGAGACAGCGGGGAAGTCGTTACGCCATTCGTGCAGGTCGGAACTTACCCGACAAGGAATTTCGCTACCTTAGGACCGTTATAGTTACGGCCGCCGTTTACCTGGCTTCAATTCGGAGCTTGCACCCTCCTTTTAACCTTCAGGCACCGGGCAGGCGTCAGACCCTATACGTCGTCTTGCGACTTCGCAGAGCCCTGTGTTTTTAATAAACAGTCGCCACCCCTGGTTTGTGCCCCGGATCCAAGTTGCCTTGAACCCGGGCCTCCTTCTCGCGAACTTACGGAGGTATTTTGCCGAGTTCCTTCAACATCGTTCTCTCAAGCGCCTTGGTATTCTCTACCAGTCCACCTGTGTCGGTTTAGGGTACGGTCTGATGGAGGGCTATTTCCGGGGACCACTCAGCAGCCCGACCAATCCGATAAGGTCGAACTACATCCGTGATCCGTCACATCCTCCTGGCCCAGGAATATTAACCTGGTTCCCATCGCCTACGCCTTTCGGCCTCGGCTTAGGGGCCGGCTTACCCTGCTCAGATTAGCTTTAAGCAGGAACCCTTGGACTTTCGGCGAGAGTGTCTCTCACACTCTTTGTCGCTACTCATGTCATCATTCTCGCTAGTGATCTCTCCACCGGATGGCTCACGCCCCGGCTTCATCGAAAGGACTCTATCCTGCGCTACCGCCTATTCGGCTACTTGAGCGCGATTTCTCGCGTCAAATGACCGGCGGCAATACAGGACAAGTCCTATGTCACACTACGCTCCGCTACCATGCCTTGCGGCATCCTCAGCTTCGGCTCATGGCTTGAGCCCCGTTACATCTTCGCCGCAGGACGTCTTGATTAGACCAGTGAGCTGTTACGCTATCTTTAAAGGATGGCTGCTTCTAAGCCAACCTCCTGGTTGTTTTGGACATCCCACCTGCTTTCCCACTTAGCCATGAATTGGGGGCCTTAGCTGGAGGTCAGGGTTGTTTCCCTCTCCACTACGGGCGTTAGCACCCGCAGTGTGTCTGCCATCTAGTACTCCCGGGTATTCGGAGTTTGGTTAGGATCAGTAAGCCTGTGGGGCCCCATTACCCATCCAGTGCTCTACCCCCCGGGGTATTCGGATGACGCTCTACCTAAATAGATTTCGCGGAGAACCAGCTATCTCCGAGTTTGATTGGCCTTTCACCCCTAGGCACAGCTCATCCCGATCCTTTTCAACGGATGTGGGTTCGGTCCTCCAGCAAGTGTTACCTTGCCTTCAACCTGGCCATGCCTAGATCACTCGGTTTCGGGTCTGATCCCACGAACTCGACGCCCTATTAAGACTCGCTTTCGCTGCGCCTACACCTAACGGCTTAAGCTTGCTCGTGAGACCAAGTCGATGACCCATTATACAAAAGGTACGCCGTCAGGACGCTAGGTCCCTCCGACTGCTTGTAGGCGTCCGGTTTCAGGTACTGTTTCACTCCCCTCGTCGGGGTGCTTTTCACCTTTCCCTCACGGTACTGGTTCGCTATCGGTCAGCAAGGAGTACTTAGCCTTCGAAGGTGGTCCTCCGATCTTCAGACAGGATTTCACGTGTCCCGCCCTACTTAATACGTCCCATCGAACTTCGAATACGGGGCTGTCACCCGCTATGGCCATGCTTCCCAACATGTTCTTCTCATTCTCAAGGCTCGGCTGGTCCCCGTTCGCTCGCCACTACTAGGGGAGTATCAATTGATTTCCTTTCCTCCGGGTACTTAGATGTTTCAGTTCCCCGGGTTTGCTCTTAAAACCCTATGTATTCAGGTCTTAAGTACCTGTTCATGCTCATTATTGATAGCGAGGCTAACAATAACAAACATTCAGGTGGGTTGCCCCATTCGGAGATTCATGGATCAAAGCCTATTCTCGGCTCCCCATGACTTATCGCAGAGTATCACGTCCTTCATCGCCTCTTGCTGCCAAGGCATCCACCAAACGCCCTTCTCGCGCTTGATTCGATCCAGAAAAAGAGAGACTGATTAGCGCCCTACCGCCTTGCGGCTACTTGAGGGCTCCAACTCTCACGGCCCGGGCTGGTTCGACCAGGCCTTGTTTCTGAACCAAAGTCACTTTTCCCGCTCAGCCCGTCAGGGCTGAACATATTGGTGCGTATCCTCGCGGACCGCACCGGGTTAGTGTACTTGACTTGGACAACGTCTGTTCGTTT